>NZ_CP092489.1:2242500-5155130 GCF_025643335.1 Endozoicomonas sp. Mp262 | reverse complement strand
TAAAGATCAAACAAGTAAACTCCGACGCTCCTATGGGAGAAACCCTCTTGTACCTGCTTACCTGAAGCGGTAGAACGTATATTTTTTAGTCAGGTAATGTGTATGGGAAAAGTTATCCTCCATCGTTGAGGAGATGATAGAAGATGACTTTTCAGGCCAGGTTATGGCTTTATACCAAAGGCATATGGAGCTGATTTTCAGTGCCTTTGAGGTGCTATTCGACCAAGGTTATTTTTTTGCCATGGCATATTAGCTGGAAAGAGACACTTTAATATGAAGCTTGTAGTTCGCTTGATCGCCGGGATAGTGGCCGGTCTATTAATAGGTCTATATGCGCCGGAATTTATCAGTCGGCTGTTTATCACCTTTAAAGCCATATTCGGGCAATTCATTTCATTCACGATTCCGCTAATTATTCTGTTCTTTATTACGAGTGGCATTGCCGGTCTAAAGCAAGGCGCAGGTAAGGCTCTGGGTGTTACTGTGGGTGTTGCCTATCTTTCCACTATTGCCGCAGGCACACTGGCTTTCTTTATCGCCAGGGTAGTCGTACCTGAATTGACCGGCGGTACCGAGGCGCTTGCTTCCGGGGAAGGTGCAGGCCTGGCGCCTTTCGCTTTTGCGGCAAGCCTTGAAATTCCGCCTTTAATGGGCATTATGACGGCACTGGTTGCTGCCTTTATGTTTGGTATTGGTATTTCTGCCGCAGGCAGTTCAACCCTGAAAAAAGTCGCTGACCAGGGACGTGATATTGTCGAGCTAGTGCTGTCAAAGGTTTTAATTCCTCTACTGCCTCTTTATATTTGTGGCGTTTTTGTGGGCATGACTGTTGAAGGAACAGTGTTTGAAACCCTTAAGACCTTTGGTGTTGTTCTGATCCTTGCCTTATGTGTTCACTGGATCTGGCTGGCCGTGTTGTATACTGCCGCCGGGACTATGTCTGGCCGTAGCCCTGTGCGTATGTTGAAAAACATGTTGCCAGCCTACTTTACAGCAGTGGGCACTATGTCCAGCGCAGCAACTATTCCTATCACTGTTAACCAGAGCCGTAAAAACGGTATTGATAACAATATTGTTGATTTTGCAGTGCCTCTGTGTGCGACCATTCACCTTTCAGGCAGCGTCGTGACTCTGGTGACTTGTTCTACTGCCGTTATGATGCTTTCAGGTATGGGGCTGCCTGATTTGTCCACCATGTTTACTTTTATTGGTTTACTGGGTGTGACCCTGATCGCGGCGCCTGGCGCACCCGGTGGCGCGGTTATGGCAGCGCTGGGCGTGCTGGCTTCTGTGCTCGGCTTTGGAGAATCCGCCATTGCCCTGATGATTGCTCTTTACCTGGCTCAGGACAGCTTTGGTACTGCTTGTAATGTGACCGGTGATGGTGCCATTGCGGCTCTGGTTGAGTGCTTTGCGGGTGACTCCCTGAATGATACTGATGAGGCTAAGAAGTCTGGTAATGCCATTGTCAGCTAGTATTCTTTAAAATAATGAAGACCCTGCATAAGGATTTATTGCAGGGTCTTTTTTGTTGGAAAAAACTCATTGTAAGAGCAGATTGAATATCTCTTTTTGGCATCTAGGGGGCGTTCTCAATTAGACATGTGACCAGCCAGCCGTGATGAGCGCCAGGCTAGGCGCGAACTGCGCAGTGTGGTTGTTCCACATAAGCAGTGAGCAACGCGGCATGGCGCTCATCACGGCTGGCCCTTCGGGTTCCTCACACAGGCATTCATGCCGCGTTGTACGACTTGAACAGGGAACCACCCTGCCCTGCGTCGTACGCCTTGCCTGAATGCCTGTGTGAGGAACTGGTCTCATGACTAATTGAGAACGCCCCCTAGGTTTAGTTCCAGTTTTATTCTCTATCGAGTGCCTTTTTGATAGCAATTTGTATGTGATTATACCGCGAATGGTTAGTTGATTTAGATCAATATTCGGTGAATCCGGGTTTGCATTAGTTTCTATTTATTGTCAGTTTTGCAATCTGTGATTATTGATGTTTGGCATAAAAATATGCAATTAAACGTCAATAGTCCCTAAAGGCTGTCGACTTATTTGTGCCAGCAGTCTGATAACAGGCAAATGCTTTAAAATTTTATAGGGCCTGAAATTATTATCAGATTGTATTCCGTGTGGTGGCTCCTGTTTGTTCTAATACACTTTTCCACACTTTTATATCAATATAAGCGGGTATTTATTGTTGTGGTGTATGCTGGCTGGGGCGCTGTTATTTTTAATTTGTGGAGAAACTGCTTCTTCCGCAAAGAATGGAACACTTTATGAGCTCAGTAAAGCAAAAGTCAGGGCTGTTTTCGCGGTGGAAAGCTCTGCCGCTATGGGTGAAAATTATGGTTGGTATGGCAGCGGGCCTTCTAACCGGATTTCTGCTTGGTCCCAAGGCGACAGTCTTAAAACCGTTGGGAGACCTTTTCCTTAATGGTATTAAGATGCTGATCGTCCCTCTGGTTTTCTGCTCCCTGGTGAGCGGTGTTACAGCAATGAAAGATACCAGTACCATGGGGCGTGTTGCTCTAAAGTCTATTGTCTTGTATTTGGCTACTGGCGCTATAGCGATTTCATTGGGCTTGGTGATTGGCTATTTCTTTGCTCCTGGCGAGGGTATGCACATGGTCGCCCAAACTCAGGAGGCTGTGAATAAAGCTCCATCCATGATTGATACCCTGGTTGCCATGGTTCCACAGAATCCTTTAAAAGCAATGGTTGACGGTAATATATTACAGACTATTGTATTTGCCATTGCTGTGGGTATCTCTATCAGTCTGCTGGGCAAAAAGGCAGAGCCTATGCAGAAGGTTATTGAGTCTGGTGCAGAAATTATGTACCGGCTGACGTCTATGGTGATGAGCTTTGCGCCTTATGGCATTTTTGGTTTGATGGCATGGGTTGCAGGTTCCTATGGGCTTGAGGTTCTGCTGCCTCTGGCAAAAGTTATTGGGGCTGTTTATGTGGGTAGCCTGCTTTTGATGTATGGTGGCTATAGCTTGATTCTGATGGCCAAAGGCCTGAGTCCCAGAGGCTTTTTCCGAGGCGTCCTGGATGCCCAGACCATTGCTTTTAGTACCTCCAGTAGCTCCGGTGCCTTACCTGCCAGTATGCACTGTGCAGAGAATAAGCTGGGTATATCCAAGAGTCTGTGCAGTTTTGTGCTGCCTTTGGGGGCGACTGTTAATATGAATGGTACTGCCCTTTACCAGGGTGTTTGTGCGCTGTTTATTGCCCAGGCATTTGGTATTGATCTGGCATTTAGCGACTATGTTACCATTATCTTTACATCAACCCTGGCAGCGGTAGGTACTGCCGGTGTTCCGGGAGCGGGCCTGATTATGTTGAGTCTGGTATTAACCAGCGTGGGCTTGCCAATGGAAGGTGTTGCGTTGATAGCAGCTATTGACCGGATTCTTGATATGGCTCGTACCTGTGTCAATGTAACGGGCGATATTATGGTGGCAACCTTGATTGGTAAGGGAGAAGGTGAGCTGGATCAGGCTTGTTATAACAGTGCGGGAGAAAGTGAATCCGGTTCTGCTCGGGTTGTCATGGGTTAATTGATAAAACATCAACAGCCCTTAATAAAAAAGCCTGCATAACACGGGCTTTTTTGTTATTGAATTACGGTTAACGTGAATGAAACTTAATAAACAGACAGATTATGCGCTGCGCATTCTCATTTATTCGGCACTGGAACCTGGTGAAAGGCTGTTGTCGATTCAGGAAGTTACCGATGTTTATGATTTCTCTCGAAATCATGTTATGAAAATTGTACAGAAGCTTGGGCAGTTAGGGTATTTAAAAACAGTTCGGGGAAAGGGGGGAGGCTTTCATATAGGTAGAGAAGCCATCCATATTAATCTGGGTCAACTGGTACGTGATATGGAAAATTCGCTAGCATTGGTGGACTGTGCACAGCCTGCCTGTCAACTATCTCCCGGGTGTCAGCTGAAACATGTATTGGCGGAAGCCATGGAAGCATTTATGGGCGTGCTGGATAAGTATACATTGGATGATATGATCCATAATCGCAAAGAGTTGGTGCAGTTGTTAGCTATTGCCTGATTGCATAAACCTGGGAAAATAGGGAGGGAGTAATAGAAAATAAAATCTCTCACTATTTCCCCTTCCCTCTAGCTGTTTTATACAGTCAGAACTATTTTGCCTGTAGCCTGACGGGAAGTTAACCGTTCATGGGCCTTGGCAACCTGCCAAATGCTGAAGTCAGATGCATCAATAAGGGGGCTGATATATCCCGTATCGACGAGAGTTGCAATTTTTTCCAGTATTTCCCCATGGCGTTTACGACCAATGCCGTGAAACAGGGGTATAGGCTGAAGCACGCTGTGAAAACTCAGCCCTTTTAGTGCAATGGGCAACGGGTTTTCAATGGGTAGAACTGTTGCTACCGCGCCGTTATAGCGCACAGCATTAAAACTGTTGTCAATATTTTTGCCCGCTACAGTATCGAAGACTGCATCAAATCCCATATCATCTGTGTATTTTTTTACATAATTGGCAACGCTTTCCTGCTTATAGTCAATGACATGGTCAGCGCCCAGTTGTTTAACCGTATCCAGGTTTTGAGTGGATGCTGTTGAATAAACGGTTGCTCCAAGGTACTTTGCCAATTGAACGGCAATATGACCAACACCTCCGGAACCCCCATGAATCAGTACCGAGTGATTTTCACCAATTTTCAGCTTGTTGACCAATGCTTCCCAAGCCGTAATAGAGACTAAAGGCAGCGCCGCAGCTTCACGCATGCTCAGGCGTTTGGGTTTATGGGCAATAAGGTGGGCATCAGCCAGCATAAACTCGGCCAGTGCTCCATCTATTCCGGCAATACCTCCGGCACAGCCATACACTTCATCTCCCACTTTAAACCGGGTTACGCCTGTACCGACTGCTGCGACAATACCTGCTACATCG
This sequence comes from Endozoicomonas sp. Mp262, assembly GCF_025643335.1. Taxonomy (NCBI): domain Bacteria; kingdom Pseudomonadati; phylum Pseudomonadota; class Gammaproteobacteria; order Oceanospirillales; family Endozoicomonadaceae; genus Endozoicomonas; species Endozoicomonas sp. Mp262. The sequence continues at coordinate 5,150,186 of NZ_CP092489.1, read as the reverse complement.
CCGTGAAGTATTTCGGGAAGGTTGGCAGACCAGGGTGTTTCCACAGAACGCAGCATGGTATCCAGTGGGTTAACGCTGGTGGCTTTTACTTCTATAAGAATATGACCGGCTTTGATTTCAGGTTTTTGTCGTTCTGTTTGGGTAAATACGTCTGGCCCACCAAGACCGCTAATGGTCATTGCTTTCATATCAAATAAATCCAAAGATGTATCAACTAAAGTTAGGGACTATCTTACGGTCAGCCGGACTATTGAATAAGTCACCGCAGAGCAAATGATCTTTGCGTATAATGCAAAACTGAAAAATCTGTGATTGATTGTGGTGGTGTGGTAAGTGATTAGCAGGCTTCATTATTTTAATTTGGTGGTAGAGTCGGGCAGCTTCTCGGAAGCAGCGCGTATTCTCGATGTCCAGGCTTCTTCAGTATCACGGCAGGTTGTTGCCCTGGAGCAGGAGCTGGGAGTCCTGTTGCTTAATCGAACCACACGGAGTCTTGGGTTAACGGAAGCTGGTCGTAAATATTATTCCTACTCCCAGCGTATTGTTGCAGACCTTGACGAAGCGCATCAAGCGGTTACCAATCTACAGGAGCAGCCAAAAGGCGTGCTTCGGCTGAGTGTAACCGTTGCTTTTGGCGAGTATGCTGTGGTGCCTTTCTTGTCATCGTTTATGGAAACTTACCCGGATATTACGGTTGAGCTGGAACTCACGGAAAGGGTCGTCAATCTGGTAGAAGAAAATATCGACCTGGCTATTCGCAGTGGCAAGCTGGCTGATTCCAATATGGTGGCTACCAAGTTAATGGAAAATCACTTTATTCTCTGTGCCAGCCCTGAATATTTGAAAAGCAACGGGGTTCCGGATTCTATAGAAAGCCTGAAAAGGTTTAACTGTATTCGTTATGGTTATGCAGGTTGGCATAATTGGTATTTGCTAGGTGATAAGCCAGAGAAAATTGAGGTTTTAGGTAATCCGGTCGTCAACACTGTCACCAGCCAGCATAAACTGTTGCTGTCTCATACGGGGTTGGCGTTAATGCCTTCATGGGCTGTTAGGGACGATCTGCGAAGTGGTAGACTGGTTCGAGTGTTGGAGCAACTTAAGCTAAGCCCCTACCCATCTGAAAGTGCGACCTACGGGGTTTATCTGGACCGGCGGTTTATAATGCCTAAAGTAAGAGCGTTTTTGGATTTTATTAAAAAATGCTCTTCTTAACTAGGGGGCGTTCTCAATTAGCCATGAGACCAGTTCCTCACACAGGCATTCAGGCAAGGCATACGACGCAGGGCAGGGTGGTTCCCTGTTCAAGTCGTACAACGCGGCATGAATGCCTGTGTGAGGAACCCGAAGGGCCAGCCGTGATGAGCGCCATGCCGCGTTGCTCACTGCTTATGTGGAATAACCACACTGCGCAGTTCGCGCCTTGCCTGGCGCTCATCACGGCTGGCTGGTCACATGTCTAATTGAGAACGCCCCCTAAGCTATTGAACTTCAAGTTGCAATGGCTGTTCACCTTCATAATCGAGTCCATAAGTTGTAGTTGTTGTTATTGGGTGAATATGAGGCACTGTATTTGGTGGGGCTGTGAAAAAGGTTATCTCTTCATTTTCATCTCTATTAAATGGGTACACTGAAATACTTGCAGTGGCAAAACCACTGCTTGGTGGAGCTAAAGGGTCTTGGGTGTGAATGGTACAGTTTGTATCTTGTAATCGGTTGGTCACGTGACTGCGGAGCATAGGTTGATTTGGAAAACTGTTATACATATTTTGATACTTATTATCATCAAATAAAAATGTATGGGAGGGATATCCATGTGCATACTGTTGCAGGTTGCCAGAAGTTATATGATTCTCAAAAATATATAATGCTGTGAGTGTAATGTGTTTTTCGAAATTGTTCATAAATTGATTTAAAACGTGTCTGCTATTGTCAAACAGGTTGAAATAAATTATCTGCCCTTGATAAGTGGTGTAATAAATGTTGTAAATACTGTAGCCTGGATAAAAATAATTGACTGTAATAGGGGGGTGAGCTTTACGTTGTATTAAAAATGGCCTGCAGAATTGTTTATGGGATAGCATATCTGGTTCATCTAGAACTGAACCTAAAGATCGTCGAAAAAGATCTTCCAGGCTTCCATCACGTGAGGTGGGGGATAGGGGGGCAGTATAATTTTGATTCGGATTTTGCTCTACGTATAGATATAGAAGATACTGATGTTCAGATACGTGGAAGCTGATAGAGTACCTGTGTTGCCCAGGAAATGAATGATTACAAAAAAAGGCGCCTTCAGGTAAAGCGCCTCTGCTTGATACATCATTATCACTGAAATGGCTAAATGATGAACCCAGCTGATTTAAATGAGATAGCAACTCCCACTTGGATTTATTTAGATCATCTGGTTTACTATCACTTTGTAGAAAATAGCCATTGAATACATCAATGAGAAGTCCAGCCTGATTTAAGGCTTCGTCATCAAGGGTGTTTTCCCCATACCTGGGTAACTCAGTGGTGTAATCACCTAGCGGAAAGCTAAAAACGGCGACCTCTCTTATCATTTCATTGTCGATTAATAAGTAATCTTAACTTTAGAGTTAGTATGACATGAACGTTTGGTTATATTTTAAAAATTGTGTGCAAAAATACATCCAAACGTTTTTTCAGATTCGGTATTATTCTTGATTATTGCGTTGTTGCCGCTATTTATGCCGCTTTTTTCTTTTCTTTGACTATTCCGTCAGTCAAACTATTAAAATTGAACTCATATTTTTGGCTATATCGGTTCCAGCCCTCACGAATAGGTAATCTGGGGATAATTCCTGCGAGTGCAAATCTTAGCATGCCAGCGGTGGTTGTATCCTGATCCCGCCAAGGAATCCTTGAAATGCCCACGCTTGCTTGATTTTTACAGACGGTCAACAGTTGCAATAATGCGTATCCAGCCATCTTCAGATGCATCCACCGCAACAGAGTTCTCAGCTTTTGCTGCCATAACTGGCGGCAACCAAATGAATGTTTAATTTGCTGAAACATGGGTTCAACCGGCCATCTTTTCGCATAAATACGAAGGATGTCTATACCTTCAAGTCCAGTATTGGTTGCAATGAATATACGGCTTTCTGTCAGTCCTTTATCATTTTCAAACCGACCCCAGACAACCCGAACCTTGCGGCCTTTCAGGAAGCGAGCCCGACATACCCGGGTGCGATAACGTATCTTTCGAAATCTGCCGTATATTCTTACGGTTGTTTGATATTCCGGTAGCTTCTCCACTTCCGGGGGCGTCATTTTGATGCCATACTTTTTGGGTCGCCCACGTTTTTTTGCAGTGGACTCCAACGGTAAGGCATACAATGCCCGGTTTAACGGGATTTGCCCTACTACTTCATAGCCCATTTCCAGAACGGGTTGCATTAGCGTCCAGTTCATATACCAACAGTCTGTCAGCAAGCGCAGTCCTTGCACCTTCACCTCTTGCCTCACTACTTTTAGCATGGCAACAGCGATTTTTAGCTTACTGGCATTGCCTGAAGCAGGAGATGGAAAGGAAAGCACAGGGATGGCAGTAAATACTTCATCTTTAGCCCGCTCAAATACAACAGCCAGGGATACCCAGCATTGTCCCCAGATATACGTTGGCCGGTTCCTTTTTTTACTGTGCTGGTGATGGGTTCGGCAAGCGGGAGCCTTGTCAGAAAAACGCTCCACCACCCAATCATCAAGACCAATGTTGATAAGTTCACCCCGTGGTACTTTTGAGCATACCAGCTGAATGAGCCGGCATGCGAGGCTCCTCCACCGCCACTTGCCTTGAGAGAGCCAATGGTGGTAACTGCTCCATACGCATTGAAAGTTATTAATAGATAACAGCGCCTGAGTGACAAAGCCTTGCCCGGATAGCATGCAGCCAAAAAGAAGTTCGCAGAACGTAGGTACTGCTGTTGGGGATAGCGCTGAAGCAAGAAACGTTGTATATAAGGCAAGCTCCCGGAGGATCTCTTTATGATCTGAAGTGAGCATAGCAACCATCTTTGTATTTTGTTTGGAGATGGTTGCTATTAACCGATTTCAGATGAAAATCGTACTATTGTTCTTTGGTAACTCTAAAGTCGAGTTAGTAGAAGAGTGCATGCTTTTAAAAAATATTTTGTCATGGTTTAGACTTCCTACAAGTTGTGGATTGAGTGTAATTGTATTGGTAGCTAATGTATGTCCCTTATAGTATTGCAAGGAGTCACAATACAAGGCTTATGTCCAAATTGTCGGCAATAGCCTGGTTGGTAAATGCGACTGACATAATATATAGAAGAAGGTCGCTTGGTTATAAAGAATCTTATTAAACTTATTTTAAATTAAAAAATGCTGCTATTATTTTTTGGTTGTTTGGTGATAGTGTTCGGTTTGTCAGCCTAATAGCGTAGTTAGAGCGTGTGATTGGTATTAAAAATAAATTTATCATAGTAAAATTAACGCGAAGTGGAGATGATTAGCGTTTGATAATATAGATGAATCGATTTTTTTTACATGCTTCTTTGAAGTTGATGTAAGAGTGCTTGGGCAGGGTGTGGAATATTTGTATCTCCATGCCGCTTCACCTGACTTCTGCAAGAATACCCGGTAGCCACTAACTTTCCCTCGTTTTCTGGGTTTTGCACAACGGCTTTCCAGCTTAAGTCATATAGCTTCTTTGAGGTCTCCTGATTGCGGGTCTCATGACCATAAATGCCGGACATACCGCAGCAGCCTGTGGGCTGGTAATCCAGCTGTAGCCCACAAGCCTGATAGAGTGCTTGCCAGTGGCCTATAGAGGCGGGGGCGTTGGTGGCTTCAGTGCAGTGACTTAGCAGTGTGTAATGGCCCTCTAAGCTCAGGTTTAACTTACGGATAGTCTCCAGCTGGCTGGCAAACCATTCGGAGAGGAGTTGAACCTGAGGGGCAGCACTTCCCATGACTTCTTTATACTCATCCCTGTATGTCAGGGTAACTGCCGCATCAATGCCCACTAAAGGAATACCGGTTTGAGTGAGTTGATTGAGTTTTGAACCATTGATTTTAGCGACCTTATGGAACCGCCCCAGAAAGCCATAGACATGCAATACTTTGCCATTGGATTTAAAGGGGACAACAAGAGGCCGATAGCCCAAACGAACCAGTAACTCCACGAGGTCGGTCAGCAGTGGTGTCTCGAAAAAGCTGGTGAAGGCATCCTGTACAATAATGACCGTTTTCTGTCGTTCTGAAGGGGGCAAGGCGCTCAGTACTTTGCTATTGGCAATCATGGCGCCGGAATGACAGCAATCCTTTAATGGTGAAGCACTGGTTATTGCAGGCAGGTCCTGTAGTCCTGTTATGCGTGCCGAGAGTGTATTACCTGCTGGAGACTGTGAAATTTTATTATATAGCCGTCGACTTTTAGCCAGAACAGGCAATAGTGGTTCCAGCAGGGCAGCCAGATGGTGTTTTAAGGGTCTGAAGTAACGATTGTGGTACAGCTCGAAATAACGGGAGCGCAAGTCCGGTATGTTCACCTGTACCGGGCACTGACCGGCACAGGATTTACAGCTCATACAGCTGTCCAGTGCCTGATAGACCTCATGATTAAAATCTTGTTCACCCCGCCATTTTTGCCAACTGTTTTTGGCTTTTTGATAGCCTGTTGAAATGAGTCCGGAAATAGGGATTGATTGCCGGATTGCATGGGTTTCCTGCTGGATATCAAGCCCTTTTGCAGATTGAAGCCTTAGCCACTCCCTGACCAATCCGGATCGTCCTTTGGGGGACTGGATACGGTCATGGCTGGCTTTCCAGGTGGGGCACATGGCACTATTTGGACTGTAGTTAAAACAAGCGCCATTACCATTACAATGCATACCGCTGATAAAGGTGGAAAAAGCCTGTTTTTCTATAGTGCGATCATATTGCCCGCGGGTAGGCACACCATCGATTTTAAGAAGTTGGATGGAATCATCAGGGGTCGCAGGTGTGGCAATTTTTCCGGGATTTAACCGGTTATGGGGATCAAAAGCATGTTTTATTTGTTGCAGGGCTGGATAGAGGTCTGCGAAGAATGCGGGTGCATACTCAGATCGAATACCTTTACCATGCTCTCCCCAGAGGACTCCGCCATGTTTTTGTGCTAAAGCGGCCACCTGGTCGCTAATGGAGCGAACCAGCACTTCCTGCTCCGGGTCTTTCATATCAATGGCGGGTCGTACATGGAGTACGCCAGCATCTACATGACCAAACATCCCGTAGCGTAATTCGTGCTTATCCAACAAGGCACGAAACTGTTGGATAAAATCTGCCAGATTTTCCGGTGGCACAGCAACATCTTCCACAAAGGGGATTGGGCGTGCCTCGCCGTCCATATTGCCTAAAAGGCCGACGGCCAGTTTTCGCATATTCCAGATTTTTTTAACGTTACCGGAACCCCTGGCGATGCTATGTCCTTGTCGTTGAATTACAGAAGGTCTGTTAAGTTCAATTCTAAGCCGTTTTATCCCCGACTGGATTTCTTCTTCAGAGTTACCGGTAAACTCCACAAAGTTGATACCATCGACAGTGTCACTGTTTTCAGGGAAAAAGGGTTTTACGGATTCCCAGACACTGCTGGTTTTTGCCAATCCCAGCACTTTTGAGTCAATGGTTTCAATGGAACCAGGCTGGGCAGCCATCAAAGACCGGGCATCCTGTAATGATTCCTGGAAACTACGATAAAATACCAGAACCAGGGCTGAAGCCTTGGGTATGGGGAGCAGGTTAACCTTGATCTCGCTTACCATAGCCAGGGTGCCTTCAGAACCACAGAGAATGGCATTCAGGTCAAAGTCACCTTGAGGGTTTCGAATATTGGCCAGGTCATAGCCGGTCAGGTTGCGGTTCAGTTTCGGGAAAACCTCGGCAATCCGGCTTTTTTGTTCTTTGTGGATGTCTGAAACCGTACGGTGAATAGTCCCTATAATGTCCTGCCGCTCGCAGTACTGGTTGAGGGTTTGATTATCAATGGGTCTGGATTGCCAGATAGTGCCATCCGCCAGTACCGAGGTAAGCTCTAAAACATGATGTCGGGTTTTTCCATAAACCACAGAACCCTGGCCACTGGCATCAGTATTCACCATCCCGCCAACGGTGGCACGATTGCTGGTGGAAAGCTCTGGTGCAAAAAACAGTCCCTCTCTAGCAGCCAGTTCATTTAGATAATCTTTTACCACACCGGCTTGCACCCTGGCCCAGCGCTCTTGAGCATTAATTTCCAGTACCTGATTCATATAGCGACTGGTATCCACCATAAAACCACGGGTGAGGGACTGGCCATTGGTTCCAGTGCCTCCTCCCCGGGGGGATAGCACAATGGCCTTAAAATCAGGTTGGGAGGCCAGCATTAAGAGAGTGCTAAGGTCTTCTGTGGATTTTGGATAAAGCACACCTTCAGGCAGTACCTGGTAAATAGAGTTGTCGGTGGCAAAAACGGTGCGATCAGCATAGCCCAGTTCAATATCACCCTTGAAGCCCTGTTGAGCCAAGTTGTCAGCAAAGTTGAGGTAGAGTGTATTTGTTGTTTTATGATCTAGCCTGCTGATCACTTTTACCCACTCCTGGTGACTGGTGTATAGCGGACTTCATTGTAATGGAAAAAAAAAAGATCAGCTAGTGATTGTTCATGTATTCAATAAAAGAAAACTATAATTGTTGACATTTAATAGGGCTGAAAAAATGTATGCAATTAAAATTCAGGGTTTGTTTTGAGATATTTGGTTATGGCCTGCTATTTTTATTACTGATTAGCACTTCATTAGAAGTAAGTGGAATGCTGAAGTTTACAGATGCCGGTAAAAAAGAAAGAACTGAAGCTGAAAGGCAAGTTGGCTCTAGTACGTCTTTATTAAAAGATGATATGGAAATAGATATTGATGAGCTTTCATATAGAGTTGCTGGTAGTCAGCTTGGAGGGAGGGGCGAGGTGTGGGTATCTAAATATCAAAGGCAAGAGCCATTTATAAGAAAGCATAAAAGTAGGCAGCCAATAAAAGTGATAAAAGGGCAAAGGGTGCAGTCTTTTAATAAATCAAGGAGGTGCTCGAATCGAGAGTATTTTGAAAGGCAGTTAGAACAAGCAGACATGCATTTTAATAGAGGAGAGTATGATATCTCTTTTTCATGTCTTGCAAACTGCCTTGGGTATATCCGAAATATGCAAAACTGTGGGGTAAAAATAATTCGTATTGACCCGGAAAAGACTTCTGCTAAAGATATTGACTTGGGGAGAGAGGTGTTATCAAGTGAGGATGTTGAATATCGAGATCAGGCTTTTAGCTTGATGGATCAACTCACTGAAAAAAAAGGCTGGGTGCATGCGGGAATTGTCGACCAAATTCATGAGTTTTTGGTATTGAGATATGATTATATTAATAAAGGTGATTCTAGGTATTCAAGGGCAAAGTTGAATGATGATTTGTTTCTTGAAAGTGAGGTTGGTAGTTTGTCCTATATTAAAAAGTCTCTGGAGTTGATGGAGTTATTTCGTCAAAACAGAGAGGGGATAAATAGATACGATCTGGTGTTTCATAAGTATGTGAGTTTTGAATGTGAATGCCTGCATTCCATAGCAAATGCTCTTGTTCAGTGGAGTGATGATCTTGGGTCAGTAAAGATATTTGTTTTGTTTTAGATAAGTTGGAGGGTAGAGGTCATATTCATCAGGATGCTGAGTTTATAAGGGGTGTACTGAAAGACAGTGACTATCTTGATGACTCAGTGACTTCGCCTGATACAGTAGAAGATGATCACTGAGTTTTTCTTAGCCAAATATGACTGAATACTATCTAAATAGGCAAGTTTGGTGATTTATCGCAGATAATAGAAAACTTCTACTTTAAACTGACCACTATTCTCTGTTATTTTTCATACGGAGCGCGAGTACAGGGGGGATAGTGCTTCATGACCTACAAAAATCCAGAGCATAGGGCATCGTTGATCGAGCTGCTAAATCAGTGCGAAAGTGACCTGAGGGAACTGGGTGACCAGCCGGAGCTTCAGCAGCAACGTACACTGACTTTCTTAGAGGATAAGGAAGAAGAGCTGCTTCTTGAGCTTTTTGAGCTATCTGCCCAGCCTGACTATAGTTATACCCATCATTTTCTGAGTTTGCTATGGAGTTATAAAGGCTTGGCAAAAGACCTGATACCCTCAGGGAAAGGCCAGCAATCCCTTGATACGATTCTGCATATTTCTCAAGAGATTGTTGATAACTGGCCTGCTCTGACGCCTAAAAAAGTAAGCCGTTTCGGTATTTTGATCAAAAGTGCTGCGAGTATTGCCAAAACCGGGCAGTAATATTTAACAGACAGAAGGCATATAACATGTGCCCGGTGTGTTGTTTCATAAGGCAAGGGGAAGTTAGTGGTTTAGGAGCCTGTCGGACTTAAGTCTATCCTACTGCGGTCGAAGCAAATTGGTCTAAAAATTCGCTTTTGCTCGGTAAATAGAACCACTATTCACCTCACAAAAGCGAATTTTTATCCTCAATTTTCTACGATCCTCGCTACGGACGCTTAAGTCCGACAGGCTCCTAGGCTGTGATTATCAAGGTGATTTAGACTTACTACCCTATTTGCCTTGTTTTTTTATAGATAATACGGTGGTCAGTGATGTTGTAAAAGGAGTATGATTGTTAAATGTCTTGGGTCAACTATCAGCAAGTCGACTGCTTACAATGATACAGCGGTTATTTCCAAAATCAGTTTTTGGCTATGTATGTGATGCTTAAGCATGTAACCTTACGTTTCCTTGTTGTTTTGTTCTTATGGTGTATCACTACAGGTTGTAGCAAAGTAACAGAGGACAGCTATGCTCGCTTGCGCATAGGAATGAGCTATGAAGAGGCGGTGGCGATATTGGGGAAAACAGACCAGTGTGCTGAAGTGTATGGAGGGATGACCTGTAGTTGGGGGGGGAAGGAAAGTGCGATCAGAGCTGATTTCTTATCGGGAAAGTTGGTCCGTTACTTCTATGATGATACTAAGTCCAAGCGTTAGTATTGATAATAAGAATATGAATGACTCATAGAGATGGTTTTATTGGGGGAAACTATGAAAAAAATAATAACGATGGTGGTTCTTGCTTTTGTCTCAGGCTGTACTTTTGTCAATGAAGAAAGCTTCTCCATGTTAGATGTAGGAATGTCATCTGATGAAGTGGAGGGGATTTTAGGGAACCCTTCCTCTTGCTCCAGTAGCCTGGGTGCCCGTGAGTGCATATGGCAGAAAGGTAACCGGGAAATACGGGTTAGCTACATAGAGGGTCGGGTTGTTGTATTTAGTCAATCCGGGTTGGGACAGTAACTTCATTTATTATATTAGTCTCGCTTTCCAACTATGCTATTGTGCTGGTAATCTGAACGCCAGCTCAATGGGAGCCTGCCGGAATTAAAATAGTTCTATGCCCGGTAATGGCTTCTTGCACTGCTTCAGCTCCAGCATCCATGCCCATTACGGTAATCAGAAGGCGCGATTGGTATCAGGTGTGCGAAAGGAGGCTGTAAATTATTTAAATGTAAAGCATTGATTGGCAAATTCTATTTTTTTAGTTATATAAATAATAATTTTTTTGAAAATTGTTGTTTTTATATGTTCGTTTTTTTATTTAAGCAAAATTTCATTTGATGTTTTTTTCTTTTGAATCTATTTTCCTTTTTTCTAAAAAACGATTTGGTGTTGCTGTTTATACACCCTTAATTTTTGGTTCTTGGTGGAAAATAAAAAGGCTTTATTGTAATGAAACGAAGTATATTTTATCTATTATCAGTCATGCTGGTGTTACCTATGGCTATAGATAACTCTTTTGCTGTGGCAACAAGATCTAAACCACAGGATGGGGTTAAAACCAGGCAGCAAGCAGCAAATGAAAGTGATAATAAAAAAACTAAAAAAGGAACCAAGGAAAGCGCAAAGTCTAAAGTCAGGAAGCAGGCAGCAAATGAGAGTGATAATAAGCAAACTAAAACAGAAAGCAAGGGAAGAGTGCAGACTGAAACCAGGCAGCAAGCAGCAAATGGAAATGATAAGCAGAAAGCTAAAACAGTAACCAAGGGAAGAGTGCTGTCTGAAACCAGGCAGCAATCAGCGAATGGAAATGATAAGCAGAAAGCTAAAATAGAAAACAAGGGAAGAGTGCAGACTGAAACCAGGCAGCAAGCAGCAAATGGAAATGATAAGCAGAAAGCTAAAACAGTAAGCAAGGGAAGAGTACAGTCTAAAACCAGGCAGCAAGCAGCGAATGGAAGTGATAAGCAGAAAGCTAAAACAGTAACCAAGGGAAGAGTGCTGTCTGAAACCAGGCAGCAAGCAGCAAATGGAAGTGATAAGCAGAAAGCTAAAACAGGAACCAAGGTAAGAGTGCAACCTGAAGCCAATCAGCAAGCAGCAAATGGAAGTGATAAGCAGAAAAAACCTAAAGCAGTAAGCAAGGGAAAAGGACAGCCTGAAACCAGGGTAGATGCGAATAATGGGGAGGATATTCAAAAAGCAACAAACCAACAACCTGCTGCAAAGCCGGTTGCAAATGCGATGGGGCAAATGAAAGCATTGCCGGACTCGAGCACAAGAGTAGAAGTAAACCAAGTTCCACAAACTATAACAGGAACTACATGGGAGCACGTAATTGAGGATGAGCCTGTTAGGCCGGTTAATCCTATGAGTATTACACTCAACGACATGTCAGAAAGGTCTGATATTGAGGCTGCTGAAGTGACTAATAGGGTTGAAACAACAGATGGATCATTAAGACAGTCAATTGCAGAAAACACAGATAATTTTGCCGAGTTGACAGTTGACGCGGGGACGGATGCAAATGATAAAAATGCTATCGGGGCTACAGTAGCAGTAGCGACGGTGTCAGAACAGCCAGCCATAATAATCGTAGACGATGCTGTTCAGATAGTTGGAGCAGGGACAGAAGTAGTAAATACTATAGAGGCTACAGTAGCGACGGAATCAGAATCGCCAACCACAGAAATCACAGAAGATTCTGTTCAGGCTGCTAGAGCAGAAACGAAAATGAATACTGTAGAGGTTGCGGTGGAATTCCAATCAGAACAGCTACCCATAGTAATCACAGGGGATTCTATTCAGGCAGCTGGAGCAGAAACGGAAGTAGTAAATGCTATAGAGGCTACAGTAGCGACAGTATCAGAATCGTCAAACACAGTAATCACAGGGAATTCTGTTCAGGCAGCAGGAACAGAAACGGAAGTAAATACCGTAGAGGTTGCAGTGGAATTTCCATTAGAACCACAGCTCACGGCAATCACAGAAGATTCGGTTCAGGTAGCTGAAGCAGAGGGAGAGCGCAACAAAATAGTTGATAATGCACAAACTGAAATAGCATCGCCTTTAACCTCAGCAAGTGCTACGGAAACTGTAGAAACTATTAATGATGAATTGATTGATGCTGAACTGGCACAAGCCATGGAAAGAGAGATTCCGGTAGATGCCACTTCAAGTATCACCCCCGCTTTGGCTGCCGCTATTATCAGTGGTGTAGTAGAAGTAAAAGCAAAAGGAGATGATATTGTTTCTGGAGTCCCTGATATCCCTCGCATTGTTGGAGAGGTCGGTGCAGTAGCTGCTGCAAGTATTCCTACTATTGCTAGCGGAGCGGCAAATATTATAGGAGATGCAGCAGTAGCTGGAAATGGCGGCAATGGCTGGGGACGATTCCTTGCCCGCCAAACAGCATATACTACGCTAGCAGGTCTTGGAGTGGCGGGTATTTATTATGCTAAAGATTATATTACACAAGATTATATATCAAAAAATTATATAAAAGACTGGTGGTACGGTTCATCTGATTTAGATTCAGTGACGGGAAATCCTGATAAAGCCAGCGGTGTGACTAATAAGAAATCACCTGGATATGTTCTGCATTATGAAGAAGATGAAACCGTGAAAAGAGTTCATATCTGTGATAATGGCAGGGATATCAAAGCATGTTTGTCACAAGCCCAAAAAAAAGGCCTTTCTTTTCCGCCCCATTTGTACGTATCTGATGAGCGCGGCCATGATGTCGACTTGACGGAAAAATTGGCGGAATATCTACAACCGGGAGTCAATCATAATCTCAAGTATCAAGCTGGTAGTGATAGTGATAAGGATGTATCTATGTGTTGGTTGGCAGGAAATCGCTGGATACGATTTGCCAGACAGCCCGGGGTGATGAGTGAACAATGGCACGTAAATGTGGCGGGTATTACACCTATTCTTCAAGGTATAGGGAGCAACTGTGAAGAGATGTATAGTGATTTTAAGGAGAGAGGATTAAAGAGTAAAAAAGAAAATGGGCTTTTTATGAGTCAAAGGTATCGTCTTGTAACTGCATCAGGTGAGGTTGTTCCTCCAGAGCAGGATGGTGATTTTAAGGTTTTAGCCAAGATGCCTGAAGGTCTTTCATCCGGGACTATTAAAATCATACGAGTTGATCAGCTTTCATCACTTATATACAAGTCACCCAGAAAGGTAGGCAATACAACCAGGGCGGCAGAGGTGATCTTTGATAATAGAAGTATTGCGAAAGTGAATAATTTGGATGAAGCTTTGGTTTCAAAGACGCCTGTAACCATTGATGATCAAGGTATACTCCATGTTACTTTCCCATCATTATCAAAAGCTGGCTATGTTGAGTTGGAGGTTTCAGGTGTAGATGACAATCAGAATCAGGTGAAATCAACGTTGATTTCTGCTATTCATGCACGGGATGAAAACTGGAAAAAAAATAGGGAAGGATTGGCCTCTCAATCTGAAGAATAATGAGTGCTGTGTTTAAGAATATTTCTGCCTGTACTTATATGTTTGATATAAGTACAGGCATTTTTTAATGGGTTGTAAAGTCTAGAACTCTAGCCAAATGATAGTCAGAAAAATAACTGGCCTATTCCTGAAAATGATAAATATTACCTAGCCCAAGAATACGACTTAAGGAATCAAGGGCATTTCGTGATTCATCCAGTAATAAGGGGTCTGATAAATCTTGTGTAGATAATTTATCTCTATAGTGTTTGTTTATCCAGTTTTGCAATGTTTTAAATAGAGGGCTAGAAAACAAGCAGGATTGATTGACACAATCCAGCTCACTTTTTGATAAAACAACCCTTAGCCTTAAGCAGGCTGGCCCTCCTCCATTTTTCATACTTTGCCGTAAATCAAAAGGCAGCACCTCTGAAATAGGCATATTGCCATTCACCAGCTCTCCAAGAAATAAGGAAACATCTGAATGCTCTTCACACTCGGATGGAACAATAAGAATTTCTTTGTCAGGCGTAGACACCAGCTGGCTATTAAAAAGGTAGCTATTTACAGCCTGTTTCACAGTGATTCGGTTATCTGGAACTTCAATAATCGTAAAGTCCTTTGTGTTAAAGGCTTTTTTTATTTGTTGGTAAACAGCGTGCTGGTTCAGAAAAGATTTTTCATGACAAAAAAGAATATTTTTGTTGCCTACTGCAATAACGTCATTATGAAAGACCCCCTGGTCAATAACATCAGGGTTTTGTTGGGCGTAGACCACTTGACCCTTTTGCAGTAAATGGTTACGAACAATGGCCTCTGAGGCCTCCCTGGTCTGACGGGCAGGAAAGTGTTTGGGTTGACACTGGCTCTTAGGATGGTTGAAACCAGAGGCTCCATATACAAAGAGTTCTACCCCAGCCTCACCGTAGCTTTTACAAAAGCGGGTGTGATTGGCAGCGCCTTCATCTCCAAACTGGCTAACACCGGGAAGAGGTGAATGATGGCAGAAGTGTTGTTCATCCGGAAACACTTTTTTTAACACCTTACCGGTAAATAGACTTTCAATGGAGCGGTGAAATTTATTCACCAGATTGGCTGGCGTAAAATGAACCCTGCCATCCCCTGTATCCGAGCTGGGTGAAACGGTGGCAGCATTGGCAGTCCACATGCTGGATGCAGAACAGCAGGCAGCCAGAATTTCGGGAACTTGTTTTGCTGCCTTGTTGAGAACCTGGGTATCGTTTCCGGTGAACCCGAGTTTTCTTAATGTTGCAAGATCAGGTCTTTCCTGTGGAGGCAGTACGCCCTGCACCAGCCCCAGGTCATATAATGCTTTCATTTTTTCCAGTCCTTGCAGAGCGGCAAGCCTGGGATTGGATGGTGTTGTCTGATTGTTGGTTGAGGCCACATTGCCGTAAGAAAGGCCTGCATAGTTATGGGTAGGGCCAACCAGACCATCAAAGTTTGCTTCAGTTGCTTTCATTATTCTAATTACCGTTAAATCGGGAAGTAGGGAACGGTCCAGGAAAGCAATTTGGCGTTTCGTTCCCCATTCCCAAAGCGCGGCTCTGCATTGTTATTATTCAATAGTAAGCCCAGGAGCCAGCTTTTCAGGCAGAATCATTTTCTCTGACTCAACACTGGCCACAGGGTAAGCGCAGTAATCAGCAGCATAGTAGGCGCTGGGCCTATGGTTTCCACTGTCGCCTATTCCGCCAAAAGGCGCTGCGCTGCTGGCACCCGTTGTTGGCCTGTTCCAATTAACAATGCCCGCCCTGATATGCTGGAAAAACAGTTCATAATCGGATTTATTATCACTAAATAGGCCAGCAGAGAGACCAAATCGAGTGTTATTGGCTTCATCGATAGCTTCTTGTAAAGCATCGTAACGAATAACCTGGAGCAAAGGCCCAAAGTATTCTTCATCCGGAGGGTTGGCAATGAGAGTGGTATCAATAATACCCGGGGTCATCAATCCTGATCCGGTTTTAAGCTTTTTAATTTCAAGGAGAGGCTTGCCACCTAAACCAATAAGGTTTTGCCAGGCCTGGATAATGCTGTCAGCGGCAGTTTCTGAAATAAGTGAACCCATAAAGGGTTGGGGGGTATCATCCCAGTGGCCCACTGTAATGGCACGGGAGGCTTCAATAAGCTGGTCTAAAAACTGATCGCCCCAGGTTCCTTCAGGGACAAAAAGCCTTCTGGAACATGTACAACGCTGTCCCGAGGTGATAAATGAGGACTGAATAGTGTCGTGTATAGCGGCTTTGAGATTCTCAGTCTCGCAGATAATCAGGGGATTGTTTCCCCCCATTTCCAGGGCAAGTATTTTTCCAGGTTGACCTCCAAACTGTCGGTGAATTCGTTTGCCGGTGGTGGAGCTGCCAGTAAAGAAAAGTCCGTCTATACCGGAGTGACTGGCTAAGGCAATGCCTGCCTCTTTTTCTCCCTGGATCAGGTTTAAAACCCCTGCTGGCAAGCCTGCCTGTACCCATAGTTTTACCATTATTTCAGCAGTGGCAGGGGTTTGTTCACTGGGCTTGAACACAATGGTGTTACCGGCCAGTAACGCCGGAACTATATGGCCATTGGGCAGATGTCCCGGAAAATTATAGGGGCCAAAAACAGCAACAACACCGTGAGGTTTATGACGGATAGAGGCCTTACCAATGGGGACACTGTTTTCTACGGTGCCTGTTCGTTCTTTGAAGGCTTGAATTGAAATGGCGATTTTAGCTTTTATAGCGGCAGACTCTGTTCTGGATTCCCAGAGGGGTTTGCCGGTTTCTTTGGCAATAATTTCTGCCAGGGTTTCGCTGTGTTCACCCACTAAGTCTGCAAAGTACTCGAGAATTTTTTCCCGTTCCAGCAGTGTTTTACTGGACCATTCTGGCAGGGCTTTTCGGGCTGCCTGAATGGCTTCCCCTACTTGGGAGGGACTGGCAGCAAATCCCTGCCAGACACTCTCTCCATCAGCCGGATTTGTTGACTGCATGGCAGCCCCTTTGCCCCTGAGCCAGCCACCATTGATAAATAAGGAGTCGCTCATGGTGTTACTTCCTGTCCTGGTTTAAGTAGGGGGCAGCGTTTGTTGGTTTTATTGTGTGATGCTGGAGCAAGCGGTTATAGAGAGGGACGACCCGCATATAATCCCCTTCTTCAAGCAGCATTATTTTTGCCTGTTCCGGGCTGATGCAGGCATATTCGAGTCCTTCAAAGGCTAATTGCCCCATAGTACAGCGAAACTCTTTGAGTTGATCGCTTGCCATCAGCCAGTTGGTGGAATCGGTGGCGATATTTTTTTTGATTTTAACTTTATAGAGCCGCGAATCCCTTACTGCTCGAATGTCCTCTATGGATGACTCCAGCAGTGGGCCTGCATCAAAAATATCCACATAGCCGGTATAGCGAAAACCTTCACTCTCCAGTATTCTTCGTGCCGCCGTAGTATTGTCGTGAGTGTTACCAATGACTGCCTGCGCCTGTTCAGGTAGCAAGTTTACGTAGATAGGATGACGGGGCATCAGTTCTGCAATAAATGCTTTCCCCTGAGATACGTGCCGGTCAGCCCTCTCGTAATCCATGGCAAAAAAATGGCGACCTAAACCTTCCCAGAAAGGGGATTGACCATTGTTGTCAGAATAGCCTCTCATTTCTGCAATAATATTTTCACTAAAGCGATCCGGGTGGGCGGCAAGAAATAGCAGGCGGGATTTGGACAGTAACTGGCCATTTCTGGAATGTCGGTACTCCTGGTCTAAAAACAACGTACATAGTTCAGAGTATCCCGTATGGTCATTGCAGAGATTTAAAGTATCGAGCCGGCTATAGACATCCAGTTCCCGGGAAGCATGTACATGTGTGCTCACTTTAAAATTATACCAGGGCGCACTGAGGCCTACTGCCGATTCTATGCCGCAAATTCCTACCACCTGACCTGTCCTGGTATCTTCCAGCACAAACAGGTATAGGGCTTCATCAGGGGGGGTATCAACAAGGGATTCAAGTGCCCACTTAAGTTTTTGTTTTACTGCGTCAGGGTTGGGTTGCAGAGAAGTAAAGCCGGGACCGGTTTTATTGGCAATATGCCAAAGTGCATCACGATCCTTAGCAGTGATTGGGCGAATAATCATCATAATGTTACTACTCCTTATGTTTTTATGCTTATAAATCAGGCGTCCATCGGCCATGTACAGAGTATGCCTATAAGTACCCAGCCTGATGAAATCCTATATTTATGACTACTTGCTCAGATGTGCTGCTTCGTTGCAACTCTGGTTACATAGGCCAACTATGCGCCCGCCGTTGCGCCTTGCATCACACCCAATCAATCAGCCAGAAATATAGGATTTCATCAGGCTAGGTACTTAAACAGCTATTTAATTATTTTTGTGTATGGGTACTCTCAAAAATTTTATCAGCAGAGGCTGCTACAAACCCCTGATACAATGTGCCGTCTATCATCGGATAGCGTTTGGCAAACTCATAAAAACAACCGGGAATTGCTCGTTGGCCATCAGCAAAATCCACCTTTATTGCCGGGGAGACAGTTGACGATTGTTCTAATAGCACATTTGGAGATCCCTTAATCAGACCTCCGCTTTCGTTCATTGTAAAGCCTGCATCCATGAGTTTTTTGTTAACATCTTTTATGCTGGTTTGTTCTGCAAAGTGGTTTATAGACACAGTGAAATGATTGGCGTGATAACCATGGGCTGCAAGCCAGGCTGCATATTCGCTTTCTGCCAGAAGCTGATCGTAGCTGGCAAGATCAATATCCCAGGGTCTGCCAGAGTGGCAAAAACTGCCTTTTTTGACTTGTTTTTCATCAACCTGACTCACCAGTTTGGCAATAATGGTGCCGGCTTTACTGGAAAGCTGTTCCACTAACAACTCGCTGATAAAAACCTTTGGCAGCTTTGAATCACTGTGCTCGAAGTGTCGGGCAAAGAGTTTTCGGCCAGGAAACTCATACTCTCCTTTTGCCTGATACCCTGCCTTAATGAAGGGCTGGGCGATTTTATTCAGACTGACCTTGGGTAGATTAAAGGTTCTCAGGGCAATATGATCATTGATAACAATACCGTTATTTTCCCTGGAGAAAAGCGTATGGATTGCCTCAGCATCGGGAGCAAGGGTGATGTAATCATTCCATATGGCCTCAAATAGTTTATGGATGTCATTCGCCATATTGTCTCCATTATTATTTTTACGGGAAAAGATTTATCATGCGAATAGTATTGTTTTTATCCAATCGCATCATATCAGCAATTTGGCTTTTAGCAGTATATAAAGTCTTATCCCTGGTAAGAGCCATGCACCGAAAATGTGTACAGGAGGTGTTTGCTATAAGGTAATGGTCAGATGTTGCGAACGTATCATTTAAGCATCCTAAAGTGCTTTGAGATACTGTGTATAGCCGGTCAATGCAGGCCTCCAGGGAGGGACCTGCATCGAAAATATCCACGTAGCCTTCATAGCTGAAGCCCTCCTGTTCCAGAAGATCCTGGGCTGGCATCCTGTCCGGTCGTACCTCACCGATGACTGAGCGGGCTTTTTTCGATAATAGCAGTGTATAAATCGGGTGTTTGGGCATAAGGTCTGCAATTAAGCTCTTATCACAGATACCTGTGAGGTAGCTGGCCTGTGCCATATCCATGGTAAAGAATTGATGTCCAAGATCTTCCCAGAAGGGAGATTTACCATCTTCATCGACGATACCTTGTAGTTCAACCAATATTCTGGCTGCAAACCGATCCCGATGTTCGGCAATAAATAATAGCCGGGCTCTGCTGAGTAGCTGAAGGGATAGGTTAGTATCGACATCAGGCCTGATATAGAAAGTGCAAAGCCTGGAATAACCTGTATGGTCATGGCACAGTTTTAATGCAGGTATTCTGTTGTGTATTTGTAAATCATTGGATGCGTGAATAATATCTTCCATGCGATAACTGTAAAAGGGAGTTTGAATGCCCACAGTAGAGTCAATACCCGCGATGCCAAGAACTTCTTCTGACACAGTATCAACCAGTACAAAGTGGTATATCTCACTGGCTGGCTGATGGATGGTTTGATGTAATGCTTCCTGAGTCGCAGCAATAAGATCATTGAGGTGGTTTCGTTCAAGCGGCAAGGTTGTCATACTGGCTCCGGCAAGTTGAGCAAGCTGCTCAAGCGCAGTGATGTCAGTAAACTCTACCGGACGAACCATTAGCATTTTAGTGACCTCCTTTTAATCATTATCAGGTGTTGTTTTAAGAACGTGTTGGGAATAACGAAGGCTGCCCAGTTGTTACCATCACAACAATCTCCTGACGATTTGAAGTACAGGTTAAGGCTAAGATGATTACCACACTTTTTAATGAGCTTGAACCCTGGTTACTCATTGCTTTAAAAGGTGGGAGTGAAATCTTTTCAAGCATTTTCTCTTGTATGCTATCAAGCCAGGTAAGCCATGGTGGAAATTGATTGATATTATTGTACATAGTTTGCTTATATATTCTTTTTATATATCAACTGATTATAAGAATAATTAGAAAATCAGGTGTTTTGAATGCGACAGAAAATTGTCGAATTTAGACAATTGTTGACTATGTTATACCATCAGTTACTAAACCTCCTATATTTGTAAGGAGGACAATATGGACAGGCTAATTTAAAAGGAAGATCGTTAAATGGGGGTAGAGCAAACAGGTGGGGTTGGTAGCGTTCAGCAACAACCAGCGGAGACCGAGGATATAAAACCGACCGGAAAAATGAAGCATTGGTCTGTTAGCCCGTATAATCCTGATAAAAGTCACCTGAAAAAAAAGCAAGGTTTCAGGGGTTCTGATCCTGTATTCAAGATGTTATCCAACCGGAAAACTATCAAAAAGTCAGTTCCAAGAAATAATATTGCAAGGCAGTCGAAAAAGCTGAATGTCGAACAAAAAGCAGAAAGAGCCCAGATCCGTAAGAGTACCGGGTTGGGAACGCTCTTTGGTGGCATCTTGGGGGCGGCAGCTGGATTTCTTGTATTTGGGCCAGTTGGGGCATTGATAGGGGGGGTAGCCGGGGTCTATTTAGGAGGGTTTTCGGGGGCTGCTTCAAAAGTTCAACTTCCAGATAGAAAATTTACTCATATTGATGAGGCCTCTGGCAAGCCACCACATCAACAACCATGGATGAAGGAACTCCTGGGTCAGAGTGCTATTAATATGCTTAAGCGCAGGAAACCAAGCGCTTTTGCTATTAAAGTGATTGAACAGGCTGTTGCCAGAATGCCTCAGAGAATGGAGGAAATCCGCAATAGTGCTCAATATAAAAAGTCTCCGGAGCAATTTGAGGAAGGTTTTGCCAAAGCAGATCAAATTGTCTCTCAATATGTCTCAATGGCAAAAGAGCGTGCTTTTCCAAATGTGAATAAAATTCTGGATGTTTGGGAAAACTCTCCTGATCGACCTCAAAGTAATGAAGAGCTAAGAGGAATAGTAAAACATTGCGTTGATAAAGCGGATATAAACAGCCATGTTCCACTGGATTATCTGAGAAACCAGGTGAGTTATAGGCTTCAAGTTGCTGGTGAAGAGGATTTGAGAAGTGAACTGGTAGCAGAGCTTGATCAGTGTATTGACCGGATAAAAAATATGGCTTTAACCACCGAGCAGCAAGCCTGGCAAAATATGTCTGTTGATGAGCTTGAACAACTGGTTGACTCTAACCCGGAGTGGACTCAATCCGGGATAAGGGATGATCAGTCAGAAGTGAGGCGCGAAAATTGACGTTGCAGCTGAAATAAGCGGCGGAAACCATAGTTAGAAGTAGTAATTGGTATGGCCTCGTTTCCGGCGTCCCGAGGATGCGGTGAAACTTAAGGAAGCCTGCACAAGGTAATTTTCACCTCTTTTTTCACCAAGGAGGCACAGAGTTTTTTATTTTCAAGCAATAATGCTCTGTGCCTTTGTTGTTGATCAACATATCTTTTGATTCAGGAAAGTACCCGTGAAATAGCTTTGTCCAGCTTTTCCATTCCTTCCTGAATATCTTCATCTGGAATAATAAGAGAAGGCGTCATACGAAGAACATTGGGACCCGCTACCAGTAACATTAACCCTTCTTTTGCGGCAGCCGCCAAAAACTCTTTGCCTTTGCCGTGCCATTCAGGTATTAGTTCCGCGCCAACCAGTAAGCCCTTGCCGCGTATCTCGGAAAATACATGGTGCTTGCTATTAATGATCTCCAGATGCTTTCTGAACAGGTTATACTTGCGGGAAACATCTGCCAGTAATTGATCATTACTAATCAGGTCAAAGGCCTCCAGGGCAACGGCGCAAGCCAGAGGGTTGCCACCATATGTACTGCCATGAGTCCCAAAACCAAGACTTGATGCAATAGCATTTGTTGTTAACATGGCGCCGATAGGAAACCCTCCACCCAGGGATTTAGCGCTGGTCAGGACATCCGGTGTAATCCGGGTATCCATATAGGCATAAAGCTGACCCGTTCTGCCCACACCTGTTTGAATTTCATCAAATACCAGTAGCGCGTTATGCTGATCACAGAGCGCCCTGGTTCCTTCAAGAAATTCTGGAGTGGCGGGGTGAATACCTCCTTCTCCCTGGATAGGCTCCATAACAATAGCGCAGGTTTTTTCTGATATTGCAGATTTAAGCGCATTCAGGTCATTGAAAGGCAAGTGTTTGATACCTGAAGGCAAGGGAGCAAAACCCTCCTGATATTTCGGTTGGCCACCAACGCTCACGGTAAACAGGCTACGTCCGTGGAAGGCACTGTTGAATGCAATAATTTCATTTTTTTCAGGGCCGTAGTGATCCCAGGCATATTTGCGAACCAGTTTAAATGCCGCTTCATTGGCCTCTGTGCCTGAGTTACAGAAGAAAACCTTATCCGCAAACGTACGTTCGGTCATGCGCTCTGCCAGGCTAAGAGCGGGTTCATTGGTATAGACATTACTCAGGTGCCAGAGTTTGTCGCTCTGTTCTTTTAAGGTCTTGGTTAAATGTGGGTGACAATGACCCAGTGCATTGACAGCAATGCCGCCGGCAAAATCAATATACTCATTGCCCTGTTGGTCCCAGAGTCGGGAACCTTTTCCTCGAACCGGTACCATTGCCTGTGGGGCATAATTAGGAACCATTACTGATTCAAATACTTCCCTATTTACCGAGTACTCTGTCATAGTCGTACCTTATTTTTATTTGTTTTAACTATTATTTGTCATATGTTATTTTGTATATTTTTTCTGGACGACATACAATTTTCTTAAATCGCCTGTACACTCTTTTTATGGCGAATATCCCTCCCTGATTAGTATGAATTGTATGTCACATGCAACACGTTACTTTAAAAGGGAGTGGTTTCTGTGACCGCTGTAGGGTCGCTTATTCTCGTACAGGTTCCTAGGGGTTGAATGCCTAACAAAACCTAACATACCTTAGTCCAGGGGAGGAATGATGTCGATAGTCAGTCACTATCGAGACCAGTCAGAGGAAACCCGTCCAGCACGTTTTAGTTTTTTGCTGCTTCCCGGCTTTTCGTTACTTAGCTTTTCATCGGCAGTAGAGCCGCTCCATAAGGTTAACCGGGTTTTGGGAAGAACAGTATATAGCCCTACTCCAGTTTCCATAGATGGGGAGCCTGTTTATAGCTCAGCAGCAGTGAGCGTGCAGGTGGCAGGTAGCCTTGATGTGGCGGTTGGCGCTGATGCTTTATTTATTTGTGGGTCAAGTGCTGCCAGTAGCTGTGAGAAAGATAATGAGATTGTTGTATCCTGGTTAAAGCAGACTAACCCATTACCTATGGCATTGGGGGGAATTGCCAGTGGCTCTTGTGTGCTGGCCAAGGCAGGAGAATTGAATGGCCATAGAGCGGCCAGTAGTTGTCCTGGTCTTATCTCCTGTTATCCTGAAGTACACTTTTCCCGAAACTTATATGAGCTTGATGCCCATCGATATACATGCAGCGGAGGGGCAGCAGCAATGGATATGACGCTTGCCCTGATAGGTAAACGTCAAGGGATTGAGGTTTCAGCACTGATTGCAGAGCTATTGGCTAAGGAGCGTCAGGGTAGCTATTTCACTGGCTTGGCAACAATAAAAGCAGAGGGTATTAAAACGGGGCCAGAACCCAAGTTGCGGGATGCGCTGGATTTGATGCTGGCTAATATTGATGAACCTTTGGGAGCAGATGAACTGGCTATCCATGTGGGTATTTCCCGGCGCCAGCTGGAGAGGTTGTTTAGAAAAAATCTTAATACAGCGCCTTCTAAATACTATCTGCAATTGCGCCTGGAAGCAGCGAGAAAATTATTGAGAAAAGAAAATTTGCCGGTAGTACAAGTTGCGTTGGCATGTGGTTTTTCCAATGCCTCTCATTTCAGTACAGCCTATAGAAACCATTTTAAATTGACCCCCAGGGAAGAACGTCAGCTCTCAAAAGATAATGGCATCAATGAGCTTAAACATTCTTTACCCGTGCCTCCGGTTAGCTTATAGCTGTTTTCTGCTTGCTATCCTCATATTTTTGCTTTGATTTTGATATAAGCTTGATAAACAATACTGCTTGTGGTGTTCATTGTATGATAACCCTTTATTCTATTGTTAAATAACCGAAATGGCGATTGTTGTATTTGATGGCTGGTATGGCAAGTCAAGTTTGAGAAAGCCTGCGGGAATCAATGGACGATGCCGAGTGTATTTCGTTACCTGTTGAGCGACGAAAATGAAAAAGCGTCTTGCCCCGATCTTGCTATTCTTGCTAAGCCACCCGACATTTCCCATGCAATGGAGTGAGCTTTATGTTGACGATGAAAGCGAAATCCAGTGGCTTGAAGTAACAGGTTTGCCAAGCCTGCCGGAAGCTAAAGCACAGAAAGTGCCCGATTATATTTGCTCCTCAAGCCTGATTAGCCAGCCTCATCTAAAATCCCAGGTGAACTACACAACCGGAACAAGTTTTTTTAATACCTATCAATCGGATGTCTGGATGCTGCCGGATGGCAGCTACGCAGTTCTTGGTAAACCGAATAACAGGAAAGATACCGTTTACCTTGATCTGGCATGTTTTAGAGGCAGGATTATTGTGATTACTGATTTCAATACCCGGGAGCAGAAAGAATACAGTGTTGAAAAATATGTAACCATCTGCCACACATCAGGCTGTTTATCTTATCTTCTCCAGCTAGCTAAACGGCCACCATCAAGATAAATGATCCATATTAGAAAAGACCTTGCATACCTGCCTTGTTCTTTTTTATTCAACTTTGTGTTTTTTTGATATGAGTCAGGGTTCTTGCCAGTTTCCACTGTATGATTCCCCTTGAAAACATTTTCATAGTTGATTGGGGGAATCAGCGGTCATGAATATCGACAGTGTGCAGTTTGGGGTATTCCTGCTGCTAACCAGTCTGGTGGGACTTATTACCTGGTTAAAATGCCGAAAGCAGGGGCGAAGTACTGACTCCAATAAAGAGTATTTTTTAGCCGGTGGTAACCTGACCTGGGTATATGTTGCCGGCTCTATTATGCTTACCAACATTAGCACTGAACAAATTGTTGGCATGAACGGTGCCCAGAGCTTACTGGTAGCCTGGTGGGAAATTGCTGCCGCAGCGGGTCTGATTATTCTGGCAAAATGGCTGATTCCCCTTTATTACAAATATAACTGTACAACCACAACAGAACTCCTTGAAAAGCGTTACAACGACAAAGCGCTAAGAGCGACAGTATCCATCTTATTCCTGCTGGGTTATCTGTTTATCTTGCTGCCCACTGTGCTCTATACCGGCTCCCTGTTTATGAAGTCTATGTTCGGGCTTGATCTGCATGTCATAACAATCGCCATTATTTTTGCCATTGTGGGTTCAATCTACGCCATATTTGGTGGCTTAAGGGCTATTGCAGTTTCTGACACCTTCAATGGCGTTGGTTTGCTGGTGATGGGACTGCTGGTTACTTTCCTGGCCTTGTATGCCATAGATTTTGATCTCAGTGGTATCCCTGCTGATCGTATGACCCTGATTGGCAGTAATGATTCGGATATTCCCTGGCACACCCTGTTCACCGGTATGATCTTTATTCAGATTTTCTACTGGGGAACCAATATGGTGATTACCCAGCGGGCACTGGCAGCGAAAAGTGTGAAAGAAGCCCAGAAGGGAATTTATGCTGCCGTGGTCATGAAATTGCTGATTCCTTTCGTCGTGGTTCTACCGGGTATGATCGCTTATAAACTCTATGGCAATGTGGGGGATGTGGCCTATGGCACTTTGGTGGGAGATATTCTGCCTTCCTGGCTATCCGGTGTTTTTGCCGCAGTAATGGCCGGAGCCGTGCTTAGTACCTTTAACAGCACCCTGAATTCTGCTGCTGCGCTTTATGTTTGTGATATTCACCAGAAGTATTTCAATGCCAATGCCTGTGTAAAAGCGTTGAGTATGCGGGTTTCCATTTTGTTTGCTGTTATTGGCATTGCCCTGGTTCCTGTTCTTCAAAATGCCCGTTCTATTATCGCCTTATTACAGCAGCTGAATGGCCTGTACAGTATGCCGGTTCTGGCAGCGTTCCTAGTGGCAATCCTGTTTGGCAATGTGAAGCCCAGGGCTATTATGATCAGTATGCTCATGGGGTCCGGCCTGTATGCCATCTTCACCTTTGCCTGGACCCCGCTGCACTATATCCACCTGATGTGCATTACTCTGTTTGCCACCATGGGCTGTTCACTCCTGTTGAATAAGGTGCTCTATGGGCAAAGGGCCCAACTGCGGGTTGCTGGTAAGGCCAGGGCTGATACTGCCGTTGAAGTGGTGTGACCAATCATCTTCTGTCGTGAAAAAGCGATGCTTTTTGTTTACCAATAGATACTTACAGGCCAACATCACTGGGGGAGTAACAATGATGAGCCGGCTACAGCCCAAACCTCTGGCTGCTGCTATCTGTGCTTCGGCACTTATACTGGGTGGGTGTACCTCTGACGATACCTCTACAGAGACTGCTTCAGGGCAAAACGATTGGGAAAACCATCAGGTTTTTGCCATTAATAAAGAAGCACCTCATACCACGTTATTTCCCTATGCCAGTTACCAGTCTGCTGTCGTCGGTAAGCAGAGTGAATCACCCTGGTTTCAGCCTTTAAATGGCACCTGGAAATTTCGCTTTGACAAACACCCGGATCAGCGCCCGTTAGATTTCTTTAATGACAGTTACGATGTGAGTAGTTGGGATGATATTCCAGTGCCTGGTAACTGGGAAATTGAAGGCAAGGATGAAGATGGGAACTATGGCAAATACGGTTATCCTGTCTATCTGGATGAACGCTTTCCCTTTGAGGCACAGTGGCCCAATACACCGAAGGATTATAACCCCACTGGCTCTTATCGTCGTGATTTTACCTTGCCTGATAACTGGGATGGCCGACAGGTCTTCATCCATATGGGAGGTGTACGCTCTGCCGCTTACCTCTGGATTAATGGGCAGAAAGTAGGCTATAGCCAGGGGGCGAAAACACCGGCTGAGTTTGATATCACGCCTTATGTTCGTCGTGGCAATAATACCGTTTCCCTTCAGGTGATTCGCTGGAGTGATGGCAGTTATCTGGAAAAGCAGGATATGTTGGATCTGGCTGGTATTGAGCGGGATATCTGGCTGTTTTCAACGCCGAAAGTCCATATACGGGATTTTAAGGTTAAAGCGGGCCTGACTAATAATTATCAGGATGGGGTGTTGAAACTGGATCTTGATCTGAAAAATTATTTGGATCAGGCATCAGGAGAGCATCAAATTGCTATTTCTTTGCTGGATGGTGACGAAGCCCTCATAACAGATAGTCAGACCATCAGTATTGATGGGCAAGAACGCACGGTCAGTTTTGCCAGCAAAACCCTTTCCGGCATTAAGCCCTGGTCTGCTGAATCCCCTAACCTCTACACATTGTTGATTGAGCTGAAAAACAAAAATGGCAATATGCTTGAGGTCTTAAAACAACAGGTGGGTTTCAGGGACGTGCACATTGAAGGGGGGCAGCTCAAGGTTAATGGCCAGGCGATAGCCATTAAAGGCGTTAACCGTCATGAAACCCATCCTGATCACGGTCATGTGGTTACTATGGCGGATATGATTCGTGATATCCAGATGATGAAACGCAACAATATTAATGCGGTGCGTTCCAGTCACTATCCCAATGATCCACGCTGGTATGAATTAACAGACCGCTATGGCCTGTATGTGATTGATGAGGCTAATATTGAGTCTCATCCACTGGCTATTAACCCGGATACCCAGATAGGTGATACAGAGTCCTGGATTCCTGCCCATCTTGATCGTACCCGAAGAATGTATGAGCGGGATAAAAACCATCCCTCCATCATTATCTGGTCACTGGGTAATGAGGCGGGTTATGGTCAGGTATTTGAAACGACCTACAAATGGCTGAAAGATAACGACGGTAGTCGTCCTGTGCAATACGAACCCGCTGGTTGGGATCATTACAGCGATATCTATGCCCCCATGTATCCTTCCTTTTCCCATATCCGCGACTTTATGGAAAAGGTGGATAATGAGCCAGAACTGGCCCGCCCCATGATCTTTATCGAGTATGCCCATGCCATGGGAAACTCTGTGGGTAACCTGAAGGATTATTGGGAGCTGATTGATTCCCATCCTATGACCCAGGGAGGCTTTATCTGGGACTGGGTAGATCAGGCGCAGCGTGGTTACAAATTGAATGAAAACAGTGAGCGGGTGGAATACTGGCAATATGGTCATGATTATGACCCGGATATGCAAACCGATGGTAATTTCCTGAATAATGGTCTGGTTGACCCGGACCGCACCCCTCATCCCCATCTACAGGAAGTAAAGAAGGTTTATCAGAACATTGAATTCAAGGCCTCTGAGGAAGCGTTAAAAGAAGGTCAGGTTACCATTACTAACCGCTTTATCTTTACTAACCTGGATCGCTACAACTTCTACTGGAATCTGGAGGAAGATGGGTGTTCTTTAGAAGAAAGGCAGATTACAGATATCTCTATTGAGCCTGGTGATAGTTCACTGGTTAACCTGTCATTGCCCAAGGTTGATCCCAAGCCAGGTGCTGAATATTTTGTGACCGTCAGGGCAGAGACCAAAGAAGCCCAACCTTTAACGCTCCCGGATCAGGCATTTGCCGGCAAAGCGGTGGGTTATGAACTGGATCAGCCGGAGCAGTTGCTACCAGCACACCATACCGTCGCCTGGGAACAGTTTAAACTGCCTGAAAGCTCTCCCGCTGACACCATACCGGTCAGTTCGCTGCCAGTCCTGAATATGGAGGATAATGGCTCCACTGTAATAGTTGGCAATGATCTGTTTGAAGTCAGGTTTGATCACCAGACCGGTAATATGACCCAGTTCACCGGTAATGGACTTTCCCTGCTGGAATCAGGCCTGAAGCCTAATTTCTGGCGTGCACCCACGGATAATGATCTGGGTAATGGTATGCAGGACTGGGCCAAGGTTTGGAAAACGGCATCAGACCCGCAAGAGGCGACACTGGTTTCCTTTAATGCAGAGCAGCTGGATAGTCATAGGGTGCGACTGGAGGTGGTGTACCGGTTACGAGCGGTTGAATCCACTCAAACTGTCCGTTACACCGTACTGGGTAATGGAGAGGTTCAGGTAACCAGCGAGTTCAGACAGGGAGAAAAAGATCTGTTTAAACTGCCTCGCCTTGGTATGCAAATGCAGATGCCTGCCGGTTTTGAAACCATCACCTGGCTGGGCAGAGGCCCTCATGAAAGTTATGCCGACCGCAAAACATCGGCAGCTGTGGGCTGGTATCAGGGAACGGTGTGGGATCAGATGCACAGATACCCGCGTCCTCAGGAAACGGCCAATAAAACCGATGTACGCTGGATGGCCCTGACCAATAAAGACAGTATTGGTCTTATGGCGATAGCTGAGGGTGATTTACTGTCTGCCAGCGCCTGGCATCTGGATATGGATGACCTTGATGTGGGTGAAACCAGTGATTCAGGATCCGGCCTGGTTCCGGTAACCGATAAGCATGGTGCTGACCTGGTGAAACGTGACCATGTTGTCTGGAACATTGACCATAAGCAGATGGGCGTCGGCGGGGATACCAGTTGGGGGCGGCCTGTGCACCCCGAGTATTCTATTCAGGCAGGCGACTACAAATACAGTTTCCGGTTAATTCCAGTGAATCTTAAAAAGGATAACCTGTTGATTAAAGCTAGAACAGTTATCGAATAATTGTATGATGAAGGATACCTGCGGGTATCCTTCATGGGAATAAGAAGGCCTGCTATTATTAGCCGCTTAATTTTAACGTTATTTTTATCAGAATCAGCTATAATATCCAAGATTCTCTATTCTGGATTGGCTTCTATTGTAAAAAATAGAACAAAAAAAATTAATGGTACTTCTTATGAAAACAGGTGTTTTCTTAATCCTGATTTTTAAGGTGTGTTGTGCTTTTGCTGATACATATCCTTTAATAGAAGCCATTCAGGAGAAAAAGGCTGTAGCTGATATCCGGGAATTACTTGATAAAGGTGCTGATGTTAATGCCATAGATATGGAGTTCCTGCGCCGAAGGAAGTCAGTGTTATGTTATGCCATTGACCGGGGTAAGGATTCTGAATCGCTTAAGATTATCAACTTGTTGATCAGCAGGGGGGCGGATGTCAATGGGGTAATATATAATCGAGTTGAAGGATCGTTTTATGGTTTTATGCCTTTGCTTACTTATGCTGTGATTTATTCATCACCGGAGGTTGTGAGGCTTATGCTGGATGCAGGAGCAGAGGGAAAAAAGCCTGTTGAAGCCAGTGACATGGATTTTAAAAAGAGTGCGCTGGAAGTTGCTAGGATGCTTGCACGCCCTGAAATTGTGAAAATGCTTAAAGATAAAGAAGCCTTGGAAAGAAAGTCAAAATAGAGCTAAATGAAAGATTACTCTTTTGCCTCCCCCCCCCTCTTATGGGAATACTAAATGACATCAACCAGTATTTCTAATTCAGGTGAGAATATCAGATATTGTGTAATTAGTTCACCTTTTATTGATTTTCGTTATATCTCGTTCACCTAATCGTACCTTTGTTTTTAGCACGATCGATAAAATATGTAGCATAAACTACATTCTAAATTTACAAACTGTATACATAGTTGATTTAAATCAAAATTTTTTGAACGTTTGTATAATAAGCTTTATATGTTTATTACATTTTTAGTCGAATTAGATCAGGCATCACTCTTCTCCAGGCTTTAAATCGCAGTATCTTTCGATAATTAAATCAATTTGGATGAATGAATGATAGCAATTCGTTTTTTGGCACTATTCTTAATGGCTGCCGGATTTTCAATTTCCGCGGCCTCAGCAAACACGCAGAATCAGAATGTTCGGGGGGATGATACCTATACCTATGTACGGTGTTGGTACCGTACTGGTTATTCCCACGATGATGCAAGGAGTGACTATAAATGGGCGAGGGACGTTAATGGCAAAGACTTTACCATACCAGGCCACTGGTGGGCTTCTGAAATAACCCAATGGAAAAACATGTTTTACACCGATGTCAGTCAAGAGGAAATAGCCCAGCGGTGTAAGGCTACCCTGGGTACAAACAATCCTGCTGCTGATATTCTTTTCTATGCTGCGGATAATCGTTTGTCGTTTAACCATACTATTTGGACCAACGATCAGAACAAAAACTCAGGTAAAATAAATAAGATCATCGCGTTGGGTGACAGTATTTCTGATACGGGTAATGTATTTAACGCGTTCCAGTGGCGCTTCCCCAACCCTGACAGCTGGTTCCTGGGACACTTTTCCAATGGACAGGTATGGAGCGAGTACCTGGCTAAGGATATGGGTGTACCTGTGTATAATTGGGCTGTAGGCGGTGCTGCTGGTAATAATCAATACTTGTTATTATCCGGTATTCAGGCACAAATTGATTCTTATAAGGAATACGTTGCCGTTGCAAAAAATTATAATCCTGAAGAGTCACTGGTTACCCTTGAGTTCGGCCTCAATGATTTTATGAATTACGACCGGACAGTGGAAGAGGTGAAAGCGGATTTTGCTGCCGCTTTGGTTCGGCTTGAGAGTCTGGGCATTAAAAACTTGATTACAATGAAGCTACCTGATGCCTCCAAAGCGCCACAGTTTAAATATGAAACTGCCGAAAAACGTAAAACCATTCGCTCTCGCATTATACAATTTAATGCCTTTGTTGAAGAGCAATACCAGTATTATCTGAAGCGTGGTATGAATATTCAGTTATTCGATGCTTTCTCACTGTTTGAACAATTAACCACTGATCCAAAACCCTTCGGTTTTGCCAATGCCAAAGACTCATGTATGGATATTAGTCGCAGTTCTTCTTTAGACTATGTGCTTTCCCATGGTTTAACAAATGAGTGCGCTGCTGTAGGATCAGACAAATATGTATTCTGGGGTGTAACACATCCGACAACGGCCGTTCATAAATATATGGCTGATCAAATTATGTCTGAAGCCAAGGGTAAGTTTAATTACTAAATTAAGTCACCCATGAACAAATATTAGGGAATGAAAGGTGTAAGGGAGCTAACCTGGATGAGCTCCCTTTTTAATGATCATCGCCTCAGATCTGTATTAAACTCAGTTGGGCAATAGCCCCGCGTTCATCCACTACTAATAGCTGATTTTCTCCTTTCCAAAGCTTTTCAAGCTTCAGTCGGTTATTACCATGGAAGATATGTTTTCCATTGAGATACCAGTTAACGTTGCCACTGGCACCTTCAACCAATAGATTGATGGCCAGAGGCTGATTAGCCGGAGTGTGAAAAATCTGTCCATTCTCGGCACCTAAAATTCTAAGATTATGCTCTTCTATCGGTTTGATCAGGCAGTTGTTGTCATAGACAGGCATTCTTGTAGACTGTCGATATTGCCTGGGTAGCCAGCTTTCCAGCGCAAGGGGCCATAGGGTGATGGTTTTACTGGTTATCTTGTTGGTGGAACAACTTCTGTTAACCCGCAGGCCATTATCCATATTAATTAAAACCCGGTGCTCTGGCTTAAAAAACAGCCGGCCATTTTCAGGTAATAATGTCCTGGGAGTGACTCCTTTTTTAGTCCAGGCCAGCCGCTGTTCATCACAGGCTGTGTGGACACTGTCTTGAGAGCGACCATCGGGCCAACAGATCAGGCTCTGTTTTACCCCCGCAGGTTTGGGAATAACTGCCGAGTCAGGATCAACCCGCTCAAAGGCAGTAAATAATAACGGGCCTGCAACGGAAGCCCCCATTTTTTTCCGCATAGGCATACTATCGGGTCGTCCAAGCCAGACACCAATGGTGTAGTCCCGGGTGACACCAATGGCCCAGACATCACGATGGTCATAGGAGGTTCCTGATTTCCAGGCAATCTTTGGGCGCAGCTCTTTGGATAGACCGAAGTTATAACCGGATGGAACACTGAGCCCCTGAAGGGTTTTACAGGTTATCCAGGCAGCCTCTTTACTTAATAAGCGCCGCTGCTGCTGTTTTTTCCGGCTTTCTGTCACAGTTAATGTATGGACATAGCCATCCCGGGCCAGGGCGCTATACAAGCTGACCAGTCGCTCCAGTGAACTTCCGGCACCACCGAGAATAACCGCTGCACTGGCATTGCCATCCGGAATTTGCAGAGGTTGCAACACATGGGCCAGCCTATTGGTAAAGCGCTGCTCACCGTAGGCTTCAATAAGCTGAACGAAGGGAATATTAAGTGAGCGTTGCAGTGCCTCAGAAATACTCACAGCCCCTGAAAATCCCCGGGAAAAATTACCGGGCCGATATTGTCGGGTGATTCTGGGCACGTCGGCCATCAGGGATTCAGAATGAATAAGGTTGTCGTCTATTGCCAGACCGTAAAGAAACGGTTTAAGCGTTGAGCCGGGAGAGCGAATAGCTGTAACCATATCCACCTGGCCTGACCGGGAGTTATCCAGAAAATCTGAAGAGCCTATATAGGCTTTGATGCTGTTGCTGCTATTTTCAACCACCAGAATGGCTGCTGAAATACCTTCACCCTGTGAACGAGCGTAGTTTTTTGCATATTCTTCCAGGGGCTTTTGAATTTTCCGGGTAATGGTGGTTTTAATCACCCGTTGGGCTGGCAGTATTTGAGCCAGACGACGGGAAAGAATGGGGGCAACCATTGGCGGTTCCAGTTCCCAGGCGGCAATACTTTCCTGTTTGGCATTTTTAATCTCCTGCGGGGTCCAGACCTGATAACTTTGTAGCCTGTCCAGCACTTTATCCCTGGCAACCCTGGCTTTCTCCGGATAACGGTCAGGCCTCAGTCTTGAAGGTGCCTGTGGTAAAACAGCAAGCAGGGCTGCTTCTGACCGCCGCAGTTCACTGGCAGGTTTCTGGAAGTATTGGTAGCTGGCTGCCTGAACCCCCTCAATAGTGCCGCCAAAAGGGGCATAGTTAAGATAAAGCGCAAGAATCTCTTTCTTGCTAAGGGAGTGTTCCAGTTGTAATGCCCGAAATATCTGGCTGAATTTGCCTGTCAATGTTCGTGTATGGGGATGTAGTATTCGTGCCACCTGCATGGTCAGGGTTGATCCCCCTGAGATGACTTCCCCGGATGAAAACCACTGCCAGCTGGCGCGAATTAAGCTTAAGGGGTTGACCCCGAAGTGTTGATAAAAGAACCGGTCTTCGTAGTTAAGCAGGGCTTCAATATACCAGGGAGAGACCTGCCCTGTGCTCACCTGATAGCGCCAGATACCTTCTTTGTCCGCAAAGGCACGCAGTGGAAACCCCTCTGAGTCTAGTACCACGGTAGAAAAGCTGGCATGGCTATCCGGTAACTGCAAAGGAAATAGCTTATTGGCTGTCAGGAAAGCAATAATGCTGACCAGTGCAGTCAGCATTATTGCTTTGAACCAGAACTTGAAATCAAACAAGGCGCTTACTTCGCTATTTTCAATTTGCCGGAAGCATTGCTGATGCCATGGATTTCTGGTGTATACATGGATTCAACCATCGCTGGTGGTGCCTGATACTCGCCAGGGTTAACGGCCCGTGAGATAAAAAACAGGACTTGCTCACTATTTTTATATAGATTAAGAGCAGCAACGTAACGATCATCGCGGTACTCTTGATATTCGACGCTAGCCTTTTGGATAACAGGTTCATTATCAATACGAATGTCTGACAGTTTGAGGGCACTGTCCAGGTTTTGATTTTCCAGCTCAAGGCCTGCGGGAACCAGACTCACCAGTAGAGCATCGGGTATCCGCTGATTAGCCATCACCTTGACCCGGGTAAGGACAATGTCGCCCATATTGAGTTGTTTAAGCTGACCCATTTCAATGGCCTTACCGTTTTTTACCTGGTAATGATTGATATGTACCTTAATTCCCTGATCAACCTCAGCTGGCAGGCTTGCAGGAATTCCTGTTGCAGCAAACGAGGCAAATACGGGTGTTGTAGAGTGGTTGGTAAAGCTGATTACTTTATCGGTGCCGATGCCTTTCAGGTTTTTGATAAAAGTACCGGTTTCTTTGAGTTGCTGTTTTTCATTGGCAACACTAAGTTCTCCTTGCCACTGCATACTCTCTGTCCGCTGTTCAATGGCAACGGCCAGACGGAACAGTGCACTGCGCTCCTGGGGGCTTAGATATTTTTTCTGCTGCAGCTTAGTGTGGAGTGAGACTAACTGGTTAAGCGCCTGTTTTTTTAGGATGTCGGCTTCCAATAGATAGCTGATGGCCAAAGTCTGGTCTCTGATTGCTGAGCCATAGTCACCAAGATAGAGCCCTTGCTTGCGTTTTACCTTCAGGGCATCCGCTATCAGTTGCTCACCCTCGGCCTTACTGCCGGTATTTATCATGGCCAGGCCAAGATGGATGCCGGGCAAGGGTGATAAGCTTTCCCTTAGCTCTCTTTCGGCAATATCCCGCACTGGTCCCAGGGTTATCTTACCTTCTTTGGCTAACAGGTAAGCGGCATAGGCCTTATAAGCCAGTTGATAATGGGATGGGGATTGAGACCAGTACCTGACAATTAGTGGGGATCGCTGGGTAACATAATACTTAAGTCGTTTTATTGCAGACTCCAGAAGCGGGTCTGGAACATTGTAGCCAGCCTTTTTTAAGGAGAATAACAACTCAGTACCATAGGCCGTTAACCAGTGATCTTCATCGGCAGAGCGTAACCAAAGGCCAAAGCCTCCGGAAACCTGTTGTAGTTCACTGAGACGATCCAAAGCGGCCTGAACCCGGCTATTGATTTTTTCTTTATCCATCTCAATACCTGCCATTTGAACAGTATCCGCTGTTGCCAGTACGGCAATAGGCATTGACTGACTGATGGTCTGTTCCAGGCAGGTGTAGGGATAGTCAGTAAGGTAGCGCCAGTTTTCAGCGGCCTGCAGGTGAGGCAGGTTACTGATCCGCAGTTGTCTGTTAACGGAATCTGGCTTAAGGCCGGAAATCAACGTATCACTGAATGTCAGTGTTTCATCTTTATGGAGTATGGTGCTTTTGCTCTGGTAGCGGGCAGGGGTGGCATTGCGAACCCCCAAGGTCCATTCTTTTGACAGTGTTTCGTTATCCAGGGCAATGGTGGCAGTGATTCTGCCCGGGCCAGCAGGTTCCAGTGCTTTTACATTAAAATAGAAGACCTCCCTTTGCCCCTGCTGAAGGTGAAAGGTGGCTTTAGAGGCTTTAGCCATGGGGTTAGCAAGGGAATTCGCTTTGGATCTGGCATCAATAACCAAAGGTCCGCTGGCATTGATGGCAATATTTACATCCCGGGTTTTACCGCTCATATTCATCAGGTCGATGGCCAGGGTTGCCCTGTCACCGGATGCCAGAAAACGGGGGGCAGAGAGTTGGGCAACAACCGGAGAGGTCACCTTAACCACCTGGTTATCAATCCCGAACTGATCTCCGGAAAAACCCACGGCAGTGAGTTTTAACTCACCGTCAAACTCCGGCAAATCAAGGGGGATATCAGCACTGCCAGCAGTTACTTGCACCAGACCGCTGAACAGGCTGATGATATTCACTTCAGTTCTGGGTTTATCGCCCCCCCGGGTTAAATCCGCATCGCCACCCCAGCGAAGTTTGGCGTTGTCCGCCAGCTTGTATTCGAGGATGTCATCAAACATATCGGATAGACGGGCACTGTATTTGCGCTGGCTGTAAAAATAATCATATGGATTCACGATTTTGTAGCCAGTGATACTTAATACGCCGGAATCCACTGCACTTAATGTGACCCAGGCATCGCCAGAGACTGGACTGCCTTTACTGTCAAGCAGGTGGATTTTGGTATTAACCTGTTGCCCGGGTCGCCACTGTTCCGGCGCATCTATTGTGATATCCAGCTTCCGGTCAGTCCGGTCTAATGGTAAAGGAATAATACCGAAGCTGCGTTTAGCCACTTTTTCCGTGTTTTCAGTGGGGGCCACTACAAATGCACTGACATATAAATCATGTCGTTCAATGGAGTCAGGAATGGGGATTTCAACTTCCGCCTGATGTTCTTTAAGCTGAACCTGCCGGGTATACAGTACCTGGTCGGCTTCAAGCATAACCAGAGCCATACCTTCTGTGGGTGCGGCAATACGGAGAATGGCCGTATCTCCTGCCTTATAGGCTTTTTTATTAAGGGCCAGGTTCACCTTATCAGGGCGAATATGGTCTTTATTCTCATTCCAGGCGGAATACCAGTCTTCACCGGCAAAGAACGGGTAAACGGTTTTGCCACCGGATTGAAGGTCGGTAATTTCCAGGCGATAACGACCCCATTCTACGGGCAGGTTCAGGGATACGGGTTCACGGGTGGTAAAGTGGGTATCCTGGCTAACGGCCAGGTATTCATTTTCAACCCGTTCATAGTGCCAGCCCCTGGCTTTGGTATAGGTCCAGAAATACTTTTCTTCTTCTCGATAGAGTTCTATTTTTGCCTCACCCTCCGGGACAATAGCACCCTTGTCATCAGTACGCAGCAGTGAAAAACGTGCCTGGGTGTCATTGTCAGCCCGATTATTCTGAAACAGGGGCTTTATGCCAACAAAGGTTTGCTTTGGCCATAGCAGGACATCATAAAAACGGTTAATGGCACGACCGCCGGTTTCATAGAGGCTGTATTGCAAGCTGATTTTGGCGGGCACCTGCCAGTGGCTCAGGCTGAACTCTTCCGGTAGTCTGGTTGCTATATATCCTTTATGGTCAAGGTTGGCTGCTTCCAATTCGGCATTATCAAGCGCTGTCATGGCGGGATTGCCAAATATGTAGCCTTGCAACGATTCAAAAGGCGATGGCCAGGCTTTGACCCGCACGCTGGTATCTAACCGGTTGCCGGCAGCAGGGGCACCATAAAGATATTCTCCCAGTACCTTAATATTGAGATCACTGCCTTTAGTGATGCTTGTGAGGTCATTGGTATCAGGAATGCCCGGATTAAAGGTTAAGCGCAGGCGCTCCGGTAAAAATTCTTCAACCTTGAAATTAAACAGGGTTCTTACAGTATTATTTCCGGGATTGGATACCTCCGCCTGCCAGGAACCTACCGGGGCATTTGAGGGAATGGTAAAAGCCAGCTCATGATAGCCATTGGCTTTAGCCTCAACCAGCCAGTGATTATAAAGGCTGCCATCAGGCTTTCTGATCTCGATTTTGACCGGGCCTGTTACAGGCTGTCCATCCTGGTTGCGCTTTAGAGTACTCAGGGTGATGTTTTCGCCAGGGCGGTATATATCCCGGGATGACCAGGTCAGTAATTCTTCTGCCCGGGAGGGGCGTCCACCCACATTAAAATCTGCCAGGTCAAAGGTGGGAGCATGATAACGAAGAATAGTAACCTGCTTGCCTTTTCTGGCCATAATCAGCCTGGGGCTGTTTTTTAGCTGTTCCGGTTTAAAAGTCCAGCTGCCCTGTTTATCGGTTTCACCTTCTGCCCAGACTTTAGATTGATAGTCCATAACCGCTATATCAACCCCGGACAGTAGCTTGCCGCTGGTAATATCCTGAGTGATGACCCGGGTGTGATCCTGATATTTTCTTAATTGCAGGCCGATGGCTGATACGGTAAACCAGGTTTTGGCATCGAACTCAAAAGCCCCGGGCTTTGCCAGCGTCACAAAATAAACGCCGGGTTCTGTTAGCTTGCCCGGTTTATTAAGATCCACCAGTACCCGGTTGCGGGCATTTTTTTCTGATCCGGTAATAATGCGGGCGCTGTATTGGTGTTCAAGGTAATCTTCAAGATAGCGATTACCGTAATAACCATAATCATCAAAAAATTGGGCTACCTTGTTATCTTTCACCCGGTAAAGATTAAGGTCTGCTTCAGGTACGTTGATAGCCGTGACTGGCAGGGATTCTGTATGACCCGGCACCATCACCATGCCTTCACTGTCGAAGGATACCACGGGACTAATGGCACGGGCCGTGATGGTCTTTTTAAATTCCTGTTGTAACACTTTGCCATTCGCTGCCTTAATGCCCCTGTCAATATTCAGGGTATAGGCGACATCAGGCTCAATACCTGTGTAGTAAAGCCTGCGGCCATCTTTACCAAGAACCGGCTCAGTCAGGGAAGGGGATACCCGGATATAGTGGGCAAAGTTCTGGTCTGGCGCTATAGGGGTGCTAAAGGCGATGGCCAGTGCATTGACTTTGCCATACTCCCTTTCAGAAATATCCTGTACCGTTAACGCCATGTTGTTATCGCTTTTTGCCGGAGAAGCATGCTCCTGAGCCTGTTGCGCTTCCTGACTTTTGCCCTGTCCTGTTGCGGATTCTTCGTGTTCCTGACTACAGCCGGTAAGCAATCCTGTCAGAAAGAGTATAAACAACAGAGCTGCCCGGGCCACCACAGGGCGCTTGGAAGTGGGGGATGTGGAACAGGCTGTGGTCATGGCAAGGTTCTCAGGCATCTTTTCCTTCTTGGCGGTCACGGTAAAAGGGTGTTAGAAATGATAGCTTTGTTTCCGCAATAATCACTGCCACAAAGATCAAGGTTGCACCCATTACCATTTGCACAGTCAGTTTTTCACTGAGAAGCATAACGGCAAATAAGCTTCCAAACAGGGCTTCGGAACAAAGAATAATGGCAGTTTTGGTGGAGGTACTGTATTTCTGGCAAATTGTTTGTAGCAGAAAACAAATCAAGGTGCTGAATACGGCCAGATAAAGAACCGAACCGGCAGCTTTTATACTGATAGTTTCAGGGGGGCTTTCCAGAACCCAAGAGCCTGCCGTGGAAAATAGTCCTGCAAACCCAAGCTGTAACAGGGTTAATAAAGCAGGGTCATGTTTCCGGGTGTAATGGCCTATGGCTACAATATGACAGGCAAACAGAAAGGCGCAACCAAGGGTTAACAGATCGCCTTTATTCACAGCATTGACACCATCAAGGGAGAGAAGCGCTATTCCTGCCAGTGTTATAAAGCAGGCGCTGAATGAAAACAGATCAGGGCGCTGTCGGCTCAGTATCCAATATAAAAAAGGCACTATGACAACATTTACCGCTGTAATAAAAGCATTATTTGAAACAGACGTATAGAGTAGCCCCAGGGTTTGCAGTG
The DNA here is from genome assembly GCF_025643335.1 of Endozoicomonas sp. Mp262. NCBI lineage: Bacteria > Pseudomonadati > Pseudomonadota > Gammaproteobacteria > Oceanospirillales > Endozoicomonadaceae > Endozoicomonas > Endozoicomonas sp. Mp262. The sequence continues at coordinate 5,109,828 of NZ_CP092489.1, read as the reverse complement.
CAAAAGCGGCAAACAGAAGAAAACCCGACACCAGGCCGGCAATAAGCATCTCTTTGGTTATGGCTCTTAGCTTTTTATTGAGAATAAGAGCCAGTAAGGCAAATGCGATGATAAAACGAACAGCGAGCAAATAAAGCGGCGGCAGGCTACCATCCAAAGCCCAGCTAATAGCGATATACCCTGTACCCCAGATAATGGCTACTAAAGCCAGGCCGATATCGGCCTGAACAGCCCTTTTCATAATACCCCCTCTGATTATTTTAGCGTTTCTGTGTCTTTGAAGTATGCAATGCCTGGGGCAGGATTTGCCCTGAAGTCACTCATGTAGTGAAGCGTTAAGGAGCATGTTGTCTCTATTCTTTCCGGACTTGTCGAATGGGGACAAATGCTCTTCAATACTTTGTTAAGCCCATAATCCAGTTTGTCCTGGCGTTTGGCTGTACCGGGATTTCAGGCAGGCCACCAACCAAGCCTGCCATTTTACTACCCTGTTCTAAATATATCAGCCTGGATTTTTTTGAAATATCCGGGTTGACATGGATGCCCATGATTATTGAGCAAGCATTGATTGGTCATAAGTCCATGTTTGCCAGCATTCTCGATGCCATCGATACTGTTCGGATTGCACCTCTTGATGGTGCAATGTTAAAAAAATAGCTCCACTTTTGTGTCCTGAAACATCAACAAATTTTGCTATTTCTTTTTGAGAAGCGGGCCCTTTGGGAATAATATTCATTTCCTCTGTCATCAGCTGATAATATTTAGGGGTGGCTTCATAGCTGCTTTGGCTTCTTTTTGTAAAGTATACAATCGCCAGTTTCGAGCAGGGAAGGACAGTAGCATGACAAAAATGTCTCCTGGTTTGATGGAACCATTGAATAGGTTTCAATTCTTGTTTTATTTCAGTTGATGGAGCCATGTCGGGATCAAAAAAATAAAAACCTATTTTTCCATGATCATGCTCTATATACCATTTGCCATCAGGGCTAAAACAGGCATTATCCATGTCTTTCATAGGGCTGTTTCTCACTATATCAGCAACGTGTGTTATTGTGTTTTTTGAACGATCAATAAACCAGAGAAGGCTGTTATGGTGAGGGCTATAGGAACTAAAATAATTTTTGTATACGGGATTAAAAACTACACCTGTGACTGCCGGTTTTTCTTCTGTAGTAACCGCGGGTGATACAGGTGTTGATTTTTGAGTTATTTCTTGAAGTTGCGATTTTTCATCTATGTCGAATAACCAAATTGAACCAGCGCTGGTAACGGCTATTGTTTTTCCATCGGGGGATAGGGTGAGGGTGTCAATCTCACTGAAACGATGAGCACAAGTGGGCTTTATAGTCTTGCTACCTTCGGGCCAGTGGTAACATAGCAAAAGATTGTCATAAGAAAAAAATAGGGATCGGTGAGCACTTTCCGGATGGGGAGTTGTTATGAGAAATGCATAGCTATCTCTATTCTTATACGATTTGTCATCATCGCTATCGCTATCGCTATCGCTATCGTAACATTGGAAAGTACCAGCATAAGGAGTCATCTTACCTTCAAGGTGAAAAGGCTGTTCATGTGGAGGGGATAAGTCAATATCCACACAAGCAATCTCTACAACTTTTCCATCCATTATTTTAAGCTGCTGAAATTTTTGTTGTTTTTTATAGAATATAAACAAGCTGGATTTGGTTTTGATTAGCTTATCGTCATTGGAAATTTTAAATGGTGTTTTATATTCTACTGTTTTTTCTTCTTCCCCTTCTAATCCATCTAATCCATCTGATCCATCTGATCCATCTGATCCATCTGATCCATCTGATCCATCTGCTCTATCTGATCCATCTGCTCTATCTGATCTATCTGATTTATCTGATTTATCTGATTTATCTGCTTTTTCTTCTTGCTCTCTATATTCAGGTGGAAAAATACGACTGAATCTAATAGTTGAGTTTGCAGTACCTTTTTGATGAGTAGTTTTCCATGAGGGGGTATACGAATCATTGCGGTCTATATCTTTTATTCTCCATTCGTCATTGAATATTGCGAGCTGGTGTCGGCAGAAAAAAAAGCCATATTCATATGCTTTTTTAAAGGTTTCGGGTCTAGATATATGATGTTTTTCAAAGCCTGCATTGGTTATAGAGTGAATCATTATGGTTAAAATAAAAAAAAGATTGAGAGCAACTGTTTTTTTAATTTTTTTTTGTGAGGGTTTGCGATAAATATTCATATTGGTTATACTCTTTTACTGTTTGATTTTGGAAGAAAAATAGGATTGCTTTAGTTGTTACTGATTGATCACTGGGTTCTGGTAACTCCATGTTTTCCACTCACTTTGTTTAGGTGCTACTGTGGTTTTTCTAGTCTTATCATTTGATCTTTTCTTTGTTAAAAATAATATTTCACTATGATGGCCTGAAAGATCAATCATTCTTTCTTGTTTTTTGCCAATTGAATTGAATTTTCCTGGAGTGACTTCGCCTGTTTCTGGGCTTAAGAGATAATATTTTGGGGAGAGTTCTTCAAGTTTTTTATTGTCGTATTGACCAGTTTTTTTTTCTTTAAAATAAATAATTACACGATCTGAATCAGGTCGAAAAGTGGCATGGCAAAAATTTCTTTGTTTCTGTTGAAAAAAAACTTCATTTACCAGTTTAACCGTTTCCTGTCCAGACAAAGGGTCTGGGATTGAATCAAAGTAATAAAAGTTAATGGTCTTTTTACCGTGGTAGACATACCATTTTCCATCAGGGCTAAAATAAGCGGTGGTTAGTTTTTCTACATCAGCTGTATAGTGACTGTGTTTTTTTACCCTTTTGACTGCCATAAGATCACCAAGGTGCTTTATTGACTTTGTTGTGCGATCAATAAACCATATGCGGCTCCATTGATCAGATTCACTCACTGGGTTGCACTCACATCTATGCTGGGAAACAAAGCAGTCTTGTTTGACGGGATTAAAAACTATACCCATGATCACTGATTCATGGCATTTTTCGCATGATGATATTTGTGTGGCATCTCTAACTGCTTCCTTGAGCTTTGAGTTTGTGTCTATATCAAATAGCCATATCAGATTTTTATCTGTAACGGCAACTGTTGTGCCATCCGGGGATAGTGTTAATGTTCTGATTTTTTCAAACTGATGAGTGCAGGTGGGTTTTATAGTGTTACTGGCCTTACTCCAATGATAACATGATAGGAAATTGTCAAAGGAGATAAGTATGGGGCGGTGATGACCATCACGATGAGGGGGAGGGGCTAGAAATGCGTAGCGAAATGCATCAAATTCAGGAGTTATACATTTTTCGCTATCCTCATCACTGTCATAAGTTTGCATTGTTTCAGTAAAAATGTTCATTCTTGGGTGAAAAGATATGTCTCGTGCGGGATCTAAGTCAACGATTGTTTGAGTGACTTCTATATTTCCACCCTCAAACATTTCGAGTTGCTGAAGAGTGTTTTGTTTACAATAAAATATAAATAAACTATTTCCCTGTGCAACGATTTTGTCTTGCCCCCCCAGGCGGAAGGGAGTTTTATGGTTAACTTTTAGTGGTTGTTCGCAGGGTCTATCTTTATCTTGATGTTCATATGTTGATGAACGCGACCCATCTGAATCATTTTCAGGGTTAGATGGGTTTTCCTCTATGGATAATTGATCAAGTGCAGCAACAGCCCCTTTATCTTCGTGGGGTTCCTGTTCCCGTGTAAGTAAAGCAATATGAGTAAATTCAATAGTTGAATGGGATTTATCTGAATATGATGAAGGTTGTTTTATATAGCTTACTATCCATTCATTATTAAACAAAGTTTTTTTATGCCTGCAGAGATTGTTTTTAGAATCGTTATCAGCACAGGAATAGAAGTGGAAACTTTCCGGTAAGTCTAGTTCTACATCCCAAGGGATAGCTTTAGTGCAGAAGAGTATTAAAATGATAGCTAAAGTGAAGAACGCTATTTTTTTTAAGATATGGTTTAGGCTTTGAGCTAAAAAATGAAAGATACTAGATGGCGCTATTAGTTTATTGGTAGCCATATTGAATCCTCTTTTAGGATGTGAGTAGAATAAATGTAATGTTTTCAAGTTGGTTTTTTTGCTATTGGTTGTGGTGGAAAATGAATGATCTTGGGGTGTAATTTGGATGAAAATCTGTAGGTTTTATATCTTGACTGAGTATGAGGATGCAGAGGTAATGAAGCCAGATTATAGTATTATTTTGGAATAATTTTTTTGTTTTTTAATTTTAAGTTATTATAAAAAATATTTACTTTATGTTTTTTAAAAATAGAAACAGTGTATTAGTTTATATGCCATGTAGTACCATGCTACAAAAGATAGGGGGAATAGAAATCCATGCTATTCCAGCTATTCCCGTGACATCAATTAAATCACTGCAACAGCAAGGCTTACAGTAAATTCCAAATGGAGTGATTTCGCACAAAATAACGTCTACTTTTGATAGGGATACTTTATCAATGGCTGTCTCTCATGGCTTATCCATTCCAAAAAAGTCGTAAGCATCTTTGTGCAAACAGTTTAATTACTACGATTTCTGAAAGTTATGAGCAAATTCCAGATGTCCGACCAAACAAGGATTCCAGAAAAATAACAATACATGATGCCTCCATGTCCGCTTTTGCCATGATGCATCTCAAGTACCCATCGCTCCTCTCGTTTGAGCGTGATAAAACAGAGCAAGAAGTAAGGCATAACCTTGAGCACCTGTATCAGATAAAAAAACGTGCTCCCTGTGATACCAGTATGCGGGAAATCCTGGATCCAATAGATCCCGTAGAGTTCAAAAAGCCTTTTAAGACATTGCTGTCTAACGTCCAAAGGGGCGGATTACTGAAGGCATTCGAATTTCACTGCGGGAACTTGAAAAATCACTACTTGCTCCCGATCGATGGAACTGGGCTATTTTACTCCTGCAATAATAAAAAACCTTGTCAGGAGTGCTGTACTAAAAATAAGGGAAAGGCCAACGAAGCTCACTACCACCAGTTAATGGCAGCATGCATTGCTCACCCGGATCAAAAAACAGTCTTGCCATTGGCACCGGAAGCCATAGTTTGCCAGGACGGTTCGACCAAAAATGACTGTGAAAAAAATGCCATTAAACGGTTGTTTGCCACCATACGAGAGCATCACCCACGTCTAAAGTTCGTTATTCTTCTGGACAGTCTTTATGCTGACAACCCCACTGTCCAACTGATTAAGAGTTATGGCTGGCATTACATCATTGTCGCGAAAGATGGCAACCATGCCTCGCTGGTTGAAGCGATGGATGAGCTGGATAAAGAAGGAAAAGTTCACCGTGCTGAAAAAGTTAATGAAGAGACTGGAATTAAGTGGTGGTTTCGCTATGCCAATGACGTCAGGCTGAACAAGGCAAAATATGCAGAACAGGTTAATGTGCTTGATTTTGTCGAAACCGATAAAAAAGGTAAACAGCATATCTGGTGCTGGGTGACTGATATTCCGCTTAACGAAGAAACCATAGAACCCGTCATGAAAGGAGGGCGCTGCCGATGGCATATTGAGAACCAGACGTTTAACACCCTGAAAAATCAAGGCTACGATCTCGAACATAACTACGGTCACGGTGAGAAGCACTTAGCCACAAATCTGGCCTATCTGACGATGCTTGCTTTTCTCGTAGATCAAATACAGGAACTGTGCTGTCCCCAGTTTCAGGAAGCTTTAAGAACCCGCTCAAAAGGAGTCCGTATAGCATTATGGAAATGGATACAGGGCTATTTTTTGCATTGGCTGATAAAAACGTGGGAGGGGCTTTTTTACACAGTAACTCATGGTATTGAAGAGAAAAGGGTGATTCCATTCGATACATCATAACCGGCCATATCGTAGCTACGTTCAGGGGTGACATTTTTTCTTTAAAGCTCCGCTTTGTTAATTGGCGGCTCAGTTTTGATCGGCTTCATTATTTTTGCTGCCTTATTGTCAATACCAACGATCATCGACGTTCATCATGCGGGAATAGCTGGGAAAGAGCCCATAGCCTTTTATTGAGCAATCGTGGCTTTACCCTTGAGCAAATTGCCGAAATACTTGAAATTAGATATCAAACTGCTTCTCAGTGGATTGATGATTGGGAAGAATATGGTATTCGTGCCTTGTACAAGGGGCATGGTGGCGGTAGGCCGTGCATATATGACGAATCCGAAGTGCAACGCATAAAAGAATTAGTGGCTGAAGAGCCTCGTCGCTTATCGTATGTCAAATCCAAGATCGAGGATGAAACCGGTAAATCTTCATCAAAAATTACTCTGGCAAACATTGTAAAAAAGCAGGGCTGGTTTACAAAAGACTCCGTAAATCATGCAAACATAAACGGGACGAAGAGCAATTCCATGACTGTAAAACTGCTCTGAAAGATGCCCAGGAAGCCGAGAGCAAAGGGTTAATCAATTTATTTTATTTTGATGAGTCCGGCTTTACCCAGGAACCTTGTGTGCCATACGGTTGGCAGGAAAAAGGAAAGCAGCTCAGAATACCATCAGTCAAAAGTAAACGCATCAACGTACTGGGGTTTATGAACCGAAGCTGTGAGCTATTTCATTATCCTGTTGTGGGTTCAGTGAATAGCGATACGGTGATTGCGGCCTTTGATGACTTTGCAGAGAAAATGGCAGATGAAAAATACAGCTCAAATGATCGTTACACGGTAGTTATGGTGGATAATGCCAGCATTCACACCAGCAAAAAGTTTTGTGCCAGAATTGATGACTGGATGATTGAAAAGAAATTGCTGGTCTGCTTTCTGCCAACATATTCACCTGAGCTCAACCTGATTGAAATCCTGTGGAGGAAAATAAAGTATGAATGGCTCAACCTCTTGTCAATCAAGAGCTTTGCGGAATTTGAAAAAGAAGTTGAACGGGTGCTTTTTTCATTTGGAGAGGAGTATATGATCTCATTTTCTAATACTGTCCGACTGGATGGTTAAATTATTCGAAAGCAATCTATACACTACTTATCTCATTCAGCTGTAGATTGTATAAATATAAATGACGGGAAGCAGTTGTTTGTATTTTTAACGAATTTCAGTCATGCCACAGGATATTACAAATACAGAAAAGACTTGGATGCAAGAGCATTTCCTACTGTTTGTCAAACTATAGAAATCTCCTCCCCAACCCCAGCAGATGATACGTGGGACATTGGTATTGTTTTTCTGCAACTGGTTATGCCTGAAGGTTATGAACTTTCCTCCAGTTTTAGTGGGGATATTATGCAGAAGCTCAGTGAACAGTATGTGTACAGTCATCCTGCGGATATTCTCACCTATTTCCTTTGCTGGCAACCGCTTTATCCATCCTTGAACTTCAAGTATATCTCTTTATACCAATATGCATTTGGTGATGCTCACCGCCTATTTAAGGGTAGTGAAACTAAACATTGCCTTAGTCGAAGAGGTTTTGAATTTATGTGTAAAATGTTTGAGACAGATAGGGATAGACGGCTATGGCCTTCACAGTTATTAAAAGAATCCTATCTAAAAAAAACTGTAAAAGACCTTAAAAAGTTGAAAGCCGCAACTAAGGAGAAAGAACGGAAAAAAACACTTGGGGTTGTCAGGGATGATAGTACTAATAAGCTGATTATCAGGAAGTTAGATTAAAATCACATTGGATTATTTGTTAATAGAGCAAAGTATGGAGGGATATCCATATAGAGTGAAAATATGAATCACTACCGATAGAATAATGGACTATGCTATGGCTCGGTTAATACAGCTTTGCTTGTTTAAGAAACAAGGTGAGAGAATCTGATTTAAAATTTTTGATGGGTTGGGGTGTAGATGCTGCGCTGTATTTTCAAAATGATTATTATATTAATAAATTCGTTGTTATTAATAAATGAGGTTTATGCAGGGTGGTCTGATACAGGCTTGAAAAATCTGTATGTTATCGTAAAGCCTGGCTGTCAACAGGGTGGGGAATCCATTCATTTACAGTTTAGGGATTATGAGGGTTTGACTGTAAAGCTCGACTTTAGAGTTACCAAAGAACAATAGTACGATTTTCATCTGAAATCGGTTAATAGCAACCATCTCCAAACAAAATACAAAGATGGTTGCTATGCTCACTTCAGATCATAAAGAGATCCTCCGGGAGCTTGCCTTATATACAACGTTTCTTGCTTCAGCGCTATCCCCAACAGCAGTACCTACGTTCTGCGAACTTCTTTTTGGCTGCATGCTATCCGGGCAAGGCTTTGTCACTCAGGCGCTGTTATCTATTAATAACTTTCAATGCGTATGGAGCAGTTACCACCATTGGCTCTCTCAAGGCAAGTGGCGGTGGAGGAGCCTCGCATGCCGGCTCATTCAGCTGGTATGCTCAAAAGTACCACGGGGTGAACTTATCAACATTGGTCTTGATGATTGGGTGGTGGAGCGTTTTTCTGACAAGGCTCCCGCTTGCCGAACCCATCACCAGCACAGTAAAAAAAGGAACCGGCCAACGTATATCTGGGGACAATGCTGGGTATCCCTGGCTGTTGTATTTGAGCGGGCTAAAGATGAAGTATTTACTGCCATCCCTGTGCTTTCCTTTCCATCTCCTGCTTCAGGCAATGCCAGTAAGCTAAAAATCGCTGTTGCCATGCTAAAAGTAGTGAGGCAAGAGGTGAAGGTGCAAGGACTGCGCTTGCTGACAGACTGTTGGTATATGAACTGGACGCTAATGCAACCCGTTCTGGAAATGGGCTATGAAGTAGTAGGGCAAATCCCGTTAAACCGGGCATTGTATGCCTTACCGTTGGAGTCCACTGCAAAAAAACGTGGGCGACCCAAAAAGTATGGCATCAAAATGACGCCCCCGGAAGTGGAGAAGCTACCGGAATATCAAACAACCGTAAGAATATACGGCAGATTTCGAAAGATACGTTATCGCACCCGGGTATGTCGGGCTCGCTTCCTGAAAGGCCGCAAGGTTCGGGTTGTCTGGGGTCGGTTTGAAAATGATAAAGGACTGACAGAAAGCCGTATATTCATTGCAACCAATACTGGACTTGAAGGTATAGACATCCTTCGTATTTATGCGAAAAGATGGCCGGTTGAACCCATGTTTCAGCAAATTAAACATTCATTTGGTTGCCGCCAGTTATGGCAGCAAAAGCTGAGAACTCTGTTGCGGTGGATGCATCTGAAGATGGCTGGATACGCATTATTGCAACTGTTGACCGTCTGTAAAAATCAAGCAAGCGTGGGCATTTCAAGGATTCCTTGGCGGGATCAGGATACAACCACCGCTGGCATGCTAAGATTTGCACTCGCAGGAATTATCCCCAGATTACCTATTCGTGAGGGCTGGAACCGATATAGCCAAAAATATGAGTTCAATTTTAATAGTTTGACTGACGGAATAGTCAAAGAAAAGAAAAAAGCGGCATAAATAGCGGCAACAACGCAATAATCAAGAATAATACCGAATCTGAAAAAACGTTTGGATGTATTTTTGCACACAATTTTTAAAATATAACCAAACGTTCATGTCATACTAACTCTAAAGTTAAGCTGTAAAGTATAAGAATAAAATAATAGAGATTGGAAATATAGCCAAGCTTAAAGCTTTTACAACTATTCAAAATAAAGCTAAAAGGGATCCTCAGGTATTAGCTATTCCTTATATTTTTCTTCACCCTTATAAAAGGCTTAAATATGAGTTTAATAAAATTTTCGCTTCTGTAATGGCTGGTATTGTGGTCTTTTTTTTCAGGATTAATGAGCATGGGGTTGAGCAAGATTTACAGGGTTGGTTAGAGGATTTTTGGGTTTCATCCCCCTGGAACCTAGGAGACTCTATGGTTCTTCCGGTGTTTCGCCTGAGTTCATGGACGGAAGGAAAGGTATACCTTCGTCAGTGTCAGACTGGTGAAGTCCAGCTTCAATTATCTGATGGCTCTTCTCATGCTGCTGATGAGTATACGATTTCGATGTCTGTACGCGAGCCAGAAAGGAAAAGAAATGAGAACTCTGGCTCTTCCTATGACTCTGGAGTGTCCTCAACGGGTTGGGAGCCTGAGCCATAGTGGGTTGAATATCGCGATAAGCGTAGAGAATGATGGTGGGGTATTGCTGCTTTGGTTCTGGAGTGGTAGGATACGCGCCGTCTTCAGGGATGAGCTTCAAGCGTCGTTCAGTTGCTTTCCTTAATGACTATCGGGGTATAGCGCAGTCTGGTAGCGCGCCTGCTTTGGGAGCAGGATGTCGGGAGTTCGAATCTCTCTACCCCGACCACTTTTAGTTTGACCGTTTATTTCGGGGTATAGCGCAGTCTGGTAGCGCGCCTGCTTTGGGAGCAGGATGTCGGGAGTTCGAATCTCTCTACCCCGACCACTTTTAGTTTGACAATTTATTTCGGGGTATAGCGCAGTCTGGTAGCGCGCCTGCTTTGGGAGCAGGATGTCGGGAGTTCGAATCTCTCTACCCCGACCAATTTCATAGGCTCAATGTTCGCATTGGGCTTTTTTTATATATGTAAAATTGCACAGAGTATAAGTGTATAGACTTATAAGGGAGGTGCGTGTATCTTGCATTGAAGCATTTGTGTCAACAATAAAAATTTATAATAAGAAAATAGACGGAAAAATATGTTTGATTTATTCCCTCGTTCAAATCCTTCTCTACCTCAAAATGATAGTTCCCATCAACGAAGAGAGCGTGCCCGGCAAATTGCCAAAGAGCAGAAAGAATATCAGTGGGATGATAATAAACCCAATGTAAAAGGGGTGCCGATGGCGCTTGATGTGCCATCAGAATCAAAACCAACAATAGAGTGGACATTGACTGTTGGTGAGGCGGGGGCAGAAGTTGCCAAGAATCTTTTAGCTAATTTGGATCTTGAGGACGAGCTGGGTCATATTAATGAAGATCTGGCGTCTGCCAGGGAGGCGCTGGCTAGTGTTACTGCGGGTCGCGAAAAGTCTCTGATAAAATCCTTGAAAGATCTGATTGATGAATTGGTGGAGACTCAGGAGCAACACATTAAGGAAAGGCTTCGGGAACTGAAGGCTGAAGATGGGCTGGATGCCTATAAAAATCTATTTAAAACCTTGCCTGTGCCGGATATAGCATCAACATTTCAGAGTGATGAATGCTTTGCCCGCTTGCGGGTAGCTGGTCCTAACCCAATGCTTCTTTCCCGGATCAATCAGTTGCCAGCTAACTTTCCTGTTTCTAGGGAGGGCTATCAACAGGTGATGGGAGGTGATGATTTGCAGAGTGCTTTAGAGGCAAACCGTGTTTATCTGCTGGATTATCAGGAACTCTCTTTATTGGCAGAGCATCCGGGGAGCAGTGATAAGCAGGTATTTGCGCCACTGGCATTATTTGCCCTGACAGAGGCGCGGGATGAACTGAAGCCAGTTGCTATCCAGTGTGGTCAGACCTCCGAATTCAAAGTGGCTTATGCCGTAGTGGATCAGCGAGATGAGGGCTACTGGGAATGGCAAGTATCAAAGACTATAGTTCAGATGTCCGAAGGCAATTACCACGAACTATTTGTGCATCTGGCGAGAACTCATCTGTTGATAGAGGCATTTACGGTTGCAACCCATCGCCATCTTGCAGAAAAGCATCCGTTAAATATTCTGCTGATGCCGCATTTTGAAGGTACCCTGAGTATTAATGCCAGTGCTGCCGGAAGTCTTATTGCCGAGGGTGGCCCTATTGATAATATATTTGCAGCTGAGATTAAATACACTCAGCAAGCGGCAGGGGAAGACCGTCTTGGCTATGATTTTTATGCCAGTATGTTGCCAAATGATTTAGCCCGGATATTTCATAAATAAAGGCAAGTTCCGTCCAATCTGTTGGTACGATTGGATTGACAAAAAAATGCTTCGGAAAAAGCAAACCGGAACTTGCCATGACCCAATCTACACAAGAGCAGCTTCGCTTTCATCCTTCAAATGGTAAAACTATCCGTGCGGACTTCAATGGTGGAGAGTTATCTTCAGATTTTGGGGCTCTGCTGTTACGGGAAACCATATTGCATAGCGGACTTATTTCCAGACTGACCCAGGCCATTGATGACAAGCGTCACCCATCCTACATTGACCACTCTCTGCAAAACCTCCTGGTTCAGCGAATTTTGCAAATGGCTTGCGGTTATGAGGATGCCAACGACAGCAACCGCCTCCGTAAAGACCCCATGTTAAAGCTGGCTACCGGACGAAACCCTTTGGATGATGATAACCACCTGGCTTCATCTCCCACCTACACACGGCTCGGGAAGTCCATGCGGCGCAAAGATATCTATCAAATGGCTGAAGCATTTGTGCATCATTTTATCGCCAGTTATGACTTGCCACCTATGGCTATCGTGATCGATCTTGATCACACACCGGCCATTACCCACGGATCGCAGCAAATGAATTTGTTTAATGCCAAATATCAGGACTACTGTTATCTGCCTTTGCTGATTTTTGAAGGTCTCAGTGGCAAGCTGATTACTGCCATCCTCCGTCCAGGCAAAACGCCAACAGGCAGGGAAAATGCCGCTATTATCAAGCGTGTCATCAAGCTTATCCGTAAACGGTGGCCAAAAACCCATTTGCTGGTGCGCGGGGATAGCCACTTTGCTCAACCTGAGTTAATGCATGTTGTTCAGGCTAATACTCATGCTGATTATGTGCTGGGTAAAGGTGCCGGTCACAAGACGGCCTTACGCCCTAAAGCCAAAGAGTTGCTAGATGAGGCTCGTCGAGCTTTCAAGGTTAAAACAGCCTTAGCCAAGTTGAACGATATGCCTGAGCCAGAACGACTCAGGCTGTACGGTGAGGCCGAGTATCAGGCTAAAAGCTGGAAAGGGCTCGATACCCGGATAATCTATAAGGCAGAGGTTAACGAGAAAGGCGACAATCCCCGCTTTATTGTCACCTCAATCAAAGAGGCTTCCCCAGAGGTGATTTATGAGGATCTGTACTGCCCAAGAGGGCAGGATGAGAATTTCATTAAGCACCTGAAAAGTGATCTGTCCGGTGACAGACTGTCAGACCAGACCTTTCTGGCCAATCACTTGAGACTGTTTTATGCCTGTGCGGCTTACGTTCTGCATTACGAGCTGAGAACCAAGGCTTTGAAAGGAACGGAACTGGAGAAAGCCCAGCCATCAACGGTAATCACAAAACTCTGCAAAGTAGCGGTTAAGGTGGTTGAGTACAAGGATCGGATCAAACTGCACCTACCCAGCAGCTGCCCATTCAAGAAGCTTTTGCAGCATGTAACAGAGATATTTTATCAAATGCCGTTGCCTCGGCCTGGGTAGCAGCCTCCACAACGCTTAGCCCGCCTAAATAATAACCAGATGAGAGACGTTTGGAGTATTCATTCGGCCTAAAAAAGCAGAATTGATCGTTAAATGTTCAGATTGGTGTAGTCGGAGCCTGAAGACCTTTAGTCACAGAGTGATAAAACAGCAGCCCCCACAGAAAAGTCAAAATTGAATGGACAGCCTGCTGCTTTATGAAATATCCGGGTTAGAGCGACGGGGGGTAGCCAGCCAAGAAGACCTTCCTGATTACCCTTATCGTGATGATGCCATTCTGGTTTGGGGGGCTATTCGGGACTGGGTACGGGATTATGTGGCTATTTATTACTCGAGTGATCAGGATGTTGTTGAAGATACCGAATTAACGGCCTGGACTGATGCATTGATTTCTGATGGAAAAGTAAAAGGATTTAAGCCTATTGTTGAGCGGTCGCAGCTTGTTGATGTTTTGACAATGGTTATTTTTACCGGCAGTGCTCAGCATGCAGCAGTTAACTTTCCCCAAAAAAATCTGATGTCCTATGCGCCAGCTATTTCCGGTGCTGTGTGGGGGCAAGACCCTTTATCTGCCAATACAGAAGAACAGTGGTTAACTTTGTTAGCCCCGATCCCAAAAGCGCTACAACAATTAAGTGTTTTACACCTGTTAGGGTCTGTCTATTACCGGAAATTGGGAGAGTATCGCAGTAATCATTTTCCGTATCTGTCCTGGTTTGAAGACGATAAAATTACCGATTCGGGAGGGCCTTTGGATCGTTTTAATGAGGCTCTTAAGGAGGTAGAGTCCAAGATTAATGATCGAAATAATAATCGGCCTGAATACAGCTACTTGCTACCGAGTAGAATTCCGCCCAGTATCAATATCTAAACCAAAACTCGTTTGAAAACCGGATATTCCTGGCTTGTTCATCAAGCGAAGCGATTACTAAAGCGCGCCTATCACAGCCCTATCAAATTGCGGTTACCTAACTGGGCGCGGTTTAGTGCTTTAACAGAATGATATAAGACTCAGGGTTTGCAGCATTTTTAGTGAAAAAGTGCTGCAAACTCACTGGGTGTTTTTAGGGCTTAAAGAGCGTTAACCTGTTTTAGTTCATTTCTCATATTGGAAATGACATCCTGGTAGCTTTCTGCACCGAAAATAGCAGACCCGGCAACAAAGGCATCTGCACCTGCCTCAGCAATTTGGCGAATATTTTTTACGCCAACACCACCGTCCACCTCCAGTCTGATATCCAGGCCGCTGTCGTCAATGATCTTACGAACATGGCGCAGTTTTTTTAGTGTAGAAGGGATGAACTTCTGTCCACCAAAACCGGGGTTTACGGACATTAGCAGCACCATATCCAGCTTATCAATGACATACTCAATGACATCAGGGCTGGTGGCGGGGTTGAGTACCAGACCCGCTTTACAACCACCTTCACGGATCAGTTGCAGGCTGCGGTCGATATGATCGGAAGCTTCCGGATGGAAGGTGATCATACTGGCACCCGCTTCGATAAAATCACCAATCATCCGATCAACGGGGCTAACCATCAGGTGAACATCGATAGGAGCGGTAACGCCATGGTTTCGTAATGCTTTACAGACCATGGGGCCAAGAGTGAGGTTAGGTACATAGTGGTTGTCCATGACGTCGAAATGAACCCAGTCGGCCCCGGCTTCCAGGACGTTATCAACCTCTTCACCAAGACGGGCGAAGTTTGCAGAGAGAATGCTGGGAGCGATAATAAAGTCACGCATAGTAAAGCTTCCGATCAATATTGCCCGGCATTGTAACGATTTAGGGCGGTGCTGTCAGAAGGTTACGAATAGTTTTTAAATTACCAGTCTAGTTTTTGTCCTGAGGTATTGATTAACTGGCCACTCATGGTGTGATTGAGCGTACCGCTGGTAATGAGCTGATATATTTTTTTGGTGGCTTGCTCTGCGGTTCCTGTTTCGGGTTGAGAGTTCTTTGATCCTTTGCCCATATCAGTGTCTACCCAGCCGGGGTCAATGCCTACCATTGTGACTTGTTGCTCATCTTTGCAGGTTGCCTGAGACAGGCATTTTTGAGGGTTTTTCAGGTCAGTGGCAGCCTGGTCAATGGCTTTATGAAGCGCAGATTTGCTCATGACATAGGTGAGTCCCATTCGATTTCGTTTGTTATCGTCTACTGAAAACCGACTGCCAGCACTACCAAGAAAAATAATCATTTTCTCAGTGCCTTGGGTAATGTTTGGGAGCAAGCTGCTAGATAGTAGCATCGGTGCTTCTGCATTGGTGTGCATTGACTCCTCAAGTTGAGGTAGATTTTGGATCAAGTTTTGAAAGGTATTATTTTGGGGTTCCCTTGGTGAGTAAATACCAGCGTTATTGATAAGGATATCAATAGGTGTTTTTTTGTGACGGTATTGCTCACCTAGTTTTATAACCTCGTTAAGATCCGTCAAATCTAGCTTTTCCATTATTATTTTTCCAGGGTATTTGGTTTTCAGGCTATTAAGGGAGGCAGGAGTTTCATTATGACGATGTACTGCAATCACCTTATCCCCACCTTGAGCAAATTGTTCCGACAGCAGCAGTCCCAGTCCTCTATTGGCACCAGTGATCATTACCAGGCGCTCGGCATAAGCGAAACTGGAAAAATACGCGAAAGCAAAAAATACAACGTATAAAGAGGGATTTAATTTTTTCATCATCAGGTCTTCTTTTTCTAGTTGATAATAAGGTCTTTGTGATTCATTTTTTTCATGATAATCCCTTCTGGAAACGATAATATTCGCCTCTTTTTATATTGAGGACTCACCCCATGCCAACAGCCTGTGCTCGCCATATTCTGGTTAAAACAAGGGACGAGGCGGAAAAGTTAAAGATGAGAATAGCCAAAGGCGAGGATTTCGCCAGATTGGCAAAAAAATATTCCCTTTGTCCTTCTGGTAAAAGAGGGGGCGACCTGGGAGAGTTTCAGCCAGGCCAGATGGTAAAGGCATTTGATCAAGTGGTGTTTAAGAAAAAGGTGCTTACCGTTCATGGTCCGGTGAAAACACGCTTTGGCTTTCATCTGATTGAAACCATCTATCGCAACTGATTTTTTCTGGGAATATCTGTCCCCGACTGAAAAGCCGGGGGGTATTCTCAGGAGATAGAGTGTCCTTATTGTTTGTGAATGTGGACTATCCGAGGCCGCATTTTCTTTAGGGGCTGGAGGGGTGTACTGAATAATGCCTCCGGTTTCTTTTTGTCAATGGTTTTCACTAAAGCCGCCTTTATAGATATCCCATCCTTTAAAGTGAATAACTGCCGCTAAAGGCGGTTCAGGGGGTTTTAATTCGACAGGGCAAGCCATTGGTATTAAAACTGCCCGCTTCGCCTTCGCCATAAGGTCCTGAATCCAGTGATGTCAGGACGTTGAAGTTGCTGCGGAATACGTCTCCAAGGTAGGCTTTGCCGGACTCTGGAAACCACCAACTTAAGTCAGCAATGGCAACGGCCGGGTTGAGTTGGCTATCCAGCTTCAGAGTCTGGTAAATCACTTTGTTGCCCGGCGTTTCAATGGCTACCTCTGAGCCATCGGTCAGGTTAAGGCGCCTGGCTGTCTCCGAATGGAGCCTGACTAATGGTTTTGGATGAGCCTTGCGCAAGTTAGTGAGTTGTCGTCCGTGAGAGAACATATAGTGCTTAGGCTTGCTGGTGGTTAGTCTTAACGGATAGTCAGGGTTTTCGGGCTGTAAATTCTGATAAGCAGGTAGTGGGGAAGCACCCAATGCGGCCAGTCTTTCGCTATAAAGCTCGATTTTTCCAGACTCTGTGGGGAAGCCATCCTGTTGGTATTTTCGGAAATGTGGCGCTGATGATATGGGTGAAATGAGTTCTTTTGCTTTCAGTGTTGAATAATCAACACCACTTTTCTGTAAAAAGCCATTCCAGAATGCCTCTTCGCTTTGGGGAGACATTACATTCATGCTGACCCCGATACTGGAAATGATTTCATGGTCGGGCTTGCAGTCTCCCACCTGCATTACTTTTTTCTGGAAACGGATGGAGCCATCCTGGCCCTGGGTAATCCCTTCAAATTCCAGAAAGCTGGCGGCAGGAAAAACGATATCTGCCATCATGGCTGTTGGTGTCATAAACAGTTCGGAGACTGCCAGAAAATCCAACCGGGAAAATGCCTGATAAACAGCTTTGGTATCCGGCCAGCTGGTCATGGGATTGGAACCAACAATCAGGCCACCTTTTATCGGGTAGGGGGTGCTGGTGAGCATGGCTTTGGTTAGCCCCTGGCTGGTAGCACGAAAATACTCAGGTAAGATGGGGGTGCCAGCGCTTTGGGCCCGGGCTTCTGCAGATAGCTCGTGGACATCCTGTTCATCATAGGGCCAGCGTCCGGATACCAGTGAGTCTCCGTGAGGTTGAAACTGGCCGCCGGGAACATCAATATTGCCGGTGATTGCCATTAACATGGCGATTGCCCGGTTTACCTGAAAACTGTCGTTATTATGATCAAGGGCATTGCCGGTGATAATGACGGCTGGTTTTGACTGGGCGTAGAGCCGGGCAATGGTTTGAATACGGTGGGTATCCAACTGGCATTCATCCGCAAGATAAGACAGGTCATAGTGCGTCAGTTGCTCTTTTAATTCAGCAAAGCCCAGGCACCAGTTTTCGACAAAGTCCTGGTGGTAGAGTTGCTCCTCAATAATGACTTTCAGCAGTGCCAGTGCCAGGGCAAGGTCTGCTCCGGGTTTAATGGCAAGCCAGTGACTGGCTTCTTTGGCGTGGCGGGTAAACTGGGGGTCAATGCAGATAGTCTCGGCCCCGGCAGCTATGGCTGTTTTTATGGGAGGAAGATCGGTAAAGCGGGTTTTATATTTATTGACACCCCAGAGTATTACGCAGCGGGTTTGTTCATTCAGGTCATGGCCGGGATTAAAACCGAGAGTATAGTCACAGCCCAGCTTGGTGGGTGCCCAGCAGACGGTTTCAGGGCCAGCGATATTGGCTGTTTGCAGCCGGTTGGCCAGTCTTAGTAGCTGGGTATACATAAAGTCCTTGGAGTACCCGTAAGCCATAAACAGGCTGTTGTTACCCCATTGTTTTTGGATTTTAGAAAACCCTTCGGCGGTATACTGGAAAGCTTCCTCCCAACTAATGGGTTGCCACTGCCCGTCTCCTCGTTTGCCCACACGCTTTAAGGGTTGCTTCAGGCGACGGGGGTGAAGCATCAGCTCAATGGATTCACGGCCTTTTTTACATAAGGCCCCGCTGGTTACTGTATCCCGTTTATCGCCGGAGATACGATATTGACCGTTTTTATCCGTATCAATAAGGATGCGGCAGTTAATGCCACAGAGGCTGCAAGTGGTTGATAGCGGCTCTTGCAGGAGCGGAATGCTCTGGGTAGACATAAGGAGGCTTCTCTAATCTGGAATAAGCGCTGGTGGCCCCGTTGTTTATAACAACGGGGGGAGGAACTAAGCTTCTACCGCCGTTTTAAGCGGCTGCTTGTTTTCTTCGGGGCTTTGTTTAATCAGAGTTCGACCCATGGCTACCAGTAGCAGTGAAACAACGGGAGTAAGCCATACATAAAAGGCGTAAGGGGCATATTCCAGAGGGCTGACCCCCAGAGTGGCGGTCATAAAGGCACCGGCTGTGGTCCAGGGTAGCAGGAAACCTGTGGGAAGGGAGCCTTCTTCCAGTAAGCGGCTTAGCATTTCTAATTTAAAGCCGCGTTCCTGATAAACCTTTTTATAAAGGGAACCATTCAGAATCACTGAAAGGTAAACTTCACTGGTGGCAGCATTGCCCAGTAAGCAGCTGAGCAGGGTGGTTAATACAAGGCCGAAGTCGCTTTTTACCTGGCATAGCAACCGTTGTAATAACACCCCGAGAAAACCCACGTGTTCCAATAGACCACCAAGACAAAGGGCTACAAAGGTCAGGGAGAACGTCCACATCATATTTTGTATGCCACCACGAACAAGGAGTTGGTCAACCAGCTCAACCCCTGAGCTTTGCTGGTAGCCGTAGTTTAAAACAGCAAAAAAATCCACCAGGTTATTATGCTGGAAGATAGCGGCAGTCATGCCCCCCAAAAGTACGCCGGCAAACATGGCGATTTGGGAAGGTATTTTGGTAAAGGTCAGACCCAGGGTAATAACAATAGGTGCCAGCACCAGTGGGTTCAGGTCAAAGGTTTGGCTGAGGGTTTGTTGAATCAGTGTGGTACGGTCTGTATTGCCAGCGTCCAGTCCCAGAAACTGAGAGCCTATTAAGTAGTAAGCTGCCAGGCTAATGAGAAAGACGGGAATATTCACTTTGTTCACCGCCTTCAGATGAGCTTTTGGGTCTGCCCCAACCGTGGCGGAAGATAAAATAGTCAGATCTGAAATGGGAGACATTTTAACGCCAAAAATGCCGCCGGAAATAATCATTCCGGCAATCACTGGTAATGGCACTCCGAGTCCCATCCCCATACCGGTTAAAGCCAGCCCGACCGTGGAGGCGGTACCCCAGGCAGTGCCGGTGGCGTAAGTGACAACACAGCAGAGTAGAAAACCGGTGGGTAAAAACAGTTCCGGGGAAATAAAGTTTAAGCCGTAATAGATAAGTGCGGGCAGTGTTCCCGAGAGAATCCAGGAGCCAATAATCATGCCAATCAGGAAAAAGGCAAACATGGCTCCAGTGGCATTTTTGATGCTGTCCCCCATTAATGCAATTTGCTGGTCAAGGCTGTAACCACAGCGCCAGCTTAGAATCATCGTAAGAATGAGGGCACAGATCAGCAGCATGTGGACATCAAGGCTAAAGGCCATAATGCCGGTAATCAGCGATAGGGTAATAATGCTCAGCAGCAGAGCAGCCTGGCCAAAAGAAGGTGCACAAATGCCCGTCTCCTGAACCATTGAGGGGGAGTGATTGCTCATTGTAAATTTCCCAGAGGGTTTAATAATCTCTGAATTGAGGAAAAATTAGGGGCCATTGACGGTGAAACGCCAATAGCCCCCGAAAGAGAACGCCTGTTTAATGGAAGCGCCTCCTTTTAATGGTTGCGAATTTTACAAAATACTGACATGTAATCCATGATTCAGGTCAGTATTTATTGGCCACTTCAAGTGATGGAAGACAGGTCTGTTATTGCAGGAATTCCGGCTTTGGATTCAGCGGCAAGAACTGCCCTGTGAATGGCAATTTCGACCACCTCGGCGGCCATGATGCCGATCAGGTTAGTGTCACTCTGTTCTATTTCACCCGTGGCAGCTGCAAAGATGGTATCGCCATCATATAAAGTATGAACCGGATTAATAGCCCGAGAATAACCATCGTGTGCCATTTGGGCCACTTTTAAAGCCTGTGATTTTGATAAGGTGGCATTGGTGATAATGGTACCAATAGTTGTGTTCTGGCCTGAGAAAGCGGGTTTGTCCCGGCCAGACAATATGGCCTCTTTGCTATTGATGAAGCCTTGATTGTCAGGGGTGCGAGAGCCAGCGATGACCTTGCCGTTTTTGATAACATCCCCCCAGGCATTAACGGCGATAATGGCAGCAACCACCAGGTTATCCTTAGTGAGGCAAAAGGTTCCCAGGCCGCTTTTGGTGGCCAGTTCGGTTCCCATGACTTTGCCGACGGTTGCGCCAGTTCCTGCTCCAATATTGCCTTCTGTCAGGTTCTTTCTGGAAGCGCTTAAGGCTGCCCGTTTACCCATGTTGGAATCAGGACGAGAGTCAGGGCTGCCTATGGTGAGGTCATAGAGGATGGCTCCTGTAACAATAGGAATGCAGCCTCCTTCTGTCTGGAAGCCGATTTTTTGTTCTGCCAGGCAGTCAGTAACACCCGTCATGGCTGCCAGGCCAAAGGCGCTGCCACCACCCAGTACGATGGCATGAACCTTATCAACCAGGTTTTCCGGCCTGAGCAGATCCGTCTCCCTGGTGCCGGGAGCCGCTCCCCTGACATCTACTGCGCAGGTTGCGCCGTTATCAAAGCGTAATACGGTGACGCCTGTCATCCCTTGCAGATCGGTTGCCTGACCAATTTTTAGCCCATTGATCGAAAAAATCCGGTCAGGTTGATAGGGGGGTGTTGAAATATCGGAGGTCATGGCAATTAATCCCTGAGGCTAACAAAATGTAAAGCGCTAAATATTATAGTTGTATGTGAATAAAAGGGTTTCTTTCCTGTCATCAGAAGCTATAATACCGCACCCGTTTCCCTATTTGAGCGCCTGATGTTTGAACAGGCCGGCCCTGGCGGTCTATTAGCCTGGTCCGAAAGCAGTGGGTTGGCCAAGTAAGAACAGGACGCTGTGAAAACAGCTCCCTTGAGGCGAATATTGAATGAAAACTTTTAGCGCAAAACCAGAAACAGTCAAGCGTGACTGGTATGTAGTCGATGCCGAGGGCAAGACGCTGGGTCGTCTGGCCACAGAGATCGCTTCCCGCCTGCGTGGTAAGCATAAGCCGGAGTACACTCCTCACGTGGACACCGGTGACTACATCGTTGTCATCAATGCTGAGAAAGTACGCGTAACTGGCCGTAAGGCTTCCGACAAGATGTATTACCGTCACACCGGTTTCCCCGGTGGCCTGCGTTCCGCGAGCTTTGATAAGCTCATCGATCACAAGCCTGAAATGGTAATTGAACTGGCTGTTAAAGGCATGCTGCCCCGCAATCCGCTGGGTCGCGCCATGTATAGCAAGCTGA
This sequence comes from Endozoicomonas sp. Mp262, assembly GCF_025643335.1. Taxonomy (NCBI): domain Bacteria; kingdom Pseudomonadati; phylum Pseudomonadota; class Gammaproteobacteria; order Oceanospirillales; family Endozoicomonadaceae; genus Endozoicomonas; species Endozoicomonas sp. Mp262. The sequence goes on along the minus strand of NZ_CP092489.1, from coordinate 5,087,832 downwards.
AGGTATACGCCGGCAGCGAGCATCCACATGCTGCTCAGCAGCCTCAGCAACTGGCAATTTAATCGGGGGTAGCTATGTCTGTGACTCAATACTACGGAACTGGACGCCGCAAGTCCTCTACTGCGCGTGTTTTCCTGAGAGCTGGTTCTGGCAGCATCACTGTTAACGGTCGTGCTCTGGACGAATACTTCGGTCGTGAGACCGCTCGTATGGTTGTTCGTCAGCCGCTGGAACTGACTGAACTGACTGAAAAGTTCGACATCAAGATCACTGTATCTGGTGGCGGCGGTTCCGGTCAGGCTGGTGCGATCCGTCACGGTATTACCCGTGCACTGATGCAGTACGACGAGACTCTGCGTTCTCCTCTGCGCAAGGCGGGTTATGTAACTCGTGATGCCCGTGAAGTTGAGCGTAAGAAAGTGGGTCTGCGTAAAGCACGTAAGCGTCCACAGTTCTCCAAGCGTTAATCAGGGATGCCCCAAAGGGCATCTTTGCTGCGTGCTTCGATTTTATTCGAAGAAAAAATACCCGGTTTATGCCGGGTATTTTTTTAGTTATGACTGGTAGAGGCAGCTAGTTTCCGACGTTTGCGGGGTGGGGAATCAGTTTCATCCTGTTTGAACCCGACGGTTCTTACTATGAAGGGCTTTTGGGTACCAGGGTATTTTGTAATAGCATCTGTTCCACAGCTAGGACAGGCACCTTCTCTACTATTTATAGCTTCTAATATACACTCTTTGTGCCCGAAAATATGAATTTCGGCAACATCACTGTTCTCCTCAGGTTTGTGTGCAACACCATAGACAGCAGGACTTTTCTGTGTGGATGGCTCAAAGCATATTTGGCATTCATCGCTAGAAAAAATCTTTTCTGCTTTAGCATGGTAAACAAGGCTTTTTATGAGCTGCTCTCGAATTTCTCCTGCGATGCTTTCATCTCTATTCACTAAATTTTTTATAAACTCCGCTGTAATAGCTTCATCTTGTTCATGGGATTTGTCAATTTCTTTAATCAGGGTATGAAGTTGAAGTAATTGCTGTTTAATAGCGGAAAATATTGTATCTAAATCCTGTTGTTCATTTTGGTTAAGTTGAAAAATACCTGATGAAGTTTTGAGTTTTTCTTGTAATGAGTCAATTTCATGCTGACTGCATAAATGATGACTGTATATGGCTTTGCAGAGCTCTTTATAATAAGGAGATAATCGGTGAGGCTCCCTTGCACTAATGGTTCCAGGTTGCATTTTCAGTTGAAGTGCTTGTTCTGTCTCAAGACGCTCCTTACAACGGTCCGCAGTTAATCCATAGCTCTTTGCTTTGGAGCGTAGAGTGTCATCAAGTGTTGAACGGGTCAGGGTCTCTCCCTCTAGTGTTTCATGGCTATGACCACAGATAACCCGGTTTTGTAGGTCTTTATTGCACATTTCCATAGCCGCTTTGCGTTCTTTGTAGTCTTTTTCTTTTAATAACTCGGTGTAACCCTGTGTCTGTGTTTTTATCTTGCCAATGAACCAGTGCCCAAATTGACCCAGTGATGATTCCTGTTTTGGGCCAAATTCAATATCATCCTCCACTAACCTTATGGCAGAGTCACTTTCAGCTGCCTTGGGTGGAAGCTGCTGATACTTATCTATAAAGTTGTATATCATTGTTATATTCTCTAGGTTTATTGTTCACTTTTATATTGACCATGAATAAATAAAAAGGTTTTTTGTAAGTAAGAGGGGACGGCATAATAGTTATGCCTGCTTACGTATTTAAAAATAAAAAATATTCTGCTTGGAACACAGCTGATTGGTTTTATATGGAACTGTATACTGTATATTAATAGCTATTTGTGAGTGATTATCATGAGTCAGTTGAATTTAATCTGTTGAGGCATTGACGTTTTTTAGGGGGTTGATCTTGATCACTATTTTTATCTTTTAATGAGATAGAATGTTTTAAATGTTTTTGTGCAGATTCAACTTCTGAGCGGCTGGTATATGAAATAGCTGTGAAATCTTTACGGTATCGAATACGACTTTTATCTTCTGTATCACTAGCAGTGTGCTGCAAAAGTGTCTTACAGTGAGGGCATTTAGGCTTGTGTGTTTTTCTTAGTCCTTGTTTAAGAAACTTTTCATTTAAACCTTTAAAGCAATTTTCATCATAAAGGTGAATCTTAGAGCCATCCTCATGAATGGTGTAGCGTTTCATAGACTCTTCTATAGAGTCAAAGCATATTTCACATGAGTCTTTTTTCTTCAAATCTGTGTCTTCGTTATTAGAAGTTGAAGCCATAGGTTCTGAATCAAGAGTATCATTCATTTGATATGCAGTTTTATCAAAATCCGGATTAGTGACTGGTTTGTTTTCAGCAGCTGGCTGAGGCGATAAACGGCTGCTGCTATCGTTATATTGCTTATTAGATGCAGGCAGGCCTGTATCCATTTCATCAGTATTATCCTTTGTACCACTATCGCAACGCAGGGTAGCATTAATGGTAGTTTCGGAATCTGTGACAGGCTGGTCAGTGTTATTTTCCGGAAAACTATTTTGTTCCTTTTTTAGTGATTTCTCCATAAGTGCAATATCCTGGGGTGGTATGCCAGAAAGTACTGATTGTCCACCTGAGGGTGTTTCTTCTCTTGATTGGTTTTGGCTGAGGTTCATGCTATGAAATTGCTCCATTCTGATTTTTACCTCATCAAGCACTCTATCAAGGATTTTTTTATTGGCTCGGCTTAAAGCTTTATAATTATCGGTGGTTTTCAGGTGCTCAGCTAGCCCATCGACCTGATATGCACTTCGTAATTGATAGCGACAAATAGCGAGGAGTAAATGGTTGTAGAGTTCAGTGCCTTTGCAGGGATGATATTTAAGGCTTTCATCGATTAAAAGTCGGGCCATTTTTTCTTTAAGGTTTTTCTGCTGTTCTATGCTTGCCTGATCAAGACCGTATCTTTGTTCATTTTCCTTCAGGTGCTGAGTTAATTGACCATAATTGAGCGGTCCGGTTAGTTCGGTATATTCAAATGGGCAAACAGTCCTGTAACGAAGGCCTTTATTTATTCTTTCAACGGCTTGATGGCATTCTAGTTTTTCCTGGTCTTGTAGATAGCTCATGTATGTTTGGTCTGAACCATTAAAAAATGATCGAACTACATGGAAGCTCCACTTGGCTATCTTCTCGGTTGTGCCCTGTTGTTTTGAGCCGTATTCAATCTGGCCATTTGTCAGGCGGATTACGGCATCTTTGTCCTCTTGTTGCACTTCTTGTCGTGGTATTTTGGATATATCTGTTTGTTGTATGAGGGTAATAATATCATGAGGCATCGCTTTTTCCCTGCTTTTCTATTTTTTAGTTATTTTGATTTTTTATTGCCCTGACATTATCCGCATGTTAGAGGAGGTTGTATTTTAAAATCGGGCATATCTGCATTAATAGACAATGTGGCACTGTGATATGTTTGAAATTAAAGGTTGATATTACTAACAATGGGGTTATGCCGACTAACAAATGGGTCTTTGGTAATAAAATCTATCGGAGGCTTTTGCCATAGCCTTAAAACCAGTATCATTACGCATTAGTACCTAGTGAGTAGGTGGGGTACTGAGGCAGGGATAAGCAAAGATGTCACAGATAAAGAAAATGGTTAAAAGCCGGGTTTGTGGCCTCTGGAAGAACAACCATAATAGCTGGAAGTCTGTCCGGGAATAGACGGCTATTTCCGAATCAGTGTCTGGAGTCAATAGGTTGAGTAGAACAGAGATCCTGCAAGCAACCCACCCTGAACAATAAGAAGTCTATCGAGCAGAGGCTCAAATGGGGGAGAGTAGGTAATGAGTGATAACGGCGTGAATACAGGCCGCCGCCGCTTTCTCGTGGCAGCAACTTCGGTGGTGGGGGCTGCCGGGGCCGTAGGGGTCGCCACACCTTTCGTGAAATCCTGGACGCCCAGTGCCAAGGCCAAGGCCGCTGGAGCACCAGTGAAAGTCAATGTCAGCAAATTAGAACCCGGGCAGCAGGTGGTTTACGAATGGCGAGGTAAACCCGTGTTTGTGGCGCGACGAACCCAGGCGATGCTGGATGTACTCAGGGAACAGGGAAGCCTGCTTCGGGATCCCTTATCGGAAAAGTCCGAGCAACCTGATTATGCGAAAAATGAATTTCGGTCGCAGAAAGATGAGTTTCTGGTATTAGTCGGGCTCTGCACGCATTTGGGCTGTTCTCCCAAGTTTATGCCGGAAGTAAAGCCAATGGAATTTGATGCCAAATGGCAGGGGGGCTATTTCTGCCCCTGCCATGGTTCTAAATTTGATCTGGCTGGCAGGGTTTACAAAGGCGTTCCGGCACCCACCAACCTGGAAGTGCCACCTTATACCTTTGAAACGGATGACATCCTGATTATTGGTGAAGATGGGGGTAATGTGTAATGGCCACGAAATTTATGGACTGGCTTAATGCCAGGTTACCGGTTACCCAGGTCTGGGAAGATCATCTCAGTAAATATTACGCACCGAAAAATTTTAACTTCTTTTACTTCTTTGGTTCGCTGGCATTGCTGGTGCTGGTGAATCAGCTCCTGACGGGTATCTGGCTCACCATGAGCTATGTACCGAGCGCGGAGGAGGCCTTTGCCTCCGTTGAGTACATTATGCGGGATGTGGAGTATGGCTGGTTGATTCGCTATATGCACTCAACGGGAGCATCCATGTTCTTTGTGGTGATCTATCTGCATATGTTCAGGGGGTTGATCTATGGTTCCTACCGGGCGCCCCGGGAGTTGGTGTGGATCTTTGGCATGGCCATCTATTTGGCGTTAATGGCTGAAGCCTTTATGGGGTATCTGTTGCCCTGGGGGCAGATGTCCTACTGGGGAGCGCAGGTCATTATCTCCCTGTTCGGGGCGATACCGGTGATTGGGCCGGACCTTCAGGAGTTTATCCGTGGAGACTTCCTGATTTCCGGGATTACCCTGAACCGCTTCTTTGCCCTGCATGTGGTGGCACTGCCTATCGTTCTGCTGGGGCTTGTGGTGCTGCATATTATCGCCCTGCATGAAGTGGGTTCCAACAACCCGGATGGTATTGAGATTAAAAAGAACAAAGGACCTGACGGTATACCCCTGGATGGTATTCCTTTCCATCCGTATTACACGGTCAAGGATATTGTCGGGGTTGTGGTCTTCCTGTTTGTATTCTGTGGGGTGGTGTTCTTCCTTCCTGAAATGGGGGGCTATTTCCTTGAGCATGCCAATTTTGAACAGGCCAACAGTCTGAAGACACCGGAACATATTGCGCCTGTGTGGTATTTTGGTGCCTTCTATTCCATCCTTCGGGCCATTACCTTCGATATTGGCTTTATTGATTCCAAGCTGGGTGGTGTCATTGCCATGGGGGGTGCCATTGCCATCCTGTTTGTCCTGCCCTGGCTGGACAGGAGTCCGGTTAAGTCCTGGCGCTATAAGGGCCTGTGCAGCAAAATCGGCATTGTGCTATTTGCCATTGTCTTTATTATCCTGACTTACCTCGGCACCAAGTCCGCCACTGAGGGCAGAACACTGGTGGCGCAAATCTGTACCCTGTTGTACTTCGCCTTCTTCCTGCTGATGCCATTTTATACCCGGTGGGAGAAAACCAAACCTGTACCGGAGAGGGTGACCGGCTAATGAAAACAATAACACTGGCTCTGCTATTCCTCTTTGCTCCTGTCCTGGCTTTGGCGGCAGGTGGCAGCGGTTATGATCTTGATTCGGTGGATACCGATCATTCTGATAAGGCCTCGTTGCAGAGAGGGGCTAAATATTATCAGAATTACTGCGCAGGCTGTCATGCCACTTCCTTCCAGCGCTATGAGCGGGTTGCCGATGATCTGGGGATTCCCCATGACCTGATGATGGAAAACCTGGTCTTTGATAAAAGCGCCAGGATTGGTGACTTAATGACCAATAATATGGATCAGAAGGAGGCAAAAGAGTGGTTTGGCGCCGCGCCTCCGGATTTGACCCTGGTTTCCAGGGTTCGGGGAGAAGACTGGCTGTATACCTATCTGCGGACTTTCTATGAAGATCCTAAGCGTCCCTGGGGTGTGAACAATAAGGTCTTCCCGGATGTGGGCATGCCCCATGTGCTGATGGAACTGCAAGGCGTTCAGGTGGACTCCTGTGTAGGGGGGGATGATACGGCCCGGGATCCTTTGACCGGGGAGAAACTTTGTGGCTTAAAGGTAGATCCTGAGCGGAAGGGAAGCATGACGGTGGATGAGTTTGATCAGGCCATGTATGACCTGGTTAATTTCCTGTCCTATTCTGCCGAGCCCATGAAAATGGAGCGTCAACAGTTGGGTATCTATGTGTTCCTGTTCCTGCTGGTGTTCCTGGTGTTCGCCTATCTGCTGAAGCGGGAGTACTGGAAAGATGTACACTAGGGGCTGTTGACGTTTGATCGTGAGCTCAGTGGCTCGTAAAGCGGTTTTCCACAAGGAGGACTGGTGCAGGCATAGTTATTCTACGTCAAGCCAGTCCAACGCCGTCGGAAAGCCGCTTTACGAGCCACCCGAAGGGCCAAAACCAGCGATTCCGTGCCGTCGTTGCAGTAGCTTGAAAGACGTGAGTCTTCCTGCGCTACTGCGCCTAGCCACGAAACCGCTGGTTTTGGCTGAGCACACGAGCAAACGTCAACAACCCCTAGACATTGATTTCTTTCAGGAGCCCGGTGAATATCCGGGCTTTTTTATCAGATCATAGTCTTCTTGTTCAGGGGGGGCACGACATTCTCGGGATGCAGGGAAGGAGAGTAATCAGCAACTGGCCTGAAGGAACTCTGATTGCTAAGATGCTTTCCTCACCAATCGTTATTCTTTTCATAAATTCTGTAGTTATTATCGACCATGAGCAAATCACTGAGAGACCAGCTGATGAAAGCCGGGCTTGCCAGCAAGCAACAGGCTCTTAAGGCAAAAACATCCACGAAAAAAAAGAAGAAGCAGGCCGCTAAAGACGGAGTGGCAACGGAGCAAGAGCTTCGCAGGATAGAATTGGAAAAGGAGCGTGCCGCCAAGGTTGAGCGTGATCGGGAACTAAATCGGCAGCGGGAAGAGGAAAAGAACCGAAAGGCTATTCTGGCCCAGGTTCGTCAGCTGATTGAGCGCAATGCCATTGCCAGGGAGAAGGGCGATGTTGGCTATAACTTTGTGTACGAGAAGAAAGTTAAAAAAATCTACGTCACAGACGCCATTCAGAACAAGTTAAGCCGTGGGTTGTTGGCAATAGCGGTTCAGGATGAGGAATTTATACTGATTCCAGTTCCTGTGGCCGAGAAAATTGCCGAGAGGATACCTGAGATCATTGTGCTGCAAAACCAGAAAGGACAGGAAGAAGATTCTGTGGAAGAGGAAGATTGGTATGCAGATTACCAGATTCCAGACGACTTGATGTGGTAAAGGGCTGCTTACGGGGGAACCACTCCCCCGCGCTTAAAGCCGACTATGCCAGAATAGGCTGGCTTAGTCCTTACTGGCGATGACCTCAATCTCTACCTTAACATCCTTGGGAAGCCGGACAACCTCAACCAGGCTGCGAGCAGGAAATGGAATGGTGAAGTACTGCTTGTAGACCTCATTAATATCCGTGAAGTCATTCATGTCTTTTACAAAAACGGTGGCCTTGCGAACATGGCTCATTTTGTAGCCAGATGCAGCAAGGACAGCCTTTACATTTTTCAGGCACTGGTGAGCTTGTTCCTTGGTGTCTTCAGAAAGCTCACCACTTTCTGGCTCTATTGGCAATTGCCCGGAGGTAATAATCATATTGCCAAACTGTATGCCTTGGGAGTATGGACCAATAGCCGGAGGTGCATCCGGTGTTTCAATGACTTTAGCCATAATTTTGAGTGTTACCATCGAGTTATTAGGCGAAAACTGAATTTTAGTGATCCCTTTTCTTTTTGTCATGGGGAAAATGGCTAATCAATGTCGTATTTTGGTATAAATACCTAGAATTTAAATCAATAAAAGTTTATTTAGATGCCTGTTTAATTTATTTAAAGCCTATAAATCGTGTGGTTAATAAGTGGCTGTTGGAATAAAAATAAATTCGGGAAACATTGTTTAATATTTATGTAAAAAAATGTGAGTGCTTATTGAACGGTATCTTTTTTGTAAAATTGATTCTAAAAATACCGTTAGTATTTTTACAAAACAATTAATGGAAATTGTTGCGTAAGAGGTTGTGTTATCCTTATTTTTATTTGGGTAAATTGTTATTGATTGGGGTTGCTGTGAGTATACGTCTATATAGTTATTTTTTTATAAAGTGAATACTTATGTCAAATAGCGTTGAATGAATGCCCCGGAATAATCTTCAATATAACCAGCGGATTTTCACCGGGGTAAGGTAAATGATGCAGACGTGTAAGAATTGTCGTTCAGTTTTTAATAGATGTGATTATAGTTTATGCCCCTTACCTTCGGGTTCTATGTTTTGACCGCATTGCTTTAGATATTGAAATACTTCGTCATAGCGTGTACGAATATCCGCTTGTGAGAGATCATCAAACCAGAATTGCCAGTCAGTTGCCCCGGTTCCTGCAACGGCTTGCTTACCCACCAGGCTAAAGAACAGTTTTTGGTTGTTGGGTGTGGTGATAATGTAGGATGCGCCAATGATATGCTCAGGCATGGTTGTGCATGAGAGAGGAGCATCCCGGAGGCTGGTGTTGGCTGTGTTTTTGAGTTCGCTGCGATAGATATCTTGCTGTGCCGGTGAGCGTTTGTTCATTCCTTCTTTAGGGTAGGCAATATACATAGAAACCCCTTCTCCATAACGAGCCATTCGCCTGACGGTGATGGTTCGATCCTCGACGGTTTTAATACGTTGTGGGTCCTGCTTGATTTCGGGGTGAAGGGATTCACCAAGATGCCTGCCTGGAGGATTGCAAAGGGGAGTTGCCGGTTGAGGGGTATGGATAATGGCAGTGATGCTACTTATTTGCTGCTCATCAAGCAAATCAAGCAGGCTTTGTTCAAAGGCCTTTTGGAAGTTGACAGCAAGGGGGCGGGTGTTTTTATCGTTCCCTGATATTTCAATGGTGCCGGACTTTCTGAGGGGCGTGATGACTTGACGGGATAATGCCGACTTAACCTCGGGCGAGATACCTTTATCACCCATAAGTGTGCTGGTGGCATCAGTGAGGATCACCATTTTCACCGTTTGGCTGTTTGCTTGCCGGAATTGTTGGTCAGAAGTGATCTGTTGTGGTGAGTGAGCACCGCAGCCATACAGGGCAGTCAGAATAATCAGTGCATAAACCGGCCTTGATAATTTAGACAGGCGCAAAAAAAGCTGATAACGGAAGGTATCAAGAAGCAGATAGCATGGAATATGTTTTATCATAGTTGTTACCTGAATAATTACCCTCTCGCGCCCTTCGCAGCTTCATCAAATGATGGTTCTCTAATCGGGCGCGGTTTGGATTGAAAAACAGGATAGTTGATCTGGCAAGAGTTTTCCGGACACTTTTTTACGCTGCCTCGGCAATTTTCTGTTCATATTTGAAAGGTGCCAGGTAGCCATTACCAGAGTGTTTTCTCTGGCGGTTATAATAGACCTCAATGTATTCAAAAACTGCCTGCTTCGCCTCTTCCCTTGTCTGGAAGTCTTCATGGTGAACAAGCTCAGCTTTCAGCGTATGGAAGAAGCTCTCTGCCACCGCATTATCCCAGCAATTTCCCTTACGGCTCATACTGCAAATAAAGCCATTTTCTTTCAGCAATTTCTGATAGCTTTCCGAGACATACTGGCTGCCCCTGTCACTATGTACCAGCAGCCCTTCTGTTGGCCTCCGCTTCCACATAGCCATCACAAGGGAGTCAGTGACCAGTGATGCCGTCATGCGATCTCTCATAGACCAGCCAACCACAGCCCTCGAATGCAAATCAATGAATACGGACAAGTACAGCCAGCCCTCCCGGGTACGAATATAGGTAATGTCTCCCGCGTAAGCCTCATTGGGCTGCTCCCGTTTGAAATTGCGGTTCAGCAGATTCTCGGCCACCGGCTTGTTATGGCGGGAGTCTGTTGTTGCCTTGAACTTGCGCTTTGTTTTGCAAACAATGCCTTCCTCCTTCATTAGGCGACTGATTCGTTGACGGCTAACGTTTTTACCCTGATCAGCAAGATCGTCTTTTATACGGCGCTCACCATAACGCTGGCGGTGTTTTTCATGTATCACGCGGATATCTGCCTTCAATGCACGGTCTTCCTGACTTCGGTTCGATTCTGGACGAGAGCACCAGTCATAAAAGCCTGTGGTCGATACAGACATAACCCGACACATGGCAGTAATACTGAAGCGCTCCTGGTTGTCCTTAATGAACTGAAATTTCAGAGACTTTCTCTTGCAAAGAAGGCTGCCGCCTTTTTTAAAATAGCATGCTCCTCTTTGAGTATTTTCAGCTCTTTACGCAAACGTTTCACTTCATCATACACATGCTCATCATTTTTCCTGGGCTGATTAGCCACCTTATGGCGGTGGTACTTTGTTATCCAGGTATGCAGGGTATTCGCATTAACCCCAAGCTCCTGAGCAGTTTCAGTCACTGGCTTATCTGATTCAACTGCCAGCTTCACAGCAGATTCCTTGAACTCAGCAGTGTAATTTTTTACTTTCTTTTCCGACATGCTTCACACCTTAGTAGGGTTTCAAGATTACCCTTGTTTGTGTGTCCGGAAAACTATAACCACTTCAAGTTCAGGATCTGGCAGCTTGCCAAAGCTGTTGCAGCAATGAGTCAAGTAGCGGGCCGATATACTTCTTTTTATGAATCAGGATTGACAGCTTGCGGGTTAGTGCACACCCCTTCAGGGCAAGGCTTACCAGCTCTTTTTGCTCAAGTTCGCGGGCAATACAGTACCGGGAAAGACAGCTTATTCCGGTGCCTGCCAATACCAGTTGTTTGATGGCCTCGGTTTGATTGAGTTCCATGCGAATATTCAAATGCCTGAGGTGCTGGGCAATATAAAAGTCAAAAAGCATTCGGGTACCGGAGCCTGACTCCCGGAGAATCCAGGACTCGTCCTCAAGGTCTTGCAAAGAGATTGGCTGGTTTCCCATACCTGCCAAGGGGTGAGAGGGTGAGCAAAACACAACCAGCTCATCTTCAAGCCAGGGGATCACCTCCATATCACTGTGCTGGCAGGGGCCTTCTATGCACGCGATATCAATATCGAAAGCAGCCAGTTTATTAATCAGCGTAGAGGTATTTTGGATATCCAGTGTGGCGGTGATACCAGGATGATTTTTTTCATGGCTGGCAAGAACCTGGGGGATCAGATAGTTGCCGATAGTAGTACTGGCACCAATGGTCAGTTTTCCTGATGGGGTTTGATTCCGTTGCTGGAAAAGTGTTCCTATTTCATTACTGCGGTCCAGCAGTTCACAGGCCAGAGGTAGCAGCCGGATACCCTGGGGATTCAGAACAAGTCGATTACTGGTTCGGTCAAACAGGCGACAATTCAACTGCTTCTCCAGTTCGGAAATAGCCATGCTGGTTGCGGGCTGGGAGAGACTGAGCTGATGGGCTGCCAACTGAACCTGACCAAGGCTGGCCACAGCACGAAAGGCTCTCAGTTGTCGTAAGGTGATATGCATCGGTGGTTTTGAGTATAAGAAAAATCGAATCAGATTATATAAAAGTTTGATTTTTCTTATAAATAATCCGTTGTTATGGTTCTGGGAATAAAGAATAACCCCGGAGATTCAGGATATGGCAACCATCCAGCAGTACCCATGGTCTGACAATGCTAAGCCCAGTGGGCTGGTAGCCAGGCTGGCGCGGGTGCCTACCCCCCTTGGTGGTTTGGCGCTTGGGATTGCAAGCCTGGGGGCAGCCTGGTCCATGGTAAGCCCGGATTGGGCGCAACCCTTAAAAATAGTATCAGCGTTGATTGCGACAATACTGGTGCTGAAGATTATTACGAAGTTTGTGCTTCATCCCCATTTAATCCGGGAAGAGTTGGCACACCCTGTCATCAGTAGTGTTATGCCCACATCGGCCATGGCATTAATGGTGATTTCCCAGTCTTTGCTCAGTGTGATTCCAGGTATTGCCAGGGGGCTTTGGCTGGTGGCAGTGATCTGTCATATTGTGCTCTTTGTCTGCTTTGTGGTGGGCAGGGTGAACAACTTCAGGCTGGAGCATATGGTTCCCAGCTGGTTTGTTCCGCCTGTGGGTATTATTGTTGCGGCGGTCACCAGCCATGGAATGGGCTACGAAAACGGGGTGTATAGCCTTTTTGTCTTCGGTCTGGGCTGCTATTTTGTCAAACTGCCGGTGATGCTTTACCGGTTGATGTTCAGGGGGGTTATCCCTGATGCAGCGCTGCCAACCTTTGCCATTATGGCAGCACCGGCCAGTCTTTCCCTCGCAGGCTATCTCACCATTAGTGACCAGCCTGATCCACTGTTGATACTTATTCTTGCACCTTTGGCGCTGTTGATGACGGTGCTCGTTTATACAGGATTTATCCGGCTGCTGCGTTTGCCGTTTTCCCCCGGCTATGCTGCCTTTACCTTTCCAATGGTGATTGGTGCCACTGCGCTGATTAAATTGACCCACTGGTTATTTCAAAAGGATTTTTTCTGGCTTGCAAGAATAACTGATGGCCTGGCTCGGATTGAACTGTATGTGGCTACCGCAATGGTATTGTATGTGGCTATCCGCTATGTGTTTTTTTATCTGTGTGGGGCGCGCTTTAGAAACAGTTTCGCTGGGTAAGCAAGATAAAGATATCCGGTTTTCAAACGGGTTATGGTTTAGTCAGAAAAATCGTTCTATTGTTACTTGGCTCGGATACTTCATAAGTGAGCAATTATTCGTAACAATAGCCCTACCGGAGGGTAAGAGATGTCTCTGTATCAACATATCATGCTGGCTGTTGATTTTGGTAAGGATGTGGGGTTGCTGGTTGAAAAGGCGGTGCAGCGGGCTCGCTGCGAGCAGGCTAAATTAAGTGCTATCCATATTGAGCACACAGTGGGCAAACCCTATCATGGTATGTTTGATATCAATCTTGAAAAGGCTAATGTGGCCGTAGAGCAGAGTTCCATCAAGACCATGAAAAGCTTGCTGGAAAACTGTGGTTATCCGGTGGATTGCTATTCGCATTGCTGTGATGATATGGCCATGACGCTCACTGAAGCTGTCAAGAAGTATGAGGTGGATTTGCTGCTGATGGGACATCATCGCTATAGTTGGCTGGGGGAAATACTTGCTTCAGCTTCAGAGCCGGTAGTGCGGCAAATGCCCTGTGATATTTTATTGATAAAAACAGACCTGTGAAAAAAATCGACATTTGTCTCTCGTTCCCGGCGTCCCGGCCGGGAATGTATACGGATGTGTCCAGCGAATATCAGGTGTGCGGCCTGTGGGTATAGCGCAGCAGTGGATAGGCGACAATGAACTGCCTACACTGAGCCTGCAACAAAAATAAACCCATAGGATTAGCCATGAGCAGTATTGAAACCGAAGGCGATGAGTTTGTGAGACGGGCTGAGTTTGATGCCCTGGCCGAAAAGGTGGAAGAAGGTTTTCTGGATATAAGGAGACATCAGTGCCGGACAGATACCCATATGCTGGAGATACGCCGGGAGCTAAGTCACCATAGTGACCTGCTGTCTGAATTGCAATCAGATGTAAGAGAGTTGAAATCAGATGTAAGAGAGTTGAAAAGAGGTCAGGTGGAGCATGGTAATATGCTGAAGCAAATTCTGGAGCTGGTCAGCAAACCATGACTTATTTTCATGGTTTTCCCGGGAATGTATATGGGTCTTTCTATACCTCAGGGATAGGTCTGCATTCCCGGCAGGGACGCAGGGAACGATAGTAAAGAGGCCTTCGTTCTCAGTCTACCAAGTGGTTTGAGGTTTTCTGATAAACACTGTTTATACTGTAAGCATATGCAATAAGCACCAATAGCATCCCGCCAATAAAACCATATAAGTGAGCATCCACTGCGACACCGGTTTGTAAAAAGTTACCCATAAAAGCACTATCGTAGAAAGATGTGTGCTCCCTCAGTGTTTTTCCTGCCCAAAAAATCAGCATGAGTGCTTTGATGTGTTTTTTATAGTGTGGCGTGGTGATGATTGCAACAACCGCCAAGCCGTGAAGTATGCCAGATAGCCCCGCGTAACGGCTGATAGCAGAACTCAGCAACCAAATACAGGTTGAAGTCCACAGGCACAGACTGACTGTGCAGAATAACCCCCACCAGGAACAAAATAGTTTCTCATTGATGTAATAGATAATCGCCAAGCCGAAAAGGTTGAGTAGCAAGTGCCGGATATTGAAATGCGTCAGGTGTGCTGTCATCCAACGCCAGATTAGTGAATATGAAGGCGCATGGCGATCCAGTGATAACCAGTCGTACATTTTTCCCAGGGATAATAGTGATATGACTATCGTTATTATAATAAAAGCGGTTAGAGGCTTTGATAAAAAGGATTTTCTCATTAGCGATACACAATGATATTCACACAGGCTCAAGGGACGACCATTAATTAAAGAAAAGGCCGGGCAAATACCCGGCTGTAGGTGTGATTAACTTGATCACTCTCGTTCCAGGCGTCCTCGCCTGGAATGCATACGGTGCTATCCGCCTAGTTTCGTAGCTATCGTGGCTGGACAGGCCTGCATTCCCAGCGGGGAGAGGGTGTCGCGAAACTGAATGCAGTGTGCATAAAACGAGATTGATTCTCTTTTTTTAACCACGGAGACACGGAGGCACAGAGTTTTTGTATCTTTAAACTATAAATCTCCGTGTCTTTGTGTCTCCGTGGTTAATAACAATCACTTTCGCGACACCCTCAGGACGCTGGGAACGAGGGGAGCTGATATTATGCGGCTTTTTTCTTGCGACGACGGCCACCCAGACCCAGAAGACCCAGTCCCAGAGTCAGCCAGCCCATGCTACCGGAGTCATCTTCATCGCCGGTGTTGACTCCGCTGTTGTTATCGCCGTTACCATTGCTGGAATCTCTGTCACCCAGCTGAACATCGACCATAATAGGGTTGTGGTCGGATGATCTAAATGGGCTCTCTGCTACGATCAGTGCATCCTGAACTTCCTGAGGCTTGTCGCTGGTAGTGTAATCCATACCGGTAGGTTCACCGGCATTGATGTTCCAGTCCTGAACCTGCTTCACTTTGCTGGCCAGTGAAGGACTTGCTAAACCGTGATCAAGGCTACCAACTTCACCACCATAGGCATAGCTGAAGTAGTCCTCTTTGATGAACTTTGGTCCCAGATTAACAAAATCCATGCGATAAGCAGTCGGTGTTACAGTGTATTTGCCATCTTTGTGGGTAATTTTCTCAAGTGTACGCTGGATGTCCTTATCTTTTTGCGTCAGCAGCAGAACAGGATCTTCCATGCCGTAGGCATTTAAGTCGCCAACCAGCAGGACATCTTTGCCTTGATAGTGTGCGTCGAGATATTTACCCAGTGTTTCAGCAGCGGTAACACGCATCCGGTTACAGTTACCCTGTCCCCATTCATCGGTTTTATCACCCATAGCGCTACAGGATGAACCTTTTGACTTAAAGTGGTTGATGGCAACGGTGAACTCTTTGCCGGTTGCCTTCTCTTTGAAAGTCTGGATCATTGGCGGGCGGTGCTTTTTGGTATCCTTGTCAAATGGATACTCAGTCAGAATAACTGGCTTGCCCGCAGGTTCTACCGCATCTTTGTTATAAATCAGAGATACTTTAATAACATCAGTACCAATCAGGTCTGCATCAGTACGAATATAGTCGTATGTTTTGTTGCTGACTTTATTTATGCCATTAATGACCAGGTCGTGAATTGCACTATCATTATCCCAACCATCATTTTCCATTTCCAGGATACCGACCACGTCAGCATTGATACGGCTAATGGCAGTAATGATTTTCTCACGCTGGGTAGCAAACTCTTCTTTGCTCGTAGCACCACGGGCGTTACCGTTAATACTGTGCTCCCAGTATTTGGCATCATCCGGAGTCAGGTTGCCGTCTTTGCCTGCATAACCGTTGAAGTAGTTCAGTACGTTGAAAGAGGCAATGCGAATAGTGTTGGCTGGGGCCGATGCTGGCTCCTGAATACGTGGGTGCTCAGATTCGTCCAGCTGAAGTTCATCAACCTGCACTAACTGGAAGTCATCACCAAAACGATACAGGCCGCCATTCAGAGTATTTTCTACACGGCTACCAATGCGAACCGCTTTGTCATGACTAAACTCTGGATAATAGCTAATAGTTTCAGGGTTTTTACCGCTAAAGCCATCTTCGATAGTCAGGCTGTTTTTGGCATTACTTTCTTTAATAGCGATAGCTTCGTTGCTGCCAGGAATATGCTTGTCGGTGGGAATCGCCCGAGGTGCGCCGCTGGATACCTTGATTTGTCCGTAATGGGACAGGCTAAAGGTATCGGTTACGTAGAAGCTTTCACCAGATACAGGCGCAACTTCAACCTGCATACCTTCGTACTGGTCAAGATCAACCTCTGAGACCGGCATAGTCAGATAAACAGGGCCTGGTATTGGCATATTACTGGCACAAACATTAAGCTCACTTGGTTTTACGCCGGTGAGCTGCGTCATGTTTTTATATTTAGTCGCCTTGGCTTTCAGGTAAATGCGTTCACCAACTTTAGGGCGGTTGATGTTATCGTAAACGTAGATACCACTGGATATTTTATCTTGCTGTTCCTCCTCTGTTTTAAACTGCTGAATAAAATAACCGCTTGCTGTGACCTGGGTAACGATGCCTTTAACCAATACATATTGAGGGTTGGTTGCTATACCATCCTTATTAACATCAAACTCCAACTTTTGGATATCGGTGATTCTTTTTAATTCATCACCAGGCTGGGCGCAGCTACCAAAGCTGGGGCCTGGGTCGATTGTGTCGCCATCATCCTCTTTATCGACAGGTACTCTTGTACCCGGTGCATGACCAAGACCATCGAAGTCATCTTTTTTAAATTCATTCCAGTCATTCAGGTCAAATGTGGTTGAGCCAGTAGATATGCCTTCTTTTCTGGCCAGTGTTTTGTCTTTGCCGAAATCAGTGCTGTCACCGATGATACCAATAGCGTCAACAGGTGTTTCACCCTGTACCAGTACTAGCGAGTCATTACCATTGAAATTGGTGATTGAGGCATCAATCATTTTATTTTCAGCTTTAATCACATCACTGGCAGAGCTGTGGGCAATAACTAAAACTTTACCAGCATCCAGGGATTTTCCGGAGAGGGAAAGAGATTTGGGATTGTCCGCGACGCCATTGGTATGAAGTCTGACTGTGTAGTTGCTCAGGTCAACCTGTTCAGTACCTGTATTGTACAGTTCGATAGCTTTGTTATAACCACTGCCTTCTACATACTCACTGAAAATAACATCAGCAAAAGCGCTGCCGGTAACAGAGGCTGAAATAGCCAGTGCCAGACTGGATACTAAAAAGCGGTTTTTGTTTTTTTGGGGCGAAGAAAGGGTGTCATGTAAAGCCATGGGGTCTCCAAAATGATTAAATGAACTTTTTTATCTATTTCGTTCCCTGCGCCCTCGCTGGGAGGGAGGGGTCGGAGGGGGATTAAGGATTGTGTAAATACGGATTAAAAGTCTGTAGACGTATGTATGGATACGGTTTGACAGAAACTTAAATAGCGGAAATAGTTATAAAAAAGCCCCGGAAATACGGGGCTTTCTAAAAAGGCTTAGAATGCTACGAATTTGTAGTCCAGCCATACGCGCAGGTCATCACGCTTGCCGTAGCCGATGTAGTCGCGCAGTTCTTTGTCATTGGTTCTGTACAGGCCGTACTTCATCTTGAAGCTCAGGCCTTTCAGGCTTTCCTGTTGGAACGCGTAGGTAACCAGCAGGTCATGCTCTTCTTCAGACAGCTTCTTGTTGTTCAGCTCCATGCCGGAACCGTAGTGGAAGAAGTAGCCAACATTCAGGCCTTTCACGCCCAGGTTTGCGAAGTCGTACTGAGCGCCAGCCATCCATGCAGTTTCGCCGTCGTACATGAAGTCTTCAGCAAAGCCAGAAGTTTCCAGACCCCAGATACCGTGGGTGTTCTTACCGAAGTCGTAGTAGTACTTGCCCAGTTCGCCTGCTTTGTTATATTCAGCCTTGGTCTTGCTCACAGCGGCAACAACAGTCCAGTCGTTCATCGCCAGCTTGGCGTTCAGGCTGAAGTTTTGTGCCTTGTCATTAAAGTTGGTATCGCCATCCCATGTGGTACCAGTCCAGAGGTCTCCGTCTTCCTTGGTTACAAAGTAACGGCCACCAACAGTCAGGTCAGTATTTTCTGCCAGATTGAAGGTGTAAGCGGCATTGAAGTTATGGGCTTGCAGGAAGTCTTTGGAGAAGGCATTGCGGTACATCAGGTCCAGGCCGCCGATCTTATAGCCCAGTTGACCACCCATGACATAGTCAATACGCTTGCCATCAAAGTTTTCCAGCTTATGGAAACCTGCTTCACTACGCAGGGACATCTGGTCAACATAAGCCAGGCCGTAGCTAACGCCGAAAGCATTACCGGTGAGGTTATAACCCTGCCAGCTGCTTGGTACAGTACGGGAACCGGAGCTGGAGATCAGGCCGTTATAAATAATTTGACGACCAGCCTGTAGCTTACCGTTCAGGTCATCATTGCCCAGCTTAACTTTTACGTAGGCCTGACCAATTTTGCTGAAGCCTTTGTTGTCATCATTCAGCAGCTGGTTACTGTGGCTGTTGTTTTCATCCATGCGGAGCTTAACAGCGCTGTAAAGAGAGGCGTCGAAACCGATAATATCCCAAGCGTAGCCGGACTTGGCATCCAGCATCAGACCGCCAGTGGTAGCACCGGCAGCAGAAGAACTGTTGTCTGCCTTGTCACTTTTTTGAATATCGTAGTGAGTAACACGCAGCTTACCGGAAACGGAAGCATCTTCATAAAGGTTGGAGAAGTTTGCACTGGCAATTTGAGAGCCCAGTGTCAGTGCCGCAACGGCACAGGTCAGCGCGCTTTTTTTAAAGCTATGCATGAGTTTGGAGCCTTGTGTGTTGAATCTATCTGTGGCTAAAGCAACTGAGGGGATATTGCAATTAAATGGGCTTACCAGCCCTTTATAAAGGCTTTAATTAAGCGCAGAAAATTATTTAACTGCCGTCAGTCAATATTGATTTAGCTTGATAAATATTGGTCATATACGCGCGTCGATTATCGTTAATGAACAGGTTTATTTTTTTGATTTATGTCAATTTTTGGTAAGTAACCGGTTAATATTTTGAAAATATCACCATTAAAAAAATGCAATCTTAAATCAATAAAAATGAACTTTAAAGTAATTACTTACAGAAATAAGTGATAGTATTTAATTATCGTTTGTTGCTATCTATAGGCTTTGTTTTTTGCGAAAAAACACTTCTTTTTCAAAAATAATTCTTGCATTTGATAAATAGTTTTGTATACGACAGAATATGCCTGTTTTTATAGATGTCATATAAGATTTTATTGCCGTGGAGTGACTTTTAAGGATGAAAGTCCATTTTCTTGAAATAACCATGAAAGTGTTATGGTTTTTGTCAGAATAGTACAAATTTATAATCCAGCCATGCTCGCAGGTCTATACGTTTTCCATAACTTATGGTATTACGCAACGCTTTATCATTATTATAAAAGCCGGCTATTAGCTTCAGGCTAAGTCCTTCTAGCGGTTTCTGGGGAAATAGATAGGAAAGTAGCAGGTCATGCTCATTTTCCGAAACGGTTTTGCCATTCCTTGCTTTCATTCCGGTACCGTAATGGAAAAAATAACCCACACTCAGTCCTTTGGCTCCCCTTGAGGAGAAATCATATAATCCCCCGGTTTTCCATGCGGTTTCGCCATCATACATAAAATCCTCGCCAAAGGCTGATGTTTGAATGTCACAGATACCATGGGTATTTTTGCCAAAGTCATAGTAATAGCTGCCCAGATTTCCCTGGGATTCAGCCTTGGTATGGCTGACGGAAGCGACCAGTGTCCACTGGTTGAGGGTTAATTTGGCATTCAGGCTGTAGTTCTCGGCTTTGTCATCAAATGCCGCATCCGTGCTTTTATAGGGTTGCCCGGGAGCCGGGGAGGCATCCCAGTTGGCGTAGCCTGTCCATAGATCGCCCTCTTTTTTAGCAATATAGTAGCGGGTATCAATGGTCAGGGTGTTACCTTCCTGAAGATCAAAGTTGTAGCCTATTTTGATATTATGGGCTTGCAGGAAATCTTTTGAATAACCGTTACGGTATAATAGATTCAGGTTTTTGAGAGACGTGTCAATCTGTCCTCCGGCAGCGTAATCAATGCGTTTGCCGTCAAAGTTTTCCAATCTGTGAAACCCTGCCTGATCCCTTAATGATATTTGATCCACATAAACCAGTCCCAAATGTACTCCATAAAAATGACTGTTAAGGTTATAGCCTTGCCAGGTACTGGGTACGGATCGGGAACCGGAGCTGGATATCAAGGCGTTATAAATCATTTGGCGGCCTGCATTGAAGTTAGCATTCAGGTTGTTATCACCGAATTTAATTTTGATATAGGCCTGGCCCAGTTTGCTAAAGCCTTCATTATCAGCATTCAGTAGTTGTTTACTGTCCCTGTTTTTTTCGTTCATATCCAGTTTGGTGACACCGTAAAGGGAGGCATCCACACCAATAATATCACCATAATAACCGGACTTGGCATCAAGCATTACACTGCCTGTCCATGCACCCACATAGGTTGATTTTTTTTTAATGCCTGTGTCTGGATAAACACGATCTCCTTTTTCAATATCATAATAAACAGTGCGTAGCTTTCCCCCTGCTGTGGCATCATCAATAAAGTTGGCCAGTAATAATTGTGAATCAAAGCCCAAGGGAGTCATCAGGCAGGCCAGAACAGCTTTGCTTGATTTATTCATTGTGTTTCTATTCCTGTGGCAAGTGTTATTAAGTCAAACAGGATGCTTATTTAAATGATCAGCTGGTTTTGATGGGGTTGTGTATTCCCGGCCTTAATAGTAGCCCTGTTTTTTGTTTGTGTTGAATTGATCTGTAGGGAGGAGGTGAGGGGGGTAGAAGTGATGGATTGGGATTTCTGATAGCTATTGGGGGTAGGGAATAAGACTTGATTCCGGACTCCCGGGGGTGTGGCAACACCCTCGGGAGCTTGGGAATAAAAGGATTATCCTAGATTAAAGATTCCAGGGTGATCTCAATCATTTCGTTAAAAGACAGTTGGCGCTCTTCAGCAGAGAGTTGTTCACCAGTGCGAATATGGTCGCTTACGGTACAAACAGCCAGTGCTTTGGCGCCGAATTCAGCGGCAACACCATACAGGCCGGCAGCTTCCATTTCCACACCCAGAATGCCGTACTTTTCCATCAGGTCAAACAACTGTTGATCCGGGGAGTAGAACAGGTCGGCAGAGAACAGGTTGCCCACTTTTACCGGGATGTTTTTGTTGCGGGCAGCACCCACGGCTTTTTCCAGTAAGCCAAAGTCACAGGTGGCAGCAAAATCATGGTTTTTGAAGCGAATACGGTTGACCTTGGAGTCGGTTGCCGCACCCAGGCCAATAACCACATCACGCACCTTGACATCAGGGCTGATGGCGCCACAGCTGCCTACGCGGAGCAGGTTCTTGACACCGTATTCAGTGATCAGCTCCTTGTAGTAAATGGAGGCAGAAGGAATACCCATGCCGGAACCCATGACAGATATCCGCTTACCCTTGTAATGGCCGGTATATCCCAACATGTTGCGGACATTAGTCACTTCTTCGGCACCTTCAAGGAAGGTTTCGGCAATATATTTAGCGCGCAGCGGGTCGCCAGGCATCAAGGCTGTTTCTGCAAAAGCTCCAGGCGCAGCATTAATATGTGGTGTAGACAACGTTTTCTCTCCATACTGTGACTAATTACGTCAACAGGACTAGTACTCCGTCCGGCAGCAGATGATAAGTTCAGTGGCTGCCTTACGGAGTACTAGTATAAATCAGATATTTGCAGCCAGGGATGAAAATCCCCGGCTTTTAAAAAAAACTATTCTATACAATCTGCGGCAGTAATGCGCTGATAGATCTCGGGGGTTTGCTCCGGAGCTGTGTCGCTGATGGTCACAGCGTTACGAACCATGTCAGCCGCTTGTTGCCAGGCTTCTTCAGAGCGGGCATGAATCAAGGCCAGAGGTGTTTCCTGACCAACCTGTTGACCCAAACGGGGAATGTCGGTGAGACCAACAGCGTAGTCGATGCTGTCCGTTGGGGTTTTACGACCGCCACCCATTTGAACCACAGCCATACCCATGCCACGGGTATCCATGGTGGAGAGGTAGCCGGCAGTATCAGCAAACACTGGACGAATAATGTCGGCTTTTGGCAGGTAGTGGTCATAACGCTCAACGAAATCAGCAGGGCCACCCAGGCCTGCAACCATCTGACCAAATATTTCCGCAGCTTTGCCATCATCCAGGCAGATTTGCAGTTTGTCGCGGGCTTCGGTGAGATCCTTGGCCAGACCACCGGAGACCAGCAGGTCTGAGGCTTGGGCCATAGTCACTTCGTGCAAACGTGGATTTCTGTATTCACCGGTCAGGTACCGGACTGCTTCACGCACTTCAACGGCGTTACCGGCACTGGAAGCCAGGCATTGGTTCATGTCAGTGAGTAGGGCTGTGGTCTTGACACCGGCACCGTTGGCGACGCTAACAATGCTTTTGGCCAACGCTTCAGAGGCTTCGTAAGTCGGCATAAAGGCACCGCTGCCTACCTTGACATCCATCACCAGGGCATCCAGGCCTTCGGCCAGTTTTTTGCCAAGAATGGAGGCCGTGATCATATCGATGGATTCTACTGTAGCGGTAACATCGCGGATAGCGTAAACACGCTTATCGGCAGGTGCCAGTTCGCCGGTCTGACCTACGATGGCAACACCACAGCTTTCAACCACTTTGCGCAGTGTTTCTTCAGAGGCGCTGGTGTTGTAGCCGGAAATGCTGTCCAGCTTATCCAGGGTGCCACCGGTATGTCCCAGTCCACGACCGGAAATCATGGGCACATAACCGCCGCAGGCTGCCAGCATAGGGCCAAGCATTAAGCTAACAACGTCGCCTACACCGCCAGTGGAATGTTTATCAATGATAGGGCCGCCCAGTTTTTCCTTATCCCAGGTCAGCACATCACCGGAGTCACGCATGGCCTTGGTAAAGGAGATACGCTCAGGCATGCTCAGGCCCTGGAAGTAGATGGCCATAGCCAGGGCTGCGATCTGGCCTTCAGATACAGTATTTTGGGTAATACCCTGAACAAATTGCTGAATGTCTTCGTTGCTGAGGGGAAGCGCTTCACGCTTGCGGCGGATAATTTCCTGTGGAAGGAACATGTTGCACCCAATGGTAAAAATTAAAAAGTAATAAATAAAAAGAAACTGTTTGAAAACGACAGCTGTTACTTTTTATGACAGTGTTTTCGAACAACCTCTGTAAAAGAGCCGGTATTGCACCGGCTCATATAGGCTTAGTAACTTTGTGTATCGACCTGGCCTTCTTTCTCGCCCAGGTCGATCAGCAGGTTGCCCAACAGGCTGCTGGCACCGAAGCGGTAGTGGTCAGGATTAACCCATCCCTGCCCCATGATTTCTTCAGCCAGTTGCAGGTGCTGTTTGGCTTCTTCTGCTGTGCGGATACCGCCTGCTGGTTTGAAGGAAACGTCACGACCGCTTGCTTTAATGGCTTCCAGCATGATGCGGGCAGCTTCCAGAGTGGCGTTAACGGCTACCTTGCCTGTGGAGGTTTTGATGAAATCTGCACCGGCTTCAATGGACAGGTTGCTGGCCTTGCGGATCAGTTCTTCTGTTTTCAGCTCGCCGGATTCGATGATAACTTTCAGTTTTGCCTGATCACCACAGGCTTCTTTACACTGGCGAACCAGCTCGTAGCCTACTTTCTCGTCGCCTGCCATCAGTGCACGGTATGGAAATACTACGTCAACTTCATCAGCACCGTAGGCAACAGCTGCGCGGGTTTCAGCAACAGCAA
This sequence comes from Endozoicomonas sp. Mp262, assembly GCF_025643335.1. Classification (NCBI taxonomy): domain Bacteria; kingdom Pseudomonadati; phylum Pseudomonadota; class Gammaproteobacteria; order Oceanospirillales; family Endozoicomonadaceae; genus Endozoicomonas; species Endozoicomonas sp. Mp262. Next base: position 5,063,766 of record NZ_CP092489.1, on the reverse strand, counting down.
TGGCAATGTCATCACCACCGGCAGGGAAGTTGGTGACAGTGGCTATTTTTACCTGCTCCAGACCCAGTTCACGCAGTGCTTTTTTCGCCACAGGAACAAAGCGTGGATAGATGCAAACGGCAGCCGTAGTACCAGCAGATGTCTTGGCAGACTCACACAGGGCGATGACTTTTTCATTGGTGTCATCATCACTCAAAGTGGTCAGGTCGATCAGCTGCAGAGCCAGTTGGCTGTAGTTAGTTTCAGTACTCATTGAGTCTTTCCTGGTCATTAAGAGGCTGTCGAGGGAGACAGCCAGTTTAAATAGAAAATCGTGCTGTTCAGCATTTGCCTATTGGCTATTGGCTATTGGCTATTGGCTCAGCTGAAGGCCTGGCCTTACAGGGCAAGGAATAAACCGGCGATGGAAGCGCTCATCAGGTTGGAAAGGCAACCTGCCGCTACGGCTTTCAGACCCATTTTTGCGATGTCGTGGCGACGGCTTGGCGCCATACTGCCCAGTCCACCCAGCAGAATGGCGATAGAAGACAGGTTGGCAAAACCACAGAGGGCAAAAGTCATTAAGGCCTGGGTGTGCGGGGATAAAGTGTCTTTGATAGCAACAAAATCCACATAAGCAACGAATTCGTTAACAACCAGCTTTTGTCCAATCAGGCTACCGGCAGTCACAATTTCACTGGCAGGTACGCCAAGAACAAAGGCCAGGGGAGCAAAGACATAGCCCAGGATTTGTTCCAGGGACAGGCCTTCAAAACCAAATATGCCACCAATGCCACCAATAATACCGTTCAGCATGGCAATCAGGGCGATAAAGGCCAGCAACATTGCGCCAACGTTGACCGCCAGCTTCATACCGCTGGAAGCACCACCGGCGGCAGCATCAATGACGTTGGCAGGTTTTTCATCACCGGCTTCTTCCAGGCTTGGGTCATTGCAGATTTTGTCATGCTCTGTTTCAGGCTTAATGATTTTTGCCATTAACAGACCACCAGGAGCCGCCATAAAGCTGGCAGCGATCAGGTATTTCAGTTCAACACCCATGCTGGCGTAGCCTGCCAGTACCGCACCGGCAACAGATGCCAGACCACCGACCATAACTGCAAACAGCTCTGATTGAGTCATTTTGGTAACGTAAGGTCTAACCAGCAGAGGGGCTTCAGTCTGCCCTACAAAGATGTTGGCGGTTGCAGACAGGGATTCTGTACGACTGGTGCCCAGTGCTTTTTGCAGCCCACCACCAATAAACTTGATGACAATCTGCATAATACCCAGGTAGTACAAGACAGAGATGAGGGAAGAGAAGAAGATAATGATAGTCAGCACGTTGATGGCGAAGATAAAGCCATACTTAAAGTTGCCAAGATCGCCAAACAGGAATGCTACGCCATTATTGGCATAGTTAATAACGTGTTGCACTCCATCGGCTGCACCGGAAAGGACATCCTTACCAAAGGGCACGTAAAGTACAAAAGCACCAAAAAGGGCCTGAATACAGAAGGCACCACCTACTGTGCGAAAGTTAATAGCTTTGCGATTGTCCGATAATAACAGGGCCAATCCTAATAGGCAGGCAATGCCTAATAAACTAAAAAGAATTTGCACAATACTACCCCCAGGCCTGTTCAGGCCAGCTGTAAAGTCTGGTGTGAGTGATCATGGGCGGGACGCAGGCGATCGTGCCTTCGGTAAGTGGTGTGATCGGCATGGACACCGCTGTTCAAAGTTGAGCGCTTTGTGATCGAGATTGGGCAAAAGGGTAATTTCGTGACAGGCGGTTGTATATCTATAAAATTTGTCAATATATTCAAATTATTTGATCATGCAGTTAAGTTTTCAGCAGCTTGGCGCAGTTCTATCAGGGTTGGTTAATGTTAACCTTGGTTGAATGGACGGTTTGTCTAGAAAGAAGTACTTAGGGGTGTTTCGGTTTTCTTGTTTTTTTGGAGATTGGGCTGTAACCCCTAATTTCACTAAAGTTTGATCTTGAGCAAAATTATTCCATAAACAAAATCTAGAATACTGGTATTTAGCGAATAAATGTCTTGCCCCCATGATTCAGGCCGATGCTATAGAAGCTGTTCAGGTAGTAGCTCATTATCAAAATTTTTCACTGGCTGCCCGTCATTTGCATAAGGTTCCTTCTGCTATTAGCTATACCGTTAAAAAGCTGGAAGAACAGTTAGGTGTTCAACTATTTGTTCGTGATAACCGCAAAGTAGAGATCACTCCGGCTGGAGAGCATTTTCTGAAAGAGTCCCGAAAAATACTAGCGGATCTGAACAAGCTCAAATATACCACCCGTGAAGCAGCCACCCAGGGGGAGGCAGAGTTAAGGGTTGTTCTTAATAATATTGTATGCCAGGAGACTCTCTACGAGTTTATCAATGCATTTAATGCAGCAAACCCCCATACCCGTCTTGTTATCAATGGTGAGATTTATAATGGTTCCTGGGATGCCCTGTTTCATCAGCGCTGTGACCTGGTTATTGGTGCACCGCAGCATATACCCGAGATGGTGGCGAGTGATAGTCGATTCCGGTGTGCCACGATGGGGACAGTTCGATGGTTGCTGGTTATGTCTCCTGAGCATTTGCTCAATGCCGTTGAACGAAAACTAACGAGAAATGACCTTAATGCACATGTCATCATTGCAATAGAAGATACTGTTAGGACGTTTAGTAGTGGAGAAAACTGGTACAACGTTTACAGTCGGCGATTAAAAGTGCCCAACTTTCGAAATGCCATTGAATGTGCTGTTCGCGGTATTGGTGTGACTGCGCTGCCTTATCACTTTGCCCGGTATTATCTGGAAAAAGGGATTCTGGTAAGCCGGGAGGTGGATGATGTGGCCTGGAATACCCATTGCTATCTGGCATGGAATGAAGAAAAGCGTGGTGCTGCCTTAAGCTGGTGTCTTGATTGGCTGGGGGATGAGGGGCAACTTAATAATAGATTCCTTTCTGCTGATGGTGATACCTGCCACATTCCTTAGGGGCTGTTGACGTTTGCTCGTGAGCACACGAGCAAACGTCCCCCCCCCAACAGCCCCTAAGAATGAGTCTAAATGTGAAAACACAACAGTCCTTGGCATTTCTTTCAAGAGTTCGGGGTGTGTCTTAATTCATCAGTAAAACCTATTACTGTTTATTGATAAGGGTTATGGGGTTTGTGCCATAAGATATCGTAAAAACACTCTTTCTTTTGATCTTGGTCAAGGTTAGAGTGGGTAGCGGTTTTTTCTGAAGGCCAATGCCTGTGCATGGATTTTCCGGTTTGGCATTTCATTACTGACTTATTTCATGCCGTAAAATTTATGCCCGGTCTCTTCCTGTTATTCGTATGGAGCTTATGATCCACTGGGTGCATGAATATGCCTCGGATACCGATTATAAAGTCCATATGGAAATCCTTTCTTTAATATAGAGGTTATGCCATGCATCAAGCTGGCCTGGCTTTGCCGGTGTTGATTTTTACCGGTATGTTTATGTTGACCACGGCTTCTGCCATCGGACTCAAGTTTCTGAGAGTGCCTTACACCATTGGTCTGGTGGTGATCGGAATGGTTTTGGGGGGAGTGGCCAAGCATTCTGACTTTCTGGCTCCGGTTCTGCAGGTGGAGCTGACCCATGACTTGATTATGTACGTTCTATTGCCAGTACTCATTTATGATGCGGCTATCAATATAAAGCTGCCGATGCTGGTAAAAGAGCTGGTACCTGTATTAATGCTGGCTGTTGTCGGGGTTGTGTTATCTACTCTGGTTGTAGCCGGGCTGCTTGGTTATCTCACACCTATGACCATGGCTGGTGCCTTGCTGTTTGGGGCGTTAATCTCTGCCACAGATCCTGTGGCGGTTATTGCCCTGTTTAAGGAAGTGGGGGCACCAGAGAGGATGTCACTGCTGATGGATGCAGAAAGCCTCTTTAATGATGCCACCGCGATTGTTATGTTCGGTATTGTGATGGCTGTGGTACAAACCGGTCAGGGCTTTGGTGTCGAGATGCTATTGGGAGCCATCTGGGAGTTCTGCCGGGTATTTCTCGGTGGTATCGCGGTTGGTGCGGCATTGGGTGGTGGAATGCTGTTCCTGTTGCGGCTGGGGCGTAATATTCCTTTTGTGCAGATTGCCCATACCACAATACTTGCTTACTTAAGCTTTATTCTGGCGGACCATGTCTTTGGCATGTCCGGAGTCATGTCTACCATTGCGGCGGGTGTAGTTACCCGAACCTGGTCTCGCCGGGTGCTCAGTGAACCCGTACAGGAATATTTGCATCCTTATTGGGAGTTTATGGCCTTTGTGGCTAACAGTTTTATTTTCCTGCTGCTGGGTATGCAGGAAGACTTGCTGTTCCAGGATGTGGATCGTCTTTACGAAAATGTACCTTACCTGCTACTTACCATTGCCGTGGTGCTATTTGCCCGTTTCCTGGTGGTCTATCTGTTAATTCCGGTCAGTAACCGGTTGCCCAAAAGCTCACCGGTTGACGGAAAGACCAAGGCGGTGATGTTCTGGGGTGGTTTGCGCGGCGTTGTTCCTGTGGCTTTAATGCTATCCATTCCGCTGGATATGCCAGAGCGGGGAGTCATCATCCATATGTCTCTGGCAGTTATTTTGTTTTCACTGCTGGTTCAGGGAACCACTATTGAGCGGTTGATGACATTGCTTAAGTTGAAGTCGGTGTCTCATTAATCCTTGGCTCGGATATTTTATAAACTTTCCCGAGCATGTTTATGAAATATCCGGGTTAGTTTACTTCGTTTAAACTGACCTGGTATATATTGATCTGGCAAGAGTTTTCCGGACACTTTTTTACGCTGCCTCGGCAATTTTCTGTTCATATTTGAAAGGTGCCAGGTAGCCATTACCAGAGTGTTTTCTCTGGCGGTTATAATAGACCTCAATGTATTCAAAAATTGCCTGCTTTGCCTCTTCCCTTGTCTGGAAGTCTTCATGATGAACAAGCTCAGCTTTCAGCGTATGGAAGAAACTCTCTGCCACCGCATTATCCCAGCAATTTCCCTTACGGCTCATACTGCAAATAAAGCCATTATCTTTCAGCAATTTCTGATAGCTTTCCGAGACGTACTGACTGCCCCTATCACTATGTACCAGCAGCCCTTCTGTTGGCCTCCGCTTCCACATAGCCATCATCAGAGAGTCAGTGACCAGTGATGCCGTCATGCGATCTCTCATAGACCAGCCAACCACAGCTCTCGAATGCAAATCAATGAATACGGACAAGTACAGCCAGCCCTCCCGGGTACGAATATAGGTAATGTCTCCCACGTAAGCCTCATTGGGCTGCTTCCGTTTGAAATTACGGTTCAGCAGATTCTCGGCCACCGGCTTGTTATGGCGGGAGTCTGTTGTTGCCTTGAACTTGCGCTTCGAATGCCTTCCTCCTTCATTAGGCGACTTATTCGTTGACGGCTGACGTTTTTACCCTGATCAGCAAGATTGTCTTTTATACGGCGCTCACCATAACGCTGGCGGTGTTTTTCATGTATCACGCGGATATCTGCCTTCAATGCACGGTCTTCCTGGCTTCGGTTCGATTCTGGACGGGAGCACCAGTCATAAAAGCCCGTGGTCGATACAGACATAACCCGACACATGGCAGTAATACTGAAGCGCTCCTGGTTGTCCTTGATGAACTGAAATCTCAGAGACTTTCTCTTGCAAAGAAGGCTGCCGCCTTTTTTAAAATAGCGTGCTCCTCTTTGAGGGTTTTCAGCTCTTTACGCAAACGTTTCACTTCATCATACACATGCTCATCATTTTTCCTGGGCTGATTAGCCACCTTCGGGCGGTGGTACTTTGTTATCCAGGTATGAAGGGTGTTGATATTAACCCCAAGCTCCCGAGCAGTTTCAGTAACTGGCTTATCTGATTCAACTGCCAGCTTCACAGCAGATTCCTTGAACTCAGCAGTGTAATTTTTTACTTTCTTTTCCGACATGCTACACACCTTTAATAGGGTTCCAAGATTACCCTTGTTTGTGTGTCCGGAAAACTATAACCACTTCAAGCTAATTCGGAGGGGTTTATAATGCCAGACTTTCCAGTGGAGGGGTCAAAATAACCCCATCTTGGTTCAGGAACCCTTTCATATCTGTCTCTGTGTCTTTGTAAGATGAATGCGCAATATTCGTTTTCGGTATGGATGCAAAAAGCAATCTGTGATTTGTCGGGTGAAATCGTCAGCAATTCCCGCAGACTTGATTAAAGCCCTTAATAACAAGGGCTGTAGCTTGGTAGCCTCTTGCTAAAATCGCAGACTATCCGGTAGAATTTCACCACAATAATAATAACGATGCTCATGTTGTGCCGCTAACGAAACCAAGAACCATTGCTGAAAAACTGCTCAAAATAGTCTCTGATGAAGCGGGTCAAATTCCAGACTTTCGCAAGAAAAGCCAACATGACAAAATTGTCCTTCATGATGCGGTCATGAGTGGCCTGGCAGTCATGCACCTGAAATACCCTTCATTACTGGCTTTTGATCAGGATTGTGTCAATAACCCAGATAGGCTCAAGAACTTAAAGTCGATGTACAATGTCAGCTGTGTCCCCAGTGATACCTATCTGAGGGATCTGATTGACCCTATCGAAACACGCTATTTAAGGAAGTTCTTTACCCGCCTGTTTGCCTTTGTGCAACGATCTGGGCGGCTTAAGCAGTTCACTTATTTTGAGGAAGGGTATCTTGCGCCTATCGATGGTACGGGGCACTTTTGCTCAGGGAAGATTAGTTGTCCTGAGTGTTGTGTAAAAAAGCCAGGCAGCAAAAATCCGCAATACTACCATCAGTTACTGGCCTGCTGTCTGGTAAAGCCGGGCAAGAAAGAAGTATTACCTTTAATGCCTGAACCCATCATCAAACAAGTTGATGCGTCAAAGAATGATTGTGAGAAGGTAGCGCTCAAGCGGCTATTGGCGAATTTATCCAGAGAGCATCCGCACCTGCCACTGGTTCTGACTTTTGATGACCTGTACTCAGATGGACCGACCATCAAGTTGGTAAAGTCCTTTGGCTATAGCTTCATTATGGTGGCAAAGGATTCAACCCATGAGTCGTTATACCAGGCCGTCGATGAGCTGGATTGTGCAGACAAAGTGGTGCGCTATGAATATACCGATGATAAAGGGTTTACGCACTGGTTCCGGTTTGTGAATGGTGCCCCCATTAACAAGTCACACCCGGATGTGCTGGTTAACTTTCTCGAATATATAGAAATTGATCCAGAGGGCAACAAGAAGTACGTCAACACCTGGGTCACGGACATTGAGCTTTCAGCCGAGAACGTGAATAAATTCATGCGAGGAGCACGCGCTAAATGGAAAATTGAAAACGAAACGTTCAATACACTGAAAACACAGGGCTACCATCTCGAACACAATTACGGGCACGGAAAGCAGCATCTGGCCAGCAATCTGGCATGCCTGACTTTTACGGCCTTCCTCATCAACCAGATAGAACAACTGTCTTGCAAGCTCTTCCAGGAAGCGCTCAAGATAAAAAAGTCTAAAAAGGCATTCTGGCATGCCATACGAGGGCTGTTTGACTGGTTCTGCATTGATAACTGGACAGACGTATTTACAGCTATCATTGAAGGGCGAAGTGTGAGCTTGAAGTTGCTGACTGTCGATACGACATAGAGCGTTGATGTTAGCCCTGTGACCTGTGTTACCTGTCATTAAAACCGACTGCCGATATAGCAGCAGTCTGGCTCTGTTCATCCGCGATAAAATCATTTTTAATTAACTGAAAATGTGCCAGCCGGAATCTGGTTTGCGGGAATTGCTGTGAAATCGTTGTTTTAATTGCGTGAGGTTTATTTTTGAGCAGTGGTCTTATCTCTTCGGGAACTAGTGTTTCATAGAGTGGTTGCGTAATGATTTGAAGAGCAGCAAATGCGGGAGTGAAAATAGTTTTAAGTATTATGCTGTATAATAAGAGCCTTTTTTTGAGTCCAGATGAAGATTTATGCATGGTTCGAACTTGTTTTCAGTACTATGTGCTTGGGGGGATTGAAAGATATAATAGCCCACTTTTATTTTTCCTGACTGGGATATTGGACGTATGACCATTCGTACTCGAGTTGCTCCTTCCCCCACCGGTGATCCCCATGTGGGCACTGCATATATTGCGCTTTTTAATATGGCCTTTGCCCGTAGCCAGGGTGGCAAGTTTATCTTACGTATTGAAGATACTGACCAGGCTCGTAGTACACCTGAATCCGAGCAACAGATTCTGAACTCTCTTCGCTGGTTAGGGCTTGATTGGGATGAGGGACCTGATGCGGGTGGCCCTAATGGTCCGTATCGTCAGAGCGAGCGCCGTGAGATTTATGCGGATCATGCCCGGCAGCTTCTGGATAAGGGGCATGCTTTCCACTGTTTCTGTTCTTCTGAGCGACTGGATGAGCTCAGGGCTGAGCAAATGGCGAATAAACAGACCCCTGGTTATGATGGCCACTGCCTGCATTTATCCAAAGAAGAAGTGGCACAGAAACTGGCAGCAGGGGAATCCCATGTAGTTCGTATGAAGGTTCCGGTAGAAGGAACCTGTGTTGTGGATGATATGCTGCGGGGAGCGATCGAGATTGACTGGTCTCAAGTGGATATGCAGGTGCTGGTAAAGGCCGATGGCATGCCCACTTATCATCTGGCGAATGTTGTGGATGACCATCTCATGGAAATCACCCATGTGATTCGTGGTGAAGAGTGGATTAATTCGGCGCCCAAGCATAAGCTGCTTTATCAATACTTTGGCTGGGAAATGCCAGTCCTTTGTCATATGCCGCTGTTGCGTAACCCGGATAAGAGCAAGCTGTCCAAGCGTAAAAACCCAACCAGTATCACTTATTACCGTGATGCCGGCTATCTCCCTGAAGCGCTGCTGAATTACCTGGGACGAATGGGCTGGTCCATGCCGGACGAGCGGGAAAAGTTTACCCTGGATGAAATGCTGGAACAGTTTGATATTTCCCGGGTCTCTCTGGGTGGTCCCATCTTTGACCAGGAAAAACTGTCCTGGCTGAATGCCAGCTGGATTCGGGAAAACCTGACCGTTGAGCAATTTGCTGACCGACTTCATGGCTGGCTGCTTAACAAAGATTACATGATGAAGTTTTTACCCTTTGCCAAAGAACGGGTAGAAACATTAAGCGACTTTGCACCAATGTCTGCTTTTATGTTTTCCGGACTTTTGGATTTGTCGCCAGAAGATTTTGCCCATAAAAAGCTGGAAGAGTCTGAGGTAAAGAAAGTGCTTCAATTTACTCTCTGGCGTCTGGAACAGCAGCGTCAGTGGACCAAGGGTAATATCTTTGCTGATATCAAAGCGCTTTCCAAAGCCATGGGGCATAAGCTGGGTGATTTTAACCACCCTATCTTTGTGGCTGTAGCGGGAACGCCTAATTCATGGTCAGTTATGGATTCCATGGAAATTCTTGGGCCGGATATGATCCGTGCGCGCCTGCGACATGCAGTGGCAGTGCTTGGTGGTCTTTCTAAAAAAGAAGGCAAGCGGTTGGAAAAAGAGTTCAAGGTACTCTCCGCTGAGTGATGAGGACTGTTTGTTTGCATCGGTAGAAAGGGAGGCTTGAGGTCTCCTTTTTTTATAACCATATGGAAATATCTAAATTTTTTTCATAAGTGATGCTTGACAGTACCAGGGGGCATCCATAGAATTCGCCCTGCGTTTCGGGACTGGCAAACACAGTCAGTCACGAATAGAGAAGTTTGGGGCCATAGCTCAGCTGGGAGAGCGCAACACTGGCAGTGTTGAGGTCAGCGGTTCGATCCCGCTTGGCTCCACCAAATTCTCTTTGAGAATTTGCGTCCCCTTCGTCTAGTGGCCTAGGACACCGCCCTTTCACGGCGGTAACAGGGGTTCGAGTCCCCTAGGGGACGCCATTATTTAAGTTGTCAGATAACTCTGATGATTTGCGGGAATAGCTCAGTTGGTAGAGCGCAACCTTGTCAGGGTTGGGGTCGCCAGAGCTTAAGAGTGAGTCTCGTTTCCTGCTCAGACTTTGAAAAAGTCGAAAAACATTTTCATTGCGGGAATAGCTCAGTTGGTAGAGCACAACCTTGCCAAGGTTGGGGTCGCGAGTTCGAGTCTCGTTTCCCGCTCCAGTTTAACTATGTGGAAATTCTGCATATAGCGTGAAATACAATCTTACCAAGGTTGGGGTCGTCTTTTTATAGCAAGGGCGAGTCTCGTTTCCCGCTTAAAATCTAGCTTTGGGTTTTTAATTGGAGCTCAAAGAATCGAAGGTTTTGCGTCCCCTTCGTCTAGTGGCCTAGGACACCGCCCTTTCACGGCGGTAACAGGGGTTCGAGTCCCCTAGGGGACGCCATTATTTAAGTTGTCAGGTAACTCTGATGATTTTCGGGAATAGCTCAGTTGGTAGAGCACAACCTTGCCAGGGTTGGGGTCGCCAGAGCTTAAGAGTGAGTCTCGTTTCCCGCTCCGACTTTGAAAAAGTCGTAAAATATTTTCACTGCGGGAATAGCTCAGTTGGTAGAGCACAACCTTGCCAAGGTTGGGGTCGCGAGTTCGAGTCTCGTTTCCCGCTCCAAATCTAGCTTTGGGTTTTTAATTGAAACTCAAGGAATCGAAGGTTTTGCGTCCCCTTCGTCTAGTGGCCTAGGACACCGCCCTTTCACGGCGGTAACAGGGGTTCGAGTCCCCTAGGGGACGCCACTTATTAATCAGGCATTGGTCTGACGACTTTGAAAAAGTCGAAAAAACATTTTCACTGCGGGAATAGCTCAGTTGGTAGAGCACAACCTTGATAGGGTTGGGGTCGTCAGAGCTTAAGAGTGAGTCTCGTTTCCCGCTCCGACTTTGAAAAAGTCGTAAAATATTTTCGCTGCGGGAATAGCTCAGTTGGTAGAGCACAACCTTGCCAAGGTTGGGGTCGCGAGTTCGAGTCTCGTTTCCCGCTCCAGTTTAACCATGCAGAAATTCTGCATATGGCGTGAAACACAACCTTACCAAGGTTGGGTCGTCTCTTTATAGCAAGGGCGAGTCTCGTTTCCCGCTCAAAATCTAGCTTTGGGTTTTTAATTGGAACTCAAAGAATCGAAGGTTTTGCGTCCCCTTCGTCTAGTGGCCTAGGACACCGCCCTTTCACGGCAGTAACAGGGGTTCGAGTCCCCTAGGGGACGCCATTTATTAAGTTGTCGGAAGAGTGCTTCTGATAAGTGCGGGAATAGCTCAGTTGGTAGAGCACAACCTTGTTAAGGTTGGGGTCGCCAGAGCTTAAGAGTGAGTCTCGTTTAGCTCCGACTTTGAAGAAGTCGCAAAACATTTTCGCTGCGGGAATAGCTCAGTTGGTAGAGCACAACCTTGCCAAGGTTGGGGTCGCCCAGAGATTAAGAGTGAGTCTCGTTTCCCGCTCCGACTTTGAAGAAGTCGTAAAACCTTTTCACTGCGGGAATAGCTCAGTTGGTAGAGCACAACCTTGCCAAGGTTGGGGTCGCGAGTTCGAGTCTCGTTTCCCGCTCCAGTTTAACTATGCAGAAGTTCTGCATATGGCGTGAAACACAACCTTGCCAAGGTTGGGGTCGTCTCTTTATAGCAAGGGCGAGTCTCGTTTCCCGCTCCAGAGATTATGCATATGGCGTAAAACACAACCTTTTCAGTATTGGGGTCGTCTATTTATAGCAAGGGCGAGTCTCGTTTTGTGCTGCTATACAAAAAACCAGCCAGTGATGGCTGGTTTTTTTTTATAAATATTTTAACTACAGCATTGATAAAAAATAAAAGGTAAGAGGTTAATTTAAAAAGGGGGATTTTCCAATTTAATAGGCGTCTGTAACTATGTCTGAAAAACAAACCATTGACTCAACCTACAAAAAGCTGCGTTGGCAAATTATTGTTACAACGTTTATGAGCTATGCAGTATTTTATATCAGTAGAAAAAACTTTACTTATGCTGCTCCATCTTTAATGGAAGATCTGGGGATGACAACGGCACAATTTGGCCTGATGTCATCTATGTTTTATATTCTTTATGGCGTGTCAAAATTTTCCAGTGGATTGGTTGCGGATCGAATAAATCCGAGATTAATGCTTGGGCCGGCATTGATTCTTATTGGTGTGCTTAATTTCTGGATGGGATCCAGTAATAATATTAGTGTACTTAAGTACTCACGCAACCGCTAATAGATAAAAATAACTGTACGACCGTTTAATAACTCCCCATTCCAATTTGGCTATACTCATTGCCTAATATCGTTAATTTCGCTGTTGTCACGATGAAAACTGTTGATCCAGTAACCGATGTCGCTGTCATAAAAACATTGAGAGAAGCTATTCGACATGGGCCATATCCGTACCTAAGGGAAAGGGCTCATGCTATTTTACTCAGCATACGTGGTTATTCTATGAGCGAGATTGCTGCAATATTTGAAGTTCGATATCAGACAGTCTCTGACTGGATTGATGCCTGGGATGATTATGGCCTTCGCGGCTTGTACAAAAAACATGAAGGTGGAAAACCACCTATCTATACTGACCAGGAAGCACAACGCATTAGAGAGATTGTCTCCGAGGAACCTCGCAGGCTGTCTTATGTTCAAACAAAGATTGCAGAGGAAACCGGTAAGGTTGCCTCAAAGCAAACCCTGTCGAGACTTTTAAAAAAAGCTGGGACTTGTTTATAAGCGGTTTCGTAAAGCTTGCAGCCATAAGCGCGATGAGGAGCAATTCAGATGTTGCCAGTCTGCCTTGAAAGAGGCCCAATATGCTGAGGATAAAGGGCTTGTCAATCTGTTTTACTTTGATGAATCTGGTTTTAGTCAAGAGCCTTGTGTCCCCTATGGCTGGCAAGAAAAAGGCTCACAGCTAAAAATACCCTCTGTAAAAAGTAAGCGTATCAATGTGCTGGGATTTATGAATCGTGCCAATGACCTTTTCTACTACCCAGTAACAGGTTGTGTTAACAGCGAAACAGTTATCAGTGTCTTTGATGATTTTGCCGCCAGGATGGAAGAACCCAAGTACAGCTCTAATGAGCGCTATACCATCGTCATGGTGGATAATGCCAGCATTCATACCAGCAAACTTTTCAGAGAAAGAGTAATAGACTGGGCAATTGAGAAAAAGCTCTTAGTCTGTTTTTTACCAACCTATTCACCTGAGCTAAACCTGATAGAAATATTGTGGAGAAAAGTGAAGTATGAATGGCTGAACCTGCTGTCAATAATGGATTTCAAGGAATTCGAACAAGAGGTCAAACGTATATTTGATCTATTTGGTCAAAAATATCTGATTTCGTTTGAGTGACTACTTATGATGGTTTATGCGCTGACGGCTATTTTGCAAGGAAGCGGGTTCCCCCCTATCGCTAAGGCGATGAGTTACTGGTATTCCAAAAAAGAGCGGGGCATGTGGTATAGCTTCTGGAATATGTCCCATAATGTGGGAGGTGCTCTTGCTCCGATTATTGCCAGTGGTGTAATCGCATCCACTGGTAATTGGCGTATGGCCTTTTACGTACCTGCCGTTATAGCGATAGCAATGGGTGTTGGTGCGATTATTTTCATGAGGGATAGACCGTCAAAATATGGTTTGCCATCTGTGGGCGAGTGGAAGCAGGATGCACTGGAGAAGCAGCAGGAAGCGCAAAGTGAATCGGGCCTTACCGGAAAAGAAATATTTATAAAGTATATCCTTAAAAATCCACTGATTTGGCTTGCCGTGGGCGGTGATCTTTGTATTTATATGGTACGTACAATTATCACTGACTGGCCTGCCGTTTATTATACTCAGGTTGCACACTGGGATTTGGTAACGGCATCATCACTTTCTGCCTGGTTTGAAGTTGGCGGGATTGTCGGTGGACTATCAGCTGGATTTATTTCTGATTTGTTTTTTAAATCCAATCGCTGGACCAGTTGTCTTTTATTTAGCCTGATGCTGACAGCCAGTGTTGCTTTACTGCCCTTCTTTCAGCATAGCTCTTATTTAATTTCTGCTATGTTGTTTGCACTTATTGGTGCAGGTATTTATGGGTCGCAGCTGTTATTTTCTTTAGGGATTATTGAAAGTACACATAAGGATGCGGCCGGTTCAGCGACAGGCGTGAAAGGTCTTGTTACCTATATAGGTGCTGCCAGTGCTGGCCTCCCTGTTGCATTGGTTCAGCAAAGTTTCTCCTGGGGTGGTGTCTTTGTACTTATGATGCTTGTCAATGTGCTATTGATTATCTCATTGCTTTGGCTGCAGGGAGCGAGTCGCCGTAAGAGTCGTGTTTCATACCAGGGAGTATCACAGTCTCAAGTTTTGTCCTGATGATAATAATATCAATCACGTTTTGTAACTATTCTGTAGTGGTAGTTATCTGAGCGGAGTGAAACAGGGTCGGGTCTTTCATTTTGTGATGCCTAGCGCGTCTACTCAAGAGGGAAGGCTTGACCCTTAAATTACTCAAAACTTTGATTCTAAAAACTCAGAATAATACGTAGTATCTCCATTGCTTATGATGGCTGCTGTACACAAAGGTATGTGTTTTCTATGCCTCAAACTACACTATCACTGAGCTTGGTTATTTGGGGTGGAAGAGATATGAAAGTGGCTTATAAATTCTTCTTGTTTATAGCTAGTGCAGTGATAGCGGCTTTAGCTAATTCTGACCCTGTTGATTTGACTCCGGATGGCCTAAAAACGGCACAGGAGACAATGGTTAAAGTATCGGGAAGGATTTCAAATATTTCAGAATGGAGTTGTTTTCCGAAAGAGGTGTATTTTTCTGGAGAAGGGAAGGAGGTATATAATCAATACCATTTGAGCACGGATGTTTTGTCAGAGAATTTGGTACTCTACTCCCAAAAAGAAAGGGCTATAGGGGAGGTAATAACGACTACAGGTCGTTTAAAGTTTTTGCCTGGAGAAGAGGAGGGGGGTAAAGGCTTGCTGCAGCTGATAGAGTATACACCCTGAATAGAGATGGTATTGATATATCTGTTACCTTACAGTCTGTTTACATATTGATGCATGGGTATTTACTTATTGTGTGATAGGATATGCGTCGCTATTTTGACAGCCTATTAAAATTAACAGCCTGCGCAGTAAATAATGGAAAAATTAGACAATATTTCTTTTGAAAAAATGGCTTCACCGTATCTTATGGGGGGATACAAAACGGACTGTGTCAATGTGGACGATATTCTCTATGATGAAAACAGTATTATCGCCATTTTGAGCATCTCCGATTATTTTATGCCATCGGATGGGCGGTATCACTTCACAGCATTTCATACCCAGTTGATTGTTAGTCAGCTTCAAATGATCCATATGTATCTTTTACAAGGTATTGATAAAAAACCTGGTGAGGCATATATGAGAGATTTTACGATGAAACTTACTCATCAGATCAATAAAACAAAGGGTATTAAAATACAGCTAACGCGAAAAAAGATACGTGAAACCGGAAAAGGTACTTATATGAAGTATGACTTTGATGTGGAAAATGGTTCTTTTTCAGGCAATTGTTCTGGCTTGCAGCTTTAATCCTACCTTTGTGATAAGTAGTGTATAGATTGCTTTCGAATAATTTAACCATCCAGTCGGACAGTATTAGAAAATGAGATCATATACTCCTCTCCAAATGAAAAAAGCACCCGTTCAACTTCTTTTTCAAATTCCGCAAAGCTCTTGATTGACAAGAGGTTGAGCCATTCATACTTTATTTTCCTCCACAGGATTTCAATCAGGTTGAGCTCAGGTGAATATGTTGGCAGAAAGCAGACCAGCAATTTCTTTTCAATCATCCAGTCATCAATTCTGGCACAAAACTTTTTGCTGGTGTGAATGCTGGCATTATCCACCATAACTACCGTGTAACGATCATTTGAGCTGTATTTTTCATCTGCCATTTTCTCTGCAAAGTCATCAAAGGCCGCAATCACCGTATCGCTATTCACTGAACCCACAACAGGATAATGAAATAGCTCACAGCTTCGGTTCATAAACCCCAGTACGTTGATGCGTTTACTTTTGACTGATGGTATTCTGAGCTGCTTTCCTTTTTCCTGCCAACCGTATGGCACACAAGGTTCCTGGGTAAAGCCGGACTCATCAAAATAAAATAAATTGATTAACCCTTTGCTCTCGGCTTCCTGGGCATCTTTCAGAGCAGTTTTACAGTCATGGAATTGCTCTTCGTCCCGTTTATGTTTGCATGATTTACGGAGTCTTTTGTAAACCAGCCCTGCTTTTTTACAATGTTTGCCAGAGTAATTTTTGATGAAGATTTACCGGTTTCATCCTCGATCTTGGATTTGACATACGATAAGCGACGAGGCTCTTCAGCCACTAATTCTTTTATGCGTTGCACTTCGGATTCGTCATATATGCACGGCCTACCGCCACCATGCCCCTTGTACAAGGCACGAATACCATATTCTTCCCAATCATCAATCCACTGAGAAGCAGTTTGATATCTAATTTCAAGTATTTCGGCAATTTGCTCAAGGGTAAAGCCACGATTGCTCAATAAAAGGCTATGGGCTCTTTCCCTTATACATCTCAGAGGTCCGTAGTGTTTGGCGAATTTCAAAGTTGATAAAACAGCTTCATCAGTGATTGTAGTGACGTACTTCATAGGGAGAGGGATTTAAAGACCAGTACTCTCTTTATAATAGAGTAAATGTATCATTCAATAGCTATCTGATCGTTAGATCAAGAAGTAGATTTCTCGTACTGGCCGAACATCCAGTTTATTTGAAACCAAACTATGACCTACTTAACAATATGAATTTAGCAATAATTATTGCTGCATCGTTTCGATATTTTGAGCAATATAACTGGTCAAAGCTCAGGCTTACTGAAAATTGGAAGCTGGCTTTTATTTGTGCAGATGATGATAAGGAGAAGCTTGAGGGAAAAGGGGGACGGATATTAAAAACTTGCCCGGTTAAACGTATCCATGGAGAACCTAATGGCAGATTCAGTGAAGATGACCTGAGACCGATTATTTCTGAGCTTTCACTGTCGTATGAAAATATTCAGTTAATTTCTATTGATGAAGGGATTTTGCATACCGTTGCTAGATTAAGAGAAGAATTTGATCTTACTGCCCAGGATGCTGATGATGTGCTTCTTCTATCAGATAAGGAGAAGGCATACATAAAGCTGAGTAGTCGCTCGATAAGGGTTCCCAGGTTTACCAGTGAGACTCAAGCGTTTGATAAAATTGTTGAACATGTTGGCTGTCCTTTTATTTTAAAGCCGGTTTCATCCTCCGGGGCATTCGGTATACGAATTATTGAAGATATAACTGCTTTTTCTTCCATGGAAAAAGAGTCTTCACAAGAGTACATCGCCAATGAATTTATTGATGGTAAATTGTACCATTGCGACTTGCAGTTTCAGGCAGGTAAGCTTGTCTTTTCCTCTGTGGGGGAGTATCTGAATCCATTAAGTAGGTCATAGTTTGGTTTCAAATAAACTGGATGTTCGGCCAGTACGAGAAATCTACTTCTTGATCTAACGATCAGATAGCTATTGAATGATACATTTACTCTATTATAAAGAGAGTACTGGTCTTTAAATCCCTCTCCCTATGAAGTACGTCACTACAATCACTGATGAAGCTGTTTTATTAACTTTGAAATTCGCCAAACACTACGGACCTCTGAGATGTATAAGGGAAAGAGCCCATAGCCTTTTATTGAGCAATCGTGGCTTTACCCTTGAGCAAATTGCCGAAATACTTGAAATTAGATATCAAACTGCTTCTCAGTGGATTGATGATTGGGAAGAATATGGTATTCGTGCCTTGTACAAGGGGCATGGTGGCGGTAGGCCGTGCATATATGACGAATCCGAAGTGCAACGCATAAAAGAATTAGTGGCTGAAGAGCCTCGTCGCTTATCGTATGTCAAATCCAAGATCGAGGATGAAACCGGTAAATCTTCATCAAAAATTACTCTGGCAAACATTGTAAAAAAGCAGGGCTGGTTTACAAAAGACTCCGTAAATCATGCAAACATAAACGGGACGAAGAGCAATTCCATGACTGTAAAACTGCTCTGAAAGATGCCCAGGAAGCCGAGAGCAAAGGGTTAATCAATTTATTTTATTTTGATGAGTCCGGCTTTACCCAGGAACCTTGTGTGCCATACGGTTGGCAGGAAAAAGGAAAGCAGCTCAGAATACCATCAGTCAAAAGTAAACGCATCAACGTACTGGGGTTTATGAACCGAAGCTGTGAGCTATTTCATTATCCTGTTGTGGGTTCAGTGAATAGCGATACGGTGATTGCGGCCTTTGATGACTTTGCAGAGAAAATGGCAGATGAAAAATACAGCTCAAATGATCGTTACACGGTAGTTATGGTGGATAATGCCAGCATTCACACCAGCAAAAAGTTTTGTGCCAGAATTGATGACTGGATGATTGAAAAGAAATTGCTGGTCTGCTTTCTGCCAACATATTCACCTGAGCTCAACCTGATTGAAATCCTGTGGAGGAAAATAAAGTATGAATGGCTCAACCTCTTGTCAATCAAGAGCTTTGCGGAATTTGAAAAAGAAGTTGAACGGGTGCTTTTTTCATTTGGAGAGGAGTATATGATCTCATTTTCTAATACTGTCCGACTGGATGGTTAAATTATTCGAAAGCAATCTATACACTACTTACTACAGTTCACTATAGGGAGTAATATTGGCTCTTTTATAATGCACCCTGGATCGGAGCTCAGCGTATCTATTATCAGCTTTGCCTTAACATGCCTTGATGGACTGGGGATTACTCTCCATGGTAGCTATCATATTGAAATTTTTGAGAGGCAAGGCGAGTATATTTTTCTGGAAGCTGCCAATAGGCCACCTGGCGGTGCGCTTATTGAACTGTATGAAAAAACCACAGGTATCAATATCTGTAATCAGGATTTATATATCTGGCTTAATAAAAGTATTGATGATGAAAGTGATTTTCAACCAGGCTTCACTGTAGCTGCACCTCAGCAGGAGGGAGTGCTTCACGGTTTTTCTATTCCTTCCTTGCCTTTCTCTATTGATATAAATGTCAGAGTGCTGGCAGGGGAAAGAATGCAAAAACCATTGTCAATAGCCAATAAAGCAATAACGGTTTCAGCTTTTGGTAATGATTACAGTGATATGTTTAAAGCCTATCAGTCGCTTAGGGCATTCAAGTTTGTAAATACTCAATAAAAGTCACTTCAAAAAAGGGACTTTTAAACCTCCACTTTTTAAGGGCTCTGCTAATCGCAGCCTTTTAAGGCAGCTGTTCATTTGTTTTATGTTTCTTTCCAGCTGATCATGCGGTAGCCTTCAGAAAAAAAGTTTAGCATGTACTATTTTACACCAGTTGACAGGTTCATTCGTCGCTTCTATCAGGAGTGGCAAATGTTTCCTGCAAGCAATCAATATAATATTCCTTTTATCTTTAAATTTGATCGCCCGGTAGGCAGCAATTCCCGCAAACCAGATTCCGGCTGGCACATTTTCAGTTAATTAAAAATGATTTTATCGCGGATGAACAGAGCCAGACTGCTGCTATATCGGCAGTCGGTTTTAATGACAGGTAACACAGGTCACAGGGCTAACATCAACGCTCTATGTCGTATCGACAGTCAGCAACTTCAAGCTCACACTTCGCCCTTCAATGATAGCTGTAAATACGTCTGTCCAGTTATCAATGCAGAACCAGTCAAACAGCCCTCGTATGGCATGCCAGAATGCCTTTTTAGACTTTTTTATCTTGAGCGCTTCCTGGAAGAGCTTGCAAGACAGTTGTTCTATCTGGTTGATGAGGAAGGCCGTAAAAGTCAGGCATGCCAGATTGCTGGCCAGATGCTGCTTTCCGTGCCCGTAATTGTGTTCGAGATGGTAGCCCTGTGTTTTCAGTGTATTGAACGTTTCGTTTTCAATTTTCCATTTAGCGCGTGCTCCTCGCATGAATTTATTCACGTTCTCGGCTGAAAGCTCAATGTCCGTGACCCAGGTGTTGACGTACTTCTTGTTGCCCTCTGGATCAATTTCTATATATTCGAGAAAGTTAACCAGCACATCCGGGTGTGACTTGTTAATGGGGGCACCATTCACAAACCGGAACCAGTGCGTAAACCCTTTATCATCGGTATATTCATAGCGCACCACTTTGTCTGCACAATCCAGCTCATCGACGGCCTGGTATAACGACTCATGGGTTGAATCCTTTGCCACCATAATGAAGCTATAGCCAAAGGACTTTACCAACTTGATGGTCGGTCCATCTGAGTACAGGTCATCAAAAGTCAGAACCAGTGGCAGGTGCGGATGCTCTCTGGATAAATTCGCCAATAGCCGCTTGAGCGCTACCTTCTCACAATCATTCTTTGACGCATCAACTTGTTTGATGATGGGTTCAGGCATTAAAGGTAATACTTCTTTCTTGCCCGGCTTTACCAGACAGCAGGCCAGTAACTGATGGTAGTATTGCGGATTTTTGCTGCCTGGCTTTTTTACACAACACTCAGGACAACTAATCTTCCCTGAGCAAAAGTGCCCCGTACCATCGATAGGCGCAAGATACCCTTCCTCAAAATAAGTGAACTGCTTAAGCCGCCCAGATCGTTGCACAAAGGCAAACAGGCGGGTAAAGAACTTCCTTAAATAGCGTGTTTCGATAGGGTCAATCAGATCCCTCAGATAGGTATCACTGGGGACACAGCTGACATTGTACATCGACTTTAAGTTCTTGAGCCTATCTGGGTTATTGACACAATCCTGATCAAAAGCCAGTAATGAAGGGTATTTCAGGTGCATGACTGCCAGGCCACTCATGACCGCATCATGAAGGACAATTTTGTCATGTTGGCTTTTCTTGCGAAAGTCTGGAATTTGACCCGCTTCATCAGAGACTATTTTGAGCAGTTTTTCAGCAATGGTTCTTGGTTTCGTTAGCGGCACAACATGAGCATCGTTATTATTATTGTGGTGAAATTCTACCGGATAGTCTGCGATTTTAGCAAGAGGCTACCAAGCTACAGCCCTTGTTATTAAGGGCTTTAATCAAGTCTGCGGGAATTGCTGCCCGGTAGGGCGGCAGAAAATATTGAATAGTCTTGAGAGTGTGTTTTCTGAGTGGTTTCCTGAAATAGGCAGTCATATCCAGGAAGAGAATGGCAATATCCGTCTTGCTGTTCCTGAAGAACTGAAACTGAATATTGAGACAATATCGTGCTTTGACGATAGTGAGGCAGAACAAAAAATCCAGAACTTTGTTTCTATGCCTTTTGACCTCAATGCAGGACCAATGCACCGTTTTCTTATATTGGCGGGTAGTGGCTGTAGTTATCTGGTGCTGGTTTTTCATCATATTATCTTTGATGAAGGCTGTGTTCCCCAAATGATCTCGTCTCTTTCTGAAGCCTACAATGGCAGTAGGCAGCGATGGGATGAAAGCTTTTTCCCCAGTTTGCGGGGATGGCTGATGGCGGAAAAAGACATTGGGGGTGTTAATGATGATGCCAAGGTATTTTGGCGGCAGGCTCTTCATGGGAAATCATTATCACTCAGTATAGATGCACCCACAGGACATTCTGGTGATAAAGGTGGCCAGGGGGTGTTTTCGAAAATTCATTTCTCATTGACCAGGGCTGAGAGTAATGCATGGCGCAAGCAGTGTCGTAAATTGCGCTCAACAGAGTTTCTGGCGGCAAAAGCTATATTGGGTATGGTGCTGTACCGGTTTACCCAGCAAAATGACTTTGTCATTGCCTACCCGATAAATTGCCGACCCAGAGCATACAAGAACGTACCGGGTTGCTTTGTTAACACACTCCCGGCAACGATTCATGTTTCTGAAGGTCAAACCATTAATGGGCTTGTTGCCGATATAACAAGGCAGCGAAAAGCTGCGAAAAATTTTGGGAATTATCCGACGGCAAATATTGTCCAGGATTTTCGGGCAGGTGATACCTCGGGAAGTGCTGATAATTTACTTAATGTCATGATATCTCAAAGTTGCCTGCAACATGAGATGCTGGAGTTTGGCGGTGCTGCATGTGTGGGGGGGCTTTACGGAGGGGTAGCGCTGTCGCATCTTTGTAAGCTTGATGCCATGAGCGATCTATCGTTGGTGATGGATTCCAGGGGTGATACTACAGTATTTTCATTACATTATGATGCTAAAAAATCAGGGAGTATCGCACAGACCCTGGTTGATATGTATCTTCATGTGCTTCGCGAATGGATTACCCATGAAGATGTTGACTGCATACAAACGACGCTATTAGGCAAACACAAGAAGCGGGAAATACTGTCTTTGGGAGTCGGTGCTCAAGGGCCATTACCCTATGAAGACCTGGTAAGCCGATTTGAAGATCAAGCCAGGCAGTTCCCTGAAGCAACGGCTATTGTTGATGGTGATGACGTCATTACATTCAGACTACTTGACCGGTTGGCTAACGAATTGGCCCATCGGATAGAGAGTCGCTTGGATAAGACTTGTTCCTCTGAACAAGCTTCAACGATCGCCCTGCTTTTTCCCAGGGGAAAAATGCTGATTGCAGCCATGATTGCTGTCTGGAAGACGGGTAATGCCTATATACCGCTGGACCCGGATAGTCCTGATACATTTAATCAAACGATTATTGCAAACAGTCATGCGGCGCTTGTTCTCGGACCGGAAACCCATTTATTGTCTTTCACATGCCATGAGGCAACAAAGCTTGTTGTTCCTATGTTTCCCGGGAATGAATGGTTTTCTGATAGGTTGAGTCAAAAACGAAGAACACCTCAGCACCTGGCCTATATCATCTTTACTTCAGGCTCAACAGGTACTCCAAAAGGGGTAATGATTGAGGACCGTGGCATTATTAATCTGGCTGACTGGTATCGGCAGCACTTATCTCTGACAGTGGATGATCGTAGTAGTCAATTTGCCAGTCCGGCATTTGATACCTTTGGCTGTGAGGTGTGGCCGTTTCTCCTTAATGGTAGCAGTGTCGTCATTGTTCCGAAGGAGGTTCGGCTATCTCCGGCCGAGCTTGATCAATGGTTAATCTCCCAGCAAGTGACTATCTGTGATTTACCCTCTTCAATGGCGAGCCGTTTTTTAGCCATTAAGCGTGCTGAAACATCGTTACGTGTGGTTAAATTTGGTGGTGAGAAACTGCATCATATTCCGGCAGAATCCTATCCGTTTGCCATTATTAATTCTTATGGCCCCACTGAAGCCAGCGTTGAAGCAACATTCTCAACCCTCTTTACACCGAATGGTCAGTCTGATGCCAAAGCGGCATCAACTATTGGAAAGCCCATTAACCGGGTTGGTGTTTTTGTACTGGGCGCCAATATGGAGCCTGTGCCTGTGGGGATGAAAGGAGAGTTATATATTTCGGGAGTGGGGTTGATGAGGGGGTATCTGAATGACCCTGACAGAACCCGGAGCGCTATGGTGGAGTTATCACTTTCCGGTCAAGATTGCTGCACTGCGTACAAAACAGGTGATATCGTTCGATGGCTTGAAAGTGGTGAGCTGGAGTATATAGGCAGGAGTGACCACCAGGTACAACTGCGAGGCTACCGCCTGGAGCTTTCAGCTATAGAAAGTATGCTCTGTCAATCTGAAATGATACAAGAGGCGGCAGCTATTATTGAAGGGCTGGGAGAAAAGACGTCGCTGGTTGCTTATATCGTTTTAAAGCCCGGGGCTATCTTTAATAAAGCGGCACTATATGAGGCACTGGCAAGTCGCTATCCATCTTACTGGCTTCCTGCTTCACTGTTTTTGGTGCCGTACCTTCCCCTTAATGGTCGGGGGAAAGTAGATAAGCGTTTGCTCAAAGGACTGGGGACATTGCCTGAAGCAGTGGAGGGGGAGGAAGAGAAAGGATTCCGGTCAGAGATTGAGATACGCCTTTCCCGTATTTGGTCAAAGGTGCTTAACCGGGATCGGCATGGTCTATCACCAGGCAGTCATTTTTACTATGAGGGGGGATCCTCTCTTGGTCTGGTTGAGCTGATGCTGGAAATAGAGCAGGAATTTGCCATACAGCTGTCACTGATGGATTTGGTCAAGGCAAAAACCATTCATTTACAAGCAGAGCTTTTAAAGCGGGTGACGCACTATGAAATACCTGTCTGGCGTTGTTTTCACTCTGCTTCAAAAGAGGCTACGCCTGTTATTCTATTACCTCCCAGGGGAGCAGGGCTGGAGGCTTATGAAGCCTTTGGTCGGCAGTTTCATAGCGTACCGGTTTATGGGATTGAATCCCATAACATGTATGCGAAGCCGGGGCATATGATAAAAAATATAACAGCGCTTGCTGCAAGGAATATCGAGGTGCTGAAAAAGAATCTCTCCCGTGGGCCCTATAAATTGGCTGGCTGGTCAATGGGCGGTAATGTGGCCCAGGAAATGGCAAAACAGTTGGAAATGCAGGGGGAGGTTGTAGAGGCCGTATATCTATTTGACAGTATTGTTCCCGATGAAAAAGGAGTGGCGCTTACGCAACAGCTGGAACCCATGCTGGAACGTATTCTGATGGAGTCGGAAAAGTTTCAGTCTCTTGATCCCGCAGCAAAGGAAACCCTGCTTATGGTAAAGGAGGTTGAAAATACGATGTATATAACCCATCAGCATCAGCCTTGTCAGGCACCCTGCTGGTTATTCAGGGCGGAGCAGTATGCATATCCTGCATCTTATTCAGGGCAGGAAAAAATAATGATGGATGAGTTCTACGCTCAATTAAAAACCAAATCTGCTAATGGGTGGGAAGCCATCATGCCCGATATTCGGGTAATACCTGTTCAGGCTACCCATAAAAATATACTGCAATGTGAGCATACAGAAAAACTTATTGCTATCTGTGAGCAGGAGATCCGTTTATGAATGCATTTGATAAAGTCTCTGCCTTAATAGATGCTGCGGCTAAAAAAAAGGGTGTTGCTTTGCGTGTGGGGAATGCCCATTACTCTTATCAATGGATTGATGAGAGGGTTACCCGGTTATGCAGTGCGCTGCTGGCAATGCCGAAAAAACCTTCCAGGGTGTTTTGCCAGCTTCCTAATGGTTGGGAAGCTCTGGTTTGTACCCTTGCCTGCCTGAGAGTGGGTATTGAGGTGGTTCCAATTCCCTTTTATCACAGCCGGACAGATATCGATAAATTACATTGTAGTCTTGTACCTGATGCATCTATTTCCGGGAAACTGAACAAAAAGACAGGAGAGTATGCCGTTCTCTTTCACTGCTTTTATGAAGAGAAGATTTATCCGCTGGATTCACTTATAGCAGATGGCAGCAGAACTTACGAGTTAAGCCCTGAAGAATCTCCTCATCCCCTGACCCTGTTTACATCGGGTACTACAGGTACTCCAAAGGGGGTGCAGTTTTCTGCTGATGCGTTGATATTTAACTTATTGTGCTGGCGCGATCTCCTGGATTTATCAAGCAATTCTGTTTTGTTTACCGAGCAGGGCTGTTTGCTGATGTTATCGTCGTACTTTTTTGGCGGAGAGCTTATTTTACCAGACAATAGCCATAAACATCCGGTTGAGGATATTGAAAAATCAGGCTGTCACTATTTGACACTTATTGAGCGTCATGAGCCTACAGCTTGCTTTATGATGCCTGCCGGGTTTATGAGAATAGCAGATGCCCTCAGGAATAAGCAGGCGGGCTATTCTTTTATAAGAAAAACCAAAATATGGATGACGGGGGGAGCAAGTCTACCCCGCTGGGTTATCTCGGTATTCAGGGAAGTGACCGGTTCTCCAATACTTTCAGGTTATGGCCTCACAGAAATACCATTGGTGGCTTCTTCATCAGATGCTTTGTGTTTGGATAATGCAACAGGTGTTGGTAAACCCTTAAAAGGTATTGAGGTGCATATTGAAACTGCTGCAAGCGGAGGTGTTGGGGAAATTTGGGTTAAGAGCCCGGGAGCTTGCTCTGGCTATATTACCGAGGGGGTAGTTACTCCGATTGCGGCTGATTTTTTTGCTACAGGTGATTTAGGATACTTTGACGATCAAGGTCGATTATTCATTGTTGGACGAAAACGGCAGTTACTAAAAAATGCTGAAGGAAAGTTTGTTGGGCTGAGTGAAATGGAAGCGATGGTTGATCAGCATCTTGCTCCCAACTGCGGCACTATCATTTTTGATCAGCCCAGTGACAATGTCCAGCGCCCATGGTGTCTTGTTATTGTTGATAAGGATCAGAGTTTAAGGAAGACCCGGAAGTTAGAAGTCGAGGTTATCCCGCAACTCATTCAGTGTATAGGTAGTACGTTCCCAGAATTAAGCCAGGTAGGCGAGTACCGTTATATCAGCGGCTTTCCTTTAAATCCTGCGGGAAAAATTGATAGATATGCATTGGTGCAGGAGATATTCGGTTTTGCTGGTGGCTGAGTAAAAATCGTTGTTGACAGATGGGGATGATATCCATAGAATTCTGCCTCGTTTGCTGCTGACAGCAATAACGAAGTTCTTCTTCGGGGTGAATTGATTTTGATAATCAATTTTGCATAATGATCAGCATTGATTGGGGCCATAGCTCAGCTGGGAGAGCGCAACACTGGCAGTGTTGAGGTCAGCGGTTCGATCCCGCTTGGCTCCACCAAATTCTCTTTGAGAATTTGCGTCCCCTTCGTCTAGTGGCCTAGGACACCGCCCTTTCACGGCGGTAACAGGGGTTCGAGTCCCCTAGGGGACGCCATTTATTTTGGCGTCAGACGCTAAAGTGGGAATAGCTCAGTTGGTAGAGTACAATCTTGTTAAGGTTGGGGGCTCCAGAGCTTAAGAGTGAGTCTCGTTTCCCGCTCCGACTTTGAAAAAGTCATAAAACATTTTCACTGCGGGAATAGCTCAGTTGGTAGAGCACAACCTTGCCAAGGTTGGGGTCGCGAGTTCGAGTCTCGTTTCCCGCTCCAGTTTAATGATGCAGAGATTCTGCATATGGCGTGAAATGAAACCTTGCCAAGGTTGGGGTCGTCTCTTTATAGCAAGGGCGAGTCTCGTTTCCCGCTCCAATTCAAAAAAGCCAGTCATTTTGACTGGCTTTTTTTTTCACTAAAAAAGCAGGATGGGGTTTATGTGATGAAAAAAGCTCTATTGGTCCTTGTCTCCCTTCTCGTACTCGTTGTGGCAGCGGTAATCTATCATTTCAACGTTACTAAGAATGATTTGGATGTTGTTCAGTCCAATACTCTGGACGTGAGTCAGGATGAAGGGTCTGGCTACCAGTCAAAAGTGATGCGGGAGCTGTTTAGCGTTAATACTGGCAGGGACTGGATGGTCAGTGTGCCAGATATTGATACGTCAGCAGCATTGACTGATATCGTTGATCGTGATGGGGTTAAGTATGCCTCTGGAGGGTATGACGACGGTTATGAAAAGGGGATGGTACTCCTTGATTATATGAAGATACGCCCTGTTCAGATAGGAAATCCGGAAAAGGATATGTGGTTTTTAGCGCCTTTTGTGGTTGCCGGGCAGGGGTCGGGTTATTTTTGGTATCTGGGGTTGTTTCGGTTTGATCATAACAGTCATATTGTTGCCCATCGGGGAAGTTACTTTGTGGGGGATCGTGTAAAAATAACAGGTCTGGATATTGATGAACCTTTTGATGTGACAGGATCGGTTATTTTAACATTCCTTGATTATGCGGAAGGGCAGGGGTTTGGGAAACCTCCCGAGGAAAAGCGGATTCAAAAGCTTGGGGTGAGTGAGCAGGGCCTGATTGAGAAATAATGAAAGTGACGGGGGATTAGATCCCCCTTATTTTAGTGGTTAAGCAATGCGGCGCCACGAGCGCCGCCAGCATCCCCGAAAACAGCCTTACGGATTTCCGGAAGTTTGCTGGTTTTCAGCGTATGCTGTTTCAGCATGGAGGGGATGAGTTCGTAGAGTTCATCAAAATTTGATAAACCACCTCCGAAAACAATAACACCGGGGTCAAAGGTGTTGATAATGCCTCCCAACCCATTGGCCAGAAGTTCACAATATATTTCAACGGCTTTGGCTGCATCGGGGGCGTGGCGTCGATAAGACTGAACTATTTCTTTGCCTTTTTTATCTTCATCTGTCAGATATCTATAAATCAGCTCCAGTCCTCGGCCAGAGAGGTAGTTATCGATACAGCCTTTCAGTCCGCAGCCACATTTTACTATTGGAAAGTTTTGTCCGGCCAGTTCGAAAATGCTATAGGGCAGGGGTGTGTGTCCCCATTCACCGGCAAGATTGTTGCATCCTGTATAGAGTTTGTTGTTAAGATAAAATCCGCCGCCACAGCCTGTGCCAAGGATAACGCCAAATGCAGAGCTGAAGCCTTCTGCTGCTCCTCCCCGAGCTTCGGAAAGAACAAAGCAGTTAGCATCGTTTTCAATCTTTACTGACCTGTCCAGAATCATCTCGAGGTCGCACTGAAGCAGTTTATCGTTGGCGCAGGGGATGTTGGCGCACCGGGCTTTTCCTGTGTGGGGCTCGATAAAGCCGGGAATGCCAATACCTACAGTTCCACGACTATTCAGTTCCAAATCAGTGTCAGTAACAAGTTGTTTAATGGCGGCTTTGAAATCAGTGTAGGATTCGGTGGGCGTTGGTATTCGCTTGGTGAATACGTTGTTATTGTCTTCAAAAGCGGTTAGCTCAATTTTTGTGCCACCGATGTCCAGTCCATACAGCATGGTTTGCTCCAGATGGAAGTAATTGTTTTTAACCTAGGGCCATTGAGAGTTTCTGGTGACTGCGATATATGTAATTATTGCCGTTTTTATTTGTTCCGGGTTGATCGCATCTGTCAGAATTCTTCAGCCTGTCAGGTTTGGAGGCAGAGGGTATAATATTTTAAGGGGAAAAAGTAATGATGTGGAACAGCTTTTGAACGATGTCAGGTTGTGCTCAATCGGTTTGATAGGTCTGCGAAGGTTGGGTTTTAGTTTCTTGATATAAAAAGGCCAGCAATGGTTATTGCTGGCCTTGTGGCCTATTAATGCTCAGTTACAGGACATCAATGGCGTTCAGGTCAGAAAATGCCTGTTCTAGGCGGCTGATCATGGAAGACTGGCCAGCACGCAGCCATGCGCGAGGATCATAGAACTTCTTGTTAGGCTGGTCTTCACCCTTGGGGTTGCCGATCTGGCCTTGCAGATAAGCTTCGTTTTCTTTGTAGTAGCCCATTACACCACTCCAGGTAGCCCACTGGGTATCAGTGTCAATATTCATCTTGATGACACCGTAGTCGATGGACTCACGAATCTCTTCCAGGGAAGAGCCGGAACCACCGTGGAAAACAAAGTTCAGGGACTTGGCAGGCAGGCCGAACTTTTCAGAAACGAATTTCTGGGAGTTATCCAGGATTTTAGGGGTCAGGACAACGTTGCCTGGCTTGTAAACGCCGTGCACGTTGCCGAAGGAAGCAGCAATGGTGAATCGGTGGCTAACGGCATTCAGCTTTTCGTAGGCGTAGGCAACATCTTCTGGCTGGGTGTACAGTAAGGAAGAATCCATGTTGGTGTTATCAACGCCGTCTTCTTCACCGCCGGTGCAGCCCAGTTCGATTTCCAGGGTCATATTGATTTTGGCCATGCGCTCCAGGTATTTAGCGCAGGTTTCAATATTTTCTTCCAGGCTTTCTTCAGAAAGATCGATCATGTGAGAGCTGAACAGTGGCTTACCGGTCTGCTCAAAGAACAGTTCGCCGGCATCCAGCAGGCCGTCGATCCATGGCAGCAGTTTCTTTGCTGCGTGGTCGGTATGCAGGATGACAGGAATGCCATAAGCTTCGGCTACTGCGTGAACGTACTTGGCGCCTGCAATGGCTCCGGCAATCTGGGCTTGCTGACCTTCCAGTTTGAGGCCTTTACCGGCAAAGAAGGCGGCGCCGCCATTAGAGAACTGGATAACAACAGGAGATTTAACCTTGGCGGCAGCTTCCAGTACAGCATTAACGGAATCGGTGTTTACACAGTTAACTGCTGGCAGGGCGAAGCTGTTTTCTTTGGCAATTTCAAAGACTTTTTGAACATCATCACCAGCGATTACGCCAGGCTTTACTGCATCGAAGATCTTTTTAGACATAAGGGTTGTCCTGCTTCCAGAATCAAACAAAGGGCAATGCTTTCGAGGTTTAAGGGATGCTCTAGAAACGTACAGGATGAGCGTTCTTTGATCATCTCTTTGGCTCCCGGTTCCAGCATTTGCTAATCGTCAGCGGATAGGGTCATGTTGGGTAGTTGCTTCATGACCTGAAACTCTATGAAAGAGTTAAACGCTGCGTTGAGCCTAATTGTGCGATGAGAGGCGATTATACACAAATGATTCAATATTTAATAAGTATTAAGAATAATTAAATATAAATTAATAAACTTTTGGCTTATACCTCGTATGATGAGTGATAAGCCATGATTTAGATCAGTTTTTCAATAATGGATTTGTGGTGTAATTTTTAAAGAAATTTGATGGGTCGTTTGTAATAGGTAGGTTTTTATTTTTATTCCTAACCAGTTGATTACATGTTTTCTTCTATGACCTATTGAGTTTAACAGATGGATACATCTTTATTCATTATTAAACATCAGGACGTTAATCCGGATAATTGCAGTTCTTTGCTTTTGCTTGGAGAGGCTGATGTTAAAAATAGTGAAAGATTATCATTTTGTGATCTTTTATCTTTACTGTTTGCGAGATTAATTTTGCTTTTAGATACCTTTGGCCTGTTAATTGCTGGAGATAAATGTAAATAAAAGTGATTGTCTTTGTTGGTTTTTGAAGTACTTTAAAAATATTCTTTTATTTTTGTTTTTTAGTACTTTTAGTTATTCAATATTTTTGTTGTTTGAAATTGTTATTGCGTGAAAAGTTTGCTCATTTAATGTAAAAATACTGTTTTTATCGCTGTGGCGATAAAGGTTTTTAGAATCTGGGTGATTGACTTCGAAATATTATCCAGATGGTTACTGGTTACTGACAAGATTTTAAGTAGGTAAGATCATGTTCTCAGGCATCATTGCATCTTCTGGTGTTGCTATTGGTAAAGCTTTTGTGCTGAAAGAGGTGGATATACAAATCAGCGATGGTGTTCTCGATCAGTCAGAGGTGGCATCCGAGGTGGCCCGGTTTCAGGGTGCACGCGATAAAACTGTAGAGCAGCTGGAAATCATTCGTGACAAGGCTGCCGCCAAATTGGGTGAGGAAGAAGCCGAGGTCTTTGAGGGCCATATTCTGGTTGCCACCGATGAAGAGCTTGAAGAAGAGGTTCTGGAAGCCATTAAGGGGCTGACCCCCGCTGATGCGGCATTGAATGCCGCTATCAAGGCTAATGTTTCAATGCTTGAAGAGTTGGATGACCCTTACTTACGTGAGCGTGTTGCGGATATTAAAGATGTTGGCCGTCGTATGCTGAAGAATCTTCTGGGGATACCTATGGCTTCCCTTGAGGATGTTGAGGAAGGCTCCATTATTATTGCGGATGATCTGACACCTTCAGATACCTCTCAAATTGACCTGGATAAGGTGTGGGGTTTTATTACCAATGTAGGTGGAAGAACCTCTCATTCCGCCATCATGGCGCGTTCCCTTGAGCTGCCCGCTATTGTTGGGGCTAAAATTGCCACTGACCGTATTGTCAGTGGTGATCAGGTGGTTCTGGATGCTGTTAATAATAAAGTGCTGGTTAATCCCGATGCGATGGCTCTGGAAAGTTATCGGAAACTGCAAAAAGATCTGGATGTTGAGCGTCAGGCACTGGCTAAACTTAAGGATCTTCCTTGTGAGACAGCGGATGGTAAGCGGTTTGAGATTTGTGCAAATATAGGCACGGTGAAGGATGTTGAGGGTGCCAATCGCCATGGTGCTGAGGGTGTAGGGCTTTACCGGACAGAATTTCTGTTTATGGATCGAAGCCAGATGCCAACGGAAGAAGAGCAGTTTCAGGCCTATAAAGCTGTAGCGGAAGCAATGAAAGGGTGCCCGGTTATTGTGCGAACCCTGGATATTGGTGGCGACAAGGAGCTGCCTTATCTGGATCTGCCGCAGGAGTTAAACCCTTTCCTGGGATATCGGGCCATTCGTATGTGCTTTGATAAACCGGAAATCCTGAATACCCAGCTTAGGGCTATTCTTAGAGCCAGTCACTTCGGCAAGCTGAAAATCATGTTTCCAATGGTGATTTCTGTCGAAGAGGTTCGTCGTCTAAAAGCTATTGTCAATGAAGTTAAGTCTGCTTTGCGTAGTGAAGGTCAGCCTTTCGATGAAAGTGTTGAAATAGGTATTATGGTTGAAACACCTGCCGCGGTGATGGTTGCTGACTTGCTGATCGAAGAGCTGGATTTCTTCAGCATTGGCACAAATGACCTGACTCAGTATGTGCTGGCGGTTGACCGTGGTAATGAGATGATCGCTGAATTGTATGATCATTTTTCTCCAAGTGTCCTGAGGGCGATCAAGCGAGTCATTGACTGTTCCCATAAAGCCGGTAAATGGACGGGAATGTGTGGTGAAATGGCGGGTGATGAGCGTGCCGCTCTATTGCTGGCTGGCCTGGGTCTTGATGAGTTCAGTATGAGTGCGACCTCCATTCCAAGGGTTAAAAAGGCAGTTAAACGTTATGGTTATGATGCGCTGAAGGTAATGGCTGAGAAAGCGGTTAATTTGCCTACTGCGGCTGAAGTGAAGTCTCTTCTTGAAAACTTTGCCAGTTAATTAGCCATTAATAATGGAAGCCTGTTTTCAGGCTTCCGTTGAAATCATTTTCATTTGTTTTGAGGTTGGAGGTTATTGTTTTCATTTTAATTTAAATGAGATGAAAGCAATATTTTTCGCTCATTAATGCCTTGATTTTTTATCAGGGAATTTAAAGGCCAGGGTAGGGAGAGTAACTGGTTAATAAAGAATATCAGGTTGTTCGGCTTTATAGGCTGAACGCCAAGCGTTGAAAGGATTTCTGTTCATCAACGAATACTATTCGTAGAGTGAGGTAAGCGATATGGCAAGCGAAAAGCAAACTGCCAAGGCTGTAGAAAAACAAAAACAGGCCGTTGTTGATAGTGTGGATGCGCAGCTGGATGTGCTGATTGGTAAGGCCAGGATAGCTCGGGATAAGTATCTTGAGCTTGACCAGGAAACGGTGGATCGGGTGGCCAAGGCTATGGCCCTGGCGGGGCAGGCCGCTCACATGAGCCTGGCCAAAATGGCTGTAGAGGAAACAGGAAGGGGGATTCTGGAAGATAAGGTTACTAAAAATATTTTTGCGACTGAATATATCTATCACTCCATTAAATACGATAAAACGGTGGGTGTGATAGAGGATAATGAAGAAGAAGACTTTATGCTGGTGGCCGAGCCAGTGGGCATAGTGTGTGGTATTACACCGGTTACCAACCCCACTTCCACCACCATGTTTAAGTCCATTATTTCTGCTAAAACCCGTAATCCTATCATTTTTGCTTTCCACCCTTCTGCGCAACAGTGCTCCACTGAGGCGGCCAGGACCGTTCGTGATGCAGCCATTGAGGCAGGAGCGCCTGAAGATTGTATTCTCTGGGTAGAGCAGCCTTCTCTGGAAGCGACACAGAAATTGATGGTTCATCCTGAAGTGGCGGTCATTCTGGCTACCGGTGGTTCTGGTATGGTTAAGGCTGCTTATTCCTCTGGTAAGCCTGCCCTGGGCGTTGGTCCGGGTAACGTACCCTGTGTGATTGACCAGACTGCAGATGTCAAGCAGGCAGCCAATGATCTGGTACTGTCCAAGAGCTTTGATAATGGCATGATTTGTGCGTCCGAGCAGGCGGCAATTGTCCATGAGACGGTGTACAAAGATGTTGTGAAAGAGATGAAAAAGCTGAACTGCTATTTCACCTCTCCGGAAGAAACCAGGCGACTGGCTGAAGTGGTCATCGTTGATGGGCATGTTAACAGTCAGATTGTTGGAATGAAGCCTGTTGACATTGCAGCGATGGCTGATATCCGGGTGCCGGAGAATACACGGGTGCTGGCCTGTGAAATAGAAGGCGTTGGACCGGAGCATCCGCTGTCAAGAGAGAAGCTTTCTCCAGTACTGGGTATTTTGAGGGCGCGTGATATCAAGCATGCTATTGATCTTGCTGATCAGATGCTGAATTTTGGTGGATTGGGGCACTCTGCGGTTCTTCATTCACAAAGTGATGAGGTGATTGATAACTTCTCCCTGGCCATGAAGGCAGGCCGTATCATTATCAACTCCCCAAGTACCCATGGTGCCATTGGTGATATTTACAACACCAATATGCCATCCTTGACTCTCGGTTGTGGTACCTATGGTGGTAACAGTACAACGTCCAATGTTTCTGCTGTTAACTTGATTAATGTTAAACGGGTGGCCAAGCGCAGGGTGAATATGCAGTGGTTCAAGCTTCCTCGGAAAATTTATTTTGAGGCAAACTCCCTTCAGTATCTGGAGAAAATGCCGGATATCTCCAAGGTCTATATTGTGACCGATGAGGTTATTCAAAGTCTGGGCTATGTTGATAAGGTGCGTTATCACCTGCAAAAGCGCCAGGCTCCGGTTCAGGTGAGGGTGTTTAACCAGGTTCAGCCTGACCCCAGCCTGGAAACCATCCGTCTTGGCGCTGAGGATATGGCGCGCTTTAATCCTGATGTGATCATTGCTCTGGGCGGTGGCTCTCCGATTGATGCGGCTAAAGGAATGTGGCTTTTCTATGAGCAGCCAAATGCTGATTTTGCCGGCATGGCCCAGAAATTCCTGGATATTCGTAAACGTGTCTATAAATTCCCGAAATTAGGCAAGAAAGCCAAGCTTGTTGCTATCCCGACTACTTCTGGTACTGGTTCGGAAGTAACGTCATTTGCAGTTATTACTGATAAGGAAAAAGGGATCAAGTATCCGCTGGCGGATTACGAACTGACCCCGGATGTTGCCATCCTTGATCCTAATCTGGTGCTGACTGTGCCCAAGAAGGTGGCTGCGGATACGGGCCTGGATGTGTTAACCCATGCGCTGGAAGCCTACGTGTCTATCATGGCCTCTGACTATACAGATGCGCTGGCGATGAAGGCTATTCAGCTGGTCTTCGATTACCTGCCGGATTCCTATGAAAAAGCAGATAAGCGTGCCCGTGAAAAAATGCACAATGCATCTTGTATTGCCGGTATGGCTTTTGCTAATGCCTTCCTGGGAATTAATCATTCCATGGCTCACAAACTGGGTCATGAATTCCATGTGTCTCATGGTTTGGCGAATGCACTGCTGCTGCCGCATGTTATTGAATATAATGGTGCCAGTCAGCCGACTAAAGTGGCTTCTTTCCCTAAATACGACCATTATATTGCCCATGAAAAGTATGCGGAAGTAGCGAAAGCGCTTGGCCTGCCGGCAGCTAATCCTGAACAGGGCGTTAAATCGTTGGCCAGTGCTGTTCGTGATCTTATGAAACGTACGGGGATGCCTCTGTCGCTTCAGGAAATGGGTGTTTCCGAGAAAGACTTCCTGTCTAAGGTCAAGATGTTGGCT
This sequence comes from Endozoicomonas sp. Mp262, assembly GCF_025643335.1. Taxonomy (NCBI): domain Bacteria; kingdom Pseudomonadati; phylum Pseudomonadota; class Gammaproteobacteria; order Oceanospirillales; family Endozoicomonadaceae; genus Endozoicomonas; species Endozoicomonas sp. Mp262. Next base: position 5,028,282 of record NZ_CP092489.1, on the reverse strand, counting down.
GAGCACGCGTTTGAAGACCAGTGCACAACAGCTAACCCCAGAATGCCGCTGGTGACAGAGCTGGAGGAACTCTTCAAGAAAGCTTACTACGGCAAATAGTTGCATCGTTGAGGAGGCAGGGGGCTACCCTGCTTCCCTCTTTTTGATAAAGCTTCATGATACTCACCATTAACCATTTTTCTGTTAGTTGTTATCGTCCAAAAAAACTACTAAATAATGTTGCAGTTTTGCTCTGGATCAAGGCGCAGGCAGGTCAGTGAAAGCAGAATAGCCCACATTTTTGCAATCGGTTACAGAAACCGGTTACATTCTGGTATTATATTTCCTTTTCTGAGCTTTATTGAGCCAATGATAATAGGGCAGGCAGGGGAGTGAGACGGTGAATATTCTCGGGTACATGCAGAGACTGGGCAAGGCGTTAATGTTGCCCATTGCGATTCTTCCGGTAGCGGCGTTGCTATTGCGTTTGGGACAACCTGATTTGTTGGGTATCCCTTTTATTGCGGAAGCGGGCGGTGCTATTTTCAGTAACCTGCCACTGTTGTTTGCCCTGGGTATCGCCATGGGGCTGGCAAAAGGTGATGGTGGTGCGGCTGCTATGGCCGGTGGTGTTGGTTATTTTGTGTTAACTGCAGCGGCGGGAACTATCAATCCTGAAATTGATATGTCATTTTTTGGTGGCATTATCGCCGGTATTATTGCTGGGCATTCTTATAATAAGTTTCATGCCGTACAACTACCCCAGTTTCTGGCATTCTTTGGTGGTAAACGTCTTGTGCCCATTATGACCGGGCTTATTGCTCTGGTAGCAGCTTTCTTGATGGGCTATATCTGGCCTGCTATTCAGGATGGCATTAATGCCTTTGGTAATGGTGTTGCTGACTCTGGCGCAATTGGTCAGTTTGTTTATGGAACTCTGAACAGGGCGTTGATTCCTGTGGGTCTTCATCATGTGCTGAACTCCATTTTCTGGTTTGGTCTTGGGGAATATACCAATGCTGCTGGAGAACTGGTGACAGGTGACATTGCTCGGTTCTTTGCCGGGGATCCAACCGCCGGAGTATTTATGGGCGGGTTTTATCCTGTGATGATGTTTGGTTTGCCAGCTGCTGCGTTTGCCATGTATCTGGCTGCGCCCAAAGAAGGCAGGGCTAAGGTGGGAGGCGTATTACTTTCCGTTGGCCTGACTGCCTTCCTGACCGGTATTACTGAACCATTGGAGTTTATGTTTGTCTTCCTGGCACCAGGATTATACGTTGTTCACGCGCTGTTGACGGGTCTATCGCTGGTTGTAACCAATATGCTGGGTGTGCTCCATGGCTTTGGTTTCTCCGCGGGTGCCTTTGATATGGTGCTGAACTGGGGACTGGCAACGAAACCTGTTACGCTGATTTTTATTGGTCTTGCTTTTGCCCTGGTTTATTTCACGATCTTCTACCTTGCGATTAAGGCATTTAATTTAAAAACTCCCGGTCGTGATGAGGGTGCTGTATCAGAAGAGGTGGAACATATAAGCGGCAGCGAACGTGCAACTCGCTATGTACAACTTTTAGGGGGTAAAGATAACCTCAAGACAGTTGATGCCTGTATTACCCGCCTGAGATTGACGCTGGCTGACCGAAACCGTATTGATGAAGCCGGACTCAAGGCAATAGGCGCTAAAGGTATTGTGCGTTTGGGAGAGAATAATCTCCAGGTTATTTTGGGTCCCCAGGCTGAAATTATTGCCGGAGAGATTAAGGCCGGGCTTTGAGCCAGGAAATAGAACTTCATACTATATTTGCTGTCTGAAAAGTGGTGAGTCATGAAGGTGACACCGTTGAGCACCCATTTTGATTTTAGAGGTGTTCATCAATCCGGGACAGCACTTTACATCACTTTACATCCAGGTTCAGTGGTTAGCTGCTGAACCGGGGTTAGGGAGCTACTTTGTTGACAGAATGTGGCAAAATAGCGCCCTGGCTAATTTAACGAGTAGAGCCGGATCATCCGGCCGTGAAAACAAGTGAGAACCTTATGTTTAAAAAAGATGTAGTTATTACTGCTGAAAATGGCCTTCATACCCGCCCGGCAGCACAGTTTGTCAAAGAGGCAAAGGGTTTTGAGTGCACCATCAAGCTGGAAGTGGGAGGCAAGCAGGCAAGTGCCAAGAGCCTGTTCAAGCTCCAGACTCTGGGACTGACCCAGGGAACCAGCGTTAGTATTATTGGAGAAGGCGAAGGTGCTGAGCAGGCAGTAGCGCATCTGGCTGAGTTTATTACAACATTAAAGTAATGAAAAAAAGACAGTGAGCTGGCTGTTTGAATAAAGGGATATGGTTCGAGTGTGTGTCGGTTTATTGACTCTGGTCAAATGTCCGATGAAACAGTTCTTATTTTTTATACATATCCCTTAGCCGTCTTGGATTAAGACGGTTACAATTATACAAATGAAGACCAGACCTCAACTGCATGAAGTCTGGTTTATTTTCGCATAGTTGTAATGCAAGTATGCTTCAGGGAGTTGTATGACCCATTAATGAAGCGGTGTGAAAAAATGTGCAAATGTTTGTGAATCATCTTGCGTATTTGTAACTCCGTACCATTAATCTGTCAACCCCCCCTCCTGGTTGTCCGGGTAAAAAAAATCCCGGATTTAGGAATTCCACTCGTACAACGAGTTTATAGGTACAGCCCTGGTTATAGATTGATTCTTTATGTTTCAGTTTTCAGCTGTGAGGCGTGGTTACTTGTGCAGTTGTGTGTATTTCTTGCAAACCCTTGATTATCAAGGGCTGTAGGTGTTTTTACTAGGCTGTATTCGAGTTGGAAATCCTATTTACTAAGATAAAGCGCGGGTAATCCGCTGCGATTAATAGTATTGGAGACGTCATGATTAAAATTGCAATCAATGGCTATGGCCGTATCGGCCGCAATGTACTGCGTGCCCTTTACGAAGCCGGTCGTCGCGAAGAATTCCAGATTGTTGCTATCAACGACCTGGGTGACGCCAAGACTAACGCTCACCTGACCAAGTATGACACTGCACATGGTCGTTTTAATGCGCAGGTTGAAGAAGGTGAAGGCGCCCTGTTCGTAAACGGTGACGAAATCAAGACCTTCTCTGAGCGCAATCCTGCTGACCTGCCTTGGGCCAAGCTGGGTGTTGACGTTGTATTCGAATGTACTGGTATTTTCCGTTCCAAGGAAGCGTGCCAGCCTCACCTGGATGCTGGTGCCAAGAAGGTTATCATTTCTGCCCCAGGCAAAAATGTTGACGCAACTATCGTATACGGTGTGAACCAGGACGTCCTGACTTCCGACATGACCGTTATCTCTAATGCGTCCTGTACTACTAACTGCCTGGCACCTATCGCCAAGCCGCTGAACGATACCCTGGGTATTGAAAAAGGCCTGATGACCACCATTCACGCCTACACCAACGACCAGCGTCTGAGCGATGTATACCACACAGACCTGTACCGCGCCCGTGCTGCTGCCCAGAACATGATTCCTACCGCTACTGGTGCTGCTGCTGCTGTTGGTCTGGTTGTTCCTGCCCTGGCAGGCAAGTTCGACGGCATGGCTGTTCGAGTGCCTACTATCAACGTATCCCTGGTTGACCTGAGCTTTGTGGCTGGCCGTGAAACTTCCGCTGAAGAAGTTAACGAAATTATTGCCACTGCCGCCAAGGCAAGCCCAATGAATGAAGTGCTGCACGTTAACTACGAGCCTCTGGTTTCCGTAGACTTTAACCACAGCCCATTCTCCTCCAACTTCGATGCAACCCAGACTCGCGTACAGGGTAACCTGGTGAAAGTGATGTCCTGGTATGACAACGAGTGGGGCTTCTCCAACCGTATGCTGGATACTGCCAAGGCTTTCATGAGCGCTTGATAGTGTCTGCTAGATAAAACCACAGGCTCGCTTTGCGAGCCTGTGGTTTTATCAGTTAAGTGATTTTGTTTTTGGTTTACCGGCCCGGTGCCGATAAACCGTCAGTAAAAGCTTACTGGCATTGCCCGGTAAGGTGTGGCCAAAGCGGCAGCAAAAAGAAGATGGAGTTTGGAATGGGTGTACCTAGATAGACTCCCTCTTCTTTTGCTTGCTGCTTTTTGCTGCCAGTCTATTGAAGCCTGCCCATGACCATGATTGCCTACTGATGATGAGGAACACTCAGGGTTATGGCAGGACGTATAAGTGAGAGGATATCATGCTCAGACGTACTAAAATTGTTGCTACTCTTGGACCGGCTACCGAATCTGAAGAGCAACTGCAAAAGCTGATTGAAGCGGGTGTCAATGTTGTTCGACTGAATTTCTCTCATGGTGACCCTGAAGATCACCGTATTCGTGCTGAGCGAATTCGTTCTATCGCTACACGCCTAAACCGCAGTGTTGCCATTCTGGGTGACCTGCAGGGGCCAAAAATCCGTATTGGCCGTTTCCAGAATGCTAAAATCCATCTGCCAGACGGTGCTGAATTTATTCTGGACGCTGAGCTGCCTATTGATGCAGGTGATGAGACTCAGGTTGGCCTGGCTTACACCAATCTGCCAAACGATTGTAAAGTGGGTGACACCCTGCTGCTGGACGATGGTCGTGTAAGCCTGAAGGTAAAGGCTATCGAAGGTTCCCGAATTGTTACCACAACTATTGCCGGTGGCGAGCTGTCCAATAACAAGGGTATTAACCTTGAGGGTGGTGGTCTGTCTGCAGCAGCACTGACTGAAAAAGACAAGATTGATATCAAACTGGCTGCAGACCTGGGTGTTGACTACCTGGCGGTTTCTTTTGTCCGTCGGGCCGAAGACGTTGAAGAAGCCCGTGCCCTTCTGAAAGAAGCCGGTGGTTCTGCTGCTATCCTGTCCAAGATTGAGCGTGCTGAAGTGGTGCGCAGCCATGAACTTCTGGAAGAAGTCATTAAAGCCTCTGACGCTGTCATGGTAGCCCGTGGTGACCTGGGTGTTGAAATCGGTGATGCGGAACTGGTAGGTGTGCAGAAGCACATGATTGCCGAAGCCCGTCGTCTGAACAAGCCTGTGATTACTGCGACCCAAATGATGGAGTCCATGATTCACAACACCCTGCCAACCCGTGCAGAAGTGTTTGACGTGGCTAATGCGGTGCTGGATGGCACTGATGCCGTTATGCTGTCTGCCGAGACCGCTACTGGCAAGCGTCCTGATGAAGTGGTTCGTGCCATGGGACGTATCTGTATGGGAGCTGAAAAGCAGCCTGCTGCACAGGTCTCTACACACCGGATGGACTTTACTTTCCAAAAGGCTGATGAAGGCATTGCCATGGCGGCCATGTATGCGGCCAACCACTTGGAAGGTGTAAAAGCCATCGTTTGTCTCACCAAGACCGGTAGCACCCCTCTGTGGATGTCCCGGATTAATACAGGTCTGCCTGTATTTGCCCTGACCCGTTATAAAACCACAGAGCGCCGTGTGGCCCTGTATCGTGGGGTTGAGTCTGTTGCCTTTGACAGCGGCAGCACCTACGGTTCTGAAGTAAACGAGCGTGCTATCACTGTTCTGAAAGAGCGTGGTGTATTGAAAGCCGGAGATAAGATTATTCTGACCAAAGGCGAAAACCGAGAGGTTGAAGGCGGCACCAATACTCTGCAAATCGTTACTATTGGTTAATACACCCATTTTTAACGACGGGTTGATCAGCTTCCCTGTGAAAGGCAGGGGAGCTTGAAGGAGAAAAACCGAAAATGACAGAGCTTAAAAGAATTGGTGTATTGACTTCCGGTGGAGATGCACCTGGCATGAATGCAGCCATTCGTGCTGTTGTGCGGGGCAGTATCTACCACGGTGTTGAGCCGGTTGCCATCAGGGAAGGTTACAAGGGACTGATTGATAATGATCTGGAGGTGGTGAATGCCCGCTCCGTTGCCAATATTATTAATCAGGGTGGTACTTTCCTGAAGTCAGCACGCTGTCAGGAATTCCGTACTAAAGAAGGCCGTGCCAAGGCCTATGAAAATGCCAGGGCTGCCAATCTGGATGGACTGGTGGTGATTGGTGGTGATGGCTCTTTCACGGGTGCAATGCTACTGGAAGAAGAGCATGGTATTCCCTGTATTGGTGTTCCCGGTACCATTGATAATGATATTTATGGCACTGATTATACCATCGGCTATGATACGGCACTGAATACAGTGGTTGAGGCCATCGACAAGATCCGTGATACCGCTACTTCCCATAACCGTCTTTTCTTTATCGAAGTCATGGGCCGTGATGCCGGGTTTATTGCGTTGAACACGGGTATTGCTGCGGGTGCAGAAGAAATTCTGATTCCTGAGCAGGAAAACAGCGTTGAAAAGTTGATGAGCGGTTTGCAAAGCAGTGGCAGGGCGGGTAAAACCTCCAGCATTATTGTGGTTGCAGAGGGCGATAAGAGCGGTGGTGTGTTCGAGCTGGCCAGGACGGTAGAAAAAAGCTTTCCTGAATACGAAGCCAAAGTGACCGTACTGGGACACATTCAGCGTGGTGGCAAGCCCAGCTGCTTTGACCGGGTATTGGCGAGTCGCCTGGGTGTGGCTGCTGTAGAGGCACTGCTCAAGGGTGAAAGTGGTATTATGGTAGGTGTGCGCGATCAGCAGGTGGTTAAAACCCCACTGGAGCGTGCTATCAGCAAGCAAAATACCATTGACAGTCACTTGATGAAAGTGGCAGAGATTATCACTGTTTGATTTTATTCTTTGATTGCCTGCCCGGGTAGTTCTATTTACCGTGTAAATACGGTCTTTCAAAATCTGCAGAATAAGGTGTACATCATGGGTTTATTTGATTCTCTCAAGAAAACTATGGGCCTTGGTGCCGATGAAGGTACGGTGATCAAGGCACCACTGACCGGTGAGATTGTTCCTATTGAAGATGTGCCAGATCCGGTATTTGCGGATAAGGTAGTGGGTGATGGTATTGCTATCAACCCAACCGGTAATCGCATGGTAGCGCCTTGCGATGGAACCATTGGTAAAATTTTCGAAACCAACCATGCTTTTAGTATGGAAACTGCCAGTGGTGTTGAGCTGTTCGTTCACTTTGGTATTGATACCGTTGAACTCAAGGGTGAAGGCTTTAAGCGTGTTGCCTGCGAAGGTCAGGATGTAAAAGCGGGTGAAACAGTGATTGAGGTTGACCTTGAGTTTCTCCGTGAGAAAGCCAAGAGCGTGATTACCCCGGTTGTTATTTCCAATATGGATGATGTGGCTTCCCTGGAAAAATCATCCGGCTCAGTGGTTGAAGGAACTGACTCTTTGCTGACTGTGCATATGAAGTAAGCCCTGCCAGTGATGATCAATTGACCAACCGTACTTTCGGCTTCTGTTGCTGGAGCGGGAGAGGTTTAGAAAGTACGATTGGTGTCGTGTTGCAAAATGTTAATAACAGAATAATATTCTCAATTTTAATTTTTTCTATGGTAAGCATACCGGCTATAAAACCATCCTGGGCAGTAAGTAAGGATTGCTTGTTTTGGTAGCTGTTGCTGTGGCGAAATGCCTTTGTTTGACAGTGTTTCGCTTTGTTCAGATTGTCGGCTGATTAAAAATAACTATAACTAAAAAGCAGGCTGCGTCTGCATAATGTAAGGCTTGACACTTACCCTCAACAAGACCTTACAAGATGGACACGGTACGCTCAATTACAACCCAAACCCGCATTAAGCTGAAAAAGCGTAGTAATCATAATAAACGTTCAGAGCCTCCTTTTTTAATCAGTAACTTTAGCTCTTCTGTCACCGGGAAGGGTTCCAACTTTTTTTTCTGCTGCTTACCTATTGATGTGACAAGATCCCTGGAAATAGCTTGGATAATATGGCACAACCCAGGATACTCCATTCTTTTTATTTTTTCATGATCAAGCGCTTTATGGATTTTTTTTCCATAAAAAAAATCCATATTTAATGAAAGGCCATAAGGGATATAGCTTCCAGCCCAACAATCAATCACTCTTGATAGTGTTTTTTTTGACCAGCTTGGTCGGCCGGATAAAATATTATAAACTCCAGAAATCAAAGTTACTAAATAACTATCATTTCGTTCCTTTTCGCTCTCCGAAAAATCAACTAAGTAGGTCATAGTTTGGTTTCAAATAAACTGGATGTTCGGCCAGTACGAGAAATCTACTTCTTGATCTAACGATCAGATAGCTATTGAATGATACATTTACTCTATTATAAAGAGAGTACTGGTCTTTAAATCCCTCTCCCTATGAAGTACGTCACTACAATCACTGATGAAGCTGTTTTATTAACTTTGAAATTCGCCAAACACTACGGACCTCTGAGATGTATAAGGGAAAGAGCCCATAGCCTTTTATTGAGCAATCGTGGCTTTACCCTTGAGCAAATTGCCGAAATACTTGAAATTAGATATCAAACTGCTTCTCAGTGGATTGATGATTGGGAAGAATATGGTATTCGTGCCTTGTACAAGGGGCATGGTGGCGGTAGGCCGTGCATATATGACGAATCCGAAGTGCAACGCATAAAAGAATTAGTGGCTGAAGAGCCTCGTCGCTTATCGTATGTCAAATCCAAGATCGAGGATGAAACCGGTAAATCTTCATCAAAAATTACTCTGGCAAACATTGTAAAAAAGCAGGGCTGGTTTACAAAAGACTCCGTAAATCATGCAAACATAAACGGGACGAAGAGCAATTCCATGACTGTAAAACTGCTCTGAAAGATGCCCAGGAAGCCGAGAGCAAAGGGTTAATCAATTTATTTTATTTTGATGAGTCCGGCTTTACCCAGGAACCTTGTGTGCCATACGGTTGGCAGGAAAAAGGAAAGCAGCTCAGAATACCATCAGTCAAAAGTAAACGCATCAACGTACTGGGGTTTATGAACCGAAGCTGTGAGCTATTTCATTATCCTGTTGTGGGTTCAGTGAATAGCGATACGGTGATTGCGGCCTTTGATGACTTTGCAGAGAAAATGGCAGATGAAAAATACAGCTCAAATGATCGTTACACGGTAGTTATGGTGGATAATGCCAGCATTCACACCAGCAAAAAGTTTTGTGCCAGAATTGATGACTGGATGATTGAAAAGAAATTGCTGGTCTGCTTTCTGCCAACATATTCACCTGAGCTCAACCTGATTGAAATCCTGTGGAGGAAAATAAAGTATGAATGGCTCAACCTCTTGTCAATCAAGAGCTTTGCGGAATTTGAAAAAGAAGTTGAACGGGTGCTTTTTTCATTTGGAGAGGAGTATATGATCTCATTTTCTAATACTGTCCGACTGGATGGTTAAATTATTCGAAAGCAATCTATACACTACTTATAGCGCCTGCACGCTGATCAAAATTCAACATTGTTATATCACACGCCTCTCCCCCTACCACAAACATTTTTAAACAGGTCTCTTCGTAAGGAAACCCCTGACGACCAACACTCCACACATTATCAATTAATGCCATTAGAACAATCAATGCATTACCTTTATTAACGGCGGGATGGATCAAGCTGTAACTATCAGCCATAATGTGCTCTTCCGAAGGAGCTATTCCTGAACATGACTCACACACTTCCAAAATATTTCTTTCATTCCACCACCCCCTGTACTCAAGACTTCGATGAGGAACTGCGTACTGAAATGGATATCCTTTGTATCTGGCTATTAAAGACTCCCAGTCATGCGGCAAGCTTAATATGTTTTCACTGTATGCGTTTTCCTTTCCCAGCTCTTCCAGCAATTCCGCATAATTTACTGAATCAATATCATATACAGTATTATTTACTTTTAATCTGGATTCAAAATTCCTATTTAGATAATTAACAGCTTTTCGTACTTTTTTATCACGATACAATAATGGCCGCCTCTCACTATTAATATAAATCCCCTTGCCATATTCAAAAATAAAAAAATCAGGAGCCGGGACTAAAGAAAACCTACTGGCCTCATCTACATCAAGATGCATACGGGTGTAGGTAGAACTATCACCAAATAAAAAAAATAATTCACCTTCTTCTCCAGTGTTTTTTCTATCAAAAGTTCCAATACTTCTTGAAGAATTATAAACTAAAGTAATATCTTCCTTGCACATGGGTAAAGAAAGAAACTCCAAAAATTGACTAATAAAACAATCCTCATCATCATTCTCATTATTTTCAAAGTAGAAAGCAGAGTCAGGATCAAAAACAATCACAACATGGCAATTACTTTCTCTAGCCAATAATAACGACTGCTTAAATTCGTTTAAGATATCTTCCACTTTACATGGATCTATAAGATAAGCCCAGGCAGGTATAAACCCAACACATAAAAATAAAAAAAACAAACTTTTCATATAAACACCCATTAAAAAAAGGTGAAAGTTTCATATTGACCGCAACTAAGCACTACCTCCCTGCTGACCTGAGTTCGACATAAGGAACTGATTTTATATAGCATAGCTACCACGCTGATTAGGGGTGGAGTAGTGCTGTGCTGACCAAGGTATTTTGCAGGGTAGACGATTTTTGCAAGCAATTTGAACCAAAGCTAAACCAGTATCTGATCGAGCATTGTGGCCGCAAGCGCATTCGTAAACAGTCTCTATCAATCAGCGAAGTGGCAACGATCGTCATCCTATTTCATGCTAAAGGCTATCGTTGTCTGAAGCACTTCTATATTAATCATGTCTGTAAATACTGGCATAAGCACTTTCACGGGCTAGTCAGCTACAATCGGTTTGTTGAGCTGATGCCACAAGCGCTTATGGTACTCTCAGCTTTCTTGCAGACACGATATGGCAAGGTGTCTGGCATTTCTTATATAGATTCAACCGGCATCGCTGTCTGTGAAAAAAGTCGGGCTCTGCGCCATAAAGTGTTTAAAGATGAAGCAGGCTGGGGTAAGTCTTCTACACACTGGTATTACGGCTTTAAGCTTCACCTGATTATCAATGATACCGGTGAGTTGCTGGCGGTTAAGTGTACATCAGGTAATACCGATGATCGTGCTGTTCTTGAAGATATGTGCTGCCACTTGTTTGGTAAGCTGTTCGGCGACAAAGGCTATATATCCAAGGCCAAAGCCCAGCTTTTAAAAGAAAAATACGATGTTGACCTGATTACGACGCGCAGGAAAAACATGAAACCTCAGAACCTGCCTGCTTTTGATAAAGTACTGCTGAGAGGGCGTGCAATCATTGAGACGGTCAACGATCAGTTGAAAAATATCTCTCAGATAGAGCACACCCGCCACCGCTCAAAGTTCAATTTTATGGTGAACTTGCTGGCAGGGCTTATAGCCTATACGTTTCAAAAAAAGAAGCCTTCTCTGAGCATTCAGCATACGGGGCTGGTTGAGTTGGTTGCTTAACCGTTATGTCGAACTCAGGTCTCGTGACTATATAGCTTGGAGATATCCTGCTGTTCGAGCAGGCGGTCAGTCAATACCTGTTCAGCTTTTAGGGAATTTCCCCTGATAATCATTGTGACATCGGCATTAAGGTTGTGAAGGGCCAAAGCGGTTTCTGCGGCATTTGATCCGCCGCCTATGACGATTGCTTTTTTATGGCTCATTCTGGGGCCGTCACAAGTGGCGCATGTGTATACGCCCTTTCCCAGAAGAGGCGTCAAACTTTCAGGGATATTAGGCGTTGCACCTGTGGCAATAATAACGAGGCTTGATAGGTAAGTTTTGTTTTTACCATAAATCAGTTTTTTATGACCATGATGACTGATGTTTTCAATATGGTCATGTCTGATAATAACACCGAGATGAATAGCTTCTTTCTCTATTTTTTTTAATAATTTTTCTCCGGGTATTGGAGGGTGTCCTGGCCAGTTTTCAATGCTGTCTGTGCTTTCCAGCTGTCCCTTTTCATGGCTTTTGATAACGGTGACCTGTATTTCAGGTAATTGTCGCTTGATTGTTATTGCAGCAGTTAGTCCGGCAGGGCCAGCACCGATAACAGTAACGTCGGATTCTGCTGTATGGGCAGCGATGCTTAGAATAAAAATAATGGCTAGATAGAATTTTGTTGTTATTCCCATACCATGATGTCCTTCCTTATATTTAGTCGTTAGAGTCAATAAAGTTGAAATGGTTTCATTGGGAAAAATTTGTTAGAGCTACTTTCAAGGGTGTTAGTGATACTTTATTGATGTTTCTTTATGTTGCTCTGCTATTCATGGCTTCATAATGAGGTTTGGTTTTGAAAGTGATTCGTTTGATAGTGATCTTCTGGTTTTTTTCGGAAGATTACAGGGCCTTGGAAAGTCGCTATTTATTGATGTCAGTTAATTTGAATGCCCCGTCAATTCAAGGAGATTTTCATACAAAAAATAATATATTAAATGATTATTCTAAAGTACTTAGAACTTACTCTGAAATAATATTTTAGGTAAATGAATATGAGACACTCAAGAGTATTTTTGGTGGTTCTGAATATATTGTATTTCCAGATTGCGCTGGCAGATAGTTGCAACCCTGTTACTTACGCAAAAATCCTTAAGGAGTTTGATCATTATATTGATGAAGTTGACCGGATTGACTGGCAGTTGAATTTTTATTGCCTGCATGCAAAAGGCGGACAATGCCCTAAATATGATGGACCTATGAAAGGGGTTTTGGAAAAACGCGATGAGCTGCTGTGGGATATAGCGAAAATAAAAGATGAGCTGGATAAACAGCAGATTAACCTGGCAGATTCGCTGATGGGGTCATCTACAGGTTATTGTATCAAGGACGGTATTCTGAAGGTTGTTGAAATTAATGCTACAGACAAAAAGGATAAGAAAACGGCTAGTTATGGAAAAGCGGCTCCAGAGAACTATTACTATGACTTTCCCGGATATCAATCCCCATACTTTAATCGCCATTGGCATAAGAAAAGATTAAAACTAACCAGGAAGCATATTCGCCAGAAAGACCGGCAGGATCTTGCTCAAATAGAAAGGGCTTCAACGCTTGGCTCTGTGGGCGGATGTTATGGAAAGAGCTGTTATAGTACCAAGCCTGCTGATAGCTATGTGTTGTTGAAAAGCGGGGCGTGGCCAAAGTCCAGGGCACATGGTTTCACAGGGAAAAAATAAAGCGAGAGAGATTTCCCGCTTTATTTTTTAGACTATTAAGCAGCTGCTGGAGTGGCTTCTGGAGCACCACCGCTCTTAATGAGTTCGTTCATTTCTGTCTTTATGTTATCAGACTTGGGCCCGAAGATAGCCTGCATATTTTGGCCAACAACCAGTACTGCGGTTGCTCCCAGGGCTTTAATGGCATCAACATCAACATTTTCAGGCTTGTGGACAGTGACGCGAAGACGAGTAATACACGCATCAATGCTTTTAATATTGCCCTTACCGCCAAATGCTGTGAACAGTTTAGCAGCCAGCTCCTGGTTGACTTCAATTTTAACGGATGTTTCGCTTTCAGTTTCCCGGCCAGGTGTTTTCAGGTTGAACATCTTGATAGCAAAGCGGAACACAGTGTAATAGATGGCCGCATAGGCAACACCCCACACCAGAATCATGGCAGGTTTGGTACCGATGCCGAAGAACAGGCTGTAGTCGATCAGGCCGTGGGAGAAGGAGGCTCCCATTTTGATGCCAAAGAAGTTGGTGATAGTAAAGGCAATGCCAGCCAGTACAGCATGAATACCGTACAGAACAGGCGCTACAAACATGAAGGAGAACTCGATGGGTTCAGTGATTCCTGTCAGCATGGAAGTCAGGGCCGCAGAAATCATGATACCGCCAACACGTTTTTGGTTCTTGGTTTTTGCACTGTGCCACATGGCAATGGCGGCAGCGGGCAGGCCAAACATCTTGAACAGGAAGCCGCCTGCCAGGAATCCGGCAGTGGGGTCACCGGCAAAGAAGCGCGGAATATCACCGGTAACCACTGTGCCTGTGGAGGTTATAAATTCACCCATTTGCATCTGGAAAGGTACGTTCCAGATATGGTGCAGGCCGAAGGGAACCAGTAGGCGCTCAACAAGACCGTAAACAAAGCCCATGGTTACCGGGTTGCCCTCAATGGCATAGTTACCAAAGCTTTGGATGCCATTACCAATAGGAGGCCAGATAAAGCTCAGGATAACTCCCAGAATAATCGCACCAAAGGCAGTAACAATCGGTACGAAACGCTTGCCAGCGAAAAAGCCCAGGTACTCGGGCAGTTTGATCTTGTAGAAGCGGTTAAACATGATGGAAGCCAGAATACCTGCCAAAATACCACCAAATACACCGGTGTCGATAGAAGGGATCCCCATAATGGGTTTTGTCTCTACACCCAGTTCGCCAGCCATCACGCCCATGGTTCCCAGCATGACCACATAACCGACAATCGCCGCCAGAGTGGAAACACCGTCGTTATCTGTCAGACCTAAAACAACCCCGATGGCAAATAATAAGGGCAGGTTACCAAATACCGCACCGCCAGCCTGGGCCATAATATGGCTAAGCAGATCCGGTAAAAAGCTAAAGTTAGCACTGCCGATGCCCAGCAGAATGCCTGCTACAGGCAATATCGCTACAGGCAGCATCAGTGACCGCCCGATTTTTTGTAATACACTAAATGCGTTGCGCATTGATGGTAACCCTTTTTAAAACTGGAGTTGGCTGAGATCAGAGCATTGTTGATATTTGTTAACAACGGGAAGGACTGATGAAAGCTTCAAACAGTAACAAATAAAAAACACCACTTTGAGAAAACAGACCCAGTGGGCGATTTTTATTCACATCAGGGCTGGGTGGACTGACTCAAATCAAAAAAAAACGAGGTTATCAAATGTAAACGCATACATTCAAAAAAATGCATTATATTTTCAGTATTTTTGCACTATTGCGTAATGGAAATGACTAAGTGTCACTGTTATAAACAATAACTGGCATAATTAATGCGCTCAGAACTTTTAATCAGTGAATAAATACAATAGCAGCGAAGGTGAGATGTGTTACGTATTACATGCTTTTCATTGCCTCCTGCATTTCAGTTCGGATATTGTCAGACTGGGGGCCAAATATAGCCTGCATATTTTGCCCAACCACCACTACGGCAGTGGCGCCTAATTCCCTGATTAAATCCTGGTTTACATTCTCTCGCTCATGTACGGTGACTCTAAGGCGGGTAATGCAGGCATCAAGATTCTTGATATTATTTTTACCGCCGAAGGCATGCACCAGCCTGCGTACCATCTCATCAGTAATGACCACTTTGCCAGAGCCTGACTCCTCTTCTCTGCCCGGAGTTTTTAGATCCATCACGGTAATTACAATCCTGAATATAATGTAATAGGCAATGGCGTATAATCCTCCAAGATAAATGAGCCAGACGGGCTTCGTGGCTATTCCAAAGTAAAGGACGTAGTCAATCATACCGTTAGAAAAGGACATGGCCATTTTGATATCAAGGTAGTTGGTGATAGCAAAGGCCAGGCCAGCCAGAATCGCGTGGATACCATAGAGTATCGGGGCAACAAACAAAAAAGAAAATTCAATGGGTTCGGTGATCCCGGTCAATACGGAAGTCAGGGCAGCAGAAACCATTATGCCACCCGCTTTGGCTTTATTTTTGGGCTTGGCGCAATGCCAGATAGCAATGGCTGCTGCTGGCAAGCCAAACATTTTAAACAGGTAGCCCCCGGCCAAAAAGCCTGCCGTTGGGTCTCCTGCAAAGAAGCGGGGGATATCGCCGGTATAAAGATTTCCGGCGTCATCAATAAATTCCCCCATTTCCATTTGAAAGGGAACATTCCATATATGGTGAAGGCCAAACGGAATCAGTCCTCTTTCGATCACGCCATAGGTAAAGCCTGCCAGTACGGGGTTTTCTGTGACGGCCCACTGGGAAAAGCGGTCAATGGCATCCTGAACGGGAGGCCAGATAAAGCTTAAGACAATACCGGAGGCAATAGCGACGATGCCTGTTGCGATGGGGACAAAGCGCTTGCCAGCAAAGAATCCAAGGTATTCAGGCAGCTTGATCTTATAGAAGCGGTTAAACATGGCGGCGGCCAGAACGCCTGCGATAATGCCGCCAAAGACTCCGGTATCAATGGAGTCAATGCCCATTATTGAAGAGGGTTCGATATTGAGGGTATGGGCCATAACTCCCATGGTGCCGAGCATGACCACATAGCCCACCACGGCAGCGACAGAGGATACGCCATCATTTTCGGTTAGCCCGATTGCTGCACCTATGGCAAAAATAATAGGGAGATTACCAAAAACGGCCCCGCCGGCCTCTGCCATAACCTGGGATATGATGTCTGGTATAAATGAAAAACCGGCACTGCCTACACCCAATAGAATGCCGGCCACCGGCAGTACAGCAACCGGTAGCATCAAGGCTCGACCAATCTTCTGTAGCGTACCAAAAGCGCTTTTGAGCATGGGGAAGACTCCAGAGGCAGGAATCGAGTGCTCCACCCATTGACTGTTTGCCGGACTTGATAGCTTTGAGCATCCTTTACTTAAAAGTCAGGGTGGGTACTCGCATTAAAGCAGGTTAACCCAGGCCATTTCCCTGGCCTGCCCTTTGGCTGAAAACCCGGCAAATAAAGAAAGGAGGAGCGCCAGGGGCATGGTTTATCGTCATAAACGATAGGAAGCATAGACTATAGTTGGGATGCTTTCCTGTTAGGAGGTGGTTGGTGGTTAATTGTTGATAGTTGATGGGAAATAGGGATAAAGCCATATACAATCCCCCCATTCCCCATTCCCCATTCCCCATTCCCCATTCCCTATGACATCTCTATACCAGTTTTTTAATGGATTCCCTGATTCTTAGCTCACCTTCGAATACGGTATTTTCAGGTGCATCAAATCGATCAGGATGAATACGGTGCATGAGTAAGCAGCCGGCAGTTCGTGCCATATCGGTGATAGGGAAATGGAGTGCGGTGACGTGGGGGGTAAGAAACGTACATAAATCAACACTGTCGTAACTGGCCAGGGATATGTCCTCCGGTACCCGAATATTTCGTTCCCTGAAGGCATCCATGCAGCCGGCTGCCAGTTCTTCACTACAGGCATAGATGGCTGTGAATGGCCTGGCCTTTGCCAGTAATTCCATCGCGGCACTGTAGCCGCTTTCGCGTTCATAGGCTCCTTCTGTCACGAGATTCATATCAACAGGTAAATGGTGGCGTTCAAGGCTATTAACATACCCTTGAAAGCGTTCGTAGGCTTTGCTTTTTGTGAGCTTGCCAGCCATGCAGGCAATTTTTCTATGGCCGTTGCCAATCAGCTGCCCCATCGCTTTCTCGCTGGCTTTGACATGGTCAAAGGTGATGCAATTGTTTGCCAGTTTGCGGATATTGCGATCAATCAACACCAGGGGGGGCGCTTTTTCTGCAATGGCGATAATCTCTTCATCACTTAAATAGCGGGCATGGAGAATCAGTCCGTCACAACGCATTTTTATCAGGTGTTCTATGGCTTTCCTTTCACTCTCGGCAGAGTGACGTCCCTGGGTTACAATCATTAACTTTCCAGCCGAGTCAACCACCTCCTGAACTTCCGCCATAAGGTCACCAAAGAACCCGCCTCGAAATGACGATACCATCAGACCTACAGTATTTGAGGAGTTGTTGGCCAATGATTGCGCAAGGGGGTTTGGACTGTAGTTTAACGCCTTGATTGCCGCTACTACCCGTTCCCGGGTAGTGTCAGTGACCTGGCCGGTATTGTTTAAAACCCGGGATACCGTTGCCCGTGAAACCTTTGCGCGCTCAGCAACATCTTTTATGGTGGTCATTCTCTCATTCCTGAAGTTTAACGGTTACCGTTAGTTCTCAATTTCCTTTGTGTGTATTACAGGGGGATATTGCTGGTAACTACATGCTTGATGGCATGGAATCATACTAGTGCCGCTAAGCATTGTTAAAGAATATACGGATTTTTTGAGCACAGGATCTGGCGAAAGAGGTTGCATTTTTGGTGGATGGATTGCTGTGATCGAGAAAGAAGGTTGATGTATATCAAAATTAAACGCTATTTTTCATATTTTCGCATTTGCAGCGTAAATATTGACAGGGATCAATAAAATCTAGGTAAAAATACGTATAGTTGGAGGCGTAAAGGCAATTCGATGTGAATGGTTTCAAACAATAATTCACGGCTATTCAGCATCAAGCCATCGCAGTCATTGTTACTCCTACTTAACAGGGATATAAATAAAGAAGCGGGAACCTTCACCAAAACCAGCCAGTGCCACCCGGGTTTGAGGGGACCCGGGTTTTTTGTGTGTGGATAATTCCCAGGAGAACGGTCATGCAACTACTTATTACCGGAGGAACAGGGTTTATTGGCGGCAGCCTGGTTCGTAGCCTGCTGAAGGATGGTTATAAAATTACGGTGATCAGTCGACAGAGGCCTGAACAGGTAAAGAATAAGGTATCACCTGATATCAATGTTGTCTCATCAATGGCTGCAATTGATCAATCTGACGTATTTGATGCAGTTATTAACCTGGCGGGTGAAGGCATCATGGATAAACGCTGGAGTATTTCACGGAAAAAGGCGCTGGAAGACAGCCGGATAGCGCTGACTTCTGAGCTGGTGGATTTACTGGAGCGAATGTCAAACCGACCGAAGCTGTTAATCAGTGGGTCAGCCATTGGTTATTATGGCAGTCATTCAGCCACTGAAGTGTTGAATGAGAGCAATTCCCCCGGAAATGACTTTGCCGCGTCTCTCTGTCAACGCTGGGAACAGGCAGCGCAAAGGGCTTCTTCCTTTGGGGTAAAGGTTATTATTGTCCGGACAGGCGTCGTGTTGCATCCGGCCGGTGGTGCTTTGGCCAAGATGTTGCCGGGGTTCAGGCTGGGCATGGGGGGACCCATTGCTGATGGAAAGCAGATGATGTCCTGGATTCATCGGGAAGATATGGTGAGGCTATTACTGTTTCTGTTGAAAACGCCTGGGCTTGAGGGGATTTATAATGCCACAGCCCCTAATCCTGTCAGTAACCGGGACTTTACCCGTTCGCTGGCAGCCGCCTTACATCGGCCTGCCCTGATTCCAGTTCCTGCAATGGCTTTACGAATAGCTCTTGGCGAGTCATCGCAGTTATTGACTGAGGGGCAGGCGGTTTATCCGGAGCGTCTGACTGAAGCGGGTTTTAGCTTTAACTATCCAGAGCTACAGGAAGCGCTTAAGGATCTTTTGTCCTGATATGTTGAAAAGCGTTATAGCGTTTCGAGATTTAAATATTATTTATATATTCAAAATATAATAAAATCTGGAGGACATTTATTATTTGAGGGTGACCGGGTAATAATGACGACCCAGGCTCTAACAATTACAAATCTGAAAAAAACCTATGCCGGTGGCATGGAAGCCCTTAAGGGGGTCAATCTTTCAGTATCAGAGGGCGATTTCTTTGCCCTGCTGGGACCTAATGGTGCAGGTAAGTCCACCATCATTGGTATCATTTCTTCACTTGTCCGAAAAACATCAGGCGACGTTCGTGTATTCGGCCATAGTATCGACACCGATTTGGTGAAGGCCAAGCGATCGCTGGGGGTAGTGCCTCAGGAATTTAACTTTAATCAGTTTGAAAAAGTTGAAGATATTCTGGTGACGCAGGCGGGTTATTATGGCATTTCTGCCCATCAGGCCCGACCGAGAGTTGAGCACTATCTGAAAAAACTGGGACTTTGGGATAAGCGACAGTCAACTTCAAGGATGTTATCCGGCGGCATGAAACGCCGGTTGATGATTGCCCGGGCGCTGATTCATGAGCCGGAGGTGCTTATCCTTGATGAGCCCACTGCCGGTGTTGATATAGAGCTGAGAAGAAGTCTGTGGGATTTTATCCAGGAAATTAACCAGCAGGGTACCACCATTATTCTTACCACCCATTACCTGGAGGAGGCTGAGCAGTTGTGTCGCAATATTGCCATTATTGACCAGGGAAGGATTGTTGAAGATTGTTCCATGAAGTCATTGTTGGGTAAGTTGCAGAAAGAGAGTTTTATTCTGGATCTGCGTGAACCCATTCAAACCATGCCTGAGTTTGCAGGATATTCCGTAAAGAAGCGGGATGTTAGCAGTTTAGAGGTAGAAGTGGATAAAACAGTGGGTGTTAACGGACTCTTCAGGCAGCTCAGTGAGTACAAGATTGAGGTGGTGAGCCTGAGGAATAAAGCCAACAGGCTGGAGGAGCTGTTTGTGAACCTGACCCGTGGAGAACAGAAGTCATGAAGCAATGGCAGCCTCTATGGGTGGCTTTTTGTACCATATTTGTCCGGGAAGTCCGTCGTTTTATGCGGATATGGCCCCAGACATTGCTACCGCCAGCGATTACCATGTCACTGTATTTTGTCATATTTGGTGGGGTCATCGGGTCGCGCATCGGTTCTATGAGTGGCTTCGGCTATATGACCTATGTGGTGCCGGGACTGGTGATGATGTCCGTGATCACCAATAGCTTTAGTAATGTGGCCTTCGGTTTTTTCAGTAGCAAATTCCAGAAAAACATTGAAGAATTATTAGTTTCCCCCGTACCCAACTGGGTTATTCTGGCGGGTTATGTGCTGGGTGGTTCTGCCAGGGGACTGATTTCCGGCCTGATTGTTATGGGCTTAGGGCTGTTTTTTGTGGATCTTCATCTGCATAACCTGCTCATCACTATTTTGGCGGTTGTGATGACGGCGGTACTTTTTGCCTTAGGCGGCTTTATTAATGCGGTCTACGCCAAAAAGTTTGATGATGTTTCTATTATTCCTACCTTTGTTCTGACTCCGCTAACCTATTTAGGAGGCGTGTTTTATTCCATTGAAGTGCTGCCCGCATTCTGGCAGAAAGTCTCCCTGCTGAACCCTATTCTTTATCAGGTTAATGCCTTCCGCTATGGCATTCTGGGTGAAGCCAGTGGTGTCAGTGTCTCCATGGCATTTTCTGTCATGGCTATGGCAATTATCGTTTTAACTGCCGCCAGTATTTATCTGCTTAATAGTGGCAAGGGGCTCCGAAGTTAACCTTGTTACTACCAGGGATAGTTAATGTGGGAATGGTACGGATACCTACTCCCCATCAATGACTCCCTTTTCCCCAGGAAGTGTGATTATTGATGCTATCTTGTATCAGCACAGGTTCTGTCTGCTATTTAAATGGGTATTCTGTGGAATGCCCTGATTAATCAAGAGTTTTTCATGAGTGAGTTGTTGCATAAGTCGCCCCTGGGTAAAAATAGCCAGTATGAGACGGCTTATAATCCGGAATTGTTATTTCCAATTTTGAGAAGTGTTAAGCGGAAAGAACTGGGTATTGATTCTGATAGTCTCTCTTTTTATGGCCGTGACCTCTGGTATGGCTATGAATTGTCCTGGCTCGATAAGCAGGGCAAACCAGTTGTTCGGGTGGCTTTGTTTGAGTTGCCCTGCCACTCTCCCCACTTAATTGAGTCCAAATCCCTCAAGCTGTATCTGAACTCGTTTAATCAATCTGAGTTCAGTGATGAGAGTCAGGTGAGGGATATCCTGGAAAAAGATTTGAGCGGTTGTGCCGGAGAAGCGGTAAAAGTGACACTGATGAACGTTCAGCAACTGGAAACCTTTGGTTTTCAGGCGACTCCAGGTCTCTGCATAGATGACCTGGATATTTCGGTGTCTACTTATTCATACAATCCTGATTTGCTGAAAAAGGGTCAGGGGCGGATGGAGGAAACCATTCATACCCACTTACTGAAGTCCAACTGTCCTGTCACCGGTCAGCCGGATTGGGGTACGCTGGTGATAGAGTATAAAGGGGATGCCATTGATCATAGTGCCTTTCTGCAATATATCTGCTCATTTCGGGATCATCAGGAGTTCCATGAGCAGTGTGTAGAGCGAGTGTTTACTGACTTACAAACGCGCTTTGAGTTTGAAGAGCTTACCGTTTATGCTCAGTACCTGCGGCGTGGTGGGTTGGATATCAATCCATGGCGAAGTACACAGAATAAAATGCCAAAACCTGTGCGTTTTATCAGGCAGTAATTGTTGTTTTCCGGGGGCTGTTAATGGATATAAAAGAGGCTTTAGTTGATAGAGTGTCCAATCCGGCTTTGACTGAGCCAGGACCCACTGAAAAACAGTTGGAGCTGATATTCAAGGCTGCCTTGCGGGCACCTGACCACGGTCGTCTGAGGCCGTGGCGTTTTATAACCATTAAGGGGGATGCCCGTAACCGGCTGGGTGACCTGTTTGCGGAGGCAGTGCTTTCAGATCAGAAGGATTTATCTGAGGATGCACTGAACCGTTATCGGGGAATGCCCTTAAGGGCGCCTGTATTGATAGCGCTGGTCTGTAAAGCCCGGCAGCATCCCAAAATTCCGGAAATAGAGCAGCAGCTCTCTTTAGGGGCTGCCGCTCAAAACATCCTTCATGGGGCCTATGCCCAGGGTATGGGGGCTATGTGGCGGACAGGAGCTATCAGTTATCATCCTATGGTGGCCTCTGGTCTTGGCCTTGAGGCAAATGAGCAGCTATTAGGCTTTATATACCTTGGAACACCTTATGGTGCCCGGAAAAAACGACCCGAGTTGAGTATTGATGATTTTGTTAGCGCTTGGGAGTAATTCAAAGTTGCTCCACAGGAATAATATAGTCCTCCCATTCGGATTCAGGAATATCCTGTTCCGGATGGGCATAATCTTTGACCGATAGTCCTGCCTTATGAACTGAGCTCTGGCACCCTGAGATTAATGGGTGCCAGTCAGGCAGTGACTGCCCTTCTGCCAGTAACCGGTAGGCACAGGTTTCAGGTAGCCAGTGGAAGTGTGCTATATCATCAACGGTTAATTTGATACAGCCAGGCACTTTCTTTTTACGGTTGTCATAGTCCTTGCATTGGCAGCTTGGGATATCCAGTAACTGACATGCTACGGTGGTATAGTAGACATCACCGCTATCTTCATCTTCGAGTTTGTGCAGACAGCATTTGCCACAGCCATCACAAAGGCTTTCCCATTCCTCATGTGACATGGCATGCAATGGTTTTTTCTGCCAGAAGGGATTGTCCATATATCTAAACCGGATCATTTTTGGTGAGTAATTCATCCGGCAGGTGTTCAATATAATCATCTTGTGGGGGTGGCATTTGCAGGTAATAGCCCTGCTCTTCAAGAAGCTGGATAACCTGGGTTGTTTCCGCTCTTGCCAGTTTACGTTCCGGGGTTAACAGAAGATCCATCACATGCCGGGGCTGTCCGAAGAGGGTTGTAAGTCCTTCAGGCACGCGTGTTAACTGTTCCTTTTTAAGAACATACAAATACATTTCATCCTTTACAGGGCTTTTGTAGACAGATACCAGTAACTTCATGGCAAACCTATGGAGTTTCTATCAGAGTATTGAGCTTTTTAATCAGGGGAATACCAATAACTTCCCGTCGCCAGCCCTGCAATGCTTCAGGCAGTGCAAACTGCCCTGTTTCCAACCAGTTGCGTAGTATGGGAGAGGTGGTTTTTGACGGCAAGAGTATTTCTACGGGAAGATTTAGCTGGTTAGCCATTGTATTGAGAAACTCTTTAATGGCTTTCCCATATATCCGGGTTTTTTTAGGGAGCGGGCGGGGCAGGGGCCTGGGGTGGTATTCACGGGGTGACTGTGAAGCGGTTTTGATAAGGGTTAATAGTCGCTGACCATCACGTTTTATGATGGATTTTCTCATATCCTGAATAGCACTGAGGGATTTTAGGTTGTCTGGCTGGTAGCGAGCCATTGGCCAAAGGCTGCCTTTGGGTATAACACGGTTTCGGGGTAGATTTCGCTGTCTGGCTTTGTTTTCCCGATAGATGCACAGGCTTTTCAGAACCGCCAGCTGTTGCGGATAAAGCTGCCAGGCGCACTTAACCTCTTTCCAGGCATCTTCTGCGTTATTGCTATAAATTGAAGATTTCATCTGGTTGCAATCGTCTTCAAGCCAGGCTTTTGTTGTATTTTTTTCCAGTTCTTTGTTCAGGATAGAGTGGATAGTTAACAGGTGGAGTACATCCAGGGTTGCATAATGCTGTTGCGCTTCTGTCAAGGGACGCTGGCACCAGTTTGACCGGGTTTCATCTTTTGGTAGCTCTATTCCCAGTAGTTGCTTGACCAGTTTTTGATAGCCAAGGGAGTAACCAATACCGGCATAGGCTGCCGCCAGCTGGGTATCAAAAATCGGGTTAAGGCGGGCACCGGTTAAAAGCTCAATGACCTCAAGATCTTCACTGCAGGCGTGGATAACTTTTAAGATGGCCGGGTTTTCCAGTAATTCTTTTAAAGGTTGCCATTGGTCAATGGTGAGCGGATCAACCAGAAAGATTTCATTATTCTCAATCCCGATTTGAATAAGGCCTGGAATGGGATAGTAGGTATCGGTACGAATAAACTCCGTATCCAGGGCTATTTTTCCGAGTTGTGACCAGTGCTGGCAGTATTTAGCAAGATCAGTGTTATCTGATATCCATATTGGAGAGGGGGATTCCTGAAGCATAGTGAACCGGGTTTCTTTTAAAAACCCATTATAAGAAGCCTAACCTAAACTGTCGCTCTATTAATCTTGGTTTTTTTTAGACGTGTTTTTGGTTATATAGGACACAAAAGGCCGAGCCAGGACTCGACCTTGTTGTTTTTAGCCTCTGCTCTGCAGGGCTGCAATACGCTGATCCAGTGGTGGGTGACTGGTGAACATCGCCGCCAGGCCTTCTTTAAGGCCACTGCGAATGCCAAAGGCAGACATTGTGGCAGGCATTACAGTGGGTGCTTCGTATTCTGAACGTAGTCGTTCCAGTGCTGCAATCATATTGCCCGTGCCTGCCAATTGGGCTCCGGCTTCGTCGGCACGGAATTCCCGCTGGCGGGAAAACCACATGACAATGGCGCTGGCCAGGAAGCCCAGGATAATCTCGGCAATAAAGCTGGTAATGTAAAAGCCGATGCCGGGGCCGCTGTTTTCTTCATCCTTACGCAGGAAGCTGTCTACGGCATAACCAATAAGCCGGGCGAAGAACATAACGAAGGTGTTCACGACACCCTGTATCAGGGAAAGGGTGACCATATCCCCGTTGGCTACATGACCGATTTCATGGCCGATAACTGCCCGTGCTTCTGAGGGGCTGAAACGCTCCAGCAAACCCTGGCTGACTGAAACCAGGGCAGCGTTTTTATTCCATCCCGTTGCAAAGGCATTGGACTCGGGAGATGGAAATATTCCTACTTCCGGCATGCCGATACCTGCTTTTTCAGACAGTTCGGCAACCGTATCCACTAACCAGCGCTCCTGGGCATTTCGGGGCTGTTCGATAATCTGGGTGCCCGTGCTCATTTTCGCCATCCATTTGGAAATGAACAGCGACACAAAAGAGCCTGCGAAACCAAAAACTGCACAGAATACCAGAAGGGAGCCCAGGTCAAGCCCCTTTGCAGACATATAGCTGCCAACACCCAGAATATTAAGGGTAATAGTGGCCAGTGCAATAACCGCAAGGTTTGTTCCTAGAAATAGCAAGATTCTTTTCATTGCCTGAGTGGTTACCTTTTGTCATTTTCATTGGTAAGAATATGGCGATCAATTAACCAGATTTCAATGGTAAATATTTACATTTACTGTTTATTGAGACTGTTTTCCTTTTATTTCTTGGAGCCACAAAGTCCGACAGGCTGCTAGCCACGAAACCGCTGGTTTTGGCTGAGCACACGAGCAAACGTCAACAGCCCCTAGTGTGATAATTGCTCTGGATCACAACTTTTGCTGATAAGTCTCGTCACCCTTGGTCTCTTTAGGTAAATTCCGGGTTCTGGTTGAGCGCAGTATTTTGGATTTTTTTATGGTTTCGCGTATTTGAATGTATTTGCTTCTGGCTGAATTGGCTGTTTTAACTCTTCATTCGCTCTCTTTCCATTCGGTGTGTTTACCCTTCCGTCCGTAATTTTCGTGATAATGTTTTTTTTGAGGATAACTATGCTTGAACTCTTTATTGGGTTGGTAGTAACTGCCGTGGTCGGTTACTTTATTATTAAGGATTATAGGCCTGCAGGTGTGTTATTAACGGCTGGAATTGTGTTGCTGTTGATTGCCGGACTGCTGGGTAAAGATCTACTACCTGATAAAGTGGTTTCCACAGGCAATTTTGTTACAGATGCCCTGGAGTATGTGAAATATACCCTGTGTTATCGCGGCGGGGGGCTGGGTATGCAGATCATGCTACTGTGTGGCTTTGCTGCCTACATGACCCATATTGATGCTAACAATATGGTGGTGAAGCAATTCTCAAAACCACTAAAGGCTATTAAGTCACCTTATATTCTGTTGGTTGCTGCTTACATTGTTGCCTGCCTGATGTCTCTGGCCGTAAGCTCCGCTACAGGTCTTGGCGTATTGTTGATGGCTACCCTGTTTCCGATGATGACCGCCATGGGGATCTCCCGGCCGGCTGCGGTAGCGATCTGTGCCTCACCTGCCGCGATTATCCTTTCTCCCACTTCAGGGGATGTGATATTAGCGGCTGAAAAATCCGGATTGCCGCTGGATGTGTTTGCCGTACAGACTGTTCTGCCGGTCTCTCTGTCTGCCATTGCAACGATGGCGGTAGCCGCCTTTTTCTGGAACAAATATCTGGATAAGAAGCATAATACGCCTATGGAGCGGGTGGATATTTCCCGGATAGAAGCCAAGGCTCCCACTTTTTATTGTGTGTTGCCATTTTTACCCATTGTCGGAGTTTTCCTCTTTAACGGTCGCACGATTCCAGGCCTGGAACTGGATATCTACACTATTGTTGTGCTTTCCATCGCGATCAGTGGATTGGTGGACTTTGCTGTAAACCGTTTTGATGGACGTAAGACACTGGAAAATATGGAGAGTTGCTATCAGGGTATGGCGGAGGCCTTTAAGGGTGTGGTGATGTTGCTGGTTGCTGCGGGCACCTTTGCCCAGGGCCTGATGGCTATCGG
The DNA here is from genome assembly GCF_025643335.1 of Endozoicomonas sp. Mp262. Taxonomy (NCBI): domain Bacteria; kingdom Pseudomonadati; phylum Pseudomonadota; class Gammaproteobacteria; order Oceanospirillales; family Endozoicomonadaceae; genus Endozoicomonas; species Endozoicomonas sp. Mp262. The sequence goes on along the minus strand of NZ_CP092489.1, from coordinate 5,001,432 downwards.
TGCCATTGATACTCTGCTGAGCCTGGCCGATGCAGCCGGTGCCGGGGGATTTGCCCTGATGCTGCTACTGGCTGGTTTGACCGTGGCCGCAGCCATTGCCACGGGCTCCGGTAATGCACCTTTCTATGCCTTTGTTGAACTGGCTCCGGCACTGGCGATGAAGATGGGGCTTCGTCCAGCCTTCCTGATTATTCCCATGCTGCAGGCATCAAATCTGGGGCGTACCATGTCCCCGGTATCCGGTGTTGTGGTGGCAACTTCTGGTATGGCCAGCATCAGTCCTTTAGAGGTTGTAAAGCGTACCTCTGTACCAGTTACCGTTGGTTTGGCAACAGTGATTGTGGGCACCTTGATTTTAGTCCCCATGATGGCCTAAAGCGGGTTCCAACGCTTATTATTGCCTGTACTTGCTGAGAAAACGCTCAAGGCGGGTAATGATATCCTCGATATCTTCAACCCGTGGCAGGGTAACAATCCGCAAATGATCAGGGGTGGTCCAGTTGAATGCCCGTCCCTGAACCAGCAAGACCTTTTCCTGTAATAACAGATCCAGTATCAGTTGCTCATCGTCTTTTATTGAAAAGCGTTTTCGATCCAGTTTAGGAAAGACATACAGTGCGCCTTTAGGTTTGACACAGCTGACCCCCGGTATCTGCTCAAGCATTTCCCAGGCTTTGTTCCGTTGCTCGCATAACCGTCCTCCAGGCAGTGTTAAGTCATTAATGCTCTGGTAGCCTCCAAGGGCTGTTTGAATGGCAAACTGGGCGGGAACATTGGCGCACAGTCGCATAGACGCCAGCATTTCCAGGCCTTCCATATAATCAACTGCCTGGTGACGGGGGCCGCTGGCAACCATCCAGCCTGCACGAAAACCGGCAGCGCGGTAAGATTTTGATAAGCCATTAAAGGTGATGCAGAGTACATCATCGGTTAGCGAGGCCAGAGCGGTATGCCGGGTGCCGTCGTAGAGGATTTTGTCATAGATTTCATCGGCGAAAATAATCAGGTGGTGTTCCCGGGCGATGTCAATAATTTGGGTCAGTATCTCCTCAGGATAAACTGCACCTGTGGGGTTGTTTGGGTTGATGACCACAATGCCGCGGGTTTTTGCAGTGATTTTGCTGCGGATATCGTTAATGTCAGGACACCAGCCAGATTGTTCATCCTTGAGATAATGAACAGCCCTTCCTCCTGAGAGGTTAACCGCAGCGGTCCATAATGGGTAGTCCGGGGCGGGTATGAGCATTTCGTCGCCATTGTTTAGCAGGCCCTGCATGGCCATAACAACAAGCTCACTGACACCGTTGCCAATAAAGATATCTTCGAGGGTGACTTCGGGAAACTGCTTCTGCTGGCAGTATTGCATAATGGCCTTGCGCGCTGAAAACAGTCCCTTGGAATCACAATAACCTTGTGACCGGGGTAAGTTTCTGATCATATCCTGAATGATCTCTTCCGGGGCATCAAAACCAAAGGCAGCAGGATTGCCAGTATTAAGCTTGATGACTTTCGAACCTTCTTCTTCAAGCCGTTTGGCTTCACGAAGGACAGGTCCCCGGATGTCATAGCATACATTAGCCAGTTTCAGAGATTTCTCGACATCGATCATGATGGTGCGTCCAAAGACCTTTTCCAGAGAGTGCTTGGCTGGAAGAAGAAATTATTTTTAAATAGGTTCCAAGTTGTTACATTATGATGCCTTTTTGAGGTTGATGCATTATGACAGTCAAGAAAACAGACAGGGAGTGGCGTAGAGAGTTAACGGATGAGCAATACCGGGTTTGTCGGCAAAAAGGCACTGAAGCCCCCTTTTCCGGAAAGTATGAGCCATTTGATAAGGACGGTTTATACTGCTGTGCCTGTTGTAATCAGGTGCTTTTTGATTCTTCTGCCAAGTTCAATGCAGGTTGTGGCTGGCCCAGTTTTTGGGAGGCGGCTGCCAGCGATGCCTTAACCTACTGCGAAGATGACAGCTTGGGGATGAAGCGGGTTGAAGTGCTTTGCTCTTGCTGTGATGCCCATCTGGGGCATGTATTTAATGATGGGCCAGAGCCCTCAGGGTTAAGATATTGCATTAACTCAGTGGCAATGAATTTTTCTGACAACAAATAATATTTGGCATAATCGTTTTAAATAGATCGTCTGGCAGGTGCCGTGTCCCTTTCGCGTAATGACCCCAAGGCTCAGCCTTTTCACCGTGGTAGTGGGGGCGATGTCAATGCCTGTATGTTTCCTGAATGGTTAATCAGTCATAGTCCTCATCTTCATCCTCATCATCTTCTTCACCTTCACCTTCCTCTTCGTCCCCTTCATCGCTTTCTTCGTCCCTATCTGCCCGGTCTTCGTCATAATAAGCTCCGTCATCGTCCTCTTCGTCGTCATCATCATCATCTTCTTCTTCGAACTTGCCAGCAGCTAAGGGGTAATTGCCCAGTGGGTCGGCTGATGCAAAAAATGAGGAGGTTTTAAAGAGGTTAAAGCCTGGCAGGCAATATATAGCCAGAAGGCAAGATAGCAAAATGAGTGGTATAAATTTTATTTGAGGTTTTGTTGTCACGAAGAGATCTCCTTTGTTTTTACAAGGTTAACGGTTTAATGGAGTATCTGGTCAAAAAGCTTGTTTGTAGCTTATTGGCGTAAACTGCTATGAATGCACAATTTTGCATTAAGGCTTATATCAATGAGGGCTATGTTTTTGATATCGAGAGTTTAGGAAGAATTTTTAGCAGAGTTTTATTTGCTTGCAAGAAAAGCAGGTATAAAAAAGCTGCCTCTAAGGCAGCTTTTGGGTGTGGACGTGTTTCAGATATTAAGCAGCAAGCGCGCTGGCGCTATATTGATTTCTTAATTCCTGAATTTTGGCCATATAGCTATTGTACTCGGGAGAGCCATCGTGGGAGTAGTTCAGGTTCTTGAACAGACCGGTCTGCTTCACGAAGTAATCCCGGGCAACCTCCTTGTTGTCGAACTGGTATTTCTCATGGATCAGGCTGGTGACCAGCTCAAAGCTGTTCTTCTGGCGAGTCATTGGACAGTTGCTATCAACATCGTCAAAGGCGTCCTGCTGCAGATACACCATATCCAGGAACAGGGATTTCTGGAAGGTGACATAGTCTTCCAGGGTGACACCCTCCTCACCGGTAACCTGCATCATCTGGTTGATGCTGTCACCGCGAACCAGTAAGGCTTGCATTTCCTTAACGGTACTTACCCACTCTGAGGACAGGTTTTCACTGTACCAGTCAGACAGTTGATCCAGGTAACGGGACCAGGAAATCAGTGGGTCAATGGCCGGATAGAAGCGCTTGTAGGCCCGGTCATAGGAAAGGCCCAGGAAGGTTTTGACCGTACCCAGGGTGGCCTGGGTGACAGGCTCTTCAAAGTTACCGCCAGCGGGGGAGACGGTGCCCACCATGGTTAGGGAACCTTCTTCCTGCTCTTCGTTGGTGATGACGCCACAGCGTTCGTAAACGCCCTTGATGGCAGAGTCCATGTAAGCCGGGAAGCCTTCTTCCCCTGGAATCTCTTCCAGACGGTTGGAGGTTTCACGCATAGCCTGAGCCCAGCGGGAAGTGGAATCTGCAAGGGCCAGTACGTTGTAGCCCATCTGACGGTAGTATTCACCCAGGGTCAGACCGGTGTAGATGGAGGCTTCACGGGCCGCTACCGGCATAGAGGAGGTGTTACAGATAATAACAGTTCGGTCGATGAGGGCTCCGCCAGTGGAAGGATCCTGCAGGTGCGGGAATTCTTCAATGGTTTCCACAACCTCACCGGCACGTTCACCACAGGCCGTTACAATAACGATATCGGCGTTGCAGTAACGGGAGAAGGAGTGCTGGAGTACAGTTTTACCGGAGCCGAAAGGTCCGGGGATACAGCCGGTTCCGCCCCGAGCAATGGGGAAAAAGGTATCAACGATGCGCTGGGTAGTGATCAGCGGACTGTTTGGGTAATGACGGGCAGTCTTACCTTTTTTGGTCAGGGTTTCAGAAATGGACTTACGAACAGGCCAGGGCTGATACATGGTCAGTGGAATTTCTTCACCGCGCTCATTTTTAACCCTTGCAACCACAGTGTCCACAGAGAAGTTGCCTTCCTGAATCCAGACGATTTCCACTTCACCTTCGGTGTCGAATGGAATCATGATTTTATGGGTGAAACGGCCTTCTGGTACGGTACCAAAAGTTTCGCCAGCGCGAAGCTTGTCGCCAATTTTAGCCGTGGCTGTGAATGCCCAGCTCTGGGTGCGATCCAGGGACTCAGCCTGAACGCCTCGTTGCAGGAAGCGGCCGTGGAGGCCAGCCAGTCGTTCCAGTGGGTTTTGCAGTCCATCATAGATCTGACCCAAAATACCGGGGCCCAGGTCCACGGAAAGCATCTTTCCGGTTTGTATCACCAGATCGCCAACAGCCACTCCCCGGGTTTCTTCATAAACCTGGATGTCGGCGGTGTTACCCCGTACCCGGAGAATCTCTGCCATCAGCTGCTCTTCAACGTTTTCGTTGGCACGACGGCTGGGCAGAACATAAACCACTTCGTTCTTTACCAGAGGTCTGGTATTGCCTTTGCTATCGATGCTTTCGATGGTAATGATATCACCCATTACCGCAACGACTCGAGCCGTTGCCTGTTGCATCAGATCCGTACTTGTTTGTTCACTCATCAGTGTAACCGTGATAGTTCATGCTTATTTACCTGCCCCCGTTCGGGCTGGCAAACAGGGCAAAAAATTCAGGCTGGAGAGCCCGGAAGCTGTGCTGCAAAATCGCCCAGCGCCAATTCCGTCAGTTCCTTGAAGCGGGTAATCGCCTGTTCGCCATTATAGGCAGTCCAGCGAGCCACCAGGTTCCAGCGCAGCAGGTAAATGACCACTGCCTCAAAATCAAAACTGTGGCGACTGCTTACTTCATCCAGTTTGCGCCAGACGGCTTCCAGAAGGATTTTTTCCAGTGCGGCGTAATCCTTTTTATCCAGGCATTCCACAGCATTGAGTATCCAGGGGAAGGCATTCTGCAGGCCCAGTGTGGGAGAACTCCAGTTGCGGCGAATGTAGGCGTATCGGGTGCCATAACTCCAGCGAGCGGTGGTGGGTGCCTGGTCTCCACGCATTTTGCGTCTGAGGGCAGCAATAACCGTGCGCATATCCAGACGCCAATTAACCAGATCGCGCAGGGATTCACTGGGCAGGTCGGATATCAGGCGTGCAGCCAGCTTGATTAAAGCGGCTTCATTGACATCGTCGTCCAGGTGGCTCCAGTGCATGAGCTGTTCTACCTGGATCAGCATTTCGCGGTCATCCCGGGACAGCATGGATAAACGACGATCCAGCTGTATGCGGGAGATCGGGGTTATCTTGCTGTCAAACAGCGAATCAATATGGGGGAGCGATGTCAGCAAGGTATAGTAGGCATTTTCAGCCATAACTTACTCCATTAAGAGAGCAGCAGGCAGTGAGCAGAAGCCACTGTTAATGCGAAAAACGTTAACAGGCTCTGTAAACCTGCCAACTGCCAGCTGACATCTTACTTGATTATGCCTTCCAGAAGAGCGCGGAAGCGTGGCTGGAGGTGGCGCAGCAGAACCGCAGAAACCGCCTCTTCGGACAGTTCCACTTCAATGTCCTTGTCTTTCAGGCGGAAGCTGATGCCAGTCTGGTTTTCAGCGCCAACAGCAAAGGTGACACCTTTCTGCAACATGGTGCTGGCCTGATCCATGGAGAAGTCCAGCATGCCACCTTCTTTCAGCAGTTCCGGATTTTCACGGAGTTCATCAACGCCAATGACCTTGCGAGGCAGAACCACTTCAACGTTCTTTTCACCGCGCAGGGAGTTCTCGCCAGCGACTTCAACGATCATTTTTTCAAGCAGTAGTTCGTTGTCCATGGAGCTGCTGACCACGGCGCGAATCTGTTCGGAGAATTTCTCCAGCAGAAAATCTTTCAGTTCCAGGATGGCATTGCGTTCAGCCAGTTGCAGGGCTTCTGTGCCAGCCTTGGTGATAAAGTCCGCTTCTTCCCGGGCTTTGCCAACGATGGTGTCTGCTTTTTGTTCAGCTTCCCTGATCAACAGAGAGGCCTTTGCCTTTGCTTCGCTGATGATTTTATCAGCTTCAGTACGGCCGTTCTGTACGCCCTGGTTGCGAAGCTTTTCAATAAGCTCCTGGACTCCGACGGAAACCGTTTTTCCTTCGGGTGTGATTGCAACAGTCATGTCAAAATCCTGTTCAATAAATAAGGGCCTCAGTGAAGGCCATCACTGTCTCTGGATGGCCCTCACCGCTGCTTAAGTTACCGTATAATGAAAGCGATGCTTTCACTGCAGGAATTAAGCGACGATACCCTGGCCCATTACCAGAGCGAATACGAAGGCAAATACCGCAAAGCCCTCAACGATCGCAGCAGGTGCGATGGACAGACCGAATACTTCCGGCTTGTTCTTGGAGGCGTTGATGGCGGCAGCAACAGCCTGGCCCTGGTAGATAGCGGAGTACATCAGGGCAAAGCCGGTGAGCAGACCAATGCCGAACAGGCCAGGGGCGCTGGACAGGCTTACACCGATACCGCTCAGGGTGAACATGATGACGATGCCGTAGATAACCTGGGAGGATGGCATTGCAGAGAGACCTACAAATTTGCCGTAGCCGCTTTCGACGTCAAGCATTGCACCACAGGCGGCCTGGCCCGCCACAGAACAGCCGATAGAGCTACCCATGGCTCCCAGGGCAACAGGTGCAAAAACGCCGAGCCAGCCCAGGGCAATAATCAGATCTTCCATTGTCAGTCCTCTTTTTTACTAAAAGCTTTGAAGGGATAGCCTTCTTCGGAAAGGCCCCAGTTAAAAAATTCAATTACGTTTAGACGCATGCCGTGAACCACGCCGCTCATCAGGCACAGGGCGAAGTTAAGGACATGGCCCAGCAGCAGTATCAAACCGCAGAACAGTACACCCAGCACTGGCATGGCATGCAGAACATCCATGGCCAGTCCGTTAAAGGTCATGGCCAGGGAGGCGCCAGACAGTCCCAGTGCGAACAGACGCATGTAGCTCAACACATCACCAAAGGCGCTGGTGAGGTTGTAGACGGCCTTTAAGCCATCCAGCATACGCAACAGCAGGTCAGACCCCTTTTGAAGCGGACGGGTACTGGTGAACAGGAAAATCAGCAGGCCACCACCGATCATCAGACCGGGGCCCAGGGTGGTTTTCCATACTTCAGCCAGTGTACCTGTGGTTCCCAGCCAGAGACCCAGGCCGCCAGCCATAAGAATGGACCAACCCAAAGGTGCCAGGGCGTAGAGTCTCGACCTGTTGACCCAGGCCGTTGCCAGGTTGGCAATTACCAGATGGGCAACACCGATAAAGACAGAAAGCTTCATCATTGCGCCATAGTCGTTCAGGTCAAGAACGGCAGCCGTGCCAAGAACACCGTCGGGATCAGGGGCTACCCCAAAGTAACTGCCAATCAGAACACCCCAGACAATACCGAGACCGGACATAAACAGCCCCATGTTCATCAGGCGTTTGCCGGAGTCCGTGGCGGTCAGCTTTTTCCGCATGGCCAGCAGAATCAGTCCGAACAGGGCACAATACATGGCATCACTCATGATCATTGCGAAGAACAATGAGAATGAGTAGAACACCACATTACCGGGGTCCCAGGCACGGTAGTTTGGCATTTGGAAGAAGGCCATGGCTTCGGCACCACCACCGGTACTTTCCGGGTTATCCAGAATGGTGGGTGGGTTATCCTCTTCAGAGGGCTCTTCAATCACAGCTGCAATGCCGTTGCTGGCCGTAAAGGCTTCCACGGCAGGTTGCTCCGTGGCGGGTACCCAGCCCTGTACCAGGAAGAACTGATCTTCATCCTGGGTGCTGTTGCTGGCCTGCTCCAGGGCAGCACTGTCCTGACGGGCAGCCAGCGCCTGGTTCAGCAGATAGCTCCAGCGGGTCAGGGCTTCTCTTTCGGCGTTTAAATCCTCAAGACGATACTCTGACTCTTCCAGCATGGTTTCCAGCTTGGACAGGGGGTATTTACCCACCCTTGAGCGTGGAACCGGCAGCAGGTCTTCAGCAGGTTCTTCACTGGCAATCACAATGACATAACTGTCTTTATGATCTTTGTGAATGATCTCCCAGGGGAGTTCAATGTCGTCAAGAGCCGCCATTTCTCCGTGGGGGATCACATAGAACCAGAGCCGCTGACCGTTCAGGTCGGCCAGATCCGGGAAGGTGAAATGACCCCAGGGTCTCACTTCCCGGATGCGCTCTTCCAGCCTGTCGCGCATATCTGATAAGTCGCGGATGGCTGTTTTGTTGGCGAGCACGTCCTTGACGATACCATCAATACTGGCGGTTTCTTTTCTGCGAACCTGCTTTCGTTGTCTCGGGCAGCGTTCCAGCCAGGTCAGGGCTTCGCTGACTTCCGCTGGCTGCAGGCGCAGGGAGGACTCCGGCGTCTGTTCAGTGAGCGGGATCAGGTGCATGCAGCCCAGTGCCTGCAATCCCTTCAGAACCTGGTTTTTATCTTCGCCAGGTCCGTACAGGGTGATCTTTTTAAGTCGTTTTATAGCCATATTAATTTCAGTTATCAGTTGTCAGCCGGTGATCGCACAGGGTATCTGACCCGTGTCGCCGGCTGATTTCTGCTTACTGTCCACCCCTGGCTTCCTGAGCCAGAACCTTGCCTTTCGACAGCTTGGCGTTCATCACGCCCGCACGGTCCTGGTCTGACATATAGATCTGGATTTTCTGGATGTTCTTCTTGGTCTGAGGAATCAGAACCTTGGAGAATAGGTTAACTCGCTGTGAGGTGGTACGGGTTGCCTTATCGAGTTCCCTGTGGCGAAGTTCGCGCACTTGTAACTCGACTCGCAGTCGTACCATCTGTTGCAGAAGTTCCACCAGATAATCCACCCAGTGAGGCTTGGCCAGATCGCTGTAAGGCGTGAGGCTGATCTCAATATGCTCCACCAGGGGCACATTGGTTCCAACGATGTTTTCGCTGGTCAGTCTGACATCCGTTACGCGCACCAGATTTTCTATGGAAACATCATCACGGGCCAGCATGGGTAGCTGTTCCCGTACCAGACGTTCGACGTTTGTCAGGTGCTCACGGGTCTCGGCAAGTGCCTCTTCTGCCTTCTTTCGTTCAGCCATCAGCTGCTGGCGTTTCAGCTCCAGTGCCGGCAGATAGCGGTTAAACGTCTTAAGGCTGCGCTTCTCTTTGTTAAGCGAACTTTTATTGAGGGCTACCTTGGCCATGGTTTATGCCTCAGCTGTTTCAGCGGCTTCCTGAACGCCGACCTGTGCCTTGTTGGGCCAGTACTTCTCCAGCAGGCTTTGCTTGATCAGGGTTTCTTCAGGCTCAAAGCATTCCGCCATGGTTTGCCAGCCCAGATCCAGCGCTTCTTCCAGAGGGAGTACCACGTCAAGAGCCATAAAGCGCTTCTTGAACAGGTCACCAAACTTGATGGTTTTCAAGTCGTAGTTGGACAGTTCGAAGGCCATTGCCTGCTTTTGCTGGGCGTTTACGGCGTCAGAGTAGAAGCGGATCATGGTGTTCATGATGGTGCTGTGGTCATCCCGGGTTTCCTTGCCCTGAACCATTTGCTTCAGACGGGAAAGGGAACCGAATGGATCCAGCAGGCCATCGTGAAGGTAGAACTGGCCTTCAGTAATATAGCCGGTGTTGTCAGGTACCGGGTGGGTCACGTCATTACCCGGCATGGTGGTCACGGCCAGAATGGTCACGGAGCCAGCACCCTTGTAGTCGCAGGCTTTTTCATAACGACGGGCCAGCTGGGAGTACAGGTCACCCATATAACCCCGGTTGGCAGGAATCTTGTCCATGGCTACACCGATTTCCTTCATGGCGTCGGCATAGGACGTCATGTCGGTGAGCAGAACCAGTACTTTCTTGCTTTCTTCCACCGCAAAGTGTTCAGCAACAGCCAGCGCCATGTCAGGCGTCAGCAGACGTTCAACCGTAGGGTCGGAGGCCTGGTTGGTGAACATAACGGTACGGGAAGATACACCGGCTTTTTCAAATTCGGTTTTGAAGAAGTGGTAATCGTCGAAGATCAGGCCCATGCCGCCGAACACTACAATGTCAGCTTCTGCTTCGATGGCAATCTGTGCCAGGAACCGGTTGTAGGGCTCACCGGCCACAGAGAAAATAGGAATCTTCTGGGATTCAACCAGGGTGTTGAACACATCGATCATAGGAACGTTGGTTCTTACCATACGGGAAGCTAGAACCCGGCGAACAGGGTTGACGGAAGGCCCATCAATTTCCACCTTGGGATCCTGTTCAAGGGCTGGGCCGCCATCAATAGGCTCACCGGCACCGTTGAAGATTCGACCCAGAATATTCGGTGAATAGGTGGCTTTCATGGGTTCACCCATAAAGCACACAGACGCACCGGTGGAAAGGCCTTTGGTGCCTGCGAATACCTGCAGGGACACTTCTTCACGGTCGATCTTGATGATCTGAGCCATGGAGTAGGCCTGCCCATTCTGCTCGATCAGGGCCAGGTCGCCGTAGTTGGCCCGGGCGTTGCCCTGGGTCAGGTCGGGTACATGAACGCGAATGAGGTCACCAACAATGCTGAGAATGTTGGTGTATCGCAATAGACTCTGGGGCATTGCTGCTCCTCTGTACTACTAAAGGATTCCTGATATGGTGTCAGCACCTTGATAGCCATATTTTTCATGGCAATAAAAAGTACTGACGCCCTGAAAGTATTGACAGGCGTTGCCTGTTACTGCGTGGCTGACAGATAGGACGATTCTGTGAGCACTGGCATAAAAAAACTCATAGTTACTACATACGTACTAGTAGTAAGTGATGCTATCCTGAACATCGTTGGCCACACGGGTGCCAGAGGTTCCTGATAAAACATCCATGGCATTAAACAGGCTGCCCATAGCGCATAGGCGACCGGTGTCGGCAGTGCTGCTTATAAAATACCGGGCAGCACGAATCCTGGCTTTAATGCCAGGGTGAGTAAACCCGGCAGCCACCAGTTTTTCCGGTGTTACAGCCTTAATTAATCTGGGCTGTGCGGTTTCAACGGGTTCAGCTAGCGCTTCAGTGGCTGATAGCAGCAATAATGCATCTGCCTCTATACCTTCTGCTATCAGTGCAGCTGATTGATCCTGGTTGATAGCAGCCTCAATGCCATGAATCTGGCCGCTATCGCTCCTGCACACAGGTAAACCTCCACCGCTACCGCATATGACGGTTGTACGGTCAGAGGCTATCAACTGCTTTAAAACTGGCAGCTCCATGATCTCTTTCGGCTCTGGAGTTGCTATGAGCCGACGGTAGTATTGGCCATCTTTCACCAATTTCCAACCAGGATTCTGCTCTTGCACAAGTTGTGCCTGTACTCGTGTATACACAGGGCCACAGTACAGCGTAGGTTCCATTAATGCCGGGTCATTGGCGTCAATGGCCGTAAGGTTGATCAGGCTGCAAACAGTGTTGTCAGGCAAACTGTTCCGTAATTCCTGTTCAAGCCATAAACCGATTACCCCCCGGCTTTGGGCACCGATAACATCCGCAGAACTCAAGCTAAGCTCTTCGCTCGAACTGTGCATTAAAGTAAGCATGCCTATCTGCGGACCGTTATTATGTAAAATAATAGACTGATGAATACCCGCTATTTTGGCAACGGCACTGGCCGCCAGTTGAATGCTTTTTTGCAATAGATGAACCTTAAGGGGCTGGCTCTTTTGCAAAAAAGCACTGTCTCCAAGCGAAATAACAACCCGCATAATAATTACCCTGCCATTTTAGCCAGACTGAACAACACAATAAGTTGAGCCGGGTCAATGCTTTGTTCTGAAATTCATGATCGACCCTAAAAATAAGGTTTTATTTTAGTCCATGTCTGAGATAGGGGGGCTTTTGAGTGTGTTGATAAATGTGATTGGGTGTTATTCTGATTCTTTATCCTCCGGTTAGTATTTCGATCACTGAGTGTCTTATACATTTTGTATTTGCGCAGAGAGTGATGCAGATATAGGGGTGGATGTTACGTGGAAGTACGACTGGGTTGTGCTATATGCTTGCCTGGTAAAGGCTGGCGTATGTTCAGGGGAATTCCTCCTTTCTCAACGGGTTTATAGAAAAAGCCTTTTTATTTGTGTTTAATAATGGTAGCCGGTGATAGGTTTGTTACTGAGTAACTCCCCTGACTGGGCATTGAATATCATTCTGCGGCGAACATTATGTTGATCCCGTACGGTCAGTTCCCGTACAGGAATATTATTGAAAATGGTCTGCCGTGTTCTGAGGACTATGAGTCCTTTTTGGTGTTCCCGTGCTTTTTCAATAATATGTATGAGAGACAGCTGCCTGCCCTTCGGTTTCAGGTTGTACATGTACTCTGTGATAAGCATCCCGGTATGGGCATCGACGGTGATGACCCATCGCTTATTCTTTGCGTCTATAAGGTCGATGATCACCACCTGATTGCCATCCTGAAGGCTGTGGCGACTGCTTTTGATTTGAGCGTTTTTGTAACGATCCAGAACTTTCACAATAATCTTTTCAATGGGCAGGATATCTTTCATAGGAACCTGGTCCAGCTCCTTGCCGGTAATGGCATCATATATAACTCGCTGCAATTCACCACCAAGGTCGATAAAATCGATAACAAATACCTGTCTTTGGTCAAGATGGGTTTGCCGCGCAGACTGGATGGTGATCTCCCCGTGTCCTTTTCGGGTTTGAGTGATTAACTGTTCTATCGGAATGGTTTTTTTTAGCTGTTGTGAAGAAATAGCGAGAGGCTTGGGTGCTGCTGACAGCTGTTTGGCGATGACTGCATCAGGAATAAGGAATGTGCCAAGTAAAAGAAGAGCGCTGGAAAAAAAAGAGTAAAAACAAGAAAGTGGTTTCATGGCTTGTGAACTCCCCCGTATCGTCAATCCTTTTTGATTGGTCAAGGATTACTATATAAGGAGAAAGGTGGAGAAGATGAGCCAGCATGCGGTTTTAATAAGTCAAGTTTGGCTGTTCATCAAAACTGTATGCTGGATATGCGGAAAAGTGTAGACCAGATTGTATAGGGGAGTAAAAATATCAGAGGGCTTATAAACTGCGCCAACTTGGAAAATGCATGCTTTCTAGCTTCTCCACTGGTGCAACTTAAATATTAACATCCATGGTTTGTTGTAGTGGAATGTTATTATCCTTTGGTAAGTTCAGAATAAGCTAAGGTGATATTTGCTTTTATAGATAGCCGCGTTAGCGTGTGGTTTTTCTTGTTATTATTTCGGTTGATATCATTAATTTCACAATATTAGACGACTGATGATGAATATGGTTCAGTAGTAACTTAATGGATTCTTTTGCCAGTCGGGAAAAGTCCTGTCTGAATGTGGTGAGCTGATAGCTTAGCCATGATGACTGGGGGATATCGCCATATTCTCTGCGCCGAACCCTTTTCTAATGCGGCATTCGTCTTCTCTGAAGGCAGTGTCGAGTGTCCAGTGCAGGTGTTATTTTCCACCGACCAGTGAGATCGGACTGAATGCATAAAATGCTTTGCATCCGTGGTCATGCTGCTAAAGTACTCAACTAACGGCTACCTGGCTCCGCTCAAGTATGAACAGGAACTTGCCGAGACAGCGTAAAAAAGTGTCCGGAAAACTCTTGTCAGATCACTTGTTCTATACGCCTGCTTACCAAACATTTTGTGGTTTTTGAATTTATATGGATGATGTTTAAGAAGCTGATGAGTCTATTTGTGCAATCGATTACAATAAGTGGGTTAATATATTGATATAAATCAGTCTCTTATCCTGTAACTGTTGCGATAAGTGATAGGAAATAATACAAAGCCATTTGTGCAATCGATTGCACTATTTGTGCGGTTTTCTCAACAGGGGAATGTGATGACTGAGACAGCAGCTACAGGACAAAAAACAAAAGACATTACAATAAGTCCGAAAGTAAAAGGTAATGGCGCCAGTAAATCATTAGATCAAGGCGATCCCGTTATTTTTTTTGGCGATAGCGGTAAGGTGACTCCGCTTTATCATAATGATCATAACCAAATGGATGGTTTTACCGAGCCTCGGCAAAAGTTAGAAGGATTTGAGCCTCAATACAGGGATTTTGTTGATTACATCTTGCGTATTACCCATAAAATCTGGGAAGAAAAAGGTATTGGGGTTATTTATGAGACCTACCACAATGATTGTGTTATGCATGTGGGTACACAGCACCTGGCTGGCTTAAACACGGTTATCTCCGGGACAATGCAGCAGCTTCATGCTTTTCCTGACCGCCGTCTTATTGCTGAAAATGTAATTTGGTCTGAAGACCCAGATGCAACTTATTTTTCCTCCCATAGAATTCATTCCACAGCCACTAATCTGGGAGATAGTAGTTTTGGCCCTGCTACCGGGAAGCCGATTTCTTTCAGAACGGTGGCTGATTGCAAGGTCTATAAAAATAAGATTGTGGAAGAGTGGCTTGTTCGCGATAACCTGCATATTGTCAGGCAACTGGGTATGGATCCCAATATAGTAGCGCGAAAAATGGCAAAATCGACACCTGCTTTGGGTTCTTATGGTTTATCTGAAAATCGAAATGGCCAATTTATCCCGGAGATCAAAATTTCAGGCAGTTCTGTTTTTGCCATTGGCGAGTTCATGCAGGAAATGATGAGCAAGGTTTGGGGGGCGCGTTACTTTAACTGTCTAACTGACTATTACTCTGAAAATGCCGTATTACATACTGTATGTAATCAGGATCTAACAGGCTCTCATGCTATCAAAGGGTGGCTGGTCAGCTTCTTTGCATCCTTCCCTAATGCCAGGGTTCAGGTTGAGAGAGTGACCTGTAATAAAGTGTCAGGTGATAAAGACTGGGATGTTGCTGTTCGCTGGCGAGTATTGGGATTACATGAGGGAATAGGATTTTTTGGTTCCCCTTCCCATGGGCAAGCTGAAATCCTGGGTGTTAGCCAGTATAAAGTGCGTAATGGCAATATTCTCGAAGAATGGTTGACCTTTGATGGACTGGATGTGCTCCGTCAAATTGAGGGACACCGCCTTAGCATGGAACAGGTGGATTAGTTCAAACCCAATGGTGTACCGGTACTCATGGTGCTGGTATGCCTGTTGTTTGTATACAGAAAAAACTTTATGGATAAACGGGATGTCAAATACATGTGATACAGGTATTGAGCTGGGGGAAAATCTTTCTACTGTTCGCCGCATGGCAGCTTATTTAGCTATTCTTCTGGTTTACCTCTTTTATTGCTACAACTTCTATATACTCAGTGTGCTGGGTCCTTTTATGACAACCCAGCTTGATTTTACTAATTCAAATTTTGCCTTGTTATTTTCCTTGATGTCATTTGGGACTTTATTTGGAACGATTATTGCCGGAAAAGTGGCTCTGAAGTGGGGGAGAAAAATAGCCCTGATGGTATTGGGTGTCAGCTTTTCCCTGTTTACCTATGCGCATATTGTTGCACCTGAATCCTTTGCAGTATGGGCTGTATTTCGCTTTCTAACAGGCGTTGCTCTGGGTGGGGTCTTTGGGACGGCTGTATCTTTGATTGTAGGCTTGTTCCCACAAAAATATCGCGGCAGGCTCACCAGCTTTGCTTCCTGTTTGTTTGCGGTTTCTGGCGTTATTGCGGGAAAAGTAGCCGAAGTTTTTATGGAGTCAGATTGGAGTATGGTGCTCTGGTTTGGCATTATTCCCACATTAATCGGTGTTGTTCTGGTTTACTTTTTGGTTCCCTCTGACCTCGCTATTGCTCAAAAAAACAGAGAGCAGGCTTTGGTAAAAAAAGAGAAGCTGGGTTATGGAGGAATGTTAAAGGGAAAGTATTTCTGGGTGGCTATTTTAGCTGTTTTCCTTTCCGGCATGAACTTTTCCGGTTATTCAGGTTTTACTCAGTTTGTTCCTATCTATTTGCAGGATGGGTTAGGGATGACTGTGCAGGAGTGGTCCCGAATGGTGCAGATTCAGAATGTTGGCCATTTTCTCGGGTTTATCATGTGGGGGTTTATAGCTGATAGTGTGGGGCGGAAAAAAAACATTCTGGGAATGATGCTGTGCGCCATTATTATTCCTGTATATATGGGATTATCCATTGAATATATTTATCTGCTTTTTGCCATGTCGTTTCTTTATGGTATTGGGCTGGGCTATTCAGGAGTGTGGGGAGCTTATTACACAGAAATGTTTCCGGCTAAGTACCGGGCGCTTTCATCCGGGTTCTGTTTTAATATGGGGCGGATTATATCAATGGTCACTGTATATGGCATAGGTGTTGTTGCTGACGATCTGGGGATGAAAGTGGGTTTGTTGATACCATCGCTGTTTTTTGCATTGGGCTGTGTGGCCTGGATGCTATTGCCTGAAACCTTGACCAAGCCTTCAGTCATTTACAAAACCAAAGCTGAAATTGCATAATAATACATTTTCTATACGGGGTTTTATCAAACCCCGGTGTTCAGTTGTTATTTGATAGATGCCTAATAATCCTTTCGAAAAAGCTTCTGCTGCAGATGTTGCCCGTGCCCTTGGCGTATCTACAGCTACTATATCCCGTGCTTTTACTCCAGGGGCCAGAATTTCGGAAAAGACGCGTGTAAGGGTGCTGGAAAAAGCGCGGGAACTGGGTTATCAGCAAAATATCATTGCTAAAATGCTGAATACCCGAAAAAGCAGGTTGATTGGCCTGGTGACCGGTCAGATAAACCAGAATCCGTATTATACGGATGTGGTTGCAACCTTGACGCTGGCGTTGCATCAGAAAGGCTACCAAATGATTCTGTTTTCAGCACAGGACGTTGATGATGTGTCCGAACAAGTTTTGCAGGCGATGCAGTACCAGGTTGAAGCAATTGTTATTGTTAATGGTATTTTAAATCAGAAAAGCCTCCAAAGCCTATCCGGTAGTGAAAAGCCAATTATTGTTATAGCCCCTCTGACAGTTACCATTCCATCAGGCAGTAATATCCACTTTGTTTCTGGTGATCACCAACGTACCGGAAGACTGGCAGCAGAAATACTGCTGGCAAGAGGTTACCGGAAGATAAGTATTGTGACTGGGGCAGAAAATAATCCTGTAACTTATTACCGCTATAAAGGCTGTCAAAAACAATTACAGCATAGCGGAGTGGTTCCAAATCATATAAAAGCACCGGAAGATAGCTACGATGCAGGCATTCAAGCAGCAATGGAGCTATGTTTTACAGCCCCTTATCCTGATGCAGTTATTTGTACCAGTGACATCTTGGCTATGGGTGTTATGGATGGCATTCGTTACAGAAAAAAGCTAAGTATTCCGGATGATATCGGGGTTATATCCATGGATGGTATTTCTCCCGCCAGGTATGAATCTTATGATATTACCACCATCAGTAGTCCGGTCGTTGATGAAGTTCGCTGTATTGTTGATATTATCTCAGGTCGCTCCTTTCCCTCAAAAAATTCTCACCTGTTTTTAGGTGAGTTAATTGAAGGAAGTACTCTTATACTGAAAGAGCCTAAATGAAGGAAATGATAGGCAATGAATGGAATAAAGCGTGAGCAAGTGACAGAGTTAACAGAGATTAAGAGCAGTAAGGCAGGAGTCCTGAAAGGACTCCTAGGGAGCTAATGAATTACATTCCGTAAAGCTTCCTGACTTCCTTGGCAATAATCGAGATTCCCTTGTCCACTGAAGTGCTATCTTGGGTGAAGGTAATGCGAAGGCACTCGTATTTGTGTTGCCAGCCATCCGTTATACCAGGGAAAAAGTAGTGGCCGGAAACCACCAGGACACCGCGGGCTTTTAATGCCTCATACAAAGCAAGGCTTGAGACCGGCAAGTCTTTGAACCATAGCCATAAAAACATGGAACCTTCCGGTTTGTGGATACGCCAGGGGATACCAGTCATATGTCTTTTAAGACAATGGATGGCAAATTTTGCCTTTTCTTCATAATAAGGGCGAATGACATTCTGGCAGAGTGGGCGAATACTGTCATCCCGGACCATATCCAGTGCAAGCAAGCTCCCAAAGCTGTTGGGTGCCAGATTCATGATGGCATTCATTCCGGATAAGGCATTAATAATTTGTTCACTGGCAATGACAATGCCGGTGCGAGTGGCGGGCAGCCCTAATTTAGAAAGGCTGAGACAGAGGATGGTATTTTCATTCCAGTTAAGTCTGGCTTCTGTGAATATCAGGCTGGGAAAAGGGGCTCCATAGGCATTGTCGATAATCAGTGGAATATCATGTCGGGCGGCAAGAGCATCCAGATGTTCAATTTCGTGATCAGTGAGCACATTGCCGGTAGGGTTGGTTGGACGGGAGACGCACAGGGCACCTGTACTCTCATCAATGGTGAGATGATTGAAATCCACATGGTATTTAAAGATATGGCTATCAATATGTTCAATATCGGGCTTGTTGGCAATGAAAAAATCATCCTTCACGCCACTATCAGCATAGCCAATATATTCCGGTGCCAGGGGTAGCTGTATACGTTTGCACTGATGGTTATCATAGTGGCCGGCAAACATATTGAAAATCATAAAAAAAGCGGCCTGACTGCCATTGGTCAGGGCTATGTTTCGTTCACTGATACCCCAGCCATAGTGACGATTCAGAAACCGGGCCAGCTCACTGATGAAACCTTTCTCTCCCTGAGGGGGATCGTAAGTGCCTATCAGGCGGGTGAATTCACACTGGCTATCGAGAATCCGTTGTAGCCGTTCCTTAAATGCAGTTTCTACTTCAGGGATATGAGCCGGGTTACCCCCTCCCATCATGATCATATCACTATCATTGGCCATAGCATTGCCCAGGTCATCCATAAGAGAAAGAATGCCTGAGTGGCGGGTGAATTTCTTGCCGAATGCGGAAAGCTTCATGCTTACCTCATAATAATTATTGGACTGAAGGAGGCTGACCAGGAGGGAGTCTGTCAGAAGGCCTTTATGTCATATCAAGAATGAATTTTCACTATCCCAGCCAGTTAAAACCTACCGGCAATCAGAGTTTAACTGACCTTGGTTGTATATGCACTCTTCAGTTAGATGACCGGTATCACTCCTGGCGGACAATACTATTTAGAAATTAACAGAGAAGAGGCAATGAGTAACCTCATTGCCACGAAAAACGTCTAGTTGTTTTTTAGTTCCACGTCGGGAAGGGGGTGCTCGTCAACAGCTATGCTATTGGAACTGGGCATGACTTCAGCTGTTCCCTTAACAACGGTTTTGCCATGCTGGTTGATAACATTGGTTGCAATGGTTGCCCGTTTACGTCGTTCATTCTTGGATAGAACTTCTAACTGGACAGTAACTGTGTCGCCTATTTTGACAGGGCGCAGAAACTTAAGTTCCTGCCCTAGATAAATTCCCCCGGGGCCAGGCATTTCTGTTGCCAGGGCACAGGAAATCAGGGAGGCAGTCCACATGCCATGGGCAATACGGCCTTCGAACTGGGTTGTAGCAGCAAAGGCCTCATCCAGGTGAACGGGATTGGTATCACCGGATACTTTGGCAAATAGCAACAGATCTTGTTCGGTCAGTGTTCGTGTGAGATTCCCCTTGGTACCTATCTCCAGCTCATCAAAAGGAATATTTTTAAGCTTACGCATTGTAGTTTACTGGCTCGTTAGCAATTTAGTTTATCAGTCCATTGTAACAGGCGGTTAGTGGCCTGCTTCCTGTTGATCTCGTTAAACATTTCATGTCGGCCTTCCGGACAAAAGCCGGGAGTGATGGTGTTCAGGTCTGCTCGCAAACCTCCAAAAAGATCGTGTCTCATTATTATGAGTGCGGCTAGAACCGCAAGTAGGGTTCTTTACGTAATTATCAACTTTTGAAGGGTTTTGGCTAAGTGAGTGATAAGCTGTTCTTTGCTGTGAAAAATATTTGGTTGTTCCGTTTTTCATGGGCTTGGGTGGTGCAAAATGTTTTTTTTGCTATGGGCATTTATGGTTTGATAATAGCGGTTTTGCTTTTACTGCCTTGCTGTTAACGTACGGTTTTTCCGAAGCTTGTCTATCGAGGTATCCAGAAAATTGATAATCTCACCTATTTATTCTGCTAAATGATTGAAGAAGGCAAACAGTTGATCACCGGTTTCTGGAAAGATAAATACCCTGAAGGCGTTCCTGCTGAGATTGATACCGGGCAGTATCGATCCATACTGGATGTATTGAATTATTCTGCGGAAAAATACGCAGACCAGCCGGTTTTCAGCAATCTTGGAAAAAGCATCAGCTATGCAGAGCTTTACGAACTAAGTGGCCGATTTTGCAGCTATCTGCAAAATTATACAGACCTTCAGCCGGGTGATCGTATTGTGGTTATGTTACCCAATCTGATTCAGTTTCCGGTGGCGGTTTTCGGGGCATTGAGAGCCGGGTTGATTGTTGTTAATACCAATCCCTTATATACCGCCAGGGAGATGGAGCATCAGTTCAATGATTCCGGCGCCAAAGCGCTGGTGGTTTTGGCTAATATGGCTCATATGGCTGAAAAAGTGCTGCCAAAGACAGGGATTAACCATGTTGTTGTCACCGAAGTCGGGGATATGTTGCCACCCATTAAGCGTTATCTGGTAAATGGGGTTGTTCGTTATATCAAGAAAATGGTACCGGACTGGCGAATTCCCGGAGCCGTGACATTCAATAGAGTCCTTAGGCTGGGAGGGCACTGGGGAACCCGGGAGGTCCGCAGGGAGAATGATGATGTAGCCATCCTGCAATATACCGGTGGTACCACAGGCGTAGCCAAGGGGGCGATGCTGACTCATCGTAATATTATTAGCAACATGTTCCAGACTAAAGCCATGGTGGCGCGAAATCTGGAGGAGGGTAAAGAGCTTATGGTGGCTCCTTTGCCCCTTTATCATATTTTTGCTTTTACTGTGCATTGTATGGTGGGCATGCTGCTTGGTGCCCATAACCTTTTGATTACCAACCCACGGGATCTCAATGGCTTTGTGAAGGAGCTGAAAGGTAAACCATTCAGCATGTTTGTGGGCCTGAATACGCTCTTTGTGGGGTTGATGAATAATCCTTCTTTTCGTCAGCTTAACTTCACGCATCTGAAAAATACCGTATCCGGTGGGATGGCATTACAGCTGGATACCGCCAAGCGCTGGGAAGATTTAACCGGTTGTCGTATTTGTGAGGGTTACGGCATGACAGAAACCTCACCTATTGTGACCATTAACCCCCTGGATAAAATTAAGCTGGGAACCATTGGTATTCCTGTACCCTCCTGTGAGCTTAAGGTGATTGATGATCAGGGGAATGATCTAAAGCAGGGAGAGGTGGGGGAATTGTGTGTCTATGGCCCCCAGGTTATGAAAGGCTACTGGGAAAATGCACAGGCCACTGCCGAGACTATTGATGCTGGGGGGTGGCTGAAAACCGGGGATATTGCCCAAATTGATGAGGAGGGGTATGTCACTATTGTGGATCGAAAGAAGGATATGATCTGCGTCTCCGGCTTTAATGTGTATCCCAATGAGCTGGAAGATGTGCTGGCCTTGCATCCCGATGTTTTGCAAAGTGCAGCCATTGGGGTACCCAGTGATAAAACTGGTGAAGCCATTAAAGTATTTGTTGTGGCTTCAGACCCTGGGTTGAGCCGGGAAGATGTGATCCAGCATTGCCGTAAACATCTGACGGGCTATAAAGTGCCCAGGCTGGTTGAGTTTCGGAAAGAGCTGCCAACCACTAATGTGGGTAAAATTCTTCGACGGGCATTACGGGATGAAGCATTGGCTGGGATGAACACCCATAAAGCCATTGAGTAAGCTGAAACATCTGTATGCATTCCCTGCGGGGAGAGGGTGTCGCAAAAGACATCTTATTCACCACAGAGAGCCGATAAGTGTTCCTACATTTTCGGCATTTCCACCATTCATGGCGGTCGCACAAAGACACGGAGAATTATTTTTTAAGAGCAATGAAAGCTCTGTGTTCTCTGTGTTCTCCGTGGTGAAAAAAAGAGTAAAAATCCTACTTTGTTATCTACAGAATTGGGTTTATCGGCATCCTCGGGGCGCTGTGAGTAAGGGGAATCGGGCATGGTTTAGATAGAGATGGTTATACTATTGTCCCTGTTTTTTTATGAAGTAAATATTGGAGTTAATGAGTGTCCGGCCCTGCTATAAATGACCTACGCCGAAGCATCCAACAGTGCATGATTAGAGATCGCTACCCCTTGAGGGGACAGCTTCGGAGGCTACGTCGTAATGACCAGGCCGGGCTGGAGGCTATTCAAAAACGGCTAACAAAGTCCCGGATGCTGGTTGCCCAGCGACAGGCTGCTATCCCGGAAATAATCTATGACCAGGCCCTGCCCGTTGTGGATCGCAAGAGCGATATTGCGGCTGCCATAAAAGCACATCAGGTGGTTGTTATTGCCGGTGAAACCGGCTCAGGAAAGACCACGCAGTTGCCCAAAATTTGTCTGGAAGCGGGGCGGGGAACCTATGGCATCATTGGTCATACCCAGCCCCGGCGGTTGGCCGCCCGTTCTGTGGCTAACCGTATTGCTGAAGAACTGAAGGTCTCCCTGGGTGAGCAAGTGGGTTACCAGGTTCGTTTTACGGATCACTCTACTGATAAGACCCTGGTTAAGCTGATGACCGACGGGATTCTGCTGGCAGAGATTCAAAATGACCGTTTTCTTAGTCGCTATGACACCCTGATTATTGATGAAGCCCATGAACGCAGCCTGAATATTGATTTTCTGCTGGGCTATATCAAATTGATCCTGCCGAAACGCCCAGACCTCAAGGTGATCATCACCTCGGCCACCATTGATGTTGAACGTTTTTCCCGGCATTTTGACAATGCTCCGGTGATCGAGGTTTCAGGTCGCACCTATCCGGTAGCATTGTACTATCGACCTATGGAAGACCTGGAGCTGGAAGGGCGGGATGCTGACCAGCGACTACAGCAAAGTATCTATGGGGCGCTGTCTGAAATTACCGCAATGGAACACTCCGGTAAGGGCGCGCGTCTGGGTGATGTTCTGGTGTTTTTAAGCGGTGAGCGGGAAATCCGGGAAACAGCAAAATTTCTCCGGGATGCCCGATTACCCCATACCGAAATCCTTCCCCTTTACGCCCGCCTGACAGCGGCGGAACAGAACCGGATTTTTCAGTCTCACTCCGGGCGACGGATTATTCTGTCCACCAACGTGGCGGAAACTTCCCTGACCGTTCCCGGTATCCGTTATGTGATTGATCCGGGAACGGCACGGATCAGCCGCTACAGTGTTCGATCAAAGGTACAAAGATTACCGGTTGAACCTGTATCGCAGGCTTCGGCTAATCAGCGAAAAGGCCGCTGTGGACGTGTGTCTGACGGCATCTGTTTCCGCCTTTATTCTGAAGAGGATTTCCTGGCTCGTCCCGAGTTTACCGATGCTGAAATTCTGAGAACTAACCTGGCCGCCGTTATCCTGCAAATGTTGCGGATGGGGCTGGGGGATATTGCCCGTTTCCCCTTTGTGGATGCACCGGATAGCAAGGCCATTAACGACGGCTTTAAACTATTGCAGGAGCTGGGCGCCGTTAATGCCGAGCGAAAGCTGACCCGTATTGGCCGCCAGCTTGGGCAATTACCTGTGGATCCCCGTCTGGGTCGTATGCTGGTGGAAGGGCAGCAAAATAATGCCCTGCAAGAACTTTTGGTGATTGTCAGTGCCCTGGCGGTGCAGGACCCCAGGGAGCGACCGGCCGAAAAACAGCAGACGGCAGACCAAAGGCACCGTGAACTCTATCATGAAGACTCGGATTTCCTGACCTTTGTTAATCTTTGGGAAAGTTATGAAGAGCAGCGGCAGGCGCTTTCCCAGAATCAGCTACGCAAATACTGCAAACAACAGTTTTTGTCTTTTATGCGTATGCGGGAGTGGCGCGACCTTCATCGTCAGCTTGCACTTGCCTGTCGGGATCTCAAGTTTCGGGTGAATGAAGAACCAGCCAGTTATGGCGATGTGCATAAAGCCTTACTGTCGGGCCTGCTATCCCATTTAGGCAATAAAGATGATGAAGCGGATTATATGGGAGCCAGGAACCGGCGCTTTTATATATTCCCGGCCTCAACGCTCTACAAGCGAAAGCCTAAGTGGGTGATGTCTTCAGAGCTGGTAGAGACATCCCGCCTGTTTGCCCGGGTGAATGCCAAAGTGGAGCCACAATGGATTGAGCCGCTGGCAGGTGATCTGGTTAAGCGTAATTATTTTGAACCCCACTGGGAAAAGAAACGGGCTCAGGTGGTTGCTTTTGAGCAGGTGACCCTCTATGGCCTGATTATCGTCGGTCGCCGTCGTATCAATTACGGTGCCATCGATCCGGTGGTATCAAGGGAGATTTTTATACGGGAAGCCCTGGTTGAAGGCCATTATAAGTCCAAAGGGCGGTTCCAGGCCCATAACAATGCCCTGATTGCCGAAGTGGATGAACTGGAAGCCAAGGCCCGGCGCAGGGACATTATGGTGGATCCGGAGACCCTCTATGCCTTTTATGATGAGCGTGTTCCCGAAGGTATTTTTAATGGTGCAGGTTTTGAGAAATGGCGTAGAGCAGTCGAGCGTGCAGAGCCGGAACGATTATTGTTAACCCGTGAATACCTGATGCGTCATAATGCGGATCAGATAACGGAAGTTCGCTACCCCGATCGGTTCCGCTGGGAAGGTCTTGAGCTACCGTTGACCTACCACTTTGTGCCGGGAGATGTTGATGATGGCGTCACTCTGACGGTGCCTGTGCAAGCTCTCAGGCTGCTGCCCAAATACCGGCTTGAGTGGCTGGTTCCGGGAATGCTGTTTGATAAGTGTGTTGCCATGGTGCGGGCATTGCCAAAAGCCATTCGCAAGAATTTTGTACCTGTGCCCGATTTTGTTAAAGGGGCGCTGGAAGCCCTTTCAATCTGTGATGAGCCACTGGCTGAAAAACTGGGTAGGCAGTTGACGCGAATGGCAGGTATGCCTATCCCGGATGATGCCTGGAGCACTGATAATCTGGATGACCATCACTTGATGAATTTTCGGGTAGTGGATGAGCGGGGCAAACTGCTGGGGCAAGGGCGTAACCTCAGGACGCTCAGGGAACGGTTTGCCAGTCAGGCTGAAGCCAGTATCCGTAATTTATCCTCTGACGGGCTGGAGCAGAAAGGCCTGACGGACTGGTCCTGTGGCGAGCTGCCAAGGGAGATTACCCGTAATTATTCCGGTTTGGTATTGAAGGTTTATCCTGCCTTGATTGATCAAACGGATAGTGTTGCGGTGAAGCTGCTGGAAAGCCCTTCATTGGCAGATAAAGAAACTCATAACGGCCTAGTAAGGTTGATCAGAATAAGAATGGCAAGCCAGTTGAAATTCGCCATTGCTAAAATGTCTCGTTTAAAAGAAACCAAACTACTGGCTACCAATCTGGTGAACCACAAGGTTCTGGAGGATGATCTTCAAGGCTTCCTGGTATCCCGGGCTTTTCTTGCAGATAAGGCTGAACGTCCCACCAGTAAGGCTGAGTTTGAGGCATTAATTGAGCGGTATAAGGGAGACCTTGTTCCCCTGGCGGAAAAGACCGATCCTTTGCTTAATGAGATATTCAGGCTGGCGCAACCGATTGCCCGCACGTTAAAAGGGAAAAATATTCCCTTTGACCGGGCTTATTCCATGGCGGATATCAAGCAACACCTGACACGCCTGCTGAGTAATGGTTTTATTCAGGAAGCCGGTACTGAGTGGCTCAGTCATTTTCCCCGCTACCTGAAGGCTATGGCGCTGCGGCTGGAAAAACTGCCTGCCCAGGTCAACCGCGACCGGGCCTGGACAGAAGAGCTGGGCTCCCTTCAGCAAGCCTATACCAGCCGTTTAGACGCACACCAAAAGCATAAGCTGGTGGATGAGAACCTGACACTTTATCGCTGGATGATGGAAGAGTACCGGGTCTCCCTGTTTGCCCAGCAGCTGGGAACCCGTTTTCCGGTTTCGGATAAACGGCTGCGCAAGCTGTGGGGTGAAGTGCAGGATATCTGAGAATAGGGGGGAGGTACACCGATTAAAGCTATAGGACGTAGAGGGAGGTAGTATGAGTTATCGGCATTTAGCTTCAACTGCCACCTTTATTCCTGTGTTTACTTGAGTGACCCGTGTTGAATATGAAAATCCATCGAAATTTGTTTCTTGAATGACTGTAACAGGCTTGCTTTCAAATTTTGTCGCCTGACAGCGAAGAGGTGTCTTTTTGGGCTTTTGCTGTGTCTTATAGAGTATGTACCTCTGCCAGCTGCTATAAGGTAAATCTTGCCTCTCCTGTTGGGTTAGGTGCTGGCACGGTTTTCCTCTTCTTGGTACATGACCTATGTTGATCGAAATATGAGAAAAATTCTTCCTGATTTTTGGGTCAGCTGCGAAATAGAGTGGGAAATTAAGAGGCTTGATTTTACAATTGCCAGATTGGGTTTCTCGTCTAACCCGGACATGGTCTTGAGTAGTCCTGCTGCCAGATAAAATCTCACCATTGTGTATTATTGATACAATTTTGCCTGGGGGTAAGGGTAAGGGATCCTGCTCCGTTCCTATGTTATCAGGAGATATTTGGCTTAGCTCTTTCAGTTGGATTCCCTGTGCAGATAGGATGGTGCGAAGAGACTCCTCTGTTCTTTCTGCCTCTGGTTTTTCTGACCAATTTTTTACGAGCGAAGTCACTATTTCTTCTTGTTGCTGAGCTGCTACAGGTTGTTCGTAGCCGGGGTTACTCTCATCAACAGTAAGCGATTTTTGTAGATTAGTTTTGAACCAGTTAGATGTTATATTTTTGATCCAGACAGGTGCGTGTAAATCCCAACCTGCCCGTGGTTGGTGATCATGACGGTGGTGATGCCGTTGCCGAATTGCTTTCTTCCGGCGATTGAGATCATCTGGAGGCGTCAACGATCTTTTACTTCTTTCTGTATGCTTTATCTTTTGTTTCATAAAGGGTGTTTTGGCTGTATGGGTACTATTCCCCCACTCTGTCGGATCAACAAAATCAAGTTTTTCAAACTGCAAAGCAAGACTGGGTATCGTTCCTGTAAAAAGAGGGGGGGCTGCTAAAGGTGCTGTGATGATGGGCTGTCCTGCTGTGGTTGCAATGGGGCCTGCAAAGGTATTAGCAGCTATTAATGGAGTTAGCCCTAGTAAAGTATAAAAAAATGCCATGGTATTTTTCATAATGAATTTCCCTCAAGTCAAGGGAACCTCCAGTTTAAAGGCTGACTTGTGCGATAAAGGTGATAGGTTGATGAATGTGTTGTCCAGCGGGTTATGTTGATTATAGGGGCTGTATGTTGTTTAAATATTTTTTAAGGACATAACAATTTCGGGGCATAGAATTTAAAGGCTGTTCAGTACTTTTTGCCTTGTGCTGGTTTGTAGGAAAAAGAAAAAACGTATAATTATTTGACGGATGATATTTTTATATCTTTACTAAATTAAAAGAGAAGTATTAATTTCGAAATATTGTGCCGTTATGTTGTTTTTTTGACTTGATGACAAGGACCGTCGTCATATGGAGACAGCTGATCAGGTACTAATCATTGATGATGCGCAGCAGCGTCGTCATGATTTAAGCACCGTACTCCATTTTATGGGGTACAAGCCCGTTACTATAAGTGCTGCATACTGGGAGGAGTCTATCAGTATGCACAGGCCGGAAACCTTCAGTACTATTTTCCTTGGTGATTTTCTCGAGGCAGAAAGCTCTTTACAGGGTATTCTTGCGAGAATACAGCGCTGGGGAGCGGGTATTCCGGTTATTCGCATCCATGAACCCCTTCCGGATAACCTGCAGGCTGCATTCAAGCGTCAGATCGTTGCGCGGTTGGACTGGCCCTGTTCCAAGGCGCAGCTGTTGTCATGCATGCACTATGGTCAGGTTTATCGTGAGCAGTGGCGACAAACCCATCAGATTGGTGCTGCCCAGCAACAGCTGGAACTATTCCGGGGTCTTGTGGGGAAAAGTGAACCCATTCGGAATGTTCGTTCTGCCATGGCCCAGGTGTCGGATCGGGATGTGAATGTATTAATCACCGGGGAATCTGGTACCGGCAAGGAAGTGGTGGCCAGAAATCTGCATGAACATTCCAGTCGCAGTGATCAGCCTTTTGTACCGGTTAACTGTGGTGCTATCCCCAATGAACTTTTGGAAAGTGAATTGTTTGGTCATGAGAAAGGCTCGTTTACCGGTGCTGTTGCCACACGGAAAGGGCGTTTTGAATTGGCTCAGGGAGGCACATTATTCCTGGATGAAATCGGGGATATGCCCCTGCATATGCAGGTTAAGCTGCTGCGGGTTTTGCAGGAAAGAACCTTTGAGCGGGTTGGTGGAACTGAATCCATAGAGGTTGATGTGCGGATTATTGCTGCCACCCACAAAAATCTTGAAGAGATGATTGAAAAAGGCACTTTCCGTGAGGACCTTTATTACCGTCTCAATGTATTCCCCATAGAAATGCCCGCGCTGCGTGATCGACCGGAAGATATCCCGTTGATGCTGAATGAGCTGATTCGGGCCATGGAGAAGCAGGGACGGGGATCCATTCGCCTGGGTTCTTCCTCTATTCTCTCTCTGTGTCGACATGACTGGCAGGGGAATGTCAGGGAAATGGCAAATCTGCTTGAACGTCTGGCTATCATGTATCCCTATGGTGTGATTGGTGTTCAGGATCTGCCTGAGGACTATCGTCACCTGAATGCCCAGGACCATGATGATGGTGGCATGGCTGATTTATTTCCTGACAGTATTCAGCCGGCAGGAACGGGAAGGGTGGATGATCTTGCCGTATTGCCGGTGGGTGGATTGAATCTGAAGGATTTTCTCACCCGCCTGGAGAAAAGCCTGATACAGCAGGCTTTGAATGACTGTAATAATGTGGTGGCAAGAGCGGCGGATAAGTTGCAAATTCGCAGGACTACATTGGTGGAGAAGATGCGAAAGTATGGCATGCATCGCTATGAAGAGACGGTTAAGAGTTAGTTGTAAACTTTCTCTTAATCATCCCCATAAAAAAAACCTGGCTTTTGCCAGGTTTTTTTTATGGGCTAAGTCACAGGGGTTGCGATTTTTTGAGCCGTTATTTTGACAAGGCAGTTAATAGCTGGATTATTTTTTGAATAGGTCTTTTTGTTGGCTTTTCCTTCGACGGGAAAATGTCACGAATAAATGACAGTGTCAAATAAATAGGGGTGTGAGTGCTGAATAATTAATGATAATTAATATTATTTCTTTGTTTTTAACTTTGAAGTCAAAAAAACGGCAGAATTTATTTTCTTTATCTAATAATTTTTTATCTTTTAAAAACATGAGATTGTGGTGAAAAAGAAAGCGCCTCCAGGTTAAATAGGTTCAATAGAATGACTCCAAGCTGGAGGAAAATAATTATTTTTAAAAGTTGGCATGTTCATTGTTAGTTAATAATTGTTTAAAAACAAACGAAGCGAATAACTATGACCTCCAAAACCAAACGCGTGATTGCTGTGGCGGGTTGTAAAGGTGGTGTCGGAAAAACGTTTGTATCTGTGAACCTTGCACTGGCTCTTTCTGAACTTGGACAACGGGTGGTACTGATGGATGGTAATTTATCAGTACCAGATGTTGGAACCACCCTGGGGCTGGATTTTAATTCCAGCTTGAGTACACCTGAAAACAATAGCAGTTTCTGGGATGGGGAAATCCTTTCCGGGCCCTCGGGGCTAACGGTACTGGCTCCGGCAAGTGGCCCCATGTGGCGTCAGTCTATCGGTATTAACGATACGGTAAAGATGATCAGCAAGCTTGAACAGCTGGCATCGTCCCTTGATACCCTGATTATTGATACGGCGCCGGGGATGGCTCCCGATAATGTCACTTTGATTCAGGCTGCCGGAGAAATCCTTATTGTCACTAATCAGGATATTCTTTCCCTGCTGGATGCTGCCCGACTGATTCGACTGCTAAACAGGATATATGAGGTGCGTCGCTTTGGTATTGTTGTGAATGCAGTGACCAGCAAAAAGACAGGGTCAGGACAATTTGAACGACTTCAGAATATTTTAAGAGAAGATAGCCAGATTATTTTGAGCTATCTCGGTTCCATTCCTTTTGATAAGGCGGTTCCAGAGGCCTTAAACCATCAACAGGCATTATTGGAGCGGTCACCGGATTGTCGGGCTTCCCGTGCGTTTCAGCGGCTTGCTCATCAGGTGAAAGCGGTTCCTGCTCCCATGCCCAGGGGAAGTATTGAAATTTTTATGCCAACAAGAGTTAAGGAGGGAGTTTAGTCATGTCATTATTAGCACAGGCCATTCAGGAAAACCGTAAAGTTGATAATGAATTGATTGAGGCACACCGTCCTTTAGTCAAAAGAATTGCCAATCACCTGGCAGCAAGAATGCCCGCCAGCGTTCAGATTGATGATCTTGTCCAGTCAGGAATGATAGGCTTGCTGGAAGCTGCCAAAAAATACGATGCGGAAAAGGGCGCGAGCTTTGAAACCTTTGCAGGCATCAGAATCCGTGGCGCCATGCTGGATGAAATCCGTAAGGGTGACTGGGGGCCAAGGTCTGTCTACAGGAATAGCAGGCGTATCAGTGAAGCCATTCAGGCGGTTGAGGCCAAGCTGGGAAGGGATGCCCGAGATGTCGAGGTGGCCGCTGAACTCAATGTGAAAATTGATGATTACTATACCATTCTCAGCGATCTTAGAGGATGCCGGTTATTCAGTTTCGAAGAACTGTTTGATAGTGAAGAGTCTCGTATGCAGGCCAGTTCTGGTGACAGGGGGCCACAGGCGGATATTCAGGAAGAAAAATTTAAGATGGCGCTTATTGAAGCTATTGATAAATTGCCTGAACGAGAAAAGCTGGTATTAATGCTTTATTATGATGAGGAAATGAATCTAAAAGAAATTGGCAAAGTTCTTGGGGTTAGTGAATCAAGGGTTAGCCAAATTCATTCTCAGGCTGCGGTAAGGTTAAGGTCAAGATTGCATCACTGGATAAAGTGAATGTTCCGTGGGTAGTCGAATTTATAGCGAATTTTAAAAAGTATTTAAATGAAGTTGTTTTATTGGTGAAATGTTCAATAGTATGACGCTGTATTGCAGTAGGTGTTCAATAAAAATATGAGGGTGACAAAATTATAACGGCAGATATTCACTAAAGATTTGAAAAGGATTTTTTTGCTTCCTATTATTCCATTTCGCCTATCTTAAGATCCATATACTTAGAGCTATGATGTGAAGTTAATAATGGATCTGTATTCTATGAAATGGATTTCTTTAGTGGTTGGGGTTATTGGTTCCCTGTATGTCCACTCTGTATCTGCCCAGGAAGCTCCGGTTAATATTAAAGGTGTTATTACCATAAATAGTCATCAGGCTAAACGTTTACATGAGCTGGGGGCATTATTTATTGATGTCCGGCCCTACAAGCAATGGCGTTGGGGGCATGTTGACGGTTCCCATAGCCTGGATCTTAGAGGTGGCTTCAGGCAGTTGTTTATGGAAGGCACCTTGAATAAGCAGACACCTATCGTGATTTATGGAAATAGTACCTATCACATGAGAGGTGCCATCGGCAGTTATCTTGCTGCACTTTGGGGCTATAAAAAGATTTTCTTTTTCAGGGATGGATACTATTCCTGGCTTGCCCTGGACTATCCCGTCACCCTGACATCAGATGGCCTGGTTGATGAGCAGCTGTCAAAGCGGTCACAGTATTGATGAAAAATAATAGGGAATAGCTTGGTACTATTCCCGTCAACCACTCCCTATCCCCCTCACTCTCAGTTATAATCTCTCCAGTTATCACTCTTTGATCAGTAAGATAAATAAAATATCAGAAGGTTACTACTTGCTCGAAGTTGCTAATTTGGAATGTGAGCGAGATGACAGGATGCTGTTCGCTGACCTCTCTTTTTCAGTCATGCCAGGGGAAACATTACAGGTTGAAGGCTGTAATGGTTCAGGTAAAACGACACTGCTTAAAATTCTTGCGGGTTTGACCCAGGACTATCAGGGGACAGTTCTTTGGGGTAAGGACTTGCTTAATAAAAATTATGCGGAGTTTCGTCTGGCCTGTCATTTCATAGGACATTATCCTGGTATAAAAAATGAACTGTCGCCTATGGAAAACCTTACCTGGCGCCAGAGTATTTCAGGTCGAAAATTATCGAATAATTTCACCGATGCACTAGCAGAAGCCGATCTTGCCGGGTATGAATATATACCCTGTGGCTCGCTCTCGGCAGGACAACAGCGCCGTGTGGCCTTGGCGGGCTTATTGGTGAGTGATGCCCGCCTGTGGATTCTGGATGAGCCTTTTACGGCTATTGATAGCAGCGGAATAGACTGGGTCGAGCGTTTACTTGAGCAGCATGCCCGGCAGGGGGGGATGACAGTAATAACCAGTCACCAGGCACTTTCTGAGTCCTTGGCTGGCCTTAGAACGATCAGGCTCGATCAGTATTCTGGAATACAGGTATGAGTAGCAGTAATGAAATTGATATGAGTAATTTTAGAGCTTTTGTCTCTCTTGTTAGGCGAGAGCTGTTGCTTTCAGTGAGGACTCCGGGAAGTGTTGCCAATCCCCTGTTTTTCTTTCTGATGATCGCATCATTGTTCCCTCTGGGAATAACCCCTGAAAGGGGAACACTCTCTGAACTGGCAGGGGGGGCTGTCTGGATAGGTGCGTTATTGGCTGTTTTATTGTCTCTCGACAGCCTGTTTAAAAATGACCAACAGGACGGTTCCCTTGAGCAGTTGCTTTTGTCGCCTTATCCGCTGCCTTTACTGGTTCTGGCTAAGGTATCAGCACACTGGCTGACTTCCGGGTTTTGTATCACTTTAATGGCTCCGCTGCTGGGGTTGATACTCCATTTGCCTTCAACAGCTTCAAAAGCTTTGTTTTTAAGCCTTTTTTTAGGTACGCCTCTGCTGAGTCTGGCTGGTGCCATAGGTGCGGCGTTAACAGTCCGGGTACAACAGGGAGGGATCTTGATGACGCTACTGTCACTGCCCTTGTATATTCCAGTCTTAATTTTTGGAACCAGTGGGGTTCGGGCGGCAATGGATGGTTTACCCTACATGGGGCATTTATTGTGGCTGGCAACGTTCCTGGTTTTAGGATTATGTCTTGCACCATTGGCAATTGCAGCAGCATTAAGGGTAGTATGCGACTAAGGCTAGACCATTGAAATGATGTACTAGTCATATTATGGTGACGTACTCTAAGAATTATAGAGTATATAGGGTTATGAGATCACCTTATTTACCAGGTTTTGGGTAGCTGAGAATTATACTTCCGTGGTCGTTTATAACATAGAGCGACTGCTGGCAAGTAACAGGATATAAGAAAATAAGCAAATGAACTGGACGTTTTTTCACAAGCTGGGTTCTCCCCGGTGGTTTTTTAAGATCAGTGGCAAATGGCTACCAGGCCTATCCGTAGCATCGGCAGTTATTCTTTTGATAGGCCTTGTCTGGGGGCTGGCCTATGCGCCAACAGACTATCTTCAGGGAAACAGTTAC
Organism: Endozoicomonas sp. Mp262; assembly: GCF_025643335.1. Taxonomy (NCBI): domain Bacteria; kingdom Pseudomonadati; phylum Pseudomonadota; class Gammaproteobacteria; order Oceanospirillales; family Endozoicomonadaceae; genus Endozoicomonas; species Endozoicomonas sp. Mp262. The sequence goes on along the minus strand of NZ_CP092489.1, from coordinate 4,967,876 downwards.
CGAATTATTTTTATTCATGTACCGTCGGCATTTCTTGCCCAGGCAATCTATATCATGATGGCTGCCGCCGCAGTGGTGGTTATGGTCTGGAAAATCAAACTGGCTGATATGGCACTTGCCACCCTGGCTCCTATTGGCGCATCGTTTACCTTGCTGGCGTTAGTGACGGGGGCTATTTGGGGTAAGCCAACCTGGGGAACCTGGTGGGTTTGGGATGCCCGTTTAACTTCCATGCTGATTCTTCTGTTTTTATATATTGGTCTTATCGCTCTGAGACAAGGGCTTAGAGTGAATGTGGCATCCAGGGCCTGCGCTATTTTGACCCTGGTGGGAGTGGTTAATATTCCAATTATTAAATTTTCGGTGGAGTGGTGGAATACCCTGCATCAGGGAGCCACCCTGACACTTACAGAAAAACCGGCAATGGCTTTGGAAATGCTGCTGCCCCTGCTGATTTGTATCGCAGGCTTTTACTTATTTTTTACTCTCGTGTTTTTGATGCGCATGAGGGTTGAGATTTTGGATCGCGAGCGGAGGACTCACTGGGTTCGCCATTTGAGCCCCTAGGGACTGCCGGGTTTCAAAATAATAGGCTTTGCAGGCATAAGATTGAGAAAAACATCCGAAAAAGGTTGAGCTGAGTATGGAATCTTATGTCCACAGAATTTAAGGGGGGAGTATGTATTTTGTGGACCTTAACAGTTTTATGATAATGGGGGGGCATGGTCTCTATGTTTGGTCTGCCTACGGCTGTGCCTTGCTGATACTGGTGTATAACCTGATTTCACCCATCATAGCCAGGAAAAGAATTCTGTTCAGGATAAAACAGCAAATAAGAGTGCAACAGGGTAGAGAGCGAACTGTGCGCTCATCCATTACCTCAACTTCAAAAATGCCTGGTCATACTGAAGATAAGCCAGCAGTTGAAAGGAGCGGTGAGCAATGAATGCTGTACGACGACAAAGGCTTATTCTGCTGTTATTACTGGTGGCGGGTATTGGTATTGCTGTTGCTCTGGCACTGTTTGCCCTCAGGGAGAACATCAATCACTATTACTCGCCTTCACAAATTGTCAATGGCGAAGCCCCGGTTAATAAAACCATAAGGGGAGGCGGGCTTGTTGTTCATGGCTCAGTGGATCGTGACAAGAACAGTCTTAAGGTTAGTTTTAAAATCACGGATGGTGCAGGGGTTGTTACTGTCATTTATGACGGGATTTTGCCTGATCTGTTTAAAGAGGGGCAGGGTATTGTTGCCCTTGGAAAACTGAATAGTGAAAAGCAGTTTATAGCCAGGGAAGTGTTGGCCAAGCATGATGAAAACTATATGCCGCCAGAAGTGCAGAAGGCCATTGATGAAGTCCACCCCAAGGGTAAGGCTGCCGGAGGGGTAGGTTATGGTTCCTGAACTTGGCTTATTGGCCTTGATACTGGCCCTGTGTCTTTCACTGGTGTTGTCAGTGATCCCCCTGGCAGGAAGCTATACCGGTAATCGCCGCTGGATGCAGCAGGCGAGGCCTCTGGCCTATGGTCAATGCCTGTTTGTTTTGTTTGCCTTTCTTTGTCTGGTCTGGTCATTTTTGACGGATGATTTCTCGGTGGACTATGTGGCCCGGCATTCCAATAGTCTGTTGCCTACTCAGTATAAAGTCAGTGCTACCTGGGGAGGTCATGAAGGTTCTCTCTTGCTCTGGGTGTTAACCCTCACCGGCTGGATGGCTGTGGTGGCGCTAAAGAGTCGTCGTTTACCCTTGGAGCTTGCTGCAAGGGTGCTTTCAGTTATGGCAATGGTATCCATTGGCTTCCTGCTATTTATGCTGCTGACCTCTAACCCATTCGCAAGAATTTTGCCATTTCCACCGGCGGATGGGGCCGATTTGAATCCGCTGCTACAGGATTTTGGCCTGATTGTGCACCCTCCCATGTTGTATATGGGGTATGTTGGTTTTGCGGTTGCCTTTGCCTTTGCCATAGCCGCTTTACTGGGGGGACAGCTGGATAGTGCCTGGGCACGATGGGTTCGTCCCTGGACCACCGTTGCCTGGTGTTTTCTGACATTGGGAATTGCCTTGGGGAGCTGGTGGGCTTATTACGAATTAGGCTGGGGAGGCTGGTGGTTCTGGGACCCGGTGGAAAATGCCTCTCTTATTCCCTGGCTGGTGGGAACGGCCTTGATGCACTCGCTGGCTGTGACAGAAAAGCGGGGACTGTTTAAAAGCTGGACCCTGTTGCTGGCTATTTTTACTTTTTCTCTCAGTTTGTTGGGAACCTTCCTGGTGCGCTCCGGTGTCTTGACCTCTGTCCATGCCTTTGCCAATGATCCGGAACGTGGGATCTTTATCTTAATTTATTTGCTGGTTGTTGTGGGGTGCTCATTAACCTTGTTTGCCATCAGGGCACCTGAAGTTAACAGCCGGATTAAATTTTCCTGGCTGTCACGGGAAACCCTTTTGTTAGTGAATAATGTGCTACTGACGGTGAGTGCTGCCACTGTCTTGCTGGGTACGTTATTTCCCCTTTTGCTGGAATCCCTGGATATGGGCATGGTTTCAGTGGGACCTCCCTATTTCAACAGCCTGTTTGTACCTATGGCGATGTTATTGGCCTTTACTCTGGGGGTGGGGGTTTTGCTGAACTGGAAAAGTAGCTCTCTCTCATGGCTATTGGCACAGACCCGGTGGCTTTTTCTTGCCAGTTTGATGGCCGGTTTTCTGTTTAGCCTGTTTTATGGGAAGCATTTTATTATCAGTGAATGGCTGGCCATAGCCCTGGTTGCCTGGATTGTATTAGCCATTATCAGGGATTTGTTGAATAAGACCCGTCATCAAGGTTTTTGCACCGGACTCAGACGATTAAAACCTGCTTATTACGGCATGCATCTGGCTCACTTTGGGCTTGCGGTCATGATCATTGGGGTTGCTGTCAGCTCAGGGTATAGCCTGCAAAAAGACCTGAGAATGACACCTGGTGACCGGGTTTCCCTGGGAGACTATCAGTTTCAGTTTAAGGGTGTTGAACGACAGGTTGGTCCTAATTATATCTCTGAATTTGGCACGGTTACTGTGCATCGAGGTGAGCGACTGGTTTCTGTTTTGCATCCGGAAAAAAGGCTGTTTCAGGTACAGGGTATGCCCATGACGGAAGCCGCTATTGATCCGGGGCTGACCCGGGATATTTATGTTGCCCTGGGTGAGGCGCTGGATGATCAGGGCAGCTGGGCGCTCAGAATTTATATCAAGCCTTTTGTGCGCTGGATCTGGCTGGGTGCCTTATTGATGGCCCTGGGAGGTGCCATTGCCGTTGCTGACCGGAGATACCGAACCCGGTTACGCAGTCCTTTGATGGCAGCTGCACCGGATTCAACGGCACAGTGGATCAAGCCTGAATTAACAGGAGGAAAGGCATGAAGCGCTGGCAGATGTTTTTGCCTTTGATTATTTTCCTTGGGCTTTGCTTGCTACTTTATATGGGACTATTCAGGGATAAACAGGGGGAGCTGCCTTCAGCACTTCTTAACCAGCCTTTACCGGCTTTTCAGTTGGCCACCGTTGAGGGTGATGACCGGATTATCACCGAGAAAGACCTTATTGGCGAAGTTGCCTTGGTTAATGTTTGGGCCACCTGGTGTATTTCCTGCCGGGTTGAGCACCCTTTTCTGGTTAAACTGGCAGAGCGTGGAATACCCATTTATGGCGTGAATTATAAGGATGAGACAGCATCTGCAAAGAAATGGCTAAAAGAACTGCATAACCCCTATCGATTCAGTATCAGTGACCCTCAGGGAAAACTGGGTATTGACCTGGGGGTCTATGGCGCTCCCGAAACCTATTTGATTGATAGAAAGGGGATTATTCGCTACAAGCATGTGGGTGTGGTTGATGAGAAGCTTTGGAGTAATACCCTGAAACCTCATTATGATGCGCTGCTTAACGTGGAACAGGAGGATAAGGGGCAATGATCAACAAGTGGCTGTTGGGCTTGTTAGTGACAGTGATGCTGTCGCCTGCTTTTGCCGTTATTGATACCTACCAGTTCCAGGACAGTATTCAGGAACAGCGTTTTTTTACTCTCACCAATGAGCTGCGCTGCCCGAAGTGCCAGAATCAATCCATAGCTGATTCCAATGCACCTATTGCCCAGGATTTGCGGGGAGAGGTTTATCGGCTATTGCAGGAGGGTGCTGATGATCAACAGGTGGTTGATTTTATGCTGAGCCGCTATGGGGATTTTGTCTTATATCGCCCGCCTTTAAAGCTGGAAACTCTCGCGCTCTGGTTTGGCCCTTTGGGGCTGCTTTTGCTTGGGATAATCACACTCATTATGATTGTCCGAAAACATACCAGGAAAAAAGTAGTTGAATCGCTGGAGGTCAGTGATGGATTGACGCAGGAACAAAGGCAAAGGCTAAAGCGGATTATTGAAGTGGGTCAGGAAAGGAGTAACCGATGATGTTTCTGGCAGTGGCTTCCCTTTTAATTCTGGTTGCAGTGGCTTTTGTTGTTGCACCGCTGATCTTCAGGAAAAACACACCGGTAATAGCGGGTGAAGATAGCTGCCAGCAACACGCTAATCTGGCCAGCTTTAATGAACAACGAAGTGATATTGAATCAAGGGTTGCCAGCGGTCTGTTGCGCTTACCGGATGCAGAAGAGTTGAAGCTTGAGCTTGAGAAAAAGCTGCTGAATGAGATATCTAGTGCTCAACATGCTAAACCATCCCGTTTAAAAGTGGCGGGTGTTATACCTGCGCTGATTATGGGGCTGCTGGTTCCGACGGTCTCCCTGGGGCTATACAGTCAGCTGGGTGCCCATACCGAACTGGAAGTGACACGGTTGCTGGGTCAGGAGAGCGCTACCACTGAACAGGTCAATGATGCCTTGAAACGCTGGGTTGAGAAAAAGCCGGATAATGCCCAGGCTCTTTATCTACTGGGCAGTAATTATTTCTCCATGGGGCGGATTGATGAGGCGGTTGAAATATATCGGACACTGTACCGGCAATCAGATAAAAATTCCCGGGTTTCATCTGAACTGGCTCAGGCGCTATTCCTTCAGGAGAGCAATATGATGACTTTTGAAGTGCGGCAGCTGTATCAGGAGGCGCTGGCCCTTGACCCTGCCAATACCACGGCTCTCGGGTTACAAGGCATTGATGCTTTCGGACAGCAACGTTACCGTGATGCGGTTATAGCCTGGCAAACAGCCTTGAAAAATGAACGAGACCCGATAGCCCGTCAGGCGTTAGTTACCGGCATTGCCAAAGCCAGGGCACTCAGCGGTGAAAAACTATCGCAAATCAGGGTTAGGGTGGCCATTACTCCGGAATTAAAAAAACTCCCGGCCAATACCCGGGTGATCGTCTTTGCCCGGGAAAGCGGTACGAAAAAACCGCCTATTGCTGCGGTTCCTGTTACTTTGGGTGAACTACCCATGGAAATAGTATTGGACGATCAGTCTGCCATGATGATGGGCGGCGGGACTTTATCTGGTGTTGCTGTTGTGGATGTTTTTGCTCGAATTAGTCTAAGTGGTGATGTGAAAGAAGCCGACTATCAGGCTGTGGTGGAAGCTGTGAAGCCTTCAGGAAATACGTTAGTTAAGGTGTTCCTTGGTGAAACTGATTAACTTTATATTTTATTCAGGAATGATTGGAAATTTGGATTTAAACAAGAGTTCGCGGATTACAAGGAGGTGTAATCCAGGAACTCTTGTTTAGATGTAGTAGAATTGAACTTACGCTTTAGTCAGTTGCTTTGTTAGCTCTTCTACTTTGGCTTGGGTTTTTTTAAGCTCCTCTTTTATTTTAGCATTTTCTTCCATGAGTTTTTGTATGGTCTCTGAATACTTGATCTGTTCCTTGGTAAATTGGGTTTGTAGATCATTGCTCCATTTATCGAATCCCTCAAAATCCTGATGATACTTAACTTGCAGCTCGGTAAGGTCAGATTGCAATCCGTCCGCATGATCCATTACAGATTCAAGCTTTTCTTTGTTTTGCTCCTGATCCTGTTCCTGTTCCTCTAGCTGTTGCCCGAAATGGTTAGCTATTTTTTCGAATTCGGCTTCTTGCTTTTCATATTTTTTGGCCATAGCTTCATTGGCACAGGCTTCTTGTCTGTTTACATAGCCGCGAACAGCAAGGCCGACAAATCCTGCTGCCATGCCGGCAGGTCCGCTACCAGCAAAGATTGCTGGAACAGCAACGGTTGCCAGACACTTCATGAAGCCAGGAAAGGAAATGATTTTCCGATCTTTGAGTTCAGTAAAATGCTGTTTTTTATCACCCAGCCGTTTAGCACGCCTCTTGGCGAGATCAAGCTTTTCTTCTGTACTGTCTTGGCCAAACAACAGGTCATTCTTAATTCGCAGATTCGCATCTTCAGAACGCTTTAGCTCTTTTTTAAGGTTTGCTGAACTTACTGCCCGGTTGCGTAAGGGAATTGCTATTGGAGCGAACATCGCAAGCCCTTGAATAACAGGTCTTGCTGCGGTACCTACGTAAGGGGCTGCGGACTTAATTGCATTGCCGGCAGTTAGAGAAAAACGGCTGACTTCATTGCCAGTGAATGTTAAGAAGCCTTCTGTTACGCTTCCGACAGATGACAGGCCTTCTTCAAGTAAGTTGGCGGCAGGCTTTAATGCCCCCTGAACTGATGTCAAGGTTTTTTGTGCTGTAGTTGAGGCAGATTCAGCAGTTTCAACAAGTGTTTTAGCCATGGGAGAGGCGGTTGTGATTACCCACTGATAGAGATTACGGACATCATTTTTAAAGTGTTGAACAATGCTTTCTGTGGATACCGGCTTGTCAGGATATGTAACAGCAATTTTTCTGCCACCGATTCCCTCTGGAAGGTTTCCAAGGGTCTCCTGGACAGAACCCAGTGTTGGCATTTTTAACAAGCCGGTATGTGTATTTATTCCTGTAGTCATAATTATTTCCTTTTATTTATTATGAGTAAGTAAAATTGAGTGATAACTTTTGGTTTTTAATAATCATGGATTGAATGCCCGTATAAGCCAAAAGTCTTATATGGTTAGAGGGTGAAATGACGCGGTCTATCCATGTTTTTATGTGATTGTTATTAATTCTGTACGTGCTTGTTAGATTGGCAGGTTTTTGGTTTATAAATAGAAAATCTGCTATTTATTCGGTAAATGGGGATCGCTACAGGGTATCCCTTATACCCACCTTATAAAAAGCAGATTTTTATTATCAGTTTTTCTCAATCTTTGTTTTTAGCATTATTTTTTAAACAGCCTTCTACTCAAAATCATCATCATTTGAATCTATTGAAGACATTGAATCATTGCCATTTGCGCGAAAAAACTTTTGATGTAATCCTTTGGCAAAAAAGCCCATGTTACTCTTATCCTGAGTGTTTTTATCTTTATCTTTATCTTTATCTTTATCTTTTATCGGGTTTAATCGACCCAAGGGGTTATCTGTTTTAAGGTCAGCCATTAAATAATCTCTAGGACTCATATCCTTCGGGTAATCTTCTTTATCTCTGGGTGGTGGGGCAGGGTTTAAAATAGCCCCCTTTCTGATATCATCCATTAAAATCGCCATAGGATCCTTTGTGACTGTTTTGGCTATAGGGGGAGAGCACTGTTTTAACCGTCCCAAGTGGTTGCCATCTGTAAGTTCACTCACAAAGTTACCTTTAGAGCTAGTAGTTGCCTTATTGTTAATGTTTTTACCCGCATCACCTGACGTCTGTTTTGGTGGCGGTGGAGGTGGCGGTGGAGGTGGAGGCGCGGGATTGCCGGGCTTGTTATCCCCTTGTCCATTTAAAGGCCTATTATCTGCCCCATTAACTTTACCTTCTGTATGAGAGCACTGTTTCTCCTGACCCCCTGCTTGAGGTTGGCCGTCTTTGAGTTTCTTTTTTAATTGATCACATTCAGTTTTTAATTGATCGTATTGATCCTGTTTAGCCTTCAAAGCATCTGAAAAGTGAATTTGTGCATCAGTAAGCCGGGTTTGCAGATCGCCTCCCCAGCCTTCCAATTGATTGGACATGATTTGCTGACGGGTAAGATCCGTTTGTAATTTATCTGCACAGATTTTCAGCAACTCAGCCTCTTTTTGTAATACACCGTCTTTTTCCAGTTCTTGCTGGTAAACATTTGCGGAACTTGTGAAGAGGGCTTCCTGTTTTTTAATTTTTTCAGCCATTGCTTCATTGGCAGATGCTTCTTGCCTATTTGTATAATAGCGAGCCGCGAGACCCAAAAGTCCTGCTCCAAGGGCGGCAGTCCCTCCTACAGTCCATAGTGGAACAGCTATTGTTGCGAGACACTTTATAGTTCCTGGTATGGAAATAAGCTTTCGGTCTTTGAGTCGAGTGTAATGCAATCTTTTTTTCTGTAATTGTTGAGCTCGCTTATTAGCCAGGTGACACTTATCTTTTACGCTGTTTTGGTCAGATAATAAGTAATCCTTAACGCGTTGGTTTTTATCTTCTAAAAGAACGAGCTGTTTTTGATGTGCCCTCTTGCTGACTAATCGTTGGCCGAGGGGGATGGCAGCTGGAGCAGCCAGTGTCAGCACAGGAATGGCATGCTTTGTGAGAGCGCCTATATAAGGGGCGGCTCCCTTGACGATGTTACCGACCACCGGATATAGACCACTGATCATGTTTCCAGCAGATGTCAGTGTCTCCTGGGCTGTGTTTCCTGCAAGCTCCAGGGTGTCCTGAGCAGTCTGAATAGTGCTTTCTGCTATTTTTCCGGCAGATGTAAGCATACCGGATACATAAGGGAGTGATGAAATTGCCCACTGGTAGAGGTCATGGGTGTGATCACAGACGCTTTGGTACGCTTCTTTAAGAAAATCCCCTGTAGGCATTAGATTATCAGGATCCACAACGACTATTCGTCTGCTTCCCAAGCTTTCCAGCTGCTTTAAAGCGTCAGCATAGCTCATTGATGGTAATGTGGCGATACCCGGGTTTATGCCTGTAGTCATTGTGAGCACCTTATTTTATTTACGGGTAAAGTGGCAAAAGCTATGCCTTAATACCGTTAATTTGTATGGAATACACCTAAAGTTTTAATCATAGACATTGGTATAAAGAGCTTTATCCATTCTCTTACCCATGTTGTTATGGAATTTGTACAAAGGTGTTAGTCTTCAGCTCTTTTTCTTGTATTTCTTCTCTTCTGTAATCCCCCCCCATGACTTTTGCGGAACTGTTTTTTTGCAGGTCTTACAGAACGCTGTTTCTTTATTTGTTTTGGGGGGATGGGGAAAAATGAATTAATTTGTTTTTTATGGTGTAGCTGTTTAAAGATTTTACTGTGGAATTTTTCCCTATTTTTCAGGTCTGATTCATACCGAAAGCACATGGCCGGTTTTTATTTCGGAAAAGGCTACTTTTCTATTACCTTTAATCCTGTGTAAACTCTTAAGGATTGGGTGAATACCTTATGGCACGGCATAGGGGCTGTTGATGTTTTATCGCAGGACAGCTGGCTAGTCAAGCAGCGGAAAGATAAGAGACTGGCTGAGAAAGGCTTGCCCTATTGTGGTGGTTAATTGAGTTGAAAATTCGCTTTTATTAGAACTGTTGATTAGCAGGGAAAAGTGAATTTTTACATGTGGCTTTCTGCCACCCTCGCTATGGGCGCTATTCTTGGTCAGCCTCCTGGGAATCTGTCTGGGGGATGTTTTCAATATGGAAGTCACTTTTCATATAGATTTCTGGTATTTATAGCGGTTGGCACGATCATTCGTTCACCGGCAAGGCGATGAGCTTAAGGAAACAATGCGTCTAAAATCCATAAAACTGGCTGGTTTTAAATCATTTGTCGATCCTACGACAGTCCATTTTCCCTCCAATATGTGTGGTGTGGTAGGCCCTAATGGCTGTGGCAAGTCCAACATTATTGATGCGGTGCGCTGGGTAATGGGGGAGTCATCGGCTAAACATCTGCGTGGTGAGTCCATGACGGATGTTATTTTTAAGGGCTCAAACAGCCGTAAGCCTGCCGGCCAGGCCTCTGTAGAGCTGGTGTTCGATAACACCGAAGGCAAGGTCACCGGAGAATACGCTGCCTATAATGAAATATCCGTTAAGCGCAAGCTTACCTCTGAATCGAAAAATTTCTACTATCTCAACGGCAGTAAATGCCGCCGTCGGGATATTATGGATATCTTTCTGGGTACCGGACTGGGTCCCAGAAGCTACGCTATCATCAGCCAGGGCATCGTTTCCAACCTGATTGAATCCAAGCCTGAAGAATTACGGGTTTTTATTGAAGAAGCGGCAGGTATTTCCAAATACAAGGAAAGACGCCGTGAAACGGAAAACCGTATTCGCAGAACCAATGAAAACCTGGAACGTTTGACTGACCTTCGCGATGAACTGGGCAGGCAGCTGGGACACTTGCAGCGTCAGGCTCAGGCCGCTGAAAAGTACAAAGAGTATAAAGCGGAAGAACGCCTGAAAAAGGCCCAACTGTCTGCATTGCGCTGGCAGGCCCTGAATCAGGGAGCGCTGGCCCAGGAGCAAACCATCCGGGAGCTGGAGGTGCAGCTGGAAGCGGCAGTCAGTCAGCAGAGGGCGACAGATGCGGATATGGAGCAGGATCGTACCGCTCAAATGGAGTTAAGTGATACCTTCCATGAAACCCAATCCCGGTATTATGGTACCGGTAATGAGGTGACCCGAATTGAACAAACCTTGCGCCATCAAGAGCAGCGGGCACAAGAGTTGACCAGTGATCTGGCCCAGGTGGAGCAAGGCTGGCAGGAAGCCCGGGAACAGCTGGCAGATGACCGGCAGCAGCTGGAATCTCTACAGGCTGAGCAGGTAGAGCTGGAGCCGGAGCTGGAAATGCTTCAGGAGCAGGAAGACACCTCCGGTGATCGTCTGGCTGCCGCTGAAGAGGCCATGCAGAACTGGCAGCAGGACTGGGATCACTTTAATCAGCGCTCTCACGAACCCAGGCGCATTGCCGAGGTGGAGCAATCGAGAATCCAGCATGCCGAACAAGTGCTTGGCCGGCTGCTGGAACGGGAAACCCGATTGGCCGAAGAACTCAATGCTTTAGGCGGGGGGGAAGACCAGGAGGAAATGGAAACCCTGGCCGAACGTCTGACAGAACTGGAACTCAGCCGTGAAACAGTGGAAATTCGCCTGGAAGCAACAACCGCCGAAATCGAATCCAAACGTGAGGCTTTGCAGCAGCTGGTTAAGCAGCTGGATAGGCATAAAACGGAACTGAACACAGCAAGGGGGCGCCAGGCTTCACTGGAGGCTTTGAAGCAGGCCGCAGCTGGACAAGACTTTGGAACAGTGAACTGGCTGGAGGAATGCCAGCTCCAGAGTAATCCCCGTTTGCTCGAAAGCTTGAGGGTGGATACAGGTTGGGAAAAAGCCGTTGAAACTGTGTTGGGTGATGCTCTACAGGCCGTTTGTGTGGAGAAGCTGGAACCGCTGGCCGGATTATTGGGTAATCTTGAGCAAGGTGCTCTAGTGCTGCTGGAGCAGGGGGCAAGTGGAACACCTTTCGCAGGTCAGGTGAGTGGTTTACTCCCGCTTATCAGCAAAATTTCTGAAGGATTGGATAATCCTGATCTTCTCCATGGCATCTATGCTGCAGATAGTCTGGAACAGGCGCTTGCCCGGAGGAAGCAGCTGCAACCGGGGGAGTCTATTGTGACCCGTGACGGGATCTGGTTGTCATCCAGCTGGATACGGGTCAGTCGCTCCATTGATAGCCAGGCGGGTGTCTTGGAGCGGGAACAGGAGCTGGAACAGCTAAGCCTGAAACTGGAAGAGCTGGAAAATACGGTTGAACAGCTCAAGAACCAGCAGGATGATATTACCGCGCAGCTGGAAGAACATGAGACACAAAGAGATAGCCAGCAGCGCCAGCTTAGTGAGTTAAACAGTGAGCAAGGTAAAGTCCGGGCCGAGCTGGGGGCGAAAAAAGTCAAGCTGGAACAGTTCTCTGAACGGCGTGGGCGTTTGCAACAAGAGTTAAAAGAGTGTCAGGAGCAGCACCAGAACGAACAGGAAGCAATAGGGGAGTCCCGGTTACGTCTTCAGGAGGCCCTGGACATAATGGAACAGGATATCGACCTGAAAGAAGAACTGCTGGAGAAAAAGGAGATTTGCCGTAATCATCTGGAAGAAGTCAGGCAGCAGGCCCGCACCGATAAAGACCGTACCCATCAGCTGGCATTAAGACAGCAAACCATTACTGCCCAGATAAGTTCTGCCCGCGCTGCCATTGAAAGGCTTAGCCAGCAGACCAATAAACTGCGTGAACGGCGAGAGTTTCTGAATGAGTCATTGGCCCAGGCCAATTCCCCTGAGTCAGATTTGCAGGAACAGCTTGAGGAATTATTGGCGCGAAGGCTGGAGGAAGAAGAGGCCATGCAGCAAGCCCGGATGGTGCTGGAGGAAGTAGAACAGCGTATTCGTGAGAACGAAAAAATACGACACAGTGCTGAACAAAAGGCAGAACGTTTTCGTGGGCAGCTGGAAAAACTGAGAATGGATTGGCAGGCTATGGAGGTACGAAGAACCTCTTTGGCCGAGCAGCTTCGTGAAGAACAGTTTGACCTGGAAACTGTTCTCGAAAATTTACCGGAAGGAGCCAATGACTCTGTCTGGGAGCAGGAACTGGAAAAGCTTCATGCACGAATTGAGCGTCTGGGGGCCATTAACCTTGCTGCCATTGATGAATATGACAGCCAGTCTGAGAGAAAGCGCTATCTGGATGCGCAAAATGAAGACCTGGAGTCAGCACTTAACACGCTGGAAAATGCCATCAGAAAAATTGATAGGGAAACCCGGCAGCGGTTTAAGGTGACCTTTGATAAGGTTAATACGGGATTGCAGGAACTCTTTCCAAAGGTGTTTGGCGGAGGGCAGGCTTATCTTCAGCTAACAGGGGAGGACTTGCTGGATACTGGGGTGGCCATTATGGCGCAACCTCCCGGCAAGAAAAACAGTACCATTCATTTGCTCTCCGGTGGTGAGAAGGCGCTGACCGCGATAGCCCTGGTTTTTGCAATTTTTCAGCTTAACCCATCGCCGTTCTGTATGCTCGATGAGGTGGATGCTCCTCTGGATGATGCCAACGTGGGCCGTTATGCCAAGATGGTTAAGGAAATGAGCGAGCGTGTGCAGTTTGTTTATATTACCCATAATAAAATAGCCATGCAGGCTGCCAATCAGCTGGTAGGTGTGACTATGCATGAGCCTGGCGTTTCCCGTCCGGTATCTGTTGATATTGAACAGGCGGCAGCCCTGGCAGAATTATAAATGTTTGGATTAATACTGAATTTTGTAATTGTTATTTGTGAGGTTAGAATGTTATCTATGGGTTTTGAGCAGATAAAATAATTTGAAGCCAGATAGCATAAAAGCGCAGCGAAGGAGCTGCATTGAGGGTATATAAGACACCATGGACATGAGTTTGCGTGAATGGCTCGTTCTTATCGGGATACTCGTGATAGCTGTTGTTATTATTGATGGGTATCGTCGCTTGCGCCTGGCCAGGAAGAGGGCGAGTGAATTAAGCTTTGGCCTGGAAGAGGTAAAAGGAGACACTGATGACTTTAGCAGTGAGCTTCCCAATGGAGGTGCCAGGAAGCCAAAAGGTCATTTGAGGGATTATTCTAACCAGGAGCGTCATCTATCGAAACGGGTTGAGCCTGAGTTATCCGGTATGGGCTTTGGTGAGGATAATAACACCCTTGGCCAGGAACCGGAGAATTCTGGTGAGGTTGAGATGGAACGGTCGAAACGGTCAGAGTCTTTCCAGCAGCCTGCGGTCGAAGAGCAGAACAGTTCTTCTGGGCAGGTAAAAGAGGAGGATGCTGTGCCTATCCTGACCAATATTGAAGATTCGGGAACAGACGACTCGGCAGTAGTAAGAAGAGTTAAGGCTGAAAAGAGCTTTGTCTCCCGAAAAAGTCGTAGTACTGGTGATAAGGTTGAGCAAGGGACTCGAGCAAGGCTTAAGTCTTCGGATCAGCTGTCCAGACGAAAGGGGCAGAAACCGGAAGTAAAGGCTGAGCATGCAGAAAAGCTTAGTGACCGGGGGCCAGCGGCTGAAGTGATTGTTATCAATGTCATGGTGAAGGGGCAGGAAAGTTTTGATGGCCAGCAGCTGATGAATTCTGTCATGGCTGCGGGCATGCGTTTTGGTGATATGTCTATTTTTCACCGCTACACCAATAGTAACGGTACAGGCAAAATCCTGTTCAGTATGGCTAACGGGGTAAAGCCCGGTAACTTTAACCTGGAAGAGCTTGAGCAAACCTCAACGCCTGCGGTCAGCTTTTTTATGGGGTTACCGGGACCGGAAGACCCTATCAGGGCATTTACCAAAATGGTAGAAACGGCCAGGAAGCTGGCGCTTGATGTGGGAGGGGAGCTAAAGGATGAACAGCATAGTGTTATGACACTACAAACCATCGAGCACTGCCGTCAGCGTATTATTGATTACGAGCGTAAACAGCTTACTCACAAAGTACCAGGCTAACCTTTCCATGCCACTGGAATGAGACTGCTATATAAGGGTGGCAATCGCTGCCCTTTTTTCTATTCAGGCAAGCGGCAGTTTCTGTTCATAGGGCCTGACATTTTATCGACCAGTGGAAAATAACCCTATCCTCATATTATCTATGTCAAAAGTTACAGCTACTGTCCCGGCAGAGCAGGAAGTTCTCCAGCTGCGGGATCAAATTCATTATCATAATCACCGCTACTATGTCCTTGATGATCCGGAAATTCCCGATGGTGAATACGATCGCTTAATGCAGCGCCTGAAAACCCTTGAGGCAGATCACCCGGAATGGGTGACAATAGACTCTCCAAGCCAGCGGGTGGGTGGTGCGCCACTGAAGTCCTTTGGTCAGGTTCGTCATGAAATGCCCATGCTGTCCCTGGATAATGCCTTTGATTCTGAAGATCTGAAAGACTTTAATCGCAGGGTCAGTGAGCGGCTGGAAACCCATGAAGCCATTGAATATATTTGCGAACCGAAGCTGGATGGTATTGCCGTTAGCCTGCTTTATGAGGATGGGATTCTGGTTCGGGGAGCCACCCGCGGTGATGGTTCCACTGGCGAGGATATCACCCGGAATATTCGTACCATTGCTGCCATTCCACTGAAGTTAAGTGGTGCGGGCTGGCCTGAAAGGCTTGAGGTTCGCGGTGAAGTTTATATGCCCAAGGGTGGGTTTGAGAAGCTGAACCAAAGAGCCAGGGATCGGGGTGAGAAAGTATTTGCCAATCCCCGCAATGCTGCCGCAGGAAGTCTCAGGCAACTGGACTCAAAAATTACCGCCAGGCGACCCTTGACCATGTACTGCTATGGTACAGGCATTGCCGAGGGAGGTGAGTTACCGGCAAAACATGGTGATATTTTATCCCGGCTGGGAGAGTGGGGATTAAGGGTCAACCCCGAGATTAAAGTGGTCAGGGGGATTCAACGTTGTGAACAGTACTATCAGGATCTTGAAGAGCGCCGTCAGAAGCTGCCTTATGAAATAGATGGTATTGTTTATAAAATCAATGATATTGATTTGCAAAATAAACTTGGTTATGTGGCTAGAGCGCCCCGCTGGGCCATTGCCCGCAAGTTTCCCGCCCAGGAAGAAATGACGGTGTTGAAGGGGGTAGACTTTCAAGTTGGTAGAACTGGTGCAATAACTCCAGTTGCTAGACTTGAGCCTGTTGTTGTTGGGGGAGTGACTGTTAGTAATGCCACGCTTCATAATATGGATGAAATTGAGCGGCTGGGGCTTAAAGTAGGTGATACAGTGATTGTTCGCAGGGCGGGGGATGTTATTCCGCAAATTGTGAATGTGGTGATATCACAACGAAATAATCAGGCAAAGAATATTGTTATGCCTGATCACTGTCCTGTCTGTGAGTCGGATATCGAGAGAGATGAGGGTGAGGCAGCTGCCCGGTGTACTGGTGGACTCTATTGTTCTGCCCAGCGTAAGGAGGCGATTAAGCATTTTGCTTCCCGGAAGGCACTGGATATTGAAGGTCTTGGTGACAAACTGGTTGAGCAGCTGGTGGAAAAAAAGCTCATATCAACAGTGGCTGATTTATATAGCCTGACTAAAGGACAGCTGGCAGGTCTTGAGCGAATGGGAACCAAGTCAGCACAAAATCTTCTGGATGCCCTGGAACGAAGTCGTCATACCCAGCTGGAACGGTTTGTTTACGCATTAGGTATTCGTGAAGTTGGAGAAGCTACAGCCCGCAGTCTGGTTAATCATTATCGTACACTGGAAGCAATAATGGCTGCTTCCGTTGATGATCTCCAAACGGTGGATGATGTTGGACCTGTGGTGGCTGCCCATCTTGAAACGTTTTTCAGGCAGGCCCATAACTGTGAGGTGATAGATAATTTAAGGGAGAAAGGTATTCACTGGACTAATAAAGAACCCGTGAATGACCAAGGGGAGCAACCGTTAGATGGACAGACCTGGGTATTAACCGGAACCCTTGCCACCATGACTCGTGATGCGGGTAAAGATATTCTGCTAAGTCTCGGTGCCAAGGTGGCAGGCTCTGTTTCCAAAAAAACCTCAGTGGTTCTGGCTGGAGAAAAGGCAGGCTCAAAACTGGCCAAAGCGGAAAAGCTGGGAGTAAAGGTTGTTTCCGAAGATGAATTCCAGGAAATGTTGCGGGGGTGGGGAGTTGCATGAGGCTTGCAATAAAAAGGCTTTTATTAATTATATTAATAGGGGGAGGATTGGCAGGCTGTGCCACCAGTACCACTCCCCCCTCCAAACCCCATAACCTGTGCAGCATATTTAAAGAAAAGCCTGACTGGTATAAGGCGGCAAAGAAGTCCCAGGATAAGTGGGGGACACCTGTTCAAATCATGATGGCCATTATGTACCAGGAGTCCAGCTTCAAGCATGATGCTCAGCCACCGCGCCCCTGGTTTTTGTTTATTCCCTTACCCCGCAGGTCATCGGCTTATGGTTATGCCCAGGCCCAGGATCCGGTTTGGGGAGAATATCTGGAAGAGGCGGGGGGCTGGTTTGCCAACCGGGAAAACTTTGCTGACGCCATTGATTTTATAGGCTGGTATAACCATAAGAGCCGCAAGATCAACGGGGTCTCCCTCTGGCGGGCAGATTTGCTTTACCTTAACTACCATGACGGTTGGGGAGGCTATCGGCGGGGCACCTGGAAATCAAAGGATTGGCTGAAACGAACCGCCAGGAAAGTCAAGTGGCGAGCTAGTGAATACGGAGAGCAGCTGCGACGCTGTAATTTATAGCATTTATCTGTTTGTCTGCTTGCGGGTACTGTCTGCGGGCCGGGGTGAGCTATCCTTCTGGTGTAGATGCTTACCGTCGTCGGATGTCAGCGCTCAGTGGTGTTAAATTATTGGATAACATGGCTATATAAGGGACTCTTATTAAGTGTCCTTGTGTTAATGCTGGCTGATTGTGATAACAGCCAGCCGCCTACCAGGCCTCAAGACCTGTGCAGTGTGTTTAAGGAAAAGCCTGGCTGGTATCGCCAGGCAAAAAAATCTGAGGCTCGCTGGGGAACATCAGTACCTGTCATGATGGCTATCATGTATCAGGAGTCATGCTTCAGGCAGGATGTCCGCCCCCCGCGCCGTTGGTTCTGGATAATACCTTTACCCAGAAAATCTTCTGCCTATGGCTATGCCCAGGCGCAGGATGCTGTGTGGGGAGAGTATTTAAAGGAGGCGGGGGGCTGGTTTTCCAGTCGGAAAAACTTTGGGGATGCCATAGACTTTATTGGCTGGTATAACCATAAAAGCCATCGGATCAATAAGGTATCACTGCAACAAGCTGACCAGCTTTATCTTAATTACCATGAAGGTTGGAGAGGGTTTAGAAAACAACATTGGAAGTCTAAAAAGTGGTTGCAGAAGACAGCAAAAAAAATACAAAGCCAAGCTGCTAAGTATCAGGTACAGCTCGGCAAGTGCCATTTATAGCGATTTATCCGACCTAAAAATCAAACTGTAGATACACCGTATTATAATTACTGCCACCCTTGATCCGGCCAAACTGGGAGGAGCGCTCAAATATAGATGAGCGGTGGTGCATACTGTACCCCAGCCAGATTTTATCCAGACCACGGTTGCCGATCAGTTGACCAATGTTAAAATCAAAGCTGATATCAAGATAATTCATCAATCGGTTTTCACTGCTTTCTTTTCGCTCCAGCTCGGCTTTTTCAACGTGGGTTGCCCTGGATACATAGGATAACCCCTCTGCCAGGCCAATACGCCACTGGGTCGGCCAGTTAAGGGTATAATAAGCCTTCATGGATATCACCCCTTCGATTCCCCGTTTTTGGGTATCAGATTGATGATGCCAGACTAGGCCAGAATGCATATATAAATCCAATGGCAGGTCAAAGGTGTTTTTCATCAGGGGGTGGCCGTAAAAAACGGAGCTGAGAGTATCATCAAACCCCTCTGAGTCATTTTTTCCACTAAGAATTTCTCCCATGTCGGAAGGTGTTGCCCAGCCATGGGCAATCCGGAGATAGCTACCATCAGGCATGATGCCATTACCGGTCACTGGTGTCCGGTCCCCCATTATCATTATGCCTGCATTGGCTGCTGCTTTATAATTACTGCTAAGAAACTGGCTTTTACGTGCCTGGCTATCCAGTTGAGTGTATTCCAGTCCTGCAACCAGATAGATGCCCCTGGTTAGATGATATCGGGTGTCAATCCCGATAGAGGCTTCAATCCCTCCTCCCAGCCGGTGGCCACTAAGATGGGTTCCACCATAGTAGTAGCTATTGTATCCAGCATCTTTGATGCGGAGCTGGATATAAGGCTCGGTTTTGAACCTCGGGCTTTCAAATTGCCACTCATGGCCTATATCCAGATAAGTGGCATGGTGCAGATCAGACATGGCTGTTGCATACCAGCGTTGACTGTTATTTACCTGATAACGCAGACGTGCTCCCCAGTCAGTGGTATCCATTCGATATTCCTGGCCAACTTTTGCAGGCAGATCGCCAAAGCGCATGCGCCCCAGGAAATCCAATGACCACCGGTCTCTTCGTAGTAGCTTAAAACCGCCCGCACTGCCTTCAAGAAAGAATATGTCTCCGTTGTAGTAGAGTTCTGGAACCAGGTTGCTGCTGGTATCACTGTAGGTATTGAAGGGAACATGGGCGTAGCGGACGTTTAGGCCCAGTCCCCAGATATTGGGGTTGTCATCCAGAGAAACCCCGGTAGAAGCTGTAACAGGTGTTATTGTTAGAGCCAAAGCCAAAAGAATACTGGTAGTAAGGCCTTTTTTACCAGATTTGAGCGGCTTTTCATTGTTGTAATAGTTAAGCATTTGAGGTCTTAATGGGTAAATTGATAGATGGCAATTTTACTCTATTTGATATTGTTTATGGAGTATGGAAGTTTTATTTGGCTGTATTTTTTTCGAATATTTTGTTTTTTTTTATCCATGTTACTGAAAAAATAACTATTATACTGGTAGTTAGTTTCTAAGCTATAAGCAGTTTGAAAATAAGGTATTTTTAGCTTGTTGATTGAGTATGTTAAATACTAAACGTGTTTTTAATGAGTTCATTAAACTATGGTTTCTGGCTAAGTGCAGTTTAACATCGATATAGATGTTTGTTTCACGGTTACCTTTCTGTTTATTTTGATGGGTGGCAGTAATTTACCAAGTCTTCCTTTTGGGGAGAGTCTTAATGAGCAAAATATTTGTTATTTTTTTCTCATGCTTTTTTGCACTATGGGTTCATTCAGGGAACGCTGGAAAATTAGCTCTATCTGATGATGCTGAAACTGAACTTGAAGTAAAGGACATGCGTAGTGCGAATTTGCCTTTTTGTTATTATAGGGTTGAGGCTTATGCTGAACTCTTTCCTGATGAAGAAGTGACTTTTAAGTACTTTCCTGTGGCGAAGAGAAAAAATATAAATCCAGATGATCCACAGCTAGAAAAAGTAGTGGCACTTTTTCAATTTAAGGAAATAAATTTTGGGGTGACTGTTTCTCAGAATAATGATGCACATAACTCCGACATGGAAAATAACGTGCCAAATGGTGAGTTTTATCCATTTGCCCATGATTTTCAACGCTATCTGGTGAAGGACGATGAATTTTATAATATTTCCAGTTCAATGGTTGTGAACCCGTGGTCTCCTTTTTTTATACGGTTTATGAGGTTTTTTTTAGAGCAAATAAAAGATGTTCGTTATTTGGCGAAACAATATTTTTTACAGAAATTGAAGGTGTTGAAGGATGGCAATGACCAGCCATACTGGGTTAGAGAGATTCAATGGGAAAAAGAGCGAGATGGAAATGAAAGTGACAATGAGAATTGGATAGAGAGTGGCAGTTTATTTGAGTACTTTGATTTGGCAAAGATTGTTCCAGAGGTGGTTGATGGTATAAATGTACGACAAAACTTATGTGTATGTGAAGTTGATAGAAAGTGCAGAAATGAAAAAGTAATGGCAGATTTTTATCCAACGGAAGAAATGATTCCTATTGTTGGTCATCTGAGACAATATATGACTGTTGATAAAACAGGTAATGTAAATTATTACTTGAGTGATATCGATACATGTTATCAGCTAGCAAATGCTAAGCTAGAGCAAGAATACATATGGGTAAAAGATAACATTATCAGCACTTTGGAAGAGGTGAGTAATATGGGGGATGATATTTTACTAGGGTTATTGTATCCGAGTTCTGGATCGGATGTCAGTTATAGAGCTAAATTAGATCAACCGAACATGTTTGGAACCCCCGCAGGAAATAAGCGAAAAAGAGAACCAGAGGGAGATCAAGAACCGATAATGGGTCTCAGTGGTGATAAAAGAAGAAAATTTATTCATACATCTAGTGTTTCTCAAGTTAAATCCAGTTCTAGATCAAGTTCATCAAAAAATAGAAAAAGGCGTGGGAGGCGGTGAGCATAATCTAGCCTCACTCCCAGGCTTCTGAGAGTGAGGCGATAGATTTATTTGCTTCTTACAGTTTTGAGCCAAGGTCTTTTTTACACACAATATTGGCTGTCTGACTTTCACTGTCAAAAACAATAACCGCCTCTTCTGTTGCCAGTTGCTTCATCACCATGGCAACACGGCTGGTCAGATCCTGGTCAAAGCCATTATCTGTGCCATCGCGGCTAACGTACTCTTCGATCAGGCTATTTAATGTTTCTTTTTCAAGCATCTGGTAGGGAATGATCACTCCGGTTCCTTTATGTCTTTGTTGTATTCAAGGTCTGTTACAAGAAAATAATCCCCCCGGGATTCCCAGACCACATTAATATCCCAGAGTGCTGTGCCGTGGCGACGATGGGTGGTCTCCCCGAGATAAGCTGGTCGAGGGTCTTGCCCGAGAATTTGCTCAATCAGTGTTATCAGCTGGCGGCCTGTTCGTTGCTGATAGGTTTCACACTTTTTCCTGGCCTGCTCCGAGAATTTTACCTCTGCCAGGGTAACAGGTAAGGGTGCAAAGCCGCCCATTGCCTTTGGAATGGCATCGGCGTAAGGCAGGTAGGGTTTAATATCAATAACCGGTGTGCTATCCAGAAGGTCAGCGGCACCCAGTTCGAGTATGACTTTACCATTGCCTGAGCGAATGCCCTTTAGTTCCACCACCGACATGCCTATGGGATTTGGCCTGTGGGTTGAACGTGTGGCGAATACCCCCATACGCTGTTTGCCACCCAGGCGGGGAGGGCGAATGGTGGGGCGCCAGCCTTCATTCATGGTCTGGTGAAAAATAAAATGAACCCAGATATGGGAAAAACCTTCTATACCCCGAATCAGGTTTTCCTGATTATAAGGCGGTAACAGTTCAAGTTCCGCCTCGGCAGCAGTGACGATGCCGGGCTGCCGGGGGATGCCAAACTTTTGCCGGTAACAGGAGTGGATAACGCCAACCTGTTGGAACTGGAATTGGGCAAGGGTGGGTTTGCTCACTGAAGGGGTTCCATAAAATCAGTGAAGGTTAACGGTTCCCAAGGGATTTTCAAGTTATCTTATACACCGCTTTTTTTATCCTCTCCACAGCGGTTTCCAGCAAGGCCCTGCTGCAACCAAAGTTTAACCTTAAAAAGTTGGCATCACCAAACTGGGCACCGGGTGAGAGACCCACACCGGCTTCTTCAAAGAAGCGGTGAGGATCATCAAGCTGTAGTTTACTGGCATCAATCCAGGCCAGGTAAGTGGCTTCAACAGGGTTCATACGGAGTCCGGGAATGGCATTAATGGCTTTCAGAAGATAGTTATGGTTACTTCTCAGGTATTCAAGCATGCACTGCCGCCAGGGTTCTCCGTGTCGATAGGCTGCCTTGGTGGCGGTAAAGCCCATCAGCATATTATCCGGGGCTGGCACTATACCTTTTCGCGTGTTTTGAAAACGGTGTCGAAGCTCACCGTTGGGGATGATCGCAAAAGCACAACCAAAGCCTGCCAGGTTAAAGGTTTTAGAGGGGGACATTAAGGTGATGGAGTGGTCCAGGGCATGCTGGCTGATAGAGGCATAAGGCGTATGTTTACAGGTTTGATCCAGAATAATATCGCAGTGTACTTCGTCTGAGCAGACCACCAGGCTGTGTTTGTGGCACAGTGTCTCTATGGCCTTAAGCTCTGATGGGGTCAGCACCCTGCCGTTGGGGTTCTGGGGGTTGCAAAGTAGTAGTAGTTTGGTATCTGTAGTGATTTTATTTTCCAGTTCATTAAGGTCCAGGCGCCATGTTCCATTGATTTTTTGCCAGTTAACACTGATGGATTGTCGGCCTCCCAGCTTGGGAGCCATTAAAAACGGGTAATAGACAGGCACGGGAACGGCAACTGTTTCACCTTCTTTAGCCACAGACCTTACCGCCAGGTTCAATGCCGTGACCAGACCTGGCAACCACACCAGCCATTCCGGCTGGATATCCCATTGATACAGATTATGAAGCCGCTCCACTACCAGTTGACTCAGTTCTTCATCCGGGACGGTGTAACCAAAAATACCGTGATCAATACGCCGGGCTAAGGATTCAATAATTTCCGGGGCAGTGCGAAAGTCCATATCTGCCACCCAAAGAGGGATAACGTCTTTATTTTTATAACGATCCCACTTCAGGCTTGAGGTATGACGTCGGTCAATTAGGGTATCGAAATCCGGGTTCACTGCTCTTTTCCCCTGGGTTATTAATTATTTTGGATAAGGTATGGCTGATCCTATAACAAATGCCTGTGAGCAGAAAATGGTGTTTACACTGAATTATTTACAGGCTCATTCCAAAGGCTATGAAAAAAGTTCGGCACTTCGCCATAAGGTGTTTAAGGACGAAGCAGGCTGGGGTAAGTCTTTCACGCACTGGTACTAGTCAACTTGCTTGCAGGGCTTATAGCCTAAAGGTTCCACAAGAAGAAGCCTTATCTGAAAATTCAACACTCAGGACTGGTTGAAGTGGCTGGATAGCTCTTATGTTTGACTCAGGTCGCTTTGCTAATTGCTGGTGTGCTCCTGGTTGGTTTCATTATTTTTGCTACTTTATTAGTAATATTTACGACAATCGATGCTTATTATACGAGAATATCTGATTTTCAGGCTAACTGATTAATAAATTCAACCGCGTAGTAATTAACGTCTATGCATGTCCGGAAAAATTTGTCAACAAGTAGTAGTCAAACAATGATTTATTCATATTCAAAGTTATTAACCAATAATTTTCTAAAAGCTATCAGTTTTACACTAATTCTGATAGCATTTGCACCACAAACACAGTCATTATCCTTTAAAGATAAGTATAAGGTGATTTTTAATGGCCATGAAATAGCCACTCTTAGAAGGTATATAATTCAAGAAGATACAGTTGTATTTCAGTTTTATGAAAATATCATGAAACATTCCCTTCAAACATCTCCCAGTGGTTATAGAACCATTGATGACATTGAATCATTAATTAGCCTCAAAACGGTTGAACAACATCAGTCGACATATTGGAAATACTTAGACTTAATCATGATATTTGAAGAGATGCTGTTGTGTTTTTTTCCAGCATATGAAATTCCTTTTCAACGACAAGAGCGATCAGATAACAGTGCTGACTCATACGATTATATAGAAGAAAATATTGATTCAGATAACAACAATATAGTCGAGTTATTTCAACAACTGTATGATGTGGCATTAGATATAATTGCTACTACAAATGCAAATATAGATAGAGGCATCCATGGAAGTGTCGATGAGATTATCTCGAGAACCAGACATGTATATATCGGTGAAACTCGCGAAAAGTATAATAGGATAAGGCGTAATATAAAGACATACCTATTAATGAAAAAATATTCCTTTGAGAGACTGAGGAGGATGAGAGAGAAAACATTCTTTAATAGAGATAGACGCCGAGATACAGAAAGCGGAGCCTATCTTAGGTTTTGTAGTAAACATCCATGGATGGAAGTAACAAATCAAGTTTCGTTTGATGCAGTAAACAATTCCATACGTCAAGCATTAGATAACTTGCTAAAAATAGCTGTGCAAATCCCAAGTAAATATGATTGTTATATATTTCCTGATCAAACTCGATTTTGTGATTTAAGTAATGCTACTTTCTACTTTAGAATGCATGTTGTGGATGAGGAAGGTCGCGTGACTAATCGCGATATCCCTCTTCAACCTATCCACAATGAGCATCTTATAGATGATGACCTTCCACAGTCACATTTTCCGTATATGTTCATTCGCCGACTTATAGGTCGAAATAAAACAGAGTGCTCTTTAGTTCATCACACCTTCAGTGATGAAAATAAAAACTACGAAGAATATAGGGGAACCGACTATGTAGAATACAGAATTTATCTTAATGAAAAGCATCGTGAGGAGAGAACGAAAGATTACAAGAGTGAATTTTATAAAAAATATAATGCGGGTTATCGTTGGAGACGCCCATTCATTTATCATTCTATCCCCGCTGATAGGGAAGTCAATGTGAACAGTAATGGTGACAGGGAGTTGCTAGTATGTGGTAGTGCTCATGGCAATAGTAATGGTGGTTCTATGTGCTGCGATTTTCATACTGCGTCACATAAACACTCTGTTTATGAAGGCCCAGCCTGCGTAGAACCTCATGAAGAACACTCAGATTGTGAAATGGACTGCAAAAAACCGCCCTCAATCCCTAATCGTGGTTCTGCTTTACAGACAATACTTCAAGCTTTGGCAAGCAATCATGATACAAGTCCGGAACAGATTCGATACTTATTTTTTTTTGGTGAGACGATGGCTCGCTACTTTAATGAATTGGTCAATGACCAATCCAGTCAAGGTGCTATGGTGGCTCCTGAACAGATTGCTGTTTTTGATTCGCTTTCCAGCACAAGTAGCAACATAATTGGCGCATATCAAGTTTTTGTCTTTGACCAACAGACTAACATGATACATCAAAGGGATTCTGACAATGATCCTCACCCCTCCCATGTCACGACCGACTACCAGCTGAGTGAAGATTGCACGCAAGTCGTTCGGATTACCATTACGGATGCGAATCCCACCCTTAGCAGTGTACAAGTACTTGTTTTTGATGCAACGGAGTACGACTCACTCTTTGACGTAACCGGAGAAACAGCGGGGTTTGATGATCCTGATGACGGAATAAGTGCTATACCAGTAACGCCATCCTCAAGTGTTCCATTAAACACGACAGAGGAGGACGTTACCGGATCGGATGAGCTTCGCCTGGAACCAGACGAGTTTCTACTGAGAGAGCTACCTTTCTATCCGAGTTCCGGGCAATAGATTTACAGGTGGAGTGATTACTGAAACTTGTAGTAAAAAAGAGTAAAACATCGTATGTGGTTATTGAAGTGCATGCACTCTACCAACTGCTTACTTTGAATCATCATCCCCGCGAATGCGGGGATACCACAAGCTTTCAGGCCTGAGTGAGTTGTGAGTAATGGTCTGTGATAGCTTGACCATCTCCCCTGAAGATAATCTCACCCTGTTTTTGTTTGAGCTGGTAGTCGTACATGGGGTCGTAGTATTCAGTCAGCAGGGCGGCTATAAGTGGTTTATAGCCTGCCGTGTCTGATTGGCTGCCATGAAGGGCTATGGCTGTTTCCAGCAGCTCGGATAGCTGTTGATACCTTAAGCCACCCAGGCGTTTCTTGATGCGGAACAGGCTGTCACGAAGACCGTTAACCAGTTGTTCTAACGGGGCATTTTTATCCTGATCCACGCCTTTCAGGTCATTCAGGTTGTCGATAATGTATTCCTGGACACCAATGTCAACCCGCTTTTCAATGGATTCTTCAAGCAGAATAACGGGAGCAAGCTGCATTTTGTCCCTGAGGGACTGTGGCAGGCTACAGCGACCAATCAATTTGCTTTCATCTTCCAGAATAATGGGACGGCCTGGTTTAAGGTGCAGGTGCTTCAGGAAAGCGATGGCTAACCGGTTTTCAAAGTCGATTTGAGTGGGCTGACCACCCACCCGCCGTCCAAAACTTGAACCACGGTGATTGGCAATGCCTTCAAGGTCAATGCTGTCATCCAGTTGGTGAAGAAGGCGGGTTTTGCCAGTACCGGTTTTGCCGCTAAGAATAATGATTTTGCTGCGCTCAATGGATTCTTCCAGCTGTTCCAGCAAAAAGGTACGCATGGCTTTATAACCGCCTTTTACCAACGGGTAGTCATAACCCGCATCTTTGAGCCAGGCCTGGGTAATATGTGAGCGCTCGCCACCCCTGAAGCAAAAAAGATAACCACTAGGGTTTTCTTTTACATAATCTATCCAGTGAGCCATGCGCTGCTTGCGGACATCATCGGTGGCCAGTTTTTGTCCCAGTTGAACAGCGGCATCATGCCCATACTTTTTATAGCAGGTTCCTATGAGGATTCGCTGCTCATTATCCAGTATGGGGATATTGGTTGCTGTGGGAAAAGTGCCTTTGCTGTATTCAAAGGGGGATCGAACATCCAGTAAAGGGATATTGTTCAGGAAAAGGCCCAGGTAATCTTCGGTTTCAGTATCAGAGGGGATTCCGGTCATTGATAGTCAGGGTACGGCAGTTGAAAGCGTATAGTGTGGGATTCATTGAAAAGATTTGCAAGGCTGGATATTTACTGTTTATGAAAATAACAATTGATACTGTTTAATATTTGTTATTAATAATTAATTAGGGTGTTTTTAAATGGAGTGAGGGTTGGGGTTTTGTTTATTTAATAAGAACTTTTCTGTATGTATATTGAGTGTGTTTTTGGATTTATCTTTTTGCTGTCGGGTTTTATTTTTTAAGACTCTCCGCTTTTAATATGCCTCTGTTTTTCTATTGGGTTGAAGTGAGTGGTTACATACTTCAGATTGCTTGTTTTTAATGGTTATTATTTTCTTATTGTTTAAAGGATATGATGGATAATTTTATTCTTTTGTAATAGGGTTACTGTTTTATTATATTCTATACTTGGTCTTTTTTTTATTTTTTAATGCTCGATTTTTAAAATGGATGGTTGTGTTTTTTCTGCCAACTGCTTTTTTTTCCATAAACTATGGAAGAAGGAAGTGATAAAGAAAAAGCAGCTTGTAAAAGATTTAAATCTATTTTGCTTAGGGGAAGATATTAGTGGCTTGATAGGCCGCTATAGCCATTCATCAATGAAAGGAACTACAGTAAAAATCTGTCTATAATCCTGCTAGGGGCTATTGATGTTTTATCGCGAGCTCAGTGGTTCGTAAAGCGGCCTTACGCAATACCCAATGGGGCACACCGGGCGAACTGGTGCAGCGCGTAGTTATTCTAAGTCAAGCCAGTTTAACGCAGTCGGAAGGCCGCTTTACGAGCCAATCGGAGAGCCACAAAGCCAGCGCTTCCGTGCCGTCGTTGCAGCAGCTTGAAAGGCATGAGCACGTGTGACCTTTAGGTTATTCCTGCGCTGCTACGCCTAGCCACGAAAACGCTGGCTTTGGCTGAGCACGCGATAAAACATCAACAGCCCCTAGCTTGACACCTCTATAGGCAGCCTTGGAGAATACAGGGTCCAGCCCAGATTTTCCTCAGAGGGTGTTTGAAACAGGTATTGGCTCGAACCCGGGTCACAAACTTACCTTCAGATGAACTCTCAATACCGTATAGCGGTAAGGAAATCCATGCACTTCCTGGTATGAGGTGCCACTGGTAATGCTCGCAGCCCCTGGTATGGGTTGCAATGAGCGAAAAACATGCAGCTCCTGGTATGGGTTGCCACTGAAACTTAGGTTCTGTGAACAGAACCTGACCTTATTGAAATCAAAGGATACCTTACGTATGCCCGTAATTACGCTTCCCGATGGCAGCAAGCGCGAGTTTGCTGACGCTGTTTCCGTGATGGAAGTCGCCCAGGATATCGGCCCTGGTCTTGCCAAGGCAACTCTGGCAGGTCGAGTTAATGGTCAGCTGGTGGATGCCAGCACCCCGATTAAAGAAAATGCTGAATTGGCCATTATCACGTCTCGTGATGAAGAGGGCGTTGATATTATCCGCCATTCCACGGCTCATTTATTGGCAATGGCAACCCAGGACTTATATCCGGGAGCACAGGTTACTATTGGTCCCGTGATCGATAGTGGCTTTTATTACGACTTTTCCTATGAGCGTGCCTTCACACCAGAAGACCTGGAAAAGATCGAGAAGCGGATGGATGAACTGGCTAAGCAGGATATGGCCATTGAACGGGTGGTGATGAGCCGCTCTGAAGCCGTCAGTGCATTTAAGGCGCTGGGTGAAGAATATAAAGTTGAAATTATCAACGACCTGCCAGACTCTGAAGAGATTTCTGTGTATCGTCAGGGTCAGTGGATGGATCTGTGCCGTGGCCCCCATGTCCCCTCTACAGGTAAACTGAAAGCGTTCAAACTGATGCGGGTAGCAGGTGCCTATTGGCGGGGCGATTCCAGCAATGAAATGCTGACCCGGATTTATGGCACAGCCTGGGAAGATAAAAAAGCGCTTAAGGCTTATTTGAAACGTCTGGAAGAGGCAGAAAAGCGGGATCACCGTAAGCTGGCTAAAAAGCTTGACCTGTTCCACATGCAGGAAGAAGCGCCAGGTATGGTGTTTTGGCATCCTAATGGCTGGGCTATCTACCAAGAGCTGGAACAGTACATGCGCAAGAAGCAGAAAGTGCATGGCTACCAGGAGATCAAGACACCCCAGCTGGTAGAGCGTACCCTGTGGGAGAAGTCTGGTCACTGGGATAAGTTCAAGGATGACATGTTCACCACCAATTCAGAGAATAAGGACATTGCCATCAAACCGATGAACTGTCCTTGTCACGTGCAGGTGTTTAACCAGGGTCTGAAGAGTTACCGTGACCTGCCTATGCGTCTGGCAGAGTTTGGTTCCTGCCACCGTAATGAGCCTTCTGGTGCCCTTCATGGGATTATGCGGGTTCGGGGCTTTACCCAGGATGATGCCCATATTTTTGTGACAGAAGACCAGATTCAGTCTGAGGTCTCTGCCTTTATCGATTTCCTGCATGAAGTTTATGACGACTTTGGTTTTGACCGTGCCAACCTGATTTACAAGCTCTCCACCCGCCCTGAAAAGCGGGTAGGCTCTGATGAAATCTGGGATAAGGCTGAAAAAGCGCTGGCGGAAGCCCTGGATGCCAAAGGACTGCCCTGGGAGATGCTGCCCGGTGAAGGGGCTTTTTATGGCCCTAAAATTGAATTTTCCCTGAAAGACTGTATCGGTCGTGTGTGGCAGTGTGGTACTGTGCAGGTGGATTTCTCAATGCCAGGTCGTCTGAGTGCCGAGTATGTGGATGAAAGCGGTGAGCGGAAAACCCCGGTCATGTTGCATCGTGCTATTCTGGGATCCTTTGAACGCTTCATTGGAATTCTCATCGAACACTTTGAAGGTGCCATGCCACCATGGCTGGCTCCAACCCAGGTTGCTATCCTGAATATCACCGATAGACAAAGTGATTATGCCCGTGAATTGCAAAATACTTTGTCAGAAAGTGGATTTAGGGTAAACGCGGACTTGAGAAACGAGAAGATCGGCTTTAAAATCCGCGAGCACACCTTGATGAAAGTTCCTTATCTGCTGGTTATTGGTGATAAGGAGATGGAAAACCGAACTGTTGCGGTAAGAACCCGCATAGGTGAGGATCTGGGTGTGATGCCAATAGAAGCGTTTATTGATCAGCTGAAGGCCGACGTTGCAAAGCGTGGCCGTATTTCGGCTGAAGGCTGACGGCAGGTTTGAATGGCCGCTGTAGCACAACAAGGCTGGCTCTTTATGGAACCGGCCATATCTTCTACGCTTTTGCGGCCTCTGGTGGATCGGGTTAATTGATTACATGCACTACTAACCCGACTCGCTTCTTGATGTTTATACAGGAGATACCCCTATCAGACGTAACAGCTTCCGTGATCGTCGTCCTCAGAAAGCGCCGATTAATGAAAATATCCGTGCCAAAGAAGTCCGCCTGATTGGCGCCGAAGGTGATCAGGTCGGCATTGTCGATTTGCGAGACGCTTTGACCATGGCCCAGGAAGCGGGGCTGGATCTGGTTGAGATTAATGCAACCAGCGAACCGCCGGTCTGTAAAATCCTGGACTACGGCAAGCATCAGTATGAGCTGAAGAAGCAGAAAGCCGCAGCGAAGAAGAAACAGGTTCAAACCCAGGTGAAAGAAGTCAAGTTTCGCCCGGGTACTGAAGACGGGGATTATCAGGTCAAACTGCGCAACCTGGTACGTTTCCTGACTGAGGGTAACAAGGCGAAGGTCTCCCTTCGTTTCCGTGGCCGTGAGATGGCTCACCAGGAACTGGGCATGGAGCTGATGAAGCGGGTTCAGAATGACCTGCTGGAAATCGGAACCGTTGAACAGTTTCCGAAAATGGAAGGCCGTCAATTGATCATGGTGATTGCCCCGAAAAAGAAGAAGTAATCCGTTTGTATAAAAACCGGCTACGGACTTCTTGCTAAAGACCACGTAGCCGGTTTTTTTATTGCGATTACTATCCATTTAAAATTTCGGCATCCTGCGGGATGACCCAAATGCGGAGTGTTTTTCATGCCAAAGATGAAAACCAACAGTGGCGCCGCGAAGCGTTTCAAGAAAACTGCTTCCGGCTACAAGCGCAAAGGCGCGTTCAAGAGCCACATCCTGACCAAGATGACTACCAAGCGTAAGCGCCAGCTGCGTGGTACCTCTCTGGTATCTCCCGCTGACGTGGGTCTCGTAAAGCGCATGCTGCGCGACTAATCGCTTTTTTTCATTTTTTCAGGAGATAACTCATGGCTCGTGTCAAGCGTGGCGTCATTGCACGTCGTCGTCACAAGAAAGTTCTTAAACAGGCTAAAGGTTATTACGGTGCGCGTTCCCGCGTATTCCGCGTAGCCAAGCAAGCTGTCACCAAAGCGGGTCAGTACGCTTACCGTGACCGTCGTCAGCGCAAGCGTCAGTTCCGCGCTCTGTGGATTGCCCGTATCAACGCTGGTGCTCGCACCAACGGCCTGTCCTACAGCCGTTTCATTGCTGGTCTGAAGAAGGCAGCAATCGAAATCGACCGTAAGGTTCTGGCTGATCTGGCTGTTCACGAGAAGGCCGTTTTCGGTCAGCTGGTTGAAAAGGCAAAGGCTGCTCTGGCCTAAGCTTTTAAAAGCCCGGTTAACATAAAAAACCTTATCCGCTTGGGTAAGGTTTTTTTATAATGAATAAAGCTTATGACATTTTTTTGCTGTACTAGGATTGTTGCAGTCATAGGTTTTAAAAAGAATAAAGTAATGAGAAATTCAAGAGTTTTCAGCTTGTTTTTTGTTTTTTCGTCTTTGCTATCGTTTTACGTAGTGGCGGAGTACAGGAAAGATGATATCTCTCTTATGGATGAGTTGCCTGTTTTAGAAAAGAAAGAGGAGTTTTTTTGGAAAGCAGGGATCGAATGGCTCTATAGTCGGGTTCCAGTTCCCCCTGTTCTTAATGTTTGGGTGTTTCCTGTTTGTTTGCCTCCTAATAATGAGCGGCAAATGTTCAAAACTGTAATGGATGATATGTCGGACTATAATAATAGGTTAAAAAGTTTACAGCTCACCGGTGCCAGGGATTTTACTTACAATAATTGCTGTTGTTCTCTGGAGGAGCTTGCGAAAAACAATCTGTATCATTTTCCCATTGAAAGGTTGAGTGATATAGGCGGATGGGATAATCCTGATATTGCTATAGGTTTTATCAGATCCACATATTTGGAAAGCAAGTTTGAAAAAAATAATTCAGCTGATGCAATTGATCTGCTGGCTAAATCAGGAGTGTGTTGTGCTGATGGTCCAGCACCAGACTTCCATTTATCCTTTGCTCTGAGATTAGAAACCTTCAATGGGAAACCTGATGCAATGGGTTATCCAGGGAAAAAAAATTGGCCGGCGTGGGCAGCTATTCAGGATACAGGATTTATGGCTAAAAGTTATGCTATTTATACCGGTGTTGATGATCGGGTTGTATTTATGCCTTGTCGGCACTCATTGATAGCATTTGAAAAAGGAGACCAGCTTGAGGCAGAGCATGCCAGATATTTTCCTGAGTGTCCTGTTTTATTAGCGCGCTATGGTGCTGATGGTGTTAAGCAGCTTATTGCAACAGCCGATGCCGAAAAAGCAGCTAAGCCCTACTCTCAGCCTAAAAATGCTAATGAAGAACTGGAGAACCAGGGGTATAGTCAGATGGAGATTGATGAGGCATATATGGATTTATATTCTAATTTTAATTTTGATCGAAGTAATATACCTCTGGAATGTAGTGTGCGAATGGCAATTCAAATAATGAAGACAAAGCATGCAAAGTCACAGGCTTTATCCCAAGGAACTCAATCATTAGTATCAACGTCTAGCTCTGCAACTGCCCAAGCTCAAGATGGTGCTGCTAATGGGGCGGATGATTCTAAAAATGAATGTGTAGTTTGTATGGATCAGATGCGAGAGATTATTTTTTTGCCGTGCACTCACTTAGCTTGTTGTAAGGCATGTAGTGAGGAAATTAATAAAGATAATAATCAATGCCCTATCTGTAGAACCAAGATTGCACAGAAGATAAAGTTTATTTCGCCTTAGGGATGCTTTCGGGCATACCTCTCTCTGTTTTCTCCTTTCCCATGGACGACCAGAATCGTTCTCAGCTCCATCTTTTGGCAGTCATTAATAAACTGAAAAGTATCCTGCATTTCTTTCTGAAAGAGGGTGTAGTCATCATGGTTCATGGCTGACTTCTTTTAACCTGAGTATTTAATGGTTATCTTTTTAAGTCTAGGGAGACGTAAAAGCAGATTTTTCCAGATAAAGAATGATTCGTGAATGATTTATTGTTCGGAGTTTGCTATCAGCCAGAATTTGCTCGATAGCTTTCTATATAAAGCAGTGAAGAGATTCATCAGCAATTCCCGCAAACCAGATTCCGGCTGGCACATTTTCAGTTAATTAAAAATGATTTTATCGCGGATGAACAGAGCCAGACTGCTGCTATATCGGCAGTCGGTTTTAATGACAGGTAACACAGGTCACAGGGCTAACATCAACGCTCTATGTCGTATCGACAGTCAGCAACTTCAAGCTCACACTTCGCCCTTCAATGATAGCTGTAAATACGTCTGTCCAGTTATCAATGCAGAACCAGTCAAACAGCCCTCGTATGGCATGCCAGAATGCCTTTTTAGACTTTTTTATCTTGAGCGCTTCCTGGAAGAGCTTGCAAGACAGTTGTTCTATCTGGTTGATGAGGAAGGCCGTAAAAGTCAGGCATGCCAGATTGCTGGCCAGATGCTGCTTTCCGTGCCCGTAATTGTGTTCGAGATGGTAGCCCTGTGTTTTCAGTGTATTGAACGTTTCGTTTTCAATTTTCCATTTAGCGCGTGCTCCTCGCATGAATTTATTCACGTTCTCGGCTGAAAGCTCAATGTCCGTGACCCAGGTGTTGACGTACTTCTTGTTGCCCTCTGGATCAATTTCTATATATTCGAGAAAGTTAACCAGCACATCCGGGTGTGACTTGTTAATGGGGGCACCATTCACAAACCGGAACCAGTGCGTAAACCCTTTATCATCGGTATATTCATAGCGCACCACTTTGTCTGCACAATCCAGCTCATCGACGGCCTGGTATAACGACTCATGGGTTGAATCCTTTGCCACCATAATGAAGCTATAGCCAAAGGACTTTACCAACTTGATGGTCGGTCCATCTGAGTACAGGTCATCAAAAGTCAGAACCAGTGGCAGGTGCGGATGCTCTCTGGATAAATTCGCCAATAGCCGCTTGAGCGCTACCTTCTCACAATCATTCTTTGACGCATCAACTTGTTTGATGATGGGTTCAGGCATTAAAGGTAATACTTCTTTCTTGCCCGGCTTTACCAGACAGCAGGCCAGTAACTGATGGTAGTATTGCGGATTTTTGCTGCCTGGCTTTTTTACACAACACTCAGGACAACTAATCTTCCCTGAGCAAAAGTGCCCCGTACCATCGATAGGCGCAAGATACCCTTCCTCAAAATAAGTGAACTGCTTAAGCCGCCCAGATCGTTGCACAAAGGCAAACAGGCGGGTAAAGAACTTCCTTAAATAGCGTGTTTCGATAGGGTCAATCAGATCCCTCAGATAGGTATCACTGGGGACACAGCTGACATTGTACATCGACTTTAAGTTCTTGAGCCTATCTGGGTTATTGACACAATCCTGATCAAAAGCCAGTAATGAAGGGTATTTCAGGTGCATGACTGCCAGGCCACTCATGACCGCATCATGAAGGACAATTTTGTCATGTTGGCTTTTCTTGCGAAAGTCTGGAATTTGACCCGCTTCATCAGAGACTATTTTGAGCAGTTTTTCAGCAATGGTTCTTGGTTTCGTTAGCGGCACAACATGAGCATCGTTATTATTATTGTGGTGAAATTCTACCGGATAGTCTGCGATTTTAGCAAGAGGCTACCAAGCTACAGCCCTTGTTATTAAGGGCTTTAATCAAGTCTGCGGGAATTGCTGGAGATTCATAGGTTTAACCTGGTGTTTTTGTTTGCATCTCACTATCTCTTTGCAGGAGGGTTCATTTGCTGGCATTAACTGGTATTTCAGACGGGGACGTTGAGAAAGCTGGCCGTATGCACTGTGTAGTTTATTGTCTATTACAATAAGCGTATGTTCGAGCTGATTGTTATCTCTTATGACGGCTGTCCAGTCCGTAATTGCAGGGGGGCTCTGTTTTCATGGGAGAGTAGTGAAGAAAAGTGAAAAAGGGTTCTTATAGGCATTGATAGATAAATAAACGCACGCTGAAAGCCTTTTATTGGTTCTGATTTGCATACAAATGATACAATGGTGTATCCCCATGGGATAATAGTGTCAGGTACTGTTAGTCGAGCCTTTTCAAGTAAATCTCCGATGGATTCAGAGTCATACCGAACATAGGTTGAGATAGGTGTTAACTGGGGTTTTAGGTAATCAGGTGGATCTTCCCACTGATCTGCCCCCAGGATTTCTTTTAATATATAGCTAAAAGAGGTCTTGTTTGGGTGATTTTGGTGCGTGTTGACGGTAGATATTAGGCGGTACAGTGCAATGATATTTGTTTCAGGATTCAACACTGTAAGCTGGTATTGGTGGGAAATGCTTGCTCCTGCGTTGTGACTGAAAATTAGAAGCCAGAGATAAATGCTCCTGGAGAATGATTTATGCACTGTTGTATTCCTATAGGTCAGAGTCATTCATCATTCTAGGTGAAATTATCTGAGGAGCAGTGTTCCCGGCTGCCTGTTGCAGCCAGGAAAATCTATATCAATGACTGTAACAATGGCTCCAGTCTTTCCAGACTGGCTCTAGTCCTTTCGCTTTAATGGCTGTGGCAATCTCTGCCGGGTGACGGCCGTCATCGATGGCGAACTGCTCCAGTGCGCTGTTTGTCCTGTCTGCATAGCCTCCTGGTTGAGTACTGGAGTAAGCACTCATGGTGGTAATGCCTAAGGGCAGCACATTATCCCTGAACTGCTCTGATTCCCGGGTGGAAAGAGAGAGTTCTACTTCAGGTTTGAACAGGCGATAAGCACATATCAGCTGTACCAGTTGTTTATCCGAGATGATGGACACTGGCTGAAATTCGCCTTCGCAGGGGCGCAGTCTGGGGAAAGATAGGGAGTAGCGTGTACGCCAGTACGTTTTTTCCAGATAGTCCAGATGAGCAGCAACAAAGGCGGCATCAGTGCGCCAGTCCTCAAGTCCAATCAAAGCGCCAATGCCGATCTTGTCGATACCTGCTTTGCCCAGTCTGTCTGCAGTTTCTAGCCGATAGTCAAAGTCCTTTTTGGAGCCTTGCAGGTGGTATCGGGCATAAGCCGGTCGGTTGTAAGTTTCCTGATAAACCAGAACAGCATCCAATCCCTCTGCCATGAGTGATTTGTACTCCTCTTGTTCAAGAGGCTGTACCTCAAGACTAATGTGGGAAAAGTGAGGCCGGATACGTCTGATCACTTCCTTGAAATAGGGTGTTCCTACTGTTCCCTGGGCTTCACCGGTCACCAGCAGAATATGATCGAAGCCCAGTGCTTTAATAGCGGCAACTTCGCGATCAAGCTCTGCCATGGAGAGAGTTTTGCGGCGGATTTTATTGCCAATACTAAACCCGCAATAAGTGCAGACATTAGTGCACTTGTTGGACAGGTAAAGAGGGATATACAGCTGCACTGTATTACCAAACCGCTGTCGTGTGAGGGTTAGGCTTTTACGGGCCAGTGCTTCAAGAAAGGGTTCGGCAGCCGGAGAAATTAAAGCCAGAAACTGATCGTGGGACAGCCTGTTGCTGCCAAGGGCCTGCTCCACATCAGCGGCTGTCTTTCCTGAAATAGTCAGTTTCAGCTGATTCCAGCTTAAGGTATTGAAGGTTTCAAGAAATGACATGATCAATGATCCAGAAATGCAGTGAGAGGACTGCTGGCCTGTGCCACCAGGGAGCGTGCCCCGGGACCTGCCTTGTAGGCCCGCCGCCCGGCAATCACCGCCTCTTTAAAGGCAATGGCCATTTCTTTGGGATTGTTGGCCACGGCGATAGCCGTATTCACCAGAACCGCGTCAGCGCCCATTTCCATGGCTTGCACTGCATCAGAGGGCAGGCCAATACCGGCATCAACCACAACGGGAACGTTGCTCTGTTCGATAATGATTTGCAGGAATTCTCTGGTTTTCAGACCCAGGTTACTGCCGATAGGTGCTCCAAGGGGCATGACCGCCGCTGCGCCAACTTCTTCCAGCCGCTTGCATAAGACAGGGTCGGCATGGACATAGGGCATAACAATAAAGCCCATCTTAACCAGTTGTTCGCAGGCCTCTAGCGTTTCGATTGGGTCGGGCAGCAGGTATTTAGGGTCCGGATGTATTTCCAGTTTCAACCAGCGGGTTTGTAATGCCTCCCGAGCCAATTGGGCAGCGTAAACGGCTTCTTCTGCATTTCTTGCCCCGGAGGTGTTTGGTAGCAGGTTAATTTTCTCTGCTACAAGGGGAGATAGAATATCGTCCTGCTGCTGGTTCAGGTCAACCCGCTTCAGGGCCATGGTGACCAGTTCGCTTTCAGAGCTTTTTATGGCTTCAATCATAGCGTTGCTACTGCGGAATTTTCCGGTTCCAACGAATAGCCGTGATTGAAATGATCGGTCAGAAATAGTCAGCATACGGGTGTCGTTTATATGGGTGTTTTATTGTAAGGCTGAAGGCTTTATGAAAGCGCCTCTAACCACCGGCAGTGGCAGTAATCACGGTGATTTGGTCACCATCACATACCTTGTGGCTGATCCACTGTGAGCGGGCAATGATCTGCTTGTTTACCGCCAGGGCTATGCCCGTTTTATGCTGGTTCAGTTTTTCCAGCAGAGTCTCCAGGGTAACGGGATTATCCAGAGCCATGGGCTTATCGTTCACAATAATTTGCATTAATGGTTTGGGAGTTTGTTCAAAAACGTGAGATTCTAAATAAAACCATCGCTTTTTTCTAGGAGCCTTTGGAGATAAGGTGCCTTCTCTTGAGCCTGTTTCTGATCTTTTTTAGAACGCTTCCTGAGAATTTTTATAATAGAATGTGCAGGTGTGATTAATTTTCTGGATTTGGTAGATAGAGCGAATGGCCACTAAAACTACGCTCACCACTTTGCCTTTCAGAACTGCTTGCTGAATTGGCTGTTTGGTATCCATATTGTAATAAGGTTTGTGCTTGCATAGAACGAAAGTTTGAAAAAAGAGGCATTATATAAGGATTCATATAAGGATTCATATAAGGATTCATATAAGGATTCATATAAGGATTCATATAAGGCTTGCTTTCCCTTTGGTTGTGGTATTTATGGCTATTATTAGTCCGTCCTGCACCTTTGGGTTTGTTATGTTTTGTCAAGCGGCAATGCCTAAGAAGGTTGCTGTTTTGTGAATAAGCTTTGCCACATTCTTCACATTTAAATGGTTTCGCACCTCCATGTACATACTGGTGCTGTTTTAGTCCAGAAATTGTAGAAAATGTTTTATGACATGTTTGACAAGTATAATATTTGCTCTTCTTACTTGAAGAAATGCTTGTGGTTTCTAGCAAATATGACTTTTTCCCTGATTGGTCATCTGCATGAATACTAACTATAGATTCTGTTTCTGGAGTTGTGATTCTACACTGCTCAATATCACCAACAGATATATTTTCGACTGTGACTATTCTTTGAGGGTGGGTATTTTCCACTGTAGTTGCATAAGCCACACTTGTCCAGCTATTCCCGTGACATCAATTAAATCACTGCAACAGCAAGGCTTACAGTAAATTCCAAATGGAGTGATTTCGCACAAAATAACGTCTACTTTTGATAGGGATACTTTATCAATGGCTGTCTCTCATGGCTTATCCATTCCAAAAAAGTCGTAAGCATCTTTGTGCAAACAGTTTAATTACTACGATTTCTGAAAGTTATGAGCAAATTCCAGATGTCCGACCAAACAAGGATTCCAGAAAAATAACAATACATGATGCCTCCATGTCCGCTTTTGCCATGATGCATCTCAAGTACCCATCGCTCCTCTCGTTTGAGCGTGATAAAACAGAGCAAGAAGTAAGGCATAACCTTGAGCACCTGTATCAGATAAAAAAACGTGCTCCCTGTGATACCAGTATGCGGGAAATCCTGGATCCAATAGATCCCGTAGAGTTCAAAAAGCCTTTTAAGACATTGCTGTCTAACGTCCAAAGGGGCGGATTACTGAAGGCATTCGAATT
This sequence comes from Endozoicomonas sp. Mp262, assembly GCF_025643335.1. Lineage (NCBI taxonomy): Bacteria > Pseudomonadati > Pseudomonadota > Gammaproteobacteria > Oceanospirillales > Endozoicomonadaceae > Endozoicomonas > Endozoicomonas sp. Mp262. The sequence goes on along the minus strand of NZ_CP092489.1, from coordinate 4,928,635 downwards.
TCACTGCGGGAACTTGAAAAATCACTACTTGCTCCCGATCGATGGAACTGGGCTATTTTACTCCTGCAATAATAAAAAACCTTGTCAGGAGTGCTGTACTAAAAATAAGGGAAAGGCCAACGAAGCTCACTACCACCAGTTAATGGCAGCATGCATTGCTCACCCGGATCAAAAAACAGTCTTGCCATTGGCACCGGAAGCCATAGTTTGCCAGGACGGTTCGACCAAAAATGACTGTGAAAAAAATGCCATTAAACGGTTGTTTGCCACCATACGAGAGCATCACCCACGTCTAAAGTTCGTTATTCTTCTGGACAGTCTTTATGCTGACAACCCCACTGTCCAACTGATTAAGAGTTATGGCTGGCATTACATCATTGTCGCGAAAGATGGCAACCATGCCTCGCTGGTTGAAGCGATGGATGAGCTGGATAAAGAAGGAAAAGTTCACCGTGCTGAAAAAGTTAATGAAGAGACTGGAATTAAGTGGTGGTTTCGCTATGCCAATGACGTCAGGCTGAACAAGGCAAAATATGCAGAACAGGTTAATGTGCTTGATTTTGTCGAAACCGATAAAAAAGGTAAACAGCATATCTGGTGCTGGGTGACTGATATTCCGCTTAACGAAGAAACCATAGAACCCGTCATGAAAGGAGGGCGCTGCCGATGGCATATTGAGAACCAGACGTTTAACACCCTGAAAAATCAAGGCTACGATCTCGAACATAACTACGGTCACGGTGAGAAGCACTTAGCCACAAATCTGGCCTATCTGACGATGCTTGCTTTTCTCGTAGATCAAATACAGGAACTGTGCTGTCCCCAGTTTCAGGAAGCTTTAAGAACCCGCTCAAAAGGAGTCCGTATAGCATTATGGAAATGGATACAGGGCTATTTTTTGCATTGGCTGATAAAAACGTGGGAGGGGCTTTTTTACACAGTAACTCATGGTATTGAAGAGAAAAGGGTGATTCCATTCGATACATCATAACCGGCCATATCGTAGCTACGTTCAGGGGTGACATTTTTTCTTTAAAGCTCCGCTTTGTTAATTGGCGGCTCAGTTTTGATCGGCTTCATTATTTTTGCTGCCTTATTGTCAATACCAACGATCATCGACGTTCATCATGCGGGAATAGCTGACACTTGTCCTTTTCTTTTGGGTATTTGATATATCTTCCTCAAAATTAATTTTACACTCTGTAGTGTTCCCTGTATGAGAGTTAACTACAGTGATATTTTGCCTAGCTTGAGGAGGGGCAGATCCTAGCGGACTTTTCTGTTGACAATGAAAAGAGCCATTTTCATCCATTTCACAGTAGACTTCGAGCTTTTTTTTCTCACCATTTGTTTTTTCCAGGTTATGAGGAATGTCATTTTGAACCTCTTTGCACAATATTGGGTCATTAGAACTATTCACACATACTATGTCTTTTAAATCGCCTGTGCTAAAAACCGGTGAACATATCGTGCTCAAAATAAAAGATATAAACAAGATTATTTTTGAAGCTTTGAAAAATTGGCAACACTGTACTTTGAGCCTATAGACTTTTATCAGCCTGTTTTTCATGGAATATGGATATGCTCCATAACTTACTTTTGTCACCATACAGTCATAACCTCTATAAGAAGTTGATGGTTGCTTGGGGCTAACTGTCAGCAATTATAGCTAAAACAGTATTTTCTGCTTTTTTAGGTGTGCTTGTTATCAGAAGTAGATACTCAATGCTTGTGTCTTTTTTGTTTTTCTCATAAGAAACCGCATACCCTCTCTACCCAAACCTGCCTGCAAACGCTAAAATTTGCGGTTTGCATTTTTAACGCATGGAATAACCAGCCAAAAGCTCTTTTTAGAAATAGCTTTGACTGATGATTCCCTCCACAGAGAGCCAGCCGAGAGACCCATGGAGAATCTGGATAGCCTTGTAAATCCAATTGTTGACAGTGCCCTGAGTGCTGTTAGTGAAGCCACTGATATTGCTGGCCTGGATGAAGTTCGTGTTCGCTACCTGGGCAAAAAGGGAGAGATGACTTCTTTGCTTAAGGGACTGGGAAAACTATCCCCGGAAGAGCGTCCAAAAGCGGGGGCCCGTATTAATGTTGCCAAGCAGCAGGTTCAGGAAGCCATTAACAGCCGCCGCGCAGGCATTGAAGAGCAGGCACTGGCAGCGAAACTGGCCAGTGAAACCATTGATGTGACCTTGTCCGGGCGAGGTCAGGCCCTGGGCACTGTACACCCTATCACCCGAACCATGGAACGGATTTCAGACTATTTTGGCCGTATTGGCTTTTCTGTAGAGCAGGGGCCTGAAATCGAAGACGATTACCACAACTTTGAAGCCCTGAATATTCCTGAGCATCATCCTGCCCGTGCCATGCACGATACTTTTTATTTTGATGACAGCACGGTGCTGAGAACCCATACCTCTCCGGTACAGGTTCGTACACTGGAACGTTTCGTCAAGGATAAGGCGCAGCCGCCTGTAGCCATTATCTGCCCTGGGAAGGTCTATCGTTGTGACTCTGACCAGACCCATAGTCCCATGTTCCATCAGGTAGAAGGTCTGTACGTGGCAGAAAAGGTCAGCTTTGCTGATCTGAAAAGCGTATTGAGTGATTTCCTGAGAGTGTTCTTTGAGCGTGATGATTTGCAGGTGCGCTTCCGTCCTTCTTATTTCCCGTTCACGGAGCCTTCTGCCGAGGTGGATATTGAGTGGGGCCGAAATGCGGACGGTTCCGTTAAATGGCTGGAAGTGTTGGGTTGCGGTATGGTTCACCCTAAGGTTTTTGATTATTGCGGTATTGATTCTGAAAAGTATACCGGATTTGCTTTTGGCATGGGTGTTGAGCGCTTTGCCATGCTGCGCTACGGAGTGAATGATCTCAGGCAGTTCTTTGAGAATGATCTGCGTTTTCTGAATCAGTTCAAGTAAGACGCGCTGTAAAAAGTGCGATTTAGGTTTTTGTTTAGCGCGTTTTAGGTAGGAATAATGAAGTTCAGTGAACAATGGTTACGCCAGTGGGTCAATATTGAAGCGGGTACCCAGGAGCTGGTGGACAAAATTACCATGGCCGGTCTCGAAGTGGATGGGGTTGAGCCGGTAGCGGCACCCTTCTCCGGTATCGTGGTGGGTGAAATTGTAGCCTGTGAACAGCATCCCGATGCGGATAAGCTGCGGGTCACCAAGGTGAGCACCGGCTCTGAAGAGTTTCAGGTGGTCTGTGGTGCCCCTAACGCCCGGGTGGGTCTGAAGGCACCTTTTGCCACTATCGGTGCCGTTCTGCCAGGTAATTTTAAAATCAAAAAGGCCAAGCTCCGTGGTGTTGAATCCTTTGGTATGTTGTGTGCTGAAGAAGAGATGGGTATGGCCGAATCCTCTGACGGTTTGATGGAGTTGCCAGCGGATGCGCCTGTGGGTCAGGATATTCGTGAATACCTGAAGCTGGATGACAGCATTATTGATGTGGATTTGACCCCTAACAGAGGTGACTGTCTGGGTATTATCGGCCTGGCTCGGGAGGTCAGTGCTAATTTCCTGGCGGATGTTACTGAAGAAGCGGCTGTTGAAGTACCTGTAGACAGTGAGGCAACCTTTGCTGTTAATGTGGTGGCCAAAGAAGCCTGCCCTCGCTATGTAGGACGTGTGATCAACAATGTTGATGTCAGCAAGCCTGCCCCTCTGTGGCTGGTTGAGCGTCTGCGTCGCTCCGGTATTCGTTCCATTGATCCGGTGGTGGATGTCACCAACTATGTCATGCTGGAGCTGGGTCAGCCTATGCATGGCTTTGATCTGGAGAAGCTTTCAGGCTCTATTCAGGTGCGTATGGCTAATTCCGGTGAAAAGCTGGTGTTGCTGGATGGCCAGGAAGTTGAACTCAATGATAAAACCCTGGTGATTGCTGATGAGCAAAAAGCCTTGGCTATTGCCGGTGTCATGGGTGGTGAAGGCTCTGGTGTCAATGCAGCAACCCGTCATATCTTCCTGGAAAGTGCCTTCTTTAGCCCAATCAACGTTGCCGGCAAGGCGCGTTCCTACGGTCTGCACACCGACTCATCCCACCGTTTTGAGCGTGGTGTAGACTTCCAGCTGCAGCATCGGGCCATTGAACGTGCCACGTCACTGATTCTCGAAATCTGTGGTGGTGAAGCAGGGCCTGTTACCGAAACGGTCAGCGAAGGGAATCTGCCAGAACTGAGAGAGGTTAAGCTGCGCTCTGAAAAAGTGACCTCCCTGCTGGGTGTGGCCATTGAAGACAGTCATATCGAAGCACTGCTCACCCGTCTGGGCCTGAAAATGGAGGTGATTGCGGGTACTGAAAGCAAGGAATGGAAGGTCTCTGTTCCCAGCTGGCGTTTTGATATCGCTATTGAAGAAGATCTGGTGGAAGAGCTGGGTCGGATTTATGGCTATAACAACCTGCCGGTCACTACACCTACAGCCCTGTTAAAGATGAAGCAGGTGGATGAGGCGCAGGTTCAGGAATCTGATCTTCGTCGTATATTGGTGAGTCGTGGCTATCAGGAAGCGGTTTCCTTCAGCTTTATTGATCCCCAGCTGCATCAACTGTTTGATCCTGAGCACAAGCCGGTTGCGCTGGCAAATCCCATTGCAAGCGACCTCTCTGTGATGAGAACGTCTTTGCTGCCAGGTCTGGTAAAGACCGTTGCCTATAACCTGAATCGACAGCAAAGCCGGGTGCGGTTGTTTGAAACCGGCCTGACCTTTATTCAGGAAGGGGAAACCTTTAAGCAGAATGCCATTAAGCAGGATATGAAACTGGCTGCGGTGATGACTGGTAGTCGTCAGCCTGAAGGCTGGACAGGTGCTTCTGATAAAGCGGATTTCTATGACCTGAAAGGCGATGTCGAGGCACTGTTTAACCTGGGTGGTGCATTGAATGGTTTCCGTTTTGACCGGGGTGAGCATCCGGCCATGCATCCCGGCCAATGTGCAGCGATCTATAAAGGCGATAAAATTATTGGTCATATGGGGGCCATTCATCCCTCCCTGGCTAAGAAAATGGGCGTTCCGGCAGAGCTGTATCTGGTAGAACTTTGCCTGAATGCTGTGATTAATGGCCTGGTTACCTGTTTTGAGCCACTGTCCAAGTTCCCTGAAGTTCGCCGTGACCTGGCATTGACTGTAGCAGACAGTGTTGCTGCCGATAGTTTATGTCAGGTTATTCGAGAAGTGAGCGCTGAGCTCCTCAAAGATGTGCGTGTTTTTGATGTTTATGCCGGAAAAGGCATTGAAGAAGGTTATAAGAGTCTTGCTTTGGGCTTGACCTTACAACATCCTTCCCGCACTCTAAAAGATGAGGAGGTGAACCAGCTTATAGAGGGGGTTGTTGTCAGGCTGGAACAGGATTTCAACGCAAGCTTAAGGAAGTAGGATAATGGGAGCACTGACGAAAGCCGATATGGCTGAACGGCTCAATGAAGAGCTGGGACTTAACAAGCGGGAAGCCAAGGACATGGTCGAGCTGTTTTTCGAGCAAATCCGTCAGGCTCTCGAACACAACGAAAAGGTTAAGCTGTCCGGTTTTGGAAATTTCGATCTGCGGGATAAAAATGCCCGGCCAGGTCGAAACCCCAGAACCGGTGAGGAAATACCCATAACACCCCGTCGGGTTGTGACTTTTAAACCCGGCCAAAAACTCAGGGCAAGAGTTGAGGCCTATGCTGGAGAACGAACTCAGGACGAGTGAACTTCCGGTAATACCCGATAAACGCTATTTCACCATTGGTGAAGTCAGTGAGCTTTGTCGGGTTAAAACTCATGTACTGCGTTATTGGGAACAGGAATTCAGACAGCTAAACCCGGTGCGGCGAGGTAACCGACGGTACTATCGCCGCAATGATGTCATTCTTATCCGCCAGATCCGCAATCTCTTATACGACCAGCGTTTTACTATTGATGGAGCCCGTTGTCAGTTAGAAGGCAGGAAAAAAACGCAGGAATACGATATCAAGCACTACCAGCAAATTATCCGCCAGATCATTGCCGGGCTGGAGGATGTGCTGGATACCTTGGATGGGATTCCCACATCATCATTATCAGGCCAGAGACAAGAGTAGCCAGCTTTAGCTTTGTACCGGATCATTTGGACGCCGCCATGGATTTTTGGCAATGTTCTCAGGTCGGTTGGAATTATTTAGATGGTAATTTATATGTATGCTGGCTTTATCGAGTATAGGTTTGTCATTCGGGGAGTCTATTTTCGCTTGATTAACCCAGGCATTCAACTTTGCCAGGTTTTCAGGGGATAGTTGGGAAATTTTTTTCGGTAATTGGCTTTCTTTAATCTCTCTGGTCAGGAAACCATCAATAAGATTCTTTAATGTTTCTGGTAGTGCGTCGTATAAAGCAAACGCATCAAGGTTTGTTGTTTTAGGTTTGGGATGGTCTTGTTCTGGTATTTTTGATGAGGGTATAGCTTGTTCTTCAGGTTTTATTGGCCCATTCCAGTTTACATAAGGACTTTCTTCATGCTGTTCCTGCTGGACTGGGGTTTCCTGTTTTGTTTTTATACCAGGTTTTGGTGAGCCTTGCGGTGTTACGTCTGGAGTAAAGTTTACATAATCGTGTTCTTCTTCGCTGTCGCTTTCTATTTCTACTTGCTGAGAGGTTTCCTTTGGTTCTGGTGAAGGCATTGGGCGTTGCGATTGAATTGTTTGGGTTAACTGTGGGTTCATCTTTTGCTGGAGATGGCTCAATGCGAAATCCCGGACAAACTTGAGCTGTTCTTCTTGTTGAACCATATCAGAGCCGCCATTCTGGCGAAGCTCCCACAGATTTTCATAGAGGTGTTGTTCAAAATTTTCTGCAGTTGTTATGCCGTTATCAATATCTTGTTTCATTTTATCCAGGAGAGCCTGGGAGCCTGTTCGACCAACCCCAGCATGACAGTGAATCATTGTTTTGCTGGTAGTTTTCATTTTGGCTGAATATTTATCACAGGCCGCTAAATAATTTTTATATTGAGCCAGGGACTGCCCTGTGGGTACACCGTGGTCTGGCCAGTTTTCAAAGTGGAATATTTTGGTTTTTTTAGGCTTGCCTTTTTTTCCTTTTACCAGCATGGAAATAACACTGTAACCATCTTTTTTATCAATTTTTGTTGTTTTGACCTGAAATGAACCATGCGTTTTTATTTCGCCTTTTGGTGGCCAATAGTCAAAAGCCGGTTTTGATGAGTTTTTTTCAGGATTTCTATCACCTTTGCCTGTTGTTGAAAGGTTGGTGAGGTTTTTTATTACACCAACATTATTATCAAAAATGGCCTCAAAAAACTCAGGCATGGTATTCTTATTGTCATTTCTGACGTGCTGGGTGGTAATAGTTTTGTTATCGCTATGAATACTGGCATGGAAACGGCGAGGCTCTTTTTCGCTATGGCTTCGTAATTTTATGGCGCTATGCTCAGGGATTTTAATGTTTTTTGTATAGCGGCTACCTATCTGCGTTACTTCAGCCTCACTTAAAGTTTTACTGGCCAGTTTTTTAGACTGTTCTTTAAGCTGAGAGAAGGTGTTATTATCCTTGCTGCCTCTATTCTTGAATATGTTCTTGACAGGCTCGGGTAATATTTTAGATTCTAGAATACCCTGTGAAGAGTCCGGGTTTTTAGTAATAGTATTGAGTGAATGGTCATTATGCAATCTTTTTAAAGAAGGAGCAGTAAATACTTCACGAACATCTCTTGCCGTTATTGGCTTTCCTTTTCTTGGGGTAAAGGTGGAGTCAGGTTTTTTTATAATATCCAGGGTTTCTTTTAATCTTTTTGTATCGGCTTTTGATACTTTTCTTGATCCTGAAGCGGTAACTAATTCACCTGATTTTGATAGCCCGACTTGTGTTCCTTCATCCTGTTGTTCGATCTGGCTGGCAATTTTCTGTATCTGGCTGCTTGATATGCTGAATCCCATCTTTTCACATCCTTGTATTATTGTAAAAATAATTTTTGTCAAGTCGGGTTACTTAATTATAGATTATAGGGGATCACTTGTTTTTATTTTTTGTGTCATATTTTTGACTGCATGTTTTTAACGATGCAGTCATTTAAGGCGATTTAAAATACAGATTTAATTGATTGTTCTTTTCTCTTTTTTATTGCGGATTTCTTCTGGCGAGTTAAACATCAGATAAAGCTCCATCAATACTTCCGGAATCTGGCTGCACATGTCCTCTGCCAGCTTGGGATCTTTCAGAATCTCCCTGAATTCCGGTTCATCATCAAACAGGCCAGAGGCCAGCATTAATGGTAGCAAGAGTTCACAGACTTCCTGCTCATGTTCCTGGAACCAGCGATCTTCATCCAGAAGGTGGCCTTCCATAAAGCCGGTACACCATTCTTCGAGTGCGGTATCCTCTGGCGTTTCCAGGTCTGATTCGCAGGAGAGCTGGAAGCCTTCCTCCTCGTTAAATGAGCGGTCGATGATATTTTCCAGGGTTGATAGGCAATGATCAAACTGCCTGATTGCATCAGTCGACAGCTCTGCTTCGCCATCCAACAGTATTTCCACCATGGCAGGGCGTCCCATGGTAACCGGGCAAATAGCGAGAGCCGTTAAAAAACCATGGGCATTATGAAAAGACATAGGCTCTTCTCCCACTGCGTATTGGTTTACCAACTGCTCAAAAGTAGAACAAATATCCTGCATGAATAATGTACCTGTAATAAAACCGCGCATTTTACTCGGGCACAGGTAAAGTGTCAGCAAAAGCTGCAAGTCAGTATACTATTTCTGGCTTTGTAAAAGTAATGAAATGGGATACCAATGTCTGATTCTGCTCTCGATATTCTCAAAACAACCTTCGGCTATGAGTCCTTTCGGGGATTTCAGGGGGAAGCTATCCAGGAAGTTATCGAAGGTAGGGATGCACTGGTATTGATGCCCACTGGAGGAGGGAAGTCCCTTTGTTATCAGATTCCGGCATTGGTTCGAGCGGGTGTGGGTATTGTTGTTTCACCGCTGATTGCCCTGATGGAAGACCAGGTAGGTGCGTTAAGGCAGCTGGGGGTTCAGGCTGAATGCTTGCACTCGGGAATTGATTCCCAGTACCAGCTTCAGATAGAACAGGCGTTATTAACCGGTCAGTTAGATATGCTCTATGTGGCGCCGGAGCGCTTACTAACGGAGTCATTGCAGCGGCTGCTGGATCAGGCGTATGTCAGTTTGTTTGCCATTGATGAGGCGCACTGTGTTTCCCAGTGGGGGCATGACTTTCGACCTGAATATTTGCAGTTATCCCGCTTGCAGAATCGTTATCCTGATGTCCCTAGAATTGCCCTGACCGCCACGGCGGATCGGCGAACCCGGCAGGAAATTATTGATCGGCTGGGGCTTGGCAGTGCCAGGGTGTTTGTGGATAGTTTTAATCGCCCTAATATTTTCTACCGGATCAGCCAGAAAAAACAGGCAAAGCAACAGTTGCTAAGATTTTTGGAAAAGGAACATCCGGATGACTCAGGGATTGTTTACTGCCTTTCCCGAAGACGTGTTGAGCAAGTGGCTGAATGGCTCAGTGATCATGGTAGAAAGGCCCTACCTTACCATGCAGGAATGTCGGCGCAGGATCGCAAGGAGAACCAGCAGCGTTTTTTAAAAGAAGATGGCCTGATTATTGTGGCGACCATTGCTTTCGGGATGGGGATTGATAAGCCGGATGTGCGTTTTGTGGCCCATTTGGATCTGCCCAGAAGTATTGAAGCCTATTATCAGGAAACAGGGCGGGCTGGCCGGGACGGTCTGCCAGCGACTGCCTGGATGGTGTATGGATTGCAGGATGTGGTGTTGTTGCGGCAGTTGCAGACGCGCTCTAATGCCAGTGAGCAGATTCAGCGTATTGAGCAGCAAAAGCTGGATGCCATGCTGGCCCTGTGTGAAGTGACCGGTTGCCGAAGACAGGTGTTGCTTAATTATTTTGACGAACCCCTTGAAAAAAACTGTGGTCACTGTGATCTCTGTATTGAGCCTGTTGCCACCTGGGATGGCACTGAAGCGGCCCGCAAGGCACTGTCCTGTATCTATCGCACAGGACAGCATTTTGGTGTGGCTCATCTGGTGGATGTCCTTATGGGCAAGGCAACTCCGAAAGTGAGTCAATTCGGTCATGATCGCACCACAACCTTTGGTATTGGCAAAGAGCTGGGACAGGCTGAATGGCGGTCAGTATTCCGGCAGCTGGTGGCAAGAAGCTTTATTAATGTGGATCTTGAAGGTCATGGCGTGCTTCGCCTTAACAGTAATTGTCGTCCTTTGTTAAGAGGGGAGGAAAGGATCCAGTTTCGGAAAGACCGCTATGAGCAGCCGGTTTTTGAGCAAAAGACAGGATCTGTGGTTGAGACTGGTCGGGTAGTTGTCCGGGAGTCAGAGAAGAAACTATGGGAAGAGCTGCGTTCATTGCGGCGCTCCCTGGCTGAAGACCAGGGTGTACCCGCCTATATTATTGTTAATGACAAAACCCTGTTTGAAATGCTGAGGGTCAGACCAACAGACAGAAAGGGTATGGGGAAAATTACCGGGATTGGACAGTATAAGCTGGAAAAATACGGTGATGCTTTTCTGGAACTGGTTTGTCGTTATCAGGGAGTAGAAGCTCCGGTTCAGGAGCAGAAAAATCCTGTTGAAGAAGTGAAGGTGTTGATTCAGTCAGGAACGGATATTCCAGTGATTGCTGATAAGCTATCACTGACCAAAGGGGCTGTTTATGGTTTTTTAGCCAAGGCCATCCAGCATTCAGAGTTAGCATTGGAGGATATAACTCGCCTGTCTGTGATGGAGCTTCAGCAAATAGAGGCGAGTATCCAGCAGGCGGAAGGTGATTTACGAAAGGCAGGTAAGCTCCATAGAGTCCGGTGTGATACCGGATTGCTAAAGTGCATCAAGGCCGATATGCTGCGTCGCTCCGTGCTATGAGCAGCTACAGTCGTGTAATACTTCTGTAAGCTGCCATTATTTGCCTTTTATTTCCTTCCCGGCATCCCCGTCGGGAATGCCTGCGAGTATATAGATGTCCTGGTTGATAAAACGGTTATTCCGGCGTAGCAGCTCCCTGGCTATTTTATTATTGGCATTATCGGGTTTGGCGATGGCCAGGCCATTGGTACTGGCTTTGGGGGGGGAGCCTGATCAGGGGTTTGACCCGGTGACGGGGTGGGGGGTGTATGGCGCGCCGCTTTTCCAGAGTACCTTGCTGCAGCGGGATAATCAGCTGAACTTAAAACCGGACCTGGCTGAGGACATTACTGTATCAGACAATGGTTTGGTTTGGCATGCCCGACTACGCAAAGGGGTACGTTTTTCTGATGGCCAGCCGCTTACCAGCAGGGATGTGGTATTTACTTTTCGTAAAATCATGACCAGCGGTGGCAGGAATGACCTGACCATGTTGTCTTCGGTTGAGGCCGTAGGGGATGATCAGGTTCAATTCACCCTGAAGCAACCTTCCAGTTTGTTCTGGGGGCGCTTGGCTACTACGGCTATAGTCCCGGCACATCTTTATGATAAAAACTATGCTGTCCGGCCAGTGGGTTCCGGCCCCTTTAGACTGGTGCAGTGGCAACGGGGACGGCAGCTGATTGTTGAGCCGAACCCTTATTATTACGGTGCTAAAAGTGATTTTGAAAAAATCACCTTTCTTTTTGGCAGTCAGGAAAGTCTGGTTATGCGGGCACGTGCCGGAGGCGTTGATGTGGTATCAGTGCCACTTCCCCAGGCTCGCCTTCCTTTCGGAAGTATGAAGGAGTGGGTGGTAAAAAGTGTCGATATTCGCGGGATTAGCTTTCCGGTAAAACAGCCTTTTGTCACTGGTGACCATCGTCAGGCAGGGAATAAAGTAACCAGCGACCTTGCCATCCGCAAGGCCATCAATCTTGTGGTTAACAGGGAGCTATTGGCATCCGGGTTACTGGAAAACTATGGTCACCCAGCCTGGGGGCTGGCGGAGGGCTTGCCCTGGGATCAGCAAGCCAACCGGTTTCGGGATAACCAGGTGGGTTCTGCCATCAAATTACTGGAGAAGGCGGGTTGGATATATGACAGCAATAAGGGGCTTCGGGTAAAGGAAGGGGTTCCTGCCCGGTTCGAACTCTGGTATGCCAGTGGTGATGCCATTCGGCAAGGCCTGGCACTGGCTGTTGCTGACCGGGTCAAACGCCTGGGTATTCAGATGGAGGTTAAGTCTGCCGGTTGGGATCGTATTGAACAGGTGATGTTGACCCAGCCGGTACTGTTTGGCTGGGGTAGTCATGATCCCATGGAATTGTACCTGCAGTTTCATAGCCGGAATGCCGGTAAAGGCTTTTACAATGCTGCCTGGTATCAGAATCCAAAAGTAGATCATTGGCTTGATAAGGCTATTAGTTCAGGCTCGGAAGCTGACGCCTGGCGGTTCTTTCAAAAAGCCCAGTATGACGGCAAAGGTGGGCCGGGTTTTAAGGGAGATTCTGTTTGGGCATGGCTGGTGAATCTGGATCATGTTTATCGTGTGAATCCCTGCCTTGATCTGGGCGAGAGTCGTATAGAGCCCCATGAGCATGGCTGGCCCATCACTGCCAATATTCTGGAATGGCACGATAGTTGTCAGGCTCGTTTATGATACCGGCACTTGGCCGTCTGTCGCTTACTGTTATTGCTATTTTGGTCATCTGCTTTAGCCTGCTGGCTTTGTCTCCCGTTGATCCGGTCAGTGCCTATCTTGGCTATGGCAAAACTGTGGTTTCTGAGTCTCAACGGCTGCTGATCGTGGAGCAATGGCACCTTGATCAGACGCTTTTTACCCGTTTTTTTGACTGGTTAATGCGCTTTGTTCGGGGTGATTGGGGCTGGTCATTGACGTTTAATGCGCCAGTGACCAGTGTCATTTCAAACCGGCTTGGCCTGTCATTGCCACTGATTGCCACTGCCTGGGGCCTGTCTACTTTGATGGGGTTGCTATTGGGTATGGCCGCCGGTTTTTATCAGGGGCGTGTGGTTGATCAGGTAATTCGCGGTTTCAGCTGGTTCAATGTCACCATGCCGGGTTACTGGATTGCCATGCTGTTATTACTTGTTTTTGCCTTGCGTTGGCCCATACTGCCTGCTGGAGGTGTGGCGCCTCCCGGGATGCTTGCCACCACAGTGGGTACGGTCACCGCGATAAAGTACAGAATATTGCCGGTAGCAGCTCTCACGTTCACCGCATTGCCAGCTGTGATTCTACATGGTCGGGAAAAAATGGTGGCCCTGATGGAATCAAAAACTTTGTTATATGCAAGGGCCCAGGGAGCCGGGGTGTGGGATATTTTGTTTTACCATGGCTTGCACCATACGACCATTCCGGTGCTGACTTTTCAGCTGGCGGCGCTGGGTGAGTTGATTGGTGGCTCCCTGTTGATTGAACAGGTGTTTTCCTGGCCGGGTCTGGGGCAGGCAGCGGTTCAGGCTGGGTTATATGCGGATATTCCTTTGTTAATGGCTATTGTTGTATTGGCGGGTGTTGTGGTTTGTCTGGGTAACTTTCTGGCGGATGGTATCAATAGATTAATGGATGTCAGGGTTGCTGAAAAAGGTTGCCGGGAATGTTGAAGGGCAGGGGAAAGAAACCGGCCACTGCCGTTTTTATCGCAGGTCTGGTGCTAGTGGTCATTGGCTCTTTTACCCAACCTGCCAATGGACTGGATTTACTGGCGAGATTCCAGCCCCCGTCCACTCTTCACTGGTTTGGCACTGACTGGCTTGGCAGGGATCTGTTTAATCGCTCCCTTTATGGTATTGCCAGCAGCCTGCAGCTGGGCTTTCTGTCAGCATTGCTAGGCAGTATGATTGCGCTGATAATGGCTCTTGGTTGCCAATTCAGCCTGGTCATGGATTATCTCACCAATGTGTTGGTTAATGCTCTGTGTTCTGTTCCCCATCTCTTGCTATTAATTATGCTTTCCTTTGCTTTAGGAGGAGGACGCCGTGGTGTTATTGTTGCGGTAGCACTCACTCACTGGCCCCGGCTGTTTCGTTTGTTGCGTTCCGAAATTATGCAGGTGCGAAGGACTAACTGGGTTCGCTTATCCAGAAAGATGGGCAAGAGCCGATGGTGGGTTAGCCGATATCATCTGTTTCCCCATCTGGCTCCCCAGTTTTTGGTGGGTATCGTCCTGATTATTCCCCATGCCATTATCCAGGCTTCAGCCATGACTTTTCTTGGCTTTGGCCTGTCACCGGAGCAACCGGATATTGGCACTATGATGGCGGAAGCCATGCCCTATCTGGTGGGTGATTTTTGGTGGGGGATTCTGTTTCCCGGTATGGTCCTGTTAGGTGCTGTATTAATGATTGATTATTCTGCCCGCCGACTGAAAGACGGCAGTAGTAAGATATAACCATGTTGGTACTTAAACAGTTTTCTGTATTTTTTCCAAAGACCGGCCACTATGTGCTGAATAGTCTCGACCTTCAGATACAGCCAGGAGAAATTCATGCCCTGATTGGTGAATCCGGTGGCGGAAAAAGTCTGATTGCCCTTGGGTTAATGGGAATTCTGCCAGCTGATGCCCGAGCCAGTGGCCAGATTGCATTGAATGGGCAGGTTCTGGAGGGAAAAGCGTTCACCCGTGTTGCTGGTCGCTGTCTTTCCTTGATCCCTCAATCGGTGGAGTGGCTTGATCCCCTTAAAACCATTATTAACCAGGTTCAACGGTCGGCAAAACGGACAGGAATGACCGGGCATAAAGTGAAGGAAACGGCCGCCTCTGCCTTGAAGCGATTTCAGCTACCGGAATCTGCCTGGAAAAAATACCCCCATCAACTATCTGGCGGCATGATTCGCAGGGTATTACTGGCAGCTGCCACCGTTGCCTCTCCCCGGTTTCTGATTGCTGATGAACCCACCAATGGCCTGGACCCGGATTCCGTTAATCTATCCCTGGCCATGATGCGACAGCTGGCTGATGAAGGTTGTGGTGTGTTGCTGATTAGTCATGACCTGCCCGCTACCTTGAAAGTGGCTGATCGGGTGTCGGTGTTGTACCAGGGGCGATGCGTTGATCAGTTTTCTGTGGGGGGCTGTGATCCTATTGATAGCAAGCGAAATCCATATACTCGTGCTTTGTGGCAGGCTTTGCCCGAGAATGGATTAAATCTGGGGTGAAAATAATACGGGCATGTTGAAGGCAGAAAATATTGGGCACTTTTATCAGTCTGGGCAATGGCTTTTTCGTGGCTTGAGTTTTGCTGTTGAAAAAGGACAATGGCTGGGTATTCAGGGCAGAAGTGGTTCTGGAAAAACGACACTGGGTGGTTTTTTAAGTGGTTTTGAAAGCCCTGTGGAAGGTGTTGTAACGCTTCATGACAGGCCTGTTATATCATCGGTAGGGAACCAGCCTTCTGTTGTTCAGTATCTATTCCAGCATCCTGAAACCGCTATGAATCCTTTATGGAAAATGAGTCGGATTATTAATGAGGGGGCTGAAGTTCCAGAATCGCTGCTGGCACAGTTTGGTATTAACCCGGAGTGGTTGTCCCGTTACCCTCATCAGCTATCTGGCGGACAGCTGGCCCGGCTGGCTTTGGTTCGTGCCCTGGCGGTTCAACCTGACTATATAATTGCGGATGAACTCACCGCCAGCCTTGATGCCATTAATCAGGCAAACCTCTGGTGTGCATTGAGACAATATGCGCAGCAGCAAGAAATGGCTGTCTTGGTGATCAGCCATAATCATGTACTTTTGGAACACCTCTGCCAGCGAGTGATTACTATTTGATTAAAATCGCACATCTGACCCTTTAGCCTTCATCTTGTTTGAGCATATCTTTTAGTTCTTTTATGTATCCTATTGCTGAATTTAATATATCTTTTTTTGATCTTATTTCTGATTTTCCATTCCTGGGAACGTGTTGTTTTAGTATTTGAAATTGTTCGTTTATCTTTTCAACTCTGACTCTTTCACGACTATTGCGTCTGGTTACACTTTCTGTTTGAGGTAATGATTTGAGTCTTTTTACTCTTTTTAGGCAGGATTCTTCTTTTTCCTTTGGCTGAATTAAGGGGTTAGTGCTCCCCTGATAAGGGAGTATCTCTTTGACTGCTGGTTTTTTAGGGAAAAACATTTTTTGGGGGAGCATGATCAGGAACACTGTAGGCGTAGAAACTGGATTAAGACCATTCAGAGGTATAAATACATTGTTATTTTTATCCTGATTTTTTTGCTGCTTTATTTCTACCCATGGGAGTGGATTAATTCTCATCATAGCGGGTGGAGGTGTTATTGGTGGACGACTAACTTGAACAGTTACTTTTAAAGGTGAAGAAGAGGTTAAATATATGGTTAATTTTTCTTTTTTATTAGGTTTACTCTGGCTTTGGTTGCTAAATGGATACGTTAGCTCACATTCTGAGCAAAAAATATAATTATTTTCATGGGTATATAAAGTGGGGGTTTTTTGTTTAAGTAATAGTTGAACTGGTGAGTTATCATGAGTATCCAGGGATTCTAAATATACGTCATGGTTCCTCTCAATTAATCTTTGTGAAGGATTGTTAGTGCTGTTAATTTCTCCCTGGGAGATCAATTGATTCATGGCTAATGTGTCTTCTAATTTTATGATTTCATTTTCAGGTTCAAGGGTTTGTAACCATTGATGTCCTGTTTCATTTTTTTGTGATGATTTTAAAAAACCACACATACTTGCGGCAACCAATTGAAGATATAGATCAGGGAAACTCGGAGTCTCACAAGACATCACTAAAAAAACATCCTTACTTGTACTTTTATTCCACTGGCATAGTTCAGTGTGTTTTATAAGGTAGTTGAGGGCATCTCTTTGATTATCGAGTATATTTCTTTTTTGATCTAGAGAAACTCTTATTTCAAATTCATCTTCATTATCTGTGCAGCAGGGGGGGGTATCAGGCTCATCCATTGCTCTGTAAACTCTTGGTGCTAGTACTATAATTTCACCAGAAGGCTTTGTTGAAACAGTAATTTCTGATATAGCTGCATTCGCTGTTGTTAATAGTATGTGTAATAGACAATATACTGAAAGACAAAAAAACGGGTGCAGTTTTAGGTGATGATTCAAAATCGAACTCCAGTTGTGCTTAAATATCCGAGCTAGAATATTGTTTGTTACTTAGTTGACTAATAGGCCATGCAAATAATAGTCTTATACTTTTTTACTTGCCACTGAGTATTTTTCTTGTTTTCCACAGATGATCATTTTTTATCAAACTCGGTCTCATCATAAATTTGTTGGACAGGGAGTTGTTATCTGGATTTCTAGATGAATTTAAACTAAAGCTGATTTTTTGTTTTATGCATACTGTGAATTGTCGTTTCATTTATAACTTCGCCTTTCGCTAATGGCTATTTTCGCTGAAGGCTTGTGATAAAAAATTGTAGGCATCTGACCTGTTACTTCCTTAATGACATTTTACGGCCTTAGTCATTGGTCGTCAGATTTGTCAGAATATTCGTCACTTGTGGCATGAGACCTTGATATTAGCTCCTGTTAGCCAATAGTTTTTTCTTTTCGTCATTAAAAAAATACATATAAAACAATATGTTATGCTTTTTATTGGCAGAATATATAAAGATGGCGTGATTTTTGCAAAACTGGAAATGATTTGAACTGCAATGCTGTTATAGGAGTACTATGAACCGCTTTATTATTGCGGATTCACAGCGATGCATTGGGTGTAGTACGTGCATGTCCGCATGTTCAACGACCCATAAGGCGGTTGGTTTGCAAAGCCAGCCCAGACTCAGGGTGATGAGGGCTGAAAATGCTACTGCCCCGGTTGCCTGTCGCCACTGTGAAGATGCACCCTGTGCCAGGGTCTGCCCGGTCAATGCCATCACCCGGGAAGAGGGTCAGGTTCAGCTAAATGAGACTGTTTGTGTCGGCTGCACCCTGTGTGCCATTGCCTGCCCGTTTGGAGCCATAGCCTTTAACGGCAGTCGCCCACTGGATTATGCCAACTCATACGACACTTATATTCCTTCCACTGTTCGCTCAAGCAACCCGTCCACCTCATCCCCTGCGGTGTTTGGTAAGGATATTCTGGCCTGGGAACCGGGGGTGAAAAGCATTGCGGTCAAGTGTGACCTTTGCCAGACCCGTGAGGAAGGCCCTGCCTGTGTGGAGGTTTGCCCCACCAAAGCTATTGTCCTGGTGGAAGAAGGAACTATGAAAGAGACAGCCAAATGCCGTGCTGAAGAAGCGGCTGTGGACGTCTCTTCCGTTGTATTGGAGGCGCAGAGTTAAGCCATGATAGCTTTCAATTACTTACTGGCCTCGGTTCTGCTGTATCTGGCAGGTGCTTTTATTTCCCTGCTTTGTCATCGCTCAGACCGGCAGGCATCACGGTTCGCGGGAATACTGAGCACTCTGGGGGGGATCTCTGGAGTGTTGGCTTCAGCGCCAGTTTTGCTGAAGGGGCAGACTCTGGTTACTGCAGTTTATAGTCCCTTTTATTTTGCTGATTTTACCCTCCGGCTGGACCCGCTATCCGCTTTTATGGTGCTGGTGATTTCCATTGTGGTGATTGCCGCTTCGCTCTATTCCTTTGCCTATATGAAGGAGTATGAAGGTAAGGGTGCCTGGGCATTGGGGTTCTTTATGAACCTGTTTATCGCTTCAATGGTGGCCCTGGTAGTTTCGGACAATGCCTTTTACTTTATCGTCTTCTTCGAGATGATGTCCCTGGCCTCATACTTCCTGGTATTGGCAGAGCAGAGCGATAAATCAGTGGCTGCCGGGCTGCAGTATTTTATGTTTGCCCATGCCGGTTCAGTATTGATCATGGTGGCCTTTTACCTGTTATACCGGGCTTCCGGTAGCCTTAACTTCTCTGAATTTAATGGCCTTGACCTTCCGGTCTGGGAAGCCTCTGTGATCTTTATTCTGGCGTTTCTCGGGTTTGGGGCCAAGGCGGGTATTATCGCCCTCCATGGCTGGCTGCCCAAGGCACACCCTGCCGCACCTTCCCATGGCTCTGCCCTGATGTCCGGGGTCATGGTCAAGATCGGGGTATTTGGGATTATTAAAGTGGGAATTGTTTTCCTGCAGGCCCAGGTTCTCTGGTGGGGCTATCTGGTGCTGGCGGTGGGAGCTGTTTCCTCCGTTCTGGGTGTACTCTATGCCCTGGCAGAACACGACATTAAACGTTTACTGGCTTACCACACCGTCGAGAACATCGGCATCATCCTGATGGGTGTCGGTGTAGGCATGATTGGCATGGCAACCGGAAACACCACTATGGCAGTTCTGGGTCTGTTGGGAGGCCTTTACCACCTGATCAACCATGCGGTCTTTAAAGGGTTGTTATTCCTGGGTGCAGGTTCCGTTATCTACCGGCTGCATACCAAGGATATGGAGAAAATGGGTGGTCTGGCGAAACGGATGCCTTATACGGCCATTGCCTTCCTGATCGGAACTATGGCCATTTCAGCATTGCCTCCCTTAAACGGCTTTGTCAGTGAATGGTTTATTTACCAGTCCTTGTTAGGTATGAGCAAGACTGCTCTTATGGGGCAGGCAATAGCAGGGCCGGCAGCCATTATCATGCTGGCTATTACCGGTGCCCTGGCCTGCATGTGTTTTGTTAAGGTCTATGGTGTTTGTTTCTGTGGTGCACCGAGGTCTGACCAGGCTGCCAAAGCCACTGAAGTGCCAAAGCCGATGATTTTCGGCATCATGTTACTGGCTATTCTCTGTATTGTTCTGGGACTGGGTTCACCCTGGATTGCCCCGGTAATCTCCGGTATTGCGGCCAGTCTGGTTCAGGTAGAACCTGTAGCCGTTCATCAGGGCATGGCGCTGATACCTGCGGATTCAACCCAGGCGATTCTCTCTGCACCGGTTATTACCATTGCCTTGCTAGCCATGTTACTGGTTCCGGTTGTTCTTCTGGCCCTGTTCAGGGGACCCAAGCTTCAGCGTCGCCATAAAGGTGATCCGTGGGCCTGTGGTTATGCCTATGAACAACGGATGTCCATTACTGCTGGCGGCTTTACCCATACCCTCAGAACCATGTTTGCGCCTCTTTATATCATGCGCAGGGTTTTGGATCCATCGCCGGCCCTGTCCAGAATGTTGTCGTTTACTACCCATGCAGCCCGGCAAGCTGAGCCGTTTCTTGATAACCGGATTATTTTGCCAGTGGCCCGACTGGTACAACGAGTGGGCGAAGCCATTCGCCGTTTGCAGCATGGTGACTTCCGCATTTATTGCCTTTATATGGTGATTATTCTGGTGCTGTTGTTGATGGTTCCTTATGACCTGGGAGTGAAATAATGCAGGGACTTGAAATGCCCAGTGCCGGGATGATGGCGCTTGCCATTATTCAGGCGTTGCTATTGCTCGGTCTTGCCCCTTTGGCAACCGGCTTTTCCCGACAGATCCGCGCTAAAATGCACTCCCGCCAGGGGCCGGGGGTGTTGCAGGATTACCGGGATATTTTCAAACTGCTCCGACGCCAGGAGGTGGCTCCAGCCAATGCCGGTGTGATTTTTGTGATCACACCCTATGTGCTGGTTGCTTCCATGTTGCTGGTGGCCATGGCGCTGCCTGCCGTGACCAACCACTCTCCATTTCCGGTGGCCGGAGATATCATCACCGATATCTATCTGTTTGCCATTTTCCGCTTCTTCTTTTCCCTGTCGGGTCTGGATTCCGGCAGTATGTTTGCGGGCATTGGCTCCAGCCGTGAATTGACCCTTGGGGTGCTGGTGGAACCGACTCTGATGCTGGCCATTATTGTTATGGCCATTATTGCCGGAACCACCGACCTGGGATTGATCAGCACCACTATGGCCACGGCTCCCTGGACATCTCCCATGGCTACCATGATGGCGGGTGCGGCCTGTGCCTTTGCCGTGTTTATTGAAATGGGTAAGTTGCCCTTTGACGCCGCAGAGGCTGAACAGGAATTACAGGAAGGCCCGGTGACTGAATACGCGGGTTCCGGACTGGCGCTGATGAAATTGGCTCTGGGGCTGAAACAGTTGGTGGTAGCCATGCTGTTCCTATCCATTTTTGTTCCCTTTGGCAAGGCGGCAAGTTTTGGTCTGGTTCCGGTTCTGGGTGGAACCCTTGCCATGTTAGCCAAGCTGTTTGTGGTGTTCCTGATTGCAGGCCTGGTTGAAAACAGTGTTGCACGGACACGGTTCGTGAAAACCCACCACCTGACCTGGTCCGGTTTTGGTGTGGCGGTGCTGGGTTTCGTTTTCTATCTGACCGGGCTGTAAGGAGAGGAAACAAGAACTATGGAATCAATCGCCCTGTTTACCCTGTTGTTCCCGTTTATTGGGGCAATATCGATTATTTTTATGCCGGGACAGGCCCGCAGAATCGGCCAGATAGTTTCGGCGCTGGCTTCGCTGGGTACACTGGCACTGGCCTATAGCTTTTTCAGGCATGGTGCCGAACCGGTTCATTATACCTTGCTGTCTGCCGGACAGGTGGAGCTTTTTGGTTTTACCATTGATAAGGTCAGCACACTGATTGCGGTGGCTGTGGTCTGTCTGGGCTTTCTGGTCTGCCAGTATTCCCTGGGTTATATGACCGATGGCAACCGGGAGCACCCTCAGGATGGTAAGCCTCGCTACTATGCGTTTCTGCTGGTGTTTATCGGTGCCATGGCTGGGCTGGTACTGTCGTCTACGGTATTGGGACAACTGCTGTTTTTTGAAATTACCGGTGGTTGCTCCTGGTCGTTGATTGGTTATTACCAGAAGCCGGAATCTTTCCGGGCAGCACTAAAAGCATTGGTGGTCACTCACTTGGCCTCACTGGGGCTGTTTATTGCTGCGGGCTTTCTGTTCCACGGAACCGGCTCTTTTGCTGTCAGTGCCCTGGCTCAGCTGGATGACAGCACCAAGACCATCGTAATGCTGGGTGTGCTGCTGGCGGCCTGGGGTAAATCAGCCCAGTGGCCACTCCATGTCTGGCTGCCTGATGCCATGAACGCACCGACTCCGGTCAGTGCCTATTTACACGCCGCCTCCATGGTAAAAGTGGGTGTGTATATCTTTGCCCGTGCAGTATGGTCTGCGGGTCATATTCCCGAGATAGTGGGCATGGTGGGTGTAATCAGCGCCATTATCACCATGGTGTTTGGCTTTGTGATGTACCTGCCCCAGAAGGATATGAAGCGGTTACTGGCCTATTCCACCATAACCCAGCTGGCGTATATCTTTCTGGCGTTGTCCATGGCGGCCCTGGGTTCTCGCCTGGCCTTTGAAAGTGGCATTACCTATATCTTCAACCATGCCTTTGCCAAGAGCCTGTTCTTCCTGGTGGCGGGTTCCCTCAGCTATACCTGTGGCACCCGTATGTTGCCGCAACTGAAGGGAATTATTAAAGCTCAACCGTTACTGGGTGTGGGCTTCTGTGTGGCTGCCCTGGCCATTACCGGTGTACCGCCATTCAACGGTTTTTTCAGCAAGTTTCCACTGTTTGCCTCTGGCTTTGCACTGTCTGCAGAGCATAGCTGGCTGATGCCGATACTGGTGATTGCCCTGATTGAATCAGTAATGAGCTTTGGCTGGATTCTCTACTGGTTTGGCAAGGCAGTGGTGGGTGAGCCCTCAGAGGCCTGCGCCTCATCCCAGCCGTTGCCAGCCTCTATGAAATCCGTACTAATCGTGCTGACCATTATGTCGCTGTTTTCCAGTGTGATTGCAGCGGCCTGGCTGTCTTGATCATAAATAGCCACCGGTGAAAAAGGCAGCTCCGGGAGCTGTCTTTTGTAACAAGAAGGAATGTTGAAGGAACCCTAATGTCTGGAGAACTTCTAATCAACAACCTTGCCGGATTGCTGATTGTCACCTCGCTGGTGATTATCGGTGTCCGCAAGCCCAAGGCTGCCGCCTGCCTTTATTCGCTGCAGTCCATAGTGCTGGTGCTGACCTTTATTGCCATTGCCAGCAGTGTCCAGGCGGAACCGCTGTTTGAATGGGCGGCAACCGCTTTTATCACCAAGGTGGTGGCATTGCCACTGTTGCTCTACCGTGCTTTTGGGAAGATGCAGGATACCGTTGCTGACCAGTCAGAAATTCATTTTGGCTGGTTACTGCTGGCGGGTATTGTCATTGTACTGGTGAGCTTTAAAGCGGTGGAAGGGGTGGAATTACCTCTGGTGTCCGGCCTTAAGCCTGCCCTGGCTGTGTCCCTGGGGCATTTTTTCCTGGGAGTACTCTGCGTGGTTTCCCAGCGCAACATACTCAAGCAGTTATTTGGCTACTGCCTTATGGAAAATGGTGCTTCCCTGACCTTGGCGCTACTGGCTAACAAGGCGTCGGGTCTGGTGGAAATCGGCGTGACCACTGATGCTGTATTTGCCGTTGGCTTTATGGTGATTCTGGCCCGTCATATCTACAAAAAGCTGCAGACACTGGATGCCAGGCAGCTGATGCAGCTTAAGGGGTAATTAATTAATGTCATCTTCAACTTTGCTCCTTAATGCAATTACGGTGCCCTTGATTGCATCGCTACTGTCGTTTATTTGTTGCCGTTCTGAAAATACAGGTTACCGTTTTTCAACCACGGTGCACGCTCTGGGAACAGTGCTGGTTTTCCTGATCACCATGACCCTGGCCATTTCGGTGGCTTCCAGTGGCTCTTCACTGGCTGATGGCTCTGTTATGGCTGCCAACCAATGGTTTTACCTGGACGGATTATCTGCGCTGGTGCTGGGGGTGCTGGGGCTGGTGGCCCTGATCACCGGTATTTATTCCATTGGTTATATAGGTCATGAATACCGTGAAGGCGAGCTGACAGCACGACAGGTGGCCACTTATTACGGACTGTTTAATCTGTTCCTGGCCACCATGATTCTGGCGGTTGTCTCCAATAACGTCATTATGATGTGGGTAGGTATTGAGGCAACCACCATCAGCTCTGTTTTTCTGGTGGGCTTTTATGGCAAGCGATCTTCTCTGGAGGCTGCCTGGAAGTACATTATGATCTGTTCAGTGGGTGTGGCCTTTGGCCTGTTTGGCTCAATCCTGACCTATTCCAATGCGGCGGCGGTGATCAGTGATCCGGCTCATGCCATTCTGTGGACAGAAATTCGTAATCAGGCGGTATTGCTTGATCCGGTTCTGGTGCAGCTGGCCTTTGTCTTTGCCCTGGTGGGTTTTGGTACCAAGACTGGCCTGTTCCCCATGCATGCCTGGTTGCCGGATGCGCACTCTGAAGCGCCAAGTCCGGTATCTGCATTGTTATCTGCGGGTTTGCTGAACTGTGCCCTGCTGGTGATCCTGCGTTACTACATTATTACCGTAAAAGTGCTGGGAACCGGTTTTCCACAGTATTTGCTGCTGGGCTTTGGTGTTATGTCCGTGGCCGTTGCTGCTTTCTTTATCCTGACCCAGAAAGATATCAAGCGGAAGCTTGCCTACAGTAGTGTGGAAAATATGGGGCTGGTGACATTGGCTATTGGTCTTGGACCCTTAGGTGCCGTGGCTGGGTTATTCCATATGATCAACCATAGCATTGTCAAGGCGCTGCTGTTTTGTGCCTCCGGTAATGTCCTGCTGAAATATGGCTCCCGGGATATGGGCGTGGTGAAAGGTCTGATTAAGGTGGCACCCAAAACAGGTTTAATTCTTGCTGGAGGTCTGCTGGCCCTCAGTGGTGTACCGCCTTTCAGTATTTTTCTGAGTGAATTCTCGATTGTGACGGCAGGTATCAGCTCTGGTCATACAGTGCTGTTTATCCTTTTGATGCTGCTTTTGACGGTGGTACTGGCGGGATTCGTCAAAGTGATTTCTGACTGTGTCTTCGGAGAGGCGCCAGCAAACGTTAAGCGTGGGGGGCTGGGCTTTATGACAGTAGCGCCTATCGCTGCCACTCTGGTGTTGGCTCTGGTGATGGGGGTTCGGGTACCTGATTTTGTCACCCGTGGTATCGATAGTGCTGCCCTGGTAGTGCTGGATAGTGACAAGGCATCCGTGATGGATGAGTTGTCACTGTCTTTCCCTGAAGCTTTTTCCGGAGCTTTTTCCGGAGCAATGGAAAAACCACTTGCCGGTACAGAGAAGGCAGAGGTAATCATGGCTGGACAGGCCCGTAATTAAAGCGCCAAGAGCAGTATAAAGAGATTTTTTTGCAATGTACGATATAAAAACTGAAGCCTCTGGCCAGAACTACGGAAGAGTGGGCCAGGGTTATGTGAACGGTGTTCGTCAGCGCTTTCCCGGAGCGGTGATTGATGAAGAGTGGCAAACTGAAAATCAGGTGACCATTACGGTCAATAAAACTTCGCTGATTGAGGTGATGCAGTGGCTTTACTATGACCAGGGCGGCTGGCTGGCAGTTTCCTTTGGTAATGATGAGCGCAGCCTGAATGGACACTTTGCCCTATACCATTCCATGTCTATGGAAGGGATTGTTAAAAGCTGGCTGACGGTTAAAATTCTGATTGATCCCGTTAGCATGGAATTTCCTTCCATTACCCCCACTATTCCTGCTGCGGTCTGGGGTGAGCGGGAAGCCCGGGATATGTTTGGCCTTCGCCCAGTGGGCTTGCCTGATCAGCGTCGTTTGGTGTTGCCTGATGACTGGCCGGAAAACCTCCATCCTTTACAAAAGGATGCCATGGATTATCGCCAGCGCCCTGCGCCCACTACTGATACGGAAACCTATCAGTTTGATAACCAGCTTGGGGATGACAGCAACAATGTTGTTCCTGTAGGCCCGTTGCATATTACCTCTGATGAACCCGGACACTTCCGCTTGTTCGTAGAAGGCGAAACCATTGTTGATGCGGATTACCGGATGTTCTATGTCCATCGTGGCATGGAAAAGCTGGCTGAAACCCGTATGGGTTACCATGAGATTGCCTTCCTGGCAGACCGGGTCTGTGGTATCTGTGGTTTTACTCATAGTGTCGCCTATAGTAATACCATCGAAAATGCCCTGGGAATTCCGGTGCCGCCAAGGGCGAAAATGATCCGGACTGTATTGTTGGAAGTGGAACGTCTGCACAGTCACCTGCTGAATATCGGTCTGTCCAGCCATTTTGTGGGCTTTGATACCGGTTTTATGCAGTTCTTCCGGCTCCGGGAAAAGACCATGGTGCTGGCCGAGCTGTTGACCGGTGCCCGGAAAACCTACGGCCTGAACCTGATCGGTGGGGTACGTCGGGATATTCTCAAGGAGCAGCGGGTTAAAGGCATAAAACTGGTTCGTGAAGTGCGCAAGGAGTTCACCGAACTGGTGGATATGCTGCTGGCTACTCCGAATCTGGATCAGCGTATTGCCGGAGTGGGTATTCTGGATCATAAAATCGCCAGGGATTTCAGCCCTGTGGGGCCATTGATCCGGGCCAGTGGTCATAAGCGGGATGCCCGAACCGTTCATGGTAGTACCCTGGAAGCATACGGCAGTGTACCAATGGAGCTACACTCTTTGGATGGCGGTGATGTGCAGTCCCGGGTGCTGGTGCGGGTGAAAGAAGTGCTGGACTCCCTGAACATTGTGGAGTTTGGTCTGGATCATCTGCCTGGCGGTGACCTGCTGGTGGAAGGCTTTACTTATCAGCCCCATAAGTTTGCCCTGGGCTTTACTGAAGCGCCACGGGGAGAGAATGTCCACTGGAGTATGACTGGGGATAACCAGAAATTGTTCCGCTGGCGTTGCCGGGCAGCCACCTATGCTAACTGGCCGCCATTGCGTTATATGCTTCGGGGCAATACGGTGTCTGATGCGCCGCTGATTATTGGTAGTCTGGACCCCTGCTACTCCTGTACTGATCGGGTCACTATTGTTGATACCCGCAAAGGCAAGAGCAAAACTGTGGCCTATAAAGAGTTTGAGCGTTACGGCATCGAACGGAAGCACTCTCCTTTGAAGTAAGAGACTCACCATGTTCAAGTTATTTAAAACCATTGCCAGGGCGGGTAAGAGCACGGTCAAGTATCCTTTTGCCCCTCTTGAGGTGTGCGAGGATTTTCGGGGCAAACCGGATTATTCTGCTGAGCAGTGTATTGCCTGTGCAGCCTGTACCCGGGCTTGCCCGGCTAATGCCCTGATTATGGAAACCGATACAGAAGAAGGCAGCCGTCGCTGGGAACTGTCCATGGCGCGCTGTATTTTCTGTGGTCGTTGTGAAGAGGTTTGCCCCACTGGTGCCATTAAGCTTTCCAAAGAGTTTGAACTGGCGGTGACCAAGAAGCAGGATCTTTACGAAGATGCCCATTTCAAGTTGGCGCACTGTCAGGTCTGTGAGGCACCTTTTGCGCCATTGAAGGCCGTTCGCTATACCATGGACTTGCTGGTTCAGTCCGGTATGTCGGAAGAACAGGTGGCATCTTACCGCCAGCAGTTGGAAAGCTGTCCCGAGTGCCGTCGCAAGCAGAATATGCTGGACAGTGACAATATATTCCACGGCAGATACCTGAACACGGCAACCCAGGCGGAAGGATATTGAGTATGAGTGGTGCTATGAAGGGTATAAAAGAGCTGGCGGGAAAAGACCATACCACGGCAGTACCGGTGGAGCAGGATGAACATCTGATCAAGATGAAGTCCATCCTGGCCGAGGATATCAAGCGCTCAGCCTATGTCTACCGGGTTGACTGTGGTGGCTGTAATGCCTGTGAAATCGAGATTTTCGCCGCCACCACGCCGGTCTTTGATGCAGAGCGTTTTGGTATCAAGGTAGTGGCCTCTCCCCGCCATGCGGATATTCTCCTGTTTACCGGTGCAGTGACCCGGGCCATGAGAATGCCAGCGCTGAGGGCTTATGAAGCAGCACCTGATCCTAAAATAGTGGTGTCCTATGGCGCCTGCGGTTGCGACGGTGGTATTTTTCATGACCTTTATTGTGTCTGGGGCGGAACCGATAAAATCGTACCGGTTGACGTTTATATTCCGGGCTGCCCACCAACACCGGCAGCCACCATCTATGGATTGGCGGTGGCGCTGGGCATTCTGGATCAAAAACTGAAAGCCCAAAGTCATGAGGAGCAGCCTGGGGAACGGGTAACGCTCCAGCACACAGGCATTCCCCTGGAAATGAAAGTGATTATTGAGCGGGAGGCTCGCAGGTTGGCGGGTTATCGCCAGGGGCAGGTGATTGCTGATGAGTTTATGAGTTTGCTGGCGGAGTGTACTCCGGAGGATGTAGATCAGAAAATCAGGACATGGCTGGATGGCAAGAACGATCCGCGGTTCAGGGAAATCGTGGAAAATCTTTATCGTGTCTCACTGGCGGAATTAAGCGGCCGGGCTGTTCCCGAAGATCTGGCAGCAGGGAGTGATGGGTAAAGGTGATGTATAGCAAGGAATACTGCGGGGACGACGGTAAAAAACGTCAGCCCTCTGATGAGGTGAAGTTTTACACCTTGCAC
Source organism: Endozoicomonas sp. Mp262 (assembly GCF_025643335.1). Classification (NCBI taxonomy): domain Bacteria; kingdom Pseudomonadati; phylum Pseudomonadota; class Gammaproteobacteria; order Oceanospirillales; family Endozoicomonadaceae; genus Endozoicomonas; species Endozoicomonas sp. Mp262. The sequence continues at coordinate 4,900,297 of NZ_CP092489.1, read as the reverse complement.
CGGAAGTTTGTGGATGAAAACTATGATATCCCGGAAGAGGCCAGGGAGGTGCTTTATTACAGCCTGGCCATTGGTCATCACCTGGGTATTGTAGATTGTCTTAAGGTATCGCTGCAGTGTAGTGGAACTGAATATCAGCAATGGTTAAGCCATTTACCTGAGGATGGTGAAGCCCGAAGGAAAATGGCTGGCTTTTTTACCTTTGGTGAGATCACCATTTTTCCAGAGCATACCCGGATGCTGGCGGCTGCCTTTGATGCCATTCCTGCATCGCAACTGTCATTAAGGGAGCAGCAGCTAACCGCAGAATTTATTGGAATTCTGGCGGCTATCCATCGTGAACCCACAATGTATTTAATGGTGAGAGATCATTGAACGATATCACTGACGCCAGCTGTGGCAATGTAAAACAGGCTGTGAATGTGGTAGTGGCCGTTGGTAACAGCATGATGGCTGACGACGGTGCTGGTCCGCTCCTGGCGGAGATGATGGCAGCGAAACCAGTGGATTCCTGGACTGTGATTGATGCAGGTACGGCTCCGGAAAACTGTATTCATCAGGTGAGGGCATTAAACCCTGACCGGGTGTTAGTGGTGGATGCTGCCGAGATTGGCCTGGAAGCGGGTTCTATCCGTATTATTGATCCTGAGTCCATTGCGGATATGTTTATTATGTCCACCCACACACTACCACTGAACTTTGTCATTGATGAGCTGAAGACATTTGTTCCTGAAGTGCTCTTTGTGGGTATTCAGCCTGCCATTGTCGCTTTTTCATTCCCCATGACCGAGATGATGACTGCCGCTGTTGAGACAGTTTACAAGGCTCTGCCAGATTGGCGGGGTGCTGGTGGTTTTGAGGCAGTGTAGCTGCTAACTTCTTCTTTTAGTAAAGAGCTACATCCAGGGAATATAAGGATGTGGCTCACCGCCTTTGATATTTATCCGCCTGATAGCCCCGTGTTGAAGTGTTGTTTTGCATCAATGGGGAAAATACGACTCAACTAACCATGCAAGGTACTTCACAATAATCTTATTGAAATGATGTGCTAATACCCGGTCAGGAACACCGTGAGCTAGCCTACCATGCAGGAGTAACACGATAATTATGAAGAAAATTGCCATTATAGGTGCTGTATTATTAATGACAGGTTGTGTGTTTAAATCATCGCACATCGATGTCAAGGAAGCGCCGGTAGCTCGTGCAGAACAAAAACATGCCCAGCAGGAAATGCTCAAAAAACAACCCGTAGTGGGGTTGAAGAGAAAGGTAGCCATAGGTCGAATTACTAATGAAACCACCTATGGTCGTTCGCTGTTGAGGGATGAGCATGGCGATCCACTGGGTAAGCAGGTATCGGATATGGTGTCTGCACGACTGGTGGAGTCTGGTCAGTTTGTTGTGCTGGAACGTCCGGATCTTGACCGTATAGAAAAAGAGAGAGTAATTAGCGGTACGGACAGTGAGCTGGTTGGCGTTGACACATTAATTGTGGGTTCCCTCACTGAGTTTGGCCGCAATATCACCGGAAGGTCCGGTTTTTTGAGTTCCACTAAAAAACAGACTGCCGTCGCTAAAGTGGAAGTGCGTCTGGTTAATGTAAAGACAGGGCAGGCTTACTTCTCAGCCACTGGTTCAGGGGAAGCCACTGCGGAGGCCGGTGCCGTATTAGGGTTTGGTGCAAAGGCCGGTTATGACGGAACCCTGACCGACAGGGCTATTTCCAACGCCATCAGTGATGTTATTGATGGCATGATTAGCAATCTTAACAGCCAGCCATGGAAAACCAGTATCCTGCATGTTGAAGATGGTCTGGTTTATATCAGTGGTGGTAATCATCAGGGGTTGAGACCTGGTAAAGAGCTGACAGTAAAACAGCTGGGTAAGCAGGTGAAGTCCGCCCAGACAGGATTTACTATTACCTTGCCCGGTAAAGAAGTGGCGCGGATACAGATCGATAGTAATTTTGGTGAAACTGAAACCACCGAAGGAAGTGTTGCTCACGTGGTCAGTGGTAATATTGCCGGTCTGCCTATCAGTAGTCTGGAAGTGGTTGAATAAAAGATGGAAAATAAAATGGCTATCAGGAATATATTGCTTGCAACACTGCTCTCTTTTGGTTTGGCTGCCTGTTCAGTGACCCAAAAGGCCCATGTCCTTGATGACAGGCCATTGGTGATGTTTGAAAATGCCCAGCCCGAAGATATAGTGCTGATTGATGGGGTAGAGCTTGGTTTTGCCAAGGATTTCAAGGCCGAGCAATCAGCACTGATTATTGAGCCTGGTACACACATGCTGAAAGTGGTGCGTAATGGCCTGCCATTATTGGAACAGCAGTTTTATATTTCCCGTGGGGCTGCCAAAGTCTTTGGGGTTCCCGGACTATGAAACACTGCATCAAAGTAATACCCGTTGTTGCCTGCCTGTTAATGCTGGCAGGCTGCCAGACAACAAACACCCTGTATCAATGGGGTGATTACGAAGACTCAACCTATGAGTATTATAAAACCCCGGCAGAGCTGGAGACTTACATTGCTCACTTGCAAGAGAGTATAGCTCGTGCTGAGCAGTCCGGAGCTGTGCCTCCGGGATTGTATGCGGAGTATGGTACGGCTCTGCTGAATCAGGGCAAAAAAAAGGAAGCCTTGTCATACTACCGAAAAGAGAGTGATCTCTGGCCAGAAAGCCGGCATTTCATGAATGCCATGATTAGCAATTTGGAAAAGAGATCATAGGGATGATAGTTATAAAAAGCGCACAGAACCATTTGAAACTCTTCGCACTGGCCATCTGTTTTATTCTTGCCGGTTGTGCCGGTACAGCACCGAAGGTTAGTGGGCCTCATCCGCTGGAAGTGGCCGGGGTAAAATCAATTTTGATATTACCGGTGGTTAACAATTCTGTGGATGTTGATGCACCGAGTTATTTCCTTAGCTCTATCAGTTATCCTCTTGCGGAACGGGGCTACTATGTTTATCCGGTTAATACGGTTAAAACGGTGCTGGAATCTGAGGGGTTATACGATGCCAACCTGGTTCAGGCTGCTGATCCGGCAAAAATTGGTGGTATGTTCGATGCCGATGCCATTTTATATGTCACTATTGACAGATGGGATGCCCAGTATTTGTTGATTAATACCACGGTTACTGTGGAGTTTAACTACAAAATAATGGATGGACATTCAGGTGAGGAGTTATGGACTGCCCATAAGACCATGACCTATTCACCGGATAATCAGTCAACAGGTGATCCGCTGGCGGATCTGGTGGGTATGGCGATTAATGCTGCAATTACGCGAGCGGCTCCTAACTATATGCCACTCACCCGAGAGGCTAACTGGATGGTGATTCATACGGATAATACCCGTTTACCTCCTGGTCCTTATCTGAAGGCGAAGCTTGAGGCGTCAGCCAAGGCGAAATAGTTATATTCAGCTGTGTCGACTTTCGTCACTTCTGACGAAAACTGTCGTTAATTACTTGTAACCGGGCGATATTTATATCGACCCGGTTTTTTTGTTGTGCCGAGTATGGTGCTTAGCACCATGATCGGTCTGTTCCAGTACGTATGGTGGCAAGGCGGGGGGGCTCACCTCCTACTTGATATGCTAAAAATTACTGCACAGGTCAAATAATGGTTTTTAATGATAGGAGCTATTGTTTGTTATTTGACCTTTTCAGAATATTTAAAGTTACTTTACTGGAGGTGCTCATAACACGAAGTTAGAAATTTGAATTGAAATAAAATACCGATAGATTGGTTAAGTTTTGGTGTAAGTTCTCAATAACTGCTGGTTAACCCACACGAAAAGTCGCTGGATGCTTGTTCTATCAGGTCGGGCAACCAGGGAAAACTGCCACTGCCCATGATTCGATCTTTCAGATAATGCCAAAACGATAAACCGTACAACCGGCAAGTTTTTTTCAGGCTGGCAAACGTATCCCGGCACTTTCTTCCCGCTTTGCTTTTTGTGCCGCCGCTGATTTTTCGTCGTTTCACGTATTCCCGTATTTGGCTTTCGCTCAGGTTGTTATGGAGCGGAAGGCTTGGAGCATCGAGTACCTGTAGCAATTCCTTCTCTATAACGACCAGCCCTGACAGTGCGTCCTGTAAATCAGGAAAGTCTACCTGGGTATTAGTCAGGGCCTTGAAATCGCGACGTATGTTTTGAGCTTTACTTTTATCGGGGCTGGCCTTGAAGACTTTTAAATCGTTGTAGATAGCCCAGAACCATGTACGACACCAGTACTGTGCACTGGCTTGCTGCTCATTGACCGGGTGGACTTTAGCCAATCCCCGCTCCGCATGAACCCAGCATTGAGCATGGTTGAATACGTTGAACTGCTGAGCACCATCACTGAATGTGGTCAGGTGTCCCATACCATGAGCCATTAAGCTGCTGTAAATAAGCGCTTCTGCTGCTTGCTTGCGCCGGGTCTTTCCCGTTAGCCCATGGTCGTTAAGGGCTGCTTCCCAGGCTTCCCGGTTTAAAAACGTAACGCCCATGTATTGCCTGATGATGCTTAGCCACTTCTCCGGGTAATCAAATTTTTCCAGATAGTCCAAGGCGTCCTGCGTGACGGAATAAGTCTTCCAGGGGCGATGCAAGAGGCTCAGGAAGTTTTCCCTACTCTTACTGCCTGTGCTCTCAAACCAGGCAAATAGCTCATTGTTGATAATGGTACAGTAGCCATTTTGTCCTTTATGCCTAGCTCCGGTGTCATCGGTCTGGATGTAGCGGGAGCATTTGAACCCTGTTGCCAGCAAAGCGTCTTTTTCTTCATGAAAGTCAGTATGACCTTCAGTGAGTAGCCGATGAAGTTCTCCCGCGGACATTGAGATTCCTATATCCCACAACCAGTCCAACAGCTGCGGCTGAGTCACCGAGCAACCGTGATGCTGGTACAACAAATAGGACTGGAGTTGTGGTCCATAGTGATGTCCATGCAGGCTTTCGGGAGGTTTTGCTGTGATGGTTTGTCCGTCGGGCGTCTGCCATTGCTCCAAATGATACTCGACCGTGAACGCCTGAATAGTCAGCTCTTGTACAGAAAAAGAGCTAAATCCGTTTGGTGTCGAACCAGACGGGACATCAGATACTTCTACGGTGATGATTTTTTCTGTTGCTGGCTTATCAGGCTGTTGGCGATTTTTTCGTGTTCGTTCGCCAGGCTTCTCAACCTTACGTTTCCCTGAATTATCAGGCGGTTCGTTGTCATCACCGGGACCATTATCACCCTTTTTACCATCATCTTTTGGTTTTGTATTGGGTCTGATATCAGGCTTTGGCGGCAGTTTTTTAAGACGACGAATCTGCGCTTGCAGTGCCTCAACAAGCGCTTGAAGCTTCGCTATCTGCTCTTGCTGCTGAGTAATCTGCCCTTGCTGCTGAGCAACAAGATTCAGTAATCTCGCAGGTGAGTACACTTGCTCTTGATTGATTGGGGGTTGCATGAGGGAAGGATAGATGTATATCAGAATTTTGCAGCTATCCAGCAGTTATTGAGAACTTACGTTTTGGTGGGTTTGCTAAGAAGACGATGATTTAGTTACTTTTCGAGAACTCTCTCATGCTGCTTAGCAGCTTGTATACGTCTGTATAAGGGTTAAGGAAGTGAGGCTCCTCCTCTCCCTGTTGAGCAGCTTCGGAAATCTGCTTGTTGACTTGCTCTGCATTAATGATCGCATTTTGAACGCCATTTTCTTTACTAACTTCATTGTAAAGGATTGTTAAGGCTTTATCGTAGTTTTCGATACCTCTTTCTTTAAGATATTTTTTAAGATTGCTTTTTCTTATCAGGTCATCATAGCTGTTATAAGCAGCTGTTGTCTTTTCAAAATGTAGTAGTAGCCAGAACTCAAAGCAAACATTAGAAAGGGCAATTTCTATTCCATTCTTCTTTGCTTTGCGTCTGGCTTCTGTGTGCAGTTTATGAGAATATTTGGTTGTAGATTCACGATCAAATACCACCCAGTAAATATCTCCTGTGTTGCCCTTTTGTTTTTCATCTATTGCTTCATCAACCAGTTGTACTGGAGTATTTTTATTGGTTTTTGGTATGACAAAGAGGGTGCGCCTGCCAGAGTGGTACTCATTGATATAGCCTCGAAGGTAATAAGGCTCGGTCTTTTCCCCTTCACAGTATATTTTAAATACTGGTTTTACGGGACTTTTTTTCTGCTTTTTTTTAGGCTTTGGCATGTTAAAACGATCCTTTGAGGGCTTCGGAAATATCCCTGTAGTTAATGCTGGGAATTGCCCCTAAGTAGGTCATAGTTTGGTTTCAAATAAACTGGATGTTCGGCCAGTACGAGAAATCTACTTCTTGATCTAACGATCAGATAGCTATTGAATGATACATTTACTCTATTATAAAGAGAGTACTGGTCTTTAAATCCCTCTCCCTAAGTAGGTCATAGTTTGGTTTCAAATAAACTGGATGTTCGGCCAGTACGAGAAATCTACTTCTTGATCTAACGATCAGATAGCTATTGAATGATACATTTACTCTATTATAAAGAGAGTACTGGTCTTTAAATCCCTCTCCCTATGAAGTACGTCACTACAATCACTGATGAAGCTGTTTTATTAACTTTGAAATTCGCCAAACACTACGGACCTCTGAGATGTATAAGGGAAAGAGCCCATAGCCTTTTATTGAGCAATCGTGGCTTTACCCTTGAGCAAATTGCCGAAATACTTGAAATTAGATATCAAACTGCTTCTCAGTGGATTGATGATTGGGAAGAATATGGTATTCGTGCCTTGTACAAGGGGCATGGTGGCGGTAGGCCGTGCATATATGACGAATCCGAAGTGCAACGCATAAAAGAATTAGTGGCTGAAGAGCCTCGTCGCTTATCGTATGTCAAATCCAAGATCGAGGATGAAACCGGTAAATCTTCATCAAAAATTACTCTGGCAAACATTGTAAAAAAGCAGGGCTGGTTTACAAAAGACTCCGTAAATCATGCAAACATAAACGGGACGAAGAGCAATTCCATGACTGTAAAACTGCTCTGAAAGATGCCCAGGAAGCCGAGAGCAAAGGGTTAATCAATTTATTTTATTTTGATGAGTCCGGCTTTACCCAGGAACCTTGTGTGCCATACGGTTGGCAGGAAAAAGGAAAGCAGCTCAGAATACCATCAGTCAAAAGTAAACGCATCAACGTACTGGGGTTTATGAACCGAAGCTGTGAGCTATTTCATTATCCTGTTGTGGGTTCAGTGAATAGCGATACGGTGATTGCGGCCTTTGATGACTTTGCAGAGAAAATGGCAGATGAAAAATACAGCTCAAATGATCGTTACACGGTAGTTATGGTGGATAATGCCAGCATTCACACCAGCAAAAAGTTTTGTGCCAGAATTGATGACTGGATGATTGAAAAGAAATTGCTGGTCTGCTTTCTGCCAACATATTCACCTGAGCTCAACCTGATTGAAATCCTGTGGAGGAAAATAAAGTATGAATGGCTCAACCTCTTGTCAATCAAGAGCTTTGCGGAATTTGAAAAAGAAGTTGAACGGGTGCTTTTTTCATTTGGAGAGGAGTATATGATCTCATTTTCTAATACTGTCCGACTGGATGGTTAAATTATTCGAAAGCAATCTATACACTACTTAATCGCCCCTCATTATACCACTTTGCAAATGGACTTTGATCTTTCAACGAAGACTCAAAGTCATCCAGGCTTTGGATCGTTGTTCCCTCTTGTATGGTTTTTGACACAAGATAGATTTGGTCTTTGCGCATGGTGTTTGGGGACATTAACGTTAAGTCATGAGTAGTAAAAATTAGCTGCGCATATTGCTTATTAACTAGGGGATCGTTGAATAGTTTGATGATAAGTTCTGCTAGGTGAGGGTGAAAACTACTTTCAATTTCATCAATGAATAATACTGCACCATCACGCAAAATTTTGATAAAAAATGGAAGTAATTTAAATAAACGACGAGTGCCGCTTGATTCTTGCTTATTCTCTAATCGGACTAGTTCACCATTATCCATCTCATGAAGAAAAAAGGAATTTTTGGAAAACTCCTGAATAAGCTTCTTTTTTATATCTTCCGGCATTCCTTCAGGAAACCTAAGATCTCCTACTTCCTTTTTTTCTAATTCAAATCGGTTGATGCCAAGATCAGCTTTCTGTAAAAAAGTATTGATAATAGAACAAATTGACTTGTCCTGATCCCAGTCAAATACACCTACAGTCTTATTGAAGCTTACGGTCATCGTTTTTTTTCTGAAGAAGTCGTATACATCCCTAATTAAATTAGGAGTATCTGGTCTGTTGCCTGCTTTAGCAAGATAGGTGCTATTTGAGAAAAAGGGTACTTGCCTGGTGCCACCTTTATAGTGTTCTCCAAATTTTACACTCTTCCATTGACTGGGTGAGTTTCTTTCGAACAGTACTGCTGCACGGGTGTTAGGGAAGTACTCAAGCTTTTCGTATAAAATTTCTAGCTGGGTAAACGTGACTTGGTAACGATATCGTTGCTCCCCAGCATAAAACTCAATATCAAATCGAATAGGTTCGTCTTTGGTTGTGTTTGATAATAAGTAGGGATCGTAGGCCGTAATAAGATCCCCTTCTTTTAGGTCACCACTGTCACAAACCAGATAGACCAATGCTTCAAAAGCCTTGATTATATTGGTTTTACCAGCTGCATTAGAGCCATAAATAGTACATGTTCTAAGAATGCCTAGATTGTCGTTGCCAATATAAGCAATATTACCCGCATGGTGCTTAGGCTTATTTTCAGCGAATAGACTAAGTAGTTGCTCAGTCTTGATTGATCGAAAGTTCTCGATAGTGAAGTCAATGATCATTGCTTTATTGGTATCTTGTCAGGTTAAACTTGGTTTTCAGATTAAAAAGTCTTATTTGGCCTACTTCTCACGATTATAGCACTATTTTATTGTTTTGTGTGTACTTGAAACAATATATACGGTTAAACAGCCCCTAAGTTTGTAGTCACAGATTAAATCAAGTATTCCCTCAGGGACTGGATGATAGGTTCGCTGGCTCCAGATGGAGTAATAACTTCCTACTATTTTTGAGGTGTGTCACGAGCGTGACGATTTTCGTCATTTTTGACGAAAATCGAGCAGAAGTTATTAGTTTGGTCATGAGTATAGCTTTGGTGGTGGCATGAGAAGCTATGGCTGTAGTAATGGATACAACTATTAATTCAAAGTGATGACTTGAAAACTTGATGGAGTGGAATAGCTGGAAGCGCCCCAGATTACGCGCGGTTGAACATCTATGAGTCACTTTCATCCCAATAAGAGGGTTTTTTACGATGATTTTAAAAAGGTCAATACAGTAGAACTAAGAATTGTAGGGTAAGTTACTCAGAAGCATCCGGTATGTACTCCCGGCGGGGGCGCTGGGGACAAGGGGAAATAGGTCTATTTCCCTGATTATTCCGTCCTTTTAAAATATTGGCATGCTAAATGCATTAAATGACTCACTCAAGCCTGACAACGCTGTTGTCGGGTTATTCTGATCACCCACCTTTGATTTTTATCAGGTTTTATTCCGAAAAGGTGGTCACAGGAATCTGTTAGGCCCGGATGTCTGTGGTGAGGGTTGCAGGACATTGCAGCTCATTGATTGCCATCGCAGCAGAACAGACTGGGTCTTGTGGGTTCTACAGGGAAAGGGTGATGAATACGTTTATTTTTGCTGACTCCCAGTCCTGTATTGGGTGTCGCACCTGTGAAGTAGCCTGCGTTGTTTCGCACCAGGCAGCAAATACTGTTAATGCTATTGATTCTGCCAGTTTTACGCCGCGGTTGCAGCTGGTAAGGAATGCCGAGGTTACTGTTCCGGTCATGTGTCGTCAGTGTGAAGATGCACCTTGTGCTCAGGTGTGTCCGAACAAGGCAATCTACCGTGAAGATAACCAGATCAAGGTACAGCAGGAAAAGTGCATTGGTTGTAAGACCTGTGCCATTGCCTGTCCTTACGGTGCCATGCAGATTGTCACAAAAAGTACTGCAAAAGGCACGGGTCTTCTGACAGTTAAGGAAACCAGGGCAGAGGCCATCAAGTGTGATCTGTGCAGCGACAATCCGAAGGGTCCTGCCTGTGTCAGGGTTTGCCCTACGGGTGCCCTGCGTATCGAAACGGCTGCTGATGTTGAGCAGGCAAATGCCAGAAAACGTGATGCTGCCGCTTTGGCAGTGGCTGACGTGATCTGATGCTATAGGCATTTGAGGAATTATTGATGAAAAAAGTAAATACGGTGTGCCCGTATTGCGGGACAGGTTGCAAGCTCGATCTGCTCGTGGAAAACGACAAGGTAGTAGGTGCAGAGCCTGCCAATGGCCGGACCAATCAGGGTGAGTTGTGCCTGAAGGGTTACTATGGCTGGGACTTTCTGAACGATACCAACCTGCTGACACCCCGGTTGAAAAATCCCATGATCCGTCGTCAGAAGGGTGGTGAACTGGAGCCGGTATCCTGGAAAGAAGCCATTGACTTTGCCAGCAGTAAGCTGAAAAACATTAAGGCCACCTACGGCCCCGATGCCATCATGACCACCGGCTCTGCCCGTGGGCCCGGTAATGAAGCTAACTTCGTTATGCAGAAGTTTGCCCGTGCCGCCCTCGGCACCAATAACGTGGATCACTGCGCAAGGGTGTGACACGCACCTTCTGTCTCCGGTCTGGAGACCACTGTAGGTAACGGAGCCATGAGCAACTCCATTACTGAAATTCAAGACACCAAGTGTCTGCTCGTATTCGGTTACAATGCGGCTGATTCTCATCCGGTTGTGGCAAAACATATTATCAAGGCCCGTCAGAATGGTGCCCAGATTATTGTCTGTGATCCGCGCAAGATTGAAACTGCCCGGACTGCCGACCAGTGGCTGGCGCTGAAGAATGGCACTAATATGGCGCTGGTGAATGCCTTTGCCAATGTGCTGATTGAGGAAGGGTTATACGACCGTGAGTATGTAGCCAACTATACGGAAGGCTTTAATGAATTCCGTAAGGTTGTGGCCAAGTACACACCGGAATATGCCGAAGAAATCACCGGTGTTCCTGCGGCTGATATTCGTAAGGCTATCCGTACTTATGCTGCCGCCTCTGAATCCATGATTCTGTGGGGCATGGGCGTAACCCAGTATGGCCAGGCGGTGGATGTGGTGAGAGGGCTGGCAGGCCTGGCACTACTCACCGGTAATTTTGGTCGTCGGGGTGTGGGCTGCGGCCCGGTTCGTGGTCAGAATAACGTTCAGGGTACCTGCGATATGGGGATGCTGCCCCATCAATATCCCGGTTACCAGAGCGTTGCCGATGATGCTATCCGCGCCAAGTTCGAGAAGGCCTGGGGTGTACCTCTGTCATCCAAGCCCGGCTATCGCCTCACGAACCTGAACCATAAGGTTCACGACGGTGAATGTAAGGCGTTCTATATCTTTGGTGAAGATCCTGCCCAGACCGAGGCAGATCTGGCAGCTATGCGCAAGACTCTCTCCGATATGGAGTTGGTGATTGTTCAGGATATCTTTATGACCCAGACCGCAGAAATGGCGGATGTGATCTTCCCGGCGACCAGCTGGGGTGAGCATGAAGGGGTTTATAGTAGTGCAGACCGTGGTTTCCAGCGTTTCAGTAAGGCGATTAACCCACCGGATAACGTCAAGACTGACTGGGAAATTTTCTGCCTGATGTCCGAGGCAATGGGTTACTCCATGTCGTATAACAATACCAAGGAAATCTGGGATGAGATTCGTGCGCTGTGTCCGCTGTATGCAGGCGCAACCTACGAAAAGATGGAAGGGTTGAAGTCAGTTCAGTGGCCTTGCCCTACTGACGATCATCCAGGTACTTCCTGGTTGTTTAAGGGTAATAAGTTCACCACAGATACGGGTAAGGGTAAGCTGATTGCTGCTGAATGGCGTCCACCCCTGGAGCAGCCGGACAGTGAGTACCCACTGGTGCTGTCTACCGTCCGGGAAGTGGGCCATTATTCCTGTCGTTCCATGACCGGTAACTGCTCTGCCCTGCAAACCCTGGCAGATGAGCCGGGTTATGTGCAGATGCATCCTGATGATGCCAGGGATCTGGGTATCCGTGATCAGCAACTGGTCTGGGTATCTTCCCGCCGTGGCAAGGTGATCAGCCGTGCTGCCTGGAATGAGCGGGTTAACAAGGGTGTGGTTTACATGACCTACCAGTGGTGGATAGGCGCTTGTAATGAGCTGACCATTGAGCATCTTGACCCGATTTCCAGTACACCTGAGTACAAGTATTGTGCGGTGAAGGTGGAGCGGATTGCTGATCAGGGCTGGGCTGAAAACCATGTACAGGTTGAGTACAGCGGTCTGAAGTCCAAGTTGCGGAAAGCAGCCTGCGTTTAAGGGCAATTCCCGATACCAGTTAAACAGCCTTGGCTGTTTAACTGGTATGATTCATGCCCTGGGATATAAGTAATCAATGAAGTACAAGTCGACGCAGCTGCCTGTTAATGAAGTGGACACGAAGTGGGATCATAACTTTATTGCACTGTCTGATAAGCTTCTTGAGGCAAAGAGTTGTCTTGCATTTGTTGAAATCCTTAATCAGTGTGATCTGGATTTTGTTAAAATTTCAGTGATCAATCTGGTGATTCACGATTATCTGGGCGCAGGGTGTACTATTTTCAGTATTAACCCGGAAACCCGACGGGGTATTAAACTGGCTAATCCTGGTTGCCTGTTGCCTACCCATGATAATGGTGAACGGGAAATTATCAATTTGATGGAAGGTGAATATTTCACCACTCACTTTCCAGTCCTCAAGTCCTTAAAACCTTATTCCAGCCTGCAATCCTATTGTCAGTTCCCCCTGACATCAGGTACCCATTTGGGTGGGATTGAATATATCAGTTATCAGGCCCGGGCTTTCTCGGATGAGATACTGAAAAAGCTGAAACAACTTTCATACCTGATTACCACGATTCTCAATAGTGTGTTGCGCCGGGAGCGTTATAGCCAGCAGGCTGTGGCCCTTCGTTCAGAGCGTGACTATTGCCAGATTCTGGTGGATGTCACCAATGCGGTGATCAGTCAGGATAACATTGAGAGCTTGATTACTGATTTATCGGGTTCCCTTCGAACCTATTTTGACATTGAGTATGTGAGCCTTAAATACTTTTCAAAAAAACTGAATGTGTTTGAGTGTTACACCATTCGACCTGGTAAGGACAGTCGAGTTGCCTACACTATTGAGGATGCAGGCAACAAGTGTGCCCATGAGCTGGAAGCATTGAATACACTGGAACCTCAATTTATCTGCAATAACACTCAGGATGAGTTGAACGGCATCTGTATTTTGCCATTGATTTTCAGAAACCAGCCCCATGGTGTTATCCGGCTGGGTCATCGGGAGTGTGGTTTCTTTCATTCCTGTGATCTCGCGTTGCTACAGAAAATTGCCGCCAGAACGGCAATGACCCTGCATAGTGTGCAGGTGTATCAGAAAGAACACATATCGGCCATGCCTTTAAACCGTGTTTCCCTGGATACCCGGGTTCATAAACACCAAGTGTTCAGCGAAATCATTAGCCAGAGCAGTGTCATGAATCAGGTGCTGGAAAAAGCATCGATGGTGGCCGATAGCCAATGCACTGTGCTGATTCTTGGTGAGACCGGTACAGGCAAGGAACTGGTGGCCAGGGCCATTCACCGGCTTAGTCAGCGCAGCAGCCGCGAGATGGTGAAAATGAACTGTTCTGCGGTGCCTTCCGGGTTGTTTGAGAGTGATCTTTTTGGCCATGAAAAAGGGGCCTTTACCGGAGCCCTGGCACGGCGGGCCGGTCGCTTTGAACGAGCGGACCAGAGTACCCTGTTCCTGGATGAGATTGGTGATATGCCGCTGGATTTACAGCCTAAAATGCTGCGGGTATTACAGGAAAGTGAGGTGGAGCGGATTGGCAGTTATCAACCTGTTTCTGTGGATGTACGGGTGATTGCTGCCACTAATTGCGATCTGCTCAAGATGGTTAAGGACAAAAAATTCAGAAGTGATCTTTATTATCGCCTGAATGTATTTCCCATCATGCTCCCACCATTGCGCAAGCGAAGGGATGATATCCCCTTGCTGGTCAAGCACTTTACCGAAGACATTTCCCGGAAGATGAACCGGAATATCACCAGTATTTCAGAAGATGATATGACCTGGCTATGTGCCCAGCCCTGGCCGGGCAATATCAGGGAGTTACGCAACGTTATTGAACGTTCAGTAATCCTAACCCGGGGTAATGTCCTGAATGTCTCCTACCAGGAAGCACGAACCTGCCAGGATACCTTATCGGCGCTACCCGGTCTTAATCAGGCTGAGCCTGACGATACCTGCTCATACGACTCTTTTAGTTTTGATCAAGGTCCACATGACCGGGAAGCCATTATTCAGGCTTTAAAAGCCTGTAATGGCGTGGTGGCCGGTCCCAGGGGGGCAGCTCAGCGGCTGGGCATTAAGAGAACCACGCTGCTGTCCAGAATGAAGCGACTGGGAATTTCCCCCAAGGCGCCTAGTTGAACAGCCCAAGAATTTGGGCAGTAAGGGGATAATATGGATCAGGCTTCTGCTATTTCCAGTTGCCAGGCGATGCCGGTATGTCGCATTCGCCACCAACAAAGTACGTCATTCAATACCGATCAGCTGGTTGAGGAAGTGCCGGTTGCCATAGTCTATAACGGTATTTCCCATGCGGTATTAATGTCACTGCCTTCGGATCTGGAGGACCTGGCAATCGGTTTCTCTCTCACCGAAGGTATTATTGATCGTTTTGAGGATATACGGGGTATTGATATTGTTCCTGCCTGTTCAGGGGTCGAAGTGGCTGTTGAAATATCTTCCCGCTGTTTTCAACGACTCAAGTCAAGAAGACGAAATCTGGCTGGAACCACTGGTTGTGGTATATGCGGCACTGAGCAACTATCCCATGTGAGTAGAGAGCTGCCAGTACTGGAAAAGCACTTAACCCTGGATGCCTTAAAGATTGACAATGCATTTGACTGCCTGAAGCAACAACAGCGGTTAAACCAGGAAACCGGTGCAACCCATGCCGCAGGCTGGATCACAGATCAGGCAGAATTGGTTGCAGTGAGGGAAGACGTGGGTCGTCATATTGCCCTGGATAAACTGATTGGATATCTGGCCCGCAATCATATTCGTGGCGGGGCTGTTTTAGTGACCAGCCGGGCCAGTTTTGAGATGGTTCAGAAGGCGATTGTGGCGGGAGTGGAAGCGCTATTCGCCATTTCTGCGGTTACGAAAAAAGCAGTGGTTCTTGCTGATCAGTGTAATTTGACGTTAGCGGGTTTTTGTCGTCCTGGTAAGCTAAGTATATACAGCCACTGTGAGCGCTTGTTGCAAGCAGCTGAAGAGGTGGCCTGACGGTGTCAATAACTGAAGACAAAGTTGTTCGCCGGAAAATCAGGGTCTGGGGCATTGTACAGGGAGTAGGGTTTCGACCGACAGTGTACCGCCTGGCAATAGAACGGCAATTGTCCGGTTTTATCCTGAATAATGGCCAGGGTGTTTATATTGAGATTGAAGGTGGTTTATCTGCCGCAGACAGTTTTATCACTGCCCTAAAAACAGATGCGCCACCATTGAGTCGTATTGACCGGGTTTCCGTCGACAGTATGCCATTGCAGAATGATGGCGAGTTCGTGATCACTTCCAGTGATACCGTTGATCTGGACAGTATCAGTATATCTCCGGATAAAGGGGTATGCTCCCATTGTATGGAAGAGACTTTTACAGCTGGCAACCGGCATTATCAATACCCGTTCACTAATTGTACCCATTGTGGCCCCAGATACAGTTTAGTAAGACAACTGCCCTATGACAGGCCATGGACCAGTATGGCGGACTTTGCCATGTGTCCTGCCTGTGCGGAAGCTTATGGTAATCCCCTGGATCGTCGCTACCATGCCCAGCCAGTGAGCTGCAATTACTGTGGTCCTGAGATAAGGTTCACTGATTCATCGGGTAATTTGCTGGCAAACAGGGATAAAGCCCTGATGCATGCTGTTGCAGCCCTGAAGGACGGGAAAATTGTGGCAGTAAAAGGCATTGGTGGCTTTCATTTAATGTGTGATGCCACCAATGAAGAGGTGGTGGCCAGGTTACGGGCAGGTAAGCGCCGCCTCAGAAAGCCATTGGCGGTGATGGTGAATAGCCTGGAGATGGCAGCGTCCCTTGCTGTTATTGACCCCCTGGAACAGGAGATACTGGAGTCGCCGGAACGGCCAATTACATTGTTGCAGAAAAGGCTGGAGCTTGCCCTTGCAGAGAGTATTGCTCCCGGTGTTCCCTGGCTGGGAGTCATGCTGGCCTATTCACCTTTACATTATTTGCTCATGGAATCCCTTAAATTCCCCCTGGTGGCCACAAGTGCCAATGTATCTGGTATGCCGATTGCTACCAGGTTCTCCCAGGTGATAGAGCAACTGGGCCAGCATATTGATTATGTGCTGGATCATAACCGCAATATTTTGCATGCCTGTGATGACAGTGTGGTACAGGTTGCTGGAGGGCGTCGTCAAGTGCTGCGACTGGGAAGAGGCTATGCCCCTTTGGTGATGCCTTTGGAACAGGCTGTTGATAAACCATTACTGGCTCTGGGAGTTCAGCAGAAAAATAGTATCGCCCTGGCCAGGGGTAAACAGATGGTGGTTGGTCCTTATCAAGGGGATCTGGATAGCCTGGAGATGGAAGCCAGCTTTAGCAGGCATTTAAACGACATTGAACAATTGTTTGAAATTGAGCCTGCGACGGTTATTTCAGACAAACACCCCCATTACATCACTACTCGAATGGCTCAGGACCTGAGTAAGGAACGCTCCCTTAGCCATCTCCAGGTGCAGCATCATCATGCCCATATTCTGGCAGTGATGGCTGAACACCGGTTAACCGGGGAAGTGCTTGGATTTGCCTTTGATGGCACGGGATATGGTGACCCATCGCCGGATGGCAAGGACGGGAATACCGGTGTGATCTGGGGTGGTGAAGTATTACTGGTGGATATTCGTCAGGCTAAGCGTTGCCACTACTTAAAGCCGTTCCGGCTCATTGGTGGCGAACGGGCCATCAAGGAACCCGCGAGAATTTTGCTGGGGCTGTTGTTGGAGTATTACAGTCTTGATGAGATTAAGGCACTTGATCTGCCAGCCTTTAAGGGTAAACCGGCTTCATGGTTAAACAACCTGTATAAGGTTTGGCAGAGCCCCGGGCTTTCCCCGTTAACCACATCCATGGGACGAATGATTGATGGCTGGGCAAGTCTATTAGGATTAGTTGATACCGTGGATTTTGAAGGTGAGTGTGGGCTACGGTTGGAAGCTGCGGCTATTGATGCAGTCATATCAAGTCATCCTGAAGCCCGGTTTAACTTAAGCAGTGATGGGGTTATTCAGTGGCATCGTCTGTTGGACTGGGCCATTGATCAGCGTACCAGAAAAACCACTGGCCACTGTGCAGTAATCCTGCTGACAGCTATTGCCCGGATGATCGGTGACATTGCTCACTGCTATCCAAACCATTCAGTGGTAGTCAGTGGTGGCGTTTTTCAGAACCGTATCCTGATGAATAACCTGGCAATGCTCTTTCAATCTAAAAAGCGCTCATTACTGACATCAGAACAACTGCCTCCCAATGATGGCGGGATTTCGGCAGGCCAGCTTTGGCATGGTCTTATGTCTGGGGCCTGTCAGGATTAAGTTTATATAGATTCCTCGCCTCGTTCCCGGTGCTTCGCTGGCAGTGCATACGGGTGTTTCCTTCTGTACCGGGTTTTGCACAGAAGGGAGTCCTGGGAACGGGGTATGGGACTATAAAGACTCCCAGTGACGTTTTTACTATCAAGGCTTTTATTTCGGTTTTTTTATGTGTTTATGTATTCCCTCGAAAATTATTGAACTATACCCGGACAGTACGGCCCTGGTTGATACCATGGGAGTTCGGAAACAGGTTAGCACCCATTTATTAACGGAGTCCCTGGCTGAAGGTGATTATCTGTTGATCCATGTGGGCTTTGCCATTAGCAAGATTGATGAGCAGGATGCCCGTGCCAGTCTCAGGGAGTATCAGAATTTGATGGAGGAAATGGGGGAAGAAGAAATTAAGGCGATGCTGGTATGAGTATTCAAAGTGACAAGTCTCATTCCCTGTATACCGGATTCAGGAATCCGGCGGTAATCAGGGCGCTGGTTAAAAAGATTTCGGTTCTGGCAGAACAGCTGGATGAACCGGTCAATATTATGGAAGTGTGTGGCGGTCATACCCACACCATTATGAAGTATGGATTAAACCAGCTGCTACCGGAGATTATAGAATTTATCCATGGCCCGGGCTGTCCGGTTTGTATCATGCCCAAAGAGCGGATAAATCATGCTGTGGAGCTGGCGGAAACCCCGGATGTGATCCTGGTGACCCTGGGCGATATGATTCGCGTGCCTGGCTCCAAGGGAAGCCTGGCAGAGTGCCGATCCAGGGGTGGGGATGTGCGATCTGTTTACGATCCCATGGATGCCCTGACCATTGCCCGGGATAACCCGGATAAAAAAGTCGTTTATTTTGCCATTGGCTTTGAAACCACCACGCCTATGACTGCGGTGTTGCTGGAACTGGCTGAACGACAGCAGCTTAGCAATCTTTATTTTCATATTAATCATGTGCTGGTGCCGCCTGCGGTTGAGGCAGTGATGGCCGATGGCGGTGCCAGGATTAATGCCCTCATTGGCCCATCCCATGTCAGTGTGGTGGCCGGTGCCAAAATTTATCAACCGCTGGTGGATAAGTTTGATATTCCTGTGGTGGTCAGTGGTTTTGAACCAGTGGATGTGCTGGAGTCGATTCTGGAGATTGTTAAGCAGAAATGTTCAGGCAAGCCGGAGTTAGCCATTCAGTATTCCAGAGCTGTTACCCCGGAGGGAAACCAGTCAGCACAGAGTAAGATGGATCAGGCTTTTACCCTGCGAACTGATTTCCGCTGGCGTGGACTCGGCGATATTCCCGGCTCAGCCTTAAAGTTGCAGGATCGTTTTGCCCACCGTGATGCCGAGTTGATTTTCTCAGATCGGCTATCCCATAAGGAAATTCAGGACCATAAGGTCTGTATCTGTGCTGATATCCTGCGGGGCCATGCAAAGCCCAATCAGTGTCGTGCTTTTGGCAAGGCCTGTAACCCGTCCCGACCCATGGGTAGTTGTATGGTGAGCTCCGAAGGAGCCTGCAACGCCTATTTCCGCTACTCCGATATGGCAGACAAGACAATCTGATGATGAAAACCGTTCAATTAAGCCACGGCAGTGGTGGTGAAGAGATGGGCATGTTGGTGGAAAAACTGTTCTACCGGTATTTCAGCAATGACATTCTGTTGAAAGCTGAGGATGCTGCCGTGTTACCCATGGCAGGCCCGGTTGCCTTTACTACCGACAGCTTTACCGTTTCCCCCCTGTTTTTTCCCGGTGGCAATATTGGCAAGCTGGCGGTGGCAGGAACTGTAAATGACCTGGCTATGGTGGGGGCTGAACCCCAATATCTCAGTAGCAGCTTTGTGATTGAGGAAGGGTTCTCCTTTGAGGAACTCACGGATATTGTTAAAACCATGGCGACAGAGCTGGAGAAATCCGGTGCTCAAATAGTCTGTGGTGACACTAAGGTGGTGCCAAGGGGAACCCTGGAAGGGCTGATTATCAATACCAGTGGTATTGGCACTATACAATATCCAGGGCTATCGGCCAGTAACCTTCAGGATGGCGATGCGATTATTGTTTCCCGGAATATTGGCAGCCATGGCAGCTGTATCCTGATGGCCCGGGATGAGTTAAGGATGGAATCAGAGCTGGTGAGTGATTGCGACACCCTCTGGCCCCGAGTCAGGCAACTGATTGATGCGGGTATTACCTTGCATGCCCTCAGGGATGCCACCCGTGGCGGGCTGGCAGCGGTGTTGAATGAGTGGTGTTCTGCTTCTCAAGTCCAGATCAATGTGGCCGAAGAGCAGATTCCTGTGCTGGATGAAGTGCGTGGGCTTTGTGAAATCTATGGTTTTGAGCCTTATGAACTGGCCAATGAAGGAACCATGGTGATTGCTGTCCCCCAGGAGCATATTGATAAAACGCTTAAAGTGCTACGTACATTCGATAACGACGCCTGTTGTATTGGTCAGGTCTGCGCTTCTGAAAGACATAAAGTCATTGTCCAGTCACCCTGGGGCAGTAGTCGTTATATGGAGATGCCTCGTGGTGAGCTGCTGCCGCGTATTTGCTAGGGGATGTTGCTATGCATGAAATGTCCCTGGCTATCAATGTTATAGACCTGGCTGAAGAGCAGTGTCGAAAACAAAGCGATAGTGACCCTGTCCAGCGAATCACGGGAATCTGGCTGGAAATAGGCCCCTTGTCCTGTGCTGACCCTGAAACCATTCGTTACTGCTTTGAAATAGCTTCCCGGGAAACACTGGCAGAGCATGCAGTGCTTCATATCACCAAACCTCAGGGAGAGGCATGGTGTCTGGATTGTGAGCAGGCTATCCCGCTGGAGATACGTGGGGCTCCCTGTCCGAAGTGTGCCGGATTTAATCTAAAACTGACGCAGGGTGATGAACTGCGTATCAAGGAAATTGAGGTGGAATAATATGTGTGGTGTCTGTGGTTGTGGTGACAGCCAAATTGAAGGCCATGAGCATTCTCATGAGTACTCCCATGAACATAGCGGTAACCATGCCCATCATCATGGGCATTCCCATACGCATGGACAAGCGACGGTAATCGTTCAGCATCATCATCACTACTATTATCCCCGGGAGTCGCATCAACCGGTTACTCATGGTACAGGGCATCACCATCATCATGATGAGAGTGAAGGAAGGAATCTCCATTATGGCCAGGGTGAGGCTGGCAATCATGTACCGGGCATCAGCCAGCGCCGGTTGATGAAGATAGAGCGGGATGTGCTGGATAAAAACAACCAGCTGGCCAGCCACAACCGGTCGCATTTCCGGGAAGGTGAACAGCTGGTATTAAACCTGGTATCCAGCCCTGGCTCCGGAAAAACCACATTGCTGGTGGAAACTCTAAAGCGGCTTCAGGAAAAACGTTCCTGTGCAGTTATCGAAGGTGACCAGCAAACCACCAATGATGCTGATCGTATCCGGGCAACCGGCACTCAGGCATTGCAGGTGAATACCGGCAAGGGCTGTCATCTGGATGCCCAGATGGTTCACGATGCCTGCCATAAAATGGAGCTTGAAAAAGGCTCTTTGCTGTTTATCGAGAATGTCGGCAATCTGGTTTGCCCCAGTGGCTTCGATCTTGGGGAAAAATATAAAGTGGCAATCCTTTCCGTAACGGAAGGAGAGGACAAGCCTTTGAAGTACCCCAATATGTTTGCAGCATCTCAACTGATGATTATCAATAAAATTGATCTGTTGCCTTATGTCGCCTTTGATGTTGAACAGTGCATAGAGAATGCCCGGAAAGTCAATCCCTATATTCAGGTTATTCGACTTTCTGCCACCACCGGTGAAGGCATGGAAGCCTGGTTAAGCTGGTTGGAGCAGGCTTGATAATCATTTAACAGAAATGGATGTTTTTGAGCAATAGCGCAAGATGATATGAATAGAGCCTGGTGCATAAAATTAAAAAGATGATGTGCCAGCTATTCCCGTGACATCAATTAAATCACTGCAACAGCAAGGCTTACAGTAAATTCCAAATGGAGTGATTTCGCACAAAATAACGTCTACTTTTGATAGGGATACTTTATCAATGGCTGTCTCTCATGGCTTATCCATTCCAAAAAAGTCGTAAGCATCTTTGTGCAAACAGTTTAATTACTACGATTTCTGAAAGTTATGAGCAAATTCCAGATGTCCGACCAAACAAGGATTCCAGAAAAATAACAATACATGATGCCTCCATGTCCGCTTTTGCCATGATGCATCTCAAGTACCCATCGCTCCTCTCGTTTGAGCGTGATAAAACAGAGCAAGAAGTAAGGCATAACCTTGAGCACCTGTATCAGATAAAAAAACGTGCTCCCTGTGATACCAGTATGCGGGAAATCCTGGATCCAATAGATCCCGTAGAGTTCAAAAAGCCTTTTAAGACATTGCTGTCTAACGTCCAAAGGGGCGGATTACTGAAGGCATTCGAATTTCACTGCGGGAACTTGAAAAATCACTACTTGCTCCCGATCGATGGAACTGGGCTATTTTACTCCTGCAATAATAAAAAACCTTGTCAGGAGTGCTGTACTAAAAATAAGGGAAAGGCCAACGAAGCTCACTACCACCAGTTAATGGCAGCATGCATTGCTCACCCGGATCAAAAAACAGTCTTGCCATTGGCACCGGAAGCCATAGTTTGCCAGGACGGTTCGACCAAAAATGACTGTGAAAAAAATGCCATTAAACGGTTGTTTGCCACCATACGAGAGCATCACCCACGTCTAAAGTTCGTTATTCTTCTGGACAGTCTTTATGCTGACAACCCCACTGTCCAACTGATTAAGAGTTATGGCTGGCATTACATCATTGTCGCGAAAGATGGCAACCATGCCTCGCTGGTTGAAGCGATGGATGAGCTGGATAAAGAAGGAAAAGTTCACCGTGCTGAAAAAGTTAATGAAGAGACTGGAATTAAGTGGTGGTTTCGCTATGCCAATGACGTCAGGCTGAACAAGGCAAAATATGCAGAACAGGTTAATGTGCTTGATTTTGTCGAAACCGATAAAAAAGGTAAACAGCATATCTGGTGCTGGGTGACTGATATTCCGCTTAACGAAGAAACCATAGAACCCGTCATGAAAGGAGGGCGCTGCCGATGGCATATTGAGAACCAGACGTTTAACACCCTGAAAAATCAAGGCTACGATCTCGAACATAACTACGGTCACGGTGAGAAGCACTTAGCCACAAATCTGGCCTATCTGACGATGCTTGCTTTTCTCGTAGATCAAATACAGGAACTGTGCTGTCCCCAGTTTCAGGAAGCTTTAAGAACCCGCTCAAAAGGAGTCCGTATAGCATTATGGAAATGGATACAGGGCTATTTTTTGCATTGGCTGATAAAAACGTGGGAGGGGCTTTTTTACACAGTAACTCATGGTATTGAAGAGAAAAGGGTGATTCCATTCGATACATCATAACCGGCCATATCGTAGCTACGTTCAGGGGTGACATTTTTTCTTTAAAGCTCCGCTTTGTTAATTGGCGGCTCAGTTTTGATCGGCTTCATTATTTTTGCTGCCTTATTGTCAATACCAACGATCATCGACGTTCATCATGCGGGAATAGCTGATGATGTGCCAGGCTGTAGATATAATTCTTTGAATTTTAGTTGGTGGATTTTAATTATGAAAAACCATTAAATTTATTTTTTTAATGAAGTTTGCTTAAAGAATTTGCACTAAATTAGAAGTTTTTTTGTGGCTTTTTATAAAGTGTCTGACTCGATTTTCGTTGAAATTATTAAGCGAGTGACTTTTATTTATTATATTTTAATGTTTGTGTATTTTATTTTAATATACGTATTTTTTATTAGCCAATATTTTTGGCTGCTTATATAGTTCATGGTTGTATTTTATGTTTTATTTGGGTTTTTTTATGTATTATTTTTTATTTATAAAAAAAGAAAGAAGTGCTTTCAGTTTTGTTTTTTTGTTTTTTTTATTATTTTTTACTATGACTTTATGTTTTGCAGCAGATCGAGATGATTTTAGTGAGGATGGGAGTGGCACTCTGAAATTTAATAAATCTGCCAGAGGGAAGGATACTATGAGTGTGGTTACATCTGTAAAAGGAAAGACTATGGCAATATTTTCGAATAGGGAGAAAGAAGAGCTTAAAAAGCAAATGCAGGATAATATTTCTTTGATGGCTGAACGAACAGAGAACATGGATGGTGTTGTTAAAAATATTGAAAAAGGTGTGGGGCAAATACAAGGAGTTTTAGTTAATGTTGGTGAGGGAGTAAAGGAAGGTGGAAAGGCTATGGATCATTTGACAAAGGATATGGCGCAAGTTAAAAAAGATGGAGGTGAAATGAAGGCTGATATAAACTTAATGCAACATAATCTTGATAAACTACAGAAGACAGTAGATAGGACATCACCTGTAATAGCTGATTTGGGTAATCGATTAGTAGACCAGGATACAGATACAAGACGACAAACACTTATAACACGTTCTAAAAAAATGGAAAATACATTTCAAGAACTTGTGGGGTGGTATTTAGCAAGCAATCAGGATGCTGTTGCTCTCCATGAGCATTTGCGTGAAAAACTAGAAAATCTTTCGTTAGAAGAAGAAAAACAGAAAAAAAGAATGAGCGATATGAAGAGGATTCTTGAAGGTCAAGAATTTAAGCTTTATTTTGAAAATATGTTGACTAATCCTGGATTGGAATGTTCGTTAAGTGGAATAAAAGAAGTTGATTCTTTGCAAGCGGACGGAATGGCATATTTAAATGGAGTTGGTGCAGATGGCTGGAATTTAATAATGCCTCCAGGCAGCTATTCCCGCATGATGAACGTCGATGATCGTTGGTATTGACAATAAGGCAGCAAAAATAATGAAGCCGATCAAAACTGAGCCGCCAATTAACAAAGCGGAGCTTTAAAGAAAAAATGTCACCCCTGAACGTAGCTACGATATGGCCGGTTATGATGTATCGAATGGAATCACCCTTTTCTCTTCAATACCATGAGTTACTGTGTAAAAAAGCCCCTCCCACGTTTTTATCAGCCAATGCAAAAAATAGCCCTGTATCCATTTCCATAATGCTATACGGACTCCTTTTGAGCGGGTTCTTAAAGCTTCCTGAAACTGGGGACAGCACAGTTCCTGTATTTGATCTACGAGAAAAGCAAGCATCGTCAGATAGGCCAGATTTGTGGCTAAGTGCTTCTCACCGTGACCGTAGTTATGTTCGAGATCGTAGCCTTGATTTTTCAGGGTGTTAAACGTCTGGTTCTCAATATGCCATCGGCAGCGCCCTCCTTTCATGACGGGTTCTATGGTTTCTTCGTTAAGCGGAATATCAGTCACCCAGCACCAGATATGCTGTTTACCTTTTTTATCGGTTTCGACAAAATCAAGCACATTAACCTGTTCTGCATATTTTGCCTTGTTCAGCCTGACGTCATTGGCATAGCGAAACCACCACTTAATTCCAGTCTCTTCATTAACTTTTTCAGCACGGTGAACTTTTCCTTCTTTATCCAGCTCATCCATCGCTTCAACCAGCGAGGCATGGTTGCCATCTTTCGCGACAATGATGTAATGCCAGCCATAACTCTTAATCAGTTGGACAGTGGGGTTGTCAGCATAAAGACTGTCCAGAAGAATAACGAACTTTAGACGTGGGTGATGCTCTCGTATGGTGGCAAACAACCGTTTAATGGCATTTTTTTCACAGTCATTTTTGGTCGAACCGTCCTGGCAAACTATGGCTTCCGGTGCCAATGGCAAGACTGTTTTTTGATCCGGGTGAGCAATGCATGCTGCCATTAACTGGTGGTAGTGAGCTTCGTTGGCCTTTCCCTTATTTTTAGTACAGCACTCCTGACAAGGTTTTTTATTATTGCAGGAGTAAAATAGCCCAGTTCCATCGATCGGGAGCAAGTAGTGATTTTTCAAGTTCCCGCAGTGAAATTCGAATGCCTTCAGTAATCCGCCCCTTTGGACGTTAGACAGCAATGTCTTAAAAGGCTTTTTGAACTCTACGGGATCTATTGGATCCAGGATTTCCCGCATACTGGTATCACAGGGAGCACGTTTTTTTATCTGATACAGGTGCTCAAGGTTATGCCTTACTTCTTGCTCTGTTTTATCACGCTCAAACGAGAGGAGCGATGGGTACTTGAGATGCATCATGGCAAAAGCGGACATGGAGGCATCATGTATTGTTATTTTTCTGGAATCCTTGTTTGGTCGGACATCTGGAATTTGCTCATAACTTTCAGAAATCGTAGTAATTAAACTGTTTGCACAAAGATGCTTACGACTTTTTTGGAATGGATAAGCCATGAGAGACAGCCATTGATAAAGTATCCCTATCAAAAGTAGACGTTATTTTGTGCGAAATCACTCCATTTGGAATTTACTGTAAGCCTTGCTGTTGCAGTGATTTAATTGATGTCACGGGAATAGCTGGCCTCCAGGAGGAAAAATAACAGTTCAGCATATAGATATTGCTGGAGAGGTACTTGAAAGTGAATCGAAATCACGTTCAGAGGGAGTAAGACTTGCTAGTCAGGCTAATCCTTCGGGTGGCCCTGATGAGAAAAGCTTTCATTATTGGCAAGAAGTGGATGTTGATAAAGGTGAAAAGATGCTGATTGTATGGCTAGAATATCAAACAAGTGGTTCATGTTCTGTTGATCTTTTATCAGCAGAAGATAATAGTAAATTTATATCTAAGAATTTACCTTCTAGTTTTGAAAGTAAAGAAGAGTGGTTTTTATTTGAGGTTCCAGAACAGCTAAGAAAAGGTAGGAAAGTGATTTTTCGGATATCTGGAAAATTATATCAGGAACAGTTTTTTGTACTTCGTCATCCGGGTATGATTTGTATAGATTCTTTGTATAATGATGTTAATGCACTTGGGGAGTTTGCCGCACCAGTAAAAGGGCATCTCGAAGCACACTGTACCCCTGCCTGGAAAACCAGCGATAGGAAAAAACATATAGATAAGTTAAAACGAAAGGTTAGATTGGTTAAAATACATCCAGAAAATTTAACTAATTACGAGACAGTGGGAGAGGAGATGCTGGTATGTGATCTAAAAGTAAAAATGGAAAGGCCAGCAGAAACAAAAGATATAAGGTTGGTTAATTCAGATGATCATAGTTTATTTTATCCTCCAGATGACAGATTTTCCGTTCGTGTAGATTGTAAAAGAACAACAGAGGAAAAAATTTTCTAATTATTTCTAATCCAGGGCGTATAGATCTTGAAGGGTTATTGCTTTATGTTGATTTGAATAGAACGCTATTTTTAAAGAAATATAGAGATGGAAGTGAAAAAAATGATGGGGCTGGCTCAACTTCTACTGGGATTTGGGGGTTTTTAAAAACAATTTCCATAAGGAAATAAAAGTGAAATTAAAGATGTTTTGCTGATTGGATGGTTTTGGAATGATTTATTATTTATCTTGTGTTTTTTTTTATCCTTTGTGATTCAGGTGAATGCATTTGCTAATGATGGTGACGATTGTTTTTTTGCTCGATGGTCAGAGGATGCGGCCTATCTTGTCCAAAATTATATTCGGGAAAATACATCTGTTGATAAAACTGTTATGACTGAGGAAATCGTAAGATTTATTAAAAAAAAGAAAGCAGTTGATATGTTAAGAAAAGATTTTGAAGGTGGTTACAGCAATTCCCGCAAACCAGATTCCGGCTGGCACATTTTCAGTTAATTAAAAATGATTTTATCGCGGATGAACAGAGCCAGACTGCTGCTATATCGGCAGTCGGTTTTAATGACAGGTAACACAGGTCACAGGGCTAACATCAACGCTCTATGTCGTATCGACAGTCAGCAACTTCAAGCTCACACTTCGCCCTTCAATGATAGCTGTAAATACGTCTGTCCAGTTATCAATGCAGAACCAGTCAAACAGCCCTCGTATGGCATGCCAGAATGCCTTTTTAGACTTTTTTATCTTGAGCGCTTCCTGGAAGAGCTTGCAAGACAGTTGTTCTATCTGGTTGATGAGGAAGGCCGTAAAAGTCAGGCATGCCAGATTGCTGGCCAGATGCTGCTTTCCGTGCCCGTAATTGTGTTCGAGATGGTAGCCCTGTGTTTTCAGTGTATTGAACGTTTCGTTTTCAATTTTCCATTTAGCGCGTGCTCCTCGCATGAATTTATTCACGTTCTCGGCTGAAAGCTCAATGTCCGTGACCCAGGTGTTGACGTACTTCTTGTTGCCCTCTGGATCAATTTCTATATATTCGAGAAAGTTAACCAGCACATCCGGGTGTGACTTGTTAATGGGGGCACCATTCACAAACCGGAACCAGTGCGTAAACCCTTTATCATCGGTATATTCATAGCGCACCACTTTGTCTGCACAATCCAGCTCATCGACGGCCTGGTATAACGACTCATGGGTTGAATCCTTTGCCACCATAATGAAGCTATAGCCAAAGGACTTTACCAACTTGATGGTCGGTCCATCTGAGTACAGGTCATCAAAAGTCAGAACCAGTGGCAGGTGCGGATGCTCTCTGGATAAATTCGCCAATAGCCGCTTGAGCGCTACCTTCTCACAATCATTCTTTGACGCATCAACTTGTTTGATGATGGGTTCAGGCATTAAAGGTAATACTTCTTTCTTGCCCGGCTTTACCAGACAGCAGGCCAGTAACTGATGGTAGTATTGCGGATTTTTGCTGCCTGGCTTTTTTACACAACACTCAGGACAACTAATCTTCCCTGAGCAAAAGTGCCCCGTACCATCGATAGGCGCAAGATACCCTTCCTCAAAATAAGTGAACTGCTTAAGCCGCCCAGATCGTTGCACAAAGGCAAACAGGCGGGTAAAGAACTTCCTTAAATAGCGTGTTTCGATAGGGTCAATCAGATCCCTCAGATAGGTATCACTGGGGACACAGCTGACATTGTACATCGACTTTAAGTTCTTGAGCCTATCTGGGTTATTGACACAATCCTGATCAAAAGCCAGTAATGAAGGGTATTTCAGGTGCATGACTGCCAGGCCACTCATGACCGCATCATGAAGGACAATTTTGTCATGTTGGCTTTTCTTGCGAAAGTCTGGAATTTGACCCGCTTCATCAGAGACTATTTTGAGCAGTTTTTCAGCAATGGTTCTTGGTTTCGTTAGCGGCACAACATGAGCATCGTTATTATTATTGTGGTGAAATTCTACCGGATAGTCTGCGATTTTAGCAAGAGGCTACCAAGCTACAGCCCTTGTTATTAAGGGCTTTAATCAAGTCTGCGGGAATTGCTGAGGTGGTTATGAGTTGTTATGTTATTTCAAGAAAAATAAAGAAAATAAAACAGTGTACCATTTGTGTAAAAAGCTAAAAGAAAAGGATCTTAAAAAATACAGGTTATTTATTGGGGATTTATCAGTCTTTACTGAAAAAGTACCATGCCCTATCAGTAGAGATGGTTTTACTCCGTCAGATATTGCAAATGATATCATCGTTGTGGCAGATGTTAATTCCAAAAGGGTGAAGCGTCAGCCTGCTAATACAGGAGGACGAGCAAATAAGGTTCATTCTGAGTTTTCATTTTACAGTGGCGTTTATCTTTTTTTAGCAACCTTATTGGGTAGTGGGGTTGATTTGGTTAGAGGTTGCGGGAGATCTTTTTTTACCTCAACCCCAACTCCTCCTGCTGTTGAAATTGCTGAGGGAGAAAGAGTAGTTCAGGCATGCTCGCCTGTCTTATCTGACCAATGTGTTCAGCCACCACCACAATGTCTGCCATGCAGCCCTCAGTTTATTCCCTGCCCGCAGCAATGCCCACCGTGCCCTGTTCCCCAGCCCTGCCCCCCATGCCCTGCTGCCCAGTCTTGCCCGGCTGCTGTTGCAATCTATGAGGGAGAGGTAGCTACTTTCTACACCTGGGTATTATGGTTTGATAAACTATTTTGGCATTGGCCTTCTTATTCTTATTCCTGTTTAGGTGGTATGCTGAGGTATTGTGGTTTGTCTGAAACTTTTACCTCAATAACTCCGATATCTGTTGAGACTGTTATGCTAGGGTTGTTTATCGTCGGGACTGGAGCTGTAGTTTATTATTGTTATTATAAAAAGAAGGAAGGTACTGAAGTTACAACTAGCATAAAAAGAGTTGAACGTTCTCCCTCGGTATTAAATACTGGCAATGCACAACGTACATATAAACATTTAAGGAAGTGACTGCTGGATGTTATGTTTTCTTTCCTGGAAGCTGGTTTTGCTTTTATGCTATCTATGATAAAAAGCGCTCCATAGTCATTTTAACAGAATCTAATATGCTTCTGTGGAGCGCAGTAACAGAATGTCTTTCTCCAGTTGTCTTTCTCCCTGGGTTTCCCGCCTGAATGACCGGCTCTCACTGTTTGGTTCGACTTTGGTCAGGGTGCTCAATGGTATGGCTGCCGGCTTGTTTTCATCCCTGATTATCGGGCTGATCTTAAAACAGCTGGGGGGCTATAGTGGACTTGCTTTGCTATCCCAGTTGGGAGCTATCGCGCAGTATATGATGGGGCCTGCCATAGGTGCCGGGGTGGCGTTATCCCTGAATGCACCGCCCCTGATAGTGGTATCAGCCTTAGCTTGTGGTGCCATGGGTGCCGGTACAGTGTCTGCTACTGCCCATTTGGCTATTGGTGACCCCGCAGGAGCACTGGTGGCAGCGCTGGCAGGAACGTTGGCCGGGCTGTGGTTATGGGATAAAACGCGGCTGAATATGATCCTGGTTCCCGCTTTTGTGCTGATAGTTGGAGGGGGCGTCGGGTTTATTATCTCTCCTGTGATTGCCCAGGTGATGGCTGCCACCGGTGCAATGATTAATGCCATGACCCACCTTCATCCTGTCCCTATGGGAATCCTGGTTTCAGCCAGCATGGGGATTTTACTGACACTGCCGGTATCCAGTGCTGCCATTGCCATTTCCCTTGGGCTTTCCGGTTTTGCAGCGGGTGCTGCCACCGTTGGTTGTGCCTGTCATATGATTGGTTTTGCTGTAACCAGCTATAAAGATAATGGTTATTCGGGGTTAATTGCCCAGGGATTAGGCACCTCCATGCTACAGATTGGCAATATTGTTCGAAATCCCTGGATTAGCGTAGCTCCCATACTTTCCTCTATTGTTCTCGGGCCTTTGGCGACCACCGTCTTTTTGCTGGAGAATAGTCCAGTGGGTGCCGGGATGGGAACCGCAGGGTTAGTAGGACCTCTGGCCGCTCTGGAAACGATGGGAACCAGTGCCTGGGGGAGCATCCTATTGATGTGTTTTGCTTTGCCTGCGGCTATTAGCTTAGTGATTCATCAGGTTTTGAAGAAAACAGGTCGAATTAAAGCCGGTGATATGGCTATTTAGTCTATCCATCATTTGTCGCATAGAGCTGGTAAAAAGCCTGCTGTGTCAGGGTGACTTTTTTCAGGTATTGGCGAGACTCTTTTCTGGGGTGATGACTTACCAGTGCCTGATAAACCTCTGCTGGCTCCATGCTGTTAATTTTGGTAATCGCCTTATTTCTATTTTTGGCAAATGTGGCAAGTACATTACCTGCGCCGCCATTGTATGCCGAAATAACACTGTATTTCCGGCTCAGGGGGTTCTCAATATCCTTAAGATAATGGCTATCCAGTATATGTAGATAAGCTGTACCTATTTCAATATTGTTTTGGGGCTTAAACAGGTAGTCTTTGTTGGGAAGCTCATTTGTTTTATTTTTGATGCGCTTGAATACATCCCGTCCTGCTGAGGTCGGAATAATTTGCATCAGTCCATAAGCATTGGCGTTACTGATGGCATAGGGGTTAAACCGGCTTTCTGTATGGATAATGGCGTAAATCAGGCTTTCGTCAATATTATAGTAGTGGCCATATTGCCTTATGATGCCTGCATACTGATATTGTCGTTTAAGTGTGTGATCTTTAACCAGGCTGATTCTGACACGATAAATGACGCCGTAAGGTGATGGTGTTTTCTGTAGCTGATTTTCCATCAGATAGTCGGCAAAATATTTGGCATCCCATTGCCAGCGGATAGGCTTGCCATGTTGGTCGAGTACCTGGCCGAATAGCAGGGGTTCTTCCCCGAGAGGAATGCTTTTATCGGTAAACAAGTCAACGGTTTCCGGGTTTTCAGGGGTTAGCAGGGTTGCAATGATGGCATGGCGAAGGTCCTGCGGATCCAGGGTTTCAACATGAACCTCTCCCTGCTGGAAATTGATAAAAACCCGTGTTCGATAATTATTAGTGTACTTTACATATTCTTTCGGTTCTGCATGCTTATCATCTCCCCAGTAACGGCGTGACTTGCGAGTTAAAATCTCGGTCATGGTCGCCATGGCTTCAGCATTGTCCAGTTTGGCAGGTGCTGCCTCTGTTGTTTGACTGCTGTGGGAAGCCACTGTTGAAACTTTATCGGCTGAAGTGCTATTTGAACAATTTGTAACAAGTGGCAACGCCAGTAGTGCAGCCAAAACCGGTTTTGATCTACGCATTACCTTAAACAGTTTCCCCCGAATTAGTGTTGTGGATACCTGGTCTGGTACATTATTTCATCAATGCGTTTGATATGTAGACTCGTTCCCAGGCTCCAGAGGTTGTCGCAAAAGGCTTTTTTAAACCACGAAGACACGAAGAGCACGAAGCATTTTAAGAAAAGCCTTGGTGTACTTAGTGTCCTTTGTGGTTCCAAAAAAAACAGGACATTGTGCTGAGGGTTTCGCGACACCCTCTCCAGCCTGGGAATACATACCTTTCCAAGCCTTAGCAGTTAGAGGTATCCGTATGCATTTCCAGCGAGGACGCCGGTAACGCATTCCATCTATTCAAGCTTGTGCAGCAGCCATATGGATATTAGGACGTCGTTGCACAGGTTATTGAGAGTAAATGAATTAGTCGTATCTGCTAAGTCCGGATTTTCACTGACCCGAATTTATATGAGCCAGTGATGGCTATTGCCAGTGTGCCTTTTTTGTTAGCCTAGCCCTTGGGAGGCCTGCTTCATTTGGATGAGTTCTATTTTGTAGCCATCCGGATCTTCAACAAAGGCAATTTCTGTTTTTCCACCCAGAACAGGACCCGGTTCACGGGTGATTGTACCACCACTTTTATGGATGGATTCACAGGTGCTGTAAATATCGTCTACACCAATAGCAATGTGACCAAAGGCATTTCCCTGTTCATAGCTGTCTGTACCCCAGTTATAGGTCAGCTCAATCACAGCCTGCTCTGACTCATCGGCATAACCCACAAAGGCCAGGGTATATTTATAGTCTTCATTGTCATGCTGCCGGAGCAGTTTCATGCCTAGGACTTCAGTGTAAAACGCAATGGATTGATCCAGGTTTCCCACCCGTAGCATCGTGTGAAGAAAGCGCATATGATCCTCTAGATATCAGGGAGTACTCAAGAAATGGAGAAAATATAACATAAACAACGCTGCTAGGGGCTGTTGATGTTTTATCGCGAGCTCAGTGGTTCGTAAAGCGGCCTTACGCAAGGCGAACTGGTGCAGCGCGTAGTTATTCTACGTCAAGCCAGTTTAACGCAGTCGGAAGGCCGCTTTACGAGCCACCCGAAGGGCCAAAGCCAGCGCTTCCGTGCCGTCGTTGCAGCAGCTTGAAAGGCATGAGCATTCCTACGCTGCTACGCCTAGCCACGAAAGCGCTGGCTTTGGCTGAGCACGCGATAAAACATCAACAGCCCCTAGGGGCTGGATTATTGGTTGAAGATTGATGGTTCAGGGCACAGGGTATGTGATTTCCCATCAACCATAAGGGCTATATCCCTTTGATGGGCTTACCGTCAATACTGGCGTTTTTTAGCTCCACGGTATACTCCGAACCGCCTTCCTTTTGCAGGAGTTTGACAAAGAAAAAGTCCCAGTCCTTGGCAAACCAGATCCAGGTTTCACGCTTGTTATTGTCCCGCTTGATTCTAACCCTGACGGTATTGAGTTTACCGGCATCCGTGCTCAGTACTTCTTCACCCTCAATAACAAAACTCCTCAGGTATACTTCATCATCGTCTGCAATCAGGTAGTTCAGCTCTTTTTTGCCAGCGGCCAGGTCCATACGCAGCTGGGTCTGGTAGGATAGATTATCAAGGGCTCCTGTTTGCAGTTTGATAGCCCAGTGCTTTTCATCATTTTCCCAGTTAACCTGTGATTGCTTCCAGTCAAAAAGGGCTTTTTCTTCCGGTTTGCTGCCGATTATGCCTGAACGTTTATAGCGGTAAGCTTCTGGTTTTATGGTACCGTCACTTAAACTGAACTCACTGCTTTCACTGATACCGAATAAACCCGAGCTGGCATCAAAGTTAAGCTCCCAGTGACCCTCTTTGTTCTGTTTTAGTTCCCGGTTGCCAGAGCCACTGATGGGCAAACCTTTCATACTGGCCTTTAATTCCGCTGTATAGGGCTTGAGCAGGACTGACCCGCTTTTGGCTGGCTGGGTTGTGGTGCCTTGGGACGTTATGACCTTGCTGGTCTCTGGACTGCTGGCGGCGAATGTCAGGCAGGGTAAGCCTGTTAGTGTGAGGGTTAGAAAAAACGCAAGTCCTGCCCTGCGTGCCATAGCACTCTTCGGATTCCGGTCCGCTGGCTTTATTGATGCCCCAGAGGGGCATCCGGAACTGAGAGCAGAAAGCATCCTGCTTTTTGTTGGGTGGCCATTTTGGGTCATAGCTGCTCTATCAGGGTTTGTTCGTCCAATTGATATCCTTTCTTTCCCAGAGGGATGTTGTCAAGACGGATTCGGGTGTCATCCATTGATAGTCGGCCACTGGTATAAAAATCCACAGCAATGGGGTAGATTCTATGCTCCATACGTTGAACTCTTTTACACAGTGACTGCTCATCATCACTGGCGGCTATCTCAAGAGTGGCCTGGGCGATGATGGCGCCACTGTCCAGTGCTTCGGTAACAAAGTGAACGGTTGTACCGTGCTGTCGTTGCCGGTCATTGAGAACCCGCTTATAGGTATCGAGTCCTTTGTAATCTGGCAGTAGTGACGGATGAATATTCATCAGCCGGTTTTTGTAATGCCTGACAAAGCTTCCAGTAAGAATCCGCATGTAGCCAGCCAGTACAACCAGCCCGGGCTCGAACTGATCAATCCGGGTGATTAAAGCCTGGTCATAATCCTCCCGGCCTGGAAAGGTTTTATGATCCAGGGTGATGGCAGGGATACCAGCAAGTTCTGCTCTTTGAAGACCTTTGGCGTCGGGACGGTTGCTGATGACGCCGACGACTTCATAACTGTAATTGGGCTGCTGATCCAGAAGTGCCTGCAAATTGCTGCCGTTGCCAGATAGTAATACAACCACTCGGTTACTTTTGTGCACGATTATCTCTTTTGGTGAAAAGCTATAACACAGGCAATGACTTCCGGCCCGGTTGCCGGAAGTCCCTATCTATATACTGTCTCTAACGCTTTATTTGAAGAGCACCTGTTGGTCAGATCCCTCTTCAATATGACCAATAACCATAGGCTCTTCTCCCATTGATTGCAGTAATTCGACTGCGGATGCGCTGTATTGTTCCGGAATACAGAGAACCATGCCAATACCGCAGTTGAAGGTGCGGTAAAGTTCGGAGGGCTCGATGTTACCCATTGTCTGAAGCCACTGGAAAATAGCGGGAATTTCCCAGGATTGTGTATCAATGACTGCCTGGCAACCCTCAGGAAGAACCCGGGGCAGGTTTTCGGTTAAGCCACCACCGGTAATATGGGCCATGGCATGTATGGGAAGCTCTTTACGGAGCTGGAGCAGTGATTTCACATAGATACGGGTAGGTTCAAGCAGCCAGTCCGCCAGTGGCTTTCCTTCCAGAAGCTGATTAAGATCCTGGTCGTTGATGTCTATGACCTTTCGAATCAGTGAGTAACCATTGGAATGGGGACCACTGGAGCCTAAGCCAATAAGTACATCACTGGGAGTGACCCGGGAGCCATCGATAATTTCAGATTTTTCTACAATTCCCACACAGAAGCCTGCCAGGTCATAGTCTTCATTGTGGTACATGCCTGGCATTTCAGCGGTTTCACCGCCGGTGAGGGCGCATCCTGACAGCTCGCAGCCTTTGCCTATACCTTTGATGACCTGTTCTGCAATGTCTATATTGAGCTTGCCAGAGGCATAGTAGTCCAGGAAGAACAGGGGTTCAGCGCCACAGACCACCAGGTCATTGACACACATGGCCACCAGGTCGATGCCTATCCGGTCATGCCGGTTGAGTTCCATGGCGAGCTTTAGTTTAGTACCCACTCCGTCAGTACCGGAAACCAGAATAGGCTCTTTATAGCCGGAGGGGATCTGGCAAAGTGCGCCAAAGCCACCCAGTCCCCCCATGACTTCAGGGCGGGCGGTGGATTTGGCTACCTGTTTGATACGATCTACCAGGGCATTGCCTGCGGCAATATCAACGCCTGAGTCTTTATAGCTGAGAGGCTTCTTGGTGGAAAGCTGGCGGTCGGTTTTGTTCATGGAAGTGAATCCGCACCATTGATTTGGGATGAATGATCAGAGTTCGCTATTCTAGGAGTCTGTGGCATCGATGACAAACCTGTTTAATAGTGACTTTCGGACTTGTGACCAAGAGGTAGTCACTGGCAGAATAACCCCCTGGTGGGATGTTGGGGCATTTGGCATGTCTGTGGTTGTCAGGCAAATGTTTTTTTATTGGAAGAACATAGTGATTAGTTCTCAATGGAAAAGGCGGCTATCAATTCGGGTCGCGTTCTTTTCAGTGCTATTGGTGGCAGTGTTTTATGCACTGCCCGGGCAGGTTTTAGCCGCTCAGGTTTCCGGTCTTTATAAAACGGAAGTGCCTGTTGAATCTCAGGGAGATCGTGACCGAAAGAAGGCAATGGGAGAGGCACTCGGACGGGTGCTGGTGAATGTCACCGGTGAAACACGGGCACTGGCCAATGATGCGTTAAAGAAGGCCATGGCTGATCCGGATGGCTATGTCAAAGGTTATAGCTACAGAAGGGAAAACACGTCGGGTCAATTGCAGCAATATTTACAGGTTACTTTTGTAGAAGACGCTGTGAACCGTCTGCTCAGGGACTCGGGAATAGCCATCTGGGGGGCTAACCGACCCACCACGTTGACCTGGCTTGCTATCGACGAGGGGAGCGGGCGGAATATCCAAAGAGGGGTCGCTGCTAACCCTTTGGTGAAGGCCCTTGAGAGCCGCTTTTCCAGGCGGGCATTACCACTGATTTTTCCGCTTATGGATTTTGAGGATGCCCAGGTGATTTCTCCCGTTGATGTCTGGGGACTGTTCACCTCCAAACTTGAAGAGGCATCGGTTCGTTATGGTTCGGAGTCAATACTCGCGGGAAGGTTGTCCGAGGCAGGCGGGATTTATAATGGCCGCTTGTCCCTAGTGTTCAGGGGGCAGCGGCAAGATGCTGAAATAGCGGGTTTAAATCATGAGCAGCTGGCGTTGGTGGCGGCTGATCTGGTGGGTAGTACCCTGGCCAGGCACTACGCTATTGTCTCGGCTGACTCCAAGGGAAAATCGGTTTTGGTCATAGAGTCGATTAATAGTGTTAAAGATTATGCGGCTCTGACCTCATATCTGGAAAAACTCACGGCGGTCAGGTCTGTGCAGGTCAGGCGCGTTTCTGGTTCAGAGTTGGAGCTTGAGTTGAGTATAGATGGTTACCAGAGTCAGTTAGCAGATGCCATTGCCTTGGGTAGGAAGCTGAAACGGCTTGAGAAAACAAAGGCTTCTGTATCAGGTGATACAACAGCACCGCTTTATTATCGCTGGCTTGGTCGCTGATTTTTCAAGGGCGTGGATAAAAAAGAGGAAAACGCCAAATGTCCCAGGTAGCCTGGATCGTGTCCTGCAGTTCCTCGGCTGGGGTAATAACTGGTACAATGATGTTGCTTATAACCTGTTTGCTAATCGCCAGTAGTGTCCACTCTATGATGGTTTGGGGGCGATCCGGATACTAAAAAATAACCTGCCAACAGTGCCCCGATGGGTAGGAGAGACTATTCCATGACTACTCAGCAACATTGGATGCTTGCCGTTATTTTATTGATTGCAGGCCTGTTTATCCATTTCCTCGGGCCGGTGCTTGCTCCCTTTGCTGTTAGTCTGGTGCTGGCTTACCTGGGGGACTCTCTGGTTGACCGGCTGGAAAAAACGGGGATTTCAAGGGCCCCGGCGGTGGGAATCGTGTTTTTAGCGATTTTTCTGGTGGTCATCCTGATTCTGCTAATTGTTATTCCAATGGTCTTCCAGCAGCTGAAAGGGGTTATTCAAATGCTCCCTGTGTGGGAGGCATGGCTGAGAACCAATGTCTGGCCTGTAGTGCAAGATTACCTGGAACTGGATCCGAAATTATTTGATCTGAGTGAAATGGCTAAAAATATAGCCGGGCAGTGGCAAAAAGCGGGAGGAATCCTGGCGCACCTTGGGGTTTCGGTGACCCGCTCCTCCATTGCCCTGGTTGAGGTCATTGCGAATCTGTTGCTGGTGCCAGTGGTTACATTCTACCTGCTTCGTGACTGGGACAGAATGGTAGACAATATCCGTATAATGATACCCAGAAACCTGGAGCCCGTTATTGTCGGCCTGGGAAAGGAGTGTGATGAGGTTCTGGCCGCTTTTCTTAAAGGCCAGTTGATGGTCATGTTGGCACTGGGCATCATTTACAGTATTGGGCTGTCTCTGGTGGGCCTGAAATTTGCCATCTTGATCGGGTTGTTGGCAGGTGTCGCAAGTATTATTCCCTATATGGGGTTTGTTATAGGATTTGTCACAGCTATTCTGGTGGCCTTTTTTCAGTTTGATAGCCTTGTCCCTCTGGGTTTTGTCGCTTTGGTGTTTTTGATTGGCCAGCTTTTGGAGAGCTGGGTCCTTACGCCTTACCTGGTGGGAGATAAAATTGGGCTGCATCCAGTTGCAGTGATTTTTGCCTTGATGGCCGGTGGTCAGCTCTTCGGATTTGTCGGGATGTTGATTGCTCTGCCACTGGCGGCCATTATTATGGTACTCTTGCGTCACCTTCACCGGAATTATAAGGTAAGTCACCTTTATCATGCGGATCCGCCTGAAAAATAACCGGTGACCCGGGAGTGTTTTCATGTCTAATTGTGAAGGAACTCCTAAAATGAGCGCTGATTCAGAGAAAAGTGATTCTTTCTGAACAGAATTGGATCATGGTGGTTATACTCCCTGATCACTGGGCATGGTACTGGAATTATGATGTACAGCCCTGCACCAGAGGTATCTCCAGCTGTTTTGAGATCCCATTACGGATTAAATGTCGTATATGAGTCTGCCTGTGCAACTGCCACTCAGCGTCCAGCTTAGAGACGATGCAACATTCGCCAACTTTTTTGGTGGGCCTAATGATGCTTTGGTTAATCTGCTGG
This sequence comes from Endozoicomonas sp. Mp262, assembly GCF_025643335.1. Taxonomy (NCBI): domain Bacteria; kingdom Pseudomonadati; phylum Pseudomonadota; class Gammaproteobacteria; order Oceanospirillales; family Endozoicomonadaceae; genus Endozoicomonas; species Endozoicomonas sp. Mp262. The sequence goes on along the minus strand of NZ_CP092489.1, from coordinate 4,861,178 downwards.
ACATGGATAGAAAACTGCCTTCTGTGGATACGGAGCAGTTTATTTTTATTTATGGTAACAACGGTGTTGGATGTAGCCATCTTCTGCAAGCGGCCTGTCATCAGGTGGATCGCCAGGCGGGCCGAAGCATCTATCTACCCATGTCTGAACTGGTAAATTACTCTCCACAGTTGCTGGAAGGTATGGAACGGCTTCAGCTTGTCTGTATCGATGATATTGGTGAGGTGGCAGGTATTCCTGAGTGGGAAGAAGGACTGTTTGACCTGTTTAATCGCCTGCGAGATGCGAAAACCCGCCTGCTGGTTGCTGCCAGCAAACCTCCCAAGTCCCTGGGGATACAGCTGCCGGATCTGGTCTCTCGCCTGAGTTGGGGGCTGGTTTTCCAGGTTCAGCCGCTGACTGACCATGACAAGGTCTCGGCCCTCCAGCTTCGGGCTCACCTGCGGGGATTGGAGATGAGTGAGGAAGTTGCCCGTTACATCATTTACAGAAGTAGCCGGGAGATGGGTAGCCTGTTTCAAATATTGCATAAGCTTGATGGGGCTTCATTAAGAGCCAAGCGGAAACTGACCATACCTTTCGTTAAACAAGTGATGGGCTGGTAGTTCCCCTGTCTGAACGGGATGTTGGCATCAGGCACTAACAAACGGTGTTTCATGTTGTTAAAACAGCCGAGGGGTTCTGGTTGGTGGTTAATTGCCGGGGGGATTTTCCTGCTGCTGGCAGGGCTTACTGTTATAGCCTGGCAAAATATGGGCAGGGTTGCCAGCCTATACCTGGAACGGGGTTATAACCAGTCAGGGATAAAGCTGTCCTATGAGGATAGCCACTATAACCCATGGCGGGGACAGCTTGTATTAACCGGAGCCCGGTTAACCCTGGGTGAGGGGTTAACTATTAATCCAAGAAATATGGAGCTAAGCCCTTCATGGTTCTCCCTGGTTCTTGATGGATTTCAATTATCACAAATCGAATTCCACCATTCAGAAATTACGGTTCATAGAGAACAGCTGAAAGCGCAGAAACAGCCATGGGTTATCTTTAACGGGATGGAGTCCGCTGATTTATTATTTAACTCAGCGACCATTAGATGGCTTTCTGATAATGAAAAAAATAACGCCTGTTATCCATCATGCTCGATAAAGGTTCAGAAGCTTGCTCTTAAGGGAGTCAATAAAGAGCAGGCCGAGGTGGTGGCAACAGGTCAATTGCAAGGGGCTGACTGGCAGTTTAATGGTAAACTGGCTGGTGAGAGTCAGACACTGGATGGTGTTCTGGACATTGAAAATCTATCCCTGAATAGTTTTGGTTCCTGGTATCAAAAGAGCGCTAAAGTGGCATTGGCAGGTTACTTTGATGGTCGCTTTAACCTTCACTGGCAGGCAGGAAGTGCCATGGAAATGAAAGGGACGGGTCATACCGGTGAAGGCGGTATGATTGATAAAGAGCTATCCGTTAACTGGGACAGTGTTGAATTAAAAGATATTACCTATTCATCGGATAGCAACCGTTGGCAGGTGGATAAATTATTCTTTGAAAAGCCCACTATTAAAACCGGTAGCCGTGTAATGCAGCCTCTGGCATTAATATTACGGTTAAGTGAAACAGTCGGTATAAACAGTGCGATTTTTAAGGATGCTGAACTTAATACGGAAGCGCTGTGGGGAGTGAATGCTTCAGAGCTTAGCGTTCTGTTTCAGGGTAAGGCATTGTCGTACACCCTCAATGGCAAGCTTCAAAAAGGGGAAACTATCCAGATGGATGGCAGCTTTTCCGGAGCAGAAGAGTTTGCCACACACCGTTATCAACTCACACTGGGCGCGGCGGTTGCCGGTCAGGGGGTAATTCCGGCTTTCGTAGGAAGCTATGATTTGACGGGGACTCGGGTCCGGTTATCTTTTAATGGCACAGAAACCCTGGATTCCTTCCAGGGTGATGGCTCGCTTACACTTCAGGGTTTGTCTTCCGGCGTGTTTAAAAATAATGAAGGGGTGCACCGCCTGACATTAGCATTACTTACGGACTCCCGGGGTATTATCCAAACCTCCTTTGCAATAAAAAAGACGAAAAAAGATGTTGCACCGTCAAAGGATATGTTGGCCCAGGCCATTAATGCACATTGGAAGGTAGTGGCTGCCAAGCCATTTGTTTACCTTTCCAGGATTAAGGAAGTGTCATCCAAAATATCACCCCAAGTGACTTTTGCTGAAGGTAAGTCTGTTCTGGAGGAGGACTCTGTCAAAAATTTGCAGACTTTAACTATAGCGTTAAAAGAAAGGCCTGGCCTTGCCATAGCTGTTGAAGGACATGCCTCCAGGCAATTGGACTGGCCAGCACTTTCGGCACTTGAACTGGAAGATGCACTGCATGAGCTTTATGGGGTGATGAATAAGGCGGCTGCCGGTCACCCTGACCAGGCGATACCGGATGCTATTCGCAATAATTTAATCGAGCAAATGTATCTGCGTACCCAGAAAAGAAAAATGCCCGAGATTAGCAGTCAAAGCGAAGCGCAGAGAGTAGCCGTGGCGGAACGGTGGCTACTGGAAAACTGGCCTTATGGTGGTGAATCCCTGGATAAGCTGGCAGATAGCAGAAGTCGGGTGATCATTAACAGGTTACAGGATGGAGGGATAACACCTGAAAGGATTAAGAAGCTTCCTTCAAAGGTGAGTGAATCCCGTTCTTTGTCAAAGGTTATATTGGAAGCACTTTAATATAGGGAAGAAGAGTCGGTGATCTTCTATAATTGTCTGGGTTCAATAGAGCCATAGTCTATTAGTTTGAAAACCGGCTTTTGTTTATTAAATAGTGCTGATCTTTTCACAATCAAATTTTCACCTTTTTCTTGTGATCCGTCTTATAGATATCGGGCTTTAAGGAGCTTCTAAAGAGTGTAATAAGCCTGTATATCAATCCGGCACTTTTAACTGGATGATGCATCATGAAAGTGATTTTTATACCATTTATTCTAAAAAAATTATTATTTATATTTATTTTATTAATACTGCCAGTTGGCAGTGTGCTTGCTGTTTCTCCGGAATTAATCATACGACTAAGTAGTTGTGAAAAACCTGGAACAATATTTTGTTTTGAGTATATTGCTGATACAAAGGATCAGCATAATAGCTGGATAAAGAATGAAGAAAACTCCGTAGTTTTATTTGATAGTCAAAATATCAATCCTCATAAGTATGCTGATTATTATCTTGGCTACAAAGAATATGACAGTTTAAAAAGGGTTTTTGGTGATCAATTGGACGACTTTGGTTTTTTAGATGTTGGGCAGGGGGCTTATCTTGTTATCAGGTTTCAGCAGCATGTTTACTTGGAAAACGGTACTGTGAGGAGAGGAGCAGGAAATGATACGGGTAGTAGTATTCAATGGCATAAACTGGATATACATGCCGGTAATGGAATTTCTGCTGCATTATCCTGGATGGAATTGAAGGTTCCTGAAAATAGTAATATGCAATATTTATTGACCCTTCATCTTATTGAAGGGGTAGTGGAAAGTGGCAAGCAGTATCCATTTTTTATAGCGCAGAAACCTGTTGCATATGCAGCATTATTACAGCTACAGGAGGAATGTGATTTACCTGGAAATACTTATTGTTTTTATAAGGCATCTGTAAAAAAACGGAAGGAGATGCTTGGAGATGCTCAACGTAGCTACAGTGAAGCCAGGTTTTCGTATTTGAAGAAAGAGGGTGGTATTGCAAAAAAGCTGGCACTGTTGTCAATAGAGTATTTATTCGGAAAACAAGAAACAGCAGGTAATGGTACTGACTTTGATCCTCTTTTGTCTGGCTTATTATATCCAGAAACAAAAGTGGTATCTGTAAGTAGCTGTGATGTTTCTGGGGTATCTTCAGTTATGGATAAAAAACAGGGAGCTAAAAGGAAATATGATGATGAAGATGAATCAGTTGAAATAATAGGATTAATAGGAGATCAGGATAATTGTGATGGAAAATATGCTATTTTTAAGGAGGTTCTTAGGAGTCTTAGTGCATCGCTTCAGAGTTATTGTCGGATTGCATTAGATTCAAAACTTAGGGTGGATAAGGAAAAAGAATGGTTATCTTATGGAGAAAAAGTCAATGGTATAATAAGGAGTTTGTTTGAACCTTTCAAAGATGGATTAGAAAGAAGGGTTGAAAAAAGACTGGCTTTAGCAGCAAATAGAGCAATTACCAAAAGGGATCATCAAGGTGCAGTAAAAAAAATACCGAAGTTCGGTATGGGTAAGAATCATCTGTTGAGAACGATGAAGAGCAGGCTTGATGAAGAGCAAGGAAATAATAAGACCATTAAGGATCACATTAAACTTATTAAGGATTTGGAAAACGATGGTGATACTTCATATGATTTTAATAAGTCATTATCATTTTTGATGAGGATTAGCTATATAAGCGGGTGGGTAGAGGCAGTGGAAAGCAGGTAAGTGAATTTACTATGAAGTACTGAAGGGGGGAGCCAATGTCTTTTGACTGGCTCCTATAGGCTATGGGTATTATTGACCATCCATCTGATTGACCAGCTTCCCCCGCCAGCGGGTAAACATCATGGCTACTATAAATAAAGCGCAGCTTAAGCCTGTTATAAGCCAGCCATAAATGATCTGGGGGCTGATCCAGGCTTTCTGAACACCGCCAATAAAGTAAAAACACAGAATAAAACAGAGCCAGGCTGATGATCTGGGGTGCATTTTAACCAACCCCGGAAGAGGTAATAATAATGGTACAACCTGTATTACCATGAGTGTCAAGCGGGTGGAGATCGGTAAGTCTGCCAGTCCTGTTTGCATCAGGAGTGTCACTATAAGGCTCAGGTAAAGTCCCAGGCATAGTTTGAAACCTGCACCAGCCTTGGCTGCTAACGACAAGGCCATGGTTAAATAATCTCCAGTACTGACTCAAGGGGTCTGCCAATACAGGCTTTGTTATTTTTTACCACATAGAGAACCACTTTTGGTTTAACTCCGTGCTGCTGAAACAAGGCTAATGTCTGACGAGACTTGGAGCAACGGGGGGTATGGTAAATTGTGATGCTCATGGCAGGAACCCTTATCATTATTCTGGGAGAAAGAGTACCAATGACTTTTGATGTACTGCAAATCTTTTGTAAGGGGGACTGTGTAATTCCCTATTCGCAGAAAATATTCAGTAGAATAGCCATGATCCGGTATTCCTGATAGGGGGCCACTAAAATGCGATACCAAAAAATACAATTGACGGGAATGTTCTTACTGGTTCTATTGGTAACGGGTTGTGCAGGTCCCAATGTAGACTGGGATTATGATACCTCTGCCATACTGACCGGGATGAAGAGCTATGCCTGGCTTGATCAAAGTGAAGAGGTGGAAGAAAAAGCATACCAGCTGGACGGGCTGATGGATAAGAGAGTCAGGAAGGCAGTGGATCAGGAGCTTAAGGCAAAAGGCTTCAAGATGGTTGATAATCCAGGTCAGGCTGACTTTCTGGTTAGCTATTTTACCGCTGTCAAAACCCGCAGAAACGAAGAGCATATTACCACTTCCATGGGCTATGGCTTTAACACCTGGGGAATGGGGCTAAGATCTGAAACCCGTGTGACTGAGTATGAAGAAGGTAGCCTGGTGATTGATATTATTGATCCAAAAAGCAGGGAGCTAACCTGGCGAGGCCGCTCCCGTTCAAGGGTGATAGATAAGGCAACGCCTGGAGAACGAACTGAAAAAATAAATCGGGCTGTTTCTGCAATTTTGGAAGGATTTCCTCCACAAAGGCGAAGTACTAGTTTGCTTTGATAATAGTGAATAGGGTAGTTCCTATCCGGTGATTAGGAATTACCCTATTCTAGTCAAAAATAATTTAGCGGACTAGCCCAAGGCTTGCGCCATGAGTTACTCAGCAGCTACTATTTTCTTTGAAGAGCGACCCTTTGATGATTTTGTTTTTTTACTAGGAGGGGTTTCTTCTACTTCTTCACTTTCGTCTTTTTTCTTATGGGAAACTCCATCTTCTGTCCGAGTTGGTAACAGCTCTCGGGCTATTTCATGGAATTCAGTTACTTTATTCACAAAACGTTTAGCTTCAGTTACTGTTAATAATTCAAGTTGTTCTTTAGTCTTATCTTCGGGTAAGCGATTTATTATGGCGATAATCGGAATAAATACTCCTGTTGGTAAGTCTTGTTTGAACAAATCATAGTTTTTTGGGTCAAGGACTACATTTAATGTAGGTTCGGGAGTTAGGCTAAAACCTAGAGCGATTTCAAGCTTTGAAAGTAAGTAGTTAAAAGGAGATTGCTCTTCTTCAGGGGTAGTGACTGGAACTGTTAAAGTGCTAATCTCTATATCTTCATCAGGATAATTTTCTGCCAGAAGCCCTTTAGTGGCTTTGAACGTCTGGTGGAAAAGCTTATCATCGGCTTTTATTTCAATAGTGTCATCACTTCCTGCTTTGGCTGTTACTGATACTAGTTTTAGATACTCCTCATTATCTTGTTTTTCCACTAAATATTCAGGAAGTAGGTCGTTTTTAACTAAATCATCAAGATCAACTGTTTTTCTTTCTTTATTTTTAATCGCTGAATCATCTTCATCTTCATCATCATCGTCTTCTTCTTCACTACTTTCTTCATGATTTAATAAATTTCTAAAAGCCAATTTTTCAAATAATTCTTTTTGTTTTTTCGCTGTGGATCTTGCAAATGCTTCCATAATACTCCATATTGCTGAAGGCAGATGTTGATATGTAACTGCATCTGATGGTAATTGGCTTGCATCCATATAAGCGTCTGGACCAGGGAATAGTAAGTCATCTGCTCCAAGCTTGATCCTGAAGCCAAGCATTTCTGTATTTTCTAGATTAGTGAAAATAATCTCATTGAAAAAATCTTGTTTTTTATTAGGGTCTTCATATCTGAATATAGCAACTCTTTTGTCAGCAAAAGTAGCTGTGAGTTCACCGTGTTTTGTTAAAACCACATCTTTTAATAAAGGGTTGTCTTCTGCTGGGGCAGCGATAGCGTGGTGGGTACATAAAAAAAATATAAACGAGACAATTCCTGTCCAAACTGTATTGAAACTGCTTGGTTTTTTCATATTAATCATTACTGTAAACCTGATTTATTTGACAACAGGAATATAACTTACAATAAAAATAAAAAAACAGGTAATATCATATTTTTATTTGTAGGGGGGCTATAAATAAATATAAATATAACTAACCCACCATTCATTTTTTGGCAATTGTCTTTTTTGAAATGCCCTACAGCTACTGATGGGAAAATAACTGCTTGCAGTGGCGGCTCTGGTGAGTTTGATTGTATATTGATCAAGGGTTGTAATGTCAATATATAAGAACTGCCATGTGAGTGAATTCACAGTAGATCTTCCAGATTATTTATAAAGTGACAGCCGGTTTCTGACTTTCTCAGGTACTTGCCTATGCTGATTGTTATGTTATGGGTAAAATACGCCATTTAAGTGTTGGCCTGGTTCTGTCCCGGGAGCCTGCAATTCACTGATCAAGTTATAAAATAGAGTCAATATCACGTTGGCTTTGTGTTTATGGGGAGAACAAAACAATGGATTTAACCACCCGTTACATGGGGCTGGAGTTGAAAAATCCGTTAGTGGCAGCAGCAAGTCCGCTGTCGTCTACTGTGAATAGTATTAGAAGGCTGGAAGACTCAGGAGCTTCCGCAGTGGTATTGTACTCCCTGTTTGAGGAGCAGCTGCAGCATGAACAGGAGCTGGAGGAGATGATATCCCTTAGTCGGGATGACGCCTTTGCTGGGTCTCTGTCGTTTATGCCAGGGGGAGATAGTTTCCATTCCGGTTCTGTACGCTATCTGGAAATGATTCAAAAAGCACGTTCTGTTGTTGATATTCCAGTGATTGCCAGCCTGAATGGCTGTAAAGCTGGTAGTTGGATAGACTACGCAAGGCAGGTAGAAGAAGCGGGAGCTCAAGGGATAGAGCTTCATGTTTACTATAACCCACCCAGTCTGGATATTTCTGGCAGGGATGTTGAGGCGCTTTACCTGGAGATTGCCCGGGGTGTTAAGCAGGCTGTCAAGATACCCATAGCCATGAAAGTGGATCCCTATTTCAGCGCTTTTGGCAATATGGCCCGGCAGTTTGATGAAGTGGGTGTTGATGCACTGGTGCTGTTTAACCGTATGTTGCAGCCGGATTTTAATCTGCAGACCCTGGAGGTTGAATCCCACTGGCCTGTGAGCCATTCCGGTGAAATTAGAGTGCCACTGAGATGGATGGCTGTGCTTCATGGCAAGATCAAGGCCTCCTTAGCGGCGACCACCGGGGCTCACGATCACGAAGATATTGTCAAGTATCTACTGGCTGGAGCTGATGTGGTGATGCTGGCCTCTGCATTGATTAAAAATGGAGCAGGTTATTTGACAACGCTTCTGAATGGACTGGAGAGCTGGATGGAGCGCCGGGGTTTTGAGTCCATCAGGGAAATGCAGGGGGTTATGAGTCAGCAGTCCGTCAGTAATCCTGAAGTCTTTGAGCGAATGAACTATATTCGTATGCTGGACGGGTGTCGACGTTAACCATTGAATTCAAGTTAAAGACAGGAATCCAGGCTATGAGGCAGATGCGTTTCTTCAGGGGGGGATGGGTTGCTTTTCTCTTCATAATTATTGCAGGCTGCCAGAAGCCGGATTTCAATGCGATTGATGGCCAGAAAATCAACCTGAAGGACAGCCAGGGGCGATGGCTTGCCCTGAATATATGGGCAGAATGGTGTGATCCCTGCCGGGAGGAAATACCCCACCTCAACAGTCTGTCCGGTAAAGGTGAAATTAGAGTGGTTGGCTATGACTTTGATGAAGAGAAGGGGCAGCCGCTTAAAGACAAAGTGAAGTCCATGGCTATTGCTTTTCCTGTTATAGAGGAAAATCCGTTACCTCTGCTCGGTGTAAAATCCCCTCAGGTTTTGCCCGCAACCTATATTATTAATCCGGAAGGCAAGCTGGTTGATACGCTTTATGGACCGCAGACCGGTGAAAGTATTAAGGGGTATATCAGTGAACAGCAGCAAAAGGTAAAAGCAGGTGGCTAAACAATGCAGACGTGCCCTGGTGAAAGGGTGCGTTCAAGGCGTTTGGTTCAGGGGGGCAACCCGGCAGCAGGCCATGACTCTGGGGATTACCGGGTGGGCAAAAAATTTGCCTGATGGTGGGGTTGAAGTCCTCATGTGCGGTGAACCTGAGCCGTTGGCCGAACTTGAGAAATGGTTACATCAGGGGCCGCGGATGGCCAAGGTAACCGCTGTTAGTGTGGTTGATGTGCCTTTGCAGGAAATGTTTGATTTTACTGTGGGGTAGTCCAGTACTTTTCCAGGTTGCTATATACCCGTTCGGGATACCAGTACTGGCCGATACTGCCATTATATCGTGCCAGGGCACGGGTCAGGTTGCCTTTTTCTTTCTTCAGGTAATCACCTAAAATCTGGCAGCCATAGCGGAGATTGGTTTCAGTAACGGTGAGATTATCCCGGGGGTGACCAATTTCATTTTTCCAGAAAGGCATGACCTGCATCAGTCCCTGGGCTCCGGCAGAAGATACCGCAAAGCGATCAAAGGCTGACTCCGTTTGAATGACAGCAAGAACCAGCTCTGGAGGTAATTGATTTCGCCTGGCTTCCTGATGAATTTTTTTTAGTAAGGTAATGCGTTGTTCCGGATTTTTTATAAACGGCTCCATTCGTCCAGACATGTCCGTTAGCCAGACTTCAGCATCAAAGGGGTCGCCAAAGCTGGAAATTTCCCTGGCAGCCTGTTTGAGCAGGTTATGGAGTTTTCTGTCAGGTTGCTGCCCCGGGGTGGGGGAAGGATAAATAAAAAGAAAGAGCAGTAGCATGATCCATGCTACTGCCAGGTTCAGGGGGTTAGCGTACTGCCTTTTCCTTAAGCAGTTGAAGGATATCATCCAGGGCAATATCTTCCTTGTCTGTGGCGGTGCGGTGCTTGTATTCCACCATGCCATTGGCCAGTCCACGGTCGCTAAGAACCACACGATGGGGAATGCCAACCAGTTCCATATCGGCAAATTTTACGCCAGGGCTAGCCTTGCGGTCATCCATAAGCACTTCATAACCGGCTTCAGTCAGCTCTTTGTAGAGTTTTTCGGCCGCTTCACGGACAGCTTCCGATTTTTCCATTTTCAGAGGCACCAGGGCAATCTGGAAGGGTGCAATGGCATCGGGCCAGATAATACCGCGATCATCGTGGTTTTGTTCAATGGCTGCGGCTACTGTCCTGGATACGCCAATGCCATAGCAGCCCATGGCCAGGGTAACGGCTTTGCCATTTTCATTCAGGACAGTGGCATTCATGGCTTCACTGTACTTGGTGCCCAGCTGGAAGATATGGCCTACTTCAATGCCCCGCTTGATAAATAGCTTGCCTTTACCGCAGGGGCTTGGATCGCCTTCAACGATATTGCGCAGGTCTTCCACCTGGTCAAATTGGCAGTCACGCTCCCAGTTAATGCCAAAGTAGTGTTTGCCATCAATATTGGCGCCAGCGCTGAAATCAGACATGACAGCAACGGAGCGGTCAACAATGCAGGGGATTTTACTGTTAACGGGGCCTAAGGAGCCTGGGCCAGCCCCCATGATGTTGCAAATTTCCTCTTCTGTGGCAAATCGCAGGGGGGATGCCACATCGGGCAGGTTTTCCGCTTTAATTTCATTGAGTTCGTGATCACCACGAACCAGCAGGGCAATATAGTCGCTTTCTGCTTCTTCAGCGGCTGCAACAATCAGGGTTTTAACGGTCTTTTCAATAGGCAGGTCAAACTGGCTGACCAACTGCTCAATGGTTTTGGCGTCAGGGGTATCAACCAGCGCCATTTCCTGGGCAGGGGCTGCCCGCTCTTCGGTGGGAGCCAGTGCCTCGGCTTTTTCAATATTGGCGGCATAATCACTGCCATCGCTGAAGACGATGGCATCTTCCCCGGATTTGGCCAGTACATGGAATTCCCTGGAACCTGTGCCGCCAATGGAGCCACTGTCTGCTTCCACAGCACGGTAATCCAGGCCCAGCCGCTCAAAGATCCGGCAGTAGGTTTCATGCATATTCTGGAATTCCTGCTTCAGGCAGTCAGTATTGGCATGAAAGGAGTAGCCGTCTTTCATCAGGAACTCACGGCCACGCATGAGACCAAAGCGAGGGCGGATTTCATCACGGAATTTGGTTTGCACCTGATACAGGTTGATGGGCAGTTGCTTATAGCTTTTTAGCTCATTACGCATCAGGTCCGTGATGACTTCTTCATGGGTAGGTCCAATGACAAAGTCCCGGTGATGGCGGTCTTTCAGGCGGAGCAGCTCCGGTCCGTATTGTTCCCAGCGACCGCTTTCCTGCCAGAGCTCGGCCGGTTGTACTGCCGGCATAAGGGTTTCCAGGGCGCCGGCGCGGTTCATCTCTTCACGAACAATTTGCTCGACTTTCTTCAGAACCTTCAGGCCCATTGGCAGCCAGGTGTAGAGGCCGGAGGCCAGTTTGCGGATCATTCCGGCGCGCAGCATCAGCTGGTGGCTGACAACCACGGCATCGGAAGGGGTTTCCTTTAAGGTAGGAATCAAATACTGACTGGTTCGCATGTGTGTTCTAACCGGTATCCAATCAAAAACAAACAGGCATTTTAAGGGGTCGCTGTTTTTTTTTCACCTTAGTAATGGTGCGGTAGTGAGTTGGCTCAGCTATAGTAGCAGCTATTCCCGCATGATGAACGTCGATGATCGTTGGTATTGACAATAAGGCAGCAAAAATAATGAAGCCGATCAAAACTGAGCCGCCAATTAACAAAGCGGAGCTTTAAAGAAAAAATGTCACCCCTGAACGTAGCTACGATATGGCCGGTTATGATGTATCGAATGGAATCACCCTTTTCTCTTCAATACCATGAGTTACTGTGTAAAAAAGCCCCTCCCACGTTTTTATCAGCCAATGCAAAAAATAGCCCTGTATCCATTTCCATAATGCTATACGGACTCCTTTTGAGCGGGTTCTTAAAGCTTCCTGAAACTGGGGACAGCACAGTTCCTGTATTTGATCTACGAGAAAAGCAAGCATCGTCAGATAGGCCAGATTTGTGGCTAAGTGCTTCTCACCGTGACCGTAGTTATGTTCGAGATCGTAGCCTTGATTTTTCAGGGTGTTAAACGTCTGGTTCTCAATATGCCATCGGCAGCGCCCTCCTTTCATGACGGGTTCTATGGTTTCTTCGTTAAGCGGAATATCAGTCACCCAGCACCAGATATGCTGTTTACCTTTTTTATCGGTTTCGACAAAATCAAGCACATTAACCTGTTCTGCATATTTTGCCTTGTTCAGCCTGACGTCATTGGCATAGCGAAACCACCACTTAATTCCAGTCTCTTCATTAACTTTTTCAGCACGGTGAACTTTTCCTTCTTTATCCAGCTCATCCATCGCTTCAACCAGCGAGGCATGGTTGCCATCTTTCGCGACAATGATGTAATGCCAGCCATAACTCTTAATCAGTTGGACAGTGGGGTTGTCAGCATAAAGACTGTCCAGAAGAATAACGAACTTTAGACGTGGGTGATGCTCTCGTATGGTGGCAAACAACCGTTTAATGGCATTTTTTTCACAGTCATTTTTGGTCGAACCGTCCTGGCAAACTATGGCTTCCGGTGCCAATGGCAAGACTGTTTTTTGATCCGGGTGAGCAATGCATGCTGCCATTAACTGGTGGTAGTGAGCTTCGTTGGCCTTTCCCTTATTTTTAGTACAGCACTCCTGACAAGGTTTTTTATTATTGCAGGAGTAAAATAGCCCAGTTCCATCGATCGGGAGCAAGTAGTGATTTTTCAAGTTCCCGCAGTGAAATTCGAATGCCTTCAGTAATCCGCCCCTTTGGACGTTAGACAGCAATGTCTTAAAAGGCTTTTTGAACTCTACGGGATCTATTGGATCCAGGATTTCCCGCATACTGGTATCACAGGGAGCACGTTTTTTTATCTGATACAGGTGCTCAAGGTTATGCCTTACTTCTTGCTCTGTTTTATCACGCTCAAACGAGAGGAGCGATGGGTACTTGAGATGCATCATGGCAAAAGCGGACATGGAGGCATCATGTATTGTTATTTTTCTGGAATCCTTGTTTGGTCGGACATCTGGAATTTGCTCATAACTTTCAGAAATCGTAGTAATTAAACTGTTTGCACAAAGATGCTTACGACTTTTTTGGAATGGATAAGCCATGAGAGACAGCCATTGATAAAGTATCCCTATCAAAAGTAGACGTTATTTTGTGCGAAATCACTCCATTTGGAATTTACTGTAAGCCTTGCTGTTGCAGTGATTTAATTGATGTCACGGGAATAGCTGCTATAGTAGCGATTTATTTTTCGGGATGAAGTATGGATCCATTATTCGAGCTGGATCAGCAGCTGGTTCAGGACTGTTTTATTATGGGCGATTTTCCTCTGTGCCGGTTATTGCTGCTCAATGATACTAACTATCCCTGGTTTATCCTGGTTCCAAGGATTGCGGGTATGGAAGAGCTGCATGACTTAACCGGGGAGCAGCAGCAACAGTTTATGCAAGAGTCTTCAGGATTGGCTCGTGCCCTCAAGGAACACTTTGCGGGTGAAAAAATGAATGTGGCGGCGTTGGGTAATGCAGTGCGGCAACTTCATGTCCATCATATAGTTCGCTATAGCAGTGATAAGGCCTGGCCCGGGCCTGTTTGGGGGCGATTTCCTGCACAGCCTTATGGACAGAATGAAGTTAATGAGGTCATGGTTCGATTAGTGCCTTTACTGGGTGAATCATTTCAGCCATTGAATGATAAGGGGCGGCATTATGGATGATGTGTTAATTGACCTGCAAACACAACTAAGCTTTCAGGAAGATACCATTGCCCAGCTGAATGATGTGGTGACCCGGCAGCAGCTGGATATTATTCAGCTGCGGGAGGAAATGGAAAAATTGAAAGCGCTGTATCGAGCTGTATTGGATAATTCCAAAGTTGAGGCTCCGGCCAATGAAGTGCCGCCACACTATTGAGTGGATTAGTGGAGAATAGACGTATAGCTATTCTCCATCCCCGTTTTTTTCTGGTTATTACCGACCTCTGGCTGCCGCAATAACATCTTCTGCCTGTAGCCCCTTGTTGTTCTTGACCACCACAAAATCCACTCTTTGCCCTTCTGTCAGGGTTCTGTGTCCTTCACCCCGGATCGCCCGGTAGTGTACAAAGACATCGTCCCCCCGGTCACGGGTGATAAAGCCAAAGCCTTTAGTAATATTGAACCATTTAACGGTGCCGGTTTCCCTGTGGTCATCCGTAGCTACTGGATGGTTATAAGGATTTAATGCATCCAGGTTGATGATCAGGTGCAGGGTTGCGCCCAGTACAATCAAAAACTGTGTTATCTGCTCCAGTGGCAGCCCGGATAGCCGGATATGGGGGTAAAGCAGGGCATTGACCGCACTAAATACACTGAGCAGGGTTAAAAAGGATGCGATCCATTGTATAAACTGCTTCGGTTTGGCGCGGATGGTGATATAACATCCCAAAAACAGGTTGCCAATCGCAGCGGATAGCAATGCGATATAGACATGCTTGCCTTCAGGTAGTTGTAGTTCTCCCACGGGCAAGTCAACTGCTGGAACAGTTGATAAGATCACAAATAATGCCAGTGATAATATGCCCATTAGGGCATGAATGAATTTCAAGTGCTTCAAGACATGGTCCCTTTCGTTATTATGTAAACTCTCATGAAGAAGATTGATGCGAAGCAGTCAACTATAGCATGCAGTGTATTGATATCACTGTCATGGGATAAACAAGCATTGGCTGCTGCGCTAAATACAATGTCTTTTCCTGTTTTAATGTAACTCTATCTGGCTGAGAGCTCAAACCATTGTGATGAGTAATGCTTGTTATATGGATGACCACGCTGTTATCGTGAATCTGAAATATAGTTATTGCTGATTTTTTAGTACAAGAAAATAGCCGATGAAAATACTTTTATTCGGTATAAGCAGTATATATAATCGATGGGCTATATGGATTTAGATAATATTTTTGTCGTATACCAAAAAAACCTTTTGAAAAGCAGTAAAAAAATGCTCGACGTATAAAAATGCTGATATTATAGTGTTCCTATGTGCCTCGGATCTGTGCTGTTTAAGTTATAGGTGTAAAGAGCATAAACTTAACAGGGTATGTATTCTTTAACTTGCTGCAGTGGGTTCTGTGGTGTTTACAGAGAGGTGCCTAAATCAGCCTGGTGTAGTGGCAGATCGTAATTTGGTTAATTAACTGAATTACACATCCTAGAAAAAATGGAAATTCATCAGGAGAGTAGCATGGCAGCTAAAAAGTCATCCGTCATTAAGGAAAGATATAATAAGACTCAAATGCTGGCAGAAATCGCAGAGAATACTGGCCTTAGTCGTAAGGAAGTGAATGCGGTGATGGAGCAGCTGGGTGATATTATCGAGCGGCATGTAAAGAAGCGTGGATGTGGCGAGTTTGTATTGCCGGGGCTATTGAAAATAGTCACCAAGAAAAAGCCCGCTCAAAAGGCCCGTAAAGGTGTGCCTAATCCTTTCAAGCCAGGTGAGTTGATGGATGTGGCGGCCAAGCCTGCTACTGTCCAGGTGAAAGTAAGGCCTCTTAAGAAGCTTAAGGAATTTGCTGTTTCTTAATATCGGGGCAGTGATCACTAATTAATAAAGGAGGCTTATGCCTCCTTTATTTTTTGTGCTAACTGTTTTTAACAGATTTGGATATTATGGCATGTCATTTAATTTTTTTATTAACGTGAAATAAATAGCTGATATTTAAAATTTTTGAATTAAAAAGGCTTACCCTTATCAGGGGTAAGCCATGGTTGTTTCGAAAGAAAGTCTTGGAAGACAGGTATGTTATGGCTATTGCCTAGAAAACAGCCAAGTCATACTTGATGATAACCCGGGTGTCTGTAGTGACAACATCTTTCTTTTGGTTATTTTTCGGGGTGCCTTTGTCTTCCTGAGTGTTGTGGGCATACTGGACATGGGCGGAAAGGCCTTCCACCATGGGAACGGCATAGGATACGCCCAGGTTGTACTCTTTTTCTGTCCAGCTGTCGGGGTCATCACTGCCCACATTGCCTTTTTCATTAACCTTGCCGCTTACATAGGCACCGTAGACACTGAGTCCCTCTACCAGTGCATCGAAGTCATAACTGGCATTAATACCCCAGGCTTTTTGCCCACTCTTGTTAAAATCACTGTATTGTAGAGCGTTGTAGCCAAAATAGCCGCTGGAGTCCATGACCTGATCTCCATCTGACATTTCTGTCATGCCCCACTCAAATTGGTAACTGCCAATATCGGTCTTTTCGACATCGGTATAGGTCACCCCAATGGAAGCTGCTCCATAGGTAGCTATTGCCTTGGCTCCCCAGGCATATTGGTTGGTGTCCGACTTGGCGACATTTTTGTCTATATCGTCTTTGGACTTGCCACTGATTGAATTTTTGCCATACTGGATGCCCACATCAACCCCGACCCCCTCAAGTTCGGTGGAATAGTTGAGATCTGCAAAGTACTTTTTGGCAATTTCCTTCTGTTGTCCATAGGCCAGGTTGGCATAGAAGCCATGGCCAAAATCATAGCCGCCACCAATGATCTGGACGGACTGCTTATCCTTATCATTGCCCTTGACATAGCCATAGTTATCAAAGCCAGACTGACCCTTGGGGTTTTCTTTTAAAGCAATAATGCCGTAAACACTGGCAGCCCCAAAGGCGCCTTCTGCATAAAACCCTTCGGTGAGGCTGGGTAATGACCGGGAATCCGAGTCGCTCAGCAATGGAGTATCCATATACATACGACCGTATTTTGCAACCCCCATATCCATTAGGTTGAACTTAATGGCATAGGATGTTTTGCCGTAACCCACATATTCTTTTCCATCACTATTTGTGGTTTCCAAAAGGAGACCGGTATCCCCCCGTCCATCTGTACCTCTGAGTTTCAGGGCATGATGGACACCCAGGTCAACACCCACAAGGTTGGCATAATAGCCAGAACTCAGATTGATACGTACTGCCTGTGTCCAGGCAATTTGTGACTTATTATCATTGACACCTTTATCATCTTTCAGGTCATGTTTGTAATAATTCCTGAGGTGGATATCCAGGCTGGCGTCATCAATGAAATCGTTAGCATAAGCGGTTGAGGCTAACATCACTGCAGCGCTTAGGGCATTTAAACGTGCAAGCTTCATTTTGTTTAGCTCCTTGCTGTTTATTAATTGTCGCCTCGGTTTCTCCATCCTTAAAAAGTATGGGTTTACATACTCTGAAACCTCCCCACAGGCGTACTGATTAATTCTTATCTAAAAACAGGGAATTATGCAAGGGTAATTGAAAAAACAATTAAAAGACATTAATTGTATAATTGATATATAGCCCCATGTCCGACTTATTATTATCTTTATAAGGCATTATTTTATCATTGTTTTTTTGAGAGTCAGTGTTTTGATTGCTATAGTGTTGGGAGTATTCAAATTTAAGGCTTAATCCTTTTAATGCTTGTGTTTGGAAAGCATATCTTAATTTTATACTGTGTTTATATTTATTCTGATTTTCCTCATTTTTCTTTTTGCTCATCCATTCATTATCTACGGCTTTTGGAAAATAGTAATCCAGGGTTAGCCCAGGCGTGATAATTTCACTGAAGTCATAATGTATTCCCGCCTTCCATGCTCTTTCACTATCAGGTCTGTAAACATTTTCTTCAGCGCTCAAGGCCAGGCATAGCTTGTGACTCCTATCCTTTTGACAAATAGGATGGTTGTCATCAAGCCCCGTGTAATAAGCGGGGATTAGTATCTCCTGGCTTTCAAGAGGCTGATATTCCGCAAAAGCAGGGCGCTCAAATGCAGAGGGGTTGGCATCGGCGTAAGAGTCTTTGACTGCTATCAATGGTGGAAAAAGCACACTTATCGCGAGAAAAGCGGCAGGTTTCATCAGGATTGGACTCCATTTTGTGTTATTAGCGGTGGCCGCATTTTATAGCTATTAATTTCTATTAATAATTGACATTGTTATTTCATCGCTAACTAGTAAAACAGTAATTAGCAGTTTTTCAAGTAAATTGATAACTTTTTGAAATTAATGAGATTTTATATGCGTAGACTAATATCTATGAGGGCTGGCTTTAAGAACGCTTATAATAAAAGGAAGTGACGATAAAAATAGAGGGAGACAGTGAGAATGGCGCCAAACTTGCCTTCTGATCATTCGGATTCCGGGGATTATCCTTCTCAGCTAACCTTTCTTGCCGGTGGTGGTTGCCTTAAAGAACTCCGTGGATTAAACCAGGAAAAAATGAATACCATTTATCGGGTTGCCTATAGCCACTATTGCGCAGGACGATATGGAGATGCGCTCACTTTATTTCACTATCTATCGCTCATGGATCATCATGCCCATACTTACCTGCTGGGCCTGGGAGCAACTTTAATGGCCTTAAAACAATTTGACCGGGCTTTCATGGTGTTTGAGCAAGCGGAAAGTATCGATAAAAAAGATCCCCGCGCTCATATTTGCAAGGTTCAATGCCTGATTGAATTTAATAACTTTGAGAAAGCGTCAGATTTTTTGAAAAAGGCAGAATTCCTGGTGAATGAGGGTGATCAATGGGAACATGAGCGTCAGCAGATAAAGCGTTTAAAAAAAGTAATCAGTCAGCATTCAGGGAGGAGCTGATATGTCTGGACCAGTAGATAACGGGGGGATTCTTCCTTCAGGTAAAAATACACCCATACCTGCCAATAGTGACATGCCAGGAGTTGCCTCTGGTGAAAAAGTCTCTATAGGCTACGCTACGGCCACCACCTCAGAGGTGGTGGCCGGGGTTGCTTCAGAGTCCGGGGAAGGGGACTTGCCAAACCTTGATCCTCCTCCGGCAGAGTCCTCCTTGACGGGACAGAACTTCACCGAGTTTGCCGTTAAAACCAGTCTTTCTGGTATTCAGGCGGCTATCAAGCAGTTCAGTAATATTGACGTTGCGGCACTGGATGTGGCTGATACTGCATCGATTCTGCTTTTGATCAAAGGGGCTGTGTCGGATATGAAAACTATGGCGGGGGCTGAAAGCATAGATGCTGCGCTGGGTTCTCTTTTAACCAAGTATGACGGTCAGATTGAGAGGGCAAGGGACGTTATTTTTCAAAGAATGGATCTGGCTGACAAGTTCGCATTATGGAATCAAAAAACGGATTTACGGTCAGAGAAACAAGTGCTGCTTGAGCAAAAGCAGCAAGAGTTACAAGGTGCAGACGCCGGAGGGGATAACTCGGCGCTGGAGGCCGCTATTGCCCAGCTCCAGCAGGAAATAGCGCAGCTGGATACAGAAATTGACGAGCTGGATGTGGGGATTAATACGCTCAGAGGGCTGATCAGCACTAATGAAAAACAACTGAGCGTTGAACTTCAGAGTGATTTGAACAGGATTTTTGCTGTCACAGAGGGGGTTAAGCAGCGTTTTGATTCATCGGCTCTCAGAACCGGTGAGGATGAACGTGCCAAACGTTCGGTAGAAAACCATGAGCTCTCTCTGGAAAATGCTAAAGATCGTCAGCGGCTCAGGGAGGAAAAGAAAGAATTAAGTGAGTTGGGAAAAGAGCAAATAAGAAACCAGCATAAGCGGGATGATGAACTGGAAAGTGAGCAACGGCTGGCACTGGAGTTGAACCGGTTTGGAATTAACGTGCCTGATGAAGTTCTGGCTCTTTTTGGTACTGCTGATCTGGAGGATGTTCAGGCGTTCACTGAAAAGGTGCTGAATGACCTGCCAGTTGACCAGTTAACCGATAAACTATCCGAGGCAATGAGCCGGTTTGAGACGGTGTTCACAGACCTTTTGCGGGAGGCTGCTACTGCGGATGAGGGGAAGCCTGGTGCTACTGTGCAGGCTGCCGACTCACGGTTATCCCGGACATTATCCGAACTGCTGCCAGAATTGGATGAAAATGAGCGAGACAGGGTGGCTATCAATCTTGCCGCAAGCCGTCAGGAAGATGTGATCACTGAATCAGCCCGGGCTAGCCAGAGGCTGGCTTTGCTTCAGGCGGTTGAGGCATTAGAGTCTCAGGCTCTGGCAATGGTGGCTGAGTCTGAAAAGGAACGGGAGAGGACTGAAGGGGAAATTAGTCGTCATTCCAGGGCTTGATGGTTTTGGAACCAATAATGTTCAAATCATTCACCGGATGCTGATTTGTAGTAGTCACAATCTGACCTTGAACACCTACCTCGTTTTTTAAATATGATAATGGCCTGCTTTCAGCAGGTTCATTTATTTCACTGAAAAAATATAGAGACTGGTTATCAGGACCATCGTTGCCGATGATGAGAGACAAAGAGTATGTTGATCAATTCTTTTTCTGCAACATAAATCAGTGTTAGTGGGGTATCTGCAACAATCAGCTCTCTGGTTCCATGAATACGCCCGATCTTACCCATTAAGGGATTTTCTTTAAGCATTTTTGCTACGCTACGAACATAAAAAACGTCGCTTTCAAGCGACGTTTTTTGGTGTAACAGAGCTGTTTTTAGTCTTTAGAATACATTGATTGTGTAGTCCAGGTAGACCCTCAGGTGCTCGGTATCCACATCTTTCTTGCTGTCATAGTTGGCAGTATGCCAGCCTTTGATGGCCTTGAAGGAAACACCCTTGAAGGTACCGTCCTGAATGGCATAGCTGACAATCAGGTCGGTTTCGTGTTCGCTGCTCATCTTGTCTTTGGTTGGATCCTTGATGTTAGAGCCGCGGGTATGGCTCAGGGTGGCATCCAGACCCGGTACGCTCAGGTCAGCGAAGTTATAGCTGGCGGATAACTGCCATACTTTCTCACCGTCGTACATGAAGTCAGAAACATAACGGCTAACCTGTGATGGGCTGGCACCGTACTCATTGTCTGCAAACATGTAGTTGAAGTAACCCAGCTCACCGGTTTTCTCGGCATCTGTCTGAGCGTAGGAAAGCATAACGCCCAGGCCTTTATAGACAAGCTGGGTGTTCAGGTTCAGATGGTAGGCTTTGTCATCAAAGGTACCGGTCTTCTGGGCTTTGCCGTCGCTATCAATATAAGATTTGCCAAACAGGTTGCCGTTTTCCTGATCCCGGTGGAAGTTACCGTCAACCACCAGTTTCATATCTTCATTGATGTCGAAGGTGTATCCCAGGTTGAGCATGTACTCCTTGCGGTAGTCCTTGGATTCAAGGTAAACCAGTTCAGAGGTGAAATTGTTGGCGTTGTAAGTGCCGCCCACCTGCCAGGCGTTATCTACAATGTCACCGGCTGCGGTGGTGAATTTATCCCAGCTGCTTTCGGTTCTGAAACCTATACGGTCAACATAGCTGGCGTAGAAAGAGAAATCATCAACATTGACTTCTCCATGCAGGCCGCGGTAAGAGCTGGGTGTTGAACGGGAACCGGAACCCAGAATCAGGCCCTTGCTGCCTGACATGTATCCGGCCTGACCATAAAAGCCCAGGTGCTCATCGCCTAGCTTGGCCTTTACGTAAGCCTGACCCAGTTTGTGGTAACCTTCACCACCCTTGCCCAGCAGCTGTCCACCCATATCGCCGTGCTTTTCAATGCCGGTATGATCCAGTTTTAAGGCGCCGTAGTAAGAGGCATCAAAGCCGATGACATCAGCCAGGTATCCGGACTTGAAGTTAGCCTCGATACCCTGAGACCACTGACTCCAATCTTGCTTCGTTGCGCCAGGATTAGCATCATCCACTTTGTGGTCAAAATGAGCATTACGCAGCTTAATGTCAAAGTGGCTGTCGTTTAAAAAATCAGCCTGTGCGGTTACTGCGGTTGCTGCAAGTACCGCCGCCCCCAGGGCTGATAGCTTAAATACCCTCATCGTATATCCCGTTTTCTTATGCAGTTAGTATTGTTAAGGGCTGCTAGTAGCCCTTATTTTTTAAGTGTTTTTGGGGCGGTTAAAACCGCTCTTGAAGTTTTGAGGCGTCAGTCTTGCATACTTGTCTTGACAAGTTAATGACAAAAAATTGACAAGCTGCGAAACTATGACTTTTGTTGACGTGAATCGGTAATTCAGAAATCAGTTCTCTCGCAGAGTCCCATCTTTGCGGTATAATCTCCCGCTTTTTTATAGTGAAAATACGGCAAATTAACCCCGGGTTTGATCTTTGGGGCTGATAGGCCCATTCTCGACAACCCCTTGTGGCAGCAGACGAAGGAAATTACGCTTACATGCCAATTTATGAGTACCAGTGTCAGAGTTGTGGTGAAGTCACTGAAGCTATTCAGAAAATCAGTGATCCGGTATTGACTGACTGCCCCGACTGCGGCAAGGCTGATTTGAAAAAATTGTTAAGTGCACCGGCTTTCAGGTTGAAAGGCAGTGGCTGGTATGAAACGGATTTCAAGGGTGGTAAAAAGAAAAATCTGGCATCCAGTGATAACCACTGCCCAAGTAAAGACAGCAAGAGTGGATGTGGCTCTTGCGCTGCTACGAGTGACTGATGGTTTGGCAGACTTGATCTATTAAGCCTGTTAGAACTGAATTAACCCCCTTGTTTTGAGGTATATTATGCGCAGCCATTATTGCGGCGAACTGAATCTTTCCCATGACGGGCAGGAGGTCACCCTTTGCGGTTGGGTGCATCGCCGCCGTGATCACGGAGGCGTTATTTTCCTGGATCTGCGTGACCGTGAAGGTATTGCTCAGGTGGTTTTTGATCCGGATACGGAAGAAGCCTTTGCCCTGGCGGACAAGTCCCGCAGTGAATATGTGCTGAAAGTAACCGGTCGTGTTCGTCCCCGTCCTGAAGGTACCGTGAATACCAATATGGGAACGGGTGAGATTGAAGTTCTGGGTAAGCAGCTGGAGATTCTTAACAGTGCCCAGACACCGCCATTCCCTCTGGATGAATACTCTGATGTGGGTGAAGATGTTCGCCTGAGACATCGTTATATTGACCTGCGTCGTCCCGAGATGCAGGAAAAACTGGTACTACGCAGCAAGATTACCCGTGCTGTCCGTAACTATATGGATGCTCATGGTTTCCTGGATATTGAAACTCCTGTACTGACCAGGGCTACGCCTGAAGGTGCCAGGGATTATCTGGTTCCCAGCCGTACCCATGCAGGCTCTTTCTTTGCCCTGCCCCAATCTCCACAGCTGTTCAAGCAGCTACTGATGGTGTCTGGCTTTGACCGTTACTATCAGATCGTCAAGTGTTTCCGTGACGAAGATCTGCGTGCTGACCGTCAGCCAGAATTTACCCAGATCGATATTGAGACTTCCTTTATGGAAGAAGAGCAGATCATGGGGCTGACTGAAGGTCTGGTGAAAAAACTGCTTAAGGATATTAAAGGCGTAGATCTGGGTGAATTCCCACAGATGAGCTATGAAGAAGCCATGCGTCGTTATGGCTCCGATAAGCCAGACCTGCGTATTCCTCTGGAGTTGGTAGATGTGGCTGACCTGATGGCCAGCATCGAATTCAAAGTATTCAAAGGCCCGGCTGAAGACCCTAAAGGCCGTGTGGCAGCCCTGAAAGTAACCGGTGGTGCTGAGCTGAGCCGTAAGCAGATTGATGAATACACTAAATTCGTCAGCATTTACGGTGCCAAAGGCCTGGCCTGGATCAAGGTGAATGCCATTGAAAATGGTGCTAATGGTCTGCAATCTCCTATCATCAAGTTCCTGGGTGAAGACGTGACCATGCAGATTATGGAACGCGTTGGAGCCCAGAATGGCGATATTGTGTTCTTTGGCGCAGATAAAGAGAAGGTTGTTAATGAAGCTCTGGGTGCACTGCGTTGCAAGCTGGGTGCTGACCTCAACCTGTTCACCCGTGAATGGGCACCTCTCTGGGTGGTTAACTTCCCCATGTTTGAGGAAGACGATAAAGGTAACCTCACGGCCCTGCACCATCCGTTTACTGCCCCAACCTGCACGCCAGACGAACTGATGGCCAATCCTGCAACAGCGCTGTCCAGAGCTTATGATATGGTTCTGAATGGTTACGAAGTAGGTGGTGGTTCTGTACGTATTCATGAAGAAACCATGCAGCAGACCGTATTCCGTGTGCTGAATATTGATGAAGAAGAGCAGCGGGAGAAGTTTGGCTTCCTGCTGGATGCCCTGAAGTACGGTGCGCCTCCTCACGGTGGTTTGGCGTTCGGCCTGGATCGTCTGGTGATGCTCATGTGCGGCACTGACAATATTCGTGAAGTGATTGCCTTCCCGAAAACCCAGTCTGCCGCCTGTCTGTTGACCCAGGCTCCGGGAACGGTTGATGCGAACCAACTGCGGGATCTGAACCTTCGTATCCGTCGTGATCCGGCATCTGCAGTCAGCCATTAATAATTACGGGCTGATTTTTACGTGATTTAAGTTAAAATCCACCGGTGTTTTTCATCGGTGGTTGAGTGATGAGGTTGTGCTATGGCAGGTCACAGTAAATGGGCCAATATTAAACACCGTAAAGCAGCGCAGGATGCCAAGCGGGGGAAAATTTTCACCAAGATTATCCGGGAGTTGGTGGTTGCAGCCAAACAGGGTGGTCCTAATGTTGATGATAATCCCAGTCTGCGTGCAGTGGTTGATAAGGCGCTGGGCGCTAATATGACCCGCGACACCATTAATCGTGCTATCGCCCGGGGTGCCGGTGGTGGTGAAGATACCAACATGGAAGCGGTAATCTACGAGGGTTATGGCAGTGGGGGTATTGCGGTATTGGTGGAGTGCCTGACTGATAACCGTAACCGGACCGTGGCAGAAGTACGCCATGCTTTCTCAAAGCATGGGGGTAATCTGGGTACTGATGGTTCTGTTGCTTACCTGTTTAGCAAGAAAGGCCAGATTTACTTCGAAGAAGGTACTGACGAAGACGCAGTGATGGAAGCAGCCCTGGAAGCAGGTGCTGAAGATGTTGTTGCTAACGATGATGGCTCCATTGAAGTCATTACCGAGTGGACCGATTTTATTTCTGTGAAGGAAGCCCTGGAGGCTGCGGGCCTGAAACCTGCCGGTGGTGAGGTAGCAATGATTGCTGCCACCCAGACTGAGCTGGATCTGGCAGGTGCTGAAAAAGTCATGAAGCTGGTGGATCGTCTGGAAGACCTTGATGATGTCCAGAATGTCTATACCAATGCAGATATTCCGGCAGAGGTGATGGAACAGCTGGGTTGATTCCGGTTTAAGCGGATTGATGGCAGGAGTGGTTCGCTGCTCTTGCCAGGCTCACCGTGTTTTGCTGCTACTGAGTGTTTTTTAATTAAATCCTGTCCTTGATTTAACTGGCCCTTACTTTTTATCTGGATTCAGAGATTTATGGTGACTGCTACCATAAAAAAAAGAGTAATGATGGATGTTAATGTAACCAGCACCCGAATATTTTCACTCATTGTGTAACCAACCTTCCGCTTATCACAAAACAGCTTATACCCACTTCTGCGGTGTTCCTAGGTTACTTTGGTAATGCCCTGTGAGGTCTTTGTAATTTTGTATGCACCTACAGTATTCTATAGATTGGTTTTTTACGTCTATTTAATTTCAAACAGCCTCTTAGAGTAAATATGGGAGGAATCTGGAGTATTGGATGGCCATTCTTATGGGCATAGACCCGGGGTCCAGGATTACGGGTTATGGCGTGATAGAGGAGCTGGGTTCCCGTTGCACCTATATTGCTTCCGGTTGTATTCGTATTAAGGATGCGGCTCTGCCCGAGCGTTTACAGAAAATATATGAGGGCATATCAACGGTTGTCGAACAGTACTGCCCCCGGAGTATCGGCGTAGAGCAGGTTTTTATGTCAAAGAATGCTGACTCTGCCTTGAAGCTTGGGCAGGCCAGGGGAGCTGCTATTGTTGCTGCGGTGAATCATGGCCTGGAAATTGAGGAGTATTCTGCAAGACAGGTTAAATTAGCCGTTGTGGGCAAAGGTTCGGCTGATAAATTTCAGGTGCAGCATATGGTTAAATCCATCCTTGGCCTGGATGATACCCCCCAGGCCGATGCTGCGGACGCCTTGGCTGTGGCACTTTGTCATGCACATACACGGGCCAGTATGGTGAGGATGGCTGGCGCCACGGGGCGGCGTAACCGTCGTTTTATTAGGTAAGAGAGCACAAATGGAAGGCCGCAGCGCTCAATACGATGTCCAGTATCTGATCGGGGCTGTAAAAGTGGCATAGCCTTTTCCAGGTTCGCAGCTCTATTTTCTGCTTTCGATAGAGGTCGTCGGTTACTTGAATCAGTAACTGTTCCTTATGACTCCAGCCCGGAGCAAAGCGGCCATTGGCAATAAGCTTGATATCACTTGGCGTTAACCCGTGATCCAGGGCAGCGGCAACAATCCCGGGCAAAAGATAGTGTGCTTTATTGAGGTAAGCGCTGCGCAAGGCAACCAGTGCCCTGTCATTTAAGGGAAGGCTGCTGTATCCCCGGACGTATTGGGCAAAGCTTTTTGCGGGTTTATCGAGCCGGGGCCTGACTTGATGATGCCGGTCCAGTATAGCCTGCATGCTGGCCAGGGGTTTTTTGAGGGTGTGACGGTATTGCTTACTATCCCCGTGGGGATGGTAGTCACTGGCCAGTTCCGCAGCCGCCAGGTACTTCCATAGTGAGCTCAGAAATAGTCTTAAGTTATACATGCTGTACGCTGAAAGGTATAAGTGTTTTCAGGATGAATTAGAGTATGGTTTAGGGATTCAGTTCCCGAACTGGAAGCATAGTTAGGGGTACTGACAAGGGTGTTAGGGGCTGTAGTGATTTAGGCTCGCTCCCAGGGTGTCGCGAAAGATATTTTGATTAACCACGGAGGCACAAAGGCACAGAGATTTATTGTTTGAAAATAAAAAAACGTGCCTTTGTGCCTCCGTGGTTAAAAAAACAGCAACAAGCCTGCTTTGTGCATGCCGCATTATGTTTTGCGAGATACTTGGGACGCTGGGAGCGAGAGGATAACTGTCGTAATAATCAGGAAACTGGAATTGGCATGATTGGAAGAATTAAGGGCATCTTAATTGAAAAGTATCCACCGGGGCTGCTGGTGGACGTTGCTGGAATAGGCTATGAAGTGGAAGCGCCCATGTCAGTTTTTTATAAACTGCCTGATGCCGGTGCTGAAGTGACTTTATACACACACTTTGTTGTTCGTGAGGATGCCCAGCTGCTGTATGGGTTTACCAACAGGAACGAAAGGGAGTTATTCAGGACACTGATTAAGGTGAATGGTGTGGGGCCAAAGCTGGCACTGACTATTCTGTCGGGAATCGAGGGCGAAGCATTTGTTCGTTGTGTCCATGAAAACGACAGCGCCACCCTGGTCAAACTTCCCGGTGTCGGAAAGAAAACGGCGGAGCGTTTGATTGTAGAAATGCGCGATAAGCTGGATAACTGGGCACCGGCCCCACTGCTGGATGGTACACCTTTGGGTATGGAACCTGTGGGTACTGTTTCGGCAGATGTGGAACAGGAAGCCGTATCTGCATTGATTACCCTGGGTTATAAGCCACAACAGGCCAGTAAGGTGGTGGGCAAAATATACAGTGATGGCATTACCAGTGAGGAACTGATCAGGCAGTCCCTGAAAAGTATGATTTAATGTTGGTCACAGGGAATAGACTGCTTATGCTATTCCCCATCAATTCTAGGATATCAATACTGAAGTGCAGCCTTTTGCTTCAAGAGCTTTATTGAATCAAGACTCACCAATCCCGCAGCAATACTAATCAATCCATAGGTAATCCACTGTGAACCGCTGAAGGGTTCTTTTAAGATAGCAATGGCCACCACAAAGATAATCGTCGGTTCGAGGTAGGTGAGTAAGCCAAAAAGGCTGACAGGCAAAGCCCGGGAGGCAGCAATGTATAGAAAGAAGGAAATGCTGCATAAAAAACCAAGGCCGGGTAAAAGCAGCCAAAAATCCGGCCTGCTGGAAATCAGGCTGAGGAAATCTGAATCCGAGGCCAGCATAAAAATAGCGATGGGTGAAAACAGCAGGCATTCGAAGAGAAAACCGGGTACGGTGCCAATGCCGGTATAGCGTTTCAGGATAAAGTAAATGGGATATAGGCCCGCAACGGTTATGGCGATCCAGGGCCATTCACCCTGTTGAATAATTTCATGGATGACACCAACACAGGCAAAGACGATCGCTGCCTGCTGCAATGAGCTGAGTTTTTCCTTATATAAGAGCCTGCCTGTGAGAGCCAGGGTCAAAGGTAGTAGGAAGTAACCCAGGGAGAGTTCTGTGGTGTGATTGTTAACCGGAGCCCAAACGAACAGCCACCACTGTATCACCATGATAATAGTGCCTGTTATGGAAGCTAACAGGTAGCGTGGGGTTGAGAAAATATGACGGAATTGTGCCCACTGCTTCGTCATCATCAGCGCAATGAATCCAAACAATGCAGAAAAGATGATTCTATTCCAAAGCAGGGTGTTACCATCCAGTGGCGTTAAAAACTGGAGATACCAGGGAGTTATTCCAAATAATAATGAGGCGGACACAGAATAAGCCAGTCC
Organism: Endozoicomonas sp. Mp262; assembly: GCF_025643335.1. Classification (NCBI taxonomy): domain Bacteria; kingdom Pseudomonadati; phylum Pseudomonadota; class Gammaproteobacteria; order Oceanospirillales; family Endozoicomonadaceae; genus Endozoicomonas; species Endozoicomonas sp. Mp262. The sequence continues at coordinate 4,832,601 of NZ_CP092489.1, read as the reverse complement.
GGATGCCAAAGAAGACTGCGTCATGACACTTTTTTGTGGTTGAAACCTTTTTGTACAAGCAGTGATGTTGCTTGCCTGTGAATGGAAAACCCTAGGATAGTAGGCTAATTTCTTCGCTTGTCAAATGAGTTTAAATGATAGATTTGGTTTATTGGTCATTGGCTTATAGTCAATGGTGCGTATGGCCTTATGCTGCTCTTTTCTCAGCAAGCCAGAACAACTATTTTATTAAAATATTTAGGGCTCTCTTCCGTTAAATGGTAGTCTGGACTCTTCATGAAACAGGCTTTCCTATGATAGAAGCAGATCGACTAATTTCGGCCCAGGAGAGGCCGGTAGAAGATGTCCAGGATCGGGCTATTCGTCCGGTCAGTCTTTCGGACTATATTGGCCAGCCCAGTGTCCGTGAGCAAATGGAAATTTTCATCAAGGCTGCCCGCAATAGGGGTGAAGCCTTGGATCATACCCTGATTTTTGGCCCTCCGGGTTTGGGTAAGACAACACTGTCCCATATTCTCGCCAATGAAATGGGCAGCAATATCCGGACAACCTCAGGGCCAGTGCTTGAGAAAGCCGGTGACCTGGCGGCACTGCTAACAAACCTTGAACCTAACGATATTCTGTTTATTGATGAAATCCACCGGTTGAGTGCCGTGGTAGAAGAAGTGCTTTATCCGGCGATGGAAGACTATCAACTGGATATTATGATTGGTGAAGGACCCGCTGCCCGCTCCATTAAGCTGGATTTGCCCCCCTTTACCCTGGTGGGGGCAACCACCCGTGCAGGCCTGTTAACCTCGCCATTAAGGGATCGTTTTGGCATTGTTCAGCGGCTTGAGTTTTATAGTGTTGAAGACCTCACCACCATTGTTATACGCTCCGCGCGTATTTTAGGCGTTGATATTGATGAGCCTGGTGCCCGGGAAGTGGCACGACGCTCCAGGGGAACCCCCCGCATTGCCAACCGGTTATTAAGACGTGTTCGGGATTATGCAGAAGTAAAATGTTCAGGCAGTATTTCGCAGGATGTGGCTGATGCAGCCTTGAATATGCTGGATGTGGATCGCAAAGGCTTTGATAGTATGGATCGCCGTTTACTGTTGGCGATGATTGAAAGATTTGATGGCGGTCCTGTGGGCGTTGACAGTATTGCCGCAGCCATCAGTGAAGAGCGGGATACCATTGAAGATGTACTGGAGCCTTACCTCATTCAGCAAGGCTATATGCAGAGGACTCCCCGGGGTAGGGTGGTGACCCGTTCCGCTTATTCGCACTTTGGTCTTAATTATCAGCAGAAATAAAGCATGAGCCGGAGCATCTGAAGCCGGGTAGAACCATGCACTAATGTAACCATCGGGAGAATAGGGAATAGGATTTCACACCGTTCCCTGCCAACTGCCAGCTACCAACCGCCTACTCTAGTCTATAGTTAGATACTGGTTAAGGGGTTATGTTTATGCTGATACATTTATTACTTCGAAAATATATCTGGCTGGCTCTTACTCTATTGCTAACGGGGTGTCATTCCGTGATGGTGGATAGAGAACCGGTGAACTCTCTGGGTAGCTCCAGTTTTGTCATTAATGAGCTTTCGTGCCAGAAGCTGCTGTCCACCGGTGCACTTTTGCCCCTTGATATCTATTATACGGGACGTTGTTATGAGTTAGGGGTGGGCATGGCTCAATCCTCTCAACAGGCCGAACATTACTATGTCACGGCTGCCCGCTGGGGTGTACCGGAAGCCGTTCAGGCTCTTCAGCGAATGGGTATCCCTGTGCCTGAGCCGGATTTATTGAAACGACAGAACAAGGTTGGGGAAGATATCAATCAACTGCATGAGAATAAACGCCAGAATCAATTGGAGCAGGAAAGAATAAAAAGGCCCCAGTACTTACTGAGACCCTCCTGCCATGGCCTGCATTGTTGGCCTCACTACCATTCATGCCGCCATGGGTGGTGTTATTAGAGCGACTCGGATAACCTCCTCCTGCCTATTTTTTCACGCTGGTGTTTATCCAAAATCCGCGTAATACCCCCACTGACCTAAGTGGGGGATACAAGCGACCAGCCCGTAGAGGGCTGGCTATGTACGATACTTGAAATTCTTACATGCTCTAGTCTATTCTCGTAAGCATGAAAACGAAGCGTGCTTACAAATACAGATTTTACCCCACCGTTGAGCAAGAAAAGTTACTTGCTCAGACCTTCGGCTGTGTGCGTTTTGTTTACAATCATATCCTCCGCTGGCGTACTGATGAGTACTATAAAAACGGCAACAGCGTTAATTACAACGATGCCTCAAAGCAGCTTACAGAGTTAAAAAATAACTCTGAATATCAGTGGTTGAAAGATGTTTCTTCTGTGCCTATCCAGCAATCATTACGGCACCAACAAACGGCCTTTAAAAATTTCTGGGAAGGTAGAGCAAAGTACCCGACTTTCAAAAAGAAGCATTCAAAGCAAAGTGCTACTTTTGCGGCTTCTGCTTTCAGTATGAAAAACGGTCAGTTGTTCATTGCCAAGAGTAAAGAGCCACTGGCTATCAAGTGGAGCAGAGAGCTACCTTCAAAGCCTTCCAGCATCACAATTAGCAAGGACAGGGCCGGACGGTATTTTGCCTCCATGCTCTGTGAATTTGAGTCTAAACCAATGCCAATCAGAAAAAAGACGGTGGGTATTGATTTAGGTTTGAAAGACCTGTTCATCACGTCAGAGGGTGAAAAATCCGGTAATCCAAAGTACTTCAAACGCTATGAGCGAAAGCTTGCCTACCTACAGCGTAAACTGGCTAAGAAGCAGAAAGGCAGCAAAAACCGAGCTAAGGCAAGGCTCAAGGTTGCCCGTCTTCATGCAAAAATAGCCGATTGCCGGATGGATGCTACCCACAAGGCATCCCGCAGATTGATTAACGAGAACCAAGTGATCTGTGTCGAAGATTTGGCTGTGAAGAATATGGTTAAAAATCCAAAGCTGGCAAAGCATATCGCGGATGCCAACTGGGGAGAGTTTGTCAGACAGTTGCAGTACAAAGCTGAATGGGCTGATCGTACTGTGTCTGTCATTGATAGATTCTTCCCCAGTTCTAAGCGTTGCCACAGTTGCGGATATGTCCATGAAAGTCTGCCGCTATCAATCCGTGAATGGAATTGCCCAGAATGCAAGACACACTGGGATAGAGATATAGCGGCAGCTATCAATATAAAAACCGCCGGACTGGCGGGGTTAGCCTGTGGAGCGACTGGAACGGGGATTGCGGCCTAGCTGCAATCCAGGGAAGGCGTGTTGAATCAGGAAGCCTGTTGGGTGACTAACGGGAATCCCCCACCGAAATTAGGTGGGGGAGGATGTCAATTCTGTAAATATGACTTGCTTGACTATCTATACTGGCCTTCCCATGAAAAAATAATGTTTTTGCTGTTGGCCTGAGGTTTCAAATGTCCCTGGTTATTAAAAAACCTTTCAGTATTCCTGTGCGTGTCTATTTTGAAGACACTGACGCAGGAGGTATTGTCTTTTATATTAATTACCTGAAATTTATGGAGCGAGCTCGCACTGAGCTTCTCAGGACTGTCCATTTTGAAAGCGGTGAGATGATCAACAGGCACCTGATTTTTGTGGTAGCTGATGCACAGGTCAAGTACCATCAGCCAGCAAGACTGGATGATGTCCTGGAGGTAACGGCAGAGCTTGAATCCGTTGGACGGAGCCGGTTGATATTTACCCAGCAAGTCACGTTACAGAAGAATAATGCCAGGCTATGCTCTGGACGGATAGTGGTTGCCTGTGTTAATACCCAATCCATGAAACCCGTAGCCATTCCCGCTGAGATAGCAGAGGGGATTCATCGATTGGTTGATAGCCCTGTTTAACGATTAATTAAGAGAGGTTCTCGGTGGCTGAAAGCATGTCTTTTCTGACGCTGATTGGTAATGCCAGCTGGGTTGTATTGCTGGTTCTGTTGATGCTGATTATGGCATCAGCTGTGTCCTGGGTGATGATTGTTCAAAGGGGATTACTGTTGAGGGTAACCCGGCAGTCCATGGTGGAATTTGAAGACCGTTTCTGGTCTGGTATGGACTTAACCCAACTCTATCAGGATGTTCAGAAAGAAGAAAATGGTGATAGTGGCCTTGAGCAAATATTCAAGGCAGGCTTTCGGGAATTCTCCCGGTTGAGAAGCCAGGGCGCCACCGACGCTGATGCCATTATGGAAGGCACGCAGCGGGCCATGCGGGTGGCCATATCCCGTGAACATGAAAAGCTGGAAATGCACCTGCCGTTTTTGGCCAGTGTGGGTTCAACCTGCCCTTATGTGGGACTGTTTGGCACCGTGGTAGGTATCATGAATTCATTTCGTGGTCTGGCACAGGTACAACAGGCCACCCTGGCTTCTGTGGCACCGGGTATTGCCGAGGCCCTTCTAACCACTGCGGTGGGATTGGTGGCCGCTATTCCTGCCGTGGTGGCCTATAACCGGTACTCCTCCAGAGTAGAAGTCATACTATCCAGTTACGAAACCTTTGCCGATGAGTTTTCCAGTATTCTTCATCGCAAGGTTCATAGTCGTACGCAGTAGCCAGGGAGGTGATATGGCCAGGTCCAGAATCAGACGAAAACCCATGGCTGAAATCAACATGGTGCCGTTTATCGATATCATGATGGTGCTGCTGGTGGCCTTTATGGTCAGCGCTCCCATGCTGACCCAGGGCGTAAAAGTGGATTTACCCAAAGTGGTTAGCAAACCCATGCCGGTAAAGGACGATCAGGAAAATCTGATTCTTTCCATAAAGGCGAGTGGTGACTACTTTATTGACCTGGGTAAAAAGCAGGAGCATGCCACCAGTCTGAAAGTGATTCAGGAGAAAGTGAGTAAAGTGGTGTCTGCCAGGCCTGACACACAGGTTCTTATCAAGGGAGACAGAAAAGTTGATTATGGCTCAGTGATTGAGTTAATGGCTTATCTGCAAAGTGCAGGGGTTGAAAATGTGGGACTCATAACCGATCCGGTCTCATTGAATGAAAAGTGAAATGAAGACAGTATTAGTGAAAAAGTTTCGCTGGGCATTACTTCATGGTTATGGGCTTCCTGTGTTTGTGTCGGTGGCGCTTCACTGCACGATGCTGGCATTGCTGATGGTAAGCTGGTCTCAGTCTGCGCAACAGAAAATAACACCGCCACTGCATATTAAAGCCAGCCTGGTTGAGGCGCCCAGACCAGAATCAAAACGGCCTGTGGATGACGGGGCTGCCCGGCGTGCTGCTGAGGAAAAGGCCAGGAAGGCCAAGGCTGTTGCTGAGAAGCGCAGAAAGCAGGAATTGGCTCGCAAAAAGAAAGAAGCGGAACGGCAAAAACAGCTTGCCCTGAAAAGGGAACAGGAGGCAAAAGAAAAAGCCCGGGAAGAGGCTGAGCAAAAGAGAAAGGAAAAGGAACGCCTGGCGCAACTGGAGGCCCGGCGGAAAAAAGAGCAGGCCGAGTTAAGGGAACAACTGGCCCGGGAGCAGGCTGCAAGGGAAAAAGAGCAACGGCAGGCGGAGCAGGCGGAAAAGGATGCCTCTGAAGTCTCTTATTACAGTGCCTTGCTGGTTAATCGTATGAAAGCACACTGGAACCGCCCCCCCAGTGCCCGTAATAGTATGGAAGCAGTCATTGAAATACGGCTATCGCCGTTTGGTGACTTGCAGGGGTTTATAATAATAAAGGGTAGTGGCAATGAAGCATTTGACCGGTCTGTCATTCAGGCAATAAAGCTGGGAACACCTATTGTAGAGTTGAAACAGCTTGACCGGCGCATCTATGAAAAAAACTTCAGGCGCTTTACATTTAAGTTTAGTCCAGAGGATCTGGTTAGATGATGAATAGCTATGAACGCATAAGCACGGCTACCACAAAGTTGGCAGCATGGTTTGCACTGGTTACCTTTGTTATTTTTGCGCAGTTCGCCAGGGCTGAGCTTGTGCTGGAGGTGACCCAGGGTAATGATAAATTAGTCACCGTTGCCGTATCGCCTTTCAGTTGGTCGGGAAAAACGGTGTTGCCTGAGGATATGGCAGCCATTGTTGATAATGACCTGAAGCTCAGTGGGTTGTTTACGGCGCTGGAACGAAAAAATATGCTGAGTTTTCCTGGCAAGGAATCCGAGGTGTACTATAGAGACTGGAAGGTGCTGGGAGCTTCTTACCTGGTAACAGGCAAGGTTGAGAAACAGGGTGAAAATTACCATGTTCACTACCAGCTCTTTGATGTTGTCCGACAGCGCAGTATGTTGTCGGGACAGGTAAAGGGTAATGGAACCCAGATGAGGGCGCTGGCTCATCATGTGAGCGATGCAGTGTATGAGAAAATTACAGGGATCAAGGGTGATTTTTCAACGCGACTGCTTTATATCACGGCGGAAATGGTGAAGCCTGCTTCTGAAAAGAGAGAAGGTAAAAAAACCGTCAAGGTTCCCCCTGTTTATAATTACCAGCTGAAATATGCGGATGCCGACGGTAAGCGGGTTCGTACTGTGTTCCGTTCCAGGGAGCCAATCCTGTCGCCCAGCTGGTCTCCCGATGGTAGGCATGTGGCTTATGTTTCCTTTGAATCCGGCCGTTCTTCCATATTTATGCAGGAGCTGGCTACCGGTAAAAGAAAGCAGCTGGCGGCTTATAAGGGCCTGAACAGCTCTCCGGCCTGGTCACCTGACGGTAAAAAAATAGCTTTTATGCTATCCAAGGGGGGGAGTCCTGATATTTATGTGATGGATCTTGATTCAGGGAAACTGAGTCAGCTGACTTCCCACTACTCCATAGATACCGAGCCTGACTGGATGCCGGATGGAAGGGGCATTATATTTACCTCTAACCGGGGGGGCAGTGCCCAGATATACCAGATAGATGTTGCCTATAAGTCCGATGGCAGCGTGGTAGCCAGCAGCAAGCCTAAACGATTGACCTTTGAAGGGCGGTTTAATGCCCGGGCCAAGGTATTCCCTGATGGCAAGTCCCTGGCTCTGGTTCATAAAGGACGACAGGCGGCAGACTTTAATATTGCCATTCAAGACCTGGATACAGGGCGTTTGAGGTTGCTGACTTCCTCAACATTGGAAGATTCTCCCAGTGTGGCTCCCGGAGGACGCAGACTGATTTACTCTGCCCAGGGTAAACAGCATGGAGAGCTGGGTATTGTCTCGGCAGATGGACGGGTGAAGTACCGCTTGCCCTCAGCGGCAGGAGATATTCGCGAGCCTGTTTGGGGTCCTGCCGTGAACCTGTAATAGGGGCTTTGAGGTTTTATTATGGGTTTAGTGGTTAGGTTCGTTCCCAGGCTCCTGAGATTGTTGCCAGATCAGTCATCGCCCATCAGGCAAGACTGTATACTGGCCGGGTGAGGGCAGTTCTGGTAGGGTACTGCAAAAGTAAATGAATATTTTGGAATGAGTGGAGCTTGACATGCAACGTGCTAACTTCGTCAAGGTGGCTGCTGCTGCGGCAACAGCGCTCTGGCTGGTCGGATGTACCACAACAGGTGGAGAAAGTACCTCCGATGTATCAACAATGGAACCTGTGGTTAAAGAGGAAGTGATTGTAGAAACCCAACCGGTTCTGGATCCTTCTGTTCAGGCGGTTGTTGATAGCGGTAAGATCAGCGCTACCCCTGAGCAAATCGGGGCATTGCTGAATCACAATGAGTACCAGTTTGGTTTTGACAGCTCCAGGCTGGAAGACCGGGATTATAAGGCACTTGATGTACAGGCTGCTTACCTGAACTCCAGTGAGGGACGTAACAAGCAGATTGTCATTGAGGGGCATACTGACGAGCGGGGTACCCGTACTTATAACCTGGCACTGGGTGAGCGTCGTGCCAGTGCGGTGAAAAATTACCTGGTATCCAAAGGTGTGGCTGAGGGTCGTATTGAAGTGATCAGCTTTGGTTTTGAAAAGCCTCTTGATCCTGCGCATAACGATTCAGCGTGGACTAAAAACCGTCGTGCTGTCATCGTAATGAACTAATACGGATTGGATTTGAATGACTGTTGCAGCTCCTAAACGTTCTTTAAATAAATACGCCTGTCAGGCTTCTTCACTTGTTAAGGCAGCGAGGATCGCCTTGCTGTTAGCCCCCGGCATTATCTCCGGTTATGCAAATGCATCATCAGTGCCAGTGGTTGACTCTACGCCTGCGATGGCTATTGAAAGCGGTGGGGATGGATTTCCTCAGCCGGTTTCTGAGGCTAAAACCCTGGGTTCTGAAGCTGGGGTTGCGCATATGCTGAATGTTATTGACCAATTGCGCAGTGATGTCATGGAACTGCGTGGGCAATTGGAAGAGCAGGGGTATTTGTTAAAGCAGTTGCAACAGGAAAACAGGGATCGTTACCTGGATCTGGATGAGCGGATTGCCCACTTGGGTGATACCAGTGAAGTACCAGCAGGGAAAAGCCGTGTTTCTCCGGGAAAAACAACCGCTTTCCCCGCTGCTGGTTCCGGGAAAACGGAAGAAACTGCCTATAATGCAGCGTTTCAGTTAATCAGGGATAAGCGTTTCGATGAAGCCCGTCAGGCGTTGAAAAAACAGCTGGCTGATTATCCAAAGGGCCAGTATGCGGACAATGCCCAGTACTGGTTAGGTGAAGTCTATATGGCTCAGGGGAATTATCCGGGGGCACAGGAGGCATTCTCTGGTGTATTGAATAACTACCCGAATAGCCCCAAGATACCGGATGCCATCTATAAACTGGGACGTTTATCTGATCTTCAGGGTGATCAGCAACAGGCTCGCAAATACCTGGAATCTGTCATTAGTAAGTATCCTGAGTCAGCGGCATCAAGGCTTTCTGATACCTATCTCAGGAACCTGGGCGACTGAGCACGTTTATACATTGTAGGTCTGTTGACATAAAAAAGGGCGCAAAGCCCTTTTTTTACACCTTTACTTTGCCCTGTTAAAAGACTGTCTATACTCAGGTCTGAGTATATCCTGCGGTATTTATCCAGCATGTTTTGTGTTTCCTTTCTGTCACGACTCTTTTGTGTTTCTTTAGTGCTAGTGTTTGGTTTCCAGTGGGAAAGGTCGGATGCCTTTGGTAAGCCAGATACGCTTCTTGTGGAAGCGGCTACTCAAGGCATGCCAGAGGCTTGTTGTAATTATGGAATGTGGTTAGTAAAACAAGCAGAAAAAAGCGAAGACAAGTTTGAAAAAGAGGGTTTTTATAAAAAGGCGTTTGGTTTTTTTAAGCGGGCTATTGATGGAGGGAGTGAAATTCAGGCATTGAGGGCAAATTGGGCGTATATGCTAGAGCACGGTTTGGGAGGGGAAAAGAATGAAAAAGAGGCATTTGAAATTTATAGGCAATTAAAAGATGAAGATTTTTTGCCAGCTTTACTGAAAGTTGCTGTGATGACTGAGCTGGGGATTGGCACTGATCAAAATGATCAAATGGCAGAACATTATTACAAGACTGCATGTGAGCAGAAATTATCTAAAAAACTTACCGGGCTTATTCAATATAAGCGAGGCATGATGTATCTCAATGGTTGGGGAGTGACTCAAAGTGAAGAAAAGGCTTGTATTTGTTTTGATAGTTCGGAGGAGAAAGGCTTTGCGCTTGCAGGGCTAATGCTTGTAGAGCTTAATTATCAGGGCAGGGGGACAGATAAAGGATATAAAAAAATGGCTGCCAGTGTTCCATCTTGGCCCCTGTGGGCCAGAGAATTTGCCGGGGGTGATTTGCTATATAAAGTAGCGATTCTTTATAAAGAAGACAGTAAGCCAGACGAGATGGTGAAATATTATAAAAAGGCCGCAAAATATGGCCAGCCAGAAGCTGTAGCAGTTTTGAATGAGATTTATAAAGATGCACCTATAAGGTTATTAGGAGAGGCCCCCTGCGGGGCTTGTCAGGCTAAGGATTTGTACGGGCTGGTCTATCATCCTGGGCATCTGAGGAAGCAGGTAGTAATGGACTGTTATACCCAGTTTTCTTTATGCCTGGATCTATTGGAATCAAAGAATTATAGAGAAGCTATTAATCTATTGAGTCTTCTTATAAATAACGGTCATCCCTATGCGCCAGCCTATTTTAAACTGGGTCAAATGTGTGAATTGGGTTGGGGGGTGGCAGTTAATAGGAAGAAGGCAGAGAGATTTTATATCAAGGCTGCAAGATTATGTTATCCGGCAGCTTATCGAAAGCTATCCAGCTTTTTTAAAGCTGAAAGTGATATCAAAAAGCATTTAGAGCAGGCTTCTGTTCTTGGTGATTTAAGGGATGATATTGAGGTGTTGTATAAATATCAAGCATGCCCATTAACGAGAAAACAATTGAAAGAACTCAAGGGGAGAGAACGCAGTATATCGTTTGATGAAGGTTATCAGATTAGTAGCCCAGCGAAGGGAAAAGCAATGGTTGAAGCCTGTGAATACATTCGTGGAGTACTGCGTCAGTTAAACGTTTGTGTTTCCCCCGGATTTTCATGGAAAAGTCTGTCAATAAAGGAAGAGGACGGTATAAATGCAAGTATGAAAGGGCTTGAAATTGCAATGGGTAAGGTCAGTATTGAGGAGCCAGTTGAAAGGATTAAAGCCTTTCTGACTGAAGGGGAAATAGATTCAGCCAGCGTGAAACACATGTTAAAAGGCGGCAGGCGGTCTATATCGTTGCAAGAGTTAACTGCCTATGAACAAGCTTTGGACAAAATAATCGAAGATTACAGTAGCAATGAAAGAGAGGGTTAAAGAAAAACGGGGTTTCCTACAAAAATAATGCCGGGGGCAGGGAAGCAGGTTGCAGAGTTTCTTTTGACTGACTACCATTCTGCACCAGTTAACTGGTGTAGAATTAATGATAACCAATACCCTTAGAATTTCTGAAATGTTTTACTCCCTGCAAGGTGAGACCCGAACTGCCGGGTTGCCTACAGTGTTTGTACGCTTGACCGGGTGTCCTCTGCGTTGTGTATGGTGTGATACGGAGTATGCCTTTCAGGGCGGTGAAAAAATGACCCTGGAAGCCATTGAGGCTGAAATCAAGAAGTATAGCCCCCGTTATATTACGGTTACCGGTGGCGAGCCACTGGCGCAGCCTAACTGTATTCCCCTGTTAGAAAAACTGGTGGACCAGGGTTATGAGGTGTCCCTTGAGACCAGTGGTGCCATGGATCTCTCCCGGGTTGATCCCAGGGTTGTCAAGGTTATGGATTTTAAAGCCCCTGGCTCCGGTGAGGTGAAACGAAACCTGCATGAAAATATTCAGTATCTGGATAACAAGGATCAGGTGAAGTTTGTGATTGCCGATCGCACAGATTATGAGTGGTCAGTGTCGAAGCTTAAAGAGTATGGCCTTGATGATAAGGTTTCTGATGTGCTGTTTTCACCGGTGGCGGATCAAATGAAACCTGAACTGTTGGCTCAATGGATTCTGGATGATGGTCTGAATGTACGCTTTCAGTTGCAGTTGCATCGCCTTATTTGGGGAGATAAGACGGGGGTTTAATGGAGATGGAAAAAGTGAAGAAAAAAGCTGTTGTTTTATTGTCCGGCGGACTGGATTCAACCACTGTGCTGGCTATTGCCAGGGATCAGGGGTATGAGTGCTATACGGTGAGTTTTGACTACGGTCAACGACACCGCTCTGAGCTGGAAGCCTCCAAGCGGGTGGCTAAGGCTCATGGGTCTGTATCCCATAAAATCCTTCGCCTGGGGCTGCGTGATATTGGGGGGTCTGCCCTGACTGATGATGATCTGGATGTGCCTGAGGAGCTGGGTTCCGAGATTCCTATAACTTATGTACCCGCCAGAAATACCGTATTTTTATCTCTTGCTCTTGGCTGGGCAGAAGTGCTGGGGGCACGGGATATTTTTATCGGCGCCAATGATGTGGATTACTCTGGCTATCCGGATTGCCGTCCAGAATTTCTTGATGCCTTTGAGAAAATGGCCAATCTGGCGACAAAGGCCGGTGTTGAGGGGGATTATTTCCATATCCGTGCCCCTCTGTTGAAACTGACCAAGGGTGAAATCATCAAAGAGGGGACTCGTCTCGGTGTTGACTATGCACTAACCGTTTCCTGTTATCAGGCTGATGATGAAGGCAAGGCCTGTGGTGTCTGCGACAGTTGTCGTTACCGCAAAAAGGGATTTGAGGATGCGGGTGTTGAGGATGTGACACCTTATCAGTAGCATCTATAGTTAATCTCTGGAAGCAGCTCCCAGGGTTGCTTCTAATCTCCCTTCAGTCCTGTGCTAGAATGCCTCCGGTTATAAAAAACAATACCTTATTCAGGTGCCGGGAATACTTTTGACTACGGTAAATAAGAGCCTATGAGCGCAGTAAATCTCAGAAAGCAGGTGCAGGGTCATTTTTCACAGGGCGTTGCAGAGCCATTGGTGCCGGGGGATGAAAAGAATAAAAGAGAGCAAGTTCATCAGCTATTAAAGCAGCACAATGCGGTATTGATTGCCCATTACTATACAGATGCGGTGGTTCAGTCCCTGGCGGAGGAAACCGGAGGGTTTATTGGGGATTCGCTGGAAATGGCGCGCTTTGGCAGTGGCTATCCTGCCTCCACGCTGGTTGTTGCCGGTGTCCGGTTTATGGGGGAAACCGCTTCGATATTGAGTCCTGACAAGCGAATATTAATGCCAACCCTTGAGGCGGAATGTTCACTTGATTTAGGGTGTCCCGTTGAAGGTTTTTCCCGGTTCTGTGATCAGCACCCTGATAGAACCGTGGTTGTTTATGCCAATACATCGGCTGCGGTCAAGGCGCGGGCGGACTGGGTTGTAACATCAAGCTGTGCCCTTGAAATTGTTGAGCATCTTGATTCCCTGGGTGAACGGATTATCTGGGGGCCAGATAAGTATCTTGGGGGTTATATCCAGAAGCAAACTGGTGCTGATATGCTGCTTTGGGATAGTAGCTGTATTGTCCATGAGGAGTTTCGGGCGAAAGGGGTGGCTGATCTTAAGAAGATTTACCCGGATGCAGCGGTGCTGGTACATCCTGAATCACCGGAACCGGTGGTGGCAATGGCTGATGTGGTGGGCTCAACCAGCAAGCTGTTAAAAGCCTCTTATGAGCTGCCAAACCAACGGTTTATTGTGGCAACAGATCGGGGGATTTTTTATAAAATGCAGCAGCAATGCCCGGAGAAAGAGTTCTTTGAGGCACCCACCGGAGGCAATGGGGCAACCTGCAAAAGCTGTGGCCATTGTCCCTGGATGGCGATGAATACACTGGATAGCCTTATTGATTGTCTTGCAGCACCATCCGAACAGAATGAAATAAAAGTGCCTGAAAACATTCGACGTCAGGCTTTGGTTCCTTTGGAACGGATGGTGAACTTTCCTTTGTAGAGCGGAGGGAGGGAATAGGGAATGGTTGGCAGTGTAACCATTCCCGTTATAAAAGTATTACTTAATAACCTTGCGACGATACTCGTACATATCAGCCAGCTTTTTATCGAGCTTTGCCTTTATGGCATAGCGATCTCCAGCCAGTTTTTTAGCGTATTCAATATGCCTGATGGCATCATCCAGATTACCCGTCAGGAAGAAATATTCTGCCCTGGCCTGGTGTAGTCCAAGAATATCCTGTGCCTGTCCCTGGGCCTCAGCCAGTTCATACCAAATATCAGGGTCTTCCGGGCGCATTTGACTGAGCTTTAATAAAATGGTGCGGGCGTCCTGTTGATATTGCCTGGTTAAGGGATCTTCCTTTTTCATATGTGCGGCTGTTTGGGTCAGGATCTTTGCTTTAGTGGCCAGTAGGGGATAGTAGTCAAGATGAATCTCCAGTGCCTTGTCGATGGTCTTAAGGGCTGTGGTGGCATTTCCGGAGTTCGCATCCAGGTTGGCCCTGGCCAGAATGTAGTGGAGATTATCGGGCGCTGTTTTTAGAAGCCTATCCAGCTGTTTGGCTGCCGTGGTAAAGTCCCGGGTTTGAATGGCTGTTAGTGCCAGGCCGTAGCGGCTGATATTGGGGGCTCCGGTGTGGCCGGTTTCCAGCTCCCTGCTAAGTTGTTTTATCAACTCATGGGGATTTTTAGCGCTCAGGGCCAGTGTGCGCATTTTCATTAATTGGAAGTCGATACCCCCTTTTGAACCGCCGGATTGAAACTGGTCTGCCCGGGCCCTGGAGTCAGCAATCCGGTTTTCTGTAACCGGGTGAGTGGACAGGAACTCGGGAGGACGGCTGCCATAGCGACTTGACTTGTTCATTTGTTCAAAAATTTCCGGCATGGCATGGGGGTCAAATCCAGCCCTCGCCAGGGTCTGTATACCCATATTATCGGCTTCACGCTCATATTGACGGCTGAATTTCAGACGTGAGCTTTGCAGGCCTGCCACCGTACTTGTCAGAGCAGCCGCTCCGGCATCTGCACCACCTGCCGCCATGATAAGAACAGAGGCAAGAATGGCGGCCGCCGTTGGCAAACTTTTGTTTCTGGCTTCTTCCACGTTACGGGCATAATGGCGCTGGCTTAAGTGGGCTAATTCGTGGGCCAGTACCGCGGCAAACTGGGCTTCGGTATCGGCATTGAGAAAAAGTCCTGTATTGACACCAACGATGCCACCGGGTGCCGCGAAAGCATTGATGGTGGTATTGTCTATAACCAGGGTGATCAGCCTGTGATCAATGATTTCACTGGAGGCAGCCAGTCGGGATATCAGGCGCTCCAGATAGTCTTTTAGTTCAGGGTCACTGACTGTTGGGGTTTGGCTGCGAATGACTTTAAGGTAAGTGCGGCCAAGCTCATATTCCTGCTGTGGTGATATGATGCCAGAAGTGGCGTCTCCCAGGCTGGGTAGATCAATGGAGGTCTTGCTGGCGTGGACAGGAAATACAGCTATCCAGAAGCTCAGAAAAATAGCCGGAAAAAAACCCGGTGGTTTCATAGGTTATCCATCTTTGTGTGATCTGCGGTACACTCTAGCGGTAAAGGTTGCAAGGCTCAATCTGAGACTGTTATCTGTTTATCACGGATTGGCTTATATTTTGTCAGGCCTGAAAATAAACAGGTGTAAAAAAGTATGCAGGGTTGCTCTTAGGGGTTGTTGAGGTTTTATCATGAGCTCAACAGTCCCTAAACAGTGTACCTATTGATAATACTTTTAAGATAGTAACCGGTCTCTTGCTTTTACACCACAGGGTTCTGTTATTAGGTGTCTTGTCGAAATGAATTTTGTAAAATAAAACGGGAGTTTATCCGTCACATGATTGAAGCGGATCTGGAGTTGGATCTTAAAGGGATGAATTGTCCGTTACCTTTGTTGAAAACCAAGCAAACCATGAGCCAGATGAGTTCCGGACAGGTAATTAGAGTGCAGACAACGGATCCGGGTTCTGTCAGGGATTTTGCCAGTTATGCCCGTATTGTGGGGCATACACTGGTCTCAAGCGAGACGGTTGGCGGTGTTTTTATCCATGTGTTACGGCATAAATAGTGGGTGGGTGAATGCTTGAGATTATAAAAGATTGGTTTCAACGTTACTTATCTGATTATGAAGCGCTGGTATTATTAGTGTTACTGGTGTTTGGCTTTCTTGTGGTGCTGACCATGGGGTATATGCTGGCACCGGTATTTGCTGCATTGGTACTTGCGTTTCTTATGCAGGGGGTGATTAACTGCATGGAGGCAAAGGGAGTGCCTCACCTGCTTTCTGTCAATCTGGTTTTTGCTGCGTTTGTTGCTGTTCTCCTCATGTTTGTTCTGGTGCTGGTTCCATTAATTTGGGAGCAGGTTACCCATTTACTTAATGAAGTGCCAAGAATGGTACATGTGGGACAAAAACTGTTTAAAAGCCTGCCTGAGCTATACCCGGGGTTTGTCTCAGAGAGACAGGCGGTGCTTATTGCCGACGCCATCAGTAGTAGACTGGCTGGTATGGGGCAGTGGGCTCTTTCTTTTTCACTGTCAAAGCTGCCGGGTGCCCTTGGTATACTCATTTATTTGATTCTGGTTCCCATTCTTATTTTCTTTTTCCTTAAGGATAAGGAACCCCTGCTAGCCTGGATTGGTGGGCTTTTGCCAGCAAGGCGCCGCCTGATCAATCAGGTTGCCGATGAAATGAATGACCAGATTGCCAATTATATTCGTGGTAAGGCCATAGAGATTGTTATTGTCGGGGTTGTCAGTTTTATTGCTTTTGTTATTTTAGGGTTGAATTATTCTGCCTTGCTGGCCCTGATGGTGGGCCTGTCAGTGGTGATTCCCTATATTGGGGCGGCAGTGGTCACTCTGCCTGTGACTATCATTGGCTTTTTTCAATGGGGTTTTGGTAATGAGTTCCTGATATTAATGATTGTCTACGGCGTGATTCAGGCCCTGGATGGCAATGTGCTGGTGCCATTATTATTTTCGGAAACCGTTAACCTTCACCCTGTTGCCATTATTATTGCTGTTCTGGTCTTTGGCGGCCTTTGGGGATTCTGGGGAGTGTTCTTTGCCATTCCTTTGGCAACACTGCTGAAAGCGGTTATGAATGCCTGGCCTAAGGTGCAGGATGTGGGAGTCTAGTCGTTATTAGTGGGGAATAGTGAATGGGGAAATAGGGAATGGTTAGTGCTAAGACGTATTGTAGGCTGCTCACCATTCACCATTCACCATTCCCTATTCCCTATTCCCTATTCCCTATTCAATAGCCTGAGCAGCCTGAAGTACGTCTTCAACATGATGCTTGATTCGCACTTTTCTCCATTCGTGCTGCAATATGCCTTTGCGGTCAATGAGGAAGGTACTGCGCTCAATCCCCATGTACTCTTTGCCGTATAATTTTTTGAGTTTAATGACATCAAACAGGTTGCACAGGGTTTCATCGGGATCTGAAATCAGTTCAAAGGGTAGCTGATGTTTCTGCTGGAAGTTGTCATGGGACTTCAGGCTATCTCTTGATATGCCAAAGATTATTGTGTCAGCTTCTCTGAAAGATTGATAATGGTCTCGAAAGGCCTGCACCTCACTGGTACATCCGGGAGTGTTATCTTTAGGGTAAAAGAAAAGAACTACTTTGGTACCATTCAGGGCTGAAAGTTTAATATCCTGGTCGCCAGTCGCTTTTGCGGTAAAGTCCGTGACCTGCTGGCCTAGTGCAATACTCATTGTCAGTCCTTCAGTTTATTGTCTCTGGAGATAGGTAACAAGAAAACATAAATAGCCTTTGGAAAGAAAATTCAATTAGGCCTATGTCTGATTGTCCTAGTTTACGTCAGGAATCCAAGTCCGGACAAACCTGTTGCAAGCATATAAGTGCTAATATCTTTACAGTTTTCATTGGTTGCCTCAACAGCCCCTAGTGTGGTCAGGTTACTTGTGAAGGCTTTTTTCCATCGGTAACATTACAATGATTTAAGCTCACAGGAGTGAATTGATGATAACCGGTAGCCTTGTAGCACTTGTCACCCCTATGCATGAGAATGGGGAGCTGGACTGGACGTGCCTACACAATCTTGTGGAATACCATATCAGGGAAGGCTCTGACGGGCTTGTTATTGCAGGGACTACCGGCGAGTCCGCGACACTCACAGTCCAGGAACACTGCGAAGTCCTCAGGCGTGTTATAGATCAGGTTGCAGGTCGCTTGCCGGTTATTGCGGGTACCGGGGCCAATGCCACCCAGCAGGCGGTTCACCTGACAGCTGAAGCCAAGGCACTGGGTGCTGATGCCTGTCTGTTGGTAACTCCTTATTACAATAAACCAACACAAGAGGGGCTTTATCGCCACTATAAGACCGTTGCTGAATCGGTGGCGATACCTCAAATTCTGTATAACGTACCGGGGAGGACTGCCGTTGATCTTCTGCCGGAGACGGTGGCGAGATTATCCATATTGGATAATATTGTCGGGATCAAGGAAGCCACGGGGATCATTGAAAGAGGCGCAGAGATACGCGAATTATGCGGTCGTGACTTTGCTATCTATTCCGGTGATGATTCTACAGGAATGGAGTTAATGCTCAGGGGAGCTAACGGGGTGATCTCGGTCACCAATAATGTGGTTCCAAAACTTATGCACAGGCTATGTATTGCCGCTCTGCAAGGCCAGCGGGAAGACGCTGAGGCGATTAATGGTCAACTGCAAGGTCTCCATAAAAAACTCTTTGTGGAGTCCAACCCGATTCCCGTCAAATGGGCCTTGCAGCAGATGGGGTTAATCAAAGGCGGGATTCGCCTGCCTTTAACGCCGCTTGCAGAGAACCATCAACCCGTTATTCGCCAGGTTTTGGCTCAGTTAGATCTGCTTTGATATAACAGGGCAAGGAGCTTAGTAAAAAATGAGAGTTATGCTGAAAAGCTTGCCATTGATCGCTTGTGCTGTTGCGCTGGCAGGTTGTTCCAACCCTTTTGGTAAGCAAGGGTATTTGCGGGATAAATCCGGGGACTATACCAAGGCTGAAACAGCGGGGCCTGCTAAGGTTCCGGAAGGAATGAATGCAAAGTCCCTGGGCAGTGTCCTGGTGATTCCCCCTATTGAAAATGAACATGTCAAGCTATCCGAAGACTATGAGGTACCAAGGCCTGCCCAGCGATTAACCAGGGGCGATGGCGAAACATACAGTATAGAGCGTGACGGGGATCGCTCCTGGTTGCTTGCTGCCAGAAATCCCAGTGAAATATGGCCGCGGGTGGAAGCCTTTGTGGGAGAGGCGGAGCTACCGGTGACCAGGGCGGATGCCAAAAAAGGTGTGCTGGAAACCGGCTGGATTAATCTCGGTAAAGACAGTGAACATGGCCTGGTACTAAGAACGGTAGGGAAGTGGGTTGGAGTCAAGGACCTGGACCCCATAGAGGACAGGTTCCGTATTGAAGTGATTCGTGGCACCAGGGAAGGGACATCCGAAATCCATATTCAGCATAAAGGCCGCCCGCCATCAGGTTCCGGGAAAGCCCCTGAGCCGGCAGTCTGGAATAATCTGGGGGATAGAAGCCTCCGGGTGATTCAGGCACTGTCTGCAGATATGCTGGTTTTCTTGGCCAAATCCGATGAAGGTTCTGTGTCTTATCTTGCCCAGGAGCTTGATATCAAAGGCAATACCGAGTTAAGCCAGGATGGCAACGGTAATCCGCTGCTGGCCATAAGAGGGCTTTCCTATGCCCAGAGCTGGGCAGCTATTGGTGATGCTCTGTCTAAGGCCGGGATACCCGTCAGTGATAGAAACCGTTCAGCGGGTATATATTATTTGCCACTTGACCCCAAGAAAATAACAGCACCTGAAAAAGAAAAGGGTTTCTTCTCAAGGCTGTTTGGCAGCGACAAAAAAGAGCCTGAAGCCAAAGGGGAGAACCTGCATCTTCGTGTCAGTCAGTTCCCTGATATGGTACAGGTATCCGTTGAAAAAGACTCCTCGACCTCTGCCGGAAAAGAGGAAAGCCAGAAGCTTCTGGAGCTTATTAGAAAGAACCTGAAATAATAAGCCGAAATGATTATGGGGTGTGGTAAGCAACCATTGCCATGCCCCCTGAATCCCCAGCTATTATTTTTATCCCATCGTCCGTTAAGTGTGGCAGGCCTTTCAGGATCTGTTAGAATTCGCGATCGAGTGTTCCGTATCTCGATTAACACGTAAGGACAGTGGGTCATGAGTCTTGCTGATAAGGTTTTGGCAGTAAACAACGATTTGCCAATTCGTACTGATCGACCGGTTCATAGTGGCAAAGTCCGCTCGGTCTATTGGCTTACGGAAGCGGATAGTCACCGCTTGATTAAAGAGAGGGGTTACCCTGTTGCCGATGATGCGCCATTGGCCATTATGGTGATCAGTGACAGAATCTCTGCCTTTGACTGTATCTGGCGCGGTGAAGGGGGAATGAACGGGGTGCCGGGGAAAGGGGCGGCACTGAATGCAGTCTCTAACCACTGGTTTAAGTTGTTTCGTGATCAGGGGCTGGCTGACAGCCATATCCTGGATATTCCCCATCCTTTTGTCTGGATTGTTCAGAAAGCCAGGCCGGTAATGATCGAGGCCATTTGCCGCCAATATATTACAGGTTCCATGTGGCGTGCTTACGCCAAGGGCGAACGTGAATGTTGCGGGATACCTCTTCCTGATGGACTGGAAAAGGACCAACAACTCCCTGAGTTACTGATTACCCCCTCAACCAAGGGAATTCTGACTGGAATCCCCGGTGTCCCTGAAGTGGACGACGTCAATATCACCCGAAAAGACATTGAAAATAACTATGCGGCCTTTAATTTTCGCTCGCCCGATGATATTGATCTCTATGAAAAGCTTTTAAAAGAAGGCTTTAATCTTATTAGCCGCTCGCTATCCAGGCTTGATCAGATTTTTGTGGATACCAAGTTTGAATTTGGCTACGTCACTGACCAGAACGGTCAGGAAAAACTGATCTATATGGATGAGGTGGGAACACCGGATTCGTCCCGTATTTGGGATGGCCCCTCCTATCGAAAGGGGCGCGTGGTAGAAAACTCCAAGGAGGCCTTCCGGCAGCTATTGCTTAATCATTTTCCTGACCCTGATGTGTTGCTCAATAAACAGCGAATGGATGAACGTCTGGCGCTGGCAAAGAATAATGTATTGCCTGAGCGGGTCCTGATGGAAATATCCAATATTTATCTGGATATTGCCGAAAAAATCACGGGACAAAAACTGCATCTTTCTGCTAATCCCAAGGCTGAAATTATCCAGGTGCTTCGGGATGATTACGGTTTGATTGACTAATATTTTTTTGAATCTGTGTTTTGTGTTTATGCACAAATGTCAAGAGTTTGTAACATTATTTTTTGGTTTTTTTCTCATGGCAGATCCTCTGTGCATACTTTCTAAGCTATTGATATCAAAAGGAAAAAATTGATCAAAAAATGATCAATTTGATGAGTGTTCAGTATTCATCAGTCTTTCTGAAAGGTGTTCTAAAGAATTCCACAATGTTATCCACAAGTTTTGTGGGTAACATTCTGGATGTTTTTTTAGCGGTGTACTCAGGAGCATATCGGTCTGAAAAAACAGGGGTTTTATCGCCATCCCGGAACGTGTTTTTTTAGCCATGTTCGTACCTGTCTATCCGGGTGTGTATCGTCTTTTTGCACAATAAACCCCCAGCAAGCCGGATCGGGAATAGATTGTTCCGCGCAGCAACCATTGAGTCCGGATTAAAAGCCCTTCAATAGGGGTGCAGTGACTTAACTATTTATATTAAAGTGGCCTCAGGTTCTGACAGTGTGGAAAACAATGATGAATGAGCAGCTCAATGTGATAGAGGTCACGGAAAGCAATATTCGGGATATTCTTCAGCAATCTACAGAAAAACCGGTGTTGCTGGATATTTGGGCGGAATGGTGTGAACCCTGTAAGGCACAGTTACCTATTCTGGAAAACCTGGTTCAGGCGTATCAGGGAAAGTTCTTGCTGGCTAAGCTGGATGCGGAAGGGCAGCAAATGCTGGCTCAGCAATTGATGGCCCAGCTGGGTGTGCGAAGTATCCCGACGCTGATTATTTTTCATCAGGGGCGGCCGGTGGAGGTGTTGTCAGGGCTTCAGACAGAAGCTCAGCTAAGGGCTGTTCTGGATCCACTGACACTGAGTCCTGTGGAAAGAATCAAATTGCAAATTGATGAGTTGATTGCTGCGGGGCAGATGGATCAGGCCTTGACGCTGGTACAGCAAATTTTGCAGGAAGAGCCGGATAATCATGACTTGCAGGTGATTCAAGTTAATTTGCTGCTTGAATTGGGACAGGTTGACCAGGCTCGCCAAATTATTTCAGCCCTACCAGATGATGCACAGGGGATTGCCCAGCCAAAAGCCAAGCTGATGTTTTATGAGATGGTGGCTGATGCACCGTTAAAGCCAGAGCTGGAAGCAAGCCTGTCCAAGGATGAAAATGACCATGAAGCCCGTTACCAGTTAGCTATCCGTGAAGTGATTGCAGATAATAGTGAGCAAGCGCTGGAAAACCTGCTGTTGATCGTCCGCCGGGATAGAGGCTTTCGTGAAGACGGCGCCCGTCTGTTAATGCTCAAGGTGTTTGACCAGCTGGGAGCGGGCCATCCGCTGGCTAAACGCTACCGGGGTAAGCTGTTTAGCTTGCTGCACTAATCCTAAAGCGCGCTGTTGAGGTTGAACGGGTTGTTGGATCTTGGCAAAGCGCGCTTTAGAAAGGGCTAAACGGATAGCAAGTTACGAATACTTGGTTTTTGGATTGGCTGGAGTTTAGGAGTCAAAAAATGTCAAATTCGCCCATAGCTGCTGCTAGTGCTACCTATCGTAAGGCAACCAACAAAATTGCAGAGGCAGCCAAGCTTGAACCCAGGCATACTGCTAATCCAAGCGACGATTTCTTGGAAATTGTTGAGGATATGTCTGATGCCATGAAAACTAAGGCGTTGGATTGGTATGAGAGAGGTATTAAAAGAGGAATGAAAAAAGCAACAGACCTAATGTTGGATGGAAAAATATACCGGGAAGAGAACATTGTTTATGCACCTGAAGAGATAGCCGTCAAAGCACGAATTAAATTTTCAGGAGGAGAGTGGCAACCTTTTCAGCTGAATGTAAAAGCTAAAGATATTGGGTTCGATGCGTGATTTGTGGAGGCTATGAGAGCCTGCAAGCATCTTGTTGCAGGCCGGAGCCTGTAAATATTCTGAGTAAACGCCACTTTTGAATTACGCTTTAATCCGGTCATGGAAACATGATTCTCCTCGTTCCCGGCGTTCCGAGGGTGTCGCGGAAGTCTGAAATAGACTCAATGCCGTCATCCTGTACAGGGATTGTACAGGATCCATCTGCGATGGAAGGCAGTCTAACCGCACGTATCATGCGGGCTGAGAGATTCACCTCCCTGTGATATGGATCCCGTACAATCCCTGTGCGGGATGACGACGGAGAGAACTCAGGCTTTCGCGATACCCTCAGGACCCTGAGAACGAGTAGAGCTGTTTATTAGGCTGGCTCAAACTGCTTGCTGACACTGAGTACTTTTTTCTCAATATATTCCTCTGTGCTGATGTCGGTATTTTCTCCACCCAGTGCTTCAATCAGATTAGTAAGTAATTTTTGCAACATCAGGCTCATCACAGAAAAATCAGCATCAAACTGCTCTGCTGCCGTTTCAGCTTCAACCTGATCTAACTGCTCTTGTACCACTTCAGTGAATTTCAGCTTGCGGATAACCAGGTCATCACCCAGAACGAAAGTCAGTGCATCGTCCCAGCACAGTGCCAGCTTACTAGCCTGTTTGCCCGCTTCCAGGTGAACGCCAATTTCTTCTGAAATCAGTTCCTGTTTACTGGCCTTTATTTGTCCTCCTTCATCACCGGGTTCCCGCAGTTCGCATTCATCGCCGAGACTAAAAGGGGAGGGTACTTCAACCTTTTGTTCCAGCCATTGGGTCATGCACTGGGAAGGATGGTTTTTTAAGGGTACGTTGATTATTGGCAGGCTACCCAGGCTTTCCCGCAGGCAGCTGGTTAATTCTTCAGCCTTTTTAAAAGAAGAGGCATCAACAACCATCCAGCCTCCCACAGGGTCAATGTAGGCAAAGGTGTCCTGATGGCGAGAGAAGGCCTTGGGCAACAGCTCCATAATGACATCATCTTTCAGGGCTTTCTTTTCTTTGCTGAAAACCTGGCGATCCTGTTCTTGCTCAATGACTTCAACTTTTTCTTCAAGGGTATCCCGAATGACGCTGGCAGGGAGAATCTTCTCTTCCTTATGGGCTGTCACCATAATAAAGGAGCCGGTGCAGTGGGTCAGCAAGTCGCCATGGCGCCCCAGTGGTGGTACCCAGCCATACGTGCTCATATCCTGACTGCCACAACTTTGATAACGCTTTTCCTTAAGCTTTTCTTCCAGCGCTTCCTGATTGAGGGTGAACGGTTGGGTAAAGCGGTAAAAAATCAGATTTTTAAACCACATGGTTATTCCTGAATTATCGTTACGATAGCCTATGGTAGCACTCTGTCGTTATTTTCGTGCTTCTATCTTCAGGCGCCAAAAAAGGGTTTATAAAATAACCGACTAAAAAAATTTGCCAGTAGAAGGTTTTGATGCTTATAATGCGCCGCGTCGTTGAGAGACACAGCGGCCACTTTGGGTGATTAGCTCAGCTGGGAGAGCGTCTGCTTTACACGCAGAATGTCGGCGGTTCGATCCCGTCATCACCCACCACATTAGCTCGAAAGAGCAACAAGTTTGTAGCGGACCGGTAGTTCAGTTGGTTAGAATGCCGGCCTGTCACGCCGGAGGTCGCGGGTTCGAGTCCCGTCCGGTCCGCCACTTATTTTAAATCTTTAAAGGTTTTAGAGATTTTGGGGTTGAATAAAAAATACCTTCGGGTATAGTTCAGCACCGCTTCAGGGTGATTAGCTCAGCTGGGAGAGCGTCTGCTTTACACGCAGAATGTCGGCGGTTCGATCCCGTCATCACCCACCATATTAGCTCGGTAGAGCAACAAGTTTGTAGCGGACCGGTAGTTCAGTTGGTTAGAATGCCGGCCTGTCACGCCGGAGGTCGCGGGTTCGAGTCCCGTCCGGTCCGCCACTTATTATTGATGATGCGTGGCTTCATCAAAGCGATTGAGTAAGGGTGATTAGCTCAGCTGGGAGAGCGTCTGCTTTACACGCAGAATGTCGGCGGTTCGATCCCGTCATCACCCACCATATTTTGCTCGGTAAGGGCAATAAAAATTGTAGCGGACCGGTAGTTCAGTTGGTTAGAATGCCGGCCTGTCACGCCGGAGGTCGCGGGTTCGAGTCCCGTCCGGTCCGCCACTTATTATTGATGATGCGTGGCTTCATCAAAACGATTGAGTAAGGGTGATTAGCTCAGCTGGGAGAGCGTCTGCTTTACACGCAGAATGTCGGCGGTTCGATCCCGTCATCACCCACCACATTAGCTCGAAAGAGCAACAAGTTTGTAGCGGACCGGTAGTTCAGTTGGTTAGAATGCCGGCCTGTCACGCCGGAGGTCGCGGGTTCGAGTCCCGTCCGGTCCGCCACTTATTACTGATGATGCGTGACTTCATCAAAATGATTGAGTAAGGGTGATTAGCTCAGCTGGGAGAGCGTCTGCTTTACACGCAGAATGTCGGCGGTTCGATCCCGTCATCACCCACCACATTAGCTCGAAAGAGCAGCAAGAATGTAGCGGACCGGTAGTTCAGTTGGTTAGAATGCCGGCCTGTCACGCCGGAGGTCGCGGGTTCGAGTCCCGTCCGGTCCGCCACTATTTAAAGCCTACGAAGTGAACCATTTCGTGGGCTTTTTTCGTTATAACCCTGTATTTACGGGGTGTTTTGCTATTGTGCGGGGTATGGGAAAAACCGTTACACGTCCGAATTTTTCCCATTTTTGCGGTTTTCACCTCTTTTCTCTCTCTGCCTGGCGGATTTTCATTTTCACTTCCTCCACTTTGAAAAATCGTTTTAAAACAACAGAGTAATGATTTTTATTGTCGTCTATTTTTTACTTCGATTGAGTGCGACAGAGTGGTAGGCGGATACAACTCCCTGCGAACTTTTTTGTAAGTTTCTCCACTCTCTTTCTTTCTCTCTCTGTCTTACTCTCTCTTGGCTTCTCTCAGGCTCTCTTTCTCTCATTCTCTTTGCTGTGTGGAGAGATAAGAGCCACCCTGGAAAAATGTGCATGTTGTTCCGACCAGGACAAGGGGAAGGGTTTCATACAGTCACTGAGCATCAGTACCCACGTCCCCGTTTTGCACAGAATAGCTTCCTGGATATCCGGTGCCAGGCCGGTAAGGCGAATGCACTTTGATACACGGGATTTGTCGACACCTTCTTTTTCTGCCAGCGCTTTCACCGTAGAAAACTTTCCCTTCATCATCATTTTCAGCCAGCGGTGTCCCTGTATCAGTGCTTTCTCCAAAGGACGCATGGCTTCCATGCTGGTGGCTCCTTCTGGCGTATAAATATGACTACTGCCGCCTTTACGAATAATCTTGATGGGAATGGTGACCTTGATCAGGTTTTCATCTTCCAGGTATTCGACCGTTTCTTCACCGATTTGTTTAATCGTTGCCATGACTATGCTCCTTGCAATTCTTTGACAACAGCCTGCATGCCATCGGGTTGGTAATAGAGTGTTAGACTTTCCTGTGTCACTTCGACGCGAGCGATCAGCAGCTCAGTCAGTCTGCGCTTCTCTGGTGCGAATAACTCTCCCCATATCTCACCGAGATTATTCAGGGCGCTTCGGATCTCATCTTCTGTGGTATCAGGAAGCTGTTTCTGTACTCTCTGGCAAACGTTAAATAGAAGCTCTGGGCTGACCAGCCGCTTTTGTGTGTCGTTTACCACCATGCCTTCCAGCGTGCTGGCCGACAGGGGCGGCAGTGGGCTTTGTTGCGCACCATACTGTTGGGCGGTTTGGCTCACGTAATAACGGAACTGTTGGCCCCGTTTGCGGGTGGTGTTGGTGGAGAGGGCTTTGCCGTTCGGACCTGTGATAAGCCCTTTCAGGAAAGCAGGGTTGGCTCGGGCAAAGGAAGACCTTGAGCGAATACTGGCATGAACATCAAACGTATCCTGTGCCTGCTGCCAAAGCTCGGTAGGAATGATCGCTTTATGTTCTCCCTGGTACCACCGACCCCGGTTACCAATCTCTCCGATATAAAGTCGGTTATGCAATATTCGGTGGACAGCCCCTTTACTGAAGGGAATGTTTCCGCGCAGCGAGCCGTCTCTGAGAATAATGGTTTTGGTTCGATAGCCTTTTTTATTGAGCCATTCTACCGTGCTGATAATGGACTGGGTTTTCACAAACTGCTTAAAGAGTGCTTTGATGATCCTGGCCTCTTCCCGGTTAATGATAAGTTTTCGTTCTTTGATGTCATACCCCAGAGCCGGGTTGCCTCCCATCCACATCCCTTTGGCTTTGGAGAGTTGCACCTTATCCCTGATCCGCTCACTGGTGACTTCCCGTTCAAATTGTGCAAATGACAGTAGAATATTCAGGGTTAACCGCCCCATGCTGCTGGTGGTATTGAACTGTTGAGTAACAGAAACCAGGGAGCAATTATGTTGTTCAAACAACTCGATCAGCCGGGCAAAATCTGCCAGAGAGCGACTGAGCCGGTCGACTTTGTAAACCACCACCACATCAATTCGTCCTTCTTCAACATCAGCCAGTAATCTTTTCAGCGCCGGGCGATCCGTATTACCGCCAGAAAATGCCCCGTCATCATACTGGTCAGTCAGTACTTCCCAACCTTCATGACGTTGTGAATGGATGTAGGCCTCTGCGGCTTCCCGCTGGGCATGGAGTGAATTAAAGCTCTGCTCCAGACCTTCTTCTGATGATTTTCGGGTATAAATCGCACAGCGTTTTTTCACGATCACGGGTTCATCATTCTTTTTATTTTTCATAGTTGCGTCCTTTCACGCCAAAAAATAAGGGGCCGGACCACTGGGTGCCGGTGATCAGGTTGGCAATCCGTGTCAGGCTGCTATAAACCTGTCCCCGGTACTCCAATCCCTGAGGGGTTACCGTCACCTCATGCTTTTCACCGTTATATTCTTTGCAGATGACAGTGCCGAGCGGCGGCATGATCTGCCGTTTTTTACCCAGGGGCTTGCGATGTTCACTGTGCTTGCCTGCCTGTTCCAGACGTTTATCGATTTGAGCACGCTGGTGGTTGCCGAACGCCAGCTCTTGTATGCGGTGTGCCAGCTGCTGGCATAGCATACGGTTATCCTGAAAAGGTGCAGGCTTGCCATAAAGCTCCTGCCACAGGGCTTTTAGTTCTTTGGAATCCATGCGCTGAAGCGCTACTAACCGTGCTGCAATGGATCGTTTATTCATGATCTACCTCTGTCGTTTTGTTTGGGCGTCTGTATACAGGCAGGAGATAGCGAATATATCCAGTCAGTCAGGCTCTTTATTTGGGGACTGCTGCTGTCGTTGGCGCAAACGCATAATGGCGAGGGCGATCAGGGTTTGAATTTCGTCAGTTTTGTTCATTGTTTTTGTTGTTTTGACCGTTTGGGCTTTTTATTGTGCATGCAATAACGTGCTTATATCTATGGTGCAATTGCGGGGAATAGCGGGGTATTGGCAGTTATTGGTTGTATTTGTCGGCTATTGCGTACATATAAGTATTTCTTCATACTTGGTCGTTGCGTTATGCAAACCATCCTGCATGGAAGGAATAATAAAAATGGTTGCTTTGACAACGTTTGTCCGCAACACAAAAAGGAAGTATCGCAACGCTGTACTGGATACTATTGCCATTGACTATCCGGATAACTGGCAAACAAAGGAAGAGCCGGTAAGCAACATCACGGATTTTTTAAATAACAAACCGATTGCCGAGCAGGAGAAAATAAGAACAGCTTCAGAGCAGATACTGCAATTAAGTCAGAATGAGTTAGGGCAGGAAACTATAATGTCTGTCGCTCAGGATCTAACGACCCTGAGATCATTGGATAACCCTTATGATCGCAGTGCCTGGTTATTTTGCAATGAACCCCAAGCGTTTAAGTGTGCTGAACATCATTACTTTCATGATGCACATCGCCATGGGCGTATGTGGGCCAGATATCAGATTCGTGCAAAATCAGGGTTTGATAAAAGCAAGGTTCATCACGCTTTTTATCACAAGTTGAAGGATTACTTTAAAGACAGTGAGGCGTTTTTAATTGAAGTGTATGAGCGCCCTCATGAAGCGCCTTCTGGAAAGGTTTATACAGTTTATCAGGTCGTTATTTATCGGGAGGGGATGCCATCATTAGTCAGTGAAGTCGACCGTAAGGTTGGTCAAAACGATCTCCAATCAAAGATAGTTAAGCCTGCTCGTGAAACCACTATGGTTTGGGATGGTGTTCTTCGGCAGTTGGAAATTATCTCTAACAGAAAGCAGGATCGAGATACGGTAGCTCAGTTATTTGCTGAGTATGTACTGGCCTGTAATGACCTCCCTCTTGTGATACCACCCCGAGCATACGATTTAGATGTGCTCCGCACTCTGCCACGGCCTTCTTTTGCCTGTGAGCCTAAGGATGCTATCAGCCAAGTTATGGTAAAAGGCTTGGTGTTACGATCTCGGGCAAGTGGTGGCATATATCGCATTAATGTTCCGGGGCGAGGTTATCAAACCAAAGATATCTATGAACTTTTGGCTGAAGATAAGCGACAGGATTATCTTGATGGCAGTCTCTATGAAATTACGGGTGCCCGGATATCTGTCCGGTACATGAAGATCTCCGAGGATCGTACAAGAACGCGTATCGTTGAGATCACCTTACCCAGAGGCTGCAATTTAAAAGCGACTTCTGGTATTGATAAACGGCTGCATCGGTTATTGGACAAGTGGGGGCTGGTCAAAACGAATCAGGAGGAAAGTCATGGAGTGGGATGAAGATTATTTTAACTTTTTGATCAGCTCCTTTGAGGCAGGCCATGCCAGTAGAACATGGTCAGAGTTGAAGCTGGTGTTTAGATACCCTTACGACAGAAAAAAATTGCTGGCATCCGGTTTTGTGCTTGATGGTATTGCTGATTCTGTGGAAATCGAAACGGATGACTGGCGTGATGTGGAGATGACGTCACCCGGTGAATACGCTTATTTCGACCGTGGCTGGGTCATGTTGACTGATGCAGAAATTCAGCTGTATCGCTTTGAGCTGCCGTGGTTTCCAGCAGAGCTGAGGAAGCGATTGCACCTTGGCGGCAAGCTGAAAGAAGCACTGCCCGATACATTATGGCATTTGGGTTCCTATAAAAAACATGCAACAGAAACACAGGTATGGCTTTGCCGGTCTCTGAGTGGCAGTGCATTTGACAGCGTTTATGAGTTTTTTGCCCGATACCCTGAAAAGAAAGAGGGGATCATATTAACCCAGCAAAAGCCGGTCTATAAAAATGTCCGGTTACCTGGTGATTTTTCATTGGTTCGAGTCGATGAGCTGATAAATGAGCGGGGGCACCTGTCTCTGAATCGCTTTATTAACGGTCAGGGAGGAACAGAGGAGGATCTTGTTTATTGGGACAAGAATCGAAAGCTGCTCTATGTTAAGGGCAAGGAACCTATTCGTTTTTCAGGAACCATGCAAAGTATGGCCATTGAGTTGATGTATGAGCGCTGTTTGGATAAGGACAACAAGTGGAATATTCAGGCGCTGCTGGAAGAAATAGGGTCTAATTGTCCGCATATTACCAAGCTTTTTAAGGGGCACGATCACTGGCGTGAAGTCATTGATTGGAAAGAGGGTATGTGTTGGTTGATGATTCCTGAATAAATAATTTCTATGATGTCCTGTAACCGGTCTCTGCGCCGGTTTTTTTGTGTCTGATGAAAAAAATCATTAATTGTTGCTCTCCTCCCAAATCTCCTCCTTTTCCTCCCATTCTCCTCCTTTGCGCTTTGCACAATGCCAATACGACAACATAAAAACACAAGGAGCTAAGTATGGCAGTGAAGCATTTGAATGTTCGTGAGCTGTCCCGTCGTTGGGGAATCAAGATAAGGACATTGGAGCGCTGGCGGCACACCGGATTTGGTCCCTGCTTTCTACGCCTGGGTGGACGGGTGATGTACAGGGAGGAGGACATTGAAGAATTTGAACGCCGTCATTGCTATATCAGTACCAGTCAGTCCGTTAATCCAGAACTTGAGCAGGATGATCAACAGCAGAGTCAAAAGGAGATTGATCAATGAAAGCACTTACTGTGTTTAACCATGAGCAGTTTGGCAATATCCGTACCCTGTCTGATGAGGAGGACAATACCTGGTTTGTGGCAAAGGATGTGACGGATGCGTTGGGTTTTCGCGATGCTTATACGGGGATTAAAGGTTTGGACGATGATGAAAAAGGTACTCACATTATGAGTACCTCTGGAGGGGAGCAGCAGGTCAGTATTATCAATGAATCAGGCCTCTATGCCTGCATCCTGAAATCGAGAAAGCCTGAAGCCAAAAAGTTTAAACGCTGGGTCACTCATGATGTATTACCAGGACTCAGAAAAAACGGTTATTACAGCTTGTTAAAGGGTACACCTAATAGGGGTACCCTTCACAACCCTGAGCCTGTTCACCCCGTCAAAGCTTTGGAAGCGGTAACGGATTATTTCAAAGTAACCACCGAAAGCCTGCCCAGTTTGGGAGAACAAGCAAAGCAGGAACTGATGGCAACATTGACCCGCGAAATTATTGGGGTTGAGTGTGTACCACTCCCAAAAGTGCAAGAGAAGTTCTGGACGGCCACAGAGTTAGCCAGTGAGTTTGGTATTTCCGCTCAGAAGCTGGGGCGGGTGGCAAACCAGAACAATCTTAAAAGCGATGACTACGGTGAGTTCCGTATCAGCAAGTCCCCCCATAGCGATAAACAAGTGCAGCAATTTTTCTACAACAGCAAAGGACGTGGAGCCTTGGCCCGGCTGTTATGTAAAAAGCTGACAGAGTGATCGGTCACTGGCCTGTCCGAACCATTGGTCAGGCCTGGCTTCAACACCGCAAAAGGATAACAACATGGTGGAAAATAAATTAGCGTCTGATGAGGTGAAACGACGGCTGGTGGCCCAGCTGCCTGATTACTTACAGTATCTCTTTCCTCAGGGGAAGCGACAGGGCTGTAAATTTAGAGTGGGCAATGTCCATGGGGATAAAGGCCAAAGTCTGGAAGTGGCATTGACCGGAGAAAAGGCCGGGCTTTGGTATGACTTTGCAACAGGCAAGGGTGGGGACATTGTGGATTTAACCGCTGCACAACAGGGGTTAGATACCAGTCGTGACTTTTTATCGGTGATTCGTTTTATGTCTGACTGGCTGGGAGTGGCTCCTGTTGATGCACCGGTTATTGCTCTGCCCAAGCAAGTGTCTTCCCAGTCAGGTTTAGGAAAGCTTGCTGGTCAATGGGATTATTTTGATAGCAATGGTCGGGTAGTGGCTTCGGTTTTTCGCTTTGATACACCAAGTGGTAAAACCTATCGTCCCTGGGATGCTGTCGCCAAACGTTACCAGGCTCCTCCCGTACGACCGCTGTATAACCAGCCTGGTATGCTGAAGGCTAAACGGGTGATTGTGGTTGAAGGTGAAAAAGCAGCACAGGCATTAATTGATCAAGGGCTCTGTGCCACCACAGCCATGAACGGGGCCAAAGCGCCTACTGATAAAACCGACTGGACACCGTTAAACAATAAGCATGTGCTGATCTGGCCCGATAATGATGATCCAGGAAAAGCTTATGCAAAAACAGTGGCCAGTGCCATTGAACAAACCACAGCCTTAACTATTAGCATCATCACACCGCCACCTGATAAACCGGATAAATGGGATGCCGCTGATGCTGTCGAGGAGAAGATGGATATTAAGCGTTGGCTAAAAACGGCTGAGCGTCAGGTGATTCGTTCTGCCGGTTTGCAGTTATCGGATTGGTATGCCAGCAGATATCAGGGAGCAGCGCCGGTACAGGAATATTTGATCGATGGTGTGATGCCTTTGGGTGTCGTCTGTCTTTTGGCCGCTATGGGGGATACCGGTAAAGGTATGTTAACCCTAAAGCTGGCGCTGGAAGTAGCCTGCCAACATGAGCAAACCGTCGATGTTTTGGGGGGACGGGTTGCAAGCCATGGGACATCGGTGATTTTCAGCTCTGAAGATGACCAGGGTGAAATCCATCGACGGTTACAGGCTCTTGATCCTCAGGAACGACGACTGATGTATAGCAATAAGCTGGTGGTGATTCCTTTGCCCAATGCTGGTGGCCCATTTGCAGTCATGAAAAACTCAGCCTCGGGGCCTGTCAGTACTCCGGCTTTTGCAGCCATTGTTAAACAACTCCGGGCCATTGATGATTTAAAGTTGGTGATTTTTGATCCCTTATCATCCTTTGTCCATGCCGATATTAATGCTGACCCCGCAGCGGGCAGTTATCTGACCGGGCAGCTGGCAAACCTGGCTACAGAAACGGGAGCATCGGTGATTCTGGTTCATCATATGCGCAAAGCCATCGGCCAAAAGCCTATCGATAGTCCGGATCAGGCGAGAGATGCCATTCGAGGAACAACGGCGCTGGTGGATGGTGTCCGAATGGCTTATGCCCTATGGCCTGCCTCTGATCAAACCGTGCAGCAGGTATGTACCAGTCTCAACAAAGTCCCTGTTCCTCGCAGCTTTTATCAAGGCGCGGTGGTCAAAGCTAATGGTCTGGTTGATCGTGGTGTGCGCACGTATCAACGCAACCGTATCGGTTTACTGGAAGACCTGACGGCACGTCTTAATGGTTGCAAACCGTCAGAGTATGACTTGTTGGCGAAGCTGGCGGAAGCGGTTCGAACGGCAGCGGAGCAGGGGTATCCATTTACGCATACGGGAGTTAATGGTGTCTTTGCTCAACGTCATCGCTTGCCGGAAGCCTTTCACCACCAGTCCCGGCACAAGCTGGAAAGTCTGGTACAGGAGTTATTGAATGAACGACCGCCGAGGCTGGTCAAGGGGACGATGAAAGGCACCAGAGAGAGTAAATGGCTGGACTCGCCTTTTGGGGATTTTGCCAAAGGTCAGGGTGCGTTTTCCGAGGGTGTTGAGGGTCAGTTCAGAGCAAAAAAAGCGTTTCCAAAATAGGACCGTTTCCGGCGATTTCCGGAAATTGGAGGGGGTTTTGGAAACGGTGCTAAATCGTGGAAATGGTTGTAACCGGCTGAATAGTAACGATTATTTTCAAGTAAAAAGACAATTGTCGCATTTCCAGATTTCCGGAAATTGGGTGCATTTTGGAAACGTTAACTCATTGAAAAATAACCCGTTTCCGGTTTCCACGCCCTCTTATTTATATAAATAAGGGTGGAAAGGTCATTTCCACCCCTATTCAAATAACAAAAACTCCGGCAGGGAGGAGCCCGCTATGACCCCAGAAATTCTTGGACAACGATATCGTGAAGCCTGGTTAGTGGCCCGTCAGGTGCCCGGTCATCAGTCACTGGGTTATTCGAACTATTGGCCAGAGATCAAACCCAATCGATGGGAGATTTATTGTGCCGAAGGTCGTCAGCCAGCAAGAACACCACCGGAAGCCGATGCCGTTGAGCGGATGGTGGAATGCATGCGCTGGTTGCGTTGGCTGGATGAGCACGAACGGGAGCTGATCTGGTTACGGGCATCGGGTATGCCCTGGCGGGTGATTGCAAAACACCTGAAGATGCCCCGGACCACAGTTCACCGCCACTGGCATCGAGCACTGTTGCAGCTGACGTTACGCTTAAATCGATGAGTGTATTTGCGGGCATTTGCGGGTATTTGCGTAAGCCTGAGTAATGCTGCGTAGTCCTGCGTAGGATTCAGAAAAAAAGGGGTGGGACAAAATCGGGGTTTTAGCCCATACTTTTCGATAAGCTCGAAGCAAAGTACATCCAAGCCCCGGCCAGCAAAGGTTCGGGGTTTTTTATTGCCCGTTGGTCAAGGAAGATTCATGTCCAGAGTGCTGGTTGAAACCATCGAACATCGCTCGGTTGAGAGCCTGATTCCCTACGCTCAGAATGCCCGCACTCACTCCGATGAGCAGGTGGGTCAGATTGCCCGCTCCATTGACGAGTTTGGCTTTGTGAATCCGGTGCTGGTGGGCAGTGACGGGGTTTTGGTAGCAGGTCATGGTCGTTTGATGGCAGCGAAGCAGCTGGGGATGACCACGGTTCCGGTCATTGTGCTGGGTCACCTCAGCGAAGCACAACGTCGGGCGCTGGTGATTGCTGATAACCAATTGGCGACGACGGCATCCTGGAACGAAGAGCTGCTATCCAGTGAATTGCAAGCCCTGGCAGACATGGACTTTGATCTGGATATCATGGGGTTTTCTGATGAGGAGCTGGAAGGCTTGCTGCTCACCGACGAACCCGAGGGACAATCCGGTGAGGATGATATTCCTGAACCGGAAGAACAGCCGGTCAGTCAGGCAGGTGATCTCTGGGTGCTGGGCGATCATCGTGTGCTGTGCGGCAGTGCCACTGAACTGGCCGATGTGGAAACCTTGATGGCTGGCCAGCTGGCAGACATGGTGTTCACTGATCCACCCTACAACGTCGATTACGCTAATCCGGAAAAAAATGGCAAAGCCAGAAAAGACCGGCGGATCAAAAACGATAACCTGGGCTCGGAATTTTATGGCTTTCTGCTGGTGGCCATGACTCACCTGCTGGCGGTGTGCAAAGGGGCCATCTACGTTTGCATGTCCTCGTCAGAGCTGGATACCTTGCAGAAAGCCTTTCGGGAAGGCGGTGGTAAATGGTCCACGTTTATCATCTGGGCCAAGAACACCTTCACGCTCGGGCGGGCCGATTATCAACGCCAATACGAACCGATTCTCTACGGCTGGAAAGACGGCAATGATCATTTCTGGTGCGGTGCCAGGGATCAGGGGGATGTCTGGTTTTATAACAAACCGGCCCGTAATGATCTGCACCCGACCATGAAGCCTGTTGAGCTGGTGGAGCGGGCTGTACGCAACTCATCCAAATCACGGGATGTAGTACTGGATTTATTTGGTGGCTCCGGCTCAACCCTGATGGCCTGTGAGAAAGCCCATCGCAGTGCCCGGCTGATGGAGCTTGATCCCCAATACGTCGATGTCATTGTACGCCGCTGGGAGGAGTACACCGGTAAGGAGGCTTACCTTGACAGCTCCCAGCTGACCTTCTCCCAGGAAAGACAAAACCGGCATGGACGAACTCTCCCGGCGACTGGATCAGATTGATTCGAAGCTCGACAAGCTCAGCGATGCCGTCTCTCGCCTGGCCATGATTGAAGAGCGTATCACCCATCAAACCACAAGCCTGGCCCGTCAGGATGAACGGTTGGCCGAGCAGGAAAAACGACTGCGGCAACTGGAATACCAGTCCAGCACGCGGGGTGTGGTGCTGGGTTACATTGAGCGTTTCGGTTGGCTGGTGCTGACCGCCTGTATTGGTTTGTTATCGTACTACCTCAGAGGATGATTCATGCAACGGACAGCAACAACGGTGATTGTGGTGCACTGCTCTGCAACACGGGCCAATCAGGATATCGGTTTTGATGATATCAAGCGCTGGCATATGCTCGAACGAGCGTTTATGGATATTGGTTATCACTGGGTTATTGAGCGTGATGGCACGCTGAAACAGGGAAGAGGCCTGGACGACTGGGGAGCACATTGTCGTGGTGTTAATCATGAAAGTGTTGGGATCTGTCTGGTCGGCGGCCTGGATGCGGAGAGCCAGCCTGAAGATAACTTTACTGTGGCACAAAAAAGAATGCTGAAGATGCTGGTTGCCGGGCTGCATGGCTTGTATGCCGAGGCGAAAGTCAAAGGTCATGCTTCCCTGCGTCCTACCAAAGATTGTCCTTGCTTTGATGTTGCGCAGTGGCTGGATGATGAAGGTCTGGCGGTGCTGCAATGAGCTGGATGAGCGCTATCCCTCTGCTGGGTAAGGTCATCGATAAAGTCTTCCCGGATGCTGAAAACGCTGGGCAGGTCAAAGTGGTGCTGGCTGAAATGATGCTCAACGGCGAGCTGGATAAGCTGGCCAGGCAAGCCGGTGTGATTGAGACAGAAGCCAAGGGAGAGAGTTGGTTGCAGCGCAACTGGCGACCCCTGGTAATGCTGGTCTTTACGGCACTGGTCGTTTGTCGTTGGCTGGGTTGGTCAAGCCCTGAACTGACACCGGAGCTGGAAATGAAACTGTTCTCCATCGTTCAGCTGGGCATTGGCGGTTACATTGCCAGCCGTGGTATGGAGAAAATAATGGGGAATTTTAAGAAGCATTAATATTCCAAAAAAATGGTATTGAATTTTATTGGTTAGCTAATGTTATGTTGTACGTTTATTGGGGTTTAGGAGTTTATAGTGTTTAAAAAGTATAATTTTTTTATATTTGTTTTACTTGTTGTTAATGTCGTTACCGTTAACGCTATGCCCCCAAAAAGTATGGAGCAGTACGCATTTCAAATTGATGGTATGGAAGATGTTACTCCTGATGAACAACAATGGAGTGCTTTTGAGAGGGAGCATGAAGATGTATTAGATGAAGGGTTTAAGCATGGTGTTAATGAAGGAACCAATAATCAATTAGAAAACTTTGATGGTTCTATTGACGATATAATGGCTTCTGTGGGGTTAAATGAAGTTGATGATGTTGAAGGAGTCTGGCCTTTTTGTAGTAGATGTAGACTTTTCCTTCCATCATATATGTTTTTCTTGAAAGCCAGGTGTGTAATGTCTTATGTGCAGTTTAAAATTGGTGAGGATGATAGTGAGGGTTGGGCTGAAATAGGAGAGAAATTAGATGAGGCAAGAAAGTTTATTGATAAAGGCCGGGAGTATAGAGAGTTTTGCATCCGGCAAAAAAGAAACTTTGACTTTAATGAAGATGATTTGATTTTATATTTGGCAGACAGGCAATGTAATTTACTTCAAAGGCAAATAGATAGTAAAAGGCAGACAGGAAAAATGTCTACGCTAGAGCTTGATCAGGAAAGAGTCTCAAAAATAAAGCCTCATAGTTATGAGAGAAAATATTATGACTCCTTTAGGATGCTAATGCCGCAAGACTTTTTGAAAGCTAAAGAAAAATTAGCTGATGATATGAGAAAAACACATGATCAAAGAGAGCGTAGGCCAAAGAAAAAATAAAATGCTATTTGTAGCATTCTTCTGGGGACCCTGGGGCCTTGTGCCAAGTGCGGGTATGCCCGACCGCGGAGTTTCGCTAGCGACAGGGTGAAAATCGGGGTTGACACTGGTTGACAGTTGTAGGTCTAACCGCTTTAAACTCCAGCGTTTTTAGTTTTTGTCAGGCGCTTGTGGTTGACATGGAATGTCACCCATGTACGGCCCCAGCTTTGATGAAAGCCAGTGCCTGTTCCGGGCAAATGTCTTATAGGTACAGGTTGCCACATCTGAAAAGAGTGGCCAGGTCAGTGGTGTTAACAGCCAGCCCTTACCGACAGCCTCCCAGGCTGATACAGTGGCATCAACCCCCTTGACTATTTTTCCGTTGCTCCACTGGGCATGCAAAGTGTTATCGAGTGCATCAACATCTAAATGAGGATAGTGTTGGGCAAAGTCAGCTTGCTTTATGTCAACAAAGCGGAGTCGCTTTCGGTTGTTTTTCGATTGCAGCCAATGCACTTCCTTCATACACAAGGGGCAGGAGCCATCGTAAAACAGAGTGACAGGGAATGAGATATCTTTCCTGCTGATAGTCATAGAATTCCCTCATGAGCAACGGTACTCACTTTTTACGTAGCTTATGCCGGGTAAGATCATGGGGTTGTAGTTATACACAAAAACAGTGACTTATCTACACTGGTTAAAAAACAAACAGTAATCTTTTAAATCTATTTTCCTCGGGGTGTTGATTACTTCTTAACCGTTTATTCACCGAGTTATCCACTGATTTCCTGAGTGACTCAAGTTTTTCTTTGTGCTTCCGACGGTTACAGTGGCTGTGTCGGCCAACAGTTATTATCGAAGCAGTAGAGGGTAGAAATCTTTGCACTTCTGGCCAGACTCAGGAGCTCCCGTTGGCTCCTGGCAAATTTAACCTGATGGTCCATGCGGTTCTCTCCCCAGTCCCGATGCATAGCGGTGGCTTTCGGCCCAGCAACACTGTGCAGGTTACCCAGCTCTACAAGAAAAATGGCTTTGTGCAAAGGGGAGTGCCATCGGTTCAGGTGGCTGAGGGTGTGTTGGTCCGGATGAAAAAGCTTGCAGGTCATAAAGTGGCGGCTACTCAGTTTCACCGCCAGTAGAATGGGATTATGCATTTTGCTATCCGTTGATGATCAAAGGGTTTCCAGCCCTGCGGTAATCCGGTAAATGCGGTCTTTGCCTTCCGGTTTTTCTGAGTCAATGGTCAGCCCCAGTCGTTTTTTCAGGGCTCCGGCCAGGGTGCCTCTGACGGTATGCTGCTGCCATCCGGTTTCCCGCATAATTTCAAAAATGGCAGCGCCTT
Source organism: Endozoicomonas sp. Mp262 (assembly GCF_025643335.1). Lineage (NCBI taxonomy): Bacteria > Pseudomonadati > Pseudomonadota > Gammaproteobacteria > Oceanospirillales > Endozoicomonadaceae > Endozoicomonas > Endozoicomonas sp. Mp262. Next base: position 4,793,720 of record NZ_CP092489.1, on the reverse strand, counting down.
CGGGTCGGCTGAGTAACTCAATGACTCTGTGCAGCTTGGTGCCGGTTCTGATTTTACCTAAAGGTTTGCTTTCTGGTTCTTCTGCACCGATAGCCTGCCGACCCTCCGGGGTGAGGGCGTAATCCTGCCATTGGTCATTACGCTTGATGATTTTGATTAGCTGTTTGTTTAGCAGGCTTTCCAGCACTTTTTTCCGGGGTGCGCCTTTCAGGGGAAGATCATCTGCGGTGAAGGTACCTTTGTCATGGCCCAGTTGCAGGACGTTTTTCTGGCTGTCGCTAAGGGTTGTTTTTTTCATCATATGCTCCTTGGTTATCATTGTTCGGGCTACTTACATACAGGCTCAGTGTTGGCCACTTAGCAAGTTATTCAGGGGAATAAATCCAAGGATTCCGGACGGAGCAGGTCATGGCCGGAGAGTGGTTGACACAGGCCGAATTTGCCCGCCAGAACGGCTGGTCCCGGCAATATGTGAACAAACTGGTAAAACAGGGCCGGATCAAGGTAAAAGGCGGCAGAATCGACCCTGTGGCGGCTAAAAAGGCGATAGAGGAACTGGCCGAGCCATCCGCTGCATTGCGCCAGAGTAACCCTTCTCGGGGCGAGGTGATCGCCAGTACCAGCTACCCGGTAGATAATCGTAAAGCCGTGGATTTCGCCTCCGCCCGCACCATGCGCGAAGCCTTCCGGGCCAAGATGGCGAAGATGGAGTATGAGGAAAAGGCAGGCAAGCTCACGGATGCTTCGAAGGTACGCGAGGATGCCTTCCGGGCAGGGCGGATTATTCGGGATGCGTTGTTAGGTATTCCTGACCGGTTAGCAGACATTCTGGCTGCTGAGCAAGATCCGCGGCAGGTGCGGCAGCTTCTGGAAGAGGAACTGGAAATGATTCTCTCGGATATAAGCCACGGATGAGCTCTCCTTACCTTGATGGTTTTTTTGCCGGACTTAAACCGGATACACGACTAACGGTTTCTGAGTGGGCGGACAAGTACCGTATCTTGCCCATGAAGTCAGCAAAGGAAGCTGGCAAGTGGCGGACGGCTAGAACGCCGTATCTGCAAGAGATTATGGATTGTCTCTCTCCTTCGTCACCAGTTGAAAAAGTCGTGTTTATGAAAGGCGCACAGGTAGGCGGCACTGAATGCGGCAATAACTGGTTGGGCTACGTCGTCCACCATACTCCCGGTCCGATGATGTATGTGCTGCCTACTCTGGATATGGCCAAGCGAACCTCCAAGCAGCGTATTGCACCGATGATTGAGGAAATGCCTATCTTGCGGGAGCGGGTAAAAGATCCCCGGTCCAGGGATTCCGGCAATACTCAAATGGTGAAGGAGTTTCCCAACGGTGTCCTGATTATCACCGGAGCCAACTCAGCCACCGGCCTGCGCTCCATGCCTGCGAGGTTTCTGTTTCTGGATGAAGTGGATGCCTATGACGATGATGTGGATGGGGAGGGCAGCCCCATTAATCTGGCCATCAAGCGAACCGCGACGTTTTCCCGCAACCGCAAAATATTGATGGTCTCCACACCGAATATTGCCGGGGCCAGCAAAATAGAAGCGGCTTATGAAGCCAGTGATCAGCGTCAATACCATGTGCCGTGTGTTCAGTGTAATCATCTTCAGCCCATTGAATGGCAGCAGATTCGCTTTGAGGACAATGATCCGGATACCGCTTGCTTTGAATGTATCCGCTGCAGCCACCGGATGCAGGAGCATGATAAGCCAAAGTTGCTGACCAATGGTCAGTGGGTCGCAATGAATCCTGACGCTGATGGCAAGGTCCGTGGTTATCATCTCAGTTCTCTCTACAGTCCTAACGGCTGGTACAGCTGGGCCAATGCCGTCGAGGATTTTTTAGCAGCGAAAGCTGATCCGGTGTTATTGAAAGACTGGACCAATACGGTACTCGGCCAAACCTGGCAGGAAGTCGGAGAAACCGTTGATTATGAACTGCTCTACCAACGTCGTGAACATTACCCGGCAGAGGTCCCCTGGCATGCTGAAGTACTCACTTGTGGCATCGATGTCCAGGATGACCGTATTGAGTATGAGGTAGTGGGCTGGGGAGCAGGCGAAGAAAGTTGGTCTATTGATTATATTCGCCTCTATGGTGATCTTTCCCGACCGGACATCTGGAGCATTCTGGCAGATAAGCTGCGCAAACCCTATCGGCGGCAGGACGGGGTGTTAATGAATCTGGCACAGATTTGTATGGACTCTGGTGGCCATTACACCGATGAGGTTTATGCCTTTTCCCGCAAGCAGGGTGCCGACTGGTTAATCCCAATCAAGGGGGCTTCCCAGGCAGGTAAACCCATCGCGACGTTTCCGAAAACGCGCAATAAAAAAGGGGTGTATCTCACCCTGGTGGGAACAGATACGGCAAAAGAAGTCATTTAACAGCGCTACCGCATCCTGGAACCCGGCAATGGCTATTGTCACTGGCCCGTCAAAGAGTGTTTTGATGAAGACTATTTCAAACAGGCCACCGCCGAAGAAAAGGTTCGAAAATATAAAAAGGGAGTACCTTATTTTGAATGGGATGCCCGTAAAAAACGCAATGAAGCCCTCGACTGTCGGGTCTATGCCTTTACGGCAGTGCGTATTTTACAACAGCATCGGGGACTGGAACTGGATGCCCTGACCGCACAGCGCCCAGCTCCGGAACTGATAATAGATGAAGAACAAAGCACTGAGCCGGAACCCATGATGCCCCGGCCTCGCCGACGAACCCGCAGTACTTACCTGGATCGATCATGATTACTCCAACTGAATACCAAGCGCTCAAGCGTGCAGTACTGTTGCGTCAGACCAAAACGGTAGAGTTTGAAGGCCAAAAAGTGGAGTACAGCAGCTTTGCTGAAATGGAACGTCGGTTGCAGGCCATTGAGCGTGAAATGATCAAACAGCAAAAACGACCAAGGCAGTACGGTATCTATTCAACTTGAATATTATTTAAAGACAGGGTGTTATCTGATTCAGAGATCCTTGATCGATATACAATAATTACGCTTAGCACGGCACCTGAAATAACTCCAGCGATAATAATAGTGGGACAAGCAACTCCTGTTACAGATGGATTTGTAAAGACTCCTGCATTAAATAAGTGGACAATAAAGTCAGCAATAATGGTAGCAGCTGTACCACAAGCACTTGCACCAATCAAAATGGGGCGAACATAGGGACGAATGCTCTCAGGAATACATCGAGTTAAGCAATGAATCGATTTGTATACACATGAACTTATTTTTTTTAATGGCCACCACACTCCTGAGTGTGTTTGTTCATTTGGGTGAAAGTCTCAAATTGACCGAGCTTCTTCAGCTTGCCAACCGGGGAAAGTAGTAGGCAGCTATTTTTTCAATGCTTAAACAGAAGGCAGCCAATCACAGGTATGATGTTGATAGCACACAACACCTTGCCAGTGAGAGGCCGCCCCATGGAAGTATGTCAGCTACGGACTGAAGCCGCCACCATTTCTTGTGATGCGATTCAACGGTTAGGCCACCAATTGCAGGCTCTGCGAGAGTCTGGCAATCCTATCAGGCACTTTGAAGAGTTTGAGCAGACCGTTAATGCTCTCTTTAATCAAGCTCAGCAAGATTTTTTAGCAGAGGCGCTGGCTGAGCTTGATATTGATACCCCAGCTATTGAGGTCAGCGGGATCACTTATAAGCAGGTGTTGCGCAGTTATAAAACCTACCAGACAGCGGTTGGTTCAGTCCGGGTTATGCGAACACTTTACCGTAACGGCAAAGAGCCGTGTATCGTGCCCATGGAGTTGAAAGCCGGGATCGTGGAAGGCTTCTGGACGCCTCGGGCTGCAAAGCAAGCTGCCTGGGTTGTTGCTCAAATGTCTCCCGGTGAAGCAAAAAGCCTCCTTGATCTCATGGGAGGTATGTCTCCCTCAGAAAGCAGTCTTGCTCGTTTCCCCAGGCAATTTAATACTCAGTGGGAACAGCACCGTGAGCCTTTTGAAGAGATGCTTATTGAGAAACTTAACGTGCCCACCAATGCGGTCACAGTAGCCGCCTCCCTGGATGGCGTTATGCTGCCCATGAAAGATGGCAAACGAGTAGAAAAGCGAGCCAGGAGCGCTTCTGAAGGCAAACGGACTCAAGGGCCAACAGGTTGCAAGGAGGCCAGTTGCGGAACTTTGTCGTTTTACGATCAACAGGGGGAGCGTTTATCAACAGTCCGCATAGGACGAATGCCAGAAACTAAAAAACTCACACTCAAGCAGTCTTTGTCAGCACTATTGCAAGAAGCGTTGCGACAAAAGCCACAGCTGTCACTGGTCAAAGTCGCTGATGGCGCCAAGGACAACTGGTCATACCTTTCCCAGGAACTACCAGCGGGTGTTGAGGTTATTGATTACTACCACGCAGCCGATCACCTGAAGAAAGCATTTGACCAGGCTTATGGAGAAAACAGCATCAAGTCCAAAGAAAAGTTTGTCACTTACCGACACGTCCTAAAAGAGGAACTCGATGGGGTTGAGCGCATTATTAAAGCCCTGGCTTATCAGCATAAAAAGCATCCGCGCCGCTCAAAATTAAAGACCGAGCTGGAGTATTTCAGAAAAAATCGCCAGCGTATGCGCTATGCTGAACACTTGTCGAATAACCTTCCGATCGGCTCTGGTGTGGTAGAGGCAGCCTGTAAAACCTTGGTTACCCAGCGGATGAAGTGCTCAGGTATGCGCTGGCGAAATCCGGGTGGTCAGGGCGTATTGACGCTTCGGTCATTAGTTCAGAGCCACTGGTTTGAAAATGGCTGGAAGTTATTTGCTGCAACTTATTGCGGGAAAGTCACCAAGGCTGCTACAAGCAATGTCATACCATTCCCAGAGAAAGGTGGCAGTGTTTAGTTGTGGTCAATATGAGACTTTCACCCGTTCATTTTCTATCTTTTCGCCGCAATCATAAAAACCATTTACTACACCGGTCACTACAGCAACAGGTAATGCCGAAGCTGCATAAGTGTGCCACTCAAAATAACCAAGTTTGTCGGCTAATATAGTTGCTGCTGCAGCATGAACGAAGGCTCGAGAGCCAATTACTTGGATACATTCAAACGATTTAATGTTTCTTCTAGAGCTAAGAACGGATGGGTTTAATATTTCGTCCAGCATACTAATTGATGATCGAGAGAGTGAGTTAGCTAAATGGATAATTGTGGACTCAGAGCTTTTCTCATCTGATTGGGTATAACTTGTGATAGGTATAGGCTCAACTACAGCAATAAATGGCTCGCTCGATGTCGATGAACTCTGAAAGGCAGGCATGCTATTTGAGCGTTTCAACAAAGCATTAACGCTTTTTTCTTTGAGTAAAGCGCTGTACATGTGGTTGGCAGAAGCCTCATTGTCCATAGCTACCACAGGAAAGCTGATGATAAAGATGAGGGCAAAAAGCATATTAAATACTAAGTACTTCACGTTTTGTCCTCATGAGGAATGCAAAAGCTATGGGTGTGCAGCGCTTTTTGTCGAAAATATTAGGCAAAGTAATTAATAATCAAGTATACACCTCTGCCGGGCATAGCCGACGCAGTCGTGGTTGGCATGCGCCTGCTACCGGTCCCAATACCGCATTGACCGGTAATCTGGGTACTTTGATTCATCGTTCACGAGCCGCGATTCGTAATGATCCCTGGGCCGCCTCGGGCCTGGATAAACTGGTCGCGAATATTGTCGGTACCGGCATCAAGCCAAAATCTGAAGCCAGCAGTGACCGGTTTCGCAAAAAGCTGCAGACCCTGTTTCTGGATTGGACCGATGAGTCCGATGCCGATGGCCAGCTGGATTTTTATGGCCAGCAAGCGTTAGCGGCTCGGTCGATGTTGGAAGCCGGAGAAGTTTTTGCCCGGTTACGACTGCGCCAGCCCGGCGATGGTTTAACGGTTCCATTGCAGGTGCAATTACTGGAAGCAGAGTTTGTACCCTGGGATTATCAGGATGACCTGAGCAATGGTCATAAAATTCGTGCCGGGATTGAATTGAATGCCATCGGTCAGCGGGTGGCCTACTGGATGTACAAGCACCATCCTGCCGATCACGCCACCTTAGATACCACCGGTTTGCATCGGGTACCGGCAGAACAGGTACTGCATTTATACGAGCCGTTAAGACCGGGTCAGCTCCGGGGACAGCCACTGTTAACCCAGGTGCTGTTGCGGATGTTTCATCTGGACAAGTTTGATGATGCGACGTTGCTCAGACAGGAAATCGCTAATCTGTTTACCGGCTTTATCACTAAACCGGCCCCGGAGCAGGAGAAGGTCGATCCACTGACCGGCAGACCGATTGTTTATGATTTGCAGGGCGTACCGATGGTGGCCATGGAGCCAGGCACCATGCAGGAGTTATCGCCGGGAGAAGAGATTACCTTCAATACCCCGCCGGGGGCAGCGAGTAATTACCCGGATTTTATCCGTCAGCAGCTAATGGCCGTTGCTGCCGGGATTGGTTTGCCCTATGAGGTGCTGTCCGGGGATATGAAAGGCGTCAGTGATCGGGCATTACGGGTAGTGCTCAATGAGTTTCGTCGACGGGTGCAGCAGCTTCAGCATAATCAGTTGATTTTCCAATTGTGTCGTCCGGTGTGGCAGCGCTGGCTGGATCTTGCGGTATTAAGTGGTGCGCTCCATGCACCGGGCTATCACAGGAAAAAAAGCGATTACCGCCGGGTGAAGTGGATTCCTCAGGGTTGGCCTTATATGCACCCGGTTCAGGATATGCAGGCACAAACCCTGGCCGTACGAGGTGGCTTCAAATCCCGTTCGGAAGTGGTCTCTGAGCAAGGTTATGACAGTGAGCAGATCGATGATGAAATTGCAGCGGATAATCGTCGGGCCGATGAGCTGGATCTTCAGTATGACAGTGATGCCCGAGTGAGCACACCAACAACCCCCTCCACGGAACAGGAGTCAGATAATAATGAGCGTCCCCACCCCTAAAAAGAATACGGCCTGGTTTACCCTGAAAAATCAGGCAGGCCAACCGGCAGAATTACTGATTTATGATGTGATTGGTGACTGGGCCGGGCTATCTGCCCGTGAGCTGGTCAGTACCCTGAAAAATATCGACAGTGACAGTATAACGGTGCGTATCAACAGCCCCGGTGGCTCGGTGTTTGATGGCATAGCCATTTACAACGCGCTTCGTTATCACCCAGCCACCGTCAATGTGCGGATTGAAGGCATGGCCGCCAGTATTGCCAGTGTGATTGCCATGGCCGGGGACACCATCACCATGGCAGAAAATGCCCTGATGATGATTCACAACCCGTTCGGTTGGGTAGGCGGTGGGGCAGAAGAAATGCGTAAAGTGGCTGACCTGTTAGATAAAACCACCGAGGTGATTGCCAACACCTACTGCCATCATTGCGAACATGAGCCAGAAACCATCAAGCAGATGATGCAGGAAGAAACCTGGTTCACTGCTGAAGAGGCGAAAACGAATGGTCTGGTGGATAGCATCGACAGCCCAGTGACCCTGGCAGCCCATTTTGATTTATCCGGGTTTAGAAAAGCCCCGGCAGTCACTCCCCCTCCTGCTGCCAGTGTTATCACACCGGATAATACCCATGCCCTGGCCATTATGCGCCTGTGTAATCAAGCAGGGTATCCTGAGCTGGCCGAAGGGTTTGTCGAAAAACAGCTCGGTTTGGAAGCAGCCAAACAACGGCTGGAAGCGTGTGAGGTGATTCAGTCCCTGTGTGCCGCTGCTCACTGCCCGGAGCGGGCTAAGGCGTTTATCCAGTCCGGTAAAACAGAAGACGATGTTCGCAAAGCCCTGTTTGATCAGTTAACCAGGGATGATATCAGCATTGATAACACCCTGAACCCGCAACAACAAACCCAGCCTACTCAACCCCTGTTGGATACTCAGTCCATCTACCGCAAACGAAATCAGTCCACCGCTCCCTAACATAAGGAAACCACTATGCCTGTGCAAACCGAGCCGGTTCATACCGGCGAATTCATTGTGTCTGAAGGAAATAACAGTATCAGCCGGGAGTGTGTCGCACTGGTTGCGGAGTTGACCCTGCTGCCGGGCACAGTGCTTGGTAAAGAAACCGCAACGGGCACTTATGGGCCACTGGATCTCACCGCTGATAACGGTTTGCAGGTAGCGGTGGGTATCCTTTGGGATCATGAGCGTACCGGCAGTACTGGCAAAGAGGGGGTGATCATTGCCCGTCTGGCAGAAGTCGATGAGCGATTATTGATCTGGCCCGCAGCGATTACCGAAGAACAACAGGCAGCGGCTGTTGAAGCGTTGAAAGCAGTGGACATTATCTTACGACAGGGAGAGCAACCATGAGTTTGCTGGATATATTTAATGATGATGCCTTCAGTCTGACCAGCCTGACGGCAACCATCAATGATCAGCCCTATAAACCGGGGCGTATTGGTTCATTGGGCCTGTTTGCTGAAAGCGGCATTAACACCACGACGGTGGTGGTTGAATCGCGCAATGGCGAGTTGATCCTGCTGTCAACGGCTGAGCGGGGTGCGCCTGCACCTCAGGCCAAAGGCCGTAAGCGACAGGTGCGCAGCTTTGTGATTCCCCATATTCCCTACGATGCCACCGTTGTTGCCGATGAGGTGCGCAATGTGCGGGCGTTTGGCTCAGAAAGTGCCCTGGAAGGGGTAAAGACGGTGGTCAATCAACGGCTGGCGGATATGAATGCCAACCATGAAGTGACTCTGGAGCATTTACGCCTTGGAGCGATCAAAGGGCAGATTCTGGATGGGGATGGCAGCACCATTATCTACGACCTGTTCCAGGAGTTTGGGGTACAGCAGCAAACCCATACCTACAAGTTTACTGATGAGCTGACCGATGTGCGCATTGAGTCTGTCAAGCTGCGCCGAAAAGTCGATAAAGCCCTGGGTGCACAACCTTATTCAGGGTTAAGAGCGTTTTGCGGCACCGACTTTTACGATGGGTTGGTGGGGCATCCTTATGTCAAAGAAGCCTACCTGCGTTTTCAGGACAGTGCTCTTTTACGCAATGATCCCAAGGCCGGTTTTCGCTTTGGCGATATTGACTGGGAAGAGTATCGGGGGCAGGTGGGTGATATGCCGTTTATCAAACCGGATGAAGCCTATGTGATTCCAGAAGGTACCAGCATCTTTAAAACCTGGTTTGCTCCGGCAGATTTTATTGAGACGGTCAACACCATCGGCTTACCCCGCTATGCCAAACAGAAAGTGTTGGATTTTGATAAAGGAGTGCAGCTGCACACGCAATCCAATCCACTGCCTATCTGTTTGAAGCCCCGTGCGGTGATCAAATGCAAGATGAGTTAAAGGCGCTGGGGGAAGCAGTGCAGGCCACCTGGGGTGTGCCTGTGACCATTAACCATGGGAGTGGCGAGTCGGTCAGTTGCTACGGCATTGTACGTTCAACCCTGGAGCCGGTTAACGGGTTTGATCAGGTGATGCAATGCGTGACCACAGTCCGGCTGGCTCGCCATATTGTCCTGCGTCGAGGTGATCAGGTGATTCGTGATGGGCAAACCTGGCGAGTGGATCGAAAGCTAAAAGACGATGGCCAGTTTGTGACCTGGAATCTCCATGAGCAGTGACAGCTATACCCTCTGGATTGATGGAGAACTGGAACGATTACAAGGTGAGTTTGCCCAGGCTCCGGACAAGGTCAGCAAAGCGGTTCATCGGGCCATGCGCAAGTTGTCCAACTATGCAGAACGGCAGGTATTAAGGGCGATCAGCCGTGCCCACCCGATTACCCAGAAGCAGCTAAAAAAACTCAGAAGGTTGAAGGTTAAACTCTATACCCCCAGTTATGGTCCCTCGGGCAATGTGGTGGTCAACGCCTACACACTGGGTATTTTTGTCGGTACCAATGAGATTGCAGCGCATTATTACGGCAAACCCCAGCGGATGGCGAAAGGCGTTAAAACCGGCAGACTATTCTGGCAGGGAGCCTTTATTGTACCGCGCTTAACAGGCGATGGTGCTCAGGTATTTCAGCGTAAAAAAGAATGGCGTCATCGGTATGTGCGCTCTCGTCGCCAGGGACGCATGATGTGGATGGGGTTGCCCATTAAACTGGAGAAGAACAGCTTTCATGACGATGCGGCGCGGGCATTAAAGGACATTGAGCCATCACTTGAACAACGTTACATCACCCTGGTGAAGCAGGAGCTCCATTATGCCTTCCATATTGAGTCCTGAAGCCATCATTGTTGATGCCATTACCGGTCAGTTGGCTACTGTGATAGACAATGTGCGCCTCGGTTATTCAGCCACGGGCATCGATAATGGCGATCAGTTTCCGGTGATTCTGGTGCAGCTGGAGACATTGCGTGAAATCAATCGCCAGGGTAGCAAAGCCCGCTATCAGTTCTCATTTATCATCAGCGTAGCCGTCAAAACACAGGCTGAGACCACCCTGGAATTATTGCGGTATGCCCGGCAGGTGAGGGAGGTCTTCCCCCTGAACGAAAAACTCTGCCCGGCGTCTATTAAACACAGCCTCAGCGAAACCGAATTTGATATAGCCCCTGGCCACAGTCAGTTGTCCTTTGCGGATATCACCTTGACGGTGGAAGCCATTCTTTAAATTCCCTCAAAACACCAACAAGGATTGTTTATATGAGCCTACAAGAACGTAGTTTTATTGGTGCGGGTCAGATTCATATCCAGCCCTATGATAAAAGCGCGCCTTTATTGCCCATTGGCAACGTCAGTGAGTTTACTTTCAGTTTTGAAGAAGATCGGAAAGAGTTAAAAAATTATCTGGGTGGTGGCGGCAATCGTAATGTCCTCAGCCGGGTTTCGGGTGTGACTGCTTCTTTAAATGCCCATGATTTTACCTCAGACAATCTTGCTTTAGCCCTTCGCGCTGGCATTGAAAGTGTGGCGGTTACCCCGGTGGTTGATGAAGAGCAGGCTTCGTTTGGTATTGCCGATGAACTGATCCCTTTCGATAAGCTGCCCGATAGCAGTCAATCCATTACCGTCAAAGACTCCCTGGATACAGTACTCACCGAAGGGGATGATTATGTCCGGGTTGCCAGTGGCATCAAGGTGGTTGATGGCGGTGGTATTGATAATCAGGGCGTCAAAGTCAGCTATACGCCGGTGGCTGCCAGTATGGTGCAGGCGCTGGTGAATTCGGGTAAAGAGTTTGTGTTGTTTATGGAGGGCTTGAATGATGCCCAGGAAGGCAGCCCGTTTAATATCCGGGTTCACCGGGTGAAATTTAGCCCGGTGCAAAACCTGGGCTTTATCAGTGATGACTTTGCCAATATTACCCTGCAACTGGATGTACTGGCAGATACCACTATCAGCGGCAATGGCTTAAGTCAGTTTATGCAGATTGATTTAGCAGGATGATCGACTATAAGCTTAACTTTAGAGTTAGTATGACATGAACGTTTGGTTATATTTTAAAAATTGTGTGCAAAAATACATCCAAACGTTTTTTCAGATTCGGTATTATTCTTGATTATTGCGTTGTTGCCGCTATTTATGCCGCTTTTTTCTTTTCTTTGACTATTCCGTCAGTCAAACTATTAAAATTGAACTCATATTTTTGGCTATATCGGTTCCAGCCCTCACGAATAGGTAATCTGGGGATAATTCCTGCGAGTGCAAATCTTAGCATGCCAGCGGTGGTTGTATCCTGATCCCGCCAAGGAATCCTTGAAATGCCCACGCTTGCTTGATTTTTACAGACGGTCAACAGTTGCAATAATGCGTATCCAGCCATCTTCAGATGCATCCACCGCAACAGAGTTCTCAGCTTTTGCTGCCATAACTGGCGGCAACCAAATGAATGTTTAATTTGCTGAAACATGGGTTCAACCGGCCATCTTTTCGCATAAATACGAAGGATGTCTATACCTTCAAGTCCAGTATTGGTTGCAATGAATATACGGCTTTCTGTCAGTCCTTTATCATTTTCAAACCGACCCCAGACAACCCGAACCTTGCGGCCTTTCAGGAAGCGAGCCCGACATACCCGGGTGCGATAACGTATCTTTCGAAATCTGCCGTATATTCTTACGGTTGTTTGATATTCCGGTAGCTTCTCCACTTCCGGGGGCGTCATTTTGATGCCATACTTTTTGGGTCGCCCACGTTTTTTTGCAGTGGACTCCAACGGTAAGGCATACAATGCCCGGTTTAACGGGATTTGCCCTACTACTTCATAGCCCATTTCCAGAACGGGTTGCATTAGCGTCCAGTTCATATACCAACAGTCTGTCAGCAAGCGCAGTCCTTGCACCTTCACCTCTTGCCTCACTACTTTTAGCATGGCAACAGCGATTTTTAGCTTACTGGCATTGCCTGAAGCAGGAGATGGAAAGGAAAGCACAGGGATGGCAGTAAATACTTCATCTTTAGCCCGCTCAAATACAACAGCCAGGGATACCCAGCATTGTCCCCAGATATACGTTGGCCGGTTCCTTTTTTTACTGTGCTGGTGATGGGTTCGGCAAGCGGGAGCCTTGTCAGAAAAACGCTCCACCACCCAATCATCAAGACCAATGTTGATAAGTTCACCCCGTGGTACTTTTGAGCATACCAGCTGAATGAGCCGGCATGCGAGGCTCCTCCACCGCCACTTGCCTTGAGAGAGCCAATGGTGGTAACTGCTCCATACGCATTGAAAGTTATTAATAGATAACAGCGCCTGAGTGACAAAGCCTTGCCCGGATAGCATGCAGCCAAAAAGAAGTTCGCAGAACGTAGGTACTGCTGTTGGGGATAGCGCTGAAGCAAGAAACGTTGTATATAAGGCAAGCTCCCGGAGGATCTCTTTATGATCTGAAGTGAGCATAGCAACCATCTTTGTATTTTGTTTGGAGATGGTTGCTATTAACCGATTTCAGATGAAAATCGTACTATTGTTCTTTGGTAACTCTAAAGTCGAGGACTATAAGTAGAGTTCATATTTTTGTTGAGTTCGCTGGAATCCTCATGAAAAACAAACTATTTCCATTTTTTTTCTTAATGGTTTTTTATATCCCTTGCTTTGGAGATGAGGTAATTTTTGAAATAGTTGAAGGAAAAACTGTCATTCAAACAATGGATATTCCTGATGGTAATTATGGGATTTTATTACTGATAAAAGATAAAGAAAAACTTAAAGAAGGTGGCAATAATCAGTGGCTTCAAAATGTTCAGTACGTTTTTAATGCTGGAGATATTGTATCATATAAAGAAAAAGAAGAAGAATTTCCCAATAGCTTCAGCGGTTTAATTTCAGAATCAACTGAAGACGGTAATGTATTAGTGCTGCGTATCGATGCACAGTGTATTTCAGAAAATGATTTGACAGATGATGATTTACTATCAGTTTCTTACGTTGAAAGTGCTACGAGTGTTGGGTCAGTTAATTTCAATGGTATTGTGACAGGTTTAAAGAAAAAAGAGCTTGATTCGCATAATTAACCGTAACATAGGTAACTATTATCTCCTCAATCAAACAATCTGCAATCCAGCTGGTTTTAAAGGCGAGGGATGCCCTGTCTCGCCCGGTTAGCCAGTCGGCCTCATCCCTTGAAAAACTCAGGGAAGAAGCTCGCCAGCTAAAAACCAGACTGTCTGACCTGCAACAACAGGACAAGCTGTTATCGTCTTTTAAAAGTCAGACTCAGGTGGTGCGGGATGCAGGCAAAGCCTATCGGGAGGCAGAGGAAAAGATTGAACGGCTGGCGAGGGAGTATAGCAATGCTGATAAGCCTTCCCGCCAGATGCAGCGGTCATTAGAGGCGGCCAGAAAATCAGTTATTGCGGCTAACCAGTCCTATCAGAAACAGCGGGAGAAACTGGGTCAGTTACGCAATGGCTTAAAAGATGCAGGTCTTTCCAATCGAAACCTGACGGCACAGCAAAATAAATTACAGAAGGAGCTCAAACAAACCAGTACAGCTTTTGAAACCCTAAATAGCCGGGTAAAAAGCACTGCCCGCAATATCAAAAACCAGTCGTTCAGCAAGTTATCAAAAGATGCAGACCGGGCATCAGGTAGCCTGCAACGGTTATCAGGGCGCTTTGCGGCACTAGTCGGTGCAACCGTTGGGCTTTATGGTTTGAAGCGAGCCATTAGCGGATTACTGGCAACCGGCGATCAATTTGAACGTCTGCGGGTGCAGCTTAATGCCGTGATGGGTTCCGTTGAGCAGGGTGAAGCGGCAGTTCAGTGGATTAAGCAATTCACACGGGACACTCCCTATCAGCTTGGGCAAGTAGCCGAATCCTTTGTCCGCCTGAAAGCTTTTGGCCTTGATCCTATGGATGGCACCATGCAGGCCATTGTCGACCAGGCATCCAAGCTCGGCGGTGGCATGGAACGGCTGAACGGTATCACCTTAGCCGTGGGTCAGGCATGGGCGAAACAAAAGTTGCAAGGTGAGGAAATCTTGCAGTTAGTGGAACGGGGTGTGCCGGTCTGGTCATTGCTGGAAAAGGCCACCGGTAAAAATGTCCAGGAACTTCAAAAGCTCTCCACCGCAGGCAAGCTCGGCCAGGAAACCATCAAACTGCTGATTGATGAAATTGGTAAAAGTGCGGCGGGTTCAGCAGCGGATAATATGAGCCTGCTATCCGGCTATGTCAGTAATCTGAAAGACAGCTGGCAGAATTTTCTTGATGAAGTGGCTCAAAGCGGGGCGCTGGATTACGCCAAGGCTCAGTTAAAAGCCATGGCTGAACAAATAGCCCGAATGAGTGATGATGGTCGTCTGTCCAAACTGGCGCAGTCGGTCAGCAATGCCTTTGTCCAGATGGGTGAGGCCATCAAAGCCAACTTTGCCGGGATTACTTTTGATGACGTGGTCACAAGGGTAAAAAGTGCCAGCGATACTATTAGCTCAACACTGGCCGGGCTTAATAAAGCCTTCACCTTAACCGGTAATGGCCTCAAGCTGTTTTTTAATGGCTTTACCCTGTCTGTTAAAGCCTTCGGCTTGGCGGTGAGTTCGGTCTTCAGTCAGGCGGCAAAAGGGGCTGAACAGTTGTTCTCATTGCTTAAAGCCGATGAGCTGGCAGCCAGAGCAGCAGAAATACAGGCTGCCATGCAAGCTATGGGTGACCAGTTTGCTGATGAAATAAAGCAGGATGCGGAGGATATACAGGCAGCCTTTGGCGGTATCACTGAAGCCTTCACTGCAACCAACCAGCAGGCACAACAGGCGGTTCGTACTGAAAGCAAAGCAACCACTGAAACAATAAAGCAGGATCAGGCCGATGTTCAGGAAAGCCTGGAAGAGACAGCTGCAACCGCTAAAAATTCTTTTGCTGATATTTCACAAGCCCTGAAAGCCATCAATAGTGCAGAAACAAAAGCTGAGCTGGCTGATATGGGTGTGGTACTGGTTCAGAGTTTCCAGCAAGGCATTCTAACCCAACAGGATTACAACAAGGCATTAGCAGCCAGCCAGAAAAAAATGGCGGAGCTGACAGAAGAAACAGAGCAGGCTTCACAGGCTACTGATGATTTTGGTAGCGCTGCAAAAAATGCAGCCAGTCAGCAATGGGCTATAGGCAAGGAGGCTGGTTCCGTAGCAGAGGTATTATCCAATTATTACTCAGGATTAACTAACGAGCTGGGTGAAATGAGTGCGGCGGCGCTGGATGCGTTTGAATCAATGCAGGGAGTGGATGATAGCCGGACCAATCACGCTCAGGATGATATTGCCAGTCTGAAAGAGCAGCTTGCAGCCGCACAGAATGAAGCCCAAAAACTGGCAGACACTATCTCGGCTGATCCAACAGGTATTGATAACTGGCTAAAAAATACCGGAGCCAATGTCGCTTATATAAAGACGCAGTTTCTTGAGCAGAAAATCACCCTGACTGAGTTAATGCAGGCTTACAGGGAAGGGCGGATTAGTATGGAGGCCTTTATTAGTCAGGGGAAAGCATTTGCATCGACAATGAATCTGCTGGATCAACAAAGCCTGGAGCAGCTTAACCAGTCAATCCAGCAGGCCGAGGCTGGAATGGAAAGATTAGCAGATAGCAGCAAAAGCACACTGGAAAGTCTGCAAAATGAACTGGATAGATTGCAGGGTAAAAACGAGCAAATAGAAAAACGACAGTTTCAGGCCCGGCAGCGGGATTTGCAAAGCCAATTAGCCGAGGCCAGGGCCAGCGGTGATAACAACTCTCAAAAAAATATCCAGCAAGCTCTTAACCTTAATCGCCAAATTTATGATGAAAAACGAAGGCAGGATGCCCGTCAGCAACGGCAAGAACAGTCTGCCACTGTTACACCACTACCAAAGCAGAAAAGCCCGGCAAATAAAACACCCGATAAAGTGATCCGTTTTGAATATCCGGGCGGTAATGTCCAGGTGGGTATTGACCCAAGGGATGAAAGTAAGTTGCTAAGTAGTGTATAGATTGCTTTCGAATAATTTAACCATCCAGTCGGACAGTATTAGAAAATGAGATCATATACTCCTCTCCAAATGAAAAAAGCACCCGTTCAACTTCTTTTTCAAATTCCGCAAAGCTCTTGATTGACAAGAGGTTGAGCCATTCATACTTTATTTTCCTCCACAGGATTTCAATCAGGTTGAGCTCAGGTGAATATGTTGGCAGAAAGCAGACCAGCAATTTCTTTTCAATCATCCAGTCATCAATTCTGGCACAAAACTTTTTGCTGGTGTGAATGCTGGCATTATCCACCATAACTACCGTGTAACGATCATTTGAGCTGTATTTTTCATCTGCCATTTTCTCTGCAAAGTCATCAAAGGCCGCAATCACCGTATCGCTATTCACTGAACCCACAACAGGATAATGAAATAGCTCACAGCTTCGGTTCATAAACCCCAGTACGTTGATGCGTTTACTTTTGACTGATGGTATTCTGAGCTGCTTTCCTTTTTCCTGCCAACCGTATGGCACACAAGGTTCCTGGGTAAAGCCGGACTCATCAAAATAAAATAAATTGATTAACCCTTTGCTCTCGGCTTCCTGGGCATCTTTCAGAGCAGTTTTACAGTCATGGAATTGCTCTTCGTCCCGTTTATGTTTGCATGATTTACGGAGTCTTTTGTAAACCAGCCCTGCTTTTTTACAATGTTTGCCAGAGTAATTTTTGATGAAGATTTACCGGTTTCATCCTCGATCTTGGATTTGACATACGATAAGCGACGAGGCTCTTCAGCCACTAATTCTTTTATGCGTTGCACTTCGGATTCGTCATATATGCACGGCCTACCGCCACCATGCCCCTTGTACAAGGCACGAATACCATATTCTTCCCAATCATCAATCCACTGAGAAGCAGTTTGATATCTAATTTCAAGTATTTCGGCAATTTGCTCAAGGGTAAAGCCACGATTGCTCAATAAAAGGCTATGGGCTCTTTCCCTTATACATCTCAGAGGTCCGTAGTGTTTGGCGAATTTCAAAGTTAATAAAACAGCTTCATCAGTGATTGTAGTGACGTACTTCATAGGGAGAGGGATTTAAAGACCAGTACTCTCTTTATAATAGAGTAAATGTATCATTCAATAGCTATCTGATCGTTAGATCAAGAAGTAGATTTCTCGTACTGGCCGAACATCCAGTTTATTTGAAACCAAACTATGACCTACTTAGATGCTCTGAAACAGGCTGGGATGAGGTCGATCTGATGACACTGGATGGTATTGAACTGCCTGATGATCTGCTCTGGGTTGATGAATTTGACTGGAACCCGGTGGCTCAGGATATTGAACGCAGTCTGACCGGGGCGCTGATGGTGCAGGAGCAACCTAAACTGCATGGCAGGCCGATTACCTTAACCGGTGGTGATGAGGCAGGCTGGGTGACCAGGGGCACTGTTTTGGAATTAATGAGCTTGGTAAAAAATACTAATGAAACGATGATGCTGACTTTGTTTGATGGAAGAGAGTTTAGTGTTGTTTGGGATCGAGCAAGTAGAGGTCCTATGAAGGCTCAGCCAGTTTTTCCATTGGTGTTCTGGGAGTTAGAAAGTTTTTATAAGGTTGTAATTAATTTAATAACTATCTATCAATAGGCTCGAGATCTATACCATCAGAATAATAATATTTTGTGTTTTTTTTGGAATCTAGATGTGTAAAAGAAATTCTTGCATCTGATTTACCTTTCTCTACGAGCATAGAAAAGCTTTGTATGATTTTTGCATCTTGTCGCCTTATTTTCTGTCTGTCAGAAATGGGTATCATCATTGAATGTGTGTCTGTTAATAGAAAAAGATGAAAAACTGGAGGGGAGGTTGCTCTTCTTCCGATCATTCCACTTATGAAATATGAAGAACTACCTTCTAATTCAGTGATTTCAAGAGGTGGCATAGGATTTCCATCACTATCTTTTAGAACTATTTTACTTTCACTAGATTCATTCCGCTCAAAAGTTACAGCAATACTTTTTCCAAAGAAAAATATGGATAGGAGTAAAGCGATTGAATAAAAAGAAACCTCTTTCATAACTCCCAATAACCGAGCACAAGGATTGTTGATGTCAATTGAAAATCAAAACATTAACCTCTACGAAAGCGAAAACCTTACCGATAAAGACGATGGTGGTGGTCGAGTCACTGGTAATGAAATCATAGATGAGAATATTAATAATCTATTTCAGGATATCTCAAGAATAGACCGAACAATTGGAGATGTCGCATTAAGGAAGGCGTTTTTAGGTGTAAATACTGATAATGATGATGTGTATTTGGGCAGTCATGTCATCCTCACTGATCCACCTAATGACCCCAATGTTTCCGTTCTGTTGTTTAATACCGATAGCCAGACCGATGAACGCAAGGATGCCCGTAACCGGATTGAGGCTTATGTGGTGCCGAGCACCATTGCCAGTTTTGAATTATTGGGAAACCAGATGGCCGGGCAGCGGAGTATCAGTGCGGTTCAGCGGGAAGAACAGAAACTGCCGGAAGTAGGCGAAGTCTATCGGCTATTGGATGAGGATACTGGCAATGAGCAGTTTATCCGGGTCACAGCGGTTGAGCATACCCTGGAAACCTTTACCTATGAATACGCCACCGGCAGTTATATTGACCTGGTTCGCCGCAAGGTGGATATGGAAATCGGCTCGGCACTGGCCTTTAATTTCCCTGGCGGTCGGGTAACGCCCTCTGGCACCACCAAACCCAAAAGTATTATTAATGCCACACAAGTTGCAGATGCGGCCAAGTATTACAGTATCCAGCCAACCAAGGCGGATATTACCCAGGGGGATTTAAGCGTTAAGGTGCGTTCGGTTTATGCGCCTTTAGTGCCATCGGCTCGGGTGGAAAGCCCCCTGCTGGATCAGTCAGGTATATACACGGCTAAAAATTTGGTGCCAGCCAGTGAAAGCAGCCGTTCAGTATCCTGTCAGTTGATTCATATCACCGGCAACCAGAGCCGTACCTTTCTGCAAACCGGTGCTTTACCCGGTAGTGTGACCTTGTCCCTTGAAAGTGGCACCTGGCAGGATGATAGCAAGGGCGGGTTTATCCATAGCAGTGGTGCTAACAGCTTTTCCAGTATCACCCTGGATTATGAAACCGGGGAGTTAAATGTCTGGCGCAATAGCAGTTATAGCACCGGCCAGGCTTCAGTCACCTATACCCCTGCAACAGCCGTTGTGGGGGCAGCCATTAGCAGTTCCCTTGAGATTACCAATCAGAATCGGGGCTTTAACTACACCCTTAATCTGGCCGAGGCCAAACCTAAACCGGGGACGCTCGCCATCAGTTTTATTGCCTTGAACAAATGGCAGGATTTGATTGATCCCGGCAACGGACTTCTGGAAGGAAGTGGCACAGGCACTATGGATTTTGCTACTGGCAGTGTTTCTCTCACCCTTGATGCTATGCCCGACCCGGACAGTGCCATTGTCTTTAACTATGTGGCACAGAATGATGATGAAATGGCTATTCATACCGGGGATGCTGTGGCCGATGCTCCCTCTTTTATCCATGTCACCGAAAAGCCTGGTATTAAACCCGGCAGTTTGACGGTGACGTATATTAGCAGCACTGAAACTAAAACCCTGACCGATCAGGGGAATGGTGTGCTGTCCGGGGATGGGCATGGAACCGTTTATTATGTGTCGGGAGAATTGGGCTTTAAGCTGGAGGCCATGCCGGATAGTGGTACTGAGATCGAGATCAGCTATGAGCAAGGTGAGGTGGCAGGAGGGAATATTTCTGTAGCTGTTGACGGTGCCGGGATGATGACCGGCACTATTTCGGGAGCACCATTATTACCTGGCTCGGTCAGTCTTCAGTTTATGGTGGAGCGTGACAGCAATGTACCCAATACCGCCAATACCAAAGATTTCCAGAGTTATACCACCACCCATCAGAAAACTAAAACCCTGTATGACGATACCGCCGGAGGCTGGCAAGGCTTAACCGGTACCCTGGATTACCAGACCGGTGCCTTTAGTGTGCAGGCTATTGAGAATTATGACTATACGGAATACACAGTAACAGGAGGTGGCACTCTTGGCGGTGCTAGCCTGGCCAGTACCACGGTGACTAAAACGGAACTGTTTACAGGTTCAACGGTCATAGCCAAAGCCCAGGATAATAGCCTCAGCCATAGCGCTTATACCGAAACCATTAGCAATCCTGAACTCACCATTGATCTGCTGCCATTAATAGCCGACCCATTGTTACCGGGTAGCTTGATTTTTAGCTGGCAGGGAGATACCTATTTTGACCGGGATGGTTTGCTTTATAAATCAGTCAGTACCGCTACCAATGCCGGAATCAATGTGGGCACCATTGATTACACCGGCGGGATGGCCACCTTAGCCAGCTATCCCGATGGAGTCCCTGGCACTGTCACTATTGAAGCCGCAGCTACTATTCGATCGGGCTTTAAAACCGATGCGGTTTCATTCAGAACACCGGGCGCTCCCATTCGTATTGGAAGCTTGCAGCTCACTGCGATTCGGGCAGATAACGCGGAGATCATTACCGCCACCGCAGATTTTAATGGCGCGTTTAATACGGCAGAGGTTCAGGGAAAAATAGATACGGCTACCGGCTGGTGTGAACTTCAGTTTACCGATGGGGCTGAGTCTATTTATGTGATTCCCCAAAGCATTCGCTATAACTGCGTGGTAGAAACCAACCTGCCGCTGGATGCCGGATTAATTGGACTGGACCCGGTGCGTTTACCACCCGACGGCCAAGTGCCGGTATTTCGTCCCGGCGATATTGTGGTGATTAATCACACCAGCAGCACAGATTTGGCTACGCCTAATGCCGGTCAGGCAGTTAACCTCAGCCGTAACCATCAGGCAGAGATCATCATTGAAGATAGTGACGGCACCTTGCTGGATACTAATCAGTATACCGTTGACCGGGAGGCGGGACAGATCACTTTTGCCGATCCGTTAAGCCTGATGGATGTTGAAGGCAATCCACTCACCGCACCTTTTACCGCAAAAGACCGGGTGGAACATATGAGCGTGGTGAGTGATGTGCAGATTAACGGTGAGCTGTCCATTATCGCCCCTGTCCCCTGGGACTTGCCTGCCGGGGAAACCACGGTCAGCAGTGCCGTAGTCTATGGTGATTTGCAGGCCAGGGTTCACCATTTTTATAGCCAAAAGGTGTGGGATAACGGCTCACCCAACTGGAGTGATGACCGTATCGGTGACCAGACCACCGCACAATACAACACCATTAACTACCCGGTAGAGGTCACCAATAAAGGCGCTATCGATGGTCGGTGGGCCATACTCTTTACCAGTACCAATAGCTTTCAGGTGGTGGAAGAAAAACTGGGGATTATCGCCTCCGGCAATACCGACACCGATATGGCTCCCATAAACCCGGAAACCAATGCCCCTTACTTCACTCTAAAAAAAGAAGGCTGGGGTACAGGCTGGTCTGCGGGTAATGCCATACGCTTTAATACCGATGGCTGTCTGGCACCTTTGTGGATTTGTCGAACCGTACTGGCCGGTCAGGGAACAGAAAAAAACGACAGGTTTACCTTGCAGATTCGGGGAGACGCAGACTGATGGCGGGGGTATTTTTTGATAAGGATAATATAGACGGCTATCTGGAGACAAACCAGTATAGCCCCTTTGGCTTTCATGTTGGGGTTCCTTATTTTAGCCATGATGGTTATAGCCATAAAATCTGGATGCTGCTGGAGCGCGGGGAAGGTTCTGATAACTCCCCCTTGGTGAATATAGTGACTAATGAAGGCAATACCGCTCTCTATGTTCGGCTTACAGATGGCAAGCTGGATTGCAAAATTCAGATATATAATAATCCATCCCGCTATTTTCAGTTTACCACCGTCGATCCTTTGCCCCTTGATGAGCTTATAGAAATAGCGGCTATTTTTGATTACCCCGGCAAATATGCCGATAACGGTAATTTAAAAATTTATATCAATGGCACTTCTGTCGCAGTGACAACAGCGGGCTACTATCCCAGTACTTCAGACACTATTTTTGACACATATATTAAGGTAGACATTGGCAGGGGCGATGCGACTATTGATGTGGCAAAAAATGTGTTTATCAAAGACCTGGCTATTCTGCCTGAAACTGTTTCTGGTTCTCCTACTCCCGATAACTTCCACTTAAGCATCGGAAAATGGCAGGCAGACTTTAGTGCTGCCACTGACCTTAAACTGGTGTGTACCCGAACCAATTATGATGGCGATGCGCCATTAACCCTGATTAACTCCGGGGTTAGTTGGATTGAGGGCAGTGGTCTCCCAGATGACACAGGAGGAGCGGGTGGGATTATTATTCCCGGCAATGGCAACACCACCACCATTCAGGGAACAGTGACAGAAGACGGTATTCCGGTATCACGGCGGGTCTTTGCCATTACCCAGTCCTTACTGGAAGTGGCAGGCAGTGAGCAAACCCGGCACGCGGTCCTGGATAGCACCCTGAGCGATCCGGCCACTGGTGACTATGCGCTGGATACCAGTCCCTATGAAGGGGAGGTGCTGGTATTAGCGATGGATAACTATGGCCAGCTATGGCAACCGGACACGGATTATCAGGTAGGTGACGTTATCCGCCCTGCCCAGTTTCAGGGCTATATTTATATTTGCACCGTAGCCGGAACCGGTGACAGCACCGAGCCTCAGTGGTGGTTTGATATCGAGAACAACCAAGCCATAGGCACCGCACAATTCAAGGCCAAGCCTTATACCCGCCCTCTAGCCCACGGTCCACTGCTGCCAGAAATTACTCCATCATAAGACTATGGCTTACCAACCTCCGGTCAGGGCTGACTTTGCTTTTCCTTCTGAATTTTATC
Organism: Endozoicomonas sp. Mp262; assembly: GCF_025643335.1. NCBI lineage: Bacteria > Pseudomonadati > Pseudomonadota > Gammaproteobacteria > Oceanospirillales > Endozoicomonadaceae > Endozoicomonas > Endozoicomonas sp. Mp262. Next base: position 4,770,440 of record NZ_CP092489.1, on the reverse strand, counting down.
TTCCTAAATCCAGTTTTACCTTTTACCCCGAGCCTGGCGTTATCTTTCTGCCACCGCCTTCAGTGGTCAGTCAGTACCAGTCACAATGGAGTCAAGGTCGTGGCTGTGAAATCAACAAGGAAAGCCTGTTTTTAAATGCCAGCAGACAATACAGTGAGCACAAAGTTAATTATCAAGACGCCACAGCAAGCAGCGCACTGTTTCAGCTTAACTGGGGCAGGTTAGCCTATAAGGAAGTCACTGTATCATCCAGCTTTAAACCGGCTCAGCCTAAAGATAATAAAAAAGCAGACCAGTGGGTTCAGTTAACGGCCATGGATAGCCATAGACAAAGCCTATGGGATCAAAGTGTTCAGAATCAGGATCAACAAAAAAACCACCACTGGCAGATTCCGCCAAGAAAGGATAAACAGCAGACGGAATCCTTTTACCGGGTGGATGAATTTACAGAAAAAACAGAGGATGAATATCAAGGCTATCAGCCAGCCGCTTCAATCCTTCTTGATTTTTACTTTAGCCATCGCCGCTATAGCCCATTATCAACGCCTGCCGTTTACTTCCGTTTTAGCGTCCGCCCTGAAAAGCAGGCAATTCGCCCAAAAGACGCCCGTTTAAACCAGCGCTTTGATAGTCATCAGGCACAGGATCAGCCGGTCAAAATCCCGTGGGGTTTCGGTCAGAAAATTACGGATGAGCATATCACCAGTGAATACGGCGGCGAGACAGAACCCCAACCCGATAAGCCCGAACCCCAACAGCCCGATATTAGAGAAACCTACCTGCTTATGAACACTATCAGCGTCGTGACTTTACCCGACCGTATACCTTTGGAAATGCGGGAACTGGATATAAGCCTCGATATTGATAGTTTTGCATGGTCGTTAAGGGGCGAAATATGGGGAGCAAGCAGCCTGGCACAGGTGGAGCCAGACAGTAATGGCATGAAGCAAATAGAAGTGAATATTAATGGCTGGCAGTGGCTGTTTATGATTGAGCGTTATGACACTGACCGGGCATTTAACCGGGAACGCTACACTATTCACGGCACCAGTCGAACCAGTCTTTTAGCAGCCCCCTACGCACCACTGAGAAGCAAAAGCAGCACAACCAGCATCAACGTCAAACAGGCCGCCACCGAAGAACTCACCAACACCGGCTTTACCCTCAACTGGCTAACAACAGGAAGCTACACAACACCAGACTGGATAATCCCCGGCAACACCTTCAGCTACCAAAACCAGACCGCCATGCAGGTAATAGCCAGAATTGCCACCACCGCCGGAGCCGTTATCATCCCCGACAAAAATACAGACACCCTCACCATCCAGCCCCGCTACCCGGCAAGCCCATGGAACTGGCCAGAAACCATAATGGACAAGATCGTCCCCGCCAGCATGGTCATAAGCCTGAGCGCCAGCTGGCAACCGGAAGCAGAATACAATGCCGTCTATGTCTCCGGTATTTATGAAGGCGTATCCGTCAACGTCAAATGCCAAGGCACCGCAGCCGATAACCCGGCACCCGATATATTTGAGGATTGGCTAACCGAAACCCAGGTCAACACCGAACGTGGCAGAAACGAACTAAGCAAAGGCGGCAACCAGAGTATCACTACCATCGAACTCCCACTCACCGACACAGAAACAGCTCCCGGCCTGATAGAACCGGGCAAGTTGGTTGAAGTGCAGGATATAACGGGCAACTGGCAAGCCCTCTGCCTCAGCACTCAGGTCAGGGCAAAGATGGCAAAGGTTACTCAAACCATTGAGCTGGTCAGGTATTTCCCGTGATAAGTAGAGGTCTTGTAGCTGATGATCCTTTTTAGCTGTATAGACGTACAACAAGAAAATTAAAGCATTGCTTTTCGGGAAAAATGTATGGAAAAACATTTAGATATCCAGAAATGCCTGACAGCCTTTGCTCGAATTATTGAAAAAGGTAATAAAAATCCCACAGAGAATGTATTCGAACTGGAAGGTATAAAGGCAGCATCGTTGGATGATGGCTATACAATTCGTCTGTTTGATCACCGTTCAGAGCTGACTATCTATTTTCACAATAAGCACGCCATTCAATCTCCAGACTCACAAACAATGGATTTGTTTCTTAAGAGCATCTACGCGGTTGCAGACGGCAGAATATAAAACTGTTATGAATGCTATTCGAGGATATCAGACTTATGACCACAACCAACATCTGGCAAAAGTTCAAGGCGCTGATACCCGAGGGCAGCCGAACCATCGTCACCATCACAGCCAATAATGGCAATGGCACCAGTCAGGTGCAGTTGAGGGATGGTTCTGTGGTTACTGTGAAAGGTGAGTCAGTTCAGGTAGGGCAGAAAGCCTTTATCCAAAGCGGCGAGATAAAAGGCACTGCGCCAGAGCTGGCGCAGTATGAGGTAGAAGTGTAATAGGGTATGTGTGAGCAGGTTAAGGAGGAGGTTCTTCAAACAGTCGGCGATAATGCTGTTTGAAGTTCTTTTCACCTGAAGGCATGTCTCCCCAATATCTCCAGAAGCCAACTATTTCACGCACTTTGTTCATATCAATATGCCCAGAATCAACCATCAGCTTCATTAGATCTAAGGTTTTTAACGTTTTAATATTAAATACCTTGGCAACAGCAAGCATGTCAGCATCGTCTGTAACTACTGAAATACCTAAGACATAAGCATAAGCGAGATATCGCGCATCCACTTTGGAAGGGCCGGGTGACTCTGTCTCTATGTAGTTCCAAATATAGTCATAGGCATCATCAATAGCCTTGCTCTGTTTCTTGCCAACACTGGGGTAGTGTTTGCGGTTTTCAATGTATTCATCGTCTGATGCCCAGGCAAACTTGCTTTTCAAACGTCTACTTTTTCCCAGCTCATTATCAAGCTCGGGGAGCACATAAAGACAGTACTCATCTTCTCCAAATGTTTGGAAAAGAAGAGGGTGGATGCTTTTTGCCAGACGAAAATAGCTATTCGAATCAACCAGTACTTTGGATTGGGCCATCAGGATAACTCATGGTGTAAGGCTTTTGCATCAACAAGGTTTATATCGAGTACTGTTTGAACAAAACTCTCGGATTTATTGTGTGCTTTCAGGTATTGAGAGAGTGCCTCAAAGAAAGGGCTTTCAAAGCCTTCTTTCACAAGGTTGATATACACCTCTGGCTGTACCGGAGTATCTGTAATAAGTGCATCTATTAAGTTGGGGAATTTCTTATTGAAATTGGTCGTTGCCCCATGAATCGATTTCAACTCCAGTGGTGCAAGGCCGTTATGTTCTGCATAGGCTTTAACTTGAAAGAAAATAGCCAGAGGAGAAATGACATACTGCTCAGCCAGTTTCTTGATAGTATTAACCTGTGCTCCCGGATGTTTTCCCTTCAGTTCCCTGTAGCATTGCTCAGCATGCTGGTTTGGAAACAATAATGCACCAGCAAAAGCATCCGCAAAATCCTCCCCGTCATCGCCACGCAAATCAGGAGCCAGAGCGTGGCCTAACTCATGAGCCATCCAGAAAAGGAAGTCATGCGTGTTAACGTCAAGATTAAGATAAATCCATGTTGTCATGGATTCGGGAAGATAGACATGGCTAGCGTTCTCATGCCTGTCTTTTTGTCCCCACATTACAGGAATCAGAATCGTCTGCAATTTACGGAAATAACGGATCAGATGATTAAAATCCAGAATATCTTCTGGTCCCACATTGATATCCTTTCGGACTTTTTCAGAAACTTGTTGGAGGTAATCGTATTCGAGCACCGGGTTTTTTAATACCAAAGGCTTGGTCAGGTTATCGAAAGGCAGGTAAGGTGCCAGATTCTCAAGATACCGCCCCATGCTGACAAATTTCTGAAAGTCTTCGTCCCTGGTTTTTGTCCCCTTCCTTTTCCGAAAGGCAACTACCGGAGAATTGTCATCTTCCTGAACAACCAGTTCGGAAAAAGACAGGCCCAACAGCATACCCAGCCGTAATAATTTATCCGGTTTAGGGAATGAGCTTCCTTTGAGCCATTTGGATACAGCTTCCCTGGAGACCTCGAGCATTTTGCTAAGAGAGGACTGGTTGAAGCCTTTTTCGCTCATTGCGGCTTCCAGAGCGGGAATGTTCAGTGATTTTTCCATAGGGTGCCAATAGTAAATGGATGTCAACTTTTGTCAACTGCTATCTGAGTATGGACCGGTAAAAGGACTATATCAAACAGAAAGGGAAGCTTTGTCAGTCACGCTGTCAATCTTGTTCGAATATCTAACTTTAAAAGTCTTTCTGGGTAGCGGGTATCAGGGGACGATTTCTTGTTAAAAAAGAGTATCATATTTTCATTTTTGACTAATGTACCTCAAGGAAAGTTTGAAATTGGCTACTACAGATACAGAGCATTCAGTACCTCTGCCTCGAGTAGGTATGCTGGCTACTGTCCGCAACAGGCGGGGAGTTATCTCGGCTGTTGAGTCCGTCAGTGGAGGTAAATCCTCTGCGTTGTTGCATCTGGTTACGGTAGATTTCAGTGACGCTGAGGGTGATGCGCAGGAATCACTGTTGTGGGAACGAGAGCGTAGCCCTGTAGTTCTGGAACCTAACGCACTACCGCGAGTAGACGTTGACCCGCCAATGACCATGGATGAATTTATGGCACTCCAGCGAGCGACAAGATGGAGTGCATTAACCCCTTTCCTTTCTGCTCACTCCCCAGAGCAGCGGTCAGAGTCTGTACCCACTGCGCCTGTTTATGGAGCCGTCAGTGTTGATGACTTCCAGCTAGTGCCTTTGGCAAGGGCTATGCGCATGCCCCGAGTATCTTTGTTGCTGGCCGATGATGTCGGACTCGGTAAAACCGTTGAAGCAGGATTAATTCTGGCTGAATTGATACGAACACGCCGAATTCGACGAGTATTAATTATCACCCCAGCATCACTGAGAACCCAGTGGCAGCAGGAGATGGAAGAGAAGTTTTCATTGGGGTTTGATGTTGTCGATAAGGTCTTTACTCATAAACTGCAGCGGGAAATGGGGTTGGATGCAAACCCCTGGCGCGTATTACCGCGTATTATCACTTCTTATCATTATCTTCGTCAGCCAGATGTGCTCGAGCAGTTTATTGCTAATTGTGAGTCAACACGAATACAAGGCGGTGCTCAGCTGCCCTGGGATTTGTTGATAGTTGACGAAGCCCACAATCTCATGCCTTCCAACTTTGGAGCAGACAGTGATTTGGCCAAAATGCTGCGACTGCTGACCCCCTATTTCGAACATCGACTATTCCTCACAGCGACCCCCCACAACGGCCACACTCGCTGTTTTTCTGGCTTGTTGGAACAACTGGACCCAGTGCGGTTCACTCAGGCTCCCAATTTTACCGATAAAGAGCGGGACATGATTGGCGATGTTTTGATTCGCCGATTGAAAAGCGAGATCAATGATCAGGATAAAAGTGCGGGTCGGGTACCACGCTTTGCCAAAAGGCACCTTGAACCACTGCCGCTTTATATGTTGCGGGACGAAAAGCAGCTGGCTGAAGCAGTACGCCGTTTCTGCAATGGGCTTAAAGGGATGATACAGGCTGCGCCTGAAGCGCGGATGGTGCTTAACTTCGCTATTGAAATTTTGCGAAAACGTCTTCTCTCCAGTCCTGTTACCTTTGCGGATAGCTGGCTTCGTTTCAAGTCTGGTCTTGAAGAAAATGAGGCGTTACAGGCCACAGAAGTATTGGCTGCCCGACGAGCTACGGAAGAAGATATAGACGATGACAAAGAGCGGGAAAGTCGTGGTCAGCATGCAGTGCATATTATCGGTGCGTGGATACACCCTTATGCCAAAATTCTGAAAACAGAAATAGACGCTATAGACGCTTCATTGACTGCATTGGGGTTGAGTGAGTTACCTGTAGTCGGTTGCGTGCCAACATCAGATAGTCGCTTTGATCGTCTAGTGGAGATGATTGACAAAGAACTTCGTCAGGCAGAGCAGTGGAAGTCTGATGAGCGATTGATTATTTTCACTGAGTACAAGACAACGCTGGACTACCTGGTGGGCCGCCTTAATTCAAAGTTTGGTGATGACGAGCACAGGGTCATACAACTTTATGGGGGCATGAGTGAAGAGGAGCGGGAAGCCATCAAACAGGCTTTTAACGACCCCGATTCCGCCGTCAAAATTCTGGTGGCTACGGATGCCGCCTCGGAAGGACTTAACCTTCAGTATACGGCTCGGCTGTTGATTCACTACGAAATTCCCTGGAACCCGTCTCGACTGGAACAGCGCAACGGTCGTATTGACCGCCATGGTCAGGCTCGTGATGTCACCATTTATCACTTTACCAGTGACGATGATGCCGACCTCGGTTTTGTTGCTCGGGTACTGAATAAAGTAAACGATATTCGTGAAGACCTTGGCTCTGTTGGTGAACTCTTTGATGCAGCTTTTCAGCGTCGAATGATGGAGCTTAATGAAGATTCCGAAGTGCTGGATAATCTTGATCTCCAGATTCAAGGGCGACGTGGTGAGGCAGATGACGCCCGTGTGCAGACTGAAGAGCGGGGAGAAACGGAGAAGCAACAACTTATGCAACTGATGACGGATCTTGATCTGTCACCCAAAACACTGGAAGAGACTTTGGCTATTGCCATGGGGCTTGGTGCCAACAGAGATATTCTTGATGGGCCTGATCGCCAAGGGCGTATGCGGTTGAAAACACCGTTACCAAGCCGTTGGCAAACAATCGTTGATGATACGTTACGGCTACCCGCATTGCGTGGTATTACCGGTGCTATGCCTTGGGTTGTGTTTGATAACCAATTCTTTGTTGACAACGTCAACGGTCGTCCGGTGTTTAAGCCTTCGCCAGACACGGTTCTCTTGCATCTTGGTCATCCGTTGTTTCGTCATGCCCTAAATGCATTTGCCCGCTTGCGCTTCCCCGGGGGGCAGAACGAGTTTCAGCCACCGGGGCGATGGGTGGTAACGTCCGGTGAAGTGCCTGAAGGTGCGGATGCACTGATTCTGTTGACGGTTGAAGAAATGGCGATCAATCAACTGAGGGAAACCTTTCATCACTGGACTCGAACACTCGCTCTGCCGGTACAGGGTGATACGCTGGGTGAGCCACTGCCTTATGACGGACCTTGCCATGGCAATAATAATGTTGCTCAACCTGCACAGGATAAGGCTGAGAAAGCCCGTGATATCTGGGATGAAGTGCATCAAGATATCAAAGGTTTTATTAATCGTTTTCGGGAAACCATATCTGAGCATATAAAGCGAGAGCTGAGGTTGACTTATGACGATGCTAAAGCTCGGGAGAAAGAGGCATTTGAAAAGCGCATAAAAGAAGTTAACACCCTTAAGGGTGCTCAAAGCATAGAAAAGCTGAAACGAGAAATTGAAGAAGAACGTAAGGCATCAATTCAGTTGGACATGTATGGGGATGCGGATTCGGATGCTGAAAAAAAACTTCGTGATCTTAACGATGAACTCAAGCGACGGCAGGGGCAGTTTGGCGATTTGCTGGAGCGTCTAAAAGCTGAGAAAGACAGAGTTTTGAAACATGTATTACCCCAGCGTTATCAACTACGCGGGGATGCGCAGGTATTCCCGGTGACCATTGAAATTCGTTTACCGGAGGTGCGCTCATGAGTTTACACAATGAAGCCTGGGCTGCCCTGAATCACGGTGGCCTTCTGATTTCTACTGCAAAGCTGGCAGACTATTTCCCGGATACCCTGCCGCAACTTCCAGACTGGCAGATTGAAAAGCTGCGACGTGCCCTGACGGCTTTTGATGGTACTAATGAAACACTGGCTCCGCTGCTGGACTACTTTCTGCAAAACCTGACGGGGCTGCCCGCAGACGAGTGGCAAAAAGCCCAGAATGTTGAAACTCACTGGGCTATTCGCAGTTTTACAGGCGTTCAGGTTAAGCCACGTCGGTTGTGGGTTGGGCCTAATGGCGAAACCTTACCGGTCTTTGTTCCTGAAGAGGGTGCTTCCCGGCAATTTGCCGGTCGTCTGGGTGTTGGTCGCTCAAGGGTTTTGCTGGGGCGAGTACTTGAGTGGCTACGGCGGCAACAACAACCCCTGGCGTTGGTGACCAATGGTCGTCAATGGCGCTTGGTGCATGCCGGTCAGGACTATGACGCCTGGTGTGAATGGGATATCGACTTGTGGTTTGTCGAAGGTCAGCCTGGTCCCCAGACGCTGGCCTGGCGCTGCCTGCTTAACAAGGAAACACTGCTGGCTCCCGATGGATTGAGTCGGCTGCAAAAAGCCATCAGCGAATCACGCAAGGGGCAGGCAGAACTATCCAGCGTTCTTGGTGAACGGGTTCGGCAGGGGGTGGAGGAGTTGATTACGGCCTCCCACGGAGCCATTGAGCAGGCTCGTAATGATGGTCAGCAACTGGATTATAGCGACCTGTATGTCGCCGGCTCACGCATTATTATGCGCTGCATTATTACCCTGTTTGCTGAGGCCAGAGGTTTATTGCCGGTGGATAATCCTATCTATCAGCAGGCTTATGGCTTGGAGGGTCTGCGTCAGCAATTGGATCGCCGTGCCGGAGGGCGTGGAAGTGAACGGCTCAGCCGAAGTGTCAGTGCCTGGCCTCGAATGCTGGGGCTGTTCAACCTGATTCATTTTGGTTCCGCCCATCCACAACTCGCAGTTCCTCAGTATGGTGGTGCTCTGTTTCAACCTGGAGATGCTGCCAGCGACGACCCAATTAATCGCGCGTTAGCCATACTCGAAAGTACTGCCAACACCGTTAGTGACCGACAGGTTCATAAGTTGTTGCGACTGTTGACCCGTACCCGCATGAAAGTGCGTCAGGGGCGGGCCAGTCGGTGGGTGGATGCGCCCGTGGACTTTTCCATGCTGTCTTCTGAATACATCGGTATCCTCTATGAGGGCTTGCTGGACTTTGAATTAAAGCAGGCGGCTGAGGACGATCCGGTGATTTTCCTGGGTGTGGGCAATCAGCCTGCCCTGACGCTCTCCCAGCTGGAAACCATGGATGACAAAACCATCAAACAGCTGTTTGAAGCGTTGAAAAAAGGCGATAGCGCTGGGGATGAAAGCGAGGAAGAAGAGAGCAATGAAGCGCAGGAGGTAGAAGATTCTGTCACAGAAGAACAGGAAGCCGTCGATGCCGCTGAACCGGAGGCAGAAACGCCTGCGGTAGACGATGACGACACCCTGCAGTTGAGCGAGGATCATCTGCTCAGGGCCCAGGCATGGCTGGAAAAAGCTGCTCGGTTGGCAGGGCTGGTGAAAAAGCCCCGGGGTAAAAAGGCCGCAGCCCTGGCGGAACAGCAGGAGATGTTGACCAGGGCCACCAAACAACTCTGTGTCCGGCTGGTGGCACCGGGGCAGTTCTACCTGGTGCGATGGGGTGGTACCCGTAAGGGGGCAGGCACTTTTTACACCCGTCCACAGTTGGCGGCTCCCACCGTTCGCCGCACCTTGCAGCCCCTGGCTTTTGATGCTCTGCACACTGAAGTTGATCCACGTACCGGGCTGGAAAACGTCGTGGAGTGGAAGCCCAGGCCGCCGGAAGCGATTCTTGCCCTGAAAATCTGCGATCCTGCCATGGGCTCAGGTTCTTTTTTAGCGGGTGCCTTGCGCTACCTTACTGACGCATTGGTTCAGTCCCTTTATGCACATGGGCTGCTGGAAAAAGATGAAGCGGGCGGTGTGCCCCGCATGGCCGACGGTCAGCTGGCGACCTTGCTCAGTGACGAATTCACCAAACTGAATCCGGCCCATCCCGATTTTGAAGAGAGCCTGCGGGCTCAGCTGAAGCGTCATATCGTCGAGCGTTGTCTTTACGGCGTTGACCTTGACCCACTGGCGGTGGAGCTGGGGCGCATGGCGCTGTGGGTGGAAACCATGGATCGGGATCTGCCCTTTGGTTTCCTGGACCACAAGCTCAAGGTGGGTAATGCCCTGGTGGGCACCTGGTTTAACAGTTTTCGGCATTACCCGGCCATGGCCTGGCAACGGGAAGGGGGCGATAAGGATTACCAGAAGAACAAGCCTGGTAACCTGATCAACCATTTTTATGTGGATGATAAAGACAAGAAAAAGGGCGATGTCTTTACCAATGCCATCAAAGCGCGGGGCAGGAATGTGCAGCCACAGCTGATGGCCATGTTAAGCGGCCAGATGGATGCCAATGCTTCACTGGATGTCAATACCGTGCACGATGAGCTGTTCAAGGTATTCCGCAAACTGCATCGACTGCCGGTGCATGCCAGTGAAAAGCGCGCCACCCTCTATCGGGAACAGGTGCTGAACAATCCTCACTACCATGCCATCAAGCAACGGATGGATTTGTGGTGCGCCCTCTGGTTCTGGCCCGGCGACCAGATTGAACGGGCACCGTTGCCCCTGGACTTTGCCCAGCCTGATGAAGATGTGCTGGAGATAGCCTCAGCGGTAGCCCGGGAAAAACGCTTCTTCCACTGGGAACTGGAATTTCCCGATGTCTTTACCGTTAAGCAGGATGGTTTTGACGGGGTGCTGGGCAACCCGCCCTGGGAGATTCAAAAGCCCAATTCCAAGGAGTTTTTCTCCAACCATGATCCGCTTTACCGGGCTTATGGCAAGCAGGAAGCACTGGCTAAACAGCTGGAGTATTTCCGCAACCGGTCACAGCTGGAGCATGACTGGATTGCCTATAACGCCGGGCTCAAGGGTATGTCAAACTGGGCCAAATATGTGGGCCAGCCCTTTGGCGACAAGATAAATGAAGATAAAAAAGGCAATAAAAAGCATGACCTGAATCTGGGTGGGCGCTCCCGTGACAGTTTTAAGGCGTCACAAGCATTGCATAAAAAATGGCAGAAAGAACGTGCCAGACACAAAGGGTTTGCCGATACCGCTCATCCTTTTTTGCACCAGGGGTCGGCAGATCTGAACACGTACAAAATGTTTCTGGAGCTGAGTCATGCTTTGCTGCGAGGCGCGGGTCGTTTGGGAATGATTGTGCCCAGTGGTATCTACACCGATAAGGGCACCACGGCATTGCGGGAACTGTTTCTGGAGCACTGTGACTGGCAGTGGTTGTTTGGTTTTGAAAACCGGGAAGGGATTTTTGATATTCACCGCTCTTTCAAATTCTGCCCCCTGGTTATTCAGAAAGGGGGAGAAACCGGAGCGATTCGGGCGGCCTTTATGCACCGCAATGTGGATGACTGGGAACAGGCTGAGCGCCATGCTCTGGCCTATCCCCGGGAACGGGTGTTGGAGTTCTCGCCTTATTCGAAAGCCATTCTGGAAATCCGCAGTGAACAGGATTTGCAGGTGCTGCAGAAAATCTACGCCAATGGTGTGCTGCTAGGGGATAAAAGTGAGCAGGGCTGGGGCATTAAATATGCCACTGAGTTTCATATGACCAACGACTCCAAACTCTTCCCGCCTCGTCCCAAATGGGAGGATAAGGGCTACCAGCCTGATGAATACGGTCACTGGCTGAAAGGTAACTGGCAGGATTACAGCGGGCCGGAGAATATTCTGGATCGGGAACCGTGGCTGGTGTTGTCTCGGGATGGTACGCAGGCCTTGGCGGTTGAACAGATTGAGGATGTGGCGTTGCCTCTACTAGAAGGCAATATTATTGAGCAGTTTCAAGTTTCATCCAAGGGCTGGGTTTCTGGCAAAGGGCGCTCGGCTGTATGGCGCGTAATTGATCCTCATGAGAGTGTTTTTGAGCCTCAGTATTTAATGGGTATAGAGGCTGCAAAGTTGAAGGTATATAAAACCGGGGAGTTGGCAGGCCAGCCCAAATGGTCACCGACTGCCAAAGTAACCTTCATCGATGTTACTTCGGCAACAAATGCTCGCACAGCAAGAGCTACTTGCACACCTTACTTTCCTTGTGGAAATACGGCTGCTGTATTCAATAGTAAAAATGTTTTTGCTATCGCTACCGCTATGAATACATTTGCATAGGGTGAAAGTCTCAAATTGACCGAGCTTCTTCAGCTTGCCAACCGGGGAAAGTAGTAGGCAGCTATTTTTTCAATGCTTAAACAGAAGGCAGCCAATCACAGGTATGATGTTGATAGCACACAACACCTTGCCAGTGAGAGGCCGCCCCATGGAAGTATGTCAGCTACGGACTGAAGCCGCCACCATTTCTTGTGATGCGATTCAACGGTTAGGCCACCAATTGCAGGCTCTGCGAGAGTCTGGCAATCCTATCAGGCACTTTGAAGAGTTTGAGCAGACCGTTAATGCTCTCTTTAATCAAGCTCAGCAAGATTTTTTAGCAGAGGCGCTGGCTGAGCTTGATATTGATACCCCAGCTATTGAGGTCAGCGGGATCACTTATAAGCAGGTGTTGCGCAGTTATAAAACCTACCAGACAGCGGTTGGTTCAGTCCGGGTTATGCGAACACTTTACCGTAACGGCAAAGAGCCGTGTATCGTGCCCATGGAGTTGAAAGCCGGGATCGTGGAAGGCTTCTGGACGCCTCGGGCTGCAAAGCAAGCTGCCTGGGTTGTTGCTCAAATGTCTCCCGGTGAAGCAAAAAGCCTCCTTGATCTCATGGGAGGTATGTCTCCCTCAGAAAGCAGTCTTGCTCGTTTCCCCAGGCAATTTAATACTCAGTGGGAACAGCACCGTGAGCCTTTTGAAGAGATGCTTATTGAGAAACTTAACGTGCCCACCAATGCGGTCACAGTAGCCGCCTCCCTGGATGGCGTTATGCTGCCCATGAAAGATGGCAAACGAGTAGAAAAGCGAGCCAGGAGCGCTTCTGAAGGCAAACGGACTCAAGGGCCAACAGGTTGCAAGGAGGCCAGTTGCGGAACTTTGTCGTTTTACGATCAACAGGGGGAGCGTTTATCAACAGTCCGCATAGGACGAATGCCAGAAACTAAAAAACTCACACTCAAGCAGTCTTTGTCAGCACTATTGCAAGAAGCGTTGCGACAAAAGCCACAGCTGTCACTGGTCAAAGTCGCTGATGGCGCCAAGGACAACTGGTCATACCTTTCCCAGGAACTACCAGCGGGTGTTGAGGTTATTGATTACTACCACGCAGCCGATCACCTGAAGAAAGCATTTGACCAGGCTTATGGAGAAAACAGCATCAAGTCCAAAGAAAAGTTTGTCACTTACCGACACGTCCTAAAAGAGGAACTCGATGGGGTTGAGCGCATTATTAAAGCCCTGGCTTATCAGCATAAAAAGCATCCGCGCCGCTCAAAATTAAAGACCGAGCTGGAGTATTTCAGAAAAAATCGCCAGCGTATGCGCTATGCTGAACACTTGTCGAATAACCTTCCGATCGGCTCTGGTGTGGTAGAGGCAGCCTGTAAAACCTTGGTTACCCAGCGGATGAAGTGCTCAGGTATGCGCTGGCGAAATCCGGGTGGTCAGGGCGTATTGACGCTTCGGTCATTAGTTCAGAGCCACTGGTTTGAAAATGGCTGGAAGTTATTTGCTGCAACTTATTGCGGGAAAGTCACCAAGGCTGCTACAAGCAATGTCATACCATTCCCAGAGAAAGGTGGCAGTGTTTAGTTGTGGTCAATATGAGACTTTCACCCTTTGCATATGATTTTGTTGCAAGAAGGCGTTGTGGTGGATTGCATTTGAACTGGTTTGTTGTAGAGGAGTCGGTACTTCCACATATAGAGTATGCAGCCATCTTAAATTTTATTGGGATGTCACTCATCGCTACATCAAATATTTTTTCATCGTCTGTATGCAAGAATAGAACGGAAAAACTGGCGATTAGAAGTGCAGAGCGTTTGAGGTTGCGTTGTATAGTTGATGCTTTGGTCGCATCATCACTTGGATTAGGTGAGAGCGAATACGGTTATATTTTGGGAGAGTGTGACTTCCCTAAAAGTCGATTGTCTGATGCATTCACATCAAAGTTAAATCCCAAAGGTTTCTGGCGTACAGAGAAAAATAAAGACCCTGAACTCCGCCATACAGTCCTGTCCCTAATCGCCTTCCACGATCTACAGGAAAAAGGCCTCGATGCTTTCCTTTCCCAAAACAACGGCGAAGGCTGGCTGATCCCTGAAACTCTGCGCCTCGCCGATTACGGTCTGGGCCATGATGACCGGGCTAAAGAACACCAGCCGGTGGCAGAACGTCTTGGCCCCCGGTTCTACGACTGGCAGCTGAACGAAGATGTGGAACGCTCCTGGCAGGAATGTGAAGCCCATGCGGCGTTAATACGGAAAATTGTACCGTTGCCAGACGCTACCGGGACAGAGACTAACGACCAGAGTCGTCAAGAACCCAAAAAGAATGAGCAGGGAGCACTGTTCTTATGATGAACCCGATTACCTACACCGAAGAGGTGGTCAGTGATTTTCTCCGCTATCAGCTGAGCACTTACGCCTTTGCCGACGAGGCGTTGTACCAGCAAATGCGTGAACTGCTCAATCTGGAGCAGACCCGGGGCACGCCCTTGTTGCAGGGGCCTTATATCTCGTTGTCCCGCACTTTCCTGAAAGGGGCGACGCTGGATCAGCTGGTGGATGAGGGGGTATTGCATCCCCATATAAAACAGCTGTCACCTTACCCGTCGGCCTATAAACATCAGGAGCAGGCGTTTCGGGCCATTCATAACGGCAAAACGACACTGGTTGCTACGGGTACCGGCTCGGGCAAGACGGAGGCCTTTTTGTTCCCCATTATTAGCCGCTGTCTGCAGTTGCGGGATGAGAACGCAGAGGCGGGCGTGACGGCGGTGATTGTTTACCCCATGAACGCCCTGGCCGAAGATCAGCTCCAGCGGATGCGGGAACTGCTGGTGGGCACAGGGGTCAGCTTTGGTATGTATGTGGGCAAAACGCCCCGGAAAGAGTCGGATATTAATGGTGTGCGTCTGGCAGCAGGAAGCACCGTTGTCGATTACCACAACAAGTTGGAGGAAATGCGTCGGCAGAAAGTGGACGTCGCCCTGCATCCGGCAGAGGAACGGGTGAGCCGGGAAGCCATGCGCACACCGGGCCAGCAGCCCAGAATATTGCTCACCAACGTCAAACAGCTGGAACTGCTGCTGACCCGGCAGCAGGATCTGGAACTGTTCGACAATGCCCGCCTTGATTTTATGGTGTTTGACGAGGCTCATACCTTTACCGGTGCCGGTGGTGCGGAAACCGCCTGCCTGATTCGTCGCCTGCGTGCTTATTGCGGCAAGGATGAGCAAAGCACAGTCTGTATTGCCACCTCGGCCACCATTGCCGATCCCCGAAAAGGTGCGGAGGCGGGTCGTGATTTTGCCAGCCGTTTTTTTGGGGTGGATGGTAAGCAGGTAGAGTTGGTCGGCGAAGCCTATGAGCAAGATATCTGGGGGGAGCCCCGTACCATCAGCGCTCCTTTTACCGGAAACCAGTCACTGCAGTTGCAAAATGTGCTGGCACTGCTTAGCCAGTTGGATCGGCCCGATGTGAATGAATCGGATCTTCAGGGGTTTCGGCTGTGGTTTCAAAGCACCAGCGGCAGCCATATGACCGGCAACAACTGGCGGGAAACCCTGAATCACTGGCTTAGTCATAACGAGGTGGTTTATCAGATCGCCGAAGCCTTGCGCAAGCCAAAAGCGGTTCAGGGATTGTTGGAATCGTTGAGCGATACGCTGGGGCGAACAATTACCGAAGAAGAGGTGTTAATCTGGCTGGCGCTGGGAGCTGCTGCCCGTAGTGGTGACCGGCCCCTGTTGCGGCCTGTGGTGCATGGTTTTGTCCGAGGTATTGGTGGGGCTGTGGTCACGTTCCCCGATAGCGACAACCTGTCTTCCCGGCTAAGTCTGTCGGCAGAAGATGCCCTGAGAGAGGAACCGGATCTTAAAACCTTCCCCATCTCCAGCTGCACCACCTGCGGGCAGCACTATTTTGAGCATGGTCTGGAGGATTTTGATTTTACAGGAAATGAACCCGGTGGTGGTGGTGCCGAAGGAAAGGGCCGGGCATGGCGCGGAGCGGATATTAACCACGGCGGCGTGCGTGCTTTATCGCTGGATCACCAGGTGGGGCGGGATGAGGATGAACCGGCTCGAACGGCGACTTTGTTTGTCTGTCGTTACTGTGGTACTGCCCACGATCAGGAACTAAGCGAGTGCATCGGTTGTGGCCGGGATAAAGCGTTTAAACCTCTTTATTTTGTTCAGCAGAAAGAAGAGTCCATCGGTCAGTTATCCCGCTGTGTGTCCTGTGGTGCCCATGGTCGACGTTCGAGCGGTAAGTATCGTGAACCTGCCAGACCAGTAAGGGCCACGGCGGTGGCGGATGTGCATGTACTGGCACAAAGTATGATTCACCGGGCGGAACGTCGTCGTCTGCTGGTGTTTGCGGATAATCGCCAGGACGCTGCATTCCAGGCTGGTTGGATGCAGGATCGCTCCCGGCGCTATCGCCTGAGGGAACTGATCTATAAAAAACTGCGGGAAGGCAATATCTCCATCAGTGACCTGACCTTGTGGATGGATCAGTATCTTGACGCGGATGATGAACTGTCCCGGGCGTTGATTCCTGAAGTCTGGCGAGCTGAGCCCAAGTCAAAAGCGGGCCAGGCCCACGGGCAGGAACGGAAGTGGTTTTTAAGGGTTCAGATTATTCGGGAGATCACCCTGGGGGCACGGCAAAGTGTCGGTCTTGAGCCGTTGGGCCGTTTGAAAGTCCACTACCAGGGGTTGGACCCGGAGCTGCCCATGATTCTGAAATGGGCTAACCGGTTAGGTTGCAAGGCGGAACAACTGGCCGATGGCATTGCCTCCCTGCTGGACGCTGCCCGGTCACGACGGATGGTGTTTGATTCAATTACCAAAGTGTGGTCGAAATTCTGGCTGGAAGGAGAGCTGGAAGTTCAGCGTGGCTTTATCCCGATGATGCGGGATGTTCCTGCTGGGCTGGTATTTGAGCGGGACGGTCAGCATGATGAGCGTCGTATCCGGCAGTGGTTCAGTCGCCATGGCAGCGTTGCCAAACAGGCGGCTGCCAACTGGGGCGTGTCGCCGGACGATACCGAAGCTTTTCTCAGGGATGTCTGGAGCCTTTGCACGCAAGAGCTGGACCTTTTGGTGCCGGTTCAGCTGAAGGGGGCAAGGGGGAAAAATCTACCGGGTTGCCACGGCGGTATGCAGGTGGATGTTGATCACCTGGTGCTGGTTCCGGGACAGGGCATGTATCGCTGCCAGACCTGTCGTCGTTTGCATAGTCGCTCTAACCCTGCTGATGCTTGTATGGCCTGGCGTTGTAAAGGCAAGTTGGTGCATGAGGATGAAAATCCCGATAACTATGACCTGCTGCTGCTGGATCAGGAGTTTGCGATGCTGCGGGCACGGGAACATTCAGCACAGATTCCCGGGCCTGAAAGAGAGCGTATTGAGAACGCTTTTAAGGGGGATAGCGAACGTATAAACACGCTGGTCTGTACTCCCACGCTGGAAATGGGGGTCAATATTGGTGCCCTTGATGCGGTACTGATGCGTAATGTCCCTCCGTTACCGGCCAACTACTGGCAGAGAGCCGGTCGGGCGGGCCGGCAATTCCGCATGGCTTTGGATCTGACCTATGCACGGGCTACCAGCCATGACCGGGCCTACTTTAATGAGCCATTGAAAATGCTGGAGGGGCTGGTTGAGTCGCCCAGTTTCAACCTCCGTAACTCGGTGATGGTGGCCAAGCATGTACATGCGACGGTGCTGACCACGTTGCTGAAAATGTTGCGGGAACAAAACCTTCTGCCCAAAGAACATGAACAGCTGAAAGTGGCGCTGGATACCTGCTTGCCCGGACAGATTAAGCCTTATCTGTTTACCGTCGAGGGTTTTGTGCGGGAAGAACCGATGGTGGTGCAACTGCTGGCAGGGCAGATTAAACGGCATCGGGTGGCGTTATTGAATGCTGTTCAGGCCGCATTCAGTCAGGGATGGCCTGAGGCGGATCAAGAGGTGGTGGCACCTGCTTGCCTTGCGGCAACCATTGACCAGTGTGCGGATGAATTACAGGCGGTGATCAATCGTCTGTTTCAGCGTCTGCAGTGGGCTCTTGGACAATTGGCTCGTTTGCGGCATGTGGCTGAAAACAAAGGGGCTTTGGATTCCGATGAAGAAGCCTTACGGGGCCGTTGTGAGCGGTTGGTAAAAAAACTGAAAGGTGAAGCTCAGCGCTTTCGGCAGCAGGCGGAAGGGGTTGATGAAACCAACACTTACGGCGTTCTGGCCGCAGAAGGTTTTTTACCCGGCTATGGTCTGGATACCGGAGCGGTGACGCTGACCCATGTGGCTCCCCGCTATGGTTCCAATATTTCCGATTGGGAGATTCGCCGTAATACGGCGCTGGCTGTCCGTGAGTACGTACCGGGTAATCTGATTTATGCCAATGGCCATAAATTTGTCCCAAGAACTTTTCATCTTATTCCTGAAGAGCCACTGGTTTTTTCTGTGGATGTGGCGGCGGAGTCGATTCAGGAAACCGGCCAGACAAATAACAGTTCTGCTGCCCAGGTCAGTTCTATGGGAGCGACATCCATCCTCGGCGTTGCGGTATGTGATGTGGACGCCCCACACCACTCGTATATTTCTGACGATGAAGATTACCGTTTTCAAATGCCGGTCGCCGTGTTTGGCCAGAATCAGGGCCGACACTCCGGCGGTAAAAATTACGAGTGGGGTAAGGCTCCGGTGCAACTTCGTCATGGCATGCATCTGAGGCTGGTCAATGTTGGGGCTTCGGGGCAGGTGAAGACCGGAGGTTTGCTGGGGTATCCGATCTGTCTGGTTTGCGGTGCCAGCCGGTCTGCGATGAGTACACCCACGGAACTGGAGAAGTTTAATGAGTTCCATACCGAGCGGTGTGGTCGACCGATTCAGAACATCAGTTTTTATGCGGAGGTTGTCGCTGATGCGTTGGTAATACCAGACTGCCATTCACAGGAAGTGGCTTACAGCATCATGGAGTCATTGCGGCAGGGGGCAGCGGAGGTTCTGGATATGGAAATCTCTGACCTGCAGGTGCAGGTGCTGGGCAAACCGGGGGTAGAGGAAGTGGATGCACTTCTTTATGACCCAATGCCCGGTGGCTCTGGTTTGCTGGAGCAGATTCTGAACCACTGGCCTGAGATTATTGCAGCGGCCCATGCGCTGGTGGAAGAGTGCCCGTCAGCTTGCGACACCTCGTGCATTGACTGTTTACAACACTTCCGAAATTCGTTTTATCACGATAAGTTGAATCGGCATACTGCCCTTGAGTATTTCCTTGATTGGGGCGACTCAATTTGCTATGAGCATGAAGTAACCTCGGTTTTGCCTGCGGATGATGGAACAAAAAAACCAGGCAATTCACCGGAGCAACAACTGGTCGCCTTACTGAATGCAGCAGGTTTGTCCCAGTTTGAGACAGAGCGCCCAATCCCGCTGTCGGGTAACGTAGTGACCAGGCCGGATGCATACTTCCATGAACCCAATGATATTTACGAAGGGGTTTGTATCTATCTGGATGGTATGAGTAAACACTTGCATGGCAATGCTCAGACGGCGGCGAAAGACCGCCAGATTCGGGATGAATTACGGAATACGGATTATGAAGTGATCGAGATTCAGTATCAGGAGCTGTTTGATAAAACGGTGATGCGTGCGCATATGCGTCGTATTGCCAGAGCGGTTGTTAACAGGAAAAAGGCAAAAGAGCTGGAAGCCGATGATAGTTGGTTTGATATAGTCGCTGATGCAACTCAGACCAAAACAGGCGATGTCACCAACCCCGCACAGGCACTCAAACTGGTAACGCCTTCGGATGAAAACTTTGAACCTTATGTGAATTGTGTGCCTATGGTCGCCCTTAAGGCTGCGGCGGGTAGCTGGAGTGATGAGCAGGCCGGGGTAGAGGGGTTGGCCGATCATGCAGAACATTGGGTTAATATTGAGGATGTATCTTTAGCAAAAGGTATGTTTGTGGCCCAGGTGGTAGGCCATTCAATGGAACCGGAGATACCTGCGGACAGCTATTGCCTGTTTCGTTCGGTACCAGCGGGCTCAAGACAGGGTCGTAAATTACTGGTCTGGCATGCAGGCGTTGCTGATGAAGAAACTGGCGGTGAATATACGGTAAAAGTGTATTCCAGCGAAAAGCTTGCTATGGAAGAAGATAGCTGGCAGCACACCCGGATTACTTTGAAGCCGCTTAACCATGACTATCAACCGATAATTCTGGAGCCTGAGTTTGAAGGAGATGTATTGGCTATTGCGGAGTTTGTGTGCGTTATTGATTGACGTACATTACTTTTTTTGATTTCCGTTCTCAAAAAAGTTCGCTGGGGGTATCGCCCCCACCGCCACTATTTTAAAGCCTCAGCGACACCTGTCGTTGGGGCTTTCTTGTTTATAGCCCCTGTTTTTAAGGGTTTTACGGCTGGTGGCCGTAGTTTTAAACCTTTCCATACCATCACCATTTTTCCCCGTTTTTTCTGTGTTTTTCTCTCTTCTCTAACAAAATGGAGGAAATGCGGGTTGATCTCCTCCACTTTGGTTTTGCCTGTTAAAACAATACTTTAGTACGGTTTTTCACTGGAGGCGGTGTGCCGAGTTCGCTGGCGTTTTTCTGGTAGGGGAACAATACCAAAAATGAACTATTATCTGTCTGGTGACACAGGATTTTGGTTCTAAGCAAAGTTAGGTTATGTTCGGCGGTACTATGACTTTCAGTGAGTTTGAGATTAAGCGGTTTGAAAGAGCTATTGATAAATTTATGGCCAAGCGTAGGCCTCCTGCTCATGTCAGAGATCAGGTTGATTTCTGCTTTCATATAGATGAACAGAGCGTTGAACTTTCTGAAACTCGGCCTCACTTCCGGGACGCTAGCAAAAGAATTGAGATCCCATTTGCAAAAGCACTATTTGAAAGTGAAGATAAACACTGGAAGATATTCTGGCATAAATCAGATATGCGGTGGCATAACTACGAGCCACTGCCAGTCGTTAAGCATTTTGAGGAATTTCTTGATGTTGTGGCTGAAGATCGCCATTCCTACTTTTTTAGTTAAGTAGTACTCAGTAATCTTTAATCAAAGCTCTTTGGGAAAAATAAGTGCCAATTTCTTAAAGTGCTCCCGCTGCTCAGTCCACAGCATGGGGAACGGTTTCAGGCAAGCCTCGATGGTCAGTACCCATTCCCCGGTTTCGCAAAGGATAGCCTCCTGAATATCAGGGGCCAGACAGGTGAGGCGGATGCACTTTGATATTCTGGCCTTATCTACTTTCTCTTTATCTGCCAGCTGGCGAACACTTTTGTACCTACCGTTCTCAAGGAGCTTGATCCAGCGATGGCCCTGTATCAGGGCATGTTGCAGCTTATCCATATGATGTTGCTGTACGGGGCCGTCAGGCATTTCAATGGTGCTCTTGCCCCCCCTGCGAATAATTTTGATCGGCACGGTCACCTTGATCAGGTTTTCTTTTTCCAGGTACTCCACAGTTTCCTTTCCTACTTTTTTGATGGTGGCCATTATGCGCTTCCTTGTAGTTCGTGAGTGATGGCGTTGATGCCATCGGGTTTGAAGTAAAGGGTTACTTCGTCTACTTTCAGCTCGATACGCTGGATGAGTAGTTCGGTCAGTCGTTTCTTTTCCGGTGCAAACAATTCATTCCAGACGTTGCCAAGGTCGGTCATAGCCTGGCGGATATCGCTTTCTTTAATAGACGGCTCTGCCTGATTAATCTGTTGCCAGACCTGGAACAGTAGCTCGGGACTGGCCAGTCGTTTGCGGGTTTCTTCCAACACCATGGTTTCCACTGTGGAGGCAGACAGGGGTGGCAGTGGGCTTTTTGAGGCCCCTTGTTTCTGTGCAGTTTGGCTGACGTAATAGCGGAACTGTTGGCCGTTTTTGCGGGTACTGTTGGTGGACAGGGCATGACCGTCGGGTCCAAATATCAAGCCGCGCAGGAAGGAAGGAGTTACTCGCTGTCTGGATTCTTTCGAACGCAGCCGGGCGTGGACATCAAATGTTCCCTGCGCCTTGGCCCACAGGTCAGTACTGATAATGGAATCATGCTCGCCGGGATACCACTGTCCATTGTTGCCAATCTCACCAATGTAAATCCGGTTCTTCAGAATACGATGCACAGCCCCTTTGCTGAAGGGGACGTTACCTCGGGTGGAGCCATCTTTCAGGATGACTTCTTTGGTTTTATACCCTTTGTGGTTAAGCAGTTCACAGGTACCAATCACTGAACGGGTTTTCACAAAGGTTTTAAACAGGGTTCTGACAATGGTCGCTTCTTCCTGGTTGATGACCAGCTTCCTTTGGTGGACGTTATATCCAATGGGCGGAACGCCTCCCATCCACATCCCTTTCTTTTTCGATAGCAGAAATTTATCCCGGATGCGTTCACTGGTGACCTCCCGTTCGAACTGGGCAAACGACAACAGGATGTTCAGTGTCAGCCTGCCCATGCTGGAGGTGGTGTTGAATTGTTGTGTCACCGACACCAGCGAAACATTGTACTGATCAAATAACTCAATCATCTGGGCAAAATCTGACAGGGAGCGACTGAGTCGATCCACTTTATAGACCACCACAATATCAACCAGCCTGGCCTTGATATCTCTCAGAAGTCTTTGCAGTGCAGGTCGCTCGGTGTTGCCTCCTGAGAATGCGCCATCATCATAGTCATCTGGCAGCACCACCCAGCCCTCATGTTTCTGAGAATGCACATAAGCCTCTCCGGCATCTCTCTGGGCATGGAGAGAGTTGAATTCCTGCTCCAATCCCTCCTCTGATGATTTGCGGGTGTAAATCGCACACCGTTTTTTAATTACCGTGTTTTTAGCATTTTTCCTTGCCATTACTGCCTCCTTTCAGGCCAAAAAACAAAGGGCCTGACCAGTTGGTACCAGTGATTAAGCTGGCAATGCGACTCAGGCTTTTATAGGTATCACCCTGATACTCAAAGCCCTGGGGCGTAACAATCACCCGATGGGTTTCACCGTTGTACTCCTTGGTTAACACGGTCCCCAATGGTGGCTTCACTAACCGGCTGTTAGTCCGTACCGCCTTGTGCTCACTATGCTTACTGGCCTGTTTCAGCCGCTCTTTGGTGTTATCCGTTACGCCACCCAGCGCCAGCTCCTGAATCCGCATGCCCAGCCGTTGTCGTAGAATTCGAAGATCCAGGTGGGGAGCAGGTTTATCATTCAGTTTCTTCCATAAGGCCCGGAGTTCTTCGGTGTTCATGTTTTGCAACGCCACCAGGCGTGCTGCAATCGTTGGTTCACTCATTATCCACCTCTACCTTTTTCTCAGCGTTGTGTTCATACAGGCATGAGGTGGCGCAGTTATCCAGTCGATCAGGTTCTTTATTTTGGGAGAAGGTGAGAGCGTCTCTTTTTCTAAGGTGGCGCAGGATGGCTTGAGAAAGAAGAGTGATCACTTCCTGCTCAGGCAAGGGGCTGTTTTCTTTTTCTGAGAAGAGTTCTTCCATGTTTATCACCCAGTCATGACTCATCTGTTTTCTATTGTTGGGGATCATGCTCTCTTTTGTAAAAGGGCAATTTGACACGCTATGCCCCTTGGTTAGCCCGCCTGTTGGTGTCTGACACTGATCGTCTTTTGTTGACCTTATACTTGTATAAATATACAGTATTTGTTCGTTTGAAGTTATGGATCAACTTTGACAACGGGGAACCCCCCTATGAAAACAGTGAATCGTGTACTGCACTGCATTGACGAAGAGTCAGACACATTATTTGAGCTGTGTGGCATTGATATAAACGCCATTTCCCCGGGAACGACCCGACTCGTATCTCCCAAAGAGTTGATGAGTCGGGTGCATGGCCTGAGTAAGGGCGAACAGGCAGCATTGATTCGGGTGGCAGCACGCATTGACCTATTAGCTGATCCCATAGGCCAGCAGGTGTTGCAAGACCTGTCTTTGGATTACTCAGGTAACCCCCATGACAATGCGGTTTGTTTACTGGCCAGCAACGAAAAGTCGTTCCGTAAAGCTGAAGAGATCCGCTATGTTGAGCATAACCGTGGACGACAACGTATGTGAGAAGGGTATTATCTGCCAGCTCCTGTACCACTGACACTTGATGTCGACCTTTCCTTATTTGAGGCAGCTTTGAGGAAGGTCTTCAATAAAAACCAACTGGTGGTTAAGCGCATCTCCCGGGAGCGGGCTGACAGCGATGATAATTTGGTGACAGTACTGCAATTCATGATTTACCGGGAAGGTTTAAGTACTTATGTTGAAGTGCTTAATCCCGATGGCAGCGATATTGAGTTATCGGTTATTCATCCCGCCCGTGAATATGCCATCACTTATGAACCCGCTACAGGTGTGCTTGAAGTGTATGCCAACCAGAAAAAAATTCGTGGCGAATTGAAAAAACTATTCTGTCGACAAGTGCTTGGGCGGAAAGAAGATCTCAAGTGTATCGAGCAACGCCAGGTCAATATGGATTTTTTTCGGCAACGCCCGGATTTTACCCATCAGTTTGGTCTTCGCTATGGCATTCGATCAGCGGTGGTGAAAGAGCTGGGTATTAAGGTTGCGCCGAATGAAGGGGTTATGACCTATAAACCCAAACCAAGATCAAGACAGTTTGATGCTTATGATACGCTATTTGATGCGGGGCTTGGGGACCTGAGTGATGTTCAAAAATTTACGATGTGTACTGCCACCGTGGTTTTTCATTGTGAAGAAACGGATGAACATCCAAAAGAAACTATTTGCGTCCGGCTCCAGCATCCCAATGGCTGCAGCTTGAGGGATCTGTCAGTAAGAGAGCACTATATCAACCATGACCTGTTGGTTGGTCTGAATATATTGCAGGAAAATAATAATGATTAAACGGCGGGCCTTCGATTATTTGCGCAGGTGCTTTGACGCCGGTTTGGTCTGCAAGCGAATCAGTGAATTGCAACTTTACAATGAAGATGATTGGCAGGAGTTGATCAGTAGCTCAGCGTTTATACCCAAAGGCCCGGCCGATGACCGATTAATTATGGTGGACTACCCATTTGACGACGAGGATGATGGTTATCGGCAGGTCTACCGGGAAAAGGGCGAGTGGGCTTATTACTGCGAAGGTCGTCATGTTGTCTCTGAAGATGACTTGAGAATGTACCAATACCGGATGGAGTGGTTTCCTGAGTGGTTGAGTCACCAGCTACAGCTGGAGCCGCCAAAAGCATTACTGGATACACGCATTTGGTCATTGGGTGAGAGGCAGGGAGTTCAGGTGCTGTTGGTACGCTGCCTTAATGCTGAGTTTGATGTGATTGCTGATTTTATTGAAGACCAGGGGTTTGCATCTTGTCTGGTGATGTCAACAGAGACGTTGCGCTACAAACGGTTGGCGTTGCCAGCAGGGTGTCAGTTGGTTGAAGTCAATGAGTTAATGCTTGACCGTGAGATCGCCGTAGATAGCAATCGTTTCCTTTCCTTTATCAATCCGGAGCAGGCGCGACTGGAAAGAGAAGGGATTCTGTGGGATGAAGATCGGGGGATTTTACAGGTCTATGGGCATGAACCATGGATTCTGAAGGGAGCACCAGAGCGATGTTTGTTGATCTCCCGGCTTTATAATGCGGGTAAGTATCACCGTTCACCGAAAATACTGACGCAATTGCTGCTGGAAAATGTCAAATCTAATAATCTCAGCCAGTTTTTTCATAAAGATACTCGGTGGAAAGCGTTTATTGGTTATGAACCAGGTGCGTCCGGTTACTGTTGGCTGAAGTTCTTTGTGCAGGTTGAAGCTGCCCGTAAGGCCGGTATCGTTGTTTAGTTCTCGTGAATCTTACGATCACCGGCCATTGAGCCGGTTTTTTTTCATTTAATTTTCAGATTTTTGCTTCTCCTACAGTTTCTCCTACAGCTCCTACAGTTGTCCTACAGTAGCTCCCTCATCATAACTCTTGCATACACACAACGCCTGAGGAGGGCACTATGCAAGACGGATATGAAAACCAGCAGCCAGATTATCTGGCTTACTGTAGGTCGAAAACAAAGCGGCCTACAGTTTCTCCTACAGAAGAAAATCAGGTCGTTCATCTGGACTCCATTCAATTGGCTCGTCGCCTCAATATCAGCATCAAATCCTTGGCTCGCATGAGGCAGGAGGGTACTGGCCCACGATTCCTTCGCATTGGAGCCCGCGTTATTTACCGCCTGTCGGATGTACTCGAATTTGAACAAAGCCGATTGTATGAAGCGGTTGATACCCCAGTCGTGAATGAAGGAGGTCAGCCATGAAAACTGAATTGATGGCAATCACAGCGCAGTCCGTTAGTGAATTGGCTGCCAAACCCGCTGCGGATCTGATGGCTTTATCCAGGAAAGTCAGAGCGGAGCTGGATCGGATCAAAAGCCTGATGACGTTTATTGAAGGGGCGATTGATTACAAGTACAGCGACGATGTGGTGAAACTGCGCACAGAAAGCGGTAAGGAAAACGGTGTTGTGCATTTACAGGATGCCGGTGTGAAAGTATCGGCAGACCTGCCCAAGCGGGTGAGCTGGGATCAAAAGCAGCTCAAGGCCATCGCAGAAAAGATCGCAGCTCAGGGTGGCGATCCTACGGAGTACCTGGATGTCACTTACAAAGTAGCCGAGCGGAAGTATACCGCTTGGCCGGAGTCCATCCGTAAAGCCTTTGAGCCAGCGAGAACCCTGAAAACCGGTAAGCCTGTCTACAAACTCTCAGATGCAGAGGAGAGCCAGGGATGAGGCTGCCTATTATCAGTGCAGATCAACGACTGAAGGAAAAAAAGGGGATCAAGCTGTTGCTGCTGGGGCCTTCCGGTGTCGGTAAAACCACGTTGCTGTTAACCCTTGATCCCGAGACAACGTTGTTTATGGATCTGGAAGCCGGTGATCTGGCGGTGCAGGACTGGCCCGGCAATACCCTGCGGCCTCGCACCTGGCAGGAGTTCCGTAACTTTGCCGTCTTTCTGGGGGGACCCAACCCATCCTTGCGGGATGACCAGTCGTTTTCCCAGGCCCATTATCAGGCGGTGTGTGAGCAGTACGGTGACCCAAAGACGCTGGCTTCCTACCAGACCTATTTTATCGACTCCATTACGGTACTGGGCAGGCTCTGTTTTGAGTGGTGTAAAGGCCAACCCCAGTCCTTTTCGGAGAAAACCGGTAAGCCGGATATCCGTGGCACCTACGGTCTGCATGGTCAGGAGATGATTGCGGCACTGACCCATCTGCAACATACCCGGGACAAGAATGTGGTATTTGTCGCCATTCTGGAAGAACGGGTGGATGACTTTAATCGCAAGCTCTACCAGCCCCAGATTGAAGGCAGTAAAACCGGGCTGGAGTTACCGGGAATTGTTGATCAGGTGGTGACGCTGGCGAATGTCCCTGACCCGGAAGGAAACCCTTGTCGTACCTTTGTCTGCCAGACCCTGAATCCTTATGGTTACCCGGCCAAAGACCGCAGTGGTCGCCTCGACGTGATGGAACCTGCTCATCTGGGCCAGCTGTTTGACAAAATTCGGACTGGCCAGCGCCAGCCCATCCACTTTCAACCCAACCAAGTCAAGGAAGCCAAAGCATGAGTGCATGGAATGACTTTAATGATGCCGAAGACCAGACCCTGTTTGATGTGATCCCGGCGGGGACACTGTTGAAAGTGCGGCTGTCCATCCGTCCCGGCGGCTATAACGAACCGACCATGGGCTGGAACGATGGCTATGCCACCTGCAATGACGTGACCGGTGCCGTTTACCTCAACAGTGAGTTTGTGGTGTTGGATGGCCCCTATGCCCGGCGCAAGGTCTGGACATTGATCGGCCTGCACAGCCCCAAAGGACCGAACTGGGCCAACATGGGACGGACACTGGTGCGGGGTATTTTGCAGTCAGCCAGGGGTATCCGCAGCGATGACCGTTCTCCGCAGGCACAGAAAGCCCGCCAGATCCAGACCTTTGCTGAACTGGATGGTCTGGAGTTTGTTGCCCGGGTTGCCGTTGAGCCGGATCAACAGGGCGGTGAGAAAAATGTCATCAAGGCGGCAGTGACGCCGGAGCACAAGCAGTATGGACAACTGATGGGTGTTGTTGTCAATCAGGCACCGGTCAATACAGTGCAGCAGCAACCAGCAGTACAGCCTCAACAGGGTGAGCAGCCCTCGTTTCCCTCAGAACCACCGAGCTGGGCATAAACCCACTGCCCGGTCAGCGCCGGGCGCTGATTATTAAAACGTAAAAGGAATTTAAATGATGAAAGCTTTAACGGTGTTTAACCATGAGCAGTTTGGCAATATCCGTACCTTGTCTGATGAGGAGGGCAATACCTGGTTTGTGGCGAAGGATGTGACGGATGCATTGGGATTTCGGGATGCGCATAACGGCATCAGAGGGCTGGATCAGGATGAAAAGGGTACTCACATTATGAGTACCCCCTACGGAGAGCAGGAAGTTCGCATCATTAATGAGTCTGGACTATACGCCTGTATTCTTAAGTCGAGGAAACCTGAAGCCAAAAAGTTTAAACGCTGGGTGACTCATGATGTATTACCAGGACTCAGAAAAAACGGTTATTACGGCTTGTCAGAGGGTACACCTAGTAGGAGCACCCTTCATAACCCAGAGCCTGTTCATCCTGCCAAAGCCCTGGAGGCGGTAACGGATTATTTCAAAGTAACAACAGAAAGCCTGCCTAATTTGGGTGAAACAGCAAAGCAGGCACTCATGGCAACCCTTACCCGTGAAATTGTCGGTGTTGAATGTGTGCCTTTGCCCAAACTGACAGAGAAGTTCTGGACGGCCACAGAGCTGGCAGCCGAGTTTTGTATTTCTGCCCAGAAGCTGGGGCGGACGGCCAACGAACATGGTCTCAAATGTGATGACTACGGTGAGTTCCGAATCAGCAAGTCGCCCCATAGCGATAAGCAGGTGCAGCAGTTCTTCTATAACGGCAAAGGCCGCTCAACCCTGGCCCGGTTGCTATGCCGGACGCTATCGGATTAATGGCCTGCTATATCTATGGCCAGCCTGCCCGGGGTTTCGGGTGGACTCCGCTCCTTCAGCGTACACAGTTATCTGGCACCCGGCGTTATTTCTGTAGCAGGCGCTGCCAGCGTATTCACCGCCAGACAACCAATAAGGGTAAGACCATGGTGGATGATGATGCCCTGCTGCATTTCAGCAATCAGGTGACAGAACAGATTGATCAGGCTCTTGAGGCCGTTGAGAGAAATAAAACACCCCGTAATTATTTGGGGGCGTCCCGTCTGGGTGAAGAGTGCCAGCGTCGTCTGCAGTATGAGTACTGGCATCAGCCCGTGGATAAGGGGCAGCATTTTCAGGGGCGTACCCTGCGGATTTTCCAGTTTGGCCATAGCTTTGAAACGCTGGCTATCGACTGGCTACGCCAGGCAGGCTTTGACCTCTATACCGAAACACGGGATGGCGGGCAGTTCGGTTTTCAGGCATTGGATGGCACTTTACGAGGACATGTGGACGGGATTTTTAATGGCGGTCCGGCCGCTATTGCCATGACTTACCCGGCATTATGGGAATGCAAATCCATGAACAGTCGCTCCTGGAAGGATACGGTCAAAAAGGGTGTGACCATTTCCAAGCCAGTGTATGCCGCACAGATGGCTCTGTATCAGGCCTATATGGAAGAGCAGGTGCCGGGTATTTCACAGCATCCCGCTTTGTTCACAGCCGTCAATAAAGATACCTGCGAGCTCTACTTTGAACAGGTGCCTTTTGATCAGGGGCTGGCCCAGCGCAGCAGTGATAAAGCCGTGAAAATATTGCAGGCTTGTGATGCCGGAGAACTGTTGCCCCGGATCAGTTCGGATGCTGGACACTATATCTGCAAAATGTGCCCCTGGCAGCAACAGTGCTGGGAGGTGAGTTCATGAGTCAATGGACGGATTTTAATGATGTGGTGGATCTGCCAGTAGAAGATGAGTTGGCTCCTGATGAGGTGAAACAACGGGTTCTGGCGCGACTGCCTGATTATCTGGGCTATCTCTACCCGCAGGGCAAAGTGCATGGGCAGAAGTTTGTCATCGGCAATGTGCGGGGCGAAAAGGGAAAAAGCCTTGAGGTGGAGCTGATCGGAGAACGGGGGGGACTCTGGCATGATTTTGAAACCGGTGAGGGTGGCGATATTGTCGGGCTGACGGCTATTCAGCAAGGACTGGATGAGAAACGGGATTTTATGGAAGTAATCCAGATCATGGCTGACTGGTTGGGTTTGCCTCCGGTAGCGGCACCGGTAGTGACGTTAAAAATACCCGCTGTCGCCTATGACGAGCTGGGGCCGCATACCGGTAAGTGGGACTATCACGACGGCAGTGGCAACCTGGTCGCCTGTGTTTATCGTTATGATCCACCCACCGGCAAAGAATACCGACCCTGGGATGTCAAAGCCGGAAAGCAAAAAGCGCCAGAGGTTCGGCCACTCTACAATCAGCCTGCGATCAAACAAGTAGATAAAGTCATTCTGGTGGAAGGAGAAAAAGCTGCACAGGCGTTGATTGATCAGGGTATCTGCACCACCACCGCCATGAATGGAGCCAGTGCCCCGGTTGATAAAACCGACTGGTCGCCCCTGAAAAACAAGCAGGTCACTATCTGGCCGGACAATGATGAAGCCGGGCTGGCTTATGCGGAAAAAGCGGCTGTGGCTATTGCTGATGCCGGGGCTGTATCGGTATGCATTGTGCGGCCACCGCAGGACAAACCTGAAAAATGGGATGGCGCTGATGCGGTGGAGGAAGGCTTTGAAATCAGGCTCTGGTTGGCTACTGCAGAGAAAAAACCTATCCGCCAGTCGGTGCATACCTTCACGCTGGGGGAGTTGTTGGACGACCAGGCACCGATGCCGGATGACCTGATTTACCCGAGAGTGCTGACACCCGATGGCATGCTGTTAATCGCTGGTGCTCCAAAGGTGGGTAAAAGTGATTTTGTACTGAACCTGTTGGCTCACGCAGCCTGTGGAGCCAGCTTCCTGGGGATGCGATCCCTCCGGCCCCTGAGGGTCTTCTATTTGCAGTCGGAAGTGCAGTATCACTACCTGCGCGAGCGTGTCGGCAAGTTACCTCTGAGCCATGATCAAATGCGGCTGGTTCGGCAAAATCTGGTGATGACCTCACGCCTGAAACTGTCCCTGAATGAACAGGGGGTGCGTAGGGTATCCCGGGCCATTCGGAAGGCATTTCCAGAGGGAATCGATATTCTGGTGATTGACCCGGTGCGTAATGTCTTTGACTCGGGACCGCTGGCAAAAGGGGAAAATGATAATGACGCGATGATGTATTTCTTGCGGGAACGTGTGGAGGTTTTGCGCGACAGCGTCAGCCCTGATGCTGGCATTATTCTGGTCCATCATACCAGCAAGATGCCCAAGAACCGGGTCGAGGAAGACCCCTTTCTGGCCTTCTCCGGAGCCAATGCCCTGCGTGGCTATTATACGGCAGGTATCCTGCTTCACCGGCCTGATGAGGATGATCCGGAACTCAAGGTGTACTACGAAATCCGTAATGGTCCTGCTATCAGAACCCAGCATATTGTCAAGGAAAAAGGCGAGTGGCAGGAAACCGCTGCCAGTAGTTTGCGGCTGGCGGGTGATGGCGTCGGAAAGCGCCATGATGCCGAACGGATAAGAAAGCGTGAGGTGATTCTGAATCTGATTTATCAGGAGGCGTTGCAAGGGCGGGTGTATACCTCAAACCAGTTTGCCCAGGCCTTTGAAAACCAGTCTGGGTTGGGGGCCAGCTCTACCATCAGAGGGCGAATCAATGTGCTGAGCACCAAGGGCTATATCAAGTTTTTTCAGGATTATCAGGAATACAATCTTGCTCCGCCGTTGCGAAGTAATCAGGGCTATATGTGTGTAGAAAATATGGTTCTGGGGAATGAGGGTGAAGTGCTTTGTCCGATCAAACCAACGCATTTCAAGTGCGCTCAGACCTCAGCAATTTTGGAAGATCATGCGCCTGAAAAGTGGGTTTATCTTGATGAAAAAGGGAAGTTGATTAGCTGATGACCTCAAGCTGCCAAAACTCATCAACATATCAATCAATAAGGTAATCAATAGGTTAGGCCGTTTTGTTAGTTGCTAACGTTAAGCCTGTCAGCAACTGATTCTGGCAACTTTTAACTTGTTGAAAATTAACAGGAAAACCATGTTGCTGAGTTGCTGGAAAATCTACCCCCTAAAGGGGGTATAGGGGGGGCTTTAAGCCGCCCCCCTTCCCATCCCCCTGGGTCGTCATGTGCGGGATAAATTCAAAAAAACAAACAGGGTGAAATTAACCATGTGGGATGTCGATCAAATCTCAAGCCGCTACCGGGAAGCCTGGCGAGTATCACGGCGGGTGCCGTCGGGTATCCACCTGGGCCATGTGAGTTACTGGCCTGAAATCAAACCGAACCGTTGGGAGGTCTATCACGCTGAGGGAAAAATAACTAAACTGCCGCAGCCGTCGGAGGATGACGTTGACCGGATGGTGGAGTGCATGCGCTGGTTGCGTTGGCTGAATCGTGATGAGCGGCAGCTGGTGTGGCTGAGGGCATCGGGTATGCCTTGGCGAATGATCGCGCAGGAGCTGGGGGTGAATCGAAAAACTCCGTATGCGCACTGGCACAAGGCCATAAATCGAATTTTAATTCACTTATCGCAAAAAAAATCAGGGTAATTTGACTGTTGTGGGGTACGGTTGGGATTAATCAGACAGGTTTGTCGTTTATTGTCCCTTATTGGCGCATTGGACAGTTTCGGGTGTTTCAGCAAGAATTAACGCTAAGCTCGAAGCAAAGTACACCTAACCCCCGGCCAGCAAAGGTTCGGGGTTTTTTATTGCCCGTTGGTCAAGGAAGATTCATGTCCAGAGTGCTGGTTGAAACCATCGAACATCGCTCGGTTGAGAGCTTGATTCCCTACGCTCAGAATGCCCGCACTCACTCCGATGAGCAGGTTGGGCAGATTGCCCGATCCATCGAAGAGTTTGGTTTTGTAAATCCCGTCCTGGTGGGTAGCGATGGTGTGATTGTTGCCGGTCATGGTCGTCTGATGGCGGCAAAGCAGCTGGGGATGGCAGCGGTGCCAGTAATTGTGTTGGGACATCTGGACGAGACTCAGCGTCGGGCACTGGTTATTGCGGATAACCAATTGGCAACCACGGCTGCATGGGATGAAGATCTGCTCAAGCAGGAACTGGTCGCACTGGATGCGCTGGACTTTGACCTGGACCTGATGGGGTTTTCCGACGAAGAACTGGAAGATTTGCTAATCACCGAAGAGCCTGAAGGCCAGACGGATGACGATGAGGTACCGGAGGCGGAAGAACAGCCGGTCAGTCGGACAGGAGACCTTTGGGTTCTGGGTGATCATCGCGTCTTGTGTGGCAGTGCTACCGAGCAAGCAGATGTGGAAACCCTGATGGATGGGCAGCTGGCAGACATGGTGTTCACAGATCCACCCTACAACGTCGACTATGCCAATCCTGAGAAAAATACCAAGGCGAAGAAAGATCGCCGGATCAAAAACGATAACCTGGGCGATGATTTTTACCAGTTCCTTTTGGCGGCCATGACTAACCTGCTGGCTGTTTGCAAAGGCGCGATTTATATCTGTATGTCGTCGTCTGAGCTGGATACCCTGCAGAAAGCCTTTCGGGAAGGCGGTGGCAAATGGTCCACGTTTATCATCTGGGCCAAGAATACCTTCACACTGGGACGCTCTGATTATCAACGCCAGTACGAACCCATTCTCTACGGTTGGAAGGACGGTTCACAGCACTTCTGGTGTGGTGCGAGGGATCAGGGCGATGTCTGGTATTACAACAAGCCAGCCCGTAATGATCTGCATCCCACCATGAAGCCGGTGGAGTTGGTTGAGCGGGCGATCCGTAACTCTTCAAAAAGCCGGGATATTGTTCTGGATCTATTTGGCGGCTCAGGCTCGACCGTCATCGCCTGTGAGAAAAGTCACCGCAGTGCCCGTATCACTGAGCTGGACCCCAGGTACGTGGATGTCATTGTTCGCCGCTGGGAGGAGTACACCGGCAAGGAAGCCTGGCTGGCCTCCAACAAACTGACCTTTGCCCAGGTCAAGGACGACCGCCAGGGAAGGCGGAAGTGTCTTCTTGCTACGGAAGAAAAGGAGACCGACAGGGATGGACAACCTCTCCAAGCGACTGGATCAGATTGATTCCAAACTCGACAAGCTCAGCGACGCTGTCTCACGGCTGGCCATGATCGAGGAGCGGATAACCCATCAGACCACCGGCCTGAATCGCCAGAATGAGCGGCTGGATGGTTATGAAAAACGACTGCGCCAACTGGAGTTTCATTCGAGTACCCGGGGCGTGATTCTCAGTTATATCGAACGGTTCGGCTGGATAGTACTCACGGCTAGTATCGGACTGCTGTCTTACTTTATCAGGGGATGAGTGATGGCCAAGCGTAAGGAAACCCATTTTATCGTGCTTCATTGCTCAGCAACACGGGCTGACCAGAAGGTGAGCTTTGAGGATATCAAGCGCTGGCATATGCTGGAGCGGGCGTTTATGGATATCGGTTATCACTGGGTGATTGAGCGGGATGGTTCAGTGAAGCAGGGTAGGGGCTGTGAGCAGTGGGGCGCTCACTGCCGGGGGCATAATCATGAGAGTGTGGGCATTTGTCTGGTAGGAGGCTTGAACAAAGAGGGTGACCCTGAGGATAACTTCACGGCCATCCAAAAGCAGATGCTCAAGCTGTTGGTTACAGGTTTGCAGTCTCTCTACCCTGTGGCGCAGGTGAAAGGTCACAATCATTTTAACCGCCTGAAGGACTGCCCTTGTTTTGATGTGGAACAGTGGCTGGCAGAGGCCAGCATTCAGACCGTTGGGGCTGTAGCATGAGCTGGAGTTCAGCCATCCCCCTGCTGGGCAAGGTGATCGATAAGGTCTTCCCTGATGCTGAAAACGCAGAGCAGGTAAAGGTGGTACTGGCGGAGATGATGCTCAACGGTGAGCTGGACGAACTGGCCAAGCAGGCAGGGGTGATTGAGACAGAAGCCAAGGGTGAGAGTTGGTTGCAGCGTAACTGGCGACCTCTGGTGATGTTGGTCTTTACGGCGCTGGTCGTGTGCCGTTGGCTGGGATGGTCGGCTGCTGACATTAACCCGGAGGTAGTGCTGAAGTTATTTGCCATCGTGCAGCTGGGTATTGGTGGTTATATTGCCAGTCGTGGGCTGGAAAAAATCAGCCGGACATGGAAAGGCTAGCATGGTACGCGAACTTTTATGAACGGGGCAAATCTCCGACAAAGCGCTAAAACCCCTTGTTTTACAGGCTTTCGGGGACCCTGTGCCCCATTTAGAGATGCGGGTCTTCATGGCCGCGGGATTTCGCTAGCGACAGGCTGAAAATCGGGGTTGACATTGGTTGACAGTCCTAAGTCATCCGTATCCATTGGACGAAACCACTTATACACAAAAACAGTGACTTATCTACACTGTTTAAAAAGTAAACAATAAGTTTTTAAATCTATTTTCTCCGATGTGTTGATCACTTCTTAACCGCTTATTCACTGAGTTATCCACTGAATTCCTGAGTGACTCAAGTTTTTCTTTGTGCTTCCGACGCT
Source organism: Endozoicomonas sp. Mp262 (assembly GCF_025643335.1). Lineage (NCBI taxonomy): Bacteria > Pseudomonadati > Pseudomonadota > Gammaproteobacteria > Oceanospirillales > Endozoicomonadaceae > Endozoicomonas > Endozoicomonas sp. Mp262. Next base: position 4,734,869 of record NZ_CP092489.1, on the reverse strand, counting down.
TACAGTTTTTGTGCCTGCCAGTGATTGTTGTCATAGCAGTAGAGAGTGGTGATCTTCGCACTTTTCGCCAAGCAGCAGAGCTCTTGGTGAGTTCTGGCAAAGTTAACCTGATGGTTCATACGGTGCTCTCTCCAGTCTCGGTGCATTGCAGAGACTTGAGCTCCCTTGATGCAGTGCAGGTTACCCAACTCTACAAGAAAAATGGCTTTGTGCAGTGGGGAATGCCAGCGGTTCAGGTGGCTGAGGGTGTGTTGATCCGGGTGAAGAAGTTTGCAGGTCATAAAATGGCGGTTACTCAGTTTCACCGCCAGTAGAATGGGATTATGCATTTTGCTATCCGTTGGTGATTAAAGGGTTTCCAGCCCTGCGGTAATCCGGTAAATGCGGTCTTTGCCTTCGGGTTTTTCTGAGTCAATGGTCAGCCCCAGTCGTTTTTTCAGGGCTCCGGCCAGGGTGCCTCTGACGGTATGCTGCTGCCAGCCAGTCTCCCGCATAATTTCAAAAATGGCAGCGCCTTCGGGTCGGCTGAGTAACTCAATGACTCTGTGCAGCTTGGTGCCGGTTCTGATTTTGCCTGAGGGTTTCTGCTCTGATTCTTCTGCACCGATGACTTGTCGACCCTCCGGGGTGAGGGCGTAATCCTGCCATTGATCATTGCGCTTGATGATTTTGATTAGCTGTTTGTTAAGCAGGCTTTCCAGCACCTTTTTCCGGGGTGCGCCTTTCAGGGGAAGATCTTCCGCCGTAAAAGTGCCTTTGTCATGGCCCAGTTGCAGGACGTTTTTCTGACTGTCGCTAAGGGTTGTTTTTTTCATCATGTGCTCCTTGGTTATCATTGTTCGGTCTACTTACATACAGGCTCAGTGTTGGCCACTTAGCAAGTTATTCAGGGGAATAAATCCAAGGATTCCAGACGGAGCAGGACATGGCCGGACAAGGAGTGACACAGGCCGAATTTGCCCGCCAGAACGGCTGGTCCCGACAATATGTGAATAAACTGGTCAAACAGGGCCGGATCAAGGTAAAAGGCGGCAGAATCGATCCTGTGGCGGCTAAAAAGGCGATAGAGGAACTGGCTGAACCCTCCACTGTTTTGCCTGAATCCCCCACCCCTAAAGGCCAGTTAGTGCCCAGTAGCAGTTATCCGGTAGACAATCGTAAAACCGTGGATTTTGCCTCCGCCCGCACCATGCGCGAAGCCTTCCGGGCCAAGATGGCGAAGATGGAGTATGAGGAAAAGGCAGGTAAGCTCACTGATGCTTCAAAGGTGCGGGAGGATGCTTTCCGGGCAGGGCGGATTATTCGGGATGCGTTGCTGGGTATTCCTGATCGGTTAGCGGATATTTTGGCGGCTGAGCAAGAACCACGGCAGATACGGCAGCTTCTGGAAGAGGAGCTGGAAAATATTCTCCGTGAATTGAGTCGGCAGTAAGTTCACTCTCCAACGGGTAGTTCTTACCTATTTCTACTTAATGTGACCGTGACTGTGTGAGGGTAGGCATGGATAGCCCCTATTGCTCTGGTTTTTTTTCAGGTTTGAAGCCGGATACACGCCTTACCGTGTCCGAGTGGGCTGATGAGCACCGGATTTTGCCGACAAAGTCTGCCAAGGAAGCTGGAAGGTGGCGAACTACGCGTACACCGTATTTGAAAGAGATTATGGATTGTCTATCACCATCCTCGGCTGTTGAGCGAATCGCCTTTATGAAAGGTGCACAGGTCGGCGGACCACTGGCGCTGGATACACCGATTCCAACAGTCGATGGCTGGACAACAATGGGACAGATGGAAGTGGGAGACTGGCTTTTTGATGAGCAAGGAAAGCCTTGTCGTGTGCAGGGAGTGTCACCCGTTTTTACTGGCAGGGAGTGTTTTACTCTGCACTTTGACGATGGTGAAACAGTCACTTGTGATGGTAGTCATCGCTGGCCAGTCTGGGACTTTACCAATGATCAGCCGGTACAAAAAACACTAACGACAGAGCAGATGCTTGGTCGAACGTTTATTGGTAATAGTCGGCGACGGCGTTATGCCATTGATGTTTGTCAGCCAGTAGATCTGCCGGAGCGAGACCTGCTCATCCACCCTCTGTAGGGGACAATTCTGAGGTAAACGTTGATCTATGAGGGAGAATGAGCTGCTTTCAATCAGTATTCTGCAAGTCCTTTACCTCAAGCAGTTTACTTTTTGTGCAGCATACTCATTCTCTGGAAAAACAGCTTAAAGCTTCTTTTAACTGGCATCAATCCCGTATTAACCTTATGGCTCTCGCCATCTTTGGCCTTATACAGGTTGGCACGGTCAGTTTGTCCCGTATAGCTCAAACGATGGGGCACCACACTGAAATAGACTCCAGACGTAAGCGCCTCAAACGTTTCCTGATGTGGAAAGGCTTCGAGCTGGATTGTGTGGCACGAATGGTTGTTGACTGGATGGTGCCTGAAGGCAACTGGATTGTGTGCCTGGATCGCTCCAACTGGCAGTTTGGAAAGTTCAAAATCAATATCATGATGGTGGCAATTGCTTATAAAGGCACTGCCATTCCTATTGTCTGGACGCTCCTTCCCAAAAAGGGCATGTCCAGCATGGAGGAACGAATCACGCTGCTGAAGCGTTTTATCAACTTACTGGGTACAGAGCGTATACAGTATTTAACCGCAGACCGTGAGTTTCGGGGTGAAAAATGGTTAAAGTGGCTGATAGCGCAGAAAATTCCTTTCCGTATCCGCATTCCAAACGACACCCGCACAATGAACCGCCATCGAACGGAAAAATTGAAAGCGTATCGATTTTTCAGTCTGAAAGTGGGAGAAAGCATGCATCTGAATCATGCACGGGAACTCTGGGGTGTTCGTGTATTTCTTTCCTGTTATCGCTCAGAGCAGGAACGCGTCATCATTATCAGCAATGAAGCAGGTCAGGAGGCGCTGGGTGACTACATGAGGCGATGGGAAATTGAGACACTATTCCAAGCTTTAAAGGGTAGAGGTTTCGATCTGGAGAGTACACACCTGTCAGACAGAGAGCGTATTGAGCGCCTGCTGGGAATTGTAACCCTTGCCTATTGTTGGGCTTACTGCACAGGAGAATGGCGTGCTGAAATTAAGCCCATCAAAAGGCTAAAACATGGACGCCTTGCCAATAGTATTTTTCGATATGGACTGGAGTGGCTGGCAAGCCTTCTGTTTGACCGTACTTCATCCAGTACAGAATTAATGTTTCATATTGAGATGTTTGGCCAGCCTGTAAGGCCAGCCACTCATTGCGACAGTAAGAGTTAGGGATAATTGTCCCCTACAGAGTCATCCACCCTTACGTTTTGGGGGTATGGCTAGGTGATGGCAACAGCACCATGAATCATATCAGTGTGGATGAATCAGATACGGAGCTTACCGAACACCTCAAGGACTGTGGTGTTGAGGCAGTGTTTCGTCTGCCTGCCTGGCGCAAAGGTCGATGCGCTAATATCGTTATTGATCCCACCATCAGATTAAAATCTTTTTTTGAAAACAAGGGGGATGTGAATCTTGCCCGCCATGGCTCTGATTTTACTCAGGCTCTGCGGTATCTCGATGTTCTTGGTAATAAACATATTCCTGAAGACTATCTAAGGTCTTCCAGGGCTCAGCGGTTAGCACTGATTCAGGGATTAATGGATAGCGATGGTTCTATTGACGTAGACGGTAAGCGTTGTGAGTTCAGTAACATCAACCGTAAGCTGGTTGATGGGATGTCCGAGATACTTGAGAGTCTTGGTTATAAAGTCAGCATTTATGACAGACCCTCGAGAACCAAAGCTTATCCCAATGGAAATGTTTACACTTGCCAGCCGGGTTGGCGAGTGTCGTGGACGGCTTATGTTGAAGAGCCGATGTTCCGTCTAACCCGAAAAGTCGCTCGCATGCGCTCCAGCAGCGAAGGAAGGCCAACACAAGCAAAGCGGCGTCGAATTGAGGCAATAGAGCCTGTTGCTTCTGTACCTGTCCGTTGCATCGAAGTCAGCTCTCCCAGCCACCTGTACCTGTGCGGCAAAGGCTGGATACCCACACACAATACCGAGTGCGGCAATAACTGGCTGGGCTATGTCGTCCACCATACCCCAGGCCCCATGATGTATGTACTGCCCACCTTGGATATGGCCAAGCGGACCTCCAAGCAGCGTATTGCGCCGATGATTGAGGAAATGCCGATTCTGAGAGAACGGGTGAAAGATCCCCGATCCCGGGATTCCGGCAATACCCAGATGGTGAAGGAATTTCCAAATGGGGTGTTAATTATCACCGGAGCCAACTCAGCCACCGGCCTGCGCTCCATGCCTGCCCGGTTTTTGTTTCTGGATGAAGTGGATGCCTATGACGATGATGTGGACGGGGAGGGCAGTCCCATTAATCTTGCCATCAAGCGAACAGCGACGTTTTCCCGCAACCGGAAAATCCTGATGGTCTCCACGCCTAATATTGCCGGGGCTAGTAAAATAGAAGCGGCCTATGAAGCCAGCGATCAGCGGCAGTATCATGTGCCTTGTACACAGTGCAGCCACCTTCAATCGATTGAGTGGCAGCAGATTCGTTTTGAAGATAACAACCCAGATACCGCATGCTTTGAATGTATCAGCTGTGGCCATCGGATGCAGGAGCATGACAAACCCAAGCTGCTGGCCAAGGGTCAATGGATCTCAATGAATCCTGAAGCTGATGGCAAAGTTCGTGGTTATCACCTTAGCTCGCTTTATAGCCCTAATGGCTGGTATAGCTGGGCTAATGCGGTAGAAGATTTTCTTGCGGCTAAGAATGATCCCATCCTGCTGAAAGACTGGACCAATACAGTTCTTGGTCAGACCTGGCAAGAGACTGGAGAAACCGTTGATTATGAATTGCTTTACCAGCGTCGTGAGCATTACCCGGCAGACGTGCCCTGGCATGCAGAAGTACTGACCTGTGGCGTTGATGTTCAGGATGACCGGATTGAATACGAAGTTGTTGGTTGGGGCGCAGGAGAAGAAAGCTGGTCTGTTGATTATATCCGGCTCTATGGTGATCTCTCCCGGCCTGATATCTGGAACATTCTGGTAGATAGATTGCGCAAGCCCTATCGCCGTCAGGATGGGGTGCTGATGAATCTGGCACAGGTCTGTATGGACTCCGGTGGTCATTATACTGATGAGGTCTACGCCTTTTCTCGAAAACAGGGAGCCGACTGGTTAATTCCTATTAAAGGCGCATCCCAGGCGGGCAAACCTATCGCTACGTTTCCCAAAACCCGCAACAAGAAAGGCATCTATCTGACCTTGGTGGGTACAGACACCGCCAAAGAGCTGATCTACCAGCGTTACCGGATACTGGAACCCGGTGCAGGTTATTGTCACTGGCCGGTGAAGGATTGTTTTGATGAGGATTATTTCAAGCAGGCTACGGCTGAAGAGAAGGTTCGTAAGTATAAAAAGGGCGTCGCTTACTTTGAATGGGATGCCAAGAAGAAGCGCAATGAGGCACTGGATTGTCGGGTTTACGCTTTAACTGCAGTGCGAATCCTTCAACAACACCGGGGACTGGATCTTGAAAGGCTGGCAGAGCAACGGCCAGAGCCTGAAGTAAAAATTGATCAAGCGGATATGTCATCAGAAGCCATCAGTACACGCCCAAGACGCTTGTCCCGAAGTACTTATCTCAACGGGTAACACCAATGTCCCAGCAAGAACCCATTATCAGTGATGCGGAGTATTTGGCATTGAAGCGAGCCGTGTTACTTCGTGAAACCCGCACCGTAGAGTTTGAAGGGCGAAAAGTAGAGTACGCCAGCTTCGGGGAGATGGAGCGCCGGTTAAATGCCGTTGAGCGGGAGTTGCAAAAGAAGCAGAAGCGGCCCAGGCAATATGGTATTTATTCGAGAAATGCTGTGTGATATATGATTTTAGAAAGTGACTGTGTTTTTAGTTTTTAGAATGAATTGTTAATTGCAAATTTATATTTGCTCTTTGTTCGTCAAGTTGTAATTATTAGGTCAAATTTATGTTGGTTTATTTAGAAATCTTAAAGTAGTATTTTTTGCTGCTTGTGGAATACTACTAGAATAGCTGGCTTTGTTATCATGAAAAGATATTTTAAAATATTTTTAATTTGTTTGTTTTATTCATTTAATCTACACGCAATTCAATATGCAGTCGAAATGAAAGTGGCTAGTGACGATGCTTTTGAGCTTTGTAGTGCGGTAGGAGTGGGTGATTTATTTGAGCCATATTTGGAATTGCCTACTAATTATGTATATGGGAAAGAAAATTTAGTGGCAATGCAGGGGGTTGGTGAAGAAAAAGAATTCTCTGGTTTAAAACATTTTGATATTTATAAAGGCACAGTCGAAGTCGATGATGAATTCTTGCTATTAAATATTTCAAATTTTTCTAAGGATCTTTCTGAAAAAAGTGACGATGGTTTTTCCAAAGTGTCTGCTTCTCTAGCGTTAATTTCCCTGTCCATGGATGGTATTTCTAACTTGACGTCTAGAAAAAACTACAAGGATTTTACTGTCAATGTATTACTGCGATCTGAGCAATCAAGAAAGCAGAGATTTGTTCCAGTCTGTACATCAACTGTTTTTTTTGATCAACAAACCGGTCAGTTTGATGCTGGTATTTTTAATTTGGCTCGTGCAGACCCGTCTCAAAATAGTGGTATTTTTGACCGTACAAGAACAAAATTTCTGGCTCTAAGAAGTACTGTTATTCCTCCTCGTATAGCATATATTCACGAAAACAAGCAATTTCAGTCAAGTTTAAGTGTTGGTAGTGAGCCTAATCCAAAAATCATGGTTGAGCTAGAATTGCTCTTTAAATTATGTGCCACGCCCAAAGCACCTGATGCCAACTATTAGCGCATTGTAAAAAATCAGGTTCAATTTTTTACTTAAGAGGATGGTTTGAATTGGTAGCATGGATGCGTCTCTTTTGGTTAAAAAAGGACAGTAAAAAAAATGTAGTGGTTAACCAGGCCTATACCTCCGCAGGCCGAGGCCGCAGAAGCCAGAGCTGGTCTGCCCCTGCCAGTGGCCCCAACAGTGCACTGACCGGCAACCTGGGTACGCTGATCAATCGCTCGCGGGCCGCTATTCGCAATGATCCCTGGGCAGCTTCCGGGTTGGATAAACTGGTCGCCAATATTATCGGTACCGGTATTAAGCCCAAGTCAGAAGCTACGAATGATCGTTTTCGCAAGAAGTTACAAACCTTATTTATGGACTGGACCGATGAATCGGATGCGGATGGTCAGTTGGACTTCTATGGACAGCAATCGTTGGCAACTCGCTCGATGCTGGAATCCGGTGAGTGCTTTATTCGCTTTCGGCCCCGCAAGTTGGAAGATGGTTTTTCTGTACCATTACAACTCCAGTTATTGGAGTCGGAGTTTGTCCCCTGGGATTACAACGATGACCTGAAAAACGGCCATACCATTCGGGCGGGCATTGAACTTAACACCTTCGGTCAGCGTGTGGCCTACTGGATGCATAAGGCACATCCCTCTGATTACACCACGCTGGATACCGCCAATCTCCGTCGTATTCCGGCAGATCAAATCCTTCATATTTACGAGCCATTACGACCGGGGCAGTTACGGGGACAACCGCTTCTAACCCAGGTGCTGTTGCGGATGTTTCATCTGGATAAGTTTGATGATGCCACGCTGCTGCGTCAGGAGATTGCGAATCTTTTTACCGGCTTTATCACCAAGCCTGCGCCGGAACAGGAAAAGGTTGATCCACTCACTGGCAGACCCATTGTTTATGATCTTCAGGGTGTTCCCATGGTGGCCATGGAGCCGGGGACTATGCAGGAGTTATCGCCGGGTGAGGAAATTACCTTCAATACGCCACCAGGAGCAGCGAGTAATTACCCGGACTTTATCCGCCAACAGTTAATGGCGGTAGCCGCGGGTATTGGCCTGCCCTACGAGATTCTCTCCGGTGATATGAAAGGTGTCAGTGACAGAGCTCTGCGGGTAGTGCTGAATGAATTCAGGCGACGCATCCAGCAGATTCAACATAACCAGATTGTTTTTCAACTGTGTCGTCCGGTTTGGAATTACTGGCTGGATCTGGCAGTGCTCAGTGGTGCCATTCATGCACCGGGCTACCACACCCGCAAGGCAGATTACCGCCGGGTGAAATGGATTCCCCAGGGTTGGCCCTATATGCATCCGGTGCAGGATATGCAGGCCCAGAACCTGGCCGTTCGCAGTGGTTTCAAATCCCGTTCAGAAGTGGTGTCAGAGCAGGGCTACGACAGTGAACAGATTGATGATGAGATCGCTGCTGATAATCGCCGGGCCGATGAGCTGGCGTTGCAATATGATAGTGATGCTCGTAATGACCTGAAAACCACCCCTTCCACGGATAAGGACGATTCACCGGATGAACAAAAAACCGCTCAATAAAAGTAGAGCCTGGTACTCCCTGAAAAACCAGTCGGGCCAGCCCGCCGAATTGTTGATTTATGATGTGATTGGTGACTGGGCCGGACTCTCTGCCCGACAGCTGGTCAATACCCTCAAGGATATCGAAGCGGATGAAATTACTGTCCGAATTAACAGTCCCGGTGGCTCCGTGTTTGATGGCATTGCTATTTACAACGCCCTGCGTTACCACAAGGCTCATATCCATGTGCGTATTGAAGGGCTGGCTGCCAGTATTGCCAGTGTGATTGCCATGGCAGGCGACACCATTCATATGGCTGAGAACGCCCTGTTGATGATTCATAACCCGTTTAGCTGGGTGGGGGGTGATGCTGAAGAGTTGCGTAAGATGGCAGATATGCTGGATAAAACCACCGAGGTGATTGCCCAGACTTACTGTAGCCAGTGTGCGCTGGAACCCGAGGAGGTAAAAGAACTGATGGATGAAGAGACCTGGTTTACCGCAGAAGAAGCTAACCAGAAAGGCTTGGTTGATGCCATCGATAGCCCGGTAAAAATAGCGGCCAGTTTTGACTTATCCGGTTTCAACAAAGCTCCTGAGGGTGTTAAGTCCGATGACGCTGAAGATAAAGGTGTCCATGCCCTCAGTGTCATGCGTCTGTGCAATCAGGCTGGTTACCCGGAAATGGCCGAGCAGTTTCTGAGTCAGCAGCAGGGTATTGAAGACGTCAATAATCGTCTGGCAGAGTGTGAAGCCATCAAGTCTCTTTGTACAGCTGCTCACTGCCCTGACAAAGCCGGTAGTTATATCCAGTCTGGCCGCACAGAAGAGCAGGTGCGATCTGAACTATTTGAGCTACTCACCAAAGACGACAAGCCCATTAACAATACCCTGACCCCAAAGCAGCAAGGGCAGGTTCTGAAGCCATTAATTGATACACAGTCTGTGTATCGCAGACGCAACAAGCAAACCACCGCTGTCTAAACCTTTTCTCCCCACCCTTTCAAAGGACTGACCCTATGCCCGTAAAAATCGAGCCGGTACACACTGGCGAATTTATTGTGTCTGAAGGAAATAACTCAATCAGCCGGGAGTTGGTCGAACTGGCTCCGGATCTGACGCTGTTGCCAGGGACTGTGCTTGGCAAAAACACTGCCACCGATGTCTATGGCCCGCTGGATCTTGTAGCAGATAATGGTCTGCAAATGGCTGTAGGGGTGCTCTGGGATCATGTGGCGACGGATGCAACCGGCGGTGAAGCCGTAATTATTGCCCGGCTGGCAGAAGTGGATGAAGTCCTGCTTATTTGGCCAGAGGCCATCACCGATGAACAGAAAGCCACTGCAACCAATGAGCTGGAAGCACTGAACATTATTCTGCGACAGGGAGAAAGCGCATGAGCCTGCTGGATATATTTAACGACGATGCGTTCAGCTTAACCAGCCTGACCGCAACGCTGAATGATCAGTCCTATAAGCCGGGTCGTATTGGTGAGCTGGGGCTGTTTACGGAAAGTGGCATCAATACCACCACGGCCATTGTTGAGTCCCGCAACGGTGAGTTGAAGTTGTTGCCCACCACCGAACGAGGCGCTCCGGCTCCCCAAGCCCGAGGCGGTAAACGTCAGGTACGCAGTTTTGTGATTCCCCATATTCCCTATGATTCCACCATTATTGCTGATGAAGTGCGTAACGTGCGGGCCTTCGGTTCAGAAAGTGCCCTGGAAGGAGTGAAGACAGTGGTGAACCAGCGCCTGGCCGATATGAATGCCAACCATGAGGTGACTCTCGAACACTTGAGACTGGGTGCGCTGAAAGGCCAGATTCTCGATGCCGATGGCAGCAGTGTGATTTACGACCTGTTTCAGGAGTTTGGTGTTCAGCAACAGACCCATACCTACAAGTTCAGTGATGAGCTGACCGATGTGCGCATTGAGTCGGTGAAGCTCCGCCGTAAAGTGGATGCCGCATTAGGTGCCCAGCCTTACTCGGGATTAAGGGCATTTTGTGGCGCTGATTTCTACGATGGTTTGGTGGGTCATGAGTATGTGAAAGATGCTTACCACCGTTACCAGGACAGTGCTCTGCTTCGCAATGATCCAAAGGCAGGCTTCCGTTTCGGTGATATTGACTGGGAAGAATACCGGGGGCAGGTGGGTGATATCCCGTTTATCAAAGCCGATGAGGCCTATGTGATCCCTGAAGGCACTGGCATCTTCAAAACCTGGTTTGCTCCGGCGGATTTTATTGAAACGGTCAATACCATTGGGCTGCCTCGCTACGCTAAACAGAAGATTCTGGACTTTGATAAGGGCGTACAGATCCACACCCAGTCCAACCCTCTACCCATTTGTCTCAAGCCCCGGGCGGTGATCAAGTGCAAGATGAGTTAAAGCAACTGGATCAAGTCGTGCTGGCAACCCTGGGTCAACCGGTTCAGGTCGTTCGTCCAGGTGAGGCTGTCATAACAACGCAGGCGATCATCAGCCGTGAAGTAGTGGCTACGGGTAGCTTTGATGCGTTGATGGAGCAGCTTTCTGTGATCACTCTGGCGAGTGATATTCTTCTTAACCGGGGTGACAGGGTTGAAGCAGAAGGGCAGGCATGGCGTGTGGATCGAAAGCTAAAAGACGATGGCCAGTTTGTGGCCTGGAATCTCCATGAGCAATAGCACTTACGACTTATGGATTGACGGTGGCCTAGAACGCTATCAGCGTGAGTTTGCCAGTGCCCCTGAAAAGGTTAACCGGGCTGTTCATCGGGCTATGCGCAAACTGTCTGTGTATGCAGAGCGGCAGGTATTAAGGGCAATCAGCCGGGCTCACCCCATTACCCAGAAGCAGCTAAAAAAACTCAGAAGATTGAAGGTTAAACTCTATACGCCAAGTTATGGTCCTTCCGGTAATGTGGTGGTCAACGCATACACGCTGGGTATTTTTGTCGGCACCAGTGAAATTGCGGCTCATTATTACGGCAAACCCCTGCGCATGGCCAAGGGGGTTAAAACCGGCAGGATATTCTGGCAGGGCGCATTTATTGTGCCGCGTTTAACAGGCAATGGTGCTCAGGTATTTAAGCGTAAAAAAGAATGGCGTCACCGATATGTGCGCTCACGTCGCCAGGGACGCATGATGTGGATGGGGTTGCCCATTAAATTGGAGAAGAACAGCTTTCATGACGATGCGGCACGGGCGTTAAAGGATATTGAGCCATCACTTGAACAACGCTACATCACCCTGGTGAAACAGGAACTCCATTATGCCTTCCATATCGAGTCCTGAAGCTATCATTGTTGATGCCATTACCAGTAAGTTGGCTGCCGTAATAGATAATGTACTTCTTGGTTATTCAGCCACGGGGATCGATAATGGCGATCAGTTTCCGGCGATTCTGGTGCAGCTGGATACATTGCGTGAAATCAATCGCCAGGGGAGCAAAGCCCGCTATCAGTTTTCATTTATCATCAGCGTAGCCCTCAAAACACAGGCTGAGACCACTCTGGAATTATTGCAGTATGCCCGGCAGGTGAGGGAGGTCTTTCCCCTGAACGAAAAACTCTGCCCGGCGTCTATTAAACACAGCCTCAGCGAAACCGAATTTGATATAGCCCCTGGCCACAGTCAGTTGTCCTTTGCGGATATCACCTTGACGGTGGAAGCCATTCTTTAAATTCCCTCAAAACACCAACAAGGATTGTTTATATGAGCCTACAAGAACGTAGTTTTATTGGTGCGGGTCAGATTCATATCCAGCCCTATGATAAAAGCGCGCCTTTATTGCCCATTGGCAACGTCAGTGAGTTTACTTTCAGTTTTGAAGAAGATCGGAAAGAGCTGAAGAATTATCTGGGTGGTGGCGGCAATCGTAATGTCCTCAGCCGGGTTTCGGGTGTGACTGCTGCTTTGAATGCCCATGACTTTACCCCGGATAATCTTGCTTTAGCCCTTCGCGCTGGCATTGAAAGTGTGGCGGTTACCCCGGTGGTTGATGAAGAGCAGGCTTCGTTTGGTATTGCCGATGAACTGATCCCTTTCGATAAGCTGCCCGATAGCAGTCAATCCATTACCGTCAAAGACTCCTTGGATACAGTACTCACCGAAGGGGATGATTATGTCCGGGTTGCCAGTGGCATCAAGGTGGTTGATGGCGGTGGTATTGATAATCAGGGCGTCAAAGTCAGCTATACGCCGGTGGCTGCCAGTATGGTGCAGGCGCTGGTGAATTCGGGTAAAGAGTTTGTGTTGTTTATGGAGGGCTTGAATGATGCCCAGGAAGGCAGCCCGTTTAATATCCGGGTTCACCGGGTGAAATTTAGCCCGGTGCAAAACCTGGGCTTTATCAGTGATGACTTTGCCAGTATTACCCTGCAACTGGATGTATTGGCGGATACCACTATCAGCGGCAATGGCTTAAGTCAGTTTATGCAGCTGGATCTGGCGAGTTAACCCATGTCCATCAAAGAGTCTGCCATTCGATTGGTACTTAAAGCCAGGGATACCCTGTCTCGCCCTGTGCGGCGGTCCTCGGCATCTCTGGAAAAATTCCGCAGCGAAGCCCGCCAGTTAAAGAATAAACTCACTGAGCTGAGTAATCAGGATAAGCTGCTGGCATCGTTTAAGCAGCAAATCCAATCGGTGCGCCAGGCGAATCTTGACTATGCTGCGGCCAGAAACAAGGTAGAAAAATTAGCCGTTGCCTATAAAAAAGCAGACAAGCCGACACAACAGTTGGAAAAGCAACTGCGGGCTGCCCGTCGGGCCGCATCGGATACCAGTGCCGCCTACCAAAAGCAACGTGCTCGGCTGGAAGCATTAAGGGGGATATTAACGAAAGCGGGACTCTCTCATAAGCATCTGTCAGCTCAGCAGAAGAAACTAAAAGGAGAAATAACCCAAACCAGCAAAGCTTTTGAGCAGTTTGATCAAAAGGCCAGACGGGCTGCTACAGCCCTGAAACAAACGGCTTTTAAAAAGGTCGCCAAGGATGCTGAGAAAGCTTCTGGCAGTATTCAGCGCTTATCTGGTCGTTTTGCGGCATTGATCGGGGCGACTGTTGGCCTTTATGGGTTAAAAGGTGCCGTTACCGGTTTGTTGAATACTGGCGATCAATTCGAGCGTTTACGGGTTCAGCTCAATGCCATTATGGGTTCACTGGAAGGCGGCGAAAAAGCTATTGAGTGGATCAAACAGTTTACTCGGGATACCCCATACCAACTTGAACAGGTTGCAGAATCCTTTGTCCGCCTGAAAGCCTTCGGCCTCGATCCTATGGATGGCACCATGCAGGCCATTGTCGACCAGGCATCCAAGCTCGGCGGTGGGATGGAACGGCTGAATGGTATCACCTTAGCCGTCGGTCAGGCATGGGCGAAACAAAAGTTGCAAGGTGAAGAAATCTTGCAGTTGGTAGAGCGGGGTGTACCGGTTTGGTCGCTGCTGGAAAAAGCCACGGGCAAAAACGTACAGGAACTTCAAAAGCTCTCCACCGCAGGCAAGCTCGGCCAGGAAACCATCAAACTGCTGATTAATGAGATTGGTAAAAGTGCCTCTGGTGCTGCCGCAGAGAATATGAGCCTGTTATCAGGCTATGTCAGCAACCTGAAAGACAGCTGGAAAAACTTTCTGGATGAAATTGCCCAAAGTGGTGCGCTGGAGTACGCCAAGGCTCAGTTAAAAGCCATTGCTGAGCAGATCACTCGTATGAGCGAAGATGGTCGTTTGTTCAGGCTGGCACAATCTATCAGTGATGCCTTTGTGCAAATGGGCGAGGCTATCAAGGCCAACTTTGCCGGGATCACCTTTGATGATGTGGTCGCCAGGGTCAAAAGTACCAGTGATGCTATCAGCCAGACTCTGGCCGGGTTAAACCAGTCCTTTACGATGACTGGTAATGGACTAAAGCTGTTTTTCAATGGCTTCACCATCGCTGTTAAGTCTTTTGGTCTGGCAGTGAGTGCCGCCTTTGCTCAAATTGCTAACGGAGCCAGTGAACTCTTCTCTTTTCTTAATGCGGATGAGCTGGTCGCTAAAACAAAACGGGTTCAAGCATCATTACAAGCCACCAGTGATCAATTTGCTGAGCAGGTCAAACAGGATGCGAAGGATATTCAGGCTGCTTTCAGAGGTATCGTTGAGGGTTTCACTGATAGTAACCAACAAACCCAACAGGCTATTCGAGAAGAAAGTCAGAAAACCACAAAAAACATAGCTCAGGACCAGGGGGAGCTTCAGGAAAACCTGACCGCAACCCAGCAAGCCATGACTGGGCTACAAGAAAAAACAGAGCAGGTGACTGAGGCTACCGAAAAGTACTCCAAAGCCACCAAAGAAACCGCCAGCAAACAAGAGGCAATGAGCGAGGCTGCCGGTTCGGTCGCTGCTACTCTGGCAAATTACTATACCCGCCTTACGGATGAATTGGGCCAGATGAGTAATGCCGCAGTACAGGCATTTGAGTCTGTGCAGGGTGTCGATCAAAGCACCACCGGCAACGCACAGGATGATATTGCCAGCCTGAAAGACCAGCTTGAAGCAGCACAGGCAGAAGCACAGCGACTATCCGAAACTATTTCAGCCGACCCCACAGGCATTGATAGCTGGCTAACCAAAACCGGAGCCAATGCCGCTTATATCAAGGCGCAGTTTCTTGAGCAAAAAATAGCGTTTACAGAGCTGATGGAGGCTTATGAACAGGGACAGATCACCATGGAAGGTTTTATCAGTCAGGGTAAAACCGCAGCCAGTACCATGAACCTGCTGGATCAGCAAAGCCTTGATCAGCTGAACCGTTCGATTCAGCAGGCAGAGGCTAGCATGGAAAGATTAGTAGACAGCAGCCAAAGCACACTGGAAAGTCTGCAAAATGAACTGGATCGATTACAGGGTAAAAATGAGCAGATAGAACAACGCCAATATCAGGCCAGACAGCGCCAGCTACAGACAGAACTGGAAGAAGCAAAATCCAGCGGTGACAGTACCGCACAGCAAAACCTGCAAAAAGCCCTCAACCTGAATAGCCAGATTTATGATGAACGACGCAGGCAGTCGGCACAGCAAAAGCGGGAAGAAAGAAAAGCACAACCAGCTATTCAGGCACCACAGCAACCGCCAAAACAGAAAACAATGCCAGATAAAGTGATTCGCCTGGACTACCCCGGCGGTAATATCAATGTGGGCATAAATCCACGAGACGAAATCAAACTACTGGATATGCTGAAATATGCAGGGATGCGATCTGTCTGATGATGCTCGACCATATAGAATTGCCCGATGACCTGCTTTGGGTGGATGAGTTTGACTGGAATCCGGTGGCCCAGGATATTGACCGCAGTCTGACGGGGGCTTTGATGGTACAGGAGCAAGCAAAGTTGTATGGAAGGCCGATTACCTTAACTGGTGGTGATGAAGCAGGCTGGGTGACCAGAGCCACCATTCTGGAGTTGATGGCTCTTGTAGAAACTCCGAATAGAGTAATGACTTTGATTTTCTCGACTTTAGAGTTACCAAAGAACAATAGTACGATTTTCATCTGAAATCGGTTAATAGCAACCATCTCCAAACAAAATACAAAGATGGTTGCTATGCTCACTTCAGATCATAAAGAGATCCTCCGGGAGCTTGCCTTATATACAACGTTTCTTGCTTCAGCGCTATCCCCAACAGCAGTACCTACGTTCTGCGAACTTCTTTTTGGCTGCATGCTATCCGGGCAAGGCTTTGTCACTCAGGCGCTGTTATCTATTAATAACTTTCAATGCGTATGGAGCAGTTACCACCATTGGCTCTCTCAAGGCAAGTGGCGGTGGAGGAGCCTCGCATGCCGGCTCATTCAGCTGGTATGCTCAAAAGTACCACGGGGTGAACTTATCAACATTGGTCTTGATGATTGGGTGGTGGAGCGTTTTTCTGACAAGGCTCCCGCTTGCCGAACCCATCACCAGCACAGTAAAAAAAGGAACCGGCCAACGTATATCTGGGGACAATGCTGGGTATCCCTGGCTGTTGTATTTGAGCGGGCTAAAGATGAAGTATTTACTGCCATCCCTGTGCTTTCCTTTCCATCTCCTGCTTCAGGCAATGCCAGTAAGCTAAAAATCGCTGTTGCCATGCTAAAAGTGGTGAGACAAGAGGTGAAGGTGCAAGGACTGCGCTTGCTGACAGACTGTTGGTATATGAACTGGACGCTAATGCAACCCGTTCTGGAAATGGGCTATGAAGTAGTAGGGCAAATCCCGTTAAACCGGGCATTGTATGCCTTACCGTTGGAGTCCACTGCAAAAAAACGTGGGCGACCCAAAAAGTATGGCATCAAAATGACGCCCCCGGAAGTGGAGAAGCTACCGGAATATCAAACAACCGTAAGAATATACGGCAGATTTCGAAAGATACGTTATCGCACCCGGGTATGTCGGGCTCGCTTCCTGAAAGGCCGCAAGGTTCGGGTTGTCTGGGGTCGGTTTGAAAATGATAAAGGACTGACAGAAAGCCGTATATTCATTGCAACCAATACTGGACTTGAAGGTATAGACATCCTTCGTATTTATGCGAAAAGATGGCCGGTTGAACCCATGTTTCAGCAAATTAAACATTCATTTGGTTGCCGCCAGTTATGGCAGCAAAAGCTGAGAACTCTGTTGCGGTGGATGCATCTGAAGATGGCTGGATACGCATTATTGCAACTGTTGACCGTCTGTAAAAATCAAGCAAGCGTGGGCATTTCAAGGATTCCTTGGCGGGATCAGGACACAACCACCGCTGGCATGCTAAGATTTGCACTCGCAGGAATTATCCCCAGATTACCTATTCGTGAGGGCTGGAACCGATATAGCCAAAAATATGAGTTCAATTTTAATAGTTTGACTGACGGAATAGTCAAAGAAAAGAAAAAAGCGGCATAAATAGCGGCGACAACGCAATAATCAAGAATAATACCGAATCTGAAAAAACGTTTGGATGTATTTTTGCACACAATTTTTAAAATATAACCAGACGTTCATGTCATACTAACTCTAAAGTTAAGTTTGATTTTTTCTGATGAAAGAAAATTTCATGTTATTTTTGATAAAAGCATCAATTCACCAGTGACCTCAAATTTTTTAATAAAAAAATCTTATGAAAAAGATTATGATTTTCGAACAGTTATTCTTCGTTTAATTATAGTGGGAATTCTATATGCATGAGTTCATGGTTTTGTTGTAAATAGTCATAAGCGGTTTTTAACATCTGTAAATTTTTTGAGAATGGGTCTATTATCATTTGCTGCATCATGGGGAACTCTTTTTTAAGTTTATTGATGTTATAAGTTTCTCCATTTATAGCTGATTGCAAGTAATTTAATGTAAGTGATAAAAATGACCAAAATGCTTTATAGCTTTGATCGATTTGTATTATTCCATCAAGAGTATTATGCCAGTCTTCATGTTCCTTCAATTCAATAACGAATAGTTTAAGAAGATGCTTTGTTTGGTAATCATCTAAATAATCAGGACTTGGAATTCCTTCAAAAACTGTTGCATTACAGAAACTAGTTACAGTCAACAAATAAAATAAAAATAATGAATAAATTGCCCGGTAGCGTTTCATTTTAGTCCTTAACTTTAATTTTTAGGAGTGAGTATGGGAATTGGTAGTGAAAATATTAAACTACTCGAAAGCCAGCGTCTTACCGATGAAGAGGATGGCGGTGGCAGAGTTACTGGTAATGAAATCATAGACAGTAATATCAATAATCTGTTTCAGGATATCTCAAGAATAGACCGGACGATTGGAGATGTCGCATTAAGAAAGGCGTTTTTAGGTGTAAATACTGATAATGATGATGTGTATTTGGGCAGTCATGTCATCCTCACTGATCCACCTAATGACCCCAATGTTTCCGTTCTGTTGTTTAATACCGATAGCCAGACCGATGAACGCAAGGATGCCCGTAACCGGATAGAGGCCTATGTGGTGCCGAGCACCATTGCCAGTTTTGAGTTATTGGGAAACCAGATGGCCGGGCAGAGAAGCATCGGTGCGGTTCAGCGGGAAGAACAGAAGCTGCCGGAGGTAGGTGAAGTGTATCGGTTGCTGGATGAGGATACTGGCAATGAGCAGTTTATCCGGGTCACAGCGGTTGAGCATGCCCTGGAAACCTTTACCTATGAATACGCTACTGGCAGTTATATTGACCTGGTTCGCCGCAAGGTGGATATGGAAATCGGCTCGGCATTGGCCTTTAATTTTCCCGGCGGTCGGGTAACGCCCTCTGGCACCACCAAACCCAAAAGTATTATTAATGCCACACAGGTTGCAGATGCGGCCAAGTATTACAGTATCCAGCCTACCAAGGCGGACATTGCTCAGGGGGATTTAAGCGTTAAGGTGCGTTCGGTGTATGCGCCTTTAGTGCCATCGGCTCGGGTGGAAAGCCCTCTACTGGATCAATCCGGCATTTATACCGCTAAAAACCTCGTGCCCACCAGTGATAGCAGTCGTTCGGTATCCTGTCAGTTGATTCATATTACCGGCAACCAGAGCCGTACTTTTCTGCAAACCGGCGTTTTACCCGGTAGTGTGACATTGTCCCTTGAAGGTGGCACCTGGCAGGATGACAACAAGGGCGGCTTTATCTATAGCAGCGGTGTTAACGGCTTTGCCAGTATCACCCTGGATTATGAAACCGGGGAGTTGAATGTCTGGCGCAATAGCAGTTATAGCACCGGCCAGGCTTCGGTCACCTATACCCCTGCAACAGCCGTTGTGGGGGCAGCCATTAGCAGTTCCCTTGAAATTACCAACCAGAACCGGGGCTTTAACTACACCCTTAATCTGGCCGAGGCCAAACCTAAACCGGGGACGCTCGCCATCAGTTTTATTGCCTTGAACAAATGGCAGGATTTGATTGATCCCGGCAACGGACTTCTGGAAGGGAGCGGCACAGGCACTATGGATTTTGCTACCGGCAGTGTTTCTCTCACCCTTGATGCTATGCCAGACCCGGACAGTGCCATTGTCTTTAACTATGTGGCACAGAATGATGATGAAATGGCTATTCATACCGGGGATGCTGTGGCCGATGCTCCCTCTTTTATCCATGTCACCGAAAAGCCTGGTATTAAACCCGGCAGTTTGACGGTGACGTATATTAGCAGCACTGAAACTAAAACCCTGACCGATCAGGGGAATGGTGTGCTGTCCGGGGATGGGCATGGAACCGTTTATTATGTGTCGGGAGAATTGGGCTTTAAGCTGGAGGCCATGCCGGATAGTGGTACTGAGATCGAGATCAGCTATGAGCAAGGTGAGGTGGCAGGAGGGAATATTTCTGTAGCTGTTGACGGTGCCGGGATGATGACCGGCACTATTTCGGGAGCACCATTATTACCTGGCTCGGTCAGTCTTCAGTTTATGGTGGAGCGTGACAGCAATGTACCCAATACCGCCAATACCAAAGATTTCCAGAGTTATACCACCACCCATCAGAAAACTAAAACCCTGTATGACGATACCGCCGGAGGCTGGCAAGGCTTAACCGGTACCCTGGATTACCAGACCGGTGCCTTTAGTGTGCAGGCTATTGAGAATTATGACTATACGGAATACACAGTAACAGGAGGTGGCACTCTTGGCGGTGCTAGCCTGGCCAGTACCACGGTGACTAAAACGGAACTGTTTACAGGTTCAACGGTCATAGCCAAAGCCCAGGATAATAGCCTCAGCCATAGCGCTTATACCGAAACCATTAGCAATCCTGAACTCACCATTGATCTGCTGCCATTAATAGCCGACCCATTGTTACCGGGTAGCTTGATTTTTAGCTGGCAGGGAGATACCTATTTTGACCGGGATGGTTTGCTTTATAAATCAGTCAGTACCGCTACCAATGCCGGAATCAATGTGGGCACCATTGATTACACCGGCGGGATGGCCACCTTAGCCAGCTATCCCGATGGAGTCCCTGGCACTGTCACTATTGAAGCCGCAGCTACTATTCGATCGGGCTTTAAAACCGATGCGGTTTCATTCAGAACACCGGGCGCTCCCATTCGTATTGGAAGCTTGCAGCTCACTGCGATTCGGGCAGATAACGCGGAGATCATTACCGCCACCGCAGATTTTAATGGCGCGTTTAATACGGCAGAGGTTCAGGGAAAAATAGATACGGCTACCGGCTGGTGTGAACTTCAGTTTACCGATGGGGCTGAGTCTATTTATGTGATTCCCCAAAGCATTCGCTATAACTGCGTGGTAGAAACCAACCTGCCGCTGGATGCCGGATTAATTGGACTGGACCCGGTGCGTTTACCACCCGACGGCCAAGTGCCGGTATTTCGTCCCGGCGATATTGTGGTGATTAATCACACCAGCAGCACAGATTTGGCTACGCCTAATGCCGGTCAGGCAGTTAACCTCAGCCGTAACCATCAGGCAGAGATCATCATTGAAGATAGTGACGGCACCTTGCTGGATACTAATCAGTATACCGTTGACCGGGAGGCGGGACAGATCACTTTTGCCGATCCGTTAAGCCTGATGGATGTTGAAGGCAATCCACTCACCGCACCTTTTACCGCAAAAGACCGGGTGGAACATATGAGCGTGGTGAGTGATGTGCAGATTAACGGTGAGCTGTCCATTATCGCCCCTGTCCCCTGGGACTTGCCTGCCGGGGAAACCACGGTCAGCAGTGCCGTAGTCTATGGTGATTTACAGGCAAGGGTTCACCATTTTTATAGCCAAAAGGTGTGGGATAACGGCTCACCCAACTGGAGTGATGACCGTATCGGTGACCAGACCACCGCACAATACAACACCATTAACTACCCGGTAGAGGTCACCAATAAAGGCGCTATCGATGGTCGGTGGGCCATACTCTTTACCAGTACCAATAGCTTTCAGGTGGTGGAAGAAAAACTGGGGATTATCGCCTCCGGCAATACCGACACCGATACGGCTCCCATAAACCCGGAAACCAATGTTCCTTATTTTACCCTGAAAAAAGAAGGCTGGGGCACAGGCTGGTCTGCGGGTAATGCCATTCGCTTTAATACCGATGGCTGTCTGGCTCCTTTGTGGATTTGCCGGACGGTGCTGGCCGGTCAGGGTACAGAGAAAAACGACAGGTTTACCTTGCAGATTCGGGGAGACGCAGACTGATGGCGGGGGTATTTTTTGATAAGGACAATATAGAGGGCTATCTGGAGACAAACCAGTATAGCCCCTTTGGCTTTCATGTTGGGGTTCCTTATTTTAGCCATAATGGTTATAGGCATAAAATCTGGATGCTGCTGGAGCGCGGGGAAGGTTCTGATAACTCCCCCTTGGTGAATATAGTGACTAATGAAGGCAATACCGCTCTCTATGTTCGGCTTACAGATGGCAAGCTGGATTGCAAAATTCAGATATATAATAATCCATCCCGCTATTTTCAGTTTACCACCGTCGATCCTTTGCCCCTTGATGAGCTTATAGAAATAGCGGCTATTTTTGATTACCCCGGCAAATATGCCGATAACGGTAATTTAAAAATTTATATCAATGGCACTTCTGTCGCAGTGACAACAGCGGGTTACTATCCCAGTACTTCAAACACTATTTTTGACACATGTATTAAGGTAGACATTGGCAGGGGCGATGCGACTATTGATGTGGCAAAAAATGTGTTTATCAAAGACCTGGCTATTCTGCCTGAAGCTGTTTCTGGTTCTCCTGCTCCCGATAACTTCCAGTTAAGCATCGGAAAATGGCAGGGGGATTTTAGTTCTTCAGATGACCTGAAATTAGTCTGCTCTCGAACCAACTACGATGGCGATGCGCCATTAACCCTTATTAACTCCGGCGTTAGTTGGATTGAGGGCAATGGTCTCCCAGATGACACAGGAGGAGCGGGTGGAATTATTATTCCCGGCAATGGCAACACTACCACCATTCAGGGAACAGTGACAGAAGACGGTATTCCGGTATCACGGCGGGTCTTTGCCATTACCCAGTCCTTACTGGAAGTGGCAGGCAGTGAGCAAACCCGGCATGCAGTCCTGGATAGCACCCTGAGCGATCCGGCCACCGGTGACTATGCGCTGGATACCAGTCCCTATGAAGGGGAGGTGCTGGTATTAGCGATGGATAACTATGGCCAGCCATGGCAACCGGACACTGATTATCAGGTAGGTGACGTTATCCGCCCTGTCCAGTTTCAGGGCTATATTTATATTTGCACCATAGCCGGAACCGGTGACAGCACCGAGCCTCAATGGTGGTTTGATACGGAAAATAATCAGGCCATAGGTACTGCACAATTCAAGGCCAAGCCTTACACTCGCCCCTTAGCTCACGGTCCACTATTGCCAGAAATTATCCCGTCATAAGACCATGGCTTACCAACCTCCGGTCAGGGCAGACTTTGCTTTTGCTTCTGAATTCTACCTTCCTAGGTCCCGCTTTAGCTTTTATCCCAAACCCAGCGTTATCTTTCTGCCACCGCCTTCTGTGGTCAGCGAGTACCAGTCGCAATGGAGCAAAGGCTTTAACTGTGAAATCAGCAAAGAAAGCCTGTATCTAAATGCCAGCAGGCAATACAGTGAGCACACAGTTAGTTCAAAAAATGCAACAATAAACAGCGTATTGTTTCAGCTTAACTGGGGCAGGCTGGCCTATAGGGAAGTCAATGTATCAGCCAGATTTAAACCGGCTCAGCCCAAAGACAATAAAAAAACAGACCAATGGATTCAGCTAACGGTAAGGGATCAACAACAGCAAAGCCCGTGGGATCAAAGTATTCAGAGTCAGGACCGACAGCAAGATCACCACTGGCAAATCCCTCCCAGAAAGGATAAACAGCAGACTGAATCCTTTTACCGGGTGGATGAATTTACAGAAAAAATAGAGGATGAATATCAAGGCTATCAGCCAGCCGCTTCAATCCTCCTTGATTTTTACTTTAGCCATCGCCGCTATAGCCCATTATCAACGCCTGCCGTTTACTTCCGTTTTAGCGTCCGCCCTGAAAAGCAGGCAATTCGCCCAAAAGATTCTCGTCTAAACCAGCACTTTTACAGTCATCAGGCACAGGATCAGCCGGTCAAAATCCCGTGGGGTTTCGGTCAGAAAATTACGGATGAGCATGTCACCAGTGAATACGGCGGCGAGACAGAACCCCAACCCGATAAGCCAGAACCCGAACAACCGGATATCAGGGACAGCTATCTTTTTATGAACACCATCACTGTGGTCTCTCTACCCGACCGTATTCCATTAGAAATGCGGGAACTGGATATAAGCCTCGATATTGATAGCTTTGCATGGTCGTTAAGGGGAGAAATATGGGGAGCCAGCAGCCTGGCACAGGTGGAGCCAGACAGTAATGGCATGAAGCAAATTGAAGTGGATATTAACGGCTGGCAGTGGGTCTTTATGATTGAGCGTTATGACACCGACCGGGCATTTAACCGGGAACGCTACACCATTCACGGCACCAGCCGAACCCGCCTGTTAGCCGCACCCTATGCACCACTAAGAAGCAAAAGCAATACAACCAGCATCAATGCAAAACAGGCGGCTACAGAAGAACTCACCAACACCGGCTTTACTCTTAACTGGCCCACCGAAGGTGATTACACCACCCCTGACTGGATCATCCCCGGCAACACCTTCAGTTACCAGAACCAAACGGCTATGCAGGTCATGGCCATAATCGCCACCACAGCCGGAGCGGTTATCATCCCCGATAAAAACACAGACACTCTCACTATCCAGCCCCGCTATCCGGAAAGTCCATGGAACTGGCCCGACACTACCATGGACAAAATAGTCCCCGCCAGTATGGTCATAAGCCTGAGTGCGAGCTGGCAACCGGAACCACACTATAATGCTGTTTATGTCTCCGGCATTTATGAAGGCGTATCCGTCAACGTCAAACGACAAGGTACAGCTGGTGATAATCCCGCCCCGGATATTTTTGAAGACTGGCTGACAGAAACCCAGGTCAACACCGAGCGAGGCAGAAACGAACTCAGCAAAGGCGGCAACCAGAGCACCACTACCATCGAGATCCCCCTCACCGACAGCGAAGCAGCCCCCGGCCTGATAGAACCGGGTAAACTGGTTGAGGTTCAGGATATCAGAGGAGACTGGCGTACCTTATGCCTCAGCACCCGTATTAAGGTAAGGATGGCAAAGGTTACTCAAATCATTGAGCTGGAAAGGCATTATTGAACTCAGGGAAAGAACTGTTGCGAAAAATTCAGATACCCTTGCTTTCCACCTTCTCTGTGCCATCGGTCAACAGATTTGATGATTCTCTTGAGGCATTTTTGCAATTCTTCTGACGTATTCTTTGGGGCATCTTGTTTCAACTGAAAGGTGAAGTGTTCATTCAGTGTGAGAACACTTTCAATCCCAGTGCGACCGAGCCGCCACTCACAGACGGTGACTAAAGCATGAGTGAGCTTCTGCTCAATGTCAGACAAGTGTTTATTTTTGGGCGGGCGGTTAGCGTATTCTGCTCTATAGTGTTCGATTGTTGCTTCGAGTGCCCGCTTTACCTCCCAGTCAACTAGAGATGGGTATTGACGAAAAATACTGATGATAGGGGATTCAAGGTTTTGAAGCACATCTTCATACTCTTCAGTAATATCCACCGCTTTTCACCTTATTTCAAATGGAAGAAGTGTAGCTCATGGCAACCACCAACATCTGGCAAAAGTTCAAGGCGCTGATCCCGGAAGGCAGCCGAACCATTGTTACCATCACAGCCAACAACAGCAACGGCACCAGTCAGGCAGAGTTAAGAGATGGCTCTGTGGTTACAGTAAAAGGCGAGTCAGTTGAGGCAGGGCAGAAAGCGTTTGTGCAAGATGGGGAAATCAAAGGCTCTGCGCCGGAGTTGGCGCAGTATGAGGTGGAAGTTTGATGAAGTATCAAGCCATCATTGATGGCATGTTAGAGGAGAGAATTTGATGAGTTTTCAGGGTTTTTAAAGCCTTGTTGGTTACCTTTAAATCAAAGTGATCAGGATCGGATATTTCATCACCATAGTACTCAACGGCATCTTCGTGGTCTTCATGTTCAGGGTCATTGAGGGCTTCCACCCAGTTCATATAACCCCAGATACCTCCACAATCTTCCGGAGGGCAGGCGCCTTTACCCTTGATACAATAAGGCAGTGGTTGCTCAGGATTGGGTGGGAGTATTTTTTCAAGGCTGATAGCATGAGACCAACTGTCACCAAAATCATATTCATAGCCGAGCCGGTCTTTCTCTGTTGTTAATAGCTGAGAAAGTTGTGTGTCAGCTTCGTTCTCGGTTTTCAAGTCGTCGCAGTAAATATCATTCATTGGCTCTCCAAAAAGGCGGCCGTGATGATTAAATTGATGCATATGGCTGTTCGTCCAACCCATACTCAGCTGGATAACCCAGTGAAGGTCAGACAGAGGGATGTCTGCGTTTACCAGTACACGACGCCATATCGGCGGTTTGGCTTCCTTAAGGCTAATTTTTAACTGGTAGATATTTGGGATCTGTTTGGGGCGTGGCATTCAGCTAACCTCCTGATAGCATTTTTTGGAACAAATTGCTTATTTTAGATCAGTTCTTTGAGTGGCTGTTTGCTATCTGTCACCCAAGCCGTCAGTCCATTAGTGCTTCTGCCAGAAATAAAAGCACCGGCAGAAGAAGGGCTGCTAAATTCATAGTCTTCAGCAAAACAATAGCAGCCTTCTTCAAGGGTGATAATCCCTTTTTGAATCAGAAGTTCTCGCTCTTTAAGCGTACCAGCTGGGCATGATTTAACCGGTGTTGTTACTGCCTTTGAGCCTTTGAACACTGTGAAACCTTCCTCAGAGCGTGCACCTGAGGCGACCAATCCTTTAACTTTTAAGTAGAAGGTTATTGCTGGTGGCTTGGGTTTTTCCAGTGAAGCTGCTTGTTTAGGTTGTGAGAAGACAGTCGGGGCTGAAAAGTGGTGAATCCCCAGAACAGGTAACAGTTGTAGCATTCGCTCAATATAAATATCCATCTCTGCCCGATCAGCCTCCGGCAGTGAGGAACCACTGGACGCACTGTTCATAACAGCAGCCCGCTTGCTGGCATAAGCGGCATGGATAAGCTTGCCTTCAATGTAGCGTATATGGGCTTTGGTCAGATTATCATCTTTGCTGACAAACGCAGAGGTGTGAATCCAGTAATCCTTTTCCTCTGTTTTCGCATGCTGTTTCAGGCGTTTTGAAACATTCTCTGCTTCACCAATATAAAGCACAGGCTCGCCTGATTCAGAATCAGTGCCGGTCAGAAGATAAACACAGGGCTTCTCAACTCTTCACGGTCAAGAAAGTCATCAAGGTCACTGCGAGGCCCTGCGATAGCCTTGCCCGTCCAGTTCGGTATTTCAGCAGTGCGCAGCCCTGTTGGGCTGCCTTTAACGAGGAAAAGTTTTATTGTAGTTGGTTGCATAGGCGGTAGATATTGATGTTTTGTTGGACAATTACTGGTGTTTCCATTGGTTTTGATACTGTTTGTCAGAATGAATAACCCTGCTGCATCCAGTAATTCCAGACTTTTATAGCCTGTTGGGTATTTTTATCCTCACCCTCATAAACAAGCTGCTCCAGCGGAACGGAGCATGTACGGTCTTTCCATTCGATCAACACTCGCATACCAGCATCACATTCATCCATATCCCCCATATCGGTTACAGTCACCGTTTCGTCAACCCGAAGCAATGAGCCTCGGGTTTCGTGAATACAACGGGCGGTAAATGGAAATTTCATCTGATCATATAGCCAGTGATACCAGCCACTAACCACCTCCTCGCTGTCATAGCAGTCAACCACAATTTCGTCTTCAATAAGGTTCTGCATTGATGGTTGGTGTTGAATGTCCATGGTTTAATTCGCTTCGTCAGTTGAATAAAGGTCGTTGCCTAGGAGCCTGTCGGACTTAACCAGCCGTAGCGAGAAAAAGATCGGTTTGAGCCAGTTTTCATACTGATTTGAGGCGAATAGTGGTTCTATTTAACGAAAATCAGCATAAAAAATGACCAAATCAGGCTTTTTCGCAGCAGGCCTGCGTTAAGTCCGACAGGCTCCTAGAAATACAAATAAGCAGAGTCCTAAAAAGTGTCAGCTTCCCCGAGTGCCTGTCAATGGAAGCTACACCTCACCACCCACTCCCCTGAACTTTTCAACAAAAGCCACGATTTTCTGAAACACGCTCTGTTTCTTCGTCAAGTACTGTGGGTTCAGCGGGCTCATTTTAGGCAGAATGGCATTGAGCTCGGTGCCATTCTCGCTGGCAAATTCCCGTTTTAACGATGTGGCAATATACCGCCTGGCAGCCTCAGTATTCAGGTTCTCAGAATCAATCAGTTCATCTGCCTCACGGTGTTGTTCCTTCTGGGCAAAAGCAAAAAAGGCATCAATAATGCTGGCTTTATCACCAATCTCATCGAGATCTGTTTGATTGATAAAATCAACCACCAATTCCTCTTTTGCACGGTTGCCAAGGCTGGCGCGAATCACACGGCGTACTTCGTCAACCAAATCGGCTTTACTTTTGGTTTTCTTGTGATGCTCAAAGATCAGCTCCAGAATATAATCCAGATTGATTTCCTGGGATTTGAGCAAGTCCACTTCAAAGACCACGTCATCCCAGTCAATAGTCGATTTTTCTTTTTCCTCAGAGGATTTTTGTCGGCGCTGCCAGTCACGAATATCGTTATAGGTAGAACGGTAATCCTGAATCTTGCGTTCGGCAGGGAGGCGTATGGTCTGCAATTGAGCCAGAGTGTCGTCATCCAGGTAATGCTCGACCTTAAATGCCTCAACGGCATCCGGGTCGCTTATATCGATGTCTTGCAGAGCTTTCAGGCTGGCAAACTCATCGTAGTTTTGCAGCACGTTTTCTACCCGCAGATACTCACCAAACAGTTTGGCAAAGGCTTTTTTGTCAGACTCTTTCTCAATAGCCGAAGGGTCAGGAAAGCGCTGCTCCAGTTCGCTCACCACTTCCATAAAGCCGCGTCTGGCCTGACCGGTGACCAAATCCGTAAAGCCTTCCATGTATTCCTTATAACTCTTTTCCAGAACCACGTTTTTGGTGTTTTTATCACCAAACAGGGTGATAGCATCCACAGTGGCTCTTTCAAGATCACGGAAGGTAACAATATTGCCAAACGTCTTGGTGGCGTCATAAATGCGGTTGGTGCGCGAGTAGGCTTGCATTAAACCGTGGTAACGCAGGTTTTTGTCTACAAACAAGGTGTTAAGCGTAGGTGCATCAAAGCCAGTGAGGAACATACCCACCACAATCAATAAATCGATGTCCTTTGATTTAACGCGCTTGGCCAAATCACGGTAGTAATTCTGAAAGCCTTTGCTATCGACCTTGAAATTGGTTTTAAAGAAGGCGTTGTAATCGCTAATCGCTGCGCTTAAAAACTCTTTTGCGCTGCTATTCATGGCCGAGACATCAAAGCTCTCATCCTGAATATCCCCCACCGCATCTTGCTCCTCATTGGCGGCAAAGGAGAAAATAGTGGCGATTTTCAGCGGCTTGTCGCTGTCAGCCTGCAATTGGTTGAGCGATTCATAATACAGCTTGGCGGCATCCACGCTACTGACTGCGAATAGGGCATTGAAGCCTTTTTCACTCATTTGAAGGCGATGGGTTTTCTGGCGGTAGTGTTTCAGAATGTATTGAGAGATTTCATGAATACGGACCGGGTGCAAAAGGGCTTGCTTGTTTTCCGCTGCGTTGAGCTTTTTCTCGTCCTGTTCGGTTTCGATGGCTTTAAACTTCGGGCGCACATCGTTGTAGTCCACCTTGAACTTGAGCACCTTTTCATCACGAATAGCATCGGTAATCACATAGGAATGCAATTCACGGCCAAACACGCTGGCGGTGGTTTCCGCACCTAAAGCATTCTGCGGAAAGATAGGCGTACCCGTAAAGCCGAACTGATAGAAGCGTTTGAACTTCTTCTTCAGATTTTTCTGGGCTTCACCAAACTGGCTACGGTGACATTCATCAAAAATAAACACCACCTGACGGTGGTAAATGGCAAGGTCGCCCTCGCTTTTCATCAGATTGTTGAGCTTCTGAATGGTGGTAACGATGATCTTGTTATCGTCTTTATCCAGATTGCGTTTAAGGCCAGCAGTACTATCAGAGCCATTGACGCTATCGGGCGAAAAGCGCTGGTATTCTTTCATGGTCTGGTAGTCCAGGTCTTTCCGGTCTACCACGAAAAATACCTTGTCGATAAAATCCAGCTTAGTGGCCAAACGTGCTGCTTTAAAGCTGGTTAAAGTTTTACCAGAACCGGTGGTATGCCAGATAAAACCACCGCTTTCCGGTTTGCTCCAGCTTTTGGCTTCAAAGGAGCTTTTTACCTTCCATAAAATGCGTTCTGTGGCGGCAATCTGGTAGGGGCGCATCACCAGTAAGGTATCATTGATATCCAATACTGAGTATTGCAGCAGAACCTTGAGCAGCGTGTTTTTCTGAAAAAAGGTGGCGGTAAAGTCTTCCAGATCTTTGATCAAGGTATTATCGGCCTTCGCCCAGTTCATGGTGAAGTCGAAGCTGTTTTTATTGCGCTGGGTGGTATTGGCAAAATAGCGGCTGTCGGTGCCGTTAGAGATCACAAACAGCTGCAAATATTTATACAGGGAATGCTCGCTGTTAAAGCTCTCTTTGCTGTAGCGATGTACCTGGTTAAAGGCTTCACGAATGGCTACGCCCCGTTTTTTCAGCTCGATTTGCACCAGCGGTAAGCCATTCACGAGAATGGTGACATCGTAGCGGTTGGCATGGGTGCCGGTTTGTTCAAACTGTTTAATCACCTGCACTTTGTTACGGGCAATGGTCTTTTTATCCAGCAAATAAATATTCTGGATATGCCCGTCATCAAAAACAAAATCGTGAATATGGTTATCGTGAATTTTCCGGGTTTTATCGATAATGTTATCGCTGGGCTTATCCAGAAAGGTTTCAACAAAACGCCGCCATTCATGGTCAGAAAAAGCCATATTGTTGAGGGTTTGCAACTGCTCACGTACATTTGCCAGCATTTTATCGGGGGAATTTAAACCGGAAACGTATTCATAGCCCTGATTTTGCAGGTCACGAATAAGCGCCTGCTCCAGATCATCTTCACTCTGGTAGCTTTCGTTAACCTCATGGTCGCGGGTGTATTTATCCAGAACAATAAAGTTTTTGGACTCGGCGATGGTTTTGTAGTCTGTCACAGATTAATCTCCCAATGCCCCGTTTTATCAGAACCAACCCGCGTCACTTTGCCCGCTTGTTGCAACTTGGTCAACGCCCGGCCAATGGTGCGGATATCTTTGCCTATAACATTGGCCAACTGTTGACGTGTCATATCCGGATTAGCCGTCAGCAAGGTCAGGATGGCCTCGGGGGTTTTGAGTCCGTTTACGTCAACAGGGATATTTTCAGGGGCGTTTGCAGTGGCGTTTACAGGGGCGTTTTGCCTCAAGGTTTCAGCAATGGCCCATAGCATAAAGTGGATAAACGGGCTGCTATCGGTTTGCTGGTCGGCCTCTTCCAGAGCTTGATAGTAGCGCTGCTGATGGTCTTTAACCACGCTTTCCAAAGGCAAAGAGAGAAACAGTGGATGCCACTGGGACAAGATCAGGGTTTGCCATAAGCGCCCCATACGGCCATTACCATCACTGAAGGGGTGAATAAACTCAAATTCGTAATGGAACACGCTGCTGGTGATCAGGGGATGGTCTTTGGCCTGGGCTAACCAGTGGATTAAATCAGCCATTAATCCTGATACCTGATGGGCAGGCGGAGCAACATGATGCACTGCCGTGCCTTTGTGAATACCCACGGCTTTCGTGCGAAACTTGCCCGCATTCGTGAGAATATCGCCCATCATGACACCATGGGCTGCCAGTAAATCGTCCAGTTTCGCCGGTTGATAGCCAGGCAATGCTTCATAGGCTGCAATAGCGCCCTTGACTTCGGCCAGCTCCCGCACGCTGCCCAGCACGGGCTTGCCATCCACAATGGCGGTAATCTGCGCTTCGGTTAAGGTATTACCTTCAATAGCCAGGGTGCCGGTGATGGTTTTAATCCGGTTTTGTTTGCGTAGTTGCGGTGATGTGTTAAAACCACGAACATCAAGGCTGCCCACCTGCTGGCTAATCTCGGCCACCAGATTGAGAATATCAGCATTGATAGTAAAGGGTGGTTGATAAGCCATAGTGTTAGAGTGCTCCTTGCCTGGGGAAGCTCAGCAGCAAATCACGGTAATATTCGTATTGCTGCTGGCGGAGTTTGATTTCTCGGGGTAAGCCTTCGTTAATGGAGGTCGTTAAAATCTCGAATTTATCGAGTATGGTTACGATACGCTCCTGTTCTGCGAGCGACTTTTCAGGATCATTTGGATAAGGGACGGGTATTTGAACTCTTGAAAATCCTTTGATCAATAAGGTGTTGATTTTTGTACGGGCAATATATTTTGCCTTTGCTGCAACGAAGTTGGCTGTTTGCATACAGTAAGAAACAAATTTTGGATTCATCGAATGACGAAGGGCATAACAGTGATCGTGTATTGCTATCTTTTCACTACCCAGCCAGGCCACGGCTTTGCCAACCTCTTCTACCGTTTCGCCGACATCAGTGAATACAACATCCCCCGGTTCGACATAGCGTAGTGACTCAGCCAGTTCAGCGCGCACCTGGGACTGAGCCTGTGACGTTGAAGTTCCGTACTGTGTGTAGATTTCCCCATAGTGAATAACCTTGATTCCATCACTTTCCACGTAATCCGCTTTGGTAAAGCGTTTGCCACGAATAAAGTCACCAATCTCTCCGAGAGACTTCCACTCCACTTCACTGTTTTTGAAACTTAATAATTCGTCACGATAGTAGTTGAATTGTTTTTTTCGTGCGTTAAGCTCGGTGGTCAGCTCGGTGGTCAGCTCGGTGGTCAGCTCGGTGAACTTATCCAGAATCCGGACGATTTCGGCTTGAATTGCCAGTGATTTTTTGGGGTTTTCTGGACAGGGGATGGGAATTAATCTTTTTTCAATCGCCCCCTTACTAATATGTAACATCGTTGAGCCGGTAGCCTGCTCTTCTTTAAGTGCTTTTGTATCCCACTCTAAGAGATAAAAAAGAAACTTTTTGAGCAGTAAGTTTTCATTAGGCACAACCTTCCAGATATGGTAATGATAAATAACCTTTGACCCTTCCCAAATTCGGGGGCCGAATGAAGCAGACCAAGCATATAGAAGATCTCCATTGTCACAATATTTATCATCATTTAATTCTAGGTTTGAATAATACCAACTATCATTGGTGAAGAAATTTCCTACGCGTAAAACTGGGTATTTTCCTTCGTTTAATAACTCAGTCTTCTTGTAAGCTCTACCGTTTATAAATTGAGAAACGTCTCCCAGGGCCTTCCACTCAACCTCAACCCCATCAAGCAGTTTCTTCATAAAGCTTATCTGGTTCATACTTCAGTCTCCACCCCTTCTATCTCCGCCACAATCGCATCAATATCAGACCGAAGCTGTGTAATCCTCTCAACAGTCGTGCTGAGCTCAGCATTAAGCTGAGTAATATCTACTTTTTCCCGCATGTCTTCCGCTTCCACATAGCTGCTGACAGAGAGGTTATAGTCATTCTCTGCAATATTCTCTAGCGTCTCTGCTTTGGCAAAATGCGCAATATCCTCTTTGCTATCGAAGACCTGTATGATTTTGTCAATATGCTGATCGGTCAACAGGTTGTTATTGGTGCCTTTGTTAAACAGACCACTGGCATCAATAAACTGGATCCGGGTGTCCGTTTTATGTTTGGACAGCACCAGAATATTTACGGCAATGGTGGTGCCATAAAACAGGTTGGGGGCAAGGGAAATCACGGTTTCCACATAATTGTTATCCACCAGATACTGACGGATTTTCTTTTCCGCCCCCCCCCGGTAAAAAATACCCGGAAAGCAGACAATGGCCGCCCGTCCTTTGGCAGAAAGATAGTTCAGGGCATGCATAACAAAGGCGAAATCCGCTTTGGATTTAGGAGCCAGCACACCTGCCGGGGCAAAACGGTCGTCGTTAATCAAGGTAGGGTCGCCGCTGCCAATCCATTTCACCGAATAGGGTGGATTGGAGACGATGGCATCAAAGGGTTTATCGTCACCAAAATGAGGCTCGGTCAGGGTGTTGCCCAGCTGCATATTGAACTTGTCGTAGTTGATATTGTGCAAAAACATGTTCATACGGGCCAGGTTATAGGTGGTGTGGTTGAGCTCCTGACCAAAAAAACCGTCTTCAATAATATGGGCATCAAAGTGCTTTTTGGCTTGCAGCAGCAAAGAGCCGGAACCACAGGCAGGATCGTAGATTTTATTGATGCTGGTTTGCCCGTGCATGGCCAGTTGGGCAATCAACTTGGAGACCTGCTGCGGGGTAAAAAACTCACCCCCGGATTTACCCGCATTGGCCGCATAATTGGAGATAAGAAATTCATAGGCATCGCCAAACAGGTCAATATCGCTGCCATGGAAATCGCCAAAATCGAGTCCGGCCACCCCTTTAAGTACCGCAGTTAAACGAAGGTTCTTGTTGGCAACGGTGTTGCCAAGGCGGTTGCTGGTGGTGTCAAAGTCGGCAAACAGGCCTTTAATATCCACTTCGGACGGGTAGCCATTGGCAGAGCTTTCAATGTCCTTGAATATGTCAGCCAAATCCGTATTTAAACTGTCGTTTTTGCTGGCGTTCTTGACGATATTGGCGAACAGTTCACTGGGGTAAATAAAATAGCCCTTGGTTTTGATGGCATCATCCCGGATTTCCGGGGTGATCACGCCATCATCCAGCTTGGCATAATCAATGCTGTCATCGCCCCCTTCTATGTAGCTGGCAAAGTTTTCACTGATAAAACGATAGAACAGGGCACCGAGCACGTATTGTTTAAAATCCCAGCCATCCACTGCACCCCGTACATCGTTGGCAATTTGCCATATCTGTCGATGCAGCTCTTTCCTTTGTTGCATACTTTTCATGGTGCTTATCCTGTTTTCAGAGACGTGGAATGTGAAAATTTTGAGACGCTACCGCCCGGAGGTGAGCCTTGGTCTGTTATTGACCAGGCGGAGCATGGGCCTCGGTAGCTTAGGGTGAAATTTTTACTGCTGAGTAGATTACAGGAAATTAACGCATTGTACCTGCCTTAAAACGGGTTGTTGTATTAGCTATCCCCGAAGGGGAGCTGATCTTTTTTTCTATCAATTTTTCCAATTGGTACTGATTATGAAAAAATGTCATTTTTAAAGGGTGACTAAGGAATAGTGCATCGCTATGGGATATCGCTTTCGTCGAGCCATTAAAATTCTGCCCGGTGTTCGTTTAAATCTTTCCAAAAGTGGCGTCAGTGTCAGTGCAGGTGTTAAGGGCGCTTCGGTGACTGCCGGGAAGAAAGGCGTCTATGCCAATGTTGGCGTACCCGGTTCCGGACTGTCCTACCGTACCCGAATTGATAAGCCAGGAGGCAGTATGAAAGACCGCGTTGATATCTCTCATATGCGGGTGCCGTCTACCGAGGACAATGTCTATTTTATTCTGGATAGTGCCCACAGGTTGTTGATACAGGATGATGAGGGTAATAATTTTACAGAAGAGCAAGCCTGGCGTATTCGGCAACATCACTGGGAGGATATGACGGCATTGCTGCGGATGGCTTGCGCACGGTTAAATGGACCGTTATTGGCTATCACTCATATTCATGAGAGTACCCCCAAACCCGACAGCACCTTCGACTGGTCATTATATTATTGCCCTTTGGATGAACCGGTACCGGAAGAACCCTGTTATCAACCCATTACCTGGCTTGACCGTGTGCTGCCCTGGCGACGTAAGGCTATTGATGAAGCGAACCAGCGACTGGAAAGCCAGTACCGAAGAGAACAGGTGGTCTGGCAGCGCAAGGTTGATGAACATGAACAACAGCAAAGAGCACGCTGGAATGACCGGTTTGCCTCAGTTGCCAATGCCACGGCGTTTCTTTATGAGGTTTTAGGACGGCTGGAGTGGCCTCATAAAGTGGATACCCGCTTAATCGTTGATAGCACCATGAAACGGATTGCGCTGGAGACGCATTTTCCCGAGATTACTGAGCTGCCCGGTATTGAATATAAAGTACAGGAAAAAGAGTGGCGGCTTATTTCAAAAGGGTTAACGCCCACCAAAAAAAGAAAGCTGTATATGCACTACGTACACGGCATTGGCTTTCGGCTTATCGGGGAAATATTCAGAGCCATACCTGTGCAAACGGTGATTTTCACCGGGCATACCCAGCGCCTGAATTCTGCGACAGCGTCGTTTGATGAAGAGTGCCTGTACTCTGCAAAGGTATCCCGTGAAGCGTGGCAGCAGGTGGACTTTTCAACGCTGGATGAGTTGTCTTTGCCAGAGGTGATGGCGACCTTTGATCTGCGCAGGAATATGACCAAAACCGGTATCTTCAGAAGCGTTGAGCCATTTTCTGTTATTTCATCAGAGCAGTTGGCTATGTCATTGTGAGTGAGGTGGCTTTAATCCGTGCCTGTTTAAGTGCAGTTTAAGGTTCAGCAGATTAAAACGGTGACACCGACCACCATTGAAGGGGTTGAGAAGTATCTCGGCTCCGGGATGGTGAAAGGGATTGGCCCTCACTTTGCCAAGCGGCTGGTGAAAGCCTTTGGTGAACAGGTGTTTGATATTATCGAGGAGAACCCGGATCGGTTGATGGAGCTGGACGGCATCGGTAAAAAACGCCGGGAGAAAATCACCTCCGCCCGGCGGCGGACTAATTTGCCAGGGCGGTTGGGTTAGTGGTTCAGATGAGTCGGTGCTCGGCATGACCTGAATTGTTCAGGTTCCTGAAGATCCATTATTGAACCTCTGTTAATTGTTCGCTATCGATCACCTTTCTGATCCGGCGATCGTCTGAAGTGATCTTTTTGACTTCTTTACGGAAGTGACTCAGTAATTTCTCGCTGTAATCATCGGCACTGTCAAGATAGTCGCTGTGATATCTCCGGTAATAACTTAACTTCTCCCTGTCCATCTTTTGTGTGAGGGGAATGAACCCGAGATCATCCACATTCAGCAGGTCATGCACGGACAGCCAGTCTTCGCCCCGGCGAATTTTTAGCAGAGGGTTGATGATGTAATGGCCCCGCTTGATCCGCTTGAATAGTTGGCGGTTATAAGGCGATTGGCGCTCTACTTCGTTGCCGGACAAAATGCTGCTGATGTAAGACTGTCGTTTGCGTCGTTCTGGTAGTACGGCATCCGGTAATGATTGTACTCGCTCGGCCAGATCTTTGGCCGTAAACCCCTGGGACCTACTGAGGGCGTCTCCCAGGGTGCGGTAAAAAAGGGCGAACATCAGGTTGAGCACAAACAGTCCCATTAACCGTTTGTCGAGCTTGATCAGTCGGCCTTCTACTTGAATAGCCAGGGAGTCAGGCTCAAGCTTTTCATAAATCGCTGTCAGTTTGGCAGCGGCATATTTATTATCAAACAACGCTTGTTCCAGTGCCATTTGCAGGGCATTAAAACCATTGCTGCCTTGTTTATCCGGGTCTGCGCCCCGTTCAATCAATGCGTCAACCAGACCCGCATTGCCCAGTCGGGCTGCCACCATGAGCGGGGTCAGGTTAAAAATGGTGCGATGATCGATCCCGTATTTCTCAGTGTCACGCAGCACGGCACCAGGGTTTTTCAGGTCATAGCTCATGTAGTGCTTGCGGTTTAGCTGTTGCAATGACTTGTTTTCTGGCTGTGAGGCCGCTTTGAAACCCGTGTTGATCAAGGCGTTGAGCATGGGGCGGTGGTGGTAAATCAGGGCATATTCCAGCGCCAGAATCTGTTTCTTCTTGTTTTTACCCGCCATGGCTTCTGTTTGCAGTGTTTCAAAATGAACTCTGTCCAAAACTGGCCAGGGGACGGGCTTGATTTGCAGTATGCGGTTGCGGATTTCTTCTGCCTGCTCCTGCTTGCCCTGCAGTTCCAGCTTACGGGCTTCTTTCTGCCATTCGTCGAGACTGGATTTCTGTTGGTCAACCTCCAGATCACCGCTATATCGAGCCAGATCCAGCAGGCGAACCATCGGGTGCTTGTGGCTGGCTTCGACGACATACAGATTTCGCACCGCACGGGTCATGGCCACGTATAGGGCATTGATGTAAAACTTGTAGACTTCCAGGGATTTGTCGTGCTTGTCTTTGGCACGGGCATAGTTAAGGCTTTCTTTTTCCAGAGCGGCAGGATCAACCCCGGCGGCGATGTCACGAAAGGCTTTTTCTTCATCGCTGATAAAGTTGTAGAGGATGATATTGTCATATTCCAGCCCTTTGGCTTCCTGAATAGAAAATATCAACGGGGTGTTAAACCATTTTCGGGCAGCGGCTTTTTGATCCGGGTGCATGACCAGCACAGCAAAGCGAGTAGATTGTGCTGTTCGGTTGTCCAGGTCTTTTTTGACATCCGGTTTATCGTTAAGGAGTTGCAGCCGACCCTGATGGGCTCCGATGCTATTGACCAGGTAATTGCTTTCTTTATCAATAGAGCCGAAACGCGCATGTTTGAGTTTGAGTATCCGGTTGGCAATATGGGTCACCACCGGTGCGTTACGATAGTTGGATTGCAGGATTCTGATGACTTCACCATGGCCGGTCAGCCCCTGTTGCTCAAAAAACAGGGATTTAACCTTGGACCAGGAGAAAAAGTTGGGATGCACTATCTGGTTTGAATCACCACAGAGGATAAATTGGCCGTCATTGCGCAGGGATTTCAGGATCAGGTACAGCTGGATATTGGTGATATCCTGCACTTCATCCACCACAATAAAGTCGTATCTCGGCTGGGATTGTTCGAGGTAGCCGTGGCTGACGATGTTGGTATCGTACAGTTGCTCTTTTTTCAGGAATTGCAGGTATTTTTCAAAAAGATCGTAGACCTTCGGGCGTTCGTCATCGTTAAAAATAGATTGCTTCACGCCCAGTGACAGATAGTCTGCACGGGAAAGCCAGGCTGACTCCGTGGAGGGGCCGGTGAGAACCCCCCTGAATTCCTCAAATAATTTGTGAGGGTCTTTAAGCTGGGAATTGCCCTTATGGCGCTGAAACCATCCTTCAAAGTCTTTAAGGTTGATTTCCCGCCCCTCTGGAACTTTAATACTTTCCAGGAACTCCCGAAAAGAAAGAAACTCGATTTCCTGGTCTTCATTGTCGTAGTGATGGGAGTAGTAAAGGTTACGGGCATTTTGTACCAGATAGGGTGACAGGCTGACGTAAAGCACATCACCGGTGGCTTGCTTCATTTTTTCCAGGGTCAGGGCTGTTTTGCCGCTGCCTGCACTGCCGATGATAACCAGTGGTGGTGACAGTTGGTAAACCGAGGATTGCGCCTCGTCGAAGGAAATGATTTTATCCAGCAGGTTGAAACGTTCATTGTCGGGGTTCAGATAAACCAGTGGGACCGGCTCAGCAGCCTCTATGCCAGTGACTTCGGGTATTTTATCATCATCAATGGTGACGCCTCGTTCAAGAAAACGTGATTTCTCATAGGCGTGGTTGGGGAGATATTCCAATATCAGACAATAACACTGCTCCTGATAACTGTGTAAGGCAAACAGCAGGCGGTCGTTTTTGTTAAGCCTGGCTCGGTAGAGGTTGTCACCAATTTTTCGCACATCAGCCTGGGTGAAGTTACCGGCTTCCAGTGCTTTCCTTACCTTGGCAAAACCCTTGATGCGATCAGGGTCGAGATCGTTGTAGAGTAGTATATTCATGGCGCTATAGTAGAGAATAAGCAGCAGGTAATCTATTGTTACTGGGCTATTAGTGCCGCAAGCCCTAACACGTCAAATTTGCCTTTTTGTTCAAGTACCTGCTTTGATAGGAATGTTTTTTACTAACCCGCCGAAAAAGAGTCTGTTTTGTCCTATTCTATTGGTATTATTCTGCATCAGATCATTAGAGTCATCGCCTTTAGAAACAGGCTTGCAGCGTTCTATTCAAGGTAGTAAAAACGATGAGTGAGTACCAATATTACGAGTTTGTTGCCGTTGACCGTCAGTTAACGCGAGATGAAATGGATCAGCTGAGAAGTATATCCTCTCGGGCCAAGATATCTTCAACCCATTTCTGTAATACCTACAATTACGGTGACCTGAAAGCACAGCCGGAGCAGATGCTGAGGGATTACTTTGATGCGTTTGTCTACGACTCAAACTTTTCCTACAGACGTTTTATAGTCAAGATGCCAAAGGCGTGCTTTGATAGGAGGTTGCTTGAGCGATACTTTCCTGGGGAGCATTCCTGCTTTAAACCCAGTCGGGATCACTGGCTGATTGAATTTTGTTATTCCGATGAAGACTGTTATGACGATAACTGGTGGGAGGAGGGCAGTGAAGGCTGGATGGGTAGCCTGCTGTCGATTCGCTCAGAGTTAATGCGAGGGGATTATCGCAGTCTTTATATTGCGTGGTTGGCTGCGCTGGAAGATGATGAGGTCGCAGAGAATGCTGGCGAAATCCCGGTTCCTCCAGGCTTAAGTGATTTGACTGCCAGCCAGAGTGCATTGTGTGACTTCCTCAAGTTGGATAAATATATTGTCGAAGCGGCTGCAAAAAACTCACCGGATGCCAGTGAGGTTAATCTGGAAAGCTGTATTGATAACTGGCTGGATGATTTGCCGCTGGCTCATTGTAAGAAAATAGTAAAGTCGTTGCTGCTGGATGAATCGGGAGCGGTAAGGGCTGAGAAAATTGCATCGTTGCTTAAGGCCGAACGAAATGATCCGGCAGTCTCTCAACAGACGACTGCTGAATTAAAAAACAAAGCGAGAGAGCTAAAAGCGGAAGGTTTGCGTAGGGCAGAAGAAGAACGTCGCAAAGAGCTGGATAAATATATTGTTGATGTCGCTGCAAAAGAACCTGCTTACTGGCGTCGAGTGGATGAGTTGTTTGAGAAACGTGGTAGTTCTGCGGTTTACCAAGAGTTATCAACCAAACTCAGGGACTTGCATTTGGTGGCAGTCAGGGAAGATAAGGTGACAGCATATAAAAAGCGGGTAGCTGACCTGCAGTTGCGGTACGCTAAAAAACAAAGCCACTGGCAGGCTATGCGTAGAGCCAACTTTGATGCGACGACGGTTTCTGGTAGTTGAAAAAAAACGTTGATAAAGGTATGCGGTTGGTGGGGTGCATGACTCTACCAACCGCTTATCCGTATTCCGTAAAGATAGACCTTCAATATTCAAGACTTGGCTCCGTTCTTTCTTGCTGTCGAAGTAAAATTATAAACAATTACTGTTCCAATTCTTGAAGATAGCCTTCTACATCACCTTTCATATCAATAAATAATTTAATAGCTTCATCCATGGTTTGCTTAAAATTTCTGACTCTGTAGAAGAACTCTCCCAAAGTGATTGAGCGGTAACTGGTAGAGTCTTTTAAATATTGATTTAAATCGGTATTACTAATTTGTCTTTTGTGAATTTCTGACATTTTTTGGCTCTCGAGCTTTACTTTATGCCGGCATTCTTTGCAAGAAAAATAATTTCTGCTTTGATCTAATTTGCAAGCTTCAGCTCTATCTAGATCCTCTTCCAGGATTAATGGGATAGAATATTTCTTGCTAGCAATATGCGGATTATACATTTTATGATTGTTATCTAAAAATAATGTGATGATGTCATTTTTGTAATCAATTTCAGCATAAAACTTTTTTAGAAAATCTAATCCGATAATTAAATCATAGTAGTCATCGTCATCGTCATCGTCATACTCATAGTCTATAATAGTTGCCCCTGTAACAATCGATAAATAGCGGTTGTAGGAATATATTTCAAGTATAAGACAATGAATACGGCCAAAAACCGTTGCTGACCCTATCCCTTTAGCCATTCCATAAACTCGTGTATCACAAATTTCCAAGAGTCCACATTCTTGAATAAGTTTTTTAGAAATTATTGTGATCTGAGCACCTGTATCTACCAGCGCTTGCCTGATGCATCCGTTTATTCTAACTGGCAGATAACTGGAGGTGACTCCTTCCAATGACTGTAACAAAACCATTGATTTTTCTTTATCTTCCTTTAATAAACGTACATCTTTGTTTTTATCTGGATCATTGTCGTCTCCACCATCGCCAGAAGCAGAGTATTCAAGAGACGTCCCGTTAGATTCGCTGGGGGAGCGGTTGTTTATTTGTTGGTCATGTTCGTTATTCCTTGTTCCTTTTTTTGCACATAAATAACATGTGCTATCTTGGTTACCATTTCCAAGTCCAGAAAATAAGATGTTTTTTTGTAACATAAGTACTTCTTTGGAATAAATTAAACTGGGGGAAGGGATGTGGTATTCAGAAAATGTATTATCTGTAAAAATAGAAAATGATAGTAGTGTTATGACTGCGTGTAAAGCAAATTGGATTTGCTTTTTTTTAGTGTTCATGAATTCAAGTGATAAGTGCGTAAACCATGTAAGCGACTGTTGGAGATAGATTTCTCACCCTAACAACTATAGCTCAAGCGTATGTGGTTGGTGAAATGCATGCACTCTACCAACCGCCTACTGATAAACCATAGTATCAGGTAATCCATTCTCAAAAAAGTTCGCAACGGGTATCGCCCCCACCGCCACTACATACAGCCTCAACGACGAATGTCGTTGGGGCTTTCTTGTTTATAGCCCCTGTTTTTAAGAGTTTTACGGCTGGTGGCCGTAGTTTTAACTCTCCCCATATCAACACCATTTTCCCCCGTTTTTTCTGTGTTTTTCTCTCTTCTCTCACAAAGTGGAGGAAATGCGGGTTGACCTCCTCTACTTTGGTTTTTCTTTTTAAAACAATACGTTATTACTGTTTTTTGCTGGAGGCGGTGTATCGAGTTCGTTGGCGGTTTTCTGGTAGGGGGACGAGACTGAAGATGAGTTTTCCTTGTTGGTAAGGTAGGGTATGAGTAGCAACTCTAATCTGCTGAGACAGTTGTAATTAACCCGTGGACTGGTAAAGAGCTACCTTCACAGACTAACCCCTTAATTATACGATTTGGGTAGAATCTCATTGCAACCGAATATGGTGATGAACCATTAGTGTTATTTTCCAATGATTTTAGAGGGTAGCTAGTATCGTTGTGAAGTAGAATATATTTAGGCTTTATCCAGCAGTACTGAACAGTGTCTGTTTGACACAGAAATTCAAGTCCGCAGTCATTGGGCTTAACTGTTACATACAGATCGGGAGTATCGCTAGTCGGAGGATAGTTGAACTTTATTTGGTATTCGATTGCTGAAAGCTTTGTTATTGCTAGCAATACAAGGGAAAACAACAAATATAGAATCTGGCGCATATCATTAGCATACTTGTGCAACATGCCCTTATTTATAGCAGAGTAGATGTAGATGGTCTTGCAGTCAGGTTTTTATCCATTCTCGGGGAATTTGATT
Source organism: Endozoicomonas sp. Mp262 (assembly GCF_025643335.1). NCBI lineage: Bacteria > Pseudomonadati > Pseudomonadota > Gammaproteobacteria > Oceanospirillales > Endozoicomonadaceae > Endozoicomonas > Endozoicomonas sp. Mp262. Next base: position 4,692,013 of record NZ_CP092489.1, on the reverse strand, counting down.
GCCAGCTTCTTAAAGTGCTCCCGCTGCTCAGTCCACAGCATGGGGAAGGGTTTCAGGCAAGCCTCGATGGTCAGCACCCATTCCCCTGTTTCGCAAAGGATAGCCTCCTGAATATCGGGAGCCAGGCAGGTGAGGCGGATGCATTTTGATATTCTGGCCTTATCAACTTTCTCTTTATCTGCCAGTAGGCGAACACTTTTGTACCTACCGTTTTCAAGGAGTTTGATCCACCGGTGACCCTGTATCAGGGCGTGCTGCAGTTGACTCATATCATGTTGTTGTACGGGTCCGTCCGGTGTTTCAATGGTGCTCTTGCCCCCTCTGCGAATGATCTTGATGGGTACGGTCACCTTGATCAGGTTTTCTTTTTCCAGGTACTCAACGGTTTCCTTGCCCACTTTCTGAGGGTTTGCAGGACTGAGGGTTTGCAGGTTTGCAGGACGGTTTGCAGGACCGGTTTGCAGGACCGGTTTGCAGGACCGGTTTGCAGGACCGGTTTGCAGGACAGCCACCGGTTGACCGGTTTGCAGGACGGTTTGCAGGACAGCCACCAATTTGACTCTTCGGACAGGGCGTCTACTTTTTACTCAGTTGTAGTAATTTCAGGCTGAGGAGTAAGTGATGACCCGAGCGCGGAGGCAGTTGGTGGATTTGGGTAGTACGCCGTATTATCACTGTATGGCGCGGTGTGTGCGGCGGGCATTTCTCTGTGGTGAGGATCATTTGACAGGGAAAAGCTTTGAGCACCGTAAAGCCTGGGTAGTTGACCGGCTCAAGGTGTTGGCAGGTGTCTTTACTATTGAAGTGTGCGCCTATGCGGTGATGTCCAATCACTATCATGTGGTGCTGTTTGTGAATGAGGCGGCGGGTAAAGTGTTGACAACCCGAGGGGTGCTTGAACGCTGGACGCAGTTGTTTGCAGGGCCTTTGCTGGTTCAACGTTACCTAGCAGGGGAAAAACTGAGCAAGGCAGAGTATCAACGGGTGGAGCAGTTTGCTGATGATTATCGCAACCGTCTGCTGGATATTAGCTGGTTTATGCGTTGCCTGAATGAACATCTGGCTCGGGAGGCTAATCTGGAAGACGGTTGTAAAGGCCGCTTCTGGGAGGGGCGCTTTAAAAGTCAGGCGTTGCTTGATGAGGCAGCGGTGTTGACCTGCATGGCCTATGTTGACCTTAACCCGGTACGGGCAGGACAGGCAAAGAGGCCAGAGTCCTCTGATTTTACTTCGATTCAGGATCGGATAAGGCAGTGGCAGCAAAATAGCGGGAAAAAACAGTGTAATCACTTAAAGCCATTGCAGTGGAAAGGTATCACGGCTGATAAATCGGTGCCTTTTTCCTTACTGGATTATTTTTATCTGGTTGACTGGACTGGTCGTTCAGTGAGGCCAGACGAAAAAGGTGTTATTCCTGCTGACCTGCCTCCTTTACTGGTGCGCCTGGGAATTGATGGCCATGAGTGGTTGAAGACTATGCAGCCTGAGGGTAACCGTTTCCAGCGAGCGGCAGGAACCATTGCCTCGTTACGGCAATACTCAAAACAGATTGGTCAGCACTGGGTGAAAGGGCTGGTCATAAGTAAGTGGATTTATTCAGGTTGATGACTGATAGCCATGGTTGTTTATTTTTTGAAAAATGTTATGTAAGACCAAAAGGTGTAAAGAAAATATGCGATTAATTTTGACTCTGGTGCTGGCTGTTGCGTCTGGTTCTGCTTTTGCTGGGTTTAGCTGACAAGGGTCTTATACGCTTAAAGAGGTGGGCTTACGTGGCGATATTTTAATAGGCGTGAAGGAAAAATTAAAAACAGGTTGTGCTGCTACAGATTCAAGAGGGGCTTTAAGAGAGGGGGGGAGCTATGAATGGAGAATGATGATCCAATCCTTATTGCTTTCTGCTCAAGCTCAAAAGAAGCCTGTGATGCTGCATATGGATGCAATGAATTGCAACGAAAATGGTGCTCATTTTGATGGGGTGAAAATACTTGAAGAGTGAAGTTGTGTAAATGATTATGTTTTGTTTCATAAGGGTTAAAGGTGGTTGAGAACGAGCTGTGCAGATAGAAGAACAATAGTACAAATTAAGCCATTCTCACAATAGTTCGCAGGGGGTATCGCTGCCACCGCCACTCTTTAAAGCCCACGTAATAAAAAGTTACGTGGGCTTTTTTCGTGCACGGAATATATTAGATCAACAGGTCTGATTCATTATCGTGTGATAGTCCTCCTGAGTACCACTGGCAGAAGTACGGAACCAGTTGGTTTTTCACTGGAAGTCAGGGCGTTTTTCAACAATAGCGAGCACTTATCAAGCATTTTGTTGATTTTCACCGAGCCGTGCACACGCTGGCCGGTTAGCTGGCGTTGCCATAACAAACTCCTTAATTCATGTTGTTTATGCATTCCCAGTCAAGAAGGCGCAGGCCGTGCCAACTCATTAGAAGCACGAGAATACTGATTTGATCTGGCAAGAGTTTTCCGGACACTTTTTTACGCTGCCTCGGCAATTTTCTGTTCATATTTGAAAGGTGCCAGGTAGCCATTACCAGAGTGTTTTCTCTGGCGGTTATAATAGACCTCAATGTATTCAAAAACTGCCTGCTTCGCCTCTTCCCTTGTCTGGAAGTCTTCATGGTGAACAAGCTCAGCTTTCAGCGTATGGAAGAAGCTCTCTGCCACCGCATTATCCCAGCAATTTCCCTTACGGCTCATACTGCAAATAAAGCCATTTTCTTTCAGCAATTTCTGATAGCTTTCCGAGACATACTGGCTGCCCCTGTCACTATGTACCAGCAGCCCTTCTGTTGGCCTCCGCTTCCACATAGCCATCACAAGGGAGTCAGTGACCAGTGATGCCGTCATGCGATCTCTCATAGACCAGCCAACCACAGCCCTCGAATGCAAATCAATGAATACGGACAAGTACAGCCAGCCCTCCCGGGTACGAATATAGGTAATGTCTCCCGCGTAAGCCTCATTGGGCTGCTCCCGTTTGAAATTGCGGTTCAGCAGATTCTCGGCCACCGGCTTGTTATGGCGGGAGTCTGTTGTTGCCTTGAACTTGCGCTTTGTTTTGCAAACAATGCCTTCCTCCTTCATTAGGCGACTGATTCGTTGACGGCTAACGTTTTTACCCTGATCAGCAAGATCGTCTTTTATACGGCGCTCACCATAACGCTGGCGGTGTTTTTCATGTATCACGCGGATATCTGCCTTCAATGCACGGTCTTCCTGACTTCGGTTCGATTCTGGACGAGAGCACCAGTCATAAAAGCCTGTGGTCGATACAGACATAACCCGACACATGGCAGTAATACTGAAGCGCTCCTGGTTGTCCTTAATGAACTGAAATTTCAGAGACTTTCTCTTGCAAAGAATACCCACAGGGCACATGGGCTGCCGCCTTTTTTAAAATAGCATGCTCCTCTTTGAGTATTTTCAGCTCTTTACGCAAACGTTTCACTTCATCATACACATGCTCATCATTTTTCCTGGGCTGATTAGCCACCTTATGGCGGTGGTACTTTGTTATCCAGGTATGCAGGGTATTCGCATTAACCCCAAGCTCCTGAGCAGTTTCAGTCACTGGCTTATCTGATTCAACTGCCAGCTTCACAGCAGATTCCTTGAACTCAGCAGTGTAATTTTTTACTTTCTTTTCCGACATGCTTCACACCTTAGTAGGGTTTCAAGATTACCATTGTTTGTGTGTCCGGAAAACTATAACCACTTCAACTTGATGTGCAGCAGCTGACCCAAGAGGGGCTTTAAAAGAAGGTGGAAGCTGGGAATGGAGATCTATGTTTCAGTCTTTTTTGCTCAGATAACGTCCGGCTTGCAGCCTCTTGTGAATAAATCCTGGTAGTTGTTGAGTAATCGCATTTGATGCCATTTAAATAATTCTTTATGGAGTATTTTGGCGTTATCAGGCATGTGACTCTGTAAGGGGTGTAGTTTTACCTGGCTAAAACTGGCGTATGTAACATGATATTTTTTTGCGGCTTTTAAATCATTGTCTTCAAATTTTAAGTCACCTATTTTTAGATTGTTTCTAAGTTGTTCAAGTCGTAATAAAGCCTCAAAATGATGACTTTGATCAGCTGCTATTAATTGCGGGTAATAGTTACTATTTTGATCAAATAGTGAATACAACATGGGGCATGCTTCAATATATTGTTCATTATTGATGAAACCGTAAATCTGTTCTATATAGTTTAAAATTTCTGGATTTGCTAAATCCTGAAAATCCAATGGTGTATTTATAATGTCCCAGTTTATTCCACTGATATTTTGAAAGGGAGTTTGATGCACTAAGGGCGGATATGGATGGGGCATTGGTGTCAAGATAAATTGACCAGGCAGATATGCAGGGTTGTGGTGAGTGTATGTGAGCCAATCAAAAGTTATCGTAGTTGTTGCATGAGAGGATTGCTGGATAAGTAAAGGAGGTACTGTATCCTGGTTATGGGGTTCTATCGTATCGGGAGTCTGCGTAGGGCTTTCATCTCTATCGGGTTCTGCTTCTTTAAAAGTATCTTGCGATTGATCTTTTGCTGATATGGCTGAGCGAATTTCAACGGGGCTTGTATCTTCCGACATAAACTTACATTTGTAACAGTTTTTGCTACAGCCATTGGAATTATTTTTTTCTACTCCTGCTTTGGTGGGAGGCTGATAATAGAGAAGACAAAGGGTTAATATTTTAAAGTGATCAATCAATCTTTTTTGCATGATGATTATTCCTTTGTTGATGTTTGGGGGGGGATGAGGTTTTATAGTGAGCTCGGTGGTTCGTAAAGCAGCGGCCCTGGATAGTATCCAGAGGGGTACGCCGGGAACTGGCTCAACACGCAGTGATCTACTCAAGCCTCCGGGAAGGCTGCTTTATAAGTCAGCTGGAGAGCCAGAGTTTGTGCCTTTGTTGCAGTAGCGTGAGATACATGGGCATTCCTGCGTTATTACGCCTGGCTGGGAAGCCACGGACTTTGGCTGAGCAGATGATAAAACCTCAAGAACCCCTGAGTGTAATGGAACTTATGCCATAACCCTTGCCAGAATCACAGAGGGGCTGGTTAAGTGGTGTAAACTCAACGTTAGAGGGTGTTGTTTGTGGAATGTACGTACTATTTTTACAAAAAAGATGCATATATACACCTTGCCTAAGTGATAAAGAAGTATATAATAGCGGTGCGTTAAAAGTGTGATTTATTCTTTATGTATAGATTTGATGTTCCGAGTGTAATAGCTCGTCATGTTCTTCATAAGTAATAATAAAACTTCTAGCTCCACGGCCTTGTTACAAGGCAGCAGTTATTATTTAAATATCAGGATATGATTATGTCTACTACTACCGGTACAGTTAAGTGGTTTAACGACGAGAAAGGTTTTGGTTTCATCGCTCAGGACAATGGTGGGCCAGACGTATTTGCTCACTTTCGTCAAATCATTGGTGATGGTTTCAAGTCTCTGGCAGAAGGCCAGCGTGTTGAGTTCAAAGTAACCCAAGGTCAGAAAGGCCCTCAGGCAGAAGAAATTCGTCCTCTGTAATGGACGGGGTTACAGCGATGTAGTCTACAACCTCACAGATAGTGAGGGGGAGAAAGGCACTACTTTTTGGAGTAGTGCCTTTTTTTGTTTTGGCATTATTTCAGCCTGGTGAAAAAGAAACATGAAAGCCTGGGCTGCTTAAAATTTATCCTCTTCCTCTTCCCCCTCTTCAGTAGGAACAGGCTCGTATACGCCTCTTTTTTCCATAAATGGGTGATTACTGTTAATGCGAGCAATAATTTTCCTATAGACGCATAGGCAACAAGAACAGCTATTATCGCAGCAAGTGGAACATGGCTGTATGCAGCAAATAGAGAAACAACCAGTTAGTCTACCTATGCAGCCTGGATCTTCGTGAACATTTGATGCTTGCTTAGTATGTATGCAAATGGCTATTTTGTCGGGTAGCTTATCTATTAAAGATTCACTGCTATCTGCTTCTTTCCGGGCATCGGCAACTGTTGACGATTCAGGATTATCGGTAGGAAAGTTAAGAGTCAAGGAGCCTGCTTTTTTCCCTGAGGCATACCAGTCAAACTGTTTTTCAATACCACTTGGTTGCCGGATAATCACTGAATTCATTGGTTCAGCTGTTTCGAATGGAAATGTGAAGTATTTCCCATAGGGGTGACTCACTGTAACTGACATATTCATTTTATCAGTGGGTTCAGGTGTATATCTCCCCTGGCAAAGGAACTCCCACGCCCTTAAGCTGCATGAATGGCAGTGGCAACCCGGGTCTTTATCTTGACCAGTGTAGTCAGGCGACTTGACATGGGTGTTATACATAAACACTACAACTTCAAAAACATGTGCAAGAAAGCCATGGGACAAAGGCAATGCCATCCATTGGTCATGCCATATGGTATCCCTCATGTAGCTCAGGGTTTCCGGGGTGAACTCTTTTCTATCTGGAAGGCCTGTGTGCCATTTTATGCTGCTCCCTCCTTCTTCGGACCATTTTATAAGGGCAGCGATCTTCTCCCTTTGGGGGCTGTTTGCAAATGTTAGGGTGACCCGGAAGTTATCAGGTTTTGGTCCAAGTGTGATGTTTATGCATTTTAGTTTTAGCTTCATCATCAAGAGTTCGATGTTTTTTAAAATGCCTGTAAAGTCTTGATCTCTTAAAGGGTCAGTATTAGGGATATTCCGACCTATGGAGAGAGTCAGCTATTCCCGTGACATCAATTAAATCACTGCAACAGCAAGGCTTACAGTAAATTCCAAATGGAGTGATTTCGCACAAAATAACGTCTACTTTTGATAGGGATACTTTATCAATGGCTGTCTCTCATGGCTTATCCATTCCAAAAAAGTCGTAAGCATCTTTGTGCAAACAGTTTAATTACTACGATTTCTGAAAGTTATGAGCAAATTCCAGATGTCCGACCAAACAAGGATTCCAGAAAAATAACAATACATGATGCCTCCATGTCCGCTTTTGCCATGATGCATCTCAAGTACCCATCGCTCCTCTCGTTTGAGCGTGATAAAACAGAGCAAGAAGTAAGGCATAACCTTGAGCACCTGTATCAGATAAAAAAACGTGCTCCCTGTGATACCAGTATGCGGGAAATCCTGGATCCAATAGATCCCGTAGAGTTCAAAAAGCCTTTTAAGACATTGCTGTCTAACGTCCAAAGGGGCGGATTACTGAAGGCATTCGAATTTCACTGCGGGAACTTGAAAAATCACTACTTGCTCCCGATCGATGGAACTGGGCTATTTTACTCCTGCAATAATAAAAAACCTTGTCAGGAGTGCTGTACTAAAAATAAGGGAAAGGCCAACGAAGCTCACTACCACCAGTTAATGGCAGCATGCATTGCTCACCCGGATCAAAAAACAGTCTTGCCATTGGCACCGGAAGCCATAGTTTGCCAGGACGGTTCGACCAAAAATGACTGTGAAAAAAATGCCATTAAACGGTTGTTTGCCACCATACGAGAGCATCACCCACGTCTAAAGTTCGTTATTCTTCTGGACAGTCTTTATGCTGACAACCCCACTGTCCAACTGATTAAGAGTTATGGCTGGCATTACATCATTGTCGCGAAAGATGGCAACCATGCCTCGCTGGTTGAAGCGATGGATGAGCTGGATAAAGAAGGAAAAGTTCACCGTGCTGAAAAAGTTAATGAAGAGACTGGAATTAAGTGGTGGTTTCGCTATGCCAATGACGTCAGGCTGAACAAGGCAAAATATGCAGAACAGGTTAATGTGCTTGATTTTGTCGAAACCGATAAAAAAGGTAAACAGCATATCTGGTGCTGGGTGACTGATATTCCGCTTAACGAAGAAACCATAGAACCCGTCATGAAAGGAGGGCGCTGCCGATGGCATATTGAGAACCAGACGTTTAACACCCTGAAAAATCAAGGCTACGATCTCGAACATAACTACGGTCACGGTGAGAAGCACTTAGCCACAAATCTGGCCTATCTGACGATGCTTGCTTTTCTCGTAGATCAAATACAGGAACTGTGCTGTCCCCAGTTTCAGGAAGCTTTAAGAACCCGCTCAAAAGGAGTCCGTATAGCATTATGGAAATGGATACAGGGCTATTTTTTGCATTGGCTGATAAAAACGTGGGAGGGGCTTTTTTACACAGTAACTCATGGTATTGAAGAGAAAAGGGTGATTCCATTCGATACATCATAACCGGCCATATCGTAGCTACGTTCAGGGGTGACATTTTTTCTTTAAAGCTCCGCTTTGTTAATTGGCGGCTCAGTTTTGATCGGCTTCATTATTTTTGCTGCCTTATTGTCAATACCAACGATCATCGACGTTCATCATGCGGGAATAGCTGGGAGAGAGTATTGTCTTCCAGGGTTATTTTAACTTCAAAAAAAGAGGGGTTATCCTCTGGAACTATTGCGATAAGAGCGAAACGGCTATTATTAATGATCGGTTTTAAGTCTTGTCCATCCGTTTTAAATTCTATAGGGATATGCTTTTCTCTATGATTACCGGCATTTGCGGTGATACTCCAATAAGCAAGGAATATAATTAAATATTGAAATAATCTGACATGGTTAGACAAAAATATTTTTGAGAAATACATTTCATGTACCCCCTGCTTAATACCTCATTAAGTTTTGCAATGGACACAAATGATGCAAATTATAAATCGAAATTATAATTTTAGAGAAAGCTATATGTTGGGTATAAATCACTTTAAAATACCGGAGATGAGCATAGCCTGTTTTTTTAGTATCCGGATGTCAGCGAGTTTACTGAAAAAGAAGTCACTATTAGTATTTATTGGAAATGTTAGAATATTTGATTCTATTTAAAAGTAAAAAAATTTACCACGTCCTCACTGGCCCGGTGTCAAGATGAATAAACTGGCTCCGGGGGTAGTAACCTACACCACCTGCACGAAGCAAAAGCGCTGCTTCTCTAAGGTCTTTTAATGCTACGCCAGCAATGTTCAGATCGATAGCCCGTCCAAGGGTATGAAAGCTATTTTTTACCGCTCCACGTTTTTGTTGCACCAGCATATTATTGGTTTTTTCGGTTCTATAGCCGGAGATAACCTGAATTGTGTCACTGTTGGCAAGAATCCTTTGGATAGAAAAGAGTTGATCTAATAACAGGGGGTCCATAGCGGCTACTTCATTCTGTCTGAAGTCACGTAGCAGGTGGTTGATTTCTGACAGGCCATCATCCAGATAGTGTCCATCAGCCCAGTAGGCTGTTTTTAGTTTTTCACCGGTGCGTAGGTGAAAAAAGCTGAGCTGCCTTTCATTTAAATGGTGCATGTATTGGCTCAATCCCCGTGCAACAGAACTCTGGGCTATTAAACAGCCGGCAGTGGTCTGTAAACATCGACTCAGAAATTGCCGGCGGCTGAGCAGGCCTGATTTATCGCCTGACATGGGAAGAAGCTCGCTGAATAACCATAAGGTAGATTTGAGCCTGTTAAATGAATAAAGTTCCCTGCGGTTTAATAATCAACGTGTGTTTATATCAATGACAGATTGTTTAAAGAGTCCTATTCCGGTTCAGCGGGTAAGGCCAGATTGGGCAGAGCGGGGAGGAGTTACTCTGGACGTTCTCCGGCTTGATCAGCTTCATGCCCGGATCAGTGGCAACAAGTGGTTTAAATTAAAATATCATCTTGAAAATGCCAGGGTCAAGGGCATTGATACGGTAATGAGTTTTGGTGGTGCCTGGTCTAATCATATTCAGAGTTTTGGTGGTGCCTGGTCTAATCATATTCATGCCTTGGCGGCGGCAGGACGGTTATCAGGCTTTAATACCATTGGCATTATCCGTGGAGAGCACCAAGAGCTAACACCCACCCTTCAGGATGCAAAGCGCTGGGGGATGGCTCTGCATTTTGTCACCAGGATAGACTATCGTCGTCGTTATGAATTGGTATTTCAGAATGAGCTGGTAGAGAAGTTAGGCTATAGACCCAGCGAAGTTCTGGTTGTTCCTGAAGGAGGAGGCGGTGGTTTAGGGGTTAAGGGCTGTGAAGAAATTCTATCGGCCGGTGGTGTCGATCCGTGTTCCTACCATCAAATCTGGTTGGCCTGTGGTACTGGAGCTACCCTGGCGGGTGTTGCAAGGTCAGTGGGTCTGAAGTCACTGATGTACGGCATAGCGGTATTGAAGGGGGCTGATTTTTTGCGCCATGATATCACCAGTCTGGTGGGAAACGTTTCAGCAAACTGGCAGCTGAATACTGACAGCCATTGTGGTGGTTATGGTGGCACAACACCTGAATTACTGGACTTTATTGCCCAGTTTGAGTTAGATACAGGCATACCGTTGGATCAGGTATATACCGGCAAGGTGATGTTGGCATTAAAGAAAAAAATAGTCGAAGGCCGGTTGAGCAAGGGTTGCCGAATTTTAATGATCCATACCGGTGGGTTGCAGGGAAAGCGGGGTATAAAATAACAACAATGTATCCGTGGGGGAGTTATGGGCAGTGCTACTGCACGTGAAATTGCCGGGGTGATTCTCGAGGGGTTTAGTGACTATAGAACTCAATTTACAGAAATTACCCTGGGTGCCCGGCAGCGTTTTTTGAATGCTGACTGGTGTGCTGCCCAGCAGGCGGCTTCTGACCGTATCAATTTATATGACCATGCCATTTGCCATGTGATGCAATTGCTAAATAAAAGAGCCAAAGGAGATTTTTATCACCACCAGTATTGGCTGGAAGCCCGGCAAGCATACATGGATCTGATTTCCTACCGTACTGATCCTGAACTTGCAGAAACCTTTTATAACTCGGTTTATCGCAAGGTTTTTCCAAACCAGGCAGCCAATGCATCAGAGTCTTTTGTTTCATCTGAGTTTGAGGGTTTTTCAGTACACAGCCCAAGAGGAATTTATCGTACCTATCGGCCTGACCGGGGATTGGTCAGCCTGGTCAAACAAGTTTTAGGTGACTTTTCAAATGAGTTGCCGTGGCAAAACTGTCGTCGTGACGTTCGGAATATAGTGGTTGCTTTGAGAGAGCAGTCGCCTTCATTATTAAACCCATCGGATATTCGGGTGGATGTACTGAAATGGGTTTTTTACAGAAATAAGGGGGCTTATCTGGTGGGCCGGGTGGTTTCTTCCAGCCGTCTTTTGCCTTTTGTGCTATCGGCTTTGAATGATGGTGATGGACGTCTGTATGTTGATACCCTGCTTTGTGATAATGATGATATCAGTATTCTGTTCAGTTTTACCCGCTCCTATTTTATGGTGGATGCCAGAAATCCTTCGGAGTGCATAGAATTTTTACATACTCTGTTACCGGGTAAATCCCGATGGGAAATGTACAGCTCTATTGGTTTCTTCAAGCATGGCAAGACTGTCTTTTATCGGGATTTGCTGGAGCATATGGCTTATTCCAAAGACCGGTTTGTTATTGCACCGGGTATCAAGGGCATGGTTATGACCGTGTTTACCCTGCCCTCTCTGGATATTGTGTTTAAAATAATCAAAGATCGTTTTGATCCCCCGAAAGAAGTCACAAAAGAGCGGGTGAAAGATCGTTATTATCTGGTAAAAACCCATGACAGGGTGGGACGAATGGCGGACACCCAGGAGTTTTCCAACCTTTCCCTACCCAAAAACCGGTTTTCAGAGGAATTGCTACAGGTTTTGCTGGATGAAGCAGGGTCAACGGTTGAGTTAGCTGGCGATCAGGTTTTGATCCGGCATATGTATTGTGAGCGGCGAATGACTCCGTTAAATATCTATATTGATCAGAGTGACGGTCAGGCGTTGAGTGATGTACTTGATGAGTACGGCAATGCCATTAAACAACTGGCGGCGGCCAATATTTTCCCGGGTGATATGTTGCCTAAAAATTTTGGGGTAACGCGTCATGGTCGCGTTGTTTTTTATGACTATGATGAAATTTGTTATCTGACGGAGTGCAATTTTCGGGATATTCCAGAGCCCTTATATCCTGAGCAAGAGCTGGCCGCAGAGCCTTGGTATTCAGTGGGTGTTAATGATATTTTTCCTGAAGAGTTTCCGGTTTTTTTGTTTCCAGATAGTCATGTCCGAAGAATGTTTAAAGAGTTGCATGGTGATTTATTTACAGCCAGATATTGGTGCGCCGTACAGGAAGAAATATCAAGCGGTGAGATAATGGATGTGTTTCCATACCGGAGAAGTCGTCGCTTTCGCTTATTCCATCAGAAACCGGGAGTACAAAGATCGTCTAAAAGTAACAAATATTATACAGAGCCTGCCGGATAAATCTTGTTTTAGACGCTAGACTGGTACATTACTCTTAATGAGTCTTATGCGCTAATTCTTATGCCCTGAGTTTATAAGGTTTGTCCTAAAGGGCAATCCGGAGACACTTGGGGCAATGGCGACTTTTTTTTACAGGCTGGGGTGGGTTTTTATTTTTCCTCTGGTACTTTCGGGGTGTGTTTCTAACGCTAAAAAGATGCCTGCCCGTAAGCCAGTAAATACCTGTAATATTTGTTCGGTAGTTCAGGCCAATCCTGATTGGTATAGGCAAACAGAAAAAGCAGCTAAACGATGGGGCAGCTCTACGCCACTGATGATGGCAATGATTAAAAAAGAGTCGGATTTTCGTCATAATGCCCGCCCAGTTGATCCTCGGACAAAGCATAAAAAGCAGAAAAAATATCTATCCTCGGCTTATGGCTATGCCCAGGCTTTGGATGGCACCTGGAAGCATTACCGTAAACAAACAGGCAAATATCTGGCAAGACGGGATAACTTTGCTGACTGTGTCCAGTTTATTGGTTGGTATAATGAGCAAAGCCGTAAAAAATGCCGAATTAAAAGGCATGATGCTTATAATCTTTATCTGGCTTACCATGAGGGTCATGAGGGTTATAACAGGAAAACGCATAGGAAAAAGAAGAAAATTCTGAATTATGCCCGGCAGGTTGAGAACCAGGCTAAGCAGTACGCGGCACAGCTAAAATGTTGTTCCATGAAAAAGGAAAGAACCTTGACGCCTGTCAGGACAGCTTTGCCGCAAAAGAGACCAGTGGCCAGGACAATGCTCTCACAGCGAGGGGGGAGTCCATCCCGGCAAAAACTATCACAAAAACAACAGAAAACTTTTTCAGAAAAAATATCTTCGAAGAAAAGTCATCAATTTACTCCTGGTTCTGGAGCAGGGAAAGTAAAGCATGGAGTTAGGCCGGGTCCCCCTTTCCCGTTCAGAGAAGAAAATTAATTTTAATTAATGAACTCATCACGTTGCCTTAATGGTTACTGGTGTATAGTAGCCAGTAACAAGATGATGCAAAGGTGAGTCAGGGGGTTAAAAATGAAAGCGCTGAAAGAAATTATTTTAGGCCTGTATCTTGTTTCTACAGCAGCACTTGCTGGTCAGGATAGTGTGATTACCAGTTTGGCAATAGAAAAAGCCCAGGTAAAACCTGAGCAGGCAATGGAAATAGTCAGCAAGCAATATTCCGGCAAGCTGAGTGAATTTAGTGTAGATGACCGGGATCATGATCATAAAATGGTGTATGAGCTGGAAGTGGTTGATCAGACCAGGGGTGAGAAAATAGAGGTCAGTGTAGATCCGGATACCGGTGCTATTCAGGAGCAGGAAAGAGACCGGTTTAGCTCAAGCAAATACGGCAGTTTCTTTAATGGCATAACCCTGGAAAAAGCCGTTGCCGAGGCGAAGAAAATGATTCCGGGTACTTTGCTTGAGGCAGAACTGGAGCACGAAAAAGGGGTGGTTTTCTTTGAAATAGAATTGATGACTGACCAGGGTGTTCGTAAAGTGATCGTTGATGTGGAGACAGGTAAGCCCATACCGGTGGCGACCAGAAATTTTCATAAAGATTAGCCCCTTAATATCCGTATAGTATCTGCATACACTTAAATGGTCATATGCATTCCGGGCGAGAGAATTTTATGAAATTACTGGTTGTAGAGGATGACGAAACCACCCGAACCTATATTGCCAAAGGCTTTGCAGAGGAGGGGTGGACTGTTGATCAGGCCGGAGATGGTCGGGAAGGTATGTTTCTCGCGTCTTCAGGGGAATACGATGCTATTGTTTTGGATCGTATGCTGCCGGAAATGGAGGGACTGAAGGTATTGGCGGGCCTGAGGGCTACAGGTATCAATACCCCTGTGATCATTTTAAGTGCCCTGGATGCGGTTGATGAAAGGATAAAGGGGTTGAAGCAGGGAGGAGATGATTATCTTTGCAAGCCTTTTTCCTTTGCTGAGTTATTGGTTCGGGTTGAGATACTTATTCGCCGGGGAAATACGGCCCAGGAAAAAACACAGATCAAAGTGGATAACCTGACGATGAAGTTACTGTCACACCAGGTATTTCTGGAGGGGGGAGAAGTGGCTCTGCAACCCAGGGAATTTCAACTACTTCGTTATCTTCTGGAGCACCAGGGTCAGGTTATTTCACGGACACTTCTGTTTGAGGCCGTATGGGGATACCATTTTGACCCGGGCAGTAATCTTATTGATGTGCATGTGGCAAAACTGCGAAAGAAGCTGGATCGGTGTGGTGGAAAAGGGTTGATTCACACCATCAGGGGGGTAGGTTACGTGCTTAGAGGCAGTTCTTCATAGGTTGAAGGGGGTTATGGGGATATTCAGTCCTTTGAAGTCATCATCACTGCTTCGCTATACGCTTATGCATACAGCAGTGATGACGTTGTTGTGTTTGCTTATCATCGGAATCGTCAGTAAATACAGCATTGGATATTACCGTCAGCATAAGGATTTATTTATCTTTCAAACCTTGGCGACGTTGAAGTCATTCTCAGAGACTGAAAGTCGATTTGAGTTTATCGATAATCTGAAAAGAATAGCCGGTGATAATAGAAACTCACTGGTGGTGCTTAAAAACCGTCAGGGCTATTTTGGTAATCTGAACTACCTTCCTGCCAGCATTCCCGAAACACCATTAATAGGTGATTTTTTAGTATGGGACGACTCAGCAGGCGTGGAAGAGCGCCTGCAAAATGTAAGGGGTAGTCGTATCGCCACTCGTTGGGGGGATGTTCTGGTGGGGTATAACGCCCCAGACTTTAACCTGTTTGCCAGTCGCTTTCAGCTTGCCCTGTATTCTTCCATGTTGCTGGCATTATTAGCCGCATCACTCGTCAGCTTTCTGTTTGCGAGGAAATTACTCAACCGTTTGGCCCATGTGAACCGCATTACCTCAGAAGTCAGGAAGGGCAAGTTAAGTGCAAGGGTTCCGGTGGGTACAAAAAATGATGAATTTGATGAGCTGGCTAACAGCATTAATAGCATGCTGGATCAAATTGAAAGTGGCATGGAAGGCATTGCCAGTGTAACGGATAATATTGCCCACGATTTACGTACGCCATTATCCAGGCTGCGTATCCGAATGGATGGTCATATTGCCAAGGGTTCTGCTGGAGTGGAAGAATTGCTGGTATTACGGGGTGAAGTTGACCGGATACTGACCACCTTTAATGCAATGCTGGAACTGAGCCGCCTGGAGCAGGGAGCCAGGAGGGTTGCTTTTGGCCCCTGCAACATCAGCGGGTTGTGTGAAGAGGTCATTGAGCTTGCTATACCCCTGGCTGAATGCAATGACCAGCAGCTGCAGCTTGAGCTAAAAGGAACCTTTATTTTAGAGGGGAATCGTGAGCTGTTGTTTCGAGCCCTTTATAACCTTGTAGAAAATGCCATCAAGTATTCTCCTGATGGTGGAACCATTCAAATGGTGGTGTATTCAAACAAAGTCTGTATCCATGATCAGGGACCAGGTATACCGGTTGACGAACAGGAAAAAGTCTTTCGTCGTTTGTATCGGCTTGATAGAAGTCGTAAGGAAGACGGGTTTGGCCTTGGGCTTTCATTGGTTCGGGCGGTAGCACATATGCACGGCCTGACTGTAACGCTTGAAAATAAAGACGGTTTTAGCGTATGCCTTTGTGCTCCCTAGCAGCCTGTCGGACTTAGCTCTGACCTACTGCGAAAAAGCCGGATTTGGCCATTTTTTATGCTGATTCTCGTTAAATAGAACCACTATTCGCCTCGAATCAGCATAAAAAATGGCTCAAACCGGTCTTTTTCTCGCTACGATCGGCTAAGTCCGACAGGCTGCTAGAGGCTATTTAGAAATAGCCTCTTAAGTTTCTGTTCATATGAACAGGTGCAGAATCACTGCGTTTAAAAGCTGTTAATTAAAGAGCCGGCAGAACCGGATAAAGCTGTAGACAGTGCTGATTGAAGCAGGTCTGAGGGGGTGCTGTCATCTCCTTTGCCAAGGTATTGAACCATTACAGATATAAAGCTGGAAATCATCGAGCTGTTGAGTCCCAGGGATTCAAATTGTTTTTTTATATGGTTATAGCCATCTATTAACTTGCTGCTACCACCGCTGGAAGCTAAATTTCCACCCATTGTGGGTGTGGTTCCCAGTAGACTACCGGCATCAGGTATGGCGGTAACAATTTTCGAAAAATCGGCCTTGGAAAGCGTGTTTTCTGCTACATCCAGTAAGGCTCCGGCTCCTCCTTCTGCCTGTTTTGTCGTCACCCCCAACGACTGAACCAGTGAGCTGGTAAGGCTGTTCTCATCGATTCTGATTTTCTGCTCAGGAGATGATGGTGTTGACTTCCATGGCACGTTTCCACATCCCTGAAGTAATACCATAAGAAGTAGTATTATAACGCAGGCAATTAATCGTTTAGGATAAATCATAGTCGGTAGACTTTATTGACAATGCACCTAAAAAGTAGACGTACTGCTTTAAGTTTGCCATCTTCAGTGCATAACTTGCCTTCCATTCCAAGGTGATTGCTTATAGTCTGTGACCCCAAAGTGAATAACAAGTGTATCTTTTATGGAACAGTTTAAATGTATAGGAGTGACCGGTCGCCAGGGGCGTGCGGAAGCGTCGGATACCTTGACGCGCCTGTTACAGTTTCTTGGTGACCGAAAGCTTTCTGTATTCCTGGATGAGCGAATTGACAACCTGCTTCCGGGGCATGGCCTGCCTGTTTGTCAGCGTACTGAAATGGGAGAGCGGTGTGACCTTGTTATTGTTGTTGGAGGTGATGGTAGCCTGTTAGGGGCTGCCAGAGACCTGGTTCATTATAATGTACCGGTAATTGGCGTTAATCGCGGCCGGTTGGGTTTTTTAACCGATATTTGCCCCAGTGAACTGGAAACCCAGCTATCAGAGGTACTTGAAGGACAGTATCTGGAAGAAAGCCGGTTTTTGATGGAAGCCCAGGTCAAGCGTGACGGGACATTGATCGGCGAGGGAAGTGCCTTGAATGATGTGGTGTTGCACCCGGGGAAGTCCACCCGGATTATTGAGTTTGAACTCTATATCGATGGTCAGTTTGTCTATAAACAGCGCTCGGATGGATTAATTATTTCTACCCCCACAGGTTCTACCGCTTACGCCTTATCCGGTGGTGGCCCTATTATGCACCCCACCCTTGATGCCATTGTGCTGGTTCCCATGTTTCCCCATATGCTGACGAACCGCCCCCTGGTTGTTGATGGCAATAGTGAACTTAAGTTGGTTATCAGTACGAATAATGACATCTACCCTCAGGTTAGCTGTGATGGCCAGATTCATATAGGGGGAGCCCCTGGAGACCAGATTATTATTCGGAAGAAGCCGGAAAAACTAAGAGCGATCCATCCGTTAAACCATAATTTTTATGAGGCCTGTCGTTCCAAGTTGCGTTGGAACTATCAGGAATATAGCCGGTGAGCCATCCAGATGATAAGCGGCAAGAGTGTCGGGCTCTGGAGGTTCCGCCCGGGGTTGACTTGAGTCCATTGTCTTTTTTTCTTTATCGTCAGGGAATTCCTCACAAGATAACCGAGGAAGTGGGCGTGCAGGTCATTTGGGTTTTAAGTGCCACACTGGTTGATCCCGTCAGGCAGGTGTATCAGGACTGGCAATCGGGTCTGTTGAAGTTAACTCCTGCCCCTGAACGAAAGGGGGTAGGAATAAAGGCCATGACAAAAAATATTCCATGGTCCAGGTACCCCCTGACACTGTTGTTATTGGTTATTTCTGTACTGGTTGCCGTTATTTCTGACTTTGGCCAGAACGGGGCAGTGGTTGCAGCACTTAATTTTGTACCCTTGCAATTCCTGCCAACCGACCAGGGAACAACGGTCTACTTATCCAGTCTGGCGTTCACCCTGAAGCAGGGAGAGTATTGGCGCTTAATAACCCCGGTTTTGCTCCACTTTTCAGTACTGCACCTGGTGTTTAATATGATGTGGTTATTTGACCTGGGGCGAAGGATTGAAGCCAGGTTTGGCGGGTTGCATTTGTTATTGCTGGTTATTACATCAGGTTTGGTTTCTAATTTTGCCCAATATATCTTTGGCGGTGATATCGTGATCTTTGGAGGATTTTCCGGGGTGATATACGGATTGCTGGGCTACTGTATGATCCGTGAGAAAGTCGATAAGTCTTGCCACTTTGATATTTTGCCTGCGATTTATGGGTTTATGCTGATCTTTTTAGTGGTTGGATATACCGGAGCACTGGACTTTATGCTGGGTAGTAGCATAGCTAACGCCGCCCATACCGGAGGCTTGTTGTCCGGAGCATTTATCGGAGGGCTTGCTGGAATATTAGTTAAAACAGGCAAAAAAAACGCTGAAAAGCAGGAATAATAACGAATGGACATGAGTGAATTTGTCAGTCAGGTAACCCCCGGGTTGTACCGGCAGTTAAAAGAATCCCTGGAGTTAGGTAAATGGCCCAATGGACTGGATTTGACCGCAGAACAGAAAGAGGTGGTTCTGCTGGCTATGTTAGTATACGAACGTCAACACCTGCCTGAATCCCGGCGTACAGGTTATATGCCTGTGCAGTGCCGGCAGGGAAAAGATGAAACCACTGTTGACACAGGTTCTGATAGCCCCGAAAGTATCATCCGATTTAAACCGTAAGGAGTGGCAGTGGATTTAACCGGGAAAGAAGGGCTTTCTGGCTCATTAAGTAAAATGCCAGTGGCACTTCAGGATAAGGTAAGTTATACCCTGGCTGTAGGCAATCAGCAGTTGCCTTTAAACGGGTTATTAGGCCGGAAACTCTCTTTGGAGTATCTGGGAGAAATTCATTGTAGTCATTGCGGACGGAAAACCAGAAAGAGTTTCAGTCAGGGGTATTGTTACCCCTGCTTTCGCAAATTGCCCCAATGTGACAGCTGTATAGTCAGTCCGGAAAAGTGTCACTACCATCTAGGAACCTGTCGTGACCCGGCCTGGGGTGAGCAGTTTTGCATGGCTGACCATATCGTTTATCTTGCCAATTCTTCCGGACTCAAGGTGGGTATCACCCGGGCCAGCCAGGTTCCCACCCGCTGGATTGACCAGGGGGCAACCCAGGCACTGCCTTTTATTCGGGTATCTACACGACAGCAGTCTGGTTTGTTGGAGCAGCTCTTTAAGGAGTTTGTGAATGACCGGACCAACTGGAGAGCTATGTTAAAAGGCCCTGCTAAACCGGTTGATCTGGTTGAGGCAGCTTCTGAATTATTAGCCATGAATAGAAGCCGCATTGATGCTATCCAGAAAGAGTTTGGTCTTCAGGCTATTCAACCCCTTGAAAATTTGGATGCAATCACTATTGATTATCCTGTTGAATGCTATCCCACTAAGGTCACTTCTCTATCATTTGATAAAACACCTTTTATAGAAGGTGTTTTGCAAGGTATCAAGGGGCAGTATCTGCTGCTGGATACTGGTGTATTCAATGTGCGGAAACATACTGCCTATCAAGCCCGTGTCTGTGTTCATTAGGGGCATACAAGCCGGTCTAACCTGGTTGCGCGGAGGTTGTTGAATTCAGGATAAAACCTCAACAGCCTCCCAGCCCTATGGCCATTGATTGATAAAAAAGGTTTATAAAATGAAAGAATCGCAGCCCAAAGCTATTTTTCTGAAAGACTATCAGGCACCTGACTATTGGATTGACAAGACCAACCTGGTCTTTGATCTTCACGAAGATTATGCACTGGTCACTTCAACATTACACATACGTCAGAATGAACAGGGTGAGGGGCATCCCGATCTGGTTCTTAGTGGTGTTGATATGGAGTTAGTCAGTGTTGCCATTGACGGCAGAAAACTGGCGGAAGATGAGTTCAGGGAAGGCCAGTCCGAGCTGGTTATTCCTATAGACCGGGATCAATTTATTCTGGAGGTCAAGAACCGCATCAAGCCTCAGGAAAACACTTCCCTGGAGGGACTGTACAAGTCCAACGGAATGTTCTGTACCCAGTGTGAGGCAGAAGGTTTCAGGAAAATCACCTATTACCTGGACCGCCCGGATGTAATGTCTACTTTTTCCACACAAATTATTGCGGATAAAGCGCGTTATCCAGTGCTGCTGGCCAATGGTAATGATGTTGAGCGTGGGGAGCTGGATAATGGCCGGCACTGGGTAAAATGGGAAGATCCTTTCAAAAAGCCCAGCTATCTTTTTGCGTTGGTGGCTGGTGATCTGGAGTCTATTGAAGACCGGTATACCACCATGAGTGGCAGGGAAGTGACCCTGAGGATCTTTACCGAGTCCCATAATATCCATAAGTGTGATCATGCCATGGTATCCCTGAAAAAATCCATGAAGTGGGATGAAGAGGTCTATGGGCGTGAATACGATCTGGATATCTTTATGATCGTTGCTGTGGATCATTTCAATATGGGAGCCATGGAGAACAAGGGGTTGAATATTTTTAACTCCTCCTGCGTCCTGGCCAGCCCTGAGACAGCAACCGATGCCCGTTATCAGCGCATAGAAGCGATAGTGGCCCATGAGTATTTCCATAACTGGTCCGGTAACAGGGTGACTTGCCGTGACTGGTTCCAGTTAAGTTTAAAAGAAGGGTTCACGGTATTCAGGGACAGTGAGTTTTCCGCTGATATGAACTCCCGTGGGGTCAAGCGGATTGAAGACGTAGCCATGTTGAGAACGGCTCAGTTTGCAGAAGATGCGGGTCCTATGTCTCACCCTGTACGTCCTGAGTCGTATATAGAGATTTCCAATTTCTATACCGTAACGGTCTACGAAAAAGGGGCGGAAGTGGTTCGGATGATCCATAGCCTGTTAGGAGAGAAGGATTTCCGTAAAGGTTCTGACCTTTACTTCAAGCGCCATGATGGTCAGGCGGTAACCTGTGAAGACTTTGTTAAGGCAATGGAAGATGCCAGCGGTAAAGACCTCAGTCAGTTCAGGTTGTGGTACAGCCAGTCAGGAACACCGGTTCTGCATGTTTCTGATGCCTATGATAAAGCCTCTGGCACCTACAGCCTGACAATAGAGCAAAGCTGCCCTGCAACCCCCGGTCAGGAGAACAAAGCGCCTTTCCATATCCCCGTCAAGCTGGCACTTCTTGATAACTCCGGTAAAGCACTGTCCCTGAATGAGCATGGGGATGTTGAGCAGGTTCTGGATGTTAAACAGGCCAAAGAAACCTTCCTGTTTAATAATTTGCCTGAAAAGCCTTTGCCATCATTGTTGCGCGGTTTTTCTGCACCTGTTCGCCTGGAATACGCCTATAGCAAAGATGACCTGGTATTCCTGATGCAGCATGATTCTGACAGTTTTAACCGCTGGGATGCCTGTCAACGTCTGGCCATGGCAGAAATTAATCAGCTGGTAGCTGCTCTGGCAAGAGGAGAGTCAAAAGAGCCTGATCAGCAACTGATTGATGCGTTTGGTCATGTGTTGGCGGACTCCACCCTGGATATGGCCGTAAAAACTGAAATGCTGACGCTGCCTTTTGAAGCCGCTATTGCTGAACAATCAGAGAGTATTCAGCCCGGGTTGATTCATAAGGCGCGGAAGCAGGTTAAGCAGGCAATTGCCGCAGCCCATCAGTCCCAATTCCATCAGCTTTGGAAAGAGCTGTCACAGGAAAAACCTTACCGTCCAGAGGCCAGGGATATTGCTGAACGAACCCTGAAAAATATTTGTCTGGGTTATATGGTAGCTCTAAACCACAAGGAAATGATGGATCTTGCCAAAGAGCAATATGATCGTTCTGGCAATATGACTGATCGTTTTGCCGCGTTGTCTTATGTGGTGAATGCGGAGTATCAGGATAAACCTTCTATAGATGCATTGCTCAGCGATTTCCTTAATCGCTATCAGGATGATGCCAATGTGATGGATCAGTGGTTTAGCGTTCAGGCGGGGAGTCCCCAGATGGGAACCCTGTCTCATGTGCAATCCCTGATGGAACATAAGCTGTTTGATGCCACCAGTCCTAACAAGCTAAGAGCCCTGGTGGGAGCCTTTGCCCAGAATATGGCCGGGTTCCATGATTCAGAAGGCGAAGGTTATCAATTCCTGGCTGATCTTGTGATTGAATATGATTGTAAAAACCCGCAACTGGCCTCCCGTCTGTTACAACCGTTGACTCGCTGGAAAAAATACGAGCCTCAAAGCAGGGAGCTGATGAAGAAAGCGCTGGAATCTATCAGCAAAGTGCCTGAGTTATCCACGGATGTTTTTGAGGTGGTAAATAAGAGTCTGTAATTTGATGCAGTAACGTTAACTCGTTTCGAGGCTCCAGAGGGTTTCGCAAAAGTTTTTTTTGAACCACGAAGGACACGAAGAATGTTAAGAAAAGTCTTGGTTTACTTAGTCTCCTTCGTGGTTCAAAAAAAAACAGGGCATTGCGCTGAGGGCTTCGCTACACCCCCTCCAGTCTGGGAATGCAGATTTTCTCTTGGTGGTAAGTACAGTGTTAGGTCTCAGTGAGTTGTGCATCAATCTCTAAGTCATATAAACCATCTGCATCTTTCCAAGTCCCACAAAATATTATTGTTTTTCCGTCAAAATCTTCCAACTCACCTTCTATTTTTGATGAACGATCATCAGTTCCTGAGTCACTATCAGAATCAGAAAATTTACTATTTTCTTTCCAAGGGGTAGGGTAGCTCCAAATACCTTCGGAGATTTGAAGGTTTCCTGTGGTATTAAGATAGAATCTTAATTGAGCTTGTTCACCAAATTTATCATAACCAATAGCGACTATATTAATTCTACCTCCAAGATGAACAATTTTTTTTATTTCAAAAGCGAATTCCTCATCACGATCTTCACGATTTGTTAAATATACCTTCATAAATAAAACTCCGAATCATTTACTTCACCTAACAACAGCAGTCAGTGGGACAGCGAAGCAGCCCCTGCTGCTTGGGGATAGCTTGAAACATCCGTATGTATTCCCAGGGGGGAGAGGGTGTCGCGAAACCATGAAATAGACTCAATAGCGTCATCCTGTACAGGGATTGTACAGGAACCATCTGCCATGGAAGGCAGTCTAACCGCACGTATCATGCGAGCTGAGAGATTCACCTCCCTGTGATATGAATCCCGTACAATCCTTGTACGGGATGACGACGGAGAAAATTCAGACTTTTGCGACTCCTTCTGGAGTCTGGGAACGAGGAAGTTATGCATCAATCTCTAAATGGATGCGGTTTACTGAGGATAAAGCTCTACCGTTTCTTCATGAATTTTTTTTCTGCTGCGGTTCTTTCTCATCTTCTGACAAAGAGCAAGCAGCTCCTCCGCTTCTGCTTCGGCCGTTTTGCCAGAATAGATGGCTGAATCTATTTGGTGGCACACTGTTTTAAGTGTTTCCGAGTCAAACCGTTGTACACATTGCTGGACTGTTGCCAGCTCGGGAGCATTGAGGTATACCCTGCTCCACTGTTTAAAGCTCTCCAGTATCATGCCCGGCTTTTCATGGTTATGGCAGGTGTTTTCAAACTGCTGGAATAGTGACTTCTCATCTGTTTTATCAACGACGACTGTTGTTTTTCCAGTGGCTTTATTCGTTGTTTGTAAGGGTGATTTTCTGGATTTCTTCCAGAACAGCCAGCCTCCTAACCCTGTTATCAGCCAAAGCAATCCCATCGCCAGGGCAAGCCATTTCCAGTAGCTTTCCTGTTGAGGGGGTACCTCCTCCTCTGCTACGGGAGTCGTCTGTTCTGTTGTTGTTTCAACCGGTGCCGCAGCCTTGAAGGGCTGAACCAGCTCATAATTTTCCGCAGGTTGAACTTGAATGGTTCTACCGGGGATTTCTGTGGTTCTGACAATCTTTCTCTGGGTGTCAAACCAGGTGACTTTAATGGCAGGCAAGGTCATAGGCCCTGCCTGGGTTGGTACTATGGCAATGGCTGAAACCCGCTTGCCAATAATGCCCTCTGCTGTGGGTATATCTTCTGTGGAGGACTGGTCCGGATAGCTGTTGGCTCCCGATGGGCTTGGAAGGTTAAGGGGGGGCAACTGGGCTGCATTCAATCCGTCGGCCTGCATGGTAATGGTGCGGGTAACCGCATCACCCACTTTGATGGAATCCAGCGATTGGCTCCAGGATTCAGTGAGGGTTAGCTTTTTGGTGGGCAGCCAATCATGGCCAGGATAGTCATCGGGTTGCTCCTGTACGGACAGCAAGATTTCCGGGGATCGGGCCACAATGGGTTTGCCTCCCATTGAAAACATCCCGCTGAAGGGTGCCCTTCTATCGGCCATAGTGCCGGTAAAGGTCATGGCAGGGATCATCAGGCTACCGGTTTTCTGGGGGTAGATGGCAAACTTGAGTTCAAAAATACCGTAGCGAGTGCCATCGATAACCGATTCGTATTTTTTTGTATCACCTAATTGCTGGACAATGGCATCTTCAATTTCCAGGGGTGATAAGCGGCTATCGTCATATAAATTGACCCGATGGAAGATCTTAAGGGTCAGTACCACCTCCTGCTGAATATAAACCTGCTCGGTATCCAGTTCTGCCCTCATAAAAACAGGGCTGACATTACTGGTCGTTCCTGGCTGATTAAGGGTGCCGCTGACGGTAATGGTTACCGGGGAGGATTGCTCTGAGCCCAGTGATATAGCAGGAATAGTGAGCGATCCTGTTCTTTTGGGTGCCAGGGTAATGATCCAGTCTCTCCAGGATTCACTGCGGCCATTGATAATCCGCACCTGTCGGCTTTGGCGGGTTCCGAGAACATCGAAGTCTTTCTCCAGCTTGCTCAGGTCGGGAGCACTGGCACTATCCGTGTCAGATCTGAGATTCAGTTCAAAGGTTTCGTGAGAACCAATAACGGAATGATCCACTGAGGCACTGAAGGTTGCAAATGATGGTTGTGAAAAGACGACCAGCATATAC
This sequence comes from Endozoicomonas sp. Mp262, assembly GCF_025643335.1. Lineage (NCBI taxonomy): Bacteria > Pseudomonadati > Pseudomonadota > Gammaproteobacteria > Oceanospirillales > Endozoicomonadaceae > Endozoicomonas > Endozoicomonas sp. Mp262. The sequence continues at coordinate 4,666,826 of NZ_CP092489.1, read as the reverse complement.
AGCAGGGTGACTAAGAACGTGCGATAAAGCGCTGTATTCTGAATGATCTCCATGCCAGTTTCTTTATTCCTCTCTTTGCTCTTGTTCACGCTGTTGCATAAATTTACGTCTTAACAGGCCACCCGGGTCGTCAGGAATGGTCCGGAGCCAGCTTTCCAGCGCCTGTTCATCAGGTGTTATGGGGCTGTTATCTGCTTCCGCAGGTGACTGGTTGGCTTTGGCTTGCTCACCTTCGGTCTGCTGGTCTTCATCTTCCCCTGATGATTCAGGTGTGGACTGTTGCTCTTCCGGCTTCGGGGGGGAGTCCTGTGGCTGGTCCTGGTTATTTTGGTCTTTGGCAGATTCAGGCTCTTGCTGATTTTGTGGTGAGTTCTGTGGATTCTGCCCTTCCTGCTGGTTTGATGGGTTAGAGTTATCCTGTTGCTGGTCTTGCTGGTCTTGCTGGTCTTGCTGGTCTTGCTGGTCTTGCTGGTCTTGCTGGTCTTGCTGGTCTTGCTGGTCAGATGGATCCTGTGATTGCTGTTGATCCTGTTGCTGGTTCTTGTCTTTTTGCTGATCTTTATTTTTTTGCGGGTCTTTATTATTTTTCTGGTTCTCCTGCTCCTTCAGCAACTTCTCAACCAGGGCTTTATTAAACGTGATATCTTCTTTCAGGGCAGGGTATCTTGTTTGCTCTTCCGGACTGGAAGAGAGCTTTTCCTGTGCCTGCCGGTAAGTGGCAACCGCCTGTTTCAGCTCTCCGGCCCTGGCCTGGGCATTGGCTTTGTTATAGAGCTGGCTCGCGACCTCTGATGTGCCAAAGAGTGTCGCCGCTTCTTTATATTTTTTTGCCTGGTACAGGGCTTCAGCTTTCCACTGTTGATCCTGAAATAGCTCAGCAGCCTCTTCCGGGTTACCTTTCTCAAGGGCTTCTGCTCCCTGCTGGTTCTGGTTTTTCCATAGGGATGGCCACTCCAGTGCCATGGCATTGGGCGAGGGTTGGTACAGTACAGCGATTAAAAACAGGGTCACCCATCCCCGGCGGAATGCGCCTAAAGCTAAAGGTAGCAGTAGCAATACCAGCCAGAAGCCCGCATCGTGCCATTGATCAAATTGTCGCTCAACCTGAATAGCCTCATCGCTTCTGGATGTTTTCGGAAGTACTTGTTGGAGGTCTGCATCTGTCAGGGTGAAATCATGATAGACGCCCCGGTTTTTTCTGGTGAGGTTCACCAGATTGTCACGTTCCAGCTGAGGGATAACAATTTTACCCTGCTCATTTTTCAGGAATCCTCCTCTGGGCAGTGAGATGGGAGCCCCTTGCTCGGAGCCAATACCGATGATGGACAGTTTATTGGGTGAGCTTTTCAGCATGGACTCGATTTTATGGGTTCCGGAGTCACTGATCTGACTGGTGATAAGCAGTATCGTTCCGGGTTTACCAAGACTTTGCTGAAGGAGGTTTATGGCCATTTCAACGCCGGTAGCCGGGTTATTGCCCTGGGATGGCATAATATCAGGGCTAAGGGCCTTAACCAGGTTGGCCAGGGTACGACTGTCATCGGTCAATGGTGCAACCGTATGTGCTGAGCCTGCATAAACAACCAGTCCTGTCAGGCCTTCCTTTCTGTTTTCGAAAAGATCCAGTAATTTATATCTCAGCCGGGTGAGCCGGTTGGGCTTAAGGTCTGTTGCCAGCATGTTATATGACATATCCACCACTACAACCAGTGGTTCCTGGCTTTTGTTGACCGGAATAGGGATTTTTTCCCAGGTGGGGCCAGCCAGTCCTAGGCAGGCAATGAACCAGCCGATAATCAGAAGGGAGTAGGGGAATTTACCGGATTTCTGCTCTTTTCCCTGAAGCAGGTGGGGTAGGAGATGGGGAGCAATCACCTGCTTCCAGCTGCTTTGTTGAAGCTTTCGTTGCCATAACATCACCGCCATGATCAGGCAGGGAATCAGCATAATAAGCCACAGGGGGCGTAGAAAGTGAAAACTGTCTAACAGCATCATACCTGCCCCCGCTTATTAAAAGGCCTGAAGCCGGACCACAATGAACTTAATGCCATCAATAAACTGATGATAAGTGCGGAGGCCAGAGGCCAGGGATAGAGAGCCTTACTGGGGCGAAACACCTCTTCCTCCTGGTCAACAGGTTCAAGTTGGTCAAGCAATTGATAAATTTTATCCAGTTCCTCGGTATTACGGGCTCTGAAATATTGGCCACCCGTTAGTTCGGCAATTTCTGTAAGGGTTTTCTCATCAAGATCTGCGGATGGATTGACTTTTCTGGCACCAATGGATGAGCCAAACAGTCCCGGCTGGATCATTTCATCCGCTCCCATGCCAATGGCATAAATCTTGATTTGCTTTTCCTGGGCAAGTTTGGCGGCTTGAATGGGACTGATTTGACCGGCGGTATTGGCACCATCAGTTAACAAAATCAGTACCCGGCTTTCTTCCGGCCGATTACGAAGGTGCTTGACGGACAGGCCCAGGGCATCACCTATGGCTGTCTTGTTGCCGGCGATACCAATATTTGATTCGTCCATCAAGGTCTTGACGGTTTTCAGGTCAAAGGTCAGCGGTGCCTGCAAATACGCCTGAGAGCCAAATAAAATGAGGCCTATACGATCCCCGCGACGTCGCTGAATGAAGTCTGTCAGAACATGTTTTGTTGCCGTTAAACGATCTACAGCCTGGTTATTCAGCTCCATATCTCTTATTTCCATGCTGCCAGACAGATCTACCGCCAGCATCAAGTCACGGCCGGAACCTTTCAGTTGTACGGGATCACCCAGCCACTTTGGCTGGCTGGCAGCCAATAGTAATAACAGCCAGATAAGTCCTAACAGCCAGATGGTATATGTATTGCTGCTTTTTATCTCAACAGTGCTGGTATAGGTGTTACTGACCAGTTCCCGGTAAAAGGGAACTTTTAATGCGCGTTCGTTTGCCTGGGCAGCCGGTGGAATTAACTTGTAAATTATCAGGGGTAATGGGGCTGCCAGTAGTATCCAGGGCCATTCCAGTTCAAGCATGGTGTTTTTTGATCCAGCTCTTTGTCAGGGTATGGAGCAGTTCCACATCGGGTTCCTGGTCCGGTTTAAATCGTTCTGCACCCAGGGCTGCTGCCGCTGTTTGTTTAAACAGGCCATTTCCTGAAGACTCGTATAAAAAGTCCAGCCAGGGCTGTCCGTTTAGTTGAGCGGTTTTTTGTCGGGGAAACGCTTGCAGGGCGACGGCCTTCAACAAGCGATTGCAGTCATGGGCAAACTGTCTTTTTTGTTGGTGATTAAGGTAGCTTTGATAAATGGCCTGTACTTTCCTGAGACCGTGTCTGCGATAACGGTTTTTACGGTAATGCCTAACCAGGAAGGTAGCGGCTACGGCGATGCCGGTTATCAGGAGTATTGCAATAAGCCACCAACCCATGGCAGGAGGCCAATAGCTCACAGGTTCCGGCAACAGGTTGGGGCGCAGCTGGTCAAGAAGAGAGGTTTGATCCATGCGACCCTCCGGTGTTTCTATGCGGTTTTCTGGCAGATAGCATAAAAAGAAGCTGTTCGGCCGTGTTTTCACTGGTACAGAGACTCAGGTGAGGTATCCTGAGTTCACGCAGGGTGTTCCGGAGCTTTTCAACCTGTTCCTGCTGCTGGTTTCGGAATCGCTGTCGTTGTGCGTGTTTTCGGGTATCAATGGCATACCGGTGCACACCGTTTGTGATCACATAGTTTCCGGGTTTCGGCAGTTCTCTCTCCAGCGGGTCTGAAACATGCAGCGCCATGATTTCACAGTGGCGTTTTAACTGGGATAGCAAGCGGGTTGCATCACTATCCATATTTTTGAAATCACTGACAATAAACAGTTGAGTGCCGGGATGGGCCACCCGTTTGGCATGGCGCAGAGCTTTGGCCATATAACCTTCGGGAGGAGAGGCTGGCATGGCGTCGAGGGTTAGTCGCTTATTGATTTTTTCAGCCTGTTTCAAAAAATGCATCAGGGTCTGTTTGGAGGACTTGGGACGTATATTGTAGACTTCCTGTTCGTTAAACAGGATGCCTCCCACCCGATCCTTGTTAAATAGTGTGGCCCAGCCAACCATTGATGCGGCTTCACAGGCGGTTACCGACTTGAAGTTCAGCTGGCTGCCAAAAAAGAGTGAGTGACTCTGGTCAAGCAGAATAAGCACAGGCCTTTCCCGCTCTTCCCTGAAGATTTTTGTATGTGGCTTGGACCGGCGTGCGGTTACGCGCCAGTCAATAGAGCGAATATCGTCGCCTGGTTGATAGGCCCTGACTTCTTCAAAATCAATCCCCCGACCCTTGAATGGAGACAGGATGCCACCGGACAACAGGCTTTTTGAGGCTGCCTTGTTGAATAACTGGAGACTTCGTGCCTTAAAGCGCAGGCGAACCAGATCGTCCAAGTCACAGTATATGCTGCTCATCCATCAAACTCTCTTTTGAATTTCAGGCTACGGGCACAACTTTGAGGAGCATATCAATCACCTGGTCGGTATCCTTACCTTCAGATTCGGCTTCAAAAGACAGTAGCAACCGGTGCCTGAGCACATCATGGGCCACCGCCTGAACGTCATCCGGATTGACATAATCTCGCCCTTCGAGCCAGGCATGGGCTCTGGCACATCGATCCAGTGCAATGGTTCCCCTGGGACTGGCACCGTAGTCTAACCAGCTGGCCAGCTTTGAGTGATAAGGCTCAGGATTACGGGTGGCATTGATGAGTTGGACAATATACTCCTCTACCACCGGTTCCATATGAATAGCCAGTACTTGCTGCCTGGATTCAAGAATACTGGCTTGCTTGATCAGTTCTTCCAGCTTCGGAGGCATTTGTTTCATTGCCTCTCCCCGTGCCAGCCTCAGGATTTTTTTCTCGGCGCTAACGGATGGGTAGCCCACTTTTACATGCATCAGGAAACGATCCAACTGAGCCTCTGGCAGTGGGTAGGTTCCTTCCTGCTCAATGGGGTTTTGAGTGGCCATCACCATAAAGACCCGAGGCAGTGGGTAGGTCTTTCTGCCCACACTGACCTGACGTTCTGCCATGGCTTCCAGTAATGCTGACTGAACCTTTGCCGGAGCCCGGTTGATTTCATCTGCCAGCAGCAGGTTATGGAAAATGGGTCCGGGCTGAAAACGAAAGCTGCTGTCTTCCGGAATATAGATATCGGTACCGGTTACGTCAGCAGGGAGCAGGTCCGGAGTAAACTGAATCCGGTGGAAATTGGCATCCAGGCCATCAGCCATGGCTTTTATGGCCCGGGTTTTGGCCAGTCCCGGAGCACCTTCTACCAGAAGGTGCCCGTCCGCCAGCAGGGCGATTAAAAGGCGGTTAACGAGGTGTTCCTGACCAATAATACAGGCGGAGAGGTACTCTCTAAGCTGGCTCAGCGTATTGCTATAAGACATAAAAAGTAATCATCAGCGTCAATTTGCATCCTGCCCGGTTTGAGTTATTTTCAGAAGCTCTGATCTCTCTCCGGAAACCCAAAGGCCTGATTTCATGGCCGTAAAGAGCACGCATTCGGCTGCTCAGGAATAGAAAAATAGTCGAACCTTACAGAAGCCTGCAACCCTGAACCTGCTCTTTACCGATTACTGACATTTTATTAAGGGAAAAGTGCACTATTCCCTACCGTCAATAAAACGGCGATCCTGAGAAAACCATGTACTGCACAGGTTAATATAGGTTTATAGAGTCTCATGGTCTACCTTGAAAATAGAAGGGATGTTTTTTCATGGAGACACAAGGATGGGCCACCTGGATACACAGGAACGTCAAGAAGCCCTTGACAAGTTACTGCAAGAGTTGAGTGAACATAGTAAGCCAGAACAATTTGAATATCTCAAGAACTTTGTTTACCGATTTTATTCAATGGATACCCGCCAGGACTTGCTGGGTGGGGATCGACGTGGACTGGTGAGTTCCACGCTGTCATTCTGGAAGTTCATGCAGCAGCATAACCCGGCACAGCCGAAAATCGAGGTGTTCAATCCGAACCACTCTCACCACGGCTGGCATTCGACTCACACAGTGATTCGAATTGTTCATCGGGATATGCCGTTTCTGGTGGATTCTGTCCGAATGAAACTCAATGAATTCGGAACCGAAACGCATCTGGTGAGAAATGGCTCCCTGGCCTGTTTGAGGGATGCAGATCATAATCTTGCCTTTGAGCAGGGAAAGGGGGTTACTGCTGGCCGGGATGCATTTATTTATCTGGAGGTGGATCGGCTCGAAAATGAGGAAAAATTGGTGCAACTGCGCGAGCAGTTAGCTGGCGTTCTTGCAGATGTTGTCCGGGTGGTGGATGACCACCAGGTGATGAGGAAAAAAGTCACTGATTTGATCGCCAGTACAGAAACGGCTAAAGAAAATGAAATCAAGGATTTTCTTGAGTGGCTATTGGCAGATAATTTTACCTTCCTTGGATTTGAAGAATTAAAGGTCATTGAGAAAAGTAATAAGAAACAGATTGTCAGATCCCCTGATAGTTTACTGGGTCTATTGAGGCCCATGCACCAGGGTAATCTGGGACAACTTCAACTTGAGCCTTATATCGAAAAAGACTTTTTTAAACACCATGAAAAATTATCATTTTCGAAAGCTGCCGTTCGTTCCAGTGTGCATAGACCGGCTTATCCGGATTTTATCTCTATCAGGCAGTTTGATGAAAATGGTCAGGTCATTTCTGAAAGCAGGTTGGTGGGACTCTGCACCTCGCCGGTTTACAGGCAAAGCCCTGTCACTATCCCCTATATCCGAAAAAAGGTTGATGCGATTATTGCCCGTGCTGGACTGGAGTCATCAAGTCATCATGGCAAAGAGCTGAGCCAGATTCTTGAAATATTTCCCCGGGATGAACTGTTTCAAACATCACTGGATGAGCTTTATGAAACCGTAACCGCTATTTTGCGCATTCAGGAAAGAAAGCAAGTTAAGGTTTTTGTAAGACAGGATGCATATGGACCATTTTGTTCTGTATTGGTGTTTGTTCCCAGGGATATCTATAGCACTGAGTTCAGAACCCGCATTGAAAAAATCCTGTGTGAGAGACTGCAAGCCGTAGACTCGGAATTTACCACTTATTTTTCCGAATCGGTTTTAGCCCGGGTGCATTTTATCCTTAAGCTTCGTGGCCGGGTAGAATTTAACAGAAATAGCATCAACGAAGAAATTACCCTTGCGGCATTGACCTGGGAAGATGATTTTGCAGATTGCATCCTGGAATCTTATGGCGAGGCTGATGGTAATAAATTGGTTTCCACTTACAGAGAAGGGTTTAGTGCGGGTTACCGCGAGGTTTTCTCGCCACAGTCGGCAGTAGAAGATGTCAGGCATTTTGAGGAAATTAACCCGGCAATGCCCCTTTCAATGGGTTTTTATCAGGCCATTGATGATGAACAGGGGCTGATTCATTTCAAACTGTATCATTATGTTGAACCATTGCCCTTGGCGGATCAGATTCCCATTATTGAAAATCTGGGGCTTAGGGTACTTGGAGAATACCCCTATGTCATTCGGAAAAGTGATGGGCAGGTTATCTGGATACATGATTTCCAGTTAAGCCTTGGGGAAAACAGCAACGTCGATATTCAGAAAATAGCACCGGTTTTCAGGCAGGCTTTTGAGCAAATCTGGTTAGGCCAGGCTGAAAATGATCGATTTAACCGGTTGGTACTGGCGGCAGGAATGAGCTGGCGCAAGGTAACCATGCTAAGGGCCTGCGCCCGTTATCTGAAGCAAATTCGGGTGGGCTTCAGTCAAAGTTATATAGCTGAAACGCTCTGTAATAATATTGCCATTACCCAAATGTTGGCAGAATTATTTGATGTTCGCTTTAATCCAGCCCTGGAGTTATCAAAAACACAACGTTTGGCAAAGCAGCAGCATATTCAGAAATCCATTCTTGAAGCATTGGATGATGTCACTGTCCTTAGTGAAGATCATATTATACGGCGGATGCAGAGTGTTATTTGTGCCGTTTTAAGAACCAATTTTTATCAGGAAGATGAACAGGGCGAATCCAAATCGTATATTTCTCTTAAGTTGTCTCCCAGGGACATTGAGGGTATTCCAAAACCTACCCCTCTTTATGAAATTTTTGTGTATTCTCCCCGGGTCGAAGGTGTCCATCTTCGTGGTGGAAAAGTAGCACGGGGCGGACTGCGCTGGTCTGACCGGATTGAGGACTTTCGAACAGAGGTGCTGGGATTGGTGAAAGCCCAGCAGGTAAAAAATGCTCTTATTGTCCCTGTGGGAGCCAAGGGCGGGTTTGTACCAAAACAGCTGCCCTCCGGAGGTTCCAGAGAAGAGCTACAAGCGGAAGGGGTGGCCTGTTACCAAACCTTTATCAGGGCATTGCTGGATGTGACGGACAATCTGGTGGAGGGGCAGGTTATTCATCCCGGACAGGTTATACATTACGATGATGATGACTTCTATCTGGTGGTTGCGGCAGATAAGGGAACGGCGACTTTCTCTGATATTGCCAATCAAATAGCCCAGGAGTATGGCTTTTGGCTGGATGATGCCTTTGCCTCGGGTGGCAGTGCTGGCTATGACCACAAGAAAATGGGGATTACGGCTAAAGGAGCCTGGGTTTCGGTTCAGCGGCATTTCAGGGAGAAAGGTATTGATGTTCAATCCGATACTGTCTCTGTAGTGGGTGTTGGAGATATGGCGGGTGATGTTTTTGGTAACGGCACATTGCTGTCAGAAGCCATTGCGCTGGTTGCCGCATTTAATCACCTGCATATCTTTATTGATCCCAGTCCGGATCCGGCCAGTAGCTATCGTGAGCGTAAACGGTTGTTTGAACTGCCTCGTTCCAGCTGGGAAGATTACAACCAGTCTCTAATATCCCGGGGAGGCGGTATATTTTCACGTCATGCCAAGTCCATTCCCATTTCGCCTGAAATGAAAGAGCGGTTTGACATTAAACCCGGCCGATTAACGCCTAATGAGTTGATCAGGGCCTTATTACGGTCACCGGTTGACTTGATATGGAATGGCGGGATTGGCACTTATATTAAAGCAGTGAGTGAAACCCATGGGGATGTTGGTGATAAGGCCAACGACCCGTTACGCATCAATGCCTGTGAACTGCGAACCAAAGTGATTGGTGAAGGTGGCAATCTGGGCTTCACCCAACTGGGTAGAGTGGAATATGCCATGCAGGGCGGAGCAATGAATACTGATTTTATTGATAACTCTGCGGGTGTGGACTGCTCAGACCATGAGGTTAATATAAAAATATTACTGAACGAGGTGGTTGCCAAAGGAGATATGACGCTAAAACAGCGTAATATCTTATTGGAAGAAATGACGGATGAGGTTTCCCGGCTGGTATTAATTAATAACTACCGCCAGACACAAGCCATATCGTTAGCGGAGTCCGAAGTTCGCTATAAGATGGAAGAGTACCGTCGTTTTATGGAGTACCTTGAGGATCAGGGAAAGCTGGACCGGGCTATTGAGTTTTTGCCAGATAATGAGGGGTTGGCAGAAAGAGAGGAGGCAGGCCAGATGTTGACCCGGCCAGAGCTATCATTATTGATTTCATACAGTAAATCAGACCTGAAAGAAGCATTGATCCAGTCCGATATCATTAATGATGAATACCTGGTTCAGGAACTGAATACCACCTTCCCCAAAACGCTGGTTGATCGCTTTAGCCCTGAAATTATCAGTCATAGGCTGCGTAATGAAATTACAGCCACACAAATAGCCAACCGCTTGACTGATATGATGGGTATTACTTATGTGCATCGAATACGGCAAACAACGGGTGCCGGAGCAGCAGAAATAGCCAGGGCCTTTCTGGTAAGCCGGGATGTATTTTATATCGAGCGTTACTGGGAGCAGATTGAAGCACTGGATAATCAAGTACCCAGTGAACTTCAAACCCAGATGATGACTGCACTGATTAAGTTAGCCAGAAGAGCCAGTCGCTGGTTTATTCGAGTAAAACGCCAGGAACTGGTTCCTTCTGAATGTGTTTCACATTATAGCCCTCGTGTTCAGAGCTTTATTGTGTGTTTTTCTGATTATCTGGTGGATGCTGAGAAGCAGGCCCTGGATGAGAAAATAAAAGCAATGACTGAAAAGCAGGTGCCAGAGGATTTGGCCTTGTTGGTTGCAGGCCATCGCTATCTACTTAGTGCTTTGCCGGTAATACAGGCTTCTGACCAGACAGGTCAGCCACTGGAGAAGGTGGCAAGGACTTACTTTGCTGTAGGACAGCGACTGGAACTGGAGTGGTATAGCTCTGAGTTGGGAGCATTTGATACCAATAATCACTGGCAGTCCCTGGCCACAGACAGTGTTCGGGATGAAGTTAGCTGGCAACAGCGAGAGCTTACCATAGCCCTGCTAAGCAGGCCGGATACGGGTGAAAACCTGGAGAAGCAACTTGATCACTGGATGATGCAACATCACTCGCTGGTGGCTCGCTGGCAAAGTGTGTTAAGCGAAATCAGAGGTGCCAATCAATTAGACCTTGCCATGTTTACAGTGGCTAACCGTGAGTTGCTGGACTTGGTTCAGGCCACAGTTCATTCTTATCAAGGTTGAGCACTTGATAAAACCTCAGTCCGACACGCTGCTAGATGGTTGGGGTTTAGCATCATCGTCGGATGCCAGGCAGGAGTACTTGAACCCTCGACTTTTTTGTTTTTTACGAAAGCGAGGGTCTCGGTAATTTTTAAAGTTAGTGACGGGCAAACATCCAGGTACGATAACCACCCAGGAGATTTCTGGCTTTATAGCCGCTATTCACCAGTTGCCGGTAAGCCACGTTACCCCGTAGCCCGACCTGACAGTAAACAACGATCTCCTTGTTTTCAGGCAGTTCATCCATACGCTCGCGTAGAGCGTCTACTGGAATATTCACAGCCCCGTCAATACTGCCTTGTATTTCAAGTTCTTCTGGATTACGTACATCGAGAAGAACCTGATTTTCACTGAGCTGATCCACCTCATCATAATGGATAACATCCAGATCTTTCTTCATCAAGTTACTGGCGACAAAGGCTGCCTGGTTGATCACATCCTTGGCACTGCCAAATGGAGGTGCATAGGTCAATTCCAGGTGCTGTAATTGCTCCACAGTCATTCCGGCTCGCTGGGCAACGGCTATAACATCAATCCGTTTGTCTACCCCATCCTTGCCAATAGCCTGGGCACCAAGAATCCTGCCGGTTTCTGGATCAAACAGCAACTTGAAAGAGACGGTTTCAGCACCGGGGTAATAGCTGGCATGACTGGCAGTGTGGACAAACACTTTCTCATAGGTCACGCTTCCCCTTTGCAACTGTTTCTCATTCTTTCCGGTAGCACCTACAGCCAGGTCAAAAACCTTGCAAATCGCAGTGCCCTGAGTACCTTGGTAATGCTCATCGCGTCCCAGCATATTATCAGCGGCCATGCGGCCCTGTCGGTTTGCCGGACCAGCCAGAGGTATGAGGGTTGACTGGCCTGTAACGAAATCCATTTGTTCAATGGCATCACCCACGGCATAAATATAAGGATCACTGGTTTGCATGGCTGGACTGGTCACAATCCCCCCCAAAGCCCCGACTTTCAAGCCAGCCTGTTTTGCCAATGTTGTATCAGGGCGTACGCCAATCGCAATGATCAACAGTCCGGTTTCCAGGGTCTCGTCGTTATTTAATTGCAGTGTCAGGGCATCTTTATCTTTGTGATACTGGACACCGGTCAAACCTGTGCCCAGGCGCAGGTCTATCCCTTTCTGACGAATTTCTGCATGAGCCATGCCTGCCATCTCGCGGTCAACCGGTGCCATTACCTGGTCAGACAACTCCAGCAGTGTGGTGGTAATGCCAAGATGATGAAAGGCCTCCATCACTTCCAGGCCTATAAAACCACCACCGACCACGGTGGCATGTGTTGGCTTTTTCACGGCGATGACATTCATAATGGCATCCATATCCGGAATATTGCGCAAACTGTGGGTCAGAGGGTTATTGATACCGGCAATGGGCGGAACAACCGGGCTGGCCCCAGGACTCAGAAGCAGGAAGTCATAACTTTCCTGGTATTCAGAACCATTCAGCAATTTCTTTACGGTCACCGTTTTCTCTGAACGATTAATGGCTGTGACTTCCTGAGTAACACGCACATCGACGTTAAAGCGCTGAAGAAAACTCTCTGGCGTCTGTAACAACAGCTGGTCGCGCTTCGCAATTTCGCCACCAATATGATAAGGCAGGCCGCAGTTAGCGAAAGATACATAAGATCCACGCTCAAACATGATGATTTCAGCGGTTTCGCTTAAGCGACGGGCACGGGCAGCAGCGGATGCACCACCGGCAACACCACCAATGATTAGAATTTTTGGCATGATCTGGTCTTATTGAAAAACAGTTGAGACAAACTGTACTTTATCAATTTAGATTTGTCTAATGTAGATATATCTAAAATAATTTACTTAATGCTTACTTTTCTAAAGTAGAGTTTTCTAATATGCTGACTGCCAATGTTTTACGAACGCTTTCCGGTATTATTTCAATATGGATATAAAGACTATGCAGGCCAATGCTCTGGAGGCATCTGGCCTGCTTAAAACCATGAGCCACCCTGACCGATTGCTTGTACTATGCCAGCTGACGGAGGGGGAAGTGGGAGTGAGTGAATTACAGCATAATTCCCAGCTGAGCCAGTCAGCTTTTTCACAACATCTGGCGGTACTGAAAAAAAAACAGCTGATTTCATCCAGAAAATCATCTCTGCAGGTCTTTTACTCTTTGTCTGATCCCAGAGTGAAAACCCTGGTTCAGACGCTGCATCAGTTGTTTTGCCAATGACTTTGACATAAGAGAGAAATGTCAGTGATGGATTTAATGTTGTTTACCAAACCCCTTGCCGGTGGTGTTTTGCTGGGTTTTTCAGTCCTTCTGCTATTACTGGCTAATGGTCGTATTGCTGGAATCAGCGGTATTCTTGGAGGCATTCTTGCTGCTCCTAAAAGTGATAAATTATGGCGTCTCCTGTTTATTGCCGGAATGATAGCCGGAGGAGCACTGGCAGTGCCTTATGGCGATATGCCCCGGGAACTGGGCAGCAGCCCTACACTCCTGGCACTTGCTGGATTGCTTGTTGGTGTAGGCACCCGCATGGGTAATGGCTGTACCAGCGGACATGGGATTTGTGGTATTGGTCGCCTGTCCATCCGCTCAATAGCGGCCACTGTTGTTTTTATGGCTGTGGCCGGAATGACAGTATTTGTCCGTTTACACCTTATCTAACGAGTTGTCGCTATGTTTAATTTGTTTGCTGCTTTATCCGGTTTGTTATTCGGTCTTGGCATGGCTTTATCCGGAATGACCAACCCTGAAAATGTGATCGGTTTTCTGGACGTTGCCGGAAAGTGGAACCCCAGCCTGATATTTGTCATGGGTGGTGCATTGCTGCTGTTTATGCCAGTGTACTTTTTCTGGATTAAGCCTATGCAGGCTCCAATCTATGGCACTGACTTCAAGTTTACTGCCCGGCAGAACATTGATAAGTCGCTGCTTACGGGAGCCGTATTATTCGGGTTGGGATGGGGGCTGGCTGGTATTTGCCCTGGACCCGCTGTTACCGCGCTGGGAGGGAAGAGTGTTGATGCATTAGTGTTTGTTATCTCTATGCTGTTGGGTATGGCTCTACAAGGCAGAGCTAAAGCTGGCAAATCACACCCGACTTAGCTTCTTTCTTGTTAACGATGACTTCAGATCGCCTATACTTTTCTCCGTAAGGCCGCTTTACGAACCACTGAGTTCGCGATAAAACATCAACAGCCCCTAATCCGGATATTTTATAAACTGCCCCGAGCATTGCGCGGGGCTTTGTGGCTCCCTCCAATCTCACTGGGGAAAAATATCAAGATATAAATTTTGCTGCTTCTTTAATTGCATCGATGAGAGATGGCTTTTGTTTGCCACCTTCAGGTATTGAATGTATATCAGGACTTGTCTTGGCTGGAATACTCTCTGACACTTTTGTTTCAGAGAGTGTTTCCACAGCATCAAAGAATTCTTCAGTTTCATCGTCATCATCAGTATCCATGCCTGTGTAGTCAAAGATAACAGGACCAGGGTGTGAGTAATGTTCTTTAGCCACTTGAAAATTGGTTGTTGCCATATATTCCGATGTTGATTTTAAGGCTTCTGTTTCATCACTCGACGTTTCTTTACGCCTGTTATTTTCAAGAGCTTCAGGAACCTCTGAAGAAGGGATAGGTTCCCGGCTTTCATCAGGTTCCATAGCCTTTGTAGCCACAGGAGGAGGTTCTATGGAATGAGGGTGCCCCTTGTCTTTCGAGTTTAAAAACTCGTCTGCTGTCAGGATGATGTGTTCGTCTATTGCAGCATCGATTTTTTTAAACAGTTTTCTTTCTACTGTTTTTTCGAAATGTTTCTTAACTTTTGACTCAAACTTATTCATGCTTTGTCCTGCAACAGCACTCATTTTTATAAGTGCACCGACATATATTTCCCGCATACGTTGTTCTAAATGTCGACGAATGAACCCAGGGTTATCTTGAGGCAATTGGCCAAATATTTCTTCAATATAGCTTGCTGTTTCACTTCTAAGAAGGAATAGCTGTTGCAGAATGTTTTCTGGTTGGATCTTTGTTTTTATTCCATATGAAGCTAACTTCTTTTGGATGAGTTTTAAGTCTTGTTTTGTGATTGTTTTATGGTTAAATGATTTAAGCCTTTGCTCAATATAATTTAATGCTTTTAGTTTATTTGATATGATACTTGCCTGTTTGTCTATGGCATTTCTCTGGGAGTTTAGCCAGTGTTTTATGGCAGTTTCTTGCTCATCTTGCCATATCTTAAAAGCTTTATGGCTACCGAGTTCATTTTCTTTGGAGTTATAATATTGCTCGAGATAGGTTTTATAGTACTGCTGCAAAACGCTCATTTCTTCTGAGTCAAGGTACTCTTTCGATTTTTTAAATTCGGGCATTAGTAACTTAATATGTTGGTTACAGGTTTTCTTGATTTCTTTCTTTTTTAAGGCTTCTGAACCGTAGAGCTTGGTATAGGCATATTGAATCATGCCTAGTATGCCGGTATAGTTTTCTACGGTTTCTACTGCCTTGGTCAGCGTCCATGCCATCATCAGGAGTTGTGGTATGGCAGCAATCACGGGTAAAATCGTACCATAGGTAAGGGCCGTTAAAGCAGCGGTAAAGCCCACAGTGGCCACTGAGATAAAAGAAATGGCGGCTATTTTCCCCACTTCCATCCAAAAGGGTTTCCATCCCTGTATATGCCGTTTTCTCCATGCTTCGGTGATGGCGTTATACCGGTTCCGGAAAGGAGTGACCAAAGTCATGACCAGTGCTTTTCCAGCAGACATTAATAGTGAAGTTTTTCCTTTACTCAAGGCAGAAATGTCACCAAACATGTTTTGAAGAATTTCAGTGCAGAAAGTTATAGAGGGTACAATAGCGGCTAATTGACTGATCACTTCATGTACTTTGTCATTTGGAACCTGACCAATCATCTTTTTAAAAGCAAAGGTGGTTATTCCTGAACAAAAGTTATTTAAACTATATGCACCCAACACGGGCATCATAATCATTGAGCATGAGTCATGGAGGAACTGTATATCCTTGAATATTTTTTTTTCTTCATCTGATAATGCACCAAGATTTTTTGCTGATAGAGGTTTATGATTTCCGGCAAAGGATGTTCCTAGAGACTGCACTGCCGCTTGTATCGCTCCATTTAAGTAAATGGGTATGGGAATTCCGGCCATCCTCATGGTGATCAGGGGGAAAATAATAGCATTACCACAAAGTTCCCGGAATTTGGGGTGTCGGTTAGCAACTTTTTGAATAAGTGCTGTTTTCTTCAGTATGCGTTCGTAGATGCCAGTGACAACTTCTCCCTGTTTTTCTGAAATTTCTTTCCTTTGCTGGTCATTGCTGGTGCTTAGCTCGTCGGTGGTTGTACTTGATTCTTCCCAGAACCGTAAGCATCGGGGTACAACCCGATCTTTAACATTTGAAATTAATTCGTCCTTATAATTATATCCCAGTTCAAGTAAGAGTTTTTTATGTTCCAGGTCTTCAAGTCTTTCTGTTTGTGTCAAAGGAAGTGCTGATATAGTGTCGTATAGCGTTGATCCTGGGGATTTAAGTAAACTTTTAACAGGCTTGCTGGGGGCAATTTTGGTCTGTCGAGCATATACTTTTTTTAATAATTTTATGTTTTCTTCGAGATTACCTGTTGCAAGTGTTTGTTGGTTTTGATTGGCCAGGCTAGTGAATGTGCCTTCTTTTTGATTATGCTGTTTTTCCAGGATGGCCTCTGTTTCTTTATGGATTTTTTCTTCCTGCAATGTGAATATTTCGAAATATAAATCCTCTAGAGTACTGCTGTCTGAATCTTCTGTTTTTTGATCCTGGACATGGTGTATGAGATGCTCTGCGTACTCTGAAAGGGTTCTGAACAAAGCTGTTTGGGTAGAGGGAGCGAGGGTGGGCTGGGTAGCCTTCTTAATAAAGTCCTGTTTGTCAGGTAGTTTTAGGAAGTAAATCTTTTTGTGATTATTATGCTGTTCTTTGGCAATAAAGAACCAACCTAGTGCAGCCTGTATTTTTTTACATTTATTTTCTATATTTTCTGATAGTTTTTCTACTGCAAGTTCATCATCTATAGGTGCTTTCAGATCATGAAACATTTTTTTTGCATGAAGTGCCTTTGTCAGTGTGGCCTGATCGGCATTTTCCGGGTCAACTGAGTTAATATGATCATTTATTTCGCTTAGGATCGCTCTGGTCATCCGCGCTGTAGCATTGCATATCAAGCCTGAATTTTCCGGATTGTTGATAAACGCTATGAGATCATCTCTGGCCAGAGATGTTTCAGTTTTTTTTAAAAGACTGCCTGCTTCTTCTTGATTGGAATAGTCAGAAAACAGATTTGGGAGGTCTGATTCACTGAAGTTATCTTCATTTTCAAGGCGCTTCTTTATTGTGAGGACTTGACTTAGTTGATGGGCAGCATGGGGGCTGTGATTTTTTAAGAGTTGGCTGCTACAGTCTCGTATTAATATGTCGCAAAGGTGCTGAGGCTCAAAAAATGCCATCCTGTCAATAATATTATTCCCGATGAGTTTTGTTTGAAGTGCCTTAATTATCCAACTGTTTTCGGGTTTTTCGATGAAAGACATAATGCTTTTTGCATTGTCTTCAGGAAGACCTGCTGTTGGCTTTTTATTTGTTTTGTATTCCTGGTGTATGATTTTTACTATTAGCTTATGAGATAGTCTTGGGTTTTTTTCTATGGCATGAAAGACATGTTCAGCTGTATATTCTTTTCTTGTTGGTATTAAAGGTTTTTTTGTTACGTGTTTTTTATATCTTGTGATATCTTCCTGGTAATTTTCGAAATCAAGCGCTCTCAGGTGCTCCTGGTAGATATCTTTTTGCTCTTGGGCTATGAGCCATGCAGGCAAAAAGCCGGTGTTAATATTCTGAACCTCTAATGGTGCAATATTTTCTGATCCAGGCAACTCAAGGAAGTGCATGCTGAGGGCTGTGTTAAGAGAGATTTTTTCAAACTCTTTTTCATAACTTTCGAGTTCTGATAAAAAGGATCTAAGTGCTTCAGGAGTATTGGTGTCAACCTTGTTAAAGAAGTCCTTTAGCCTTGCGATTCTATTTCTGGCATATGCCTTACGCCCTCCGCCAAGATTTTTAGGTAAGAGATCTCTTGCCCGGGAAAATGAATCAATGTCTTTTTCCAGTAGTTCCAATCTTGTTTCAAGGAGAATAAGCATACTTTCAGGATAGTTCTCGTAAATGATTTCACTTAGTCCTTTGGGGGTGAGATGGATAAATGCCTCTGGGGGGATTCGATTCTCTTCTGCAACTTGTTTTAATGTTGAGATTTTATGTTTTATATCATCAATTATATATTGATTTCCTGAAACCTGTCTTTCATGAATGTTTTGTGGTTTTTTTAATCTTTTTGGAAGTGCTGGGATAAATGATGAGGTGATTGATTTGGTGATATTTTTGGTTTTGGTGATAATGTTTTTTTCGGTTTTGATTCGTGCCTGGGCGATTAACAAATTATTTCTTTCCATTTTTGCCAGGGTGTTTTCATGTATTTCAAATAATGATGTGTTGCGGTCTATGTTAAAGTGGTGGGCATCTAATATCTTGCGCAGAGAAAAGATGCCAAGCTTATCTTCAAAGGACTCAAGGTGTTTTAAAAAAGTATCCTGGTCATTACCAATGTTTTCAAGTTCTTCTGATAGCTGCTTTAGCTCTTCTTTATTGGCGTCTTTAAGGAAAAGGTTAACGGCAGCATTTGCTAACCCGTAAATTAAACCTCCTGACAAATGGGATTTGAGTCTTTCTATTCTTGATTTGCAGAGTTGCTTGAATTTGACGTTATCAGCTTCGTAGAGATGTTTCTGGATGGCTAATTTATCATCAGATTTGAATTCATATTCGAAAGCCCAGCTTTGGCAAAGTCTTTCTATATTGCTAAGTTTCTTCCGGGGTTCAAGTTGAGTAGTTTCAATATCTTTGCTATATGGTTTGCTTGATCTTTCAGACAATCGTCTGGCAGAGGTTGAATTTTGGGTTTTAGAATTATTCGTATTTGAAGAGAGAACAGGTTTTCTGGTAAAAATATTTTTTAATGTGCTGATTATGCGTATAGCCCAGCGAGAGAAAGCAGTATGGCTGAATTTTTTTCTGGTTTTTTTATTGCCAGGAGCAACAGCTTCTTTTAATGGCTGAGAAGGGGATGACTTGCCTAGTTTTTTAAGTCCATTTCTAAAGCGGTTAACTGGATTACCCGGTGGATTTATCATTTTTTATTCCATAACCGATTGATGTAAAAATATAATTTATACGGATAACTTGCTGTTATAGTTTGTGAGGATATGCTTCAGCTTTCTGAATTCTTATAATTATTTCGGCATTTTCCTTGATTGTTTGAAAATTATACATAGCCATTTAAATCCCTAACAGCCTCTGGAATCTGCCGCCTTAATCCGTATAATCTCGGAAATTCTCTGGATCTGCGGATGTGCTATGTACCAGCTTGCCCGAAACCTGCTATTCCGATTGTCAGCTGAAACTGCCCATGATATGGCCCTGGATATGATAGGTGCCGGAAACCGTCTTGGTTTAAGCCGATTTTTTTCTCCCGATGTGCCTTCCAGACCCAGGGAAGTGATGGGGCTTGTTTTTGATAACCCTGTGGGCCTGGCTGCTGGCCTGGATAAAAATGCGGATTGTATCGATGGCATGGGTGGCCTGGGATTTGGGTTTGTGGAGCTGGGCACGGTGACGCCAAGGCCTCAACCCGGGAACCCCAAGCCCAGGCTGTTTAGGCTAATTGATAAGGAAGCCATTATTAACCGGATGGGCTTTAACAACCTGGGGGTTGATCATTTAATTGCGAATGTCCGAAGGTGTCAGTACAAGGGAGTGATTGGCATTAATATTGGCAAAAATATTGATACACCGGTTGAAGAGGCAACCAGTGACTACCTGACCTGCCTTCGGAAAATATATCCCTATGCGGGCTATGTGGCCGTTAATCTGTCTTCCCCCAATACGCCCGGATTGAGAAAATTGCAATTTGGTGAATCATTGAAGAACTTGCTGGGTGCTTTGAAAACAGAGCAGGCCAGTCTGGAAAACCAGTACGGCAGGAAAGTACCTATCGCGGTAAAAATTGCCCCTGATATGACAGACCAGGAAATAGCAGATATTGCCAGAGAGCTGGTTTCCCATGGTATAGAAGGTGTTATAGCCACCAATACGACCCTTTCGAGAGAAGCCGTCAAAGGTTCTCGTTTTGCGGAGGAGGCCGGTGGACTTAGCGGTGCGCCATTAACCGACAAATCCACAGCGGTGATCAAGGTGCTGGCGGATGAGTTGTCAGGAAAGCTCCCTATTATTGGGGTTGGGGGAGTGCATAACGCTGAAACGGCTGCAGAAAAAATCAGGGCAGGTGCCAGTCTTGTTCAGATTTACTCCGGATTTATTTATAAGGGGCCTGCATTAATACGTGAAGCGGCGGAGGGTGTATACTGCTGTGAAAGAAGGGAATAACGCCTGAGATAGCGGGTTTACTTAATGAAAACCCCGGACTTTCCGGGGCCTCATGATCCTGCTAACAGGTTAAAGGTGAAGGTTCTCAGACATTCGTTGAACCCCTGAGATACCAGTCATGCCATCCCAGTTATCACACCTCCCTTCTCGCCAGCCGGTTAGCCAGGCCTGGCGTAACGAAGGATCCTCATGAGGGCAGATGTCCTTTGAGCGGCCAGACAGCCCTGTCTGGTATCCTTTAGTGTAAGCTCTATCAGATTTATCCCTTTTTTGTCTTTTCATCATGGTACTGCCTCTTGTTGCTTCATCACTCATTTTGTCTTTAATGCCAGATGGCATCGATCCTAACTTTCAGGGTCACTTTTGGAACTGTCAGTTATGGGAAGAATTTTCCGGGCACATCACTGAAGGAAAAGTTAATGGATGTTTTCTATCCAATAATAGCAGGGATGTCGACTGTTAATTACGAATAACAGAACTCATTTATATTTTATTTTGGAATAACTAAATGCATTCTACTTCTATTTCTTTATTTGCCAGCTGCCCTAAGGGGCTTGAGGCGCTTTTATCGACGGAGCTGCTTGAACTGGGAGCAAAAGAACCACAGGAAACAGTGGCTGGTGTCAGTTTTCAGGGTGACATGGAGCTAGCCTATCGTTGCTGTTTATGGTCGCGTCTGGCCAGTCGCATTTTGCTTAGGCTGGGAGAGGTTCCCTCAGCCAACCGCGATAGCCTTTATCTCGGTGTGCAGTCATTTGACTGGGGCGATCACCTGGGGCCGGATACCCGGTTCCGGGTGGATTTTTCCGGTTCAACACCAGATATCCAGCACACCCGTTATGGTGCCCAAGTGGTAAAAGATGCCATTGTTGATCAGTTTCGTGCCCAGTATGGCGTCAGGCTTAATGTTGATCCATTAAAGCCTGATTTAAGGGTCAATGTTCATGCCAAAGGGGAAAAGGCTTACGTTTCCATAGACCTTTCAGGGCAGAGCCTCCATCAACGGGGTTATCGGTTGGAGGCGGGAGAGGCACCCTTAAAAGAGAACCTGGCAGCGGCGATTTTGCTGAGAGCCGGATGGCCCGATATGGCCAAAAATGGCGGCACCCTGCTGGACCCACTGTGTGGTTCGGGTACTTTCTTGATTGAAGGGGCGATGATGGCGGCAGATATCGCGCCGGGTTTATTGCGGGCTCGATATGGCTTTGATAAATGGCTTGGGCATATCCCTAAAATCTGGTTATCAGTACTGGAAGAGGCCCGGGAAAGAAGAAAGGCCGGATTAGCCAGAAAACTGCCTGAGATTATTGGCTATGAAGGGGCTTCAAAGGTTGTTGGTCGTGCCCGGGCTAATATTGAAAGGGCAGGGCTGGCACGCTGTATTTCTATAAAACAGCAGGAACTGGGTAATCTCAAGGTGGAAAATAAAACACCGGGCCTGATTGTTTCCAACCCGCCTTATGGAGAAAGGATGGGGAATGAAGCCAGCCTGGTCTATTTTTACCGGCATCTTGGGGAAAAACTAAAAAGCGAGTGTCCCGGATGGCAGGCCGGTATCTTCACGGCATCGCCGGAACTGTGTCGAAGCATGGGGTTGAGTCCAAAAAAACAGTACTCTCTATTTAATGGTGCACTGCCTTGTAAGCTGTTTCTTTATGATATTCGGGAAAAGCAGTTGGCTCCGCCAGAAACGGTGGTGGATAAAGCCAGACCCGTGACCTCTGGTTCACCGGGAGCCATCATGTTTGGTAACCGGTTGGCTAAAAATTTGCGTTTGACGGGAAAGTGGGCCAGAAAGCAGGGTATTGAATGCTATCGCCTCTATGATGCGGATATGCCTGAGTACGCCCTGGCTGTTGATATCTACAAAGACTGGGCGCATGTTCAGGAATACTCTGCACCGGCTTCCGTAAACCCTGAAAAAGCGCGTCAGCGATTGCTGGAAGCCTTGGAAGTTATTCCCTCGGTTCTTGGTATTCCCGAGAGTCATGTGGTGTTTAAGCGGCGTGAACGTCAATCCGGTTCCAGCCAGTATAACCGTCAGGCGGAATCCGGCCAGCTTATGGAGGTTAAGGAAGGTAACTGTCGTTTGTTGGTGAATCTGAAGGATTATCTGGATACCGGACTGTTTCTTGATCACCGCTTGATGCGCAAGCGGATTTATCAGGAAGCTGAAGGCAAGGATTTCCTTAACCTGTTCTGCTATACCGCTACCGCATCAGTACATGCCGGGGTGGGTGGGGCAGCCAGTACAACCAGTGTTGACCTTTCTAATACCTATTTAAGCTGGGGTCGGAAAAACTTCGCACTGAATGGCCTGAGTGACCGTAAGCATCGCCTGGAACAGGCTAACTGCATGGAGTGGCTGAAAACCGAGAAGCGTCAATATGATTTGATTTTTATTGATCCACCCACTTTTTCTAACTCTAAAAAGATGAGGGGGGTTTTTGATATTCAGAAGGATCACTGCCAGTTGCTAAAGCTGGCTATGGCTCGCTTAAGAAAAGAGGGTTCTCTCTATTTCTCCAATAACTTCAGGGGGTTTAGCCTTGACAGGGAGATTGAGCAAGCCTTCTCTGTATCAGAGATTACTTCATCCACCATTGATAAGGATTTTCAGCGCCGTTCTGGCATTCACCGTAGCTGGGTTCTTTGTCATCGTTAAGTATGCCGCTGGTGTGATAAGCACCAGCCCCATATTTTGTTGATGTATAGGGAGTGGCTACGGCATCCTGCAAATAAATAGGGCATGGATTAGCTTTATGGCATAATGGCTGGGTCTTTTACTATTGACAGCCATAAGCCCTTACTCAATAACGGTACGAATAGCACCTTATGTTCAGACCACTGCCTTTATTTATCGGGTTGCGCTATACCCGTGCCAAGCGAAGGAATCACTTTATATCCTTCATATCCGCTACATCCATGGTGGGCCTGACACTGGGAGTCTGCGTACTGATTATTGTCCTTTCAGTGATGAACGGTTTTGACCGTGAGCTGAAACAGCGGGTGTTGGGAATGGTTCCCCATGCCACCATCACAGCTCCCCGCGGGGGACTTGAGGGTTGGCAGGAAATGCTGGAAGAGATTCCTGAAACGCCGGGGATTGAGGCTGCCGCACCCTTTGTGGATGCCCAGGGAATGCTGACAAACCGGGGGCAGGTCAGGGGCGTGATGGTCTATGGCATTGATCCGGCCTATGAAAAAAAGGTCTCTATCATTGATGACCACATGTCTGAAGGTTCGTTGGATAACCTCAAGCCTGGAGAGTTTGATATTGTGGTGGGCGAGCTTCTGGCTCAGGCTTTGGGTGTCGGGGTTGGCGATAAGGTGACATTGGTTCTGCCGGAGGCCAATGTCAATCTGGCGGGTGTTTTCCCAAGACTTAAGCGCTTTCGTATTACCGGTATATTTTCCGTGGGAGCTGATCTGGATGCCAGCCTGGCTTATGTTCATATCCAGGATGCTGCCCGTTTTATGCGGGTGACTGAAGGGGTATCCGGTATTCGACTGAAGATGCATAACCTGTTTGCCGCCCCCAGGCTGGCCTGGGATGTGGCCATGCAGTTGCCAGGCCGCTATTACGTGCAGGACTGGACGCGAACCCACGGTCGTTTATTCCAGGCAATTCAGATGGAAAAAACCATGGTTGGCCTGCTGTTGACCCTGATTGTTGCTGTGGCTGCCTTTAATATTGTCTCTACCCTGGTGATGGTGGTGACGGATAAACAGGGTGATATTGCCATTCTCAGAACCTTTGGTGCCAGTCCGCGGATGATTATGGGCGTCTTTATGGTACAGGGTTCGCTTATCGGGGTTATTGGCACGTTACTGGGGGTTGCTTTGGGAGTGATTGCAGCATTGAATGTTTCAGCTATCGTTAGCTGGCTTGAGGGAATACTGGGCATTCATTTCCTGAGCCCCGATGTTTATTTTATCAGCTATCTTCCTTCGCAATTGCAGTGGCAGGATGTGGCTGTGATTAGTGTTGCTGGCTTATTGATGAGTTTCCTGGCTACGCTCTACCCTGCCTGGAGAGCATCCCGGATTCAGCCAGCAGAGGCCCTTCGCTATGAGTAATGAGATGCTATCCCCTGTGCTCCAGTGCCAGTCACTGTCAAAATGTTATGATGAAGGGCCGGAAACCCTGGAGGTGCTAAAAGGCATTGATTTTGCCGTGGCTCCCTCTGAGCGGGTGGCTGTTGTGGGGGCTTCGGGTTCAGGAAAAAGTACCTTACTTCAGTTGTTGGCGGGACTGGATTCGCCCACTGCCGGAACCGTCCATATTTGCGGTAAAAATATGGCAACACTCAGTGATGCCGAGAAAGGCGTTATCAGAAATCGTCATCTGGGATTTGTTTATCAGTTTCACCATTTGCTGCCTGAGTTTACTGCCCTTGAAAATGTGGCTATGCCGTTGCTATTGCGAAAGGGTGTTTCCATAAAAGAAGCCAGAGAAAAAGCATCCGCCATGCTTGATGCGGTTGGGTTATCAGCGCGTTCGCGCCATAAGCCGTCGGAACTTTCCGGAGGTGAACGTCAGCGCGTTGCTATAGCACGGGCTATTGTCTCTCAACCGGATCTGGTATTGATGGATGAGCCCACAGGAAATCTGGACCCTAATACTGCCGGGAAAATTCATGAATTGATGTTGACCCTCAGTAAGGAGTTAACCACCAGTTTTATAGTGGTAACCCATGATATGGGGTTGGCGCTGAGACTGGATCGGGCTTATAAATTGGTCGAGGGTAAGCTGTCATTAGGCGATATGTGATAGTAAATGATGCAGTAGCAGAATAGTGCTATTGCATCATTACCTTCCAAAGTCAGCCAGAGTGAGCGTTTTAAATGCTTGATGAAGGGTTGCAAGCGGCATGATTGCACATGCTGCTTTTTCAGGAAGGGTGAAGTCGGTATTTCCGGAGTGGTATTTGTAGCCAGTATAGGCCCAGGTACACAGGGTTCCCAGGCACATCAATTTAAACGCTTTTCTATTACCAGTATATATCTCTACCTTAGGGTCTAAATAGGCTTTGCAATGCTCCTCTAATGTGGGGTCAGTTGTGCTTGCAGTGGCTGGGGAAGCATGGAGTTGGTTTAAATCATTGATCAACTGATCGTTAGGGCATTGATAGTATGCAAGTTGTTGAGGAAGAAACACAAAGATGTTGTCATTTTTTTTGCTGCCTGGTTGTGTGATAAAAACCCGGTTAGTATTTTTTCTCTGTTGAGCTGAATTCGATTTACTGTGGTGGCTTACTGTTTCCAGGCAAGCCAGTTGGCTGTCTGTTTTTAGTGATTTTTGCCAGTCAGGATTATTGAGGTCCAATTTATGAGGTATGCTAGCTATATTGACCAACTTTTCCAGCTTTTCATCTGGACAATATCTATGCAGGCAGCAGCTAGCCAGTTTAAGGTCGGTTGTTTGTCTTTCATCTAGTTCTCGAATCAGCTCACTTCTTCTGCTGTTATTAACCAATCGTGCAATCCCGTTTATATAGGGAGTTCGATATCTTGCGTTGGTGGCCAGGGTCAAGGCATAGAGCAGGTTAGCATGAAATTCAATAAATTCACTTTCTGTTTCAGGCGAACGTTTCTTGCTTATAAAGAATGCAGCATAGGCAATTGTTAATGCTGTTTGGATATCTCCTGACACTCTAATATCAAAATAGCCAGCGAGCAAAATGGTTAATTCAATGAGGTCATCTTTTTCAATGATAGGCGTTAAGGTTCTTCCAGGTATTAAAGTGGAGAGTTTTTGTTGGTTAAGTTCAAATTCATAAAGTATTGCTAGCAATGGCATGTTGAAGGTGTCAATGTGTAGGCTGGTTTTTCCGGTAGATAATGCTGGTTTTAGCCTCCCTAATCGATGTAAGACCCAGATTTTTTCATACTGCCAGATTCCTGACTCAGTGAGTACTGTGGTGAATTGAGAGCAGCTTTTATATTGGTCTATATAGTTTCTAATGGGGGCAGTATAGGGGAAGTTATATTGCTGGCACTCCTCGCAAAAGAATTTTTTATTTTTTGAAGCACATTGATCACAGTGGGCTGATGTGTACTGAAAAGGGGTGAGGAGAATAGTGGACAATAAAATAGAATAAAGCAGTGAATGTAATGGCATACACAGACACCCGGTGACAATAATAGGGTTGCATGATTCTTGAAATATAGCTCTTTTCTGATTTTTCTCCGCTGGATGTTAGTTTTTTAAGAAGTAAATAAAATATATTTACTTCATGCATGAATTACAAAAAAACGCCGGAAAACCGACGTCAGGCGTTGTCTTTCATGTATTGGCTCGGGTCAATATAGATACCCAGTGAACGCTTATCAATCCGCTTTTCCTTGCCCTGCTGTTTGTAACGGAAAACAATGGTATCCCCTTCGTTCACTTCCAGGGTTTTATCGCCGGACAGGTATTTATACTCCTCTCCTGCCACAACCAGGCTGTGAATGTAGTAGTCAGGCATACCCAGCCAGTCGCTGTGAGGGCCATCGGTGGTTACTTTTTCCAAAATGCCCCGGCCTTCCAGCTTGGGTGTGCGCTTTTGAAAATTTCTCTGCATAACAGTATTTCCTGAGGAGGCCAGAGCCATTGTTGGGAAGAATGGCAGGCAAAATAAACAGTTTTATAGAAACAACTGTTTATTGTTACTGAGTATTAAACGCTTGGGTATGGCTGATTACCCTGAAAATGCATTGCTAAAAGATCAGGATTGCGAAGTGGGTCTATATTCAGTGGGGTTGGCCGGGTGCTAAAAAGTCATCAGGAAAGTCGGCGCTGATGCCGTTTGCGCCAGTGATTGATGATATTCCAGCGCCAGTACAGCCGGATAATGAAGTAACAGAGTGCGCCACCTATGACACCCGAAACCAGTGAACCCAGATACAGGGGCTTCCATACCCGCCCAAGCTCAACACCAACACCATGAAGGGTCAGCTCAAGGGGGGTTTCACTGACGGGGACATGGAGAATATAGCACCCGACTTTGTAGGTGAAATAGAAAATGGCAGGCATGGTCACCGGATTGGTAATCCAGACCAGCGCCACAGACAGGGGGAGGTTACAGCGGACAATCACGGCCAGGCAAGCGGCCACCACCATTTGAAAAGGGATGGGAATAAAAGCGCAGAATATGCCCACAAAAAAGGCAGAGGCAGCGGATCGACGGTTCAAATGCCAAAGATTTGGGTTATCAATGGTTGATCCCAGAAAGCCCAGGTAACGATTTTCCTTGATGGACTTTGGGTCTGGCAGGTAACGCTGTATCAGTTTTTTCGCCATATCCTTTCACTGTAAATACCCTGTCTGGTCAGGTTTAATTTAACCAGATGGTGATTATTAACCTATGGTTGTAACAGAGCTGGAAGTACACCCTGCATTACTTGCCACAGCTGTCTCTCTATTACTTTAGGGGCTGTTGACGTTTGATCGTGAGCACACGAGCAAACGTCAACAGCCCCTAGGCACTCAGGTCAAATCTATTGAAACCCGATGCCGGAATCTGGAGGGAGCCTCTGTCCTGGGTAGGCGAATAATCCTCATGTTTCTGCGACCCTGGCAAAAACGCACTATCCTGACCTCAAGGACAAAGAGACTCGACCAAACCCGTTATTATGCCTTTAAACCATGCAGCAAACCATAAAGCCGGTAGCAGGGATATTTACCTATGCCATGGGTATCAGTGTCGTAGCACTGCTACCTCTTCTACCTCCTACCTCTATAGTAGCCATCATCGGCACTTTTGCAGTCATTTTGACCACTGTGGGGTTATTTCGTTCGCCCAAGTGGCTACCTGTGGGTACATTATTGTTAGGAATAACCCTGGGGCTGGGGTATGGGAAATGGTTTCAACACAATACCCTGCCTGACTCCCTTGAAGGGCGTTATCTTGGCATTGACGGTGAAGTGATTGGGCTACCTGTCCGGAACGGGAAGTCAACCAGTTTTGATTTTAAGGTGACAGGGGCGGATTATAGCAATCACATCACCAAGCTGCGCTTAAGCTGGTTTGATGCGCCTTTACTGGCACCTGGCCAGAGTTGGTTGCTTGAGGTCAGGCTGCGCAAGCCCCACGGTTTTGCCAGTCCCGGTGCCTTTGATTTTGAAGCCTGGGCAGCCAGAGAGGGTATCAGGGCCAAGGGTTATGTCCGTTCTGGTTCCCTGTCAGGTTATTCAGCAAGAGGTGTTGATAACTTCAGATACCAGCTTTCCCTTTGGCTGGAGCAGAATTGCCAGCCCCAAAGCCTGGGCCTGTTAAAGGCATTATTGCTGGGTGATAAATCAGCAATAACAGCGGATCAATGGAAGCTGTTCAACAATACCGGCACCACACATCTGTTAGTGATATCCGGCTTGCATATTGGCCTTATGGCCCTGATGGGGTACTGGCTTGCCTGGCTGATGGCTCAACTGGGCCTTTTCCCCCTGGATAAGGTACCTTTTCCAAGGATTGCAGGGTGCTTTTCTTTGGGGCTGGCAACCCTTTATGCCTTATTGGCCGGGTTTGGCATCCCGGTGCAAAGAGCCTTGGTGATGACTGCCGTAGCCTTGGCAGGCCCTATTGTGGGCGTTAAACCAGCCCCCCTGTCATTATGGATTATTGCCCTGGGAGTCGTGTTGAGCCTTGACCCTTTAGCGGTCACCAGTGCAGGGTTCTGGTACTCTTTTATGGCTGTTGCCGCGCTTATTTATGGACTCTCCAATCGTGTGGGGCCGTCTTCACTGCCTGCCAGGCTGTTAAGGCCGCAGTGGGTTGTGTTTTGCTTACTCACCCCGTTGCTGGTGTTTAATGGTCAGCCTGTATCGTACTTTTCACCTTTAATTAATCTGGTGGCAATACCGTTAGTGGGACTGCTGGTGGTTCCCCTGCTACTGCTTAGTGTGGGGCTTGGCCTTTTGCTGCCAGCACTCTCTTCCTTTTTGTTTGGATTGCTTGATGGGTTATTGCGGTTCTTCTTATGGATGCTTGAGCTGTTCTCAGGTGGGGTTATGGATAATCCTGTTATTCCTCTACCAGGGGCGCTGGAATTAGCAGGTGTATTGGTGGGGGGCTGTCTTTTGGTTGCTCCAGGTTCTCTTGGTTTTAGAATGGTATCGCCACTGTTTTTTATACCACTGCTTTTTCCCCATTCAATCAGGCCAGAAGCCGGTCAGGCAAGGGTTACGGTGCTCGATGTGGGTCAGGGGCTGGCTGTGTTGATTCAAACCCAAAGTCATACAATGGTTTATGACACGGGGGATGCCTTTTCAGACCGCTTTAATGCGGCAGACAGAGTGTTAATACCCTATTTAAGAAAAAACAAAGTGACTGGGCTTGATAAAATCATGATCTCCCATGGGGATAAAGACCACTCCGGTGGGCTGGGGCCTTTAGTCCAGCATTATGACTGTCGGCAGATTTCTTGCGGAACCTCCATTCCTTATTTTCAGCAGCCGGTTTCCAGGTGCAAGCCGGGACAACAGTGGCTGTGGGAGGGTGTGTTGTTCCAGGTGCTGGGAGGAGGAGGCCGGTGGCCAAAAAGCAATGATCGGTCCTGCGTATTGAAAGTAACAGCAGGTGATGACAGCCTGTTGCTACCCGGGGACATTGGTTATCGGGTAGAGCGGCAGCTGGTTGACTCTGGAGTCCCTGTCAAAGCTAAAATGTTATTAGCGCCCCACCATGGCAGCAAATATTCAAGCAGTAATGCTTTCCTGAAAGCGGTTAATCCTGAGCAGGTGTTGTTTTCCTCCGGTTATAAAAACCAGTTTGGTCATCCGGCCAAGGCGACAGTGGAGCGTTATGAGAAGATGGGCGTGCAATATTGGAATACAGCCTGGCATGGCAATCTTTCATTCACTTTAGGAAATGGTAACCCGGTGGTGTCTGCATACCGTATCACCCACCGGCGCTATTGGTGGGAATAGCAGGTTATATTGGCCATTAAGATAGTCAGCCCATACGTTGCAGTGATCAAGCAAAGAGAGTTACTCTTTCTTTATAACAGGCATTAGGGAAAACACTGTGTTTGAACTGGTAAAATCCGGTGGCTGGCTGATGCTGCCAATCCTGCTTTGTTCTGTAATGGCTATGGCCATTATCGTTGAACGCCTGTGGACTCTGAGACCCTCCAGAATAGCGCCGGGGGATACCTTGTCCCAGGTTTGGCAGTGGATAAAAAATAATGAGTTAGACAGTGTTAAAGTGGCTGGCTTAAGGGAAGAGTCTCCTCTGGGTGAAATCCTGGCGGCGGGCATTACCAATGCCCGTAGTGGTCGGGATATCATGAAAGAAAGCATTGAGGAGCAGGCTGGCCGGGTTATTCATGAGCTGGAATGCTATCTCAATACCCTGGGAACCATTGCCGCCATTACCCCTTTGCTTGGCCTGCTGGGAACGGTTATCGGCATGATTGATGTTTTCTCTGTTATTATGGTTCAGGGTACAGGCAGTGCTGCCGTTCTTGCCGGAGGGATTTCCAAAGCCCTTATCACAACCGCAGCGGGATTAACTATCGCCATTCCCTCCTTGATTTTTCATCGCTATTTTACCCGTCGGGTGGATGAGCTGGTGGTGACTATGGAGCAGGAAGCCACCAAGCTGGTGGAAGTGCTTCAGGGTGACCGGCGTTTTAATGGCTCTGGGGTGGGTCAATAATGAAGTTTCGTCGGCAAGCGCAAGCTGAGGTGTCGGTGAATCTGACGCCATTGATTGATGTGGTTTTTTTACTGCTTATTTTCTTTATGGTGTCCACCACCTTTAATAAGGAAACCCACCTTTCCATTAACTTGCCTGAATCCAGTGGCGTTGCTCTTGCCAGGCAGTCCAAACAGGTGGAGATTACCGTAAGCCGGGCAGGGGAGTTTGCGGTTAATGGTCAGTCACTGGTTAACGGAAAAATAGAGACACTAAAAACAGCCCTGGCAGAAGTCAGTAAAGGTGATAGTAAGCTGCCTCTTGTTATTACTGCTGATGCCAATGCTTCTTATCAGGCGGTAGTGACAGCTATGGATGCCGCCGGTCAGCTTGGCTTTGTCAATTTAAGCATGACCACCAAAAAGGACACTGAAGAGCCGTGAGCCGCTGATTTTGTCGGGTAACAGGGAATGGTATAAGTCATCTTTTCTATTCACTGCTTCCCTCACCCCCTCAAGTCAAAACAAATAGCGATAAAATTCAGCAAGCACCACTAACAACTGGTACTATTCAGCAACTGCCCCCTGTTTTCCAAGATATGTTGCTATATGTTTTCCAGCTGTAAAAAGCGCTTGCACGAGTCGGTGATCAATGCCTGGTTTGGCGATGGCGGCTGGACCCGATCCCTGATGCCCCTGAGTTTGGTTTTTAACAGGATTGCCCACAAAAGAAAGGCAAAATACCTGAGCAAAAAACGCTGGATACCGCCTGTGCCCGTTATGGTGGTGGGTAATATAACGGTGGGTGGCACCGGGAAAACTCCCCTGGTTGCCAGCCTGGTGAAAGGCTTGCAACAGCGGGGCTACTCTCCGGGGGTGGTGAGTCGTGGCTTTGGAGCCAATACCGACGCTTATCCGGTGGCTGTCACTTCAGACTCTGATCCGCGACAGGTGGGTGATGAACCGGTGATGCTGGCTCATCAGCTTCAGGTGCCTGTTGTGGTTGATCCTGATCGGGTTAGTGCCGCCCAATTCTTATGCGAGCAGTATGCCTGTGACCTGATTATCGCGGATGATGGCTTGCAGCATTACAATCTCAGGCGCCACCTTGAATTGCTGGTTCTGGATGGCCGGAGAATGCTGGGGAATGGTTATTGCCTGCCTGCCGGGCCGCTGCGGGAGCCGCCAGAGCGACTTAACACCGTTGATATGGTTTTCAGTAATGGTCAGCCCGGTACTGATCCGGGGGTGCCTTATACCTGTTTTAACCTGGTACCTCAGTCTTTGAGGCCTGTGAGTCAGGGTGTTGAGGCAAGCGCTGACGAGTTGCCAAAGGCTTGCCGGGTTCACGGGGTTGCAGGGATAGGTAACCCGGGACGTTTCTTTACAACCCTTGCTGATCAGGGGTTTGATGTGATACCCCATGCTTTTCCTGATCATTATCAGTTTACGGGTGCCGATATTGCCTTTGGTGATGGTCTCCCGGTCATCATGACCGCCAAGGATGCGGTAAAATGCCGACTGTTTGCGCAATCCCAACACTGGTATCTGCCGGTGGCTACGGACTTGCCCGATAGCGTTCTGGATACGATTGCGAACCTTATTGAAGAATCTGTCAGGATCCAACATGGATAAAAAATTATTTGAAATACTGGCCTGCCCCCTGTGCAAAAGCAGGGTTAAATACCAAAAGGAAGCGGCAGAGCTGGTTTGCAGGCCATGTGGTTTGGCCTTTCCTATTCGGGACGAAATTCCGGTGATGCTTGAGACTGAAGCGCGAACCTTGACCGCAAATGAACGTCTGAATGAGGCCTCTTGATGAAGGAAAGCGTTGTGGCAGACCAGTCATTTACGGTGGTTATTCCTGCCCGGTTTGGCTCCAGTCGGTTGCCGGGCAAGCCACTGGCGGATATTGCCGGTAAGCCGATGGTGCAGCATGTCTATGAGCGTGCAGTAGAAAGCCAGGCGAGCCGGGTTATTATTGCCACTGATGATGAGCGTATTGTCAGCGTAGCAGAAAGTTTTGGCGCAGATGTCTGCATGACCCAATCAGGTCATCCTTCCGGTACGGACCGTCTTCAGGAAGTGGTATCGTTATATGGCATGGCTGACAATGAAATCATTGTTAATGTGCAAGGTGATGAACCCCTTATTCCTCCTTCTGTGATAAACCAGGTGGCGCGAAATCTTTGTCAGGCAGATACTGCCGGGGCCGCGACACTTTGTGAACCGCTGTCATCAACAGAGCAGCTGTTTGATCCCCATATTGTTAAGGTGGTTTCCGATCAGCAAGGCTATGCGTTGTATTTTAGCAGGGCGCCAATGCCCTGGGCCAGGGATCACTTTGCCATGGCTGACTCACAGTCCTTGCCGACAGTTGACGTATTTCGCCGTCATATTGGTATCTATGCCTATCGGGTGAGTCTCCTGAACCAGTATGTTCAGTGGGGTATTTGCCCTATTGAAAAACTGGAAGCGCTGGAGCAGCTCAGGTTATTGTGGCATGGTCATCGTATCCATGTGGCTGATGCCATTGAAACACCTCCTGCGGGTGTTGATACCGAGCAGGATCTGGAATTCATCCGACAACAGCTGGAGCAATGGGAAGGGGTCGCGCTGTCAAAATGATCAAAGTGCTTTTTGTGTGTCTGGGTAATATTTGCCGCTCGCCCACAGCGCAGGGCGTATTTACCAATAAAGTGGCAGAGGCGGGGCTGGCAGGCCAGGTCAGTGTTGATTCAGCGGGAACCAGTGGCTGGCATATGGGTAATTGCCCGGATCAGCGTTCTGCCCAGGTAGCCGGGAAGAGAGGTTATGACCTGTCATCCATTCGTTCCAGGAAAGTGGTTGAGAAGGACTTTGTTGAGCAAGACCTGATTTTAGCCATGGATCAGCAGAACCTGGAAGCGCTGGGCCAAATGTGCCCACTGGACTACCAGCATAAACTCCGACTGTTTCTGGATTTTGCTGAAGATATCGAAACCAGGGAGGTTCCTGATCCTTATTATGGTGGCGATGAAGGGTTTAACAGGGTTGTGAGCCTCATTGAGCACGGTAGTCAGGCGCTGTTACAACATATCCGGAATCACTATATCCAGTGATTGTCGTTTACTGCCTTTTAATAATTGAAATCCTTAATGAATATTCTGGAAAATATTGACCTGGGCGAAAAAAATACCTTCGGCCTGAAAGCCCGTGCCCGTTATTTCGCTGAAGCATCCAGTGTTGATGAACTGGTATCCCTGTTAGCCTTTGCCCGCCAGCGGGGGATTGCTGTGGTTCCTTTGGGGGGCGGCAGTAATGTGATTTTTTCCAGGGATATTGATGCCCTGGTCATCCGTGTGGCCTTGCAGGGTAAAGCGGTGGTTCAATCCTGTGACAGGGCTGTGAGAGTGGCGGCAAAAGCGGGAGAAAACTGGCATTCCTTTGTTCGCTGGACTCTCTCTCAGGGGGCTTTTGGTCTTGAGAATCTTTCTTTGATTCCCGGGGCTGTGGGGGCTGCACCTATTCAGAATATTGGTGCCTATGGCGTGGAATTAAAGGATTTCTTTTACTCCCTGGAAGCCATAGACATTGAAACGGGTCATCAGGTAACGCTTGATAAAAACCACTGTCGGTTTGGTTACAGGGATTCTGTTTTTAAAGGGCAGTGGCAAGACCGTTATATTATTACTTCTGTCCAGCTGGAGTTGGATAAAGCGTTAAAGCCGAGGCTGGACTATGGCAACCTGAAAGAGCGGGTTCAGGCTCGTTGTGGTTCAGGGATGCTGTCTGCACAGCTGATCAGTGATACGGTTTGTGATATTCGTCGAGAGAAACTACCAGATCCTGCGGTTTTGGGAAATGCAGGCAGTTTCTTTAAAAACCCGCTGGTAGAGACCGGCGTGGTGCAGCGTTTGCGGAAAGAATACCCTGATATCAGTGCCTTCCCGGTATCAGATAATCACTGCAAAGTGGCGGCGGGTTGGCTAATCGATAAAGTGGGCCTGAAAGGTTATCAAGAGGGTGCTGTGGGAACCTATCAGCAACAGGCGCTGGTATTGGTTAATCATGGTGGGGCCACCGGTGATGAGGTCATGCGTTTTTCCGGGATGATTCAAGAGAGGGTCCGGGAGCGTTTTGGTATTATTTTGGAAAGAGAACCCAGGATTTTCTGAGAGTAGCCATGCAGCTTGAGCAATACTGTAACCTACCGCAAACCTGCCGCCACGAACGCATTGTTGAACTAATTCGTGGCCGGGGTTTTTTGACCACCGATGAGCTGGTGAGTATTTTCCAGGTGACACCACAGACTATCCGGCGGGATCTGAATGAACTGGATCGTCAGGGACTCATTTCCAGACACCACGGCGGTGCGGGTGAGCCAACCAGTAGTACCGTTAATACGGCCTATACCGAGCGCAAGGGGTTGTTGCATGATGAAAAAAATAAAATAGCCGCGACCCTGGCGCAGAGAATTCCCGATGGTGCTTCTCTGTTTATCAATATTGGTACTTCAACAGAGGCAGTGGCGCGGCATCTGTTAGGCCATAGTCGCCTGAAAGTGATAACTAATAATCTGCATGTGGCTTCTATCTTGCTGCAACGTGATGACTTTACCGTGCTGATTGCCGGAGGTGAGGTCAGGAATCGGGATGGGGGTGTTATCGGTGAGGCAACCCGGGATTTTATAGATCAGTTCCGGGTTGATTATGCCGTGATTGGTATCAGTGGCATTGACCTTGATGGTTCTCTGCTTGATTATGATTATCACGAGGTTCGTGTAGCCCAGGCCATGATCGCTAATTCCCGCCATCGTTTCCTGGCGGCAGACCATTCCAAAGTGGGCCGCAATGCCATGATTCGCCTGGGTCACCTAAGGGATATTGATGCATTGTTTACCGATGCGGTTCCCCCGGAACCTTTGCAGACCTGTTTGGCTAATCATCAGACTGAAGTGGTAGTGTGTAACTGAAGAGTTTCCCGAGGGCTATTGTAATATCCATTGCACTTTCTGAACTCGTTTCCAGGCTTCTGAAACTGGCGCAAAATTGAATAAAAAAGGCGGCTAAAGCCGCCTTCTTTTTAGGGTGCTGCGTTACTCGGGGAGTTCTGCTTCCTGCTTTTGCTCTGCCTCTGTTGTAACACTTTTTTGTTCAGTCATGGTTCTCTTCATACGCGGGTCATTATGGGCACGACTGCGACGGCGACGTTTAGGTTGTACCGCTGTCTGAGTGTTGTCATCATCAGAGACTGCCGGGCTGGTAGCTGGTTCCTGAGGCTTGGGAGGCTCAATGACCGGCTTTGGTGTGATCACAGCTTCGGGCGTTTGCTCCTTGATATCAGGCTTTGGCGCAGGTGGCTGTTCATCCTGCCTGTTATTTGCCGGTTGCGTTTGGACGGGTGGAACCTGAGGTGCTTTTGGCTCACCGGCCGTTTTTTCCTGAGGTTTCTGTTCAGGCGCTTTAGCCATCACAGGTAATTCAGGTTTTTTTGCCTCTTCCCTTTTGGTAAAGGTTGGCTCCGGCTGGACAGATGAAGGTGTTTGCACTGCCGGTACTTCAGGATGCGTGCTGGCAATGGCTTTGGCCACCTCTGTCATTTGTGGTTTGTTATGGGACTCAGGCTTTTGGTTGGAGACTCCGGGCTTCTGATCGCAGTGGTCAGCAGGAGGTGTCTGGACCTTACTTTCCTGAGGTTTAATATCAACCTGTGCCTGTGCCTGTGCCTGTGCCTGTGCCTGTGCCTGTGCCTGTGCCTGTGCTTTTACCTGTGAGGGGCCCCGAGGCGTTTCTACTGGCTGCTGGACTGATTGGGTTTCAGTACGGGCGGCAGGTTTTTGCTCCTTTGCTGGCTGCTGGGGTTTGCTGTCTGCCTGACTATGAGCTGGTTTAGGTTCTTTGGTTTCCTGTGCAGAAGCCATTACGGGAAGATGTTCGTGCATCTGCCCTCTTTGGGACGGACGATTATTTCTTCTGCGAGGTGCAGTGCCAGGTCTGCGTTTACGCTGGTTATCGTCCTGCTCCGCTGTTTGTTTGGCGGGTTTGCTGGCTTGCTGTTGAGGTCGACGTTGCTGGTTTTTGCGATCATCACGATAATCGGAATCCTGGCGACGTCGATCCTGTTTTTGCTCAAAGCGATCCTGGTTATCTACCTGACGGGAGCGGCGGCGATCAGTTCCTCTTGGCTGGTCATCATAGTTTTGGTGCTCCTTCCTGCCACTCTCACGGAAGTTGTCTTGCCTCGGCTTGCGCTTGCGGTTGGCATTACTTCTGTTCTGGTGATCACGGTTGGCAGGCTGGGTCGGTTTCTGTCCGGTAGCGGGTTGTCTGGCAGCCGGTGCTTCTTCCTCCGCAGAGAATATATCACCCAGAGCCTTAACAAAGGAGCGAATTAAGCCTGGTTTTTTTTTCTGGACAGGGACAGGCTTGGCTGGTGCAATATTTTTTACGGCAGCTTCAGTGCGAGACGCCTGTTTGCTGGCGGTGGATTCTTCAGATGCCTCTTCAAAGTCAACAATTTCATAACTGCTGGCTGGCTGAGAATCCAGGTTGTCATCCCTGAGCCGCTGGACATCATAGTGCGGGGTATCCAGGGTAGGGTTGGGCACCACTACGATACGTGCCTGGTGACGTTTTTCTATTTTGGCAATGCCTGAGCGCTTTTCGTTCAGCAGGAATGCTGCAACAGCAACAGGTACCTGAGCCCTGATCTCGGTGGTGTTTTCCTTCATGGCCTCTTCTTCCATGAGGCGAAGGATTGACAGGGCCAGGGACTCGATATCGCGAATGGTTCCCTGGCCAGAGCAGCGAGGGCAAACAACACCGCTGGTTTCTCCGAGAGAGGGGCGCAGGCGCTGACGGGACATTTCCAATAGTCCAAAGCGGGAAATACGGCCCGTCTGAACCCGGGCGCGGTCCATGCCCAAGGCCTGGCGAATGCGGTTTTCTACTTCCCGCTGATTCCTGTTGTGACCCATGTCGATGAAATCAATAACGATTAGGCCACCAATATCCCGAAGTCGCAGTTGCCGTGCAATCTCATCGGCGGCCTCCAGGTTGGTATTCAGCGCTGTTTCTTCGATATCGCCACCACGGGTAGCCCGTGCCGAGTTGATATCGATGGATACCAGTGCTTCGGTGGGGTCTATCACGATAGAGCCACCGGAAGGCAGTTTTACTTCCCTCTGGAAGGCGGTTTCAATCTGGGATTCAATCTGGAAGCGATTAAACAGCGGGATGCTGTCCTTATACAGCTTGAACTTGTGCTGGTACTGGGGCATGACCTGCTGGACAAAGTCCAGTGCTTCCTGGTGTACGCTGGCCTTGTCGATCAGTACTTCACCAATATCCTGGCGCAGGTAGTCGCGAATAGCCCGGATAATAACGTTGCTTTCCTGGTAAATCAGCAGGGGAGCAGGCTGGGCTGCAGCTGCATCTTTAATGGAGGACCAAAGCTGTAACAGATAATCGAGATCCCACTGGAGTTCTTCCAGGGAGCGGCCAAGGCCTGCCGTTCTGACAATGACACCCATTTCAGCCGGAATATTCAGCTTGCTGAGGACTTCCCTGAGTTCCGTGCGCTCTTCGCCCTCAATGCGACGGGATATGCCGCCAGCTCTCGGGTTGTTAGGCATCAGGACCAGATAGCGGCCTGCCAGGCTTACCAGGGTAGTCAGGGCTGCCCCTTTATTGCCTCGCTCTTCCTTGTCCACCTGAATAATAAGTTCCTGACCTTCTTTCAGGACCTCCTTAATATTCGGGCGACCGGAGGCGGGCTTGCAGAAATATTCGCGGGAGATCTCCTTCAAAGGCAGAAAACCGTGGCGTTCAGCACCAAAGTCTACAAATGCTGCTTCAAGGCTGGGCTCAATCCGGGTGATCTTACCTTTATAAATATTCGCTTTTTTCTGTTCGCGGGCACTGGACTCAATATCCAGATCATACAGACGTTGCCCGTCTACAAGTGCAACACGCAGCTCTTCCTGTTGAGTTGCGTTGATTAACATTCTCTTCATAGAGTACCGGTTCGCTTGAGGCTAACCTCTCAAGTGACCAGGAAGCTGTTGGGGAATAATGCCCTTGGCAAAGGCAGTAGCGCTATCAGGTCACATCGTTTTGATCGATGTCTAGCCAGGCTATTTTTCGAACAAAAGCGAGTTTTCTGACCTGTTTTACTGCCGCCACAGTGGGGCTATCTATTCCAGAACAGTCTCCCCGAGCCCGATTATAAACGTCCGATCCGTCTTTTAGTGCGGAAAAACCGGTTACTGGTTTTGCTATCAGACTTACATCAGTATTTCTGCTATCTGTATTGTAACGATATAGCTTCCTCCTGCACCTCAAGATTCAATGTAGGGTGCCAGGAGGGTAGGAAAGGCTTTCGGGTACTGGCTTGAAATCGAATCGGTTATCGAACTAATGAGCCAATTAAATAATCTGGCAATCCCGTTTACCTGCCTTTTCCTGAAATCGGGCCTCACTTGGGAGAGGATAGCACTGGTTATCTATCTGCGGCTTTAGCCGCGCTCTCTATCTTTCTAATCTATTGAGCAAAAAAAGCATCATTCAATACTGTATTCAGGTATCTTATGATGCTTTTGCTTTGTTTACCGCCTTGATGGAGTTATTGCTTTCCGTCACCAGCGTTGCTCAGTTTTCGAAAATCGAACTGTCCTTTCGAGTTAATGCAAGACAGTGCTTCAACTATATCAGTAATCAGTAGGTGCTTCAAATGAGCCAAAGCTGATACCATTGTACTATGAATAGACAATTGAATGATTTATCAGTTCCTTCAAGTGGTTCGGCTCAGGGGCAAAAGCCTGTAAGCCAGGATGGTGTTAAAGGGGCTGTCAGCCCGTCCCCTGCCGTCCGTTTTATCACCATTGACGCTGATGATGCGGGGCAGCGGCTGGATAATCACCTGTGCCGGGTGCTTAAGGGAGTGCCTAAAACACGGGTTTATCGGATTATCCGAAAGGGCGAAGTCAGGGTTAATAAAAAACGCTCAACGGCGGACTATCGATTACAGGAAGGGGATTTGTTGAGAGTTCCACCTGTCCGTATGGCTGAAAAAAATGAACCGAATAAACCTCCGGCATCTATGGTGGAGCAGCTGGAGCAGTCTGTGCTGTATGAAGACTCAAAGCTGATGGTTATCAATAAGCCATCTGGTTTGGCGGTGCATGGCGGCAGCGGTATTTCCTGTGGTGTGATTGAGGCATTGCGACAGATCAGGCCTAATGAAAAAGGTCTGGAATTGGTCCATCGTCTGGATCGTGATACCTCTGGCTGTCTGATGGTGGCAAAGAAGCGCAGTATGCTTCGGTATCTGCACGCCCAGCTTCAGGGAGACGGGATTTCTAAAATTTATAATGCCTTGGTGATAGGGCGCTGGCCGGCGAGAAAGCAACTGGTTAACGCGCCCTTACAGAAAAATACCTTGCGCTCAGGGGAGCGAATGGTCAGGGTGCATGTGGATGGCAAAACCTCGAGAACCCGCTATCAGGTACTGCAGCGTTTAGGGGATGCCACGCTGGTTGAGGCCAGCCCCTTGACGGGTAGAACCCATCAAATAAGGGTGCATTGCCTGCATGCGGGTCACGCCATTCTGGGTGATGAAAAGTATGGGCGTGATGAGGATAATCGGCAGTTCAGGGGTTATGGATTAAGGCGGCTTTTTTTACATGCGGCCCGTCTTCAGTTTCAGCTACCGGATGGAGAAATACTGAAGATCGAAGCACCACTGCCTGATGACTTGCAAAAGGTTTTAAAAAGGCTTGGAAATGATTAACAACTATTCACTGATTATTTTTGACTGGGACGGCACCATTGTCGACTCAGTGCCTAACATAGTGAGAGCGTTGAAGGGAGCTGTTGAGGATCTCGAGCTGCCAATGCTTGATGACGTTGCTTATAAAGGCGTTATTGGCATGAGTCTGGGAAATGCATTTAGTCATCTTTATCCTGCCGTGCAGGAAGACCAGCTGGAAAAGCTGATTTCTGCTTATAAGGAACACCATCATCGGCTGGAGCAGAATGCCTCCCGGTTATTTGAGGGGGTGGCAGAAGGGCTGGATAAAATCAAGGCAACCGGTACGGCAATGGCTGTGGCGACGGGCAAGCGCATGGCCGGGCTTCAGCGCTCGATGGTTGCAAATGGTTATGAAGGCTACTTCAAGCATTGCTGCACGGCAGATCATGCGGCCTCCAAACCTGACCCGGATATGCTTTTTCAAATTCTTGATAAACTGGGGGTGTCGTCTGACAGGACGCTGATGGTGGGGGATTCAATCCACGATCTGGCGATGGCGGCCAATGCCGGAATAGACAGTGTTGCGGTAACATACGGGGCTCAGGAAGCGGGCCTGTTAAAAGCGCACAGGCCGGTATTTTTGGCTGACCATTTTGATGAGTTGGTCAGCTGGTTAGGTGTCAGTAGTGGACGCCTGGATAAGTAAGGTTGTGCCAGGGGGTAACTGAAATGGATAAGTGGCGTGAGCCTGAAAATGCAATGCCAGCCGGAGAGGATGGTAAGGCCTGGAAATTGCTGGAGAGTCTGGCGATGAGCTCCCTTAAGGAGCAGCGACGTGCCAGGCGGTGGGGGATATTTTTTAAGCTGCTGACCTTTGTGTGGCTCTTCCTGATGGCGGGGCTTGTCTACAAGTCGGTTATAGTAGATGTGGCAGCTGTCAGCTCTTCGGGGGCTCATACGGCGCTGGTTGAGCTAAACGGTGTGATCGGTGAGGGTGGTGAGGCCAGTGCTGATAATGTTGTTACCGGACTCAGGGCGGCTTTTGAAGATAAGGGAACCCGGGCGGTGGTGCTAAGAATTAACAGTCCGGGAGGTAGTCCTGTTCAGTCAGGCTATATCTATGATGAAATTGTCAGACTTCGTAAGCTCTATCCTGAGACACCACTTTATTCGGTGATTACTGATATGGGCGCGTCCGGCGGTTACTATGTGGCATCTGCCGCTGATGCTATTTATGCCAATAAAGCCAGCCTGGTGGGTTCTATTGGTGTTATTTCATCGGGCTTTGGCTTTGTGGAGGCGATAGAACGGCTGGGTATTACCCGAAGAACCTATACCGCAGGCGAGCATAAGGCTTTTATGGATCCATTTCAGCCAATGGATAAAGAGGTAACAGGACATTGGCAAGCTTCCCTGGATACTATTCATCAGCAGTTTATCGACAGTGTCAAGCATGGCCGGGGTGACCGTCTGGCCAATGATCCGGACATTTTCTCAGGTATGGTGTGGACTGGTGAGAAGGCCCGGGAGCTTGGCCTGGTTGATGGGCTCGGAAGTACCGGCTATGTGGCCAGGGAAGTAATAGGTGAAGAAAATATTATGGATTTCACACCTCGCCTGACGCCACTTGAGCGATTTGCCAGAGACTTTGGTGTGGGTGCTACCCGTGTCATGCTTAGTGTTATGGGTGGTAATGGATTGCAGCTGAGATAAGGTTTGTGTCAATGACTGGAGGCTAATCAGCCTCCTTTTTTCTTGCTGCCTCTTCTTACTTCTTCCCCAGGAAAGTACAGCGTCAGTTGATAGACAGGGTCAGGGAAAAATACTTTGCACGCAGATAATCGGAGTGAGAGAATGGCTGGCGGGAAACAGCCATCAAATGCAGTGATCGTTAACTACTGTCCGCTATAATAGCAGTGGGTCAATGCCTTCCTTGGCCAGCATGGTATTTAATGTGATCAGGGGAAGGCCTATCAAGGTATTGGGATCATCACCTTCCAGTTTTTCGAACAGTGCTATGCCTAATCCTTCACATTTAAAGCTACCGGCGCAGTCAACAGGGTTATCTTTTTCTACGTAGCCACTGATTTGCTCCTGGGTTAATGTCTTGAAATGGACGTGAAAAGGTATGCATTCGGTGTGGCATTGTTGTGATTTGCTATTGAGTAGAACCAGTGCAGTATAAAAGGTGACCTTATTGCCGCTACACCGGGTCAGCTGTTTAATGGCCCTTTCCTTGTTGCCGGGTTTGCCAAGAAGGGTATTGCCAAGCTGGGCGCTTTGGTCGGATGCAATGATCAGGTGTTCAGGGTAAAGTCTGGCAATAGCAAATGCTTTTTCCCTGGCTAGCCGGGTGGACAGTACCCGGGCAGATTCTTCCGGTTTGGGCGTTTCGTCGATATTGGGAGAGTGGCACTGGAATGGAAGTCCCAGTTTTTTAAGAAGTTGTTGTCGGTATTTTGAGCTGGATGCGAGTACTAGTTTCATGGTATGTGGTTGGAAGGATTCAGTGGTTATCGGACGGGTTCTTATCCTGGGGTTCGTAAACGGTAAAATGTTAAATAAGGGTTGAAACCCTTTGACAGAATGGGGGGTTCGCCCTATTATGGCGCGCTTATGTTAATCGGGCAATTACCCAAAACCATTGATCCGCGTAAACTTGCGCGGCAAGGTATGCAGTTTGAAGGTTCGCTGGCACTGAATCGTTTCAGTCGGCTGGTGGATGCTCTTGCTGATGATCAGGGAGAGGTAAAGGCTACGCTGCGCTTTTATCTGGATGAGGACCGGCAGGTGGTGCTGGAAGGTCATCTTGATTTGGCGTGCAAAATGGTCTGCCAGCGGTGTCTTGATATCGCTGATATTCCAGTTCATACAGACATTCGGTTGATGGCTGTCTGGACTGATGAGCAGGCAAAGGCGTTGCCCTCAGGTTATGAGCCTCTCTTTCTTCAGGAAGAGCCCGTTGAGCTTGTGCCTTTGCTGGAGGATGAGTTACTGCTGGAGTTGCCACTCATTCCTTTTCATAAACCTGAACAGTGTTCAGCCCAACAGGATTTTTCCACAGGGCCCGAGGATGCTGGCAGTGAAGCTGCCCTCGTTGAGGTGGAAGAAAAGAGTGGTGAGGCTGACAGGACGAACCCATTCAGCGTACTGGCCAAACTGAAAGCTGGTGCCAAGACGACGATTCAGGAGACTTAATAATGGCTGTTCAGAAAAACCGTAAAACCCGTTCCAAGCGCGATATGCGCCGTTCTCACGATGCACTGGGAAGTGCTCAGCTGTCTCAGGATGCTGCTTCCGGTGAAACCCACCGTCGTCATCACGTGACTGTTGACGGTTTCTATCGTGGTCGTAAAGTGATTGCGGGCAACAACGACGAGTGATGTCTTATGCCAGGAAGGTCTGCACTTCAGGGAATGAAAATCGCACTTGATATCATGAGCGGGGACGAGAGTCCCCGTTCTCGTATCTGCTCGGTGGCCAGGGTATTAAAAAGTAGATCCGATATACGCCTTATACTGATTGGCGA
Source organism: Endozoicomonas sp. Mp262 (assembly GCF_025643335.1). Lineage (NCBI taxonomy): Bacteria > Pseudomonadati > Pseudomonadota > Gammaproteobacteria > Oceanospirillales > Endozoicomonadaceae > Endozoicomonas > Endozoicomonas sp. Mp262. The sequence goes on along the minus strand of NZ_CP092489.1, from coordinate 4,622,831 downwards.
CAAGCCTTTAATGAATGCGTTGCTGGTAGAATATCCCGGGCTTGCGGATTCGGGGCGGATTGAAATGCTGCATGCTGATACCACCATTGCCATGGGAGATCGTCCATCCCAGGCGCTCCGTTCCAGAAAAGGATCATCCATGTGGAAGATGCTGGAGCAGGTGGCTAATGGTAATGCCGATGCCTGTGTCAGTGCTGGTAATACCGGGGCGCTGATGGCCATGGGGAGATATCTTCTTAAAACCTTCTCTGGCGTTGACCGGCCAGCTATTGCCACCAGTCTCCCTTGTGGGAACGGTGAAACTCTGCTACTGGATATTGGTGCAAACGTTGATTCAACATCTGCCAATCTTTACCAGTTTGCGGTTATGGGTTCACGCCTTTCGTCGTCTTTGTATGGGATTGCCGCACCAAGGGTCGCTCTCTTGAATGTAGGGACTGAAGATATCAAGGGGTCTGAGCAGGTTCGTCTTGCCCATCAGATATTGCTGGAGGATGGCAGTCTGAATTATACCGGCTATATAGAGGGACATGCTATTTTTACCGGTCTGGCTGATGTTATTGTCTGCGATGGATTTGCTGGTAATATTGCCTTGAAAACAGCCGAGGGTGTAGCCAATCTTGCCAGGCATGAATTGACCGCCATGTTTCAGTCCGGTTGGTGGCGACGATTGCTGGGATTGATGGTGTCGCCGGTGTTAAGTGAATTTGGTGATCAAATCAATCCTGTACTTTATAATGGAGCCAGTTTTCTGGGTCTTCAGGGGATTGTGGTTAAAAGTCATGGCAGTGCCGATGAAAAGGGTTTCTATCAGGCCATTTGCCGGGCGATTCATGAGGTGGAAAGTGGTGTTCAGGGACGTTTGGCTCAAGGTATTGAAGATATGCTAATGCGCTAAAACCTCAACAGCCCCTAGGTGGAATAGGAAATGGTTAACAGAAAATAGTAGGGTCTACTATTCCCTATTAACCATTCCCTATTCCCTCTTACTGTTGGGAAACATAAATTTACGCACCTTTTGCACGATTTTTTCTATAATTGCCACAGTTTTTATCAGGAACCAGTACACAGCAATGACGGATAAACTTGCGTTTATTTTTCCTGGGCAGGGATCCCAGCAGGTTGGTATGTTGGCGGACTACATGGGTGAACCCGTAGTCAGGGATACGCTGGAAGAGGCTTCACAGATTCTGGGCCTTGATCTCATGGCGCTGTTTTCCCGCGGGCCAGCGGAAGAGCTTAACAGGACGGAAAATACGCAGCCCGCATTGCTGGCTGCCAGTGTTGCCCTTTGGCGGCTTTGGGCTTCAAAGAACCCTGAGGCCAAGCTTGAGTTTCTGGCTGGTCATAGCCTGGGTGAGTATTCAGCCCTGGTTTGTTCGGGTTCGCTTGATTTTAAAGAGGCTGTATCGCTGGTCAGGAAGCGCGGCCTGTTTATGCAGGGTGCTGTTGCTCAGGGTGAAGGTGCAATGGCTGCCATCCTTGGGTTATCTGATGACCAGGTTATAGAAGTGTGTCAGTCAGCTGCCCAGGGTGGTGTGGTTGAGGCGGTTAATTTTAACTCTCCGGGCCAGGTGGTTATTGCTGGTGGTGCAGGGGAAGTTAAGCGTGCTGCTGCCCTGGCTGGTGAGGCCGGTGCGAGAAAGGCGATTATGCTACCGGTGAGCGTGCCCTCTCATTGTGCCTTAATGAAACCGGCGGCAGAGCAGCTTAAGGTGGAACTTGAAAAAATTTCGATTATTGCCCCATCCATACCTGTGGTTCAGAATGTTTCTGCATCGGTAGTGACAGAACCTGAGGCTATTCGTAATAATCTTGTGGCACAGCTCTATAGTCCGGTTCGCTGGGTTGAAAGTATTGAATTGATGCATAAGTCAGGTGTTGCGCAATTTGTAGAATGTGGCCCGGGAAAAGTGTTGGCTGGTCTGAATAAGCGCATTGTCAGACGGGTGCCGGTGACCCCGCTGGAGTCACTGTCTGCCATGGACAAGTTGCTCGAAGAGTTAAGTCAAGTATCAGCTTGAAAAGCATCATAGCGTCCAACCAAATAGATATGGATGGTTGTTGAACGATCCCTATTTTTTATGAATAACCATGGAAACGTCGATAATGGGTAGTCTGCAAGGCAGAGTGGCGCTGGTCACGGGTGCCAGTCGGGGAATCGGCCGGGCTATTGCTCTGTCTCTGGGAGAGGCTGGGGCAACAGTTGTTGGTACAGCGACAACGGGTGCTGGCGCTGAAAAAATCACAGCCATGTTAATTGAGGCGGGTATTCAGGGACAGGGAGTCGCTCTTGATGTCTCTGTCAGTGATGCCTGCACTGATGTGGTTAAGAGGGTTACTGAAAAGTATGGGGCACCCCATATCCTTATCAATAACGCCGGTATTACGCGGGATAATATCCTGATGCGGATGAAGGAAGATGAGTGGGAGCAGGTTATTAATACTAACCTGAGTTCCATTTTCCGTATGAGCAAGGCGGTGTTAAGGGGTATGACCAAGGCTCGTTGGGGACGTATTGTGAATATCAGCTCTGTTGTTGGCTCAATGGGTAATGCGGGTCAGGCCAATTATGCTGCAACCAAGGCAGGTGTTGAAGGGTTTGCCCGCTCCATGGCCAGGGAGGTTGGCTCCCGGAATATTACTGTTAATACTGTTGCGCCAGGGTTTATCGATACTGATATGACCCGTGCCTTGCCAGATGCCCAGCGTGAAGCAATGCTTCAGCAGATTCCTCTGGCACGGCTGGGGGCACCTGAAGAAATCGCCAAGGTTGTCGCTTTTTTAGTGAGTGATGCGGCAGGTTATATGACGGGTGAAACCCTTCATGTGAATGGCGGGATGTACATGGGATAATCCCATAAATATTGCATGATTTGAGTATGGTTCGCTGTATCTCATATCAGTAGAATTTGTCTACTTGGATGACGAGTGTCGCAAAGCTCTTATATCCCCCCCCCGGCATCGCATTCCCGGCATCCCCTCGCCGGGAGTGTGTGTGGGTATTTCAGCTCATTCGGTAGCTGTATGGGGGTTAGCGCCTGGCGGCACCATGGCGACAGCCTTTTGTAATTAAATGTATTAAATTGCGGTAATTTATCAGAGCTTTGCTTGAAATTATCGTGATTGACCATATACACTAACCGACCGCAGCTATGGGCTGCACCGAATATCAATAGGAGCACAACTGGGTATGAGCACCATTGAAGAACGCGTCAAAAAGATCGTTTGTGAACAACTTGGCGTGAAGGAAGAGGAAGTAACTAACAGTGCTTCTTTCGTTGAGGATCTCGGCGCGGACTCTCTGGATACTGTTGAGCTGGTAATGGCTCTGGAAGAAGAGTTTGAAACAGAGATTCCTGACGAAGAAGCCGAGAAAATTACAACAGTGCAGGAAGCTATTGACTACGTTGTAGCGCATTCCTGATAGCTACTTCGGTTGCTATGCCTGCAAAAGCCGCACAAATGATTTGTGCGGCTTTTGTTTTTATGGGAACAAGGTATCTGTCTATTGTATTGAACTTGTTTATATAGAAGAGGTGGGAAATGGTGAATAGGGGATAGGGAATGGTATATGAGGAGTAGAGATAATGGGGCAATTGTGTTTCTCAAAGGGGTTTTCTGTATATTTGACCCGCTATCGAGAGAATGCAGGTCATACTATTCCCCATTCCCCATTCCCTATGTACTGGTTGTGCTCATCAATAGGGTTAGAATATTAGCTTGGCATTATTAAAATTGAGCAGGAGATTCGGTGTTGTCTCGTAGAAGGGTTGTGGTTACAGGTCTGGGAGCCTTGACGCCTATAGGGCTGGATGTTGAATCAAGTTGGAAGGCTGCCCTGGCTGGCAAGAGTGGTATTCATACCATCGAGCATTTCGATACAACCGGCTTTAATGTAAGGCTCTGTGGGGCTGTAAAGGGATTTGATGCAACCGGTGTTCTGGATTCAAAAGAGCTTCGGAAAATGGATGTGTTTATTCAATACGGTCTGGCTGCTGCAATTGAGGCCATAGAAGATGCAGGGCTGGCTGTTGATGAAACTAAAAGTCATCGATATGGTGTTGCGATTGGTTCGGGAGTGGGTGGACTGACAACCATTGAGCAAAATTATAATACCTTGTTAGAAAAGGGGCCAAGGCGGATATCACCTTTTTTTATTCCGGCAGCGATTATTAATATGGCGGCTGGCTGGTTATCCATAAAGTACCGGCTTCAGGGGCCGAACTTCGCAACTTCCACAGCCTGTGCTACAGGTAGTCATGCTATAGCGCTGGCAGCCCGAACCATTGCCTATGGTGATGCGGACCTGATGGTGGCTGGCGGTGCTGAAAAAGGCTCTTCTGCTCTGGGTATGGCGGGTTTTGCTGCCGCAAGGGCGCTTTCTTCCCGTAATGATGAACCGGAAAAAGCCAGTCGCCCCTGGGATAGGGATCGTGACGGGTTTGTACTTGGGGATGGTGCAGGCATTGTTGTTCTTGAAGAATATGAACATGCCCGTCAGCGGGGAGCGACAATCTATGCGGAACTCAGTGGTATCGGCATGAGTGCGGATGCCTACCATATGACGGCCCCCCTTGAAGATGGTGGTGGTGCGGCGCGGGCCATGGATGCCGCTTTGAGGGATGCCAGGGTTGATGCGGGGCAGGTGTCTTATATCAATGCCCATGGAACCTCAACCCTGGCGGGTGATGTGGCTGAAACAAGGGCAATTCGCTCAGTCTTTGGCCGGTATGCAGACACCCTTGCGGTCAGTTCTACAAAATCCATGACAGGCCATTTATTGGGTGCAGCGGGGGCTGTTGAAGCGGTATTTACAATCAAGTCATTAATGGACTCTATGGTTCCGCCCACCATTAATCTGGAGAATGCCGGAGAGGGCTGTGATCTGGATTATATACCGGGTGAAGCACGGAAGCTGGATATCAGGCATGCACTTTCTAATTCATTTGGATTTGGGGGAACCAATGTGTCACTGGTTTTTTCCAGGCAAAATTAGACGTTGTGGACGGGGGGGATGCTTTTGAGTCTGGCTTCTTGGGTAAATGGCAAGCCCTCGGAAATGATTTCGATAACTGATCGTGGCTTGTCTTACGGCGATGGTCTGTTTGAGACTATTCGGGTTACCAATGGCAGGCAAACGCTGGACTATTTGCACTGGCAGAGACTTCTGTCAGGTGCCCGCCGCTTGGGTATTACCCTGGATGTTGAGCAGGTATGGAGGGAAAGCCTGCTGTTCCTGGAGTCTTCGGGTGTTACTGAGGCTGTGCTAAAAGTGATTGTTACCCGTGGCAGTGGGGGTAGAGGCTATAATGCTGCTGGCTGTGGTCAAGCCAGCAGAATAATGTCCCTGCATGCCTTGCCGGAGTATCCGAAGCACTATGCAATTGACGGTGTTAATATCCGGTTTTGTGATTTGAGGATCGGTCAGAGCAGTTTTGCCGGTTTGAAGCACCTGAATCGCCTGGAGCAGGTGATAGCCAGGTCAGAGTGGCAGGGAGCAGCTTATGCTGAAGGGCTATTAAGGGATTTCGAGGGCCGGATTATTGAGGGAACAATGAGTAACCTGTTCTTTATTGATCATCAGGAAGTTATTGTTACACCGTCGCTTGTCAGGAATGGTGTTGCGGGAGTGTGTCGGCAATATATCATGGAGCAAGCCCGGGATTGGGGGATGGAGGTTCAGGAAAAAGATGTATTCCCTGATATGCTTGATAAGGCCAGAGAAGTATTTATTGCCAACAGTGTTAATGGCATTTGGCCGGTTGTATCCTGTGATCATAGGCATTGGCCTGTTGGTGATATAACCCGGGTGATCAGAGACAAAGTGACGGGTGTGTTAAATGCTTAAGAAATTCTTTCTTGGCTTGTTCATTGGCCTATTTTCAATGGCCCTGATGATGGGGGCGGGTTGGGTAGCTCTCAACTGGTATGCGGATCAGCCGGTGGTCTCTACCGTTGAGCGGGACTTTACCATTGAGCGGGGGGATTCCCTGACTAAAGTGGCTCAAGGCCTGGAGGCTTTGGGGGTGCTGGAGTATCCCGAAGTGTTTTCTGTTATGGGGCGGTTGTCGGGTATTGCCGGAGGCCTTCATGCCGGAGACTATCAGATTCTGCCAGGTATCTCCCGTCGGGAGTTGCTGGCCATGTTCACCCAGGGGCAGGTGCGTTATTACGATATCACCCTGGTGGAGGGGCAGACCTTTTATCAAGAGCTGGAAAGGCTTAATGCCCACCCAAAGCTGACAGAGCCGGTAAAGCGGGAGGATATTCCCGACTTGCTCAAGTCTTTGGGGATTGACGGGGCAGCCGAAGGGCTGTTTTATCCGGATACCTATTTTTTTGAAGCGGGTGCACCGGTTCGTTCGATTCTGGCCAGGGCCCATAAACGTTTGAATAAAGTCCTGGAAGAGGAGTGGTTAGGGCGGGCCAAGGGCTTACCCGTTGACAGTGCATATGAGGCGCTGGTTCTATCTTCTATTATCGAGAAGGAAACCGGGGCAGCCTTCGAACGTCCTGCCATTGCTGGTGTATTTGTTAGACGGCTGCAAAGGGGGATGCGGCTGCAAAGTGATCCTACCGTTATTTACGGAATGGGTGAGCGGTATGATGGTCAGTTAAGCCGGCGTATGCTGCGAGAGAAAACACCTTATAACACCTATGTCATTAAAGGGTTGCCGCCAACACCCATTGCCTTGTCGGGGAGAGAGGCCATCAATGCGGCATTGCATCCGGCTGACGGGAAATCACTGTACTTTGTGGCCAAGGGTGATGGTACCCATTATTTTTCAGAATCGCTGGTTGAGCATAACAAGGCGGTCAGAAAGTATCAGGTCAGTGAGCGAAGGTCAGACTATCGCTCTACTTTTGAGGTTAATTAATTTAAGGAAATTCATGGGTTTTTTTCTCACGGTAGAAGGTTGTGAAGGTGCAGGGAAAACAACAGCTATGGAGTCTATTCGCCAATGGCTTATAGCAAAGGGTATTGCGTTTGAACAAACAAGAGAGCCGGGCGGCACCTTGTTGGCTGAGCAAATCAGGGAGCTGCTGCTGGCCAAGCACCAGGAATCAGTGGCGGATACCACTGAGCTGCTGCTGATGTTTGCTGCCCGTTCACAGAATTTCCATGAAAAAATCAAGCCAGCCCTTGCTCAGGATAAAGTGGTTTTATCCGATCGTTTTACTGATGCAACTTATGCCTATCAGGGCGGAGGACGGGGTGTTGATTGTTCACGAATCGAAATTCTTGAGCAGCTGGTACAGGGAGATTGTCGTCCGGATTTAACCCTGTTGATGGATTTGGAGCCGGAACTGGGTCTTGCCCGGGCCCGTGGACGGGGCGGTGAGCTGGATCGTATAGAGCAGGAAGATATTGACTTCTTCAAGCGTGTCAGGGCGGCTTATCTTGCCAGGGCTGAGCAATTTCCAGAACGGTATAGGGTGGTGGATGCCAGCCAGAGTATTGAATCTGTCAGAGTCCGGATCGAAACGATACTGGCAGAGTATCTGGAGTCATGCCTGTGAGTTTTCAGCCTCTTCCCTGGCATGACGAACTCTGGCAAATGATGATGGCTAGTGCTCGGCAAGGGGCTCTGGCTCATGCCTTCCTGTTGAAAGGGGTTTCCGGGGTTGGCAAATTGCACTTTGCCAAGGCCTTTGCCGGAATGCTGCTGTGTGAAGCGAATGGCAACGAACCCTGTCAGCGTTGTAAAGGATGTTCCCTGATTCAGGCGGGCAATCATCCGGATTTGCTGGTTGTTGAGCCGGAGGAGACTGGTCGGCCCATCAAGATTGGTCAGGTCAGGGCCCTGAACGATTTTGCGCAAAAGACGGCTCAGCAAGGGGGGCGCCGGATTATCATTATCAATCCGGCGGAGGCCATGAATATCAATGCCTCTAATGCTTTGCTTAAATCCCTTGAGGAGCCTGGAGCTGAAACCCTGTTTTTGCTGGTTTCCCATCGTGCGGCGGATATGTTGCCTACTATTAGAAGCCGGTGTCAGGTGTTGAGCTTTGCAACCCCAGGGAAGGAACAGGCACTGTCCTGGTTGATGGATAAGCTGGATGATTCCAGGGATGCCGGGCTATTATTGAATCTGGCTTCTGGCTCTCCCCTGCTGGCCTATGCTTTTTTCGGGCAAGGTACGTTAAAGCTGCGGCGGGATCTCATTGACTCTGTGGGGGCACTTTTTAAAGGGGAACTGACCCCTGTTGAAGTGGCTAAAGAGTGGCAGGGTCGGGATTATGTGCAGATTCTGGAGTGGTTGGCAAGCTGGCTGGAGGACAGTGTTAAGTTTAAATTATCCGGGGAAGATGGCGTCATAAAAAATGACGATCTGATTAAGCTTATTGGTTATCTTGCGGGTAAATCAGATATCCGGCAGTTAATTGAGTTGAGGGATTTGCTGGTGGCGCAAAGGCAAATTCTGCTATCAGGAGGAAACCTGAATACACTGCTTGTGCTTGAAGGTGTTTTTTGCCGCTATCTTGGGTTAGTTTTATAAGACAATAATAAACAATAAGTACTTCAATATGCAGGTTCAGCACAGGCTATATATAGCCCGCCTGGCTTTAATTGCGGTTTTAATGGTTGTCTTGTGGAATGCTTTATTTACATCGTGGCAGCCATTAGATTTCATGGGGGATAAGCTTCGGCATATTATGGCCTTTTTGGGTCTGTCTTTTTTTGCGGCCATTTCTTTTCCTGCATCAACAACAGGAACCCGGTTGGGGGTAATGGCAGTTATTGCCTTGGGAATTGAAGTGGCACAGTTATGGGCGCCTGGAAGAGAGTTTCATCTTGATGATTTTGTAGCCAGCTTTCTTGGTTCCTGTTTGTTTGAGTTGATACGAAGGACGGTGACCCAATTTTTGCCAGATAAAACCTGAGGAGAAAAGGATATGTCTCGAGGAATGACGGGCTTTTTGTCGCTAACAATTAAAGATACGGTTTCTCTTTATGAATCGTATATGCCTTTTCTTGAGGGAGGGGGTGTATTCATTCCCACCTCCAAAAAATATCATTTGGGTGATGAGGTTTTTATCCGTTTAACGCTAATGGATGATCCTGAAGTTCTGCCAGTGGCAGGCCGGGTGGTCTGGATTACACCCGAGGGCGCCCAGGGCAGGAAGCGTGCAGGTATCGGAATACAGTTTGCCAGTGCGGATGATACTGTGCGTACTAAAATTGAAGCCCATCTTGCCGGAACCCTGAAGTCGGAGCGGGAAACCAGTACCATGTAGTTTTAGGGAGATGGATTGACGGAGCTGGAATTAGCGGGGATGATGCCTGCCTTTTGAAACCCTTCCCTCACAAGGTTATTGATATTGAATATGCTGGTAGATTCCCATTGCCATCTTGATCGGCTGAAGCTGGATAAATACGACGGAAAGCTGGAATTAGCCCTTGCTGCTGCCCGAAAAAGAGGGGTTGGTAAAGTCTTATGTGCTGGTATTGATATGGAGCATGCGGGGCAGATTATTCAGCTGGCTGAACAGTTTCCTGACGTCTATGCCTCGATAGGGGTGCATCCTCTCGAAGATAAGTCACCAGCACCAGATATAGACCAGCTTTTAAACTATGCCAGGCACAGCAAAGTTATTGCCATCGGTGAAACCGGCCTGGATTACTATTACTCCCCTGATAATAAACAGGCGCAGCAGGAATGCTTTGTTATACAACTACAGGCTGCCGCCCGGGCAGAATTGCCGGTGATTGTCCACACCCGTGATGCCCGGGAAGATACCCTCAGCCTTATTCGTGCCCATGGTGATCTGGAGCAGGCAGGTGTTCTGCATTGTTTTACAGAGTCCCGGGAGATGGCAAAAGCGGCCATGGATATGAATTTTATGATATCTATTTCAGGAATAGTGACCTTTGGCAATGCTTCTGCCTTAAGGGATGTGGTAAAACAGTTACCCCTTGATCGAATGCTTATTGAAACGGATGCGCCCTATCTTGCCCCTGTTCCCCACAGAGGTAAGCCTAATGAACCTGCTTTTGTCGCTGAGGTAGCACATTATATTGCCGACCTGAAAAAAATTTCGGTAGATAAGTTGGTAGAACAAACGACCAATAATTTTTTTAAGCTATTTAAAAAAGCAGCTAGGTGATTTTTATATTCTAGAGTCAGGGCAGGCATGAAGCCTGTCTTGGGCTTAAGCATAATAAGAACTAATTGATACTTTCAGGGTATAGCATCTTAAGATATAGGTGATATTATTTATCACTAAACAGGCTTTGACATTAATAGTATATGTACCAGACTTGATCTTTATGAGTAGTTCGTAATACTCAAAGAGTTTTTGTATGGCTGAATTTATTGGCTTGTTTTTTTGTGGGTTTTTTCTTTTTTTAAACTCCAGGGTAAGTTTAAATAGGAAAATAATAGTTAAGTTATTATTGCTTATAATTAGCTTATTTTTTTTATGTGGCCGGCTTTTTGGTTTGGATAGTGTTTCTTGTCTTGTTTTTGTGGATGATAAAAAAGATAATGTTCTAGAGTCGTTATATTGTAGGGATGAAAAGTCCCCGGAAGAAAATTATAGTCTCAATACTTTAGAGTTAATGCTGGTTGGGCAGGTAGATAAAGTAGATGTAAGTTTGGCCATGAATTACTATGGTATTGAGTATCCTTGTTTTGATCCTGACGGTACGAAAGTTGATCTGGATGTTGGGGTTTCGTTTATTAGAAAATCTTTTGCTGATCATCATTCAATTGAATGTCATCGACTGGTAGAGCAAGGGTTTTTGAAAATAGAGGCTAAGGTTTTTGAGTTGTCAGGCTCAAATTATATGGGAAAAATACAAATGCTTTTTTTTGAGTGGAAAGGAAGGGTTGTTTTAATGCCTTATAAACCACAGTCTGAAGACCCATTTCCCCAATCATTTATTCAACATCATAGTAAGAGTTCAGGTTTAAAAAGAGCCAGGTATCAAAAAACTATTGTTGTCCATGGTGGTAAAATTTATAGCGCTATTGTTTTGGATGATCGATGTGTTTTTTCCGCACATATCGATAGGAAAGGTAAGCGTGATGGAAAATTCATTTATAATATTGTAGGAGATAAATTCCTTAAAGGTTTAGAACCATATGCACCTCAGGATTCCTTAGTTAGTAGTGGTGGGTTTGAAAGTGATAAACTCATTAAAGAAATACAGGGAAGCGGAAAAGATATTTTTGGGCCTGTCTTGTCTGTCTGCCAGAACTACTATACTGGTCAAGATCGGGATTTTTATTACGATTGGATGGAGTATTTCGATGATAAGGAAGCCAGTCGGAGTTCACGGGTTGAACTGGTTGATGCTGTAACGCAAAAGAAAGTGCATGAAGCAGGTTTTATTTATGGCAGGGCATCAGAGACATATGGATTTGATGTCAATAAAACGACAAGAACAATTACTTGGGAAAAGTTGCTTGATACGAGATCAGATAGCCTGTATCAGTTGGCATGCTACAACAGGGATAATCACTGCTTTCATAGAAGTAGGAAGTTTAGACTTGTATCGATGGAAAGTATGAAACCTTTAGAAATAGATATTTTTCCACAAACTACTCGCTGGTCCAGCTCAAAGGAAAGACAAAGGGAGTTACAGGTTCACTTAATTTCTCCTCCATCTGAAGAACAGCTATTAGAAAGAATGTTTTCTGAATGGTCACTATCTTGTGATTTAAGACGGGACTCTTCAATAAGGGATGCTCCTCAGTTTTTAAGTTCAGACTCTGATGATAATGTTCGAATCTACCAAAATGGTAATAAGTATGTAAGGGTGAAAGTTGATAGGAAAAACAAGAGGTTTGAAGAGCTATCGCAAATTGAGAAAAATATAAACATGCAGGATAAACTTCCCGAATTTTATAGAGATAAATATATTTTGGAAAAAGAAATTGGGAAAGGCGTTGAGTCTGATATTTTTCGAGCTCTTGATGTGGAAAATACCGATTATTGTGCGGTGAGAGTTTCAGTTCCACCAAAAGCAATAAAAGATAACCAAGATAAAATGGCTCACTATTATCATCAGTTATTGAGGGAATATGACATTGTTTGCGAGATTAAAAGGGATCCACATGAGAATGTTGTGAAAGTAAGAGATGCTCTATTCGATTCCGGCAATAGAAAGTTGGTCGTGATTATGGATTGTTATTGTAATGCGCTTGATAAAGAATTACAGGGCAAGATGCTTAGTAGAAAAATTGCTAGTAATTATTTGTACCAGTTGCTGTGTGGATTAAGTCACTTGCATGGAAAAAATATCATACACCGAGATTTAAAGCCTAGGAATGTGTTGATTAATTATAGTGGGAAACTAAAAATTTGTGATTTTGGTATATCACACTGGTTAAAGAATGATGATGCTATTTGCCAAGGTTTGATTGGCCCGCATGGATATTTTTCTGTTCAAAAACCAATTTTATCAGAAGAAACTGATAATGATGTTGTATTGGATAGACATGAAGAGGGTTATAATGGTTATTTTAAAGATATTGCTGCTGTAGCTATTTTGTATGTGAGAATGAGAACAGGAACGCTCCCTCCAACTTTGCAAAGGGATGGTAAGCTTCCTTATACTCTTCCTTCAGCAAAGACAAGAGCTGATACCTTAAGGCTTTGCTATGATGGAGCAATCCAGTTTAATAGATGGCTTTATGCTCAGGGAGCAACTAATGGGTTCAAGGAATATTTTAAATTATGTGGTTGCCCCTGTTTGGATGATGAGGCAGAGTTTCTCGGTCAAGTCATGATGGAGCAGAGTGAAAGTTTTTATAATCCATGGTCATGTAATTATTTTATGGAAAATCTTTTTTTTAGACGGAATTAAATGTAATAAAAGTTTTTAGTTAGGGGTTTTTGTAATTAGAGGGCTTTATTATGAATTGCTTAAAACTAATGAAGTATCTGTTTTTTTCTATTTTAATATCGTATTCTGTTTTTTCTGGCGTGGTCTGGTGTGGTCCTACAGATTTCTACTATAAGGTGTATTTTGAGGGAAATGAAGATGCTATTTTTGGTGTCATGAAGTATGAAGGGGGAAATTTACGAAGTACTGCTACGAGTAAAAACTATCAGTCTGTCAGGATACCTGGTGAAACCGGGATGGTTAGGATGTGGGATAAGCTTGGAATTGCAGCTTTTGAAAATAAAGAGGGAAAGCAATATTCAAGCTTGAAACTTCTTATAGAAAAATCTTCCCAGGAAGGTGATCAAAAAAACTATACCTGTAGAGAGACATATGTTCAGGGTTTTCCTGAGACGATATATGGATGCTGTCTTGGTCATTGGTTTATGTTTGACCCTGATTTTTTTGACAAGCCTGATCAATCAGTCAAACAGGCGTATCAAGGTATAGATCCTGAAGATACAATGGCTGCATACCAGCAGCAAGAAAGTGATGATAAGGCTGGCTTGGGAAATTTTAAGCATAAATCAGCGGATCCTCTGATGGTATTAGGTTCTGAAGATGAAAAGGGTGCTAAGGAGATAGAAAAAAAAGCTGTAGAAGAATTGGAGAATGAATGGGTATATCATCCACAACAAGGGGGGTATTCGTGTGTTATTAAAGATGGACTATGGATTTGGAATCATACGACCAATACCGATAGGTTTCTGTATAAATATTCTGATGAAGAACAGGGTTTAGTGTTTGTGAAATGTGATCAACAAGAATACGATCACTGGTTGAAATACATAGCAGGAGTGGGTTCTGCTTCCAAAACTACGTTTGCTAATGTATCTATGGCTAGAGCACCATTTGATAGTAAAGTGACGGTTCCAAAACAAACTGCCCCAGGCCGTGCGCAACCGACTGTTAAGAATAAGATTGATGAGAAATTAAGATCAGATCTATTGTTGCAACTGGATCCTGAAGCAACGGCTGCGAAATGGTTGCAGATCGGCTATGAGAAAGATAAGACTCAATCAAAAAGTAAGGGCAAAGGTGGTGAGTTGGGTTCCCTGCAAGAGTGAGTTTTTTAGTTAATATGGTTGTAGGCTGTGTGACTGTAAGCACTTCCCTGATTGCGACGGATTAAACCGCACTCTGCTAGAAAGTGTATGTTTGGATAGATATTGCCTGGCGTGGTTTATACCTGTATCTGTAAAAAAAGAGCCAGCTGAAGCTGATCCAGAGTGGTTGCTCATTGCTCTATTGAACTCGGATTAAATGGATGCAGTCCTTTGACCACCCGTATAAATACAGAGTATTTTTCCACCATTTACATTGTGATTGAGTATGGAATATCTAGCGCTCTGTCTTTATAATCGCCCTACCATTTTAATTGGTTATTTTGCTGTGGCCCGACAGGGATGGGAAAGCATGGTTATTATGCCGGTCAGATGTGTTTAAATAGAGAGTGTTGTTAAGCTGCCGGGGGTGGTAAAACAGGCTTTTTGTTGAAGTTCGCCTGACTGAGTTGCCTGGTTATCGTGCAAGTATTGAACCCAGGCTGGTTATGCCAATCGCTGTTTCAAGATCCCTGAATGTACAGCTGTTTGAGATGAATGTTCGAAAATGGAGCTTGCGGCTCTGGCGTTATGCTAAGCCCTGAGGCTCTGTTTTTCATTTCGTCCCAAGTAGTAGTTTCATTGCGAGGGGAGCAGCTATTGGTATCAGACCCCACTTTTGACACATAAATTCGCAGGTATAGGCTGCGGGCTTATGTGCTAAGTGAGGTCTTTTTGTGCTTATGAAAAGTCTGTAATTATACCTGTTTTTGCTTTTGGTCTTTAAGGTGGGTGGAATGCCTGCTGATAACCAGAAATAGGAGTGAGTATAAAAAGCGGTGTCTCGGGGATTCATCGCAAACTGACTTTTAACGGGGCGTCCGGGGCAAGCTGGCATATTCTTCATGCCGGCTTCTGCCTAAAGACCCTGAAGTGCCAGCTGTGTCTATTGCAGTAACTTTAACCGAAAAGACAGGTTATTCCTGACCTCAACTTGATTGATTAGGCGAAAGGTATGATCAAAATCAAACAGGGGCTGGATCTCCCAATCTCAGGATCGCCTGAACAAAGCATCTCGGACGGCAGGGCTATACGCTCGGTCGCCGTGGTTGGCTTTGACTATGTGGGCATGAAGCCCACAATGGCGATAGCTGAAGGAGATCGAGTTAAAAAAGGGCAATTGCTCTTTACTGATAAAAAAACTCCGGGGGTTCGCTACACAGCGCCCGCAGGCGGTGTGGTGGCAGCCATTAACCGCGGAGAGAAGCGTGTTCTGCAATCCGTCGTCATTGATATCAAGGGCGATGAAGAAGAAACTTTCGCCTCTTACAAACCTGAGGAACTGTCCGGCCTGACCGCTGAACAGGTGGAAGAGACGTTAAACCAGGCCGGCCTTTGGACAGCTATTCGCACCCGTCCATTTAGTAAGGTTCCTGCCCTGGGTTCCCGTCCGAACTCTATTTTTGTGACCGCTATTGATACCAACCCTCTGGCAGCCAATCCGGAGGTGGTCATCAATGAGCAGACCGAAGCCTTTGAACTGGGCATCAATATACTGGGCAAACTCAGCGCTGGCAAAATTTTCCTTTGCAAGGCACCGGGTGCCCGTATCCCGGCAGGTATAGCCAATGCTGAAGAGTTCTCTGGCCCACACCCTGCGGGTCTGCCAAGTACCCATATCCATTTTCTGGATCCGGTTTCTGTAAAAAAGACCGTCTGGCAGATAAGCTATCAGGATGTGATTGCGGTTGGTAAATTGTTTACCACTGGCAAACTGTACACAGACCGGGTGGTTTCCCTGGCGGGACCGCAGGTGGAAAAACCACGCCTGGTTCGTACCCGTGTAGGTGCCAGCCTGGAAGAGCTGACAGCCGGTGAACTGAAAAGCGGTGATAACCGTATTATCAGTGGTTCCATTCTGGGAGGTCGGACTGCCAGTGGTGCTTTTGCCTGGCTGGGACGTTACCACAATCAGGTTTCCATTCTGAAAGAAGGCACTGAGCGTCTGTTCATGAGCTGGCTGAACCCGGCAGTTGATCGTCACTCCACCCTGAACCTGCTGCTTTCCAGACTGAACCCCAGCCGCCTGTTTGACTTTACCACCACAACCAATGGTGGTGAGCGAGCCATGGTGCCTGTGGGCAATTACGAGAAAGTGATGCCGCTGGATATTCTGGCCACCCAGTTGTTGCGTGCCATTATCGTTGGCGATACAGAAGTAGCCCAGAAGCTGGGTGTACTGGAACTTGAGGAAGAGGATCTGGCCCTGTGCAGCTATGTCTGTGCTGGCAAGTACGAGTACGGTCCCATTCTGCGCGATAACCTGACACGCATCGAGATCGAGGGGTAACTCATAGTGTTAAGAAAACTGCTTGACTCACTTGAGCCCCACTTTACCCGGGGTGGCAAGTACGAAAAGTTCTACGCTCTTTACGAGGCGGCAGACACTCTGCTGTACAGTCCACCGGATGTCACCCATAACACCAGTCATGTGCGTGATGCGGTTGACCTGAAACGGATGATGGGACTGGTCTGGTTGTGTACCTTCCCGGCCATGTTCTTTGGCATGTGGAACGTGGGCTACCAGGCTAACACGGCCATTGCCAATGGCATGTCCCTGCCAACAGACTGGCACGGTATGCTGATCGGCATGCTGGCAGGTAATGACCCCGCCAGTATCCTGGACAACCTGATATACGGTGCCGTGTATTTTCTGCCGATCTATGCGGTGACTTTCTTTGTGGGCGGCTTCTGGGAAGTGCTGTTTGCCATTATTCGTCGCCATGAAGTGAATGAAGGCTTCTTTGTTACTTCCATTCTGTTTTCCCTGATTGTTCCACCGAGCATTCCGCTGTGGCAGGTGGCTCTGGGTATTTCCTTTGGTGTTGTGATTGGCAAGGAAGTATTCGGTGGTACCGGTAAAAACTTCCTGAACCCTGCGTTGGCAGGCCGGGCCTTCCTGTTCTTTGCCTATCCGGCACAGATCTCCGGTGACCTGGTATGGACTGCCGTTGACGGCTTCTCCGGTGCCACTGCCCTGAGCCTGGCTCAACACGGCGGTGTTGCGAACCTGGTGGCTCACAATATTACCTGGTTTGATGCCTTTGTTGGCACTATGCAGGGTTCCATCGGTGAAACCTCTACCCTGGCTATCTTTATTGGTGGTGCGGTGCTGCTGCTCAGTGGTGTAGCATCCTGGCGCATTGTTGCCGGTACCATGCTGGGCATGATTGGTCTGTCTACGCTGTTTAACTTTATTGGTTCTGACACCAATATGATGTTTGCCATGCCATGGTACTGGCATATGGTACTGGGTGGCTTCGCTTTCGGCCTGATCTTTATGACCACCGATCCGGTTTCTGCCTCCATGACCAATACCGGACGCTGGTTCTACGGCATTCTTATTGGCCTGATGGTGGTACTGATCCGCGTTGTAAACCCGGCTTTCCCGGAGGGTATGATGCTGGCGATCCTGTTTGCCAACCTGTTTGCGCCATTGATTGACCACTTTGTCATCGAAGCTAACATCAAGCGTCGGGAGGCTCGTTCTAATGTCTAACGACTCCATTAAAAAGACGCTACTGGTCACGATCCTGCTGTCGCTGGTCTGCTCGGTAGTGGTATCTGCTGCGGCTGTTTTCCTGAAGCCCAAGCAGGAGCTGAACAAGGTGGTTGATGTTCAGCGTAATATCCTGGCTATTTCCGGCCTGACTGATAACGCCGGTGCGCTGACTAACCTGCAGGTGGCTGAGCTGTTCCAGCACATCACACCTCGCCTGGTTAACCTGGAAACCGGTAAGTTTGTGGATGCATCCGAAGCGGATATCAACGCCTATGACCAGCGCGTTGCTGCTAAAGACCCTAAAGCGTCCCACACCCTGGCCGGAGCTCAGGATATTGCTTCCATCAAACGTCAGGCTAATGTGGCCAAGGTGTATGAGATCGTCAAAGACGGTAAGCGGAAGACTCTGATTCTGCCCGTTCATGGTTACGGTCTGTGGTCCACCCTTTACGGTTTCATGGCGCTGGAAGGTGACCTGAATACTGTTGCGGGCCTGGGTTTCTACGAGCATGGTGAAACTCCGGGTCTGGGCGGTGAAGTGGACAACCCGAACTGGAAGAGCAAGTGGGCGGGCAAAGAAGTTTACGATAACAAAGGTGCGGTTGAACTGGCTGTTATCAAAGGCTCTGTAGATGCTGCCAACCCTGCCGCCAAATACCAGGTTGACGGTCTTGCCGGCGCAACCCTGACCAGTAACGGTGTCACCAACCTGGTGCAGTTCTGGATGGGTAAAAACGGCTTTGGACCTTTCCTTGAACATCTCAAAGCGGGGGATGCGTAATGTCGGTCAAGACGAAAGATATCCTGCTGGAACCGGTTGTTAATAACAACCCCATCACCTTGCAGATTCTGGGCATCTGTTCGGCGCTGGCGGTGACTACCAGCATGCAGGTGAGTCTGGTTATGGCCCTGGCCGTTATCGGGGTTACCACCTGTTCCAACGTGGCGGTTTCACTGATCCGGAACCACATTCCTAACAGTATCCGTATTATCTGTCAGATGACGGTTATTGCCTCCCTGGTAATTGTGGTTGACCAGATCCTGAAAGCCTATGCCTATGACATCAGCAAACAGCTGTCCGTATTCGTAGGCCTGATCATTACCAACTGTATCGTAATGGGGCGCGCAGAAGCCTTCGCCATGAAGAATGGGCCCAAACTGTCTGCCCTGGATGGTTTTGGTAACGGTTTGGGCTATGGTTGCGTGCTGCTGGTTGTGGCATTCTTCCGGGAGCTGTTTGGTGCCGGTAAACTGTTCGGTATTGAAATCCTGCCTACCATCAACAACGGTGGCTGGTACAACCCGAACGGCCTGATGCTGCTGGCTCCCAGCGCCTTCTTCCTGATCGGCCTGCTGATCTGGGCGATTCGTAGCTGGAAGCCAGGGCAGGTGGAAAAAGCCGAATTCAAGATGGCTCCTAATACCAAGTTCAGTGAGGCCCACTAAACCATGGAACATTTTATCTCACTCTTTGTGAAAGCAGTGTTCGTGGAAAACATGGCGCTGGCTTTCTTCCTGGGAATGTGTACTTTCCTGGCGGTATCCAAGCAGGTAAAAACTGCCTTGGGTCTGGGGGTTGCCGTTATTGCGGTACTGACCATTACCGTTCCCATAAATAACCTGATCTATCAGAACATCCTCAAGGACAGCGCGCTGGTTGCCGGCGTGGACCTGAGTTTCCTGGGCCTGATCACCTATATCGGTGTTATCGCTGCCCTGGTTCAGATTCTGGAGATGTTCCTGGATAAATATGTACCGGCACTGTACAACGCTCTGGGTGTGTTCCTGCCGTTGATCACCGTAAACTGCGCCATCATGGGTGCCTCCCTGTTTATGGTTCAGCGTGACTACAACGTAGGTGAGAGTGTGGTGTATGGCCTGGGTGCTGGCGTTGGCTGGGCCCTGGCTATTGCGGCGCTGGCCGGTATTCGTGAAAAGCTCAAGTACAGCGATGTGCCTCCGGGCCTGCGTGGTCTGGGCATCACCTTCATTACTGTGGGTCTGATGTCTCTGGGCTTTATGTCATTCTCCGGAGTTCAGCTGTAAACAGCCCTGAGCGTATCCGGTGTGTCATGAGTGTTGATCACCGGATGCTATAAAAGGACGAGATAGATCTATGACTGATTCAAATATCATCCTCCTGGGCGTGGTCATGTTCTCGGTTATCGTGCTGACGCTGGTAGCCGTGATCCTGGCCGCTCGCTCCAGGCTGGTTAGTACCGGAGATGTCGCCATCGACATCAATGACGATCCGGAAAAACGTGTAACCACGGCCGCGGGCGGCAAATTGCTGACAACCCTGGCGGGTAGTGGTGTCTTCCTGCCCTCTGCCTGTGGTGGTGGCGGTACCTGTGCCCAGTGTAAGTGTAAAGTGCTGGATGGTGGCGGTGAAATGCTGCCCACTGAACGCTCTCACTTCACCAAGCGTGAAGAGCAGGAAGGCTGGCGCCTGTCCTGTCAGGTGGCGGTTAAGCAGGATATGAAGATTGAGGTTGAAGAGGAACTCTTCGGCGTCAAGAAGTGGGAATGTGAAGTTGTTTCCAATGACAACGTTGCCACCTTCATTAAAGAACTGACCCTGAAGCTGCCTGAAGGCGAAAACGTTAATTTCCGTGCCGGTGGTTATGTCCAGCTGGAAGCGCCTGCTCACGAAGTGGATTACAAAAACTTCGATATTCAGGAAGAGTACCGTGGCGACTGGGACAAGTTCAACCTGTGGCAGTACAAGTCCAAGGTTAGTGAACCGGTTATCCGGGCCTATTCCATGGCCAACTATCCGGAAGAGAAGGGCTTGCTCAAGTTTAATATCCGGGTTGCCTCACCTCCTCCGGGAACTGACTTCCCACCAGGACAGATGTCGTCTTATGTCTTTAACCTGAAGGTAGGCGATAAGATGACTGTATACGGTCCATTCGGTGAGTTCTTTGCCAAGGATACGGACAACGAAATGGTCTTTGTGGGTGGTGGTGCTGGTATGGCACCTATGCGTTCCCATATCTTTGACCAGCTCAAGCGTCTATCATCCAGTCGCAAGATCTCTTTCTGGTATGGTGCCCGTTCTTTGCGTGAAGCTTTTTACGTAGAAGAGTTTGACAAGCTGGCGGAAGAAAACCCGAACTTTACCTGGCATCTGGCCCTGTCTGATCCTCAGCCTGAGGATAACTGGACTGGCAAGACCGGCTTTATCCACCAGGTATTGATGGAAAACTACCTGAAGGATCATGCGGCTCCTGAAGACTGTGAGTTCTACATGTGTGGACCACCCATGATGAATGCGGCAGTTATCAATATGCTCACTGACCTGGGTGTTGAGAAAGAAAATATCCTGCTGGATGACTTTGGTGGTTAATCGCTAAAGGCTTTTGCTGAGGTATAAAAAAACCGGCGAATATTTCGCCGGTTTTTTTATACCTATTGAACTTATAGCTGGCCATTTGTTTTACATTAATTGCCTTTGATGAAAAATCACCTATCAATAATGAGAGTATAAAAATGATGGGTTTTTTTATGAGGAATCAATCAAGTCTATCTTTAGAAAAAACAAGATGGTTTATTGTTTTAATTACTCTTATATCACTTCAGTCCACAGGGGCTATTTTTTGCTATGAAGCTATAGAGGACGATGAAGTGACAAGATACACTTCACCCTATGCTGTCCCGGTTAATATTTTTATAGCGGTAGACGGGATATATATTACACCTGCTTATGGGGTTGAAATTATTCAAAATAATAGTGAGATGCTAAAAATTCTGTCTTCAGGCCAAGCACCACGATTAAAAGAACCTCCCACAGAGTCAGCAACAAAAATCATGTTGGCTCTTACACAAATTAGAAAGCTTTATGTGCTGGATAACATCATAATTGCTACCCTTGTTCAGGATCAAAAGCAGGTTCTGTCGTCTTCCATGCCAGATAATACTGATAATCGACCTCCGATTACTAATGCTGTGCTTGACGAGGTAGAGAGAAATATTCAAAAGGATAATCCTCTACAGGCTATTTATATACCTCCAGAACCGGATAAAAAATTAATGACTGATCTGACCAGCATGAAACTGGCATTGCAAGAACCTTTAAGAGACAGTCCATTAACACCCTCAGTTCCTTCCTATAAGGTATTGGCCGAGATATATTCACCTTCTTTTCACAACCCTGTTTCCGAAAGTATAAAAAGCGTTCCCGCTGACCTGGAAATTTGGATCCAGGGAATTACATGCGACTGCATTGATGAAACTGCTGGGGGTATAGGTGTCGATAATGGGGCATTTAATGTATGTGAGCAGTGCATTTCACTCATCGATAAAAGGTTTTCAGCTATTATAGAGCGCTGGCAAAGCTTGGCGGGGTTGAGCGTAAAGCCGCTATTAATTGCAGATAAAAGAGAGTTACTTCAGCTCTTGCTCGCCCACAGCTGCTCCATCTCTTTGCCAGATGACGGTGAGTGCAGTACTGAAACAGCCTATCTTCAGCCCATATCGTTACTTGATCAGTTATTGTTTGCCGAGATAATGCCTGAAACGACGCCTTCCTTATCCGCCTGGCGTCCCTCAATATTATACCGAACCAACCGGCAGCACAAAAAGCTAGCAAAACAGCTGGGCGGAGATCATCAGTATAATACACCGAGTCCTTTCTATGTTTATAGCAATGAAAAGCTGGATATTGAATTGTATAAAGCTATATGCAGGGAGGTTAAGCGCACCAATAGAGACCAGGATGAAATGCAAGACACCTATCGTGAAGAAAAAATAAGCCTGTTTCTTAAATTAAATCAATGGATTACAAAATATAAAGAAAAATTTCCCTGTTTATCAGAGAAAGATATTTATACCCTGTGCGACCTTATTTATGAACTTGTTTTATTTGACTATGATGATATTGCCCGGAGAGTCATCGAGCGATATGGGTTTGATTTTAAAATATTCCGCAAATATATCCATATTACTAGAGGGAAGGTAAGTGTTGATGCTGGTGTTATGGAGGATTCATATACAGGTATGGATGTAGATGTGGATATGGATAAACTTATAGATAAAGGAGATAATTTACTTTTTCTCGCTATAAAAAAAAATAAGCTAAACCTGCTTTATTACCTGTTATCATTTGGAGACAATGCTGGAGATGAGTTGCTCGTTCGATTTAAAGATATTGATACGGTATTTCATTATGCATGCAAAGAGGCTTCGGCTGATTGCTTAAAAATACTGTTAGAGCAAGGAGCTAAACTGCTGGGGTCCGGGTTGCTGGCAGAGTTATTGGAGAAACTGGATGCTGGTGGTCGCCGCTGCTTGCATTGGGCTGTTGATAGGAAAAACTATGAAATGTGTGTTCAGCTATTAAGGTATAATGCTGATTGCAATGCTCAAACTGCCAAAGAGAGGTTTACGCCATTACACCTTGCAGCAAAAAACAATTTATTGGAAATAGTAGAGCTACTTTTAAAACAGCCTGCAATAGCGCCTGATCTAAAATCAGGAAGTAATAAAGCGGCGTATACAGAAACAAAAAATATCCGGATTAAGTCGTTGATTAATAATTCAATACGGAAGATAAAAAGAAAAAAACAGAAGGAAGATGTTGACTGTATAGCAGAAGATATATGTCATATTGATTTAAAGCGAAAGTCAAAAGAAGAAAGTAATGCTGAAGTTCCTTTTAAAAAAAGAAAAGTGAAAGTTGGTTGGAAAAATTACGAGCCAGAAGAAAATCTGCAATCTTTATTTTATTTGAAGGATCTTGTTAATGTTGAAGCTATAGATAGTGATGATAGAAGAAAACACTATTATTGCCCTCCAGTGCTTTGTGTTAATGCCTATAAAAAACTTGCTTATATAATAGATCGCAAACAGATGCCTGTTACGGTTTTTGAGAAGGAGTTATTAGATAAAATTGATAGAAATATTCAAGTCCTATATGGCAAGCTATATGATAATTTATCAATAAGTAGTGTTAGTGATGAAACTATCTTGAAAACACCTGGAAGCCTGATAAGTTTTAGTTCACAACATACAGAATTAGAGGAAATTTCATTAGCCTTTAAGCAGGATGGAGGGTTGCATAAAAAAATAAATGATGGAAAAGACATGAACTGTGGGGAAAGTATTTCCGCTTTTATGCCTGATGAAGTGGATATATCAGAAGATATGTTGTGTTATTTTATAAGTAGTATTGATAATATTCTAAAAAGTCCTGTAAAAGGATTTGAAAAATACGCTATTTCTCATCACGATATCATTAACCATTTAATAGCCATGTACCCTGATATTATTATTACTATTGTTGGTGGTGCAATAAGGGATACGCTGCAGTATATTTTTACACATCACTGTCCTATGGAAGAAGGGGGTTTAGACACGGATATTGATATACAAACATCCCTGACCGAAGAGCAAATCACGAATGCCTTTGATCAGTTACTACAGGAAAGAAATGCAACTGAGTGTGAAAGGGCAAACTGTTTTATTAAGCGTGATAGTGGCTATGTTGGCTTTGGTTACCCTGATAATACGGCAAAGCTGGATACTTTTAATGCTGGAAAGTTGTTCTATGCGGTAAGAAACTGCAGTTTTACCATAAACAGCAATTTTTGTATTTACCGACCTGGCAAAACATCTGTTTTATATATTAAATCGCCTATGAGCTTTGATGATGTTTTTACTAAAACAATCCGTTTTCGCGAAAACTGGTTTGACGCATCATTAACAAGTACAAAAGTTCCTGGCATGATTTTAAGGGCATTGGATTTCCTGAGAAGGGGCTATATACTGCCTGAAGATAATGGTATGACGGTTTATATGCTCCTTCGCGCACTTCATCAGGCATTCGAGGAGATAGAATGCCTGGACAGATCTTGGTTACTGGATTTTATCAAAACCACAAAAAATGATTCACCATTAAAAGATAAAATACTGCAAGGGCAATTATTAAATGAATATCCATCTATTTATAATTTATTCCTTTATTTAATGCGCCTGGGGCACTTTTCCTGTCTTTCACTTGATGGCCTTGTATCATCTTCCGGAAACATTCTTGTGGCAGCTGAACGATTCATGCAAAAGAAATGCAGTAATCCTGATATTTCCTATAAATTAATAGCTGCTTTTCATGGGATAATGGCAAAACCGCAATACTTGCCATTGAAAAAAGCTTTTGCCAAAGACATCCAGAAACTTCATCAACTGCTGTATGCGATACAGTTGGGGATGAGTAATACCTCAGGCCTTCCTGTCCCGGCCTCAATCATGCTTGCTGAAGCTGCGCTGGCTTCCTGTCCTGAAAAAACAGATTCGCTACCCTATGACGAGTTATTTGATGGCGTGTGTGAATTAAAAAAAATGTTCAGCAATCAAGGCTTGTCTTCTGGCATGTATTGTCTGTTGTATGAAAAAATGAATGAGCAATTTTGTGACCAGGGTTTAGAATTAACTTTTCAGGGATTAGAGCAGCTGATCAATCGGAGTTTACCTTTTGATAAATCCTACCCTTTCATTTTAGATTCACTCTCTAATGCTATGAAAGCAATTGGTATTAAAAATTAATTATTTTAAATGAATTTAGGGTATAAAAAATAACTGTGTCTTTATTGCCAGGATTTGATTCGGGTTTTGTTAGTGTAGTGTTATTTTTATTTTTTATAGGTGATTATTTTATTGTATATTAGCGTATCCACTTAATAAATGTGGATTGTTGCATTGATTGAATATGTTTCTTTTTGGAAAACAATTTGAATTATTTATAAATATAAACTTTCTTGTTCCAGATCAATAAAAAAAAAGTCTAGCTCTCTATTATCCTGCGTCGCTGTTTATTTTTTGTACTGGTGGTTTTATGGTGTGGATACAGCTGGCAGTGGTGCTGGCCTTTATTTTTCTTGGTGCCCGTCTGGGTAGTATTGGTATCGGCTTTGCTGGTGGCGTTGGTGTTCTGGTGCTCTCCCTGGGACTAGGGATGACACCGGGAGGCATTCCTATCGATGTTATCTTAATTATTATGGCGGTTATTGGTGCTGTAGCGGCCATGCAGGTTGCCGGGGGGCTGGATTACCTGGTGCAACAGGCCGAGCGGGTATTACGTAGCAAGCCTAAACAAATCACCATTCTGGCACCTATCGTCACCTATGTGATGACTTTGCTGGCTGGTACTGGCCACACTGCTTACTCAACCCTGCCAGTTATCGCTGAAGTGGCTAAAGAAAATGGGGTACGTCCCTCACGCCCATTGAGTATTTCCGTGATTGCCTCACAGATTGCGATTACGGCCTCTCCGGTTTCTGCGGCTGTTGTGGTATTTAGCGGCATGCTGGAACCCTTTGGCATTGGCTACCTTGACCTGCTGATGGTGGTTATACCCACCACCTTTGCTGCCTGTATACTGACTGCTTTTGTGTGCAACTTTCTGGGGCTGGATCTGGAAAAAGACCCTGTATACCAGGATCGGCTGGCTAAAGGGCTGATTAAAACCCGTGAAAGTCGTACTTATGATATCAAGCCGGGAGCCAGGCTCTCTGTGCTTATTTTTGCCCTGACTATTGTTGCTGTAGTGATTTATGCCACCTTGATCAGCGATAAGGTAGGCATTATTGAACATCCGGTGCTGCCACGAAACGAAGCCATTATGGTGTTCATGCTGACAGCCGCAACCTTGATTACCCTGTGTACCAAAATTGATGCCAGCAGCATTCTTAATGCCCAGACCTTTAGGTCCGGTATGAGTGCCTGTGTCTGTGTGCTGGGTGTGGCCTGGCTGGGTAATACCTTTGTTGCCGGTCATATTGACCAGATCAAGCTGGTTGCCGGTGAACTGCTGGAGGGGTATCCCTGGTTGCTGGCCGTAGCCCTGTTCTTTGCCAGTATGCTGTTGTACTCCCAAGCTGCCACCACCCGTGCCCTGATGCCAGCGGCCCTGGCCCTGGTTGATCCGGTCACTGCCATTGCCTCTTTTGCTGCTGTTGGTGCCCTGTTTGTCCTGCCAACATACCCAACCCTGCTGGCAGCGGTTGAAATGGATGAAACCGGTTCTACCCGTATTGGCAAGCTGGTATTTAACCACTCATTCTTTGTTCCGGGCATGATTGCCATAGTACTCTCTGTAGCCCTTGGCTTCCTAGTTGCTCCGATGGTTCTTTAATTATTGATATCTATCACCACAGGGTCTTCCTTCCACTCTGTGGTGATACCTCTAAACTTGGCCTGTTTTTCTTTAAGTTCCACTTAGCAGCTAGACTTGAACTCCTGATTGATTAATTAATACTTGGTGACAGCTAGCATGTTAAGCATAAATAAATGGTATGGGTTTTTATTTGTTTTTGTTATTTTGATAGTTTATTTATCGAATGGATATGCCGTTTCCAAGGAGTTATTTGAGCGCTACGGTGTTAAATTTAATGATGACTTTAGTGTTGAAATGCCTAAGGGGGTTAAGCTTACTATATCTCAGGGAATTAATGCTTATGTGATGATTCAGTTTTCTGATGTGGGGCAGGTTTTTGCTGCATATGCTGAAACGAAACAGGAAAATAGTTATTATTTACTTTATGAAGAAAGAAAATGGTATCTGGCTATTAGTGAACAAGTTTCACCACCTGATTGTAATCAGGAAGAAAGTAGATTTCATATTGAAAATGCTCGCTTGGCAGAAGAGCTAAAGCAAAAAGAGGCCGAGTTTCAAGCTAAAGAAGAAAAGCTGAAGATGGAAATAGATAGGAAAGATATAGAGTATTTTAAAATATGTAAAAGCCTTGGTGACGAACAAGCAATAGCAAGGGAACTTAATGGAAAGATAAAAGAGCTTGAAGGTATAATTCAGGATAAGAGTCTGGAAATAGCTAACTGCAAAAGTAGTAAGCAATCGTACCATAAAGAACAGTGTCAAAAATTGGAGGAGAAAAATCGTAAAATAGAAGAATTGGAAAAACAGCTGAAAGATGTGGGTGAGGTTGTTAGTGGATGGGTTGGCAGAAATAACATTTTAGCAGAAGTCGAATGTGATTCTCACTCCTCGAATTGTTCTGGCAGGTTGCAAGCAAAAGGTGCTAAAAAGAAAAAAAGAAAAAGAGTTGAGCCAGCATTAACTGTGGAAGACTCATTAATATCACAGATTAAAATGCTGGTTACTTATTATGAAACCCTGAATGATCAATATCAGAGGATGAGAGAAGAGCAGCAAGCCAAGCTGGTATTACTTAAAAAAGCAGAAAGGACCAATGACTTCGCTGAAGCTGGTAAGAGGGAAATGAAGGAACAAATTAAGGGGCAGCAAGAAAAAATCAATCATCTTCAACAACAAATGGAACAAATGAAACTTAATGTACCTCAAAAGGAGGATCGTTTAGATTTTCCTATTGAAGGCAAATGTCATGCAAACAGGTTGTGCTTGCTTGGTGCTGTTATGGAAGGTTTGGGAATAACAGTAGATAGTGCTGGCTTTGCTTTATACAAAGATCAGCTATTGCCGAACCTTTTCGCAAGATGCGAATCGAGTGATGAGGAAGTGGCTGGGATTTCTAAGGATTTTTTAGCCATATTGAGTAGTATTTCGAACTATAACATTATTTTTCGGGAGGTTCCTGGAGAAAAAGAAATTATGAGCGCAAGTCCAGGAGCTGGTATCAATATTCCAGTGAAAAAGAAAAAGGTAGATGTTTCCAAAGAAGAGACGCTGATTATTGATGTTTGGAGACCGGCTTTTGTCAAAGATCCGTTATTGCATTTCCATTTTTTACAAAATAAAAAACTATCTCCCTATCATAGGTAGATTTTATACCTATGGTGTCGTGAACCCCCGCTTTCGAAGGGGTTCTGACTCAAAGGATAACTCAGTGCAGGCAAGCTTTTGCGACACCTTCAAGAGGGTGCCGGGAATGAGAAAGCTATTAGCTATCCCCGATAATACCGCTGCTGGATAAAAGGCATTTTGCTGACCGTCATCGGTAGTTTTTTGCCACGAACCCGGGCGAATACTGATGTGTCCAGTGCGGCGTATTCTTTTGGTAAATAGGCCATGGCAACAGGAGCCTCAACAGTAGGGCCGTAGGTGCCTGATGTTACCTGTCCAATTATTTCATCCCTGTCATTGACCAGCTCGGTACCTTCTCGAACCGGAGCCCTGCTGGAACCCGTCAGACCAACACGCTTTTTGCCAATTTCTTTGGTTTCGATCTGTTGCAGGATGATGCTGTCGCCGGGGAAGCCTCCAGCCCGATCACCACCGGTTCGACGGATTTTGCTGATAGCCCAGATCAGGCTACCTTCAATGGGGGTTGTCTCCGGGTTAAGATCATGACCATAGAGGCACAGGCCGGACTCAAGGCGCAGGGAGTCCCTTGCACCAAGGCCGATCAGTTCCACCTCGGGCTGCTCCAGTAGCTGTTGGGTCAGGGCGCTGGCCTGATGGGCTGGGATGGATATTTCAAAACCGTCCTCACCGGTATAGCCGGAACGGCTGATAAAACAGTCAGCGCCGGCAATTGTCATCTGGCGGGCGTCCATAAATACCATGTTATTGACCTCAGGTGCCAGCCGGGCCAGTGCTTTCGCAGCTTCAGGCCCCTGCAGGGCAACCAGGGCGCGGTCATCCAGAAGCTCCATAGTAGTGCTATCGCCCAGATGGGCTTTCAGGTGGGCAATATCCTGTTCTTTACAGGCTGCGTTAACCACAATATACAAGTGATCATCATTGTCGGAAGGGAAGCGGGTGACCATCAAGTCATCCAGGATACCTCCTTCTTCATTGGTAAACAGGGCGTAGCGTTGCTTGCCTGCTGGCAGGTCGATAATATCCACCGGCACCAGCTTTTCCAGGTCGGCG
Source organism: Endozoicomonas sp. Mp262 (assembly GCF_025643335.1). Lineage (NCBI taxonomy): Bacteria > Pseudomonadati > Pseudomonadota > Gammaproteobacteria > Oceanospirillales > Endozoicomonadaceae > Endozoicomonas > Endozoicomonas sp. Mp262. Next base: position 4,593,522 of record NZ_CP092489.1, on the reverse strand, counting down.
GCAGCACTTGGGCCGGTGAGCCGGATTTGCCCCATATGGGAAACATCAAACAATCCGGCCTGTGAGCGGGTGTGCAGATGTTCTTTCTTAACGCCCATGGCGTACTGAACAGGCATCTCAAAACCTGCAAAAGGCACCATTTTGGCATTTTGCTTCAGGTGAAGATCGTACAGCGGTGTTTTCTGTAATTGGTTAGATGGCGCTGACATCACAACTCTCCATATGATTTACCCTAAACCGGGCCTCTTATTTCGTCGCCATTAAACCGTGGATGTTGGGAAAAAGCCAGCTTTTGGAAGGGGGAATGGGGAATAGGGGATGGTTGTTCAGGGGGGGGGCAGCTTTTCGCCTCGTTCCCAGCGTCCCCGCTGGGAATGCATACGAGTATTTCAATTTATTCAATAGCTGTATGGATATTAATGCTTAACAGTATTAGTTAATGGATGATCATCGAAGGTTGCGGGTTTGGCAAAATAGCATCGAATGCGTTCAATCCAACAAAAACTCGCTTAACCTTCTTATAAAAGTATAAGGCCACCACTAACAAACTCTCAGTTAGAGTGGGGCAGGGCCTAATTTATAACTCTTATCTACCATTCCCTATTCCCTATTCCCCAGAACCAACTGTTCACTCGTCTTCCCAAACCGTCTTTCCCTATTCTGATAAGCCTGAATAGCCCGCTCCAGGTCAGCCTTGCCAAAGTCTGGCCAGAGGGTATCGGTGAAATAGAACTCGCTATAGGCACATTGCCACAGTAAAAAATTACTGATCCGTTGTTCACCGCTGGTGCGAATTAATAGGTCCACCGGGGGGATATCCCGGGTTGCCAGTTGTCTTTCAATTTGCTGTTCATCAATGGCATTAACGGCAATCTCGCCGGTTTTGACCATGGTAGCCAGTTTTTTGCAGGCCTGGGCAATATCCCACTGGCCACCATAGTTGATGGCAACACAAAGGGTCATGCTTTGGCAGTGTGCTGTGACGCTTTCCGTTTCATCAATGGCGGCTTGGATAACGGGGCTTAATCGATTGCGTTCGCCGATGACTTTGAGTCGTATATCGTATTTAACCAGTTTTTTGGCTTCTTTCTTCAGGGAAGTCAATAGCAGGGACATGAGTCCCCTGACCTCGTCCCGGGGGCGATTCCAGTTCTCACTGGAAAAAGCAAACAAGGTCAGGTAATTGACTCCTAGCTCCTTGCTGGCCCTGATGGTTGCCCTGACCGCATTGGTGGCTGCCTTATGCCCCGATAATTTGGGTAGCAGGCGGCTTTTTGCCCAGCGGTTGTTGCCATCCATAATGACGGCAATATGTTTTGGTACTGGCTCTGCGGGAGCGGGCTGGCTTGGGAAAGAAGCAGTCATACGAATAGCAAGGGTAAAAGACGCTATTTTGGTTCTTTCTGGGAAAAAAATGCAAGTGTAAATATCAAAATACCGTCTGGCAGGCTGTTGCAAGACATTTTTCAGGAGAGGGGAAGGCTGTCAAAAAAACCATAGTACCAAAATGGGCGGCGTTATATTGATTGCATTTTGTCATAGCTATGTCGTGTTTTTTAGAGTAAGGCAGGCAATAAAACTAAACGTAATAATTTATCGGCTGGTTAATTAGAAAATAAACTTTTTAATGCCTAAGCAGCGGGAGATCAGGCTCTAGTCTTATTAGAGAAAGCTGTAATTTTTATCAATTGATCAGGATTAGTTTCAGTTAAACAGAGTTTGAAACTCTTGTTGATTGATGATCCTGCTACTAGTAAGGATGCTGACCATGAAGTCTTGGAAGACTCCATGGGCTGTAGTATCGATACTCTCGATAGCCCTCATCGTTAATACCGTTGTTCCTTCGGCGCAGGCCGGGGAATTTTCTGAAATATCTGCCGAAAATAACCGCTACCCATACAGTACTGTCTGGCTTGCAGGTATTGCCATAGCCAGTGGAGCCGTGATGGCCTCAAGTAGTGTCGCTAGCGACAAGAAACAGCACTTTGGGATTTCTGTGGTATTGGGTGCCAGTAGTGAGCATATACTCAGGCACTTTAATTATTTCCCGGAACATCGCTGGAAGCGCATTGCTGTTGCAACCGGTATGGGGCTGGTTCCGGGAGTGCTGAAAGAGTTATCAGACAGTCGGTTTGATTCTGGTGACTTGTTAGCCGATGTGATAGGCAGTTTTACAGGAGCACTTGTTTCTGATTTGCTAAAAGGCCCTGTTCAGCCAACTCTGAGCGTTAATCTTGGCAAAGATAATGTTCGCCTGGCTATCTATCAGTCTTTTTGAGCACGCTTTGCTGGAGTTCCTCTCGTCCTCTCGTTCCCGGCGTCCTCGCTGGGAATGCATATCTCCCTCCTGCTTCCAGGTACGGTGTAAGTTGATATTCGTATGCGTTCCTGGCAAGGACATTGGGGGCGAGTCATAACACTGTCCGCAATACCCGCCAGTTATAAAATCCTCTCTATTATATGTATTTTCTGTAATTGACTATGAAGGGTATGGGGTTAAAATCCGTCGATCGTTTTTTTGTTTATGTGTTGGTAGCGAAAACAAACGACAGTGAGTGGTTTTTACTGCCAGTAGTGTAGTTCTCTAGCCATAAACAGTAGTAAAGATGCCGCTGTTTGTCATTTGGTGATGAGCAAAAAACCCTCCTATATTTCCAGCTTCCATGCTTCGCGTACCCCTTGAAATACTGTAGCACTTTGTCCTGTGCTGGGTTGGGTTGCGTCTTGAGAGCTTTGCTAATTGTTGATTGATAAACCAAGAGTTAAGGATAAAAGGCACATTGACCGTTTTCCGGCGAGTACGTCAGCCGGCGGGCGGTAGCGTACCTGAATATAAAAGACTCGTTGCTTTTTAGCTAACCCGGATATTTCATACCCGGGTTAAGCCCTCCCATTGACTTCTTTCTGGATAACCTCTCAATGAATAGGCTGAAAAACCTTAGAGCGTTAATGCTGTCTACAGCTGTTATTACCGGTTCTGTAATGATGACAGGCTGTGCCCTGGCTCCCGGAGCTTATCTTGACCCCGGTAACGAGAAACATATCAACTTTAATCTGGTTGATATCAGTGAAAAGGTGGTAGATCCAGAACCTGTGAGTCGCAAAGACCTGGCTGGGGATGATACCGCGGAAAAAGATGAGTTCTACCAATACCTGATTGGTGCCCATGATGTATTAAGTGTCAGGGTCTGGAACAATCCGGATCTGACCTCTAACCAGCAGGTGGCCTCATCTCCCTTTGGCGCACGAAGCAGCACTATAAAGGAATCCAATGAATTGATTCGTGAGCGTCAGCAGGTGACCCCTGAAGGTGTTGAGGTTCAAGCGGATGGCTCCTTCTTCTTCCCCTTTGCCGGTAATATCGCCGCAGCTGGCAAGACCGTTAACCAGATACGGGTCGAGCTCACCAAAAAACTGGCAAAATATGTCAGGGACCCTCAGGTTAGCGTACGGGTACAGGAATTCAACAGCCAGAAAGCCCAGATTATTGGTGAAGTTAAATTTCCCCGCCCACTGCCTATTACCAGTCAGCCCCTGAGGGTGCTGGATGCCATCGCCCTGGCAGAAGGCCTGAAGGACAGTGCGGATAAGGCCGAAGCCATTTTGATGACTGATAACCATCGCAAGACCATTGATATGGCCAAGTTGCTGGATGGTGATATGAGTGAAAACTATCTGATGCGTGATGGTGATGTGCTGAATATAGACAGTAACCGTTACCGCCAGATTGTTATTATGGGTGAAGTTAATCGCCCTATTGCCATGCCCTATGATCAACGCGGTATGAGCCTGAATGATGCCCTGGTAGCTGCCAGTGGTATCAGTCAGATGTATGCCAATGCCAAAGGCGTCTATATCCTTAGAAACAAGACTGAGCAGGGCAAACCGACTATTTTCCGCCTGAATATGAAAAATGCCACGGGTTTGCTATTGGCAGACCGCTTTCCATTACAGGCAAGAGATGTGGTTTATGTGGATACCGCTGGTGTCTCCCGCTGGAACCGTGTGATCAATCAGTTGTTGCCTACTACAAACGCGATCAACGATTTCTCCAAGTAATAATAATCTAGCCCCATAAAAAATGATGTTTTCAAATATTTTAGTGGTCTGTGTCGGTAATATTTGCCGGAGTCCTACTGCGGAATTTTTGTTGCGCAAAAAAATTCAGGAAAAAGGCAGTAAAATCAATATTGCCTCTGCCGGGGTTGGTGCGCTGGTGGGTAAGCCAGCAGCATCAAAGGCTGCGGAATATGCGGCAACCATAGGGCTGGACCTGTCTGGTCATATTGCACGACAGTTAACTCGTGAAATGGCAAGGGAATATGACCTGATTCTGGTGATGGAAGAGGGACATATAAGGGCCGTTGAAGGTATTGCACCAGAAGCCCGGGGCAAAGTTCATTTGCTAGGTCGCTGGCACAGTAATATTGAAATTCCTGATCCTTATCGTAAAGGCGACCAGGCTTTTAAACATGCGCTGGACCTGATTCGTGTCACTGTAGAAGAGTGGGTTGGTAAACTGGTAAGGTAGCAACCCGTTTCGCTGGAGTTTTCAGTTGGCAGTTATCAGTAGGTAGTAGCTGACTTCTCTCATTCTCAGGGTTCTCCCTGGGAATGCAGACCTCCACTGGCTCGGGGTGCAGTGCACCTGGAAACGCCCGTATGCATTCCCGGCGGGACGCTGGGAACGAGAAGGCAGCAGTTCTCGATGAGACTGCCAACTGCCAACGACAAATACAAGTTAAATCTATGTCTATTGAAACTACAAATACACGTTCGTCTGCTCCGGATGATGACGTGATCAGCCTGTCAGAAATACTGGGTATTATTCTGAGTGGCAAATGGTGGATAGCCGGTTCAACACTGTTATTTGCCATTTGTGCGCTGGCGTACCTGTGGATTACTACACCTGTTTATCGGTCTGATGCACTGGTTCAGGTGGAGAGCCAGAAATCCCCCATGAGCAATCTGGTGGAAATGACCGATATGTTCGGCGGTGAAACGCCTTCCGAAGCAGAGATCGAAGTGATTCGCAGTCGCTTTGTCCTGGGGAAAGTGGTGGAATCCCTTAAGCTTGATATTGTGGTTGAGCCGGATTACTTTCCTGTTATTGGCCGTGCGGTTTCCCGCCGCTTTATCCCGGAGCCTGAAACCGGTGAGCTGATTAATAGCCCGTTGCTTTGGTTGAGTGGTTATGCCTGGGGCGGTGAAGCCATCAAGGTGGAGCGTTTCCAGATTCCATCCACCATGCTGGGTGAAACCTATACACTGGTGGCAGGAGAGCAGGGGCGCTACCAGCTGCAGTATAAAGATGAGCCTGTTCTTGCAGGCAAGGCCGGGAGGTCTGCTTTATCAGAAGATGGACAGGTACGCCTGTTTGTCTCTGAATTGAAAGCACGCCCGGGCACTCGCTTTGAAATCACTCGACAGCCCATGGTTTCCGCCATTGAAGGTTTGGGGCAACGTTTGGCTGTTTCTGAAAAAGGTAAAAAGACCGGTGTCCTGTCACTGTCGTTAACCGGTGCTTCAAAGCTGGAAAATACCCGGGCCCTGGAAGCCATTATCGAGCGCTACGTTCGCCAAAATGTTGAGCGGGTCTCTGCCGAGGCGCAAAACAGTCTGAAGTTTCTGGAGCACCAACTGCCAGAAATGAAAAAAGAGGTGGAACTGGCAGAAAGCAAGCTGAACCGTTTCCAGCGGCAAAATAAAACAGTGGACCTGACCCTGGAAACCCAGGCTGTGCTGGAGCAGGCCGTAAATATTGATACCCAGCTGGCTCAAATTGATATGCAAATTGAGCAAATGGGGCAGCGTTACACCGTCAACCATCCCATTATGGAAGAGCTGAAACTGCAAAGGCAGTTGATTGTTGACCGTAAAAAGGAGTTTATGGATCAAACGGAAAACCTGCCAAAAACCCAGCAGGAGGTCATGCGACTGGCCCGTGATGTGAAAGTCAGCACCCAGGTTTATACCGAGCTGTTAAACAAGGCCCAGGAGCTAAAAATTGTTAAGGCCTCTGCCGTGGGTAATGTCCGTATTCTGGATCATGCCCTCTCGGCCATTAAGCCCGTGAAGCCGAAAAAAGCACTGATTGCCGTGCTGGCCACCTTGCTTGGGGCCATGTTGGGGATGGGACTGGTATTCCTGAGAGAAATGCTTAATGCCGGTGTGAAAACCCCTGAGGAAATTGAAAAGCGTACGGGGCTGTCCGTTTACGCCACTGTTCCTGAAAGTGATCAGCTTCATATACTTGAGCGTAATGCCCATAAACAGAACGGTAGCAGTTATCTGTTGGCTCAAGAGGTTCCTGCCGACCTGGCCGTTGAGAGCTTGCGCAGTTTGCGCACTAACCTGGCCTTTGCCCTGATGGAAGCACCTGATAATCGCATTATGATCACGGGACCGGCCCCGAGTGTGGGCAAGAGCTTTATCGCCGCTAATCTGGCCGCATTGCTGGCTGAGACCGGGCAGAAAGTGTTGCTGATTGACGCCGATTTGCGGAAGGGGCATATCTGCAAGGTCTTTGGCAGACAGCGGAATAACGGCTTGGCAGAGATGTTGGTGGGTAAGGCCGATAGCACTGTGATTTTCAAGGCCACAGAAAACCTGGATGTATTACCCAGTGGCCATTACCCGCCGAACCCCTCTGAGCTATTGATGAGTCCCGCTTTCAACACCTTGCTGGATAAGGTTTCCAAGGACTATGATGTGGTATTGATCGACACGCCACCGGTTCTGGCAGTGACCGACCCTGCGGTTGTGGGCAAACAGTGTGGTACGGCCTTTATGATTGTTCGTGCAGGCCTTAACCCCATTAAAGAAGTGGACTATGCCGCAAGTCGATTGAAACAGTCTGGCGTGAATCTAAAGGGGTGTGTCCTGAACGGTATGATCCAGTCTGCCTCCCGCTATGGCAACTATGGCTATTACCACTATGCCTATGAAACCAGCGCTTCCTGACCCGTTGCGCTGGGGGTTTCGGTTAAATGGTTTAATGTTTTGTTGCCACGGAGGCACGCTTGACACTCACTAGAAATGAACTGGATGCTATGGGGCAGACGGAAGCGCTGTTAAAGTGGTCTTTGAGTCGTTATTAATCTGGCCAGAACTGACTATCCATAGCTTGCTCTATGGTCCAGGGAGGTATCCCGGGGAATGCTGTTTTGGCGAGTCCCGTTTCCTTATAGGCATTAATTCTGGCCACCTCATAGGCATCAGCCATCATAGAAGGTACTTTGGACTTCATACTGGGATTTTCTTTCAGGAGTTTAGTGAGCCGAAAACGTTGCTCTTCTATAGACCCTTTCCAGCCTGAGCTTCTATGCTCTGGTTGGAATTGCCATTTCAACAGATGCATTAACAGAATATCCAGGCGATGGCTAAATTGCCGGTATTCGCTTTTGCCCATGTTGTCCAGTTCCTCGAGAATATTATTCAAGTCCAAAGCCTCCAGATTGCCAGAACGAATAAGTTGAACCTGTTGTTGGGTCCAGCCATAGAAATCGGTTTCGTATAAAGATTCAGCCATCGTAGCCTCCTTGATATGTTCTTATTAAAGCCATTATAGCCAGCTCCCGCTGGTGTTTTCGATTCTTGCATTTTGCTGAATCCCTTTTCCAATGATCTGAACTGGGTACTTACAATGCAAGCAATACACTTTACCCTATGGAAAACTAACCGCCTGCCAACGGCCCGAAAGGGCTTTTGACAGACATTAATACAGTTATTACCTTTAGTAATACACTGCTTAATCAGGGAACGGCCATGAATATCAGCTCACTCACCTCAAAGGGGTAAATCACTATCCCCGCCGCCCTGCGGGAACAGTTCTTATTACAACCCGGCGATAAGGTCAGCTTTGAAGTGATTGATGTTCAACTGGTACTGAAACCATTAAAAAAAACACTGGACAGCCTGGCAGGCTGCTTTTCTGAGGACATTGGCAACAGGGTGGCATCACTGGAAGAAATGGAGCAGGCAATACAAACAGTATGACTTTGCCGATGCCATGATAGGGTTCCACAATGCACTGCAATGTCAAACAACCTGGACCTTTGATAAAAAGGCAGTCCGGTTATCTGCACACCTGCGGGGCAGCCCTTGCAGGGCATACGCCAGTGATATGAAGGTGAATGCCAGTCATAAAGGCAGTGAAGTTTTTTACTACCCGGATGTTATGGTCGCTTGCAACGAACCCGGCCAAAATCAGTATGTAGAGGAACAGCCCACTATCATTGCTGAAGTGCTCTCTTCCACCACAGAAGCCAGGGATCGTATGGAAAAACTGGCAGCTTATACCGCCATCAAAGGCCTGCGGGAGTACGTACTGATTCATCAGGATAAAATGGCGGTTGACCTCTACCAGAACACAGCCAGCGGCTGGGAAGTGATCAGGTTAAAACAGGAAACCGACATCCTTCAGCTTGGCTCTATCGATTTTTCTGTCAGCCTTCGGGCGCTGTATGAAGATGTTATTGATTTGATTTAAATTTAGCGGCCAGGCTTGGTTTTTTATTAACAGAGAACTATGCTGTATACACTAAATTTTAAAAAAAAGGTGTATACCATACCGTCAATAATACGCACTAATATTGTTATTGATCAGGATCTTGTCAATGAAGCACTGAGTCTGTCAGGCTTGGGTTCTCGCCGAGAGCTGATTCACCATGCCCTTGAAGAGTTGGTACGTCGTAAAAAACAGCAACAGCTTCTCGAACTTCAGGGAAAAATCAGCTGGGAAGGTGATCTTGATCAAAGCCGGGACCATTCGTAAAAGTGTTGATTGCCTGATTGCGGCTGTTTGCATCCATAATAACGTCCCCATTCTGCATAATGATCGTGACTTTAGTCAGATAGTCCAGCACTCAGCACTGATGAGTATTACGTCAGAAGTGCATTGACCTGTATAATAAACGATGGCAATCAGAACCAGGACACATGGGTGAACAAATGATCGACTTCGGGAAGTACAAACAGTCCCTTACCCTGCTTGAGTCACAATTTGGTCACTGGCGCACGTTGGATACGGCCTTACCCATCTGGATTCAGGAAGCGGTTTCTGAATCCGTTATCCAGCGCTATGAAACCTGCTATGACTGTTTATGGAAAGTACTGAAGCGCTACTTGAAAGAAGGTTTGGGGCTACCTGATGTACCCAACAGCCCAAAACCCCTGTTTCGGATCGCCAATGAAAACAACTTGCTAACCTCTGATATTGCCCGGTGGCTGATATACGCAGACACACGCATTGGAACCTCTCACGACTATGATGGAGAAAAAGCAAAAGCCGCACTGAATATAATGGATGCCTTTATCAAGGATGCGGTAAACCTCTATCAAACCATGAGTGGTGAAACCTGGCCATGAAAGTAACGTTAGAAACTCTGGAGCTGACTGCCAGCGAGCTAAAGATAACTCAGCAGCTATTGAAACGTTATTTACCTAATACCTGTGTTTGGGCATACGGCTCAAGAGTCCGCGGTCATGCTCGACCTGCCTCAGACCTTGACCTTGTTGCTTTTGTAGGTGAAGAACAGTCAGTAGCTATCTCCGAGCTGCGGGAAGCCTTCGAAGAGAGTAACCTGCCATTCCGTGTAGATTTGTTTTGCTGGGATCAGATACCCGACTCATTCAAAGAAACTATCAAGGGCCAGTACGTCGTTATTCAACATCACAGTGGCTGAGCAGAGGCTCATTCGGCTTGATGTTAACCTCGTTTCCACGCTCCAAGTGGGAATGCGCACCACGCCATTTGACTCCCCCTATAACTAAATGCAGTTTTTACTTGATAAAAGCTAACTCGCCACTCTGGATAATTTCGTTGCCCGCTGCTTCAGCGTGCACAAATAACATTGGGCAGGTGAGCAATAATGGTTTTGTCCCGGGTAATTAAAGGTACATTACTACAGAGTGAGTCTGCCGCAATCAAACGGTCAAAAGCATCCCGTGTCCAATCAATGCCAATAGCCGCCTGAACCACTGCGGTCATGGATGATGGCGAACAATACAGGCCAATATCCGCATAAAGGTCAGCGACAATCTGTTCTGGGCGATAAGCAATACGCTTTATCTCATAGAGGTACTGAAGCTCTAACCGTGCCATTTCAGGCAACACGATATCATTAAGCTCTAACTGTTCGCACGCAGGTGCTGAGAGCTTATCTAAATGACCTCCGTGTAAAAAAACGGCGATATGGGTATCAATCAAAACCATGGTCAGCATCCCAAAGACCAGTATCTTCAGACTCCAGACTGTCAAGATCCCCAATAACGGTATTTCTGGGCTTAAGCCTGGCCAGCTTGGACTGCTCCTGATGCTGGACAGCCAGCACTAAGGAACAACCATTGCGAGTTAACGTCAGCGGTTTGCCCGTGGCAATCACCTCATCCACCATTTGGAAGATGTTTTTTCTCAGCTGGGTCAGGGTGACTGGCTCTGCCGCCCCTGAGTCACTGTAATCATGATGTTTCATTTCCTGACTCCAGTTAGCGTCTTTCAAAAGATTGTGTACATTTATAAAAATAGAGCGTACATACATGGATTGCAAGAAGACCGACCTGACCGAATGATTTCATTTTGTGCCGTCTTAGCGAAAGCCACAAGAAAAAACTCAAGACCAACCCAACCAGAATCACTCTTTGAGTGAATAGAGACGTTGTATGCAAGCACTACTAGAAGAAAATCTCCTATTAAGATTTCTATTTGTCTTTATACTTTCTGTAATTTTAATTAAATGCTGGAAACAAATTGCATACCGATTAAATCTTGTTGATAAGCCTGATCACAGGAAAACGCATGTAGGTGCAGTTCCTTTGGTGGGTGGCATTTGTGTTTACACAGTAATCGTTATCACAACGTTGCTTCTGGGCAGAAATAGTATTGAGCTCTACTGCTATCTCGTCTCTGCGGGAGCCCTGGTAGTGATCGGTGCTTTGGATGACAAGTATGATATCAGTGCAAAAGTCCGCCTGTTGATTGAAGGGATTGCCGCTCTTATCATGGCTTTTGGCGCAGGGGTTTACGTTACCAACCTCGGTAATCTGTTTGGGCTAGGTGATATCACCTTACCCCTGTTTATTGCTATCCCCTTCACAGCTATAGCCGTTGCCGGGTATATCAATGCCGTCAATATGGCCGACGGGATTGACGGTATGGCTGCAAGCCTGAGTGTTATGACGGTGCTATCACTGCTTGTGCTATTACATGGTAATAACCACCTGTTTATACTGCCTTCTATTACACTGGCTGCAGCACTGCTCGCATTCCTCGTTTATAACCTGCAACTGGTGAGAGGGTTAAGGAAAGTCTTTTTAGGTGACGCTGGTAGTATGTTTTTGGGCTTTACCTTCGCCTGGCTGGTAATACGCTTTTCCCAGGGCGACCAGCATATTGAAGCCCAGTTTAGCCCAGTAACAGCCCTGTATATTTTAGGTATTCCACTGGTTGATATGTTGGCAACCATTGCTCGCCGAATTAAAAAGGGACAAAGCCCATTAAAGCCAGACAGAACCCATGTCCATCATATCCTTTTGCATGCGGGTTTCACTCCCAGACAAACGCTGGCCATCATAATTGTGGTTGGTAGCCTGTTCCATATTCTAGGCATTGCACTTCATTATGCAGGCGCACCGGACTGGGTTCAGTTATTGGCCTTTTTGAGTGTGTGTGGCCTTTATTATGAAGCCGTTATCCACGCCTTCCGCCTTAGCCAGATTATTCAATTCTTCCGTGGTGCCAGAAGCCCAGTTAAAAAAGGTAAACTCTTTACCCGTTATGGCCGCAGCAAACATAAGCTGGCAGAACATGGTATGGCTGATCATTTGACGCATCAGCCAAAAGAAAAGCACACCTTTAAAGATCAAACCGTTTAATTTTTTTGAACCACAAAGACACAGAGACACAAAGAAAAAGCTTTTCATTTTAAAAGCAAAAAACTTTGTGCCTTAGTGTCTTTGTGGTTAATAAAAAGGAGTAATAATGAAAGTCACTGTTTTTGGTATTGGTTATGTAGGCCTGGTACAGGCAGCTGTTCTGGCTGAAGTAGGCCATGACGTTGTTTGTGTCGATGTAGATCAAAACAAGGTTGATAACCTTAAAAAAGGGATAATCCCTATCTATGAGCCTGGCTTGGAACCTCTGGTTAAAGAAAACTTTGAAGCCGGTCGTTTGCATTTCACTACCAATGCTCAGGAAGGTGTTGAGCATGGTAAAATCCAGTTTATCGCGGTAGGAACACCACCGGATGAAGATGGTTCTGCGGATCTTCAGTATGTATTGGCTGTAGCAGAAACTATTGCTACCCATATGAACAATGAAAAGATCATTGTTGATAAATCCACTGTGCCTGTTGGCACCGGCGACAAGGTAAAAGCCAAGGTCGCTGAAGTGCTGGCTACCCGTGGTGTAGAGCATGCTTTCCATATCTGCTCTAACCCTGAGTTCCTGAAAGAAGGCGCTGCAGTTAATGACTGCATGAAGCCTGATCGCATTGTTGTGGGTACAGACAGCGACGATGTGATTGATACCATGCGTGAACTCTATGCACCCTTTAACCGTAACCATGATCGTATGATCTTTATGGACGTTAAAAGTGCCGAGCTGACCAAGTATGCGGCTAACTGCATGCTGGCTACTAAAATCAGTTTTATGAACGAAATGGCTGGTTTGGCTGAAAAACTGGGTGCTGATATTGAGATGGTGCGACAGGGTATTGGCTCTGATCCACGTATTGGCTATCACTTTATCTACCCAGGTTGTGGTTACGGTGGCTCTTGTTTCCCGAAAGATGTTCAGGCTCTGAAGCGCACTGCGGAAGAGATTGATTTTGAGCCGCTGATGCTGCGTGCTGTAGAAAATCGTAATGCCAAGCAGAAGGAAGTGCTGTTTAACAAAATCAGTGGTCACTATAAAGGTAACCTGGAAGGCAAAACATTTGCAATCTGGGGCTTGTCCTTTAAGCCTAATACCGATGATATGCGTGATGCCCCTAGCCGTGTATTAATGGAAGCGCTTTGGGAACGTGGTGCAAAAGTTCAGGCTTACGATCCGGAAGCCATGGAAGAAGCACAGCGTATTTATGGCGTTCGTGAAGATATGCAACTGTGTGGAACCCGTCAGGCCGCATTAAAAGATGCTGATGCCCTGATCATCTGCACCGAATGGAAACCCTTCCGTGCTCCGGATTTCGACCTGATGGCTGAACTGCTCAAAGAGCAAATCATTTTTGATGGCCGTAACATGTTCGAGCCCGAGCGCATGACCAAAAAAGGCTTCACCTACTACTCCATAGGCCGCGCCTGATTTTTTTAACCACGAAGGACACTAAGGAACACGAAGTTTGTTTTCTTTTAAACCTTAGTGCTCTTCGTGTCCTTCGTGGTTCCAAAAAAGAGTCTTAAAAATGAAATACTTAGTCACCGGTGCAGCCGGATTTATCGGGTTCTACGTAGCACGCAAACTCTGTGAACTGGGCCACGAAGTAGTAGGCCTAGATAACCTCAACAGCTACTACACCCCCAAGCTAAAACATGACCGTCTGGAACAGCTAAAACCCTACACCAACTTCCATTTCGTTCAAATGGATCTGGCTGACCGTGCAGATATTGCTCAGTTATTCCAGACAGAAAAATTCCAGCGTGTAATTCACCTTGCCGCTCAGGCGGGTGTTCGCTACTCCCTGGAAAACCCTATGGCTTATATCGACAGCAATCTGGTTGGTATGGCGACGATTCTGGAAGGCTGCCGCCATAATGACGTAGAGCATTTAGTCTACGCATCCTCCAGTTCTGTTTATGGTATGAATAGCAAAATGCCTTATTCAACCAAAGATGCTGTGGATCACCCCGTTTCCCTCTATGCTGCAACCAAAAAATCCAATGAGATGATGGCGCATAGCTATTCTCATCTTTATAAAATTCCTACCACAGGTCTGAGATTTTTTACAGTTAATGGTCCGTGGGGACGCCCTGATATGGCAGCATGGAAATTCACCCAGGCCATTCTGAAAGATAAGCCAATAAATGTCTTTAACAATGGTGAACTTCAAAGAGACTTCACTGATATTGAAGATATCTTGGAAGGCATTATTCGTATTCAGGGTGTGATTCCTACAGGTGTTGACGGTTTTAAAAACGACGATCCAAGTCGAAGTTCTGCGCCTTATCAGATTTACAATATCGGTAATAACCGCCCCGTGAAATTGATGGATTTTATCAAAGCCATTGAAAAAGCCTGTGGCAAAGAAGCTATTAAGAATTACTTGCCAATGCAGGCTGGTGACGTATTTGCTACTTATGCAGATGTGAATGATTTGATGGAAACTGTTGACTTTAAGCCAGTTACATCAATAGATGAGACTATGCAGAGGTTTGTTAGTTGGTACCAAGATTGGGTTACTGCTTGATAACTTGTAAATAGCTACCCAAATAACTAGTCACCATTCTCTCTAAGAGCTTGTCGGACATAACTGTTAACACTGGCCTACTGTGAAAAATCCAAATTTGATCCAGTTTTTGAGCTGATTCTTGTTAAACCTCTTAGGGGTGTATACCCCGCAGCTCGCTGAGAACTAACGTTCAGAGCTATCATTTATACCCCGGAACTTGCTCCGAGGTAGTTATGGGAACCACTATTCGTATCAAAACTGGCTCAAACCTGTATTTTTCTCACTACGACCGGTTAAGTCCGGCAGAACCCTAACAGTAATAATGAGAGAACATAGTACAAATAGGCTAAGTGACCGTTAATGGTTAAGAAAAAATAGTTCTATTTATACCTTAACCAAAAGGCCCATTTTTATACTTGATGCATTGTAACAATACTGTGGACACTTTCAGGCAGCGATAGCCCCGTAGCTACTGAACCGCTGATTATTCAAGGCTGTGGCTGCAAGGTGTTTCATTGATCAGCTATAAACGGAAATATAGCCTTAATAAAACTGGTATGCCGAAATGTACTCAGGTTCGTTTCGGTGAAATATTAAGTAGTTCATAGATTGAAAACGAATATTTTTCTCTCCATAGGCCACAGCCCGTGTGGTAGTGGAGAAAAAACGCAATGTTTGGACTACTTATAATCTTTATATTTGGTGTAAATTTTGAACAAAACAGCAACTCTTTTATCTATTTACAAAAGCGATAAAATTGAAAATACAAAAAAAGCTATAGAATCGCTGCTGACTCAAACATATACAAATCTAGATATCTATATCATTTGCGATGGGATTTTAACTCAAGAATTAAATGAATACTTGGACTCTTTGAAAGTAAGAAAAATAGTTAGACGAGATGAAAATAAAGGGCTTGCATACTCACTTAATGAGTTGATAGATGTGATTCTGCGTGATAGTGAGGTTGGCTATTTGGCAAGAATGGATGCTGATGATATATGTGCGAGTAAAAGAATTGAAGAGCAAGTTGCTTTTCTTGAGAGGAATCAGTTGGTCGATATTGTTGGAACTGATGTTGAAGAGATTGATGAAAATGATGTAGTTATTGATTATAAAAAGATGTTTTCACATGATATTAGTATAAAGAAAAATATAATAAAAAGATGCCCTTTTAATCATCCTACAGTTATGTTTAGACGTAAGGTTTTTGAAGATGGCAACCGGTATTCTTCTGAATTGAAAAACACTCAGGATTATTTCTTTTGGATAGAACTTGCTAGCAAGAATTATGTTTTTGCTAATATCAACAAACCTTTACTTAAGTTCAGGATTGATAATAACTTTTTTAAGCGAAGAGGGCTTGCTAAAGCGAACAATGATTTTAAAGCGAAATTATTTGCCATGAAATCCTTACATGCGCACTCTTTAAATAATTACTTCTATGCTTTTGCTATATATTTTCTAAGAATAATGCCTAGTTCTTTTTCAAAGCTAGCATATAAATACTTACGATAATAAAAAATAGGCAGGGTGCTATTCATTGAAACAGTTGACATATCCAATTTGAGTTTTTAAAGTGTTTTTTTATTTAGAGATTAATTGTTTTATGTTTAAAAAGATTTTTAGCTTTTTCTTTTCTGTTATTTCCAGACAGCCTTTTATTTTTATAATAGGTTTATTTAGAGGTTCGATTATCCGTTCTAGCTATTTTGATGTCAGAGTACTGCTTAAGTCAAAGTCTGTAAAAACTGAAGTAGGCAGCAAAGTATTTCACTCTGTTAGAGTAGGTAAGTACACATTCATTGGTGTTGACTCTATTCTTTTTCCAGGGACGCAGTTAGGTGAATATTCATCTGTTGGTAATTGTTGCAGGATAGGTACTGGTGATCATTGCATAAAAGGGATTGTGTTAAATACTAGACTTTTGCCTTATGGTATAGGACATGGAGCAACCTTTAAAATCACATGTCTTGAAGAAGATGTATGGGTTGGAAATAGTGCATCTATAAAAGGCGGGGTTACTATTGGGCGCTCATCGATAATTGGAATGGGATCTGTAGTATTAAAAAATGTTGATAGATATTGTATTTCTTATGGTTACCCTGCAATTAATACTAAACTAAGACTTAGTGCAGATAATATCGAGAAAATAGAAAATACAAGATGGTGGATTATGGAACCAAAAAAAGCCGCTCAAAAAATCAAGAATGGAGTAGTTGTTAGTGAGTAATTTATATTTAATAACCGGGTCCTATATTGTAATAATTCTTCTGTTGGTTTTTATATACTTAGCTGACAACTACATTTTGAGTGTAAGAATAAGGGCTCAATTGGAAGGTGGGGCCTTTAAGGGTATCAGTTATGCGATGCAAGCTAGTTATTTTGTTAGGATTGGGATATTTCTGTACAATGGATTAATTGGTATTGTTATAGATTTGGATAGTAACTCTTTACCGTTTCTTTTTTCTTGCGCTTTTTTTGGGAATATTATTTTTTTAGCTGGATTGTATTTTGAGAACAATACAGTTAGAGCAAAAAAAGTAAGAGCTTCTTTTGCTAATGCTAAAAAAGAAAAGTCCGTGCTGGGTTTTGATACTTGGTTTCTTTATTTGGCGCAGTTTTTTTTCCAAGCGGCGTGGCTAGCCCCTCTTTTTGCTAATAATATTAGCGTGGGAATGAAAGGTACAGCATTGGCGATGGGGTCTTTTATTAATGGTTTTAGTGGTTTTATAAATGCTTTTAGGCTTGAGCCTATATTGAGAAACTGTTCAGATGATAAAGAAAAATTATATTTTCTTTATGAGGAAGTGCGAGCTGTCAAAAAAAATATTGCTTATTTTTCAATCCTTCTATCTTCATGCTTATATATTGTTTATATTTTCTGATAAAAAGGTTTATTTTGAACTTCAATTCTACTTCAGGTTTCCTCTCAGCTTTTGGTATTAAAGTTGGTGATTTAAACCTTCCTATGAGTTTTTTTTCGATAGTTTTTTCAAAAGGAGTAAATAAAAAGGGTATAGGTTTTTTTATCTTTCCAATAGCTGCGCTTTTTTGTTTTCTTTTTATTCACCTTGCAAAGGGTAATATAGACGAAGGTCTTTTTTTTAAAAACATTTTTAGACTGTTATTCCCATTTGTAACTGCCTGCCTGCTTGCTGTTAGATTTTCAAATGGTAATAAAAATAGGTTTGTTGAATTTTCATCCGGAATTTTGTTTTTATGCGCTATTGATATTATTCCTTCAATAATATTTTACGCACCGCAATTTATCATTTCTGTGATAAGTGGGAATATATATTTTATAAAAGATAAAAATATACTTCTGCAAAATACAAACTATACGGCCTTTTTTTGTTTTGTAGCAATGCTTTCAATCTATTTGTCGTATAAAATTGAAGGAGTTCTTTCAAAGAAGCACATTTTTTTTGCTTTTTTGCTATCATGCCTATCAATGTCTAGAGCTTATATTGCTTCTCAAATAATAATTTTATTTTGTTTTTTTGTTCCTGATAGATTTTTCAAAAAAAAGATGAGATTTGCAAGTATTTTTGTTTTTTTTGCAATGATCTCAACTGTTTTTTATTTTTTAGCAAAATTCAACTTCGATGACACTTTTATTAGGGGTATCCGTACTGATGTTGATGGTAGTGCTGCAACAAAATTTGAAATAATAATGTATACTAGTTCGGTTATAAAAAAGTATGGGTGGGATTTTTTAATTGGACTGGGGCCTCAAATTATTGATCAAAGTTTACTTGTTACTTATGCAAGTCACTCCATGGTTGGCATTATGTCAGAACTAGGCTTGTTTATTATTGTATATATAATGCCATTTTTTATGCTGGCATTAAAAAAGCCTATCTTTTTCTTTTGTAATTCTGGTTTTTTTCTTGCGGCTCTAACGACATCTTTCCCAATAGCTTATCTGACTCCATGGTTGATGATTGTTTACATATCGCTGTATCAAAAAAATGTATGATTTTGTTTGTAAGGTGTTTTGATGAAAAAAAAGACTAAAAATGTATTTCTTTGTGGTGGTTTTGGTAATAACTTATTCCAAATTGCTTTAGGGTACTATTTTGAAAAGAAAGGTTATAATGTTATTTATAACACTTTTTTTATTGAAAAAGGCTTAATTGTTAAGCTTTTGGGTTGGAAGATACATGACAGCAGTTATACAAAAAAGTTTTTATCACAAAGAAAATCGGCCGTCAAAAAAAATATTGGTTTTTGTGATTTCCTTTTTTTAGTGTTTGCTTTTGCAAAAAAGAGAATAAGCGGTAATAATTTTATGGTTTTTAAGGATTGTTTGTATTCTGAAAATAAAAAAAGATATTTTGGTTACTGGCAAAAAGGTGATCATCTGTCGCATGCAGTCCTTGATGACTTATCAAAGAGTATAAAAATAATATTTAAGAAACAATGTGGGCTGCAAGGTGAAAAAAAATTCCCTGACAGCGTAATACACTTAAGAAGAGGTGATTTTAATAAGAATAGAGTTTTAGATATTAGTTATTATAAAAGAGCCATAGGGGTTGTTGGTGATTGTAAATATCTACTTATTTCTGGTGAAAATATATACGGTTGTTTTGTTTCAAAAGAACTTGGCGTAGAAATCATTGAAAACAAAGAGTCAAGTTTTGAAAATGACTTTTGTTGCATGTTAAATGCGAAAGTTTTGATTTGTTCTAACTCGACATTTTGTTTTTGGGCTGCCCAGCTTGGCCATGCAGAAATTATAATTTATCCTGATAAATTAGAGGAAGGGAAAGAATGGTTTTTTGATTTCTCAAAAAATAATGTGCATTGCGTAAAGTCTAGTTTTTTATCTGAAAAGCATAGTGAACTTGGGGTAAATAATTAGTACACCCAATCCTTAAGAGTGAGTGTTTTATAATTTTTTTGCCTATGGAAAACACTTTAAATTTAATTAGTTAGATATAATAGAGTAAGTTTTCAAGTAAAAAACAAGAAAAGCGAACGATTCACAAGGATGTTTAGAAAAAATATAATGTTATTAATAATATAGCGTGTATGATAACCAACTAAAAAGCTATTTTTTTTTGAAAGATATTAGAGTAATTCTTGACTTACGACTGAAAACGAACATTTTTCTCTCCATAGGCCACAGCCCGTGTAGCAGTGGAGAAAAACGCAATGTTTGGACTACTTATTTCGAAGTGTTTTTTATATCAATAAACCTTGCCCCGTTAGGTAAGGCATCAAATATTATCTCTGTGATCTCTGTGCCTTTCACCGCAAGTACTGCCGAATAATACCTAAAGAGAATCAACTACCCCGTAGCAAGCTCCGGGGTATAAATGCTTACTCTGAATGTTAGTTCGCAGCGAGCTGCCGGGAATAGAAATCTTAGAGATTTAAATTTTTATTAATTAGACCCATGAAATAGGTGTATCAATGGAAAAAAAAGTAGCATTAATCACCGGCGTCACTGGCCAGGATGGCTCTTATCTGGCTGAGTTTTTGTTGAAGAAAGGCTATGAAGTACACGGAATTAAACGCCGTGCTTCTTCCTTTAATACAGAGCGTGTGGATCATATTTATGAAGATCCTCATATGGAAGATCAGAACTTTAAGCTGCACTACGGGGATTTGAGTGATAGCTCTAACCTGACCCGTATTATTCAGGAAGTTCAGCCTGATGAAGTGTATAACCTGGCGGCACAGTCCCATGTGGCGGTTTCTTTTGAATCCCCTGAATACACTGCTGATGTAGATGCCCTGGGTACTCTGAGACTGCTGGAAGCCATTCGCTTCCTGGGACTGGAGAAAAAGACACGGTTTTATCAGGCGTCTACCTCGGAGCTGTACGGTCTGGTTCAGGAGATCCCACAGAAGGAAACCACACCGTTCTACCCTCGCTCCCCTTATGCTGTTGCTAAAATGTATGCCTACTGGATCACCGTTAACTACCGTGAATCCTATGGTATGTACGCCTGTAACGGTATTTTGTTTAACCATGAATCCCCTCGCCGTGGTGAAACCTTTGTAACCCGTAAGATTACCCGTGGTATGAGCAATATTGCCCAGGGTCTGGATCAGTGCCTGTACCTGGGTAATATGGATGCCCTGCGTGACTGGGGCCATGCCCGTGATTATGTTGAGATGCAGTGGCTGATGCTTCAGCAGGACAACCCGGAAGACTTTGTTATTGCTACCGGTGTTCAGTACTCTGTTCGTCAATTTGTTGATTTCACTGCAAAAGCACTGGGCATTGCTATCCAGTGGGAAGGTGAAGGGGTTAACGAATGCGGTTATGTTGCTGAAATTCATGGCGACAACGCACCTGCACTGAAAGTTGGCCAGAAAATTGTTGCCGTTGACCCTCGCTATTTCCGCCCTGCTGAAGTGGAAACCCTGCTGGGTGATCCATCCAATGCTAAAACCAAGCTGGGCTGGGAGCCGACCACGACTCTGGAAGAGATGGTGGCAGAGATGGTTGAGAACGATCTGGCGAAGGCCAAGCAGCATGCTTTGCTGAAAGAGCATGGCTATGACGTGAAAGTTACCCGCGAATAATTTTTTGGTTTGAACCACAGAGCACACAAAGAACACAAAGTTTTTTGTTTTCTTTTAAAAGAAAAAAGCTTTTCTTTGTGCCCTTTGTGATCTCTGTGGTTAAAAAGGATTTTCCCGCGAGTATTTTTTGGTTTGAACCACAGAGCACACGAAGAACACAAAGTTTTTTGTTTTCTTTTAAAAGAAAAAAGCTTTTCTTTGTGCCCTTTGTGATCTCTGTGGTTAAAAAGGATTTTCCCGCGAGTATTTTTTGGTTTGAACCACAGAGCACACGAAGAACACAAAGTTTTTTGTTTTCTTTTAAAAGAAAAAAGCTTTTCTTTGTGCCCTTTGTGATCTCTGTGGTTAAAAAGGCTTTTAGTTTATGAAGAGAGTTTTTGTTGCTGGGCATCGTGGGATGGTGGGTTCTGCGATTGTGCGTCAGTTGGAGCAGCAGGGTGGCTATGAGATTGTCAGCCGTGAGCGGGATCAGCTGGATCTGACTGATCAGGTGGCTGTTCGTGCGTTTTTTCAGGCTGAAAAAATTGACCAGGTGTATTTAGCGGCGGCTAAAGTGGGTGGTATTCATGCCAATAATACTTACCCTGCCGAGTTTATTTATGAAAACCTGCTGATGGAGTGCAATATTGTCCATCAGGCTTATGCTGCCGGTGTTAAGCAGCTGCTGTTTTTGGGTTCAAGCTGTATTTATCCAAAGCTGGCACAACAGCCGATGGTTGAAAGTGAGTTGCTGAAAGGTCATCTGGAACCCACCAATGAGCCTTACGCTATTGCTAAAATTGCCGGTATCAAGCTGTGCGAATCATATAATCGACAGTATGAAGTAGACTACCGTTCTGTAATGCCTACCAACCTGTATGGTGAAAATGATAATTTCCACCCTGAAAACAGCCATGTCATCCCTGCGATGATGCGCCGCTTTCATGAAGCGAAGCAGCGTAGTGATAAAGAAGTTGTTGTCTGGGGTACAGGGACTCCTATGCGTGAGTTCCTGTATGTGGATGATATGGCGGCTGCCTGTGTCCATGTAATGAACCTGGACAAAGGAACTTATTGCGAACATACAGACCCCATGATGTCTCATATCAATGTGGGCACAGGTGTGGACTGCACAATTCGTGAGCTGGCAGAAACCATGAAGCAGGTTGTCGGTTTTCAGGGTGATATTGTCTTTGACAGCACTAAACCCGACGGCACACCTCGCAAGCTGATGGATGTTTCACGCCTCGAAAACCTTGGCTGGAAGGCTTCCGTCACTCTGGCTGATGGGCTCAGCGTTACCTACGACTGGTTCCTGCAAAACGCTTCTGAACTGCGGTCGGTGTGATTTTTTTGAACCACAGAGCACACAAAGAACACAAAGGTTTCTTTGTTTAAGAAATAAAAAAACTTTGTGCGCTTTGTGGTCTCTGTGGTTAAAAAGCTTTTAACTGTGAACCACAGAGCACACGAAGAACACAAAGGAACAAGCTTTTTCTTTTATTTTAAATCAAAAAACTTTGTGCGCTTTGTGGTCTTTGTGGTTCAAAGGGCTTTTAAGAATGCTGGAATTAGAGACGTTTAAAACCGTGGTGGCCTCGACGCCGCTGGTTTCGATTGACCTGATTGTTCGGAACAGTCAGGGGCAAGTGCTGCTGGGGCTCAGGAATAACCGGCCTGCCCAGGGTTTCTGGTTTGTGCCGGGTGGGCGTATCTGTAAGGATGAAACCATAGCTTCTGCATTCAGCCGCCTGACCGAAGGTGAACTGGGTGTAAAAGTGGCACTGGATCAGGCACTTTTTTTAGGGCCTTATCAGCATTTTTACAGTGACAATTTTTCCGGTGAAGATTTCAGTACCCATTATGTTGTTTTGGGTTATGAACTGGCACTGGATATTGACCTCTCCTCCCTGCCTGCTGACCAGCATCAGGATTACCGTTGGTTTACTGTAGAAGAGTTACTGGCTTCCGATCAGGTTCACCAACATACCAAAGACTATTTTCTTTCTTAAACCACAAAGAGCACAAAGAGCACAAAGAGCACAAAGAGTGAAAAAGCTTTTCTTTGTGCGCTTTGTGATCTCTGTGGTTCAAAAAAATATGAATATAATACCTGTTATTATGTCTGGTGGTTCAGGCAGTCGCCTGTGGCCTCAGTCCCGCTCTCTCTATCCCAAACAGTTTCTGCCTCTGGTGAATGACCAGACCATGTTGCAGAACACCATTACCCGCCTGGATGGACTGGAAAATATCAGCCCGCCTTTATTGATAGCCAATGAAGACCACCGTTTTCTGGCGGCTGAGCAGTTCCGACAGTTGGGGCGTGAAGCCGGTGGAATTATCCTGGAGCCGGTTGGTCGTAATACGGCTCCTGCGGTTGCTTTGGCTGCTTTAAAAGCTTTGAACCACAAAGGGCCGGTGAATGTTCCCGACAACACCGGCACTTCCGCCATCCCTGACGGTCGCACAAAGGCACAAAGCTTTTCGTTTGATGATGATCCTGTGTTATTGGTGCTGGCGGCGGATCATGTGATTCAGGATGAGGGGGCGTTTCATCGGGTGGTTGAGGCGGCTTTGCCTGCTGCACGTGATGGGAAGCTGGTGACTTTTGGTATCGTGCCGACGCACCCTGAAACGGGTTATGGGTACATAAAAGCGTTGAACCACGAAGCTCACGAAGAGCACAAAGGTATTTTTGGTGTTAGTGAATTTGTGGAAAAGCCGGATCTGGAGACGGCTGAGGGGTATTTGGCGTCTGGGGATTATTACTGGAATTCCGGGATGTTTATGTTTAAGGCGTCCCGTTATCTGGAAGAACTGAAGCAATTCAGGCCGGATATTCTGGTGGCTTGTGAAAAGGCTATGGCGGTGCAGAATGCTGATCTGGATTTTGTTCGTCTGGATGAAGATGCGTTTAAGGTCTGCCCGGATGAATCCATTGATTATGCAGTGATGGAAAACACTTCAGATGCGGTTGTTATTCCTCTGGATGCGGGCTGGTCTGATGTGGGTTCCTGGTCATCATTGTCCGATATTTCTGATAAGGATACGCTGGGCAATGCGGTTCAGGGCGATGTGATGCTTCATGATACCCGTAATACCTATGTGCGCAGTGAGAAGAAGTTAATTGCTGCGGTGGGTGTGGATGATCTGGTTATTACCGAAAGCGATGATGCTGTGCTGGTATCCAGAAAAGACCGGGTGCAGGATGTTAAAAAGATTGTTGAACGCCTGAAGGCCGAAAACCGGACTGAGGCAAAGCTGCATCGCAAGGTTTACCGCCCCTGGGGAGCCTACGATTCTATTGATTGTGGCGACCGTTTTCAGGTGAAGCGCATTACAGTGAAGCCAGGTGCCAAGCTGTCCCTGCAGAAGCACTACCATCGTGCCGAGCATTGGATTGTGGTGAAGGGTACGGCACTGGTGACCAATGGGGATGAAGAGATTCTGCTGACTGAGAATCAGTCTACTTATATTCCTATTGGTGCTGTACACCGGCTGGAGAACCCGGGCAAGTTCGACCTTGAGCTGATCGAGGTGCAGAGCGGGGGGTATCTGGGCGAGGATGACATCGTCCGCCTTGAGGATACTTACGGGCGTGTTTGATTTTTTTTGAACCACAGAGCACACGAAGAGCACAAAGGAAAAGCCTTTTGTGTTCAGGCTCCCGGAGAGGACACAACAAGAAAACTTTGTGTTCTTTGTGATCTCTGTGGTTCAAAACTCAGTTGACCAGCCGTTTGATGCCTTGTTTGAGAACTGGGGTGTTGAAGTTAATCAGCAGTCCTAACCAGAGTTTTTTCATTTTCAGGTAGGTGAGTAGTTGAGCATCGTGGATACGGTTGAGTTTCTCAACCGCTTTCAGTTCTACAATAACAAGATTCTCAACCAGTAAATCAAGCTTCAAGTCAGTTTTTAGCTTATTATTTTTATAATGGACTGAAACAGGTAGCTGTTTTTCCACATTCAGACCTGCCTGTTGTAGCTCGAAAAATAAAGCTTCCTCATAGACTGACTCCAACAGCCCTGGGCCAAGTACCCGATGTACTTCAATGGCACAGCCTATGATTTGCTCAGATATTTGATTAGACCTGACTTTCATCCTGATTTTCTCTATTTATTCGTAAAGAACATAAAGTAGAACAACTTTGTGCTCTTCGTGATCTTTGTGGTTCAAAAAATGAGTAAGTTACCCTGTTTTAAAGCCTACGATATTCGTGGCCGTATGCCTGATGAGCTGAATGAAGATATTGCCTGGCGGATTGGCCGGGCGACGGCGGAGTATTTGAAGCCGAAGACCATTGTTGTGGGAGGGGATATCCGTCTTTCCTCACCTGCGCTTAAAGCTGCCCTGAGTGATGGGCTTCGCTCAGGTGGGGCTGATGTTATTGATATTGGCCTGTGTGGGACGGAGGAGATTTATTTTGCTACTTCCCATTTGAAAGCCGATGGCGGAGTTATGGTGACGGCCAGTCATAATCCTAAAGATTACAATGGAATGAAGCTGGTTCGGGAAGAGAGCAAGCCTATTTCTGGTGATACCGGGCTGCGTGAAATTCAGCGTTTGGCTGAAGAAGTGTTTAACCACAGAGTCCACGAAGAGCACAAAGGTTCTTATAGGGAGATTAGTAATCTGGCTCCTTATGTTGATCATGTTTTGGGGTATATCAAACCTGCTGAGCTGAAGCCATTGAAGTTGGTTGTGAATGCGGGGAATGGGGCTGCGGGGCATGTTATTGATGCTATTGAGAAGCGGTTTGCGGCGGCTTCCGTTCCCGTTGAGTTTGTGAAGATTCATCATGAACCGGATGGTAATTTCCCCCATGGTATTCCTAATCCATTGCTGCATGACTGTCGTCAGGCCACTATTGATGCTGTGCTGGAACATAAAGCGGATATGGGTATTGCCTGGGATGGGGATTTTGACCGTTGCTTCCTGTTTGATGAGAAAGGCCAGTTTATTGAAGGCTATTATATTGTTGGTCTGTTGGGTGAAGCGTTTTTGGCGCATTATCCCGGTGCCAAGATTATTCATGACCCACGCCTGACCTGGAACACCATTGATCAGGTAAAAACTGCCGGTGGTGTGCCAGTGCTGTGCAAAACCGGTCATGCCTTTATTAAAGAAAGAATGCGTCAGGAAGATGCAGTGTATGGTGGTGAAATGAGTGCCCACCATTATTTCCGTGATTTCGCTTACTGTGATTCTGGCATGATTCCATGGCTATTGGTTTCTGAACTGATGTCACACAAAGGTAAAGCGCTGTCTGAACTGGTTGCTGAACGTATAGCCCTTTTCCCTTCATCTGGTGAGATCAACAGCAAATTGGAAGACCCCAAAGCTGCGATTGAGCGTGTTCTTGCCACTTACCAGAGAGATGCGGTAGAAGTGGACCGTACCGATGGCATATCCGTAGATATGGGACGGTGGCGCTTTAATTTGCGTCTGTCCAACACCGAGCCAGTGATTCGCTTGAACGTTGAGAGTCGTGGTGATGAAGCCTTGATGAAAGCTAAAGCTGAAGAACTGTTAGGCTTGATTCGAGCCTGAGTTTTGGAATCATGGAACGGTAGTGGGTCAGATGTGTGGATAGCCTCTCTCTATGCCTTGAGATTAAAAGCATTCAAAGACATAACCCACACATCTGACCCACTACCCATGGAACTTTTGCTGGTTTGAACTTAGGGGGAAGGCAGACTCTAGCATTTTGCGATGCTCGTATCGCTTTTTTTATATAGCCTTTCCACCCTTTGCTTGATTAATCCTGCCAAAGATAAAGAAGCATTTTATGAAAATACTTGTTACTGGCGGTGCGGGCTATATTGGTTCCCATACCTGTGTGGAACTTTTAGATGCAGGCCATGAAATTGTTATTCTAGATAATCTTTGCAATAGCTCACCCACTGCTATTCAAAGAGTTGAGTCTATTACAGGTAAGACTATTGCTTTTGTTGAAGGCGATATCAGAGATCAATACCTGCTTAAAAAATTATTCAGTGCTCATCAGTTTGATGCGGTCATGCATTTTGCAGGTTTGAAGGCCGTGGGTGAGTCATGTGAAATGCCTTTGAAATATTATGAGAATAATATCAGTGGCACCATTACCTTGTGCCAGGTGATGGCTGAATTTAATGTTAAACGGATGATCTTTAGTTCTTCCGCTACGGTTTATGGTGACCCACACGCATTGCCAATCAAGGAAGACTTTCCCCTGTCTACGACTAACCCCTATGGTCACTCGAAGCTGGTGATTGAGGAGGTGTTAAGAGCGCTGTATAAGTCTGATAATGCCTGGAATATTGCTCTGTTGCGGTACTTTAACCCAGTTGGTGCTCACCCATCGGGCATGATTGGTGAAGATCCTAATGATATCCCTAATAACCTGATGCCTTACATTTCCCAGGTAGCCATTGGTAAACTGGCGCGTTTGCAGGTGTTTGGTGATGACTACCCCACCAAAGATGGTACAGGTGTTCGTGATTATATCCATGTCGTTGATTTGGCCCGTGGCCATGTAAAAGCTCTGGAAAAGCTGGCTGATGATAACCGTGATTGCCATGTCTGGAATCTGGGGGTAGGCAGGGGGTTTAGTGTACTGGAGATGGTAAAAGCCTTTGAGGAAGCCTCTGGCCGGGAGGTGCCTTATGTGATTGCTGATCGCCGCTCTGGTGATATTGCTGCTTGCTATGCCCACCCGGAAAAAGCAGAAAGGGAATTGGGCTGGAAAGCAGAGCATACGCTAGATGATATTATGGCGGACTCCTGGCGCTGGCAGTCTGATAATCCTGATGGGTATGGAAAATAGTTAGTGAGAATGGAGTAGTAGCTTAAAATTATTTTCCTCTACTCTCTGAAGTGGTTCCCAAAATAAAGAAATTTGAATTATAGAGATGGTTAATGATTAAGAAATGTTTATTTCCGGCAGCGGGTTATGGCACCCGCTTTTTGCCTGCCACCAAATCCATGCCCAAAGAAATGATGCCGGTGGTGAACAAGCCGCTGATTGAGTATGGCGTAGAAGAAGCCCGTGATGCGGGTATGAATGAAATCTGTTTGGTCACCGGTCGTGGCAAACGTGCGCTGGAAGACCATTTTGATACTAATTTTGAGTTGGAACATCAGATTAGCGGCAGTGGTAAAGAGGCGTTGCTGACTGATATTCGTGCCCTGATTAATGACTGTACCTTCTCCCATACCCGTCAGACTGAGATGAAGGGGCTGGGTCATGCGGTACTGACTGGCCAAACACTGGTAGGAGATCAACCGTTTGCGGTGGTACTGGCTGATGACTTGTGTGTCAATCCTGATGGCCCAGGCGTGTTAAGCCAGATGGCCGCACTCTATCGTCAGTTCCGCTGCTCGATTGTAGCGGTGCAGGAAGTGCCAGAAGATGAAGTGCATAAATATGGTGTTATAGCAGGAACGGAAATCCGTGATGATATCCTGCGGGTGACGGATATGGTGGAGAAGCCCGCCAAGGAAGAAGCACCCAGTAATCTGGCGATTATTGGTCGCTACATTCTAACCCCGGATATTTTTGACCTGATTGCCGATACTGAGCCAGGCAAAGGTGGTGAAATTCAGATTACCGATGCCCTGATGAAACAGGCTAAAGAGGGCTGTGTTCTGGCCTATAAATTCAAAGGCAAGCGGTTTGACTGTGGCAGTGTTGAGGGCTTTATCGAAGCCACTAACTATTGCTATGACAATCTGTATTGTCGGTAATGCAATAGCTGTTAACAATGGTGCTGTTGAGTGGTGACTATGCCACTCAATCCAGTGCTAGTTAACCCTATCCCGTGTTGAGGAGTACTATCTGCATCATGAATAAAGACGCTGTTTTTCAGATTCTGGGTAAGAAAAAGCAACAGCAATTGCTTGCTGTTCTTGAGGAAGCCTGGGATCAGATGAGTACTCCTCAGCGTTGGGAAGTATTCGACGGTTTTATCAATGAGGCTCGAAGCGATATACCGGCTATCCCGGAAGATACGATAAAAGCGGTGAAGCAATTTCAGAAAGATTCTCTGGATGGTGTCTACTATGCGCCTTTTGATATCAATTCCAAAAACTTTATGGATATCCCTGAGGAAACTGATGCCTGGTTTGCAACACTTGATGAGTTGTTTGCTGAATGTGCGAAATTAACAAGGCAAAAAGAGTACCGGGTGGCTGTTGATGGATTTGATATTCTTTATGCACTTATAGATCGTCTGGGTGATGATGGGATTGTCTTTGCTGATGAGCTGGGTATGTGGATGTTTCCCGGTGATATGAAAGACCACAATAAAGCTTATATTCAGGCGGCATCGGCTATCTGCCCCCTGGATGAGTTTAAAGAAAAAGCATTATCTGTGATTATTGAGGATCACCATTCAAGCTGTGCTAACAAAGCGTATTCCGTGGTGAAAAGTATTGCGACACCAGAACAAATGGCGCTGGTTGATCAGGCGGTTCAGGATAGAAAACTGAGAACGGCCTGAAGTAATAACTGACCCTATACAAGCCTTGTCGGTAGTAGTCCGTCAGGGCTTTTTTATTATCTGAAAGATCATTTAATCGACTATGGATTTTATTCAAATTGTTGCTCTGTCTTTGATTCAGGGCTTAACCGAGTTTTTGCCGGTTTCCAGTTCAGCCCACCTGATTCTCCCTGCCCAGCTATTTGACTGGCCGGATCAGGGGCTGGCGTTTGATGTCGCCGTCCATTTAGGGACGCTCACTGCCGTCATTATTTATTTCCGTAAAGACCTTACCCTGCTGATTCGTGACTGGGTGTTATCACTGGCGGGTAAAGGTGTTACCCAGCATAGCCGGATGGCCTGGTATGTGGGGCTCGCCACCATCCCAGCCGTTATCTTCGGGCTGTTGCTTAAAAAAACAGGGCTGGATGAAGCCATGCGCTCTGTGTCTGTGATTACGGCGACCACCCTGATTTTTGGTGCATTACTGGGTGTCGCTGATCATTTTGGTAAACGTGTGTGGCCGGTAGAAAAAATGACGTTGGGGCGGGCGATGGTGATTGGTTGCTCGCAAATGCTATCCCTGGTTCCCGGTACTTCCCGTTCTGGTATTACCATGACAGCCGCATTGATGATGGGCTTTAACCGTGAGGCGGCAGCACGGTTTTCATTTTTGTTATCCATTCCTGTGATTATGGGGGCAGGCCTGCTGCTGACGCTGGATCTGGTGAAATCCCCCGTGCCGGTAGACTGGGGCATTTTGGCCAGTGGCGCATTGCTGTCGGGAATCAGCGCCATGCTCTGTATTCATCTGTTCCTGGGTGTCATTAATCGCATGGGGCTGATGCCGTTTGTTGTATACCGGCTGGCACTCGGATTAGTGCTGCTGTTTATGGTGTAATATTCATTGCTGCTTCTAATTACAGTTTTTTCTGCCCATTTGAGCTGCTGGGCATTTGCGTGGAATTCATCGCAAGTGCCCAACGGCTCAAATAAGCATAATTACTACCATAGTCAATACTATAAGTTGATGGTCATTACCCTTGAACCCTGACGAACTAATACTTTTTCAACGGGAGTTTGAATACCATCTACATGAAGAATTCGTTGGATAATGCCATAATTCCCCCTCCTGCAAGCTTCCGCAGTGACAGTTAATCCAGGCAGGTTAGGAGGCTGAAAATCAAAAGGGTATTGACCCTGTTGCTTGCTCAGCGTCATCATTTCTGCCACAGAACAGAGACTGGCACGGAACGGAGGCACACTATGATACCAGGCGAGATACTTTGCATGGTCATAGGTAACAAAGGTTTCTCTCCGGCTTTTTCTCAGCTGTACTGTTAAGCAGTTCCCTTCCCTAAGCGCATAATCACAGGCATTTTCAACACTGGCTCCTACAAAGGCATCATCGCAAGTCAGGCTGTTTTTTACGAATAGAAAACGGATCAGTTCAGAAAAAGGCAGAATGTAGGTAACGCTGCCTTTCTTTAACCTGAGTAGTCTCTGTGCACCATATTCATTAGTTTTATTAACAAACAGCTGTTCTTTAATCCATTCAGGGCTGTCAGCAGCAAGCTGGATTTTTAAATTCCTGAAATTAAGATCAGAGAACCTAATATGATGTTCGTCATAGACTGGCTGATTGGTTCTTAACACCTGTCCACTCCTGAACTCCAGTCCTCTATGCAAATAGCGGAAATAGCGCATTGGAAGAAGGTGTTCATACAATTTTTTATTGCTGTCAGAAAACAGTATTTTCACAGAATAAAAGCCATGATCACCTTTATTAAGGTGACCAAAGCTGGCTATTGAAACACGTTTATCATAATCATATGGCCAGCCATTTATTTTTGGTAAGAGGCTAGACTTTCTGGACTTGGGGATAATTCCAAGCTTGTTGGCAAAATATGACATGGCTATGCCCCGCGCATTAAAGCTCTCTAAGATCAGTAATAATGCCGGCTGCCATCAGTTGTTGATGACAGGTATTAGTATCCGTGCGGTTCTTATGCATTTGACGAAGTAGGTTAATATCTTCATTTAATAGCGAAATATCGATGCGCTTGAGTTCTGTTTTTTGTTTATTCTGTTTATATTCACCGGCATCCATATTCAGGGCTATTCTGGTCTGCTCTTTTATATGAAGACCCGGGTGCAGCAATACAACTTTCTCAGCATATAAGCGGGCTTTTTCTTCTTGTACATTCAGGCCAATTAAATTCATTTTGATTTGCTTCGATCTAGACATGCGCTTTCTAATGGTTTTAACGCTGGCCTGGTTATGTTCTTCTGCTGTGTACGGGACAAAAATCAGGAAAGCTAGAAAAACCAAGGGGTATGAGCTGACGCCCATGTAGAGTAACCTGTATGGTCTCTAACCTCCGTACAGTTACCGTAGTCGTACATGGAAGACGTCAGCTCATTAGCCCAAGAGCTTAAAGCTCATCTCCCCTGGCATCAAGCCCGGATTATATTTCTTGCCCAGTTCATACTTGCTCTCATAAGGGCACGCTCCTGCAACCTTTGCCGTGTGGCAGAAGAGTTCCAGAGCAAAGCGCTGGAAGACTCCAGCTATCGGCGCATAAAACGATTTTTTTCAGGCTACACATATTGCTATGAGCAGCTCGGACGGTTGATTTTACATTGGCTGAGTCTCACCACCTACACACTCTGCATGGATAGAACTAACTGGAAATTTGGCTCTCATCACGTCAACTATCTGGTGGTTTCAATTGCCTGGCAGGGTGCTGCCATTCCTATCGCCTGGGTATGTCTGGATAAGTCAGGCGGCAACTCTAATACCGCCGAGCGCATAGCCATCATGAAGAGAGTGCTGGCGTTGATCCCGGCAGACAAGATTGATGAACTGCTCGCCGACCGGGAGTTTGTTGGCCGTGATTGGTTTAAGTGGCTGGATGAGCAAGGCATTATCTGTCGGCTTCGAATAAAGGAAGACACTCCTGTTCTTGGTAGCTGTGGTAAAGACATTAATGCCAAACAACTATTCAGGAATGTAAAACTCAATCAGACAGAAACTTGGTTCACCAAGCGTAAAGTATCTGGTGTCTGTTTATATATCGCTGCCAGACGCACGATAAAAGGTCTTTTGATTGTAGTGGCAACGAAGAAACCTGAAACTATGATCGAAGACTATTATAAGCGCTGGTCTATTGAGACTCTGTTTGGCTGCCTTAAAAGCAGGGGATTTGACCTTGAATCGACTCATATGACTGAGCTTGACCGTATGGATAAGCTGATGGGGGTTCTTGCACTGGCATTTGCCTGGTGTCTGATAGCAGGGCATTGGAAATACGGGGAAGCGGAAGGGCTGCCTCTCAATAAGCACTGGCGACCAGCCAAAAGCCTGTTCCGACTGGGGTTGGATATGCTCCGAAGAGTTTTGAAGAATGGATGTTCAAAAAGTGATCAGATTGATTTTCAGATTTTACTTAAAGTTTTGTCCCGTACATAGGTTCTTCTGGTGCAATCATCAAGTCCTTAGCCAGCTGCTGAATTTCTGGCAGGCCCGTGAAATCCATATCAGGATATTTATCCAGATCCTCCGGCGTTCGATTTCTGATGGCCCTGATTTTAGGCATGGCAATATCGAAATACTTGTTGGCTACATCTTCTATATACTGTGGAGTCATTCGTTCATCGCTACGTTTTTCCTGCTCCTTATCATTCATCAACTGTATCTGTGTGAGCTGAAATAGCTTGACCATAAAATCAGGTATGCCAGCTGTTGCTTCATAAAAAGCTTCTAGAATATCCGCGGTCAGCTCTGTCTTATCCTGAGTCCACTGGTATGGCCACATTTCTTCCATAAACTCAATAAAATTAGGATGTAGGCTCTGGCTAGAAGGATTTTGTTCAGTATGTGTAGCTACTCTGTGGAAAGGTAACCAGTAAGGCATATTTGTGCATTGAACTCGACGGCTTTGTGCAAGGCTTCCTTCAAAAATTTTACGGATGTCCATGGTGCCAATAAATACCAGAGGGACGCATAGCTCATTACATAAACTGACTAACGCGTTGATAACGGGGTCATAGTTGTTGACACCTAGCTGTAATAAAAATTGGATTTCTTCTACAACCAACATGCCAACTGAAAACTGTTTCATCCAGAACTTCATATCGTCATTTTTATTGATACGGATATTCAGGTGTTCGCTTAATAGCGCACTCAGTGCTTTATAAACGAGTTCTGGTATACGCTTGGTATCGCCATCTTCTGGGGCTGTGATGACCAGCTTGGGGAGTTGATAGCGGGGTAGCTGTGGGTATTTTTCGGTATCGTGAATAATAATATCGGGGTAACAGTTGAGTACGTGCATATTGCCATAACTCTTGCCTGTTCCTGCCACTCCAATAAGTGCAGCTGCCGCCGGTGGAAGAGGGTAGCTCCGGCTTCTTTTTTGTCTTTCTACATAACCGTTGCGAATTAACAAGTCGATATTGTCATACAGCTGGACATGGTTATTTGTTGGCATAAACCAGTCTTTTAGGGCAAACGGAGCCTGACATCGTTCACTATTAGGGAGAAAACGTTCAGAATCCTTATATTCAGGGTCTCTTATAGATGTTGCGATAAAGTCTTCTATACCTAATTTGAGAGGCAAAGCTTCTATGAATTTATTACCCTGATAACGGCTCAGGGACTGAGGCTTGTAATTTGCGTACTCTATCCAGATATCTTCTTTTTTCATATCCAACTCAATGGTGTTGATGATTAATTGGATTAGCATTAAGGAGAGGGTTACCCCTCTCCACTCCTGCCTCTAGTTTTTATCTGAACGAGCATTTTTTCGGGCATTTTTTAAACGTTCCCGATAAGAGAGAATCGGCAAGTCGGACGTTGTTGTATCACTTGTGTCTGGTTCCTCAATATTAATCTGGGAAGACAGAGATAAGTGATCTTGGGAGCAGTTGTCTTTTGCTTGTTCATAATCCTCTGTAATAGGGCTATTAGGTATTGATGAGCTATCGTGAAAGGAAGACACAGGGTGTGAAGTTTCATCTTCATAATATGCTTTTGTAACCATTTTAAGGTCATTGTTTTTCTGCTCATCCCTGTGCATTTTCATATCTTTCCAGGTCTTTGCTTTATGTCCTCCCTTGGGAACTCTTTGAGAAAGTTCTTTATGGATTGTGTCAATTTCTTCAGCTATTTTATTTTTTTGGTTTTGCCTGTATTTTAAATTTACAGTTTCGAACTTCTCCGTTTTTACAGCTATTCCCGCATGATGAACGTCGATGATCGTTGGTATTGACAATAAGGCAGCAAAAATAATGAAGCCGATCAAAACTGAGCCGCCAATTAACAAAGCGGAGCTTTAAAGAAAAAATGTCACCCCTGAACGTAGCTACGATATGGCCGGTTATGATGTATCGAATGGAATCACCCTTTTCTCTTCAATACCATGAGTTACTGTGTAAAAAAGCCCCTCCCACGTTTTTATCAGCCAATGCAAAAAATAGCCCTGTATCCATTTCCATAATGCTATACGGACTCCTTTTGAGCGGGTTCTTAAAGCTTCCTGAAACTGGGGACAGCACAGTTCCTGTATTTGATCTACGAGAAAAGCAAGCATCGTCAGATAGGCCAGATTTGTGGCTAAGTGCTTCTCACCGTGACCGTAGTTATGTTCGAGATCGTAGCCTTGATTTTTCAGGGTGTTAAACGTCTGGTTCTCAATATGCCATCGGCAGCGCCCTCCTTTCATGACGGGTTCTATGGTTTCTTCGTTAAGCGGAATATCAGTCACCCAGCACCAGATATGCTGTTTACCTTTTTTATCGGTTTCGACAAAATCAAGCACATTAACCTGTTCTGCATATTTTGCCTTGTTCAGCCTGACGTCATTGGCATAGCGAAACCACCACTTAATTCCAGTCTCTTCATTAACTTTTTCAGCACGGTGAACTTTTCCTTCTTTATCCAGCTCATCCATCGCTTCAACCAGCGAGGCATGGTTGCCATCTTTCGCGACAATGATGTAATGCCAGCCATAACTCTTAATCAGTTGGACAGTGGGGTTGTCAGCATAAAGACTGTCCAGAAGAATAACGAACTTTAGACGTGGGTGATGCTCTCGTATGGTGGCAAACAACCGTTTAATGGCATTTTTTTCACAGTCATTTTTGGTCGAACCGTCCTGGCAAACTATGGCTTCCGGTGCCAATGGCAAGACTGTTTTTTGATCCGGGTGAGCAATGCATGCTGCCATTAACTGGTGGTAGTGAGCTTCGTTGGCCTTTCCCTTATTTTTAGTACAGCACTCCTGACAAGGTTTTTTATTATTGCAGGAGTAAAATAGCCCAGTTCCATCGATCGGGAGCAAGTAGTGATTTTTCAAGTTCCCGCAGTGAAATTCGAATGCCTTCAGTAATCCGCCCCTTTGGACGTTAGACAGCAATGTCTTAAAAGGCTTTTTGAACTCTACGGGATCTATTGGATCCAGGATTTCCCGCATACTGGTATCACAGGGAGCACGTTTTTTTATCTGATACAGGTGCTCAAGGTTATGCCTTACTTCTTGCTCTGTTTTATCACGCTCAAACGAGAGGAGCGATGGGTACTTGAGATGCATCATGGCAAAAGCGGACATGGAGGCATCATGTATTGTTATTTTTCTGGAATCCTTGTTTGGTCGGACATCTGGAATTTGCTCATAACTTTCAGAAATCGTAGTAATTAAACTGTTTGCACAAAGATGCTTACGACTTTTTTGGAATGGATAAGCCATGAGAGACAGCCATTGATAAAGTATCCCTATCAAAAGTAGACGTTATTTTGTGCGAAATCACTCCATTTGGAATTTACTGTAAGCCTTGCTGTTGCAGTGATTTAATTGATGTCACGGGAATAGCTGCTCATTTGCCAATTCCTTGCGGATGTATATTTTAAATAGTTGCCCCTTTTTGCTACGCAGCCATATTCCATGTAAGGTATCTTTAATTGGAAATTTTCTTTTTGTGTAATTGACTTTATCGAGAGCTTCATGTTCAGTTAAGCTTTTTTTTCTGACCCATCTGGATGCAGTTCTTCTATCTAGCCGCCGGTCTCGAATGAATCTATATTGTTTTTCTTTCTTATGCTCTGTAATGATAGATCCTGGGGATATATTGTTGTTTTTTTGGAGGAGCTGTATAATTGAATGTGAATTAAATTTCATAAGGTCGTGCTTACTCGTAGAAATTATTCTCAATATATTTCCCAGACTAAAATCAGAAAACTCAGGGAATGATAGACCTAATGAAAGTTCATTTCTTGCTTGATATCCATGTAGTATTGTAATGATACTACTGATCGTACTAGTGTTTATAAGCTCGACACCGGGTAATTGGTAGTCCATATAGAAACGTTCAGCCATTTTATTTTTCCTTTTGTGCCTTTTCACCGGCAAACAAACCACCTTTTATGAGATGTGCAGCCAGGTAGTCCATATCAGGGGTTATTTCATTTTTCTCAAGCTTTAACAACAAGTTTTCAATATCAAGAATAATGTGGTAAATATCCTTTCTAGATGACCACCCTCTATGGCATACTCCGCTAGACTGTACATATCCCAATGGGTTTACATTGATAGGTTTTACATCGTCGCTATTGGAATACCATGTATCAATAGTATGAATTGCATGACTTATTTTTGTACTGTTAAACACCGCTTGCCGCCTGCCCTTGTCAAGTGGTACAAATGCCAGTTCTTTTGAAACCCTGTCAATCTTTGTTTGTGGAGTAGATAATGGAAATAATTGTGATGGGTATACCTCAGCGCCCGGGGGGGCAGTTAAATCAGCGGTTAACTTGAAATGACCAAATGCCTTACCTGAAAAACAGTCAAATATTATTTCACTCAGCTCAGCAACATCCTTTTCATTACTGTTGTATTCAATAAGCTCTTCCATTGTGGCATATTTATATCCATCTGGAACATTAAAGCAGAAATTTTTGTCTGCAAATGTTATTGTTGATTTTCTTTGATGAGTGAATGTTTGATGATTACGCCATGTCCAAATCAGTGATGCTAAATTCCCTATATAACTGTCTGTTTGTTTCTTAAGCCGTGTTTTTGATTCATATTTATACATAAACTCAGCAAGAGATTCTATTGCTGACACTTCATTGCAGCGGACTGGCTCTTTCCAGTTTGGTAAAAATGAAATGCAGGTTTTTATCTTGATATTTTTAGTATCCGCAGGAGTGATTGCTGCGTCTGTCATAAATATATTCAAGGCATTGAGATTTTTTGCTCCTTCCCCTGAAGCTGATTTCTGATCGCTGAAAGGGCCAACCATTTTTTGTCTTGTGATCACAATGGGTTCAATGTCTTTATCTGTCTCGGCATAAAAGAAACCCTTTGTTGGCTCTATACTTCTTTTGTATGAAATACTACAGTTTTTGCTAATTGTAGCCATTATCTCAACCTTTCATGTTGGGTTGTACAAATGTAATTTTCTGTTTGCCAGACATAACTCCAGAAAACAGAATCAAGTTGTGTAATGCTCATATCAAAAAGATACTTACATTGAACCAATCCAAATAACGGCTCAGCATAAGCATGATTCAATAACTCCCTTGCCCCCTTTCTGTAGCGAGGTTTCTCAAGCAGGTGATATCCAAGAGATACAGGGATGAATTGATTATTTTCAAAATCTTCAGATTGTTTAAAGTTATCAAGTGCAGCTATTAAAGCATCAAGCGTATCATTCTTTTCATCTTTATAATTATTTAAAACCTCTGTACATTCTTTAATAAAAAAACCATGACAAGGCCTGTTGAATATCAATTGATATAGTTCATTTTCGCTGTATGCAATATCAGGAATTATTTGACACTCTTCTTTTGGAACTATAGGCGACTTTGCGAGCCTTAATCTATTAAGAAAACCGAGTACTATCTGGCTAGTACTAATCGCTTTAAATTCATCCGTACTACAACCCTCTATTTTAATAACAAGGTCAAGCTCAATATAAGATTGTGGATTTACAGTTATTCGTATTTTTTTCATATGGGGATCTTTTGGCATATAGGATCGAAATGGAGACCTATAATTGCACAAGTCACATTTGTATATGATCGGTGCAATGGTTAGCTTAATATTTACTCCTAATTTTTTCGAAATAAAAAATGAAATATTTTCAGCTAAGCCTACTATAGCTGTAGGTGAAGGCAGTCCAATTCCTAGCCAGTGTTGATGGGCAGATGCCTCATGTAATACAAGGTCTTTTAAAAAAAGATACATAACAAACTCACATTATCATTTATGTAGTTCAAGAATGGCGGTTTTTATCCCCGATTTAATAATTTCTTCAACATCATTATTGATACCTCCCTCTTCTAAACACTGATTCTGCATAAGAAAAGCAAATACTTGCTCAGTAAAAACATCAACACTTTGTTCAAATATATCAAAACTCATAAAAACAAATTCTTTGCCTATGAAATTCAAACTCTTAATTCTCTTGAATTTTTCTTTTTTATTTGCACGTATGTATGCATGCTTAAGTGATATGTAATTTTTGTAAGTTCTCAATAACTGCTGGATAGCTGCAAAATTCTGATATACATCTATCCTTCCCTCATGCAACCCCCAATCAATCAAGAGCAAGTGTACTCACCTGCGAGATTACTGAATCTTGTTGCTCAGCAGCAAGGGCAGATTACTCAGCAGCAAGAGCAGATAGCGAAGCTTCAAGCGCTTGTTGAGGCACTGCAAGCGCAGATTCGTCGTCTTAAAAAACTGCCGCCAAAGCCTGATATCAGACCCAATACAAAACCAAAAGATGATGGTAAAAAGGGTGATAATGGTCCCGGTGATGACAACGAACCGCCTGATAATTCAGGGAAACGTAAGGTTGAGAAGCCTGGCGAACGAACACGAAAAAATCGCCAACAGCCTGATAAGCCAGCAACAGAAAAAATCATCACCGTAGAAGTATCTGATGTCCCGTCTGGTTCGACACCAAACGGATTTAGCTCTTTTTCTGTACAAGAGCTGACTATTCAGGCGTTCACGGTCGAGTATCATTTGGAGCAATGGCAGACGCCCGACGGACAAACCATCACAGCAAAACCTCCCGAAAGCCTGCATGGACATCACTATGGACCACAACTCCAGTCCTATTTGTTGTACCAGCATCACGGTTGCTCGGTGACTCAGCCGCAGCTGTTGGACTGGTTGTGGGATATAGGAATCTCAATGTCCGCGGGAGAACTTCATCGGCTACTCACTGAAGGTCATACTGACTTTCATGAAGAAAAAGACGCTTTGCTGGCAACAGGGTTCAAATGCTCCCGCTACATCCAGACCGATGACACCGGAGCTAGGCATAAAGGACAAAATGGCTACTGTACCATTATCAACAATGAGCTATTTGCCTGGTTTGAGAGCACAGGCAGTAAGAGTAGGGAAAACTTCCTGAGCCTCTTGCATCGCCCCTGGAAGACTTATTCCGTCACGCAGGACGCCTTGGACTATCTGGAAAAATTTGATTACCCGGAGAAGTGGCTAAGCATCATCAGGCAATACATGGGCGTTACGTTTTTAAACCGGGAAGCCTGGGAAGCAGCCCTTAACGACCATGGGCTAACGGGAAAGACCCGGCGCAAGCAAGCAGCAGAAGCGCTTATTTACAGCAGCTTAATGGCTCATGGTATGGGACACCTGACCACATTCAGTGATGGTGCTCAGCAGTTCAACGTATTCAACCATGCTCAATGCTGGGTTCATGCGGAGCGGGGATTGGCTAAAGTCCACCCGGTCAATGAGCAGCAAGCCAGTGCACAGTACTGGTGTCGTACATGGTTCTGGGCTATCTACAACGATTTAAAAGTCTTCAAGGCCAGCCCCGATAAAAGTAAAGCTCAAAACATACGTCGCGATTTCAAGGCCCTGACTAATACCCAGGTAGACTTTCCTGATTTACAGGACGCACTGTCAGGGCTGGTCGTTATAGAGAAGGAATTGCTACAGGTACTCGATGCTCCAAGCCTTCCGCTCCATAACAACCTGAGCGAAAGCCAAATACGGGAATACGTGAAACGACGAAAAATCAGCGGCGGCACAAAAAGCAAAGCGGGAAGAAAGTGCCGGGATACGTTTGCCAGCCTGAAAAAAACTTGCCGGTTGTACGGTTTATCGTTTTGGCATTATCTGAAAGATCGAATCATGGGCAGTGGCAGTTTTCCCTGGTTGCCCGACCTGATAGAACAAGCATCCAGCGACTTTTCGTGTGGGTTAACCAGCAGTTATTGAGAACTTACTAATTTTTCAGTAATTTATATACCAAAGATTTTACATTTTTTACAAAAACAGCCTTGTCAACAATATTCAGCATATTGGCTACTTGTCCACTTCCATTCATTTTGTATTCTTTTATATTTGTGAGCGTTTTTTTAGTAACTATACCTTTCATTTCAAATAGATGTCCATGTCGTACTAACTGCATATAGTAGATATCCGTTAGACTATATCTTGCCTTCGGAAAACAGTTAAAAACTTTTAAATGCCCCTTATTTTCAGCAATTAGGTTGCCAAATGTTCCCGTATTAGCTCCATTACCAATGGGAAGTGACCAAGATAAGCTTCTGTCTTGTTTTCTTAACCGTCTGTTTGTTTCCGAATGGATTGATGTGCTTGCTCCAACAGACAATGCGATATACTCTCCATTTGATGAAGGTATAATAACCTGAGGGTCATTAATGTTTTCAGGTAATATTGGATGTTTCTTTTTATCTTCTAGCAGTGCATTCCTTATTTTTTGATAACGCTGAGGTGTTATCAACGTTTTAAAAATTTCTGCTAATCCAACATCTTCTATAATAGATTCAGCCAGACATGTTATACGATTATTTATCATATAATAAGCGTATAAAAGTATTTTTAATCTCAGTAATGCTGAGTTATAAGCCCAGCCGTAAAGTATGCAGTTTCTGATACTATTGGAGTAAACATAAATATCATCAATTGCCTGATGCTTTATATAAACTCTTCCTTTCCTAACACTCTGCGGCAATTTATTGTTAAGGCTAATACTTCCTTCAATTGTACTTATGATCTTATCAATAAAGTCATCATCTAATAATACCTCTCTAGCTTTTTGTTCTGAAAGAATGTCTTTCTCTCCAGCAGCTCTATTGACCAGAGACGTACAGACTGCTTTTTCCATTCCATCAATAACAATAGGTTCATGCAATGTACTTCCGGTTTTATCTAACAGGGGTTCAATATTATTGCAAGTGTTCATTTTCTTAACTTTAGAGTTAGTATGACATGAACGTTTGGTTATATTTTAAAAATTGTGTGCAAAAATACATCCAAACGTTTTTTCAGATTCGGTATTATTCTTGATTATTGCGTTGTCGCCGCTATTTATGCCGCTTTTTTCTTTTCTTTGACTATTCCGTCAGTCAAACTATTAAAATTGAACTCATATTTTTGGCTATATCGGTTCCAGCCCTCACGAATAGGTAATCTGGGGATAATTCCTGCGAGTGCAAATCTTCAGCAATTCCCGCAGACTTGATTAAAGCCCTTAATAACAAGGGCTGTAGCTTGGTAGCCTCTTGCTAAAATCGCAGACTATCCGGTAGAATTTCACCACAATAATAATAACGATGCTCATGTTGTGCCGCTAACGAAACCAAGAACCATTGCTGAAAAACTGCTCAAAATAGTCTCTGATGAAGCGGGTCAAATTCCAGACTTTCGCAAGAAAAGCCAACATGACAAAATTGTCCT
This sequence comes from Endozoicomonas sp. Mp262, assembly GCF_025643335.1. Taxonomy (NCBI): domain Bacteria; kingdom Pseudomonadati; phylum Pseudomonadota; class Gammaproteobacteria; order Oceanospirillales; family Endozoicomonadaceae; genus Endozoicomonas; species Endozoicomonas sp. Mp262. The sequence continues at coordinate 4,551,407 of NZ_CP092489.1, read as the reverse complement.
TCATGATGCGGTCATGAGTGGCCTGGCAGTCATGCACCTGAAATACCCTTCATTACTGGCTTTTGATCAGGATTGTGTCAATAACCCAGATAGGCTCAAGAACTTAAAGTCGATGTACAATGTCAGCTGTGTCCCCAGTGATACCTATCTGAGGGATCTGATTGACCCTATCGAAACACGCTATTTAAGGAAGTTCTTTACCCGCCTGTTTGCCTTTGTGCAACGATCTGGGCGGCTTAAGCAGTTCACTTATTTTGAGGAAGGGTATCTTGCGCCTATCGATGGTACGGGGCACTTTTGCTCAGGGAAGATTAGTTGTCCTGAGTGTTGTGTAAAAAAGCCAGGCAGCAAAAATCCGCAATACTACCATCAGTTACTGGCCTGCTGTCTGGTAAAGCCGGGCAAGAAAGAAGTATTACCTTTAATGCCTGAACCCATCATCAAACAAGTTGATGCGTCAAAGAATGATTGTGAGAAGGTAGCGCTCAAGCGGCTATTGGCGAATTTATCCAGAGAGCATCCGCACCTGCCACTGGTTCTGACTTTTGATGACCTGTACTCAGATGGACCGACCATCAAGTTGGTAAAGTCCTTTGGCTATAGCTTCATTATGGTGGCAAAGGATTCAACCCATGAGTCGTTATACCAGGCCGTCGATGAGCTGGATTGTGCAGACAAAGTGGTGCGCTATGAATATACCGATGATAAAGGGTTTACGCACTGGTTCCGGTTTGTGAATGGTGCCCCCATTAACAAGTCACACCCGGATGTGCTGGTTAACTTTCTCGAATATATAGAAATTGATCCAGAGGGCAACAAGAAGTACGTCAACACCTGGGTCACGGACATTGAGCTTTCAGCCGAGAACGTGAATAAATTCATGCGAGGAGCACGCGCTAAATGGAAAATTGAAAACGAAACGTTCAATACACTGAAAACACAGGGCTACCATCTCGAACACAATTACGGGCACGGAAAGCAGCATCTGGCCAGCAATCTGGCATGCCTGACTTTTACGGCCTTCCTCATCAACCAGATAGAACAACTGTCTTGCAAGCTCTTCCAGGAAGCGCTCAAGATAAAAAAGTCTAAAAAGGCATTCTGGCATGCCATACGAGGGCTGTTTGACTGGTTCTGCATTGATAACTGGACAGACGTATTTACAGCTATCATTGAAGGGCGAAGTGTGAGCTTGAAGTTGCTGACTGTCGATACGACATAGAGCGTTGATGTTAGCCCTGTGACCTGTGTTACCTGTCATTAAAACCGACTGCCGATATAGCAGCAGTCTGGCTCTGTTCATCCGCGATAAAATCATTTTTAATTAACTGAAAATGTGCCAGCCGGAATCTGGTTTGCGGGAATTGCTGGCAAATCTTAGCATGCCAGCGGTGGTTGTATCCTGATCCCGCCAAGGAATCCTTGAAATGCCCACGCTTGCTTGATTTTTACAGACGGTCAACAGTTGCAATAATGCGTATCCAGCCATCTTCAGATGCATCCACCGCAACAGAGTTCTCAGCTTTTGCTGCCATAACTGGCGGCAACCAAATGAATGTTTAATTTGCTGAAACATGGGTTCAACCGGCCATCTTTTCGCATAAATACGAAGGATGTCTATACCTTCAAGTCCAGTATTGGTTGCAATGAATATACGGCTTTCTGTCAGTCCTTTATCATTTTCAAACCGACCCCAGACAACCCGAACCTTGCGGCCTTTCAGGAAGCGAGCCCGACATACCCGGGTGCGATAACGTATCTTTCGAAATCTGCCGTATATTCTTACGGTTGTTTGATATTCCGGTAGCTTCTCCACTTCCGGGGGCGTCATTTTGATGCCATACTTTTTGGGTCGCCCACGTTTTTTTGCAGTGGACTCCAACGGTAAGGCATACAATGCCCGGTTTAACGGGATTTGCCCTACTACTTCATAGCCCATTTCCAGAACGGGTTGCATTAGCGTCCAGTTCATATACCAACAGTCTGTCAGCAAGCGCAGTCCTTGCACCTTCACCTCTTGCCTCACTACTTTTAGCATGGCAACAGCGATTTTTAGCTTACTGGCATTGCCTGAAGCAGGAGATGGAAAGGAAAGCACAGGGATGGCAGTAAATACTTCATCTTTAGCCCGCTCAAATACAACAGCCAGGGATACCCAGCATTGTCCCCAGATATACGTTGGCCGGTTCCTTTTTTTACTGTGCTGGTGATGGGTTCGGCAAGCGGGAGCCTTGTCAGAAAAACGCTCCACCACCCAATCATCAAGACCAATGTTGATAAGTTCACCCCGTGGTACTTTTGAGCATACCAGCTGAATGAGCCGGCATGCGAGGCTCCTCCACCGCCACTTGCCTTGAGAGAGCCAATGGTGGTAACTGCTCCATACGCATTGAAAGTTATTAATAGATAACAGCGCCTGAGTGACAAAGCCTTGCCCGGATAGCATGCAGCCAAAAAGAAGTTCGCAGAACGTAGGTACTGCTGTTGGGGATAGCGCTGAAGCAAGAAACGTTGTATATAAGGCAAGCTCCCGGAGGATCTCTTTATGATCTGAAGTGAGCATAGCAACCATCTTTGTATTTTGTTTGGAGATGGTTGCTATTAACCGATTTCAGATGAAAATCGTACTATTGTTCTTTGGTAACTCTAAAGTCGAGTTCATTTTTTGTATCATTAAAATACATAAGGATGTAACCCTATGAAAAATAGAAAATGACCGGTCGTCCGTCAAATTTTTTCTGTCGTTTTTTTATGAACCCAATATTTGTGTTGCTTTATGCCAGCATACCTCCTCAAAATGCTGATACTTTGCCGTGCTATTAGCATTACTGTGTCGTGCAAATTTTTGCACATGCTGGGGCTTTACATTTTTGTTTGTCAGATGTGATATGGCTGTATGCCTGATCCAGTGAGGTGTTGCACTCTGTAGTGTGTAGGCATAGTTCGGATGTTTTGTTTTTATAACAGCTGCAATATCCTGAAAATGTTTTTTGATAATGCGGTAAATCATATTTACACCCACTCTACGCTGCTGAAATAACGCCATTATCAAAGGGGTTTTCTCATTTCTCGCAGGAAGGTCAGTGAACCCATGACTCGACCGATAAACCTGTAATGCTTCTATCATCTCCTTGTGGGCAGGTATTCTTTCAATGCGGTTACACTTCCCCTTTATTTTAAGCCACCAGTTATTGTCTCTCATATAGAAATCCCCCATACAGGCGCTGGCAAGCTCTGTAATTCTCCCCCCGGTAAAATAAAAGAGGCGCATAATGTAGCGCAGCCGGTTATATTCAGCAGCTTCTCGTCTTGATTCTTGAGGAAGTTGATCAGTGTATTCGAGGATAATTTGCCATAGTTCTTCATTCAGGTAATGTTCAATACCACCTCTTTCTTCCGGAGACGATATTTTTTTTCTAGCCATGGAAAATGGATTGGCTGTCAGGTAATTCATTGCGCACAGATAGTTAAAAAGGGTGAAAGTCTCAAATTGACCGAGCTTCTTCAGCTTGCCAACCGGGGAAAGTAGTAGGCAGCTATTTTTTCAATGCTTAAACAGAAGGCAGCCAATCACAGGTATGATGTTGATAGCACACAACACCTTGCCAGTGAGAGGCCGCCCCATGGAAGTATGTCAGCTACGGACTGAAGCCGCCACCATTTCTTGTGATGCGATTCAACGGTTAGGCCACCAATTGCAGGCTCTGCGAGAGTCTGGCAATCCTATCAGGCACTTTGAAGAGTTTGAGCAGACCGTTAATGCTCTCTTTAATCAAGCTCAGCAAGATTTTTTAGCAGAGGCGCTGGCTGAGCTTGATATTGATACCCCAGCTATTGAGGTCAGCGGGATCACTTATAAGCAGGTGTTGCGCAGTTATAAAACCTACCAGACAGCGGTTGGTTCAGTCCGGGTTATGCGAACACTTTACCGTAACGGCAAAGAGCCGTGTATCGTGCCCATGGAGTTGAAAGCCGGGATCGTGGAAGGCTTCTGGACGCCTCGGGCTGCAAAGCAAGCTGCCTGGGTTGTTGCTCAAATGTCTCCCGGTGAAGCAAAAAGCCTCCTTGATCTCATGGGAGGTATGTCTCCCTCAGAAAGCAGTCTTGCTCGTTTCCCCAGGCAATTTAATACTCAGTGGGAACAGCACCGTGAGCCTTTTGAAGAGATGCTTATTGAGAAACTTAACGTGCCCACCAATGCGGTCACAGTAGCCGCCTCCCTGGATGGCGTTATGCTGCCCATGAAAGATGGCAAACGAGTAGAAAAGCGAGCCAGGAGCGCTTCTGAAGGCAAACGGACTCAAGGGCCAACAGGTTGCAAGGAGGCCAGTTGCGGAACTTTGTCGTTTTACGATCAACAGGGGGAGCGTTTATCAACAGTCCGCATAGGACGAATGCCAGAAACTAAAAAACTCACACTCAAGCAGTCTTTGTCAGCACTATTGCAAGAAGCGTTGCGACAAAAGCCACAGCTGTCACTGGTCAAAGTCGCTGATGGCGCCAAGGACAACTGGTCATACCTTTCCCGGGAACTACCAGCGGGTGTTGAGGTTATTGATTACTACCACGCAGCCGATCACCTGAAGAAAGCATTTGACCAGGCTTATGGAGAAAACAGCATCAAGTCCAAAGAAAAGTTTGTCACTTACCGACACGTCCTAAAAGAGGAACTCGATGGGGTTGAGCGCATTATTAAAGCCCTGGCTTATCAGCATAAAAAGCATCCGCGCCGCTCAAAATTAAAGACCGAGCTGGAGTATTTCAGAAAAAATCGCCAGCGTATGCGCTATGCTGAACACTTGTCGAATAACCTTCCGATCGGCTCTGGTGTGGTAGAGGCAGCCTGTAAAACCTTGGTTACCCAGCGGATGAAGTGCTCAGGTATGCGCTGGCGAAATCCGGGTGGTCAGGGCGTATTGACGCTTCGGTCATTAGTTCAGAGCCACTGGTTTGAAAATGGCTGGAAGTTATTTGCTGCAACTTATTGCGGGAAAGTCACCAAGGCTGCTACAAGCAATGTCATACCATTCCCAGAGAAAGGTGGCAGTGTTTAGTTGTGGTCAATATGAGACTTTCACCCGTTAAAAAGACTTTTTATTGCAGCTAGAGCATGCTTGCAGGCCGCATGCCCCAGAGGGCCTGAAAAAGGCTTCCAGTCCGGGTGAGACCGTGGTTTCCTAGGGCCAGTCCATTGGCTTTCAGGAGTTGGATTCTCCAGAAATATTTCATATTCCAGAGCATCCGTCCGATCAAGAGCTGACAGGCCTTTTTGTTTCATGAGTAGTGCCCATAAAATTAGCCTTTCGACTTCTTTTTTGTAAGCTTTATGCGTATTGGGTGAACCTTGATATTCAGAAAGCCAGCAGTCTACGGCCTCAGAATCATTTTTTGCAGGTATTAACGGATCTTTGTTATACAGCTTCCTCTCTTCATTGTTGAGTATGGCCAATACATCATCATTCAGGCGTTCAAGTGGAACAGGGGGGTGTTTTTCATTCATGGGGAATTTCGGGGGAAAGCAAGGGGCTTGTAGACGTAGGATTTCATAATAACAGCCTTGGTTTTTTTAAAAAGCCAAGAAGAGTTTTTTTATAGCTACTTGGCTGTAAGTAGCACCGTGTAGAGGCGCAATAATTCACTACCAACGTGAATAACTTCATACAGTTTTTCACGCTCATCCCATAGTGCTTTATTTTCTTTTTGCAGTTCTTTTATGGATATCCCACATGAGGTGTATTGATGGTATTCATTAAGATTATTCCCTCTCTTTGCGATGGCTGTTGCTAGCCAGCCTTTTAATCTTGACACCTTTATATCAAGTTCTTCTGCGACGCTTTCGATATTGGCTTCACCATCTAACACTTTTGCAATGGCTGCATCACGGAATGCTTTGGTTGTTTTTTCACGCATGATACTAACTCTCCCCTACAGCAAGCGACAGCGATCTTCTGTATGAGAAGCAATAAATTAAGTTACAAAACTCCAATTATAGACGGTAGATAGAATCTTGCAGCGTTGGTGACATCCTACTATTTAGACGTTATAAGGACGCCACCTTGACTAACCCAAGGAAAGAGTTCGGGGTAAGACTTCGTGAACTAAGGCAAGAGCAGCTAATGACTCAGGAAGAGCTGGCACATCGGGCAGGTTTAAACAGAACCTATATTGGAGATATCGAGCGAGGTGAAAAGAACATCACTCTTATTAGTATGACTAAACTGGCAAAAGCTCTGGGAGTAAAGATCAGGGATTTTTTCGATTGGGAAATTTAGGCCTGCAAGCAATATTTTATTTACCCCCTTTTTTTTAAACTTATATAAATGCCCTTTCCAGACCATTGATGTCAGGCTTCTTTAGCAAGGGGCGTTCAGAAAAAAATTATTGGTATTTTGTTGAAAGTTGCCTGAGCACTACTATTATCATGGGCGAGGCTTGTTTGGAAGACTGTTATCTGCCTTGTAGGCGGCTAAGAAGTATTATGATACGGGCCTGCTTTATTTTTTTATGTTATCTGCCTCGTAGGCGGCTAAGAAGTTACCATCGATAAAATCATCACCGTACAGACGTTATCTGCCTCCTAGGTGGCTAAGAAGTCCAGCGAGAAGCCGATGAAGAAACCGAGAAGGTTGTCTGCCTCCTAGGTGGCTAAGAAGCTTTGCGATAACTAACCAGGATTTTATAAAAAGTTATCTGCCTCGTAGGTGGCTGAGAATATTTGAGTTTATCCGCCGTATAGGTGGTTAAGAAGAACACATGCCTGACTAGTGCAATTTTATCTTTGTTATCTGCCCCTTAGGTGGTTAAGAAGAAAATAGCGAATTGTAAAAGTCAGTTCGTGTTTTTATCTGCTTCATGGGCGGCTAAGAAGATGCTTGCTCATAATTTGTGACAAAAAGCCAGTTATCTGCCTCATAGGTGGCTAAGAAGGTTGAGTCACAGATATTTTTAACGGAAGCTATGTTATCTGCCTCGTAGGTGGCTAAGAAGAGTAGGGGTTTCTAATCCAATCTGGGATAATAGTTATCTGCCTCTTAGGCGGCTAAGAAGACAAGATTTAATCGATATGCAATTTGTTTTCAGTTATCTGCCTCGTAGGTGGCTAAGAACTAGTTCAGATGTATTTGAGTGTATCCGCCGTATAGGTGGTTAAGAAGAGCACATGCCTGACTAGTGCAATTTTATCTTTGTTATCTGCCCCTTGGTGGTTAAGAAGAAAATAGCGAATTGTAAAAGTCAGTTCGTGTTTTTATCTGCTTCATGGGCGGCTAAGAAACGCCACAAAAGAGCAAGTACGACTGCCCGCTAGCAATCTGCCTCATAGGTGGTCAAGGGCATAAATATTTTTTAATCTTTATACGGCTTTTTTTGCGGGATGAGCACGTTTATAACTCAGGGGAATGCTGTTTTAATTATAGGAACCACTTCATTCATTGATAATTAGCTGAACCACACTATTATCATGACATGGAGTGATTTTATCGCAGTTATCTGCCATGTAGGCAACTAAAAATGTATACACATAAATTCCTCCAACCAAGAGTACGTTATCTGCCTCAAGGGCGGTTAAGAAAGCCATTTTGACTGCATTAATCTATCCTGCAACTATATCTGTCTTAAAGACGGTTAAGAAAGCACCAGTAAACTCATCGGAACTTGGATGATGAGTATCTACCTTAATCGTGGCTAAGAAGGATAACAATAAATACCTTCATTTAACGAAGGGCATGCGTTCTTATCTCTTAAGAATAAAGGAAACGGGTTATTCCACTTGCTGTTGTGTGGCCTTTTTCCTTTGCGCATTTCTAGTAGCAACTTATCGGGCATTAGCCAAAAATATACGCTGGCAATCAGATTTAAGGTATTTTTCAAAGCCCAGGAAATTCAAGATAATGCTCTTATCTTGAATTTTTATCCTGTACTGCTATCAATGGATGTAGTTGGTCAAGTAATCAGATTTCTTCAATTAGGAAGGGACTGTTTTATTCCATCTGAGTGTCTTAAATGGGAAATTTCAGGCGCTGCTTCGAAGAAAGTTATCGCTGTCGTTTAGTTTTATTAGTCACATCTTTCTGTTTCTTTACAATCTGCAGCCTGTTGTCCTGAATGAAAGTTTCTACATGATCCCCTGGCTTGATGCCAAGTTCAATACACTGGCTTTCCGAAAGTGTGATTCGCCTGGCTGGACTGACTTTCTGAATCATGCCTATTTGTCTCTTTGTTCTGTCTGCCATAAAGTCATCTGATACAGTTTCTTCATTTTTGAAAAAACTATCCCAACTTTTCAACACATCATCAGCTGCAGGGGCGTTGTTGTGTTCATAACCAGCCTTAGAGCAGTCGCCTGTATGTACCCTATTCAGAGCTAATTCAGTCACTTTCAGCGCTTCTTTCACTTGGTTCCAGCTGCGGGTTTTTATGGCATCAGCCAGAAAAGCGGCAATGGCTTCCATTGAGTTCACGTTATCAACTGCTTCATCTTGACAGAGTGCATCATCACCAGGCACACAGGGGCTACCAAAAGAGCCTTCTGGACTGTTTTCGAGTAGGTCTTCCAGAGTTATTTTTGGTTTTTCAGTAACAAAATGACCACGAAGCTCTCTCAACTGCTGGTCAGAGAATTGAGAGTCTCTCTTTAGTTCCAATATTTTTTTTATTGCTTCTCGAACAATAGTTCTGTCTTTTTTAGCCAAATTGATACTCCGTTAACAAGCCTTCCTGCCTCTCTTTTTCTGCTTCGAACAAATCCTTTATAAAGGATAAAGGCAAATCCGGATTTGCTCGGGCTGCAAGCTCTAGCCACACACTTTCTGAAACGGTGTTCATCAAACTTTCACACCCCAAGTCTTTTTCTTTGCTTAGATTTTTCTCCATTTTGATGACCTCCAAAAGTAACTTTAGTTGAGCTTGCTGGAAATGCACCGGTTTAAACTAACTCCCGACTCAACTGCCTGAAGCGCCAGCATCCGACGAACTTCTGGTGGTGCGAACCACCAGTTTACCGCTGAAATTCCTTGTTGATATCGGGTCAGGGTGCTCTCCGTTGCTTGCCGCCATATCTGCAACAGCATTTTTTACCAGTTTACGAACTCCGGCCAAGGCATTGCCAGGGATTTCATCCAGCCAGCTCAGGCTAGGGAACTCTGTACATAAGCCAGCATATTCCTGATCCTCTTCAGACCAAGTCACACGATAGGTGTAATGATCACACTCATTAACCATTTTTTGAACCTTTCTGAGTCGACAAATCACTTTAATGTGCTAAAGTTACTGTAATAAATGTTACAGTAACTTTTTAGATGAAATTTTATAACCGCACAACAGAACTTAAGCATTTGCAAAACTGGAGTGCTCAGGCTGCAAATAGTCGTGCACTGATGACGGTTGTCATTGGCCGGAGGCGCGTCGGAAAGACCGCCTTGTTGAACCATGCATTTTCTCCAGATAGCAGCCACTCTTCTATTTACCTGTTTGTTTCAAGAAAGCAAGAGCGTTTGCTTTGTGAGGAGTTTGTTGGCCAGGTGCGCGCCCAGCTGTCTATTCCTATTTTTGGTACGCCATCTTCACTTAGAGAGGTCATGGAGATTCTCCTCCAATACAGCTGCACCAACCCCTTAACTCTGATCCTGGATGAATTTCAGGATATTCAGCGGGTAAACCCCGCTTTTTTTTCAGAGCAGCAGCATCTTTGGGATCAGTATAAAGACAAAAGCCACATGCATCTGATTTGTTGTGGCTCCCTGTATAGCCTGATGACTAATCTGTTCCAGAACAGTAAAGAACCCCTGTTTGGTCGGGCTGATAACCGTATTAATTTGCAACCCCTGAAGGCTCAATATATTGCTGAGCTGCTTTGTGATCAAAAGCGATTCAGTGCAGAAATGTTACTGCAATGGTACATGCTGAGTGGGGGCGTTCCGAAATACCTGGAATGGCTGGTTAACACCGGTGCTCATGATGACATCTGGCAAACGTTGATCAGTGAACACAGTTTATTGATTGAAGAAGGCCATTACCGCTTGGCAGAGGAGTTTGGTCCTGAGCATGGCACTTATTTTTCAATACTCTCTGCCATAGCAGCAGGTCACACGAGTCGTCCCGCTATTGAGTCCTTACTGGAAATTTCAGTGGGGCCGCAACTGGATCGACTAGAAAAAGAGTTTGAGATTATTGAACGACACCGGCCAGTACTCTCAAAACCCGGCACCCGGTTGGTGAAGTATCGAATGATTGATGCGTTTTTAGCTTTCTGGTTCCGTTTTATTTATCGTCACCGCAGTGCTGTTGAAATTGGTAACTATACCTTTATTCATCAGGCTATTCAGCGGGATTACCCGACATGGAGTGGGCAGTGGCTGGAGCAAATGCATCGTGAGCGGGTTGCAGCCAGTGGCCTGTATAATATCGTGGGCAGCTACTGGGAGAGAGGTAACCAGAATGAGATTGATATTGTTGCTATCAATGAACTAGAAAAAACTGCCCTGATCGCAGAAGTGAAGCGGAACGCTGCCAATATCCGTCTATCCCGCCTGCAAGAGAAAGCAGAAAAAGTGCGTAAGCAACTAAAAAACTATGACATCGAGTTTAAGGGTTTCTGCCTGAAAGACCTGGAGGACTTCAATAGTGTTGTCCGTTAAGTTGCTGCCGGGCTTCAAGTGGTGGAATGTGTTCTTAAGTAATCAAAATTTTGCCATCCTCGTCACAGGTGATCAGAGCGAGAGTCCAGTATCACTTATTTATGTGACCAGCTTACTGGACCTAACCAAGCTGGTATAGAATGCCCACTATTTTAATGGAAGAGATGCTTCTTTAAATAGAACTTAGGCTCTGTTGACATAAGAATACAATCTCAGTGACAAGAAAAGCGGTTTTCTGCAAGGCGAGCTTGTGAAGGCGTAGCCATCTACGTCAAATCAAGCTCAACGCAGTCAGAAAGCCGCTTTCCTTGTCACCCGAAGGGCAAAAGCCAGAGCCACTGTGGACGTCGTTGCGGTCACTTGAAAGACATGAGTATTCCTGCGTAACCGCGCCTAGCCACAGTGGCTCTGGCTTTTGCTGAGTTTGAATTCTTATGTCAACAGAGCCTAGTCCATCATAAAAAGAAGTATCCAGTGTCTGATCTTTTTAAGCGGAATGATTGCCATGAGTATTACGCCATTCAAGCTAGGCCGTATCAGTATGATTGACGACCCGGATGCCGGGCAAGCACTGCTGGAGGGGTGGCTGAAAGTAATCGTTCCACAGTATCTAGCATCGCCTGAATACGAAAAACTGTCGAAGGCGAACAAAAAAGCGACAGGTGAATGGTTTGAATTGTTTATGGAATTGTCTCTCCATTATATAGGGGAAGACCTGAAAGACCTTGATGAACAGGATGCCAGAGAAATCATGCTGGATCTGTTTCCACGCAAGTTAATTTGTTCTGATACTCAGGCAAAAACTATCGTTCCTGATATTCTGGCCTGCTGGCAATTCCTCGATCGCGAGCTTAATAGTGGCAAGAGGCGAAAGCTCAAGTATGCAGAGGAGGTTATTCAATTCCTGCAAAGTATAAAAAGCCAGTACCTTAAGATTTATAAAAGAGAAGATGAGCAAGTTCATCCCGTTGGACCATTATACGGCCTTGACCCTGAAACATTGCTTGATAATCGTCTGTCGCCCAAAAATGACGACGGGTATGACTGGGTCATACAGCTGATAGAGGAGACGGCCCGGAGTTTGAATTCGCTCCGTCACCACTCGGGTCCTCCTGAGAACTGGTTGATACTCACCAACCCTTTCCATTTTGCCCAGTTCCTTCACCATATCTGTATTTATGGCTTCGATGAAAGTCAGCCTGATGCTGTTAATGCAGTGGGCGAATTACTTCACTTTTCCTGCAATAATCTGTTTATGCTCGTTCGACAGGGGGATACAGGCGCAAAAAGTTTATGGCAGGAGACAGAAGAAAATATTCAGGGAGCTTATGAAAGCGGCGAACTGCAACCTATAGCGGTTAAATTGTTATGTGCAGCCCTGGTGGAATTCAAGCAGTTTATGTCGCAGGATTTTCTGGCTTTCATCCAGAAATGGCATATGGCGCACGCTGGTACGGCTTCACCTGAGGAATCGACCCCACAAGCATTACAACAACACTTTCTTGCAATGATCAATGAAGTACCGGATGAGTTTGTGGCGTTGTCCCTATTAAAAGAGTGTATAGGCTTTATTCCGGCTGAAGCGTTTCAGATGCTGACAGCGTTGTTGATGGAAACAGGTGATAAAGCGGTTGATACGCTCGCACTGATGGTGCTGGATGATAATGAAGACAATGCCACAGCAATAGCAGAAGTGCTTGCTACCCGGCCTGATGTGATGACACCCAAAACCCTGTCCCGTTTGATTCGGATACGTAACTGGCTATCGCCTGCTATTCAAAAGCCAGTGGACCAGCTGATTCGCAACGCCCGGAAAAAAGGCATTACCCCGGGTGCACCTGCACCGATAGCCGATAAGGATATTGTTGAGACCTATGTATCCGGTGTGGATGGAAGTGGAGCTCAGGGCGTTATGCTTCTGGTACGTGATTCGCAGGCATTCAGGCTGATTGCCTTTGTCCTTAAGGAGGCTGTTGGGGTTGTTGATGTTATGGTCAGCCCACCCGGGGAGCGCTTTGATTTAATTCCGTATACGGCACAGGCCAAGGCAAACCTTAGAAATGTTGAAGAGGTTTCTGTTGACCTGATCCGTCAGCAGCTGCCTTTTTTTGTTGCCCTGAATTTAACGAGTAAGGTCGCCATAGACCATGAGTTTGTTCAGGTTATGGAGCTGCTTGGGCTGGAAAGCTGGAATCCGCAGTCTGCAGACCTGAGCACACTTTACGAGAACCTTCTGGAAAACCCGCCTTCCAGTGCAGAGATAGAGGTTGCCCAAAAGCGTTCCGGTAACTGGCCAAAAGGTGCCCTGGGTGATAGCTGGTTTGAGCATCCGGATAAGGTGAACCCTCTCCGCCCCCTCAACAAAAAGAACTTAAACCGGCTGTTTGATGAGGTTTTAGAATCATCAAGGCATCAGTGGGGTGAACGCATGGGCAGGATGGCATTGTGGTGCCAGGCTGCAACGAGCAAGCGTCGGCAAAACCAAAGCAAAGACTTTGCCGTAGTCAGCTGGTTGCTCAGGCATTCAGACCTGGCAGTAAAAGACATCAAGTTCACATCGTCGATCGCTAAAAAATGTATCTGATAGAAAATGCGGCGACATCTCAGGGGTAGTCAAAATAGCTACCCCTTGTTTAATGTCGACAGTTTTTCATCATTGGCTTCAGGCCATAGCACCTGATAGTGGCTTTGAATATTGTCTTTAAAATGATCCGGTATACCCTGCCAGGCCATGACCTGGACAATGATAGGGATAGTGGATTCCCGAAGAGCTTCGATAAAGTCCGCCAGTAGGCTGTAGCTTTCTGTTTTGTTCAGCGTTTGGGGAAAGTGTACGACGAGATCCAGATCACTGGTTTCATGGTTGGTGCCTTTCACCCGGCTGCCATAAGCCCAGATTTCAGTTCCGGCAGGAAAGGTTTTTTCAGCCAGCTGACAGATGGCCAAGCGATCTTTTTTTCTCAGGTCAATCATCTGCGAGCCTTTGTACATGAGCTCTTATGTTGTTTTCCAGCATTTGAGCATCAGTAATAAAGTCGGGAAGCAATGCCCTGGTCTCTTCCGCAAATTTTTTGCCATAGTCATGAGCGGTGTTGTTGCGATTGTCCCGGTAAACAAGCCAGCGCTCTGTTTCTTCCAGGCTCAGTAAACCGTGCTGAGCTGCCTGACGAAAAACCTCCTTAAACACTAACCGGTCTACTGCCTTGGGACTATGGGCAAAATCTTTAAGGCATTTTCTTAATAGTTTGCCTGCTTGCTCCAGAATAATTTCAAACTCTTTCACACAGGCTGAGCGGTACATATCGTATTCGATACTGTCTCTCTCACTGCTATCGAGCATTTGGCAGGCTTTGCCCAGCGTATCAATACAGCGCTGGAAAAAAGTAGTGTCGATAGTCATGAATAGGCCCTTATCATCTTAGCCTGTCAGTATACCTTAATTACTCTAAACTTCCGAGCTACTGTACCCTTTAGGTCTTGGTACTGCTGAATGTTCGTTGGTATCCTCTATGAAAAAAGAGCTTTGTTGGGATGAAACGTTCTCGTAAATGTTGAGTAGAATACAACTTGGTTTGTTTTTTTGTCGGGCTGGACAACCAGGTCACGTTGTTATTATTGACCATCTATAAACCTGATCTATGTTTAATGAAATAGAATTTCGGCTAACTTTGCCAGGTAAAGGAAAATAAAAATCTATTTTTTTGTCATTTTTTCGGATAACTAAAGGAAAACTACTAGGCGTTCATTTTTTTCGGTTAACTAAAGGAAAATTTCGGTTAACTAAAGGAAATATTCACCGCCGTATTAAAAAGGGGCAAAGCCCATTAAAGCCGGATCGTACCCATGTGCATCATATTCTTTTGCATGCCGGATTCACACCAAGACAAACCCTGGCCATTATTATTGTAGTAGGCGGCCTGTTCCATATTCTGGGCATCGCACTTCATTATGCCGAAGCACCGGACTGGGTTCAGCTAGTGGCTTTCCTGGGTGTTTGCGGTATTTATTATAAGGCTGTTATTCATGCCTTTCGTCTTAGCCAGATTATTCAGTTTTTTCGTGGTGAACGAAACCCCATTCGAAAAGGCAAGCTCTTTGCCCGTTATAGCCACAGTAAAGACAAACTGGCCGAACGTGGTATGGCTGATCATCTGACTCATCAGCCGAAAGAAAAGCATATCTATAAAGATCAAACGGTTTGATTTTTATTGTCACAGCGGCCCAAATCAACCATGGCAATACATGTTATGCTGGCTACAATAAACTCCCAACAAAAAATGACGGACACTGCTTGTGAAAATTGAGTCCCTGACCATTAAAAATTATCGGGTATTTCAACATGTGCAGCTTAAACATATGCCGGGGCTGTGTGTGTTTGTAGGTGCTAATGGCAGTGGTAAGAGTACGCTATTTGATTTCTTTGGTTTTCTCAAGGATGCACTCACCGGCAATGTTCGCCAGGCACTACAAAAACGCGGGGGCTTTAAGGAAGTCGTCACCCGTGGCCATACGGATCAACCCATTAAATTTTCCCTGCAGTTCCGCATGGAGATCAGCGGTGTTGAACGGCTGGTGACCTACCTTCTGGAAATTTGCCTGAAAAATAATCGCCCGGTCATCACCCGGGAAGTCCTCCGCTATAAACGTGGCAGTTATGGCTCACCTTACCATTTTCTTGATTTCAGAAACGGTTCAGGCTACGCCATTCTGAATGAGGAGGATTTCAATAAAAAAGATTCTGAACTAGACCGGGAAGAACAAACGCTTGATAGCCCGGATATTCTGGCCGTTAAAGGGCTTGGCCAGTTTCAGCGCTTTAAGGCCGCCAATGGTTTCCGGCAATTAATCGAGAATTGGCATGTCTCTGACTTTCATATCAATGAAGCCCGTCCCTCCATGGATGCCGGCTATGCAGAGCACCTTTCCTCACGAGGCGATAACACTGCACTGGTCGCCCAGTACTTATATGAACAACACCCGGATATTTTTGCCCAAGTACTGGAAAAAATGAAACAGCGAGTACCAGGGGTCAAAGATGTTAAAGCCGTAGAAACCGATGATGGCCGGATTGTCCTGAAATTTCAGGATGGCAGCTTTAAAGACCCCTTTATCGCACGCTATGTTTCCGATGGCACCATCAAAATGTTCGCCTACCTGCTGCTGCTGCATGACCCATCGCCACACCCGCTATTGTGTGTCGAAGAACCTGAAAATCAGCTCTACCCCAGCCTGATGCCAGAGCTGGCCGAAGAATTCCGGGGCTACGCTGAGAGCGGCGGGCAAGTCATGGTTTCCAGCCATTCACCCGATATGCTCAACAGTATTCACCTGGATGAAATTTTCTGGCTCAGAAAAAAAGACGGTGTCACAACCATAGAGCGGGCAGCAGACAATACCTTACTGGCAAGCCTGATCAAAGGGGGTGATCTCCCTGGAGCCCTCTGGAAACAGGGACTGTTTGAGGGAGTCGACCCCCGATGACACAACTGGTGTTCTTACTCGAAGAGTCCTCTGCAAAAATTGTATTGGGAAGAAATCAAGAAGCTGGTATCAGGCTATCGGAAAATGGCTGGAACCCGCTCAATAGCGCCTCATCTTTCTCTTGAGCGTAATACATCAGTCAGTTTTCAACAGTTCATCTCTGGTGTTCATCGTTATATTGAGCAGGTTCAAGAAAGTCTGTAAATCATATGATGGGCTGCTTGCACATCGTTTAATTTTTTGAACCACAAAGCACACAAAGGGCACAAAGTTTTCTTTGCTTTTAAATAAAAAAGCTTTTCTCTGTGATCTTTGTGATCTCTGTGGTTAATAAAAAGGAGTAATAATTAAAGTCACCGTTTTTGGTATTGGCTACGTTGGTCTGGTTCAGGCTGCTGTACTGGCAGAAGTAGGCTATTGGTATTGGGTTTAGATGCACAAGACCCTGGTTTTCTTAAAAACCGTTTAATTATGCGCTATCTTATGTGTACACAGCATAGCAAAACGGGTTGAAATAATAGCGATGGAAATGTTTGGCATAAGAGACCTTCGTGAGCGCAGCGGTGATTTCAGCCGCACCGCTGAAGCAGGTCAGCTGGCGGTCATCACCAAGCGCGACACACCGCTGATGGTTGGCGTACCTTTCACGCAAGAGCTACTAGAGCAAGGGGTTGCTGTCAATCTCGCTGTGCAACTTTACAAGAATCAGGCCATCACATTGGCAAAAGCAGCACGCATAGCCAACAAACCATTGGCTGAATTTATACAAATCATTGGGTTAATGGGGATTGAGGCCGTTGATTACTCGCCTGATGAATTAGACAGTGATCTGGATATACTGGGCTAACTCACAGGAGACACCCCGTGCCCCAGAAGCAAAAAACCTTAAAACCACTGGTTATTCGGATAGCAGCCCTTTGATCGCGCTGGGTATTCTTGATGTGTTTGCGGTGTTACCCACCCTTGCAAAAGCGGTCTGGATACCTGAAACAGTGAGAAAAGAATGCCTGATAAAAACCAATGCACCCGGCAGCCATGCTATTGCTGCCGCAATAGATGAAGGGCTTATTCAGGTTAAGCCAGACCAACCCAGTGATGATGTTATTCAGCGGCTCAACCTTTGCCTTGACCCTGGGGAGTCTCAAGCGATCTATCTGGCAAAAAAAATGAATGCCTGGCTCTTGATTGACGAAAAACTGGGTCGGGCCACAGCACGACAAATGAATATCGCTATTACCGGCAGTCTGGCCCTACTAATTCAGGCAAAACAAACAGGGTTGCTCACTGAGCTTAAACCGGCATTTTAACAGTTACAGTCCCATGGTTATCGCTACTCCAAAGCGCTGATAGACCAGACATTAGCGCTAGCTGGGGAATAACCCCGGCATTTCTTCATCATTTCTTAGTTCCTTATAGATCAAACCGTTTAATTTTTTGAACCACAAAGCACACAAAGAGCACAAAGTTTTCTTTCTTTTAAATAAAAAAGCTTTTCTCTGTGATCTTTGTGATCTCTGTGGTTAATAAAAAGGAGTAATAATGAAAGTCACTGTTTTTGGTATTGGCTAGGTAGGTCTGGTTCAGGCTGCGGTACTGGCCGAAGTGGGCCATGATGTTGTTTGTGTCGATATCGACCAAAGCAAAGTGGATAACCTGAAAAAAGGCATCATCCCCATCTATGAGCCGGGTCTGGAACCTCTGGTTAAGGAAAATTATGAAGCTGGTCGTCTGCATTTCACCACCAACGCTCAGGAAGGTGTTGAGCATGGCAAAATCCAGTTTATCGCCGTAGGTACACCACCGGATGAAGATGGTTCTGCGGATCTCCAATATGTATTGGCTGTAGCAGAGACCATCGCTACCCATATGAACGACCACAAGATCATCGTGGACAAGTCCACAGTCCCCGTCGGTACAGGCGATAAAGTAAAAGCCAAAGTGGCTGAAGTACTGGCTTCCCGTGGTGTAGATCATCCCTTCCATATCTGTTCTAACCCTGAATTCCTGAAGGAAGGTGCAGCCGTTAATGACTGCATGAAACCTGATCGTATTGTTGTTGGAACCGACAGCGACGATGTGATTGATACCATGCGTGAACTCTATGCACCCTTTAACCGTAACCATGATCGTATGATCTTTATGGACGTTAAAAGTGCAGAGCTGACCAAGTATGCGGCTAACTGCATGCTGGCCACTAAAATCAGTTTCATGAACGAAATGGCTGGCCTGGCCGAAAAACTGGGTGCTGATATTGAAATGGTGCGCCAGGGTATTGGCTCTGACCCCCGTATTGGTTACCACTTTATCTACCCAGGCTGTGGTTATGGTGGCTCATGCTTTCCGAAAGATGTTCAGGCATTGAAGCGCACTGCGGAAGAAATTGATTTTGAACCGCTGATGTTACGTGCGGTTGAAAATCGTAATGCTAAACAAAAAGAAGTGCTGTTTAACAAAATCAGTGGTCACTATAAAGGCGACTTGGCTGGCAAAACATTTGCCATCTGGGGACTTTCCTTCAAACCTAACACCGATGATATGCGTGATGCCCCAAGCCGTGTATTGATGGAAGCGCTTTGGGAACGTGGTGCAAAAGTTCAGGCTTACGATCCGGAAGCCATGGAAGAAGCACAGCGTATTTATGGCGTTCGTGATGACCTTCAGCTTTGTGGTACTCGCCAGGCCGCGCTAAAGGGTGCAGATGCACTGGTGATTTGTACTGAGTGGAAGCAGTTTTGGGCTCCTGATTTTGAGCTGATGGCTGAATTATTGAATGAGGCTGTGCTGTTTGATGGTAGAAATCTTTTTGATCCGGCAATGATGAAGCGGAAAGGGTTTGTTTATTCTGCGATTGGGCGGTGATTTTTTTGCCACGGAGACACAGAGGCACGGAGTTTTTTCGTGTCGCTCTGTAGAATATGGGGTGGGGTTCAAGTACCAAGACCTGCCCCGTTTCCACAAGAACTGACCCTGGTTTTACTGGTTTTATGTGATGGGGTTAGTGGTCAAGAATAAAGACATGACCCCGGCCTTCTTTTCGGTTTTTTTGACAGTTAATCAACCTATAGTTAGGCTGGCGTTAGTCAAACGTATTTTCGCGTATAAAACAGAACACAGGCAAAAGTTGGGGCCAATAATGACAGAACAGCAAGATGTTCGTTGGGTGCAGCGATTTGAAAATTTCAGAAAAGCCCTTGCCAGCCTGAAAAGTGCCGTTGAACTTGCACAGCAGCGAACATTGACTGATCTTGAGCGGCAGGGCGTGATTCAGGGGTTTGAATTTACCCATGAACTCGCCTGGAATACCCTGAAAGATTTTCTGACCTATCAAGGCATCAACCAGATCATTGGCTCACGGGACGCGACCCGTGCCGCTTTTAAAACTGAGTTGATAACTGAGGGTGATACCTGGATGGATATGATCAAAAGCCGTAACCTGACCTCCCACACTTACCGTGAGGAAGTTGCCAGGGAAATTGGCCAGAAAATACTCTCTCAGTATTACCCAGCTTATGTGGCATTGGAAAAAACGCTAACAAAACGCCTGGCTAACGGTGAGGAGTAATGCATGACGATGGAAAGTCAACCAAACCAGCCGTGGGGACTGAAACCCGATGACATCGAAAAAATACGCAATGTTTTCAGGCAGTTCCCTGTTATTTCCCAAGTGATTCTCTATGGTTCCCGCGCTATGGGTAACTATCGCCATGGCTCAGACATAGATCTGACACTGGTCGGCGTTGACCAGCAGCCCCTGGGCTTAACCACCGTTAATTGTATTGATGAAGCATTGGATGAGCTGATGCTGCCCTACACGATTGATTTATCAGATAGGGCGTCCCTTGAAAACCCGGCATTAATTGACCATGTTCGGCGTGTGGGTGTTACTTTTTATCGTTGTTGATTTTTTGAACCACAGCACACACAAAGGGCACAAGGATTTTTGGGTAGTGTCCTGTAGAATGTGGGTTAAAGGCGGGGCGGTGTAAAGAATCAAGACCTGACCCCGGTTTTTGGGCTCCTGATTTTGAGCTGATGGCTGAATTATTGAATGAGGCTGTGCTGTTTGATGGTAGAAATCTTTTTGATCCGGCAATGATGAAGCGGAAAGGGTTTGTTTATTCTGCTATTGGGCGGTGATTTTTTTGCCACGGAGACACAGAGGCACTGAGTTTTTTCGTGTCGCTCTGTAGAATGTGGGGTGGGGTTCAAGTACCAAGACCTGACCCGTTTTCACCTCGTTTTCTGACTTTGTTGACACCTATTTCCCCTTGAAGCTAAGCTCTTGACTTGGGTTAACAGGAATTTTTATAAGGGTTAGGTCGTGGAAAAAAATGATGCGAAAGTGCACCAACTGCTAGAAGAAGAAATCAGTAAAATTCCAGGGGAGTACCTCCCAGCATTACTTACTATAGTGCATACTTTCCGAGAAAGCGTGTCACTAGGTAGTGCTGAAGACTCCTTTAAAAAAGGATGGGAAGAAGCGCTTGAAGGCCACTATAAGCCGGTAGAAGACCTGTGGAAAGGGCTAGACCATTGAATAACCTGTTTTTTACTCCGGAATTTAAACGATCACTGGCCAGGCTATCAAAAAAATACCGCAGTTTACGTGCAGATATTCAGCCCTTACTGGACGAGCTGGTTGATGGAAAAACGCCGGGTGACCGCCTGCAAATATCGGGTGCAATTCTATACAAAGTGCGATTAAAAAACAGTGATGCTAACCGGGGCAAAAGAGGTGGCTATCGTGTTATCTATTATCTAAAAACCAGGCAAGAAACTATACTCATCACCCTCTACAGCAAGACTGAGCAGGCTGATATTTCTACTGGTGAAATACAGTCTATTGTAGATAAAGTTCTATCTTGAGCTGATTGCATTAGCTCCGTTTTTTCATTTTCAGCGCTTTCGAACGATTCTACTGATGGTTGTATAGTGTAGGCCAACATAATCAGCAATCTCAGTAAGGCTATAACAGCCGGATTGATAGGCAGAAACAATAGCCTCATCACGCTGACTGGTTTCTTTCAGAAAATAGCTGAGTGGTGGTGCCGTTTTTCGCCTCTGTTTATGGGGCACTTCAGAAAGAGCACTCTTGCCTTTGGGTTTATAGGCCAACTGATCATTAATGAAATTATCGTCGCCCAAATAGATCTGCTGTTTAAGATGTTCCCAAATATTAACGCCAACCCCCTCGGCAACAAACCGGGTAAATTTGACAATGGCTTCATCACGGTCGCTACCAAAATAGCGAAGCGTGGCATCTGTTGCCAGCCATTGTGGTGAATCTAACAGCCCAGAGGTATAGCAGTAACTACTCCACGGCCATCCATCAGGCGACTTGACCATTTTGGCTCTAACCGGGTTTAACACTACATACCGGCTCAACTCCATAAGGTAAGCCTCTTTATCCACAAGAATGGCCTTATAGCGACCCTGAAAAAGATGACCGACCCTGCCGTACTTCCGGTTAAACCTGACTGTGTACACGCCATTAAGCTGTCGCATCCCCTGGGAAAGATTCGCATCCGGTGTTTCTACTACCAGATGGTAATGGTTAGTCATCAGGCAGAATGAGTGAATGACCCAGTTAAACTGTTCACACACGTCTGCAAGAGTATCGAGAAACAAACAGAAATCTGCATCTTCACGGTAAATAGCCTTGCGCTCATTACCACGGGATGTGACATGATATAACGCACCAGCGTACTGAATTCGTAGGGGTCTGCTCATTTTTAAACACTTCATTTTTATTGATGGAGTTGAAAAGGTAGACCATAAAATTAACAATGCACAATGAAAGACCTGACCCTGATTTTTAAGGGGATATAGACTAACATTTCACTGGATTTTTGTGGGTGAAAGTCTCAAATTGACCGAGCTTCTTCAGCTTGCCAACCGGGGAAAGTAGTAGGCAGCTATTTTTTCAATGCTTAAACAGAAGGCAGCCAATCACAGGTATGATGTTGATAGCACACAACACCTTGCCAGTGAGAGGCCGCCCCATGGAAGTATGTCAGCTACGGACTGAAGCCGCCACCATTTCTTGTGATGCGATTCAACGGTTAGGCCACCAATTGCAGGCTCTGCGAGAGTCTGGCAATCCTATCAGGCACTTTGAAGAGTTTGAGCAGACCGTTAATGCTCTCTTTAATCAAGCTCAGCAAGATTTTTTAGCAGAGGCGCTGGCTGAGCTTGATATTGATACCCCAGCTATTGAGGTCAGCGGGATCACTTATAAGCAGGTGTTGCGCAGTTATAAAACCTACCAGACAGCGGTTGGTTCAGTCCGGGTTATGCGAACACTTTACCGTAACGGCAAAGAGCCGTGTATCGTGCCCATGGAGTTGAAAGCCGGGATCGTGGAAGGCTTCTGGACGCCTCGGGCTGCAAAGCAAGCTGCCTGGGTTGTTGCTCAAATGTCTCCCGGTGAAGCAAAAAGCCTCCTTGATCTCATGGGAGGTATGTCTCCCTCAGAAAGCAGTCTTGCTCGTTTCCCCAGGCAATTTAATACTCAGTGGGAACAGCACCGTGAGCCTTTTGAAGAGATGCTTATTGAGAAACTTAACGTGCCCACCAATGCGGTCACAGTAGCCGCCTCCCTGGATGGCGTTATGCTGCCCATGAAAGATGGCAAACGAGTAGAAAAGCGAGCCAGGAGCGCTTCTGAAGGCAAACGGACTCAAGGGCCAACAGGTTGCAAGGAGGCCAGTTGCGGAACTTTGTCGTTTTACGATCAACAGGGGGAGCGTTTATCAACAGTCCGCATAGGACGAATGCCAGAAACTAAAAAACTCACACTCAAGCAGTCTTTGTCAGCACTATTGCAAGAAGCGTTGCGACAAAAGCCACAGCTGTCACTGGTCAAAGTCGCTGATGGCGCCAAGGACAACTGGTCATACCTTTCCCAGGAACTACCAGCGGGTGTTGAGGTTATTGATTACTACCACGCAGCCGATCACCTGAAGAAAGCATTTGACCAGGCTTATGGAGAAAACAGCATCAAGTCCAAAGAAAAGTTTGTCACTTACCGACACGTCCTAAAAGAGGAACTCGATGGGGTTGAGCGCATTATTAAAGCCCTGGCTTATCAGCATAAAAAGCATCCGCGCCGCTCAAAATTAAAGACCGAGCTGGAGTATTTCAGAAAAAATCGCCAGCGTATGCGCTATGCTGAACACTTGTCGAATAACCTTCCGATCGGCTCTGGTGTGGTAGAGGCAGCCTGTAAAACCTTGGTTACCCAGCGGATGAAGTGCTCAGGTATGCGCTGGCGAAATCCGGGTGGTCAGGGCGTATTGACGCTTCGGTCATTAGTTCAGAGCCACTGGTTTGAAAATGGCTGGAAGTTATTTGCTGCAACTTATTGCGGGAAAGTCACCAAGGCTGCTACAAGCAATGTCATACCATTCCCAGAGAAAGGTGGCAGTGTTTAGTTGTGGTCAATATGAGACTTTCACCCATTTTTGTTAATGACAACCAAAGTATCTGCTTTAATCCTTTCTTACAATGAAGAAAAACACATTGAGAGATGTATAACTTCTTTAAAGAGTATTGGGGTTAACGTATTCGTTGTAGATTCATACTCAACAGACGAAACTGTAAAAATCGCAAAATCACTGGGCGCACAAGTCTACCAAAACAAATGGATAAACTACTCAGAGCAATACAACTGGGGTCTTGATAACTGCCCAATCGATACCGAGTGGGTAATGAGAATGGATGCTGATGAATATGTCACAGAAGAACTTGCAAATGAAATAAAATTAAAAATCGCCTCATTGCCTGAAAACACAAACGGTGTGTATGTAAAGCGGCGCGTCCATTTTATGGATAAGTGGATAAAAAATGGCGCATATTATCCCACATGGCTTCTGCGCTTATGGCGTCATAAAAAAGGTTTTTGTGAAAAACGCTGGATGGATGAGCATATCAAACTAACGGAAGGAACATCCGTTAACTTTGATCATGACATTGTGGACGACAACTTAAATAATTTAACTTGGTGGACTACCAAGCATAACAATTATGCGACCAGAGAAGTGGTTGATATATTGAATATCATTTTTAACTTTTTAGATTATGATGAGGTTGATGCAAAGCTTTTTGGAAGCCAAGAAGAGAGGAAGCGCTGGTTAAAAGTAAAATATGCGAATATGCCTTTATTTATTAGACCATTCCTATACTTTATATATAGATATTTTGTTCGGCTGGGCTTTCTAGACGGAAAAAAAGGGATGATATGGCATTTCCTTCAGGGCTTTTGGTATCGGTTCCTTGTCGATGCCAAAATTTATGACATTTACCGTAAAGCAGGTAAAAACAAAGAAGCCATTAAAGCTTGTCTTAAAGATGATTATGGTATTGACATATGAATGCTGTAAATCTTTCAAGTTATAACAACAGCTGGTATCAGCCTGCTGGGAAATTAAAAATACTTTTATGGATCATTACTTCCTTTGCTTTTTTTGAACATTCTCTTCCTATTCCTAATCGTATAAAAGTAAGTTTGTTAAGACTTTTCGGCGCAAATATTGGCAAAGGAGTAGTTATAAAGCCAGGTTGCAAGGTCAAATACCCCTGGTTTTTAACTATTAGTAATTTTGTTTGGCTTGGTGAGCAATGCTGGATTGATAACCTTGCGCAAGTCACTATTGAGGATCACTGCTGTATCTCTCAGGGAGCTTATCTTCTAACCGGCAACCATGATTTTAGTAAATCTACGTTTGACCTAATTATCAAGCCTATTCACATTAAACAAGGTAGCTGGGTTGGAGCTAAAGCCACAGTCTGTCCTGGTGTTACCTTAAATGAACACAGTATTCTTTCTGTAGGCTCTGTTGCCACCAAAGACCTTGAAGCCTCCGGTATCTATCAGGGCAACCCTGCCATCCTCAAACGCCAAAGAACCATTTCTTGTTGAACCACAAAGGCACAAAGACACAAAGTTTTTTATAAACAAATCCTGTTTACAGGGTTTAAAAAAAGAAACCTTTGTGCCTTCGTGTCTTTGTGGTTAAAAAAACCATGAAAAATCCCAAAATATCCATAGTCACTGCCGTCTACAACAACATAAACACCATCGCCAGCTCCATCGACTCAACCCTAAGCCAAACCTATAAAAACATAGAGCTGGTAGTGATCGATGGCGGCTCCACCGATGGTACCCTTGAATTACTCAAAGGATACGGCAAAAAAATCCATACCCTTATCAGTGAACCCGACAAGGGCATTTACGATGCCCTGAACAAAGGTGTAAAACACGCCACCGGCGACATAGTCGGGTTTATGCACTCCGATGATCTATTTCAGGATAAAAACAGCCTGAAACGAGTAGCTAAAGCCTTCCAGAAAAACAAGGTCGATTCCGTTTACGGCGACCTTGTTTATGTCAACAAGGAAGACACCAGCCTGAAGTGGTTATAGTTTTCCGGACACACAAACAAGGGTAATCTTGAAACCCTACTAAGGTGTGAAGCATGTCGGAAAAGAAAGTAAAAAATTACACTGCTGAGTTCAAGGAATCTGCTGTGAAGCTGGCAGTTGAATCAGATAAGCCAGTGACTGAAACTGCTCAGGAGCTTGGGGTTAATGCGAATACCCTGCATACCTGGATAACAAAGTACCACCGCCATAAGGTGGCTAATCAGCCCAGGAAAAATGATGAGCATGTGTATGATGAAGTGAAACGTTTGCGTAAAGAGCTGAAAATACTCAAAGAGGAGCATGCTATTTTAAAAAAGGCGGCAGCCTTCTTTGCAAGAGAAAGTCTCTGAAATTTCAGTTCATTAAGGACAACCAGGAGCGCTTCAGTATTACTGCCATGTGTCGGGTTATGTCTGTATCGACCACAGGCTTTTATGACTGGTGCTCTCGTCCAGAATCGAACCGAAGTCAGGAAGACCGTGCATTGAAGGCAGATATCCGCGTGATACATGAAAAACACCGCCAGCGTTATGGTGAGCGCCGTATAAAAGACGATCTTGCTGATCAGGGTAAAAACGTTAGCCGTCAACGAATCAGTCGCCTAATGAAGGAGGAAGGCATTGTTTGCAAAACAAAGCGCAAGTTCAAGGCAACAACAGACTCCCGCCATAACAAGCCGGTGGCCGAGAATCTGCTGAACCGCAATTTCAAACGGGAGCAGCCCAATGAGGCTTACGCGGGAGACATTACCTATATTCGTACCCGGGAGGGCTGGCTGTACTTGTCCGTATTCATTGATTTGCATTCGAGGGCTGTGGTTGGCTGGTCTATGAGAGATCGCATGACGGCATCACTGGTCACTGACTCCCTTGTGATGGCTATGTGGAAGCGGAGGCCAACAGAAGGGCTGCTGGTACATAGTGACAGGGGCAGCCAGTATGTCTCGGAAAGCTATCAGAAATTGCTGAAAGAAAATGGCTTTATTTGCAGTATGAGCCGTAAGGGAAATTGCTGGGATAATGCGGTGGCAGAGAGCTTCTTCCATACGCTGAAAGCTGAGCTTGTTCACCATGAAGACTTCCAGACAAGGGAAGAGGCGAAGCAGGCAGTTTTTGAATACATTGAGGTCTATTATAACCGCCAGAGAAAACACTCTGGTAATGGCTACCTGGCACCTTTCAAATATGAACAGAAAATTGCCGAGGCAGCGTAAAAAAGTGTCCGGAAAACTCTTGCCAGATCAAGCCAGATTATCCGTTACTGGAAAAGCGGTGATTATTGTCGCAAGAAACTGGCCCGGGGCTGGATGCCACCACACCCTACTTTTTATATGAAACGCAGCTGTTATGAAAAGTTTGGTGGTTTTGACCTTAACTACAAAATTGCGGCAGATTATGATTCAATGCTGCGCTATCTGGGACGGCACGGAGTAACGACCCATTATATTCCTGAAGTGCTGGTTCGTATGCGGGTAGGTGGTGCCAGTAACCGCTCCCTAAAGAACATTATCCATAAAAGTCGTGAAGATTATCGGGCGCTGAAGGTGAATGAGGTTGGCGGGTCACGGGCCTTGTTTATGAAAAACGCCAGTAAGATTCCTCAGTTTTTATTCAAGAATAAGGCTCGCCATCACGGTCTGGCGGGTCAGCGTCATCACTAATTTTTTTGAACCACAGAGATCACAAAGAGCACAAAGAAAAGCTTTTTCTTCCTTTGTGTACTTCGTGTGCTCCGTGGTTAAGGAACCCTTGGTCAGGGCTTTCATCATGAAAAATTTCCGGTTTAGTTGATTGATACGTGCTAGAGGTTGGGCTAACCTGACGGCTATAATCGTGCCTAAAACAGAGTACTGTGATGCCAGTGATATCCAGTTTTTTCGGGATTTATATCCGGATGTACCATGCAGACCATGCCCCTCCTCATATTCATGCAGCATATCAAGGGCATGAAGCGCTGGTAGATATATCCACTGGTCATGTTATGGAAGGCCACTTACCCAAAAAAGCAGCAAAGCTTGTTGGTGAGTGGTGTTTATCTCATCGGTCTGAGTTGGAAGAAAACTGGAGAAAGGCTATTAATCTCGAGCCACTTGAGCGTATAGCGGGAGCTGATAATGATTAAAATAACTCGAGCGGTTTACCAGTCTGGTGTGGAGATTAAGCTGCACTTTTCTGATGGTAGTTTTGGGGTTATGGATTTCCATGAAGTTCTGGCACAAAAAACCAGTCTGACCAATGCGTTGGGAGACACTGTTTTTTTTCAACGTTTTTTTCTGGAGCTAGGGGCTCTTTGCTGGCCGAATGGTCTGGAGTTCAGTGGCAGGAGTCTTTATAAGAAGCTTGAGGCTAAAGGCAAACTGGTGAAGCCCGCGGCTTAGTAAATGGTGTTGGCTGTAAAAAATACCCGTAAGATTTCTGAGTTTTTATTCAAGAATAAGGCTCGCCATCACGGCCTGGCGGGTCAGCGTCATCACTAATTTTTTTTGAACCACAGAGCACACGGAGTACACAAAGGAAGAAAACGCTTTTCTTTGTGTTCTTTGTGTGCTCCGTGGTTAACCTTCAGGCTGCTGTCTCTACATGCACAACGATATCAACATTCAATGCTTGTCGCAGGGCGGTGAATATTTTGGCCAGGTTGTCCATCGTCGGGTTGCCCCGGTCGGACAGCATTCGGTGGAGACTTTTACTGGTTTTTTCTGTTTGCTGTGCCAGATCCTCAAAACCCATGGTGGCATTGACCAGGTCTCGTAGCACAATGCGAGCGGTGACCGGGTCACCGTTAAGGAACAGGCCAATGGCTTCATCAAGCAGCGCCTGGGCAAACGCCGGGTCTTGTTGTGCCCGTTCCAGCAATGTTTCTTTGTAGTCTCGGGTTAAGGGCATAATAGTTATACCTGTTTTTGGGTTTTGCGTTGTTTGTATTCGCTCAACAGTGCTTTTGCTTTGATGATGTCTTGTTTTTGCGACGATTTATCTCCACCACCCAGCAGTACAATCAGCTCATCACCGTCTTTGGCAAGGTAGATTCTGAGTCCTTTACCCCAGTTGATTCTGTACTCTCCCAGCCCTGCGAACCATTTGATCGATGAGGTAAGGCCCCTTTCCAGCCTTATTTGGGCTGTAGCCACTTTGGCGGCTGCCTGAGCTGGCAGGGCGTTAAACCATGTAGCATAAGGGCTTTTGCCATCAGGCTGAATGTACTCGACCACTTTCAGTGTCATAGTTAAAGGTAACCTATATGTTACTATTGTCAATATTCTAGCCAGCTTATTTTTCTGATGCAGGTTTAAGGTAGTGGGGTTTTCAGGCCTTGCACTGTACACCGCGCATTAATTTGTGTTTTTAAACCACAGAGATCACAAAGAGCACAAAGAAAAGCTTTTTCTTCCTTTGTGTACTTCGTGTGCTCCGTGGTTAACCCCTCGTAAGGTAAACCAATGACTAAAAAAGTAGCATTAATCACCGGCGTCACTGGCCAGGATGGCTCTTATCTGGCTGAGTTTCTGTTGAAAAAAGGCTATGAAGTACACGGCATTAAACGCCGTGCTTCTTCCTTTAACACAGAACGTGTGGATCATATTTATGAAGATCCTCATATGGAAAACCAGAATTTTAAGCTGCACTACGGGGATTTGAGCGATAGCTCTAACCTGACCCGTATTATTCAGGAAGTTCAGCCTGATGAGGTGTATAACCTGGCGGCACAGTCCCATGTGGCGGTTTCTTTTGAATCCCCTGAATACACTGCTGATGTAGATGCTCTGGGTACTCTGAGACTGCTGGAAGCCATTCGCTTTCTGGGACTGGAGAAAAAGACACGGTTTTATCAGGCGTCTACCTCTGAGCTGTACGGTCTGGTTCAGGAGATTCCACAGAAAGAAACCACACCGTTCTACCCTCGCTCCCCTTATGCTGTTGCTAAAATGTATGCC
Source organism: Endozoicomonas sp. Mp262 (assembly GCF_025643335.1). Taxonomy (NCBI): domain Bacteria; kingdom Pseudomonadati; phylum Pseudomonadota; class Gammaproteobacteria; order Oceanospirillales; family Endozoicomonadaceae; genus Endozoicomonas; species Endozoicomonas sp. Mp262. Next base: position 4,521,935 of record NZ_CP092489.1, on the reverse strand, counting down.
TACTGGATCACCGTTAACTACCGTGGAGAAAACCGGGGTCAGGTCTTGATTCTTGACACCCCAAAAACCTGTTCTACTTTTATTACTTCTTTTGTTTAATCATTTGATAAGAATAAGGGGTTGTGTGAGCAGACCATTGCGGATTGATTATTAGGAAAGCCTGCACTATTAAAAACCGTTAAAAACCGTTAAAAACCGTTAAACAAAAAACCGGGGTCAGGTCTTGATTCTTGACACCCCAAAATCCTGTTCTACTTTTATTACTTCTTTTGTTTAATCGTTTGATCAGAGAAGCCAGGGTCAGGTCTTGATTCTTGACAAGCAATAAAGCTGTTCTATTTTTATAGCTCTTTGTTTATTTCTTTGGGGTATAGACGTGAGCAGACCTCTGCGGATAGAGTATGCAGGTGCGCTTTACCATGTAACTTCACGGGGGAATGAGCGTAAGGCTATTTATCGTGAAGGAGCCGATTTTGAGCTATTTCTCGATGTACTGGCTGAGGTCTGCGAGCGATTTCACTGGGTGATTCATTCCTGGTGCCTGATGTCCAACCATTATCATGTGGTGGTGGAAACACCCAACGGTAATCTCTCTGCCGGTATGCGACAGTTGAATGGTGTTTATACGCTGAAGTTTAACCGCCGTTATGGGCGGGTTGGGCATCTGTTTCAGGGTCGCTACAAAGGGATTCTTGTTGATAAATCTGCATACCTTCTAGAATTAAGTCGCTATGTTGTGTTGAACCCTGTATGGGCTCGTATGGTCAATCGCCCTGACGAATGGCAGTGGAGCAGTTACCTTTATACCCTGGGTGAGCTTCCCTCTCCGGACTGGCTGGCTACTGATGCCATGTTGCTGCAATTTTCCCATGACCATAAGCAGGCCTGCGAGCGCTTTACTGCGTTTGTGTTGCAGGGTGTGGGTATTAATATCTGGTTAAATCTCAAGCAGCAGATCTATCTCGGTGACGATCAGTTTGTGGAAGAGCAGCAACAGCATATTGAGAAGCCCATCACTCGTGAGACTCTTTCAGAAGTGCCCCATAAGCAGCGCCGTAAGCCTGCCAAGCCATTAACTTATTATCAAAAAGGTTATGAACCGGCAGAGGCGGCTGTCTGTGCAGCGTTTAATTCTGGTGGTTATACCCAAAAGGCCATTGCTGATTTTTTCGGGCTTCATTATTCAACGGTAAGTAAGATGATTACCCGGCAGCGACCAGAAGAAAAATAGCCTGTTCAAGAATCAAGACCTGACACCATTTTTGTTATTGACACCATTTTTGCCTTTCTTGTAGGTCATAGATTTGAATTTGCGGTGCTGTAGTTTTTAAGCTACATTTAAGCCTATGATAGAAGTAAAGCAGCATGATGCTTTTAAACAGTGGATTAAGACGGTCAAAGACCCGAAGGCTAAATCATCGATACTATCCCGAATAAAACGCTTGGCGTTCGGGCTTTTCGGTGATGTAAAACCGGTTGGCGGACGGCTCAGTGAACTGAGGGTTGACACAGGTAAGGGTTATCGGGTCTATTTTACGCAGCAGGGTGATGAGCTGGTTATTGTGCTTTGTGGAAGTCAGAAGAAGGATCAGCAAAAGCAAATAGAGTTAGCCAAAGCGCTCTACAAAGAATGGAGGTCAGAAAATGAGTGAAAAAATAACTAACTTCGATCCGGCTGAATATCTGGATGACGATGAGGCTATTCAACACTATATAGATGAAGCGGTAGCAACCGGTCATGCAGGTTTTATAGCGGATTCGCTTGGTGTGGTAGCAAGAGCAAAAGGAATGAGTGACCTTGCGAAGGCAACAGGACTATCACGGGAGAGCCTGTACAGAGCCCTTAGTGAGCAGGGTAATCCGAGTTTAAAAACGTTGCTGGTGGTGTGTGCAGCTCTTGGTATTACATTGAAGATTGGAAAGTCAATATAGGTGTAAACTAGGAAAACCGGGTCAAAAACCGGGGTCATATATAGTCCGCCCCGCGATGCAAGGAAAAGTTTTCACAATGACAGTTAAAGAGTAATGCTTCCATATATCCGGCCTTGGGGTGAGGTCACAATCGCCTCTGGCCCTGATGGAATCCGCTCACTCCCACCTCATCAAGTCTTCGGCCTCTACGGACCCTGACCCGGAAAACCGGGGTCAGGTCTTGATTCCTGACGTTGAGATGTCACATCCAAGACTTGCTCCCAGTTTTTTATGAGCTTTTGCATGCCAAGATCAAAACCAGCTACTTTTAATAACTCAAGCAGTTTCATGAGTAGCCTTAGCTATATGAATAAAGCTGAGTTAGAGAGCTTATCTTGGATAAGGATAAGAGAAGCTATAAAGCTATTGGAGTGCGATGAGTACAGTGGTGCATATTATCTTGCTGGTTACTCTGTTGAGTGTGCTTTAAAGGCCTGTATTTGTAGGCAAGTGAAAGCTTTAGACTTCCCCAATAAAAAGCTGGCTCAGGATAGTCATACTCACAGGTTAACTGAACTTGTTACTATTGCGGGACTCAAGCAAAAACTCAAAATAGAGGAACAGGAGAGTGAAGCCTTCAGGTTGAACTGGGCTATTATTAAAGACTGGAAAGAAACTGCATGATATCAAGTAAACATCACAAAGGGTAAAGCTTGTGATTTAATTAAAGCTATTAATGATGAAGAGGCAGGAGTGTTGCAATGGCTAGAGAAATTCTGGTAAGAGATAATTTGACAGATGATATGATTTCTGTCGGTGAAGTGCTTCTCAACACGCTGGATAAAAATGATGCTCAGGTTTCTTCAACATTCTGGCTGTACGATCCGGAAGAAAGAGTATGGCGTTTGTTTTTTGCATCAGAGTTAGTTAAGTCAGAAGGGCCAAGAAAATATTATAAAAAAGTGCTTGATGCATTGAAGGATATTAACGATAAGGAGTTAACTCTGTCGCTTAGCGATATTAGTGTCACAGATAATTCAGATAAAATGTTGCAAGCACTTACCAATGTCTGTGACAAGAGAGAGCATATTTCAAAAGAGCGTATTTCAAGGGAAGCTATAAATGGCCAGTTTATAGAAGATGCTTTCATTTATAGAATCAACCTGTAAGAAGCTAGGGTCATATATGGTTCGCCCCGCGATACAAGGGAAAACCGGGGTCGGGTCTTGATTCTTGACGTCCGGCAACGGCCTAAACAAAAGGGTTTAACATCTTAGCGCCCGTTGTTATAAAGTCATTGGTATTTCGGGTTACAATAGTCAAGTCGGTAGTGAGGGCAATGGCTGCTATTTGTTTATCAATGGCGTTTTCATAGTGGGGCACTCTTAAATGGCCCCATACCTGCGCTTCTTCAAGCCCAAAATCGAGAATATGATCCCTGTACTCGGTCACTACTGTGTTCAACCAGGCTTCTAGCTGGGCGACTTGCTGGTAATCTTTTCTATGCCTGATTTTTTCTACACCTCTTCGCAGTTCCCCAATAGTGATAACACTGAGAAATAAGGGGGTAGACTGCTTTCTGGCTCTTTTAAAAAAGTCAATAACCCCTGGATTGGCCCTGTTTTTTTTTCGGGTCTCGCTGATGATATTGGTATCAATCAAATACATCTTGGTCTGATCCTGCTTGATCCTGAACCCGGGCAAAATCAGAGTCGTTGCCTACATCGGGGATATCCTGTAGTACTTCTGCAAAGCTCCGTTTTTTAGGGGCTAGCAGGGCCATTTTCAGAATCTGGCGATGCTCTGCCTCTGCACTTCGGCCATTTTTACCAGCCTGGGCTTTCAGGGCATCAACAATGTCTTTTTCAATATTTCTTACGATAAGATTTGCCATTTTTTGCCTGCTATGATGATCTCCTTTTTAAATGATAGCAATGATATCATTTCTTGCAAATAATCAAGGGGAGAAGATTAGTGTCAGGTCTTGATTCTTGACAAGCAATAAAGCTGTTCTATTTTTATAGCTCTTTGTTTATTTCTTTAGGGTATAGACGTGAGTAGACCTCTGCGGATTGAGTATGCAGGTGCGCTTTATCATGTGACTTCACGGGGGAATGAGCGCAAAGCTATTTTTCGTGAAGAAGCGGATTTTGATCTGTTTCTGGATGTGTTGGCGGAGGTTTGTGACCGGTTTAACTGGGTGATTCATTCCTGGTGTCTGATGACCAATCATTACCATCTGGTAGTGGAAACACCAGACGGTAATCTTTCGGCTGGTATGCGACAGTTAAATGGTGTTTATACCTCGCGCTTTAATCGTCGTTATGGGCGGGTAGGGCATCTGTTTCAGGGGCGCTATAAGGGCATTCTTGTTGATAAGTCAGCTTATCTTCTGGAGTTAAGCCGCTATGTTGTGTTAAACCCTGTACGGGCTCGTATGGTCAATCGCCCTGACGAATGGCAGTGGAGCAGTTACCTTTATACCCTGGGTGAGCTTCCCTCTCCGGACTGGCTGGCTACTGATGCCATGTTGCTGCAATTTTCAAAAGTACGGGCGCAAGCCTGCAAACAGTTTGTTGCTTTTGTCTTGCAGGGCATTGGTGTTAATATCTGGCTGAATCTGAAACAGCAAATCTATCTGGGAGATGACCGGTTTGTTGCTGAGCAGCAACAGCATATTGAAAGGCCAGCGAAAGGTGAGACGCTTTCCGAGATCCCCTATAAACAGCGGTGTAAGCCTGCCAGATCACTTGATTTTTATAAGAGTCACTATGTTTCTACAGAAGCAGCAGCCTGCGCAGCATTTGGTTCCGGCGGCTATACCCAGAAGGCTATTGCTGATTTTTTCGGCCTTCATTATTCAACGGTGAGCAAGATGATTGCCCGGCAGCATTCAGGCCTCATAGGAGAGGTCGATAGCGTTTGATTGCGTGGATTAGAAAAGTACCACTTGAGCAGAGCAGTCAACATTCAATACCTGGTACCTTAGTAATGCTAGTTGAGCTTGCTGGATATATACCTATTCAGGCTAACTCCAGATTCTGCCGCTTGAAGTGCAAGCATTCTATGTACCTCTGGTGGTATACGAACCATCAATTTACCGCTGAATTTTCGTGTTGATATCGGTTCAGGGATCTTTTCATTATTGGCAGCCATATCAGTAACAGCGCTTTTAACCAGCTTACGAACCCCGGTCAAAGCATTATCGGGTGATTCATCCAACCAGCTTAAACTGGGAAATTCTGCGCACAAGCCAACATACTCCTGATCTTCTTCAGACCAGGTAACACGATAGGTGTAACGATCAATCTCTTTAGCCATGCTTTTGCGCCTCCATACGATCAATTGCCTGTAGTACCTGTTTGACCTGATACGGTTTTGCCATACCCTTGTTATTTTGAATATTTACTCTTGGGTCACCTTGCCACGGTGTTTTATAAATCCGATGGCTTGATCCCATTTGCCGAGCAGCTCCAAAATAAGCATCGCAGACCTTGCATAAGTCTTTAAAGCAAACCCCTTTTGGATTTGCCCTCATTTGCTGGACAGAATCTATGATATTACCCATACCTTACATGGTATCACTAATGATACTATTTTCAAGGAAAGCAGTGAAGAAAGCAGGGTCACAGGCCGCTAAGGATTCAGTACGCCGGTGCGTTATATCATGTCACCTCCCGCGGAAAAAAACCGGGGTTAGGTCTTTCATTGAAAAAACCGGGGTTAGGTCTTTCATTGTGCATTCAAACCCAATGAAAATAAAGGATAGCCATTAACTTGCTTTCTTTTGCCAGGGAAGGGAGGCACGGAGAAAAGCTTTTTTTGTAGTTAATTCAGGAAAATTTTTAATGGCAAGTTCTTTGCGTAATGTGTGAAATCTTTGTCGGTGGTTAGAATGGGTACCTGATGATGTATAGCGGCTGCGCAAATAAGGAAGTCTGTGTGTGAACCTTGTATACCTTTGGCTCGGCAGGTGTTTGACAGGTGGGCGGCTTCTATATAATTTTCTTGTTGCAGGGGCAGTAAATCAAAAGCGGATAGCTGATCCTTCAGTTTGTTGAATTGTTTGTCTTCACGAATGCCGGTCAGCACTTCCTGAAGTATTGCTCCGATTATGACTGCCCGACGTTGTTGTATCAGCCGCTTTAACAGTATGACTTCTTCGGGCAGCGTATCGTTTGTTTTTCGTTTATGCCTAAGAGCTGTTGACCAGACACAGGTATCGACAAGCACCATCATGAGCGTCTGTCCTTTTTGTAGTCATAGTCCGGTTCGTAGTTTATTTCACCGAATGACTGAATGAGTTCAAGTTGTTTTCGGTGCTTTATAAATTCAGCCAGTGCTTCATTTACCGCTTCTCGCTTGGTTTTATAGCCGCCTATTTTTTGTACCTGGGCTATGAGCTGATCATCTATGGCAAGGTTTGTAGGCATTTGGCGCTCCTTTTTACACAGTCTACACAATGTTATACACATAACATGTAGAGTGTAGACGGTTGTTTTGTCTGTGAACACACTTTTTGAGAAGACGCTGCCCCGCTGTTTTAAATTTGTTAAATATTCTGCTTTAAAATGGCTATTATTCCATCAATGACTTCTTCGTGTTTTTCTTTAGCCAATTGACCTACTGGAGGTTCCAGCAGTGTTTCGTTTGCTGTGAATAATTTTCCTGGTCTGGCGTAGCTGGTGAGTGGTAAACCACCTCGGATGAAATCTTCTTGTTGGATAATTACTGCACTTTGGTCACTGTAGGCTTTACTGGTGATTTGGCACAATACCCAGTCACCTTTTTCTGCATAAGCCAAAACCAGGGCAGGTCTCCACTTCGTTCGAGTCAGGTCTGAAAAGGGAAATTTGACAGGAACAACTACTCCTTGCCCAAGGTTGACCATGCTTCATCCTCTTCTGGTTTATCCCAGTCTTCTGCCAGTGCTTTCTCACTTAGCAATGCTTCATCATTAATTTGTTGCAATTTTGGTAGTTCGTCGAGAACTGTCACAAGGATACGACAGCCCTCCGGGAGTTTAATATTGGGTGGTAAGCAGAGGTTGCCCTGCTCATCGGTTTTTGCTTCATAGGTTGCAGGCATTAGCTTCTCCTTGAATTTATCCCTGTTTTGATAGGTTAGGTTGATTGTGATTTCTGTGCAAGAGGAAAACTGGGGTCAGGTCTTGATTCTTGACACCCCAAAATCCTGTTCTACTTTTATTACTTCTTTTGTTTAATCGCCGGATCAGGATAAGGGGTTGTTTTGTGAGCAGGCCATTGCGGATTGAGTATGCAGGTGCGCTTTATCATGTGACTTCACGGGGGAATGAGCGTAAGGCTATTTATCGTGAAGGAGCCGATTTTGAGCTGTTTCTCGATGTGCTGGCTGAGGTCTGCGAGCGATTTCACTGGGTGATTCATTCCTGGTGCCTGATGTCCAACCATTATCATTTGGTGGTGGAAACACCCAACGGTAATCTCTCTGCCGGTATGCGACAGTTGAATGGTGTTTATACGCTGAAGTTTAACCGCCGTTATGGGCGGGTTGGGCATCTGTTTCAGGGTCGCTACAAAGGGATTCTTGTTGATAAATCTGCATACCTTCTAGAATTAAGTCGCTATGTTGTGTTGAACCCTGTTCGTGCTCGCATGGTGGATCATCCCGGAGACTGGCAGTGGAGCAGTTACCTCTACACGCTGGGCGAGCTTTCATCGCCAGACTGGTTGGCCACCGATGCCATGTTACTGCAATTTTCCCATGACCATAAGCAGGCCTGCGAGCGCTTTACTGCGTTTGTGTTGCAGGGTGTGGGTATTAATATCTGGTTAAATCTCAAGCAGCAGATCTATCTCGGTGACGATCAGTTTGTGGAAGAGCAGCAACAGCATATTGAGAAGCCCATCACTCGTGAGACTCTTTCAGAAGTACCCCATAAGCAGCGCCGCAAGCCTGCTAAGCCATTAACTTATTATCAAAAACGTTATGAACCGGCAGAGGCGGCTGTCTGTGCAGCATTTAATTCTGGTGGTTATACCCAAAAGGCCATTGCTGATTTTTTCGGGCTTCATTATTCAACGGTAAGTAAGATGATTACCCGGCAGCGACCAGAAGAAAAATAGCCTGTTCAAGAATCAAGACCTGACACCATTTTTCCTGACACCATTTTTCCCGAAGAAAAATAGCCTGTTCAAGAATCAAGACCTGACACCATTTTTCCTGTGACACCATTTTTCCTGCAAGAATCAAGACCTGACACCATTTTTCCCTTTTTCCTGACACCATTTTTCCCATTTTTCCCTATTTCAGACTTTTGCACCCCCCTCTCCGGTGCGGGGGGGCTCTATAGATACTGTTGTCAGGGGGGGGCTACTACTGGGTCTTGATCAGTTTTGCAATTTGTGAATAGTCGTTATAGGCCGAAATTACGGTGCTATTCAGGTAATCGATCTGGTTCACTGTTTGCGCCAGTTTATCTTTCTCGCTGATCAGTTCCATTAAACCTACATTGCTCATCAGACTTTGGGTATCGAGGGCCTGGAATAGGTCAATATTGGCCATGGCAGTCTTTGCTGCTTGCACCAGCCCCGCCATGATCTGTTGGCTGGCTTCTGAGCTGATAAACTGAATCAGTGCAGACTGGTTTTCTGAACTGAGTAACTCAAAGGCATTTTGTTTCTCTGTTTCTGTTGTTGCCGAATGAACGCTGGAAAAATAGTCTCCCAGGGCAGGCTCTGTTTTTAAGTGAGTCAGAAATTGCTCATAGACAGGTTGAGCAGCAATAAATGCGGTGTTAATCCCGGAACGTACTTTTTCTATTTCTGAAATATCGGAGGGCTGATAGGCCTTATCAGTTACACCGGCTTCTTTTACGGGCATAAAGGCCTGAAACCCGTTGTCTTTTTCCGGGCTATTATAAGACAATGTTGTACCACTTTGACTCGAGCAGCCGGCAGTTAACAGCATTGCAACAGTTAGGGATACAAGGCTCTTTTTCATACATTCCCCTGAGGTTTACTTCTTATTCGTTATGTTTACCAATGGGTATAGGCTATCTAGGCCATCCTTGCTCAGCCCTTAGTGATATTACTCGTAACGCTGGGCTTTCACCACTTATTTCTTTTTGCCTAATACAGCCGTCGGGAAATAAACTGTCCACGAATAGAACTGTTGTAATACCCACCCACTGAACTGGCAGAGATCAGGCTTTGGTAAATCGTTTCAGGCACATCATAATAGCGGTAAACACTGCCGTTACCGGCAAACTCAACTTCAAGGATTTGTGCAGCAGGGTCATAGCCTGCCGAGGCCAGGGCTGAGGAATTCAGGGGCTGGCGGTCAAAGGGCAGGGTTTCCAGAGAGTAGGCAACCTGTCGTATTTGGTTTCTTATGACATTGCGGCTGTGGTTAACTCCCAGATAGGCGTCGGTAAAGCTATGATCCAGCCAGTCAGGGCTACTCTGGCTATTAGTCAGGTTGGCGGCCATGGGAGTCAGGCCAATCAATCGATAGGCATTGATAATCAGGTCACTATCCAGGGTGCTATAGCGCGTGATTAAGCGATGGTCGCCTTCGTAAAATAGTGGTGCCCCCATATGGCTTGCCGGGGTGCCCACTGACACCATGCCCATGACTCGTAATTTGTTGATAGGTAGCCCTTGCAGAGTGGCAGCATAGACTTGGTACCAGGCAGCATTGCCGTAAAAGTTACCTTGTGAGTGGGCAACCAGCAGCACTTTCTGACAGTTTTCAATGGCTTGCTTGTAACTGATAACATGCTTTTTTAAATCGAAGTCAATCAGGTAATCAATCGATCGGGTATGGGCTGCTATATCAAGCAGGCCTTCCTGAAACCAGTCAGGCGCCACCTTAAGGCCGGATAACCAGAGAAATAACTGTCCCCAGTCTTGTATTCCTTTCTGGCGGGAGAGTTCGAGTAGTTGGAATAGGGGGTTTTCGTTGTGGTTGTAGGATAAAGTGTACGATACTTTATAGCCAGGTAGGTTATTTCTTAAAAGCTTTTTTAGTTCTATTTGAGATTGAATAGCATCCTTGGTGCTATTCAGCATTCCATTACCAAAATAGACTCTGATTTCTGGATTTTTTACTGAGCATGTATTTGCTAATACATGTTGGTTTAAAAATATAATTATAAAGAAACTGATTGTTTTTTTCATAGCTGGGCCTAATTATTTACATGATTGTCAAAGTCGCATTGCGTTGACAAATCATCTGGTATAGAAAATGTCATCCCGCTGAAGTAGCTATTGATTTTATTCCAGGCCTTTAATCTTTCGATTGTGTTAAATGTTTGAGCCTTCTTCTTTGTTCTATAACCACTAATATCTTGATTTTCCATAGTGTGCATTAGGCATAGGAAGTTGGCCGTTTGGGTGGGTTCAATATTTAGAATAAATTCTTTATCATTACTGTTAGTTATCATTTTTTGCTCAATAACAGCCAACTTTCTAGCCACTTCCCTGGCCTGCCCTGAATCAGCCAGCTCTTTTTCAATAAACCGCTCCACATCATCCCTGATACCATCCCGGTTGCTGTCAATGCCGGTGAGTCCAACCAGACCGGCATCCCCGGGGTCGGGTGGCAGGGCAAACAGCCAGCGACTGGACTGTTTCAGGGATTCATCTTCAAGGCATTGCTCAAGGGGGTGAATATCAAAAAAGGGTGCGGCATTGCTGGTAATACAATAGCGTTGGTTTTTTCGTTCAAATACCAGGTGTCCCTGTTCCAGAAAGACCGGGTAAAGTGACTTGCTCCGGGAGGTACGGCTGATTTGGGGGATAAAGCGTCGCCCGATGCCTTTTACCATCAGGCGTCCTGCGGTATGGGTAATACCCTTCTCATCCACTTGCCACTGCTGTTGGGTACTTTGGTCACAGCGGGCAAGGTGCAGTAGCCTGCCCCGCTGAAAATGCGCAAACAAGCGCTTAAACTGCGAGGGCCACTGACTCCGGTGGATGACTCCGGCCTGTAGGCATTGATTGCCGTCACCATAGGCAGGCTCAATAGGGCCGGATACCGATCCGGAGGCACCATTGCTGATAGAGAGGAAAAGCAATAAAAAAAGTGGTGGAAAAGCAGGCATGCCATCAGGTCCCCAGGATGATTATAGAGGGTATTGATCGGCAGCCATAAAGCAAACTTTGCCTGTGGTTATTGGTTTATATCTATTCTTCTTTAGGTGTACCATAGCGCACCTTAGGAAAAGTTCGTATATAGAAAAGATATTTATGAAAATACTCGTTACCGGAGGAGCCGGTTATATCGGTTCCCATACCTGCGTTGAATTGCTGGAAGCAGGCCACCATATTGTCGTGCTGGACAATCTGTGCAATAGCTCCCCGGAAGCGCTGAGGCGTGTCGAACAAATCACAGGTGGCGTTATTCCGTTTATTGAAGGGGATATTCGTGATAAGCACTTGCTCCGGCAGATGTTCACAGCTCATAAATTTGATGCTGTCATGCATTTTGCTGGCCTGAAGGCTGTGGGTGAGTCCTGTGAAATGCCCCTGAAATATTATGAAAATAATATCAGTGGTACCATTACCCTGTGTCAGGTGATGGCGGAATTTGATGTCAAAAAGATGATTTTCAGTTCATCTGCCACGGTTTATGGTGATCCCCATGCGCTCCCTATTAAGGAAGACTTTCCACTGTCAGCAACCAATCCCTATGGTCATTCCAAACTGGTGATTGAAGAAATGTTGCGGGCGCTTTATAAGTCTGATAATACCTGGAATATTGCCCTGCTGCGCTATTTTAACCCGGTGGGAGCACACCCATCAGGTATGATCGGTGAAGATCCCAATGATATTCCCAATAACCTGATGCCCTATATTTCCCAGGTGGCTATTGGTAAGCTGGCGCGCCTGAGTGTCTTTGGTGATGATTACCCCACCAAAGATGGCACCGGTGTCCGTGACTATATTCATGTGGTGGATCTGGCTCGGGGTCATGTCAGGGCATTGGAAAAACTGGCGGATGATAACCGGGACTGCCATGTCTGGAATCTTGGCGTGGGTAAAGGCTTCAGTGTACTGGAGATGGTAAAGGCCTTTGAAATGGCTTCAGGCCGTGAAGTCCCGTATGTGATTGCTGACCGCCGCCCGGGTGATATTGCCGCCTGTTATGCCCATCCGGAGAAGGCAGAGCGGGAACTGGGCTGGAAAGCGGAGCATACCCTGGATGATATAATGGTGGACTCCTGGCGCTGGCAGTCCGAGAATCCCGCGGGTTATGGGAATTAGAGAATAGTTAATAGGGGATGGTCGGTAGTTTTAACTTCATTCCCTGGCTCCAGAGGCTGTCGCAAAAGGAGAAGCTGACCTGCTTTCTGTGTGCTGCATTAAGCTTTGCGACACCCTCAGGATGCTGGGAACGAGAAATTCCCCTTGAAAAAAATGTTAATTAAGAGAAAACGAATGATTAAGAAGTGTTTATTCCCGGCTGCTGGTTATGGTACCCGCTTTCTGCCGGCTACCAAGTCCATGCCCAAGGAAATGATGCCGGTGGTGAACAAGCCGCTTATTGAGTACGGTGTGGAGGAGGCCCGTGATGCCGGAATGAATGAAATCTGTATGGTGACAGGTCGTGGCAAGCGTGCGCTGGAAGACCATTTTGATACTAATTTCGAGCTGGAGCACCAGATCAGCGGCACCGGTAAAGAAGCCCTGCTGACAGATATCCGTGCCCTGATTAATGAGTGCACTTTCTCCCATACGCGCCAGATGGAAATGAAAGGCCTGGGACATGCTATTCTGACCGGTCAGACGCTGGTGGGTGATCAGCCTTTTGCTGTTGTCCTGGCCGATGACCTGTGTGTGAATCCGGATGGCCCGGGTGTACTGAGCCAGATGGCAGCGCTTTACCATCAGTTCCGTTGCTCTATTGTTGCTGTTCAGGAAGTGCCGGAAGACGAAGTGCATAAATACGGTGTTATTGCCGGCACTGAAATCCGTGAGGATATTCTGCGGGTGACTGATATGGTGGAAAAGCCGGCGAAGGAAGATGCACCAAGTAACCTGGCTATCATTGGCCGCTATATCCTGACCCCGGATATCTTTGATCTGATTGCAGACACTGAACCAGGCAAGGGCGGTGAAATTCAGATTACTGATGCATTGATGAAGCAGGCCAGGGAGGGATGTGTGCTGGCCTATAAATTCAAGGGCAAACGTTTTGACTGTGGCAGTGTAGAAGGCTTTATTGAAGCCACTAACTACTGTTATGACAATTTGTACCACTCCAGTTAATTGTTAATGGTTATAGCCTCGTTCCCAGGGTCCTGAGGGTGTCGCGAAAGATATTTTTATTAACCACGGAGACACAAAGGCACGGAGATTTATAGCCTCGTTTCCTCCCTGGGAATGCAGACCTCCCCATGCTATAGAGTGCAGTGCTGATTGGTAGTAGCCGTATGCATTCCCAGCGGGGAGAGGCTGTCGCAAAAGATGTTTTGATTCACCACAGAGGCACAGAGGACACAGAGTTTTCATACTCTTAAAGCAGTAAACCTCTGTGCTCTCTGTGCCTCTGTGGTGAAAAGAAAGAGAAACAGCTCCCGGTTTTTCACGCTGAACTAAGTTTCGCGACACCCTCGGGACGCTGGGAACGAGAAAATTAACCATCAACCCAAAAAGAATTTGTATGGTAAAAAATCCTCTCCTGCTTTTTTTTAAAGGCATCGCGATGGGGGCGGCGGATGTCGTACCCGGGGTGTCCGGTGGCACCATCGCATTTATTACGGGCATTTATGATGAGCTGCTGGGCAGTATCAAAAAAGTGGGGCCTGAAGCCTTGGGGGTGTTATTCCGTCAGGGCTTCTTTGCTTTTTGGCACTTTATTAATGGCTCGTTTCTGTTGACCCTGGGCTGTGGTATTTTTCTTAGCCTGTTTACCCTGGCCAAATTGATTAGCTGGTTGCTGGTAACCCATCCCATTCCGGTCTGGTCTTTCTTTGTGGGGCTGGTGCTGGTATCGGTATGGCATATGTTGAGACAGCTGCCGGGATTACAGATAACCACCTTTGTCAGTTTGGTCGTGGGTGCAGGCCTGGCCTGGTGGATCTCCGGAATGACTCCGGCCCATGCGGCAGACCCCAGCCTGCCGGTGTTTTTTGCCTGTGGTGCGGTAGCCGTTTGTGCCATGATATTGCCGGGTATTTCCGGAAGCTTTCTGTTGTTATTAATGGGGGTCTACCAGCCCGTACTAAATGCAGTCAGCACATTGAATTTTATGGTACTGGGTGTTTTGGCGGCTGGCTGCGTTATTGGCTTGCTGATATTCTCCCGGGTATTAAGCTGGTTGCTGATACATGTTCGTTCCATGACCTTTGCATTCCTGACCGGTTTAATGCTGGGATCGGTTAATAAACTTTGGCCATGGAAACAGGTGGATACCGATACCATGGTTAATATCCTGCCGCAGACGTATGAGCAGCTGACCGGTGAAAGTGCCCAGCTGGCTATCGCTATTCCTATGGCGCTACTGGCGATTATCATAGTGCTGGCTGTTGAGCGCCTGGCTCAACGGTAAGCTCGTTCCCAGGCTCCAGAGGGTGTCGCGAAAGGTATTTTTATTAACCACAAAGACACGGAGGCACAGAGTTTTTATATCTTTAAACTATAAATCTCCGTGCCTCCGTGTCTTTGCGGTTAAAAAAAAGAGAATCAATCTCGTTTTGTGCACGCTGGATTTAGTTTCGCGACACCCTCTCCAGCCTGGGAATGCATATCTTTCCAAGCTGTAACAGGTAGAGATATCCGTATGCATTCCCAGCGGGGACGCTGGGAACGAGACTACCATTTAACCTTTGTAGCAAGAAATAATTGAGTACCTCATTGTTGTTATGGATTTAATTCAAATTGTTGCCCTGGCACTGATTCAGGGATTAACCGAGTTTTTGCCGGTCTCCAGTTCGGCGCACCTGATTCTTCCTGCCCAGTTGCTGAGCTGGCCTGATCAGGGGTTGGCTTTTGATGTGGCCGTGCATATCGGAACACTGACAGCGGTGATCATTTATTTCCGCAAGGACATCGGCCTGTTGATTCGTGACTGGGTACTCTCCCTGGCCGGTAAAGGTGCTACCCCACACAGCCGTATGGCCTGGTTTGTGGGACTGGCAACGATTCCGGCGGTGCTTTTTGGCTTATTGCTGAAAAGCACGGGGCTGGATGAATCAATGCGCTCTGTTACGATTATCATGTCTACAACCCTTATCTTTGGTGCTCTTTTGGGTGTCGCGGATCATTATGGCAAACGAGTGATCAGTCTTGAAAAGATGACCTTGGGGCAGGCTATGATTATTGGTTTTTCACAAATGCTTTCTCTGATTCCCGGTACATCCCGTTCTGGTATAACCATGACGGCAGCGCTGATGATGGGTTTTAACCGGGAAGCCGCGGCACGCTTCTCTTTCCTGTTGTCTATCCCTGTTATTATGGGGGCGGGCCTGCTGCTAACCCTGGATCTGGTTAAATCGCCGGTGGCTGTAGACTGGGGTGTGCTGGCTGGTGGTGCAGTGTTGTCAGGTGTCAGTGCCATGCTATGTATTCACCTGTTCCTGGGAGTGATTAATCGAATGGGGCTTATGCCTTTTGTGGTTTATCGTTTGGCACTAGGGCTGGTTCTACTGTTTATGGTGTAGTATGGAAAAGCTGATGGTCTTCTTGCAGGAAATCCCATCTATCTGGTTTAAGGGACTGTTTTTTGCTGCCGCTGCCTTTGCCTTATTTATGGCACTGATCCCTGGTCATGCTGACCCTACGGGGTTTATGAACGACAAGGTGAAGCATGCACTGACCTTTTTGGTGTTATTTGCCATGATGGATATGGCATTTCCTACAGAAGGCATGCCTCTATGGAAGCCTGCCTGTCTGTTAGGTTTTGGGATGCTCATTGAAGTCTTCCAGAAAATGACCGGGTATCGGGAGTTCAGTATGGGAGATATCATTGCTGACCTTTTGGGTATTGGCGGATACCTTCTGGTGAGATTTATTGCCTATTAAACGTCAACAGCCCCTAATGCGTGCCCTTCGCAGATCCATAAAACAATGGGTTTCTGACTGGGCACGGTTTAGCGTTCTTTTTATATACAAATCCACTGTTGTGTATTGATTTGAAAATGCATTTGACTACAATATAAAAATAAAAGCTAAAGGTGATAGCTTTCTTGTTGTAATTGGGGGGGGTATGTGTCGTAAGTGCCATCAGAAGTCAACGGCTTTGAGGGTTAAAAGAGGATTTATTGAGCGTGTAGTGACTCAGCGTACTAAAAAGAAGTACAAGTGTTCGAAGTGCGGCGCTATTTTTTTTATACCGATAGGTCATGGTTCCCCGGTGGTGTTTTAGGTTATTCTGGTTTTAGAATCTGTTAGTTTATAAACAATCATTTTTTTAAATCACTCCAAAAACAGACGTATATCAATAAAAGGTAAAGACTTCCGCTAATACTGGTACATTTGTTTATTTTTGTTAGGTAAAGTACTGGTGCGTATTATATGTAAAGCGGTAACTATAAATGCATAAAAGATTGAGACTTGCCGTAATAATGGCTGCGTCTGTACTTATTTCAGCATGTGGGGGAGCACCGGAGTCAAGTGGAGATAAAGACTCGCTGGTGGTGGCTCAGATGGCTGATGCAAAAACTCTTGACCCTCATGCTACTAATGATCAGACCTCTTCAAGGGTAACTGCCCAGCTGTTTAGCCAACTGGTGGAAATCGATCACGATATGAATATTATTCCAGGGCTGGCCAAGTCCTGGGAGCAGGTTGATGATTACGCCACTGTTTTCCATTTAAGAGAGGGTGTTAAATTTCATAACGGCGAGGAAATGAAAGCCTCGGATGTTAAATTCTCATTTGACCGAATGATGGCCTCGCCTTCTGTTGCCCATATTGTTGGAGCACTTGATCGAGTGGAGATTATTGACGAATACACGGTTAAGATTGTCACTAAATACCCATTTGGACCTTTGCTTTATCATCTGGCTCATACATCGTCTTCTATTCTCAGTGAAAAGGCAGTGAAGAAAGAGGGAGACAACTTTGGGCAGCACCCTGTCGGTACCGGACCTTTTAAAATAGACAGTTGGGCGGCAGGGGACAGAATCGTACTGGCAGCCTTTGATGATTATTATGGTGGAAAACAGGATGTTGAAAAGGTCGTGTTCAGAAATGTGCCTGAAGGTACTAACCGGGCAATAGGTCTTGAAACTGGCGAAATTGACATTGCTTACGACATCAGTGCCATTGATAAGGACGTTGTCAGAAACGATAAGCGCCTGGCATTGGCTGAGGAGGAATCACTTTCTCAAGCTTATGTGGGTTTTAATGTTAACAAAGCACCTTTCAATAATGTCAAAGTGCGTCAGGCAGTGGCTTATGCACTAAACCCCAATGATGTTATTGATGCAGTGCTGTTGGGTTCAGGTATTCCTTCAAACTCACCTATTGGGCCAAAAGTTTTTGGTTATAATCCGAATGCCAAGCAGTATCATCAAAATTTGGAAAAGGCTCGTGAACTGCTGAAAGAAGCCGGCTACCCTAACGGCTTTAAAACTTCAATCTGGATGAATGATACACCCGGTTCCATTCAAACGGCTCAGGTCTTGCAGGCCCAGTTGCGTAAAGTGGGTATTGATATGGCGATCGAGGTGACTGAATGGGGTGCATTTCTGGATGGGACATCCCGTGGTGAGCATGAAATGTTTATGATGGGTTGGGTGTCTGTGACTGGCGATGCAGACTATGGCCTGTATGCCCTGTTTAGCTCTAAAACGCACGGAGGGGCGGGTAACCGTTCTTTCTACAGTAATCCTGTCGTTGATGAGTTGCTTATAAAAGCCCGTCAATCCACTGATCAGCAGCAACGCCAGAAATTGTATGCTGAACTGCAGAATGTACTTCAGGAAGAAGTGCCGATTATTTCCCTTTATTACCAATACTACAATGCCGGCATGCAAAAAAATGTTGAAGGCTTCAGTCTGTTACCTACAGGCCACTATAAAATCCGTGGTGTTCATTTCTCAAGCTGATACTTTACAGTGCTGATTTTCAAGGCCTGTAACAGGCCTTGAAAGACATTTTTTATCCTGTTCAGGTGAAATATGTATAAATTCATACTCAAAAGGCTGGCCTTTCTGATACCAGTGCTGATGGGGGTATCTTTACTGGTATTTGCTATTTTGTCGTTTACCCCCGGTGATCCGGCTCAGTTGATTCTTGGTGAAAATGCACCAGTAGAAGCGGTTGAAGACCTTAGGGAAGAAATGGGGTTGAATGATCCTTTTATCATCCGCTATGTTCGGTTTGTGGGTAATGCCATGATCGGCGATTTTGGCCGATCTTACGCTACGGGTAGGGAGGTGGCTGGCGAAATCTTTTCCCGCTTTCCCAATACTTTAATCCTGGCAGGGCTGGGGGTGCTTATCGCCGTGTTAATAGGCATACCCGTGGGCATTATCTCAGCCACCCGACAGTATTCCCTGATTGATAGTTCCTCCATGGTCATTGCCTTGCTGGGGGTCTCAATGCCGAATTTTTGGCTTGGCCTTATGTTGATACTGACCTTTTCTGTGGGTCTGGGCTGGCTGCCTTCTGGGGGTTACTCCAGCTGGAGTTCGCTGATTTTGCCAGCCATTACTCTGGGTACGGGATCTGCTGCCATTATTACCCGCATGACTCGCTCTTCTATGCTGGAAGTGGTTCGCCAGGATTATATCCGGACTGCTCGGGCCAAGGGTGTTTCAGAGAGCGTGGTCATCAACCGTCATGCCCTGAAAAACGCGATGATTCCGATTATTACCGTAGTCGGCCTGCAGTTTGGTTATCTGCTGGGGGGCGCCGTGTTGACCGAAACGGTGTATTCATGGCCCGGTGTTGGAAGAATGATGGTGGATGCCATCCGGCAGAAGGATACTCCTACTGTTTTGGGTACAGTGGTCTTTCTTGCTACAACCTTCAGCCTTGTAAACCTGATGGTTGACATTCTTTATGGTTTTGTCGATCCACGTATCAAGTCTCAATATAAGTAGGGCCGCTGTTATGTCTGAGAATCTGACATTAGAAAACTGCCGGGATGAGCAGGGTGTGGTGAGAGCCGCGCCGAAAAAAAGAAGTCAGTGGATGGAAGTCTGGTATCACCTGAAAAAGAATAAGATGGCCATGTTGGGGCTGTTTATTCTTTCTATTGTAGTCTTTGTGGCTATCTTTGCAGACTATATAGCTGATTATGACACGGTGGTTATTGCCCAGAACTTGCAGGATCGATTGCAGGGACCCAGCGCCCAGTACTGGTTAGGCACAGATGAGTTTGGCCGTGATATTTTTGCCCGGATGATCCATGGTGCCCGGGTGTCCTTGTTGGTGGGCATTTTTTCTGTGGGTATTTCCATTATCCTGGGGGGCGCGCTGGGTGCTGTTGCCGGTTATTACGGTGGTCGTTTTGATAATATCATCATGCGAATCATGGATATTTTTCTGGCGGTTCCCAGTATTTTGCTGGCAATAGCCATTGTTTCTGCATTGGGTGCCAACCTGATGAACCTGATGTTAGCTATTGCAGTGTCCTCTATTCCCAGTTATGCCAGGGTTGTCAGGGCTTCGGTTCTGTCTTTAAGGGATCAGGAGTTTATTGAAGCAGCCAGGGCCATTGGTGCCAGCGATGCCCGGATTATTTTTTGTCATATTGTTCCAAATTGCCTGGCTCCGGTTATTGTGCAGGGTGCGCTGGGTGTTGCTGGTGCAATTCTGGCGACGGCTGGTCTTAGCTTTATCGGTTTGGGTGTCCAGCCTCCCGATCCTGAATGGGGAGCAATGCTTGCCGGTGGTCGTCAATATCTCCGTCATGCGTGGCATGTCACAACATTCCCCGGTTTGGCCATTATGATCACCATTCTCGCCTTGAACTTGTTGGGGGATGGCCTGCGTGATGCACTGGATCCAAGATTGAAGCATTAACAGGGAGGAAAAATGACAATGAATAACGAATTATTATCGGTTGAAGACCTAAGCATCATTTATAAAGCCGATGGAGACATTGTTAAAGCCGTAACCGGGTTGAATTTCACCCTGGCAAAAGGTGAAACACTAGGATTGATTGGTGAGACCGGTGCGGGAAAAACCACCGCAGCATTGGGTATTATGGGGTTGGTACCAAATCCTCCGGGTGAAATTATCAACGGTCGGGTTGTTTTTGAGGGCAAGGATTTATTACAACTTTCAGAAGATGAAATGCGACAGATTCGTGGCAATAAGATTTCCATGATCTTTCAGGACCCTATGACATCTTTAAATCCGGTGATGACCGTTGGGGAGCAGATTGCTGAAGTTATTTTGATTCATGACGATGTTTCCCGGGAAGAGTCTGAGTCTAAGGCCAGGGAAATGCTTGAGCTGGTGGGAATCCCGGGCGAACGGGCAGGGGACTATCCCCATCAGTTCTCAGGCGGTATGAAGCAGCGGGTAGTCATTGCTATTGCCCTGGCCTGTAGTCCTGATTTGTTAATTGCAGATGAACCCACCACGGCTCTTGATGTCACCATTCAGGCTCAGGTGCTGGACTTGATGAAAGAGCTGAAAAGTAAATACAACACTGCCATGCTTCTCATTACTCATGATCTGGGTGTAGTAGCCCAGGTTTGTGACAAGGTAGCGATTATGTACGCTGGGGAAGTGGTTGAGAGTGGCAATATTCGTGACGTTTATCAAAATACCCGGCATCCTTATACGAAAGGTCTGTTTGGCTCAATCCCTGATCTTAAGAGTAGCGCCGATCGATTAAATCCTATTAAAGGGTTAATGCCTGATCCCACCCATCTGCCATCAGGCTGTAAATTCCACCCCCGCTGTCCAGAAGCAGTGGCAACCTGTGCTACGGCTCAACCTCATGCAGTGATTACTGAGGCAGGGCATGCGGTCAAGTGTCATATGTCACAACGGGTTACAGAAATGTCAATGGCAATGGAGGTGCAGTAATATGTCCAATGTCATATTGGAAGTTAGAAATCTGAAAAAGCATTTTAAAACCCCTAAAGGTATGTTGCATGCTGTTGATGGGGTGACATTTCAACTGGAGAAAGGAAAAACGCTGGGGATCGTTGGGGAATCCGGCTGTGGTAAATCGACTACGGGACGGGTGATTTTACGTTTGCTGGAGGCTACCAGTGGCGATATTTTGTTTGAAGGTCAGGACATCAGACAGTTTAATAAGAAGCGGATGCGCAAGCTACGGGAAGAGATGCAGATAATCTTTCAGGATCCCTTTGCTTCCCTTAATCCCCGAATGACAGCCAGTGAGATTATTGGTGAACCACTGATTATTCATAAGATGGTACAAAATAAGGTCGAGTTGGCTGAACGGGTTGAAGAGTTGATGGAGTTAGTGGGACTTAGCAAACGTCTGATTAATACTTACCCTCATGAGCTGGATGGAGGCAGACGTCAACGTATTGGTATTGCTCGGGCGCTGGCATTAAACCCAAAGTTTATTATTTGTGATGAACCGGTTTCTGCCCTGGATGTATCTATTCAGGCGCAGGTGTTAAACCTGATGCAGGATCTACAGGATAAACTGGGGCTGACCTATATTTTTATCACCCATGACTTGTCAGTAGTCAGGCATTTTTCAGATGATATTGCGGTCATGTACCTGGGGCAACTGGTTGAGAAAGCATCTGCCCGTGATTTGTTTGAGAAACCCAGTCACCCTTATACCAGGGCTTTGTTGTCAGCTATTCCCACGACCAACCTGGATCATCTGATGGAGCGGGAAGTGCTGGAGGGAGAAATTACGTCACCTGTTGATCCTGCCCCGGGGTGTCGTTTTGCCAAGCGGTGTCGATATGCGACAGAACAGTGTACGGGCACTGATCTGGATTTAGCAGAAGTACGTGAAGGGCATTTTGTTGCTTGTTACCAGGCGGCAGGCATCCTTCACTAACCTTGGGCTGGATTAAGTGATTTGATTCGAGCTATTTCAAATTAATACATAATTAAACGACTGATAACAAAAAAAACCATACCACCTGCCTTGCGGGTGGTAGTATAATCTCGTCTACGTTTTCTAACTACGCCACTGTACTGGTAGTCAGAATACCTGTCTATGTTGAGGCCTATTGCGCCAGTTTGCCTGACGGAAAAACACTTCACGAGCCGCTGGATTCTTGATCAAACGTAAATAGTTATCAGGTATTGCCCTGAACTTTAGAAGCAGGGCTATTCAGATAGCTATGTTTATTACGGTGGTTAGAATATGCGTAATTTATTTCATAGATATGTAGAAAATATTATTTTTTAAACAGCTTGTAAAAGCTGTTTTACCTAAATAGTAATAAGTACCTGTTTGATGTTTTTTTAAATAGGAGGTTGTCACGTGCAAGTTATTGATCTTACCCACGAACTGAATAACGATATACTGGTTTACCCTGGAGCTCCCCAGCCGAGTATACAAGAGGCCTTTTCTGTAGAAAAAGATGGTTATCATGAAATGTCCCTGACATTTACCACACATATTGGTACTCATCTTGATACCCCCATGCATATGATACAGGGGGCAAAAGGCCTGGCGGACTATTCGGTGGCTGACTTTTGTGGAAAAGGAAAGTGTGTGCCTTTGGATAAAGTGGCTACAACGGATTTAACGGGAATTGATTATTTATTGCTTTATACGGGGTGGGATCAATATTGGAACAATGACCAGTATTTTAATGATTTTCCAGTGTTGGATAGAGAAGCTGCCCAAAAGATTGCTGATTCCAATTTAAAAGGCATTGGTTTGGATATGATTTCTGTTGACCCGGTGACATCAACGGACTTCTCAATTCATCATCAGATACTGGCCAAGAGTAAAATTATTGTAGAAAACTTGACCGGTTTGAAACCGTTGTTGGATAAAGAGTTCTTTTTCAGTTGTTTCCCGCTCAAGTTTAAAGGGGAAGGTTGTCCAGTCAGGGCAGCAGCGATGGTTCATTAATATTTTTGAATAATTAATCATTGATGGTGACGAATCAATCATTTTAACTCGTCACCATCAATCAGCCAGAAATATAGGATTTCATCAGGCTGGGTACTTAATGTCTGGTTTTTAATTGACCATAGGACTTCAGCAAATTAATCATAACAGCGCTGACAAGCACACCAGTGATAATGGCAACAATATACATTAATCGTTCATCAATCACAGGGAGAACTATAGGCCCACCGTGGGGAGCGTGATTACCCACTCCGGAGACCATGGCAATGCCGGCCGCAATGGATGAACCTGTGACAATGGAGGGGATAACCCTAAGTGGGTCAGCCACTGCGAAGGGAATAGCGCCTTCTGTAATCCCGATCATGCCCATGACCATGGCTGCCGTACCTGCTTCCCTTTCCTGTTCACTCCAGAGTTTTTTTCTGATAGTAGTCGCCAGTCCCATGCTTATTGGAGGTACACAGATGGCTGCGGCAACCGCCCCCATAACCGCATAATGGCCTTCCTGAATCATGGCTGCACCAAAAAAGAAGGCGGTTTTATTAATGGGCCCCCCCATGTCAAAAGCAATCATTGCCCCAAGAATCAGGCCCAGCATAAGCGCATTGGCATCCCCCATAGAGCGTAACCAATGACCCATAAAAGACATAATATTGGCTATGGGCA
This sequence comes from Endozoicomonas sp. Mp262, assembly GCF_025643335.1. NCBI lineage: Bacteria > Pseudomonadati > Pseudomonadota > Gammaproteobacteria > Oceanospirillales > Endozoicomonadaceae > Endozoicomonas > Endozoicomonas sp. Mp262. The sequence continues at coordinate 4,498,382 of NZ_CP092489.1, read as the reverse complement.
CTCCTATGAGCTCCAGCATCACTGAGCCAATAATCAGTGAGGATATAATCGGGATAATGATGATGGGCATTAATGGTTGCAGTAATGGAGGGACCGGCAGTTTCTTGATGCCATTAACGATAAGACCTGCAAACAATCCGGCGAGAATGGCCCCTAAAAAACCGGCTCCTGTGGTGCCCGCCAGATAGCCGCCGATAAAACCGGGCACCAGGCCTGGTTTGCCGGATTTACCATAAGCAATGTATCCCGCCAGTACTGGTAAGAGTACTGCGAAGGCAGCCCCACCAATTTCAGAAACCAGTTTGAGAATGGCGTGCTGTGAAAAGTCCGGGCCCTGGCTTGTCATGGGAGCAAAGGCGATGGCCGTGGCAATCATGATACCGCCAGCGGCAATAAATGGAATGGCGTGGGATACCCCGGTTAGCAATGCCTGTTTGATGCTGCCCTGTTCTTTATTGTGGCTTTGGGAAGCGTTGGAGTCTTTGGGATGTTTTATTTGTCGGGCAGACTTGGGCAGTTGCAGGGCCTTTTTAATCACTGCATCTGCATTTCGAATAGGTTCTGCGACACTTATCGTTAAAACAGGGAGGTGATTAAATCGCTCTGTGTTTTTTAATGCCACATCGGAAGCGAGAATAACAGCATCAGCACGATGAAGCTGTTCTGTTGTAATGGGGGTTTCAATGCCTTTTGCTCCCTGCTTTTCCACAAAGAGGGTTATACCCACTCTCTTTGCCGCTTTTTCCAGATAATCTGCCGCCATATAGGTGTGGGCGATACCGGTAGGGCAGGCGGTTACCGCAACGATGACTTTTTCATTATCTGAAGTTTGTTGATGTTCTTGAGGGGTATTGTTACCCGATGTATTGCCTGTTAGTAATGCCAGAAACTGCTCAGGTGTGCTGGCTTCCATCAGTTTATTGCGTAGTTCATCATCGGCAATGGCACGGGTAAGTTCGGTTAATATTTCAATATGGGTTGTGCCCTGTTCAGCCAGGGGAATGGCCAGCATAATAACCAGATTGACAGGTTCCGGGCCATCGACGCCTTCCCAGGCCAGGTTATTTTTCAGGCGTGCCACAGCAAAAGCGGCTTCTTTGACGCCATTACTCTTACCGTGGGGTACTGCCAGGCTTTCACCCAGGGCGGTGGGACCTTCCTGTTCCCGCTGCATGACTACTTCAACAAACCGGTTTTTATCTACCAGTTTTCCTGCCTCTTCCAGTTTATTGGCAAGACAGTGAATCACCTCATCACGGTGGTTGAATCCCTGATCCAGAACAATCAGTTTGGGGTGTGTGAGTTCGTTTATATTCATCTATGGCCCCTAAGGAAGGGTGGTAAGGAAGAGACTATCCAAAGGGTAATAAAGCGGATGTTTCCACGCGGTTGTTACAAACCCCCGACCCATGCAGAGCATGGGAACGAGGGTTTGTTTTTTTACGACACCTTCACCTTACATGGGGCTTGCTGTTTCATTAGCCAGCTCCAGTTGTGCCTGCCGTCCTTCTTCTTTTAGCCGATTCATTAAGCCCGTTAACTCTGTACCTTCTTTTGTCTGGAAAGAAGTAATGCTATCGGTTGAAAGAATAATTTTCAGGCCATGCTTATTAGCCAGTTGTCGGGCATCATTACCACTAATTCGAATAAAAATGGTACCAGTGGCCGTATAGTCCTTGATACCGGCAGGATCCATCAGTTTGTCGCCAGCATAAACGCCTTTATCAGGGGCTTGCCTGGCGAAGAACAGGGTAGTCCCGTTTTTGGGGACTACCTTGTGGAAGGATTGACCATTAATTACCACGGGCTGCCCGTTGGTGGCAGGATTGGGTAAGCCAGAATCTGCCATCACTGACCCACATGCCAGAGAGCATGCCAAAAAAGCAGCTTTAAACTTCATCATCATTTCCCTCTAATTGAATCAACTTTATTGCTTATGACCAAGCACACGCAGGGACCAATGATTGATCAGGCCAGGCTTGCTGTTGTTCTTCAATGGTACGGTACGGATTCTTTCCCTGTGATCGGATTCCTGTAACACCCATGTCTGGTCTTCGCCGCTGGTATCGGTTACTTCCAGGCGCCAGTCTCCCCTGGCCTGTTCACCAAAGAACTTATGACTAAGCATTAAATGATCACGATAGCCCCGTTCCAGTTCGCCTGGCTCTTCCTGCAAGTATTCCTTGAGGGAGCGACCCACCAGGCCATTCCTTGGGGACATTAACACGCTGCGGGTTCCGGAAGGGGATACCAGTTCAATCAGCAGGTCAGAGATACGGTCATGGTCAATGTCCACTTTAACCTGTACGGCTTCAACCACAAGATCCTTCTTGACCCAGACAGAATCAGCTACAGGCTGGTTACCTGCATCGGGAATAGGCATCCGGGGAGTGCGAATGGCCCAGTCAGTCATCTTAAGCTTGGGTAGTTTATGCCAGGTTTTAGCCATTTTCATGGCACGATCCACATCAATCAGGCCAAATCCATAGACGGGGCTATAGTCGTAACCTGCGGCGTTGGTGGACCAGCCTTCCAGACCGGTAACTGTGCGTTTTGTGCCATCGTTAGTGGTATAGGTGATATCGATATCGCCATAATCCGGGTCAACCTTGGTGGCTGTAGTAGCCAACAGTCCACGTATATCCCGCTGGGAGAGTTTTGGATAGGCGGACATCAACAGCGCGGCAGAACCAGAGGTGTTAGGTGCAGCGGAAGAGGTTCCGTTCATGCGACCGTTATAGTTGCAGTTAGGCGCTTCCGGAGTTCCCCCGTGGAGGCCATTGGATACATTTTCGTAGGTGTTGTAACCCCGGTAGCAGCCCATCAGGTCTGTTGTCACATGAGCGGGTTTGTCAACACCGTACTCTCCTCCGGGAGCTGTCAGGTAAACACTGCTGCCCACGCTGGAATAGGAAGAGCGTACGCCATCTGCATTAATGGCACTGACAGTCATATTCCAGAAGTTGGCATTATCGTGGGTAAAGTTACTGTTCTGCCAGGGTAAGCCTTCGTTAGGATTGTCGGAATCATAATCGGCAGGTAAGAAATTAAACCGTATTCCCCGAACGGTCCCGCTAAATTTGTGATAACCATTACCGGCGGATTTTACAAAAAGGGCCCCTTTGCCTTTGAATGCATTCAGGGACATATCCTTGTATTGATAATCCATTTGTTCCACTTTCATCACGTTGTCCGGATCAAAAGGAACATCAGAATCATAAGGATCACTGCTGATGGGGGATGAACCATAACTTTGGTTAAAAATGCGCACATCGGAGGAACGGTTATCCAGGCCGTGGCTCAGCAACCAGTTTTGATGGCTTTGACTCTTGAGCCAGTTAAAGCCCTTCAGTCCTGCTCTTGGTGCGATGCCGCGGATACCCTCATTATTAAACCCGGAGGCGGCAATAATGCCAGATACAGAGGTGCCGTGGGCAGAATTAGGATCGGCAGGGGTAGGGTCGCTGCTGCCATCCAGGAAGTTGTAGGAACCCTGCTTTATGTTGGGTGACAGATCAGGGTGGCGAATGGCTAACCCGTCGTCTACAACGGCAACGGTCACTCCTTTGCCGTAAATACCTTTTTTATGGGTTTGCCAGAGGTTCAGGTCGATGCCTGGAACACCCCCGTTTTTAGCAAAGGCATCTTGCCCCGTGTTTAATAGATACCATTGCTGGTAAGTCAGTGGATCTCCTGACTCCAGCTTTCGTCCGGGATAATTCCGATCCAGCTTGTCGGTTCCCGCTATTGTGTTTTGGGCAAACACCGCACATAGAGTTAACAGCAGTAATCTGTTCTTGTTCATTTACAGCCTTAACAAGATCAATTTTTCTATTTTCCCTGGCGAAGGCTACACTCCCGGACAATAAGGGCGACAGGGAGCCTTGGATATAAAACCTGCAGTCCTGTAACTGATATTGCTGTGCATCCATAAGGGGGAGGTGTAGGTCTTTTTGTGATTCTCTGTTTACAAAGTACAAGACAGAGAATTACTAAAAAACCCCTTAAACATGACAGAATGCTTACCTTTTTTTATTGATTTATATCTATGTTAACCATTAGGTCAGGCAATAAGGGTAATAAGTGTTGTAAAGGTTTGTTGCCTGTTGTGAGGTGTTAAGGTGTTATTCACCTTGGGTGGAGATAATGTGAACTGGTGCATTATTTCGATGGGTTTGACGGCTTTACCAAACTTTGCGTAAAGCATCACCCAGTCGGGTGGTGATATAAGCAACAAACCCCCAGAGGGCTTGCAAAACCGGAAGTTATGAGACTTTACAGAAGCTTAGAGTTTCTGTGATGTTTGGGATATGAACTATAAACGAGCCTATAAAGAACGATTCTACCCAACACCAGAGCAAGCCAATTTACTCGCTCAGTCGTTTGGTTGCGTTCGCTTTGTTTATAACAATACACTGCGTTTTCGTACTGATGCCTACTACAAAGACGGCACCAGTATTTCTCATTCACAAGCTGAAAAAAGGCTTGTTTCACTCAAGAAAGAATTTCCTTTTCTAAAAGACTTTTCCAGTGTAATTAAATCTTGGTAAACCACCGCTTTTGGCGGTGAGACTCGAATAGGCTCTGCCGAAACGGCGTGCAGAGTAGGAAAATGGCCTCCTTTGAACCGGCAAGTTCTTGAAGGAGGCCATATGCGAGATTGGCAAAGCCAGACTCACGTGAAGCATTATTGCAAATATCACGTTGTTATTGTTCCGAAATATCGGAAAAAGGCTATTTATGGGGCATTGCGTCGAGATATTGGAAAAATATTGCGAGAACTCTGTTGTCAGCAGGGTGTTGAGTTGGTTGAAGGGTATGCAATGCGGGATTATATCCATATGCTTTTGATGATTCTTCAGCAGTGCCTACGAGATCAGCAGGAAGCCTTTAAGAATTTCTGGGCTGGCAGAGCAAAGTACCTAAGCTTCAAAAAGAAAACAGCAAGGCAAAGTATTCGATTAACAAAGGCTGCTTTCAATATGAAAGGCAGCCAGTTGTTTATTGCCAAGAGTAAAGAGCCACTGGCTATCAAATGGAGCAGAGAGCGGCCTTCTGAACCTTCAAGTGTCACTATCAGCAAGGACAAGTCCGGACGTTATTTTGTCTCCATGCTCTGTGAATTTGAGTCTAAACCAATGCCAGTGTGTGATTCATAGACATCGTTTCAACGTTCTAAGCTCTAGGTTCACTTTGTAAACAGGATGCTGAGTGCGCTCCAGTGCAGGTTCGTATTCAGCTTGAACTTCTTCTGCATATGGCGTTTTATCTATAAGCTCAGATAGTCTATCCATCGGCGTTTTTCAGTAATGGGCGTTATGAGGCTGCTGCTAGTTGTAGTAGTGTTGCCACTCAGCTAGCAGATCATCCAAGACGCTGCTGTACTTCTCTGTTCATAACACTGAATAATAGTGAAATGATGTCTATGAATCACACATGTTAGCGCCTTTTGATATGTGTGATTTATAGAATTACTACAATTTGCTGATTTCATGGGTTTCTATGAATTCAACTAGCCTATAGAGATAAAGCCCCTTGAATCATACTGTCAATGATAAATTTCTATTTCTGCCAGGTTGTCATTGAGCCGCCATTTCCAGGTTTTTTTCTTTCGGTGTTAAGTAATATCTCGACTGTCTCAAGTTCTTTTTTTAAACAGTCAATCTTTCTGGCCTTATTAAGGCGCCATCGTTTTAAAGTATCATTGTTTTTTCTTCTTTTTTCAAGGTGTTTTTCTTGATCTCGACTTTAGAGTTACCAAAGAACAATAGTACGATTTTCATCTGAAATCGGTTAAGTAGGTCATAGTTTGGTTTCAAATAAACTGGATGTTCGGCCAGTACGAGAAATCTACTTCTTGATCTAACGATCAGATAGCTATTGAATGATACATTTACTCTATTATAAAGAGAGTACTGGTCTTTAAATCCCTCTCCCTATGAAGTCAGCAATTCCCGCAAACCAGATTCCGGCTGGCACATTTTCAGTTAATTAAAAATGATTTTATCGCGGATGAACAGAGCCAGACTGCTGCTATATCGGCAGTCGGTTTTAATGACAGGTAACACAGGTCACAGGGCTAACATCAACGCTCTATGTCGTATCGACAGTCAGCAACTTCAAGCTCACACTTCGCCCTTCAATGATAGCTGTAAATACGTCTGTCCAGTTATCAATGCAGAACCAGTCAAACAGCCCTCGTATGGCATGCCAGAATGCCTTTTTAGACTTTTTTATCTTGAGCGCTTCCTGGAAGAGCTTGCAAGACAGTTGTTCTATCTGGTTGATGAGGAAGGCCGTAAAAGTCAGGCATGCCAGATTGCTGGCCAGATGCTGCTTTCCGTGCCCGTAATTGTGTTCGAGATGGTAGCCCTGTGTTTTCAGTGTATTGAACGTTTCGTTTTCAATTTTCCATTTAGCGCGTGCTCCTCGCATGAATTTATTCACGTTCTCGGCTGAAAGCTCAATGTCCGTGACCCAGGTGTTGACGTACTTCTTGTTGCCCTCTGGATCAATTTCTATATATTCGAGAAAGTTAACCAGCACATCCGGGTGTGACTTGTTAATGGGGGCACCATTCACAAACCGGAACCAGTGCGTAAACCCTTTATCATCGGTATATTCATAGCGCACCACTTTGTCTGCACAATCCAGCTCATCGACGGCCTGGTATAACGACTCATGGGTTGAATCCTTTGCCACCATAATGAAGCTATAGCCAAAGGACTTTACCAACTTGATGGTCGGTCCATCTGAGTACAGGTCATCAAAAGTCAGAACCAGTGGCAGGTGCGGATGCTCTCTGGATAAATTCGCCAATAGCCGCTTGAGCGCTACCTTCTCACAATCATTCTTTGACGCATCAACTTGTTTGATGATGGGTTCAGGCATTAAAGGTAATACTTCTTTCTTGCCCGGCTTTACCAGACAGCAGGCCAGTAACTGATGGTAGTATTGCGGATTTTTGCTGCCTGGCTTTTTTACACAACACTCAGGACAACTAATCTTCCCTGAGCAAAAGTGCCCCGTACCATCGATAGGCGCAAGATACCCTTCCTCAAAATAAGTGAACTGCTTAAGCCGCCCAGATCGTTGCACAAAGGCAAACAGGCGGGTAAAGAACTTCCTTAAATAGCGTGTTTCGATAGGGTCAATCAGATCCCTCAGATAGGTATCACTGGGGACACAGCTGACATTGTACATCGACTTTAAGTTCTTGAGCCTATCTGGGTTATTGACACAATCCTGATCAAAAGCCAGTAATGAAGGGTATTTCAGGTGCATGACTGCCAGGCCACTCATGACCGCATCATGAAGGACAATTTTGTCATGTTGGCTTTTCTTGCGAAAGTCTGGAATTTGACCCGCTTCATCAGAGACTATTTTGAGCAGTTTTTCAGCAATGGTTCTTGGTTTCGTTAGCGGCACAACATGAGCATCGTTATTATTATTGTGGTGAAATTCTACCGGATAGTCTGCGATTTTAGCAAGAGGCTACCAAGCTACAGCCCTTGTTATTAAGGGCTTTAATCAAGTCTGCGGGAATTGCTGCTATGAAGTACGTCACTACAATCACTGATGAAGCTGTTTTATTAACTTTGAAATTCGCCAAACACTACGGACCTCTGAGATGTATAAGGGAAAGAGCCCATAGCCTTTTATTGAGCAATCGTGGCTTTACCCTTGAGCAAATTGCCGAAATACTTGAAATTAGATATCAAACTGCTTCTCAGTGGATTGATGATTGGGAAGAATATGGTATTCGTGCCTTGTACAAGGGGCATGGTGGCGGTAGGCCGTGCATATATGACGAATCCGAAGTGCAACGCATAAAAGAATTAGTGGCTGAAGAGCCTCGTCGCTTATCGTATGTCAAATCCAAGATCGAGGATGAAACCGGTAAATCTTCATCAAAAATTACTCTGGCAAACATTGTAAAAAAGCAGGGCTGGTTTACAAAAGACTCCGTAAATCATGCAAACATAAACGGGACGAAGAGCAATTCCATGACTGTAAAACTGCTCTGAAAGATGCCCAGGAAGCCGAGAGCAAAGGGTTAATCAATTTATTTTATTTTGATGAGTCCGGCTTTACCCAGGAACCTTGTGTGCCATACGGTTGGCAGGAAAAAGGAAAGCAGCTCAGAATACCATCAGTCAAAAGTAAACGCATCAACGTACTGGGGTTTATGAACCGAAGCTGTGAGCTATTTCATTATCCTGTTGTGGGTTCAGTGAATAGCGATACGGTGATTGCGGCCTTTGATGACTTTGCAGAGAAAATGGCAGATGAAAAATACAGCTCAAATGATCGTTACACGGTAGTTATGGTGGATAATGCCAGCATTCACACCAGCAAAAAGTTTTGTGCCAGAATTGATGACTGGATGATTGAAAAGAAATTGCTGGTCTGCTTTCTGCCAACATATTCACCTGAGCTCAACCTGATTGAAATCCTGTGGAGGAAAATAAAGTATGAATGGCTCAACCTCTTGTCAATCAAGAGCTTTGCGGAATTTGAAAAAGAAGTTGAACGGGTGCTTTTTTCATTTGGAGAGGAGTATATGATCTCATTTTCTAATACTGTCCGACTGGATGGTTAAATTATTCGAAAGCAATCTATACACTACTTAATAGCAACCATCTCCAAACAAAATACAAAGATGGTTGCTATGCTCACTTCAGATCATAAAGAGATCCTCCGGGAGCTTGCCTTATATACAACGTTTCTTGCTTCAGCGCTATCCCCAACAGCAGTACCTACGTTCTGCGAACTTCTTTTTGGCTGCATGCTATCCGGGCAAGGCTTTGTCACTCAGGCGCTGTTATCTATTAATAACTTTCAATGCGTATGGAGCAGTTACCACCATTGGCTCTCTCAAGGCAAGTGGCGGTGGAGGAGCCTCGCATGCCGGCTCATTCAGCTGGTATGCTCAAAAGTACCACGGGGTGAACTTATCAACATTGGTCTTGATGATTGGGTGGTGGAGCGTTTTTCTGACAAGGCTCCCGCTTGCCGAACCCATCACCAGCACAGTAAAAAAAGGAACCGGCCAACGTATATCTGGGGACAATGCTGGGTATCCCTGGCTGTTGTATTTGAGCGGGCTAAAGATGAAGTATTTACTGCCATCCCTGTGCTTTCCTTTCCATCTCCTGCTTCAGGCAATGCCAGTAAGCTAAAAATCGCTGTTGCCATGCTAAAAGTAGTGAGGCAAGAGGTGAAGGTGCAAGGACTGCGCTTGCTGACAGACTGTTGGTATATGAACTGGACGCTAATGCAACCCGTTCTGGAAATGGGCTATGAAGTAGTAGGGCAAATCCCGTTAAACCGGGCATTGTATGCCTTACCGTTGGAGTCCACTGCAAAAAAACGTGGGCGACCCAAAAAGTATGGCATCAAAATGACGCCCCCGGAAGTGGAGAAGCTACCGGAATATCAAACAACCGTAAGAATATACGGCAGATTTCGAAAGATACGTTATCGCACCCGGGTATGTCGGGCTCGCTTCCTGAAAGGCCGCAAGGTTCGGGTTGTCTGGGGTCGGTTTGAAAATGATAAAGGACTGACAGAAAGCCGTATATTCATTGCAACCAATACTGGACTTGAAGGTATAGACATCCTTCGTATTTATGCGAAAAGATGGCCGGTTGAACCCATGTTTCAGCAAATTAAACATTCATTTGGTTGCCGCCAGTTATGGCAGCAAAAGCTGAGAACTCTGTTGCGGTGGATGCATCTGAAGATGGCTGGATACGCATTATTGCAACTGTTGACCGTCTGTAAAAATCAAGCAAGCGTGGGCATTTCAAGGATTCCTTGGCGGGATCAGGATACAACCACCGCTGGCATGCTAAGATTTGCACTCGCAGGAATTATCCCCAGATTACCTATTCGTGAGGGCTGGAACCGATATAGCCAAAAATATGAGTTCAATTTTAATAGTTTGACTGACGGAATAGTCAAAGAAAAGAAAAAAGCGGCATAAATAGCGGCAACAACGCAATAATCAAGAATAATACCGAATCTGAAAAAACGTTTGGATGTATTTTTGCACACAATTTTTAAAATATAACCAAACGTTCATGTCATAATAACTCTAAAGTTAAGATTGATGCAACACCACCTCTAAAAATATATCCATAACCGTTTCACCTGTATCTATTTTAGGGTTGGCTATAATCGCTTTTATTTGTTTAAATATATATCTTGTTTTTTTTTTAAGACATGTTGATGTTCTGCACCCAAATATAAACTTTCTTTTTTAGGGTTTAATCTTTCATTGAATCTTTCTAAAAAACCTTCTTCACCTAAAAATAAAGGTTTGTTATTGGTGAAATCGCGCAAAGCTGCGTCTGAAGGATCAGGTGGTTCTTTTTTTATTTCGTTATCAACAACCGAAATGCACAAGGCAGGTGCCAGTAATAGAATGAGTGCGTATGTTAGTTTCATTTTTAAACAGGTTATTTTGATTGGCAACAATATTAATGAACCATAAAACTATAGACTAAATCATAGCTTCTGTGCATGCAGTCAGCAAAATGTATGTGCATAATAACTGCATCCCGTAAAATGACCGCGCCAACATAGAAAACAGGTGTTTTCTATGTTGGCGCGGTTTATTAGTAAAGATAATTACTGTAAATACCAGACTAACCTTCTCTATAACTCTCAATATCAGGACAGGAGCAAACAAAGTTTCTGTCGCCATAGACATTGTCAATACGGTTGGTGGCAGGCCAGAATTTGGCAGTACGACAGGTGTCTGACGGGAATACGGCTTCTTCCCGTGAGTAAGGGCGATTCCACTCCGGGTCTACCAGGTCTTCCATGGTGTGTGGTGCCAGCTTGAGAGGGTTCTGGTCAGCAGGCCACTCACCCTTTTCCACCTTGCGGATTTCCTCGCGAATGGCAATCAGGGCATCAATAAAGCGGTCAATCTCTACTTTGGACTCTGACTCTGTGGGTTCAATCATCAGGGTTCCAGCTACGGGGAAGGACATGGTGGGGGCGTGGAAGCCATAGTCCATTAATCGCTTGGCAATATCCTCTTCGGTAATACCGCTGCTTTCCTTGATGGGACGAATATCAATAATGCATTCATGGGCTACCCGGTTGTTTTGGCCACGGTAGAGCACTGGATAATGATCCGCCAGTTTCTCCGCCATATAGTTGGCATTAAGAATGGCTACCTCGGTGGATCGGGTCAGGCCTTCATGCCCCAGCATTTTAATGTAGAGCCAGGTAATGGGCAGGATGGAGGCACTGCCAAAGGGCGCAGCAGAGACGGCACCAATGCCCTCATCCTGATAGACAGGGCTGACTTGATGGTTCGGCAGGAAAGGTGCCAGGTGACGTTTAACACCGATGGGACCCATGCCTGGACCGCCGCCACCGTGGGGAATGGCAAAGGTTTTGTGCAGGTTCAGGTGAGAGACATCAGAACCAATTTCACCAGGCTTGGCCACACCTACCAGGGCATTCATATTGGCGCCATCCATATACACCTGGCCGCCATATTTGTGGACAGTGGCGCAGATGGTTTTGATCGCTTCTTCGTAGACACCGTGGGTGGATGGGTAGGTCACCATCAGCGCAGACAGGTCAGTGCAGTGTTCTTCAGCCTTACTGCGCAGGTCTTCTACATTGACGTTACCGTGTTCATCACATTCAACAATCACCACTTTCATGCCAGCCATCACCGCCGATGCCGGGTTGGTGCCATGGGCAGAAGAAGGAATCAGGCAGATATGGCGGTGGCCTTCACCGATGGATTCCTGATACTTGCGAATGGCCAGCAAACCTGCATATTCACCGGAAGCACCGGAATTGGGTTGCATGGATACCCGGTCATAGCCGGTAATGGTTTCCAGGTCAGCCTGAAGTTGCTGGATCATGGTCATGTAGCCTTGAACCTGGTCCCTGGGTGCATAGGGGTGGATATTGGCAAACTCAGGCCAGGTTACCGGGATCATCTCGGCTGCGGCATTCAGCTTCATGGTGCATGAGCCCAGGGGAATCATGCCGTGTACCAGGGAGTAGTCCTTGTTTTCCAGGCGCTTGAGATAGCGCATCATCTCCGTCTCGGAGTGATAGCGGTTAAACGTGGGGTGAGTCAGAACCGGGTCTGTACGGCGCTGGCTATGTTTAATGCCGGTTTCTTCTCCAGCGGTGATTCGCTCGTCGATGAAGGACACATCCAGTGCCTTGCCTTTGCCCAGGAAAATATCAAACAGTTCAATAATATCTTCAGGGGTGGAGGTTTCATCCAGGCTGATACCCAGCCGGTCATTGCCAATCAGGCGCAGGTTGCAGTGATGGGCCAGGGCGCGCTGGTAGATGGCTTGTTGCTGGCTGCCCACCTTGATGGTCAGGGTGTCAAAGTAGCTTTCGTTACAGCAAAAGCCCGTATCGGTCAGGCTTTTTTCCAGAATGGTAGTCAGGCGGTGAATCCGCTCGGCAATGGCTTTCAGACCCTCAGGGCCGTGATAGACCGCGTAGAAACTGGCAATGTTGGCCAGCAGTGCCTGAGCGGTACAGATATTGGAGGTGGCTTTTTCCCGGCGGATATGTTGCTCGCGGGTTTGCATGGCCATCCGTAATGCCTGATTGCCACGGCTATCGATGGAAACACCGATAATACGACCCGGAATAGAACGCTTGAGCTTGGCACTGGTAGCAAAGAATGCAGCATGGGGGCCACCAAAGCCCATGGGCACACCGAAACGCTGGCTGCTGCCAAGGACAATATCGGCACCCATGGCGCCGGGGGATTTTAACAGTACCAACGCCATCAGGTCTGTGGCGACGGCGATCATTTTCTTTTGTGCCCTGGCGGTGCTGATGATGGCTTCAATCTCTTTAATATCGCCATAGGTGCCAGGGTATTGCAGCTGTACACCAAAAACCTCCTGGCTTTCCAGCTCGGTGATTGGATTGCCAATCACCAGTTCAATATCCAGGTATTCGGCACGGGTTTTAATGACATCCAGGGTTTGGGGGTGAACATCGTCTGCCACGAAAAAACGGTTGCTTTTGCTGCGGCTGGAACGTCGGCACAGGGCCATGGCCTCTGCCGCCGCAGTGGCTTCATCCAGCAGGGAGGCATTAGCGACTTCCATGCCAGTCAAGTCCATCACCATTTGCTGGAAATTCAGCAATGCTTCCAGGCGACCCTGGGCTATTTCAGGCTGGTAAGGGGTATAGGCCGTATACCAACCGGGATTTTCCAGTAAGTTTCTGAGAATAACGTTGGGGATTCGGGTGTTGTAATACCCCATGCCAATATAGGATTTGTTGACTTTATTCTGTGTTGCCAAATGGCGGAGGCTGTTAAGGGCCTGGTCTTCGCTCTGGCCTTTTTCCATTGCCAGGGCCATTGAGCGAATAACCGCTGGTACGGTTTGGTCAGTCATTTCTTCCAGGGTTTTAAACCCCTGGGCTTCCAGCATGGCCAGCTGCTCCCCCTGAGTGGGACCAATATGGCGACCGGTGAATGTATCATTCTGCAGTAGGGCTTGCAGTGTTTGTTTTTCATCAGCCATATCTTGATTACCTTCTGATCACTTTGTCCCTTCAGGGTGTATGGTCAAATAGTCTGGCTACAGGCAGAAAGCCAAGGCTGCCTGTAGCAATGTGTAAAGAACTGCCTTGCCAGCTATTCTTCAATGGCCTGATAATTATCAAAACTCATTAATTCTTCCAGCTCGGCAGGCTCGGATAATTTGATGCGGACAATCCAGCCCTCTTCATAAGGGGACTCATTAATGATTTCCGGGGCATCTTCCAGTTTGCTGTTAATGGAGATTACCTGGCCGGAAACCGGGGCATAAATATCAGAAGCCGCCTTGACTGACTCCACCAGGGATAATTCATCACCGGCACCTACTTCATGGCCTTCTTCAGGTAGCTCGACAAAAACCACATCCCCCAGCTGCTCCTGGGCATGGTCGGTAATACCTACAGTGACCGTACCATCGCCATTGTTCAGAACCCATTCGTGGGAGGTGGTGAATTTCATCTGGGTGGTATCGATATCAGCGACTGCAGTGTTGCTCATTGCTTGATTATTTCCTCTTGTTTTTGGTTGGGTGGTGTTCAGTAAAAAAATCAACACAGAACCACATTAACTGCCAAACCGCCCTGTGCCGTTTCTTTATACTTGTTCTGCATATCCAGTCCGGTCTGGTGCATGGTGGCAATCACTGTATCCAGGGAGACCCGGTGATTACCATCGCCCTGGAGAGCAAGCCGGGCTGCATTGATAGCCTTGACGGCTCCCATGGTGTTCCGTTCAATACAGGGAACCTGTACCAACCCACCGATGGGGTCGCAGGTCAGACCCAGGTTATGTTCCATACCAATCTCGGCGGCATTCTCGATTTGATTATTATCTCCCCCCAGGACAGCGCACAGGGCTCCAGCGGCCATAGAACAGGCTACCCCGATTTCTCCCTGGCAGCCCACCTCGGCGGCGGAGATGGAGGCATTTTTTTTATAAAGCATGCCTATGGCCGCGGCAGTGGCCAGAAAGGTCTGGATGCCCTCATCATTACTGCCGCTGACAAAGCGATCATAATACGCAAGCACGGCGGGGATGACTCCAGCGGCACCGTTAGTGGGTGCCGTAACAACCCGGCCTCCCACGGCATTTTCTTCGTTGACGGCCAGGGCAAACAGGCTGACCCAGTCCATAACTTCCAGCTCATCGGCGGTTTGTTGTTGTTGCCGGTTAGCGAGACGCTGGTGGATATCAAAGGCTCTGCGGCTGACACCGAGTCCGCCCGGTAATAGGCCCTTCTCACGGCATCCACGCCGGATACAGGCGTCCATTGTCTGCCAGATGGACAGTAACGCTGACTTGATATCATGACAACGCCCCAGATGCTTTTCATTTTCAAGGACGATCCCGGCAATGGACAGGCCGGTTTGTTCTCCAATATCCAGTAAATCCTGGCCAGTATTAAAAGGGTAGGGGATGGTTTTTTTTATGGCAGTGGTGGCGGGCTGATCGGTTTCATCCTCACTGATCACAAAACCACCGCCCACGGAGTAATAATTATTGCTGTGTAATTTTTTCCCCTTGCTATCCATTGCTTCAATGGTCATGGCATTGGGGTGTTTGGGTAATGACTTATTGCAATGAAAAAGCAAATGGCGGGTTTCGGAAAACGGGATGGTAATTTGTTCGGCCAAAGCCAGTTTTTTAGTTTTTCGAATGTTCTCAATTAATGCCGATGCTTGATCTGGATCAATAGTTTCAGGGGTTTTTCCCAGCAGGCCCAGTAGGGTGGCAGTGTCTGTTGCATGACCCGTTCCGGTAAGGGCCAGTGAGCCAAATAAGTGGACTGTCACATGGGCTGTTTTAGTCAGGATATTGTGTTGTTTTAATTCCGAGAGAAACCGGTTGGCAGCTACCATAGGGCCGACTGTGTGGGATGAAGAAGGCCCTATGCCAATTTTGAACAGGTCAAATATGCTCAGTCCCATGGTTCGGCTCCTGAATGATTGATGATCACTGTCTGATTATGTCAGACAACCGTTCATTGTTTATTTGTTGGTCTTGGTAATCCCTGTTCTTGCAACTGATTTTGGCAGAAGCGTATCAATATGTGATTTTCTAATCAATATAAAAGTTTCCTATTGGAAACAAAAGCTGTCTATAATCTCGCGATCTATTTTTGTCAGTAGCCTGGCCAAGAATTGTATAGGTGAAATAATGGCAGATCTCATGGGTCTGCGCTTAGCCCGGCTTCTGGGAATGCCTGTCGGGAGAAAGGATGTCTGAACAAGTTAGTTTCCTTGCCACTGAGAAGCAGTCGTTGAGACTTCAGCAGCGTAATCGGGAAAATTCGGTATCGCCCCTGAAGTTGGGTGAGAGGGTTCGGGAAATTCGTTTAAGCCAAAGTCTGACCCTGGAGGAAGCCAGTAAGCTTACTGGCCTGGCACGATCGACGCTGTCCAAAATCGAGAATGAACAGATTTCTCCAACCTTTGCCGCAGTGAACAAGCTGGTGAAAGGGCTGGGCATTGATATTCCCCAGCTGTTTACCCAGCCAGAAAACCGACATGCCACCCGTGGCCGGAGGGATATTACCCGTATGGGTGAAGGTAAGCCTCACCCCACCACCACTTATGAACATGAGATGCTGGCTACGGAACTGTCGGGCAAGAAAATGGTGCCGTATCGAACCACGGTTAAAGCCCGTTCATTTGAGGACTATCCCGGCTGGGTGCGCCATGATGGTGAAGAGTTTTTGTTAGTGCTTAAGGGCCGAATCCTGTTTTATACCGAATTCTATCAGCCGGTGGTGATGGAGGAAGGTGATAGCGCCTATTACGATGCCGAAATGGGGCATGTATTAACCTCATTAAGTGACCGGGATGCTGTTATTCTTTGGGTGACTGCGTAAACGCGGGTGGGGGAATAGTGTAGGGTTCTATTGCCTGTTCCCCTCTCACCCTGTCCCGATATGAATGAAAAATACGATTAAATAACAGTCAGTCGCTCAACTTCAATTTCTGTCTTTTTATAGTTTTTTCCTGAATCATTTTGTGCACTGGATGACCGCTGCCAGGCAGAATGATAAAATCCCGCGCCAATCATCCAGTGGATAACGAGTGGTTTCCAGTTGGATTGTCGATGGCTCAGGCGGGGATCAGCGTGATTTCAAGTTCCTACAAGCGCTCACTACTGGTGGGCGGTATCTTTTTGCTGGCGGTGTTCTATATATTGAGCACCCGCCCCAGAATCAAGCAGTTCCAGGGCGAAACCATGGGCACAACCTATCATGTGTCCTATGTGGGGACGCTGTTCTCCCATCCGGTGGATGATATTTCCAAACGGGTACACAATGCCCTGCATGATGTTGACCAGAGAATGTCCACCTATCGTGAAGACTCTGAATTAATGCAGTTTAACCGGGCACCGGTGGGTGAGCCTTTCAAGGTTTCGCAAGACCTGGTGGATCTGGTGATTGCCAGTCAACGCATTTCAAAAATGTCCGATGGTGCCTATGACGTAACAGTGGGTCCTCTGGTGAATCTCTGGGGGTTTGGCCCGAAGCGTCATGATCCCAAGGCTGAAAATACGGCAGATAGATCGGCAGTCACTGATGAAAAAACGGTAAAAGCGCCTGAATTTATTCAGTGGATGCTCGATAACTACCCCGGAGAAGTGCCTTCTGATAAAGCCATTGCCAAGGCGAAGCAGCAGGTGGGTTATCAGTACGTTTCTGCTGATCAGGCGGAGAGTACGCTCACCCGGCTAAAACCCGTGTTTGTTGACCTGAGCTCCATTGCCAAAGGCTATGGTGTAGACCAAGCGGCGGCAGTCCTCGAAGATACGGGCATAACCAACTTTATGGTGGAAGTGGGTGGAGAAGTGAAGGTCAGCGGCAGCAAGCCTGATGGCAATCGCTGGCGCCTGGCTGTTCGCGGGCCGGATCTGGGGGGGGGCAAGCCCGCAGCAATTGTGTCACCAGGCAATAAGGCGTTGGCCACCTCCGGGGATTATCTCAACTTCTTTGAAATTGACGGCCAGAAGTATTCCCATTCCATAAACCCGGTGACCGGACGCCCGGAAATGAACCGGGTGGCTGAAGTGGCGGTTATTGCTGACACAGTGGCGGAAGCGGATGCCCTGGCTACCATGTTTATGGTATTGGGTGATGAGAAGGGGCTTCAGCTGGCAAATCAGGAAGGCATAGCTGCCTATTTTACCTATCATTCAGGTGATAGTTTTGAATCCGTGGCCAGTCAGGCTTTTAAACGATTTCTGGTAAACTAGGGGCTGTTGACGTTTGATCGTGAGCTCAGTGGCTCGTAAAGCGGTTTTCCGCAAGGAGGACTGGTGCAGGCATAGTTGTTCTACGTCAAGCCAGTCCAACGCAGTCGGAAAGCCGCTTTACGAACCACCCGAAGGGCCAAAACCAGCGATTCCGTGCCGTCGTTGCAGTAGCTTGAAAGACGCGAGTATTCCTGCGCTACTGCGTCTAGCCACGAAACCGCTGGTTTTGGCTGAGCACACGAGCAAACGTCAACAGTCCCTAGATAGTAATGCTGAGACTCTCTCAGTGGCTCAACAAATGAGCAATGGATAGAAGGAGGCAGCTATGACTGTTATGTTAATCACCTTTGGTGTGTTTCTCTTTATTATCGCTGCCATGGCTATTGGGGTGATCTTTGCCAATAAGCCCATTAAAGGCTCCTGTGGCGGATTGAGTAATCTGGGGCTTAAGGACAATTGCCCCATCTGCGGTGGTGAGGAAAAGAACCCACTGAAAAATATCGGCGATAAATCCATGGATGATTTGTTCTATGATGCAGCCGCTAACCCGGATATTTCATAAACTGCCCCGAGCATTGCGCTGGACTTTGTGGCTCTGAGGAGATTTGTGAAGGAGTGCCGTACCGGGGAGTACGGTCGACTGAACAAAACTCCTCAGAGCCGCAAAGGACAAGCAAGGCTGGGAGCACGTTTATGAAATATCCGGGTTAAATAGTCTTATCGGATAAATCCCTCTTCAGGCATCACCACTGATGCCTGATATACATAATAATAACTTCCAATTGAACAGCCATCTGGGCTGGCCGTTTTCTGCCAGTTGGCAAGGACGGTGACTATGAATAGCTGTAAGGGGAAAGGCAGCATGGCTGTGAGTAATTATGACCTGATTGTCTTGGGGTCCGGGCCTGCTGGCGAAGGGGCGGCGATGAATGCCGTCAAGCTGGGTAAACGGGTGGCAGTGGTTGAACAGTATGCTTTTGTGGGGGGGAGCTGCACCCATTTGGGGACTATTCCTTCCAAGGCGCTACGCCATTCGGTGAAGCAGATTATGGACTTCAACACCAACTCCATGTTTCGTGAGATTGGTGAACCCCGCTGGTTCAGTTTTCCCAAGGTACTGAAGCGGGCGGAGTCAGTTATTCAAAAGCAGGTTCAGTCCAGAACCCTGTACTACGCCAGAAATCGTATAGACCTTTATTTTGGTAAGGGTTGCTTTGTGGATGAGCATACCATTGAGGTGGTGGAGCATAATGGTAATACCGAAAAACTCCGTGGTGCCCATATCATGATTGCCACCGGATCACGCCCGTTCCAGCCAGCAGACGTGGATTTTACCCATTCCAGGGTGTATGACAGTGATACCATTCTGGAGCTTTCCCATACACCCCGACGGATGATTATTTACGGAGCCGGGGTGATTGGTTCCGAGTATGCCTCGATTTTTTCAGGGCTGGGGGTGCTGGTGGATCTGGTGGATACCCGTGACCGCCTGCTTTCATTTCTGGATAAGGAAATATCCGATGCCCTGGGTTATCAGCTGCGCAAAAAGAACGTTATCATTCGCCATAATGAGGAATACCAAAAAGTAGAGCCTCTCAATGATGGCGTCATTATGCACCTGAAGTCGGGTAAAAAGCTTAAGGCCGATTTATTGCTATGGGCCAATGGCCGTACCGGTAATACCCGGGATATGGGTCTGGAACTGATAGGGTTGAAAGCCAACAGCCGTGGGCAACTGGAGGTGAATGAAAATTACCAGACCTCTATTCCCCATATTTATGCCGGGGGGGATGTGATTGGCTGGCCCAGCCTGGCCAGTGCCGCCTACGATCAGGGGCGTTCAGCCTCGGGCAATTTGACTGGTTCTGCCTATTGCCGGTTTGTGGATGAAGTGCCCACCGGGATTTATACCATTCCGGAGATCAGTTCTTTGGGCAGTACAGAAGAAGAGCTTACCGCCCAGGCAGTGCCCTATGAAGTGGGTAAGGCGTTCTTCTCAAGGTTGGCCAGGGCCCAGATAACCGGTGAGCTGGTGGGCATGCTTAAAATCCTGTTCCACCGTGAAACCCTGGAAATCCTAGGGATTCACTGCTTTGGTGACCAGGCCTCCGAGATAGTCCATATTGGCCAGGCAGTGATGACCCAGAAAGGGGAGAACAATTCCCTGCGTTATTTTCTGAATACCACCTTTAACTATCCTACCATGGCTGAGGCTTATCGGGTGGCGGCTTTGGATGGCTTGAACCGGTTGTTTTGACAGGACGGTTGCTTTTGCGAAATAAGGGCTTTGCTGAATAGGGTATAAAGTCAGATAACTATGAGCGTTTGTGGAGCAAGGCCTTGATCTCATCCAGTTGCTGCTGAAGGTCTACCAGGGTGGGTTCTCCTTTTTGCTGTTGTTCTGTTTTGCGGGTCTTTTGCCGTTCCTCCTCCATCACATTAACCACGACAATCACCGTATCAAACACATTCCAGCCGGATTTGAAAAAGTCTTTTTTTGCTCCTCTGCTAAAAAACGAATAACAATTTCCACCAGGAAGAAAACGGTGATGCCCCAGTCCAGCACAGTGGTCAGATGGCTGAGGGAGTCTGGAATAGGATAGGTTTTTATGCCGATAATGAGTGCAGAAAATATGATTATAGCGACAACAAATAGCTCAAAGACCTTGTTTGATCGTATCTGTTGAAATCGCTGTTGGCAGTTATGTGATGGCCTGTTTATAGTGACTGCGTGTAACGCTTCTTTACGCTTATTCATTAATACAACCCATGCGTGATAATTTGACGAAATAGTGAGATGGATTAAGCTTGCCGTAAGTTGTCAATGATAAAAAAATACAAAAAAGTAAAAGTAGTTAAAAATAGTCTATGGGAGGGATTTTGCTGGAGGTTTGTTTTGAAAAAATATGGTTTTTTGGTTTCAGGTATTTTTATAGTTTCATTTATTTCCCTGTCACAGGCTATGTATAAAAGAAAAGTATCGGACGCTTTTGGTGCTGAAGAGTCTGGTAGTAGTGTAAAAATTTTACGTAAAGAAAAAAACGATAGATAATTGCCCAGCTATTCCCGCATGATGAACGTCGATGATCGTTGGTATTGACAATAAGGCAGCAAAAATAATGAAGCCGATCAAAACTGAGCCGCCAATTAACAAAGCGGAGCTTTAAAGAAAAAATGTCACCCCTGAACGTAGCTACGATATGGCCGGTTATGATGTATCGAATGGAATCACCCTTTTCTCTTCAATACCATGAGTTACTGTGTAAAAAAGCCCCTCCCACGTTTTTATCAGCCAATGCAAAAAATAGCCCTGTATCCATTTCCATAATGCTATACGGACTCCTTTTGAGCGGGTTCTTAAAGCTTCCTGAAACTGGGGACAGCACAGTTCCTGTATTTGATCTACGAGAAAAGCAAGCATCGTCAGATAGGCCAGATTTGTGGCTAAGTGCTTCTCACCGTGACCGTAGTTATGTTCGAGATCGTAGCCTTGATTTTTCAGGGTGTTAAACGTCTGGTTCTCAATATGCCATCGGCAGCGCCCTCCTTTCATGACGGGTTCTATGGTTTCTTCGTTAAGCGGAATATCAGTCACCCAGCACCAGATATGCTGTTTACCTTTTTTATCGGTTTCGACAAAATCAAGCACATTAACCTGTTCTGCATATTTTGCCTTGTTCAGCCTGACGTCATTGGCATAGCGAAACCACCACTTAATTCCAGTCTCTTCATTAACTTTTTCAGCACGGTGAACTTTTCCTTCTTTATCCAGCTCATCCATCGCTTCAACCAGCGAGGCATGGTTGCCATCTTTCGCGACAATGATGTAATGCCAGCCATAACTCTTAATCAGTTGGACAGTGGGGTTGTCAGCATAAAGACTGTCCAGAAGAATAACGAACTTTAGACGTGGGTGATGCTCTCGTATGGTGGCAAACAACCGTTTAATGGCATTTTTTTCACAGTCATTTTTGGTCGAACCGTCCTGGCAAACTATGGCTTCCGGTGCCAATGGCAAGACTGTTTTTTGATCCGGGTGAGCAATGCATGCTGCCATTAACTGGTGGTAGTGAGCTTCGTTGGCCTTTCCCTTATTTTTAGTACAGCACTCCTGACAAGGTTTTTTATTATTGCAGGAGTAAAATAGCCCAGTTCCATCGATCGGGAGCAAGTAGTGATTTTTCAAGTTCCCGCAGTGAAATTCGAATGCCTTCAGTAATCCGCCCCTTTGGACGTTAGACAGCAATGTCTTAAAAGGCTTTTTGAACTCTACGGGATCTATTGGATCCAGGATTTCCCGCATACTGGTATCACAGGGAGCACGTTTTTTTATCTGATACAGGTGCTCAAGGTTATGCCTTACTTCTTGCTCTGTTTTATCACGCTCAAACGAGAGGAGCGATGGGTACTTGAGATGCATCATGGCAAAAGCGGACATGGAGGCATCATGTATTGTTATTTTTCTGGAATCCTTGTTTGGTCGGACATCTGGAATTTGCTCATAACTTTCAGAAATCGTAGTAATTAAACTGTTTGCACAAAGATGCTTACGACTTTTTTGGAATGGATAAGCCATGAGAGACAGCCATTGATAAAGTATCCCTATCAAAAGTAGACGTTATTTTGTGCGAAATCACTCCATTTGGAATTTACTGTAAGCCTTGCTGTTGCAGTGATTTAATTGATGTCACGGGAATAGCTGATAATTGCCATATTAAACCCATAGTGAATGGAAAGTATAGGCCGTCTGATTGGTATCAAACAGAGGAGTTTAATGTAAAGGATAATTCGGATAATATACTTTTTGCAGCCTCTAAGAATAATAAATGGGCGTTGGTTTTAAATTGTAGGATTCATTTTTGTAGAGAATTGTTTAGCCACTCATTGGTTTTTTATAGTTTAAGTAGAGGCAGTAATTGCCATACTTTTGTGGAAGAACTTGTTGAAGTTGATACAGGGGAACTTAACTGGAATGATGAAGAAAATGATTGGGTTTCCTCTAATATTATGAGTTTAAGTGAGGATAATAAGTATCTTTTTGTACAAATAGCTAATAAAAAACCCGCCATTTTTAGAGTTGATCCTGATAAGGAAAAAGGGGAAAAAATTACCAGGTTGCAAACGGTTGAATTGCCCAGTGGTGTATGTGTCCATGCAGTAAAGGCATTCACTGGCCGGCAGGGATGGTATATGGCATCTAGTGATGGTTCTGTTCAATGTATGGTAATGGATGGAGACATAACGTTATCTGAAAAGTGGCGACATATGTCTACAACAGGAAAGTTTGCTAAGGAAATATATCAAATATCGGATGGCAGAATTTTAGTTAATTATGGTGATTTTCTGGAGATTTTGAGTGCTGATGGACGTTACCTTTTTGAAGTTAAACCATTATATCAAGAGCCTATAGATTGTATGGCGGTAAGTGCGAGCTTTCGGGTTGCTTATACTGCTCAAAAATTAAATGCGGGTGATCAAATTAAACAGCTTGAAGGATTATTATCACAAGTACCTTCAGGTAATGCCAGTTCTAGTCAAGGAGGACTGGTTATTAGTGCATGGCAGTTATCTGAATCATATCAGGATCAGATTGGAGAACAGGGCATGGCTGTTAATAATAGATGTATTGCCCAAGCTTGGTTTCCATACGACGGGGTAAGTCTTCAAGAATACATAACAGTTAGCACAATGGCTTCCACATTAGATTGGAAAGAAATATATGTCGGCTTCACTGACGGTTATCTGGGTAAAGTCACACTTGATCAAAGCTTGAATTCTATGGATATTTCTCAAATAAGTGGCCTTGAAGAGACAAATACTCAATGGTTATTTGAGCATCCCCAGTCTGCAAGTGATCAGGTAAGGTGTGCAATATCTACTCTTGAATGGTTTAGTGACATAAATTGGCTATTGGTTCATTATAGAGATGGCAATGCAAGGGCTGTTAAATATAATCCTGAAACAAAATCACATCATTCGATTGTGTTAGAGCAATCAGCTGAGAAAATATGTAATCGTGATTCACTAGGAATGTTTATAATCGGAGATGATTCTCTGATGAAAATTTCAAAAAAGAAAGTTGGTATATATCTTTATAAGGAATAGACAGTCTGTTGGTTTATTTTAGATTTAGATATTGTCATGAGTGTTCAAGGGGGGATGCATGTCTAAAACTGTTGCATTGGTGCTGGGCAGTGGAGGAGCCAGGGGGTATGCCCATATTGGTGTTATCCGTGAACTGGAAAGTAGGGGCTATACCATCACATCAGTCTCCGGTGCCTCCATGGGAGCACTGGTTGGTGGGCTTTGGGCCGCCGGAAAACTGGATGAATACTGTGAGTGGGTTTCAGGGCTTGAGTATCTTAATATAATGCGGTTGCTGGATTTATCCTTGAGCCACCCGGGCTTTATTAAAGGTGAGAAACTATTTGGAGTGATTCGGGATATGTTGGGTCAGACTCTGATAGAGAGCTTGCCTGTTCCATTTACAGCAGTCGCTACCAATCTTAAAACCCGCAAGGAAATCTGGTTTCAGCGAGGGGATCTGGTAACAGCTGTTCGGGCTTCCAGCGCCATTCCTTCATTGTTCGCACCCGTGAATGTCAATGGGCAATTATTGGTGGATGGTGGTGTTTTAAATCCTCTGCCAATGGCACCTGCCGGTTCGGCTATTGCCGATATTCTGATTGCGGTGGATTGTTTGGGGGATGAGGCCCCTGGTGTGCAGCCGATTGATGAAAAATCAATGGAAGATAAAGGCCAGGCTACTCCGGTAGAAGGCTGGCTGAAAAAAATATGGACCGGTTCAAAGCAGGATAAAGGGCAGAGTCTGGCCCGATCCATGAGTGCCATCAATGTGTTTTACCAGTCCATGGAGGTTATGCAGGAATCCCTTGCCCGATACAAAATTGCAGGTCACCCGCCAGATATTCTGGTTTCTGTACCCCGTAGTACCTGCCGTTTTTATGATTTTCATAAATTTGACGAGATTGAGGCGGTGGGGCGAAAGTTAGCAGCAAATGCCATTAATTCCTGGGAGTCAGTAAACGGCATCTCACAGGGGCAAAAAGGGTGTTATAACACTTCTGCACCCACTGAATGTACCGAATAATAGCCCCCGGCTAAATGCAGGGGGTATCAGGAAAGCTAAGGCATGTTTTTTTCTTTAGATTGCCACCAGTTTTTGAAACCTGTGGCCATTTGCTCGGCTGCTTTTATATGCTGGTTTCTTTTTTCCTGCTTACTGAGAGCCAAGTGATGTTTCCAGGCCTTGTAGGAAGCAATTTGGGCTGAAAGCGCATTTTTCCGGTACGTTTCGGGATTTTTTCTCATCACCTGCCAGGTCTTGTAAGCCAAGGCCATATGCTGACCAGGTGTTAGAACTATTGATGTTGAAGTTGGTAAGGCCCCTTTGGCTGGACTTATGGACAGTGTCATAAGAACAGCTATCAGTGAAGAGACCTGTAGCAGTCTTGCTGTCCACATGGTTTAACCCTTCTTTATTTCTTTAATTATAAGAATAGGGTATAGATCCTGTTTTTGAGCAATGATTCATTTTTTAACCATCAACCACAACAGCTACGAGCGTTTTCTCTTCAGTAATACCAGTAACGAGCCTGTTCCCCCTTCAGCCGGTGGTGCCGAGTGAAAGGCCAGTACTTCAGGGAGTTGTCTTAGCCAGTGATTGACATGGCTTTTAAGGGTTGACTGTCGGTTCCTGCTACCATGAGACTTGCCATGGATAATCCGGACGCAGCTTAGCCCCTTATTGCAGCAAAAATGGATAAATTCACAGGTAATATCCCGGGCTTCTTCTATTTTATAACCATGAAGATCCAGTTCATATTGAATGGGTAAAAGCCCCATTCTTAACTGCCTTAAACGACCATGCTGGATACCGGAGCGTGAGAAACTGAGGATTTGCTCCGGCTCTACTGGCTCTATCCAGGCTTCAGAAAGGCTTGCTCCGGCGTTAATGGGCTGTGACTTTTCCGCAGCAGCCCTTCTAGCAGCAAGGGTACTTTCCGGAAGACCGGTATTGGGTTTCCGCTGCTGGTGATGGGTTTTTTTGCCTTTTATCGGGCGCACATCACTCATGGCGTCCTGAAACAGTTTTTCCGGGTCTTCTTGGTCTTTCTCGGGCATGTCGTCTCTTTGATACCCGCATGAATTGTTATACGGGTACTCCAGCTAAATCGTGGTTTATGCTATTTTACCGCGGAAAGGGGTCAGGCCGAACAGCTCCTGGGTAAAATTATCAGAAGTTGTGAAGGTCAGAGTCTGTCTGACACTATTGCAGGGACGTGAGATGAGCGTTCTGGAGAAGAAAATGACCTATTCTATTGAGTCCTGTGAAGGGCTGAAAACCATCAGGGATTTCGTACGCTGGGGATCCAGCCGCTTTAATGAAGCGGGCTTGTTTTTTGGCCATGGCAGCGATAATGCACTGGATGAGGCGCTGCACCTGGTGTTTCAGGTTCTTAACTTGCCATGGGACCTGCCTGATGACTACCTTAATAGCCGTCTTACGGTGACTGAACGAAGGCTGGTGGCGGAACTGGTTGAGAAGCGGATCAGGGAAAGAAAGCCCTTGGCCTATTTGGTTAATCAGGGCTGGTTTTGTGGCCAACCCTACTATGTTGATGAAAGGGTTCTGGTGCCAAGGTCCCCCATTGCCGAGTTGATTAACCATGAATTTCAACCCTGGCTGGAGAATACCGAGGTGACACGGGTGCTTGACCTGTGTTCAGGATCAGGGTGCATTGGCATAGCGGTGGCCCACGCCTTCCCTAAAGCCAACGTGGATTTGCTGGATATTTCCGAAGATGCCCTGGAAGTGTCACGAATTAATATTGACCGACATGAAATGTGGGGGCGGGTACAGGCCACTCGTTCCAACTTGTTTGAAGCACTGCAATCCACCACTGACAAGCCTGAGTATCAGCTGATTCTGAGTAATCCCCCCTATGTGGATGAGGAAGATATGTCTGATATGCCCGATGAGTTTCAGCATGAACCGGAATTAGGCCTGGCGGCAGGGGCTGACGGACTGGATTTTGCTCGCACTATTCTGGCAACTGCGGCAGACTATCTTTCCAGTGATGGTTTACTGGTGCTGGAAGTGGGTAATAGCCAGTGGGCATTGCAGGAAGCTTATCCGGAGGTGCCCTTTATCTGGCCTGAGTTTGAGGCGGGTGGCCATGGGGTACTGGTACTGACAGCAGAAAACTGTCGGGAATTCCAGGGGCTTTTCAAAAGCCGTATGATTAATTAATCAACCTGAGGCAGGTTATGGCAGGTAATAGCATAGGCCAGTTGTTCAAGGTGACGACCTTCGGGGAATCCCATGGTATTGCCCTGGGCTGCGTTGTGGATGGCTGTCCCCCTGGAATTGAGCTCACAGAGGCGGACTTACAGGCAGACCTGGATCGTAGAAAACCGGGTACTTCTAAATACACCACCCAGCGGAAGGAACCGGATCAGGTGAAAATCCTGTCCGGTGTGTTTGAAGGTAAAACAACAGGAGCACCCATTGGCCTGCTGATTGAGAATGCAGACCAGCGTTCCAAAGATTACTCCACTATTAAGGACAAGTTCCGGCCTGGTCATGCTGACTATACCTATACCCATAAATACGGGATCCGGGATTACCGGGGCGGTGGTCGTTCGTCAGCAAGGGAGACGGCCATGCGGGTGGCGGCTGGCGCTATTGCCAAAAAGTTTCTTGCTACCCGGGGCATCCAGGTTAGAGGCTATCTTTCCCAGCTGGGAACGGTGAAGACAGAACAGTTGAATTGGGAAGAAATACCCAATAACCCGTTTTTCTGCCCTGATCCCGATAAAGTGCCAGAAATGGAAGCCTTGATTGATAGCCTGAGGAAAGAAGGCAATTCAATCGGGGCGAAAATCTCTGTGGTGGCTTCTGGAATGATGCCGGGCCTGGGTGAGCCAGTATTTGACCGGATTGATGCGGATCTGGCTCATGCCTTAATGAGTATCAATGCCGTCAAAGGCGTTGAGATAGGGGATGGTTTTAACAGTGTCACCCAAAAAGGCACAGAGCATCGTGATGAAATCACGCCTGAGGGCTTTTTATCCAACCATGCCGGTGGCGTTCTAGGGGGAATTACCTCAGGGCAGGATTTAATTGCCCACATTGCCCTGAAACCCACGTCTAGTATCACATCTCCCGGCCGCTCAATTAATGATAAGGGTGAACCCGTTGAGATTGTCACCAAGGGACGCCATGATCCCTGTGTGGGCATCCGGGCCACACCCATTGCTGAAGCCATGATGGCCATTGTGGTTATGGATCACTTTATGCGGCACAGGGCTCAGAATGCGGAGGTGGCTAGTCCGGCGTATGTGATACCGTCATCGGTTGAATAACATGCTCCCACCACTAAGCCGCTGAGGCGGCTATAGTGGAGGTTTTTGTAATCTGTACTGAACAGCCCCTAACCCTTCCAGAATGTACGGGTAAATAAAACAAGTACAGTTGTAATTTCCAGTCGTCCCATCAGCATTCCCCAGCTTAATAGCCATTTTGCGGTATCCGGCAGGGAGGCAAAATTACCCGCCGGGCCAATAATATCGCCCAGGCCGGGCCCCACATTGGCAATGGCGGTAAGGGCACCACTGAGACTGGTGATCAGGTCAAGGCCCAATAAACAGAGCAGTAGCGTTAACAGGGTGGACAGCAAGGCAAAGAAAAAGCCAAAGCCAATGAGGGAGCGCAAAATATCATCGGTGATTTGCTGGCCGTTATAGGACTGCACAAAGCAGGCGCGGGGGTGAGACAGTTGCTTTAGCTGGATACCCAGCAGTCGGGCACCAATCTGGAACCGGAATATTTTAATGCCCCCGGCGGTTGAGCCGGAACATCCGCCTACCACCGTTAAAAAAAGAAACAGTGTGGCGGCAAAACCACCCCAGAGACTGTAGTCTGTCAGGGCAAATCCCGTGGTGGTAATCACTGATGTGGTATTAAAGGCCACCAAGGTTAGTGCCTCCCAAAAACCGTAGCTTGAGGAAAGAACCAGCCAAAGGGTGAAACCGATCCATAACAGCAACATAAAGACAAGAAACGCGCGCACCTGACTGTCTTTATAGAGGGAGTACATATCGCCCTTAAAGCATTTTACGAAGAGTACAAAGGGCATGCCTCCCAACAGCATAAAGACGGTGGCTGTCCAGTGGATAAATGGATTGGTGAAGTGCGCCATGGAGCTGTCCGAGGTTGAATAACCGCCTGTGGACAGGGTTGTCATGGAGTGGTTAATGGCTTCAAAGCCATCCATGCCACCCAGAAAGAAACAATAGGCGCAGGCGACAGTCAGGCCAAAGTAGACAAAGACAATGCGCTTGGCAATGCTGCCGGAACGGGGCATTACCTTTTCTGACCAGTCGGATGATTCGCTCTGGAACAAGCGCATACCACCGACTTTCAAAAAGGGAAGTACCGCAACTGCCATCACAATAAACCCGATGCCTCCCAGCCATTGCAATAATGACCGCCATAACAGAATGCCTCCATTCATGGTATCCAGGCCGGATAGTACCGTTGATCCAGTGGTGGTAATGCCGGACATGGTTTCAAAGAAGGCATCGGTGTAGGAAATATGGAGTTCAAGGCAGAAAGGCAAGGCCGCATAGGCGCTCAGCATGAGCCAGCAGCAGTTGGTCAACAGAAATGCTTCTTTGGGTTTCAGATTAAAGTTGTCAGGTTGGGTTCCCAGAAACAATGCGCCGCCGCTGGCACCGGTAATGCCTGCCGACAATAAAAATGCCGATGAGCCACTCTCTCCGGTGGCCAGGTGATAAAAGGCAGGTAGCAGCATAAGAACTGCTAGGACGGTTAGGGAAAGGCCTACAACATAGAAGACCGGGCGAATGCTCATGGTGGTACTGCTAGTGCTTTTAAAGATCGAAACGGGTAACTATCCCACTATTATCAGTGACTGTATTTAAGTGGAAATACCACAAATGATGTTGCCAGTTGTCATTTCCAACGGCAGTTTCTGACAGGTATTTGGAGGCCTGGCTCTACACTTTGGACATGCGCTTAATACCTTCTTGTATTGTTTTTTGACAGTTTAGCTAACTTATTTGTTAGTGGGTGCTGTCATGGATTTACCCCTGATTTAACGGGTATTTAGCGGGTAGGGATATCTTTGGGTACATAACGCCCGTTGATTAGAGAAACTTTCCTATTTCTGGATATGTCAAAGGTGTAATTAATTCTTAAACAACGAATACAAATAACAAAGTATGTAAAGGAGATGGTATGGATTGTTCTAGCGGTATTTATCCAGGTTCAAGAAGTAGCTATGTGCCCATGGAGGCGGTTAAACAACCGGACATGCATGCCATGTTTAGACAATATCGGTTAAAGCCTGATGCCTGTGTCGAAGCCTGTTTGAAAGGGGCAGAAAAAAAACAGGAATTCAGTGGATATACTAAAGAATCTTTTGTAAGGGATGTGGCCAGATCTTTGCAGGAATCAGGTTTCCAGTTTGGTAAAGCCTGGGAGAAGAAAAATACACCAGAAGATAAGATAAGATGTTTACTGGCGAGCATGAGGGGAAGATCCTGCTCTATGGGTAGATTTTTTAGCTGTATGAATGAAATAGCACAAAAAAAATCGAAGTGTGCTTGGTTACATACATTCAAAAAAGAAATAGAGGATAAATTCAGGAGGAGAAAATCTGACATCTTAGGTAAGGAGCATATTAATTATATTTCCTCCCAGCTGAACCAGGTTGCTTATCAAACGACAGTGTCGAATAGGCGTGTGGATCACGCCGAACGAATGCTTTTTGTCAAGAAAAAACAGGATGAGCTAGAGTGCAGGTTCGGACAGGTTTCCCATAGCCTGCAAAAGAGGCTTGCTGAAAAAGGGAAAGTACCCACTGGAATGAGCGCTATTTTTGAGATGAAGGATCATGAAAATAAAGTAGGTTACACCCGAATTATGATTGATCATGAGGGTAAAATTTGCCCTGTGTATCTCCTTAATACAGCAAAACGTGAAGAACTGCTCAGCTTTGGCCTGGATGAAGAAGACATCAGGGCCTTTGAAAAAATAAAGCGCAAGCAAGGCTTTCGCTTAGGAACGGGATCCTATGGATCTGTGAAGTTTGGTGTTTTTGAAAATCCTGAAACAGGTGAGAAGAAGATAGTGGCCGTCAAAAAGCAAAAAGTGCGGGACTGGGAGAAACTTACGGATAAAAAAAGAGAGAAAGAAAGTGAAAAGCTGTTCAAAAATGTAGAGAAAGAAGTTAACTTTCAGAAACAGGCAGGAGATGCAACGATAAAAGTGTATGGAATGGCTAAAACCCAGGATAAGCATGATGTACCAACGGCTATGGTTGTGATGGATCTTGCTCAGGGTTCTGATCTGCATAAAGCACTGTATGGAAATGCTAATGATAATTGTGAAAACCCATTTGACATTAGGGAAAGGCTTTCAATGGCGCATCAGTTAGCTTGCCATATGGAGTCTTTGCATAATGAAAAAGGGTTTGCTCACCTTGATTTAAAGCCAAATAATGTCTTTCTAGGTAAAGATAATCAAGTTAAGCTGATTGATTTTGGCCTCTCTAAACAAATCCTCAAAGGGCAAAGGCTTCCCGCGATGTTTGGTGTTTCCAAAAGATACCTTGCCCCGGATATTCTGAAGGATGGAATGGATCCCGCCGCCGCTGATGTTTACTCGTGTGGTGTTTTGTTAACACAGTTACTCGGCGATTTGCCTTCCTATGATTTATGGTACGGTGATTGCCGGCCTGGTGATGTGTCAGATATGGAACGTAATGCAAGGGACTGGCTTCAACTCAGCGAAGTGCCAACACCAGAGCTTAATGACTTGATAAAAAGTATGTTAAGCAATGATCCAAACAAGCGGCCCAGTATGTCAGAGGTTGTAGCAACCCTGGATGGTGTAATACGGCAGTTGGAGTCCGGGGAAAACGAAGCCTTGTATCAAGACGAGCCGAGTTGGGATGACAGCGACGATAGCTTCGACTCGGAGATGCAAGTGTCAGCTGTTGAAGAAGAGCATCAACAAGCAGAGAGAGGAAAAACCCTGCTAGGCAAGCGTAAGTACTCGGATGATACAGGGTTTAGTGGGGATAATTGTGCCAAGAAGAAGAAATGGGATTTAACAAGAGAACTCTATAGAGAATTACCCTTTGATCGCTTGTAGTGGGTAATAACAATTTTAGTATTTAAAAACCCATTGACGATCAACTTAAGGCGGGGAGGTTATAGCAGGAGAGCTACTCTCCTGCCTTTTATAAAGAATCTTCAGCTGCTTTACCCTAAAGTCATCCGGTAAATTGACAGTGATCATGAGTTGGTTTCCCTGAATATCAAACCTTACCTGCTGAGAGGTCTTGAGTTTGTTGTTTGGCATTCGAACCTGTTCCAGGAAGGACATAATAAAGGGATTGGGGGCCTGGTCAAAACTCCAGAAACCATCTATTTCCAAGGGCTTTTCGTTATAGAACTCCAGCTTGCCGTTATGGGTTTGGGGAGATTGTTCCTGATAGGTATTGTCTTTAACCGTTTTTCCACCAGGTTTTGACTCAATGGTTATATGCTTGGACTCAATGGTCAGGATCGTATCCATGTCCATGAGTTCTGGTTGTCGTTTTGAGGACATATTCCAGAGAGAGGCCAGCAGGTTCGTAATTTCCTCATGGCTGGGGCTTGACTGGGTTTGCTGCCATTGGCCTTGCAGTTGTTTGAGTTTTTCTTCAGTGGTCAGGCCATCCGGTTCCAGTGCATTAAAGCCGGGGCGAGGCTTGCTTTTTCCTACAAAAAGGTTATTGCGGGGCTTGTCACTGAAATGCTTTTTGCCATCCTCATCCACCCATTGAAAGATTTTGGCTGTTAAGTTGGAGGATAACATCATAACAAGAAGAACCAAACCAGAGGCTAGTAAGGTTTTAAGGCAGGCGATTCCTTTCATTATTTTTTATTTCCCTGAAAGCAAAGATCACAAATTGCGGTTTACCTCCATATTAGTGTAGCCAGAATGGGCTTTTTCCGCTTAGGATACAGCCGGGGAGTGAAACAATGATAATAAATGAGAAGTTAAGGAGTGTTCATGCCAGGCAAGACCCTGTATGACAAGCTATGGGATGCCCATCTGGTTCAACAGCGGGATGATGGTTCAGCCCTGATTTATATTGATCGCCATCTACTCCATGAAGTCACATCCCCCCAGGCATTTGAGGGACTCAGGCTTGCAGGTCGAAAACCCTGGCGAGTGGATGCTAACCTGGCTACCCCGGATCATAACGTGCCCACCACCTTCACGGAAAGACAGACGGGAATAGAAGGGATTACAGATCCCATTGCCAAAATCCAGGTTAAGACCCTGGATGATAACTGCGAAACCTTTGGCATTACCCAGTTCAAAATGGAAGACCCTCGCCAGGGCATTGTCCATGTTATAGGGCCTGAGCAGGGTCTGACGCTGCCTGGTATGACTATTGTCTGTGGAGATTCCCATACCTCAACCCACGGTGCATTTGGTGCCCTGGCCCATGGTATTGGCACGTCAGAAGTGGAGCATGTACTGGCAACCCAGTGCCTGATTGCCAAGAAAATGAAAAATATGCAGGTGCGGGTGGAGGGGACACTCGGTATTGGTGTCACCGCCAAGGATGTGGCGCTGGCTGTAATTGGTGAGCTCGGCACTGCCGGGGGGACGGGGTATGCCATTGAATTTGCTGGCAGTGCCATCCGCACTATGGGCATGGAGAGCCGGATGACCCTCTGTAATATGGCCATAGAGGCGGGAGCCCGGGCAGGGATGGTGGCCGTGGATCAAACCACCATAGATTATGTAAAAGGACGGCCTTATGCGCCACAGGGCGATTTATGGGAACAGGCTGCAACCGCATGGCAGGCGCTTTGTTCTGATGATGATGCGGTGTTTGACCGGATGATGGTCTTAAAGGGGAATACCATTAAACCCCAGATAACCTGGGGCACGTCTCCTGAAATGGTTCAACCGGTGGATGGTAGGATTCCTGATCCCGCCAGCCTTTCCTGTGAATCCCGTAAGAACAGCTATCTTCGGGCCCTGGACTATATGGGTCTAAAGCCGGGCACCCTGCTAACGGATATCCCGGTTGACCGGGTGTTTATCGGTTCCTGTACCAACTCCCGAATAGAGGATCTCAGGGAAGCCGCTACGGTGGTTAAGGGCAAGAAAGTGGCTTCCACGGTTAAAGAGGTGCTGGTGGTGCCGGGGTCAGGCCAGGTTAAAGCACAGGCTGAAGCAGAGGGGTTACACAAGATTTTTCTCGATGCCGGCATGCAATGGCGTGAACCGGGGTGTTCCATGTGCCTGGCCATGAATGCTGACAAGCTGAAACCTGGAGAGCATTGTGCCTCAACGTCCAATCGTAACTTTGAGGGGCGTCAGGGGTTTGGTGGACGAACCCATCTGGTGAGTCCGGCCATGGCCGCCGCCGCCGCGATAAGGGGACATTTTGTTGATGTGCGTGAATTGATGGGGGAGGGAAAGTAAATGCAGGCATTTACTATTCATAAAGGGTTGGTTGTACCGCTGGATCGGGCCAATGTCGATACGGATATGATCATTCCCAAACAGTTTTTAAAGTCGATTCGACGTTCAGGCTTCGGACCGAATCTGTTTGACGAACTGCGCTATCTGGATGAGGGGGAACCGGGGCAGGATTGCAGCCAGCGTCCGGTTAACCCGGACTTTGTCCTGAATAAACCGGAATATCAGGGGGGCTCCATTTTATTGACCCGTGAAAGCTTTGGTTGTGGTTCCAGTCGGGAGCATGCTCCCTGGGCCTTGTTAGACTATGGTTTTCGCTGCGTTATCGCGCCGGGATTCGCGGATATTTTTTACAATAACTGTTTTAAAAACGGCATCCTGCCGGTGGTGCTGCCGGAAGAAGTGGTTGATCTGCTGTTCCGGGAGGAGTCAGAAAGTGAAGGTTACTGTCTGACGGTGGATCTGGAGAAAGGGGCTGTAATAAAGCCTGATGGCCAGGTCATGGACTTTACCATCGATGCTTTCAGGAGAATCTGTCTGCTCAATGGCCTGGATGATATTGGTTTGACCTTGCAGGATGCAGAACGGATTAAAACGTTTGAAGAACGTTATAAAGCGTTGAATCCCTGGTTATTCAGAGGTACGGGAGATAAAGAGTGATGAGTCAACAGATTCTTTGTCTTCCTGGTGATGGCATCGGGCCGGAAATAGTTAATGAAACCCTTAAGGTGTTGGATACGGTAAGCCAGGGATTTTCTCTGGATATTAAGGTCAGTCATGGCCTGGTTGGCGGTGCTGCCATTAAGGCGGAAGGTGTGCCGCTGTCAGATAATACCCTCAAACAGGCCCAGGCAGCAGATGCGGTGCTTTTTGGTGCGGTGGGTGGGCCGGACTGGGATCATTTACCTATGGAGCAGCGACCGGAAAAGGGTTTGTTGCAATTAAGGGAAGGCCTTGGGCTATTTGCCAATTTGCGTCCGGCTATATTGTATCCCCAGCTGGCTGAAGCCTCTAGCCTGAAGCCGGAGATTGTAGCAGGGCTGGATATCCTGATTGTCCGTGAATTAACGGGAGGCATTTATTTCGGCCAGCCCAGGGGGATTCGCCAACTGAATGACGGTGAGCGACAAGGGTTTAATACCTATGTCTATGGGGAGTCTGAGATTCGCCGTATCGCCAAAGTCGCTTTTGAAGCGGCTCAAAAGCGGGGAGGGCGACTGTGTTCAGTGGATAAATCCAATGTGCTGGAAGTGACCGCCCTTTGGCGGGAAGTTGTCACGGATATGGCATCTGAGTATCCCGATGTGGAGCTGAGCCATATGTATGTGGACAATGCCGCCATGCAACTGGTGCGTGATCCCCGGCAGTTTGATGTGATAGTGACGGGTAATATGTTTGGCGATATTCTCAGTGACTGTGCCGCCATGCTCACCGGCTCCATTGGTATGTTGCCCTCTGCATCCCTGAATGAGAGTGGTAAAGGCCTCTACGAACCCGTTCATGGTTCGGCCCCGGATATTGCTGGCAGAAATAGGGCGAATCCACTGGCTACCTTTTTGTCACTGGCCATGCTGTTAAGGTATTCTCTCGGAGAAGCTGCCGCAGCGGATGCTATTGAAGTGGCTGTAGGTCATGTACTGGATCAGGGTTTAAGAACCCCTGATATTGCATCTGACGGTTGTGGCACTGTAACCACTGCCGGAATGGGGGATGCCGTTGTATCTGCCCTGAAAGCCAAGTGATAAGGGGTTAATGTGATGAAAAAAGTCGGCTTTGTGGGCTGGCGTGGTATGGTGGGTTCCGTTCTGATGGAGCGGATGCAGGATGAAGACGACTTTGCGTCCATTGATCCGGTCTTTTTTACCACCTCCCAGCAAGGGCAGCCTGGACCGGATATAGGTAAACCGGTCTCTGTATTGCAGGATGCCTATGATATGAACGCCCTGAGGGCCATGGAGATTATTGTTTCCTGTCAGGGCGGGGAATATACGTCAGCGGTTTTTGCCAAATTGCGCAATATGGGCTGGCAGGGTTACTGGATTGATGCGGCTTCTTCTTTAAGGATGGAACCGGACAGTGTGATTGTTTTGGATCCGGTTAACCGCAGTGTCATTGACCAGGCACTGAATAGCGGCATCAAGAATTTTGTTGGCGGCAACTGTACGGTGAGCCTGATGCTAATGGCTATTGGTGGATTATTTCGCCAGGGCCTGGTGGAGTGGGTCAGTGCCATGACCTATCAGGCAGCTAGTGGCGCCGGTGCCCGAAATATGCGGGAGCTGATTGAGCAGATGGGTTGTGTCAGGGAGGCGGTGGCCGGAGAGTTGGCAGACCCTGGCAGTGCCATTCTCGCTATTGATAAGAAAGTTTCTGATTTGTTAAAAAGCCCTGGGTTGCCTCAGTCCCAGTTTGGCGTACCTCTGGCAGGCAGCCTGATTCCCTGGATTGACAAGGAGCTGGATAACGGCCAGAGCCGGGAAGAGTGGAAAGGGCAGGCGGAAACCCACAAAATCCTGGGTATCACGGACCAGTCTGTGGCCATTGATGGCACATGTGTTCGTATTGGTGCCATGCGCTGCCATAGCCAGGCTCTGACCATTAAGTTGCGAAAGGATGTGCCGGTGACGGATATTGAGAGCATCCTGGCAGAAGCCAGTGACTGGACAACGGTTGTCCCCAATCACCGCGACTCTACCATAAGCCAGCTGACTCCCGCAGCGGTTACAGGAACCCTTGATATACCTGTTGGCAGGTTACGGAAAATGAATATGGGGCCTGATTACCTGTCAGCGTTTACCGTGGGTGACCAGTTGCTCTGGGGAGCAGCTGAGCCATTAAGACGGATGTTGGCTATTCTGAGCAGGGAATAGGAAATGGGGAATGGGGAATAGTATGATGAAGAGCTGCTTCTCTATTCCCTATTTCCCATTAACCATTCCCCCTGACAAAATAATAAATATAATAAGCAATTATGTCTCAATCTATTCCCATTGACGTACTGGCCTCCCAGTTTCTTTCTGCGGT
Source organism: Endozoicomonas sp. Mp262 (assembly GCF_025643335.1). Lineage (NCBI taxonomy): Bacteria > Pseudomonadati > Pseudomonadota > Gammaproteobacteria > Oceanospirillales > Endozoicomonadaceae > Endozoicomonas > Endozoicomonas sp. Mp262. Next base: position 4,461,027 of record NZ_CP092489.1, on the reverse strand, counting down.
GGTACACGGTAAGTGCCTGGGCTTAAAACTGCGTTCTGTGAATTCAAGCGGTGTTGAAGTTGAACTGCCTTTCCAGGATCGGTTAGTGGGTAATCCGGAAACCGGGGGTATTCATTCCGGTGCGATGACTACCCTGATGGATACTTGCTGTGGTTTGTCTGCACTGACGGTATTATCACAACCTGAAGTGTGTCCCACGCTGGATTTAAGAATGGATTTTTTAAAAGCGACGGACAGGGAACAACCGGTTATTGCTTTTGCTGAAGCCTACCACTTGACTTCTTCGGTTATCTTTACCCGGGGCGTTGCTTTCCATCATAGCCAGCAGGAGCCACTGGCTCATGCGGTAGGCACTTTTATGAGAACCGGGAAAACATTCCATGCCTTAAGGGGGTGATCATGAGCAGTGATTATAAAGATCTGGTTATGGGTATCAGGGAATCCGGTGATTTTAATCGTTTGGTTAACACTATTCCCTATGCAGGATTTATTGGCATGGAGTGCCAAAAAACTGAAGACAATGTGGTTTTTTTGCTGCCTGCCAATAAACAAAATATTGGTAATCCGTTGATTCCTGCATTACATGGTGGTGTGATGGGTGCCTTTATGGAAATGTCGGCAGCTTTTCAGCTGATTCTATTTATGGATGAGCCCAGGCTACCCAAAATTATTGATTTTTCCCTGGATTACCTGCACGCCGGCTTATTAAAAGATACATGGGCAGCGTGTGAAGTTTGCCGACAGGGTAGCCGGGTGGCTAATGTGGCTATTACTGCCTGGCAGGACGATAAAAACGCACCTATAGCCATTGCCAGGGCACATTTTCGGTTGGCAGAAACGGTACAGGACTAAAATAAAAAGCCCTTAAATAGGCATTTAAGGGTTTCTATTTAATTATTTACAGACCCACTATTTTTTTTTGTTGTTATTAAGTGCTCGACTTTAGAGTTACCAAAGAACAATAGTACGATTTTCATCTGAAATCGGTTAATAGCAACCATCTCCAAACAAAATACAAAGATGGTTGCTATGCTCACTTCAGATCATAAAGAGATCCTCCGGGAGCTTGCCTTATATACAACGTTTCTTGCTTCAGCGCTATCCCCAACAGCAGTACCTACGTTCTGCGAACTTCTTTTTGGCTGCATGCTATCCGGGCAAGGCTTTGTCACTCAGGCGCTGTTATCTATTAATAACTTTCAATGCGTATGGAGCAGTTACCACCATTGGCTCTCTCAAGGCAAGTGGCGGTGGAGGAGCCTCGCATGCCGGCTCATTCAGCTGGTATGCTCAAAAGTACCACGGGGTGAACTTATCAACATTGGTCTTGATGATTGGGTGGTGGAGCGTTTTTCTGACAAGGCTCCCGCTTGCCGAACCCATCACCAGCACAGTAAAAAAAGGAACCGGCCAACGTATATCTGGGGACAATGCTGGGTATCCCTGGCTGTTGTATTTGAGCGGGCTAAAGATGAAGTATTTACTGCCATCCCTGTGCTTTCCTTTCCATCTCCTGCTTCAGGCAATGCCAGTAAGCTAAAAATCGCTGTTGCCATGCTAAAAGTAGTGAGGCAAGAGGTGAAGGTGCAAGGACTGCGCTTGCTGACAGACTGTTGGTATATGAACTGGACGCTAATGCAACCCGTTCTGGAAATGGGCTATGAAGTAGTAGGGCAAATCCCGTTAAACCGGGCATTGTATGCCTTACCGTTGGAGTCCACTGCAAAAAAACGTGGGCGACCCAAAAAGTATGGCATCAAAATGACGCCCCCGGAAGTGGAGAAGCTACCGGAATATCAAACAACCGTAAGAATATACGGCAGATTTCGAAAGATACGTTATCGCACCCGGGTATGTCGGGCTCGCTTCCTGAAAGGCCGCAAGGTTCGGGTTGTCTGGGGTCGGTTTGAAAATGATAAAGGACTGACAGAAAGCCGTATATTCATTGCAACCAATACTGGACTTGAAGGTATAGACATCCTTCGTATTTATGCGAAAAGATGGCCGGTTGAACCCATGTTTCAGCAAATTAAACATTCATTTGGTTGCCGCCAGTTATGGCAGCAAAAGCTGAGAACTCTGTTGCGGTGGATGCATCTGAAGATGGCTGGATACGCATTATTGCAACTGTTGACCGTCTGTAAAAATCAAGCAAGCGTGGGCATTTCAAGGATTCCTTGGCGGGATCAGGATACAACCACCGCTGGCATGCTAAGATTTGCACTCGCAGGAATTATCCCCAGATTACCTATTCGTGAGGGCTGGAACCGATATAGCCAAAAATATGAGTTCAATTTTAATAGTTTGACTGACGGAATAGTCAAAGAAAAGAAAAAAGCGGCATAAATAGCGGCAACAACGCAATAATCAAGAATAATACCGAATCTGAAAAAACGTTTGGATGTATTTTTGCACACAATTTTTAAAATATAACCAAACGTTCATGTCATACTAACTCTAAAGTTAAGATTAAGTGCTTCTGTGGCTTTAAAGTCTACCATTTCATATGAGTAACGTCCTTTATTCTCTTGTTTGCTCTTTAATTCTTTATCTCTGAACTGAACTTGCCAGTCCTCACGTTCTTCAGGATCCTCTAATGTTACTACCTCAGCGTAGAAACAGTTGTTTTCATCCCGGGTTCCGGATACATTGATGCCTAGAGTTTGATTAATAGTCTCTAATCTTTGATCGATTATGCGCACAAATTCAGCAAGCCTGTCTTTTTCAGCAACATATCCGTTTTGTGCACTAACCATAAAACCTCTAAGATTCTTAAGAGTCTGCCTATCATTTAAGTTTGAAATTTTATCGTGTAGGGCTTCTAACGCTTCTTCGTCCGGGAGGGTATTACCATACAATGCAATATTTATTTCATCGTTAAGCCTGTTTGCTTCACTGATGGCTTGTTGTTCTTCTGCATTTTTTATAAAACTTGATAATCTTTTTTCTACATCAGCCACTCTAACTGGGCGTAAACTGATACCTAAACGTTCTTTGAGAAAATGGGATAAAGTCCCTTTTTCACTATCACGGTCGAACCGGGCTATATATTTGATGAATTGTATTCTGGCTTTTAATTTTTCTAATGTCCGCCCTTTGAATTTTGTTATTTCACCTTTTTCCAGCGCTAATTTACTATTTCTTTTGAGGTCACTCTTATCAGGTGATTTTTTAATGGCATTCACTGTTTCTTTGGCTTGCGCTAATAAATCACTATTGCTTGATATGTTTATCATGGATGCTCTCCTTGTGTTTTGTGTTTGGCTTTAAATGGTATAGGAGATTATTTCTTTATAAATAAGACCTTAGTCTATTTTTAGTGATTTATTAAAGGGTGGTTTATTTAATGTGCTGATTGTTAATAATGTTGAAAATTTAATTGTCTGATTTTGTTTATTTTTTTCTATAAGCACCCTTTGTTTGGAAAATTATGCTTTTTTAGTCAATTTTATCATTTTTTTGACGATAAATAGATTTATAAGGATAAACTCATCGGAATGGACTGATTATGAACGTTTCTGTGGTTGCCAGGCAGGGAAATATATACTTAGTAGCTTACTATGGATTGGATGGGAAAAAACACTATACCTTAAAATGGTATGGTAAAAGAAAGGTTCAACATCAGTTGGTTAGTGATGAAAACAGGGAGCCTCTGCCTGACGCTGGCATGGATGATTCAGAAGCGTTTAATAAATTTTCACTTTTTCAGAAGCGGCGGATCAATAGACTTGGGGCGAGTAGAGTGAATGATGAGGAAGTTGTTGATTTGTTGAAGAAGCAGTTTCACAGTAAAGATTTTGAAGTATTCAAAAAAATAGTAGAGGATTCCGCAGATAAAGGCATCTGGGGGATTGAAATAGAAGAGTTTCTTTATCGGGAAACAAAGGGGAAGAAGACGCAAAATATACGGGATGATATCAATGGACTCTGCCAATTATGCTGGTATAAAGCCATCAAATGCAGGTATCAAAATGGAACCTTGAATGCAGTTAAGAGCCTGGAGCAGATTTTCAATCTGGAGGAGCGGTTGAAAATTGATACCTTGAGGAATAACTCTTGTCTATTAATTACTGAAGTACCCACTGATAAAAGCAGTCTTATTGAACCCATAGCAAAGCTGAAAGGGGATCTTCAGCGGCAGCTTGAATCGGTTCTGCCTGTAGATAAGGCGTTGATAGCGCTCTATGTTAATTACGACGTGTACTCAAGGGTTGATTTTTTTTCGGAAGGTATTCAGTCAGTAACCTGTCTTACCTATGTGGATGCGCTGGTAGCGAAGGCTAATGGTGAGCAATATTTATCAGTGGCAACGCCAGGTGAGTTGTGTCAGTTGCTTGAAAAAATCGTGGCTTGCTCGAAGGCACTTAACAGAACCTTTGAGCCATTCTCTTCCGGTCATTATAAATGGCAACAACTTAATATCTGTATAGGCCCCCTGGTTGCAGCTATCAGCGATAAGGTCAATGGTAATATTTTTAAAAGTGCTGTGGCGCAAATAGAACTCGTAGCCCTGAATCAGCGCATGCATGGGTTGGAGTCAGACATAGAGGATAAAGGTATCAGAAAGAAAATCCGGCAAATAGTCAAAGGCCTTGATAGCCTGTATAGAAGCTCTATGAACAGGCGTGTTTCTTTACTATTGGCCGGAAAGCAGTATTTACAGGCTCAGAAGGATGGTTGTTAGCTACTATACCTGAATCTAACCTGACGGTATAGACGATGTGAGTCTGGTAAATGTTAGGTTAGATTGTGACTATTGCACGTAAATTGTAGTCCTCTTTATTTTCAAAAAAGAAATGTAAGGTGGGGTCTGAACTAATACAATGAATGAATTTGATTCCAGTCAACAGCAGTTAATGATGAAAGAGCGGAGTAAACTGAATTGTTTTCAGGTTTTAATGCTATATGCTGGACTTCCTTAAAATAATCCTCTCCTAAATCTCCCCAGATAAACTTGCCAAGCTGTTCATTATCTTCAGTGCTGAATCCAGGTTTGACTTTTTCTCTTAGTTCATTATCTACTTCGGTTTTGCCATAAAAAAAACGTTTTTTTATTAATTCTATTATTTTATCAAAGTCTTTTGTTTTTTTTCTTCGCTTTAAGTGTGGAATCAGCATTTGAGTATTATCTACGATATCTCCAATCAGTTCGTGGATGTTAATGTCATTTGATACCTTTTTTGCAGGTAAAATACATACTGTTTTTTCAGATGAAGACTGGTCTGCGGCTCTTAAAGAAAGATTAGGAATGAATTTTCTAAGCCAGCCTATAGGTACTCCTGTCGTCCTGTAGTTGATCAGCTTGTCAAGGTCAATCCCTCTTTTTTTAATTACTGCACTACGCAATTCAATTTGCTTTTTCATATTATTTAAGATATTGATGCTTGCTTTATTGTTTCTAAGCTCAACTAATTCTTTTAGCATTCCCAGCCAGGTGTTAATATCGTGATCTTCTAATTCACCGTAGCTGATAGCCTCTTCAATTTCATTTTTTAGTATGAACTCATCAAATCCTTCATTAATAAATCCAGAAAAATAATCAGATATTCTATTGGTGGCTGAATCTGGTAAAACGGGTCTTAATGAATCCCATAATTCAATGGCTGTTGCTAAATAGCAGTATTCTTTTATATCAGAAGTTAGGCTGTTTCCTATCGCCTGTATAGACGATCTTTGGTAATCGGTGGTGACCTCCTTAATAAGTCCTTTTTGTATTGTCTTTTGTTTCTTGCCAGGAGGTATGTATAAGTCATCGATATCAGGCAGAGTGGTATCCCCTTTTGGCAATAAAGGTAGATATGGTTTACCTAGTTGATGCATAAAACTGGCAGAGTTAGCTCCTTCCTGTACTAAAGGTCTATCTGCTTTAATGCAAATATGCTCAAAAACCTTTTTTGGTAATGAACCGCAATAAACAAGACAGACAGGGCTTTTAAAACAGTTTTTTCTTTGATCTCCGGATTTTAAGCTGGTCCAGCTGTCTCTATTTAGATTAAGGAAATCAGCGCCATTTGATTCAGCAAGTTGCTCTAGTCTAGTTGTGTTATCCAGGTTGCTCATGACCAGTAAAACGGTTTGCTCATTATCTTTCTTGTGGGATGTTTTAGTTGCTTTAATTAACCTCTCCAAAACCACTTCACAACCGGGTTCAACTTCACCGTGATGAATTCCATAGACCGGCATTAAATGGAAATGTTTATTTTTGAAGTCATCTAAAATACCATCTACCTTTTCTTTTCTGACATCAGTTTCAGGCCAGATATCTAAAAGGCTTGTTTCTGCACTACTTGATTGCTGATAATTAGCCATTTTTGTTAACTCAATAGGCTTTGTTGTACTATCTGGAAATTCCACTCTGGGCTTTACCTTACTCCATCCATAGGGTGGAATTACTAGCCCATAATCAGTACAAAGCCAGGATTTTCTAAAATTCATTGGCCATATTCCAAGAGCCTGTTGTGTTTCTGAATGATGGGCTTTGCAATATGAGTGCAGTTGACTTTTAGGTATACATTCGCATTCGATTCCACATACCTCTACGGTTTGAGGACTATTATTTTTAGCATTAAAACCAGGTAGTAAGCAGGATAACTTATTGCGTAGCTTTTCTAGTATTTTGTTATCTTCATCTTCTGCGCCATAAATTAATTCAACTTTTCCTTTAAATCCGAACTTGACTAAATTTTCTATAATATTGATAGCTGCTACTTGATCACCCAGCCCCGCTCCAGCACCAACACCAATCCGAATTACTGGTAATTTTGACAGGTTTTGATGTAGAAATCCCTGGCTTTTAGAAACAGTTCTAGACTTGATTTTGGTTTTTTTTCTTTTTCCAGATTTTAAATTATAATTTTTTGGTTCATTGAATGTTTCTGTGGATGATCCGGGTATGGTTGCTTGTTGAATGGTTAAAAAGGATTCTCCTGATTTTAAAGGTCCCATAAATATTTCCTGTAAATTATAAAATCAGGTATTTGTAGTCTTACTTGGTTATCAAGTAACTAACAATAGCGTTAGAATTGCTGACTAATATCAAGCAGGTTTTGCCTTTCAAGATCAGTGGAAACACCAGGCTGCCAGATCGGATTACTATTTAGTAGAGTTGAATAATAATGATGGTTGAACAACTATCAGCCTCCACAGCCCCTTGCCTATCCTGGCTGGCATCATTAAAGTGACGCGCCAAACAGACTGTTTTGAAAAGAGAGTATTATGAGCAGAACCTATGATATTGCTTTATGTGATACAACCAGCCTGGCAGCCAAAACATTAATCAGTCTGCTGGAGGATAAGAGCTTTCCCATAGGTACCCTCTACCCACTATCAGACTCGGCAGACAGTGGTTCTACCATTGATTTTCATGGTGAAGAGCTGGATGTCCTGACTGAGTCGGGGTTTGAATTTGCTGATGCCGACCTGGCATTTATACCTGCGGGCAGTTCTATTAACGATCAGGTGATTCAGCAGGCTATTGAGTCTGGCTGCATGATTATTGATGGCAGCCGGGGCGCAGCAGAGCACTATGGCGCCGTGCTGGCTATGGCAGATATGGACAGGGATTCCCTTGAAGCGGCGGTCATGCAAAAACGGGTGGTTATTCCCTCCAGCCCCGCTGCCCTGATATTACCTGCATTGAAAACGATCAGCGAAATTGCCGCTATCGAGCGTGTGGATATCACAGCTTGCCTGGCAGTGTCGCGGGCCGGGGATTCCGGCATCAATGAACTGAGAAAGCAGACCATTGAACTTCTGAATGGCAAGCCTGTGAATGCCGAGGCTTTTACCCGGAGAACCGCTTACAACCTGATTCCCGAAGTAGGAACCATTGAGGCCTCCGGCCAAAGTAGCGAAGAGTGTATTCTGGATGCAGAAATACGGGCAGGAATGGAGGTGGATGATCTGGATATTCGCTCTACCTGTATGATTGCACCGGTATTCTTTGGTGACAGTGTTACGGTATCCCTCGACCTGGACATTCCCGTTGATCTTGATGTCATCCATGATGCCCTGGGAGAAAATAACGCGATCAATCTGTTTGAGTCCACCGATTATCCTACCGTTGAGCAGGCTGCCGGTAGCGATCATATTATGCTGGGTCGTTTAAGAAGGCAGCCCGGCAGTGACGGTGCCTTAAGCTTTTGGGTGGCAGCAGATGCTACCCGGCAGGGGGCGTTGCAAGCCTTGCTGGTTGCGGAAACATTGATAAAAGACTTTTTAAGGTGATAACTTAAAGGGATGGTAGATTCCATAACATACAGTTTTCATCATTATTGGCGATGACAACTTAAGGAAAAGCGCCAAGAGGGCGTGTGATCAGCAGGGATGCATAATGAGACTTAAAGAGCTGGTAGTGGCTTTCTCTACTGCAGCGGCTTTGGGTAGCTCCGGCTATGCTTTGGCCCTGGGGCTGGGTTCTATTAAACTCAAGTCCAAGCTGCACCAGCCCTTGAATGCTGAAATTCAGCTGGTTGATGTCAAGGATTTCAGTCCCACAGAGATTCTTGCCAGTCTTGCCAGTCAGCAGGATTTTGCCCGTGCGGGTATTCAGCGGCCTTTTAGTCTGACCCATCTTAAATTTCGCACTGAGCTGCGGGGTGATGGCACTGGCATCATCTATATCCGTACTACCAAGCCTGTCCAGGAGCCTTTTCTGAACTTTCTACTGGAAGTCCACTGGCCCAAGGGGCGTTTGCTTAGGGAGTATACCTTCCTGATGGATCTGCCCACCTACAGCAAATATCCGGCAGCACCTGTCCAGCCGCCTGAAAGCAGGCCCAAGGGTTATTATCCCGGTTCGGGACAGGTGACATCCCCGGTTGCCGTGGGTAAAAAGCATCAGTCTGATGCCGTGGATCCGGCAGCTCCCCAATATTCCGCTATTCCTAAAATCCCCCAAAAAAATGTGGGGCATTTAAAAAGCTACCGGGTCAGACCCAGTGATACCCTGTGGAAGGTGGCACGAGATGCCCGTCCGGAAAGAGGCATTAGTGTCCAGCAAACCATGCTGGCCATCCAGCAGCTTAATCCACAGGCATTTGATGATAATAATATCAACAAGCTCAAAAAAGGGGTTGTGCTGCGGTTACCTGATCGCACTATGGTTGAATCTATTACCTTTGACCAGGCATTGTGGGAAGTGGCCAGACAGAACAGAGAATGGCAGCAGCGTCGCCGTGGTGGTCAATTGCCCCAGCTTGATGCCCGGCGCAGAAACAGTATAGACACTCCCGCTAAGGCCCGGGTTACCAGAGGCAAGCTCAGTATCGTTTCCCTGGAAAATGAATCCGGTTCCAAGGGGAAAGATCTTGGCGAAGCCGGTTCAGCAAAAGCTCCCCTTAATGATGAGCTGATCGAAACCAGAGAAAAGCTGGACATGTTGACCCGTGAAAATAACGAGTTGAAAAGTCGCTTAAAAGATCTTGATGAACAAGTGGCAACCCTGAAGCGATTGATGATGCTCAAAGATGATCAGATGGCAGCATTACAGGCTTCAGGGAATGTTCAAATTGACGAAAAGCCTGAAGACTCTGTTGTGCCAATGATACCGGCCAGTAAAACGGTTTCAGAGAAAGCAGAGAAAAATGCAGTTGGTGAGCCTGCCATCGAGATTAATGAACCTGGTGTTAAAAGTAAGCAAAGGCTTATGGAGAAGGAGGCAGTACCCTCAAAACCACAAGAGCCAGCGGAGGTTGTTCAGTCTCAAAGCTCTGTGATACCTGAACCACCATCGCCGCCCGAGCCTGGCTTTTTTACATCCTTGCTGGGCAGCCCTTTGTTCCTGATTCTGGCTGCCTTAATCCCACTGGCCGGAGCCGGGGGGTATATATACTATCGCCGCAGGCAGGAAGAACAGCTATTAGCGGATGAGGATGAGCTAATGGAAGTGCTCGACCTGGATAGCAGCCCGGATACGGAGGAGATAGCAGAGGATGGAGATTTAGCTCATGAGGGGCTGCCTGACCTTGATATTGATGATGATCTGGAAATTGATGACCATCTTGATATTGATGATGAGTCTCCAGAAGAAATTTCTCCGGAACAAACCGCCGATGCGATTAATGAAGCGGATGTTTATATAGCTTACGGCCGTTTTGAACAGGCTGAAGCGCTGTTGAACAAAGCGATTGCCAACGAGCCGGATCGAGCGGATTTGCAGCTGAAACGGCTGGAAGTCTATGCCGAAAGCGGTGATATTGATCATTTCAGGCAAGCCTTGGTATCCCTTGAAGTATTAGGTGATCAGGACGCCCTGAAAGTCGCAGAAACCTTTAAGACACGGTTTTCACAGGAGGTGCTGGCAGAGGAGCCATCAGCCGGGACAGACACTCAATCAGTCAATACAGCGTCTGAAGAGTGGGATGAGTATGACCTGGATTTCGATGAGGAAGAACCTGAAGCCTTATCCGATGGTCTGGATAACTTTGATCTGGAATCGGGCGGTTCAGGACAGGAAAGCCCGGAAGAACCGGTCCTGGAAAGTGATGCTCAGAAAGACGGGTTTAATCGGGAAGAAGAGAGTGAGCATCAGGGTCTTGAATTTGATATGACTGCGGACAATACACTAGAAGCACCAGGGCTTGCAGGGGAAGAGTCTGTATCAACGGAAACGGATGATGGCAATAGCCTGGAGTTTGATACGGAGGGCCTTGATTTTCAGGGGGCGTCCGAGGATCAGGAACCAGAGACTTTGGGGGATGACATTCCAGGCCTGGACTTTGATATGGCTGACTTGGATGGGGCTGGGGAGCCTCCTGCATCCGAAGGATTCACGGGAGATGAGCAGGAAGCCCCTGAGGCGCTACCTGATATTGACCTTGATGACCTGCAAGGGGAAAAAAAGCCTTCTGCTCCAGAGACCGAAGCTGGCCTGGATCAGTTAACACCAGATATGGAATTTGGTGACGATCTTGATGAAGATCTGGATCTCTTCTCTGATGAGGATGAGGTGTCTATCAAGCTGGATTTGGCCAGGGCCTATATTGATATGGGTGACCGGGAAGGGGCTTCCGATATTCTCGACGAAATCCTGGAGCAGGGGAGTGACGAGCAGCAGGAAGAGGCAAAACAGCTGCTGGATCAATTGTAGTTCTAATCTAGTGGGGAATGGTGAATAGGGAATAGGGAATAGGGAATAGGGAATAGGGAATAGAGTATTGTCTATGGAAAATGAATCTATACAACTCACTATCAACCATCAAAGCGTTTTCCGCAATTGCACATTGAATCAGAACACTGCTAAATTTCCTGTTCTTTAGCGCCAGGATATTCCAGTTTATGCCACGTTACGCCGCCAGTGTTCAGTATGACGGTTCCTGTTACCATGGATGGCAAAGTCTCAAGTCGGGCTTACCCACCATTCAGGCTGAAGTAGAGAAAGCCCTGTCAAAAGTTGCCAATCATCCGGTGAATGTTATCTGTGCCGGAAGAACCGATGCCGGTGTCCACGGCTGTAACCAGATTATTCATTTTGATACTGGGGCAGAGCGCAGTGAGCGTGGCTGGACTTATGGTGCCAATACCAATCTGCCGGATACCATTGCTGTAAACTGGGTTAAACCCATCAGCGAGGACTTTCATGCCCGTTTCTCAGCCCAATGGCGACGTTATCGCTACGTAATATACAATCATAGTATTCGGCCAGCCCATTTACCCAAAGGCCTGACCTGGAATTACCGGCCACTGGATGTGGAAAGAATGCAGGAGGCAGCACAGTATCTGGTGGGAGAGCACAATTTCAATTCCTACCGTGCAGTGCAATGTCAGGCGAAAAATCCCGTGAGGACGGTTTCTCACCTTAAGGTCAGCAGGCACGGTCGATTGCTGGTGATTGATATCCAGGCCAATGCCTTTCTACATCATATGGTACGTAATATAGCCGGGGTGTTAATGGCCATAGGCTGCGGTAAAAAAGAGCCGGTTTGGGCAAAAGAGGTACTGGATGCCCGGGACAGAAAGCAGGGAGGTGTTACCGCTGCGCCCTGGGGGCTTTATTTTGTGGATGTGGGTTATCCGGAAGAGTTTGGTCTGCCTGAAATAGATCTTGGGCCAAGTTTTGCCGCGCCACTACTGAGTTGAATGATCCCTAAAGTCAGGCAATAGTGAAGGTTTGATCCGTAACAAATATTTATGGCCAGCAAATCAGGCCATGAGTATTTGTTATATGGTAATTTTGGTTCCCCCCACTATCCTATAAAGATAATTCTCAGCCTCCAATTAAATTAATGTGCAAAGCCTGAGAGTAGTCGTCGACTTTGTGGTGGTTTATAATCCTGAACATCAATTAGCCTGGGATGAATTGCTCATCCCTTCGATTATCTAATGCTTCGGCTTCTTCCCTATCGGATTAGATGTACTTTAAAACAGGTGACTAAGAGAAAGACGACAACCGGAGGTAGCGGTCAATATGAGGCTTTCACTCAATTCTAATCCTGATATCATTTTAAAATTGCTTCAAAAGCTGCTTGATTTCCACACATATTTTATAGATTTTAAGAGAATAAAAGAGAGCAAAGGATATCACCAGAAAACGCATGCACTAATAAAGACTGCTTTTCTTTTTTTAGGGATAATCTCATCTATTTCTATTAGTCATGGGGTAAACATTATACAGAAAGATGGCTTTGTTCCAACATATGGAACCTTGGGAATCGAGGAGTCTGACTGTGGTCATATAATTATTAGGGAAGGTTCTGATAAATCCATAAAAACAATTCCTGTTTATACTTCTTTGTACTGGATGGCTTGCCACTTTCTATTGCAATTTCAGTTAAATAAAAATAATGAAGTGGTGCTACGTATATCTTTACTCTTACCTGCTGATATAACTGTTCAACCAGAAATGGAAGGTTGGTTAAAACTGCATCGTTTTATGCAGGAACAAGGAGTTAGTGATATTTTTATTCAATTAGGAGTAATATCCCGGGAAGAATTAATAGCCCAAAAAGAATTATTGGTTACGGCTATAGGAAGGAATCAAGGTCAGCAATATGGTGTATATAGAATACCGGTTCCTGAAGATAAAAAACCCTGGGATATAGAGCTTTTTCAAAAAACATCTCTTCAAGTAGTGGGGGGGATTCATTCCATTTTTGATGAACGGACGATAATGGCAGTCACTAATGTATTAGAAGAATATGAATCATCTGACACTTTTGTCTTTGAGCCAACAAGCATAATACCACAACAAAATAGATTATCAGAAAATCAATATATCCTTTTCCCGGTAAGTAATAATAATCAGAACCAGGTTAGTGTGGTTTTGTATCGTCCAGAATTTAATAGTCAGCCATTTACATGGCTAACCCCTGGCCAACCAGAGAGGTTTGTACATGAGTTATCATGTGGTGCCAGCCTGTCAGAATTAGCTGGCAGCCAATCATTACAACATGTTTTTCGCGACGAAGCAGGCCATTTATCTGGATTAATCTCCAGTTCTTTAAAATATATCTATGGCTATTTTATTGATCCATTTAGAGAAGAAATTGGCAGTAAGCTCTATACTTTACACATATTGGTGTTAAGCCAGTTTACTTGCTCAATGATGTCAATGAAACCATTGAGGACATTAAGGGCTAATAGGGAAAAAAAGGAAAGAAGAACTGAGCTTCTAGCAGAGGCTAAGAAAAAATATGGAATAACAACCTCTCAAAAAAAAACAGGCAGAAATACTGAAGGAGTAAGCAGCTTTATTCGATCTACTGGTAAAAGTTTTCGCTCCTCCGTAGCTTCATTTCGAAACTCTGCCCGCTCTAAAGTCAGTTCAGCTATAAAGTCTATCAATCCTGCATTGTCTGTAGAAAAACCTGATCCACACCCTTCGACATCCCAACAAATAGAAATACTCCCGCAGCACCAGGAAAACTATGAAGAGAAGAAAGATGATATACGAAAATGTTTTGAAGAGGCCCTGACAACATATGCCAATAAAAACTCTGAAAAGAATGACCATATAGTAGAGCTGATGGGGCTTGAGGATGGCAAGGCCGTCTTTCCGGATGATTTTTTGAATTTAGTCACTGAAAACCAGGGTGGAGACTATACCGTAACAATAGCACCTAAATCCATGCCAGATGACTTGGAAGGATTTTGCATATTGCTAGCAAATGTCTTGCGTGGACATAGCCGGCATCGCAATAGCAGTATGTATCAAATTCTAAAAAAACACTTAGGTCCATTTGGTTTTATTTTTAAAAAACCTGGAGGGTGGGTTGTAATCTATGACCCTGACAGATCTTATCAGAGCAAACCCTTAGAGGAAGATGATGATTTTGAAGAGGATGCTGATATTAGTCCGCATACAAAAAGGAAAATGGATACTGATAATCAGTATGCACAAAATCTAGAGGAGATAGAATATCTATATAAAAAGCAAAAAGAACATAAATCGAAAATGGAAACACTTATTGTTCTTAATAATCTATTAAAAGAAGTTGAAGCTTTTATACGGCAGCAGAAGGCTTTTGAACTTATTGCTATAGATGAGCCAGATATTTTTGTAATACAATTAATTGATAAGGATGGATATATGAAATCGCCAGATCTTTTGGCAGGGAGTATGAGTGGTTTTCGATCTATGATACAGCGTGAAGAAAAAGATTTAAAAGAACTATATAAAAAACTAAATGATAGGCTAGATCGTTTTCCAAGTGATAGCCTTGATTCTCAGTATAATGCTTCAACTAAAGCTGTTATTTCTTTATTTTCTAATTTTTTAGAAGATACCCCATCCTCAGAGAGTTGGGTTGTTCGGAACTTATTTTCTCAAGATCTTGCAAGTGATGATCAATATAGAGCTTCACTGAAAAAAGATCTTGGACAACTTCAAGTATTCGCAGAACAATTAGTTAAAGTAGGGAAATGGGATAAAATGCCTGAAGCAAAATGGTTTAAAACCTTGGTTTTTAAGACGATTGAGAACCATATTCCACCAGAAATGAGAATAACAATTTGTTCTTATCACTGTTCTCTTCCTTGTATTAAAAGACCATCGCCGTTAAGGCACACATTGATGGCAATGCTTACCGATATACCATCAGCACTCAATCGTATGGGTGAGAGTTCAGGGCAGGAAGCAAACCAGCACTCGGCTTTTTCAGAAGAACTGTTTCCTCATGGTAGTACAGAAGAGTCCCCTCTTGTAGAACAGGGGGATAAAGGCCAGGAAAGCACTCTTACAGAGGAACAGGATTCAGTCAATAAAGAGAGACAATCCTTTATAAAGTCTGAAAGGGCTTGCTCACATCAGTTTGATGAGACGCTTCTTGAGCGCTTACATCTTGACAGCATTTGAAAATAAGTGCTCCATTCGTCTGGCTGAAATATTGCTTAGCGGATAATTCCCGCTGATAGCGACAAGTTACTGAAAGTTCTGCTAATATCCTTTCTCTTGACCCATATGGCCGTTAGATAAGGGAGTTCAACGTGGGGTTCACCCGAATAAAGGTGTGTGGCATCACCTCAGTGGAGGATGCCCTGGCAGCCATTGCCTGTGGTGTTGATGTGCTGGGGCTGGTGTTTTACCGGAAAAGCCCGAGGGCGGTGTCTATTGAACAGGCCTGCGAAATAGCACGGCATGTGGCGCCTTTCACCTGCCTGGTAGGGCTATTTGTCAATGCCCCGGAGCGGGATATTGAGGCTGTATTAGGCAAAGTCCCCCTCAGCCTGCTCCAGTTTCATGGCGATGAAACAGAGGTGGATTGCAATCGGTGGCACTTACCCTATATCAAGGCGCTGCGGGTCAGGCCTGAAATCCCGGTTAATGAGATGATTGCTCCCTTTAGTTCCGCCAGTGGCTATCTGCTGGATAGCTATCGGCCCGGTGTTGTGGGTGGAACAGGGGAGTCCTTTGACTGGGAACTTATCCCCGATAATCTGGATAAACCGGTCATTCTGGCTGGAGGGCTGAATCCCGGTAATGTTCAGAAGGCGATTATGACCGTTAATCCCTATGCTGTCGATGTTAGCAGTGGCGTGGAACGAACGCCCGGAATTAAGGACATCGATAAAATAAAGGCCTTTGTGAAGGCAGCAGGTAGATAAACAGTGGATCTGAATAAACTGCGCAACTCGTTCTATGAATTACCCGATGAAACGGGGCATTTTGGACGTTATGGCGGCCGCTATGTGGCAGAAACCCTGATCAATGCTATTGAAGACCTGGAAAAGACCTACAGGGAACTCTGGCGGGACCCCGCTTTTCAGGCAGACTTTGATCGGGATCTGGCGCATTACGTGGGCCGTCCATCGCCGCTCTATCATGCTGAGCGATGGTCCAGGGAGTTGGGTGGTGCACAGATCTATCTGAAGCGTGAAGATTTAAACCACACCGGTGCCCATAAAATAAACCATGCCCTTGGGCAGGCCCTTCTGGCCAAGCATATGGGTAAGACCCGCATTATTGCCGAGACCGGTGCAGGCCAGCACGGCGTTGCATCCGCAACGGTTGCTGCCCGGCTGGGTCTGGAATGTCATGTGTATATGGGAGCCAAGGACGTTAAGCGTCAGGCGTTGAATGTTTACCGGATGAAACTGTTGGGAGCCGAAGTGATCCCCGTGGAAAGCGGCTCACAAACCCTTAAAGATGCCATTAATGAAGCGTTGAGGGATTGGGTGACCAACCCGGAAGAAACCTTTTATATTCTCGGTACGGTCTGTGGCCCTCATCCTTATCCGGAAATGGTGCGCAATTTCCAGAGCATTATTGGTCGTGAGGCTCGTGCTCAGTGTCAGGAGCAAACCGGGCGCCTGCCCGATGCCCTGGTTGCCTGTGTAGGCGGTGGTTCCAACGCCATGGGCCTGTTCCATGAATTTCTGAAAGATAAACAGGTCAAGATTTACGGCGTTGAAGCGGGGGGGCTGGGGGTTGACAGCGGTAAACATGCTGCTCGAATGGCCTCTGGCAAGCCTGGTGTTTTGCAGGGTAGCCGAACCTATCTGATGACAGACGACAACGGTCAGATCATCGAAAGCCATTCGGTATCTGCCGGACTGGATTATCCGGGCGTGGGGCCAGAACATAGCTACCTGAAGGATATTGGTCGGGCAGAGTACGTCTATGCTACGGATGATGAGGCCCTGTCCGCATTCAGGGACCTGACCCTGATGGAAGGTATTATGCCTGCGCTGGAGTCATCCCATGCCCTGGCTTATGTGAAGAAGCTGGCACCCCGGATGCGTAAGGATCAAATCATTATTGTGAATCTTTCCGGCCGTGGAGATAAAGATATCCATACCGTGGCAGAAATTGATGGTATCACGCTGTAAAAGGGGAACAGGCCGTGCGAATTAAACAATGTTTTCAACGACTGGCAATGGAACAGCGAAAAGCCCTGATCCCGTATATTACCGCTGGGGATCCCGACCCGGAAATCACCGTGGCCACCATGCATCAGCTGGTAGCCAGTGGCGGTGATATTATTGAATTGGGTTTTCCCTTTTCTGACCCTGTGGCGGATGGCCCTGTGATTGCCAAGGCCCATGAGCGGGCATTGTCACAAGGTGTTACATTGAATGACGTTTTTTCAATGGTAGCCCGGTTCAGAGAAAAGGATAATGCTACGCCTGTGGTACTGATGGGATACCTCAATCCCATAGAAATCATGGGCTATGAACAATTTGCCGATAATGCCAGGGCTGCGGGTGTGGACGGCGTGCTGGTGGTTGACTTACCACCGGAAGCGGCGGGTGACCTGGTTGATGTCCTGGGTAAATACCGCATTGATATTATCAATTTGATTGCCCCCACAACACCGGACCGGCGCATTGAGAAAATCTGCAATGTGGCCAGTGGCTATCTCTACTATGTCTCTCTCAAAGGGGTTACAGGTTCTGCCACACTGGATGTTGCTGCGGTGGAGCAGCGGGTTGCCCATATTAAACAGTTTACGGCACTGCCGGTGGGGGTAGGTTTCGGTATTCGCGATGGCAAATCTGCCGCAGCTATCAGCAAGGTGGCTGATGGCGTGGTGGTAGGGTCAGTGCTGGTATCGGAACTGGCCAATTACCCCAGCACCGGTAATGCGGCAGTACAAGCAACAGGTGGCCGTCTGGCAGAAATGCGGGCTGCCATGGATCAATAACGGATAACTGGGGGTTGCCTGGGAACAGGCCGCCTCCTGTGCTGTGCAACGGCCAATGGGGAGTACCATTGCCCTCTGCAACAGGAATTACTGATGAGCAACTGGTTAGTCGATAAACTCATACCTTCACTGTCCCGCGCTTCCAGCAAGGAGCGCAGCAGTAGCGTGCCTGAAGGACTGTGGCGCAAATGTGTCAAGTGTGAGGCCGTTCTCTACCGTCCCGAACTGGAACGTAATTTAGATGTTTGCCCCAAGTGCGACCATCATATGCGGATTACTGCCCGAACCCGGCTCGACTATTTCCTGGACAAGGATGAACAGGAAGAACTGAACGCAGATATGGAACCCGTGGACAAGCTGCGCTTCAAGGATATTAAAAAGTATAAGGATCGCCTGTCTGCCGCTCAGAAAGAGACGGGAGAAAAGGATGCCCTGGTGGTGATACAGGGGCGGGTAGATGGTAATCCTGTGATCGCCTGCGCCTTTGAGTTCGCGTTTATGGCGGCCTCCATGGGTTCTGTGGTTGGGGAAAAGTTTGCCCTGGCCGCAGAGCGGTGCATTGAAAAACGGATTCCCCTGGTTTGTTTTTCTGCCAGTGGCGGCGCCCGTATGCAGGAAGCACTGTTTTCCCTGATGCAGATGGCCAAAACCAGTGCCGCCCTGGAAAGGATGAAGCTGGCAGGTGTCCCTTACTTTTCTGTTATGACCGATCCTGTTTATGGTGGTGTGACTGCCAGTCTGGCGATGCTGGGAGATATCAATATTGCTGAGCCTGGTGTACGGATCGGTTTTGCTGGCCCCCGGGTTATCGAACAGACGGTGCGGGAAAAACTGCCAGAGGGATTCCAGCGTAGTGAGTTCCTAATGGAACATGGTGCCCTGGATATGATTGTTCACCGGAAGGAAATGAGAGCAACTATTTCACGGTTATACCGGAAAATGCAGGGTTTGTCAGAGGCTGACCACGGGTTTGCTGAAGAAGCCCATGAGCCTCAGGTTGAGTCATTACCTGAAGAGGAAGCATCCATATCATGAATCAACCGGTGAAAAAACTCTCACAATGGTTGGAATGGTTGGAAAATACCCGTCCAGAGACTGATATTGACCTGGGCCTTGAGCGCATTCATAAGGTGGCGGAATCCCTTGAGGTACTCAAGCCCGCACCCTTTATTGTGACGGTGGCTGGAACCAACGGCAAAGGCTCTACGGTGGCCTTGCTGGAAGCCATGCTGCTATCAGCGGGTCACCGGGTGGGGGTGTTTACTTCCCCGCATTTTCTGCGTTTTAACGAACGGATTCGTATTAATGGCGAGATGGTGGCTGACCAGCCATTGTGTTCGGCCTTTGAACAGATTGATCAGGGACGGGGTTCTACCGGGCTGACCTACTTTGAGTTTTGTACGCTGGCAGCCCTGATCTGCTTTAAGGAGCAACCGCTGGACTATGTAGTGCTTGAGGTGGGTCTGGGTGGGCGTCTTGATGCCACTAATGTTGTTGATCATGATGTATCCGTGATCACCACCATTGGTCTGGATCATCAGGACTGGCTGGGTTATAGCCTGGAGGCCATCGGGGCGGAGAAAGCCGGTATTATCCGTCAGGAGAAGCCGGTGGTTTACGGTGCCCTGTCCATGCCTCAGTCTATAGCCAGGAAAGGCATTGAGCTTGAAGCACCACTTTTTCGCCGTGGGCGTGAATTCCAGGCGGTGAGGCATGATGATGACTGGTTCTGGAGTGGTCAGACCGCCCAGGGGGAATCCCTGGAATTGAACGGTCTACCTCTGCCTCAACTGGAGCTGGAGAATGCCGCTACAGCCCTGCAGGTATTGCAGTTTTTACCGGATGTCCCTGACCGTCAGAGTGTTGAGCAAGGGCTGGTTCAGGCCAGCCTGCCGGGACGGGCCCAAAAACTGCAATGGCGGAATGCCTCAGGCCAGTTGATTGATGTGATGCTGGATGTATCCCATAACCCGCAAGCGGTAGAAAAGCTGGCAAAACGGCTGGAACGGGAGCCGGTTTCCGGTAAAACCCATGCTGTGCTGGCTATGTGCAGTGATAAAGACCATGTGAGTGTGATTGACCTGCTGGCACCCTGGGTGGACGGTTGGACAGCCACAGCCTTTGATTCTCCCCGGTCGCTTTCTGTGGCAGTATTGACGAAAGCACTGGAAAGAACGTCTGCAGAAATACAGACAGCGGGATCAGTAAAAGACGCTTTTATCAGTGCCGTGGATAATGCTGTAGTGGGAGACAGGGTGCTGGTATCAGGGTCTTTTATGACCGTTGCCGATGTGCTGGCAGCTTTTGAACAGCACGGGATGTAACGTCACACATAAAGGAACATTGAGTGGGTCAAGGACTAAAACAGCGGGTGTTAGGTGCGGTACTCTTGATTGGGTTACTGGTGTTATTGGCACCCGCTCTTTTTCAGGGAGGAAAGGATCACCCCCTGGTAAAGGGAAACTTACCTCCGGCAAAACCTTCGCCAGAGATTCCTGCCTTTATTAATGTCCTGGAAACGCCACCTGAACCTGTTGATGTTGTAGAAAAAGCGACTCGGCCTGAAGAAGATGAGCGTGGACAATCGGGTATTGATGCCCAGGGACACCTTAAGGCCTGGTCGCTGCAACTGGCCTCGTTTTCTGATGAAAGCAATGCCGGTAAACTGGTAACCACCTTGCGGGATAAAGGTCATGCAGCCTATATCCGCAAGGTACAGCAGAACAAGGCGCGCTGGTTGTATCGGGTCTATGTGGGTCCCGAGGTTCGTACCAGGGAGCTTGTCGAGCTTAAGGGAAGGTTGCAGAAAGAGCTGGGGCTTAGCGGTATTGTGGTACGCTACCATCCTTAATGGGCTTTTCTCTCTATTTATGCCTGCATTCCTTTGCGACTTATGAATAAATTGCTGTGATTGGTTGTCTAAATTAGAAGCGTCCTCGGTAGTACATCCTTTTAATGAATTTGATACCTCTCGTTCCCGGCGTCCTGAGGTTGTCGAAAAAGGCTTTTTCGAGCCTGGGAACGAGTCTAAAGCTTTACCTGTCAATTGCATTGAAATGATGTATTAGAGAGGGAAATCCATAAAACAATAAAAAGATCAGTAAGTCATGGCAGATAAAAATGATGTTAAAGCGTTTGAAGCTTACGGTATCACTATTCTTAAATCCTCCCATTCACGGGTGCGTATCATCAAGCGCAAAACAGATGAACCTGTTATTCATGGTCATAAAATATGGGGTTCCAGTTTACTGCTGATGGACTATTTTCAGCAGTATCAGCTGATTCAACCCGGAGATCATGTGCTGGATGCTGGCTGTGGCTGGGGACTGACAGGGATCTACGCTGCCCATAACTGTGGTGCCAGGGTAACGGCCATTGACGCTGATAAAAGTGTTTTTCCCTATCTGGATTTGCATGCTGATGTGAATAATGTCCAGGTGGCAACCCTTCAACGTCGGTTTGAAAAATTGCGGATTAAGGATTTTTCCGATCATTGCCTGGTATTTGGCGGCGATGTCTGCTTCTGGGATGAACTGGTTGATATCTGGTATAACCTTATTGGCAGGGCCTTTCGTGCCGGAGTGGAACGTGTGGTATTGGCCGACCCCGGACGCACCAGTTTCCATGATCTCACGGAAAAATGCCTGAATCGCTGGGGGGCTGATTCAGTGGAGTGGAGTGTATCTCATCCCCGGCCTATCAGTGGCTACATTCTTGATATTCAAAATCCGGGTCAATAAGGGCTATAATTTTTTCAGTTATTTTGGCAGGATTCTCCACCCATAGTTATCACTAATCGAGTTGCTGAATGACAATCACTTCTACAGACCCGGCAGCCATCAAACTGGTTATTTTTGATATTGATGGGGTATTAACCGACGGCACTCTCTATTATGGATCGGAGGGAGAGTTGATAAAACCATTTAATGCCAAGGATGGGGTAGGCTTCAGGTTGCTCCAGAAGAATGGGGTTGCGGTGGCGGTTATTACCGCTAAAAAGTCGGCGCCACTGGCGAAAAGAATGTCAGACCTGAAGGTGAAGCATTTTTTTCCAGGCTGCCATGACAAACTGGCAGCTTTTGCTGAGCTAAAAGCCAGTCTGTCTATTACCGATAACCAGGTTGCCTATGTGGGGGATGATGTGCTGGATCTGCCCGTGATGAAAAATGTGGGACTGGCCATTGCTCCGGCCGATGCTTACCCGCTGGTGCTGAAATATGCTCACTGTGTGACTGGAGCCAAAGGCGGAGAAGGTGTGGTCAGGGAAGTGGCAGACCTGCTGGTGGGAGCCAGGGTGGATCTTGAACGCGCTTATGATGATTTGGTGGGTCCGGTGGTTCAGTAAAGATTAGAGAACGGTGAAAAAAAGAGTAACAGCCCAACTTTATTATGTGCAGAATAGGATTTCGCAGCACGTTTTAACTGGAAATATTATTCATTGATTTGTAAGTCAATGGATAATATTCCTCGATTAAATTAAAACCTATATTGGGCATAATTTATGCCTTCCGATTAATTCTGCAACAATTTGGCCGACTATTAATAATTATATCTATGCTTTGAGTCAGGACGTTCTTATTTTAGTACTAAAAATGTCTCAATAGGTGAGCAGAATTATTTTTATTTGATCGCGAATTTATACCCATGCCGGAAATTTTTATAAATGGGCAGGGTAATACTATTAATCCGTCAGGATGACAGATTATGACTTTGAAAATGGCCTTTCTTCATAATTTTATGGGCACCAGCAGCGCCTGGTATAAAAGCCTGATACTGACCTTCCTCATCATCAACCCCATGATCCTGTTTGCCTTTGGCCCGGTAGTATCAAGCTGGGTATTAGTGGCCGAATTTATATTCACGCTGGCTATGGCGCTTAAATGCTATCCCCTGGTTCCCGGTGGCTTGTTAATCATCGAAGCCATAGTGATGGGACTCACTTCACCTGCCGCTATTTATCAGGAATTGGTGACTAATTTTCCAGTAATCCTGCTGCTGATGTTTATGGTGGCGGGTATCTATTTTATGAAGGATCTGTTGTTGTTTGTCTTTACCCGGATTTTGCTGGGTATTCAGTCAAAACCCCTGCTTTCCCTGCTGTTTACGGCTGTCTCAGCCCTGCTGTCCGCCTTTCTGGATGCGCTTACCGTGACAGCGGTTATTATCACTGTGGGAACCGGTTTTTATGCGGTTTATCATAAAGTCGCCTCCGGTAAAAAACTGGGGCATCATGGACTGCATGATCATCAAAATGATGAGCATGTCATTGAATACCATCGGGAAGACCTTAACCGGTTTCGGGCTTTTCTGCGAAGCCTGATGATGCACGCCCTGGTGGGAACCGCTTTGGGAGGAGCCTGTACCCTGGTGGGAGAGCCTCAAAACCTATTGATTGCGCAACGGGCTAACTGGCAGTTTATGGATTTTGCCACCCGAATGGCACCGGTGACTATGCCTGTGCTGGTAGCTGGACTGACCACTTGCCTGTTGCTGGAGTGGGTTAAATGGTTTGGGTTTGGTGCCAGGTTACCTGAGCCGGTTCGGGAAATTCTGCTGGAGTTCTCTGCTTACGAGGCTGAACGAAGAACACCACGGCAGCGTGCCAGTCTGGTGGTTCAGGGGCTGGTTGCCATTATTCTAATTATTTCTCTGGCATTGCATCTGGCCGAGGTCGGGCTGATTGGTTTATTGGTCATTATTTTAATTACAGCGTTTACCGGAATTATTGAAGAGCACCAATTGGGTAAAGCCTTTGTGGAAGCCATGCCGTTTACTGCGTTGCTGGTGGTATTTTTTGGCGTGGTTGCGGTTATTCATCAACAGCACCTGTTTAGCCCGGTTATTGCTATTCTGCTGGAACTGCCCACTGAACAGCAACCCGGGATGATATTCCTGGCAAACGGGTTGCTTTCGGCTATGAGCGATAATGTATTTGTGGCTGCTATTTATATTGATGAGGTGAAGCAGGCCTTTGATGCGGGAATAATCAGCCAGGAGCAGTTTGAAAAGCTGGCAATTGCCATTAATACCGGTACTAATCTTCCCAGTATAGCTACGCCAAATGGCCAGGCCGCTTTTTTATTTTTGCTGACTTCTACTCTGGCCCCTCTAATAAGGCTATCCTATGGTCGGATGGTTTGGATGGCATTGCCATATACCATAGTACTCACTGCAACAGGCTATATTGCGGTTCTCCGGTTGGGTTGAACTCTGTATTCCCCGTGCCTTAGTGCTGAGAAAAGAGAAAAAACAAGGTATTTAAATTTATCAGTTTGGAGTTTTTAGTATGTGGGAGAGTAAGGTATCGGCTTTCTATTATGATGAAAAGGGTAAGAAGATTTCCTTCAGTACAAATGAGTTATATCTTGTTTTAGACAATGGACAGGTTTTAACGGTTTCAAAATCACATAACACTGATGGTGTTTCCATATCAGATCATAGTCTTATTCATTCAAATAATCATAAAGAGCATAAAGAATTTGCTGTGTTTTCTATAACACCAAGTGCCTGTAATGTAATCGTGCTTGATTCTCAAAAGCATGTCGTAAAATCAAATGATTAATAAATGGTCAGTAGCAGGCCTTGCATTGTAAATACGGCTTATTTGTTATACAAAATGTAAGGCCTTTCCCCACTTAAACCGTTAAATGAAATAAGGCAAAACCAGAGTTGTTTATTATCTTGGTGGTGACTTTAGATAAAGATAATAATTTAGCGCAGTTGGAATATGGAGTTGTTATTATTTGGTCTTGATGCATATCAATACACTGCATTGATTGCAGTGGTCTAATTCGATTGCTGCTGATCTAATCAGCAAATCCTTTCCAAATATCAAAATACAATCCTGTTGGGCAGCACTGCACTTTATTTCTGCTGGTGGGCAGTTATGCCTGGCACACAGGTATTACTATGAAGTTGCCTAATTCTTATACACTACTGTTCGGTATTATTGTTTTCATTGGCATTTTATCCTGGTTTATTACCGGTGCCACACCTGCTACCCCCATTGATATGTTAATGGCTCCAGTCAAAGGGTTTCAGGATGGTGCAGACCTGGCATTCTATTTATTTATTATTGGTGGTCTGATAAATATACTCAATAAGTCCAAGGCTTTAGATGCAGGGCTTGGTGCACTGGGTAATGTCATGAAAGGCCGTGAAGCCGTTCTTATTCCATTGCTGATGGTACTGTTGGCCTTTGGTGGTACTACCTTTGGCATGTGTGAGGAAACACTGGCTTTTTACCCGGTTGTGATTGCTTTAATGCTGTCAGCAGGTTATGACCTGATGGTTCCGGTATCAGTCATTCTTGTGGGTTCAGGCGCTGGCGTGCTGGGTTCAACGATTAATCCATTTGCTACGATTATTGCCTCCAATATTGGTGGTGTGCCATTGAGCAGTACCTTTATGATTAATAGTGTGACGCTGGTTGTTGCTGTGGTACTTGCTATTGCGTATACCATGCGATATGCAGCCAGGGTTAAGGCAGACCCCACCGCATCCCTGGTTTATGAGGAGACACAAAGCAGTCATTTTACCAAGCCGAAGACCGAGCCTTTTACCGCACGCCGGAAACTGGCAATTATTGAGTTTATTGCCACCTTTATTATTATGATTTGGGGTATTGTCAGCCATAACTGGTATATGGCTGAAATGTCAGTGTTGTTTATTGCCAGTACCCTGATTATTGGTATTACTCTGGGGTACAAGGAAGAAGCCTTTATTGCAGACTTCATCGAAGGTGCTGGTGATATTCTCAGTGTGACTATTATTATTGCCCTGGCCCGAGGTATTTCAGTAATTATGCAAGGCACCGGCATTACTGAAATTATGCTGGATAACCTGGTGTCTTATATGAGCCATTTTTCTGGCTGGGTCTTTGCTGTAGCCGCTTACTTTTTGGAAATTGCCATGTCATTCCTGATTTCAGGTACATCTTCCCTGGCGGCCATTACCATGCCTATATTGGTGCCACTGGGTGATAGCGCACAGGTGGGTGGAGATGTGGTTATCAATGCTTATCAAGCAGCAAGCGGCGTTGTCAATTATGTTACGCCCACATCCGGGGTTATTGTGGGTGGCCTTGCCATTGCCAAGGTGCCCTTTGAAAAGTGGGTGAAATATGTTGCGCCCCTGATGTTATTAACGATTATTGCCTCAACTCTTATTCTGGTGGCTTTTTCCTTATAGTTTAAGACGTTGGTTAAATATTTTTCCAGGCTTTATAGCCTGGAAAAATAGAATAGGATATATCTATGTCTGATTGAGAATAATTTCTGTTGTTTGTATATTGAAGGGATAATACTGGAACAAGGGCTGTTCTCAATGATGAACCCAGGTGGCCCGGCAAGTTCAAGGCCTAAAGATAATACTGCCCGGCAAGTTGATCAGGAAGCACAGAAGGATGATATTGACGGTATCAATACTGGCTGGAAGCAACGTCTAGTCTCAACGCTCAAGCAAGCAGTTGTCTCACCTATTAAAATGGCTCTGCATCGGTTGCAGTATCACCCCAGGGGGATGGTAAAAAAGCCATTAGGGAATCGCATTATTACCTCACAGGATATCCAGCATCTTCCGGAATCACAACAATTATTAAGGCATAGGGCCATTCCAGGAGGGGGGACGGGAAATTCCAAAGCAGCACTATTTTCTCTTAAGGCTATTTATTACGATACTGCAATACAGGTTATTCAAGAGGCGAAAAACCTGCCTGTGACAGGCTTTGGACCTGAGCTTTTAGAACTTGAGCGTGATTTGCAGCAAGAAAAACAGCAAGAATATGATAATCTGCATCTTAAAGGAGAGGGTGTTGCGACTAGGGAAGAAATAAAGCAAGCAGAAAATCTTAGTCGCTTGCTTAAAAGCAGATTGGAAAAATCCGGTATTTCTCAATTATTTATAGAAACGAACTACAGGCGGCATATAAGTAAAGAGTTAAATAAAAGAAACTGGGATATACTGCACAGCATCCATAAAACCAATGCAGGTACTCTCGAGCATTGCCAAACTCCAGCGTCAAAGATGCAGATATTGGCGCATGAGGGGGCAACAGGTTCCCGGGATGTTTTTGAGACATCCTATGGTAAATTAGGAGGGATCTGCTCACATACCACAGACTCAGATACCCATGCCGTTAATCTCTGGACCTCTTCATTCAAATCCCCTAAAAATAAGTTTAATTATTGTGGGGTGCGCCATGGTATACATTCGGCTGTGGGCATTAAAGATCCTGTGCAACGGAAAACAGCAAATTTAAATCGTGCCAGGGAGTCACTGGTGGCAGCATTAACGTTAAAGCCTGAACTGTTGAAGCAGGGAATCTTAAATCCGGAAAAATCAATACATGTAGATATGTCATCTGTTTCTCTGGTAACGCCTGATTTTATTCGTCGGGGTGCAAGCAGTGAAGCAAGAATGTTGCAGGAACAGGTTGAGGCTTTTCGTGAGCTTAGCAGTCAGCAGCCACTTAAACTAACCGTGGTTGACTCAAATGGAAAACCAATCACTATTCGAGCGACCTTTCGTCTTGCGTTATTTAACTTTGGTGTTAATGAGGGTGCTCAGGGTAAATTTTCCGGGGTAGTTGGTGGCTGGGACAAATCTGATACATTGAACAGGGAGGGGCTGGATGCGCTGATCGGAGGAGCAGGCACCGGGAAAGTTAGCGGCATAGTAGGAGACTTTCTGGCAAGACAGAAACAGCGAATCACGACACTGAGCGTTGAACTTTCAAACCCTTATTTATCCGGTAAACAGAAAAAAACGATACGCGATGAACTGGAAGATATTAATCAAAAGCGAAAGGTGGTCCATCAGCTTGTTATACAAATCCGAAGTTTATTCAATAGTAAAGCTCATCACCATGAGGATCGTGATGCTTATAAAATGCCAGTTCGCATTGCTCTGTTAATGAGTTTGGCTGAAGGAGTGCCCTTGTCTAATTGTAAGAGTGGTAAAGACCGTACCGGAATGCTGGATGCAGAAATTAAACTGCTGGCAACAATGATAGAGCAGTATGGTGAGGTGCCAGAGCCAGGCATGACGCTAGCGCCTGTAGATGCACAGCTTTTCAGGGAAATTCTTTTGCACGGGCAAAATCTTGAAATTCAAAAATTGAATACAGGTGCTGAAGGCTATAAGACTGAAGGTGTTAAATCAATTGATGAGCGTATGGGTAAAGCCTATCTGGGTGAGCAGGCATTCGAGGAATACCGTGCTATAGTCCGAGGATTGTCTGGGGCTGTTAAAGCTTGACCTGAATCCGTGATTTCTTGATTTGCCCGGCAGTTTTGAAAATGTGCTGATTAATTTTTTCCTTTGAAAATAACTCGGGTTATTGATTGAAGTGTTTTTATGTCGTTTTTAAGCATAAATGCTGATCAAAATATCATCAAACTTGAAGACAGGTTGAAAGAAGCCCTACCGTTATCAATACAGTACTTTCTCATTTATGGCATTTTTTTCTATCTCGCTATTCAATCAACAAAGTGCATGCTGGCTTATTAATTGATGGAAAGACCTGAAACCAGGACAGTAACGACCAAAGCGTAGCCGGTATTGATGTCCTTTTTTCAGAAGACGGGCAGCCAGGTAGATGAGTTCCTGTATCACGGTTTTTAACCGGCGTCGTTTGGCTTTATGACGTACCGGCGCATCTGGCCCGAGCAAGCAACTCTGCCCCATGTAGCGCAGAATGTTATAGACCAGTGCACCCAAACACATCACCAGGTCGTTGGTGTCAAACTTGCCTGAAGGCAGGCGCTCTAAATCCATATCAGTCTTCAACTCACTGTGAAACTGCTCGCTGGTCGCATGATCCTCATAAAGATTAATGATCTGATCATCGCTGTAGTCAGCTTCGCTGAGTGTTGTCCACCATCCTTCCAGCTCATAATCGGGTGTCAGAAATCTCTGCCCTACAGTATCAGTGGTACGCTTGATAATGCGAATAATCAGACGCTGGTTACCATAGTTGGTTTCATAGACGGTTGAGAGTGTCGCATAACTCTTTCCTGGACGCGACTCCTCCCATTTGACTTGCTTTTCTTCAAAAATGGGGAGCCAGTGTTCCTTGGTGTGATACTTTCTTGGGTTGAGCTTGATAATGTGATTCACACCTTTGAACCCGGCGATTTCCCGGCGCGATTCCTCAGCATCGTGGCCACTATCAAGGCGAACCAGAATAGGCGCTCGGGTCAAACGTCGGCTGCGGTGCAGCACTGCTTGTAAAAAGCCAATAAAATCATTCTGGGAGTGCTGAGAGCCTGGGCGTAATTCACATCCCAGGCACCAGCCTTCGCAGCCAAAGTAAGCGGCAATAGGGGCATAACCAAAGAATTTTTTATACGTGTACTCGACCCCCTCCTTTTTGGTATTGCTGTTATCCATAGGGAATACGTCGATATCCAGTGGTATGTGCTGCTTCTTATCGAGTTTTTTCGGAAGGGGTGTGACGGGCACCTGAAGATTAACCAGGACATCGGTAAGGCTGTCCTCGATGAAAGGAATCAGTTGGGCGGCATCTTCATTGAAACGCTGTCTTAAGCGGCTGGCTGAAGGCATTTGTTTAATGCCCATTGCCAACCGGAACCAGTCGTTATCCCGGTTATTATCAACATTATCAAAATCACTTTTACCCTGAGCCAGTTGGCCGCAGTAAGCTCTGATCAGGTCGATATGAGTGATACGGTGCCTTTTTTTTATTTTGCGCAGGGATTTGCTTAACGCTGTCTTTTTGTTGAGTGCATGACCAACGAAATAAAGCCCTGCGACCGGTGTATAAAATTCCGTCTGTGATTGTTCAATTTTCAGTTTCACAAAAATGCACCCAGGTGGTGAAAATTAGAGTGGGTGCATTTTAACTTGGAACTTACGTTTTGTGGTTGATCCAGAGGAGTTGGGCTACAGTGAACTCACGGATTCAGGCTTGAATAATCCCAAGCTCAGTTTTGGGACCAGTTCCGAATTTTTTTGATTTCTTCTTTATCAATGCTGAGTGATTCTAAAAATTCCTGGTGGGCATCAGGCTCCATAGCTTCAAATTGCTTATGCCAGTTTTTCATGTCCTGTTCGCTCAGGCCGGCAGCTTTCATTATTTCTACCCAGCGGTCTTTATTAACCATAGTTTGCTCCAGTAAGACAGGTTGTTCCAGTAACATCACAATGGCTTTTTGCTGTTGACGTAATTTCCGTATCTCTTTTTCAAGAGAGCTGAATTGATCCCGCAAAATTTGCTCTTGTGTTAAATTATCTTTTCGGTCAAGAAGGGCTGCTATGTTTGTGATTGGCAGGCCAAAAGAGCGATAAGCCAGTATCGCTTCCAGCCTTTGCATCTCTTTATCGCCATACCACCTATAGCCATTCTCTGAACGGGAGCAAGGGTAAAGCAAGCCAGCACGTTCATAGTAGAGAATCGCTGTTCGTGATAGGTTATATTTTTTTGCCAATTGAGTCACAGTGAGCATTTGAGCTCCTTTATTGAACCGAACCAGAATTATTGACCCTATACTGGTAGACGGGTCAATAGTAAGATTTTGCTTCATGGCTTTCTTAAGCTTATTTTTGTCTTGACTGTTCTGGTTTAACAGAAAATATTACCCTCCCAGATCAGTTCAGTGATAATCCACTATTTGCTGTTTGGAGAAATAATATGCAACAGGCCGCCATCAAAGAGCTTATTTCCATTGAAGATCTGGAAAAACTGGATATCAGGGTAGGTACTATTACATCAGTCTCCGAGGTGAAAGAATCCAGAAAGCTGATGAAGTTGACAGTTGATTTTGGGGATCATGTTCGCTCTATTTTGTCAGGAATAAAGCAGGAACGAGAGAATCCAGCAGAGTTAGAGGGTCAGCAAGCCCTGTTTGTTGTGAACTTGCCAGAGCGAAAAATGGCGGGGGAGTTATCCCAGGGTATGCTGTTTGATATTGGTTATGCGGATAAACTGATCCCTTGTCTGGCTGTACCGGAAAAAGAAGTACCCAATGGTAGCCGTGCGGGTTAGTACTATTCGTAATAGGACAGTTTATATTGCCCTGTTTTTTGTAACCATTGCCTGTGGCCTTCTGTCGCGTTCATCATGGGTTGATTTGCCTGAGTTTTTCACACTGTACTCTGGCGATGCACTGTGGGCGCTTATGGTTTTCTGGATGTTCTGTTGTCTCAAGCCTGGTTATAGTACAGGGCGTATCTCAGTGTTCGCTATTTTATTTGCGTTTACTATTGAGTGCTCTCAGCTTTACCATGCACTGTGGATTGATAGTATCCGAGCCATTCGGTTAGGTGGGCTGGTTCTGGGATTTGGTTTTCAAGTAAGTGACTTGCTGTGTTACAGCGCTGGAATAGCTTTTGGGGCGGTTATTGATAGGCTCATTGTGACTTCATGTGGTAAAAATGACAGCCAGGCAAGAAGTAACAGCTAAAGGACAGATGCAGTGAGCGCTCAACAAACCA
Organism: Endozoicomonas sp. Mp262; assembly: GCF_025643335.1. Lineage (NCBI taxonomy): Bacteria > Pseudomonadati > Pseudomonadota > Gammaproteobacteria > Oceanospirillales > Endozoicomonadaceae > Endozoicomonas > Endozoicomonas sp. Mp262. The sequence continues at coordinate 4,429,492 of NZ_CP092489.1, read as the reverse complement.
TTGATAGTATTCTTGAGAAAATAACACCCTACCAACTTGAAACTATTAAATTAACACCCAAGCGAAAAACACTGGAGTTTATCTGGAGTAGCAAATTTGGTGGGCAGCCTTATTGGCCAGTCAGTCAGCCATATCCTCAACAATTGAATGGTAAGCCGCTATTGTTGCTGGCTCAGTTGAACTTTGAAGAAATGCCCGCTTTGAAGGGATACCCAAACAAGGGAATTTTGCAGTTTTTTATTGCTAATAATGATCATTATGGATTGGACTTTGATAAGCCTGTAGAGGAATTAATAAACAAGCCTGATGGTTATCGGGTGGTATATCATCCAGAAATTTCTAACGATGTGAGTTGCCTTCAAACAGGGTTACCAGAGATTGGCTCACAGGATTATTTACCTTTATCGGGAGAGTATGCGCTTGAGTTTACCTTGATTCATGAGCTACCTGCTCTAACAGATTACCGGTTTGGTGAAATTGCAGGCGATTTTCTGGAAGATGAGGTTGAGGACTACCTGTGGGAGCATCTGGATGCCGGTGGTAGCAAAGTAGGGGGGTATGCCAACTTTACCCAGGACGACCCCAGGGGTATAGAAGATAATGGTGACTGGGTATTGCTGTTTCAGATGGATACAGAGTATTCAGACGATATTGATATTATGTGGGGTGATTCCGGAGTGGCAAATTTCTTTATTGAACCTGAGGCCTTGGCACGATGTGACTTTTCCCGAGTCTGGTATAACTGGGATTGTTACTGAAAATAATAATCGGTTTTTAGTCAGGCTGTATTTCCGCTGCTAATGGAACTAGGAAATAGATGACGGGGAGTCATATGGAGGCATCCATTCCTTATTACTCCCTTGGCTTGTGAACAATAACAGGGAATAGGCCGTATGAACGACCTTGGTATAATAAGTATTCTGGCCTAAATAGGAGCAGTTACCTCGGACATGAAAAAGAACGTATTAATTACCGGGTGTTCTTCGGGAATAGGGCGATCTCTTGCAGACAGCTTCCATAACCGTGGTTACAGGGTATGGGCAACGGCAAGAAATAAAGAGCGCATTAATGACCTTGCCGCAAAGGGTATTCAAATTGCTGAATTGGATGTTACTTCAGAACAACAGATAGAGGAGGTCGTTAGACAAATATACGATATAGATGGCCATCTCGATATATTGGTAAATAATGCGGGCTATGGCAGTATGGGCCCGTTACTGGAAACTTCTGCCCGGGAGCTGGAGAAGCAATTTGCCACTAATGTTTTTGCCCCCATGTCTCTGATCAGATTAGTGGGAGCAGCTATGTGCAACAGGGGGCAGGGTACTATAGTCAACATCGGGAGCATATCCGGTGTTTTCGCCACACCATTTTCTGGCAGTTACTGTGCCAGTAAAGCGGCGTTAAATACCCTTTCAGATGTTTTGCGGATGGAGCTTAAGCCCTTTGGTGTTCGGGTAATAACAGTACAGCCTGGGGCCGTGCGTTCAAACTTTGCCGACAACGCCAGTAAAGTGGTTGATCGGGTTATGGCGAAAGGCTCCAGGTATCAGACAGTTGAAGAAGGTGTCAGGAAAAGGGCCCGGGCATCCCAGGATAATCCCACGGAAACAGATTTTTTTTGTAAACAACTCATTGACCGGATTGAGTCTGGTAAAGCATCGAATATTATTAGAATTGCCAATGGCAGCAAACTATTTCCATTACTTAAGGCATGCCTGCCTGTGGCTATTCTGGAAAAAGTCCTGATGAAAATGTTTAGCCTTGATAAGTTGAAACCATAGGAGGCGTGATGGATACAGTCTCGTCCAGGCTGGAAGCCCAGCAAAGGGTTGACCGGGTGACTGCATTTCAGCAAGAACTTTCACAGCTGGAATATGAACAGGTTTTGGTGTTGACTGAACAGCAACAACAAAAGCTGGATGACTATCATCGGAACCTGCTAATACAGCTTAGTCAGCAATATGATGTTGATTTATATCAGCCTGCTAAAAAATTGACCCTGGGAATGCAGCTGGCCTCTTTATTGGGTGCTTTGGCATTAGCCAGCAGTATATTTTTCCTGTTTTATCAATATTGGGGATTCTTTGATACGGCAGCTCAGGTGACCATCCTGATAACGGCACCCCTAGTGACGTTTATTGCCAGCGGGTTGATTTCACGAAGAGAGCAGACAGGCTATTTTGCCAAGCTTATGGCATTAATCAGTATGGCCTGTTTTATTTTGAACCTGAATATGCTGGGGCAAATTTTTAATATACCTCCCAGTGCCAATGCGTTGTTAGCCTGGTGTTTGTATGCCGGTGTATTGGCTTATCTGTTTGATAGCCGCCTTTTGCTAGCCATTGCCATTGGCTTTTCTTATAGCTTTATTGCAGCCCAGGTGAGCTCCTGGTTCGGGTTTTATTGGCTTTCCATGGGAAATAGGCTTGAGAACTTTATACTGCCCGCAGTGCTGGTATTTGTGATCCCATCTCTGTTTCCACAGCAACAATGGCAAGGTTTTGCAACCGTCTATCGGGTTTTAGGGGGAGGTGGGTTGCTGGTTATCCTTTGGGGATTAGGCTATTCAGGTCAGGCCAGCTATATCAATGGTAATTCCGATGTTATTGAAGGCTGCTATCAAGTGCTCGGTTTTATTGTCAGTGCCAGCCTTATTGCCCTGGGCATTGCCAGGGCCTGGCCGGCAGTGGTGAATACGGGCAGCCTGTTTTTTATATTTTATCTCTTCACCAAATTTTGTGACTGGTGGTGGGAGCTAATGCCTAAATACCTGTTCTTCCTGATACTGGGCCTGACTGCGCTACTGTTTCTATTTATTTTTAGTCGTTTGCGGGAACAAATGAAACAAAAGCAGCAGGAGATTAGGGCATGAGAAAACAGCTGCTGATTATTGGTTTTTTATTGCTGTTTATTACTAATACTTTTATTTTGGCACATGTTGTCTATAACCGAAGCGATGAAGTGGTAACCATTACGTTAACGGAAAGGGAACTGAGAAAGAGTCATTATTCAGCCCGGGAAAACAGTGGGCAGTCTTTGCGGTTGAAGTGGCGTACTCCGGGGGAAGGGCAATCCGGCTATCATCGGCTAAGGGTATCTGATGAACAGCTTCAGGAATTGGGATTTGATGATCAAGTCTGTCATCCTGGTGTTTATAGAAAACATCGTAAAGAAAAAGAGGCCTGGGTGCTGATGGAATTGGCGGGAGAGGCCTATCATAACGATATAATCTATTTAGAAGAAAAACTAAAGGAAGCCAAAGATAACCCGGATAAAACAAACCACCAGATTTCTGTCGGAAGAATCAAGACTGAGCTAAATAACCTTAAAAAATCAGACTCTCGTTTATATGTCATTGCTGTAAGCGACAATAAAGAAAGCTTGGAGAAAAGGGTTGCAGCTAAAAAGAATCAATTTGTGACCAGGGGTATCATTGGAAAAAGTAATAATTGCAATAATGAACTTGTGATAGGAAAGCTATTTATTAAACAATGGCATTTACCAAGGAGAATTTCTGCGGGTCTGGCTGCTCTGCCGGAACAATATCAAGTGGAATTGGCTATTGGCAAGCTAGGCGAAGGGTGGGTGAAGCAGTTACAGAAAAAGAAGACGGATTAAGGCTATTATGGGCGAATAAAAATTTTAATAGTAGTAGGGGGAATTTATGATAACTCATCTCTTGCAATGGGGGCTGGCCTTTCAGCTGTTACTGGTCATCTCTGGATGTGCAAGCTATCAACCCTATCGAACTGACTTGTTAACCTGTCAGTATCAAAAAGAGGGGGACTGTAACAAGAGTGCCATTCAGGTGGCTTCGCATAAAAAGAAAGCGCTATATCGGCTGGCTTTTGTTGAATTTGATGATCAGGGACAGTTTCAAAAACCTGAACAACTCAATACCATGCTTAATGAATACCAAAAGATTGCTGGTACGAATGATGTCCTACTGGTTACCTTTGTTCATGGCTGGCATCACAGTGCCCAGCCAGGCGATGGGAATATTGCTTCATTTCGCCGCTTATTGAGCCATATATCTGAAGTGGAGGGATATACCAGTGCCCAACAGGGGCGTGAACCTCGCAAGATTCTGGGTGTTTATATTGGCTGGCGTGGAGATTCACTCGCCATTCCCTATTTAAATACCATCACTTTCTGGGATCGTAAGAGTACAGCCCATAAAGTAGGCCAGCAGGGAGTGACCGAAACTCTGGTTAAGCTGGAAGAGATTGTTAATGTTAAGAAAGGGATTGATGAGGCTGATTCAGCGCACAATAGCAGTCGTATGGTTTTGATAGGGCATAGCTTTGGTGGGGCGGTTATATATAGCTCGATACAAAATATTCTGGTGGATCGTTTTGTGGATAGCCGCCAGGGGAAAACCTATCAGGGCAATGCCAATGGTTTTGGTGATCTGGTGGTGCTGGTGAATCCGGCATTTGAGGCTTTAAGATTCTCAACCCTTTATAATCTTTCTCAGGAATATTGCAGGGACTACTTTCGAAACCAGGTGCCTAAGCTTGCGATTTTGACGTCTGAAACCGACTTTGCTACACGGTATGCCTTTCCAGCGGGACGATTTTTTTCAACCTTTTTTGAGGCTCATGGAAAACTTGACCGGCATTATTGTTTAGCTCCCGGTTCAAAAGGAATAGACCCCATGAGGGTTAGTGGAGGTGAAGCAGATAGAACAGCCGTTGGGCACTTTGATTCTTATTTGACGCATACATTGTCGCCAGCACCCGTATCAACTACGCTGGAAAAATCATTCCGGTTAAAGAATGTCCAGACCCTATGGGCAACACAGAACTATGCAGCCAGTTTGGATTTTGATGGTAGCAGGTTGAAATCCCTGGGACGAACCAGTCCAAGAAACCCTTATCTGAATATTAAAGTAGATAAACAGTTTATGGATGGACACAATGATATATGGGGAAAAGAGGTAGAGTCATTTATACGGGATTTGATTATCATTTCAACAACCCCTAGTAGCCAGACAAAATAATTACAAAAAGGATATGTTCATGATTTCGGCTATTTACGCGTCATTGGCTGCGCTATTGATTGGCTGGTTATCATTCAATGTGATCAAGTTACGCAGAAAACATCAGGTGAGTCTTGGTGATGGTGATGTTAGGGAGCTGAAAGTAGCTCGGGCTGCACAGGCAAATGCTGTGGAGTATATCCCCATTTCATTGTTATTGCTGTTTGCTTTGGAGCTGAATCAGGGAGCTTTTATAGTGGTTAACCTGCTGGGTATTGCGTTGCTTGCGGGAAGAGTGCTCCATGCAAGGGGATTACTATCAGGAAGCTTTAAAAAAAGGGTGCTTGGAATGAAAATAACCTTTGGCACGTTATTTTTATTATCAATATTCAATATTTTTTATGTCCTTTATAGTCAGTTGGGAGGTCTTTGACTGAAGAGACAGCCCCTGGTATTCACATTATGGATGAGGGTGATATGAAATACTTTGCATATGGTTCAAACCTGTCGTTTGCACGTTTGCTGAAACGGGTTCCCTGTGCAAAGAGACTGGGTACTTTCTTTTTAGAAAAACACGATCTTCAATTCCATAAAATAGGGACGGATGGGACAGGAAAATGTGACGCTTATTACACAGGGATATCATCTGATTGTGTGATAGGCATTCTGTACGAATTTGATCCTGCATTGAAAGGCGCCTTGGATCAGGCTGAAAGTCTGGGTTATGGGTATGGTGAAAAGTTAGTGTCTGTTATGGACGAAGACGGACATATTGAGCAGGCCTTTACCTATTATGCCATAAAAATAGACTCCACTCTGGTTCCTTATAAATGGTATAAGTTTCATGTATTGGTTGGAGCCTGGGAAGCGGAATTTCCCCAGTGGTATATCAAAAAAATAGCGGCAGTGCATGCTATTGATGACCTGGATAAAGGCAGGGAAGCCCGGCAGCTGGAAATATACTCATCCTGATGTCGCCAAGCGTTAATATCCATACAGCCTCCGTTTACCCTGAGCTTGTCGAAGGAATGAGTCAATGTACTTCGACAGGCTTAGAGTGAACGGTATGAAGGTTGGCATTTGGCTGCACTAAGCTTTCTTCATATACTTTGATGTGCTTGGATGACTAATATCTGAATCGGAGTATGTTCTTTTTAAGCCTGTCCGGGGAGGACGGCTTATGGTATGACTACCATCTGGCTGGCCTATTATTGACCAAATCATTTCAGTTACATGTTCGTCGTCTTTGAAAATTTCACTTAATGGATCAGTAATGGTTTCTCTGGCGGCAGCTAAATAATCACTACCTTTTTCCATTAATACCCTCTGGTTTTCAGTTAGTGGCTCACAGTTGTTAGAGGCTACATTGGGCATACACAGTCCTGAATCCGTGATTTCTTGATTTGCCCGGCAGTTTTGAAAATGTGCTGATTAATTTTTTCCTTTGAAAATAACTCGGGTTATTGATTGAAGTGTTTTTATGTCGTTTTTAAGCATAAATGCTGATCAAAATATCATCAAACTTGAAGACAGGTTGAAAGAAGCCCTACCGTTATCAATACAGTACTTTCTCATTTATGGCATTTTTTTCTATCTCGCTATTCAATCAACAAAGTGCATGCTGGCTTATTAATTGATGGAAAGACCTGAAACCAGGACAGTAACGACCAAAGCGTAGCCGGTATTGATGTCCTTTTTTCAGAAGACGGGCAGCCAGGTAGATGAGTTCCTGTATCACGGTTTTTAACCGGCGTCGTTTGGCTTTATGACGTACCGGCGCATCTGGCCCGAGCAAGCAACTCTGCCCCATGTAGCGCAGAATGTTATAGACCAGTGCACCCAAACACATCACCAGGTCGTTGGTGTCAAACTTGCCTGAAGGCAGGCGCTCTAAATCCATATCAGTCTTCAACTCACTGTGAAACTGCTCGCTGGTCGCATGATCCTCATAAAGATTAATGATCTGATCATCGCTGTAGTCAGCTTCGCTGAGTGTTGTCCACCATCCTTCCAGCTCATAATCGGGTGTCAGAAATCTCTGCCCTACAGTATCAGTGGTACGCTTGATAATGCGAATAATCAGACGCTGGTTACCATAGTTGGTTTCATAGACGGTTGAGAGTGTCGCATAACTCTTTCCTGGACGCGACTCCTCCCATTTGACTTGCTTTTCTTCAAAAATGGGGAGCCAGTGTTCCTTGGTGTGATACTTTCTTGGGTTGAGCTTGATAATGTGATTCACACCTTTGAACCCGGCGATTTCCCGGCGCGATTCCTCAGCATCGTGGCCACTATCAAGGCGAACCAGAATAGGCGCTCGGGTCAAACGTCGGCTGCGGTGCAGCACTGCTTGTAAAAAGCCAATAAAATCATTCTGGGAGTGCTGAGAGCCTGGGCGTAATTCACATCCCAGGCACCAGCCTTCGCAGCCAAAGTAAGCGGCAATAGGGGCATAACCAAAGAATTTTTTATACGTGTACTCGACCCCCTCCTTTTTGGTATTGCTGTTATCCATAGGGAATACGTCGATATCCAGTGGTATGTGCTGCTTCTTATCGAGTTTTTTCGGAAGGGGTGTGACGGGCACCTGAAGATTAACCAGGACATCGGTAAGGCTGTCCTCGATGAAAGGAATCAGTTGGGCGGCATCTTCATTGAAACGCTGTCTTAAGCGGCTGGCTGAAGGCATTTGTTTAATGCCCATTGCCAACCGGAACCAGTCGTTATCCCGGTTATTATCAACATTATCAAAATCACTTTTACCCTGAGCCAGTTGGCCGCAGTAAGCTCTGATCAGGTCGATATGAGTGATACGGTGCCTTTTTTTTATTTTGCGCAGGGATTTGCTTAACGCTGTCTTTTTGTTGAGTGCATGACCAACGAAATAAAGCCCTGCGACCGGTGTATAAAATTCCGTCTGTGATTGTTCAATTTTCAGTTTCACAAAAATGCACCCAGGTGGTGAAAATTAGAGTGGGTGCATTTTAACTTGGAACTTACGTTTTGTGGTTGATCCAGAGGAGTTGGGCTACAGTGAACTCACGGATTCAGGACAGTGTAATAATATCTCTAACGTGATTTTGATTAAGTTCATTTCTAATGGTTTTTAATAGCTCTTTCAACATTTCTAGCTCATCAGATGAATATCCTGTGGCAGGGCATGGTTTGATGATATTAATAATCTGACGAAAATGACTGTTTAGCTGTTTAATAAGAGCTAATTCTTTACCTCTACTGGCTCTTTCTAGTTCCTCGGTAAATGATTTAAATGGTTCAGATAATTTCGAACCCCAATAAAAAAGGTGTCCTTCATCAATAAATTGAGGTTGATAGTTTTCGTCTTCCACTATTGTCATTAAAGCTAGATTATTAGTTGAGTTTGATTGTACTGGTTCATTAGGTTTGGTAATTATACGGTATTGAGGAAGGCCATAATGACCCTTGCCATAGTGAGTCCTAAGATCGAATAGCGTTTCTCTCTGGTCATCTTTATAGTGACATTTAAAATTGCTACCCTTTTTTTTCCGATGAGTTGTATATATAGAGTGATCTTTTTCAGGTGTTTCAGGAGTAGACGAATATTTAGCACTGCAAACTGCCGTTGGTTTTAACCCTGTGGCCCATGTTCCCATATAATCTTTAAATTTTCCCATCCAGGAGAACTGGTCTGAAGAGGGAGGTGAATGGCTTGTTTTAAAAGATGTGTAACTATCGAGTTTGTTTTTGTAATTACAACCAGTACATACTACTTCGGAATTACCTCTCAGGAAAAAACCCTGTTCTGCAAGTTTATCAGGATTCCAGTCGGGTCTTTCAAATTCAGGATGCTTTGGTTTTGATTTTAAATTGTAAAAAGATTTTTTTCGGTCACCTCCGGCACGGCATTGCTGATCTGGAGATATAACCAGCAATTCCCGCAAACCAGATTCCGGCTGGCACATTTTCAGTTAATTAAAAATGATTTTATCGCGGATGAACAGAGCCAGACTGCTGCTATATCGGCAGTCGGTTTTAATGACAGGTAACACAGGTCACAGGGCTAACATCAACGCTCTATGTCGTATCGACAGTCAGCAACTTCAAGCTCACACTTCGCCCTTCAATGATAGCTGTAAATACGTCTGTCCAGTTATCAATGCAGAACCAGTCAAACAGCCCTCGTATGGCATGCCAGAATGCCTTTTTAGACTTTTTTATCTTGAGCGCTTCCTGGAAGAGCTTGCAAGACAGTTGTTCTATCTGGTTGATGAGGAAGGCCGTAAAAGTCAGGCATGCCAGATTGCTGGCCAGATGCTGCTTTCCGTGCCCGTAATTGTGTTCGAGATGGTAGCCCTGTGTTTTCAGTGTATTGAACGTTTCGTTTTCAATTTTCCATTTAGCGCGTGCTCCTCGCATGAATTTATTCACGTTCTCGGCTGAAAGCTCAATGTCCGTGACCCAGGTGTTGACGTACTTCTTGTTGCCCTCTGGATCAATTTCTATATATTCGAGAAAGTTAACCAGCACATCCGGGTGTGACTTGTTAATGGGGGCACCATTCACAAACCGGAACCAGTGCGTAAACCCTTTATCATCGGTATATTCATAGCGCACCACTTTGTCTGCACAATCCAGCTCATCGACGGCCTGGTATAACGACTCATGGGTTGAATCCTTTGCCACCATAATGAAGCTATAGCCAAAGGACTTTACCAACTTGATGGTCGGTCCATCTGAGTACAGGTCATCAAAAGTCAGAACCAGTGGCAGGTGCGGATGCTCTCTGGATAAATTCGCCAATAGCCGCTTGAGCGCTACCTTCTCACAATCATTCTTTGACGCATCAACTTGTTTGATGATGGGTTCAGGCATTAAAGGTAATACTTCTTTCTTGCCCGGCTTTACCAGACAGCAGGCCAGTAACTGATGGTAGTATTGCGGATTTTTGCTGCCTGGCTTTTTTACACAACACTCAGGACAACTAATCTTCCCTGAGCAAAAGTGCCCCGTACCATCGATAGGCGCAAGATACCCTTCCTCAAAATAAGTGAACTGCTTAAGCCGCCCAGATCGTTGCACAAAGGCAAACAGGCGGGTAAAGAACTTCCTTAAATAGCGTGTTTCGATAGGGTCAATCAGATCCCTCAGATAGGTATCACTGGGGACACAGCTGACATTGTACATCGACTTTAAGTTCTTGAGCCTATCTGGGTTATTGACACAATCCTGATCAAAAGCCAGTAATGAAGGGTATTTCAGGTGCATGACTGCCAGGCCACTCATGACCGCATCATGAAGGACAATTTTGTCATGTTGGCTTTTCTTGCGAAAGTCTGGAATTTGACCCGCTTCATCAGAGACTATTTTGAGCAGTTTTTCAGCAATGGTTCTTGGTTTCGTTAGCGGCACAACATGAGCATCGTTATTATTATTGTGGTGAAATTCTACCGGATAGTCTGCGATTTTAGCAAGAGGCTACCAAGCTACAGCCCTTGTTATTAAGGGCTTTAATCAAGTCTGCGGGAATTGCTGAGATATAACTGTAATATTTTTTTTATCTAATGTCTTCTTACAGTGAGATATTGCTTCGGCTGTTTCTCTGTTGTCAGGGTTGTTAACAAGTAAAAAATGCTGTCCTTCATCCTCCAGTTTTTGGATTTTAATATTTCCTTTCCATCTGTTACAGAATTGTTGGGAGGAAAGGTCTAGCTGGACGAGATCACCATGATCCACTTTGATGTTGTATGTGTCACTCCATCTGTTTGACATCTGACAGGGCGCTTGCCTGCAATCAGTATTTTGTTTATGAGGCACTGCTATTGTGCACTCATCAAGTTCAGTTGACCCTAAAGTTTTTGGAAAGCTTGCAGGTATTGAAAGAGTATACATGTGCTTGTCACACCTCAGTGATGTAGTTATTTGTTATTCCATGTAGATTGAGTTCTAACTTGAAAGTTCATAAAAGATTAAAAAATAACGATTTTGTTAGTCATGCTTACCTTAACATTGAAATTACAGAGCCATTAGACTCGTTTCCAGGCTCCAGAGGTTGTCGCGAAAGTCTGAATTTTCTCCGTCGTCATCCCGTACAAGGATTGTACGGGATCCATATCACAGGGAGGTGAATCTCTCAGCTTGCATGATACGTGCGGTTAGACTGCCTTCCATGGAAGATGGATCCTGTACAATCCCTGTACAGGATGACGCTATTGAGTCTATTTCTGGCTTTCGCGACATCCTCAGGACGCTGGGAACGAGAGGATGTTAGCTCAGACTGATGCGTCAAACGCATTAAAATGATGTGCTCGTGCCGCTAAGTGTTAATCTCCAACCGGGTACAGTTGGGCAAGGATATGAAATGAAAATATGGGTAGATGCGGATGCATGCCCCGTCGTGATCAAGGATATTTTGTTCAGGGCGGTGGAAAGGGCGAAGATAGAGCTTATCCTGGTGGCCAATCAATATATACGTACACCTTCATCCCGGTACATAAAGATGCTTCAGGTTTCTGCTGGCTATGATGTGGCAGATAATGAAATTGTCAGGCGTCTGGAAACCGGCGATTTGGTTATTACCAGTGATATTCCCCTGGCATCAGAGGTATTGGAAAAAGGGGGGCTGGCACTGAGCACAAGGGGAGAGCTTTATACTGTGGATACCATCAAGACTCGCCTGAATATGCGGGACTTTATGGATACCCTCCGTGCCAGTGGGGTGCATACGGGTGGCCCGGCAGCCCTTAGTCAGAGCGATAGGCAAGCCTTTGCCAACCATCTGGATAGAATTATTACCGGTTATGGACAGTCAAAATAACGTGTGAAGTCAGGTGGCAGTATCATTACTATTTTCAAATATTATGATACGGCTCTAAGGAAGACCGGATATATACTGCTTCATTGCCTGTCATCAGGTTATAATCTTGCGAATTTTCAGACCAGTCAGTGGATATCAGAATGACACAGGATGGTATGCTGGATTTTCAGCAGATTATAGCCAGCTCCCTGCAGGAGCAGGGAAGAGCACTTTTATCTTTAAGCGAGCGAGTGGATAGTACGTTTGTACAGGCCGTAAACCTGATGCTGGATTGCAAGGGGCGGGTCATTATCTCAGGCATGGGTAAATCAGGACTGATTGGCAAAAAAATTGCCGCAACCCTGGCCTCTACTGGTACTTATAGCTTTTTTATGCATCCTGGTGAAGCCTTTCACGGGGATCTGGGTATGGTACGATTTGACGAACTCGCTGATATTGTGGTGTTGATTTCCTATAGTGGTGAAACAGATGAGGTGCTAAAGCTGATTCCTTCCCTGAAAAGCTTTGGCACTAAAATTATTGCGATTACCGGTGGGCTGGATTCCACCCTGGCGCAGAATGCAGACGTTGTGCTGGATGCCAGCGTCACCCAGGAAGTCTGTCCGAATAACCTGGCACCAACCACATCAACAACGGTGGCTCTGGCTATTGGTGATGCACTTGCGGTGTCCCTGATTAAAGCCCGGGATTTCCAGCCTCAGGACTTTGCCCGGTTTCATCCGGGAGGTAGCCTTGGACGTCGCCTGTTGACCCGGGTCAGGGATGTTATGAACAAAGACAGCTTACCTCTGGTTTCCCTTGATACAGCCATAACAGATGTGGTTCTGGTGATGACTGAAACCCGTACCGGGACGGCCCTGGTGATGGATGCCAACAATCAGCTTCAGGGTATTATTACGGACGGTGACCTCAGGCGCTATTTGCTGAACCATGATAGCCTGAAAGGGGTGCTGGCCAGTGACATCATGACCCGTAACCCCTTGCGCATTTCCCAGGATACCAAGCTGTCTGACGCTGAAGTGAAAATGCGTGACTCACATGTTAAGTGCCTGATTGCTGTAGATGATCATGAACATGTGGTAGGGCTGCTTGATTGGGCTGACTAGGAGCCTGTCGGACTTAAGCGTCCGTAGCGAGGATCGTAGAAAATTGAGGATAAAAATTCGCTTTTGTGAGGTGAATAGTGGTTCTATTTACCGAGCAAAAGCGAATTTTTAGACCAATTTGCTTCGACCGCAGTAGGACAGACTTAAGTCCGACAGGCTCCTAGAGAGCAGTTAATGGTTGATAGTCAATGGAGGTGATGTTTATTGATTGCCTTCCATTTTCCACTTGCCCGGCTCGGGGAGGTTCTTTATTTGATGTTCAGGTAAAATAGCCGGGTTAGGTCATTGATAGAGGGATCGAATGGTGAGTTTTACCTGGATTGACTGGGTTATTGCAGCAATTGTAGCTATTTCAGCGCTGCTTAGCCTTAAACGGGGGGTTTTTAAGGAAGTACTTTCTTTATTAACATGGCTGGCAGCTCTTTTCGTAGCCTGGACCTTTGGGGGAGCTTTGGCCGCCCGGCTAAAAGACTATATTGAAACCCCTTCCGTTCAAGTGATGGCTGCCTGCGCCATGCTATTTGTTGCCACATTACTGGTGGGGGCACTGGTTAATCGGATTGTTTCCGAGCTGGTACAGGCAACGGGCCTGTCTGGCACCGACCGCCTTCTGGGGATGGTATTTGGCGGGCTTCGGGGTTGTCTGGTGGTGGTTGTCCTGGTGGGAATAATGACTTTTGCGCCTTTGGAGCAAGACAGTGCCTGGAAAAATTCGGTACTATTGCCGCACTTTTTGATGCTGGCAGACTGGTCCAAGGAAACCGCCATGCATTTTGTCGGGCCTTTATTGGAGGAAGTGCATTTTTCTGGCTCGGTGTAACAGCCCCTAACATCCTTGGAGAATATACCGTTAGAACAGCACTGCAAACAGGCAATACACAGCTGTGGCCACCCATGGCTGGCAGTAGCGATCTGATGGTTTCCAGTGGCAGTCTTGGAAGTGGCCTTAAAAACCGGAATTCAATGGTCTCACCTGTCAGGATTGAACCCTTGTTGTTTCGGTACTACAGTCACTCCCTTGCCTGATTCAGGCAAGGGAGTGGCATTATTTTTGCTGATCAAGCCTGAGGAAGTTTTTTCATGTGTGGAATTGTCGGTATTTCGGCAGCAGTCAATGTCAACCAGCTGTTGTTCGATGCACTGACCGTGCTTCAGCATCGGGGACAGGACGCGGCAGGGATGGTAACCAATAAGGATAACCGTTTTTTTCTGCGTAAGGACAATGGGCTGGTCAAGGATGTTTTTCGTACCCGCCATATGACCCGGTTGCATGGTAATACAGGAATCGCCCATGTCCGTTATCCAACGGCAGGATCATCCAGTTCGGCAGAGGCCCAGCCTTTTTATGTTAATTCCCCTTACGGTATAGCCCTGGCCCATAATGGCAATCTAACCAATGCAGAGTCCATTAAAGAATCCCTGTTTACCAGTGATTTGCGCCATATTAATACCCAGTCTGACTCTGAAATCCTGCTGAATGTGTTTGCCCATGAGATTTCCAAGGGAAATCGCCATGAGCTCGAAGCCAATGACGTATTTCAGGCATTGACCCGGGTTTATGAGCGGTGTGAGGGAGGCTATGCCGTGATTGCCCTGATCAATGGTCATGGCCTGGTGGGTTTCCGGGATCCTTATGGTATTCGGCCACTGGTCTATGGTAAGCGCAAGGCAGGCAAGCGCACGGAGTATATGGTTGCCTCTGAATCGGTAGCGCTGGATGCCCTGGGTTATGAACGGGTGCGGGACGTTGAGCCGGGGGAGGCCATTTATATTGATGAAAAAGGCCAGCTGTTTACCCATCAGTGCGTGCCAGGCATCAAACGTCCCTGTATGTTTGAATACGTCTACCTTGCCCGTCCTGATTCCATTATTGATGGTATTTCCGTTTATCAATCCCGGCTGCGTATGGGGCAAACCCTGGCTAATAAGATTCTTCGTGACTGGTCTGACCATGATATTGATGTGGTAATGCCGATTCCGGACACCAGCAGAAATTCAGCGCTGGAACTGGCGACTCGATTGGGGTTGCCCTATCGGGAGGGTTTTGTAAAGAATCGCTATATTGGCCGCACCTTTATCATGCCAGGACAGGCGGTTCGCAAGAAATCAGTAAAGCAGAAGCTGAATGCCATCAGCCAGGAATTTGCAGGAAAAAATGTCTTGCTGGTGGATGATTCTGTCGTTCGGGGCACCACTTCCCAGCAGATTATTGAAATGGCCCGTGAAGCGGGGGCTAAAAAGGTTTATTTCTGCTCCGCAGCACCTGCCATTCGCTATCCCAATGTCTATGGCATTGATATGCCCACCAGTGAAGAACTGATTGCCTATGGTCGTTCAGAGGATGAGGTAGAGGCGTTAATCGGTGCTGACCGCCTGATCTATCAGACCCTGGATGACCTGAAAAAGGCGGTATCCTCTCTTCAACCCGAGATTACTGATTTTGAGTGCTCAGTGTTTGATGGGGAATATGTTGCTGGCCATATTGATCAAAAATACCTGAAGAAACTGGCAAAAAATCGTAATAGAAAGCCCGGGGAAGGGGAGCATGGAGCCTCTTTGATTGACTTGCATAATGAGGATGAAATGGCTTAGCGTATCATTTCAACAGCCCCTAGCAGCGTGTCGGACTGAGGTCACTTAAAGTGACCTCAGTCCGACATACTGCTAGTGTCCTTTGTGGTTCGAAAAAAATAGGGCATTGCGCTGAGACTCTCGCGACATCCTCGGGATGTTGGGAAGAAGATGAATTAACCATTAACCCGTCTATGATTTAGCTATAAAGTCCGCTAGGGTAAGTACTTATACCCGTTATTCAGGATATAAGTCAGATGAAGTATAAAAGAATAAAAAAAACAACATCAGATCACTTGCCTTTAAATAACCCTCTCCAGCCTGAAAATTCTCACGAAACTGATGAATGGGCCTTTGCAACCCGGGCGATTCGAACCGGTTGTATTCGCAGTGGTGAAGGAGAACACAGTGAAGCACTCTATTTAACGTCCAGTTATGTCTATGACAGTGCGGCCCAGGCTCAAGCGGTTTTTGCCGGTGATGAACCCGGTAATGTCTATTCCCGTTATACCAATCCTTCCGTAATCCTGTTTGAGCAGAGAATGGCAGCCCTGGAGGGCGGGGAAGCGGGCTGTGCTACCTCATCAGGAATGGCGGCCATTCTTGGGACCTGTATGGCGTTACTGCAGTCAGGAGACCATGTAATTTGTTCCCGCAGTGTCTTTGGCACTACGGTGACTATTTTTGCCAAGTACCTGGCTCGCCTTGGCATAGAAACCAGTTTTGTTGATCTCACTGATTATCGCCAGTGGCGGGAAGCCATTCGACCGGAAACGAAAATGTTGTTTCTGGAAACCCCTTCAAACCCTTTAGGTGATATTGCCGATATACAGGCGCTGGCAGCTCTGGCCCATAATTTTGGGGCATTGCTGGTGGTTGATAACTGTTTTTGTACACCTGCATTGCAGCAACCCTTAACCCTGGGAGCTGATATTGTGGTGCATTCAGCCACTAAATATATAGATGGCCAGGGTCGTTGTTTGGGGGGGATTGCAGTGGGCAGGGAAGAGCAGATTAACGAACTGCAGTTATGGCAAAGGGCAGCAGGGGCCTGTATCAGTCCATTTAATGCCTGGGTCTTTAATAAGGGGCTGGAAACCTTATCCTTAAGAATGGAGGCTCACTGTCGGGGCACTGTTGAACTGGCTGAATGGTTACAAGGGCAGTCCGTTATTGAAAAGGTTCATTATCCGGGGTTACAAGATCATCCCGGGCATGAACTGGCGCTTCGACAACAGCAGGGTTTTGGCGGTGTCCTGTCATTTCAGGTAAAAGGTGGCCGTGAACAAGCCTGGAAGGTGATAGATCAGGTTAAGTTCATCTCTCGTACTGCTAACCTTGGTGATACCCGTTCTACCATCACTCATCCGGCAACAACAACTCATTGTCGTCTTTCAGAAGAAGATAAAGACCGTACCGGAATTACGGAGAATCTGATCAGGATCGCTGTAGGCCTGGAAAATATTGAAGATATTAAAAAGGATTTAGATAAAGGGTTATCGAGTATTAAATGTTAATTTAGCTTGTTACCAGTGTTACCTCGTTCCCAGCGTCCTGAGGCTGTCGCAAAAGTATGCTTTGTTTTAACCACAAAGACACAGAGGCACAAAGTTTTCTTGTTTTGTCCCTTATCAGGAGCAAAAAGGATAAAAAAAACGCTTTTCTCTGTGTCTTTGTGTCTCCGTGGTGAAAAAAGAGAAACGTCTCTATATCACCGGGTTAAACGGTTTTAATTTTGGCTAAAGTGACTGAGAATGCGGGTTACCTCATTAATGCGCTTTTCAAAGCTGGCTTTACAGGCTCTCTCGTGGACGGTGTGATCGCCATCACCGAAAGGGCCAAAGCCATCAAGGGTGGGTATGCCTACGGAGGAAGCAGTATTGGCATCGCTGACACCGCCCCTTTTTTCAGTGGGCAGAGCATAACCCAGAATGCTTTCGATTTCTTTTAGCAAAGCCTGCTGCTGTTCAGTGCTTTCCATCACATCCCGTTGGACTCCGCCACTCATGGCTGCGGTTACACCTTCAACCCCGGGGTTAGCCACTAAATGATCAATGGCTGCCAGTACCCGATCTCGTTCAGGGGCACAGGTAAAGCGGAATTCAACGGCCAGCTGTGCTTTAGGAGAGATGGTATTGGCACCAATGCCGCCAGACATTTTACCGGCGTTCACCGTGGTGCCCTTTTCAAGGTTTGTTAGTGCTGTCAGGGCAATCAGGGCTTTAGCGGCGGCGAGATTGGCATTACAGCCTTCAGTATATTTATTGCCAGCATGGGCAGCCTTGCCCTGATAATCAATATAGACTGTTGCAACACCTTTGCGAGCGGTTACTACTTCATTGTTAATGCCCGCTGCTTCGAACACCAGACAAGCATCATAGTTTTTAGCTACTTCAGTGGTTAGAAACTTACTGTCATCACTGCCGGTTTCTTCATCACTTACCAGCAGCATATCGATATTGTGAATACTACCCTGTTTTTTATAGATAGCTCGTAATGCACTCAGGGCCACATAGTTTCCCCCTTTCATATCACAAACACCAGGCCCATAGATCCAGTTCTGGTCTTCGCTAAATTTTTCGAAGGTATTTTCAGGAAACACGGTATCCAGGTGTCCCAGTAACAACAGTTTCCTACCATTGCGTTTGGGCGAAATAAAGTGCAGATGGTCACCGATATGCCCTCTGGCATGACGTTGGTTTTCATAGCCCAGTTCTTCCATCCATTGAGCAAAAATTCGTCCATTCTCATCAACACCGGCTTTATTATTGGTGTGAGAGTTCAGCTCAATAATTGAGGCGAGTTCTTTAAAGTCCACTTTTTTAGTTCATTTTTTGGGGTTTATACGCACCGGAACAGGTTGAATTGAGGGGTTCCGGCATTTTTCTGATGGTGCAAATACTACACTGTATAAGTGTAAATGGGTTACCCAGTTTAAGTAAAAATTGATTTGTATCACTGTTTTATAGTTTAGTGGGTCGTCCGGTTAACAATTATTTGCCAACTAGGTATATTTGCCTGACTTGATAAGGCATATCACAAATTGCCCTGAGGGATTTCCATTGGTTTTTGTGGGGGTGTTTTCAGTATTAGGGGCTGTTGATGTTTTATCGCGTGCTCAGCCAAAGCCAGCGTTTTCGTGGCTAGGCGTAGCAGCGCAGGAATGCTCATGCCTTTCAAGCTGCTGCAACGACGGCACGGAAGTGCTGGCTTTGGCCCTCCGGGTGGCTCGTAAAGCGGCCTTCCGACTGCGTTAAACTGGCTTGACGTAGAATAACTACGCGCTGCACCAGTTCGCCTTGCGTAAGGCCGCTTTACGAACCACTGAGCTCGCGATAAAACATCAACAGCCCCTAGGAGCGTAAATAAAGAACGCTTCAAGAAAGTTGAAAGCAGGCTTAACAATGATTCCTTCTGGCATCAAACAGTTGTCGTCAATATCTACATTAATATATAAAGCATTATTACAGGAACTGATCATGTCTAAGTACACCGTTGGACTCTGGTTGTACCAGAATGGTGGGGGTGATGCCATCCAACGAAAGCTTATTGACCGTTTGAGAGAGAGGGATATAGGGGCTATTTCCGGATTGAATCTGGCTCAAGCGATGGCTCATGAGGGCTCGATAGTCTGCAATGGCGTTGTAATGGAAGACCTGGATCTGTTCTTTTCATACAATGCGGGCCAGCAGACTCAGTATCAGATGTACCTGTACGAGATGCTGGATCGGGAGATCCCGGTTATCAATAATTTTCAGTCTTTTGCATTGACGGAAGATAAATTCAAAACCTCACATTTGCTTCGCCGCCACGGTATCAATACGCCTGACTATTGCCTGTGTCGCCATAATAACTTGGATGCACTGCGCGCCAGTATGGCAAACTGGGGAGGCAGGGCCGTTTATAAACCCACTGATGGTTGGGGTGGTACTGGTATTGTCAGACTTGAAAATGAAGGAGCCCTGGATATGCTTCAGCCTTTCATTAACCAGCTGGCAGTACAGCACTTCTTTGTTGAACGCTATGTTAAAAATGACCATAGCGACTACCGTATTGATATTGTGGACGGTGATTTTGTGGGTTGTTATGGCCGCAAGGCACCAAAAGATGACTGGAAAACCAATATCACCAGCGGTGGTAGTGTGATCAAGCGCGAGCCTAATGATGAAGTGGTGGCCCTTGCCATCAAGGCAGCAAAAGTGACCGGACTGGAAATTGCCGGTGTTGACCTGATCTATGATCAGGAACGGGAAGAATATGTTGTTCTGGAAGTAAATGGTATCCCTGCATTTGCTACCCCTGAACAGGAAGAGTTTGGTCTCGATTTCAATGATAAGAAGATTGAAAAAATTGCTGATCTTATCGAAAGAAAAGTGACTGTGAAGAAGCTCTATGATGCACCTGCTGAAGTGAAGGAGTCTGGATATGCTGTCTGCTAATGGTGCGCCATCTGTGAATGGAAAGCTGCCCACTATTGGGATGCTGTATCTTGATCATGTATTGCGTTTTTTTGATAAGTCCAATTTTAAGGGTTGGCCCAATAAGATTGAAACCGTTGTCTATCACTGGGGTAATGATAAGCAGCGCTTCATTGAAGAAGTGAAGAGTAAGAATATTGATGTACTGATTGGTAATATTCCTGCCACTGCCTATGAATGCTTCAGGGATATTGCCAGGGAGTTACCCCATGTGCAGTTTATTCCATCCATGGACACCCAGTTTTCCAATAAGTCCAAGGAGAATGTAACCCATTTCTGTGAAAAATATCGGTTACCCATTCCCAAGACCCATATTTTCTATGAAAAGGATGAAGCCAGGACATTTCTGAGGGCAGCTACCTATCCAAAGATTATTAAGCGTTCCTACGGCCCATCTAATTATGGCGGTTATTATGTCCATAAGGTAGATAGTGAAGCTGAAGCGCTGGAGTTGCTGGCTGAGAAGCGTTACTACCCGGTTTACCTGCAGGACTTTGTGCCTATGAAGGCGGATATTCGGGTCATGTTGATCGGTCATAAGCCTGTGTGTGCTTTCTGGCGTCGCCCCCCTGAAGGGGAATGGCTCACCAATACCTCACAGGGTGGCAGCATGGACTATATGAATGTGCCTGAAGAAGCTCTGGAGGTTGCCGTCAGGGCATCGAAAGCGGCTAATGCCGAGTACTGGGCCTGTGATATTGCGGTCAGCCATGATGATGAATACCGGATTCTTGAGTGCGCCACAGCCTTTGCCGCATTCCCCTATATCCGTGACTGGATTGGGCAATACCTGATGTGGAAACTTTCTGCTGGCAGGATGCCCTGTCCCCATATCCCCATGTACAACTGGGAAGAACTGGGCAAGATTTCATCGTCTGTGCTGAGAACCATGCGCAATATTACCTTTGCCCAGAGCCATGATACCCGACCTATGACGGATACCTGTGAAACCTTCCATCAGATGACTCCGGAAGGTTATCCGATTCTGGATACCCGGGATCGTCACCAGGAAGAATGGCCCAGTGAAATCTGGAACCGCCAGGATAACTATGCATCCCTGGTTGCCCGGGGAGGTATCGACGCTGTTGTAGCCGAGCTTATGGCCAGTGCCAGGCTGCTTAGCCAGCAAGCGGTGGATACAGGTATTGAAGAAGCTTACGCACCGGTACATCAGGTGCATCAGAACGTTGAGCTTAAAAAAAAAATATCAAAGCCTGAGATTCAGGAGCCAGTGAAACCTCAGTTTTCAGAGAGTTTGATGGTGGATTTATTGGCAGGTGCCAGGGGAGTCAGTAAAAACCTGGCCAAACTGATCATTGAAACTTTGGGCCTGGCTGGGGTTCTTGATGCTCTCCAGAATAATCCGGAAAAGCTGACAGAGGTCAAAAACATCAAGGCGAAAAGATTATCCAACATTATGGAGTGTTGGGAAACTCATCTGAAAGCCTGTTAACAAGGAGGTTCAGTTACCGGCTTCTGGCCAGTTGTGTTGATGTTCATTATGATGGACTCAACACTTCCTGGAAGTTTGTCTGGGCAATTGGGGCGGGGTAGGCTAGGGGCTGTTGACGTTTGCTCGTGTGCTCAGCCAAAACCAGCGGTTTCGTGGCTAGACGCAGTAGCGCAGGAAGACTCACGTCTTTCAAGCTACTGCAACGACGGCATGGAATCGCTGGTTTTGGCCCTTCGGGTGGCTCGTAAAGCGGCTTTCCGACTGCGTTGGACTGGCTTGACGTAGAATAACTATGCCTGCACCAGTCCGCCCGGTGTGCCCCATTGGGTATTGCGGAAAACCGCTTTACGAGCCACTGAGCTCACGATCAAACGTCAACAGCCCTTAGTACATCTTTCAATGCGTATGACTGCTTTACGAGCCCCTGGAAACTTATAGCCGGTAAGTGGATTTTTCCACCATGGATGGTGTAGTGTCTGTAACAGGGTTAACGGATACCTGATAAATACAAGCATTAGGCCCTATGAAACAACAATATATTTCTTATCAGGAAACCATCGACTTCCTGAAACACGCCATGGGGGAACACCCCAATCTGATTCGTCTGCAAAGTATTGGGGAGACGTGGGAAGGTCGCCCGATAATGATGGTGATCCTGTCCCAGGATGTCGCCTATGCTGATGAAAAGCCAGCCCTTCTGTATACAGGCACAATCCATGCCCGAGAGTGGATCGGCATCGAATTAGCCAACAAATTTGTTAAATATATCATTGAAAATTATAAGACTAATCCCAGGCTTTTAAGCGCCCTGACCCGTAATACGTTGTATATGGTTCCCTGTCTGAACCCTGACGGGTTTGAGTATTCAAGGCGGCATTTCTCGTTCTGGAGGAAAAATCGCAGGGATAATGGCGATGGCACCTTCGGTGTAGACCTTAACCGTAACTTCTCCGTTCGTTTCAAGAAAGGAGCAGATACCAGCTCCAATATTTATGGGGGACCCGAGGCCTTTTCAGAGCCAGAGACCCGGGCAATCAAAGATTTTGCTGATAGTCATGCCAATATCACCATAGCCCTTGACTATCACTCCCAGGGTAATGTTTTCTTCCCTGCCCATAAATTCAATCATGAGGAAGAGATAGAAGGCGCAGACCTTAATATGCTGTGTGCTAACATGGCCAGTGAAATTCGCAAGGTAACCGGGCGTCAGTATGGTATTCACCGGGGCAAGCCTCCTTTTAATCTAATCAACGGCAGTGGTCGTGAGTATTATTATAATAAAGGAATTCTTGCCACCGTTGTGGAGGTAGGTACACGAAACATCCCGGATTACCTGGTTAATATGTCCCAAAGTGTTGATGAGAATATTCCTGCACTGGTTTGTGCCCTGGAATCTGCCATCAATTACTCTAAGCACGCCCCGGCCCGGGTTGCTAATTTTACGGCTGAAAATATAAGTGCTTATGAAGCAACTTTGAGTTGGGAGCACGATAGCGAAGCGGATATCTATTTTGAGATTTATCGCAGTGAGCAGGCTAAAAGCCCCTGTTCAGAAGATAGCCGTATTGCTATTACACGATCAACGACTTATAGCGATGTGCAGTTAAAGAGTGGACAGCGTTACTTTTACCATATTCGCGCTGTAGACCGTGTTACAGGTATTAAGTCTCCTTTTGCTCCGGTGTTGAAGTTTCGCACGACGCTATCTCATGATGAGTTTTTGCATACTATTTTTCCAGCCAAGCGGGATGTGGGGTATGTGGGAGAAAAGACAGGCGCATTAAATACCGGCCATTTTGGCTATAACTCGTTGTTTGTTGGCGTTAATCGCAACAAAGGCTGTTGTTATGGCGTGATTGCCTTCAATCTTGATCACTTTCCTGTAGACACCAAAATAAAAAAGGCAGCGTTTTCCCTGTACCCCATGAATCGGGTTAATGCCAAGATTGAAAAATATGGCGAGTGGTCTATTTCCATTCTCGATGCCAGTGAAATAAATGACATCACCAGCTATGACCAGATTGCCAATGCCACTGTTGTGCAAACACTGGGTGATGCCATTGAGTCCGATCGCTTAACTCAGGGTATCTGGTCCGAGTGGCTGTTTACCGAGGTTGAGCGTCGTATTATGCAGAAGCAAATTGATCGGGGCCGGGTGATATTCCGGGTTGAAGGCCCTGATCATTTGCCTTTGGGACATGACTCCCAGATGATGCAGTTTGATATTGGTTATGGTCGATTTGGTGGTGGAATACATTATCGGCCTAATCTTGAAATCATCTATACCCGTTCCAGCCAGCAACTGAACCTTGAGCCTTCAGCCATTCACACTATTAACAGAAAGGATGTGTTGCCAGGCAAGTTGAAATCCGGTTTTGATAAAAAAGGGGAAAAGGTGTACGGCCACCTGTGCTTTAATCTGGAAACCCTGCCTGATCCGGAGCGGACAGTCATTACTTCAGCCTATGTGCAACTAAGGGCAAAAAACCAGCTAAAGACCCAGAAGGATATTCGCTTTACCATTGAACTGGCAGAACTGGAAGAGCTGGATTATCACAGTGTGCAAAGTCGCCAGCAAATTGAGTATGTGGGCTATGAGGTGAGCAATGCCCAGCTGAGGGAAAATGCCAGTCATAACTTTATGTTTGATAGTTACTGTCGGGCCATACTAGAGGAACTGCATGGTCAGGATAAACCGGTTTATTTGGTTGTCAGGCCAACCACACCCTCTAAAGAAAGCAGTGCCATTATTGACTGGCACGGGGAAGGTGATGCCTATCAGGCTCAGTTGGTGATTAAATACATTGAGCGGCGCAAACAGGCATTGCTTCCACCGACGGATTTATCTGCTGTTATTGATAAAGATAAAGTCAAGCTGACCTGGAAAAATCCGGAAGATGCTGATTTTGTAGGCTGTTATGTGGTGCGTAACCGTTTCCATCCCCCTCGCTCACCGTTGGATGGGGTAAAGCTTTACGGTGGACCGGATGAATACACCTATGATGATTTTGGTAATCCCAATATTCCAAAGTATTACTCGGTTTTTAGCTATGACGATGTACCGAATCACTCAGTGCCTTCAACCCTGATGTTCAGTATTGATGAAGTGGTTCCGCTTGTTGAGGATGAGTTCCCTGAAACCCAGGAGGAAGAGGAAGAGCGTCTGCGGAAAGAGGGAACACTGGCGACCGATAAAGCGGTTTAACGGTAAACGATGTAGCCCGTATGTTGATTAAATATCCGGGCTACACCACAACCCGTTTGAAAACCGGACCGTTACAGGAGTCCAGCCAGCATTTCATCCCGGACTTGCATCCATAAAGCACCAAGGCGGTTTTGACCGTCCTTGCCATCTTCGGGTTTGGTACCCCAGTAGCTATCATGAGGTGATGTTTCAAAAATAGGCTGGTTTCCTGACTTGATTAGCGCTTTACGCGCTGCCGGGACCTGCTGGACTTTAGCTCTCAGGGCCTTTAGCATCACTTTATCCTTGATTTTATTCCAATCTGCATAGGAATATTTCCAATATTTACTGTTTTCTTCCTTATTGGCATACTCTAAAGCCTCGCCAGGTTCTGTGCTATTCAGAATATGTAGCCATGGCTCGCTGCCTTCATGAAACTTACTGGCCTGGAAGTAGTGCTCTGTCGTTGCCCATGTGTATCCATCTATCTGTACAGGAGCCCGTGAAAAATTAGCTAATACATAATTAGGGGCATCACTGTGATAGAAACAGAACCCCTGATCTTTATATTTGCTATAAGGGTAAGTATTTAAGTAATAGGTGTAGTCTGTCACTTTAGTTTGTGTTTGTTTTGGTGGTTTTTTATCAATATCTGATACAACGACTTTAACAAAGTAACTTCTTCTTTTCCTTTGATTTGGGCCAACTGGTTCATCAAGGACATCATTAATGATTTGCTGAAGATCTTGCTCTATTTGTTGTTGAAATTTTGGTTGGGCATAAACGCCACAGCTTATCTTTGCCATAAGTACATGGCTGCTACCCGATGCCGCTGCTGCATCCAGTGCAGCTCTCAAAGTACACTCGACACATTTTCGAAAGTGCGGGTAATTATCAATTGATTTTTTGTTTAAGGTTCGTTGCATTGAACCATCAGATTTGCCCGCGCCTTGATTGGCGTTAGGGCCTGCGCTGAATATCAGGTTAGTGGAGCATTCAGTACCCTGGATTAAATGGTGCTTGGCATTAGCAGATAGGCAAGCATCTTCCACAACCCAGGAATCACTGTAATCTTCGGGGTTTGTTGATTGGGTATAATCAATCTTTTGAATGGTTTTAGTATCGGTTTTACCTTGGCCTGGAGGAATTTTTAAACCCCATTGTTTACAGACAGTTTTTTTGAAAAGAGTTTCTTGTTTTCCTCGATGTACACCACAACTTGTCACCAGCCAGTTAGCCGCAACCGCTTCTTCTTGTGTTTTCTTGGTTAGATCATTTTCGGTTACTGTATGGTGAAGTTTATCCGAAGCGGATAGGCTCCCTAGTGGAAGGCCATGGTTAGCAGCAACAACTGTGCCGACTTTATGGCCTTTGGCAAGATCAAATGAAGGGTCTGTTTCCAATAGATAAGCTGCCGTTCCTGCTCCTCCTGTATTTTTCCATACCTCCAGTTCGCAGGAAGTGGAACAGGGTTTTTTACTCGCATATATCTTTTTTATTTTTTGAGTGTCTCTTGATTCATGTCGTTCTGCTTTTTGTGCCTGCTTTGGCTGAAAATTGCCTTTAACAGGCGGGATAGGTGGTAGTTTAAAATTTTTGCCAGCCGGCGCTGGCTTTTTTTGGGGGGCTGTGTGCGACGCAGGCTCACCATAGGGTTTGTTCCAGTATTGATTTTCGGTGTAACCATTGTTAATTCGTTCATTCTGTAGAAATTTTGAAAGCCGCTGGGCGTAATGATCGTACCCCAGAGCCTCTAAAAAGATTAAAACGCGACTGATTCGATTATGGTTGTGATCAAATGCGCCTATCCATTTTCCAGCCTTTTTATAATCCTTGACTTGCCATCGGCACTGTTCAAAATCAGTGACCATTTTAGATTTGTCGAGATTGGCTTGCTCAATACCCCAAAAGGGGAGCATTTTTTTCACCAAAACATCATCAATATAGGTTTTTAAATGAGGTTTATAGGAATCAGATGTCAGTAGCTGTATGAGCTGGGCGTTGAGAAGGGGGGCTGGTGCCTGTCCTTCTTCGAAATTGGGAAAAAGTGCCTGGATATAGTTATGCTTGCCTTCAAGAAAACCGTCTGATGCCTTCAAAATATCATTTAATGAATGGCCATTGATTTTTCCTGTGCCAGAAAAAAAATCAATAAATTGCTGGTTTTGTGCCTGCAAAGCAGAGTGGTGTTTTTTAGGCTTAACATCGGCTTTAGGCTTCACTTTCTCCGGATGTGGTGGCTGGGGAGGCTCGGTTTGCTGCCCCTTAAATAGTTGGCTACTTCCATTTTCAAACTCAATTTTTCTAATAGTATGATGGTATCCAGGCGCTTTTATTTGCCGGTCAATACCACGTTGAATAGCTGCGGCAATGGTTTTTGCAGGAACCTGGCCTGCAAATGCGCCACTGCTGAAGCCACAGACCCGTAGAATAGGGGTCACCAGCCCAGGGCGGTGGTCGCCAGCAATCCTGTGGTTGCAGCTGTCCACAGCCCTGATCATATTGGCCGCGGTTTGCTCTACGGCAGCCAGAAAGGCTTGATCAGTTTCATAATCGCTTCGTTCTGGTGGGACTACATAAGTCATGGAGCGGTTATGGGTATTGCCAAAAGGGCAATGACGATCATTGAACAGATCAACAATAATGGTACCGTCCCGTTTCCCCTGGCCTGACTGGTCATCTTTTAATACTGTACAGAATTGCACGGTGCTTGTGTGTCCGGGTTCATCAAAGTGAGTAACGTCGCCAATATTTGAATGGCGCAGAAGATGGTGGTGCAACTGTTGATACTCATCCGGGCGGTGAAGGATTTTTCCGAAAGCGGCGTTAATGGTTCCCCTGCCAACATAGAGTCCGGGGTCTCCTGCATTAACGGAGGTTATCGGCGCTGTGCCTGACTTATCCTTAATGTAAATATCACTGAATGAAGAGTGACGGCCAGGCCCAAGCAAGGTGGTTTTTATATGGCCTGAGGGTTTATCTGGGGGGAGTTCACCCTTTGCCGGTTTATTCCCGGGATATCCAGGCTGGGATGGTTGATCTGGTGTCGGCTGTTTAGCTGGATATGGATTGACCTTGTATGCTTGCTCTGTTTCCGGAGTATTCTGATGGATTGCAGGAATTAAAGCACTGTGCAGTTGGTAAGGGCCTGGAAAATAGGCAGGACTTGCGGCCCAAGGCATGTAGGGAAACGGTATTGTTAATGGCAGAGGAATGGCAAGAGGTCGTGACCAGCAGGGATAGCCTTGGCCAAAAAGCATTTGGGGCATCATAAAACAGGGCGCTGGCTGTATGGTTACGCCAAAAATTTGGCGCGGAATAAGGATATTGCTCACTGAGTATCCGGCCAAAGGCTGGGCAAAAAAATGGCAAGGCTGTAGCCACTGCCTGGTGCCAAATGGAGCGGCAGGGGCTACATAAAATCGACCATACCTGGCTTTGGCTGTGTGAATATCTACCGGTTCACTGTAGCCTACAGCATTCGGAGGTAGGGAAAGCGGATAGGCTCCTGGTAAATTTCCATGGTCTGGCATAGCGTTATTAACTTAATTTTTTATAGTGTATTCATACAGTATAACTGGTTATTTTCACTTACCTTTCAATTATAAACTGTGGTGGTTTGATTGAAGGTTAAATTCGACCTCGCAAGTCAATAGGGTAGCGCCCTTTTGTATCAGGGCTTCCCAAGAGTGCGAGCCCTTTCTCCAGTTTACTGTCCAGTGCTTCCCCTTTGCTAATGTATCCAGATAGTGTGTACTGACCTGTTTGTGAAAGGGTAATATCTGCCGTGGTCTGAATGGCAGGTGAAGACTGGGTCAGGGATATCATTAGTTTGTTACCACGGCACTTGACAGAGGCATTGCTGTTGCCGAGGTCTATTTTTCCTACAGGCCCTGAAAACTCACTATCGGTTAGTTTTATAGAGCCATTTAGAAACATGCATCTTTTGTCTTGTATGTGGAGGCTGCTGGCAAGGAGATGGAGGCTCCCTGATAGTTCACCGGGTATGTTTTGTGGAAGGGTTTGAGCCAACCAACTGGCAGAAGTATCAATCTGGACATCATTCAGGGTGATACCATCAAAACCGTAGGCAACAGAACCCTTACCTTCAATAACAGAGCTCATATTACCCATTTCAATATCAGCACCAATATGACCATTGAATAATGAGGCGGGTTGCCAACTCCATGAAATAAATGGCAGCTGTATACTATTGGGGCCATTATTTATTACCGCCTGCCTGGCCTGGCCTGACCAGAGAGTACCAGAAATACCCTGGAGCACTATCTTGTTGTTTGCTGGAAGGTGCTGCCAGACAAAGGTAGCAGGCAAGGTTGCAAGGAGAAAGCCTGTATAAGCGACCAGGCCAATAGCGCTTAATAAGATAATACCTTTTCGTTTGCTCATTACTTCAATACCCTAAAAACGCCACTGGCTGATTCATCGAGCCAATAAATTTTGCAGGAATGACCAGCAGAAAGTTATAGAATGCTGATCAAACCTTAATCAGTCAGTTAAAGTCTTTCCAACTGTAAACGTTTAACTTCAACAATACCTGGCTGGTCTGTGGAATCCAGCTGGATTTCGGCCACTTGAATCCGGCTTTCCTGTTCCAGTTTTATCAACCAGCCCATAAGCCGGTCAAAGCGGGCTGTACCCATGGCTACCTCAAGACCATCCTGTCGGTTTTTCACCCGTTCGATTGTCAGCTGGAATACTGAAGCCGTCTGGTTAATAACCCTGTCCATGGGAGTGTTAAGATTCGGTGCTAATCTGGAACCTGAAGCTTTTAACTGCACAATTTGGTTTGCCTGCCGCTTGATCTGTTCCAGCTGTCTGTAGTTTGCGGCCAGCCGGTTTTCAGCCATCTGCTGGCGGTTGGCCAGTGGCATTACCAGCATTTGCCAGATTAGCCAAAGTAAAATGGCACCACCACCCACTATGCTTAGATACTGTTCCCTTCTGGAAAGTTGAGTCCAGCGCTCTTTCAGGTTTTGAAGTGTGTGTTCTAATGTATTCATGCGGACTTACCCGAAATAATCAAAACGCCGGTTACCTGGTCTTCACCGTTGCGTTCCACAGCATCGACACTGACAGAAAAGTCATCGGATAGTTTTTCTCCGGACAAATCCCGAAAGCGGGTGAACGTTTCAAAGTCTTTGGCAGCGGCCTCAATACGCAGGGTATTACGGTTGTTTTCGTAGGACAGACTAATGGGTTTAAGCTCTGGAAATACCGTAAATAGGGGTTGCAAGCCTGCCATGGTATCCAAAAAACCATTGTCGCTTTCACCACTGCCTTGCAGTGCTGCCAGCTTCTGACGCATTTGGGAGCGAACTACTTGAATACGCTCTCCGGGAAAAAGTTTGTGATAGATGGCTTTGGCTTCAGCCTGCAGGTTCTGTGCTTCTTGTTCCAGTTTAATGGTTTTAACCAGGGATTGCCCTCCCGCCACTATCAGGGTAGCCAACAGCAAGATAGCCGCTGACCGCCAGGGCTTTATTTTCTGGATCCAGGGTGATGCCTGTTTCCATTTACCCTGAAGTAAGTTGGTTTTATTGGCTACTGCCTCGGAAGCCATTAATGTTAAAGGTTGTTCTATTTCCTTTTTGGGGGATTGAACCTTATCGTTGCAAACCGGGTTAAGGGCGTTAGCCGTAAGGCCTTCTGTATTACTGTTCAGGCTATCCAGGTAGAGATCCAGCCAGGAAGGGTCGCAATGACCAAATTGGTAAGGGCCGTTTTTTATCAGTACGTTATTGTTAAGTTTAAGTAGCGAACAGGTGTCTTTTTTCCAGGGCAGGGTCAGTGCATCGGGCAACCATTTTTTGCTGACGATATTGCCCTGCTTCAGCCAGTGTTGCCAAATGGTCATCTGTGTATCAGAGACAACGGCAATATCAAGCCGGGTGTGCTCCTCTTCCGAATCTTCATTTTCAACTTTTTCTTTGTTTAGTACGGTAAAATGGAGATTATCAACATCTTCACTAAATTCATCTTCCAGTCGCCAGGGGAGTGATTGAAGTACTGTCTGGTTCACTTTGCCGCTAATTTCAACACTGTGAACGGTTATCTGTGCGGCAGGAACCAGGATAATGGTCGGGGTATCACCAAATTGTTGATTTAAATCTGAAAGCTGCTCGATAGCGGACAATTGGCCACTACTGTCCCCGACAGCGGCGGTATTTGATACAGGCCACAATTGCCAGTGAACGGGCTGATTTGGGTACTCAGGCAGTCTGATTATCAGGTGAGGGTTCATGACACTCCTCCGAACTTACGGCGAATAACCGATAGTTCATCTTCTTTATTGCGTATAAGCAGACTGCGGAGACGCATTTCTGCATCGTTAAATTGAGCCAGGGTATCCACTTCAAAGTAGTAGCTGACGACGGCCATCATTTTACTTGCACTGGTATTACTAAAATTAGCCAGCAATGACTGGCTGGTGAAATCCTGGACATCAGACCAGCCTTTTTTAGGACGGTTTTCCAGAATGCTGCGGGCTTGCTCCACAGGCAGGTTTTGGTCATAAAGTGCGGCCAATAGCTCAGGCTGATCGGCAGGAATGGTATTAACATTCAGCTGTAGTTCGCTTATGGGGATAGCGCACAAGTAAGGAAGTACTTTCCTGGCTATTGCTGGTGTTACGCCACTGACGGCTCGCCACTCGCTGGCATCACGCATCAGGGTGTGGCTGGCAAGGTAGGGTACGGGCAGGGCAAGATAGTCTGCATCATTAGCACCGGCTCCGGTGGCGGTTCGCTCAGTAACCCAGTTGCGTGTAGCATTTGCTATAGTTCTAGTGTCGTCTATATTGAGGTATTCCAGCAGCTGGCGGAAAGCATCAAGTTCTACCGCTGGCTTGCCTTCTTCCACGGGTTTAGCCAAGGCATTAAGGTTAAAACAGCCCTGCATGTCACGAATTTTTCCGGCAATTTTACCATTGGTAACAGGAAAGACCACATTCTGTTTGGCCCAGTTTTGGTCGTTATGGGTAACTTCAGAGTTATCCTTAAAGTCCTGCTTAAGTACTTTTCTGGCCAGGTCTTCGGTGGAGGTGGCATACCAGCGGGCTTGATCCAGTTGTTGCAGGCTCTCTGTCCGACGAAGTTGGGCTCTGAACGAAAAGGTGAGCTCGGAAATCAGCAGGGTCATCAGGGTTAATGCCAGCAAAGTACTCAGCAGGGCTATCCCTTGTTGCCTGAGGCAAGGAGAATGTTTCATGCAGCCTCTCCCTTCCAGTTACCGGGTAAGAT
This sequence comes from Endozoicomonas sp. Mp262, assembly GCF_025643335.1. Lineage (NCBI taxonomy): Bacteria > Pseudomonadati > Pseudomonadota > Gammaproteobacteria > Oceanospirillales > Endozoicomonadaceae > Endozoicomonas > Endozoicomonas sp. Mp262. The sequence continues at coordinate 4,397,664 of NZ_CP092489.1, read as the reverse complement.
AAACAACCGTTCAATCTTTCCGAGATCTTTCAATTCAAGCTCAAGGGCCAGCCCTTCTGGCAGGGTTTTGCTGTCATCCAGCTTTTCCTGCCAGGTACCGTTAATAAAAAAACGGAATTTCAGGTGGCTAACATTGCTTAAAAGAAGCCGCTTAACCGGTTCTGTGGCTGAGGGTTTATCCAGAACATAGTCGTGCAGTCGTTCAAGGTGGTTATCTTTGAGCCGGTAGTAAACCCGTTGTAATTCAGAGCGTGGCAAGCGCTGGCTTGGGTTATGCCAGCCTTCCCGGACAAATGCCAGGGCCTGGTCATCGGTTTCCAGCATATCGTCGCTGGAAAAGAGGCTTTGTTGTATCACCTTGCCATCTACCCTGGGGCCACGATCAACAATTTGCCGCAGATCCTGGTCAATAATCAGCATTGCATATTGGAGTTCTTCCATACGCTGATGCTTGGCTGTACCCATATCATGGGCACGGAGCAGGCTCTGCATAATTTGCCATGATGCCAGACTGACAATGGCAAATATGGCGATGGCTGCCAGCATTTCCAGCAGGGTAAAGCCAGTATTACGGCGTTTAAAGTTGAGACAGGCAGAAGCTTGGGACTTGGTCATTATCCCTGCACCATATAAGTCTGAAGAAAAGCCAGGGGAGGTTCTTTGTCATCGCGGGAGGTCCTGACCTCCACCTCTACTGCCCGGAAGTCGTCCTGGGTGGTTTTTATGCTGCGATATCGGATATACCAGGTTCGCCCGGTCATCTCCTGCCGAGCTTCTTTCCAGTGAGTGCCCGGCCATTTGCGGGATAACCGGATGCTGGTTAGTTGATTGTCAGCGACCCAGCGTGCGATGGTTTTCTGTTCGATATACCCTGTATTGCGAATGTTTTCACCTGCCAGTCGCAGCATGGTCATTCCCGCTATGGCCAGAATTGCCAGAGCCATTAGCACTTCGATTAAGGTAAAACCGGATTGGAGTCTTGGCCTGCTCATAGGTAGGCCTCTGCAAGTGCGTCTTTCAGCTCTATTTGTCCCGTTTCATGGAGAATAATACGTTGCTGGTGTCCGTTTTTTTTGTCGGCGGCAAAGGTGACTTCAGCAGGAGATAGCTCACCACTGGACCAGATGAAGAGATTGGGTTCTTTTTTCTTGCTATCCGTTTTTTCGGATAAAAGAATGCCATTATTTTTAGACTCTTGCTCTAGAGCCTCCTTCCAGACACTTTCACCGGGTCGTATGGAAAGTTTAAGCGCTTTTTTCAGGGTTACAGGCACAAGCAACCTGTCCCTGGTGAGCTGTTCCCAGTGTCCTTTCTGCCAGACCATAAACTCATAGCGATGGTCCGTGACTTTGATACCAAGGTCTTTGCCACTGATTAACGCAGTCTCATGAGCTACCTGGACCAGGGCGGCAAAACGCCTGGCTTCCGTCTTAATGACTGAATCGCTGTCATCGGGTTTCAGGTTGGGTAGAACTATAGAGACAGCAAGCCCCATCAATACCAGCACTAACAGTACTTCCAGCAGGGTAAAACCCTGATATTGTCGTGTATATAAAGAATATTGATGGAGCTTCATGTCAGGCCTCAGGAATTCATATCCCAGTTACCGATATCCTGGTCGGTGCCAGCTTGCCCATCAGGGCCAGCAGAGAAAATATCGATAGGGCCATGTTCGCCCGGACTCAGCATCATATAGTCGTTGCCCCATGGGTCCTGGGGTAGACGACGGATATAGCCATTCTTGCGGTAGGCGCGTGGCTCAGGGGTTCCTGAAGGTTTTTTTACCAATGCTTCCAGCCCCTGTTGGGTGGAGGGATACATATTATTATCCAGCTTGTACATGTCCAGGGCATTTTCCAGGGCGACAATATCGCTGACGGCCTTCTGGTGGTCAGCCTTGTCTTTGTTACCAATGACATTGGGTGCAACCATACTGGCCAAAACACCCAAAATAACGATAACCACCATAATTTCCAGTAAGGTAAAACCCGACTGTTGACGTTTTCTTTGCTGTTGTTTCACTGTTGTACCTCTATGTTTCAAATTGGAGACTGGTCGGGAATAGCGCCCGTAGCGAGGATGGCAGAAAATTGAGGATAAAAATTTGGTTTTGTGAGGTGAATAGTGGTTCTATTTACCGAACAAAACCGAACTTTTAGACCAATTTGCTGCCGCCGGAGTAGGGCAGTCTATTCTCGTGGAGTCTCCTAAATGCCGGGTTAACCTGAAACCAGTGAGTTCAGGTCGAGCATTGGCGTCAAAATGGCCATGACGATAAAAAGCACAACCAGAGCCATGACCACAATCAACAGTGGGCCAAATACCCCCAAGGCTATATTGACCTGGGACTCAAACTGCTGATCCTGGTTATCTGCTGCTCTGGCCAGCATGGCGGTGAGCTCTCCGGACTTTTCGCCACTGGCGATAATATGCAGCATCATGGGAGAGAACAATAGGGTTTGATCCAGGGCTCGCCAAAGGCTGGTGCCTTCCCGCACCCGATCCGCAGCTTGTCGTAATGACTCCCGCATATGGGTGTTGACCAATACATCTGCCGAGATTTTCATCCCTTCCAGTAAGGGCACTGAACTACTGGTGAGGATGCTTAAGGTGCGGGCAAAACGGGCACAGTCAACGCCACCAAAGACAGAGCCTGCTACAGGCAATTTTAAAAGAATCCGGTCATGGGTTAGCCGGTGCTTTGGTTTACGAAGCAGTCGCTGACGGAGAATCAGTAGCACTAAAATGGTGATAACGATATGAAGGCCATAGTCTCGGGTAAAGTCACTAGCGGCGATTAGCGCCTGGGTCATTGCCGGTAACTCATGGCCCATATGGGTGAACTGATCCACAACGGTGGGAACCACTGCTGTCAGCAAAGCAGTTACGACGCCAATGGCAACCAGCGTCAAAATGGCGGGGTAAATCATGGCCTGAATCAACTGGCCCTTAATTTTTTGCCGGTGTTCGGTGTAATCTGCCAGCCTTTCCAGCACAGTGTCCAGATGACCTGATTTTTCCCCGGCGGCCACCATGGCCCGAAACAGGGTATCAAAGGTTTTGGGGTAGGCTGCCATACTGTCCGCCAGGGTCTGGCCTTCCAGCACCCGGGAACGTACCGATGAAATCAGTGATTTCAGGTGAGGCTTTTGTATTTGTTTGGCCAGGGTATGCAGGCACTCTTCCAATGGAATGGATGCTGCTACAAGCGTGGCCAGCTGTCGTGTGAGTAGAGCCACTTCCGCATCACTGGCATTTCGCTTAAATAGGGACTGTCCTGATGACTTCCCTGCCTTTGCCTGCTTCTCTTCTGCCTGGTTAATAGCGACGGCGGCAAGACCATCCGCCCTGAGTTTTTGACGAAGCTGGCGAGGAGAGTCAGCTTCAAGCACTCCTTTGTGTTTACGCCCCTTGTTATCAAGGGCTTCATAAGTAAAAACCCCCAAGATTATTCCTCCCTTGTGACGCGCAGTACTTCCTCGAGTGAAGTGGTTCCTGCCCGAATCTTACGAAATCCGTCGTATTGTATACTGGCGCACTGTTGACGTGCAGCTTCTTCAATGGCTTGCTCAGAAGCACCGTCGTGTATTAAGCGGCGGATGTTGTCATTCACCAGGAAGAGTTCATGAATACCTGTTCGGCCTCTATAACCGGTATGGTTACATTTACTGCAACCGGCAGCCTGCCATAGTGTCTCGCCATCTTTCAGGCCCATTAACCGAATCTCGGATTCAATGGGTTGTCGCAGGGCTCGACAATCGGGGCAGAGGGTACGAACCAATCGCTGAGCCAGTACGCCCAGTAGGCTGGAAGCCAGCAAAAAGGGTTCTATCCCCATATCCCGCATACGGGTTACTGCGCCCACAGCGGTGTTGGTGTGCAGTGTGCTTAATACCAGGTGGCCTGTGAGTGATGCCTGGACCGCAATTTCTGCGGTTTCAAGATCCCGGATTTCACCAATCATTACCACATCAGGGTCTTGTCGAAGAATGGCCCTTAGTCCCCGGGCAAAGGTCATATCCACTTTCGGGTTAACCTGGGTCTGGCCAACCCCTTCCAGGTCATATTCCACCGGATCTTCGACGGTCATGATATTGCGGTCAATGCTGTTAATTGAGCTGATGCCCGCGTACAGGGTAGTACTTTTACCCGAGCCAGTAGGGCCAGTGACCAACAGGATACCATGGGGTTTTTTTAACAGTTCGCCGATATCCGAGCAGATGCTTTCAGTCATGCCCAGGCTGGATAAGTTCAATTGAACGCTACTGCGATCCAAAAGACGCAGGACAATGCGTTCACCATGACGGGAAGGCAGGGTGGATACCCGGACATCCACTGCCCGACCACCCAATCGCAGAGAGATTCGGCCATCCTGGGGGACACGTTTTTCAGCAATATCCAGCTTGGCCATCACCTTAATACGGGAGACCAGTACCGAGGCCAGTTTGCGCTGGGGACGAAGAATTTCCCGCAGGACGCCATCAATCCGGAAACGAACCACCAGACAGTTCTCAAAGGTTTCGATATGGATATCGGAGGCGCCTTCCTTGATTGCTTCACCGAGCATGGCGTTGATCAAGCGAATAATCGGGGCCCCGTCATCGGCTTCCAGTAAATCTTCATTTTCTGGCAACTCTTCCGCCAAAGAGTGAAGTTCTTCATCATTGCCAATATCGTTCATCAGCTGTCGTGCGGCTGATGAATCTTTCTGGTAGTGAAGTTCCAACCGGGTTTCAAAGCTTTTATCATCTAGCTGGATTGCCTGTATTGGCTGTTCAACCCGGCGGCGTACTTCCATCAGGGCCATATGGGAAGGTTTCCCCTTGAAGTAAACGCTGGGCTTTCCCTGCTCATCCGTTGCCAGAAACAGGTTAAACTTTCTGGCAAAGGCAAAGGGCAGTTCAATGACTCGGTCTATGGTTTCAGCTGGCAAGGCGTGAGTCATTGTCACTGTCCTCGCCGTCTATGGATGCTGATTCTTGTTTGGATGCTTCGCTATCAATGGTTTCCGGTTCAGCTCCTTGCCCCATATGTTCACGGGCTTTTTTGAACCAGGCTTCACCATTGTTGGCTTTTTCAGGTAATATGGGTGTCAGGGCATTTGGCATCAGTGGTACGCCGCGCTCTCTTTTGTCCAGCTGGGCGGCACGCATCAGGCTGTACTTCCTGCCACTGATAGCGGTGATCATATCATCGCTTCTGATAATGGTGGGCCGGATAAATACCATCAGGTTGCTTTTTTCTTTTTTACTATTGGTTGAGCGGAACAGGTGGCCGAGAATGGGGATATCTCCAAGAAGAGGAATCTTGGACACACTGTCTTTTACCTGTTCGCTGATCAGCCCGCCTAGCACAATGGTTTCACCACTTTTTACCTGGACAGAGGTGGTAATCTTTCGTTCGGCAAATTTAATATCAACAGGGGTTGTACCATTGATATAGGAGTTTTCCTGCTCCAGATTCAGAATAACCGCATCACCCTCGTTAATTTGAGGGGTAATTTTCAGCATGGTTCCCACTTTTTTACGGTCAACGGTTTGGTAGGGGTTTGAATTGCCATTGCTTGATGCCTGTGAGCCTGTGAGGGTTGGGACATCCTCACCTACCATAAAGGTGGCTTCATGGTTATCCAGGGTCATCAAACTCGGTGTTGCGAGAACGTTAGAGTTTTGGGCGCTGGTAACAGCCTGGATCAGTGCTGAGAAGTCACCGGCAGCAATGCTGAGTGCTGCACCTGAAAGGCTGTTCATGACATCGGAGAGTTTGGAATAATCCCCTCGATTTGTGGTTTTTTGGGTAATCCTGCCGTTTTCATCGTAATGGATTGACTCCGTATCCTCGGCCTCTTTTTTAGCCAGCATCATTTGTCCAATGGGAACGCCACCGTCATGGAATTGCATGATGGTGGATGCGTCTTCATTGGCAAACTGAACCCCCAGGTTAATGCCATCACCTTCAGCCACTTCCACAATAACGGCTTCTACCAGCACCTGGGCCCGACGAATGTCCAGCTGTTTAATAACTTTTTCGACACTTTGCATAATATCCTGGCGGGCAGAGACCACCACGGCATTGGTCTGCTCGTGTACTTCAATGCTGAATTCGCTGGGGTTTTTTCTGACTGTGTTACTCTGTTTTTCTGCCTGAACGGTTTTACTGACCCCTTCCAGGACGGGTTTGATATCTTCAGCCTTGGCATACTTCAGATAAAAGACCCGGGTGTTACCGGAGGACTCTTGCTCCGCATCCAGTTGCAGGGTCAGGTGCTTCATCCGCTGCAATATTTTTCTATCACCGGAGAGAATCATCTGGTTCGTGCGCTCGTTGCTCACGATAATAGGTGGGTTGTTACCGGTGGTTTTGCGACCCTTGCCGCCGTAAATGGCAACAAGAATCCGCTCCATTTCTGCGGCAGAGGCATATTTTAAAGGCACAATGCTAACGCTTTCGGCGCCGGCTTTATCAATGCGGCGAACCACTTCTGCCAGTCTTTCAAGATTACCTGCACGCCCTGTCATTAGTAGAACATTAGATGGATCGTAATGTACCACGTTACCGGAAGTATTAATCAACTGTCGTAAAAGTGGCGACAGTTCACGAACGGGAACATTGTTTACGGGCAGTACCCAGGTGACCATTTCATCGCTATTATGCGTGCCTGATTTGCCTATTACCGGGATGGCAGAGGTTTTGGCGTCTTTATCACGGACAACCTTCAGTATGCCATTGGCTTCTTCTATTACGGCAAAACCGTGGACTTGCAGTACATTAAGGAAAAACTGGTAATACTGTTGCTCATTTAAGGTATCGTAGGAGCGAACGGTAATATTGGCCCGCACCGTAGGATCAACAATAATAGTGCGGTTCAGATTGCTGCTGACAGTATTAATAAACTCTTTGATATCTGCATTCTGGAAACTGGCAGAGTATTGATTGCTTAAATTATAGGCTGTAGATTCGATTCGTTTGCCTACCTGGGTGTTGGCCATCACCGGTGATGTCAACACTATCAGTCCTGCTATCAATGCTTTGGCCTTGATAGCTCCCCCCGGACGTTTGCTGTTAAAATATCTGCGTTTTTTCATGATGCTGGTATATCGATCTGATACTGCTGGCCTTCCCGTTCAACGGTCAGGGAGATCTGATTCAACTCCGGAAGGGAGGTAAGAATCTTCATGGCTTGACTCTGGTCCGTCAGGTCATGGCCATTAATGGCCACCGCCAGGTCACCGGGCTTAAGTCCCAATTTCTTAAACAGTGCCGGATTCCCGGTGGGATTGATTCGATAACCTTGCAGTTCACCATTTTTTCTCATGGGTGAAATACTGACAATTTCTGATAATGATGCCGGATTGCTGCGAACCCGGGCTATGGCCTGTTTTACGGATTTAGATTGGTAGCGGGCCACAGGGCGAGGTTTTTTACCAGCCTCATCGGGGTACATCAATAGGGATTCAAACTGCTCACCATTCAGGAGTATCACCCGATCCGGGTAAATTTCATGGACTTTTGCCCGGGTACCTTTGAGGGTTTCACCAATGTGGTAGGTTTTGTCACTACCTCCCACCTTGATAATGGCTAGTGAATGGGAGGGCTCCGAGCTGGCAACAATGCCGGTGATTCGGGCGGCTAGCCGGGAGACAGGCACTCGCTCGGGGGTGGGTTGTTTGGTTTCTTCCTGTTGTGGTGGAATGCCAAAGAGATGAAGTTTGTTAAGCTGTGCGTAGGGGTTGTTATGTTGGGTGTTTCCGGATGCCAGATGGTTTATCTGCCACGCAGGCTCGCTGGTTTCTACAGGAACCAGCTGCCAGGTGAATAATGCCAGTTGCCGGGCCAGAAAAATTACAAGAATAATCTGGCATAATAATATCCAGCGACGCTGGGGAATCTTTCTGAAATAGCGGAATACAGGTTCAGCCCGGGTCAGCCAGGATATATAAGGCTCTGATAGTTTAAGGTCTGCTAACATCGCTATTTTGCTATACGTAACGTAATGATGGTTTTTGTTAATCAGAAAGAAAGGTGGAAATAAACTACTCTGGATTTTTCAAGCTTTCTATAGGGGGTTTTGATAAGTTGATCAGGGTTTATTCCTTGTTTGTTTACTGCTTGTGGTACTACAGAGAGATATCCCTTCTAAGGCTATACAGCACCCTGTCTGAAAATCAATCAGAAGATTAGCGGTGTACTCTACCATTTTTGTGCAAATATATGGATTGATTAAGATCAATAAATTATGGTGTGGATTGCAATTTATATGAGGTAAAATCAAATGGAGCTATGGTGGTATTAAATTTTTTTTATCAGTAAAATAGAAATTTATTAACTGTTGTTTAGATTAGTATGTCTAATTGATGATAATAGTCAAGCTGTCAGAGTTGTGTTTCTGGTGATTTTTCAGATCCAGCTTGAGAGGAATATTTTTCCTGTAAAGTTTATTTATGTTGTCGTTATTTTTTGGAAAAATATACCTAAATAAATCAGGGGTTAGATTATTAGAACAATGAAATTTTTTGATTTGGTAAAATTAATTACATTGCCATGACTGTGAGGGTTAGATGATATGTATTTTATAGAGTAGGATCTCAGCGAAATATGGCTGGGGGACTGTGCATTGAAATATTTGTTCAAAATAGTGAGAATCCATGAGTGAGGTTATAGATCATAATCGTATAAATCCGCTGGTTCAGCTAAATTTAAACTTGATGCCTTCCCTGTATGCATTGCTAAAAGTTAAGAGTGTATCTGCGGCAGCAGTAATGGTTAGAGTCAGCCAGCCAACCATGAGTCGGAATCTTGGGCAGTTGCGGTTGATATTTCAAGATGATTTATTAGTTAGAAATAATGGCCATTGTTTCAGGACGGCCAAAGCTCAGAAATTATTACCTCTAGTTGAAAAAATGGTGATTTCAGCGAAAGCGCTTATGGATGTAGCGCATGATGATTATAAAGAGAGAAAATTTACAGTAGCTTTGCCTCAACATATTATTGAGCGCTATCAATCATTATTGATGAGTAGTCTATACAGGGAGGGTTTAAATAATCGGGTGCTTATAAAAGCAAGGGATGGCAATATCCTCAAGCATGTACTGGATGGTGGTTATGATTTGGCAGTTATGCCGCAGCGAGCTGGGCAGGAGGTTGAGCAAGTAGAGGGTGTTGTGTATTCTGCGCAAAAAATAACCAGTGTTTTGGGAATTTTAGTGCTTGATAGTCATCCTCTGGCTTCCAGGTCAATGACTTTCTCGGATTTAGGGCAATACCCGCTTTACGCGGCTTCTACCGCTTTGGAAGGGCTTTTTGTTGACTACGGGCATGACAGGCAGCTAGAGCGAGTGGAAATCATCAATTACCCTTTATTTAGTGCAGTGCTTGGTATGATGAAGGCGGGTAATGGTATGGTACTGGCAACAGGGGAGCATGGTTACTCTGCCTCTGGTGGGGATATATCATCCAGGGCTTTGTGTAATGCATATAATAATTATGCTGTTGCTAATAGTGCCGTGATAGCGGCAAATAATTTGCCAGAAGAGGTGCCGGGGTCGAGTGATTTAGTATTTAAGGCACTGCCCGGGGATTCATATGAAGTTGAAAGTGCTTTCGTGTGGCCCAAATGTTGGAATGATGATTTTGAACATCGTCGTTTAAGGAAGGTATGTCTTGATCTTTTCCTCAAAGTGCACGGCATACAGGGAGTCTGTGAATAAAGATCATATATCAAAAATTGTCCGGAGGCGGTGGAAAAATGGGAAGTTCACGACCTACTTTTAAACCACCTCCGAGTCAACCTTGTTGAGCGGGATTAAGGTTTAGATGCTACGATATCGCTATCAGAGAATTCGGGGTAGCCCTTTGGTCTGAAGGAGTTCAGGTTTGTTCTGAAGTTGCTGTCTTTGATTGGAAGTATGGCGTTGCCATAGTCAAAGCGATTGAGCTTATACCTCATTACCTCATTATTGAGACCGTTGCCTTGTATTTCATACCAACTGACAATCGTTGGTGTAACCCAATAGCCATAATCGTTTTCAGCAGTTTCATCTGGCATGGCAAATCGCATTGAATGAGTAGATACTCCTTCTTTATGGTAAACAAATTTTGGATGCTCACCTTCAAATGGTATGTCAGCCCTGTTTTTGGTATCTAATTTACCATGGGCGCTGGCACTGGCATGGGTGATTTTTCCATCTGTGGTCCAGATAGCTACATGCTCCCAATCGTGGCGATGACCAAAAGCATCCAGGCCGGCTAGAGCCTGATCCTTTTCAAAGTATAAGGCATAAAAATGGCCGCAATACTCTGAGTTATTAGCACCTGTTTTACAGGCATATCGATGAAATGTGTTTGAGATATCGAGGAATCCCGGGTCATGACAATGACCGTTTAAAGCTCCGGTGGTTTTTAAGCCAGGGTTTTGTTCTCCATTTCTGCTAATGCCTGTGGCTGGATAGCACCCATCGTCATCGAAGTCAAAAACCGGGTATACATTGTCAATGATCCCATTTTGTGGCGTTGCTTCATCCAAATGTGCAAATTTAGCAGCCTGTGCTGTGGTGATAGTTGTAGCGGCAATTATGGCTAAAATAATATCTTTTTTCACTATGACTTCTCAAATGCTGCGGAAAGCTGTATGGTTAATATTTAATCTTATTGAACGGCTGGGTTAGCTGAAATCGTCCTATGTCATTTATGTTAAGGTGGATTTTTTTGCATAGTAACTATTAAATGCTCAAATGACTAGTCCTTTAAAACTCAATCCAGCTTTTTTTGAAAGCTATAAGTAGTGTATAGATTGCTTTCGAATAATTTAACCATCCAGTCGGACAGTATTAGAAAATGAGATCATATACTCCTCTCCAAATGAAAAAAGCACCCGTTCAACTTCTTTTTCAAATTCCGCAAAGCTCTTGATTGACAAGAGGTTGAGCCATTCATACTTTATTTTCCTCCACAGGATTTCAATCAGGTTGAGCTCAGGTGAATATGTTGGCAGAAAGCAGACCAGCAATTTCTTTTCAATCATCCAGTCATCAATTCTGGCACAAAACTTTTTGCTGGTGTGAATGCTGGCATTATCCACCATAACTACCGTGTAACGATCATTTGAGCTGTATTTTTCATCTGCCATTTTCTCTGCAAAGTCATCAAAGGCCGCAATCACCGTATCGCTATTCACTGAACCCACAACAGGATAATGAAATAGCTCACAGCTTCGGTTCATAAACCCCAGTACGTTGATGCGTTTACTTTTGACTGATGGTATTCTGAGCTGCTTTCCTTTTTCCTGCCAACCGTATGGCACACAAGGTTCCTGGGTAAAGCCGGACTCATCAAAATAAAATAAATTGATTAACCCTTTGCTCTCGGCTTCCTGGGCATCTTTCAGAGCAGTTTTACAGTCATGGAATTGCTCTTCGTCCCGTTTATGTTTGCATGATTTACGGAGTCTTTTGTAAACCAGCCCTGCTTTTTTACAATGTTTGCCAGAGTAATTTTTGATGAAGATTTACCGGTTTCATCCTCGATCTTGGATTTGACATACGATAAGCGACGAGGCTCTTCAGCCACTAATTCTTTTATGCGTTGCACTTCGGATTCGTCATATATGCACGGCCTACCGCCACCATGCCCCTTGTACAAGGCACGAATACCATATTCTTCCCAATCATCAATCCACTGAGAAGCAGTTTGATATCTAATTTCAAGTATTTCGGCAATTTGCTCAAGGGTAAAGCCACGATTGCTCAATAAAAGGCTATGGGCTCTTTCCCTTATACATCTCAGAGGTCCGTAGTGTTTGGCGAATTTCAAAGTTAATAAAACAGCTTCATCAGTGATTGTAGTGACGTACTTCATAGGGAGAGGGATTTAAAGACCAGTACTCTCTTTATAATAGAGTAAATGTATCATTCAATAGCTATCTGATCGTTAGATCAAGAAGTAGATTTCTCGTACTGGCCGAACATCCAGTTTATTTGAAACCAAACTATGACCTACTTATCAATAATATAAATAAATATATTTGGTTTTTATATAAATTAAGGTGCTCTAATTAAGTTATTGTTTTTTTGTATGCTCGCCTGCTTTGATATTTTCATATCCAGGGTGGTTCAGGGCGATTGTATCAACCTGAAGACCTGAGAGACCTTAGTTTGATGTAATGGTCAAAAATCTAGATCAACCATTGATAATAAGATGAAGCCAGCGCAATGCTACTCCATCCCCAATTAGCCTGGCAGCTATGCGCTATAAAATAAGTCGCTTATGTCGAACTAGGGTTCTAGGGTTTGTGGTTTTTTTATCTTACTTTTTATTATTGGTAATATATTTTTTTTGAAAATTATAAGAAGAATATATAATTTAACTGTTTTTTTATAAAGCAGATATTTGTTAATGAATTGTTTATGCTTTTTCGGTTAGTATCACATAGGGGATTGTGTAGGCTTAATTGTACCAGGGTTAAATAATACCTGAATCCGTGAGTTCACTGTAGCCCAACTCCTCTGGATCAACCACAAAACGTAAGTTCCAAGTTAAAATGCACCCACTCTAATTTTCACCACCTGGGTGCATTTTTGTGAAACTGAAAATTGAACAATCACAGACGGAATTTTATACACCGGTCGCAGGGCTTTATTTCGTTGGTCATGCACTCAACAAAAAGACAGCGTTAAGCAAATCCCTGCGCAAAATAAAAAAAAGGCACCGTATCACTCATATCGACCTGATCAGAGCTTACTGCGGCCAACTGGCTCAGGGTAAAAGTGATTTTGATAATGTTGATAATAACCGGGATAACGACTGGTTCCGGTTGGCAATGGGCATTAAACAAATGCCTTCAGCCAGCCGCTTAAGACAGCGTTTCAATGAAGATGCCGCCCAACTGATTCCTTTCATCGAGGACAGCCTTACCGATGTCCTGGTTAATCTTCAGGTGCCCGTCACACCCCTTCCGAAAAAACTCGATAAGAAGCAGCACATACCACTGGATATCGACGTATTCCCTATGGATAACAGCAATACCAAAAAGGAGGGGGTCGAGTACACGTATAAAAAATTCTTTGGTTATGCCCCTATTGCCGCTTACTTTGGCTGCGAAGGCTGGTGCCTGGGATGTGAATTACGCCCAGGCTCTCAGCACTCCCAGAATGATTTTATTGGCTTTTTACAAGCAGTGCTGCACCGCAGCCGACGTTTGACCCGAGCGCCTATTCTGGTTCGCCTTGATAGTGGCCACGATGCTGAGGAATCGCGCCGGGAAATCGCCGGGTTCAAAGGTGTGAATCACATTATCAAGCTCAACCCAAGAAAGTATCACACCAAGGAACACTGGCTCCCCATTTTTGAAGAAAAGCAAGTCAAATGGGAGGAGTCGCGTCCAGGAAAGAGTTATGCGACACTCTCAACCGTCTATGAAACCAACTATGGTAACCAGCGTCTGATTATTCGCATTATCAAGCGTACCACTGATACTGTAGGGCAGAGATTTCTGACACCCGATTATGAGCTGGAAGGATGGTGGACAACACTCAGCGAAGCTGACTACAGCGATGATCAGATCATTAATCTTTATGAGGATCATGCGACCAGCGAGCAGTTTCACAGTGAGTTGAAGACTGATATGGATTTAGAGCGCCTGCCTTCAGGCAAGTTTGACACCAACGACCTGGTGATGTGTTTGGGTGCACTGGTCTATAACATTCTGCGCTACATGGGGCAGAGTTGCTTGCTCGGGCCAGATGCGCCGGTACGTCATAAAGCCAAACGACGCCGGTTAAAAACCGTGATACAGGAACTCATCTACCTGGCTGCCCGTCTTCTGAAAAAAGGACATCAATACCGGCTACGCTTTGGTCGTTACTGTCCTGGTTTCAGGTCTTTCCATCAATTAATAAGCCAGCATGCACTTTGTTGATTGAATAGCGAGATAGAAAAAAATGCCATAAATGAGAAAGTACTGTATTGATAACGGTAGGGCTTCTTTCAACCTGTCTTCAAGTTTGATGATATTTTGATCAGCATTTATGCTTAAAAACGACATAAAAACACTTCAATCAATAACCCGAGTTATTTTCAAAGGAAAAAATTAATCAGCACATTTTCAAAACTGCCGGGCAAATCAAGAAATCACGGATTCAGGTAATAAATATTTTAGAATATAACTAAATAAGCCTTGCTACCTGAAAGGATATATCAACCACACATTCTAACTACGCTACTGCTCTGACCTGAAGGAAAGTACTCATTGAGGCTTCTCACAATCCCTGTGGGGTACAGAGTAGCTGGGCACTACTCATCTTTCCACCTTGTTTTGGTATCTAAATGACTATGCCCATTATGATAGTTAGAGAGTGCGGTTGGTGTTATTTGATGGTGAGTGTTTTTTGCTCGAAATGAGCCGTTGTATTCTGAAAGGTCTTATTATTATTCTACTTACCTATGCATAGGGGCATTCCTTTATGAATATGAAAAAAATAACAATGGCTCTCTTTGGGGTGGGGGCTATTTCTTTACCTCAGTTGTCTATTGCCAACATTGATTCTTTAGATAAAGTTGATCATATTTCAGTTACTGTTGGGACATCTAATAGTATGACGCCTGTGATATTTAATAATGGGCGAAGTCAGGCAGAAATAAGGGTGAAATTTCATCTTATTCCTGGAATGAGTTTAACGGCAGATGAGCTTGATGATCTTGGCAGGCGACTTACCATACATAATAAGTCCAGAGCTAATGTTCAGGAAGGTAGCGCAACGGATGATGATATAGCATCGAATAGAAACCAATTTTATATACAGGAAATAGAAAATAATTTTGATCCGGTGCCTGTTGCTGGAGGGGGCAATAGTAAATTTGCTGCTGCCGGAGTAAAGCACGGTGCCAGAGATACCGTCTACCGCTATATTACTTCAACGGGAGTATCCCAGGATGATATGGAAGTTTGTGCCATGGTTGACTCCGGGAAATCCTATGGCGGTACTGAGTTTAATACCTGTAATGATGAAAACACGCCAAAGATAAAGGTTCGGCAGAGTTTTCAATACAGCTCGAATGACCTGAGTGTAGAAAAAAAGGATATCCAGCGAAGAGATGGCCTGAGTTACCGGGTATATCAAATACGAATCCGGAACAATCAATTCCCCAATGCCAAGATAGTTGATGCCAGAATTATAGGGAATGTTTCCCAGGCCAGTAAGCTACCTGAGGGGATTATGCTGAGGGGGGCCTTTAAGGTTCAGTCTGGACAAAAGGTGGATGGTAGTGCCGGAGGGGATAAGGCGGCTAACTACTTGATGCGTCCACTTCATCTCTATGAAAACGAACCTGAAGCTAATTACGGAATACGACCCGCCATGGCAGGGTGCTGGATACCTGAGCCGGGAAATAAAGCGTATTACAGTACCATTGATTCAAAAATAAACTGGGCAACCAGACCTGTTAGGTTACCTAGACCAAGGGGTAATGTAAAAGATGAACCAATATGGAGTGAGAATATTTTACCTGCGAATACCCTGAGTAGTGGAAGCTTGAACTGTGTCAGGTTTGAGGTGGGAAGTGAGTCAATGGAAACAAAAAGGAAAATGCCTTTAACCGTTAACTACCCTCTTCCATTTAATGGGGGAAAGCTGGTCATTCATGATAATTATGGCAATGAAATTAATGGGTCCATATTTAGCAATGGTTGGGACCTTGGTTTGTCTATCTAATAATTCTATTTAACCGGATGAGCTGAAAAATGAAATTTAAGAATACGCTTCTAATGAGTTCCTGCTTACTATTGAGTGTAATTCAAAGTGTTTATGCCGACTATAACCCTGACTGGCACGGAAAAAAAATGGGTATTGAGCGGTTAAGGGAAGGTGAGCCCATACCTACACACACTACATTTTGCATTTATTCATTTGCCACAAATAAATTCATCACGGCTGAAAAAAATACACCTGATGTATGGGCGGATAGTTCAAGTTGTCTAGGAAATAGCTTTGCGCAATTTTATGTGCAGCCATCGTTTAGCTATAAAGGGGCCACAGTATATGATCCAATAAATAATAAAGGTATAAATGATAAAAATTATATTGTTATAACAAATAATGATTATCTTTATTTTGAACATTATAAAGAAAGGCGTGTTGAGGCTACGCCCAGGGTTGTAGAGGCACAAAAAGCAGATGCCAGTATTTTAAAGGCTACACCCTATCAGTATGCCCATTCAGAAATGTTTCACAACTTTTCAAAAATGAGCGAGCGTGGTTTTTATACCAAAGATACCGAGCGTGGAAGAATTAGAACAAATGGTAAAGGGGAAAATGTAAACGATCGTGCAATGGTATTAAAGGTTTATTAAAATTGTGTGATTCATAGACATCGTTTCAACTTTCTAAGCTCTAGGTTCACTTTGTAAACAGGATGCTGAATGCGCTCCAGTGCAGGTTCGTATTCAGCTTGAACTTCTTCTGTATATGGCGTTTTATCTATAAGCTCAGATAGTCTATCCATCGGCGTTTTTCAGTAATGGGCGTTATGAGGCTGCTGCTAGTTGTAGTAGTGTTGCCACTCAGCTAGCAGATCATCCAAGACGCTGCTGTACTTCTCTGTTCATAACACCGAATAATGGTGAAATGATGTCTATGAATCACACACTTTACTGGATAGTTGTCCTTCCCTGAACCGGCGGCAATTTTTGCTAAAAGGCTCTATTTTTTCCACTGCCGCCTCTATTTTGTGTCTTGGGTCCAGCCATAAGGCCTTTGGTCTGTTAATACCCTCCAGGCAGGATGATATGGAGATTTCACCCCTGCTGTTAGAAGCTATCGGTTTTAATGGCGAAAGGATTGACCCTGCGACGGGGCTTTACCACTTGGGGCAGGGTTACCGAACCTATAATCCTGCCCTGAAGCGTTTTCATCAGTTTGATAGTGATGCCTCACCCTTTGGAAGGGGAGGGGTCAATGGTTATCTTTACTGCTTTAGTAACCCCGTTACTTTTTATGATCCCACGGGCCGCTCACCGGATTGGGCCGCTATAGGACAAGGTATTGCAGGCTTGTTAATTGCGATAGGTGAAGTGGTCTAAGTTTAGGTTCCAGTTTATTGGCTAAACCTGAAGCAACGCCAACAAGGACAAAGGAGTTGGGAGTTGGTCTGGCGGGGCTTGAGGGTTATGAATATAACACAAAAGAAAGGGATATGAAGTTTGCAAGTGATATGTTGGGGTTTGTCAATGGCTTTGTAGATGATGTGTTTGCGGCAAAAGAACTCTACGGTAGTGTTGAGGCGTATATGCAGGATCTGCAGATACGGTCTGCGGCTTAATTGTAGGGTAAATGTAGGGGCTATTGACGCTTGATCATGAGCACACGAGCAAACGTCAACAGACCCTAGAGAGCACTGTTCATTCGGATCTTGTGGGGGATGCCGGAGGTTCTCCACAAGTCCTGATGGATAGCTGGTGTTGACAAAGGCTGAAATTCCTTTTGGCAGCACTTGTTAATTTTGGGTTAAAAACATTAGGTTTTTGTTTTTTTGTTTTCTGTATTGCTCTATGTCAATGCAAAAATGCAAATAATTTGTAACCTCCGGCCACCATTTTTTTTGATGAAGGATAGGGCGATGAACAGCTCAACAGCCTGTTTTGATGATTATAATAACGGCCATGACATGGAAGACTCTAGATATAAATGGCAGCAGATTTATCTGCACTGGATTTCGGCAGCTGTCATTTTTTGGGGATTATTTACCGGGTTTTATGCAGCATTTGCCAAGCCGGATCCATTTATTGCTAACTGGATTGGTTTTATTAATGTCTCTGCCACTACGCTGTTTATTCCTTTTTTTATTCTAAGATCGTGGTTCTTTTTCAGATATGGAAAACCCACAGTGTCTAAAAAAATGAAGGGGCACCAGCTGGCTTATACTGTTCATGTACTGATTTATATCAATATCCTTATCGTGATGGTTTCTGGTGTGTTAATGATGGAAAGGCCCATCAATGTCTTTAATATTATTCAGTTCTCTCAGCCGCTAACAGATGCTGTGCTGACCCATCAATTTAACCTGGTTCATAAATTTAGTTGTATGATTCTGGGGGTTCTTGTTTTTGGTCATGTGGCTGCGGTGCTTTACCATGAATGTCTGGGGCGGTTGGTAATGAGAAGGATGTGGCGTGCTTAATGGGTTAGTGGGTACGTCTATTTCAGCTCTTAGCCAGAGATTGGGATTACTTATCAAAAAAACATAAGTAGATATATTAGGTAGCCTTTGGGCTGCCTTTTTTTATCTGGTGTATTTTTAGTCAATAAAGTTGTTTTAATTCTATCGCTATTTTATGAATTATTAGGTATTACTGTATTTATTAACTTTTCCTGATAATCTTTTGTTAATTTAAGTTTTTAAATGACGGTTTTCAGTTTTTTTTGTTTTTGTGTTGCTCTATATCAATAAATAAACGTCAATCCTTTGTAAGATTTGTGTCCAGTTATTGTAAGAGAGGTTGGCTAGTGAATAGTTTAAGGAGGCGTGAAGAATTATTATTTTATCCTTTACTGTGGCTGCTCCTTTGCAATCTTTCTTGTTTGTTTTAGATATAAAAGCCTTTATGTACCCTAATGAATCTTAATTGGATGATTGCTTTTCAAACAATCGAAGTCTTCAATTAGACTGATGGAGTATTCAAGGTTGTAACTATGAATATCTTGTGGGGTATGACTGTTATCATAGATAAAAACAGTTGCATCAAGGCTATTGGGGCAAGGCACTGTAAGGTGGCTGGTTTAAATTATTAAAAATAATAGGAGCCAGCTTATAGCTGGTGCCTATTGATAAGTGTACTGTAATTAAGGGTGTAGTAGTGAAACGATTAAGCTTTGCCATTAAATTGGCAACATCACTAATGGTTGCATCATCTGCTTTTGCTCAGGCTGTTCCTGATATTCCTGATACAGCAAAGGACTATAGCGATGTTGCATTTAACTGGCAGCAAAAGCATTGGTTATTAAATAGCTTTCAAAATAGTGACTATGGGGAAGTCATTAGGGTTTTAAGTCCTTTTTATTCAGAGGATACCACTAAATTTCCTTTTGCTAATGGTGGTAATGAATCCATTGTGCCGGACTTTTTTCCTGAAGAGGGGTGGGAACTGGTTAGCCGTAATATGGGTTTCAATAAAGAGGGGAAGGTTAAAACCCATAAAGACTATAGTTATCCCTATCTGGTTCTCTATAACCGGGCGAGGGGGGTTGCCCGGGTGATTGCCTACATTAATCATGCTCCCTATACCTTTAATAGCATCGAAATATCGCTTTCCTCATCCGTTGCCGGTAATCAGGGTAAGCGGGTTAATCTGTTCTCCACCTATAAACCGACAGGACTGGTGGATTCAGCCAGTTATCCGGTTAAGGCTACAGCGTTGGCGCCTCTGTATGCCCACGACTCAGGCCAGTTTATTTATGGGGACATCCCTATTACCTTTGACCCATGTGCAGCCCTGGCGCCCTATAATCTCGATGTAAAAATTGCTCCAGTGCAAGATGCCACCCTGGTGCTTGGTGGTAAGCAGATGTCTACGGATGTTCCCGTGGTGAGAGGGGGGCAGTATATGGATGATGGGTTATTGGCCTCCTACCTGAAAGATGGTAACAATCTGGATATTGATAATCTGGGAGTGCTGACCTACAACAATTACAGCCAGATGGTCAATCAGATGGATACGGAACGGTTTGCCAAGGCCGTTTATAAGGAAGAAGGGGATGAAACCCTGGATACCATGGTGAAGATATTCCAGGCTGGTTTTAAAGTCGGTTCAACAGGAGCCACCATGATGGGAGTACCTGTTGCTCCGGGTGTGCTCAGTGCTGCATCTGAAGGGCTGAATTATCTGAATTTCACACCAACCAGAACCCTGGATGGTTTTAAACTGCCAGAGCCTTCCAGTTATCTGAGCATTGGTGAACTGGCTCTAAAAGGCAACGCCAGGGTTGAGTCCTCCGTTCGTACTATGTCATTTCCACTGTGGGGTTCAAAGGACAGTGCCGGTAAGCTGCCTGGTTTGTTTAATTTGATAGAGGTGCCAACCGCTGAAGTCTTTACTATTGAAGTCCCTGGTACAGGAGACTATTCATACATTGCCGATGACGGTTATACCATAAAAGGGGCAGCCTTCTGGAATGATGAGTCCGAAGACTATCGCTACCGTTTCTTTAAAGGTCCGATTCTTTCATTTAATTTGCAGCAGCTTGGCGGTGTCCTGTCACCACTGGCGGAGAAAAACGGCTATAAAGTACTGGTGGGGCTGGAAGCACGAACTCAGACCACTCAAGCCGCTGATGGTCAGGTGATTGATAAAAATCAACCTAAGAAGGTATGTGGCTATTTTAAATGCGCTGAGGATGAGGGACTCACCCGTGAAGTGGTCAGCTCTGATTTGGTAGAATTTGACCAGTGGGAATCAAGCTTTGGGCTTAAATCCGTTAACTTTTCATTGCCTAAGCTGAGCAACCCCAGTCATAGCAGTACATCGGAATATACGTTCAGAAACTTCAACCTCAACTTAAAGGTTTGGTTGGTGCCCAAGCATCTTATGGAAGACTATCAGGGGGATATTTCATCCCTTAGTCGTGAGGAGCTGGCGGCATCGGCACAAATGCTGACGTATCCCATTAAATTAAATAAAGTGACATTCCCTTACAGGGATCCCAGAATCAAAACAGCATATGCTATGAAGGTTAAAGAGAAAGGAGGCTTTGCAATGCTGCCACAGAGCATCAGGAAAGAGTCTGCCCGGAGCAACCCTTTCAGAACCAACACTAACCTGCGTACCCGGCTGAATAGTAGCGAGCTGGCAAAAATGTGCCCGGTTAAGTGAAGGTTTTGAATTTCTGTAAGCAGCGGTTAATCCAGAGCTGTTAATAACAGCTCTGGACGTTTTTAGTGATTGGTTACAGGACGGTCTTGCTCTCCGATGTTGATTTTATGAAAATCAATATGCTCTTCACGTTCACCTGCATGAATATCGTTATAGATATCGGTATTCAGCCCTCCCTGCTGCTTTGCAACAATACAGGTTACCGCGCTGTCCCCGGTAATATTTACCGCTGTGCGAACCATGTCCAGTAAGCGGTCAACCCCCATAATCAAGGCAATGCCTTCTAATGGCAGCCCCACCTGTTGTAGTACCATTGCCAGCATCACCAGCCCAACACCAGGCACCCCGGCTGTGCCGATTGAAGCCAGTGTTGCAGTGACAATCACCATCATATAATCATTGAAGGCCAGGTGGATACCAAATGCCTGGGCGATAAAGACGGTAGCAACCCCCTGCATAATAGCAGTGCCGTCCATATTAATGGTGCTGCCTAAGGGGACGGTGAAAGAAGACACCTGGTTGCAGGCTCCCATACGACGGGTTACGGTTTCCAGGGTAACGGGAATGGTGGCATTACTGGATGCTGTACTGAAGGCGAACATAAAGGCGTCACGCATTTTTTTCAAAAAAATGCGGGGGTTCAGTCCAGTCAGTAACTTCAACAGGCCGCAGTAAGTGATCAGTACCTGGAGTATTAAAACGCCAAGGACAACAAAGAAATATTCCACCAGGCTAAAGATGGCGCTTAAGTCAATACTGTAGAATAGTTTGCCCATTAGCCCCATCACTCCGTATGGAGCCAGGTTCATAATCAGGGTCACCAGTTTCAGCATGGCTTCATTAAGGGCGCTAAACAGTTTGACCAGTGGTTGGGCGGGCTTTCCGGCAGCGGCAATGGCAATACCAAACAGAATAGAAAAGACAATAATTTGCAGGGTGTTTCCTGATGCCATGGCGCTGATTGGATTGCTGGGAAACATCCCGATCAATACGTCAACCAGGGAAGGTGCTTCACCGGCAACGAAATTGGCGGCACTTTCCAGGTTGGCACCTTTGCCAGGGCCGATTAACAAGGCTACAGACATGGCCAGGGAGATGGCGATGGCGGTTGTTAGCAGGTAAAGAGCCAGGGTCATGCCACCAAGGCGACCTAAAATGGTGATATCTTTCAGGGAGCAGGTACCGCACACAATGGATGTAAAGACCAGTGGTACCACTATCATTTTCAGAACGGTTAGAAATATCTGACCGGTCATATGGAACAGGCCGTTGATCAGGTAATCTTCTATCAGAGGGTGGCCAGTAAAAAGATTGCGGAAAAGTAACCCCATCAATAAACCTGCCACCATTCCAATAAGGACCTTGGCAGTGAGGGAAAGTTGAGACCAGCGTTTCATCATAATAATTATCCTTTGTTGCCTGACATGATCATTTCTCGCGCTACTGATGGTGCTTGTCCATCAGCTCTGGCGGGGATGCTTCAGGAGGGAGATTCTGCGGACTATAAAAAAGCAGTAGTCGGAACTGTGTTGGGTTTGACTCCTTTGTTGTATGGATTTTTAGGCAGTCCGGAGAGTAATAGCTGACCGGTAAAACTACTTATGATCTATGTCAATAAATAGTGGGTTTTATCTGGTAGGCTGCCGGTATGAATGTGAAGAAGGAGCCCTGAAAGCAGAACTTTACAGCAGAGTTAGTTTCTCTGACTATTTGAATAAGATAAACAGATTTAATGTCAACATCCTTATAAATCCGATCTTGCTAATAAAAAAATAAGGGTGTTTTAGATGAATAAAAAAGTAAATTTAATTGGCATTAAGCTGGTCGCTGGTGTCGTGTTAGCCTTATCCTGTGCATTGTCTTTAGTAAATTCTCTTTATGCAATGGACAGTCAGGATTCTTTTAACCAGAAGGTTAATGATAAAAAAGCATTTCAATGGGTTAAAGGTGAAAGTGATGAGATATTGTTAGCGGCAGGTTTTCCTGCGGGTCTGGTAGAGCTTGTTGAGAGTGATATCGAGGCGGGTGAAAAAAAAGAAAACGCTATTGGTATTTTTAAGGTTTGGTTTGATCAGTTTTCAAGTGTTTGCATCGGCCAGGCTAACAATAACTCTGATTTTTTTGTAGGAAAAACAAACGTTGATTCGGGGCTTAAGGCTCGTTGTGTGCTCTCTGATGGGTTGAAGGCAGACCGGTTTATTGCTTTGGTTAATAATGTCGAAAAGGCAAATATAAAGGAAACCCTATCCGCTTTTTATAATAAATATGTGGTTGTTGATATGGATTCCATAGATAACATGATGTCATTTTATGACAGTCCTTCTCCAGTTAAGCCCATAGAGTCTGTATACTTGGGAACTTTTTCTGTATCGGAGTTTTATCAGGCTGTAGAGGATGTTGATGGTGTCTTTGAACACACTTTCGGTGAATCAGCTAACAAGCTGAGTAGCTCAGACAGTAGTGTTGATCTATCAGTCTCCTATATTAATAAAACAAAACGTATCTATCAGGATGGGCGGGTAGTGGATCAACCAGGAAAAGGAAGCCTGTACGAAAAGGCCTGGAATGTTTCTGTGGTGTCCACGGCTAATCATCAAGGTGTTCTCTTGACAGAAACATTTGATAGAACATCGTTGCTCACTATTCATGATCATGTGGTTCTTCAACCTGTTGAAGGCTGGGCTATCGCTGAGGTGGATGTGTCTGGAGGAAGCAGGTTATGGCAGGAAGCAGACTATAAAACAGAATTTCCACAGATTGTAGATGGAAAAATGTATCATCGAAAAAAGTTAGAGCTGCTTGACCCCGGATTTAATACTCATATAAGAGCGGCCGCAGGTAATCTCAGAAAGTATCAGTCTCTCAGGGAAGGGGCAGATGTCTATAGTCATGACTTTAACCTTGCCTGGTTTTTTGGGGAAAAGCTTAATCCTTTAGAGCGGGGAATGAAAAAGCTCGAAACAGACCTTGAGATAAAAACTGTTGAACAGGTTTTGGAAGGACGGGAATATTCAATAGAGGATGGAGTTGTCAAGGTTGAGGCTCCCAGAAATTATTCCTATGTTTGGAGTTTTGATAACGAAAATATCAGTAAATATAATATTGGAAAAAGTGAAATCAAAGAAGGCCTTAAACTGGATGCTAACAAGGAACAACAAAGTGGAACAAGGTTCCGTTTTTATAACGAGGCCCATAGAGTCCGCCAAACGCATTGAAGAGGGTATTGAACCAGTAGAGGGGCTGTCAGCTGAGATAGTCTTGACCTGGTTATGGCTATTGCTTGCCCAGGTGAACACTACCCCGGGCTTTAGCCAGCTGTATTTGCCGTTCCCTTTCAGTAAAGCGTTTTCGCTGGGAGTCAGTTAGTTTGTGGTGGCAGTGAGGGCAGCAAACACCGGGGGTATAATAATGACTGGACTTGTCTGCCTCCGTGATGGGTTGGCGGCAGCCGTGGCACATGTCGTATTGGCCCTTTTCCAGTGAATGATTGATGGAAACCCGGTTATCAAAGACAAAGCATTCACCCTGCCAGAGGCTTTCCTGTTCGGGGACTTCTTCAAGGTATTTCAATATGCCGCCTTCCAGGTGGTAAACCTCTTCAAATCCCTGTTGCTTGAGATAAGCCGTTGACTTTTCACAGCGGATCCCCCCGGTACAAAACATGGCAATTTTTTTATGTTTTACCGGGTCCAGGTGTTCCCGAACATAACGGGGGAATTCCCTGAAGCTTGCAGTTTGTGGGTCCTTGGCGTTTTTAAAGGAGCCAATGGCGGTTTCATATTTATTACGGGTATCAATCACCAGCACGTCAGGTGAAGAGATCAGTGCATTCCAGTCCCCGGGCTTGATATAGGTGCCGGTGCTTTGGGCGGGATTGATGTTCTCAATCCCCATGGTGACGATTTCTTTTTTCAGACGAACCCGGGTTCTCAGGAATGGGCAGGTACTGTGATAGGACAGTTTACAGTCCAGTGGATTTAAACGGTGATCGGATTGTAACAGGGCAAGAAGGGTATCGATGTCTGCTTTCAGGCCAGCAACCGTGCCGTTGATGCCTTCCCTGGCCAGTAGCAGCGTTCCTTTAATATTGTGCTGCTCCATGGCTTGTTGCAGGGGCTGGCGTAGATCCTGATAGTTCTCCAGTGTAACAAACTTGTACAGGGCGCAGACTGCGATAGGCTTCATCAAAAGCTTGATCCTCTATTGAGCCTGATAGGTACGTTGAAGGTATTTAACAATAGCACGGGATTCAAAAAGTGCTGTATCGGTATTGGGGTCTTCCAGATAGGGTACCTGCACATCACCATGTTCTTCAAAGAAAAGGCTTCGTTTGGTGCCTGGTAGTGGCTTATAGGGCCTGATGCTCATTCGGAATGAGGCAGGTCCCATGTCTGCCCACTGCTGTTTACCGAGGTTTATTAGTAAGTAGGGTAATTCCAGTTCGGACAGTTGTTCACGAACCAGACGAGAATAAGGGCTGGACTCGAAGCTGTAGAGTTTTAAGGGTTTTTCCGGGATTCTGGAAGGCACTTTCCTGCTGCCGGCGTTAAGCCGGAGTGAGCTTGCCAGGCTGGAGCCAGCAAGATTCAAAAGTCCCGGGTTGAATTTGGAGGGTGGTTTTCTATCCGCATATTGACCAAAAAGATAGTCCATGATTTGACCGGTACGGGAGAGTTTTTTTTCAGTATTGGGGTCAACCAGGAAGGGGAGCCGACCCTTGGGTGTTTCCTGGAGAAAGCGCTGGCCATCTATAGGGCAGGGACGGATTTCCACATCCAGGTTTAGCTCTGTCAATGCCTCTCGTACCAGCCGACAGCGAGGGCAGGCTTCCCGGTCGTAAAGAACCAGGGGAAGCAGTGGTTGTACGGTGCTCTTACTGCTGGAAGTGCCTCTCCATAATCGGGTGGATGAAGCTAGTGTTGATGTAAACAGGTTTAACATTGTTAGAAGGTTCCCTTTTGTTTTGCTGCATAATAGTACTTAATTAGACTCAAGTAACATCTAAATCCCTGTTAACGGTATAATGGTGAACTCTACATTAATAAAGGTTGCAGTATGATGAAAAAAGCCGTTATGGCACTGGCTATTCTGGCCTGCTCAATAGGGCTGCCTGCCCATGCTGATTGGGAATCTATTAAAGAAAAGGCCCGTGCGCTGGGCGATGAGGTGGTTGGCACAACAAAAGAAGCCTGGGATGATAGCGAAGACTGGCGCTCGGATATGATGGACAATGCTGAGGAATGGGGTAAGGAAGCTAGGGATAAAGGAAGTGACCTGATTGATGCCGGAGAGAAAAAACTCAATGGAATGATGGAATCAAAGACGACAGATAAAGACTGAAAAGTGCTGGATACTATGCAGCCCTGAAAGCAAGAAGCTATATGCCCGAGGGCAGGTATTAACAGGATAAATAAGCTGATAAGCATGGATGCTGCGTGTAATAAAAAAAATAATGCTGGCTGGAAAGGTTTTAGTGTGACTGCTATAACTGCCTGATGAATTAAATACAATGGATTGAAAGCCTGTCGAGCTGATTGAATGAATATGGCTTTATAATTATTTTAATAGAGTTTCTTCTGCTTTTTTTGTTGATGCTGACTGTCTTTTTGGGGGTTCTTGTTCTTATGAGGGCTGTGCAAATGAGTCATATAAAACAATCTTTTTTATTCTTTTTATGTGTTGTTTTTTTACCCTTTAGTGGACTGCTTGCAGCAAGTCCCCCCGAATTTCAATGGGTATCCAGTAAATTTGAAAGTTTATTCCAGGCTATGTCTGAAGTGGATACTGGTATGCTTGTTGTACCTCATCCCGACCTGGATAAAGAGGAGGCTAATCAACAAAATCCTGAACCAGTGTGGAAGCCAAGAGTTAAAAATGAAGAAGAGGAAAAAGCATTTAAAGCTGACTTTGTAAAAACCATGATAAAAACTCATGATTATGTCTGTTTCGGAAAAGATCCGGCAAAAAATGAATTTTTTTATGGGATTCTTCAGTTAGATGCTAGTGAGCAAGGTGCCGTTTGTTATTTTAAAAATAGGGATGGGCAGGAATATAAGAGTGATGGAGAGTCCGATACGCTGTTAGTTCGTTCTACGGTCGCCAAATGGGAAAGTTTACTGATGAAATCAGGCAAGGCCGCGCCTGGTGATCAAATAATGTTTGATTCAGTTGATTTTTATACAAAGCTTTTACCGGAAGGCAAAGGCAGTCTTTTAAAATCAGGAGATGAAAAATTTCTTGGCACTCATATGGTACTAAAAAAACATAAAATGCCCGGGGTGCACAGAAAGGAGAAAGATAAGGATACTGTTGAGGATGTTAGGGGTGGGTACTCTGAATTTAAACCTATTGAGGAAACGGCATCAAGCCATAGTGTTAAATTTGAAATAGTGATTGAAGCGGAGTCCATGGATCTTCACAAAGATCCCGCAAGAAACCCTTACTATGTCGTCGATCACTCGGCACGATGGGTTGTTGCCGAGAAAGTATGGTGTACGGATAACAGGTATCCTGACTGGAATATAGTAAAAAGCTATAGAGAACCTTTTCCGGAAGGATTTATTGATCGTCATGAGGTCTATAACCGGTATATGGTTTTGCCTTTTCTTGCCACTGAAGGGGATGCCAAAAGACTGGGGCTAACATTAACCGATATGGAATATTTGGTATCCCATGCCTATGCTGATTTTTATGTTGTTATTCGACTTAATGAGAGTCGTTCGTCACTAGGGGCCTGGGATCCTAATCTGGCATTTGCCCTGGGTAATAAATTAATAAAAGATGACTCCGCTGAGAAGAGAACGATGGATATTAAAGAAGAAAGTCTTAAGAAGATGGTTTCTTCCCATGGTACTGTGCATCGAAATAAAGCATTTGTACTGGTTACCGAAGCTAAGCTTGGGTTTAATCCTAATGAGCAGGGGCGAGAACAAGAGATCATAAACTATGTGCAAAAGGAATTAATGACAACAGGTGAAGATATCGAAAAACAGGCTCAGCTTGCAGGAAAGGAAGTGAGGGTGACAAAGTTGGATGATAAATCAAGAAGTTATTATCAAAGGATTGGCAGGAAAAAAGTTTCTGATGATGATGGGGCTGCTAGGCCATAGCATGGCTAGAAAAGAGGGTTGGTATTATAGCCTGGATGTTTATTGGCTGATTATGAGTCAATATCACAATATTGACTGTATAGTCCGGCCTGAAAAAAATTCAGGCCGACTTTTAATATTGTGCATAAACTCACCGGTATCCAGAGGAGAAGTCTGGATTGTGGAATAGTGATTACTTTTGCCTTTTCCTTGGCGGCTTTTTTTTCACCAGCTCTGACTTGATAAACGTAGAAAGCTGGTTAAGCACTTCTTGCAGCTTGTCCAGTTCCTGGTTTAATTTGACCTTTTGCATACCTCTTCCTCTGTTATTGTTATGCATGATGTAGAGGTAAAGATGTTTGACATGAATGAAAACCTCTAATGTCAACAAACTATTCTATATCTGGCTTTTTATTACAAGTAAAAAATCATTGTCGCATATAAAATACAGCCAATTAGAGTAGCCAGTTACTGAGTTTTTGCCACCATAGTCCCATAGTTTCACGCCAGAAAAGTTCAGTTTGTTCAAGGTTCCTGGCGTTGGGGGCATATCTCCAAAATTGGCTGATATCACTATCACTGCCAAGGAATTCAGTGGGAGCCGGTATAGGCTGCAATCCTTGTTGCTGAAAATCTATCATGGCCCTGGGCATATGACTGGCAGAAGTCACTAAAACCAGTCTTTTGTTGCCCACAACAGCAACCGCCTGGGTGGCTTCCTCCAGGGTATTGCGAGGCGTTTCCAGAAGAATTGTGTCATCCGGGTTTATCCCCGCCAGGGACTGGGCCGCTGTTGCCATCATACGGGCCTGGCTAATGGATGTCCCCCCTTTGTAACCCGACAGAATCAGCTTTGCTTCAGGATGTAAGCGGAGAATTCGAATGCCTTCCGTCAGGCGTACCAATGCTGTGCGGGACAGCCTTGAGGTGATGGGTTGGTGGTTATCCATAACATGGCCATGACCCAGAATCATAATATAGTCAACGGGCTGTGTGGATGGAATATAGCCTTTATATTGCCGTTCCATATGAGCCAGCAGAACTGAAGAAACAGGTTTCAGGGAGGCCAGAAAAATGCCTGTAAAAGCTATAAGTATAAGCAGTGAGGCAATGAACTTATGGCGGGTAAACCAGAGCACCAGCAGGCCTGTTAGCCCAATAAAAAGCATAAAAGGCAAAGGCATAAGAAAGGCGGCTATGGTCTTTTTTAGTGCAAACATAGGGTTTGCCTCACGTTTTCACTCGTGTATTTGATCTACTGTGCAATCAGCAGAACCTTTATGCAAGCGAAGGGTGATTTGGTTGCCTAGTTGCAATTGGTTGGCACGGGAAATGATCTGTCCCTGTTTTTGGGTTATAGAATAACCCCGTGCCATTGTCGAGAGCGGACTCACTAGATGAAGCTGGCCGGAAAGGTTTTGCAGCTTTTGTTGTTGGGTTTCCAGTTTCCTGCTGATCTGGTTATGGAGGGTTTCTTCAAAGTGGGTTGTTTGTAGTTTAATCTGCCCCAGCTTGGCCACTGGAGAGAGTTGCACCAGCTTATTGTGATGCCGCTGTAAATCAGCTTTTTTTCGCTCCAGCTGTAGACAGAGAGCCTGTTGCATTCTGATTTCCAGGTCATCCAGTCTTTGGCTATGCTCCCGTAACTGATCCCCGGGATGCCTTAGACGCTTGCTGATACTGTGCAGTTGATGCTGGGCCATTTGTAATTTATGAAGAGTCATTGTGGTTAGTTTTCTGTTTAATAGATTAACTCTTTCCAGCAGGGTCTTTCGGTCAGGACTGAGTATTTCAGCGGCAGCAGAAGGGGTGGGGGCGCGGTAGTCAGCCACAAAATCCGCAATGGTAAAATCAATCTCATGACCCACTGCGCTAACAACAGGGACGGGATGTTTGGCAATGGCCCTGGCAAGGGCTTCTTCATTAAAAGGCCAGAGATCTTCCAGTGAACCGCCGCCCCGGCTAAGGATGATAACGTCAAAATCGGCTTTTGAGGCGGTGTTCAGGGCCTGTATTAATTGTCCGGTGGCTTCATTGCCTTGGACAGGGCTGGGAATCACAGTGACTGGAATAAAAGGCGCCCGCCGTTCAAGTACGGATAGAATATCCCTAATGGCTGCTCCGGTTGGTGAGGTAATAACACCAATATGCTTTGGATAGGCTGGCAGCTTTCTTTTACGCTCGCTGTCAAACAGGCCTTCCTGGGCCAGTTTTTTCTTAAGCTGTTCAAAAGCTTTCTGTAAGGCTCCGTTGCCTGCTTCC
This sequence comes from Endozoicomonas sp. Mp262, assembly GCF_025643335.1. Taxonomy (NCBI): domain Bacteria; kingdom Pseudomonadati; phylum Pseudomonadota; class Gammaproteobacteria; order Oceanospirillales; family Endozoicomonadaceae; genus Endozoicomonas; species Endozoicomonas sp. Mp262. The sequence continues at coordinate 4,367,457 of NZ_CP092489.1, read as the reverse complement.
TCCATATGGTCAATGATTAACTGGTAGTCTCCCCGGTTTTCATACAGGCTGACCCGGCCACGGATCTGCACCAGCATCCCTTCTGATGGAACAAACCTTAATGATTGATTGCGGTTACGGAACATGGCACAGCGGATCTGTGCCCGCTCATCTTTTAAGGTGAAATACCAGTGGCCGGAGCTGGGACGTGCCAATGAGGATATCTCACCCTCCACCCGAATGTTATGGAAGCTGATTTCCAGTAGTCGCCTGGCCTGGCTGTTCAGTTCACTCACTGACAGAACCTGGGCTTCAGGCGGCTGCGGTGTTGGGGTAGTGTGCATGCCGGTAATGTCTCTTTGAGGGTGTGTTGAAGGTTAATATTAAATGGGGAATGGTTGGCTATGAAAGGTTTTGATGGTGTTGTGAAATATTTTCTTTTGGTCTTTCCTGAAGATGTCTTATTTGTTATGCTTTCGCGAATTTTATCCACCATTCTCACCCGGTAATTGGCAATGCTAAGAATTGCTCAAGACGCACTTACATTTGATGATGTTCTCCTCCTCCCTGGTTATTCCGAAGTCCTGCCCAAAGATGTCTCCCTGAGTACCCGCCTGACCCGGGACATCGAGCTGAACCTGCCCCTGATCTCCTCCGCCATGGACACTGTTACTGAAGCCCGCCTGGCCATTGCCATGGCACAGGAAGGGGGGATCGGTATTATTCATAAGAATATGACGGTAGAGCAGCAGGCTGCCGAAGTTCGCGCAGTGAAGAAGTACGAGAGTGGTGTTGTTAAGGATCCCATTACCATTGATGCCTCTGCATCCGTTCGGGATCTGCTGGAACTGACCACCCGTCATCGGATTTCCGGTGTGCCCGTGCTGTCCGGACAGGATCTGGTGGGCATTGTAACCAGCCGTGATATGCGTTTTGTGGTTGATCTGGGAAAAAGTGTTTCCGAGATTATGACGCCAAAAGAGCGTCTGGTAACCGTTCGGGAAGGTACCAGTCAGCACGATGTGCGCACACTGCTGCATCAGCACCGTATTGAGAAGGTGCTGGTGGTGGATGACCAGTTTGGTCTGGTGGGCATGATGACCGTAAAGGACATCAAGAAAGCCCAGGATTACCCCAATGCCTGCAAGGACCAGCAGGGGCAGTTGCGTGTAGGTGCTGCCGTAGGTACAGGTCCTGAGACGCCGGCCCGGGTAGCCGCACTGGTTGAAGCCGGTGTGGATGTCATTATTGTAGACACCGCCCATGGCCATTCCAAAGGGGTTATTGATCGCGTGAAGTGGGTCAAGGAAACCTACCCCCAGGTTCAGGTTATTGGTGGTAATATTGCCACGGGAGCTGCTGCCAAGGCTTTGGCTGAAGCAGGTGCAGATGGCGTGAAGGTGGGCATTGGCCCCGGGTCTATTTGTACCACCCGAATTGTTACCGGTATTGGTGTTCCCCAGATCAGCGCCGTGGCCAATGTGGTTGAAGCCCTGAAAGGTACCGGGGTTCCGGTTATTGCTGACGGCGGTATCCGTTACTCCGGCGATATTGCCAAGGCCATTGTAGCCGGTGCTTCAACGGTGATGCTGGGCAGTATGCTGGCGGGTACCGAGGAAGCACCCGGTGAAGTGGAACTCTACCAGGGACGTAGTTATAAAGCCTATCGTGGTATGGGTTCCCTGGGAGCCATGGCGCAGGCTTCCGGCTCCAGTGACCGTTATTTCCAGACTGCTGAAAACGGCGCAGAAAAGCTGGTGCCGGAAGGTATTGAAGGTCGTGTCCCTTATAAAGGGCCTTTGTGTGCCATTGTTCACCAGATGGTGGGTGGATTGCGTGCGGCGATGGGTTATACCGGGTCTGGCGATATTGATACCATGCGCACCAGGCCGGAGTTTGTCCGGGTGACCAGTGCCGGTATGAGTGAATCCCATGTCCATGATGTCACCATTACCAAGGAAGCGCCTAACTATCGCGTAGGTTAAGGTTTCCCGCCACTTTGTAATTGCAGAGCTGGCAGTGATTATAAGCATTGTTCAGGGGCCGGGTTAAACCCGGCCTCGCCATATTTTATCCAGAAGCGGTCTTAAGAGGCAGCCTTAACGGTTAAGGCTGCCTCTAAAAAGCGGCTTCCCAGTCTATCGGTAGAAAAGATGTCCCAGGATATTCATGCTGAACGCATATTGATTCTTGATTTTGGTTCTCAGTACACCCAGTTGATTGCAAGGCGTATCAGGGAAATCGGTGTTTACTGTGAGCTGCATCCTTATGATATGGATGATAAGCGCATCCGGGAATTTAACCCTAAAGCGGTGATTTTATCCGGAGGCCCTGAGTCTGTGACCGGTTCCGATAGCCCCAGGGCTCCTGAGCTGGTATTTGACCTGGGTGTACCTGTGCTGGGTATTTGTTATGGCATGCAGACCATGGCTGAGCAGATGGGCGGTGCCGTTTCTTGCTCAAATCTCCGGGAGTTTGGTTATGCCCGGGTGGATCTGGAAGGAACTGTTCGTCTGTTTGATGGCATTGAAGACCATGTGGATGAAACGGGTAAGCTGAGCCTGGATGTCTGGATGAGTCATGGTGATAAAGTATCTGCCATGCCTGCCGGCTTTGTTAAGGCAGCTTCCACGCCATCCTGCCCGATTGCGGCCATGGCCTGCGAAGAGAAGCAGTTCTATGGTGTGCAGTTCCACCCGGAAGTGACTCATACCAAGCAGGGCTACCGGATTCTGGAACGTTTCGTGGTTGATATCGCCGGTTGCCAGCGCCTGTGGACACCGGGCCAGATTATTGAAGATGCGGTTCAGCGGGTGCGCGACCAGGTAGGTAACAAGCAGGTGTTGCTGGGCCTTTCTGGCGGTGTTGATTCCAGTGTGGTTGCGGCACTGCTCCATAAGGCCATTGGTGACCAGCTGGTTTGTGTTTTTGTGGATAATGGTCTGCTGCGCCTCAATGAAGGGGATCAGGTGATGGCCATGTTTGCAGAAAATATGGGTGTTCGCGTTATTCGTGCTGATGCAGAAGCGTTGTTCCTGAACAAACTGAAAGGGGTTAATGACCCTGAGCAGAAGCGCAAGATCATCGGTAACACCTTTATTGAGGTGTTTGATGAGCAAGCAACAGCCCTTAATGGTGTTGATTTTCTGGCCCAGGGCACTATCTATCCGGATGTCATCGAGTCCGCCGGTGCTGAGTCTGGCAAGGCTCATGTGATCAAGTCCCACCATAATGTGGGTGGCTTGCCGGAAGATATGAAAATGGAGCTGGTGGAGCCTCTGCGCGAACTGTTCAAGGATGAGGTGCGCAAAATTGGCCTGGAACTGGGATTGCCTTACGATATGGTATACCGTCATCCATTCCCGGGTCCGGGACTGGGTGTCAGGGTGCTGGGTGAAGTGAAGAAGTCCTATGCGGATGTTCTGCGCCAGGCGGATGCCATCTTTATCGAAGAGCTTCACAATGCTGACTGGTATCACAAGGTGAGTCAGGCCTTTGCGGTTTTCCTGCCGGTGAAATCAGTGGGTGTTGTGGGCGATGGTCGTCGCTATGAGTATGTTATTGCGCTCAGGGCTGTGGAAACCATTGACTTTATGACCGCTCGCTGGGCACACCTGCCTTATGAGTTACTGGAGAAAGTGTCCAACCGGATTATCAATGAAATTGAACAGGTATCCCGGGTGACCTACGACGTTTCCAGCAAGCCACCGGCCACCATCGAATGGGAATAGTTTTTCCTGTCTCATAAATAGCTTTAATTGAGATCCCTCCTTGCCCCGGGCTCTGTTCCGGGGTAGTCATGTTAATAATTACTGTCATTTCTCATCAAATTTCGCGTTGGCGCAGAAAAGTCATCATTTCGCCAGGGACTCTTCCGGATTGAATCAGTCGACCTAATCCATCCAGGTAAGGAGCCATATGACTGAATATCTTCCTGTAAGCAGGGCAAAGGTAACTGATACCCCACTGGCTATGAGCGCTTTTCACAAACCGGTGCTTAGGGCAGTCTCCATGACAGGCGGGCCTGACTTCACAACTGAGGCAGGAGGGTGGAAGTGTTGTCAATTTGGCATTGCCGAATTGTTGCTGTGCCTCTGATTGTATGAGTTGGCGAAGCGGCGTCTGCATAATATTACCCAGCTTGTGTTCCGGGTAAACGTAATGATCACAGGAGTAAAGGTCACCATTATGCTCAAGGGCAGCAGCCATGCCGCATGTTGGTGAAAACTGGCATAGCCCTGCTCCTGCGCCAAGCCAGTTACCCAGTGCCACCTCAAAGAACTGGACAAAAATCTTACCGATATCGTTCCGTACCCAATAGTCAAAAAGTGTTGTATAGAAGGTGGCCAGCTGCTGTGGCTCTACACTCCATGGGGTGATGCGGTAATTGTCAGGGGTGGAGCCATCACAGGGTGGAGGTGCCAGCTCTAATCCCTGCTTGAGGGTAGTCTGGTCCGGCAGCCGCTCAACAGCCGGTATAAACTGCATATGTCCATCACCTATTTGGCTGAGAAACCGATAGACTTTAAGGGGGTATCGTGCGTTGTCACTATTGATAACGGTAAGGGTGTTAAAAGGCACCCGGTGCTTTTTTAGCCGCGTGATACCGGACATTACTTGCTCAAAAGTGGCTTTGCCATTGCGTTTTATTCGGTAGCGGTCGTGTAATGCCTTCGGGCCATCAATGCTCACTCCAACCAGAAAATCATGGTGCTTTAAAAACCGGCACCATTCATCGGTGAGAAGTGTGGCATTAGTCTGAAGGCTATTGGTGACGTGTTTGTTTCCGGCATATTTCTTTTGCAGCCTGATGATATTTTTAAAGTATTCCACTCCCAGTAAGGTGGGCTCGCCACCCTGCCAGTTGAAATGACACTCGGGGCCATCATGGCACTCAAGGGACTGTTTGATAAAGCTTGCCAGTACTTCCGGTGGCATGCGCCAGTTTTTTTGGTGGGGGTACAGGCTTTTTTTTTCCGTATAGAAGCAGTAGCTACATCCCAGATTACAGCGAGACCCGGAGGGTTTGGCCATGACTTGAAACTGCATATTACCTTTGCCTTATTGAAATGATGTTTTTCCCACCTGGGCAGCATTTAAAGACTAAAGCTTTCTATGGCCCAATTCACGCCACTTATATCGGGAAGGTGGAAGCCATTGTCATTACCCACTTCACTGTCAATCAGCCGGTTGAGTTTGTCATTCATTGCCAGAAGCAGTTCCTGATTTTGTGTTTTCATAGCCAGGTTATCCATTTCAAACGGATCGTTATCAAGGTCATAGAGTTCTACGTCATTGGCAGCGAATATTTCATTGATGGTCTTGGGCTGGTTATGCTCACGGGAGTTAAAGTAACGGCTTAATTTATACCGGCCATCAAAGACCGTTCTGATATTGGATCGTTTTTTTATGTCAGGTTTGGGTATGTTATCCAGGGTGACTTGTTTACCCGCCTCTATTAGTTTGGCGATACTGCCAATCCAGTTTGCATCCATAAATGCCCACATACTGTAACAGTAGAGTGCGCCCTCACGGATAGCATCAAAGGGGGCATTTTCAGGGTTGTTTAATAATGGAGAAATATTTTGCCCTTTAAGCCTGCCAGAAACGGTTTTGCTTTGATTGGAATCTGCCCCGGTCATTGCCAGAATGGTCGGTACAATGTCGTTATGGGCAGTCACTGCCTTGCATTTTCTGCCACCGGATATATCCGGGTGATAGATAACAAAGGGTACGTTATTTTGTTCCCGATAGGCATTTGCCCCTTTGCCGGACATGCCATGGGCGCCTGCCAGCTCACCATGGTCAGAGGTCATGATAACAATGGTGTTATCCAGCAGATCAAGGTTTTCCAGCTCTGTGAGAATGGCATCCACTGAACGGTCATTGTCACTGATGCAATTCAGGTAGTTGTCCTGCAACCTTTGCCAGCGTTCATCCTGATGAGGTATCTTGCCGCATAGCATGGCCATGGATTGCTGGTAGTCCTGGTGAGCCTTGGGTCTCCCCGGTTCAGTCATGGATTGATTGCGACTGGGTGAAAGTGGTACGTCCCAGTGTTTGCTGTATATCTCATCATCAGGGTCACCTTGAATATCGAACATCATTGGACCGGACTTCTGAACCTTTTCTCCGGGTTTGTCTGTGTTATAGAACATGATGTCATGGGGATTAACCAGGCTGATGGTTTTGAACCAGGGCTGTCCTGCTTTGTTCAGTGCTTTGCCTTTTTGCCTTAGCCATGCCTGGGATGCTGCCGTCACATACTGATCCGTGAGGTAGCCAAATTGAGCGGCACCTGCCACATAATTAATACCGGTAAAGTCGGAAAAACCATGCCGCTCCATAATATCATGATCGGCCCTGGGTTCAGGGTTTCCCTCATTGGCGTGTTCGTGGAGTGCTTGAGTAAGATGCCACTTCCCTTGATAGGCGGTGTAATATCCGGCTTTCCGCATCATATGGCCAATGGTTGGAATATCGAAAGACATATCATTAACCCAGGGAAAGTCGGTATTGTCGAACATCCGGGTATGCTGAACATGCTGGCCGGTGAAAATCACTGAGCGGGAAGAGGTGCACACCATTGAGCAGGCCTGGTGGTTTTCAAAGGTTGTCCCCATGGCTGCCAGGCGATCCCTGCCTGGCCAGTGTCCTTTCCCCACCAGTTCGGGAAGATAACGCTCCTGATCGGTCATTAGAAAAAGGATGTTATAGCGCTTGGATTTAAGCGGAGTATTGGGCGGGAGCTTTCCAATGTAGGGGGTTGTGGAAGCCTTTGCTGGTGATGCTCCTCCTATGCTTCCCATACCAAGGGCCAGTGTGGCTAACCCTGCTGCTCCAAGAAAGTCCCGTCGGGTTATCCCGGTATTATTCTGTTCACCGGGTTTATCAAACTGACTCATCTGCCCCCCCCCTTCAAAAATAGCGTAAACCGGCTTGTAAGTCGCTGATAGGCTTATAAAAAGTATGGGTATAGCATAATATCCTGAAAGCACATTTTTCACCCCTCTTTTCAGCACCTTTACCCTTTCCTGATACGGTATTTATCTTTTTTAAGGTGGGGATATCAAACATTCAAAGTCTGTTATTTTCGCTTCCGGGTTCAGTGGTGTCGGCCTCCCGCCAGCTGAGGTCGTCCTGGGGGATGAGTTGTATCTTGTGATTTAATGTGCATAATAATGCATAATCAGACATGGCAGGAGCGGATATTCTTGCTATTATCTGGATGTGATCCTCTAGGTAGAGGCGCGCTGTTGATCAGTAGTACGGATAAGGGTGACGCCCGTTGAGTCCGGTTGAAAGGCAACAGCGCCGAAGCTGATTGATTTGTCAGGTCAGTCCGCTGGTGGTGCATTGAAGAAGTGTATCACTGTCGCAGTTTTTACTGTGGAGAGCTACCGGGTACCAGAAGAAAAGCACATTCCCAGATGTGTTCCTCCCTGCCTATCCTTCTGCCTCCTGATCCGATACCGCCAATTGTATACTGATAACTGATAAGGATATTTAGTCATTGGTCTGGCATGCATGACGAGATCAGTTTATGGAACTATTGAGCTATAGTGACTCTGCCCTTTCCCTGGTGACGCCTGCCGTTGCCATCCTGCTTGCGGTATTGACCCGCAAGGTTTTGTTATCTCTCGGTGCGGGTATTGTGGTGGGTGCTTTACTGCTCACTGGCCTTAACCCACTGGATGCCTTGGCTTATATTGCCCGGGGCTTTGTTGAGGTCTTCTGGAATGATGGCTTTAACAAAAGCAGCGTCTTTATTCTGCTCTTTCTTTTATTATTGGGTGTTATTACCAGCCTCATCAGCCTGTCTGGTGGAGCCAGGGCTTTTGGTGACTGGGCCAGAGCCCGCGTCAAGACCCGTCAGGGCTCGCAGCTGCTGACCGTGTTGCTGGGTATCCTGATTTTTATTGATGACTATTTTAATAGCCTGGCCGTAGGTAATATCAGTCGTCCCCTCACTGACCGCCACCGGATTTCCCGGGCCAAGCTGGCTTACCTGATTGACTCTACGGCTGCACCGGTTTGTGTGCTGACACCGGTATCCAGCTGGGGCGCTTATATTATTGCCTTGATTGGCTCTATCATGATGTCCCATGGCATAACAGATATGAGTGCAATTGAGGCTTTCCTCAATATGATCCCCATGAATCTTTATGCAGTATTTGGTTTGGCCATGGTATTGGCAACAGCCTGTTTGGATCTGAATGTAGGCTCCATGCGCAGTCATGAAGACAGGGCTCATGCTGGCGAATTATATGACTTGTCCAAGGGAACGCCTCCAGGTGCTGCCCAGTTGGGAGACCATGAGCGGGGTCGGGTTTCTGATCTGGTTGTGCCGATTATAGCGTTGGTATTGGCCACCCTGGGGGCATTAATCTGGACAGGTGCCCAGGAGCTACAGGAGCAGGGTTCTGCCTTTTCTGTATTGGGAGCTTTTGAACATACCGATGTGGCGGGTTCCCTGGTGTATGGGGCTGTTATAGGCCTGGTGTTAACCGCTGGACGTATGCTGATGAGCCATAACCTGAGTGGTTCGCTTTGGTATAAGGCGGTGGCTGAGGGTATTCACTCCATGTTGCCAGCTATTTATATCCTGGTTTTCGCCTGGGTGCTGATCGGTGTTATTAGCAATATGGAAACAGGCCGTTATCTGGCCAGTCTGGTGAGTGATTCCGTTGATTCGGGGTATTTGCCTGTGATCCTGTTTGTGGTCTCTGGCATTATGGCCTTTGCCACCGGCACCAGCTGGGGGACTTTCGGGATTATGTTGCCCATTGCTGGTGATATGGCGGCGGCTGCGGATATAACCATGATGCTGCCCATGCTGGCGTCAGTGCTTGCCGGTGCAGTGTTTGGTGATCACTGCTCGCCTATTTCCGATACCACGATCCTGTCTTCAACCGGGGCGTCCTGTCATCATATCGATCATGTGACCACCCAGCTGCCCTATGCGCTATCCATTGCCCTGGTCTCTGTTTGTGGTTATCTGGTGATGGGAGTGACTGACTCTGTTTTTACAGGCTTTATGGCGGCTCTGGCTGCATTCCTGGTAGTGGTTACGATCTTTAGAAAATTGTCATCCACCAGTGTGGTCAGGGTGAATCGTTCCGGGGCACTGATAGAAGACTGATTCAGCTACACTGAAAGAGTAATGACTCTTTTCTTAAGGCATGGATGCCTTTATCTCTCCGGAGCAGGGATGCTATGAGCTTTGACACTGTAATGAAATCCTTTGCCAGCCAGAATGATATGGATGAGCTGGATTTCCGTGATAACACTTATTTCCTTACCCTTGATGATGCCATTGAAGCTGCCTGTTTTCAGGCCAATGGCAATTGCTACATACATGGAATATTAGCTTCTTTGCCCGAAGGTAATAGTGCCCGGGAGCAGCTACTTGTGGATCTGTTAAAAACCAGCCTGGCGCTTATTTACAGTCATCGGGTCAGTTTATGCCTTGAACCTGATGGCAAGCAGCTGGCTCTATACCTGATTCGTCCTTTGCGTGAATTTGATGAGATTGAACTGGAAAATGCCCTGATAGAATTTATTAATGCCTACGAAGTGCTCAAGCAGGTTATCGATCAGCAACAACGTTTTACCGCTTCAGGGCCTATGATGTTGATGCCCTAAGGACTCTATACGGAAACGACCTGACGGTGTTGTACTCGTCAGGTATAGTTTCTCAATGGTTCGCTTATTTTTCTTATGTTTACTCCCTCTTCTGGTTTTATCCTGTGACTCCAGGTCATTCCCTGACTATTTTTTAAATGAATATCAGGCGCGGATATGAGTCAGTTTATGGCACGGATTGTTTCAGAAGTGACCTATAATTGAACCTGGAAGCTATTACAGCAAGCGGTTTCCAAGCATACTAAAATCTGGCAAAACAACTTTCTAGAGTGTGGATTGCTTCCGGTTGATAGCAGGAAATACTAGTATCTAGGCCGCTAATTAGCAACTAAAGTTAGCATGAGGAGCCTTGTATGAAATATGGTTTTCTTTTTCTTTTTCTTTTTCCTTTTTATTCTTCCTAAGTAGTGTATAGATTGCTTTCGAATAATTTAACCATCCAGTCGGACAGTATTAGAAAATGAGATCATATACTCCTCTCCAAATGAAAAAAGCACCCGTTCAACTTCTTTTTCAAATTCCGCAAAGCTCTTGATTGACAAGAGGTTGAGCCATTCATACTTTATTTTCCTCCACAGGATTTCAATCAGGTTGAGCTCAGGTGAATATGTTGGCAGAAAGCAGACCAGCAATTTCTTTTCAATCATCCAGTCATCAATTCTGGCACAAAACTTTTTGCTGGTGTGAATGCTGGCATTATCCACCATAACTACCGTGTAACGATCATTTGAGCTGTATTTTTCATCTGCCATTTTCTCTGCAAAGTCATCAAAGGCCGCAATCACCGTATCGCTATTCACTGAACCCACAACAGGATAATGAAATAGCTCACAGCTTCGGTTCATAAACCCCAGTACGTTGATGCGTTTACTTTTGACTGATGGTATTCTGAGCTGCTTTCCTTTTTCCTGCCAACCGTATGGCACACAAGGTTCCTGGGTAAAGCCGGACTCATCAAAATAAAATAAATTGATTAACCCTTTGCTCTCGGCTTCCTGGGCATCTTTCAGAGCAGTTTTACAGTCATGGAATTGCTCTTCGTCCCGTTTATGTTTGCATGATTTACGGAGTCTTTTGTAAACCAGCCCTGCTTTTTTACAATGTTTGCCAGAGTAATTTTTGATGAAGATTTACCGGTTTCATCCTCGATCTTGGATTTGACATACGATAAGCGACGAGGCTCTTCAGCCACTAATTCTTTTATGCGTTGCACTTCGGATTCGTCATATATGCACGGCCTACCGCCACCATGCCCCTTGTACAAGGCACGAATACCATATTCTTCCCAATCATCAATCCACTGAGAAGCAGTTTGATATCTAATTTCAAGTATTTCGGCAATTTGCTCAAGGGTAAAGCCACGATTGCTCAATAAAAGGCTATGGGCTCTTTCCCTTATACATCTCAGAGGTCCGTAGTGTTTGGCGAATTTCAAAGTTAATAAAACAGCTTCATCAGTGATTGTAGTGACGTACTTCATAAGTAGTGTATAGATTGCTTTCGAATAATTTAACCATCCAGTCGGACAGTATTAGAAAATGAGATCATATACTCCTCTCCAAATGAAAAAAGCACCCGTTCAACTTCTTTTTCAAATTCCGCAAAGCTCTTGATTGACAAGAGGTTGAGCCATTCATACTTTATTTTCCTCCACAGGATTTCAATCAGGTTGAGCTCAGGTGAATATGTTGGCAGAAAGCAGACCAGCAATTTCTTTTCAATCATCCAGTCATCAATTCTGGCACAAAACTTTTTGCTGGTGTGAATGCTGGCATTATCCACCATAACTACCGTGTAACGATCATTTGAGCTGTATTTTTCATCTGCCATTTTCTCTGCAAAGTCATCAAAGGCCGCAATCACCGTATCGCTATTCACTGAACCCACAACAGGATAATGAAATAGCTCACAGCTTCGGTTCATAAACCCCAGTACGTTGATGCGTTTACTTTTGACTGATGGTATTCTGAGCTGCTTTCCTTTTTCCTGCCAACCGTATGGCACACAAGGTTCCTGGGTAAAGCCGGACTCATCAAAATAAAATAAATTGATTAACCCTTTGCTCTCGGCTTCCTGGGCATCTTTCAGAGCAGTTTTACAGTCATGGAATTGCTCTTCGTCCCGTTTATGTTTGCATGATTTACGGAGTCTTTTGTAAACCAGCCCTGCTTTTTTACAATGTTTGCCAGAGTAATTTTTGATGAAGATTTACCGGTTTCATCCTCGATCTTGGATTTGACATACGATAAGCGACGAGGCTCTTCAGCCACTAATTCTTTTATGCGTTGCACTTCGGATTCGTCATATATGCACGGCCTACCGCCACCATGCCCCTTGTACAAGGCACGAATACCATATTCTTCCCAATCATCAATCCACTGAGAAGCAGTTTGATATCTAATTTCAAGTATTTCGGCAATTTGCTCAAGGGTAAAGCCACGATTGCTCAATAAAAGGCTATGGGCTCTTTCCCTTATACATCTCAGAGGTCCGTAGTGTTTGGCGAATTTCAAAGTTAATAAAACAGCTTCATCAGTGATTGTAGTGACGTACTTCATAGGGAGAGGGATTTAAAGACCAGTACTCTCTTTATAATAGAGTAAATGTATCATTCAATAGCTATCTGATCGTTAGATCAAGAAGTAGATTTCTCGTACTGGCCGAACATCCAGTTTATTTGAAACCAAACTATGACCTACTTATGTTTTTTCAGCTTATGTGATTTCAATTGATAATCCATCTTTTTTTGCATTGAAATATGTTTTTAAAGAGTATGAAAGTTCTTTGTATCTTTTGAGTCGAAGGTTATTTGAGTGTGCTTTTGTTGAAAAAAATATATATAGAAAGAATGATTTTAAGGGGGGTGATGGTTGTATTTCTGGTCTTTATGAAGGTCATGAGGCTTCATCTGACAGTATTGTTTTTTTTAGAGATGGCTTATGTTATAAGCTTGATTTTGATAAAAAAGAAGAAGTTATGATGTTGGTTAAAATTCAAGAAGAACCTAAATCTACGAAATGTATTGAATTAGATGGTAGTAGGATAATTTTAGAAAAGGAAGGTGAGTTTGACGATAAAGTCGGAGAAAATTTTAAAGTCATTAACGCTTATGATCTTATTGAGGATGATGGCGAGCCTGATTCGTTAGAGTTTTATATTCCCGATGAAGAATTAGAATGGGATAATTATGGTTTTTTTGAGGACGAGGATTTAGTATGGGATGATTGTGGTGTTGTTTGGGTGGGTGAAAATGCAAAGAAAAAAGCTTTATATGCTCCAGATAAGCATATAAATAAGAGTGCTAAGGAGTTTTTTCAAAATATTACAGGAGGTAAAGGGAGTGGCAAAAAATATAAAAATGATGAGGTGTTAAAGGATTTTTTTATAAGATGTCTTGGGAGCACAGGATGATATTTTTATTAAAAATAATATAAATGGTGCGTTTTTTTGAAATTAGTTAAGATGTCTAAATTTAGAGAATTTTAACTCAGTGTTAATGAAATATTTCATGGAGTGGCAGAATGCAATTTAATAATAAAGATTTTTGTTTTTTATTTGGTGTGTTGGTTTCCAGGTGTAATGATGTATATCAAACTAACTATAATGGCTTGCAAAAAGCCAATGAAGACTTCCTGAAGGCTATTGTTTGTTGCAGTCATTTTAAGGAGTTGCATTTTTTTCTTGAAGATCAGCAAGTTCCTTTTTTTCGACAAGAATGGCAGGCTTATATAGATAAGTATGGTAGAGATAAGCAAATTAGAATTGTGCCTGTCAGCCACTTACCAGAATATCTTTCCCGCTATCAATACAGTGTTTTTCATAAGGGAGACCCTTATATTTCTGATCTGGCGGGTTTAAGGGAGCAGTATTCCGATGTTCTGTTTCCAATTACCGGCCGGGCGCATACCCTGAGTTTTGATAGCTATCTGTCAAAATCCCGCGACTTGATCTTATCACCAGTAAAACCATGTGATGCTATTTTATGCAGCTCACAGGCCCAGCAGCGGGTTATGGATCGTTTGTTGGGTTCTGCGGCTGAAGAGCTTTCAGTGTTTGCCAATAAAACAGTGGCGTTTTCAGGGCAATTAAGTGTGTTACCACTGGGAGAAAACGGAGATTTAGCATGCTCCCTGGATAATAAAAATCAGGCAAGGGATATTTTAGGCTATCCGGCAGATCAAACCCTGCTGTTATGTATTGGTCGTTTTTCTCCCTTTGACAAGATGGATTTGCACCCACTGCTTCTGGCTGCTAACGAGATAGTGGAAGAGCATGGAATTTCTGATTTTATATTGATTCTCGCAGGCAATGGGGATGCCTCCAGCGACTACATAAAATCCTTACTGACTCAGGCCTATGAGTTGAACCTTGAGCGACGCATCCGCTTTGAGCTTTCAGTAGATGAAGAAAGAAAGGATCTGCTGTTGCAAGCGGCTGATATCTTCGTTTCCGTAGCGGATAATGTTCAGGAAAGCTTTGGCCTGGCTCCTCTGGAAGCTATGAATTATAGCTTGCCAGTGGTGCTTTCTGAATGGAATGGTTATCGGGAATTGGTGGAGCATGGCAAAAGTGGTTTTTTAATTGAAACCCTTTCTGCCGATCACGATAGCCTGAGTCAGGGGATTTCTGTTATCCAGCCACAGCAGGCTCATTTGATTGAAGCGCAGGGAACGGCTATTGCGATTGACAGCCTGGTGCATAGCCTCGAACGATTGATCAGGGATAAGTCACTGCGAATCCAAATAGGCCAGGCCGCTAAAAGCCGGGTTCTGGATTATTATCACTGGCCCTTAGTGATTAACCAGTATCACGAGATTGTTGAGCAACTTAACAAAAAAGCCGCTGAACTGGATTATCAGTCAGGGAAACCGGCTGGTTTTTCATTTGAAAAAGTATTTGGCCATTATCCATCTGTAGTACTAAACAACAGTCATTATTTATTGACCACAGACAGGGCGATCAGGGTTCTGCTGATGATGGAGAAAGGCTTTCATTTCAGGGAGGTTCACCATCTACTGGATCAGCGGCAGGTGAGGGATATTGTTCTTTTCTGTCTCCGAGGAAAAGCGGTAAAGGAAGTGAGGCGACAGTTTCCTGATAGTAAAGAACAATTGCCGTTTGTGTTGCTGTGGATGTGTAAATACCAACTGCTTTCAAAATATGATTACGAGACTCAACATGATTCAGTTAATAGGGCGTCATCTTGTTTAAAAAGAGCGGATATTAAAGATCAGGCGGGTGTGAAAGAGACACTGAAAAATAGTGCCCCGGAAAGGCAGGGCTATCTGGCACCGGTGCTGAACTGGATAGCGAAGACGCTTTTACCATTAATTCAATCTTTAGATGGCTCAGGGGGGCAGTTGATTAAATCGCTGTTGACTAGCCAGGTTGACCTTATTGATGAAAAGGTGTTGCAGGCAATAGCCTGGTACGGTGAAGACAATGGCCTTTCCAGCTATCAGAAGACTTTGGATCTGCTCAATAAACAAGGAGGGCTTTATACCCTGGAGCAGGCCTATCCGGCCTGGTCAAGGGTGGGGAAAAAAATGCTGGTCACTCTGTGCCAGGGCGTCAAACACCTGTTTCGGCGTTTACAAACAGACCTCTCTGAAATTAATAACTGTTTTGGGGCGTTATGGGATAAACCAGCCACCAGGGTTATTGATATGGTGTTTCCTGCTATAGAAAAAGGGGCATCGACGGTCATTATTTCCTTTGATAACAATGAAAAACTGGTATACAAGGCACGGGATATCCGAATAGATGCCCTGATTGTCGGTGATGACAGTAACAGTTTAGCCAGTGAGCTTAATCATTGGCTGGGAGATTTTCCGGGCCTTGGTGCTTATAAAATGCTGCCAAAACAGGAGCAACTATCAGAAAAGACGGGTTTCTATGGCTATACCCAGTACATTGGTTCCCAACAGGAAATACAGGCGTTGTCCGATGCTGAAGCAAGGGATTATCACCGGAAGCTGGGAGTCATTACCGGACTTGCCATTCTGCTGGGGCTTTCAGATTTACATCAGCTCAATGTGATATCTGCACAAGGCACACCTTATCTGATTGATCTGGAAAAAGCTTTCCATGGCGGTGTATTCAAGGCTCTGGAACAGGAGTTGAGATCGCCGGCAACGGCATTTATTCAAGGTATAACAGACACCAGCTTTGAAAAAACCAGACTGACGGATATCTGGCAACTATTTCATAGTACCAGGCCAAAGCTCAGTGCAGTGAGTGTTAACCGAGATGTGTTTGAGGAGGCTGAACCTGGGGAGATAGAGGGGATTTATAGCAATATTATCAAAACGGCTACCTCTCACAGTCTGCTCAATCAGTCAGGGATGGCGGCTCGCTATGCAATGGATATCACGGAAGGGATTGCAGTGGTTTTTCGTACCCTGAGTGATCATTCCGGGCAATGGCTTGGTTTTCTTGAACGATGCAAAGATGTCCAGGTAAGATTTCAGCCAATGGTTGGCCTGCTGGCTGTACGACAACAGTTACGGGATTTACATGTCTTTAAGGGGTTTCAGGAATTCTCACTGAAAAGAACCCGGTACTATTTACAGCGGGTAGCCACCCACCTCTGTTTGTCCGGACAGGAAAGCCAGTGCTGGTTGAGTGAAGAGTGGCGTGAACCGATGGTCCGATTATCAGATGCTTTTGTGGCGCCATGGATGGCGGGACAGTTGGTTACACTGGTGAGGTATCCAGGGAAGTCTGAGGTTCTCACCAGAAACTTACTTGGGGGACTCAAGCCGGTTTACCTGGGTAACGATTATTTTCAGGTTGATGCGATCGATAAAGCAAAGGCTCTGTTTCAGCAGCTAGTGGCTGACTTGGAAACAGGCGGAGTCTTTCTTGAGCAGTTGACGACGATGATACAGCGTTGGCTAAGAGAAGAGTTGCAGCCTGGTATTGGTTTGCCCGCTGAGATAAGGAAAAAGCTGCTGTCCCGGATAGGATGATGGGTATTATTTAGACAGGGAATGGCAAATGAACAAATAGAAGCTCATGCCATTCCCATCATCCATTAAAGCTCAGTTGCTGCGAATATGATCAAGCAGCTCTTTAGCCATTTTAGAGGCGGCACTGTCATCGCTATTTTTAATGGCCTCCAGACAGTCTTCGCTTTTTTTATTATGGCCATCCAGCATAAGGGCCAGACCGATAAAGGCTTTGGCCGCAGCGCTGTCAGGTTCTTTTTGTAGTGCCTGTTTGGTTAAGATACTAATGGCTTCCTGGTATTTCTTTTTATTCATAAACTCCAGGGCATAGCCAATATCGGGCAGAATACTGTCGGGTTTTACCGCTTCTATCCCGGTGAATATGGCGAAAGCATGTTTTGTCTGTCCGGAGCTGCTGGCCATAAAACCAATATCAGCCAGGGTTTTGATCATATTATCTGATATCATTTTATTGGCCTCTTTTGTTCAGTGGTGCGCTGGATAATGGCATCCGATAAGTTGAATAAACCCGTTTAGATTTTTTGGATAATACTCTGGATTGTGTCCTTAATGGATTTGATGATACTGGATCGCAGGCCTTCTACAATCATGTATTTATTAAATTCCACCTGAAAGTTCACCATATCCTGGGTGCTATTGGGGTCCATATTATTGATACGGGTTTTCAGGTTTTGGTCCAGCCTTTGGGCTTGCTTGCCAAACTGTTCCTGAACGGAATCAAAATTAAATCCATCAGCCGGGCCAGGCTGACTTTCAGTGGAGTTGGACGTGGATCGGTAATCTCCAGCCATGTTTCTTCTCCCATTCCATTGGTTGAAGTCAGTGAGAGTGCTCTATTGCCTGCTCAGTGTTAGTCTTGGGGGTCTACTGCCTTGTTTTTATGGTGCTTTTTCCAGGTTTTACCCACGGTCTCTCCCGCAGCGGCAATAGCGAGTATCAGTGATTCCACTTTATTGAATTCTTCTGGCGATAGCGACTGGTCGCGAAGTGCCTTCAATTCGACCATTTTGTCGAACAGCTCACTCATAAGCTGGTCTCTATAACTACCGTCTTCATCGGTAATCAAGCGTTCTTCGAGGTCGGATATACGAATAGCTTCATTCTCGTGCTGATGTGACGCCACGTTTTCCTCCTAGCTGGAATTTTATTTTTTGTTTGCCATTGCTCAATAACAGGTAGTCGAGGCTAATGTCTTCAATGATAAAGCCGTTATCAAGTTTTGCGCCTATCAAATACTTGCCCCCGTCTTCCATAATGACATAGGGTATAGGTCCCATGCTCACCCCCCGAACAGTAATGGCAGGCTGTAGCGGACTCTTTGGAGTATTGGCTGCAACTAGTACACCTGAGGTATCCGATACATTCGCACTGTTTGACTGATCGGTTGCTTGAGGTTGCTGGAAAGTGAGTTGGGGGTTTTGGGCGTTGCGTGTGGCGATTATGACCTCAGGCTGGTTGTTAAAGCGATTTGTAAAACGGTTGACGACCTCTTTCAATTTATAGAATTGGCCTTCATCAAGCAGTAAGCCCTGAATCAGTATTTTTTCGGGGCGTTCGATCAAATGAACCCGGCTGGCCAGCCCTTTTTCTTTTATCATGGCCTTCAAGGAATTCACCCGCCCTGT
The DNA here is from genome assembly GCF_025643335.1 of Endozoicomonas sp. Mp262. Classification (NCBI taxonomy): domain Bacteria; kingdom Pseudomonadati; phylum Pseudomonadota; class Gammaproteobacteria; order Oceanospirillales; family Endozoicomonadaceae; genus Endozoicomonas; species Endozoicomonas sp. Mp262. Next base: position 4,349,237 of record NZ_CP092489.1, on the reverse strand, counting down.
CTGGTTCTCCACCTGATCAACCACAGAATTCAGGCCATAAATTTCTTCCTTGAGCATGTCGGTAATTTTATCAAGCTGATCGGATGACACCACATAACCGGTTAAAACCAAAGAACCTGGAGTATTATCAAGCTCAATGTTCAGTTTTTTGTAGCCCCTGTTCTTTAACAGGGCATCCGCATTGGCTCGCATATCATTCATCACCACAACCTGGGATCTGAAAGCCAGGTTTTCTTCTCTAAACAGGTTGAGGAGCTGCTCTTTTTTACTCCGGGCTTGGGTATAGCCTGTGACCAGCAGTGTGTTATCAGGCAGTTGACGGATTTTGATATCTGGAAGTTGCAGCTGATTTTTAATTAAGCGTGCCTGTTCAAGGGGGGGTGTTTTTCTGACACTGGCACTTTCATCAGGTCCGGAAAAGAGCAATATGGCGAAGACAGTCATTAAGATGATGATGGCAACGGGAACACCGATCAGCCATTTTTTGTCAATTTCCAGGGGGGCGTCCTGAGCTTCTTCTTCAGTATCGTCCTCTTTATCGCCTTCTTCTTCAGAAAAAGAGGATTCTGTGTGGCCCTCGTCTGCATCAGGATCCGGAAAGTCGTTGTCTTCAGAAGTGCCGGGTGAAGATTCGGCTGCTGGCTTTTGTAATTTGGGCACCTGTATTTCTGGCCAGTCCTGGTCTGCCGGGCCAAGCGCAAAATGAATACTGCTGGTGGTGAAAACATCAAAGAACCCTGGTATTAATTTCTCACCTTCAGGACTGCCATTGAGATAAAGGGGGTGCTGGGTTTCGGTGCTGACCTTTAATGATCCATCTTCGGCAATATCAATGATCAGTTCGATGTCAGCCAGGCTGGCATCAGTTAATATCAGGTCACAGTTTTCCCCTTTACCCAGAGAGTAACTTCCGGGTTCCAGCGGAATTTCTGCGCCTAGATGGTTGCCTGACAGAATTTTCAGGTAAAACTCTGTCATGGGCTAAAACTCCAGAAAAGGGGTTCAGGAAATGTCTTCCCGGTTTTTCTGTAAGTTTTCAGGAATGTCTGCAAAGCCAGGATCCTATTGTTTTTCAGGTTTTCAGGTCTCTGTCAGAGATGCCCTCGACCGCCATGAACAACAGGGCCTTTACCAATAACCCGCTCATGCATTGGGATAAATCCTGAGAATGGGTATTGGCTATTCTTTACCCTAGATTAAGTCAATCCTGATCTGATTGCCAGCAGATCAATGGGGTTGAGATAATGTATTGAACAAAATATGACAAAAGGACTCTGTTTATCAGGTGTTTTATTGATTATTTTGTTCACTTTTGTTTGTAAAACGGTACAATTTAACGGGCTAGCAGCCTGTCGAACTTAGCCGATCGTAGCGAGAAAAAGACCGGTTTGAGCCATTTTTTGTGCTGATTCGAGGCGAATAGTGGTTCTATTTAACGAGAATCAGCATAAAAAATGGCCAAATCCGGCTTTTTCGCAGTAGGTCAGAGCTAAGTCCGACAGGCTGCTAGTAACTGTCTTAGAAATCAAAATAGTCAGGATTGTCTGACATTGTAACAATAAAATAATCACAATAAAGAGCAGATAGTGTATGGACGGAACTTTTTGGAGTGGTAAAAGGCCGGCAGGTGTTGTGGACACTATTAACCCTGATGAGCATTCCAGTGTCCTGGCTGTTATTGAAAAGGTTTTGTCTGATCATGCGATCCGGCCAGCCTATACCGGAATAGGACATACCTTAACCTTCGCTGATATTGATCGATACAGTAAACGCTTTGCCAGCTACTTGCAGAATCATACGGATTTGAAACCGGGTGATCGTATTGCCATCCAGATGCCAAATCTCCTGCAATACCCTATTGCAGTCTACGGTGCTCTTCGTGCAGGGCTGGTAGTGGTGAATACCAACCCCCTCTATACCGCCAGGGAAATGAAGCACCAGTTTAATGATTCGGGCGCCAAGGCATTAGTCTTTCTGGATGTGTTTGGACATCTGGTTGAGGATATTATTGCTGATACGGGGATTAAGCACCTTATTTGCACTCGCCTGGCAGATATGCTGCCAACGCCTAAGAGGCAGCTTATTAATTTTGTTGCCAGGCATGTGAAGAAAATGGTTAAGCCTTTTAACCTGAAAGGTGTTGTTCCCTTTGCCACCGCATTAAAACAAGGTGTTAAGTCCCGTTATAGCCCACCACCTCCGAGTTCTCTGGAAGATGCGGTAGTTCTGCAATATACCGGTGGAACGACCGGTGTTGCCAAGGGAGCTATCCTGACCCATAGAAACCTCATTGCCAATATGCTTCAAGCCGGGGGGGTACTGGCCCAGGAAGGTGATGATGGTAAAAAGATTTTGCAGCCTGGGAAAGAGGTTATTGTGGCCCCTTTGCCTCTTTACCATATTTACGCCTTTACTGTGCATCTGTTATGCCTGCCTCTTTTGGGTAATCACAGTATATTAATTGCCAACCCCAGGGATACCGGTACCTTTATTCGCTTCCTGAAACCCTGGCGGTTTACCGGATTCATTGGTTTGAATACGTTGTTCGTCAGTTTGCTGAACCACCCGGAGTTTGCCAAGTGTGACTTTTCAGCGCTGAAGTTCACGCTTTCCGGTGGCACTGCCCTGAAAGAAGAGATTGGACATCGTTGGGAAAATTTCACCGGTTGTAAGGTTTCTGAAGCCTATGGCCTGACTGAGTGCTCTCCGGCAGTCTGTATGAATCCGGCAGGAGATCTGTCTCAACTGGGAACGGCGGGATTGCCCGTGCCAAGCACAGCACTTAAGGTTGTTGGTGATGATGGTCAGGAAATGGCGGTGGGGGAGCCGGGAGAGTTATGCGTCAAGGGGCCTCAGGTGATGAAAGGCTATTGGCAGCGACCAGAGGCTACCGCGGAAGTCCTTGATGCTGAGGGGTGGTTGAAAACCGGTGATGTGGCTGTTATACAGGAGGATGGCTTTGTAAAGATTGTGGATCGAATCAAGGATATGATACTGGTCTCGGGCTTCAATGTTTACCCCAATGAGATTGAGGATGTGGTGGCAGGAAACGAGAAGGTTGAAAACTGTGCTGCCATCGGGGTGCCTGATGATAAAACCGGGGAGAAGGTAAAACTATTCGTGGTGCCTGCTGATAAAAGCCTGACCTCTGATGAGTTGGTTGAATATTGTCGTTCTCATTTAACAGCTTATAAAGTGCCCAGGGATATTGAGTTTCGGGATGAACTGCCCATGACCCCGGTGGGTAAAATTCTTCGGAAGGATTTGAGGCAGCAGGAAACAGCTTAGGACTCCTGGTAGCCTTTCAGACAGGGAATAAATAAGCCGCCAGAATTGGCGGCTTATTTTGTGATCCGGATATTTCATAAAACGATATTAATTTGGTCGTTTGATGGGCTATCAGAGGCCTTATGAAATATTCGGATTATGCTGAAGGCTTTTGGCCAAAGTTCGGAAAGTATCTCTGCAGAATTTCCGGGTCATCTTTCAATGCTTCAAGAGCTTCATCCTGGGTTGTTGGGGTAATGCGGGTGTGGCTTAATTTCATGTAGCGGATACTGGCATCGAACCAGAACCAGTGTCCTTCTTCTGTCAGGCAAAGAGCCCTGGCATGGTAGTTGGGTGAAGGAACTATGGGTAATGCCACTGAGCTGTGGAGCGATTTCCTAACAACGGTAGCATCGTGACAGGAATAGGTGACACTATTATAAATGCGTTCAAAACGATCAAATTCCTCGCCAATCAGGGATTCAGCTACCTGGTCTTGCCTCCGGCTGAGGTAGTACAGGGCCAGGGCGCAGAAAATCATCACTAATATACTTTCCATATTCATACCTCTCGATCAGGATTTTGCTCCAGGCTTCCCTGCTGTCTCGGTAAACCCTTATACGTATTTTACACATAGTTATTGGGTTGCGTTCAAGTATGAATAAAGAAAATTAAAGTCAGAGTGATTATGAAGGACTCAATGAGTTATGAGGTCATAGATGGTGAGGTGATACCAAGGGGAGTATACCAAACGTACGACACAAGGTTGGTGTCGCACTAAACTCAAGCCTGTTTGAAGGCAGGATATTCCAGGCGTGCTCATTAAGCGAAGGGATTACTAAAGCGCGCCCCTCACAGTTCCATAAAATTACGGTTCTCGAACTGGGCGCGGTTTAGCATTGAGGGTACTAAAGAGCCCAATCAGCAATCAGCTGTTTGGCGATTGGCCGATAAGTATCTTTTCCGTATAGCATATCAATCAGTTTGAAGGAAAAACTAAAGGCATTGCCAGGGCCCTGGGCGGTAATAACATGTTTGTGCTGGTCAACCACCACTGAAGCTCCAAGTTGGGGCATGGCGCCTTCCAGTTCATCAAGAAAGCTCGGATAGCAGGTTGCCTTGACATTGTCGAGTAAGCCGTGGTGAGAAAGTACTATTGCTGGTGAGGCACAAATCGCAGCATACCAGCGATTGGCTTTTTGCTGTGCTTTTAGCAGTGAAGTTAGATGGGGGCAGTCCCTTAAGTGTTCAGCACCAGGCATTCCGCCGGGCAGTGCAATAAGCTGATACAGTGCCTGTCCGCATGATTCTATATGACACTCTGCTTTCAGCTGTACTCCCCGGGATGCGGTAATATCCATTGAGCCATCAGCTTGACAGCTTGCCACTGTGACACGGGCTCCTGCCCGTCGCAGTGTGTCGATAATCGTAACAGCTTCGATTTCTTCACAGCCATCGGCTATGGGGACAAGAACCTGTTTGCTCATGATCGGTCCTCACAATTGATGAATATCCAGTTTTTTTTGTTCAGGGAGGTGTTATAGGGTGCTTTCACCAGGATCCGGTTTTATGGGGAAGCTTCAACAACTCCTGGCAAGAAGTATAGAGGGTCTATGTCTTTATGCGCTAAATGGGATTTTCTGTTATGACAGGCTATGCGATAGAATTTTAGTGCACGCTGGGTGCAGAGCATATGTTTTATCCGTTGCTTATGCTCGTCTCTTGAACCATTTGACATAGATAGCAATCATTGCCGTTATTATAACCGTAGCGAAGGGCATTGCAGCGCTGCTAATGTTATGGCTATGGGAAGGAAGGTATAACTGATGCTCTGGCGTAAATGGCGTTGAATAATCCCTAGCAGCACTGAATGTAGAGATAGTAGCAGGCGTCGGTTGCAAGGGCGGGTGAGTCAGCAGCCGTAAATTTTCACCGGTGACGTTACGGCAGTTGCTATCAGGAAGGCCGGCAGGGTATCCCGAACCCTCGGCACGATTAAAATTTTTAGTTTTGTTAACAAGGATCCTGTTAACAACTTTATTGGTCATAATGTCTTTACGCCACCGCGCTAAGTGTTGGATATTTTGTTTTGCTATCAATGCTTTTTGGTAAGGGTCAATTTCATTTTTAAAAACACCGGCAAATACAGATTGCCCAAATTTTGCAAGCTCAGGATTTACCCGCTCTTGAAAAGGAGCAAAAGGTGAGTAGATGGGAAGTTTATTTAATGTAATGGCCAGGAAAAGGCTTTGATTGCTGGTTACTCCCACAACTTCTTCTGATAAGGCAAAAAGGGCGGTATACTGGTTGTCAACCAGTAGTGGTAAATGAACAAGATGGGCTGTCTTTCCTGACGGGTTTTCTTCCAGGGATATATTTTTAACCTCATATGACTGGGTGTGAAATACAACGTTTGCTATACCATTCTCTCTAAGTAATTTTTTAAATACCGGATGATTCACTGTACTCTCATCCATATTGGACAACACCCAAAAGTCCTGTTCATCCTCTTCCATATAACCCGCTAATGCAACGAATTCACCGAATGCATCTTCTGTATGCTTATATGCCATATAATAATGAGGTTTCCCATCACTTCTTTTTGACTGATTAAGAATATCGCCAAGTTTTGGGTGCTGGTCTAAAGCGGCTTTGAAATCCTTTGAAAACCCTCTCATGTCTTTGCCTTTCCTCACTTTATTTAGAACGTGAGGGGCTATCAATATTCCATCACGATCTTTACCAAGACCCAGTTTAACTGAGTCCTTGCATTTGCAAGGGCGTACAGGGCTTTCTATTACGCCGACATCTATACATTTATTTCTGGGGATTTGTATGGGTGAAAGTCTCATATTGACCACAACTAAACACTGCCACCTTTCTCTGGGAATGGTATGACATTGCTTGTAGCAGCCTTGGTGACTTTCCCGCAATAAGTTGCAGCAAATAACTTCCAGCCATTTTCAAACCAGTGGCTCTGAACTAATGACCGAAGCGTCAATACGCCCTGACCACCCGGATTTCGCCAGCGCATACCTGAGCACTTCATCCGCTGGGTAACCAAGGTTTTACAGGCTGCCTCTACCACACCAGAGCCGATCGGAAGGTTATTCGACAAGTGTTCAGCATAGCGCATACGCTGGCGATTTTTTCTGAAATACTCCAGCTCGGTCTTTAATTTTGAGCGGCGCGGATGCTTTTTATGCTGATAAGCCAGGGCTTTAATAATGCGCTCAACCCCATCGAGTTCCTCTTTTAGGACGTGTCGGTAAGTGACAAACTTTTCTTTGGACTTGATGCTGTTTTCTCCATAAGCCTGGTCAAATGCTTTCTTCAGGTGATCGGCTGCGTGGTAGTAATCAATAACCTCAACACCCGCTGGTAGTTCCTGGGAAAGGTATGACCAGTTGTCCTTGGCGCCATCAGCGACTTTGACCAGTGACAGCTGTGGCTTTTGTCGCAACGCTTCTTGCAATAGTGCTGACAAAGACTGCTTGAGTGTGAGTTTTTTAGTTTCTGGCATTCGTCCTATGCGGACTGTTGATAAACGCTCCCCCTGTTGATCGTAAAACGACAAAGTTCCGCAACTGGCCTCCTTGCAACCTGTTGGCCCTTGAGTCCGTTTGCCTTCAGAAGCGCTCCTGGCTCGCTTTTCTACTCGTTTGCCATCTTTCATGGGCAGCATAACGCCATCCAGGGAGGCGGCTACTGTGACCGCATTGGTGGGCACGTTAAGTTTCTCAATAAGCATCTCTTCAAAAGGCTCACGGTGCTGTTCCCACTGAGTATTAAATTGCCTGGGGAAACGAGCAAGACTGCTTTCTGAGGGAGACATACCTCCCATGAGATCAAGGAGGCTTTTTGCTTCACCGGGAGACATTTGAGCAACAACCCAGGCAGCTTGCTTTGCAGCCCGAGGCGTCCAGAAGCCTTCCACGATCCCGGCTTTCAACTCCATGGGCACGATACACGGCTCTTTGCCGTTACGGTAAAGTGTTCGCATAACCCGGACTGAACCAACCGCTGTCTGGTAGGTTTTATAACTGCGCAACACCTGCTTATAAGTGATCCCGCTGACCTCAATAGCTGGGGTATCAATATCAAGCTCAGCCAGCGCCTCTGCTAAAAAATCTTGCTGAGCTTGATTAAAGAGAGCATTAACGGTCTGCTCAAACTCTTCAAAGTGCCTGATAGGATTGCCAGACTCTCGCAGAGCCTGCAATTGGTGGCCTAACCGTTGAATCGCATCACAAGAAATGGTGGCGGCTTCAGTCCGTAGCTGACATACTTCCATGGGGCGGCCTCTCACTGGCAAGGTGTTGTGTGCTATCAACATCATACCTGTGATTGGCTGCCTTCTGTTTAAGCATTGAAAAAATAGCTGCCTACTACTTTCCCCGGTTGGCAAGCTGAAGAAGCTCGGTCAATTTGAGACTTTCACCCATTTGTATATTATCTGCCACCCAGAAGATGCCTATTATTACTGTTGATGATTCGTCAATCCACTGCTGAGCCTTTTTAAAATCATCTTCCCATAAATAGCCAAAATGATGATTGTGATAATAAGAAGGTAGCCATAATACCTCAACATCATTTGAAAATTGAAATAAGTCTTTATTCTCGATAGGTCTTTCATGTCCAACTGATCCACCTGAACCTTCAAAAATGACTCTTATCTTCCTGTCTTTAAAGTTATGACTAAATAAATCAGCTAAGTTCTGAACATAGGCTTTATAGCCTAGGTTAACATTATCGGAAGTGACAATCGTAATAGGGTCATTTGTCACGGGAAATGCTTTGGCTGTGGTGGAAAAATATTGAAATAATACTAATTGAACAAGTAAAAGAAGCTTTATGTTACGCATAAATAAACCAGAATTTTTTATCTAATTGCTTTTCTGACCAATAAGTTCCCAATAAGTTCCCAATAAGTTCACAGGACGTATTTTGTCAGTAAAACCAAAATGGTGGTTTTGTCTCTGGGGGTAGCTTTCGATATTCTTGCTGATGGTTAAAATATTGGAACCCCATACAGAATAAGAAATGCAGAGGGTTCACCACTGGTCAACATGAGAGTTTCATCCAATGATAAAGCCGCCATAAGGTTTAAATTCATTAGCCTTCAGCGGTTTCTATTTTGCCATTTTCTCTGTTAGGGCATATCCCTCGGTATAGCCCAAATGATAGTCAGCCACAAGCTTGGCTCTGTCTCGTGTGTTACGGGAACTGCTCAATGGGCTTTGTGGGGCTACCTGAGTGATGGTTATACCCTCTTTTTCATTAAAGCCATGCAAATCATCAATGCTGTTATTATAGATGGAGTCTTGCTGTTGAATCAGCTCGGATATAACGGGCTTGCTTCTGTACTGCCAGGCCAGTAGCCTTCCAGTGGTTGATGCTTTTTTATGTTCATTAACTGGCCGCGTTCTGATGATAATAATATCGTTGTAACCATCCTCTATAGCCTTCATGACGGGTAATGGATCCGAAAGGCTGCCATCCATGAGATACTTGTTGTCTACCTTAATGGCATTCCGGTAAATCATTGGCAGGGCACTGCTTGCTTTGAGAACTGTCGTTAGTGTTTCCTGCCGGGTATCTTCTGAAATATCAAGGTATGTGGGTACGCCTGTATCTGTGCAGGTGGTTACCGTATAAAAAGCCCTTGAGGCCAGCCCTTGTTTAAACCGTCTGTAATCAAGGGAGTGTTGGCGATTAATCTTTTCAAAGAAAAAATCAAGGTCGAATAAATGACCACCTCTCAAAAAACGTGAGAGGCTAATAAATTTCGGGTTCTGGCAAAGACCTGTATATATCTCAAGATTTCTTCCCCGTTGACCGGAGATAAATGAAGTCAGATTGAGTGCACCAGCGGAAACGCCATAATAGGCATCGAAATGACGGAATCTTTTGTCATGGAAGGCATCGAGCACGCCTGCTGTGAACACGCCGCGCATACCGCCACCTTCGACGACCAGCGCTCTCTTTTTTGTGCAAGGGGTAATGGTTGGTTGCATTCGTGCTTTCAAGACAAAAAAAAACCGGCTTGCTAGCCGGTTTATATTAGTGGTTGCGGGAGCTGGATTTGAACCAACGACCTTCGGGTTATGAGCCCGACGAGCTACCAGACTGCTCCATCCCGCGACAGAAACTCTCTTGCTGACAATAGATAACTGTCTGACTTATCTATTGCGCTAAAACTGGTTGCGGGAGCTGGATTTGAACCAACGACCTTCGGGTTATGAGCCCGACGAGCTACCAGACTGCTCCATCCCGCGACAGAAACTCTCTTGCTGACAATAGATAACTGTCTGACTTATCTATTGCGCTAAAACTGGTTGCGGGAGCTGGATTTGAACCAACGACCTTCGGGTTATGAGCCCGACGAGCTACCAGACTGCTCCATCCCGCGACAGAAACTCTCTTGCTGACAATAGATAACTGTCTGACTTATCTATTGCGCTAAAACTGGTTGCGGGAGCCGGATTTGAACCAACGACCTTCGGGTTATGAGCCCGACGAGCTACCAGACTGCTCCATCCCGCGACAGAAACTCTCTTGCTGACAATAGATAACTGTCTGACTTATCTATTGCATTAAAACTGGTTGCGGGAGCCGGATTTGAACCAACGACCTTCGGGTTATGAGCCCGACGAGCTACCAGACTGCTCCATCCCGCGACAAATCTTTTTGGACAGTACCCCGCTAATCTCACGCTGCTTAATCAATGTGAGATGGCTTGGCTCTGTCTCGAATGAGGCTGCATTATAGGTTTGTTATTTGTAATGTCAATAAACAAATGGCAATAGATAGATAAGACTAATTTGTTAAATACTCCGTTTCCCACCGCAGACAAAGCTAAAAAACTATAATCACTGCTCACTGTCCACTGCTATAAAAGGGCGTTGACGTTTATACAGTAAAACCATCAAGCCCTTCAAAAGCCTTTAGCTGGTTAATGCCCTGTTTTTAATCAAGTGATCAACAACATCAGGATCAGCCAGGGTAGAAATATCGCCCAGGTTGTCATTTTCCCCTGTTGCGATCTTTCGTAAGATCCGCCGCATTATTTTTCCGGAACGGGTTTTGGGAAGGCCGGGAGCCCACTGGATAATATCAGGGGTGGCAATGGGGCCAATCTCTTTTCTAACCCAGTTCCTTAATTCATCCTTAAGCTCTTCTGAATAAACTGAGTCGCTGTTCAGCGTGACATAAACATAAATACCCTGACCCTTTATGTGGTGAGGAAAACCAACCACAGCCGCTTCGGCCACCTGCATATGAGCGACCATGGCAGACTCTATCTCGGCGGTTCCCATTCGATGGCCGGAAACATTCAACACATCATCGACACGTCCGGTAATCCAGTAAAACCCGTCACTGTCACGACGGGCTCCATCGCCGGTACAATAAAGGCCCTTAAATGTGGAAAAATAGGTTTGGATAAACCGTTCATGATCGTTATAGACAGTGCGCGCCTGCCCGGGCCAGCTATCAATGATGACCAGGTTGCCCTCGGCAGGTCCATCCACAATACGCCCCATATTATCTACCAGTGCAGGCTGAACGCCAAAGAAAGGTCGAGTGGCTGAGCCCGGTTTGAGTTCAGTGGCTCCGGGAAACGGGGTGATCATAATGCCACCCGTTTCTGTCTGCCACCAGGTGTCAACGATGGGGCACCGGGATTCCCCAATGGTGTTGTAATACCAGTTCCAGGCTTCAGGGTTAATGGGCTCACCGACACTTCCCAGTAACCTTAAGCTACTTCGATGGGTGTTCTCTACAGCTTTATTGCCTTGGGCCATCAGGGAGCGTATAGCCGTTGGTGCTGTATAAAGGATATTGACCTGGTGTTTATCAATAACGGAACTGAGTCGGTTGGTTTCCGGATAATTGGGCAGGCCTTCATGCATGACAATGGTGGCACCATTAAGCAGGGGGCCGTAAACCACATAGGAATGCCCGGTGACCCAGCCCACATCGGCATTACACCAGAAGACTTCGTTATCCTTGTAATCAAACACATATTCAAAGGTCATTGAGGCGTAAACCAGATAGCCACCTGTGGTATGCAGAACGCCTTTGGGTTTTCCTGTTGAGCCAGATGTGTACAGAATAAAAAGCGGGTCTTCAGCATTGAGTTCACGGGGCTCGCAATGGGGTGAGGCTAGCCGGGCAAGATCCTGCCAGCAGACATCCCGGTGGTGATGCCAGGGAATATCCGCATGGGTGTGCTTGAAAACAATGACTTTCTCAACGGATCGGGTCTCAGGGTGGGTAAGGGCCTCATCCACATTTTCTTTTAATGGGATTTTCTTTCCTCCTCTAACCCCTTCATCGGCAGTGACTACCACTTTAGCGCTGGAGTCAATAATTCGTCCGGCCAGTGCTTCGGGGGAAAAACCACCAAAAACCACTGAATGAATGGCACCGATCCGGCTACAGGCCAGCATGGCAACCGCTGCTTCAACCACCATGGGCATATAGATGGCAACCACGTCACCTTGCCTGACACCCTGGCTTTTCAACGCATTGGCAAACCGGGATACTTTTTCATGGAGTTCGTTATAAGTGACTTTTTGGCCGGGCTGATTGTCATCATCAGGTTCCCAGATAATGGCAACCTGGTCACCTTTGTCTTCAAGGTGGCGGTCAAGACAATTGTAGGAAGCATTGGTGGTTCCGTCATAGAACCATTTAATATTGACATGGTGTTCGTCAAAGGAGACCTTGCGAACTTTATTATAAGGCTGAAACCAGTCTATCCGTTGACCGTGTTTCCGCCAAAAACCTTCGGGGTTGATAATGGATTCCTGATACATATCCAGGTACTGGTCATTATCAATCAGGGCTTTTTCCTTAACCTCTGGCTTTACCGGATAAAGGGTGGCTTCGGTCATGGTAATTCCTTTCTGATTTTTATTCTTTATAGTTAACAAACGTTTTGCCTGCATCATCGGCACCGTCCTAACGTTTGAGCAAAACTGCCGCCCATAAAAAAACGCTAGAAACTAGGGGCTGTTGACGTTTGCTCGTGTGCTCAGCCAAAACCAGCGGTTTCGTGACTAGACGCAGTAGCGCAGGAATAACCTAAAGGTCACACGTACTCACGTCTTTCAAGCTACTGCAACGACGGCACGGAATCGCTGGTTTTGGCCCTTCGGGTGGCTCGTAAAGCGGCTTTCCGACTGCGTTGGACTGGCTTGACGTAGAACAACTATGCCTGCACCAGTCCTCCTTGGGGAAAACCGCTTTACGAGCCACTGAGCTCATGATCAAACGTCAACAGCCCCTAATCATTTGTTACAGGTGGGTATTCTCAATAAAGCGTGAGAATTCTTCAAGGGAAAGGAATAAGGTGAATTGTAATTTTTTGCAGCTTGTGAGGGTGTCGCGAAACTTAGTTCAGCGTGAAAAACCGGGTGCTGTGGTGAATCAAAACACCTTTTGCGACACCCTCTTGTGGCTGGGGAGTACACCGTTGGTGTAACACGTCTTACTATCTGAACGGGTATACATCAGATTACCGGCATCCTGCCGGGAGTGCATGCGGAGGTTTCAGTTTATGCAGGTGTGTTATGGGTATTAAGGGTTTATTGAGCTTTTATTGCGGGCCTTCAGTATTTCCAGAGTTGGTTTCAGAAGAGGGAGGTTCGATTTCCAGCTCCTGTATAGCAATTACGGCCTGGGTTCGGCTGCGTACGCCGAGCTTTTTGAAAATAGCCGTGACATGGGCCTTTATGGTGGCTTCGGAAACTTCAAGCTCAAAAGCAATTTGCTTATTCAATAACCCTTCGCTGATCATGCCCAGAACCCGGAACTGTTGTGGAGTCAGGCTAGCCAGTCGGGATTCAATATCAGGAGCCTTGACCTCGTCGTCTGGCAGTGAGGATAATTCTGGTGGTAGCCATTTGGCACCGGATAGCAGGGTGTTTATGGCTTCATTCATGGTTTCCATGGGCAGTGACTTGGGAATAAAACCACTGGCACCATGATGTATTGCCCGTTTGATGACACCGGCGTCTTCCGTAGCAGAAACAATGGCCACAGGAATATTAGGGTGCTGGCCTCGAAGGAATATCAGTCCGGAAAGGCCATGGGCGCCGGGCATATGAAGGTCAAGCAGGATCAGGTCGGGAGAGTGCCCCTGATCCATTATATTTTGCAGTTCAGCAATGGTGCCGGCTTCATACACGGCAGGATTTTCCAAAACCTGGCCGAGGGCGGCTTGCATTGCTGTGCGAAATAGGGGGTGGTCGTCTGCTATGATTATTGTTTTAGCCATATCCTGAGATTGCCACTTTTGTGGTGGCAGGTCAATCAGCCAGATGAGGAAATGGCATTGGAATTAACCGGGCTGAAGCTCTCGGGAAATTTTCCATAGATATTGGCATAGAATGCTTCGATTTCAGCCATATCTTTAGACATATTGCAGGATGGTTTAATAGCGGAACCAAATCCCCCGGTCTTGGTATTAAAATCCAGATAACCTGGAATAATAGGAATTTCAGCATTCCTGGCGATATGATAAAAGCCGGTGTGCCAGCGCTCACCTTTGTTCATTCCACCCTCAGGACAAATAACAATACCGAGCTGATGGTGCTGTTTATAGGCACATACAGTTTGGTTAACCAGGCTGTTTTTGCGTTTTCTGTTGACGGGAATGCCTCCCAGCCATCGCAGAACGATACCAAAGGGACCCCAAAAAAGTGCTGATGACCCGAGCCAGTGGCACCGGATCTTGCATTTTAACGCAATAGCGATGCCAAAGATAAAGTCCCAGCGGCTCGTGTGAGGCGCTCCAATGATAATATATCGGGCAACTCTTGGAGGGGGGCCATTGACTTTCCAACCTGTGAGATGAAGGAAAATTTTTGCCAGCAAAACTAAAAGGTGGCTGACTACCGGAGTATTATAAAGTGTAACACGCATGGATCAGTGCCTTATTTTTTACGGCGGGTATTTTAACGTTAATCAACATGAGTCTGTGTCTTTGGAACGTTTCTCAGGAATGGCTGATAATGGTGTGAAACTTCAACGAAAAATCATTCATATCGATTTTGACGCGTTTTTTGCTGCAATTGAAATACGTGATAATCCAGGGTTGTCAGGGCGGCCAATTGCTGTTGGGGGTACCCCTGAAAAACGTGGGGTTATTGCTACCTGTAGCTATGAGGCTCGTCGCTTCGGGGTACATTCGGCAATGGCATCAGGCTATGCAAAAAGATTATGTCCTGACTTGCTTATTATTCCACCTCGTTTTTCTGTTTATAAAGATATTTCAAAAGAAGCTCACGATATTTTTTATGAATATACGGAGCAGGTTGAACCGCTTTCCCTGGATGAGGCTTATCTGAATGTTTCTGATAGTAAACAGTGTTCTGGTAGTGCCACATTAATAGCAAAAGAGTTGAGACACCGGATCTTCAAAAAAATTGGAGTGACGGTTTCCGCGGGTGTGGCTCCGAATAAGTTTCTGGCAAAAATTGCCAGTGACTGGCAAAAGCCGGATGGTCTCTATGTGATTACCCCGGATCAGGTTGACCGTTTTATTTTTGAATTACCTGTTGCCAAAATTCCCGGGGTCGGCAAGGTCACGGCGGCCAAACTTCATAAAAAAGGGGTGGAAACCTGTGGGACATTACAGCAGTACAGCAAAATAGAGCTCAGTCGGTGGTTTGGCAGTTTTGGTCATAGCCTTTGGGAGCGAGCCCGGGGAATTGATAATCGCCCTGTGGAAAGCAGTCGGCGTAGAAAGTCGTTGTCATTAGAGCATACCTATAGAGAGGACTTGCCCGATAGTGCAGCGGTGCTTGAACAGGTTGGGCAGTTGCTTAAGGAGTTGGAGGAGCGATACCAACCATTAAAAGGGCGCTACATTGTTAATAAACGGTTTGTGAAGGTAAAGTTTGCGGATTTTACCCAGACAACCCTGGAGGAAGTGACAGATCAGAAAGGGCTGGCGGATATAGAACGCTTCAGGCAGCTGTTTATCCAGGCCTGGGAAAGGGGGGAGAAGCCCGTCCGTCTGCTGGGGATAGGGGTTCGATTCAGGAATGAGGAGGATAAGGAACCCAGGCAGATAGAACTCTTTGAGAAAAAAGGCGGAAATCAGAGTCTCCGGTAGGTTTACTGATGTCTCTCTATAAAGGAGGGGACTATAATCAGGTATTTTCTGCCTGTACGTATTATGGAACTGACGTTAACCACGCCGGCGTTGCTTTTCCCGGCCATCTCCTTGTTATTTCTATCCTATACCAATAAATTTCTGGCCCTGGCCTCATTGATCCGTACCCTGCATGGTGATTACATCAAGGACCCTGGCAACCAGGTGATTAAAAAGCAGCTGGAAAACCTCGGCAGGCGGATGAAACTGATCAAGCATATGCAGGGGGCAGGCATTATGAGTTTTATCCTTTGTGTTGTAGATATGTTTTTGCTACACCTTGGTCAGCAGTGGTGGGCATTCCTGATCTTTGGTTTGTGCCTTGCCTTTTTCCTGCTATCCCTCTTGATCTGCCTGACAGAGATCAAGATTTCTGTGGACGCTCTGGAACTCCAGGTTGAAGAGATGAAGCATTAAAGCGGCTCAGAAGCTGGCCGGAGGCAATTGAGAACAGGCTGTATGCCACAAACCAGTAAAAGCCTGAATGTAATTCGGCATTGAAATTAAGCAAGGCTTTTTGTGATGAAGTGCCGTTGGCTGCCAGGCACGCAATAATAATGCCCATAGCAAAGACATCAGCCATGGACCACTTACTCAGTATGCCGTTCAAGTCAATCAGTGGTTCTGGCTTTCTGGCGATTAAGGCGGCTATTAGCAGTAATAATTTGAGAGCAGGGATAATGACGCTGAAAGCAATAATCATCAGGGCTACCAGGAGGTAGCCTGTCTGCCATAGAACGGTTGCGGTACTCAGAATAGAGCGTGTTTTATCATATAACCGGGTTTTTCCCTGCACTTTCATTCCATCAAGAAACTGGTTAGCCATAGAGGCCATAGCCGGATGTAACTGTTGTTCATTAATCAGTTTTTTTCCTTCATTAACAACTGCCTGGCGATTCATATCAGCCTGAAGGCTGATGAAAGGCAGGGTAATGCCGGGAACCAGTAGGGCAAGGGATAACAGACAGGAGAGGAATAGAAATGGTTTTTTTGATTGCATTCTGAAAGTCCATCACATTCTTTGACACTGCCAGCAGAACCTTATGAAGGTAGACAGAGCCAGGCTGGGTTTAAATTTTGTTCAATTACTATAGTTGAAATAATGGGTTTGGAACTTTGGAGTCTACACTTAGAGATATGATTATAAGGATATTAATTGATGCCAATAGAATCAAATAGACCCTCATCTGGCTTAAATCTGCAAAATATCCCCTCTAATGAAGGTGAGAAGACTAGCGCAAGCAGTGGTGGAATTTATCATGGAAAAAATGTTGTTTTAACGGCTAAAGGTAAAGCGATTATTGGTAATGATTCCTATACAGATACATTTTTGGACTCATTCTCTCACGTTCGGACTATAACGCAAGTCCATAAAAAAAATTCTAAATTGCCTTCTATTCGGTCTTCAGGTACTAAACAGCTTAATGTCATATCTAATCAGCTTAAAATGTATTGGTATGATGGGCATGCAACAGTAGAACTGCATGAAAATGGAGGAAGAAAAGAATCTTTAGGCTTCTATCCCAGTGGAATTATGGCTGCAACAATGGGTGGAAAGGGTGCCATTGAGCAGGAAAGCTATCTGGATGAAGCTGTTAAAGGGGGGTGGCCAACCCTGAGTATTGATTTGACAGAAGAGCAGGCAAGAAATGTGGAAAGGGAGGTGAAAGATTATAAATCTAAGTGTAAAGAGGGTGATGAAGAGTGCCTCTATAGTCCAATAAAGCATAATTGTGCTGGATTTGCCCAGGATGTATATCAATGGGCGGGGCAGCAAGGTCATTGGCTCAGCCAGTTCACTGATGAACAATTGGCGAAAAATAGTGGTATCCAAAATACGTATATGCTCCTGGCAGGAAAGCCTTATGGTGAGGCGGATTCGATTGGGGCAAGATTGCAAATATGGGGGCAAGAAAGACTTAATGGCATTCAGGAAAACCCGGCCAATGAACTCAGTGCAAACATCGCGCTATTTGGTGTTGCAGCAGCTGTGACCTCGACAGCTTACAAAGGTGCTAAGTGTGCTATATCTTATGCCGGACAAAAAATAAAAAACCTATATAGAAGTGAACCACCTTTACCTCCTCTTGAAGTGAGTAAAGTTAAAGAGTTTATTGTTGAAGGCGTTAAGGGGTTAGAAAAAATCAGAAAGTCAGTGGATTATATTTTGAACCATTCCGGAGATGGTACTGTTGATAAAGATTTTCGAAGGCAAGTGACTTCGATGAGTGTGGATCTGTGTGACGAGTTGGACAAGCTCAATGACATATATCAAAAGCTTCTTGAGTCAAAGACAGTTGATCCTGCAAATGATCAGTGTAAATTTCGAGCTATCGCTGAAAAGCTTAATAGGCTAAGTAGTGGTTATATTGAACTTTGTCAAAAAATCAGTCGTTCCGATGTCATAGGGGCAAACATTGAAGGTGATATTCAAACAGTAAGAAAAAATATACAAACAATCCTGAAAGTTTGTGCTTGATCTGGCACTATATTTAAGTATATTCAAAAGAGATGAAAAATGTTCAATATGAAGTATATTTTTGCCGGTCTTTCCATGGGTATGCTGACAGCCTGTTCAGCAACGAAGACGGCTCCGGGATCAGAGCGGATCGAGCTTGTTAATGAGGCTCCAAATAAAGCAGAATGCCAGTTTTTAGGAGAAATAGCAGGATCTCATGTTGATGCATAATACACATTACTCTACAACACAAATATTATGGGTATAAGTATGCATAAGTTTGCTTTTTAGTTCGTCGCTGCGGTGGCTGTCATTTATCAATTCTTTACAAGCTGATAACATTTTACGGGCATCTTGTCCGCCCTTCAAGTCCATCCTTAAGTGTCCTAATAAAAGGTACTTAAAGTCTATTTCTAATCTATGCAGGGTATAGATCATTATTGTACGCCAGGGCACTTATGTTCATGATTACCAACAGTTTCTGGATTTGCTTTATTTAATAACGCTGGGCAATACTTACATTTTTCCAGATCTATAAATAGTTCTTTTTCATGTTCATTATTAATATGCGAGATGGCATCTTCTTTATCCGGGAAATGTTCGCAGTGACCGATTGGGCAGACCCATTTGATATGATGTAACAGAAAATGATGATAAAATACTTGAATGCTTTGGGAAAATTCACCTACGGGAAATGGATCACATAAACCACAAGTGAAGGCACTGTGTGATATTTGAATGTGCTCTTCTATATTAGAAATACTTTGATTGCTTGCAATATTACTATTTCTACAATGTTCAAAATTGCAAGAAAATAAAAATTTGAAATCCATGTTGGTATGTTTGTTTTTTACAATATGTTTTTGTACTTGGTAAGGTGTTTGACTTTTTGCTTTAGTGCTTTTTTTACAGGTTAGACAGTACCATAGAGCATTTTCTCTGGCCATTCTTGTAAGGGATTTTCGATCACTGTTAGGGTATTTATTTTTAAGGTGTAATATAAGCTGCTCAAATGTTAATCCCCGGGCATTTGGATTAACACATTGATGGCATGCATATCTAATGCCTAAATCAGCGTCGGAATGAGCCTCCGCTATATGTATCTCATAGTCAATAATTGTTGTATGTCTTGGCAGTGTCATTTCACATAATCCGCAGCTAACTAGAGAATACTGCTCAAATGTTGAATCCCAGCTCCAAACTTCAGTTTCTCCGCATATTACATGGGCTAAACGATGATGCTGATTATTGATATGGGCTTCTGCATTACTTTCCTCGAGTGTAATAAGTTGTTCTTTACAGGTATCTTCTTCACAAACCATAACCGGCCCCCAGTTAGCCAGGCAGTTGGGGCACTTATTTGTACTATTCTGAGCACCCTGAGCACACTCTTTATGCAAAGGTTGTTTGCAGCAAAAAGGCTCAACAGCGGTACACGTAAAAGAAAGCTTGCATACGCCACACGTGTTTT
Source organism: Endozoicomonas sp. Mp262 (assembly GCF_025643335.1). Taxonomy (NCBI): domain Bacteria; kingdom Pseudomonadati; phylum Pseudomonadota; class Gammaproteobacteria; order Oceanospirillales; family Endozoicomonadaceae; genus Endozoicomonas; species Endozoicomonas sp. Mp262. The sequence goes on along the minus strand of NZ_CP092489.1, from coordinate 4,329,875 downwards.
CCTCTTCAGACATATTTTGCTCAACTGTGGAACGGCACTCCTGGCATCCTGGGCAGCTTTCTCCGGTACAGTGAGCATGTGCATTAATCAAGGCAAAATATATCAGTACTAACAAAAAAAACTTGGTGATTGAGGTAGTCATTTTAGGTATCTGACATTTTAGATAGGGTTAAGAATAGCAAAAGTCACATTAGATACTTCTTATTTTCTCATGATAAAAGCTTCCGGGCTTTCTGTTCAGCCAGCGGTTTTATTTTTCTACAATAAAGCGCTTGCTTTTTTTCTTATTAAGTTATTAGTAATAAGGAAAACTTAGCGGTATTATATAAAATTTAGATATGTATTTTTTGCTATTATTAATTGTTAGCGTTATATTTTAAAAATTTTAGTATTTAGACGTGCTTGGTTGTCTAAAATGGATTATTTGTTTTCAGGTTAAGTTTAATCTTCATGCTTCTTTCTTTGTTTTTTCTTTCAAGTGATTTTTGTTGTATTTCTTTAATGAGGTGAAATAATAAAATATGGGGGTATATCTCAATAATGCTGAAATTAATAGCGTTTTTAAACGTTTGAATAATGATTTTCAGGTGTTTGCGCCTGTTAGAATTAAGGCGGGTGGCCGATTTTCCAATACGGATAACATTCAATATGGTGAGGTTAAAAGAGTCGAGGATATTGTTTGGGATGAAAAGTCACACTTTTCACCAAAGGAAATTGTTAGCCCAATCACTCAAACGTTGTTTCATTTTAATGAAGACCGTTTGATTGCTTCAACGGTGGATCCCCGAAAAATTCTGATATTCCTTCGTTCCTGCGATATGCATGGTATAAAGCGCCTGGATGATATATTTTTGCATAATGGTGGTAATGCGGACTTTTACTATCAACGGCTACGGGAAAAGGTTAAGTTTGCGCTGCTGGAGTGTCAGGAAAGCTGGGACAGCTGTTTTTGTGTCACCATGGGAGCCAATGTCTCTGAAAACTATGATGTTGCCTTCCGTTTCAACAAGGACGGTGCTTCAGTTCTTGCCAAAGACGAAGGGCTAATGAATGCCTTTTCTGTTGAGGGTCTAGAAGATGGTTTTGAACCGGAGTTTGTCAGGGAAAATACTTTTTCGGTTGATCTGCCTGATAGCCTGAGCCTGAGTAGTCAGGAAGTTCGGGATATTCTGATAAAACATCCCCTGTGGGATCAGTACGACCATCGTTGTATAGAGTGTGGTCGTTGTACAACATCCTGCCCGACGTGTAGCTGTTACAGTGTTAACGATGTGACTTATAACGAGAATGCAAGAGTCGGTGAGCGTCAGCGGGTATGGTCATCCTGTATAATCCCTCATTTTTCTGATATGGCGGGGGGGCATTCCTATCGTGATCGTAAAGGTGAGCGTCTCCGTTATCGGTTAATGCACAAAATGGTAGACCACAAGGCCCGTTTTGGGGAAACCATGTGTGTGGGTTGTGGCCGCTGCGATGATCGCTGTCCTCAATATATTTCCTTTGCTCAGATGGTTCAGAATACTACAGAGGCACTAAAGGAGGCCTGCTGTGATGAATAGCGTTCGTAATTTTGATCCGGCACAGGCACTTGAGGCTGTTGCTGAAGCCCAGAATCACTATATTCCCAGGCCTTATACCATTGAGAAAATTATACGGCATACTCCCATGGAATGGACTTTCCGGGTACCCGTGGATTTTGAGGGAGGGTTTGATAAATTTGTGGAAGTATCCCTGCCGCTTGTGGGGGAATGTCCGATCTCTATTTCAGACTTTGGTGAAGGTTGGGTGGAGCTGGTTATCCGTAATGTTGGCAAGGTCACCAGTGAACTCTTTGAACTGCAAGAGGGGGATACTATTTTTCTCCGTGGCCCCATGGGGAATGGTTATCCGGTTAAGGAAGAGTATATTGGCAAAAACCTGACAGTGATTGCCGGTGGAACCGGTGTTGCCCCGGCCCGTTCGGTGATTAATTATTTTATGCGAAATCGTGATCACATCAGGGAGATGAATGTGATTGTGGGATTCAGAAATCGGGATATGATTCTGTTCCATGATGATATTTCTGTTTGGCAAGAAAAATTTAACACCATTGTTACACTGGATAACGGAGATCCGGGTTTAGGTGAAACGGTAGGCTTGGTGACGGCTCATTTGGATAAAATAAACTATCAAGACCCCATGAGTCACCACTTTGTTGTGGTAGGTCCACCCATGATGATTCACTGTACTGTTGAAGGCCTGCTTGAACGCGGAGCACGAGAGGATCGTATTTGGGTTTCTCATGAGCGTCGTATGGCCTGTGCTGTGGGTAAATGCGGTCATTGTCGTGTAGGTGATACATATATCTGCATTGACGGTCCCGTATTCCGTTATGACCAGGCTAAACATCTTGTGGATTAGGGGACGTACAAAATGCCTTTAGATGTAGATATTGTTAAACTGCGGGCCAACAACGAGTACCGATTTACCAAAACCCGGGGGGAAGCCATGCTAAGCCTGCGCATCCCCGGCGGTATCATGCCTGCCCATTTGTTGGATATTGCCAGAGATGTGGCACAGAAATACGGCAACGGCACTATTCACCTGAATACTCGTCAAAAGCTGGCAATACCAGGCATACATTATAATGATGTGGATAAAGTCAATGCGATGATTGCGCCGTTTATCAAAGAGATGACAGTGGATCTCTGCGGGGTAAAGCAGGATGACATTGACGCTGGATACAAGACCATTGGGGGACGTAATATTGTTGCCTGTATGGGAAATCGTATTTGTGTCAAAGCTAATATTGATACGACGGGGCTTGCCCAGCGAATGGAAAAGCTAATTTACCCCCAAGCCTATCACCTGAAAACGGTTATTGCCGGTTGCCCTCAGGATTGTGCAAAAGCAAATGTGGCGGATATTGGAATTTTCGGCGTTGCTGAAATGATTTATGACCGCAATCGCTGCATTGGTTGTGCAAAGTGTGTTGAAGTTTGCAGTCATCATGCGGTTAACTGTCTGCATATGGATCAGGGAAAAGTAGCAAAGGAAGTTACCAAATGCATTGGCTGTGGTGAGTGTGCCACGGTTTGTCCCATGCTGGCCTGGCGTCGTGATCCCAAGCAATTATATATGGTCAAGCTGGGAGGCCGGACGTCGAAAATGACCCCACGCATTGGCAAGATTTTTCTTAACTGGGTAACAGAGGATGTTATTGTTGGTGTTATCAATAATATCTGGAAATTCTCTGCCCACATGCTGGATGGCTCACCAAAATATCTGCATATGGGGCACTTGATTGATAAAGCAGGATATAAGAAGTTCAGAGAGTGGGCTTTGAAGGATGTGGTGCTGAATCCTGAAGCCATGGTGGCTGATCGGATGTACTGGCTCGAAAATGAGTATGCTGCCAATATGCATGTTAAAAAAGCCACTGCCACTCATTAAAAGCTCTCTGCTTCTATTGACTCCGGGTTGCCTTTACCCGGTGTTTTCTTCTTCTTTATTCTATATAAGTCTGCCTGTGAATTTCCTTCCCCTCTTTCATGATCTAAATGGCCGCCCCTGCCTGTTAGTGGGTGGCGGTAGTATTGCCTGTCGTAAAGCACGACTATTAATAAGTGCCGGAGCAACTATCCATCTGGTCTCCCCCTACCTCTGCGACGAAATGCTAAGAATTATCGCAGAATCATCAGTCACCCTGGAGAAACGTGCTTTTCAACCCTCTGATTTAGAGGGTATGGCGTTGGTTATTGCTGCCACCGATCAGCCTATGGTCAATCAGCAAGTGGCAGAATTGGCATCTAAACAGCAGAAACCTGTTAATGTGGTTGATCAGCCAGAGTTATGTACTGTGATAATGCCAGCCATTATTGATCGTTCACCGATTATGGTCGCTGTTTCCAGTGGGGGAACGGCACCGGTACTAGCCAGGAATATCAGAACCCGGCTTGAGGGATTGTTGCCTCAGGGGCTGGGCAGGTTGGCCGAGCTTTCCGCCCGCTTTCGCCAACAGGTGAAAATGCGATTTAAGCACCTTAGCGAGCGGCGCAGGTTTTGGGAGGCGGTTTATGATGGTGAAATTACTGAATCTGTTTTGTCGGGGAATACCCACACGGCAGAACAATTAATCCGGAAAAAGCTACAGAATCCCGACAAAAAAGACTCTGGTGAAGTCTATTTAGTGGGAGCTGGACCGGGTGATCCTGATCTTTTGACGTTTAAAGCACTGAGACTCATGCAAAAAGCTGACATTGTCTTATATGACAATTTGGTAAGCCATGAAATTGTTGAGTTGTGCCGTCGGGATGCCGAGTTTATTTATGTCGGTAAAAAAAGCTGTTGCCATGCCGTACCTCAGGAACGAATAAACAGCATGATGATTGAATTTGCCAGAGACGGAAAACGGGTGGTTAGATTAAAAGGCGGCGATCCTTTTATTTTTGGCCGGGGGGGCGAAGAGCTGGAGGTGTTGGCGGCACATGATGTACCGTTTCAGGTAGTGCCGGGTATTACCGCGGCTTCAGGTTGTGCCAGTTATGCTGGAATCCCCTTAACCCATCGGGACTATGCCCACTCAGTGCGGTTTATTACCGGTCATGGTAAAGCGGGTTCTACAAAAATGCCCTGGACAGAGCTGAAGGATACTCAGCAAACCCTGGTTTTTTATATGGGTATAAAAAATCTGGAGAAAATATGCCAAAACCTGATGGCTGAGGGGTGCTCTCCTGAACGACCAGTGGCCATTATTCATCGTGGTACAACCGAGAGACAAAAAACGGTGACAGGAACCTTGGCAACCATCAGCCGTATTGCCCAAAAGGTTCAAATAGAACCGCCCTCTTTGATTGTTATTGGTGATGTTGTGCGGTTACATAAAAATCTGGACTGGTATCGCCCCGCTGAGGCGTATGACTTGCCCCTGGTACAGTAATGAGCATGGCAAGTTTTTCAGGTTTCAGAAATAACAGAAATCCTTGAAATTCCGGTTAATACACAAATAGCAATAAATACCAGTAACAGCCGAACTTCCAGGAGGGGGGCCAGATAAATACTGAGTGCAAAACTGAACACCGTAAGCCATAGGGCTCTGCGTTTATGGGAAGCCTGCATACCCCTATGCTTTTCCCAGTTAGTCAGTAGCTTGCCAAACCATCGGTGTGATCGCAACCATCGGTGCAACCGGTTGCTGGATCGGGCAAAACAATAGGCTGACAGAAGTATAAAGGGTGTGGTCGGTAGCAGGGGCAGGACGATCCCTAACACGCCCAGAGCCAGGGATAGGGTGCCTGTTAGTACCAGAAAAAGACGAAGCATAGTGGTAACAGTCCTTTCTATAATGCTGTCAGAGGATCAGGGTACTTGAAGGCATAGTCAGGAATGCCAACGTGGGCGGTTTTTTTCATAGTATACACTTAGTGAGCGCGTTTTCGCTTTTTAGGTAGCTCAGGGACAGGCTTACGGGCATGCCATAAATGCCTGATGGCCATGATGGGGTGTTTTAGCAGCATTCGGGGGCCACCGTAGCGCATAATGATCCTGGCCTTTTCCTTCATGTCTTTTTTATAGCAATGAATGGGGCAGTGCTGGCATACAGGCTTAGCCTGACCATAAGGGCACTTACTGAGCCGGAAACCGGCAAAATCGATAAATTCACCACAGTCATCACACAGAGGGCCGGTTTTTTGTGCCTGCTTATGATGATGGGCACAATAAATATGGGTCATTGCGATGATCGTGCGATGCTCATAGAGCAAAGCACCGGTCAGCGGCTCAGTCAGTTTTCTCATACAGCCAGTTGTTTCAGCACTTCAAATTTTTTCAGTTGTTCTGCAACAAAGCTCTTGTCTTTGTTGCGACGAATATACAATTTGAACACGGTTTTACCGCTATGACTGAAAAATTGCACGGACTTTGTATTGACGCCATGAAAAGGTTTGGATACCAGGGCAATTTTACTGAAGCCATCCAGCTTAAGATGACCTTTCAGAGGGGTATCCCGGTCGCTCATATTGTAGTAACCGAATTTCTTGCCTCCTATCGACACTATAAAAATAATCTGACGTCCACAGGGACAGGTTCAAGTACCTGCCTCTATGGATAAAAATGGCGTGGTTAAACTTCCCACTTGATGCTGACGGAATAATTACGGCCGGGCTGGGTATAACGATTCAGGCCCTGATATGAAGTGGTGAGGTTTCTAACATCGTTCCATACCCAATACTGCTTATTGGTTATGTTAAAAATACCGGCATTAACGGTTATACCCTTGTAGGGTTTGTAGTATACGGTGAGGTCAACTAAACCATAGCCTGGTGATGCAAAATGTTCTTCACCCTGATTACCGTCAGTATTAACATCGCCGAGGCTGGATATGTCATCGGAATCCTTGCCTGCCTCCAGTGTCCAGACAAGATCTGACCCCCACGTTCCTGAAGGTGCATCGTAGCCAAGGCCAATCACTGCGGTTAATGGCGAAATAGTATTTAATGGCTCATCCTTGCGAATATTGCCATTGTCATCCACCTTGGTTCCCCGTCCCCTGGACCAGGCAATAGCTGTATTGAGTCGTGTTCCAACAGGTGCTGAAAGCATCTGGTCAAGCCAGAGCATTCCTTTAAATTCAGCCCCGTAAATGGTGGCTTCACTGAGGTTCTGGTATTGGAATGTCCCGGATACTGCGCCGCAATTCTCTATGCAGCGCTCTTCAATAAAGTTTTTGTACTGATTATAAAAACCGGTCACTTCCATGCTGCCCAGCTGATTGTTAGCTCTCAGGCCAAGCTCAAAGGTATCGCTTTTCTCGGGTTTCAGGTCTGGGTTGGCGATGACCTTTACGCCAGGCATTTCAGAGGGGGAATAGGCAAAGTATTTGGAGAACATATCAGGGGCCCTAAAGCCCTGGCTGTATTGTGCAAAAGCAGACCAGGTGTCATTTAGCTCATACACACTTCCCAGCCTGGCTGTCCAGCTGTCATAGGAGGCATCTTTGATATCAGCGCTACTGATACCGTTATTATCATAGTGATCTGTTGACTTTATTTTTTCCTGGAAATGATCATAGCGAATTCCGGGAGTTACCAGCAGTTGATCGTTGAAGAACCCCATTTCATCCTGTAAAAAGGCGCTATATTGGTTAATGGTTACCTTGGGCATCCAGTTTTCGTAGGTAACATCCTCAGGCTTGGTGATCTCACCGGTGTCTACATTCTGTGTAATGCCATTAATGATTTTATTTTTATTGCTGATTTGTTTTTGCTCAAAATTAGTGCCATAGGTCAGATAGTGATCGGTTGATCCAAAGGGCAGTAATTTATTAAATAGAAAGTCGGCCTGAATGGATTCTTCATTATAGCTGTACGTCTTGTGTCGATTTCTTTTGGTGTGGGTGCCTCCGGGAAATTTAATAATACTTTCAAACGTATCTGAGGTTTTCTGGGTGGTGTTGCTTTCCTGCCAGTCTACTGACCACTTCATTCTGTCAAAGGCTTTCAGATTAGCATCCCATTCATGAAAAAATCCCATGCGGGTTCTTTCAACGGTGTCATCGGCTACATTATCACTGTAGACCCTTGAAACCATTGGCGTGCCGTTTATAGCCACATCAACAATGGTGTAATCCTGCATAGACAGCAAATCTGATTGAGAGCGGCGACCCAGCCATTCTCCTGTAAACCCGATACGGTTGCTATCATTGAGCTGATACTGGAGTTTGCCCAGCAGGCTGTCGCTTGAATACTTTAATGGATCAGCCTGCTCCCGGCTTTCTCCATCGCCCCCTCGGCCACCATAGGTTTTTTGCTCTTTTCCATCCCTGCGGGTGTACACCAGAAGGCTTTCAAGGTCATTGGTACGGTTGGCCAGCGTAAGGGTTTCACTAAAGCTGGAGTCAGCACCACGGTAACCTGCTTTTATAGAGGCATAGCTATCATCCCCTTCAATCTTAAGGTAGTCGGAAGGATCTTTGGTTATAAACGACACAACACCACCGATGGCGTCGCTGCCATGCACACTGGAGGTAGGTCCTTTAACAATTTCCAGTACTTTCATGTTATCAATATCAAAGAAATTGCGTTGGGACTGTAAGGTTCTTTCATAACCAAAGGCTTTGGCCTGATCCACACCATCAACGGTAATCTTGACCCTGTTCTGATCCATCCCCCGTATGTTGAAACTGCCAAGCCCGAAGCGACTATCACTGCTGACATTGACACCAGGTTCATACTTCACCAGGTCGCGGATATCCTGCGCCATGTTCCTCTCGGCATCATCAGTTGTGGTAACGGACACGCTGCTGGCAACATCATCCAGGGTGCGTTCAGTTCGGGTGGCGGTAACCGTCACCTTATCAAGCAGGGTCGGGGTTTCTCCGGCCTGGGATATAGAGGCAGTCACTGCCATGATAGCAACCGCTAACTGGCTTTTGGGATGTTGGAATAAACTCATTTTTTACGGCTACCACTTCAGGGCCTGATGGTTGGAAAGTAAAGGGTTCTCTATTGGCTCAACAGGGTTGCCAGTGCAGTCTTTAATTTTTCTGGAATCCTTGCTGCAAATACGGGTGCCTATTGGGACTGATATGGACTGGATTGACTTGCCAGTTAAGGTGTAGATTATGTTACTTATAGTGATTGCTAAATGCAAATAATTATCATTTATTTTTATGGGTGGTATCGCTGTTGAGGAAAATATGGAATCCCGGGCAGTGATGGGGTAATAACTACAAGCGCTGTAGCCAGTTCCTACAGCACTCTGAAGGAACTGTTATATAAAGGAATGATGCTAAGAAGTGCTGGCTTTATCCGCAGCGGGCTGGAAGTGGTTAATCATCAATTGAAGATTTTGTTGACCCCGGTATTCATTAATATCCAGTTTATAGACCACCTTCAGGTGGGACACTGAAGGGTTTGGCCAGTGGCGGGTGTCAATATTAAAGGCAATGGCATCCAGCCAGGTTTCTGATCCGGGGATTTTTAGCACTAGCTTCAGGTGCTTCTGTCCAACCAGGCGTTGCTGAATGACCTGAAAGCGACCATCAAAGGTAGGTTCTGGAAAATTTTGCCCCCAGGGGCCACCTTCTCTCAAGGTGATGGCGGTTGCCATAGTGATATCCTGCGAATCCAGTGCACCATCGGTGTAAATAGTGGCCTTTAAATCTTCCGGATTTAACTGTGCTCTCACAGCCTGGTCGAATGCTTTTTTAAACCGGGAAAAGTCATCCTTTTTTATGGAAAGACCGGCAGCCATGGCGTGTCCACCAAATTTAATGATAAGTCCGGGATGTTCCCGGGCAATGCTGTCCAGGGTATCCCGTATATGCAGACCTGTTATTGAACGGGCAGAGCCTTTTATCTCATTATTATCCGCCTCAGCAAAGGCAATGACCGGACGATTGAGTTTTTCTTTGACTCTTGATGCCAGAATACCCACAACACCCTGATGCCAGTCATTTTGAAAGAGTGCGACTCCCCAGGGGCTATTCTCCTTATCCTTTAAATCAAGTTGCTCCAGTTCGGCCATGGCTTCCGTATGCATACTGGCTTCAATATCTTTGCGTTCACGGTTAAGGGAATCCAGTTCTACCGCCAGTTCCCTGGCACGGATTTCTGACTCGGTCAATAGCAGCTCAATGCCGGTGGACATATCATCAAGCCTGCCTGCGGCATTCAGGCGAGGGCCAAGGGCAAAGCCAAGGTCTGCGGCACAGAGCCTGCCTGGATCGCGACCGGCAATATCAATCAGTGCCTTGATGCCAGGCCGGCAGCGGCCAGCCCGGATTCGGGCCAGCCCCTGAAATACCAGAATACGGTTATGGGCATCGAGACTTACTACATCCGCAACAGTACCCAGGGCCACTAGGTCAAGCAGTTCTGCCAGGTTGGGTTCTGGCCGGTTATTAAACCAGCCTTGCTCCCGAAGTTGAGTGCGCAAGGCGCACATGACAAAAAAGATAATGCCGACACCTGCCGTATTTTTGCCGGGAAAACTGCAATCAGGTTGATTCGGATTAACAATGGCATCAGCCTCTGGCAAGGTGTCACCGGCCAGGTGGTGGTCGGTGATAACCACTTTCATGCCTCCGGCTTTGGCGGCTTTTACCCCTTCTATACTGGAAATACCATTATCTACGGTGACCAGCACATCCACTTTACGGGTATCTATGGTATCCACAATCTCCGGTGTTAGCCCATAGCCGTATTCAAAGCGGTTGGGAACCAGGTAATCAGCCTTGGCACCCATTGATTGTAGAGCCAGGATGCCAAGGGCACTGCTGGTGGCGCCATCACAGTCAAAGTCACCCACGATCAGTATGTTTTGCTGTGACGTAATAGCGGTGGCAAGGATTTCTGTGGCTTTATCAATATCTTTTAGCTGTTGATAGTGAGGAAGATCTTTTAGCTTTCGGTTGAGCCCTTTCTCGTCATAAATGCCCCGGGCACTGTATATTCGCGCCATCAGAGGTGTTATTTCAGCAGGGAACTGGCACTTTTCCAGGTTAAAGGGACGGTTGATAATCTGCTTGTGCATGGTGGTGATGACGCTATTGTAAAGATGTGTTCAGAGTATCACACTCTGTAGATGGGGATGGGCTGGAGTGATTAGGCTATGAAGCTATTGGGAATTTTATTATTACTGGCGATTGCATTAATAGTGGTTATCCATGTCACTGAACGGTATGCAAAACCCATGAGTCGCGCCCGTCAGGCAAAATTATCCGGCATTATTACCGTGCTTGTTTTTTTATTGATCATTGTCCAGATTGTTCAGGGGCTGTTGAGCGTATGATAAGCCTTCAACAGCCAAATCAGCTATATTTTGCACTGGCAGTGTCCTGGCCAGTCCATAGGTGGTATAAAAGCGATAAAATGAACAGAATAATAAAACCCTATGAAAGATGCGCTCAAAGACTCCCTTGTCTTTTCATATAACCATCGGTGGTCTATTGCTACTTTATTGATGCCCTATCTGGTAGCCATGTTGATAATCAGTTTAACCGTTCGTTATTTTGCTGGCAGTTTTCCATCACTGCTTTGGCTGGAGTTTCTGCTGATTGCCTTGCTTCAGCCTGTCTATCTGGGTCGCCTGATTAAATATATTAATAAAGCCGTTAATCATACGGAAGGTGATCTATTTATCTCGATCCAGGAGTGGTGGCGCCTGTTTCTGGTTTATATCCTGTATAGTCTGGCCGTATTATTTGGGCTGGTATTGCTGATTTTACCCGGGATTTGTTTTGCCATTCGGCTGGGCTTCTCAGAATTCTATACCATCCTGGACGGCAAGAGTCCCCTTGATAGTATTGAGCGTAGCTGGGAAAGCACCAGATCCTGTTTTTGGCCCTTGGTGGGTGGTGGATTGCTTCTGGGGACGGTCTCTCTGGCGCTGGATAGGCTGATGGCAAATGCTGCTGGCTGGGTGACAACCAGTGAGCTGCTTGCCGGAACGTTATCGCAGGTTGTTTCAGTGGTTTTTATGGTGCTGATGACGGTGTTTTTTTTCCGGATTTTTGATGGTATCAATGATTCATAACACGCTACAGTCCATGTTTTGTAGCAGGTAAATCTATGGGTATTACATTGGATGCATTGGTGGCTCAGGTTGCTAATCAGCTGCTTGAAAAGAACTTAATGCTGGCCACGGCAGAATCTTGTACGGGAGGCTGGGTGAGTGAAGTGCTGACTGCTATGCCGGGAAGTTCACGGTGGTTTGAGGGAGGGGTTGTCTCTTACTCCAATGCCGTTAAGCATCGGTTATTGGGCGTCCCCCGGTCTGTGCTTGAGAAAAGGGGTGCAGTGAGTGAAGCGGTGGCCAAGGCTATGGCAGCGGGTGCGGTTAACTGTCTTGGCAGTGATATTGCCCTGGCTATTACAGGTATTGCCGGCCCTGGCGGCGGTAGTGAAACAAAGCCCGTAGGTTTGGTTTGGATCGGTTGGGCACTGCCATCTGGCGTGGTGGCTAAGCAGTTTCTGTTTGAGGGAGATCGGCAGGCTGTTCGTGAGCAGTCAGTGGTTATGGCTTTGCAGGAACTGGTGGCGCTGCTTGAAAATCTGGGGGATGGTGAATAAATTGTGGAAACTGGACAAATATACAGTATATGTTTAAATGGCATTTTACAGTTTTGAATAGGTAGAGGCGGGTTTTTAACAATGGATGAGAATAGAAAAAAAGCACTACAGGCGGCGTTGGGTCAGATTGAGCGCCAGTTCGGCAAAGGCGCTGTAATGCGTATGGGTGACCAGAAGCTGGAAGCCATTCCTGCGATTTCCACCGGCTCACTGCAACTGGATATTGCACTGGGTATTGGTGGTTTACCCAAGGGCCGGATTGTTGAGATTTATGGGCCGGAGTCATCCGGTAAGACCACCCTGACCCTCAGTGTGATTGCCGAGGCCCAGAAACAGGGAGCCACCTGTGCTTTTGTAGACGCCGAACATGCATTGGATCCTGAGTATGCCAGAAAGCTGGGTGCCAATGTGGATGACCTTTACGTATCCCAGCCGGATACCGGCGAACAGGCGCTGGAAATTACCGATATGCTGGTGCGTTCCGGTGCTGTTGATGTGGTGGTGGTTGACTCTGTAGCTGCCCTGGTGCCCAAGGCCGAGATCGAAGGTGATATGGGCGATGCCCATGTTGGCTTGCAGGCACGGCTGATGTCCCAGGCACTGCGTAAAATTACCGGTTCTATCAAGCATGCCAACTGTCTGGTTATCTTTATTAACCAGATTCGAATGAAGATCGGTGTGATGTTCGGGAATCCTGAAACCACCACCGGAGGTAATGCCCTGAAGTTTTACTCGTCTGTACGTCTGGATATTCGTCGTACCGGAGCGGTAAAAAGCGGGGATGAAGTAGTGGGTAACGAGACCCGGGTCAAGGTGGTAAAAAACAAGGTCTCCCCGCCATTCCGTCAGGCAGAGTTCCAGATTCTGTATGGTAAGGGCATCTATCGTATGGGCGAAGTGCTGGATCTGGGCGTTAAACTGAAGCTGGTGGATAAGTCCGGTGCCTGGTATGCCTATAAAGGCAGTAAGATTGGTCAGGGTAAGGCCAATGCCTGCCAGTACCTGGAAGACAACCAGGAAATTGCCGCTGAAATTGAAGGATTGATTCGTAATGAGCTGTTAGGGGTTTCCACTGCGGAAGAGGCCGAAGAAACCAAAGGTAAAAAAAGCAAGGATGAGCTGCCTGCTTAATCATTCAATGGCTGATTGATAAGGACATGGGAGGCGGTGGTCTCCTGTGTCTATGTTGAAAAATCAGGATGTATAAGATGTTAAAAGTTGCTTTTATTGGCTTGGGCGTCATGGGCTATCCCATGGCAGGATTTCTGGCCAGGGCAGGTCATCATGTAACCGTATATAACAGAACGCTGTCAAAAGCCGAGCGGTGGGTTTCTGAAAATGAGGGGGTATTGGCTGAAACACCAAAACAGGCTGCAGAAGGAGCAGACGTTGTTTTCTGCTGTGTCGGCAATGATGAGGATTTACGACAGGTGACTGTGGGTTCAGCAGGTGCCTTTTATGGCATGAAGGCCGGGAGTGTCTTTGTTGACCATACCACCACCTCGGCAGAAGTGGCAAGGGCGCTGTATAAAGAGGCAAAGGATAAAAGCTTTAGTTTTATTGATGCACCGGTATCCGGAGGGCAGGCCGGGGCAGAAAATGGCCAGTTGACCATTATGTGCGGTGGTGACCAGCCGGTATTTGAGACAGTGTTTCCGGTAATGGAGTGTTATGCCCGAAGCATTCGGCTTATGGGTGAGGTGGGTAGTGGTCAGCTGACTAAAATGGTTAATCAGATCTGTATTGCTGGTGTGGTACAGGGGCTGGCTGAAGGACTGCATTTTGCTAAAAAGGCAGGGCTTGATGGTGCCGCGGTGGTTGATGTGATCTCCAAGGGAGCGGCCCAGTCATGGCAAATGGAAAATCGCTACCAAACCATGCTGGAGGGTCACTATGATCATGGCTTTGCTGTGGACTGGATGCGCAAAGACCTGGCCATTTGCCTGGATGAGGCAGAGCGCACCGGGACTTCACTGCCGTTGACGGCACTGGTGGATCAATTTTATAAGGATGTCCAGAATATGAAAGGGGGACGTTGGGATACTTCCAGTTTGCTGGCTCGTCTGGAAGCCATTGCTGCTATATAATGCCGCTTTGCTTTAGATATCCCCAGTGGGAAAAAATTGTATGAAGAGTTCTGAGATACGCTCTGCCTTTCTTGAGTTTTTCAGGGAAAGGGGGCATCAGGTAGTAACCAGTAGTTCACTAGTACCTGCCGACGACCCAACCTTGTTGTTTACCAATGCCGGAATGAACCAGTTCAAGGATACTTTCCTTGGCCGGGAAAAGCGTGACTATTCCAGAGCCACAACATCCCAGAAGTGTGTGCGGGCGGGTGGTAAGCACAATGACCTGGAAAATGTCGGTTATACAGCTCGCCACCATACGTTTTTTGAAATGCTGGGTAATTTCAGCTTTGGTGATTATTTCAAGCGTGAGGCCATTGGCTTTGCCTGGGATTTCCTGACCAAAAAGCTGGGACTGCCGGAAGAGAAACTCTGGATTACAGTGTATAAGGATGACCAGGAAGCGGAAGATATCTGGCTGAAAGAAATGAAAGTGGATGCCAGCCGTTTTTCCCGCCTGGGTGAAAAGGATAACTTCTGGTCCATGGGTGATACCGGTCCTTGTGGCCCTTGCAGTGAGATTTTCTTTGACCACGGTGAAAATATTGCAGGGGATCCCCCCGGTGGCCCAAACGATGATGGTGACCGCTATATAGAAATCTGGAATATGGTGTTCATGCAGTTTAACCGGACGGCCGATGGTGAAATGCATCCATTACCCAGACCTTCCATTGATACCGGTATGGGGTTGGAGCGTATCGCAGCGGTGATGCAGGGCGTTCATAGTAATTATGAGATCGACCTGTTCCAGGAGCTTTTGGGTGATGCGTCGCAGCTGGTGGGCGGTGTGGATACCACAGAAGCATCCCTGCGCGTGATTGCCGACCATATTCGCTCCTGCACCTTCCTGGTGGCTGATGGCGTGATGCCATCTAATGATGGCCGGGGGTATACACTGCGTCGTATTATTCGCAGGGCTTGCCGTCATGGTCATAAACTGGGAGCAGAAGGGGCGTTCTTTCACAAACTGGTGGCTTCTCTGGTCCGGATTATGGGCGACGCCTATCCGGAACTGAAAAACAAGCAGGCGCTTATTGAGCGGGCCTTGCTTCAGGAGGAAGAACAGTTTGCCAAGACCCTGGGCAAAGGCATGCGCCTGCTGGAAGAAAGTCTTGCCAGCCTGAAGGGTAATGTGATTCCCGGTGACACCGTCTTTACCTTATACGACACTTATGGTTTTCCCGTTGACTTGACTGAAGATATTGCCCGCGAGCGCAATATGATCGTGGATAAAGCCGGGTTTGACACGGCGCTTGAAGCCCAGCGCCAGCGTGCCCGTGCTGCCAGTAAGTTTGGCGTGGATTATAACGACCAGCTGAACTTTGATGGTAAAACGGAATTTACCGGCTATGAACAGGTTTCCGGTGAGGCAGTGATTACCGGTCTGTTTGCTGAACAGAAAGAAAAGAAAGAGGGTTCCTGGCAGGCGGTGCAACAGGTATCCAGTCAGGATGCCAGTGTCATTGCCATTGTTGATCGTACGCCTTTCTATGCGGAATCCGGAGGCCAGGTGGGTGATACCGGTACTGTTACCTGGAATACCGGTTCAGCGCAGGTACGGGATACACAAAAGCAGGGGGATGTGTTTGTTCATAAGCTCGGGGGGATTACGGCAAGCCTTCAGGTAGGTGACACGGTTCAGCTGGAAGTGGCGGTAGACCAGCGAGGTGATACCTCTTTGAATCACTCTGCTACCCATCTTTTACATGCGGCCCTGAGACGTGTTCTGGGGGATCATGTCACCCAAAAAGGATCTCTGGTGAATCCGGAGCGCCTGCGTTTTGACTTCTCCCACTTTGAAGCGGTTAAGCCGGAAGAGCTGCGTGAAATTGAGCGAATCGTTAACGGGCAGATTCGGGCCAATACTCCCGTTGAAACTGAGCTGATGGATATGGAAACCGCCAAGGCCAAGGGGGCCATGGCGTTGTTTGGCGAAAAATACGCCGATGAGGTCAGGGTGCTTTCCATGGGTGTGGACGGTTTCTCTGTGGAATTGTGTGGTGGTATCCATGCCAGTCGAACAGGTGATATCGGTGCTTTCCGCGTTGTCAGTGAATCCGGTATTGCAGCCGGGGTTCGTCGTATTGAGGCGGTTACCGGCAAGGGAGCTGATCACTGGGTTCAGGGGCGTCTTAAGGAGCTGCAGCAGGCCAGTGGCAGTCTGAAGGTTAAGCCAGAAGAGCTACCGACAAAAATCAGTCAGTTAGTGGCAGATATTAAGGAAAGGGAGAAGGAGATTGCCCGGCTCAAACAGAAGCTGGCCAGCAGTGGCAGTGCTGACTTGATGTCCCGGGTAGCGGATATTAAAGGAGTGAAACTATTGGCAACTGCCCTGGAAGGGGTTGATCCAAAATCTCTCAGGGATATGGTGGATCAACTTAAAAACAAGCTGGGGTCTGGTGTTGTTCTGCTGGCTGCTCCGGGCAATGGCAAGGTGCCGTTGGCTGCGGGCGTGACAGCGGATTTGACCGGTAAGGTAAAGGCCGGTGATTTGCTGAAGATGGTTGCCGCCCAGGTAGGTGGCAAAGGTGGCGGCCGTCCGGACTTTGCCCAGGGTGGAGGTTCTCAGCCCGAGCACCTGTCTTCTGCCCTGAAATCTGTTCCGGCATGGCTGGAAGAGCGGGTATAGGCCTTTAAACTGCGCCCGGTTAGAAAATCGTAGTTTGATGGATCAGGTGAAGTTGCGTTTTGGAAACAGCTTCGCTGGATTAAGCAAGCTATAACTATCCGGGCTGGTATTCGCTGAAAAAACGGGTTGATGGCCCGTTTTTTTACAGGTTAGGTCATTTTCTGGGCCTGATGTTCATGGTACAGTCCAAATCCGGCTTAAAGACATAGAACGATATAAAAATGGCGCTGTTAGTACAAAAATTTGGTGGCACCTCGGTGGGTGACCTGGAACGTATCCAGCGCGTCGCCGAAAAAGTAAAGGGATTCAGGGAGCAAGGACATGATATTGTGGTGGTGGTTTCCGCTATGGGTGGTGAAACCAACAGGCTGGTTGATCTGGCCACAACCATACAGCCCCATCCAACGCCCAGGGAAATGGATGTTATTCTTTCTACCGGAGAGCAGGTAACCATCGCTTTATTAAGCATGGCCCTCAACAAAATAGGCTGTCCGGCACGTTCTTATACCGGATCCCAGGTGGCTATCACCACCGATAGTGCTTTCAATAAGGCTCGAATCAAACATATCGATACCCGGAATATTCGCCAGGATCTTGATAAAGGGCGAGTTGTGGTGGTGGCCGGCTTTCAGGGAAAAGATGCGGAAGGTAATATCACGACGCTGGGACGTGGTGGCTCTGATACCACTGCGGTGGCGCTTGCGGCAGCATTGAGTGCTGACGAATGCCAGATTTACACTGATGTTGATGGTGTCTATACCACTGACCCCCGGGTGGTTGAAGGGGCCCGTCGGCTGGATAAGGTGACCTTTGAGGAAATGCTGGAAATGGCCAGTCAGGGATCTAAGGTGCTACAGATCCGCGCAGTGGAGTTTGCAGGAAAATATAATGTTAATTTGAGGGTTCTTCATACCTTTCAGGAGGGACCGGGAACCCTGATTACCCTTGAGGAGGACTATGCCATGGAATCACCCGTTGTTTCGGGCATTGCTTTTAACCGGGATGAAGCGAAACTGACTATCAAGGGTGTACCACATATTCCCGGAGTCGCTTCCCGTATCCTGGGTCCGGTAAGCCGGGCTAATATAGAAGTGGATATGATAGTCCAGAATGTGGGTGAGGATCAGACTACCGATTTTACCTTTACCGTCCATCGCAATGATTATGACCGGGCTATGGAGGTGGTGGGTGCAATAGCTGAAGAACTCGGTGCTCGCCGCTATGATGGCAATAGCAGGATTGCCAAGGTTTCCATTGTTGGTGTCGGCATGAGATCCCATGCCGGTGTGGCTACCCGGATGTTTGAGGCACTGGCGGCAGAAGGCATTAATATAGAAATTATTTCTACCTCGGAAATCAAGGTGTCTGTGGTTATTGCCGAGAAGTACCTGGAGCTGGCTGTCAGGGCGCTTCACTCAACGTTTGAGCTGGATCAGGAACCTGTTGAGACAAAAGATGTCTAATTTTATCAAGAGCTGAGGCAATTGTGAGGCTGGGGGTGTTACGTTCATCCCTGCCTGCTAACAGGATTGGCTATTGCTTGGCGCTTGCTGCGCTATTGTGTGTTTTTTCTGTATTAATTTTATAATTGCTTGATTTTTAAAGGTTTTAATTAAAGTGTCCGTCAAGTACAAATACGCATGGTAATGTTGACTTTGCTCGCTAGACTTCTTGTGTAGAAAAAGATTCTTAAGCATGAACTGGTGAGGTGGCATATACTGCTTTGCCTGAGCTGAGTATAAGGCAGTATTGAGGCAGTAAGCTATGCTGTCTGCTCTTCTGTATTAAAACAGGCTAAGAAGCCGTGACTTTAAGGCTTCAAAGGCTTTCCTGATACAAAGAGATCTCAGGCACGCAAATGTATCAATGCTGCTGTGCTCAGGATTGACGGTTGTTGACTTACAGAGATGTAAATAAGGAGATTGTAATGCTGATTCTGACTCGTCGTGTAGGAGAAACCCTGATGATTGGGGACGAGGTCACTGTCACTGTTCTGGGCGTGAAGGGTAACCAGGTGCGCATAGGTGTTAATGCACCAAAGGAAGTGGCTGTACATCGGGAAGAGATTTACCAACGTATTCAAAAGGAAAAAGAGCACGGTGATACCTCGATTATTTCTGAGAACTATTAGAAGTAACAGGTGCGGCTTGATTATAAAAAAATCAGTATTTCTAGCTGATTGTTGATATAGATTCTCTTTCTGAATGCCTGGTTTGTTAACTGGGTTTTTTTATGCCTGTTAGTGGTGCAGGGCGCTACTAATACCAGTTACCCATTCTGGCTACGTATTGTATCGGTAACCTGAACCCCGGCCCTTCGTTGGAGCTCCTCGCCATGCCTGTATCCAGTTGTATGAAGTTTTATCGGGGGGAGGTATACGTCAGTTTATCTCTTTCTGGCGGAGCTAAACCAAAACTCGTTTGAAAACCTGATATTCCTGATGTGTTTATTAAGCGAAGCGATTACTAAAGCGCGCTCATAACAGCGCTATCAAATTGCGGTTTTCTAACGGGCGCGGCTTAGCCCGGATATTTCATAAATAGGCTCTTAGCCTCGCTCGTTTATAAAATATCCGGACAAAAAAACTTGCAATCAAAATTTAGCAAGGTACTATAGCTCTCGTTCCCGGTGAGGTGGCCGAGAGGCTGAAGGCGCTCCCCTGCTAAGGGAGTATACGGTTTGTAGCCGTATCGAGGGTTCGAATCCCTCCCTCACCGCCATTCAAGATGATTATGTAACGCGCTCGTAGCTCAGCTGGATAGAGTACCTGGCTACGAACCAGGCGGTCGGAGGTTCGAATCCTCCCGAGCGCGCCATATAAAAAAACCCGCTTCATTTGAGGCGGGTTTTTTTTATTTAAGTACCTAGCCTGATGAAATCCTATATTTCTGGCTGATTGATTAGGTGTGATGCAAGGCGCAACGGCGGGCGCATAGTTGGCCTATGTAACCAGAGTTGCAGCGAAGCAGCACATCTGAGCAAGTAGTCAGAAATATAGGGTTTCATCAGGCTGGGTACTTAAGCTGCAATCGGTGTTTATAAATCGATACTGCTTTTTATTTCCTTATTTCTCGCTTTGACGCTGTTGGCAGGCTGGAAGTAACTCCAGTAGCTTGGGCCATTTGTCTATCCAGCCGCTATTATGACTGGCACCATTAACCAGAGTGCTGTTAATGCATGTTTGATTTTTGAAGTGGGATCGGTAGTGTGACAGAATGGATGGTTTGATGATGTTGTCCCTGGTGCCGATAAAATGCCACTGTGGTATAAATTGCAGCTTACTTGATTCTAGTGAGGGATTTAATGCTGTGGGCATTTTGCTTACCTGGTGAAGCTTGTTGGTGTATTCTGGGTCCAGGTTGCCGGCAACTGTTCTTACGGAGGAAATATCGTTTCTTCTTGATGCTAGTAGCAGAGCTATAGTGGCTCCGCCAGAAAACCCAACCAATTCTATCTTTTTATAATGTTTTTCCATCTTGATTTGATCCAGTATTTCGTTAATAGCCTGAATTGACTGTTCATCATATCGGGCAAAAGTCCATAGCAGGGGGGTGCAGTAACTGTTTTTATTGAACTGGCATGGTCGCCCAATATAGGCAACATCATTTTTTTTGTCTTTTAGGATCAGAGCGTGTACAAGTCGGTTTGTTGGGGTTGGGTCGGGAGATATTTTGTTTCTTTTAACCCATGCGCGACCATCTCCTTCTATATAGAGTCTTAGGGTGTCAGATTTTGAACCTGCTTTGGGGATCCAGGCAGTAATGGGAAGTTGTGTCGAGCTTAGAAAGTTTGTTTTTATATGAGACTGGTTGAGTTGTTGGGTATAGGGATCTATTGATTGGCATCCGCCCAAGAATATGATGAGTATATAAGAAATTGCTATGGTTTTATATCTTAATTGAATGAGCCTTTTATGTTTCTTCTTATTAGATTGCCTAGGTTTATATAAATTAAAAATCATTTTTATCATTTTTTATAAGTGGATTGAAAATAAAATCAAATAATCATAGTTTTTTAAAAATGGATTTCCATATTCTAATATATAATTTTTTTAGAAAAAAATTTTTATTTTAATTAGTAATCGGTATTTAAGTTATTTTTCTTGTCTCTGTAGTATACCCACCTCTGAGGCTGTAGGCCTCCCCGTGTTTATTTCTAATGATACAAGCAATGGCAAAGGGTTCTGAATAATAGAGGTTGGAGTAATGAAACGAGTTCAGGTGGTTAAAAGTTTTAAGAAAAAACTGCTATGTGTCGCTGTTGCTGCAGCACTGGGTGGTTCTGTGGTGGAGTCATATGCAGTGATTCCTGGCGACTTTGCTGATATGGCGAGGTACAGCTTGCCGACGGGTAAGCCTACGGCTGACGTGTGGGTTAAGCTAAACCATGCGATAAGGAACGCCGTGCATTTTGAAGAGTTTGACCGGGAGTATCTTAAGCGCATTGATCAATTGACCGTTGATGATACGCAAAAGGATCAAATGCGATCTCAGCTTAAAGAAATGCGTGATCAGGTTGAGCATGTTAAGGCGCAGATGCAGACTTTTGCCTTGATTGGCGTGGAATTTGAAAAGTTGGATTTATCTGCTGATGCTGGTAAAAAGGCCAGGCAGGCCGCGCTTGTTGCAAAGCTGGAACTGCCGCCGCAGCCTATGTCGTTGGATGATGATGTCTACATTGAGGAGGTGGTTGGTCAGCTTATTACCAAGCTGTCTGATGAGGAGATGAAGGAGTTTTTCTCACTTTTCCCTGACAGTAGTGATGCTATAAAGACGGATATACCGGATTTGGTGAAGGTTGCGAATGAAACTTTCGCTGAACTAAAGGGTTTAAAGAATAAGTATCCTGATGTGTGGTCATCTATGTTTGATTCAGGGAGGCGGGGGCGATCCACGTTTTTTGCGGCTCCATTACCCGGTCAAGATCAATCAATTAGGATGCTTGATACTGCAGCCAAAGAGCTAAAACCGGGAACCGATAGTGTAGCTGCCGTTGATATGTCGAAAATAGACCTTTCAAAGACTCCAAAGCAGGGGCTATCCAGTCTGGTAACTGTTAAGAAGGTTCAAGGGAAGGATGATGTGTTGGCTAAGGGCATTACGCTGTCTAATTTTACCGGAAGTAAGAGTGATATAGAAAAGCTTCAAGAATTACAAAATTATGCGGTTGATAGTCAGAATAATAATAGCGAGGCACTGGCTGTAAATACCGCCAGTAGCACCATAGGGTTTGGTGGTAGCCGGCTTGAATTCTCAAATAGCTCAAATAACAAGGAATCTTCTTCCGTGACAGAGGGCAAAAAAGTGCCTCAACGTCTTGGGCTGATTTACCCGTTGGGTATGGTGACGTTAAAAGATGATGGAACAGACATCAAGGATATGCATTTGCTTCCGGCTACTGATGGTCATGTTGTTGTCAAGGATAAAAGTGATATCACCGCTGGTATGTTGATGGGTACAACAGTAACCGTCTCGGAGGGTTCGGTGCTGCGCGCTAATGAGGCGACTGTTGCCGGAACCTTTTCTTTTGACGGTACTGTGACAGGCTTTGATGAGGACGCTGTTGATTTAGAGAAGGAACAAAGAAAGACAAAATCAGATGAATGGAATGCCCGCTACAATGAGCCTGTGATCCTCGGTTTTATGGAAAGTGAGGATACCCAAGGCTCTACTCAAGACTCTACTGTTGGTAATTGGCTGTATGTGGATAGTCAGGGTAAGCCGGTAATAGAGGAGGGAGGGAAGTTCTATCAGGCAAAGTTGGGGGATGATGGTAAATACTTTTTAAGAGAAAAGGCTAAGAAGAAGGATAAAGATGGCGTTGAACAGGATGTGTTGATTGAAGTAAAAGATCCGGTTCGTATACAGCGGGTCATTCGTATCGGTGATAAGGCTGATGTGCGTGTGGCTTTGGATAATAGCGTTAAAGACAAACTGGTTGTTGATGGTAAGTTGGTGGTACACCAGGATAAAGCGGACAGAAAAGATACTGGCCGGTTTGTAGAAATTACCCTGAATAAAACCGGTGAATTTATTACGCAGGTGGATCTGTCTTCTGGAGGAGGGTTGGAATCTGCAACATATACTGGCCATAAGGTGATTCTGGATAGTAAGAAGGACTTTAAGGCCGTTAGTGCTGATGGCAAGAAGGAAGGGTTTGTTAATATTGACCTTGTGAAAAATATAGCGGTAGATGCTTCCGGCAAGTCGATTGACAATCCCAAGGTGGTTAAAAGTCTTGCTGAAAATGGATTTGATAGTGAGCTTCGTATAGGTGTAGACCAGACAGCTTTCGTGGATGTTAATGGCTTGCTTCCTTCCGAGGCTGATAATAGTGGTTCGCTGGTTGTCGTTGAGGGTACGCTCATAGGTGTTGTTAGAGACTTTAAAGAATTAAAGGTTGCTAAAGGTGCTCGCCTTCTGGGTGATATTGGAGACGGGAATGATGCTCCTACTGATTTGCAGCCAAGGGTGATTTTTAAGGGAGGTACCTATGAGGGTGGAACTCTTGATGTTGATGCCCAGCTGGATAGTGGCGCGGTATTGACTCTGAAGCCTGCTACGTGGCCTGAAAAACTGGCTGATGCTGCCTATTACAACACCGCTTCGGCAGATAAAGGCAAGGCAGTTCCTTTTATTTTGACTAAAACGCTGGATGGTAGTGAAGGAACCTTGGTACTTGTCCAGCCAGGGGGTGGTATTGCCGGTGATACTGCTGATAATAAGAAGGCGGTGCTTACAGTTGATCACAGCGGCGATAGTAAGGGGATGTTGAAGCTTGGTTCCCGCTTAGTGCTTGCTATAGCTGATACTGAAAGGCCTTTCATTTCCCTGAGGGGTGACGATCTGGGTAAGATGGTTGAAGGTGTTGGCGATGTAAACATAGTGGCTGATGTGGGCATTGATAAGCAAAAGCTTGCTGATGCCAAGAAAGATAAGAAGCAAAAGGGGGTGAGTCTGACAGCTGTCCAGGCGGCCTTATTGAAGCCGAACAAGGACGGTAAATATGCGGAGCAGAAATTCCTGTTTGCAGAAAGTATGGATGCTGATTTCTCTGATGGTGATGATGCTGCTAGTATTGAAGGCCATTCTGTACTGTTTGATACCACAATATCCAGGGGGGATAAGGTGGATGATAAGAAGTACAGCGTAAGGCAGCTGGCAGGTACCATTAAGCGTACTGACAATGTAAACGCTAACCTGGTAAAAAATGGAGCGACCCCACTGGGGGCTGGCATACTGGCTGCTCACCTGAAGAATGTAGGCCATAACATCAGTGGCAACATGTTGCCCTTGAAGGATGCTAATGTCCTGAATGCGGTGCAAACTGCCGCGGATGAAGGTAAGTTGAAAAAGCTGGGTAGTGAATTGACACCTCATGTGGCCGCCAGTGGCGCGCTTCCCAAGGTGAGTCGTAACTTGTTGGCAGGGGTTCACAGGTCTGTTGATCAGCACCGCCATGGTCAAAATGATATGGTGGCTACGGGTGATACCTTTGAGTCCCAGGGTTTCTGGGGTCAGTATATTCATAATGACGGTAGTCAGAACAACAAGGACGATATCAGTGGATTCTCCTCTAAGGTGGATGGCATTACGCTGGGGCTTGATGCCGAAGTCAATGAACAGCTGACGGTTGGTTTTGCTTTCACTTATGCCAAGAGTGACATTAAAACCAAGGATGATGTGTCCCAGTCAACCAAAGGTGATCACTACATGGGAACCTTTTATGCCGGCTGGAATGATGGTCCCTGGTTTATGGATGGAATGTTGAGCTATGCTGCGGGCAAAAATGATTACAAGTCTGCGGTTACTGAGGATAATGCAGGATCGAGTGTGGCCAGATCCTATAAGGGAAAGGGTGATACCAGTACCTGGGGCGTAACTTTCGGCGGAGGTTATAACCTGCCCATGAGTGATGAGTGGACGTTACAACCCAAGGCTGAATTTAACTTCTATAACGTCAAGGTGGATGATTACAAGCTGGAAAATTCGGGCGGTGCCTTTGAGCAGCAGATTAAAACGGAAGATGTGCAGATTACCGAGCTGGGTGCGGGTGTCCGTGTTATGGGTGATATAGCCATGGAGCAGGGTAATCTGAAGCCTGAATTTCGGTTAATGGGGTACTATGACTTCAATAATAAAAAGTATGAGGGAGAAGTGAAGTCTTTGAGCCTTGGTGGTGTTGGTAAATTTGTCGGCATGAAGCGAGAGCAGGGGCGTGCTCTTGCGGGGCTGGGCGTAGTTTATGCCATGGATGAGAATTTATCCCTGGGCTTAAACTATGACTATAACTTTAGTGGAGGATTTAAAGATCACTCCATCATGGCGAAAGTGAGCTATAGCTTTTAACCACCAGTGTCTTTTATAGACCTGAGCTTGTTATCCCCCGCTTTATAGCGGGGTTTTTTTATGGCTGCTTTATAGCTGGTTGCGGTAAACCGCATTTGACTCCAGGGTGGGATATCTCTATAGTTCGCATCCGTCGACAGGGCGCTCGTAGCTCAGCTGGATAGAGTACCTGGCTACGAACCAGGCGGTCGGAGGTTCGAATCCTCCCGAGCGCGCCATTTATCGACGAGTGCATCCGTAGCTCAGCTGGATAGAGTACCTGGCTACGAACCAGGCGGTCGGAGGTTCGAATCCTCCCGGATGCGCCATTTCAAGCAATGACAGAGCTGTCTGTTGATGCTTCTGGTGAGGTGGCCGAGAGGCTGAAGGCGCTCCCCTGCTAAGGGAGTATACGGTTTGTAGCCGTATCGAGGGTTCGAATCCCTCCCTCACCGCCATTTAAGGTAGTTATGTAACGCGCTCGTAGCTCAGCTGGATAGAGTACCTGGCTACGAACCAGGCGGTCGGAGGTTCGAATCCTCCCGAGCGCGCCATATGAAAAAACCCGCTTCATTTGAAGCGGGTTTTTTTGTGTTTCCTGTTCTATTGCTGGGCATGAAAAGCCTGTCCGCTGCTCCCCTGGCTGTCAGGACCCATAAGGTAGAGATACAACGGCATGATATCTTCAGGGGTAGGGCGTGATAAGGGGTCTTCTCCAGGGAAGGCCTTTGCCCGCATAGGGGTTCTGGTTCCTCCAGGGTTCAGGCTATTGCACCGGACAGAGCTAATGCCGTCCTCTTCATCGGCCAGGGTTTGCATCAATCCTTCGGTGGCAAACTTGGAGACACTGTAGGCTCCCCAGTGGGCCCGGCCTTGATGGCCAACTCCGGATGAGGTAAAGATGATGGACGCATCTGTGGATTTTCGAAGCAGGGGCAGGAGTGCGCGGGTCATTAGAAACGGGGCGTTCAGATTCACCTGCATAACTTTGTTCCAGGTGTCTGTATCGTATTGGCTGAGAGGTTTGAGTTCGCCCAGTAAGCCTGCATTATGCAGTAAACCATCCAGATGGCCAAATTCTTCGCTAATGGCTTCTGCCAGATGGGTGTAGTCCTGTTCTGTGGCACCTTCCAGGTCCATTGGGAACAGGGCGGCCTGTGGCCATTGATTTTCTTCAATGGTGTCATAAACCGCTTCAAGTTTAGTTGTGGTGCGT
Organism: Endozoicomonas sp. Mp262; assembly: GCF_025643335.1. NCBI lineage: Bacteria > Pseudomonadati > Pseudomonadota > Gammaproteobacteria > Oceanospirillales > Endozoicomonadaceae > Endozoicomonas > Endozoicomonas sp. Mp262. The sequence goes on along the minus strand of NZ_CP092489.1, from coordinate 4,303,527 downwards.
CCCAGCAAAATCACGGTGGCTCCATGCTTTGCGTAAGAAAGGGCGGCGGCGCGACCAATACCACTGCCGGCACCTGTAACCAGAATGTTTCTGTTAGCCAGTAGGTTGGAAGAAGCATGGTATTCAAACATAGGTGTACTCTGGATAGTTAGTATTTGACGCCAAAGCCTGCTCAGGGTTTGTATACGGTGTGGTTGGGAGCAGGCTATTGGTCTTCGGGTATCAGGCCGCCGGGATTTTCCAATGATTGCGAATTAGCCATTGATGGATATCGCTGGCGGTGGGGGCCTGGTAGTCCGCTCGCCAGTATTCCGGGTTGTCATCGTCAGCAATATAACCGTACAGGGCTGCAATGGTGGTCATGCCCGCCTGTTTGCCAGCATCAATATCCCGCTTGTGGTCGCCAATATAGACGCAGCGTTCCGGAAGGCAGCTGGCCTGCTGGCAGGCAAGGAGGAGCGCTTGGGGATCGGGCTTTGGTTGTTTGACATGCTCTGGGCAAACAGTGGATTTCGACCGGTTATCCAGTTTGGCTTGCCGTAGAAGGGGGGTGGTAAAAGCCAGGGGTTTATTGGTGACAATACCCCAGGGGATTTGTCGTTGTTCCAGGTCTTGTAATAGGCTGGAAATACCGGGGTAAAGAGTGGCTGGAGAGGGGCGTTGGCTGTTATTGACATGGTTTTCATAGTGAGCCAGCAGTTGCTGCCTGCAGGTCTCTATGTCGGGGTGGTCGGGGGCTATTCCCAATGCCAGGCTGGTCAGTGTTTTTGAGCCGGCGGAAACATTTTTTCTGATAATATCTGCCGCTAACAGGGGAAGGTTATGCTCGAGCTGGAGTTGATTGACGGCAGAAATAAAATCACTGGCGGTATCCATCAGGGTGCCATCCAGATCAAAAAATACGCCTTCAATGGCTTGGTTTTTACTCATAATTCCTGTGTTCCGGTGCGTTAAAGTGACTCTTCCAGACTGCCATAGATAAGGTAATTAACACTGGTGTCATTTTTATTAAGCCGGTAGACCTGTGTCAGGGGGTTGTAGGTCATGCCGGTCATATCATTTACAGTCAGGTTCGAGTGTCTCATCCATTCACACAGCTCGTGAGGTTTGATGAATTTGCTGTGTTCATGGGTACCCTTGGGTAATAGCTTTAAGATGTACTCTGCCCCAACGATGGCAAAAAGCCATGATTTGGGTGTCCTGTTTAATGTGGCAAAAAAGATTTTCCCTCCTGGTTTTAATAACTTGCGGCAGGCGGTGACAATAGAGGCAGGGTCGGGAACGTGCTCCAGCATTTCCAGGCAGGTAATGACGTCAAATGTCCCCGGAATTTCTTCAGCCAGCTCTTCAACGGGGATTCTCCGATAGTCCACCTCAACCCCTGATTCCATGCTGTGCAGGCGAGCCACTGACAGAGGGGCCGCTCCCATATCTATGCCTGTCACTGTTGCCCCGCGCAGGGCCATGGACTCGCTCAGGATGCCACCGCCACAACCTACATCCAGAACCTTTTTACCAGCCAGGCTAACCCGTTCATCAATATAGTTGAGGCGAAGCGGGTTAATTTGATGAAGGGGCTTGAACTCGCTTTCAGGGTCCCACCACCGACTGGCCAGTTGCTCAAATTTGGCCACCTCTTCCGGGTCGACATTCTGTGCTGATCGCATTTCGGTCATGTTTGTTAACCATTCTTGGTATTTAAGGCTGCTTCTGAATTATACCCCTGCAGGACGGGCTTCGCAGCAGCCGGGTAAATGGGCATTTAAATTGCGCTTCTTTCGTGCGGGTGACTCGCCGGAAGCACTTGGATTATGGTATTCTAGGCTTTTGAATATCAATGCTGCTGGCTAACTGGAAATGATGGCCGGGGATAGTCTGTGCAGGCAGACTATGGGTCGCTTTATTTGATAGAAAAGCTGCCTCGTGGCAAGTAGCTCCTGGCCCTGAGGATCTGGAAAGGATGCTGTCTCTTATCCGGTGGGCGCAAGCAAAAGGACGACTGGTTTTCCATGACTGATATCGCCAAAGAGATTTTACCGGTAAATATTGAAGATGAGCTTAAGCAGTCCTATCTGGACTATGCCATGAGCGTCATCGTTGGGCGTGCCCTGCCTGATGTGCGGGACGGCCTGAAACCTGTTCACCGGCGGGTGTTGTTCGCCATGAGCGAGCTGGGTAACGACTGGAACAAGCCTTACAAGAAGTCTGCCCGTATTGTCGGGGACGTCATCGGTAAATATCACCCCCATGGTGACTCTGCCGTTTATGACACAATTGTCCGGATGGCCCAGCCTTTCTCCCTGCGTTATATGCTGGTGGACGGGCAGGGTAACTTTGGCTCCATTGACGGCGATTCTGCTGCGGCCATGCGTTATACCGAAATTCGCATGGACAAGATTTCCCATCAGCTATTGGCTGACCTGGATAAAGAGACCGTTGACTATGTGCCAAACTACGACGGCACGGAGCAAATCCCGGAGGTATTACCTACCCGCGTTCCCAATCTGCTGGTCAATGGCTCCGCTGGTATTGCCGTAGGTATGGCAACCAATATTCCGCCCCATAACCTGCGGGAAGTGATTGGCGGATGTCTGGCCCTGCTGGACAACGACTCCCTCACCATCGATGACCTGATGGAGTATATTCCGGGCCCGGACTTTCCTACTGCGGCCATTATTAATGGCCGGGCTGGCATTCTTCAGGCCTACCGTACCGGGCGGGGCCGTATTTATATCCGCGCCCGGGCGGATATAGAGGTTGACGAGAAACGTAATAAAAGCACCATAATTGTTACTGAGCTGCCCTATCAGATTAATAAAGCCCGGCTTATAGAAAAAATTGCCGAGCTGGTTAAGGAGCGCAAAATTGAAGGCATCTCCGAGCTGAGAGATGAGTCAGATAAAGATGGCATGCGGATGGTCATTGAGCTACGCCGTGGTGAAAATGCGGAAGTGGTGCTGAATAATCTGTATGCGCAGACCCAGCTGGAGTCTGTGTTTGGCATCAATATCGTGGCATTGGTGGACGGTCAGCCCAAGCTGCTGAACCTGAAGCAACTGCTTGAGGCCTTTATTCGTCACCGCCGCGAGGTGGTGACTCGCCGAACCGTTTTTGAATTGCGGAAAGCCCGTGAACGGGGCCATATTCTTGAGGGACTCGCGGTTGCCCTGTCCAATATTGATCCGGTGATCCAGCTTATCAAGGATTCTCCTTCTTCCGCTGAGGCAAAGGAAAAGCTGATTAGCCAGGCCTGGAACCCCGGTCATGTGATGGCCATGGCGGAGCGGGCGGGGGCGGATGCCTGTCGCCCTGATGAGCTGCCTGTTGAATATGGTTTGCGGGAAGGCAGTTACTACCTGTCGCCAGCCCAGGCTCAGGCGATCCTGGAAATGCGTTTGCACCGGCTCACCGGCCTTGAACACGAAAAACTGCTCACTGAATACCGTGAGCTGCTGGAACGTATTGCTGAACTGGCCCTGATTCTGGCGGACCCGGAAAAGCTTCGTCAGGTGATCCGCGAAGAGCTGGAAGCGGTTCGTGATGAGTTTGGTGATGACCGTCGTACTGAAATCACCAGCTCCCGCCGTGACCTGACCGTTGAAGACCTGATTGATGAAGAGGACATGGTGGTTACCCTGTCCCATGGTGGTTATGCCAAAACCACGCCACTGGATACCTATCAGGCCCAGCGCCGGGGCGGACGCGGAAAGTCCGCAGCATCGGTGAAGGAAGAGGATTATGTGGAGCACATGCTGGTGGCTAACACCCATACCCAGTTATTGTGCTTTTCCAGTAAGGGTAAGGTTTACTGGCTGAAGGTTTACCAGATTCCCCAGGCTGGCAGAACATCCAGGGGGCGCCCTCTGGTCAATATCCTGCCATTGGAGCAGGAGGAACGTATTACTGCCGTACTGCCGGTGGACGATTACGCCGAAGGGCATTATGTCTTTATGGCCACTATGCAGGGTACAGTGAAAAAGACGCCGCTGGAACAGTTCTCCCGTCCTCGTACCAGTGGCTTGATTGCTTTGGCCCTGGAAGAGGGGGATACCCTTGTGGGCGCTGAAATCACCACTGGTGATGCCCAGGTCATGCTGCTCTCTAATGCGGGTAAGGCCATTCGCTTTGAAGAGACCGATGTTCGCGCCATGGGGCGGACAGCCCGGGGCGTCAGGGGTATCAGGTTACAGGATAATCAGCGGGTTATCTCCCTGATTATTCCGAAGGATAATGCCCAGATTCTGACCGCCAGTGAAAAAGGCTATGGCAAGCGAACCCCGGTGGAAGACTTCCGTATTACCGGGCGTGGTGGGCAAGGCGTTATCTCTATGCAGTGCACTGAACGTAATGGTGAAATTGTCGGTGCCGTCCAGGTAACAGAGGCTGAGGAGATTATGCTGATTTCTGATCAGGGTACGCTGGTCAGAACCCGGGTAGGGGAAGTGTCTTCCCAGGGACGGAATACCCAGGGTGTAACCCTGATTAAGGTAGGTAATGATGAAAAACTGGTGGGTGTTGCCCGGGTGGAAGAGCCTGATGAGGATTTGACGGGAGACACTGAAGAGTAATTAACCGGTTTGCTCTTCATTATAAATAGTAAAAAAGCCGATCTTTATTGATCGGCGTTTTTTGATGGGTTCAGGCTTATTGTATTCATTGATTTTATACTTATCGTTATAATTATTTTCTACTTTTTTACATTCCTCAATCTAATTGGTTCTAACTAAAATAAAATCATTCTTTTGACTCACTGTGTTTTGCAATGGTTCCTGCTTTAGTGTTCAGTCTGGCTGTACAAAATGGTTAGGCGTTTTTCTGAAAGTCTCTAATTGGCTGGGGAGGTTATATTTTACGGATATAAATATGGATATTACGTGCTGCTTTCCAGTTCTTTATAGAGAATACGAGGTGTGGTCGATTCTGGGAGGAATGAATTTTTTTTGATAACAATGGTCATAACAAAGCGGACTTTTTATTTAAGCTGCCCATAATTATTCAATAAACTGAAGTCGAAAGGAGCTTGCATGAGTGTCGGTCAATCACAATTAGCAGCAATGCAGCCTGCCAATGATTCGCGCAGGCCGTTTTTTAATAAACATGCCAGCCCATCTGAGGATGCGTGTTATGACTCTATGAAAGCAGAAAAACAACTGTCTGACGATGAGCGCCAGACATTATCCCGGCAAGGTGTTTTTCGATACTGTGAACTGAATGAAAATACTGAAGGGCCTAAACTTGTATTTGGTTATACCTGTCAGCACTGCCGAAAGTCTCAGGGGGCATTGAAAGGCTTTAAGCATAATGATAACTGTGTGCAGTCAGGGGTAGAGAATATAGCAATTGATAGTAGAGACTGTAGGGGGGCGCTATTACCTGCCAATGAGCGGATTCCTACTGCGGTAGCCCATCCGCATGACCTGTCTGATCGGGATATATCGAAACCTGAGCTTCTTGCCGAAGCTGCCTTGCCAGAAGGGGCTGATAACAAAAAAGAAAGTAATCCGCTAACGGGTGCAGAAGCCCCAGCTCCAGCGATGGAAAAAACGCAAAAAATCTCCTTCCAGCAGCTTGCTGCTGCACTATCTTCGAAGAAAAGTGCTACAGGCGGGGTCGAGCAGCATGGCATCAAAAAATCTGATTGGTTTGAGCTGGGGGAAGACCATTTAATTCGGCTTGGCTTTCAAGTCAAGAAAGGAAAAAAGGGCTGGCTTCAGCTGGGTAGTGAGACATTTGAGATTTGTAGAAAAGAAAAGGGGGAGGTGTATTTGTCTCCTGAAGTAGAGGCTGAATTCATATTAACCGTTCATTCCAAAAAAGATTTAAATGTGTCTTACACTCAGGCAATAAAGTTGGATAAAGAGGTTTGCGAAAGTTTAAAGGCATTGAAAGAGGGAGATTGTTTACAGTTTGGTGGATCAAGCCAACGTGTTGGGTTTGGTGTTTTTGATAAGAATAAATTTAATCGTGCGCAGCTTAATGAAATAAATCAGCAGAAATCTGATTACCCGGTGTTAGAAGTTAAGTGCATTGTAAAGGGGACAGAGAAAAAAAACGCACAGGCCAGTGCTTTGGAAAATGCCACTCACCGGAAAAAAAGGGCTGTGACTCACTTGCAACATAAACGTACTCATTCCAGCAAGGTCGGAGCTAAAGATAAAGTGGGTCATAGCTATGGCTTGGATCATAAAAAAGCACTTCATGATGCCGTGTTGAATGGTAATAAGAAAGAAATTGAATCTTTGCTTGAGAAAGGGATTGATATTGACATGCCTCTCACCCCTATCCATATGACGGCCTTTCAGATGGCTACCTTGAAAGGTGACCTGGATATGGGCAGGTTTTTGCTGGATAAGGGAGCTAATATTAATGCCTGTACACCCGATTACAATAACACCAGTCTTATCTGGGCTGCTGAAGAGGGGAAGACTGAGGCGGTTAAGTTTTTACTTGAAAATGAAGCAGATTTTAGTCTCTGTACCACAAATAACAGGTCTCCACTTTTTATGGCTGCCGATAAAGGGCATACAGAGGTGGTCAAGTTATTGATCAATGCCGGAGCCAGTGTCAATGCGCTTACAACCGATCAGCGCACGGCTCTTCATCAGGCTGTTGCCAGAAAGGATAAAAAGACTGCTCAAGCTCTGCTTGATGGCGGTGCAGATACTAATATTTGTATGCCTAACGATGTTACAGCCCTTCACTTGGCTACAGAGACCGGGAGTGTGGGTATAGCCACTGCCTTGCTAAAAAAGGGGGCTAATGCAGATGCCTGTTCCCATAAAAAAGCCGGTGGTTGTACAGCTCTTTATTTGGCTGCCGAGAAGGGAGACATGTCAATGGTCAGATGCCTGCTTGAGCATAAGGCAAACCCCAATGTCTCTTCTGCTAAGGGTTTTTCACCCCTTTGGGTAGCGATTTATAAAGGGCATTCTGATATTGTTGAATTACTACAAAGTAATGGAGCTGAGATCAATATGCCTGATTGCTCCATTTCTTAAGCAAGAAGTTTTGTTTGTTTTTTGTGGTGAATATTTTATGGATATCCAATCCAGCACTGGTTTGCACAATCTGTTGCATTGTCTATGCTGTGGGTGGGGTGGACAAAATCATCTTCATAAGAAAGATGTGAATACATCAAAGATGCCATCTGGAACTTCGTATTTCACTAAGAGCTTTACTGAATTGAAAAACGTCGTTTTAGCAATCAAAAAAAATGCCTGTTGCTCTCGTTTTATGCGTACCAGTGGTGAGGTATATGCGTTTCACCGATCACATACGATTTTTGGGAGGTTAGTTTTTATTTTTCTTTTTTCTTTTTTTTCTAGCCACACTTTCTGTGGCAATAAAAATTCTTTCAGGCTTTATGATCTTCCCGCTGAATTGATTTCAGAAATAGCAAGTTATCTTTCCGTTAATGATGTTTTTTCTTTACATCTGGTCTGCAAGGAAGTCAATAATAAGCTTAAAGATTACTTATTGGAATACCGAAGGATGGCAAAGTATTTTTATGGGGACTATGAAAAAGGTTATAGAAAGTTTATTGCAAATTTTGAAATTCCACCTATTGAGGACATGAAATGTAGAGATCCACTAATAAGGCTGGCATTTCATAGGATGAAAAGCGATAAATATTTGAAATCCATTCAGGAGCAAATTGTATCCTTGTTTTTAACCGAGCTTTCTGATGAAGGACAGATCCAGCTCTCTGATGAAGAACAAATTATTAGTTGTCTAGAAAAGCTTTGCAGAGATAGCGATGATAGAAAAGCCAGGTTTTTGAGATTATTGCAGGATCAGATTAAAAAACTAAGGGATAGCTGTGTGGTTGGGCATACCAAACAGGTGAATTCGGTTATCCAGCTGGCTAATGGACTGTTGGTTTCGAGTGCTAAGGACTACACATTAAGAGTCTGGGATATCGATAAGCCACAAGGAAAACAATGTGTGAAAAAACTGACTGGGTGCTTCGGGCTTGTCCCGCTATCTGATGGATGGCTGGTTTCGAAATCTGAGAACTACACATTGAAAGTGTGGGATTTTGATGAACCTGAAGAGGTTCGGTGCATAAAGACCTTGTCTGGACATAACGGATTGGTGTATTCGGTCATTCAGTTGTCTGATGGGCGATTGGTCTCATGCTCTGATGACCGTACATTTAAAGTGTGGGATTTGACCAGGCCGGATGGTAAAGAGTGCGTGAGAACCCTGGCTGAACATAAGGATGTTGTGTATTCGATCATCGAATTGTCTGATGGGCGATTGGCTTCAGGTTCTGCGAGCTTATTAAAAGTGCGGGATTTGGCTGAACCGGAGAGGCTGAGAAGTTTCTGGGCAGGTGGAAGGGTGCATTCGATCATCCAGCTGGTTGATGGGCGGCTGGCATTGAGCAACCATGACTACGGCACACTGCATGTATTGGACTTGGCTAAACAGGAAGATGATCCAATGTTTATGATTGACCTATATCCGAATGTCTCTGACTTTTCGCTGATCCAGCTGGTTGAAGGGGAGCTGGTGTCTAGCTATCAAAAGAACACACTAGCTGTGTGGGATTTGGGAAAACAGGAAAAGCAGGAGCCTGTAAGACTTCTAAAAGGGCATCAAGACAAAGTGAGTGCGATCATCCAGCTTGCTGATGGACGCTTGGTATCGGCCTCCAGGGATCATACTTTAAGGGTATGGGATTTGACCAGGGCAGATGGGAGTGATTGTGTCGGCGTTTTGATAGGACATAAAACTGCGGTCAATTTTGTTATTCAGCTGACCGATGGGCGGCTGGTGTCAGGCGCTGAAGATGGTGAGTTGATAATATGGAATTTGGCACCGCAAAAGGAATCAGCAGATGCTGATTATTGATTTGGACTGGTTAATGGTGATTCAGCCAGGTTTGTTGCTTGAGTTCATAGACGCCTAAACCTTTTATTTTTGCCCCCCTGTGTTACTTTTACTCTCCAGACTGCTATCAATATGATGATTCGGGCTAACCCATGATGCTGCCGGGTGTGTGCTTACTCCTTTTATTCCTATAGAGATAGAGGGAGCAGATACCGGGTCATGGCTGCCCGTTTGAAGGAGACAGGCTAAGTGGACAAAACTGTTGATGAGCTATTAGGCCAGCTGGGTGGGCGTGCTTTTAATTTTTGTGCAGGCCCGGCACCCATTCCCCAGGCAGTGCTTGAGCAGGCTCGGGATGAGTTGTTGAATTGGCACAATTGTGGAGCCTCGGTGATGGAAGTAAGCCATCGAACTAAGGCATTTATCAAGTTGGCAGAAGAGTCTGAGCAGGATTTACGGGCGTTGCTGGCTATCCCCGATCACTATAGCGTCCTGTTTTTGCAGGGGGGAGCCCGAGGGCAGTTTGCCGCCGTGCCCATGAATATAAAGGGGGAGAGGCAGTCTGCGGACTATATTAACAGTGGTTACTGGGCCCAGTCAGCTATCAAGGAAGCCCAGCGCTATATTGGTGTGAATGTGGCTGCGGATGGCAAGGCCCTTGGTTTTGGGAGTATGCCTGAGCAGCAGGAGTGGCGGTTGGACAGTCAGGCAGCCTATGTCCATTATACACCTAATGAAACCATTGGGGGCCTTGAGTTTCCATTTGTCCCTGATACCGGTGAAGTCCCGTTGGTGGCCGACATGTCTTCCAGCATTTTATCAAGGTCTGTGGATATTGAGCGCTTTGGTATTATTTATGCGGGAGCCCAAAAGAATATAGGGCCGGCAGGTTTAACCGTGGCCATTGTTCGAAAGGATCTGTTAGAAAGAACTGGAAATATCTGTCCGGCGGTGCTTGATTATAAGCTGCAGTCTGAAAAAAACTCTATGTATAACACGCCGCCCACCTTTGCCTGGTATTTGGCCGGTCTGGTCTTTAAATGGCTAAAAGACCAGGGAGGGATTGAGGCTATGGAAATCATCAATAAACGCAAGGCTGAAAAGTTGTATGCCATGATCGATAAAACCGGCTTTTATCAAAATAACGTAGACAGTCACTGGCGCTCCAAAATGAACGTCCCTTTCACTCTGGCTGACCCATCCCTGGATGATTTATTTCTGAAGGAATCCGAACAAGCGGGGTTTTTACAGCTGAAAGGCCATAAGGCTGTGGGGGGCATGCGCGCCAGTATCTACAATGCGATACCTGAATCCCATGTGGATGCCCTGATCGATTTTATGGGGGAGTTTGAACGAGGACATGGTTAAAACAATCATCAAATGCCCATAGCGAAAGAAAAATATTTTGTGCCACCCGAGCTTATGAAAAACGGGTAAGCAAAATGTTTTTCACGGCAAAAGTGGATAGGAAAATGGCAGAAGAAAAGCTGAATGAATTGCGTCACCAGATTGATGCGCTGGATCATGACATTCTGGAACTGATTAGCCGAAGGGCCCGTTGTGCCCAGGAGGTAGCTCAGGTTAAACAGAAGGCGTGTCAGGCCAGCGGTGAACAGGCGGTGTTTTATCGTCCTGAGCGGGAGGCTCAGGTACTTCGTAAGGTGATGCAGCGAAATAACGGCCCCTTGAATGATGAAGAGATGGGGCGTCTGTTCCGGGAAATTATGTCAGCCTGCCTGGCTTTGGAGGCTCCTGTCAGAGTGGCCTATCTGGGACCCGAAGGCACCTTTACCCAGCAGGCGGCCATCAAGCATTTCGGGCATTCAGCAGTCTGCACACCGATGTCAGCCATTGATGAGGTCTTCCGTGAGGTCAGCGCCGGGGCTGTGAGTTATGGTGTGGTGCCTGTGGAGAATTCCAGTGAAGGGGTTATTAATCATACCCTGGATAGTTTTATGGATTCTTCACTGCAAATTTGTGGAGAAGTGGTACTAAGAATTCATCAGCATCTGATGGTTTCTGAAAACACCCGCAGGGATCATATTACCCGCATCTATTCCCATGCCCAGTCCCTGGCCCAGTGCCGGAAGTGGCTGGATGCCCATTGGCCCATGGCCGAACGGGTGGCGGTAAATTCTAATGCTGAGGCGGCCAAGCGGGTTCGGGGTGAGTGGAATTCAGCGGCCATTGCGGGAGATATGGCGGCAGAGCTTTATGGTCTGGAAAAAATAGCGGAAAAAATTGAAGACCAGCCTGACAATTCCACCCGATTCCTGATTATTGGCAATGAAACCGTTCCTCGCAGCAGTGAGGTGGCGGGCAATGATAAAACATCTATCGTCGTTAGTATGAGAAATCAGCCCGGCGCCCTTCATGCCATTCTTGAGCCCTTCCATGTGCATGATATAGACCTTACCCGGGTAGAAACCCGGCCTTCCCGTAGCGGCATCTGGAATTATGTGTTTTTCATTGATTTTGAGGGGCACCAGGAAGATCCGGTGGTTCATAAGGTGCTGGAGCGGCTTGGAGAACGTGCGAATGATTTAAGGATTTTAGGGTCTTATCCAAAAGGTGTCCTTTGACGTGTAATGGGGGGAGATTTATGTCCTGTGATTTTATTGGACAGGCATTGCCAGCTATTCAATCGCTGCAACCTTACCAGCCGGGTAAGCCGATCGAGGAACTGGTTCGTGAACAGGGGCTGGATGAAACTTCGATTGTCAAACTGGCCAGTAATGAGAATCCTCTGGGGCCGTCGCCAGTGGTGACAGCTGCAGTCAATAATGCCATGGCCAGTGTATCACGCTATCCTGATGCCAATGGCTTTGCATTAAAGCAGGCATTGGCAGAGCGACTGAATGTGCCAATGGAACAGATTACCCTCGGTAATGGTTCCAATGACCTACTGGTACTGCTGGCGGAATGTTACCTGAATACGGGGTGTTCAGCGGTCTATTCAGAGTATGCCTTCTTTGTTTATTCCCTGGCGGTGCGTGCTACAGGAGCAGAAGGTATTGTGGTGTCAGCCATTAACTGGGGGCATGACCTGGAAGCCATGGCAAATGCGGTTCGTGAGGATACCCGTATGGTATTTCTTGCCAACCCTAATAACCCCACAGGCACTCACTTTAATGAAACCGAGCTGAGATGGTTTCTGGATAAAGTGCCTTCCCATGTGCTGGTTATTCTGGATGAAGCCTATGTTGAATATAGCGCTGACGCTGACAGCAACAACAGTATTGCCCTTATAGATCAGTATTCGAATCTGGTGGTGACCCGAACCTTTTCAAAAGCCTATGGCCTGGCAGGATGCAGGGTGGGTTATGCCATTTCCAACCCGCAGGTGGCGGATATTCTCAACCGGTTAAGGCAGCCATTCAATGTTAACTCCCTGGGGCAGGCGGCTGCCTTGGCTGCCCTGGCGGATGATGAGTATTTGGCGCGATCAAGGGTACTGAATAGGGAGGGCTTGGTTCAGTTGACCACAGGGTTTAATGCTTTGGGACTCAAGTGGATTCCTTCAGCAGGAAACTTTATTTGTGTGGATATGGGATGTGATGCTCTGCCGGTATATGAAGAGCTGTTGGCCCAAGGGGTTATCGTTCGACCCGTTGGTAACTATGGTATGCCTCAGCATTTGCGTATTTCTGTGGGATTGCCGGAAGAAAATCAACGCTGTCTTGACGCGCTGGAGGCGGTCTTGTAAGTGGCGGATAATAATCCCGAATCATTTTCCGGACAGCTTTCTGTACTGGTAGTTGGGCTGGGACTTATTGGTGGCTCCTTTGCCAGAGCGTTAAGGAAGTCCGGATTTTGTCGGTCTGTGATTGGCTTTGACCGGCAACCCTCCAGTATTGTGAAAGCCAGTGAGTTGGGGATTATCGATCAGGGTGCGAACTCTCTATCTGAAGGTGTGTCCCAGGCTGACGTGATTATGCTTTCAGTGCCTATGCTGGCGATGGAGCCATTATTGAAGCAACTGGCAGGGCTGGAGCTCTCCGGGAAAATGATTACCGATGCCGGCAGTTGTAAAGGGGCTTTTGTCAAGTCAGCATTGGCTGCTTTTCAGGAGATTCCGGCAATGCTGGTGCCCGGTCACCCCATTGCCGGATCAGAAAAAAGCGGTGTGACTGCCGCCAGGGATGATCTTTTTGTGGCCCACAATGTCTTGCTGACCCCGCTTTCCCATACCGATGCGTTAGCCGTGGCTGTGGTGAAAAAATTGTGGGAAGTTTGCGGGGCCCGGGTGAGCTGTATGGAGGTGGAGCATCATGACCAGGTGCTGGCTTTGACCAGTCATCTGCCGCATTATCTGGCATTTTCGCTGGTGGACACCCTGGCGGGAGAGCCTGAGAATCAGGCGATCTTTCGTTATGCTGCCGGGGGCTTCAGGGATTTTACCCGGATTGCAGGCAGTGATCCGGTGATGTGGCATGATATTGCCCTGAGCAACAGAGAGGCTGTGCTGGAGTCAATAGATACCTTCTCTGAAGGGCTGAATCGATTGCGTACGGCTATTGCAAAGGGTGATAGCAGCGCGTTATCAGGAATTTTCGAACGTGCCCGAAGTGCAAGGAATCACTTTGCCACGTTATTGTCAAGACGGATGTATATGGCCAGTTGTAAAGAGAAAATGCAAAGCCTGGTGGCAGGGCCGGGAGGTAGCTTGTGCGGTCATTTGCGGGTGCCCGGGGATAAGTCCATTTCCCATCGCTCAATTATGCTGGGAGCGCTGGCTGAGGGAACCACGGTTATTGATGGTTTTCTTGAGGGCGAAGATGCCATGGCAACCTTGCAGGCATTTAGAAACATGGGTGTTGTCATCGAAGGCCCGGATAATGGCAGGGTGGTGGTACACGGGGTAGGCATGCATGGCCTGAAGCCTTCCTCTGAGCCTTTATATTTAGGTAATGCCGGAACAGCCATGCGATTAATGGCAGGCTTGATGGCGGCCCAGTCTTTTGATGTGACATTGACGGGTGATGAGTCCTTATCAGGGCGTCCCATGAAACGTGTGACTCAGCCTTTATCCCATATGGGGGCCGGGATTGAAACGGCAGAAGGTGGAACACCGCCTTTGAATATTAAAGGGCAGTGTACTCTCAAGGGCATTCACTATGATATGCCGGTGGCTTCGGCGCAGGTGCAATCCTGCCTGCTATTGGCGGGTATGTATGCCAGGGGCACCACATCTGTTAAGTCGCCGGGTATTGTTCGTGACCATACCAATCGCATGCTGGCAGGCTTTGGTTATCCGGTTCAGGTTAAAGATGATACTGTTTCGATAAGCGGCGGTGGTTCATTAATTGCCACTGATATCGATGTGCCTGCCGATATTTCTTCCGCTGCATTTTTTATGGTGGCGGCCAGTATTGCGGAAGGTTCTGATATTGTGCTGACCCATGTGGGCATCAACCCTACCCGTGCCGGTGTTATTGAGATCCTCAAATTGATGGGCGCTGATATTACACTCACCAATGAGCAGGAAGTGGGCGGAGAGCCGGTGGCGGATATCCGGGTTAAATCGGCGCCTCTTAAGGGGATTGAGATTCCCCGGGCGCTGGTTCCTGTAGCCATTGATGAGTTTCCGGTGTTATTTGTGGCAGCCGCCTGTGCCAATGGCAGGACTGTGCTGAGAGGTGCAGAGGAACTGCGGGTTAAAGAATCTGACCGGATTCAGTCTATGGCGGACGGCTTACAGATCCTCGGAGTGGAAGCCAAGCCATTGGCCGATGGCATGATTATTCATGGTAGTAAGATGTCTGGTGGTACGGTAGATAGTTGTGGTGATCACCGTATTGCCATGGCCTTTGCCGTAGCGGCCCTTAAATCAGAAGGTGAGATTCGTATTCTTGACTGTGCTAATGTGGCCACTTCATTTCCTAATTTTGTCATGCTGGCTGAACAGGCAGGCATGACGGTTTCTGTTGAAGGAAGTAATGAGTGAGTAGTGAAGTGGTTTCTGCACCCATAGTCACCATTGACGGGCCTAGCGGTTCCGGTAAGGGTACCATCGCAGCTTTATTGGCTAAAACCCTGGGCTGGCAGTTATTAGACAGTGGTGCACTTTATCGGTTAACGGCGCTTTCGGCCAGTAATCACGGGATTGACCTTGATGATGAAAGTGCCGTGGCTCTAGTGGCTGCTCAACTGGATGTTCAGTTTCAGCCAGGTAGTGACAGTCTGGTGATTATACTGGAAGGTGAGTCGGTGGGAGTCCATCTGCGCACTGAAGAGGTGGGAGCCATGGCTTCAAAGGTTGCAGTCATGCCCAAGGTGAGGGCGGCATTGTTGCAACGGCAACGGGATTTTGCCACCCTGCCGGGTCTTATTTGTGACGGCCGTGATATGGGAACCGTGGTTTTCCCCAATGCCAGTGCCAAATTTTTCTTGACAGCCAGTGCCGAGGAACGGGCAAGGCGACGCATGGAACAGTTGCAAGCGAAAGGTATTGATGGTAGTTTTGATCGTCTTTTGGCTGATATTAAGGCCAGAGACGAGCGGGATACCAACCGGTCTGTAGCACCTCTTAAGCCGGCAGATGAGGCTATTGTCATTGATAGCAGCCAGATTGGCATTCAGGAGGTTTTTGACAGAGTCATGACGGAGCTACGTCAGCGCGGCCTGGTATAACCTGCTTTATTTATTTTACGATGGTGTGAAGTCGGCAGACAGCCAGCATTCCAGCTATCACACCCGATTAAGCCAACCCACACTGGCTGGCAGTGTGGACTATGAGCAGTCCTGAGCAAAAGAAATCTCTGATGACAGGATTGTGAGTATGTTGTTACAGGAAAGATCATGAGCGAGAGCTTTGCTGAACTTTTTGAAGAAAGCCTGAAAAATATCGAAATGAAGCCAGGCGCTATTGTTAGCGGCGTGGTTGTTGATATCGATAGCGATTGGGTCACTGTGCATGCAGGCCTGAAGTCTGAAGGTATTATCCCCAAGGCTCAGTTCCAGGATGAAAACGGTGAACTGACTATCGCCCTGGGTGATGAAGTCCAGGTGGCCCTGGATGCGGTTGAAGATGGCTTTGGTGAAACCCGTCTGTCCCGTGAAAAAGCCAAGCGTATGGAAGCCTGGGGTGAGCTTGAAAAAGCATTCGAGGCAGAAGACATCGTTAAGGGTGTTATCAGCGGTAAGGTCAAGGGTGGCTTCACTGTTGACGTTAACACTATCCGCGCATTCCTGCCCGGCTCTCTGGTTGATGTTCGCCCGGTTCGCGACACTTCTCACCTGGAAGGCAAAGAGCTCGAATTCAAGGTTATCAAGCTGGACCAGAAGCGCAACAACGTTGTTGTTTCCCGTCGTAGCGTTCTGGAAGCTGAAAACAGCGCTGAGCGTGAACAGCTGCTGGGCTCCCTGCAGGAAGGCCTGGAAGTTAAAGGTATCGTTAAGAACCTCACTGACTACGGTGCGTTTGTTGATCTGGGCGGTGTTGACGGCCTGCTGCACATCACTGACATGGCCTGGAAGCGCATCAAGCATCCAAGCGAGATCGTAAACGTTGGTGATGAAATCAATGTTAAGGTCCTGAAGTTCGATCGTGAGCGTAACCGCGTATCCCTGGGTCTGAAGCAACTGGGTGAAGATCCATGGGTTGCTATCACCAAGCGCTTCCCAGAAGGTACCCGTGTATCCGGTCGCGTAACCAACCTGACTGACTACGGCTGCTTCGTTGAGCTGGAAGAAGGCGTTGAAGGTCTGGTACACGTATCCGAAATGGACTGGACTAACAAAAACATCCACCCAAGCAAGGTTGTTGGCCTGGGTGATGAGGTTGAAGTTCAGGTTCTGGATATTGACGAAGAGCGTCGTCGTATCTCCCTGGGTATCAAGCAGTGCAAGACTAACCCATGGGAAGATTTCTCCGGAAACTTCAACAAGGGTGACCGCATCTCCGGTAAGATCAAGTCTATCACTGACTTCGGTATCTTTATTGGTCTGGATGGCGGTATTGACGGTCTGGTTCACCTGTCTGACATCTCCTGGAACGAAGCCGGTGAAGAAGCTGTTCGCCAGTACCGTAAGGGTGAAGAGGTTGAAGCGCTGATCCTGGCTATCGACGCTGAGCGTGAGCGTATCTCCCTGGGTATCAAGCAGATGTCCGAAGATCCGTTCAATGCCTACGCTGGCCTGAACGAGAAAGGTTCTATTGTTAAGGGTGTTGTTAAGGAAGTATCCGCTAAAGCCGCTACTGTAGAGCTGGCTGAAGACGTGATGGCTACCCTGAAGGCTTCCGAAATCAGTGTTGACCGCGTTGAAGATGCTTCTAACGTCCTGAAAGAAGGCGATGAAGTTGAGGCTCGCATCATCAGCATCGATCGCAAGAACCGCAACATCAGTCTGTCCATCAAAGCGAAGGATCAGGCTGAAGAGAAGCAAGCTATGAAAGAACTGCGCAAGCAGGAAGTAGAAGCTTCTGGCCCTACCACCATCGGTGACCTGATCAAGGCTCAGATGGAAGGTAAATAAGTTCGAAAGAGCTTGTTTGCAAGTGCTTATTCTATATGAATAGGCACTGCATAAAAAAACCGCGGGTTTTCCCGCGGTTTTTTTATAGCTATCAATGGCTTGCTTGATTTATAGATAGGGGTTAGCTAGTGTAGAAGTTTCTGGTTTTTACCAGATACCAGTTACAGCCTGTAATTGAGGCATTGGATAGGCTTTCTGGGGTTCTGGCATGATAATCCGGAGATTTGTTATGGATTATTCAGGATGGCAGAAACTCGCAGTGACTGGCTGAATTGGTACTATTTTCAGGGAGTGGCAGGGAAAGGAAAATGGCTATGACTCGGTCTGAGCTAATTGAACAGATAGCGGAGCTTCAACCTCAGCTATCTGTCAGGGATATTGAACTGGCAATCAAAACAATTATTGATCAAATGTCACAGGCTTTGGCATGTGGTGAACGCGTTGAAATAAGGGGGTTTGGCAGCTTTTCACTCCATTATCGTGCACCGCGAACAGGCCGAAACCCGAAGACGGGTGAAACAGTGCAGTTAGCTGGAAAGTATGTCCCTCATTTCAAGCCGGGTAAAGATATGCGGGATCGGGTAAATAACTCCCGAAATGCATAATGGTTGTTATTGAACACAGATACAGTATTTTTGTTGTTAATGTAATGATGTGCCGGGGAGTTGAGAATTGCCATGATGACAGCGTTGGTAGTATGGATGAAGCGTGGTCTGTTATTGGTTTTGCTGTTAATCCTGTTAGTGTTTATGGTCAGCTTCGCTACATCAAACACCAGTGAGGTTCATTTACAACTGCTGGGCTGGGATCTGATGTCCATAAAGACAGCAAGCCTTGCTGTCATGTCGTTTATAGCCGGGGGGGTAGTAGGAATAATTGTTTCTGTGGTATCCATCTCCCGTCTTCAATTGAAAAACTCAAGCCTGATGCGAAAGCTTGCCAGGCGGGATAAAGAACTACAAAAATTACGGAGCAGCTCGCTGAAAGGGCTCACGGATGCCTGATATTTTATTGCTGATTTTGCTGGTTGTAGCAATATTGATTGGTTATGTTTTAGGGCGATACAGTGTTAAACGTGCTGACAGGCATGAAAGCTCCCCTGTTTCAAAAGACTATTTTGTTGGTCTGAATTACCTGTTAAATGAGCAACCTGATGAGGCCATAGAGACCTTTATTGGTGCTTTGGATATTAACAGTGATACGGTTGATACCTATCTGGCTCTTGGCTCGTTATTTTGTAAGCGAGGGGAGGTGGAGCGCTCTATCAGAGTCCATCAGGATCTTCTGGCTCGACCCAGTCTGACCACTGCGCAATCCATAAAAGTTCAGCTGGCGCTAGCCAAAGACTATATGACTGCTGGGTTGCTGGATCGAGCTGAAGCCATGCTTACAGACTTGATTGGTCATAGCCATGAGTTCAAGGAAGAGGCGCTGCAACTGCTGTTAAAGATTTATGAGCAGGAAAAGGAATGGCAAAAAGCTATTGATGTGGCCGAGAGTCTGAGACGCAACCAGGATTTTTCTTACTATAAGACGCTGGCCTTTTACTATTGTGAGCAGGCTGAAGGTTACCTGAACAGCAATGACAGAGTGTCGGCCCGTCGCTATATTAAAAGCGCTTTCGGTCGTGATAAGAATTGTGTCAGGGCTAGTTTGCTGCTAGGGCGAATGGAGTATGAGGAAGGCGGTTATCGTGATGCTGTACGTGCCCTTGAGCGAATAGCCAAGCAGGATATACGGTATATACCGCTTTCAATACCATTACTGGAACGCAGCTATAACAACATGCCTAACTTTAAAGGGTTGGGTGCCTATCTGGCGAAATGCCTTAATGAAAAGCCTGGTAGTGCAGTAATCCTGGCTATGACCCGGTTATTGGAAGCTGACAGGGGGGAGCAGTACGCTATTGGCTTTCTGACAGAACAGCTTTGCAAACGCCCTACCCTGAGTGGATTGAATAAACTGATTGAGCTCCAACAGTTATTGGGTAGAGCTGATAAAGAAGACAGTTTTCATCTATTTCAGGAACTCACAAAAAAAATGCTGGCCCTAAAGCCAGTATTTACCTGCTCATCCTGCGGCTTCACCAGTAAGGAAATGTACTGGCAGTGTCCAGGGTGCAGGGAATGGGGAACCGTAGCACCTATTGAAGGTATTGAGGGCGAGTAAGTATGAAAAAAAATAAAAAGACGCTTGTCGCAGGGAAATAAATTCGTAATACTATAAATACATAATAAATATAATAAAACTGGACAAATGGAAGTTGTCGTATACAGATGTCATGAAGTAACAATGCAGTTTTTGATGTTTTAATCAATAAACTATTGCATGGGTTTCCGGTAAACGTCTTCCTTTTTCAGCTTTTTTATTATCTGGTATCTACAATCTGTAGGCTGCGTCTATTCTATGCAGCCTGATTATGCAGTGACAGAGCTGTACCTGTCATCTGTGTCGAGCCTTTGGGATAGTGCTCGGGCAAGCGTACAGCCAGTTTCCTCGAGCGGTAGCGTAGGGATATATTTTTTCAGTAGTACGATCAATGTGAATGGTTACTGTTCTGAAATTTGAAAAAAATTGCTCGTAAAATTGAAAAGTATTTTGGTTTATGAAAAAACACACTGAGTCCTTTCGGGCGCCTATGATAGATGATGATATGATCAGTCTATCTGATATAGTTTCTATTTTATTAAATGGTAAAAAATGGATTATAGGATCTGTATTAACATGTTTATTAGGCGCATGCTTATACCTTTCGGTTGTAGATTCTGTTTATAGAGTAAGTACAGAAATAAAAGTTGACCCTAATATAGAGCCGATGATTTATTCTATGTTGGATATAAAGGATATCCGTGGTACAGCAATAGCATCAGATGTGGAAGAAATTAAAAGTATAGGTTTTATTGATAAGGTAATTGATGAAAGTAAAAAAGATTTTACTTTTTCCGATATGGATGTTCGCAATATTATTGATAACCTCTCAGTAAAGCAAAAGGCGAGAGGGGCAGGTATTATTGAGATAGCCTATTCTTCGGAAGATTCAATGGCTTCGATTGCTTTTTTAAATGCAATTAATAACTATTATTTGAGTAAGAAAAAAGAAAGAATTTTTGATAATCTAGATAAAATTAAAAATGTGATGAGTCATTTTAGGCTGGATGTAAGAGGTAATGAGACTGCATTTGATGAGTTAAAAGAAATGGTAGCATCAAGCTTTTTCGTGCTTAAAAGTCCGCTAGTTGATAGTCAGCCTATAAGGCCAAAATCTACAATGATAGTGATTATGGCCATTATCCTTGGCGGGATGCTCGGAATAGTACTTGTTTTTACTTGTGAAGCAATTAGAAGCAAGTTTAGAACTCCAGAAGAAGTTAAAAGAAAAACGGGTATAGATGTACTTGCAGTCATTCCAAATTTTGAAAAGCAGGCTAAGATTGAAAACGATGTGGAAAATAATAGTAGTTTGGAAGCTATCAGGGCTTTGCGTACAAATTTACTATTTAAAATTAGTAAGTTGGATAGTAATCGAGTAATGGTTTGTAGTCCTTTTGTAGATACAGGAAAGGAGTATGCTATTAGTCAGCTTGCTATTTTGCTTGCAAAAGCAGGAAAGAATACTCTTTTAGTAGATGCTGATATTCGGAATGGAAAGATTTTTGAAAGATTTAATATTATAAATGATAAAGGGTTATCCGACTGTTTAGCTGATTGCTCTACTTTATCAGTGATTAATATTGCAAAAAATATAGATGTTATTTCTGGAAGAAAATATCCAGATAATCCATCTGAATTGTTAATGAGTGAATCTTTTGATTTGTTTTTAGAAAAGGCTTCAGATAAATATGATGTTGTATTAATTAACTTAACTTTAGAGTTAGTATGACATGAACGTTTGGTTATATTTTAAAAATTGTGTGCAAAAATACATCCAAACGTTTTTTCAGATTCGGTATTATTCTTGATTATTGCGTTGTTGCCGCTATTTATGCCGCTTTTTTCTTTTCTTTGACTATTCCGTCAGTCAAACTATTAAAATTGAACTCATATTTTTGGCTATATCGGTTCCAGCCCTCACGAATAGGTAATCTGGGGATAATTCCTGCGAGTGCAAATCTTAGCATGCCAGCGGTGGTTGTATCCTGATCCCGCCAAGGAATCCTTGAAATGCCCACGCTTGCTTGATTTTTACAGACGGTCAACAGTTGCAATAATGCGTATCCAGCCATCTTCAGATGCATCCACCGCAACAGAGTTCTCAGCTTTTGCTGCCATAACTGGCGGCAACCAAATGAATGTTTAATTTGCTGAAACATGGGTTCAACCGGCCATCTTTTCGCATAAATACGAAGGATGTCTATACCTTCAAGTCCAGTATTGGTTGCAATGAATATACGGCTTTCTGTCAGTCCTTTATCATTTTCAAACCGACCCCAGACAACCCGAACCTTGCGGCCTTTCAGGAAGCGAGCCCGACATACCCGGGTGCGATAACGTATCTTTCGAAATCTGCCGTATATTCTTACGGTTGTTTGATATTCCGGTAGCTTCTCCACTTCCGGGGGCGTCATTTTGATGCCATACTTTTTGGGTCGCCCACGTTTTTTTGCAGTGGACTCCAACGGTAAGGCATACAATGCCCGGTTTAACGGGATTTGCCCTACTACTTCATAGCCCATTTCCAGAACGGGTTGCATTAGCGTCCAGTTCATATACCAACAGTCTGTCAGCAAGCGCAGTCCTTGCACCTTCACCTCTTGCCTCACTACTTTTAGCATGGCAACAGCGATTTTTAGCTTACTGGCATTGCCTGAAGCAGGAGATGGAAAGGAAAGCACAGGGATGGCAGTAAATACTTCATCTTTAGCCCGCTCAAATACAACAGCCAGGGATACCCAGCATTGTCCCCAGATATACGTTGGCCGGTTCCTTTTTTTACTGTGCTGGTGATGGGTTCGGCAAGCGGGAGCCTTGTCAGAAAAACGCTCCACCACCCAATCATCAAGACCAATGTTGATAAGTTCACCCCGTGGTACTTTTGAGCATACCAGCTGAATGAGCCGGCATGCGAGGCTCCTCCACCGCCACTTGCCTTGAGAGAGCCAATGGTGGTAACTGCTCCATACGCATTGAAAGTTATTAATAGATAACAGCGCCTGAGTGACAAAGCCTTGCCCGGATAGCATGCAGCCAAAAAGAAGTTCGCAGAACGTAGGTACTGCTGTTGGGGATAGCGCTGAAGCAAGAAACGTTGTATATAAGGCAAGCTCCCGGAGGATCTCTTTATGATCTGAAGTGAGCATAGCAACCATCTTTGTATTTTGTTTGGAGATGGTTGCTATTAACCGATTTCAGATGAAAATCGTACTATTGTTCTTTGGTAACTCTAAAGTCGAGTTAATTAATACTTCCCCTGTTTTGGAAACAACTGATGCGGCTATTGTAGGAAGTAAAAGTGATATAACCTTAATGGTTATTCAGTCAGAGGGTATATCTGTTAAACAGGTGGTGGAGGCTGGTCAGCGGTTAGAGCTAGCAGGTGTGAATATTTCGGGCTGTGTACTCAATAAATAGACGTATTAAAGATATGGATTATCAAAAAAAAATAATTGGAAAAATAAAAAGTAAAAAGGCTGTAGTTGCTGTTATTGGCCTGGGTTATGTGGGCCTTCCATTAATACTTCGTTATGTTGATGAGGGATACAATGTTATTGGTGTTGATATTGATCAAGCTAAAGTAGATAAACTGAATGATGGTTCAAGCTATATAGAGCATATTTCATCTGAAGCAGTGCATACTGCTATAAAAAAAGGTCTTTTTCGTTCAACAACTGATTTCTCACAAATATCAGCAGCTGATGCTCTTATCCTCTGCGTTCCAACCCCACTTAATAAATACCGTGAGCCAGATTTGAGCTTTGTATTAAGTACTATGGATTCACTCATTCCTCACATAAAAAAGGGGCAGATTCTTTCTTTAGAAAGTACTACTTACCCAGGAACAACAGAGGAAGAACTATTGCCAAGGCTGGAAGAGTCAGGTTTTATTGTAGGGGAGGATATCTTTCTAGTTTATTCTCCAGAAAGGGAAGATCCTGCCAACCCGCATTTTGCAACTCATATGATTCCAAAAGTCTGTGGAGGACATACACAGGCTTGCCAGTCAGTGGGCATTGTCTTATATGAAGCAGCTATTGATCAAGTTGTGCCAGTAACATCAACTCGTACAGCAGAAATGACCAAGTTATTGGAGAACATCCATCGTGCAGTTAATATTGGTTTAGTCAACGAAATGAAAATAGTTGCAGACCGTATGGATATTGATATACACGAGGTGATTAATGCGGCAGCAACGAAGCCATTTGGTTTTACACCTTATTACCCTGGACCTGGTTTAGGTGGTCACTGTATACCAATAGATCCATTTTACTTGACTTGGAAAGCTAAAGAATTTGGTTTGCATACACGTTTTATAGAGCTGGCAGGGGAAATTAATACATCAATGCCGAGATTTGTGATTGATAAGGTGACAGATGCTCTAAATAATAGGGGTAAGCCTCTAAAAGGCTCTAAGGTTCTGGTATTAGGTGTTGCTTATAAAAAGAATGTTGATGATATGAGGGAATCACCCTCGGTTGATTTAATGGATCGCTTGATTAAAAAAGAAGTCTTGGTTGATTATTCTGATCCTCATGTACCCATCTTTCCAAAGCTTCGTGATTATCAGTTTGATCTGTCAAGTGTGGAGCTAACACCTGATACTATTTCTGAATATGACTGCATTCTCCTTGCAACAGATCATGATGCTTTTGATTTTCCAATGATACAAAAAAATGCAGGACTGATTGTCGATACTCGCGGGATATACCTTGATCCCGCTGATAATGTTGTTAAAGCATGAGGGTTTTCTGATGTTTCAAAAAATAAATGAACGGAAAATTCGCATGGCAATTATTGGCTGTGGTCGAATATCCAGTAAACATTTTGAAGCTATTCATAAGCATAAAAAAGATATAGAGCTGGTTGCTGTCTGTGATATTGCACCCTCAATACTTGAAGAAAAGACAAGCAAGTATGAAGTAAAGGGATATCTTAATTTAGATGAGTTATTGCTAAATGAGCAGCTTGATGTGGTGGTACTGTGTACACCAAGTGGGTTACACTCTGAACATGCGATTAAGGCAGCTAAAGCTGGGGTTCATGTAGTGAGCGAAAAACCTATGGCAACCCGATGGAATGATGGTTTGCAAATGGTAAAAGCTTGTGATGAAGCTGGGGTGCGTCTATTTGTTGTAAAGCAAAACCGTAGAAATAAAACACTTCAACTACTGAAAAGAGCGATATCAGAAAATCGCTTTGGCAAGATTTATATGGTTCATATTAACGTATTCTGGTGTCGGCCTCAGGAATATTATGACCGTGCCAAATGGTGTGGAACATGGGAGTTTGATGGTGGTGCTTTTATGAATCAGGCCAGCCATTATGTTGACTTAATGGATTGGTTGATAGGGCCTATTGCAGATATTCAATGTATAACATCTACAAATAGAAATATAGAAGTAGAAGATACAGGTGTAATGAATGTATGTTGGAGAAATGGTGCATTGGGATCAATGGCTGTTACCATGTGCACATATTCTAAAAACTTAGAAGGTTCTATTACAGTTCTTGGAGAAAATGGTACAGTCCGTATTGGAGGAGTAGCGGTGAATGAAATTCAGAAGTGGGAGTTCTCTGAGCCAGCAGCTTATGATATTGAAGTTGAATCTGCAAACTATGAAACAACCTCTGTATACGGTTTTGGTCATCCACTTTATTACAAAAATGTAATTGATACAATGCGGGGAGTAGCTGAGCCTGAAACTGATGGTAGAGAGGGGTTGAAATCTCTTGAGTTGTTAATTGCTGCATATTATTCTGCTAGAGATAGTAAAACTGTATCTTTACCGTTGGTGTATTAGAATGAATAATATACCAATAGCTGTTTTTGCTTATAGTTTTAATCATAGAAAAACAACTGATTTTTTGAATATTTTATATAAGAAGGGTTTTATTAATGTTTCTGTTGTTGCAGCACCAAAACTTGATCTAGAAAGTGGGGAAGAAGTTTTATGTGCTGATAATGGAACTGAAAGAATTTGTAGTGAGTATCGATTTAATTACATTAAATTAGCTCATGATAATGTGGATGGTATAAAAAAGTTTCTGTCAGAAGCCAAATGTAAAAGTATAGCTATAATCTCTGGTGCTAGAATATTAAAAAAAAACATCATTGATATTTTTGAAAAAGGAGTGATTAATTTTCATCCTGGTTTGATACCAGCTACAAGTGGACTAGATTCTTTTTACTGGATGATAAAGAGGAATGTTAAGCCAGGAGTGACAGCTCATTTTATTGATCATAAGGTTGATGCTGGCAGGATTTTATCTTTTTATGATACTGAAATAAATATTAATGATGATGAAGGGGGAGTTAAAGAAAAAATATATAAAACTCAAATAGATGCCTTAAAGAGTGTTCTTGAAAAGATAAAGGATGGTTCTGAGGTTATTAGTGCTCCAATTGATAGGCCCTTTAAAAATAGTAGTCTTTGTATCATTGAGAAAGAAAAAGTTATGTTAGATTTTCATAATTGGAAAACAAAAGTAGTTAACTTTGAAATATGATGATTTAACAGGGTAAATTGATATGCAATTTATTGATTTGAAGTCTCAATATCATCAGATTGAGGATGATATCGATCGGCGCATTAAAGTTGTTTTAGAGCATGGCAAATATATTCTTGGACCCGAAGTTGCCGAGCTAGAAGAAAAACTAGCTGATTATGTGGGTGTAAAAAACTGCATCACTGTTGGCAATGGAACGGATGCATTACAGATTGCTTTGATGGCCCTGGGTGTTCAACCTGGTGATGAGGTGATTACACCAGCATTTTCCTATATTGCAACAGCAGAAACGACTGCATTACTAGGGGCAAAGCCTGTTTATATTGATGTTGATCGAAGAAGTTATAATCTTGACCCATCGCTGCTGGAAGAAGCCATTACTGAGCGAACTAAGGCAATTATTCCTGTTTCCCTCTATGGGCAGTGTGCAGATTTTGATGTGATCAATACCATTGCAAATAAATATAATATTCCGGTGATTGAAGATGGGGCCCAAAGTTTTGGAGCCACCTATAAAGGTAAACGTTCCTGCGGACTAACAACCATTGGTTGTACCAGCTTTTTCCCTTCTAAACCGTTGGGTTGTTATGGTGATGGTGGGGCTATTTTTACTAATGATGAAGGGCTAGCAATTGCTTTAAGGCAGATAGCACGCCATGGACAAGATCGTCGCTATCACCATGTTAGGGTTGGTATAAATAGTCGGCTGGATACCATTCAAGCAGCAGTATTATTAGCAAAATTGCAAATATTTGATCAGGAAATCTTACAAAGGGCAAACGCAGCGGAGCGTTATAGTAACTTACTATCGTGTAATAATATTATTACACCATTTATAGAAAATAATAGCACCTCTGTTTATGCACAGTATACTATTCAAGTGGAAAATAGAGAGGAGCTTCAGCTTAGCTTACAAAAAGCAGGTCTACCAACAGTGATTCACTATCCTATACCACTGAATCGCCAGCCAGCAGTAGCAGAAATGGCCAGTATTTTTCCTGTGAGTGAATATTTGGCAAGTCGTGTTATTAGCCTGCCATTTTATCCTAGTATAACGCTTGAGAGTCAAAATTTAATAATCAAAACCTTGTTAAATGATATTTCCCTAATAACTTAAAAACTCACATTAAATATATTTTAATTATCATTAAATTTTATTATTGAATGTATTTGAATGCTTTATACCGTAATGATATTCAAGGCTTAAGAGCTCTTAGTGTTTTAGCGGCTATTATTTATCACTATAATTCAAAAATGTTGCCTGAGGATTTGTTGGCATTGTTGTTGCTTCCTTTAGATAAGTTTAAGTTATTTTTACCTCTAGTGATATTGGTTTTTTAGTAATAACAGAGTTCTATTTGCACGTTAGAGGGAATGTTCAAGAAAGTTATTATGCTCTTTATGCTAAAATCCCTGAGTTTATTGCTGGCAGCATAATAACACTATATAAACTTGAAAAGAAAGTTCCGGTTGAATGGAAAAATGAGCTATTTTAATGGTCATCATTTAAACGAGGTAGGAAGTTTGCATTATGTAAAATTGATGAAAGAAAAGATTAAAGGCTATATTTTTCCAACGATTAATGATTGATTTGTTGAGTGGAGATGATTAAGAGTATTTTATTTTTTCCGAGTAAGGCATTAGTTGAAATGCTGTTGGTTTTTTATAATGAAATAAAATTAATGATAAATATTATCGAATAACTCAATCGTAGTAACTTGAAGTAGAGAGTATTTATATTATTAGAGAAGTTACTATCTGACAGTACTCTAAAAATAAAAAATAGTTGAGTTGCAACTTTATTGATTGTAGGGTTTCGGTGTAGTAGTAAATAGTGGTATAAAAAATAGTTGGTGAAATGATAATAAATAGACTTAATTCATTAAGTTCTTTCAATAAAAATATTTTAACGCTAATGACGGGCACAACAATTGCCCAGATGATACCTATCGCCATTAGTCCTGTTCTCACAAGAATTTATACACCTGAAGATTTCGGGATTTTGGCACTATTTGCTTCTATAACCACAATATTTGCTTCTGTAGCTAATGCGCGGTATGAGATGGCTATTATGCTGCCAGAGGAGGAAGATGAGGCATATACTGTTGCAGTGTTAGGAATGGTGATATCATCATTTCTATCTATTATCCTGTTGGTAGTTGTTTTCTTCTACAGTGAAGATATAGCAATAATTTTAGGTAATAAAGAAATTGCTCCATGGTTATATTTGTCACCTGTTTCTATATGGATAATTTCTTTGTTTAATGTATTAAATTATATGAATACCAGGCTAAGAGAATATAAGAGAATTTCGCAAGCTAATATTATAAGATCTATCGTTTTATCAAGTTTTCAGTTGGGTGTGGGTCTGATAAAAGGTGGTGGGGCGGGATTAATATTAGGTTACGTTTTTTCCAGTATGTTTGCTTGCTTAATGTTTAAGGGGGCAGTTAGAAAAACCAGAATTTTAATTAGTGAATTAAAATATGTTTCAGTAAAATATAGTAAATTTCCGAAATACTCGCTAGCCGCAGGCTTGGCAAATACACTTTCGCTTAATTTACATGGAGTTTTTATTTCAATATTTTATAATGTGACAACTCTTGGGATGTATTCTTTAGTCCAACGCGTCCTTGAAGTACCCATGACAATTATTGGAGGAACAATAAGTCAAGTGTACTTTGAAATGGCTAGTTCATCGCGTAAAAAAGTTGGAAATATAAAAAAAATATTCTTAGAGACCCTCAAAAAGTTAATACTTATTAGTGTATTGCCATTTACAGCTATATATTTTATAGCTGAAGATTTATTTAGAGTTGTTTTTGGTGAAGACTGGGTTGTTGCAGGTGAGTATTGCAAAATTCTTGTTCCATTATTTTTTATCAGGTTTATTGTTGCACCATTAACTGTATCTAATAGCATTATTGGAGCGAATAAAAAAGGACTTATATTTAATATAATTTTTCTTTTAATCGTTAGTGGTGTATATATGATTTCTGGTTTGATGGAGTTTGAATTTTTTAAGTTATTAATATTGCTGGTGATTTGCCAGATTGTTTTTTATTTTTCTTTTCTTTTTTCAATATATCAGTCAATTAATGATGAATGTTAAGTGTTTTAAAATTGATTTCTTGATTGAAAAAATAATAGAATTATTGTTGAGAGTGTTTTTTTTAGTAGTTCGACCGGTTGAGAAATTACTTATAAAAAAATACTCCAAGGGGGTAGTTAAATACCAACCGGTTTTTATCATCGGGGCACCAAGAACAGGGTCTACTATTCTTTATCAAGTATTAACAAATGTGGCAGATGTTTTGTATATAGATAATTTGGCGCATAGATTTTATAGAAACTTGTTCTTTGGTATCTGGCTAAGCCGGAAAGTTTTTGGAATTAAACCGCATAATAATTTTAAGGCAGATCATGGTCGGACCACCAAGTATGGTATGCATGCACCGAGTGAGTGTGGTGATTTCTGGTATCGCTGGTTACCATTAGATCAGCATTTTATTGCTGAGGATGATATATGTGAGAAAGTAGTTAGTGAAATCAGGGATGAGATTCTAGCTATATCTAACTATCATATGAGGCCTATCGTATTTAAAAATCTTAATGCCGGCCAGAGGTTAAGGCTATTAAAAAGGGCTTTTCCTAATGCAAAATTTATTTTTATAAAAAGAGATTCTATATTTACGGTAAATTCTATTATAAATGCCAGAGTGAAAAATAATATTGCTACAGGTGAATGGTGGAGTATAAAGCCAAAGAATTATCGTGATCTGTTACAGCTTGATGAGGTTGATATGTGTATGGCTCAGGTTTTTTATTTGGAGAGACAGATAAAAGATGATCTTCAAATACTATATAGCAATAATTTTAAAGAGTTAAATTTTGCACATTTATCTAATGATATAGTAAATGAGCTTATAGGCTGGCTGAAATTTGATGCTAAAGTTGGGCAATTACCAGAGTTTGTCAAAGATGATATCAGAAGCATAGAAAGGATGCGGCAAATAATTTTGAGAGAAGCATCTTCAAAATATGAGTTTTAAGAATTATCAATATAAAGATAAGAAATTAAGAAATGAGAAATCAAGAAAGATATAAGGAGCTATGTGGTAGAGAGTCGAGTATACCTATATTTTCCCAAGCTTGGTGGCTAGATGCAGTAGCAGAAAAGCAATGGGATGTGGTAATAATTAGTAAAAATGGCCAAATAGAAGCAACATTACCTTATACTCTTAGAAAAAAATATGGGTTTAATATTTTATCACAACCACAACTCACTCAGAATTTAGGACCGTGGATAAGATCAACAAATATTAAATATACAAAACAACTAGCTCGTGAAAAAGCTCTAATGAATGCTTTGATTTGCCAGCTACCTGATTATGCTAGCTTCTCTCAGAATTGGAGTCCGAATATTACTAACTGGCTTCCTTTTTATTGGAAAGGATTTGAGCAAACCACACGATATACTTATCGTTTAAAAAATATTGATGAATTGGATCTTATTTGGCAGTCATTTAGAGAAAATATACGGAGAGATATTAGAAAGGCTGAAAAAAGAGAAGGATTGATCGTAAGGTCTGATGCTTGTGTTACAGACTTTTTAAAATTAAATGAAAAAGTATTCCTTCGTCAGGGTAAGAGTCTTCCATATACAAGGGCTTTTGTTGAAAGAATTGACAAAGCAGCATCTCAGAAACAAGCACGTAAGATATTTATTGCCGAAGATTCACAAGGAAGACAACATGCTGGTGTATATATAATTTGGGATTCTAATAGTGCTTATTATTTGATGGGAGGAGGCGATCCTGAATTGCGCAATAGTGGCGCTACTAGTTTATGTATGTGGGAAGCAATAAAATATTCTTCTAAGGTGACTGAGTGTTTTGACTTTGAAGGTTCCATGATTGAGGAAGTAGAGCGTTTTTTTAGAGCTTTTGGAGCTACTCAGACTCCGTATAATCATGTAAGTCATACGCCATCCAGACTTGCAAAAACATTAAAATTTATACGCTCTATCAAAGGTTAAGTTATCTTGAGCATAAGAAAATTTTCTTTTGAAGCATTGAGATGGTTAGAATCGCTGATTGAAAATCGTTTTGGGCACTCATTCACTTTGACGTATAAAGGGAGTGAACTTATTGTTTTAAGTCTGAAGGGAAGTAATCTTTTAGTATCTTTTGACTGCCTGGATCCGGTTTTTCATAAATCTAGTTCTGACTTTCCTTGTATGTTTTGGCGTATTCCAGCCGATGAGTATTATTCACTTATAAGTGATTTTTTACCTGCTCCATCCAGTATTAATTTACAAATGCCTTTAATAGAGTTTACTAAAGAAGGAGCATATATTCATTATGATATACTTGGTCTGACGTACTGGATGTTGTCTCGAATGGAAGAAGTTAATCGTACTGATCTTGATCATCATAATCGTTTCCCTGCAACCTCCTCGCATGCTTTCAAGAATGGTTATCTCGAAAGGCCTCTTGTAGATGAATGGCTTGATATATTAGGACAGGTTATAGTGCGTGTTTGGCCTAGTTTAAGGCTTAAAGAGCATGAATATTGTATTAATATTTCCCATGATGTAGATGCTCCAAGTTTTCATGGATTTAAATCATGGCGTGCTATTTATCGTGTAATGGCATCCTATCTTTTAAAACAGTATGATTTAAAATCTTTTATTAGAGCACCTTATAATAAACTTTTAACAAATAATAGCCTGCATAGAGCTGACTCTTTTAATACATTTGAATGGATAATGGATGTATCAGAGAAAAATGGGTTGCAAAGTGCTTTTTACTTTATTAGTGGGAAAACTCATGAAAATTATGATGGTGATTACCATATAGACCATCCTGCAATTAGAAATTTAATACGTCATATTCATTCTCGAGGTCATGAGATTGGACTTCATCCAAGCTATTTAACTTACCAAAAACCTGAGTTAATTAAGAAAGAAGCTGAATATCTAAAAAAAATATGCAAGGAAGAAGGTGTTTTTCAAAAGAAGTGGGGTGGAAGAATGCATTATCTTCGCTGGCAACACCCTATAACTTTGCGTGCCTGGGACTTGGCAGGTATGGATTACGACTCAACCCTAGGTTATGCTGATCGTCCAGGCTTTAGATGTGGAACTTGTCATGAATACCTGGCATTTGATCCAGAGATGCAGAAAAGGCTATCCGTGCGAATTCGTCCTTTAATTGTGATGGAGTGTACGATATTGGATAATATGTATTTAGGTCTTGGAGTATCAGAAGAAACTAATAAGAAGCTTACTCAGCTTAAGGATAAATGCAAGAAAGTTAGTGGGCATTTTAATTTATTATGGCATAACTCTAATCTTCATAATAAAAAGTTGAAGGATTTATTTGAACAGATTTTATTGTGATTGATTTTCTTTTTTTAGCAGCTTTCTTTTTATTTCCCATAACTTTGTTAATCTTAATGAAAGTTACAGGGTTTTCTGTTTTAAATGTTCGAATTCTTCAGTTTGTTATTTTATCACTATTTATGTACTCATATTTAGGTATACTACCTTTGTACATGGGGTGGGATCAATATCGTCTAGATTCAGGTGTTGATAATAAAGAAATTATATTGAAGGTCTATTCTTTCTCAATAGTAACAATATTTCTTGTGTATTTGGGTGGGTTGGTTGCAAAGCAAGTTATTAGCCATAGGAAAGTTTTTGTTTTTTTTTCAGGCATGCGGCTTGGTACTAGTGAATTTAAAATGCTTGTATTTTCATTGGTGTTTGTATTTTTTATTCTTTTTATTTATTTAAATAAGGTTGATGATGTGGCTTTAGTTGTAGCTTTTAAAGAAGGGTTAAGTAAGTCACAAGTGGCAAGAAGTTTAATGAGTAACGGCTTTGAAAATTATCATTGGTATAAAGTTATAATGCGTGATTTTGGTAATATCGTTACTTTTTCATTATTTTCATTGTTTGTAATAAATAAAAATCACAGGTATAAAGTTTCTTTTTTATTTAGTTTTTTGTTGAGCAGTTTTATTGCTATCATGACTACTGAGAAGGCTCCTTTTGCTTATTTGTTGATTGGATTGTTTTTAGTATACATAATACTAATATATGATTCTAAATATCCAATTAAGCACCTTATTGCCCTTTCTTTCATGTTGATCTTAATTCTGGCAATATTCTATATGTTCTTTATGGGCGCTTCTAATATTGTTGACTCTATTATTTCTGTAATGTCGAGAGCTTTTGCAGGATCTATTCAGCCAGCATACCATTACCTGGAATATTTTCCTTCTGAGCATGAGTATCTTTATGGAAAGAGTTTTCCTAACCCTGGAATGATTTTTCCCTATGAGCCATATAATTTAACAATTGAGGTTATGAATTGGGTTTATCCATATCATATTGATAGTGGTGTAATAGGAACAATGCCTACAGTATTTTGGGGCGAGCTTTATGCCAATTTTGGCTTTTTAGGAATAGTTATTTTTTCTTTTTTTATTGGGGTATTTTTATATATTTTAGATTATCTATTTTCACTGCTGGCAGATAGTTCTTTAAAGGTTGGATTTTATGTGTGGTGTCTGCTGCATTATAAAGATTTGAGTGTTACTGGTTTGTTTGGCTTTATTTTTGATTTCTATTTGATAATTGTTACTTTTTTATTTTTAGTGATTTTGCTATTATCTGGCTGCCTAAAAGGTAGGTTCTATAATTCCTTTAATTAAGTCATGGTAAATCACTGCATCTGGCACTTAGACTCGAATAGACCCTGCTGAAATGGTGTGCAAAGTAGGAAAATAAACCTCTTTTTAACCGGCAATTTCTTTGGAGGATCCATGTCAGATTGGCAAAGTTAACTCACGTAAAGCATTATTGTAAATATTACAGGCTGTTATTGTTCCGAAATATTGAATTAAGATATATATTATGTAGCACTGCGTTGAGATATTGGGAAAATATTGAGTGAACTATGTTGTTAACAGGATATATTCAACAGGGAGGGGAAGTTGGTTGAAGGATATGGGATACAAGATTATATTCGGGCTAGAGGTTACTGCGTAAATATATTAGGAATCAAGAAGCAGAAGATAAATGTCAGGAGCAAATGATGTGTGTAGACATTTTACTATAGCCTCCTTAGGGGACATTACACGAATTACTTTACAAGTGGTTCTGACTTTACTTGACTTATTCTTATGATTTTTTATTAATTCTCAAGCAAAGCTTTTAGTTGGGTTTCTATTTTTTGTTCGATATTGAGAGGGTGCATGAATAATAAAGCTTGTGTATTGCATTTAACACATACAAATATTGATTGTGATTCACGTATTCTTAAAGAAATGAATGCAGTTTATGATAAAGATATTGATCTTTTAGGTATTGGAATTGAGTTTGATGAAGGGGCAGAATATTCAGGGGAAAACTATAAGTTTACAACTGAAAATATTAACTTGTTATCAAAAAAATTGAGAATACTACCAAAATTTATACGACACTTATGTGTTTTACTTGAGTTAATATTAAGAATGTTGCCTAAAATTGTAAAAAAACGGCCAATAATTATTCATTGTCATGATATTGTGGTATTGCCTGTTGCCGTGTTAAGTAAAATATTTAAAAAGTCATTTATTATATATGATGCTCATGAGCTTGAGTCGGATCGTAATGGACTTTCTCAAATGCTGGGAAAGGCAACCTTGTTTATTGAAAGAAAACTTTGGCGTTTTGTTGATCATTTGATTGTGGTTAGCCCTTCAATTGAAAATTGGTATAGCGAAAATGTTGGTCAGAAACCATCAACTATTGTTTTTAATTCACCATTTTTGAAAGAAGAGCGTAAAAAAATTGATAGTAACTATTTAAGAAATAAATATAGAATACCAGATAACCATAAAATATTTATTTATATTGGTATATTTTGTCAAGGTAGAGGTATTGAAAAAATTCTAGAGGTTTTTAAAGATAGTACCATTAATGCCTCTGTTGTTTTTTTAGGTTATGGAGAGCTTATAGATGACCTTCAATGTTGTTCTGAAAATTTTGATAATATTTATATTCATGAATCTGTAGCACATGAAGATGTTGTTCCTATTGCGAGCACGGCTGATGCTGGGTTGTGCCTTATTGAGAATGTGTCGCTAAGTGATTATTATTGTTTACCCAATAAATTATTCGAATATATTTTTTCTGGTATTCCTATTTTAGCCTCAGATATACCTGATGTTAAATATATCATTGATCGTTATAAGTTGGGTATAACCTGTAGGTTAGATGTTAAGAGTATAAAAATAGCAATTGATAACTACATTAGAGGTAATGTGACTGTTGATTTTACAACTTCTTCACTTGAACGGTATAGCTGGAAAGCTCAGGAAGAAAAGCTGAAAAAAATATACCAGCATGAATTGACTAGCTAATATTGGTGAGTTGATAGTAAGATGCTGAAAAGCTCTTATAATAAGATTGAAGAGTATGATATGATTCAGATAATAAGTAGCTTTTTATCAAGAATAAGTATCGACGATTAGCTACAAAGAAGTGATGAAGTTAGGTTTTACTATTAAATTGTATTAATCTGTATGGTTTCTTACCTCCATAAAGTTACCGTAGTCATACATGGAAGGCATCAGCTCATTAGTTAAATAGTTTAAAACTGATTTTCTTTGCCATCAAGCCTGGATTGTTTTTCTTTCTCAATTTATGCTTTTTCTCTGCTTATTTATCTAGGACTATTTTATGTTTTTATTTATGGCATTGAATAAATTAATGTTACTTCCTTTGATGACTCATCACTGGTAAAAATGCACTAAATACTCAAGAATAGTATTCTATTTTTAAGGTGCTACTTTGTTATATTAACTAGTGGTATATTTTTAGTGGGATTTATTATTTTTTCTACCTTTTCTTAATATAAACGACTATTTTCGCATAATAATGCGGAAATAGTTGATATAGGCTATTTATGTGTGGAATATTTGGAATTATCTCGGATAAAGCTATAAAATATAAGCAGTTAAAGTTTTTAGCTAATCATTCTCGTCAACGTGGAAGAGACTCTAGTGGGTTGCTTTATTATCAACCTGAATATGGTTATAAAATAAATAAGGCTGATTTTGATATAAATAAACTTTTATCGAAGGTTAATCCCGTAAAATCCTCAGTTGTGATGGGGCATAGTAGACTTATTACTAATGGTCTTACAGATAATCAGCCAGTATCACGGTCTGGAATTATTGTTATTCATAATGGTATTGTTGTAAATGATAAAGAAGTTTGGTGTAAAACAGGGTTTAATCGCCATCTTAAAATTGATACTGAGGTGATTGCTGCTATTACTGAAAATCATGTCAAGGAGAATAAGAGTATTGAAGGTGTTTCAAAAAAAATATTTTCTTATTGTAAAGGAATTATATCTTGTGCGATTGCTGTACCTAATATAGGAAAAGTTATTCTTTTATCAAATAATGGTAGTCTATACTTTGGTGAGGTTAAGAGTTCTATATATTTTGCTTCCGAATATTATCCATTAAAAAAGTTAAATTGTGATAATATTAGACAGGTTAAAAAGAAAGAATTAATATTTGATATACCGGCATCAAGAAAAATTATAGTATCACAGCAGTCTGGTCGATCTCGCAATTTAATTCCCTCTTTTAATGATAGTATCTCAGAAAAGAAGATGCTTCAGTATCCTGTGCATTCACTTAAACGTTGCTCTAGATGTATTCTTCCCGAAACAATGCCTTTTATAAAATTTGATCATGATGGTATTTGTAATTATTGCCATCACTATGTGCCAAGAAACAGGCCTAGACCGAAGGAAGAGATGTTTTCTCTGTTAGAGTCCTATCGTAAAAAGGATAAAACTGATTGTATCGTGCCTTTTTCAGGAGGAAGGGATAGCTGCTATGCTTTGCACCTTATTACAAAAGAATTAAATTTGAAGCCGGTAACTTATACTTATGATTGGGGAATGGTAACTGATCTCGGTCGTAGAAATATTAGTCGTATGTGCTCTGAGCTGGGTGTTGAAAATATTATTATTGCAGCAGATATCGAGAAGAAGCGTAGAAATATTAAAAAAAATCTTAAAGCATGGCTTAAATCCCCTCATCTGGGTATGATTAGTGTTTTAACGGCAGGAGATAAGCATTTTTTTAAATATGTAGAAAAAATAAAAAAACAGGTAGGTGTTAATTTAAACTTATGGGGAATAAATCCTCTCGAGATTACTCATTTTAAGGCAGGATTTTTGGGGGTTCCACCTGACTTTGGTGAAGAAAAAGTTTATATGAATGGCTGGAAAAAACAAATTGATTATCAAAAATTAAGATTTAAGGCTATGCTAGAAAATCCTAGTTATTTTAACCTATCCCTTTGGGATACTCTTTCAGGTGAGTACTATCGAAGTTTTACAGAGAAAAAAGATTACTACCATGTTTTTGATTATTGGCAATGGGATGAAAGATTAATTGATGAAACCTTAATTTATCAGTATGGCTGGGAGACGGCTGTAGACACAAATACCACTTGGCGTATTGGTGATGGTACGGCAGCATTTTATAATTACATATATTATCTTGTTGCCGGGTTTTCAGAGCATGATACTTTTCGTAGTAATCAAGTTCGTGAAGGAAACATAAGTCGACAAGAAGCTTTAAGATTTGTAATGGATGAAAATAAACCTAGATATGAAAATATACGTTGGTATCTAGATACTCTAGGTATGGATTTTTCTGAGGTTATTAAGGTTGTTAATTCAGTTCCAAGGTTATATAGCGAAGATAGTAAGAAGTTGATTAACTTAAAATATCAAAAAGAAAACGAGAGGTTTTTTAAAGAACTTGTTTAGATTTTCTTGACCTGGGGTTTTGAGTATGGGTATGATTATTGTTTTATTTTATTATATAAAGTGGTTTTTTTAAAGTAGCGCATCTTGTTTAATATAGCATTATTAATACTTGATGGAATGGGTGGTTATTTCTAATAGGTTTTCTTATGGATGCTGTTTGAATTACCATTATCAGTAATAATTTTAAGTCTTTATTATGAAAACAGTCTGGTATATATCAAAATACTTTGAACAAAAAAATAAAGGTTCAAATGGAGGGAGAGGTTGGTGTCTTTTATATGAGTTGGTAAAGCGAGGTTATAATGCCACGGTGATTACTTCTGACTCTAATGTTTTGGCAGAAACCCCAGTTCTTGATAATTCGTTTAAAATTGATGATGTTGATGGCGTTCAAGTGGTTTGGCTAAGAACGTTAAAATATACTATTGCGAAATCATTATTAAGAGTGCTGAGTTGGTTTCATTTTGAGTGGCAGCTTTTTAAACTGGATAAAAAAATTCTAAACCCTCCAGATGTTGTAGTTGTATCAAGTATATCACTACTTACTATTTTAAATGGGTTTTTAATTAAAAGGAAGTTTAAATGCTCACTTGTATTTGAAATAAGAGACATATGGCCTCTTACTCTTGTTGAAGAAGGTGGGTTTAGTAGAAGGAATCCACTGATTATTCTACTAGCTTTGGTTGAGAAACTAGGGTATAAGCATGCTGATGTAATTATTGGTACAATGCCAAATCTTTTAGAGCATGTGAATAATATATTGGGTTATGAGAAGCCTGTATATTGTATACCTATGGGTGTTGATGTTAATAATTATAGAAGTATTATTTCATTGGAAAAAGGCTATAAAGACACTTATTTATCAAGCGATAAGGTTAAAATTGTTTATGCCGGTACTATTGGTATTACTAATGCTCTAGACGTTTTTTTTGAAGCAGCAAAACACTTGGAGGGTAATAAGGATATTGAGTTTATTATTGTTGGGGATGGACCACTGAGAGAGCGTTATATCAAATTATATGGCAATCTAAATAATCTAGTTTTTGCACCAAAAGTTAATAAAAATAGTGTTCAGTCAGTATTAAACGAATGTGATATTGTTTGTTTTTCAGCATACCCTTCTAAAGTATGGAATTATGGACAGTCTCTTAATAAATTGATTGATTACATGTCATCAGGTAAGCCTATTATTGCCTCTTATACAGGGTTTAAATCAATGATAAACGAGTCTGGCTGTGGTAGCTTTGTTCCTGCTGGTGATGTGTTAGCTCTTGTGTCTGAAATTAAATATTACGCTGCTTTAAGCGGTGAAGAGCGTAGCGCTATTGGTCAGAAAGGAAAAGAATGGTTGTTTGAAAATAGATCTTATGAAAAATTAGCTTGTGAGTTTGAAGATGTTATTTTTAATGGTCAATGAATATAAGTTGTTATTATAAGAATTGTTTATACTAATTGTGTCAGGAAAGTTGCTATATTTTCTGGTTTTCTAAAACTTAACAATGGGTGGTTAATAGGCGGTTAATGATTTGTTACTTAGAAAATCTGAAAAAAGTGTTATTTAGGGAATAATGTTACCTATTAATGTGTCTATCTTTTAATTGGTACGTGAAAATGCTATCTCTAATATGGTGTTGTATAGTTTACGGCGTAATGCAATATCTTAAAGAGGTTCTGTGCCTGTAAAAATACCCTTAAATATGGTTATATGGACAATTATCTTGAAAAAAAATCGTAATTGAGAGAGGTGAAAGATGATCAAAACAGTGTGTATCACAGGAGCAACAGGTTTTATTGGACATGCTGTTTGTGAACTTCTTGATAAAAAGGGCTGCGATTTAATTCGGGTTAGCCGAAGTGAGCGGAGTGGATATTCAGCTGTTGGTAGTATCGATAATAAAACAGACTGGCGCTCTGTACTAAGTGGAATCGATTGCGTTGTGCATCTGGCTGCAAGAGTTCATGTTTTAAATGAAAAATCCTTGGATCCCAGAGAGGCCTTTTTTAGGGCCAATGTAGATGGTACATTAAACTTGGCTCGACAAGCAGTAAGTGCAGGAGTTAAACGGTTTGTATTTATCAGTTCTATTGGTGTTAATGGAGAAAGCACTACTGGACAGTTTACAGAACAGAGTGAAAAACACCCTAAAAGTCTTTACGCTCTTTCCAAACATGAAGCAGAGTCTGGTTTGAGGGAGATTGAAAAGGAATCAGGAATTGAGGTTGTTATCATTCGTCCGCCTTTGGTGTATGGTGCAAATGCACCTGGTAATTTCCGAAGATTACTAAAATTAGTTAGCTTACATTTACCTCTTCCATTTGCTCGGGTAAATAATGAACGAAGCTTTGTGGCTTTGGATAATTTGACAGACTTTATTTCTACATGCATAGATCATCCTGCCGCAGCCGGTGAGACTTTTTTAATAAGCGATGATCAATCTATTTCCACCTCTGAATTGGTAACTTTTTTGTCGTTGGGAATGGAGCATAGTGTTGCTTTGTTTCAATTACCTGAATTTATTATAAAGTTAGTAGCTGCAATTACTGGTAAGAAAAAATTATATCAACAGCTTTATGGCTCTTTATCGATTGATATATCTAAAGCAAGAAGTCTGCTTGGTTGGATTCCTCCTGTTACTGCTGATGAGGCACTCAAGCAAACAGGGGCTGATTTTTTAAAGAATAAAAAAAGAAAATATTGTTGTGATTAAGTATTTTTATGCTTCGAATTGTTGATTTTTTATTTGCTTTGACTGGATTATTATTAGGTTTTCCAATCCTGTTGCTGCTTTATTTTATTGGCTGGTTTGATACGGGTTCACCTCTTTTTTTGCAGGAACGTGTCGGCCGAAACAAAAAGTCGTTTACACTGGTTAAGTTCCGAACTATGAAGGTGGGTACAGAGTCTGTTGCCAGTCACCTGGCTTCATCGTCTTCAATCACTTCATTAGGGCATTTCTTGAGAAAGACAAAACTGGATGAGTTGCCTCAACTCTGGAATGTCCTAAAAGGCGATATGAGTCTGGTAGGTCCCAGGCCCAATCTTTTTAATCAGGAAGAGTTGATTGCAGCCAGGGATGCCCTTGGCGTTTATGGTGTATTGCCTGGTGTAACAGGGCTGGCACAGGTTAACGGTATTGATATGTCGACTCCTGAATTGTTGGCTGAAACGGATAGGCAGATGATTGAAACCTTAACTATCCAGGATTATTTCAGGTATATTTTGATGACGGTGACAGGACATGGTCAGGGAGATCAAGTACGTTGAGAACTTGTCTGGATGAATTATTTGCTGCTTCTGTTTGGCCTGTTTTAAATATAAAGTATCGGGAATTAACTATACACTTATGGAAAAGTTTATATTCAGGCTTCCCCGCTTATATAAATGGGGGATTATGATTGGAGGCGATGTTCTAGTTTTTTGGAGTTGTCTTTTTTTATCCTTTTATATTCGATTACTACCGAGTAAGGCATTAAATATAATACATGATTTTTCAACGCTTTTTTGGCTTGTTCCTTTTATATCTGTACCTGTGTTTTTAGCGTTTGGTCTCTATCATATTGTTGTCAGGTATATTGATCATCATGCCATCTTAGCTTTGGGTAAAGGCTGCCTTGTTGCCTGTTGCCTTTTATTTTCGGCTAATTTTTTTATGGGGGATTCTGCTGCTGTACCCCGATCTGTGCCTTTGATTTTTCTTTTTTTGACGATGGTGTTGATTATTGGGGTGCGATTTATCATACGAGGTATTTTATCGGGTTATTCCCTTTTAGCGCTATGCCAGTTAGCTTTAGGACATAAGTCAAAGGTGTATACCAGAGGGCAAAGGCTTGTTGTGATTATCGGTGCTGGGCAGGCAGGCCAGCAGTTATTGAATGCGCTGAAAGAGCGTAAGGAGTATCGTCCGGTTGCTTTTATTGATGAGAATGACCAGCTACATAACCGGTTGATTTCTGGCATTCGTGTTTACAGTATGGAAAGCTTGCCCAGGGTATTGGTTTACCAGTCGATTGAAGAAATTTTATTGGCAATTCCCTCGGCTTCACGCGCCCGGAAAAAAGAAATTATCCAGAACCTTGAGCAGTATGGTTTACCCATCCGTACTATGCCCAGTCTTTCTGATATCGCCAGCGGTCGTTTAAACGTGCAGGAAGTTCAGGATGTTGATATTGGGGATTTACTGGGACGGGAGCAGGTATCGCCTGTGCCGGAACTTCTTGAGAAGTGTGTCAAAAATAAGGTGGTTCTTGTGACCGGGGCTGGCGGCTCTATTGGCTCAGAGCTATGTCGTCAGATTGTTCATAATCATGTCAACAAGCTGATTTTATTTGAGGTGTCGGAGTATGCACTGTATAGCATTGATCAGGAATTGAAAAAAACACTGGCCGTGCAACAGCTTAATGCTGATGTTATACCCGTTCTTGGTTCCGTGAACGACCCTGAACGTTTACTGGATATCATGAACGAATACCGGGTTAATACGGTCTATCATACCGCTGCCTATAAGCATGTACCCCTGGTTGAATATAATTTGTCTCAGGGTATTCGTAATAATGTTATGGGGACGCTGTATACAGCACAGGCTGCCATTCTGGCCAGGGTGGAGCGCTTTGTGCTGGTGTCCACTGATAAGGCGGTCAGGCCATCGAATGTTATGGGGGCTTCCAAGCGTCTGGCGGAAATGGTGCTTCAGGGGCTCAGCCAAGAAAAGCGCATTGATTTTTACCATGCGGACAGGTTTTTATCAGAACGTGTCAGCCCCGTTAGTAATCATACCTGTTTTACCATGGTGCGTTTTGGTAATGTTCTGGGTTCCAGTGGTTCTGTTATTCCTGTGTTTCGTGAGCAGATAAAGAACGGTGGTCCTGTTACTGTCACTCACCCTGATATCTGCCGCTATTTTATGACAATCCCGGAAGCGGCCCAGCTGGTTATTCAGGCTGGAGCCCAGGCCAGTGGCGGGGAGGTGTTTGTGCTGGATATGGGGGAGCCTGTTAAGATTGCAGACCTTGCTGAGAAAATGGTGTCTTTATCCGGGATGAGCATTAAGGGAGACAATAACCCGGAGGGGGATATTGAAATTGTGTATACCGGTCTTCGTCCGGGGGAAAAACTGTATGAAGAATTACTGATTGGGGGTGCTATTAACAAGACTAATCATCCCCGTATCTTCCAGGCAAAAGAGGAGATGTTAGGTTGGCAGGAGCTGTGTTTGGCACTGGATCAGGTTTTTGACTCCCTTCACGGGCATGATTATAAGCAAACCCGGGATCTTTTATTGCGTTATGTGAATGGCTATCACCCAACATCGGTTGTGGTGGACTGGCTTTACCCCGTTTCAAATAATGCAGAGAAAACAATATCTTCGGTTCAGTGATTTTTGTTGGTCTGAAGGGGGGCGTTTGGTTTTAATAAGTTTCATGAATAATAACATATTGTTTAGAGCATAATTATCTGTAGAAAAGGATTGAATAGACTGGCCGCCTGATCTAAACCTAGAAGTAAGCCTTTCATATGAACAGTATCAATCATTGAAAGGCGTCGGACTAACACAATGGATATTCATGTAATACAAGGAGTAATCGGTCATGAATAAAAATATTGTTGCTCTATTAGCTCCCCTGGTTCTTTCTCTCCCTATGCTGGCTTTTGCCGGTAAGTCTGCCACTAAAGACTCTGTCAATATAAACCATGCTTCTGTACAGGAGCTAGATGAGCGGCTTGATGGTGTTGGGCGAAGGATTGCCCAGGAAATTGTCAATTACCGTGAAGAGCATGGCCGGTTCAAGTCCGTTGATGATTTGGATAAGGTTAAGTATGTAGGGGCTTCTCTGATTGAGAAGAATAGGTCTAAAATTTCATTTAAGTAATAGTTAATCAACCTCTCCAGAAAACCAGCAACTCGTTGCTGGTTTTTTTTTGGGAAAAACCGTGAAAACGATCTACGTTATAGACTGTATATAAATACAGTATTTTAATATCAGCTCATGACCTTGAAGATCATGGATTCCAGGGCTTCCGCCCATTCACTCCCTTTCTACCAGAGTCCTGCCGCCTGTGGATTTACCAGTCCTGCGGCAGATTATCTGCAGGATACTCTTTCCCTTGATGAGTGGTTGATCCAGCACCCGGCAGCGACATTCTTTGTTCAGATCCAGGGGGATTCTAATCATGGTGTTTGTTATTGACCGGTCTCTGGAGGCAAGAGATAGCGATGTGATTATTAAGCCCTTGTTATACTACGCAATGGAGTGATATTTTAAAAATTAACACGGATAAATGATCTGGATCAGTTAGGTGTCGATAATCTTTAATTAAGCCAGGCTGTTTTGATCAGTATGGATAACGAATAGTTGATGAGGGAACTATGAAAGGAATCGTGTTTACTGAATTGATGGAAATGGTGGAGGCCCAGTTTTCTGAAGAGGTTGCGGATGAAATTCTTGATGCGGCAAACCTCAAGTCCGGGGGGAGTTATACTTCTCTGGGAACCTATGACCATGATGAAATTATCGAGTTAGTGGGGCATTTGAGTAGGGTTACCAAAACCGACGCTTCAGTTTTAGTTAAAGCCTTTGGGGATTATTTGTTTTCCCGGTTTGTGGAAATGCATGCAGAGTTCTTCCAGGGGATTGATTATGCAATGGATTTTCTGGAGAAAGTCGATGGCTATATCCACCTGGAAGTCAGAAAACTCTATCCTGATGCGGAACTCCCCACCTTAATCTGTGAAAGACCTGATGATCAGCATATGACCATGCATTAT
This sequence comes from Endozoicomonas sp. Mp262, assembly GCF_025643335.1. NCBI lineage: Bacteria > Pseudomonadati > Pseudomonadota > Gammaproteobacteria > Oceanospirillales > Endozoicomonadaceae > Endozoicomonas > Endozoicomonas sp. Mp262. Next base: position 4,258,940 of record NZ_CP092489.1, on the reverse strand, counting down.
CGCTCAACCCGTCCATTTGCTGACCTTGCAGAAGGGTTGATCAATGGTTGCATTGCTCACTTTAAAGAAAATACCACCTGTGATAGAGAAGATTTACCGGGTGCCGGGCCCGGAACGGAAGCCAGGTTTGTGCTAGTAAGGCATAGCAGCTAATAGGGACAGCTCCTATGGATGAAAATGAGGTATTGCGCCTTAGAAAGCGCCTGGAGCGGGAGAAAAAGGCCAGGAAAACAGCAGAGGCGATTACTGAAGAGAAAACCCGGGAGCTATTTAAAAATAATGAGGTTTTAAAGGCTCAAAAAGCGCTTTTGGCCAAAAGAACAAAGCAGCTTGAGCAGAGTCATCGCTATAAGGATGAATTTCTGGCGAACTTATCCCATGAGCTGAGAACACCCTTAAATGCGCAAATCAGTTTTACCGAGCTTTTACTGGAGGGTGAGGGGGATGATAAACCCACAGACTCCCAGAAAGAGTTACTGGCATACATCAAAGGCAGTGCAAACCAATTACTGGCCTTGATTAAGGCGATTCTTGATATGTCAGAGCTGACCGCAGGTAGCCTCACTGCAGGTCGGGAGACGGTGGCAGTTACAGCAATAATAAGTGAGCTGCTGAATAAATATCAAAAGCCTGCAAGCGATAAAAAGCTTGAGTTAACCTGTGATATAGGGGGTGAAGTTCCCGATAGTATTGAAACCGATCCGGTACAATTGAGACGTGCCCTGGGGGACTTGCTGGATAATGCCATTAAATTTACCGAGAAAGGAAAGGTTCAATTGACACTGAATGTAACGGACGCTCCTGATGGTCAGTGGCTATTTAAAGTGAAAGACAGTGGCATCGGCATTTCAGAAGCCCATCAGAGCTATATATTTGAACCCTTTCGCCAGGGGGATGGCAGTGCCTGTCGGCAATACGGTGGTTTGGGAATGGGGCTGGCTCTGTGTAAAAAACGGGCAGAACTGCTGGGGGGAGATATTTATCTGGCAGAAGGTTCGCCTGACCAGGAGGGCGCTGAATTTGTACTGACTATTCCCAGGGATAAAATATGAATGAAATAGCAAGGTTGAAGAGGCGGCTGCGAAGGCAAAAGGAAGCGCGGAAGCAAGCAGAATGGATTGCAGAGGAAAAAACCAGGGAGCTGTTTCAGCGTAATCAGGAGTTGCTTGAACTGTCTCATAGTCAGGAGCAGACTATTCAGGAACGGACAAAAAATCTGGAATTTCAGAATGTGATGCTGGAGCAATCGCGAAAAGAGCTGATGATCCAGAAGCGGGAGCTGGCAGAAAAAACCAGGGATCTGGAAAAGAGCAATCGCTATAAAGACGAATTTCTGACGTCAATTTCCCATGAGTTAAGGACACCGCTTAATGCACTAATGATTCTAACCGACTTGCTGATTGAGGGGGCCGGTAGTGAAGAACCCACACCTTCCCAGAAAGACTCGTTACTATTGATTAAAAGTAATACAGAGGATTTACTGGCTTTGATCAATGCCATTCTCGATATGTCTGAGCTGGTGGCAGGACGCCTGCAAATTCACCAGGGTACTGTTCCTCTGGAGGATATTACCGACTCACTGGTTTCACGCTATCGGGAGAAGGCAGCAGAAAAAGGCCTGGCGTTTAACTTTGAGCTGGGTGAAGGTATACCGGCAAGTATTGATACGGATGCCGTGCGTTTAATACAGGTTTTGGATGGATTGCTGGATAATGCCTTAAAATTTACAGATCAGGGCAGTATAGGGCTATCTATTAGTGTTGATCACGAACCCTGTCAGCAGTGGGTAATAAAGATTAAGGATACCGGTATTGGTATTAATGAAGAAAACCATACTATTATTTTTGAGTCATTTCTCCAGGTGGAGGGTGGCATGGGGCGTGCTCATGGTGGTACAGGAACAGGGCTGTCTCTTTGCAAAAGGTTAATAGAGTTAATGGGGGGGATTATCAATTTAAAAAGTACTCCAGAGAGTGGCTCAGAATTTTCTATTCACCTGCCCATATTTAATAATGCAACATAATCAGTTGTGATTAGTTTAATAATAACTTAATGCGTTGATGCTATATGGTCTTCACTGTTTTTTTGAAAAAGGGTGTTAACTGGTTGATTATCCTGTTGGGTAAAAATAATATAATGATATAAGGGATTAATATAAGAATGGATTGGTTGTTATGGGTGTTAACTTTCATCGTACAGTTAAACTGAAATCTGCTATTGAACTCGATTTTTCCAGTAAAGAAGATGATAGTAAATTTGATATTTATGACAAGCTTATACTCTTACTAAGTGGTGATTTAGAGACTCATTTTGCAGCCGGTCTTTCATTGAATGGTGATGTGGGTGAGTTGGAATTCTTTAATGGTATTGTCAATAAATTTAAACATGAAATAAAAGGGCTTTCTTCTTTAGATCCCGGTGTGAATATTGTAATGGATCATAACTGCCAGTTAAGAATACAAGACTACCAAGGGCAGGTAGTTCAGCCTGAAAAAGAGGAGTGGATCAGGCAGAACTACTTCAGAGAACTGCTTCATCTGCTTAACCTGGTATGTCAGCATTGCAATCATTTACTTTTGCGGATGTTGACAATTTATCGGGGTACTCCATTACCAGACACCCCTCTGGATTGGAAAAAATATTATGAACCATTGCAGCTATCTGAACCCGAAGAACCCCTTTATCAGCCTGTAGGTTGGTTTGATCGATTGTTTCCCTGGAAGGTTCGTGCAATAGAAATTGAAAATAACAAATTAAGAAATAGTTATTGGTGCCAACAGATCGCCTGGCAACGTCAGGTTGATCACCATGAATATCGGCAACGCCAGTTTTGGGATAATCGTCTGGCAAATACTGCTAATGCTCTGGAGTTCCTGCAGCACACACTGGATCAGCTGGACTGGCCCCTCCCGCTGGCAGTGCAGGTGACTGTGGATGATAACCTGGACACTATTTGCCTGGATACATGGCTGTCAGAACCTGATGAGCTGCCCGCTATGGAGTGTGAAATTTCAGCAAAAGACTTCAGCTTAACGTCAAAATATTTGAGCATTTCCGAGAGAAAGGAAAACTACAGGCATTATATTTATGGCATTGGATTACGCTTGGTAGGCGAGGTTTTCAGGACTCTTCCTGTCAAGACTATTATTTTTTCCAGCTACAAAAAATCAGGCCAAACCATAAGGCATTCTGGAGATGAATCATTATACTCCGTAAAGGTTTCCCGCCAGGAATGGCAATCCCAGGATTTTACCCGCTTTGAAACATTGTCTCCTGCCGAGCTGATGGCATCCTTTGAATTGCAATGTCATACCAGTCAAACCGGCAATGTTTAATCCTGAAGGTGGCCAGGGCCACATTGAATTCGAACGGTATGCAGCTATGAACGGTTGCAGTTTTCTAAAAAGCTCAGGGGGGACTGAGCACTAAAGATGCATACCGCCTTCAACCTATCTTCTATTTATTTTTAATTTTTCAAGCGACTTCTAAAGTCTTGTCTATACTTTAGCGCTCAAACAACTATTTAGTTTTTCAGCCTGTAGAACTAGCAGAAAATAGAGTGTCAACCGGCAGAACACGCTTGTTATGAGTAACCAGCTGCTAAATATAGAGGAGTAACTATGAGCAAGTATCTTGCAGCAGTCGCCATCACTTTGGTCACCGGTCTATCTGCGCCAGTTATGGCGGATTGGATGGATGGTGATGTGAAATATTTTGTTGGGGGTGAACTGGGGAAGACCTGGCTTAAGGTAAAGTCTGCTGATTTTGTTGAAGACGATCGAACCAGAGCACTTGGTATAAAAGAAAAAGATTCTGAATTTAAATATAAAAATCCTATTCAATACGGTATTCGCTTTGGTGCTTACCTTGATGAAAATGTCAGGGTTTATATCAATCTTAACCAGCTTAGTGGTAGTGAGTCTAAGAATTTGCTTCATGTATCAAGTGGAGATGGAGATGGAGATTTAGAGTTTGAGTCTAAAATTACAAATCGGCAGTTGACGGTTTCTGGGGATTACCTATTTGATATTGGTGATGGTTTGGGGATACCTGTTAAACCGTTTATAGGCGGCACATTAGGTGTTAACTGGGCTGAGGTAAAAAAAGAAATGAAAGCCTCTGCTGCAGGTCGAATTGAGACAGTGCCTGGAACTGATGACTCTAAGTCAAATACTGCCTTTGCTTATGGGATCCAGGCAGGTATTTTAGGTCAGGCCGGAGATTTCGATATTGAACTGGGTTATCGGTATCTGATGCATAAAAACAAATTTGAATTTGAGGAGCTTGGTGAATGGAAAATGGATAACTCCCAGACTGCGTATTTCGCTGTATCCTATAGGTTCTAACAGGCTGTTGCGAAAGCCTGAATAGACTCAATGCTATTATCATCCTGTACAGGCGACTGCCTGTATAGAGGTAGAGCAACGCAGAGGGAGCAGTTGCCAGAATTGTACAGCCACCGGCCATGGAAGGCAGTCTCATCCCATGTATCATCCGGGCTGGGATATTCACCTTCGGATTCCGTACAAAGACCCGATCTATTTTTGATGATGTTGCCCACATGAAGTGTTGAGTCAAGAGATAAGTTGATTTCAAGTGGGCAGCAGAATCAGCGCCTGATTCTGCTATCTTCAGGTCATTTAAGCCAAGGCCTGTTCCAGTCGATCCAGCGCTTTTTCCAGAATATCTTCACTGGTGGCAAAGGAAAGGCGGAGATAGCCCTCTGCGCCGAAAGCAGAACCGGGTACCAGTGCCACGCCTTTTTCCAGCAACATCTCTGCAAAGTCTGTATCTTTTTCAAAACCGCCTTTTTTCATGGCCTTCCTGAAATCAGGAAATGAATAAAATGTGCCGTCACTTTCAACAACATCAACACCGGGTAACTGTCTTAACCGCTTAACCACATAGTCATGGCGTTTTTTGAATGCCTCTGACATGATGGCGACACAATCCTGGGAGCCGGAAAGGGCCTCAGCGGCAGCAGCCTGGGCGATAGAGCAGGGATTGGAGGTGCTCTGTGACTGAATTTTTTTCATATTCTTGATCAGCCACTCGGGTCCGCCAGCATAACCAATACGCCAGCCGGTCATGGCATAGGCTTTGGAAACACCATTTAGAACTATAGTCCTTTCATAAAGTTCAGGGCAGGCCATCAGGATATTGCAGAAGGGTTCATGGCTCCAGAGAATATGTTCGTACATATCATCCGTGGCTACCATAACGTGAGGGTACTTTAAAAGCACTTTGCCCAGGGCTTCCAGCTCTCCACGGGTATATGCTGTACCGGTGGGATTGGAAGGGCTGTTCAAAACCACGAGTTTGGTTTTGTCATTAATGGCGGCATCCAGCTGTTCCGGAGTGAGTTTAAAACGGGAACTCAGGTCTGTTTCAACAATAACTGGCACGCCCTCAGCGATCACCACCATATCGGGATAGGATACCCAGTAAGGTGCGGGAATTATCACCTCATCCCCCTTATCCAAAAGGGCTAATGCCAGATTGAAAAAGCTCTGCTTGCCACCGCTGGAAACCAGAATCTGGCCAGGGCTATAGTCCAGGTTATTATCCCGTTTAAACTTTTCAATAACGGCTTTCTTAAGTTCGGGAGTACCATCCACTGCGGTATATTTGGTTTGTCCGGCAGCAATCGCCTGGCAGGCCGCTTCTTTAATAGGCTCTGGCGTATCAAAGTCTGGCTCTCCTACGCCCAGACCAATAATATCATGGCCGGCAGCTCGAAGTTCGGCAGCCCGGGCAGTTACAGCCAGAGTTGGGGAAGGCTTGACCATCTGTACGCGTTGGGAAGGATGAGCGCTCACAGTGTTCCTCATTTCTTGCTTTGGAATACGTCATTATAATAGGTTCTGCTGTTAGAGGCGGTTGGCTTTCATAGCCTCTAATGGACCCGCAAGCTCTAATAAGTGGTTACTACCAGGCTGTGGCAGAACCATAGGTATCATACACAAATCTGTAGTTAACAGCGACGACAGGTTGAGCAGGTAAAAGAATTTATGGGACGACAATTCAGGGTTTTATCCCGGTTCAAGCCAAGTGGTGATCAGCCAGAGGCTATTAAACAACTGGTAACCGGCGTGAATTCAGGGCTGGCATGCCAAACACTGCTGGGAGTGACAGGTTCGGGTAAAACCTTTACCGTGGCTAATGTGGTTGAGCAGCTGCAAAGACCCACAGTGATCATGGCCCATAACAAAACCCTGGCCGCCCAGCTTTATGGGGAATTTAAGGAATTCTTTCCCGATAACGCCGTGGAGTATTTTGTTTCCTACTACGACTACTACCAACCCGAAGCCTATGTACCCACCTCAGATACTTACATAGAAAAGGATGCTTCAGTTAACGAGCATATTGAGCAGATGCGGCTCTCCGCCACCAAGGCACTGATGGAACGGGATGATGCCATTATTGTGGCAACCGTCTCTGCGATATATGGTCTGGGGGATCCGAAATCCTACTTAAAAATGATGCTGCACCTGGATCGGGGAGACCTGGTGGAGCAGCGCAGCTTATTAAGGCGACTGGCCGAGCTTCAATATACCCGTAATGATGCGGAATTAAGGCGGGCAACCTACCGTGTGCGAGGAGATGTGATCGATATTTTTCCAGCGGAATCCGAGCGTGAAGCGATCCGGCTGGATTTTTTTGATGAAGAGCTGGAGAAGATCAGCGCATTTGACCCGTTGACCGGAGAGGTGTTGAGAGACCTGCCAAGGGTCACCATATACCCTAAAACGCACTATGTAACACCGCGGCAAACCATACTGGATGCTGTGGAGGCCATTAAGGGGGAGTTGTCTGAACGACTTCAGGCGCTTAGGGAAAATAATAAGCTGGTGGAGGCGCAACGACTGGAGCAGCGAACCCGTTTTGATATCGAAATGATGCTGGAGCTGGGGTATTGCACAGGTATTGAAAACTATTCCCGTTATCTGTCGGGTAATGCCCCTGGAGAACCTCCTCCCACACTGTTTGATTATATTCCTGATAATGCCTTGTTGGTGATTGATGAGTCCCATGTAACGGTACCACAGATTGGTGGTATGTACCGGGGAGATCGTTCCCGCAAAGAAACCCTGGTGGAGTATGGCTTTCGCCTGCCATCGGCACTGGATAACCGGCCTATGAAGTTTGAGGAGTGGGAAGATAAACGGCCACAGACTGTTTTTGTTACGGCAACTCCGGGTGATTATGAAAAGAAACATCAGGGACAGATAGTGGAACAGGTGGTCAGGCCCACTGGCCTGGTTGATCCAGGTCTTGAAGTGCGGCCTGCTTCTACCCAGGTGGATGATCTGTTATCCGAGATCAATAAAACAGTTGCAACAGGTGACCGGGTATTGGTGACAGTGCTCACCAAAAGAATGGCAGAAGATTTGACGGAATACCTCAATGAGCAGGGGGTTCGCGTCCGTTATTTGCACTCGGATATTGATACCGTAGAACGGGTTGAAATTATCCGGGATTTACGCATTGGTGCTTTTGATGTGCTGGTGGGTATTAACCTGCTAAGGGAGGGGCTGGATATGCCTGAGGTATCCCTGGTGGCCATTCTGGATGCGGATAAGGAAGGCTTTCTGAGATCAGATCGTTCACTGATACAGACCATTGGTCGTGCGGCGCGACATATTAATGGCCGCGCCATTTTATATGGCGATAAAATAACAGGCTCTATGCAGAGAGCCATTGATGAAACAGAACGCCGTCGTGAAAAGCAGTTAGCCTATAACCAGCAGCATGGTATTGTCCCGAAAGGTGTCAAAAAATCCGTGGCAGATATTTTGGAAGGGGCTGTAACGCCGGGTAAGAAAAAAGGGAAACAGACGAGCAGGCGGGTGGCGGAACCGTCAGGGGCATACTCTGTTGATATGAAACCCGGGCAAATGGCTGAACAAATCAGGGAGCTGGAGGAGAAAATGATGGAACATGCCAGAAACCTTGAATTTGAACAGGCCGCCCAGCTCAGGGATGATATTTCATCCCTGAGGGAAAGGGTGTTAAAACACTAGTGCTGCCAAGCGCTAGTACCTAGCCTGATGAAACCCTATATCCACCTCGTTCCCAGCGCCCCGAGACTGTTCAAAAGTTATTTTGATTAACCACAGAGGCACAGAGGCACGGAGATTGATTGTTTGAAAATTAAAAAGCTCCGTGTCTCTGTGCCTCCGTGGTTAATCAAGATGCTTTTGTGCGAATTCCACGACAGTGGGTTCAGGTTTTAACACTACATCATTGTCTTTATTAGGATAATCCAAAGTATCCAACAGGAAGCGCATAATATTAATTCGGGCCCGCTTTTTATCATCTGAGTGGATAATCGTCCAAGGTACACTTTGCGTGCTGGTATGATGAAACATGTTTTCTTTGGCGGCAGTATAGTCATCCCACTTATCTATGGCAGCCCGGTCAATAGGACTTAGTTTCCACTGTTTTAGTGGGTCGAAGTAACGTTTCTTTAATCGGTGCGCCTGTTCTTTCTGGCTAATGGATAACCAGAGCTTGAACAGGTGAATATCGCTTTGCACCAGCATACGCTCAAGATCAGGTACTTGCTTGAAAAATAACTGTCGTTCTTGCTCTGTGCAAAAGTTCATCACTGTTTCAACCCCGGCCCGGTTATACCAGGATCGATCGAATAACACGATTTCACCACAAGACGGCAAATGTTTAATATAGCGTTGGAAGTACCACTGCCCCTGTTCCTCGCTGTTGGGCTTTTCCAGTGCAACGACCCTTGCTCCCCTCGGATTCAGGTGCTCCATCAAGGCCTTGATGGAGCCTCCTTTTCCGGCAGCATCCCGGCCTTCAAACAGGATCAGTATTTTCTGGCCTGTTTCCTTTACCCATTTTTGCAGTTTCAGTAGCTCTATCTGTAGAAGCTTCTTTTGGTGTTCATAGTCTGGGCCTGCCATTTTGCTTTCTTTTTTGTGCTTGCCAGAATGGCTTTTTTTCAAGGAGGTGGCGTTTTGAGAGGGTATTGGAGAGGAACTATGAAGGAGATGGGCCATTATTATTTCCCGGTTTGTTTTTTCTGTAGCTTAGGGGCTGTTGATGTTTGCTCGTGTGCTCAGCCAAAACCAGCGGTTTCGTGGCTAGACGCAGTAGCGCAGGAAGACTCATGTCTTTCAAGCTACTGCAACGACGGCACGGAATCGCTGGTTTTGGCCCTTCGGGTGGCTCGTAAAGCGGCTTTCCGACTGCGTTGGACTGGCTTGACGTAGAATAACTATGCCTGCGCCAGTCCTCCCGGTGTGCCCCATTGGGTATTGCGGAAAACCGCTTTACGAGCCACTGAACTCACGATCAAACATCAACAGCCCCTAAGGACGTGACAAGTATTGTAAAGCCTATTTATACATTTTATGGCTATATGAGACTTGCATTTTTGATCTGGGTTGATATTATACACCGCATCTTCAGGCGGTTAGCTCAGCTGGTTAGAGCGTTACGTTGACATCGTAGAGGTCGCTGGTTCGATTCCAGTACCGCCTACCAAATTTTAAAGCCCATCATTATTGATGGGCTTTTTTTTGGTATGAAAATATCCAATCATATGTCGTTAAGGTAGCCCCTTCTCATCAACCCCCTGATTTAATATTATTGGCTGCCCGTCACCAATAGCACGGGTGAAAACCGTCGCAAAGTAATGGGAAGAATGCCGTGAGACGTGTCGTTATTACCGGAATGTCAGCATTGACCTCTATCGGGAATCACTGGGGAGAGGTCAGGGATAACCTGCTGGCAGGTAACAGTGGCGTTGCTATTATGGATGAATGGAAATTCATCCAGGGTCTTAACTGTTATTTAGCGGCTCCAGTGACGTTTAAACATAGCCATTATCCCCGGAAAAAAGTCAGGGGAATGAGCCGGGTGTCTTTAATGGCAACCCGGGTCACTGAGCAGAGTCTGGCCGACAGTGGTATTAGCGGTGACCATTGTGATTATACCCGTCTTGGCATTGCCTACGGTTCTTCCATTGGTGCCACTGAACAGTTTGTGCCATTTGGCCGGGTATTATCAGATAACCTGGCTAGAGGTATTTCGCCCACTGGCTATATTCAGATGATGAGCCACACAGCAGCGGTCAATCTGAGCATTTTTTTTGGTATCAAGGGACGAATGATTCCTACCAGTGCGGCCTGTGCATCCGGTGGGCAAGCACTGGGTTATGCCTATGAAATGATTAAGCAGGGTATTACCCCCTGGATGATTGCAGGTAGTGCTGAGGCGCTTTGCCCCACTCAGGTGGCGGTGTTTGATTCCTTTTATTCTGCAAGCTTGAATCATAAAGCACCCCATAAATCGGTGAAGCCCTTTGATAGTCTCCGGGATGGTCTGGTGGTTGGTGAAGGGGCTGCGTCGTTTATTCTGGAAGACCTGGATCATGCCCTGGCCCGTAAGGCACCTATTATTGCCGAAGTTGCAGGATTTGCCACCAATATGGATGGTAGCCATATTACCCGTCCTGATAGTGACATTATGGCCCTGGTTATGAAACAAGCGCTTTCTGCAGCTTCTCTTGCCCCGGAAAATATTGGCTATATTAATGCCCATGCTGCGGGAACGGCGGGAGATAGGGCGGAAGCTCAGGCCATTCGGAAGGTTTTTTCAAACCGCGTTCCAGTGACCAGCTCCAAGGGACACATAGGCCATACCTTAGGTGGTTGTGGTGCGCTGGAGGCCTGGCTAACCATCAATATGATAAATGAAGGCTGGGTTGCACCGACACTGAACCTGGAGTCAGTGGCTGATGACTGTGGTGGAATCCAGCATATTATGCATAACCATAAAATGTTGGATATAGACTATGCGATGACCAATAATTTTGCTTTTGGCGGAGTGAATACCTCACTGATATTTAAGCGCTGGTCACATTAAGATTTTTCCGAAAATAACTCCCCTATTTCATCCTGTTTGGGGTGCTGCTGTGTAGTTCCATTTTACAATCACACTTCAGTAGTCTGGGTATGCGCCATGATCCAGTTCACTGGCTTCAACCATATCGACGATGGCCTCTTACATTCAGAAACAGGTAGAAGCAAAGCATGTGTGTTTTAATTTGAGCTGAATAATCATTCCATGAATACACTGAAAAGATAAAGCACTAAAGCAGATATCAGCGTACAACAAGCATAGTCAAATATGGGAGCTATTTTGAGACAGTTCCTTAATGTCTAGCCTGAGAAAGAGTACTGGACAACATAAGGAAACTGCTCGCGATTTCACCAGTAAGTGCTAGTTTAAATTAGCGTTCTATTCCTATTAACAATAAACATGAATTATAGGAGGTAGGCATGCGCTGTGTTTGGTCCTGTTTATGCGTTTGCGCACTTTTTATCATGGTTTTATTTCCCTTTGTATCAACAGTCGTAAAGGCTTTTTCTATGGATACGACAGGCAAAGAGGAAACTATAATTATTGAACCGCAAGTCCCAGAGCGACTCGATGGCAAGGCACATCAAGAGCAGCAGGGAGTGTATGAAGCTTTGCAGACTTTGCAGGTAACAGTTGTTCAGCTTCAGTTATTGTTGCGAAAGGCAAGGGCTGATATTGGTGAAGACCGACTGTATGAATCAATGATTGCGGATGAGTTATTTTCTGACAAGTCAGCAGAAGACAGTGGCAACCACTATCAGGATGGCAGTGACAATGAGCGTGAACAGATGAACTATGATGCCAGACAGGCACAATATTTTTTTAGCCAGCAGGGAGATGAGCTATTTTTAGCTTTTGAAGAGAAAGATGGCAGTGAAGTGAATAACACAGATACCGCTATTTTATCTGTTCAGGGTATTGGTAAGTATATACTGACTCTACTTCAGACTCATCAACAATATATCATGATGATTTCTTGTCCTTTACCGGATAGTGGAAATAATGTATCCAACAGCCATTCGGCATCTGTAGAAAGTAACGATGAGGGTGAAGCTGGCGCACAACAGCAGTCCAGGCAGCCCTCTGAGGAAACTTGCACAATATCAGATAATGATGGCAAGAAATACGTTTGTACTTTAGTTTTATCTGACTCCCTGGAACCTTTGCAATGTAAAATATGCTTTGGGTTTTCCCAGAATGCCAGTTGTTTAGTTGGATGTGATGAGGCTCACCTGGGGTGCAGAGCATGCCTGGAACAACAAATGCAAACAGAAGTATGCCATGCCTGCGGTGCAGTATCTGATAATAACCTGAAAAAAATCGGAGAAGATGTTTATTGCCGGACATGCGATAGAAAAACTGAGCCGCATCACTGTATGACATGTAGAAAGGTTGTTACAGGTATTCAAAAAGCGCCAGCGGCTATCAGGAACTTAATTGATTTATTGGAGGCTTTTTGTCCCTATAAAGAAAAGGGTTGTCAGGATATCGTTAAGTTACAGCGTATGCTTTCTCACATAAAAAACGAATGTGCTCATCGAGAGGTTTTTTGTACTAATCAAGGTTGTGGTGAAAAAATGGCCTTTATGCTGATGCAGCGTCATGAAAAAACGTGTGACTACGCATTGAAGCAATGCCAGTACTGTCAGAAAGAAATGTTAGGCAGGGAACTTTTTTCTCATGAGGTATTGTGTGAAAAAAAGCCAACTCAATGTCCCTTTTGTTATAATGAACTGATGTCAGATATGGCTATTCAGCATGTAGGGGAGTGTCCGGATTTACCTGCTGGCCTGGAAGGTGCAGTCGGGGATATCCTGATGTTTTGTGTAGAAAATAAATATCGGAAGAAAGAGCCTGATGAACATTCAGGCTGTGCCTGTAGCGTATTAAAAGAGGATAATGCCAAGTTATTAGGACAGGTTCAGGTTTTAACGGGGCAGGTTCAGATTTTAACAGGGCAGGTTCAGGATTTATTTACTTACATGCGGGCTAATGAGCATAGCAGAAACATTGAGGCAAGCCCGCCTGCCACAGGGACTGCTGCTGTAGATAATCAGGAAGTAACAACGATGATCATGGATGTGGCAGATAGGCTGGACCACACAACTGAAAGGCTGGAACAGTTAGAACTCGCTCAGGCAGGCATCAATAGCGAAATTAAGATGCTCACAGAAACCGTTAATACCTTGTTGAGTATGGGGGTATCTGCTAGATCAGCGTCCGATACAGCATCACACTCTGGGCAAGCTGCCAGTGTTGCTAATCAGCTCAGTACTTCCAATATAGAAAAGCGATTGGCTGTTGTTGAGGCAGAAAATGTAAAATTGATGAAAAACCTTAGTTTTGTTGATATAAGCGGTGAGTTCAGTGAAAGAATTCAGGAGCTGTATGACAGGGTGGGCAACCAAGCGAGTCTTGGCTGTGATTTAAGGAAGGAAATAGATGCCTTGAGAGAGTTATTAAATAGCTTTTTGGCAGCAAAAGAACAAAAAGGTTTCTTCAGCAGCTTTGGCAAGGGGAAAAAATAATTTAACCCATAAAAAGCAGGCAGAATTCAGAATATAGATATTCGGGAAAAGATTGGATATAGACTATGCGATGACCAATAATTTTGCTTTTGGCGGAGTGAATACCTCACTGATATTTAAACGCTGGCTGCAGTAGTTGATTTGATTATTCTGATATCTTGAGCAGATAACCACTATCATCACCGGGGTATTTCACTTCTGGCTGATGGGCTCCCTGGGCTGCAAAACCGTTAATAAATAGTAGTCTTGAGTTGTTGGATTGGTTTGGAAGGCTTCGATGAGCCAGATTTGGGTGACACAGTAAGACATCTCCGGGTTGCATTCTAACGAATTCCGGGGGGTATTGTTGTTGTAATTCTCCCGCTATTATATCTTGTGTCTCAGGCCGGTTTTTAAGCGGAGTGCTGTCGTTATGGGAGCCGGGGTAAACTTCAATGGCACCATTCCATTCGTCCATTGCTTCCAGCGCGGTCAGGGTTTGGACAAACCCGCCATTGTGCATATTCTCGCCAGCCCATCCTTTGTCGAAATTACGCCTGTTTTCAATGTCTCGATGAAATTTAAACTCCACGCCATCATTAGGCATTTTGGGGTGTAGCTGGTTAATTAAATGGTGAGCATGGTGTGTCTGTAATACCCGGAATACCATGTTTTTCAGTTTTTTATCTGCGCCTAAAGTCCTGAACTCGGGATGCATACCACAAGCCCATACAATACGTTTGATGACCAATGTGTTTGTATCATACACAAACTGGGAGCCATTTCTATCAAGCCTGATTTCAGCCCTTTCAGTATTGTGACTTTCTTCTCTTATTTGATAGCCGTATTGCAGCATCTGCAATGCTAATTCTTTGATGGGGCTGATTTCATCTTCTGAAAATACTCCCTCAACAAGCAAGCAGCCTGTTCTACTATATGTTTTCAGATCTTCATCCGTTAAAGGGTATTTTGCCCCCACTGCCAAGCCTGGCAGTAATGCAATAAATAACAGCCATGGTTTCATTGGTAAATGCTCCAGCTAGTGCTCTGGTTTGAATCAAGGGTGATAGGAGTTCCTGATACTGTTAAAGAGTATAACCAGCTCTCTTTGGTGATCCGGGTGTTTGTTGGTAAACCCTTTGGCATGCTGGCAGTCATTTAAGAGCCAGAAGTGTTTACTGGTGACAGGAAGCTGTTTAAACAAGGCGTGACCCAGCTCACTATCAATCAGCTGGTCATCCTCACAGTGGGCAACAATCATGGGAATGTCGGGTATTTGATGAATATGTCTAATGGGCGCATGGTGATCATTGATTAATAGTCTGCCAATCCAGTCAAAGGCGAAACCACCATAGCCTTTTCGAATCATTGCGGCAGCTACATCACTATAGCTTAAAAAACTGCTATCAATAAAAACCAGTCCAAAGGAGGACGTTTCAGTGGGATATTGGCTAAGGGCTTGTAGTAAGACAGTCCCTCCCAGTGAAGTCCCCATTAAGATAATGTTTTTCCAGCCATGAGCTTTCTGTAGGGCGAGAGCATGATCCAGCAGGGTTTGGGCATCTTGAACCGTCGTTTTGGGAGTGGGCCTGCCGCTGGATTTGCCATAGCCAGAGTAATCAAAAACCAGCAAATCATAGCCATGCTCTGTCAACCAGCCATAGCGTTGTGATGTCCAGGTAATATTAGCCCCATTGCCATGAAAGTGGATGACTAACGTGTTTTTTTTGGGGGATGTTATTTGTGCCGGAATTAGCAGGGTATGGAGGCGATTACCGGATCTGGACTGAACAAAATAGGGAGGGTAAGGGGAGATAGTACTTAAGGCTTTGTAGGTTTTATCATTGGGTCGGTAAAACCAGGTGGAATTGCAGCCGGTGAGTAAAAATAAACCCATAAGAGCCAATAGGATTAACGTTACGGCTTTTGGTTTTTGCTGAATGAGCGTCCTTGGTAATTTCACGACCAGAACCTCTTTGTTTCGGTTATTGTTATTTTTTCTTCAGTATATACGCCTATGTTCGTTTAGCTCCTGTTTATTTTTTTTACCGTAATATCAGGTTCATAAAAAAAGGGTGGTGGGTTAATCTTTCGTAGTGACAGGGTAATAGCAGGCCGCTAGAATGCATGTCCTTCCTTTATTATGGTGACAGGTCTTGAAGTGAGACCGGAGTGGGTAGTCTTTGAATTGGTATGACCAGGAAAAGGAGATGTCTGCGGTTGATGCCATCTCTGAAGCTCAGAAAATTGCTTATGCGCCCATTATGTTTCAAGCAGCCAGACTGCTCTGTGAACTGGGTATTTTAAAGCAGGTCAGCTCAGCTGATTCAGAGGGTATGGATGTGCAGACCATAGCCCGGAAAACAGGTTTTTCGGAGTATGGCATTGATGTGCTGCTATCCATGGGACTCAGTGCGGGTCTGGTTTGTTTGAAAGACCAAAAATATACCCTTACTAAAGTGGGCTATTTTCTGCTGAATGATGAAATGACCCGTATCAATATGGCCTTTACCCATGATGTTTGCTATCAAGCGATGTTTTATCTGGAAGAAGCCATTAGAGAGGGTAGGCCGGCTGGATTGAAAGTGTTTGGTGATTGGGAAAACCTCTATCAGGGATTAACGGTTTTGCCGGAAAAAGCACGAAAAAGCTGGTATGACTTTGATCATTATTATTCGGACGGTGCTTTTCCTGAAGCCCTGAAGGAGGTCTTTGCTACCCAACCTGCAACACTGTTTGATATTGGCGGGAATACCGGTAAATGGTCGTTGGCCTGTGCTGAGTATAATAAAGATGTCCGCATTACTTTGCTGGATTTACCTAACCAGCTGGAAATAGCAGGCCAGAATATCCATCAGGCGGGTTATTCAGACCGCATTACCTGCTACGGCATTAATATGCTGGATGAGCAGGCTGAATGGCCGGGTCAGGCAGATGTTATTTGGATGAGCCAGTTTCTTGACTGCTTTTCTGCCGAGCAGATTGTCAGTATTCTGCGTCGTGCTGCCAAAGCTATGTATAAGACATCCCGGCTCTTCATTATGGAGACTCTCTGGGGTCGCCAGCAATACGAAGCGGCGGCCTATAGCTTAAATGCCACTTCACTGTATTTTACCGCATTGGCCAATGGCAATAGCCGGATGTATAGCGCTGGAGAGTTAAGAACTCTGATAAAGCAGGCGGGACTGGTTATTGAGCAACAGCGGGATGATATTGGATTTTGCCATAGCCTGTTGAAATGCAGGCTGGCCCAAGACTGACCTTAAAGACACTATTAATATGAAATTGACGGTGGGCGTTGAACGCTGGGAAGGCTGGGTTCCCGATATTAGGGAAAAACGGCAGTGGCAGGCATTGATAACAGGTGTGCGGCAGCCGGATTTAACAGCTGCCCCTGAGTTTTTATGGTTGAAGCCACGCCAGCGAAGGCGGCTCAGTATGATCAGTAAAATGACTCTGGATGTGGCAGGTTGTTGCGCTGAGGGTGTGGTATCCATTCCAGCCATTTTTGCCTCCCGCCGTGGTGAGGTCAGCCGAATGGCAACAATACTGCAGGATATCTGCTCTGGAGAAGATGCCTCTCCCACTGACTTTAGCCTGTCTGTGCACAATGCCTCGTCCGGATTATTTTCCATATACACCGATAACCGGCAGCCGTCCACGGCCATTGCAGCAGGCGCTGACACGGTTATTGCCGGCCTTACAGAAGCATACGCTCAACTAAATAGTGGACAAGAGCGTGTATTACTGGTTTTTTTTGAGGATCAGATGCCCGAGGTATACCAGGCATTTGCACTGGCAGAAGACTACCCGGTGGTACTGGCAATGATTTTGAGTCAGGGAAGTGAACCACAGCTTCAGTTGCAGATATCCTCAGGGATAGGCAGTCTTTCTGAAGCAGAGTCTACCTATATTCAGCTAACCACCCTGGTTCGCACTTTGCTAACTGAACAGTCTGGAGTAATCACTGGAGAAAGCAAACAGTGCCTTCTGCAGTTTAAATAAATTTAATGGCTTTTTTATCTTTACCGGCACAACAGGCTCAACCGGATGGTTGGCTGAAGCGCTGCTGGAGAACCCTGGCAACGGCATTCAGTTTTTTGGTTTTTGGCCTGGGATCCCTGGATCTGGCATTTTTGATTTTCCCACTGATTTTACTATTGACTCCCTGTGGACAGAAAAGACGACAGTTTATGCAACGCGTTATCAGCGTTCATTTCCGGGCTTTTTTGAAAATGATGCAGTGGTTGGGGATTATGAAACTCCGGCTGGAAAACATTGAGCTGCTTACCCATGAGAAAGGCTCGTTAATTATTGCTAACCACCCGACACTCATTGATGTGGTGGTCATCATGGCGTATTTACCACAGGTGGATTGTGTCGTAAAAGAAGGGCTTTGGCATAACCCTTTTCTCAAGGGGGTTGTTTCTGCTGCCGGCTATATCAGTAACTCATCAGACCCGGCTGTTTTAATACAGCGTTGCTGTGCCAGTCTTGAGCAGGGTAGGAACTTGATTATTTTTCCCGAGGGTACCCGGACCACACCGGGTAAGCCGCCCAGGTTTCAGCGTGGGGTGGCCCGGGTTGCTTTACAGGCAAAGTGTCCAATACGGCTGATACACCTTGATTGTGCCCCGGCGACGCTATCGAAATCCCATAAATGGTATCAAGTGCCTGAACGTCCTTTTGTCTTTAGCTTGCATGTTGGTGAGCAGCTTGATACGGAGCAATGGCAGCAACACCATATGGTATCAGCCATTGGCTCGCGCCGGTTAACCCGATTTCTTGAATCGCAATTTAATAAGGAAACCCTTTGACAATGGAAACTTTAAAGCAGGAACTGAAAGAACTGATTATTACGTCCCTGGATCTGGAAGATGTGACACCGACAGATATTGTTGATGATGAGCCTCTGTTTGTTGATGGTTTGGGACTGGACTCCATTGATGCCCTGGAACTGGGTGTGGCCATTAAAAAGAAGTATCAGGTCAAGCTGGATGCTAACTCCAGGGATAATAAAAAACATTTTGCCTCTATCAATAGCCTGGCTGAATTTGTTAAGGCGGCAGCCTGATTAACAGGGAGGAATGAATCATGATGACTAAAAACGATATTCTGGCCGCCCTGAAAGAGATTCTGGTGGATAATTTTGAAGTTGAGCCTGGGGCGATCACTCCTGATGCCAGACTGTATCAGGATCTTGACCTGGATAGTATTGATGCCGTGGATCTGGTGGTTGCCCTGCAAGGATTGACAGGCAAAAAAATCAAGCCGGAAGAATTTAAGGCCGTAAGAACGGTTGCAGATGTTGTAGATGCCACATACAGCTTACTGGAAGCCGCTTGAGCAGTATTAACAGATTAACTGGAAGAATCCTGCAAGTCATTTTGTTGGCGGCATTGGTCTGTTATCCGGTGGTTGTTTTTTTCGGGCTGAAATGGTTTTCAATCAAGACGCTGGCTCTGGTTGTACTGCTGCTGTTTGGTATCAGGCTGGCGTTGATCCTTAAGGAAAGCAATGCCCAAAGGGCGCAGTTACAGTGTTTAAAGCCCATGGTTATGGCAGGTGCAGCAGGTGGATTACTGTTATCGCTGGCGACACTTGGATTTAATAGCAGCCGTGCCTTGTTGTTTTACCCTTGTTTGGTAAGTTTGGCGGGACTGCTGGCCTTTGGCTGGACGATTATAAAGCCTCCCAGCATGATTGAGTGTTTTGCCCGACTGATGGAGGGCGACTTGCCAGAGCAAGGAGTGCGGTATACCCGCAAGGTCACAATAGTCTGGTGCCTGTTTTTTTTGCTAAATGGACTGGTGGCTTTTTACACGGCAATGAGTGACGACCAGTCACTGTGGGCGCTTTATAATGGTTTTCTGTCTTATATTTTGATGGGTTTGTTATTCGGACTGGAATGGATCTATAGAAAGTGGGTGCTGAAGATTTAACAATGGGCTGCGATTCTATCAGGCAAACCATCCATCAATTCCTTGTAAAGGCTGTCGAGGGCAGGGAAGGATCGGAAAAAATAATTTTAGCGGATGGCGAAAGGGTTTATTCCCGGACCGATCTAATTCATAGCATCCATAAACTGACTTCGAAAATACAGAGTACAGGTCATACAAATTGGGTGCTGGCTTGCCGGGATTCAGGGCAATTCCTTACCGGACTGCTGGCTTTGATTATGGCTGGCAGGCGGGTGCTACTACCACCCAATGATAAACCGGGAACGCTAAAGGAAATCAGTGAATATAGCCAGGCACTGCTGACGGATGGTGAGGGAGAGGGCTTTGAGGGCTTTGTTCTAGGGTTCGGGAATAGTGAAGCAAAGGGTGCTTGCCTGAATGGGTTCCTTCCGAAGACTGAACAGTCAGAGTTGGTCTTCTTTACTTCCGGTTCCAGCGGCCATGCCAGACCGGTGACAAAATCCCTGCATCAACTGGAAGCCGAAATTCTTGCTTTGGAAAGTCGGTGGGGAAGCCTGCTTGGGTCTTCAGTCATCCTTTCTTGTGTTTCCCATCAGCATATCTATGGTGTGTTATTTCGCTTGTTGTGGCCCTTATTAACCGGGCGAATAATTGATACACGGCAGTTTGAGTATCCGGAACAGCTGCTTAAGGCCATAAGGCACTATCCTGAAGTGGCTATTGTTGCTTCGCCAGCCCAGCTGGGTCGATTACCGATGGAACTGGACTGGAAGGTCATACAACAACAGGTCTCCACTATTTTTTCATCAGGTGCGCCGCTGGCCTCTGGTCATGCCATACAGGTCCATCAATGTTTTGGTCATTATCCTGTTGAGGTGTTGGGTAGTACTGAGACCGGCGGGGTGGCCTGGCGTCAGCAAAATCCGGATTTTAATAAGGATGGCCAACATGTGAATGCCTGGACGCCCATTGACGGTGTTACCGCCATACTCAGCAATGACCGGCTAAAAGTGTATAGCCCTTGGCTGGAAGATCCGGCGGCAGGTTTTGTGATGGGTGATCGGGCCTCTTTGCTGGATGAAAACCGGTTTTTGCTCCATGGCCGGGCAGATCTGATCGTCAAAATTGAGGGCAAGCGGGTCTCATTAACAGAAATAGCCAAGTACCTGAAAACCTCTCCGCTGGTGGCATCTGCTGAAATGGTGGTGTTAGAGCGAGACAGACGGCAGTTGGGCGCTGTGGTGATTTTAACCGATCATGGCAGGGACTTTCTTCAGAAGCAGGGAAAACTGGCCTTATCCAGGCAGTTAAAGACTGTTTTGGGTCAGTATCTTGAAGCGGTCACCTTACCCAGGAAGTGGCGTTTTCCAAAGTGCCTGCCAGTTAACAGCCAGGGAAAAGTCGTGCGTAAAGCGTTGGCCACCCTGTTTGATAATGTGGAAAAACAGCATGCATAAACCCGTTATTAGAAGTGTCGAAAAGCAGGATGACAGGGTGGTGATGCAGCTGTCCATTCCTGCTGGACTGGCCTATTTTAAAGGTCACTTTCCCGGTAATCCGGTACTGCCCGGTGTGGTACAGACCCATTGGGCCATCCATTTTGCCTGTGAGTATTTGGGAACCCCTGAGACCATTCAAAAGCTTGAAGTGGTTAAGTTTCAAAATTTGATTTTGCCAGGCATGGACTTGGTGTTGACCCTGGAGCTAAAGGCTAATGGTAAGCTCCAGTTCAGTTACCAGTGTGATGAAAAAAGAATGTCCTCTGGCCGGATCGTTTTTCGGGGGCAGAAATGAGCTTTAATCCCTGTGCAATTATTCCGGTCTACAACCACCACCGGCAGCTCCCACAGGTGATTCAGTCACTGCATAATCATCAATTGCATTGCATCCTGGTGGACGATGGCAGTGCGCCAGAGACCAGAGAAATACTGGAATCCCTGGTAGCAGGAAAGGATTATTTAAGCCTTTACCGACTTTCCTGGAATCAGGGCAAAGGGGCAGCGGTGATGGAAGGCTTAATGAGAGCGCAGGAGGCGGGTTTTAGTCATGCGGTGCAAGTGGATGCCGATGGCCAGCATGATTGTGGTGCCTTGCCTGCCTTGCTGGCTGAGGCAGAGAGTCACCCCCATGCGCTAATAAGTGGTCTGCCGGAGTATGATAACAGTGCCCCGAAATCCAGACTTTATGGTCGAATGATTACCCGCTTCTGGGTTTGGATTGAAACCCTGTCCCGGGATATTCATGATGCAATGGTGGGATTCAGGGTTTATCCATTGGACAGTACCTGTGGTTTGATCAGGACGGTGGATCTAACCCGCCGGATGGATTTTGATATTGAAATCGTAGTCAGACTGCACTGGGCTGGAATAAAAGTCAGGCCAGTGCCGGTGAGCATCCTATACCCGGAGGATGGGTTGTCACATTTTGATGCGTTCAAAGACAATGTTCGTATCAGTCTACTGCATGCCCGTCTGTGCTTTGGTATGTTAAGGCGGCTGCCAGCCCTGTTAAAACGAAATATCACAAAGGGAGACTCCCGACACTGGTCTCATATCCAGGAGCGGGGTTCCGAGTTGGGTATCCGTTTTCTTTTGGGAACTTATCGCTTATTAGGACACAAGGCGTTTGGTATGATGCTATGGCCGGTGATGCTGTACTTTTTTCTCACTGGACGGACAGCCCGCAAGGCATCTACAGAGTATCTGGAAAGACTCTACAGGGTTTACCCGGAGGCTTTTGCAAGGCGTCCTGACTGGCGTTTATCCTTTCAGCATTTTCTCTCTTTTGGGCACTCCCTTGCGGAGCGTTTTGGCTCTTGGCTGGGCAAGATACCCTTAAGTCAGCTGGATATTGAAGGGCAAGCTGAATTGGATGAAAAGCTGTCTCAGGGACAAGGTGTGGTGATGCTGGTGTCTCACCATGGCAATGTTGAGTTATGTCGGGCATTGACCCAGTTTAAAAAAACCGGGCCGAAACTGAGGGTTAATGTGCTGGTGCATACCCATCATGCTCCCATGTTTAATAAGTTGCTCGGCGAGATTAACCCTGATGTGGCTGTCCGGCTGATCCAGGTGAGTGAAATTGGGCCGGATACTTCAATGATGCTGAGTGAAATGATTGAGCAGGGTGAAATTGTTGCTATTGCTGCCGATCGTTTGCCGGAAGGGGATAAAGACGCTTGTATTGAAGCGGACTTTCTTGGGGAGAAAGCCCGGTTTCCCCGAGGCCCCTTTATATTGGCTTCCCTGTTAAAGGCTCCTGTGTTTACCCTGTCTTGCACCCGTAGTGGTAATAGTCGCTTCTCGCTGGTAATTGCCCCTTTTGCGGATTCACTCAGGCTGCCACGTAAAGAGCGGCTGCAAAGGCTACAGGCAGTGGTACAGGATTATGCACATACCCTGGAAGAGGCCTGCCGGCGATCGCCACTGGAATGGTTTAACTTTTTTGATTTCTGGAAGAAGCACTAAACCGCGCCCAGTTAGAGAACCGCAATTTGATAGAGCTGTGATGGGCGCGCTTTAGTAATCGCTTCGCTTAATGCACAAGTCAGGAATATCCGGTTTTCAAACGAGTTTTGGTTTAGCTGACCATCCTTGCGTTTTAACCCACTGGCTTTGCTGCTTTATATGTAATTCTTGGCTGTTTTGGCATTGGATAGTGCCTTGGTTAAATAAAATACTGTGGGATTCCGCGTTGCTATATGGGTATACCATCATTGTCGTAAAAAGGCAGGGTGAGACAATGATATGGCGTGAATGGTTTTTTATACGCTATCGCATGAGTAAAACAATGCTTGGACACAATTAAAGATTATTAGTTTAGCTATATAAACCAAATAATGAAATTAACTGGCAGTATGTTTTGTAGAAACCGGACCTTCTTCAATCCGGGCTGCTTGAAGTAAAAATGGATAGAGTGTGCGAATGACTGGATACCTTCATCCAACTGAAACAGGCGGCTGTTTGGATATTGTGATTCTTGGGGAAAAAAGACTAACTATTGAAAATATCAATAGTGTAGCCTCGGGAGAAAAGACATTACTGTTAAATGAGTCTTCCCGGTTTCGTGAAAAAATAAGGAAAGGATCAGAATTCCTCGACCGGCTGCTTGCAGAGGATGGGGTTATCTATGGCGTGACCACCGGATATGGTGACTCCTGTACCCGCGGGGTTCCCCAGGCATTGGTCAATGAGTTGCCACTTCACCTAACCCGTTTTCATGGCTGCGGTCTGGGGCGATACCTTGATGAAAGCCAGTCCAGGGCCGTGATGGCCACTCGCCTGAACTCCCTTTGTCAGGGGGTATCCGGTGTCAGTGAGGAATTGCTGGTGCGCATGGTTGAACTGATGAATCTTGGTATTCTACCCGTAATCCCTGAAGAGGGTTCGGTGGGAGCCAGCGGTGACCTTACCCCCTTATCCTATATTGGCGCCATGCTGGTGGGTGAACGGGATGTGTATTATCAAGGCAATATTCGTCAAACGGCAGAGGTTTATCAAACGCTGGGTATTACACCGTTAACACTGAGGCCAAAAGAGGGGCTGGCCTTGATGAATGGCACTGCGGTTATGACTGCGCTGGCCTGTGAAGCTTATGACAGGGCTGAATACCTGGCCAGGCTCTGTGCAAGAATCACGTCTTTGGTGACCCTCACCATGAAGGGTAATGCCAATCATTTCGATGAGCGGCTGTTTGCGGTAAAACCCCATCCGGGACAGATTGAAATTGCTTCCTGGATACGCCGGGATCTGGAACATAAAGCAGCACCCCGTAACTCCAGCCGACTGCAAGACCGTTATTCCATCCGGTGTGCACCCCATATTATCGGGGTGTTGCAGGATAGTCTGCCCTGGCTCAGAAGCTTTATTGAAAATGAGCTGAATAGCGCCAATGATAATCCAATCATTGACGGCGAGGGTGAGCATGTCCTGCACGGAGGGCATTTCTATGGTGGACATATCGGGTTTGCCATGGACTCCATGAAAAATGCGGTGGCCAACCTGGCTGACTTGATGGACCGGCAAATGGCGCAGTTGATGGATACCAAATTTAATAATGGGTTGCCTGCCAATCTTTCAGGAGCCACAGGGGAGCGGGCATCCATTAACCATGGCTTTAAGGCAGTACAGATAGGCATCTCGGCCTGGACCGCTGAAGCATTGAAAAATACCATGCCAGTGAGCGTGTTTTCTCGCTCAACAGAGTGCCACAATCAGGATAAGGTGAGTATGGGCACCATATCGGCCAGAGACTGTCTGAGAGTGCTGGAATTAACAGAACAGGTGGCGGCCGCTTCTTTACTGGCCGTCCATCAGGCACTTGAGCTTCGGTTGCGTGCAGGGGAGCTGGAGCATGACCGTATTCATTCTGACTTGTTGAAGCAGCATGAAAGAATCATGGCCGATTTTGCATTTGTTGATGAAGACCGTCCATTAGAAGCGGATCTTCGCCGACATATTGCCGGCATTAGAAAAAAACACTGGACACTGTACTGAGGGAATCATGGCAACACTATCGGCAACCGTTGCAGTTCATATTCCCTTTCATGATGTGGATATGATGGAAGTGGCCTGGCATGGACACTATGTCAAATATTTTGAGCTGGCACGCTGTGCATTGCTGGATAAAATTCGCTATAACTACAAAGCAATGAGGGCTTCGGGATATGTCTGGCCCGTGGTTGATTTAAAGGTGAGGTATGTTCGTCCCGCCCGGTTTGGGCAGGATATTTGCGTCACGGCATCGGTAAAAGAATATGAGAATCGCCTGGTTCTGGATTATTTGATCTGTGATCAGGCCAGCGGGGAGAAACTGACCAAAGGGCAAACTATTCAGGTGGCCGTCTCTATTGATACTGGCGAATTGCAGCTTGTCTCCCCTGCTGCCTTAAGGGAAAAGGTGGAAGGTTCTATATGCGGCTAATCAGTGCAAAACAGCTGTGCATTGTGGGAACTCTGTTGTTGGCTTTGGGGGCAGGGGCATCAACAGCCTACTCTTTACAGGGAAAGAAACCTCAAGAGGAAGAGATATTACAGCATGATGTCTGCGGCATTCTCTCCGCTTTCAAGTCGGTGGAGGTGATGCAGGGCCATTTTCAGCAGGAAAAAAACTTACCGGTATTTAGTCGTCCACTGAAATCTTCAGGTTTTTTTATTTCTGTGCGGAATCGTGGTGTCTTATGGGAAGTGAATGAACCGGTATCGTCAAAAATGGTATTAATGCCAGGTGTATTAAAGCAGTACACCGACCACGGAGTTCAAGAGCTTAAGGCGACGGGCACGGCCTATGACGGAATGGGAGTGCTGCTGCCGGCGCTATTTAAAGGAGATATGGAGCTATTATCCCGGTATTTTTTTGTAACCAGTGATAGAACTATTAAGGGCTGGGTAATTCAGTTAAAGCCGATCAATGAGAAATTGGCTGAGTTGATAAAATCAGTGGTTATCAGTGGCGAGGGGAATCATATTAACCAGGCCAGCCTGTATGGTGCGGCAGGGGACACGACCCATATTACCTTTGAGGATATTGAAATAAGTCACCGGCCAGCAACGGTGGAGCAATTATCCTGGTTTATGTAGGATTAGAGGGTAAGCAGGCATTAGCTATGCCTGCTTAAGATGGAGTGTTTTCTAGTTAACTGGACCGCTGTCTTTATTTATAACAATAGTACCTAATGGTATGTCAACGAAACCATTTCTGTCAGAATCATCTAATAATATTTCCATATCATCAGGTAGTTCAAATCTTGAGGCAGATACTTCTCTTGGCAAATGGTGAGTTGAAAGCTTACTTCTTATTTTATTAATCATGCAGCTGGCAAAATAGAAGCCACATGCAATTTTTGCAACCTACCGTGCTTTTATGGGTTGTCCTTCTATCGCTTCCTCACGGCTTAGGTTACGAGCATATTTACATAGGTTGTCTTTGACCTCGCAAGCCCAGCCCTTAAACCTTGCTGCCTTTTGGCTACAGGTTTCTTTTATGGTTTCAAATGCTTGGGATATATTTTGAATGATTTTCACGGGGAAACCTCCTTGTTAACTATTTTTATCCTGTAATAAATCAGACTTTTTAATACACAAAGTGTTCAATTACAGTATTCAGACAAAAGTCTTAACGCAGAAGCAAAACCAGTTAATATCATCAATGAAGTAAGCTACAATTCCAGCCCCGATAATGGTTCCCACCACTGTTCCAGCATGGGCACCTTTTTTACGCAAGATATATTCCCAGAGCTGAGTGCTTTCTATACAAGGCTGCTATGACGTCCGATAACATACCCGTTGTTAACAGAGTAATTGGCAGGAAAAGGGGGCTACTATTATGGTGCTTTCTGACCGCTATTGTCATTTTGATCAATGTTTGGCAAGGCGTACCCCGTATCGCAACAGATCTGTTTGAGCTGTTGCCCAAGGCTGAGCTGGATCGGCCCACAGCTATGGCTTCTGCACAGTTTTCACGACATTTCAGCAATAGAGTGTTCTTGCTGGTAGGGGGGGATGCTGAGGACTCGGTGCACCAGGCTGTCGAAATAGTATTGTCCCAATTGCGATCCAGTGGTTATTTTGATCAATTAATGGCGAAGATAAAGCCAAGCTGGCTGGAAGAAGTAGCGGCTTTTTATTATCCCTATCGCTATCAGTTACTGGAACCCCGCGATCAGTCACTTGATGCAGAAGAAGTCGGTGGTGTCCTGACAGATCGGGCCTGGCAACGGTTGTCCAGTCCTACGACCTTGCTGAGTAGTCAACGGCTGATTAATGACCCGTTGTTTGTTTTGCAAAGGTATCTGCAGTCCTTGCCAAAAGGTGGAGCTCATATAGAGGCCCATAAGGGTTATCTTGAAGTGCATCAGAACGGTCGTTATTACGTTCTGATAACCGGGCTTTTACACGGCAGTGTGTTATCCCTGAAAAATCAGGAGAAGGTGATCCATGCCATTAATCAGGCAATCATAAAAGCGACAGAGCCAGGGCAGGTAGAGGTTATTCGCAGTGGCATGATATTTCATGCCAGTGCCGGGGCTAGTGAAGCACGAAAAGAAGTCAGTACTATCGGGCTTGGCTCGCTGCTGGGCATCTTGCTACTTATGGTTACGGTCTTTCGTTCAGTGGCTCCCCTGTTGTTGTGTTTGCTTTCCATAGGGGCCGGAGTACTGGTGGGGTATACGGTAACAGTGTGGTTATCCGGGCCTGTCCATATTTTTACCCTGGTCTTTGGAGCCAGTTTGATAGGCGTTTCCATTGATTACTCGTTTCACTACTTGACTGAGTGGAACCGTCAAGGCAGGCGCTGGTCACCAGTAAGGGGCCTCAAGCATATTTTTCCAGGGATCAGCCTGGGTCTTATTACCAGCCTGTTGGGTTATGCCCCCATGCTGATAACGCCTTTTCCCGGATTGAAACAGGTAGCACTGTTTTCTTCCTTTGGTTTAATGGCTTCATGGCTTACGGTGATCCTGGTATATCCAGTGCTGATAAAACGAGGCCGTTATGAAAAAAGGGATTACCCGGGAGAGGGCTGGCTTACTGGTTGGGTTGATGAGATTCTTTCCTTTTGGCAGAAGCCTCTACATGGCATAAACCGCTGGTACATGGTAGCCGCGCTGATTGTGCTTTGTTCGGGTCTATTATTGCTAACCGCCAATGATGATATCCGGCAATTACAGAGCCGCTCTTCTGAACAGGTGTCGGCTGACAGGGCATTTCAGGATATAGTGGGCGATTTTTCAGAAAACCGGTTTTTCCTGGTAAAGGGTAAAGACCCTGAAAGCTTGCTCCGGAACGAAGAACAGCTGGTACGGTTGCTTGCAAAACAGGTGGACAGTGGAAACCTGAGAAGTTTTCAGGCGGTATCGGAGTTTTTGCCTTCACACTATCAACAGCAGCTGAATAATAAAAAGCTGGCGAATATATTTCGGAACCAGCTGCCGGACTTTATGGCAGACCTCTCTTTAACGGATGATGCTATCAGGCAGGCTCAGAAAGTATTTGCGGAAGTATCCGAAAATGTTATGTCCCCCCAGGCCTGGCTTGATGGCCCTTTAATAAAGACCCATGGTCACTTATGGCTGGGGAAAGTAGAGGGGTATTATTTTTCAGCGGTGCTGCTTGCCGGTGTTTCTCCTGAGTGGAACCCGGCCAGCGTGACTTCTTCACTGGATAATGTGGTCCTGATCGATAAAACAGGCGAAACATCCGGGTTGTTTGGCCGCTATCGGGTGTTGATGTCCTGGTTGCTGGTTGTGGCGTATGCCTTGATTGGTGTGGTGCTTTTTTTCCGTTACGGACTGGCTGGTGCTATTGATGCATTATTGCCGCCAGTGCTGGCGGGATTAATGACTTTATCCCTGCTGGGTGTATTGGGTCAGCCAATAAACCTGTTTCATATTCTGGCTTTGTTAATGGTTTTAGGTATAGGTATTGACTATACCTTGTTTTTCAAAGAGTCGGGGGGAGAAAACCGCTATACATTAATGGCCATAACCCTATCCGCCATTACTACGCTATTGTCGTTTGGTTTGTTGGCGCTTTCCAATACCGCAGCGATTAGTGGCTTTGGCCTGACTGTCCTGACGGGTATTACCGGCTGCTATATCCTTGCCCCCTTTGCTATCGGTGAAAATCGCCAATGAAAGGTTGTCTGACTATTGTTTTAAGTGTTTTATTGCTGTCAGGCTGCGGGAGGAGCTGGCAAATCAAGCCGGTCAATAAAGCTGATGTCACCATGGCGGTGACACCGCCTGAAGTGTATTTATCCCGTAGTGTTGCCTGGAAATTACCACATGCCCGTGTGGTAGAGGGATCATTCGCGGCTGTTCAGTCTGTTAAGGGGCGTTATGGTGATCGTTCGTTTGAGATGATTTTTCAGTTGGAAAAAAAGGCTGATGATCTGGTGATAGTTGCTGTGACGCCAATGGGGCAGCAGTTGCTACAGGTAGAATACCGCGGTGGCGTATTAACCAGTCAGGTGAGTCCGTTACTGGGTGGCGGGATTAAACCGGCCTATCTGATTTCCGACTTTTTGCTGGCATTTGGCCAGGTTGACAACCTATTGCCATACCTGAAGCTTTATTCCGGCCTTCGCCTTGAAGACAAACCGGGCAAAGCCCGTTCCCTGTATTTAAATGACGATCCATTGGTGACTGTTACCTATAGTGGAACCCTGGGTCACTGGCCAAAGTCAGTGAAGTACCGTCACGAAGCACTGAATTACGAACTGGATATCACCCTATTAAGTCTGGAGCCGCTATGAGAGAGCCAGCACTATTTATTTCATCCATGGGGATTATATGTGCTTTGGGAGCAGGGCATCAGGAGGTGCTGGGCAATCTGCTGGAAAGCTCAACCATAGACAGGGTAAGCGCTGGTGACATGGGCAGTGAATTATGCCCATACCAGGGAGTTGTACCCGATGAAGGTCTAGACGTATGGTGTGGTCATAGCAGAAATAACCGGCTTCTGAGTGCGGCAATGGCACAGATTGCGCCGGAAATTGAACGCCTGAAAAGCTGTTATGGTGCGGAGCGAATAGGTGTTGTTCTTGGCACCAGTACCTCGGGAACCTTAGAGGCAGAGGCAGCCATGACTCTGCGACAAATGGGGCAGGTGTTTCCTGAAGATTACCACTATCGCATACAGGAAATGGGTGACCCTAGTGGTTTTCTGGCAAAATCTTTTGGAATAACAGGTCCCTGTTATACGCTCTCAACTGCCTGCTCATCCAGTGGAAAGGTCTTTAGTGCCGGGCGAAGACTGATTCAATCGGGTCTCTGTGATGCGTTAGTGGTGGGGGGCGTAGATAGCTTATGCCAACTGACCATTCATGGTTTTTCTGCGCTGGAATCGGTATCAGCAGAGCTTTGTAACCCTTTTAGTAGCAATCGTAATGGCATTAATCTGGGGGAAGGTGCAGCATTATTTACGCTGACCCGTGAAACAGCGGATATTGCTTTATTGGGGGTAGGGGAGTCTTCCGATGCCTGGCATATTTCAGCCCCTCATCCGGAAGGCAGGGGAGCAGTGGCAGCCATGAAGGGAGCCTTGAATGATGCAGGTATGATAGCTGGTGATATGGGGTACCTGAACCTTCATGGCACGGCAACGCCTCTGAATGATGCCATGGAAAGCCTTGCCGTTGAGCGACTACTTGGCAGGAGTCTCTTATGTAGCTCAACGAAACCATTCACCGGGCATACCCTGGGGGCAGCAGGTGCGGTAGAAGCCGCTTTAAGCTGGTTATTGTTATCACCCTGTAATGAAAAACGGCAGTTGCCGGTTCATTACTGGGATGGCCAGGTTGATCCGGAACTTCCGAATTTACGGTTTACAGTGCCAGGTGATGTATTGGCAGAAAACAAAGCGGTAATTATGAGTAATTCATTCGCCTTTGGTGGTAGTAATGTCTCTTTGATATTGGGAAGGTGTGCCGAGTGAATAGCCAGAATATTGATCTGAGCCCAGAGGCTCTGCTACCCCATGAACACCCGATGATTCTGATTGACTCTGTTATTGATTGCGGCAGTGATTACCTTATAGCAGAGGTGAGGCCAGCAGTGGGCAAGCCTTTTGCCAACGACAATGGATGTGTACCCTCCTGGGTTGGAATGGAGTATATGGCCCAGGCCATTGGGGCATTTGCCGGAGTGCAGGCCCAGCGTGCCGGTGAGCCGATAAGCGTCGGTTTTTTATTGGGAACCCGGGCATACACCATCGGAATTGACCAGTTTGAAACCGGGCATATTTACCGTATCAGGGTTCAGCAGCTGTATCAGGATAATGGCTTGAGTGCCTTTGAGTGCTCAATTAGCCTGGAAGGTGGTGTGAGCCTGGCTACAGCGACAATTAATACCTACCAGCCCGAACATTTGGAAGACTTTATGGAGGCTAGCAGGCTGTGACCATTGCAGTAGAACATCATGATAAAAGCGTGCTGGTAACCGGTTCCAGCAGAGGGATTGGCAAAGCCATTGCCATGCGCCTGGCAACTGAGGGCTATGAGGTGATTGTTCATTGCCGTAGCCGCCTGGATCAGGCTGAAGAGACACTGGCCCAAATCAGGGAACAAGGCGGCCGGGGCAGGCTTATTGCCTGTGATGTTGCGGATCGGGAGCAGTGTCGTAAAAAACTGGAAGAAGATATTGAGAGCAACGGTGCTTATTATGGTGTGGTCTGTAATGCAGGCATTACCCGGGATAATGCCTTTCCGGCATTGACTGGTGAAGACTGGGATACCGTTGTTCATACCAATCTTGATGGTTTCTACAATGTGCTTCAGCCAGTGGTGATGCCAATGGTGCGCAGGAGAAAGCCAGGAAGAATTGTAACCCTGGCATCGGTTTCCGGACTGATAGGCAACCGTGGTCAGGTGAATTACAGCGCCTCTAAAGCAGGCATTATAGGGGCCACCAAAGCCCTCGCCCTGGAGTTGGCCAAGCGCAAAATTACCGTTAACTGTGTTGCTCCCGGGCTAATAGAAACCGATATTATTGAAGAGACTCCGGTTGAGGAAATAACCCGAATGATCCCGGCAAGGCGTGCTGGCCAGCCTGAGGAAGTAGCCGCGCTGGTTAACTTTCTGCTATCCGCTGAGTCAGCCTATATTACCCGACAGGTGATCTCCGTCAATGGAGGGCTGGCTTAATGCGCTTTACAAGGGAAGGCTCGGGCAAACGTCGGGTTGTCATCACCGGCATGTCAACTATCACCTCCATTGGTGATACCTGGGATTCAGTATTTGAAAGTTTGCAGGCCGGTCGTTCGGGGATTTGCCATATACCTGCCTGGCAGGCATGTGAAGGTCTTAATACTGCCCTGGCAGGGCCTGTGATGAATTTTTTCCGTCCAGCCCATTATCCCAGAAAAAAAATCAGGGGGATGGGGCGACTGGCGTTGATGTCCACTGTGGCCACCGAGCGGGCTCTGGAGCAATCAGGGTTACTGGGTGATCCGGTGTTGTCCGGTGGTCATACCGGTATTGCCTATGGTTCGTCTATTGGCAGCACCGGCCCGATCCGGGCTTTTGGTCATTTGCTGGAGAATAATGAGGTTGGGGGTATTAATGCCAATAGTTATATTCAGATGATGCCCCATACTGCCCCGGTTAATATTGCCCTGTTTTTTGGCATCCGGGGGCGATTGATCCCTACCAGCAGTGCCTGCACCTCCGGCAGTCAGGCCATCGGACTGGCCTATGAAACCATTGCCGATGGCCGACAATCAGTGATGATTGCGGGTGGCGGTGAGGAGCTGTGTATTACTGAGGGAGCGGTTTTTGATACCCTGTTTGCCACCAGTACCCGCAATGACCAGCCAGACAAAACACCCAGACCTTTCGACCGGGACCGCGATGGCCTGGTGATTGGCGAAGGGGCCGGGACTTTGATTCTGGAAGATCTCGAGTATGCCTTGGCACGGGGCGCTACCGTATTAGCTGAGGTTGTAGGCTTTGGTACCAACATGGATGGCATCCACATTACCCAGCCCACCGCGGAAACCATGGCTGTTGCCATGAAGCTGGCACTGGAAGATGCTGTGGTATCAAGCGATGCTATTGGTTATATCAATGCCCATGGCACTGCCACGGATAGAGGCGATATTGCCGAATCGGCTGCAACTCACGGGGTATTTGGAGAAAGAATGCCTATCAGTAGTATGAAGAGTTATCTTGGTCATACTCTGGGGGCTTGTGGTGCCATTGAAGCCTGGGCCTGTGTCCATATGATGAACCATGACTGGTATATGCCAACCCTGAACCTGGATCATGTTGATGAAGCCTGTGCCCGGCTGGATTATATACAGGGTTCCGGGCGTCAGATGCAGAACGAGTACGTGATGTCTAACAACTTTGCTTTTGGCGGTGTGAATACGTCACTGATTTTTAAGCGGTGGAGGTAAATCATTTTTGCGGATTAATAGATAGAAAAGCTGCTTGCATCAATAGGGAGCAAGCAGCTTCAGGGGGTATAAAAACTAGATGTCTTTTAAGCTAACCAGTTCGCTCTGAATAGTCCGATCCAGCAAAACCACCCATTTATTATAATTGCGGTGAATGGCACTTCCATTAAAGAGAAGATTGTTGCTGTCGTTATAGTTGATGCTATAACCTGACTGATTGTAGTCAATATCCACTTTAGCCATATGCTTGCCCCTGACATTAATCCTGGCTACGATTTTCCCCGGAGTGGACTCTTCTATGGTCCAGCCTTTGAGGGTAACACCACGGACTATGGCCTGTTCGACGTCATGGGTACTGAATTTATACTCTGACAGGGCTGCCGGGGTGGTATTGTTTATATTATTGACCGGCTGCAACCTTGCGCATCCGGTTAAGGCCAGTCCCAGGCATAATGTGGCAGCCAGTGTTTTTATTTTCATTATTTCTGATACTCCTACAGTGAGTTCCTTGGTCTGGGCTAAATTATCCTGATTTTTGATAAACTGAAGCTTAAATCGTGTGCCGGAAAAAGGAATAAGTAGTGTATAGATTGCTTTCGAATAATTTAACCATCCAGTCGGACAGTATTAGAAAATGAGATCATATACTCCTCTCCAAATGAAAAAAGCACCCGTTCAACTTCTTTTTCAAATTCCGCAAAGCTCTTGATTGACAAGAGGTTGAGCCATTCATACTTTATTTTCCTCCACAGGATTTCAATCAGGTTGAGCTCAGGTGAATATGTTGGCAGAAAGCAGACCAGCAATTTCTTTTCAATCATCCAGTCATCAATTCTGGCACAAAACTTTTTGCTGGTGTGAATGCTGGCATTATCCACCATAACTACCGTGTAACGATCATTTGAGCTGTATTTTTCATCTGCCATTTTCTCTGCAAAGTCATCAAAGGCCGCAATCACCGTATCGCTATTCACTGAACCCACAACAGGATAATGAAATAGCTCACAGCTTCGGTTCATAAACCCCAGTACGTTGATGCGTTTACTTTTGACTGATGGTATTCTGAGCTGCTTTCCTTTTTCCTGCCAACCGTATGGCACACAAGGTTCCTGGGTAAAGCCGGACTCATCAAAATAAAATAAATTGATTAACCCTTTGCTCTCGGCTTCCTGGGCATCTTTCAGAGCAGTTTTACAGTCATGGAATTGCTCTTCGTCCCGTTTATGTTTGCATGATTTACGGAGTCTTTTGTAAACCAGCCCTGCTTTTTTACAATGTTTGCCAGAGTAATTTTTGATGAAGATTTACCGGTTTCATCCTCGATCTTGGATTTGACATACGATAAGCGACGAGGCTCTTCAGCCACTAATTCTTTTATGCGTTGCACTTCGGATTCGTCATATATGCACGGCCTACCGCCACCATGCCCCTTGTACAAGGCACGAATACCATATTCTTCCCAATCATCAATCCACTGAGAAGCAGTTTGATATCTAATTTCAAGTATTTCGGCAATTTGCTCAAGGGTAAAGCCACGATTGCTCAATAAAAGGCTATGGGCTCTTTCCCTTATACATCTCAGAGGTCCGTAGTGTTTGGCGAATTTCAAAGTTAATAAAACAGCTTCATCAGTGATTGTAGTGACGTACTTCATAGGGAGAGGGATTTAAAGACCAGTACTCTCTTTATAATAGAGTAAATGTATCATTCAATAGCTATCTGATCGTTAGATCAAGAAGTAGATTTCTCGTACTGGCCGAACATCCAGTTTATTTGAAACCAAACTATGACCTACTTATTATCCAGCTTCAGGGAATACCACTCACTGGCGGTATTCATGTCAAGAATAAGGCATTGTAGCCAACGCTGGTTGTCAGGGTGTTCCAGTAATTGAAATAGTAACCCGTTGTCATCAATATGGGCTTCTGCCAGGATTTTGACTGAAGGGGAGGTCATGTTATCGAATCCTTATCGAAGGTTATTTTATTTATGAAGTGCTTATGTATTTTAACTGCCTGAAATGACATCGGTAAGACAGTGGGCTTGGCCTGAATGAGTATTCTCGACCACTACTAAGAAACTTTAGTTCAAATAATAAGAAAACAGAGGATAATATTTAATGAAATAAATAGCTTAACTTTAGAGTTAGTATGACATGAACGTTTGGTTATATTTTAAAAATTGTGTGCAAAAATACATCCAAACGTTTTTTCAGATTCGGTATTATTCTTGATTATTGCGTTGTTGCCGCTATTTATGCCGCTTTTTTCTTTTCTTTGACTATTCCGTCAGTCAAACTATTAAAATTGAACTCATATTTTTGGCTATATCGGTTCCAGCCCTCACGAATAGGTAATCTGGGGATAATTCCTGCGAGTGCAAATCTTAGCATGCCAGCGGTGGTTGTATCCTGATCCCGCCAAGGAATCCTTGAAATGCCCACGCTTGCTTGATTTTTACAGACGGTCAACAGTTGCAATAATGCGTATCCAGCCATCTTCAGATGCATCCACCGCAACAGAGTTCTCAGCTTTTGCTGCCATAACTGGCGGCAACCAAATGAATGTTTAATTTGCTGAAACATGGGTTCAACCGGCCATCTTTTCGCATAAATACGAAGGATGTCTATACCTTCAAGTCCAGTATTGGTTGCAATGAATATACGGCTTTCTGTCAGTCCTTTATCATTTTCAAACCGACCCCAGACAACCCGAACCTTGCGGCCTTTCAGGAAGCGAGCCCGACATACCCGGGTGCGATAACGTATCTTTCGAAATCTGCCGTATATTCTTACGGTTGTTTGATATTCCGGTAGCTTCTCCACTTCCGGGGGCGTCATTTTGATGCCATACTTTTTGGGTCGCCCACGTTTTTTTGCAGTGGACTCCAACGGTAAGGCATACAATGCCCGGTTTAACGGGATTTGCCCTACTACTTCATAGCCCATTTCCAGAACGGGTTGCATTAGCGTCCAGTTCATATACCAACAGTCTGTCAGCAAGCGCAGTCCTTGCACCTTCACCTCTTGCCTCACTACTTTTAGCATGGCAACAGCGATTTTTAGCTTACTGGCATTGCCTGAAGCAGGAGATGGAAAGGAAAGCACAGGGATGGCAGTAAATACTTCATCTTTAGCCCGCTCAAATACAACAGCCAGGGATACCCAGCATTGTCCCCAGATATACGTTGGCCGGTTCCTTTTTTTACTGTGCTGGTGATGGGTTCGGCAAGCGGGAGCCTTGTCAGAAAAACGCTCCACCACCCAATCATCAAGACCAATGTTGATAAGTTCACCCCGTGGTACTTTTGAGCATACCAGCTGAATGAGCCGGCATGCGAGGCTCCTCCACCGCCACTTGCCTTGAGAGAGCCAATGGTGGTAACTGCTCCATACGCATTGAAAGTTATTAATAGATAACAGCGCCTGAGTGACAAAGCCTTGCCCGGATAGCATGCAGCCAAAAAGAAGTTCGCAGAACGTAGGTACTGCTGTTGGGGATAGCGCTGAAGCAAGAAA
This sequence comes from Endozoicomonas sp. Mp262, assembly GCF_025643335.1. Taxonomy (NCBI): domain Bacteria; kingdom Pseudomonadati; phylum Pseudomonadota; class Gammaproteobacteria; order Oceanospirillales; family Endozoicomonadaceae; genus Endozoicomonas; species Endozoicomonas sp. Mp262. The sequence goes on along the minus strand of NZ_CP092489.1, from coordinate 4,222,210 downwards.
CGTTGTATATAAGGCAAGCTCCCGGAGGATCTCTTTATGATCTGAAGTGAGCATAGCAACCATCTTTGTATTTTGTTTGGAGATGGTTGCTATTAACCGATTTCAGATGAAAATCGTACTATTGTTCTTTGGTAACTCTAAAGTCGAGTAAATAGTATTAATCGTGTTTATTGAAATATACAAAACGATTTGCTTTGTAAGCAGGTATGGTTAATCCGGAAAATGCCTTCTACCCTTTTAGCTATGAGGGTATCAAACTCTTCTTTCAATGAATTTTATATTTAATAGACAGTTAAAAATAAAATTTTCAAAATATTTTTATATAAAAAGGCCTGTTTATGATATGGCAACATTTTGTTGAAGAAATGTCTTTATTGGCAAGACGCATTGAAGGGCAGCCGGATATTATCGTTAGCCTGGTTCCTGGCGGAATGGTTCCGGCCCAGTTATTAGCCTGTGCCTTATCTGTTAATGATATATATGGACTGACTGTGAGTAATCATGGGGTTGCCGCCAGACTGGAAACAAAAATCCTGGAAAGTGTGGCTGAAAAAAAGGTGCTATTGGTTACTGACTTGATAGAGTCTGGTATACGCATGAATGAAGCAAAAGGCTATCTTAAGGCGCAGGGTGCTGAAGTTAAAACGGCTTGTCTTTATATTTTGGCGAATGCGGGGTTTAAGCCTGATTTTATGTTACAGGAATTAGGGTACAGGATTCCTTTCCCCTGGGAATAAGGTAGCCCGTAAATACAGGCTACCTGGTTGAGGTTGTTAGTGGGCGGTTGCCACTGACTTTACACTGCTTTCTTTTTCCAGTGCTTCCCCTTTTGCGATGAGCTTGCTGATAACCTTGGAAAGAACCAGCGTTATAAGCGCCATAACAATGGCTAACATAGCCAGATTAAAGAAGTAACTGGAGTAAACGCCCTCAATGACCTCCTGAGTCAGTACCTGGTCTTTTGGCAAGGCTATACGGGTAGAAATAACTGCCGCCAGAATGCCGCTGAGAGACAGGGCAACCGAGCGCAGGCCAATGGCAAAGGCGGATAAGTGCCGTGGCACCATTTCAAAGATAAAGCCGGCTCCCAGAGCACCTACAATGAGTTCGGCAATGGATTGGAAGAAATGTACGGAGATGATCCATTCCGCTGCAATCTTACCATTGGCTCCCACATGGCTGGTGGAGAGCCATAGCACGGTAAAGGCGATGGCTGTAAAAACAAAGGCAATGGCGAATTTTGTCGGAATGGAAGGAGAGAACCCCTTTTTTTCCAGCCAGGCATAAGTATAGATCACTGGCCCGCCCATCACGAAGCACCAGAAGGGGTTAAAGGCTGAATTGGACTCTGGTTTGAAGGGAATAAATCCAAAAATCTGATTGTCCATCAGATTAATGGCATAGATATTCATAGAGGTATTCATCTGACCGTAGTAAAAATAGAAAGTAATCAGAATGAAAATGGCTATGAGTACCCCACACATCTTGAACTTGTAGGCAGTGGTCGCCCGGGTGATTTCAAAGATAAAATAGGCAATGGCCAGCCCGCCGAGGCTATAAAGCAGGTATTTTCCTGCATCCAGGTTGGCGAATATCCAATAAACCAATGCCAGCATGGCCATGGACGCTACAGTAAAACCCAGCCAAACCATCAGGTTGACAGGCTGCTGGTCAATATTATTGCCCACTGCCGTCAGTTGTTTCCTGAAAACAAAGAACAGCACCAGGTTAATAACCATTAATAAGCCGGAAATGAAAAAGTTTCCCTGATATCCCGCATATACCACAATAAAAGGGAATAGATACCGTGCAGAAAAAGAACCTAAATTATTAATGGAGTAGTTAATGGTAAGGCCTTGCTGAAAGACCTCCCTTTGATCCTCTGGAAATGATCGTCCCAGGAGTACGGTGGGACTGGTGGCGGAAAGTCCCCTGGCATAGCCTATCAAGGCAATAGCGAAGATACTTACGGGAATATTCAGGGTAGAGGCTCCAATACCCAGCAGGAAGAAGCCGATGGCATAAATCACATAGCCGATATATACCGCCCTGAAGGATCCGATAAAGCGATCCGCAGCGAATCCGCCCACCGCAGAAAATACCGGGCCAACAGCACCAAAGGCTCCGAGCATCATAATGGTGTCTGCTTCACTGTAATTCAGCTCCAGAAGAAAATATTTGGTGAGCAGGACATAGACACCATAATATGCAGCCCCCCATAGTAGTTGACGAAGGATCAGTACCTTCGCCGTTAGCGGGAAACGTTGGCCGGAAGTATGCACAGACTACTCCTTGCGGTATTTGTGGTTTATTGTTGCGGTTTGCCTGAGCCGGCTTTAACCAGGCCTGGATATTCCACAAACAGACAACTATTTCTTGTTTTATGCATGGTGCATCCGGCACGGGCATTGGTAAACTACCACAGTCGCTAATCTGAAATATTGATCTGCTGCAACAGGTAACCCTGACCCCATACAGAGCCAGGAAATAAGAAATGATGTGCTAGGGGCTGTTGTTTGAAAATCAGCCAAACTGAGGTAACAGTTTCATTATGGAAAGAATATGAAAAAGAATAACCAGGACTCCGAAAAGAATTACAATAATAAGCCTTGGCCAGCCTCCGGGTACACGGTAGGTCGTAGGGCCAAGCTTACGACGCGCTGCAATGACCATCAGGGCCGGAATAATCACAGCAAATAATGTGGCAGCGATGGCGGCAAAGCCAATGGCCATGATAAATCCATCGGGAAAGATAATGCCCAAGGCTATGGGTGGAGTAAAGGTGATCAGTGCCGTTTTTATCCGACCGGAAGCTGTATCCTGAAACTTGAAGGTATCTGCAATATAGTCAAACAATCCCAGGGTTACGCCAAGAAAAGAGGAGGCTACCGCTATGTTGGAGAAGGTTTTCAGTACCGTCTGTAGGCTGTCGTTGTTAACTGCAGCCTCTATGGCTCCAACGACTACTCCCATATTACCCCCTGCGGCAATAATAGCTGGCAGGTTACCCCGGCCCAGCACTCCCAGAGAAGTGGTCAGCCAGAGAATATAACAGGCAAGGGCGATCAGGCTGCCATACAACAGGGTTTGACGAACCGCCTGGGCATTCCCTTGATAATACTTAACCAGACTAGGCACATTGCCGTGATAGCCAAATGAGGTCAGCATAAAAGGTAGTGCCATAAAGGTATAGGGCCAATAGCTGATACTATCAGCCGGAAGGAGCGCCGTTGGTGTGACATAATCCATCATGGTAACCATGGCCATGGCAAAGCAGATCACCATAACTGCCAGCATGATGGTAGTGATTCGGTCTACGGAGCGTGTACTAATGCATACAACCGCTGCTAAAGTGAGTCCAAATACCAAGCCGCATAGCCATTGAGGCCAGTTGACGCCTAATGTTTCAGCCAGGGTATAAGCCAGGATAGAGCTGCCACCTGATACATAAGCGTAAGTGAGGATATAAAGAACAAAGGTGACAGACAGGCCATTAACAATTCTGGCCCAGTGACCAAGGGTTTCCCGGGTATGGGTATCAAAACTGCTGCCATGGGCAAAGTGCAGGTTGGTTTCCAGTAACATCAGGCCAGAGCTGTACATACAGTACCAGGCAAATAAGAGTAGTAATATGCCATAACCGAACCACATACCTGCGGATATAACGGGCAGTGAAAACATACCAGCGCCAATACTGGTTCCGGCTATAATCATTGCCCCTCCGAAAACACTGGGCAACGATTTGTCTTCAGGAGGGGATGCCGTTCCGTCGACTGTTGGCTGTAGGGTCATACTGTTACTCCATTGCTGCAGGTATGCTGTATATTCTACTGATTTTAAGAAAATAAATGCATATATAAATTATATTTTTAGAGTGACGGTGCATATCGAGTGCCGCTAAGTATTAATATTTATACAAGGTAAGTGCCTCGTTCCCCGCTGGGAATGCATAAGGATGTTTGAACTTATTCAATAGCTGTATCGATATTCACGCTTACCTGCACTAGCTCATTGTCTGTGAAATCCTATTGTTATTCGTGAGTATCTGCGGTCGTATGTCAGCAGAACCTGTTTGCCTAAATTACGACTGCTTGTTATGGTCGTAAAAAATAAGATAAAAAATAAGAGCCAGTAATGTCTTTTCGTTGTCAGAAAATTGTTATTGTTTCTGCTGCCAGGACGCCTATAGGGGCATTTTTGGGTTCTCTTGCCTCCCTTTCATCACCACAGTTAGGTGCAGAATCCATCAAGGGATGCCTTGCCAAAGCCGGTTTGTCATCGGGCGATATTTCCGAAACTATCATGGGCTGTGTATTGCCGGCAGGTTGTGGCCAGGCTCCGGCACGCCAGACGGCAATAAGGGCTGGGATACCTGTACAAACTCCGGCCACAACCATTAATAAAGTCTGTGGTTCAGGGATGAAAGCTGTGATGCTGGGTTGTGCCCAGTTAATGACCGGTGAAGCGGATTGCGTGTTAGCTGGCGGTATGGAGAGCATGAGTAATGCCCCTTACCTGCAGGAAAAGCTTCGAAGCGGTTTAAGGCTGGGGCATGGGATCATAAAAGACCACATGTTTACAGACGGTTTGGAAGATGCCTATAGCGGTCAGTTAATGGGGGTGTTTGCAGAACAGGTGGCCAGGCATTATGGCATCACCCGGGAAGCCATGGATGCTTATGCACTGGAATCCCTGTCCAGGGTGAAGCAGGCTAAAGCCGGTGGTTTGCTAGATAATGAAATCGTAGCTATTAAGACAGAAAAAAGTACGATTAAGACCGATGAGCAGCCTGAAAAAGCGCAGCCAGAAAAAATTTCCCGATTGAAGCCGGCATTTGATAAAAAAGGCTCGGTAACGGCAGCTAATTCCAGCTCTATCTCTGATGGTGCTGCCGCTTTATTACTCATGGGTGAGGATGAAGCAATGGCAGCAGGCATCACACCTCTTGCCCGAATTTGTGGCTACTTCAGTTATGCCGGTGAACCTGCCGAATTTACCCTGGCTCCCATTCATGCCATCAATGGATTGCTTAACCAGGTGGGTTGGGATCATGCCGGGGTGGACCTTTATGAAATTAATGAAGCCTTTGCAGTGGTTGCGTTACTAGCACTGCAGGAACTGAATTTAAGTCATCACAAGGTCAATATTTATGGTGGTGCCTGTGCTCTCGGACACCCCTTAGGGGTCAGTGGCGCCCGAATTATCGTAACCCTGCTGAATGCGCTTGAGCAATCTGGAGGGCAACGGGGAATTGCCTCTTTATGCATTGGTGGTGGCGAGGCAACAGCCATTGCAGTTGAAAGGATTTAGCCATGGATTTTAACCTTACAGAAGAACAGCGGGCTTTCTGTAACCTGGCCCGGCAGTTTGCTGATCAGGAACTTGAACCCGGAGCCGCTGACTGGGATCGGGAGGCGTTTTTTCCTGTTGATGTTATTAAGGCTGCGGGCAAGCTGGGGCTTTGTTCTTTATATACTAATGAGGCTATTGGTGGGTTGGGCATGTCAAGACTGGATGCTAGTCTGGTTTTTGAACAGCTGGCCATGGGATGTACGGCCACCACAGCCTATCTAACCATCCATAATATGGTCAGTTGGATGATAGGTGAGTTCGCCGGTAATGAATGCCGACAGGCCTGGGGAAATGATCTTGCGACGGGTACTAAACTGGCTTCCTATTGCCTGACGGAACCCGGTTCTGGTAGTGATGCCGCTTCGCTGAAAACGAAGGCCCGGCGGGAAAAAGATACTTATCTTTTAAATGGCGCAAAAATGTTTATCTCCGGGGCAGGTAGTACCGATTTGCTGGTGGTCATGGCAAGAACAGGGGAGCAAGGGGCAAAAGGAATTTCTGCCTTTGCCGTACCGGCAGACCTTCCGGGAATCAGTTACGGACGTAAAGAAGAGAAAATGGGCTGGAATTGCCAGCCTACACGTCTAGTGTCTTTTGATAATGTCTGTATTCCCCATAGCAATCGGCTGGGAGCTGAGGGAGAAGGCTTTCGGCTTGCCATGAAAGGTCTGGATGGAGGCCGGATAAACATTGCCAGCTGTTCCCTGGGTACCGCGCAAAAAGCCTTAAATACTGCCCGCCAATATATGCTGGATCGGCGACAGTTTGGCCGTTCATTATCAGAATTTCAGGCGCTTCAGTTCAAGCTGGCAGATATGAATACGGAACTGGTGGCTGCCCGACAACTGGTTCGGCTGGCTGCTTTCAAACTGGATGGGCAGCATCCGGAAGCAACGGCCTATTGTGCCATGGCAAAGCGCTTGGCTACGGATGTGGGTTTCAATGTCTGCAATGAGGCCCTGCAGATTCATGGTGGCAATGGCTATATCAGGGAATATCCGCTGGAGCGCTATGTCAGGGATACCCGGGTTCACCAGATCCTGGAAGGTACCAATGAAATTATGCGACTGATTATTGCCAGAAGGTTATTGTCAGAGCATGTTACGGAGCTGGGATAATGTCCGACACATTACATATAACAATTATTGAACATACCGCCATCATCACTCTGGATAATCCACCGGCCAACACCTGGACTCTGGAGAACCTGAAAGCCCTGAAGGATACGGTTATTGAGCTGAATAATAACAGCCAGGTAACGGCACTGGTTATTCATTCTGCATCCCATAAATTTTTCAGTGCCGGGGCAGATCTTAACCGCTTCGATAAGGTTTCGGAGCAGGAGGCCAGGGCTATGGCGGATGCCTTTGGTGAAGCCTTTGAAGCCCTGAGTGACTTCTCCGGATTATCTGTTGCGGCTATTAATGGCTATGCCATGGGCGGTGGTCTGGAAGTTGCCCTGGCCTGTGATCTGAGGGTGGCAGAAAAACAGGCGGTACTGGCATTGCCGGAAGCATCGGTGGGTTTACTGCCCTGTGCAGGGGGAACACAAAATCTTACCTGGCTGGTGGGAGAGGGGTGGGCCAAGCGTATGATTTTATGCGGTGAGCAGCTGAGAGGTGAGCAGGCATTGGCTATCGGGTTGGTGGATGTCCTGACAGAAACGGGAGAGAGTCTTGATTCAGCCAAACAGCTGGCAGCAAAAACCACAGAGCAAAGCCCGGATGCCTTACGAGCCTGTAAACGGTTGATTCAAATGGGGAGACACATGCCTATTCGTTCGGCCCTTGGCCTGGAGCGTGAAATGTTTGTGAAGTTGTTTTCCGGGGAAAATCAGCAGGAAGGGGTATCCGCTTTTCTGGAAAAACGTAAACCAGAATGGATGTATAACTAGCAAGGTATAGGGAAAATGACCTCCAGAATTGCATTTATTGGGTTGGGTAATATGGGGGCACCCATGGCTCGGAACCTGGTGGCAGCGGGTTATGATGTTTGCGGTTATGACTTGGTGACTGAGGCCATCATAAGACACCAGAAGGCGGGAGGTTTCCCGGCGGAGTCAGTACGGCAGGCTGTTGATGGGGCTGATGTCATTATTAGTATGCTGCCAGCGGGTCATCAGGTTGCATCTCTTTACCTGGGCGACAAGGGCCTGTTAAGTGTGCTTCCCGCAGGTACTTTGGTGATTGAGTGCAGCACTATTGAAGCTGATGTGGCCAAAAAAATTGCGGCGGCAGCGACAGAAAAGAAGATTGATATGATTGATGCCCCGGTATCCGGTGGAACTGCCGGGGCTGCCGCTGGAACCTTAACCTTTATGGTGGGTGGTTCTGGTGAGGCACTGGCAAGGGCGCGATCCTATCTGGAGATTATGGGCTCGGCGGTTTTTCATGCCGGTGGTCCCGGTGCCGGTCAGCTGGCTAAAATCTGTAACAATATGCTGTTGGCAGTTTTAATGACGGGCACTTCTGAAGCCTTGAAACTGGGAATCGATAATGGCCTGGATCCCGCCGTGCTGTCAGATATTATGAAAAGCAGTTCAGGGGGGAACTGGGTATTGGATAAATATAATCCTGTGCCGGGAGTCATGGAGAAGGTGCCTGCCAGCAATAACTATCAGGGAGGATTTATGGTGGGGTTGATGGCCAAGGATCTCGGGCTGGCACTTGGTACTGCCGCCAATAGTAAAACCGCTGTGCCGATGTCGGCACTGGCGGAAAATCTCTATCGACTGCATGCACAAAGCTCAGGGTTTAAGCAGGATTTTTCCAGTATTTATCAGCTGTACACCAATAACCAGGATCAAAATTAAAAGACCTGTTTTTTGGGGAGCAGGTAGCGGAAACTATTCAGTGGGACTTCATACTGTTCCCCATTCCCCCGCTTCAACAGCCCCTAAACCATTAATTTTGGCGTTTACATTAAAACTGAACTATACACAGAGCGGTTTGGTAAAAATCTGAGATAACAATTAAGCATGATTCTGAATGCTTGGTGTTATTTAAAATGAGTCCGGGTAGTTACTGTCCGGATTTTTCTATGGGGTATGCGTCAAAGTTGGCATGACCAGGGTCACAAATTGTTACAGAAAGGTGCTGTTCGGAAACTACTTTCTGTTTATCTTCGTTTGTATACGTATAATGCGTGGCAGATCATCCTTTAGGTAGCTATTTCTCATGCAAATTCTGATGAGCCTCGTGGGGGTAACGGCCCTGCTTGCTATAGCCGTATTATTATCTGATAACCGTAAAGCCATTCGATTAAGGACTGTAGGAGGGGCTTTTGCGATACAGGCCTGCCTGGGGGCATTTATTCTTTATGTGCCAGTAGGGCGTGAATTATTGGGTAATGTATCTAATGCAGTCAGCAATGTTATTAATTATGCCAATGAGGGGATAGGCTTTCTTTTTGGTGACCTGGGTCATTTCAAGGTTGGGTTTATCTTTGCAATTAATGTGCTGCCAATAATTATTTTCTTTTCATCGCTGGTAGCGGTTCTTTATTATCTTGGCATTATGCAGAAAGTGGTTGCAATTTTGGGGGGTGGATTGCAAAAACTGCTAGGCACCAGTCGTACGGAATCCCTGTCAGCAACCGCTAATATTTTTGTGGGTCAAACCGAAGCCCCTTTAGTGGTACGTCCCTATATCAGCCGAATGACGCAATCTGAACTTTTTGCTGTAATGGTGGGGGGACTGGCTTCTGTTGCTGGCTCTGTTCTGGCAGGCTATGCCGCTATGGGAGTTGAACTGAAATACCTGATTGCTGCCAGCTTTATGGCTGCACCGGGTGGCCTGTTGATGGCAAAAATCATCAAGCCTGAAACTGAAACGCCTGATGACAGCGATATACAGGATGAAGGTGATGAAAAGCCAGCCAATGTGATTGATGCGGCTGCCGGTGGTGCTTCTGCCGGACTAAAGCTGGCAGCCAATGTGGGTGCCATGCTGTTGGCCTTTATTGCCCTGATTGCCATGTTGAACGGTATTATCGGTTGGCTGGGCGGCTGGTTCGGTCAGCCTGACATAACCCTGGAAGCCATACTCGGCGTTGTCTTCAGCCCACTGGCATTTTTGATTGGTGTGCCATGGAGTGAGGCTATGACCGCAGGCAGCTTTATTGGTCAGAAACTGATTCTTAATGAGTTTGTGGCGTTTATGGATTTTGTCAATTATGTCGACCCGGAAAAAGCAGTAACAGCGGGTGTGCAGGTGTTGTCCGAGCACACGCAGGCGATTATTACATTTGCCTTATGTGGTTTTGCCAACCTGTCGTCAGTGGCTATTTTGTTAGGGGGGCTGGCTGTGATGGCACCAAACCGCCGGGCTGATATTGCCAGGATGGGAATGAAGGCCGTGGCTGCGGGCACCCTTTCCAATCTAATGAGTGCCACTATTGCAGGCTTATTTCTGGCGCTCTAGCGTATTATTGAATCCTGATTCTTTTGTAAAAACCACGGTAGTATAACCGTGGTTTTTTTTATTATAGGGAGTTCTCAATGGATCTAAGAAGGTCCGGGCTGCTGGCCTGGTCAATGATTGCCCTGGTTTTTCTGATTCACCTGGTGATTGCGCCGCTGGTTCCCCTGGGAGTGGATGAAGCCCATTATGCGTTGTATGCCCTGCATCCGGATTTAAGTTATTTTGATCATCCCCCCATGGTGGCCTGGCTACAAATGGTGGTTGCGCCACTGGGCTACAGCGAGTTTTCTGTCCGATTAGTGCCCGCTGTCCTTTATGCCATTGCCAGTTTTTTGGTCTTTCGTATAACCAATAGACTGTTCCCTGGTGGTAATAGCCATCAAGCGGCAGTGGCTGTCTTTCTGCTTAACACGGCGCCAATTTTACAGTTGATGGGCTGGGGACTGGTACCTGATGCGCCCCTGATCGTTCTGGCATTGCTGGCTGTTGAGTTAACACTGTCAATTAATCAATATAACCGGCTGAAGGACTGGTTGTTATTGGGAGTTGTCTATGGCCTGGCGGGGCTCAGTAAATATACCGCTGTTTTTTTACCCTTTGGCCTGGTGATATTCCTTTGTCAGCAGCAGGGGGTGAAGTGGCTTCGACAGCCTGCTCCCTGGCTGGCGGCTATGATTGCCCTGGCGTTGATTTCGCCGGTGTTGATCTGGAACAGTCAGCATGACTGGGCCTCTTTTACTTATCAGCTGGATCATGCTTCAGGCAGTACCTGGGAATTAAAAGATGCATTGGCCATGCAGGCTGTGCAGATGCTCTGTTATTCAATTCTGGCTTATGTTGCTGGAATTGTTGCCACTCTTTTTGCCCTTCGCCGGGGAAAAACCGCAGACTGGCTGGTGATCTGGAGTGCCTGGCCTTTTTTACTGGTAACCAGCTGGTCTGCCGGCAACGGTGAACTATTGCCTAACTGGCCTGCTCTGGGTTGGACGTTGTTGACACCGCTTACGGCGCATTGGTTATGTCAGGCCTGGGGTAAATTATGGGTGAAGATTCTGGCCCTGGTTTCCAGCCTGTTATCCATGGGACTGATCCTTTTTATTTTTGGTTTTTTAGCCATTCAGCCTTTATCGGTGTTTCCCTTTATGAAAGCTGCGGTTAAGGATCTGGTTGGCTGGGATCAGGCGGCAAACCGGGCCAAAGAGTTATTGGTAACCGTGGATACCGTTAATGATCAAGCTCCGGTACTGCTGCTGGAAAACTGGTCCAGGGCCAGCCGCATTGCCTGGTATGCCAAACCATTGCCGGTACAGGTATTATCAGGAAGAAACTCACAGTTCAGTTACTGGTTTGGTGATGCCGGTGACAGCAGCCGGGGAATATTGATTCGCGACAATGAGGAGCGCCCTGTCAATGGCATTTATCGAAAACGGGGTCTGGTGTGTCACTATATTGAGCAGCAGAAAGGTAAGATGGATGGTGTGACAGTCAATACCTTTGATTTTTACACCTGTCAACCTGATACGCCTATGGTTGAAGAACCCTAACCCTGCTAACCTCTGGTTTGGCGTTTTTTTCAGGAGTGCTACGGGTGCCTTTCGATTTACCGCCAAACCGATCCTTGCATAAGTCACCAGCCAATGGGGTTAATGGCCAGAAACCGGGTTGGCTTGTTGATGTTATGCAGCGATGGCCAGGGGTGTGGTCACTGGCCCAGCGGTTCGTTAAGTTTGGGTTGGTGGGAGCCAGTGGTTTTGTTATTGATATGGCCATTTATACCCTGCTGGCCTCAGCGATTGGTGTGCCTCACCTGTTGGCCCGGGGAGCTTCCTATTGGGGGGCGGCCACCTGGAACTGGTTTTGGAACCGGGTCTTTACCTTCGCAGATGCCACCAGGGCAAGAAAGGTGCCTCAGTGGGGGAAATACCTGGGTATGTGTACTATCAGTTTTGTTCCCAATTGGGGTACCTATTATCTGTTAACAACCTACATCCCTTTTTTTTACCAATATAAGCCGCTGGCACTGGTAGCCGGGGTAGCCGCTGGGATGATGTTTAATTTCACCATTGCCTCACTGTTTATATTCAGCCGCCAGCGGTGAAAACAGGTAGCAGTAAAAAGCCCTTGAGAATCAGTGCATTGGCTATATCAATAAAAAATGAACCAATAAGCGGAACCACAAGAAAGGCTTTGGGGGAGGGGCCATAGCGGTGTGCCAGTGTATTCATATTCGCCATGCCAACCGGGGTAGCTCCCAAGCCCATACCAATAAATCCGGCAGTGATGATACTGCTATCGTAGTTTCGTCCAGCCGCCTGAAAAACCACAAACCAGGCAAAGAGAATGATTACAATGACTTGAACTACAGTGATTGCAATAAGTACACCGGCAACACTGGCCAGATAGTGTAGCTTCAAGGTCATCAGGCTCATGGCAATAAATAATTGCAGGCTGATATCACCCAGCATATTGAGTTCAGGTTGCTTCATGGATAGTTTGAAGCTATCACAGAGGTTGGTGATTAAAATACCGGTAAACAGGACAGGGACAAAGTCCGGGAGAACAACCCCCAGCGCTTTTAACTGGTCCTGGATGGCAAGGCCAACAATAATGCAGGTGCAAATGCAAAAAATAGCGGATAGTAAGTGGCGGCCATTGAGAGTGACGGGCTGATTTTCTTGCTCAATGGTGGGGGTGGTGACCTTCTTTTGGGAATCCCCTCTGAGTTGATAATGGTGAATGAGCCTTCTAGCCACCGGGCCACCAACCAGACCACCAAGGATCAGGCCGAGGGTTGCTGCAATCAGGCCAAACTCCATGGCGCCTTCATAGCCTTTTCCCTCAAGAAACGTACCCCAGGTGATGGCTGTACCATGACCTCCTGCAAAGGTGATGGTTCCTGCCAGCAGGCCATGGATCGGGTCACTGCCAAGGGCCAGGGCAGTGGCAACGCCGGCGGTATTCTGCACAATTAGAAACAGGACAGCGATAACCATCAGGGTTGTGAGGGTTTTGCCACCGCTAATGAGCAGCCTTATCCTGGCGGAAAGACCAATGGTACTGAAAAAGCAGAGTAACAGAATATCCCTTAAATAAAGGTCGAAGCTAAAGCGGGTTGCAGTGAAATAAGAAACCAGGGTGATCAACAGACTGCATAATAACCCCCCTGTCACGGGTGAGGGAATATGCCAGCGTTTAAGCCAGGGTACGTAAGAAGTAACAAATCGCCCTAAAAACAGGATGACTAGAGCCATGAACAGCAGATAAATACCCGAAATATGAGTCATAGAGCGACCTATTTATAGAGCTGATACTTTTTGAAAAGTACTGTTTTTACGGTAGCCAGGCTGTCATCCTGGTAAACCTGATTCATTATTAATGGCTAGCTGTCTACAGAGGTATGAAGTTTTTATAATGGCAATGCCCTCTGATAAATCTCTGTTTCTTAGTGCCTTTATGATTAATCCAAATATCTTCTGCAAGAGCTTTTTTTGCCATTTTATAAACAGCAATGGAAACAAGTACCTTAACAGGGTATTACTAAGAAGATAGCACTGTTAAAAAGCAAATAGAAAGGGGCAGGAGAAATGAAAATTGACTTATGATTTGATTAACTCCGTCGATAGATAGAATCATCAGGGGTGCTTGGGCTGAGAAGGGCAAATGAACCTTACCACAAGAATACTTCGGGCGCGCAAGGAAAAAAAACTGTCGCAGCAGGCTCTTGCAGATTTGATCGGTGTTTCCCGCAGTGCGCTGGCACAATGGGAAACTGAAATGAGTAGTCCAAGCCTTGCCAATCTCAGGAAAATGGCAGAATTGCTGGAAGTATCCTTTGAATGGCTTGCCACCGGCCGTGGTAATCAATACCTGTCTACACCCGTGGATACTGTGTGTGACGCTGAAGTGGATGGGGAAATCATCAGGGAACTGAATCGTATGAACCTGAAGAAGAAGCGAGCCATTCTTAATGTAATGAGGGCAATGGGGTAACAGGGAATAGAGAATAGAGTTGCCCATCGCTCATCATCAACAATTCCCTGAAAACGCTGTAATCCTTACCTGGTCTGCCTATCGAACAGCATCTTTTAGCTTATTCCCCGCCTTGAATTGAGGTAGCTTACAGGCTGGAATATGGATTTCCTGTCCTGTTTGTGGATTTCGCCCTTTTCTGGCAGCCCGGTCGGCTACGGAAAAAGTGCCAAAGCCGATAAGCTGCAGGGTATTACCTCTGGCGAGGGTGTTTTGGGTATTATTGACAAAGGCGTTGACCACCAGTTCTGCCTTGTTGCGCGAAAGGCCGGATAACTCGGCAATCTGCTCAACCAGCTCTTTTTTGTTCATGGGAATTACACTTTTATGGAAAAGGAGAGGTAGGCACGGGAAAACCAATGGTTTTCCCGTGTTGTTACAATGTCATTAGGCTGTTGCTACCGTACCTACTGCAAAGACTTCAGAAGCCGTGTTACTTGTGGCATGGGGTATTGGGTTATAACCATAATCCATAAGGTCAACAGGAACAGGAGACTTTGCGCCGCCCTGTATAATGGCTGTGGTTTCTCCCTCTTGGGTTTTAGCCATGAGGGCATGGAAGGCGTTCTCTTGTGTTTTGCCCGGATCCTGCGGATCCAGATCCGTTTGGGTCTTGCCCTTCATCATGACAGAAGTGGCCTTGGGGTTTTCGACTTTTAAATGGAGCGCGACATCAGGTGCTTTTGTTGTATCTTCTGTAAAGAAAATATTTTTACCGGGCTTCATATCAACAGCTGCTGCCACTTTCATTGATGAAACGCATTTCGTATCTTTTAATTCACTTTGTCCAGCTTGCTGTTTAAGTGCACCTAGTAAGCTTTGTAATGCACCTGCCTGTTCAGAGGAGAGTTTGGTTGTGTGTACAGTGGCCTGACCCTCTGTGATTGCTTTTGCTGGCTCCATAACCAAATGTATAAATTTAACGTTGATATGTACATAGGAATCCTGGGGGAACTTAACTTCCATCCATGATTCCTCTTTATTAGCCTCTAGCAAAGATTTTGTTCCAGACTTTGCTCTTAATGTAGAGCTATCCTTAGGAGGCTGGGATATCAGGTTTTTGATGGCTAATGCATCGGGGGTATGATGCTTGGTTCCTAGGTCTTGAAGCAAATTCGATAATGTAACCTGCTGCGGAGCCTTGTACTGAAGTGTCATTGCCTGTTGAAGTACGCCCTCTTCACTATGGAGTTCGCTAACAAGCTTTTTGGTTAACTCCAGACTTTCTTGCACTTGGGCAGGAGTAAATTTTCCAAGCTGGTCTGTTCCCATTTGTAGTACTTTGACTGTCAGGGTTTCAGATTCCGTGAGTGTTCCCTGGTCGTTGTAGTCTTTTAATAACTCTTCGGGACCAAAGCATTGCACTAAAGTTTTTGTTGCCTCTGGTGCTTTTTGAAGGTTTGCTTTTACAGAATCTAAGTCTTTCAATAGTTGCTTAGTGGCTTCTGGTTCATCTACATTTTCGAATAATTTTAAACGCCCTCTATCACTTAACCACTTACAGATCCCTTGAGCATCTTTGAGCGTGGTTTCAGGCGTTAATAATGTGATTGCTAAATCGCCAGAAGCATCTGATGATTTATCTGATAAGGCTTTATTAAGCCATTGAACAGTATCGTTATCGTCTTCCAGATGCAGTGGTTTTTTTATCTCTACGGAGATTTTAGGTGGTTTGGGAGGTTCAGGCTGGGGTGATTCCTTTTCTCCTTCAAGGTCTGCTTCAGCTGCCGCTTTTGCAGCTTTCGGGTTAAGCTTGTTTTCCGTTTCATATTTTTTTGTTAGTTTTTCTAATTTTTCTTTATAGCTTACCTCACTATCTGGCCTGCTGGGAGCAGCAGTTTCTTCGACTTTGCCAGGTTTCCCGGGAGCAGCAGTTTCTTCGACTTTGCCAGGTTTCCCGGGAGCAGCAGTTTCTTCGACTTTGCCAGGTTTCCCGGGAGCAGCAGTTTCTTCGACTTTGCCAGGTTTCCCGGGAGCAGCAGTTTCTTCGACTTTGCCAGGCTTCCCGGGAGCAGCAGTTTCTTCGACTTTTCCAGGTTTCCCGGGAGCAGCAGTATCTTCGACTTTTCCAGGTTTCCCGGGAGCAGCAGTATCTTCGACTTTTCCAGGTTTCCCGGGAGCAGCAGTATCTTCGACTTTGCCAGGTTTCCCGGGAGCAGCAGTATCTTCGACTTTTCCAGGCTTCCCGGGAGCAGTAGTATCTTCGCCTTTTTCAGGAGGGGGGATATCTAAAGAAGCTTTTAGATTACCCGATTCCTCCATTTTCTTAAGAAGTTGCAGTCCTTGTGGATCTGATGCAACGTCGATGATGCACTCATTCAATACCTCCACACGAGGTTTACCAGCTTCAGTAGCGGCGACTTCAGCTAATTTGCCAGGATATTCCTTATTTGTGACACCAAAGACTAACAGGGACTGGCCTCCCTGCTTAGTTAGAAGAACTGCTGCTATAGGTTTATCTGGTGTGTCTTTATGTGTAATAACGGTGTAAAGGGTGTCATTACCATCGCTGTCCTCATCTGCTACTACCTTTGACTTTGCAGTCAATGATTCCTTTGTAAAAGAGATTTCAGGATCACCTATTTTACATGCTTCAACTGCTTTTTTATGGAGATTCTCAAATACAGAAGAAGCAGGGTTACCATCGGCTTTAGCGGCTAAACTAGTTACCACCTCAGCCTGTGCAGCAGCTGTTAGAGCTCCCCCTTTAGTAAAAACTTGATTGCCGGTATTATCGACACTGAAAAACTGCTTTAAGTTAGTCTCTGCTGGTGATTGCTGAAGAATTTCGGCTAAGGTCGCCATGTTCAATACCTCTTAACGTCATAGGGTGATCAAATCAACCGGGCATATTGTTAGCTATTGCACTAAGGGTTGATTTTTAATTTTGCCAACTACTTGATCGGTTGTTAGCTAAATAAAAACACTGCTATTTCTAATTTAACCGTTTCTTTAGTATTTAGTATTTTCGTTCAGCTTTTCACAAGCTTCGAGTGATAACTATATTAGCCCAAAAGATTTATATAGTTGAAAAATTACTAATGTAAAAAAGAAAGGATAATTTTCTGGTTGTTTTTTTCCAATACCAGCCCAATCTTTTTTGATGAGAGAGTTAATTTATCTTTCCCGTAAAGCTTGCTCCTTACCTTTTAGTACAGGCTTGCAGATAGAGGCCAGTATTGATCGTTTGTTGGTGATAATATCAACGGTCGTAACCATACCAGGTATGATCGGCTTATCCTGGTTTCCCAAGTGATTTTTTTCTGTCCTGATACGTACCAGGTAATAGCTTTGTGCTCCTTTTATACCCTCCTCCTGGATTGTATCGGCACTGATATGCTCTACAACCCCCTTCAGACTTCCATAGATGGCGAAATCATAGGCGGATATCTTAACAACGGCGGGAAGGCCCGGTCTTAGAAAAGCGATGTCCTTGGGCTGGATCCTGGCTTCAATCAGCAGCTGATCCTGATACGGAACAATTTCCATCAGCTCCCTTCCCGGTGGGGCAACGCCACCCAGTGTATTAAAGTGCACTTTTTTTACGGTGCCCTTGACCGGCGAGCGGACAGTTGTTCGATTGACCCGGTCACGGTGAGCCGTCATGATTTCATTAATCTGGGCAATTCTTAATAGTACGGCTTTGTGATCACTGATGGCCTTTTGCTGAAACTTCAGGGTAACGTCCTGCTCGCGTTTTTCGGCTTCCTCTATGGAGGATTGAAGGCGGGGGATGGCCAGCCTGGTGGCTTCCAGGTCTCCTCGCAGGTGGCTGACGCCTTGCTCCAGCCTGAGGAGGTCAACTTCAGAGACAGCGCCTTCCTGACGCAGGGGACGGGTTAGCTCAAGCTCTTTGCTGGCAAGGCTTAGATTATGGGATAAATAGGTTTCCTTTGACTGCAGTTCTTTCAGCTGTTGCCGTGCCTGGTTGACCTGTTCATGGGCAATGGCCTGTTCTGCTTTCAGGGATGCCTGACGGTTTTCAAACAGCGCCTGTTCTTTTTGCTGGTCTTCAGGAGGAATTGGGGGCTCGTGGGAAAAGACCAGAGGAATGTTGTTGATCTCGGCGGTAAGGCGTTGACTGGCAGCTACCAGGCTTCTGTGTTCTGCTTCATGCTCCTTGTAGCTGGACTGGAATAAGGTATTATCCAGTTTCATTAATGGCTGGGATTTATTAACCTGATCGCCCTCTGTGACCAGAATATCAGAGATAATACCGCCCTCCAGGTTCTGGATCAGTTGAACCCGGGAGACGGGAATGACTTTTCCGGAACCCTGGATTCTGACATCGATCCTGGCAAAGTAAGCCCAGATAATAAAAGCAACGATTGTCAGTACTGAGAGATAAATAAGTGCCCTGCCTCCAGTGGGAGTCTGCATAAGGATGGCAGCACTGGTATCAGGCATATAATTCAGCGTTTTTTTCGATAACGCTCTTTTTTCGAAATAGTTTTTTAGTTTGTAAAACGGGTTGCGTATTGTGCTGAAGAAATTCAAGGGTATATCTCCTTAACTCAATACTTGCTCTTTGGGGCCGTCAGCAATGATCTGCCCACCTTCCAGGACAATGAGTCTGTCAACCATTTCCAACATGGAGTAACGGTGGGTTGTCATAATGACGGTTTTATCTTTGCCAATGGCCATAAGGCGCTGCCGGACAGCTTGTTCTGTCAAGGTGTCCATGGAGCTGCAGGGCTCATCCAGTAACAGCAGGTTGGGGTGAGTGACCAGGGTTCTGGCAATGGCAATGGCCTGTTGCTGTCCTCCAGAAAGGTTGGCTCCCCTTTCAGCCACATGCATTTGCAGTCCCATGGGGTGGAGGTCAGTGAACTCTGTAACCCCTGCAATCCGGGCGGCAGACAAAATTTCAGCGTCTTCGATATAGCCTCGGCCAAAAGCAATATTGTCTCTTACGGAACCAAAGAAAAGTGCCGGGTCTTGAGGCAGGTAGCCTATTCCTTGTCGTAATTCGTGAGGGGAGATTTGCTGGATATCAATGCCATCAATGCGGAGGTGGCCAGAATCAGGTCTGTAAAAGCGCATCAGCAGTTTGATCAAGGTGCTTTTTCCTGAACCCATCTTACCAATAATGGCTACTTTTTCCCCTGCCCTGATTTCAAGGGAAATGCTGTTGAGCGCCTGGGCCGGCTGGTTGGGGTAGGTAAAGTTAACACTGCTTATGGCAATATTGTTTGTGCAGTTCGGGGTTGTAATGGTGCTATCATGACTTAACCGTTCCTGCGGTAGCCTGACCACATGCTCAAGGGCTTTGAAAGCAGATTTTGCCTGATAGAAGCGGGTGGCCAGACTGGAGAGCTGGGCAATGGGGGCAAGGCATCGACCTGCTAACAGAACGGTTGCAATCAACCCACCCATGGAGAGTTGCTGGTCTGCAATTCTGTAGGCTCCATAGACCACTACGGCAATTGTCGTAAACTGGATCAGGAAGCCGGAAAGATTGGCGGCGGTGTTGGTCAGTCGTCTTGACCGGATTTCCCACTGCGCAATATGACCACAGAGCCTTTCCCATTTGGCTTGTTGTTCGCCTTCAGCGCTTTGGGCTTTCACTGCTTCAATGCCTATTAGCATTTCCACCAGTGTGGCATGTTTTTGAGCACCAGCCTGCTGGGTGTTTTCGATGGCTTCTTTCAGGCCGGGCTGTATGGCCAGGCTGTAAAGAATTAAAATAGCCATGGCTCCGACGATTATCCAGGCAACAGGCCCTGTAAGCCAGGCAATAACCACAAGAATGAGCAGGCTGAAAGGAAGGTCTACCAATGTACTCACGGTCGATGAGGTAATAAACTCCCTGATATGGTCAAATTCCTGGAGGTGTTTGGCAAAGGAACCCACTGACACCGGGCGGTGTGCCATTTCAATGCCCATGGATTGCTCAAACAGCCGGGCAGATAACAGGATATCCGATTTTTTACCTGCCAAATCAATAAAGTGACAGCGGACAGTTTTCAGCAGGAAATCCAGGATATAGGCAATACTTCCACCAATTGCCAGTGCCCAAAGGGTTTCCATGGCATTATTGGGTATTACCCTGTCATAGACATTCATGACAAACAGGGGTGAAATAATGATAAATAAATTGATGGCAAATGAAGCAATCAGGACGTCCCGATAGATGAGGGAGGAGCGGAGCAGGGTTCCCCAGAACCAGTGCCTGGAGCCAAGATTTAGTGTTTCTTCACTGCGCTCATCATAAAGATGTTTTTTCTTTATATAGATGGCCTTTCCTGAATAATGGTCGGCAAGGTCGTCCCAATTGACATCTTCTGAGCCGTCTCCTGCCTCAGGCGATATGATGCGGGCCTGGCCTTTTACCTTGTCAATGGATGTGATAATACAGGCCTTGTTATCTTTCAGAATAAGAACGACAGGTAGCACTAAGGGACTCAGGTCTTCCAGAGGGGTTTTCAGTATTCGTGCAGAGAGGCCAGCCCGACCGGCTGCTTTCAGGAAGAGGGCAGGGGTCATCCTGCCCTCTTCCAGGGGAAGCCCGGCAGAGAGCTTGCTCCGGGTTGTTGCTATCCGGAAATGTTTACAGATGGCTACCAGGCTGTCGAGCAGGGGACAAAAATGGAGGCCCCGTTCATCTGTATGACTGGATTGCTCTTCTTCCTCCCAGGCAGGATAGTCTGCCGGGGTTATCACTTCATCATTCATTGCCTTTGGAATATCCTTTGTTTTCCCTGAATTCTTATAAAAATCAACAGGGATAATCCTGTGGTGTGCTTTGCCTGTATCGCCAGTATCAATTGGCGGGATTGCAGTTCGTGCCACTCATAGCATGACTTTAAATCCGCAGATAATGGAAAAGGTCAGTTCTATCGTGAAATAGTCATTTGGCTTACTTTGTAAAACTGACTTTTTATTCACTCATTCCTGTTTTTACTCTGTGCAGATATTCAAAACCACATTAATAGATAAGTGGTTCTAAGAGATGGTGTAATTGAAAGAAATTTAGACGGTGATGGCGATAGTGCAAGTTTGACGACCTTTTTATTTAATGATCAATCACAGAGAAGGACAGAGAAGGGATATCCGAAGTCAAAATTGTTGATCAAACGTCAACAGCCCCTAGTAGGTTTTGAATTAAAACGGGAGATGTGGAGGTCTTGTGGAAATAAGGTAAGGGGAAAATAGAGTGGCACCCTGTAACTAAAGATCCACGGATAAAGCATCAAACGCTCTATCCGTTAAGCGCCAGCTCCTGGATCGTGCCTTGCGCTCACTCAGTCAAGTCACGGCTTGCTCACTATTATCTCCCCAGTTCCTCTTCCAGTGGTGGCATATGGTCTCTTGGCTGAAGAATAAGCATATCGGTATCCACCTCTGATATCAGCTGCTCGGCAGTATTGCCAATTGCCAGTGCGCTGATACCGGTCCGGGCGTGGGTTCCCATAATCAATAGCCGGGCCTTTTGGGTTTTTACGAGATGGGGGATCAAGGCTTCCGCTGAACCGGGCTCAACATGAATGTGATGTTCCAGGATCGGGTAGTCCCTGGCATAGTGAAGACAGGTTGCCTTATAGCTTTGGTCAGCTGTGATGCCATTGCCTTTGTCCTGGAAGGGTAATCGAACGGTTGGATAAGCAGAAGCCAGGTGCAGTTCTGAAGAAAACTGACGGGCAAAGCAGCCCGCATAATCGAGGATGGCCTGGTTGAGCTGGATATGCTGGTAGTCATCCTGGTCAGCGTTGACTGCAGCAATCATGGCAGCCTGTTCCCAGGAATGGTCATGTTTGACCAATAACACCGGGACTTCGCACTGACGTAGAAGACTCCAGTCTTTTGGCGTTCCAAAGGTTTGTGCTAGCATGCCTTCGGGCTTTGCGTCTTTTATGACCAGCTGACAGCCTTCCATCTGTCTGACATGAATAATGGTTTCATTGATACTTCTATGCCAGGTTTCATGAAGGTTAACGGTCAGGCCTGCTTGTTTGAGAGGGGCAGTAATGGCTTTCAGTTTTTCCCAGGATTCAGTGGTGGCATTAGGGTTGGGCGCTAATACATGCAGCTGTGCACCGGTGGTCTGTGCTACCTGTAAGGCACGATTGACAGACATTTGCTGTTCTTTTCGGGTATCAAGAACCACCAAGATATCAGTAAATTTCCACATATTTATGCCTTCTGTTGTTATATGTAGTGAAGGTGTAAAATAATGATGCAACATGTAACAAAAGTGCTATTTGATATGGGTCAAGTTTTTGGCCTGCTTTGAGTTTTCTTATGCTTATGGACAATCCGGAAGAGACTGTTTTTCGAACAGTTTCTAAATCCTTCCAAAGAGAATGTTGTTAATGAAGGAAGTTTGTGTTGAGTTCTCCACCGTGAGAAATTCTGAAATGGCTGATCTGCCGAAAGAATTACTGGATTTTTTACCCTGCCGGACACCGCAGGCATGGCTGGGTAGTGCCCTGGAACATCCCGAAATTCTGCTGATAGATCATGCCAACTGTGAGAAAAAAGCAGCCGCAACAGCACTAAATTTAATGTTTCGTTATATCGATAACAGTGATTTGCTGAACAAAATGTCAAGGCTGGCCCGGGAAGAGCTGCGTCATTTTGAGCAGGTGTTGGCGCTGATGACCAAAAGGGGAGTTCTCTACCGCCCTGTCAGCGCTTCCCGCTATGCCTCCCGGTTGCGTCAGACCGCCAGAACCCATGAACCTGCCCGACTGGTGGATACCCTGATTATTGGGGCATTTATTGAGGCACGCTCCTGCGAGCGCTTTCATGCCCTGGCTCCTTATCTGGATGCAGAGCTGCAAAAATTTTATGGCTCGCTTCTTAAGTCAGAGAGTCGCCATTTTAAGGATTACCTGACATTGGCTAAAAGAGTTAGTGATGAACCCATTGATGAGCGGGTTGCTGTTATTGCGGCGGTTGAGAAGGAGGCTATTGAGTCTCCAGACCCGGAGTTCCGTTTTCACAGCGGTGTTCCGGTGAGTGCATAGTTTTAAAACGATAGTCTTGGATTTCAGTAACTGATTTGCCCTTAAAGCGCGCCCTTCGCAGAACCATCAAACAGGGGTTTTCTAACGGGGCGCCGGGTTAGCCCGTTTTTCACATTGCCTGTATTAAGTATTCTATCACCTGGTGGATGCTGGAATTTTAAAACTTTCCAGCAAAAGCTGATTGTCTTCTGTGCTAATCATCCAACCATGGGTTTCCCAATCGCCCAATACATAACGTTTGGCTGTTGTCAGGTTGGCTAATGGCACATCATGAATGGCTGGCCGATGAGTGTGGCCATGTATCAAGGTTTTGACCCGGAATTTTTCGATAACGCGGGACACCTCTGCCGGTGTAACATCCATAATCTCCCGGGTTTTATGGACTTTTGACTTGAGGCTGTTTTCCCGGATTTTCCGTCCCAGCTTTTTCCGGTAGCTTAATGGGGTGAGCCGAAGCAGTCCCATTACCAGCGGATTGCGAATGATCTTTCGATAAAGCAGGTATTGTTTATCTTCAGTACATAGTGAGTCGCCGTGCATTAATAACACCTTCTCACCATTAATGCTCACTAATGAAGGGTCTTTTAGCCATTGGGCCCCGGATTTTTTTAAAAACTGCCGGCCCAGGGCAAAATCCCTGTTACCGGGCATGATATACAGTTTATGGCCGGCATCAGTGTAGTGTTTCAGTGCTAAGGCGATGTCTTCGTGGAAGGGTTCCATGGCATCGTCTCCCACCCAGTACTCGAAGAAATCACCCAGGATGAAAAGCTGTCCGGCTTTCGGGGCGGTTTCCTCCATAAAAGACAGAAACGCCCGGGCAATAGCCGGGCGCGCTGGTGTCAGATGGAGGTCTGATATCAGCAATGCTTCCATCAAGCCACTTCCGCAGACTCGATGATGACATCTTCCACAGGCACATCCTGATGGCCTGCACGGAAGGTGGTTTTGGCTCCCTTGATTTTATTGACCACGTCCATGCCTTCAGTGACCTTGCCAAATACGGCATAGCCCCAGCCATCGGGAGTCTCGGAAGTGTGATCCAGGAAGCTGTTATTGGCGACGTTAATAAAGAATTGGGCAGTGGCAGAGTGGGGGTCCATGGTACGGGCCATGGCAATGGTGCCAATCTCGTTTTTCAGGCCGTTATTGGCCTCGTTTTTGATAGGGCTGTTGGTTTTCTTCTGAACCATGCCGGGTTCGAAACCACCGCCCTGGATCATAAAGCCATCAATGATGCGGTGAAAAATTGTGCCATTGAAATGGCCGCTTTTTATATACTCAATAAAGTTGGCCACGGTTTCAGGGGCCTTTTCGGCATCAAGATCCAGTTTGATATCACCAAAATTGGTATGAAGTACAACCATGAAGCTACCATTTATGTGGGGTGCCCGAAGGCGGATAAAGGGGCAATTCTAGGTGTTTCTGACGCCGGTGTAAAAACAATCGCGCATTTTCTTTACGGGTGTCGTGTTTTACCTGACAACGGGATGGTGTTACCCTCTGCCGTTTACACTACGGCCAGGTTGTCCTGGGTTCTGGTCGGTTGATGACCGGAAATCTCTGCCAACCCCTTCACAGATGCTTCAGCAAAAATGAGCAGCACAGAAAAATCCAGTAATTTTATCGAGCAGATCATAGACAATGATCTGGCTGAAGGTCGGGTTAGTTCTATTTATACCCGTTTCCCCCCGGAACCTAATGGGTTCCTGCATATAGGGCATGCCTCTTCCATCTGCCTGAACTTTGGCTTGGCGGAAAAGTATCAGGGACAGTGTAATCTGCGCTTTGATGACACCAATCCTGAAAAAGAAGAACAGGCCTATGTGAATGCCATCATGGAGGATGTTCGCTGGTTAGGATTCAAGTGGTCCGGTGAGGTGAAGTATGCCTCTGATTACTTTGATACCTTCTATGAATGGGCGCTGCATCTGATCCGTGAAGGCAAAGCCTATGTGGATCATCAGGATGCCGGAACCATGGCGAAAAACCGGGGTGACTTTACCACTCCGGGTGTAGAAAGCCCCTACCGTAACCAGTCGGTGGAAGACAACCTGGCTGAATTTGAAAAAATGCGGGCCGGTGAGTACGAAGAGGGCAGCTGTAGCCTCAGGGCGAAAATTGATATGCAGCATGCCAATATGAATCTTCGTGACCCGATTCTGTACCGGATTCGCAAGCAGTCCCATCACCAGACCGGCGATAAGTGGTGCATTTATCCAAGCTATGATTTTGCCCACGGTCAGGAAGATGCCATTGAAGGGATTACCCACTCCATTTGTACCCTGGAGTTTCAGGATCATCGCCCATTATATGAATGGTTCCTGGAGAACCTGCCGGTTCCCCATCAGCCTAAACAATATGAGTTTGCCCGTACTAACCTGAACTATACCGTAACTAGTAAGCGTAAACTGAAAAGACTGGTGGACGAGGGTGTGGTTGGTAGTTGGGATGACCCGCGGATGCCAACGGTTTCCGGTTTGCGTCGTCGGGGCTATACCGCCGCAGCCATTCGTACGTTCTGTGAAATGGTGGGTATCAGTCGTTCTGATGGTATTGCGGATATAGCCATGTTGGAACATGCTATTCGTGATGACCTGAATAATCATGCAGCCAGGGCTATGGCCGTTCTGAACCCGTTAAAGCTGGTGATTACTAATCTGCCAGAGGATGAGGTTCAGTCCATGACAGCTGCAGCTCATCCCAATAAGCCGGAGCTGGGCGAGCGAACCCTGCCTTTCACCCGTGAAATCTATATTGACCGGGCTGACTTTACCGAAGATACCACCTTGTCCCGGAAGAAGTTCAAGCGACTGGTTTTGGGTGAGTACGTCCGTCTCCGAAGCGCCTATGTGATCAAGGCTGATGAAGTGGTTAAGGATGATCAGGGTGAAATCATTGAAATACGGGCCAGTTATGTTCCGGGTACCGTGGGTGAGAATCCACCGGAAGGCATTCGTCCCCGTGGTGTGATTCACTGGGTGTCTGCCAGTCATGGCAAGCAGGCGGAATTGAGAATGTATGACCGCCTGTTTAGTCACCCGGCACCTGACAAGGGTGATGAAGACTTTATGAGTCATGTTAACGGGCATTCCCTGGAGGTTCGTCAGGCCTGGATTGAGCCTGGGCTGGCAGAGGCTGACCCTGAGCAGAACTTCCAGTTCGAGCGGGAAGGCTATTTTGTGGCGGATCGCCATGACCACACTGCCGGGGCACCGGTCTTTAACCTGACCATTGGGCTGAAAGACAACTGGGCTAAAAAGGTATAGTAAGGAAGTCACACGTGCTGCAAATTTATAATACCCTGACCCGACAAAAAGAACCCTTCAAGCCACTGGTTGAGAACCAGGTGCGCATGTACGTCTGTGGTATGACGGTATACGACCTTTGTCATATAGGGCATGCCCGTACCGTTACCGCTTTTGATGTGGTGGCTCGTTATCTTCGGGCTAAAGGTTATGACCTGACCTATGTGCGCAATGTCACCGATATTGATGACAAAATTATCCGTCGGGCCATTGAGAATAATGAACCCATTGATCAGCTGACGGACCGCATGATTGCCGCCATGCGGGAGGATTTCAAGCGTCTGGGTAATTTTGAGCCGGATGATGAACCCCGGGCCACGGCCTATGTGGAAGGCATGATTGACATGATCAATGATCTGGTGGAAAAAGGTTTTGCCTATGCACCGGGCAATGGTGATGTTTATTACCGGGTTCGCCGCTTTGAAGGCTACGGTAAATTATCCGGCAAGGTGCTGGAAGAGCTGGAGTCGGGTGCCCGGATTGAAATTGATGAGATGAAGGAAGATCCCCTGGACTTTGTCCTCTGGAAAGGAGCCAAGCCGGAAGAGCCTTCCTGGACTTCTCCCTGGGGTGAAGGTCGTCCTGGCTGGCACATTGAATGCTCAGTGATGGGTAAATGCTGCCTGGGTAAGACCTTTGATATTCATGGCGGTGGTTCTGACCTCAAGTTTCCCCACCATGAAAATGAGATTGCCCAGAGCGAGGCGGCCAATGGTCAGACCTTCGTTAATACCTGGATGCATTCCGGACCTATCCGGGTGGACAATGTTAAGATGTCCAAGAGCCTGGGTAACTTCTTTACCATTCGTGAAGTGCTGGATAAGTATCATGAAGAAACCGTTCGCTACTTCCTGATCTCCAGTCAGTACCGCAGCCCGGTGAACTACTCCGAAGACAGTCTGAAAGAAGCGGGTGTGCGTCTTGAGCGACTGTATACCGCCTTAAAAGGATTGGATCTGACCGGTGTTGTAGCTCCTGAAGACAGTGAATTTGAGCAGCGCTTCTTTAAAGCCATGGATGATGACTTTAATACGCCGGTGGCGTTGGCGGTGCTGTTTGATCTGGTGCGTGAACTGAACCGGGTACGCAGCGCTAATGAGCAGGAGGCATTGCCGCTGGCGGCGTTGCTGGTGAAGCTGGGTGCTATTCTGGGCATTCTTCAGGGACAGGCCGAAACCTTCCTGCAATCTGGTAGCGATGTGGATGAAGCCTGGATTCAGGATATGATTGACCGGCGGGTGGCGGCGAAAAAAGCCCGTGACTTTGCCGAAGCGGATCGTATTCGTGAAGAGCTGGCGGATCAGGGTATTATCTTGCAGGACAGTCGGGAAGGGACAACCTGGCGGATTGAGCGATAGGTATCCATTGTTAAGATTAAAAAAAAGGCGCTGTTTTAGCGCCTTTTTTTTAAGGCTGCTTCTTAAGGGGCTGTTATGTATTCTGTTGCCTTGGGTGATCAGGGGTTTTCTGTCTTCTGCGAAAAAGTGCTTCTGTTGGAAGCGCTGGGTGTTGAGGTGGTGCTGGATGATGGCCGGATGCTTTCCCTTACACCTGATGCAGAGAGTATTCGTAAAAAGGATGGAGAGTTCCGCCTTCGTTATGTATCCGGTGATGAAGTGGCTGTAGAGCTATTCCTGACAAGGAAAGAAAAGCATCTGGTGATCCATCTGGCAGCCAGTATCCAGAAGGGTATCAGTTGGCCCTATGCTACCTTTTATCCTCTGGAAGCTGTCAGACTGAAAGTGAAAGGGCTGGGTGGGCACAGTGGTTTATGTGCCCACTATTTATATAACAGCTGGTGGACTCGCCCTCACTTTGATCCTGACCTGAGGGCGTTGCCTGCGCGTACCCAGTCTCTATTAACAGGGAAGCAGGAAGGACAATTTACCCATATTCTGACGTTTTGTGATGCCCGTGTTAAGGGAGAGCTGAGGGGCGATGCGGATGGTATGGTGCTTTTGGCATCACCCCAGAAAGCAGGGTTGCGTCGGGTGTCCGGGGTTGTGGCTATGCTTGGTTTTGGTTCTGATCCCTATGAGTTGATGAATCAGTCTATAGCTGTGGGCCGTCGGCTATTGCCTTACCCCTGCAAACCGAAAGAGGGCAGGCTATTTCCCGGGATGTTTGATTATCTGGGTTGGTGCAGCTGGGATGCCTGCTATCTGGATGTAAGCGAAGAGGCGGTATTGGCAAAGGCCGCCGAGTTCAGGGAAAAGAAGGTGCCTGTTAAATGGATGCTGGTGGATGATGGCTGGTCCGAGGAGTGTGACCGGCGATTAATGTCTTTTCGGGAAAACCGTGACAAATTTCCCTCAGGGTTTAAAGGGTTAAAGCAACAACTCAGGGAAGATTATGGAATCCCCTGGCTGGGTGCATGGCATGCGCTGACGGGGCAATGGGAAGGGGTAGATCATCGCGCTTCGCTTCCCGAAGGTATTGGAGCATCGCTGGAATCCATTGACGAGCTAAGGGCATTGCCGCCCTCTGATAGTGCGGGTGCCCTCCGCTTCTGGTGTAGCTGGCATAGCTACCTGAGTCGTCAGGGAATAGATTTCGTTAAGGTGGATGTGCAGGGAAATCTTGCCAATCATTACCGTTACCGGGCGTTTCCCGGTGAGTTATCTAACAATGTGCATGAAGCGCTGGAGGCATCAGCCCATATCCATTTCAATGGCGCGCTGATTAACTGCATGGGGATGGCTCCCGAGCAATTATGGGGGCGGCCATCTTCTCTTCTTTCCAGAAACAGTGATGACTTTTTCCCTCGCCAGCCGGGTAACCTGCGGGAGCACGCCCTGCAAAATGCCTATAACGCACTTTACCACGATGGCTTCTATCAGGGTGACTGGGATATGTGGTGGTCGGATCATAAGGATGCCAGAAGTCATGCGCTACTCAGGGTGCTTAGTGGCGGGCCGGTCTATACCAGTGACCCTTGCGGTAAAACCCTGATAGAACCCCTAATGCCGTTAGTGCTAAGGGATGGACGTGTTATTCGCTGTGACCGGCAGGGTAAGCCTGTCAGACGATGCCTGTTTAATAGTCCGCTGGATAGTGGTGAAACATTGATTATCTGGAACTCGCTGGGTGATGTGGCTGTGGCAGGCTTGTTTAACCTGAATAATTCCGGGCAGCAGATTAATGCGTTAGTGGCGGCTGGTGATCTTGAGTTGGAAGAGGAGGCTTTATCCTTTGTTGCTGTTGTTCCCGGACGGGAACTGTGTTCAGTGGTAGAAAGAGAGCAGGCGATTAATCTATCGTTACCCGCAGCACAGGCCGAGTTGGTACTGTTCTATCCTGACCGGCCACTGTTTTGTATTGGTCTGGCTGATAAGTATTTGCCTTCTTTTGCCATCAGATCCCAGCAGCTAGTGGATGGCAGATTGGTTATCCAGCTATATGAAGGCGGGAGAGTTTGGCTTTATAGCCGTAAGCCTATTTTAACCATCACAGCTAATGGGCAAAGTGTGGACTGGATTAATAAAGGTGTTTTGACTGAGTTCTTTTATGCCTCAGCTTCTGAGGTGGTGGTGGAGGTTGTTGTTTGAGCAGTGGCTTAGAAAGTGCGATGGGTGCAACCCGGTTATGGAGCGCTTTTTTGGTGGCCTGAAAAGGGAAGGGACTGGCCATTAAATTTTTACAGCCAAATAAGACAAGAGCAAGGCCTACGGAGGCAAACCGAATAAAAAGACTCATGGTTTTATAGATCATTTTCCAGAATGGTGCTCTTTATAAAGTTTTATATAGCAATGATCAACTGAATTGGGGGGGGGGAGCCTGACTTTCGGTTATCAGGCTTTCTTGTTCAGGTTTTTAATGCAGGTGTTCAGCCGCGTACAGGGTGTTTTCCAGTAATGTGGCCACTGTCATTGGACCCACGCCGCCGGGTACCGGAGTGATCCAGCTGGCTCGTTCTTTGGCGGTTTCAAACTCAATATCACCCACCAGTTTGCCATTGGGCATGCGGTTAATACCGATATCAATCACAATGGCACCGGGCTTGATCCAGTCACCTTTTACCAGTCCGGGTATGCCCGTACCCACCACCAGAATATCGGCCCGTCTAACTTCCGCAGCCAGATCCTCGGTAAAACGGTGGGCTGTGGTTGTGGTGCAGCCTGCCAGCAGTAATTCCATGGTCATGGGGCGACCGACAATGTTGGAGGCTCCGACGATGACGGCATTTTTGCCCCTTATGGGTTCTCCGGTGCTTTCCAGTAAGGTCATCACTCCCTTGGGGGTGCAGGGCCTTAGAATGGGGATGCGCTGGATCAGTCGTCCAACATTATAGGGGTGGAAGCCATCCACATCTTTATCGGGACGGATACGTTCTATGACGTGCTCTGCGTTGATATGGGCAGGCAGCGGCAGCTGCACAAGAATACCATCAATGCTTGAGTCTTCATTCAGGGTGTCAATAAGTCCCAGCAGATCCTTTTCACTGGTTGAAAGGGGCAGGTCATGGGATACCGACGTGAATCCGACCTTTTCGCAATCTTTCCTTTTTTTGCCCACATAAACTTTTGATGCAGGGTCGTCCCCAATCAATATGACCGCAAGCCCGGGGGGCCTTAGTCCCTGGCGGGTTCTGTGGTGTACTTTTTCTGCAATGGACTCGGTAAGGTGTAAGGCAATGGTTTTGCCGTCAATAATTCTGGCTGTCATGATTGTGATTGTTGCCTATGGTGGAAGCGCAAAAAAGCCTGTCTTTGCAGCATATGCTGAATATTGACAGGCTTCTAGTTTAACAGTCCTGTTTTATGGGTTGTATGGAATTGTGGCTATTGGCTGCGTTAGATCAATTACAGAATATTGAGGCGGGATATTGCACTTCTCAATGATTGTGGTAGATTTATGTCCGTCCAAACCACAGGCGTTTCCTGTTTTGATGAATAATATCAAGGCATTGACGAAATGCATTGTTGTGGTAATATGCATCGGCGCCTTGCACAGGGTGTTGAGGTTTTCGGGGTATAGCGCAGTCTGGTAGCGCGCCTGCTTTGGGAGCAGGATGTCGGGAGTTCGAATCTCTCTACCCCGACCAGTTTATTTGTTGTGCGCCCGTAGCTCAGTTGGATAGAGCAACGGCCTTCTAAGCCGTGGGTCGCAGGTTCGAATCCTGCCGGGTGCGCCATTTTTCAGAGCGGATTGCTTTGATTTGACACGCTCTTTTGAGGTGTTAGAGTGAGTTTGACTGTGGTGGGCGTAGCTCAGTTGGTAGAGCTCCGGATTGTGATTCCGGCGGTCGAGGGTTCGAGCCCCTTCGCCCACCCCAATTTAAAATCAGGTTAATGATCGGTTTGTAGTTACTGCATTGATCTGTAAGCGGAAGTGGTGGAATTGGTAGACACGCTGGATTTAGGTTCCAGTGCCGAAAGGCGTGAGAGTTCGAGTCTCTCCTTCCGCACCATATTAAAATCAAGGGGTTACAGTAATGTAGCCTCTTTTTTTTATGCTTTCCTAATATTTTCCTAATACGATTTCCTAATATACAGTAGTTTGGTTACTTGGCTGGCAGTGGCTTATCAAGTGACCTGACAACGGCTGTTTTCCGGTCGTAGGTGTTTACCTGACTCTGGGTTTTGTGTCCGCTGAACTGCTGCTTTTCTGCCAGATTTCCCTCAAAATCAGAGATACCTTTTGCCTTGATATCGTGAAAGGTAAAGCTGGTATCCAGATCAATATTTTCCTTTTCTGCTTCTTTTTTTGCTTTCTCCTTCGCTTTGTTCCAGATGCTTCTGAATCCGGCAGGTGTATAAGTGCTGCCAAATTTATTGTGGATGAGATATTTGCTGCTGGTGGCCCCTGGTATTTTGCTGGCCAGTTTCACTGCGGCCCTGAGTCTGTCAGTCCAGGCTTTGATTTGCTTTTTGCCTGTTTTGCCTTGCTGAATAAAAATACCTTCTTCCAGTATCTG
Organism: Endozoicomonas sp. Mp262; assembly: GCF_025643335.1. Lineage (NCBI taxonomy): Bacteria > Pseudomonadati > Pseudomonadota > Gammaproteobacteria > Oceanospirillales > Endozoicomonadaceae > Endozoicomonas > Endozoicomonas sp. Mp262. The sequence goes on along the minus strand of NZ_CP092489.1, from coordinate 4,190,214 downwards.
GCTGCGTTCCAGCTTTAGCACGTCGCCACGTCTGGCAGCACACAGGTAGGAGATTTCCATGGCAACCTTCAGTGCAACACTGGCAGCAGAATAGGTACGGTGGTATTCATCATCGGTGATATAGCGGTCACGGGCGGTTTCAGTGAATTTTTTAACCCCTTTGACCGGGTTGATAATCACTTTGCCTCGCTCATAGGCCCAGCTGTAGACTTTGGAGAGGTAGGCTTTTTCCCGGTTGGCTCGGACCGGGGAGTGTCGCCCTCGGGTGTCCATGTATTTTCTGATATGTTCCGGCTTGATTTTGTCCGGGTTCATCTTGCCAAAAACGGGCATCAGTTGGTCATGGCAGAATCCATAATCAGAGCGAGTGCCTGTAGCCAGTTTAAACCAGGCTTCTGATTGCTGGAATTCAGCACATAGTGCATTGAGTGAGCTTTGTCGCTCCCGATCTATCCGCTCCCTTTCCTGTTCCCATCGCTTTATGACCAGGGCGGGGTTTGCGTCAAGGTCGCAGAGCCTTACCGCTCCTCCTCCTTTTGGGTGAAATTCATAAGCAGATTTGCCCCGATAAACACGGGGCGGTATCCAGGCATCTTTTGCCGACTTACGCTTTCTTGGCATCGTTATTCCATGGCTGCAAAATTGGGTGTATCTGTTTCATTGCCCAGCGGCTTATTGGCCGGGTGGTTAACATGATGCCATGTGGTTCTTACTGTGCCATCCAGTCTTTCCACAAAAAATATGCCGTGACTTCTCAGTATCTGGCGTTGTTTGCTTTTTAGTGTTGCCCCGGTCAGCTCTATTATTTGTTCTTCGGTTAGCATTTGCTCTGCTGCTTGCATGAATGCCTCCTGGTAGCGGTTTCTTTGCTAAATGGTACGGTTGTTAATGATAATATATTGCTCGGGCGGTATATCCCTGTGTTAGGTGCTACTTCTGGTCATACTCTTTCCACCACAATTTAAACTGTTCGTGCATTTCACGAGCTGGTTGATGTTCCAGCCATGCAGAAAAACCACGGGCTATTTTTTCTGCATCCTGCATTGATACCCTGCCTTGCAGTCTGGCAACCTGACGCATTGGTATCATAAAACAAACGACAGCCAGCAATCCCAATGCGGGTATCCACATTTTTTGAGATAGCTGGATGACTATTATTGAGGGGGCTAAGAATTTGATATACATATCCATCAGCCACGTTGGATTAGTTTTATGTTTTTTAACTATCCAGTCAAACATGCTTATTCCTTAGTTCGTGCCATGCACCTAACAAGTCGCCCGTCCAGACCGCCTACGGCGGCTGGTCAGCTCGGGGTTATGTGTTACTACGATTACTGAGCTAAATTCAGAATTACGCTTTAGCCAACTTTCCAACTGCACTATAAGCTGTTCACCTCTTTCGAGATTTTTTTTCATAATTAAGCTCCAGAGTTATTGCCGCATAACAAATCATTCAACTTCGTTCGCTGCTGTGGGCAAAAAATAGAGTTATAAAACGAATCAATCAATCTGTTCTTTTTTCGACTAATTCGGCCTCTTCGTCAGTCATAATACAGTCCATATACTCAGCAATCGTTAATGCCTCTTCTTCTGACTCGGCCTCACCGCTAGACAGTAATTTATCAGCTTCCTGCTTCACCGGATCGTCTGCATAATCTGGATAGTCTTGATTTTCCATCTTTGTCTCCACTGATTCTTTCCTCCAAGTATGCAGCAGTTTGTTTCAGAACTTTTTTTTACGTTTTAAAACTTTTTTTTGTGTTTTATGACTTCATTTTTTGCCCACAGCTGCGCTCGCCGGTTAGAGTTCTGGCCATTTGATCTATATCCCATGTCTTATGGTGAGTACTGTCGATTTGGTCAAATCTGGCATCAATATCTTTGTCATTTGAGTCTGAACATATCAAGTACAAAATATTTTTTATATGTGCTAGTTCTTCTTTTCTTTCATTTAGAAAGCAATAGTGAAGTGCGTCTTCGCATTCGCGCTCTTCTAACCAATATTCCATCCAGAATGCAGCCGTATCGGCAGCATCTTTTAGCCTTTTTATTATGAGTTCCCTGTTTTTCAGTTCTTCAATTAATTGATCTTTATAATCGTCCATTATTATTTCCATCGCATCGTTAACAGTTGATTGATACGGTTAATCTGTTTTTCAGGGTTGTTTTTTCTGACTGGCCGGTGGGCGTTTTTGCAGACAATGCCCAGTTTTTGCCTGAGTTTTTCAAAATCCTTGATCATGATTAAACAGCCATTCCGGAAGTCTGGCCGGATATCGGGGTAACAGGCATTACAGGCTTGGCTGTGCCGGTATCTGCTTTTTCCCTGCAGATCATGTTGTTCCAGTAAATACCGGCTATAACAGCCCTTTGTGGGCTGGTGGCTCGTACATAGCGGGTGGCTATGGTTTGATAGCCTTTCCTGACTTCTACCTCATAGGGGGCTGGTTTGTGCTCTTTTGGCAGCTTTTCAATAAGCTTGCTAAGGCTGGTGTCAGACTTCATTGGAAATTACCTCAAGATCAGGTGTGGTTCTTTCCAGAACCGCCTGAAAAACTTTCTTGCCGCAAGCCTTATCAACAAATTTCATGCTGTAAATGCAATGAATGCCTAATTCCCTGAGCTCACGGATCTGGTCTACAACCATTTGCGGTTTGGTGGACTCAATGATTCTGGGTGCCTTGATGGTCATTTTTTTATTGCTCATGCTGTCACGCTAATCTGGGTTGCCTTTATGACGGTCATTTCTCTGATGGAGCGGCCCCGTCTGCTGATTCGCATAGTGCGAGGCACTGTGCGTGTTCGTACTGGACGTGTAGGCATATGTTCAAAGCCTGCAGCCTGGGTAATCATCAGTAGCACAAGCAGAGGCCGGAGGATGTTGTTGCAAAAAGCCAGAGCAATCAGGTTTGCCCGGTTGGTTGCATCCATTGCTTTCATTGCCCGTGACCAGTGGGCCTTAACCGTTTCAGGGCTGATGCCCATGATAATGGCTGTCTCTTCACGGGTTTTGCCTTCAGCCGCCAATGCTAAAGCTTCTGTTTCCCGGTTGCGGAGTATGCTGTTATACCGGGCTGCCAATCTTGCTGTTGTGTATTCACCAGTCACGGTTATTTCTCCGTGGTTATCGCCTCATGGTTGAATGTTAAGATATATTAACTTTTTCAGCAAGTTAAAGTTAATAAATTAAACTTATGCTTGTTTTTGTGACACTGGTGGTGGACTGCAAAAAAAACCGCTGATGGTCAGCGGCTTGGTAGTAATGGATTAGCTGGCTTTTTGAGGATGTAGCGGTATGACGTTATTAGGGGTTACCAGGTGTGTGAGTGGAGCAATTAATTCTCTCTGGATTTGTACTGCTACACCCAATATCTTGCAGTCGTCAGGGTTTAACCATGGCAGCTCTTCATCGTTTGAAGCTAAAACCAAATTCCCGGAACTATGGTTAAATCTGTATCGTCGCAGTAATGGTTGTGATTCACCTGGTGCTTTGACCAGTACCAGATTCTTTGCCTGCATTTGTCGATCAGGATCAATAATAACAACGTCACCCTGGCTGGCGTCTCCTTTCATGCAGTTATCAGTGACCACTGTGGCATAAGGATTCTTACCAAGTTGTTCATACAGGCTTTTTCTGAGGTAAAGGTGGTCTGCTGGTTTCGGGTTTTCATCCATAAGAGCCAGCGGCCGGAACAGCGGTATTTTGTATGTAAGCTCCAAATCCTTATCACAGTCTTCCAGCTCCCCTTTGCCATAGGCCAGCCAGATTGGATCACACATCAGATATTTAGCCGCATTGATGATATGGGAAAATTTCAAATCAGGAGTTTCGTATTTTCCAGTCTCAATTTGCGAAATGTAGCTTTTTGATAAATCACCCATTGCTTCAGCAAGTTCACTCTGGGTTATCTTGGTGTGCTCCCGCCTTCGTTCATGGGCAGTCAGTCGGGCATAGTTCAGTCGCTGCCCCAGGCTGCTGTTTTCAATATTACGCATCGTAACCTCCAAATCCATGGGTTTTATTGTAGTTGTCCAGTCGTTCATGCATGTCTTGCGCCAATAAGTTTATAATACTTAACTTATCGCTAACCGATGTTTAATATATGGAACATCAGACGCAGGTGTAATTATGACCCCATACCAAAAATTAACAGTGACGTTGCTGGGCGAAAAGCCCAAACGGGGAACCATGACACGACTGGCCAGCAGGCTTGGCATGTGGAAGCAATCAATCTGTATTACCTGGCGTAAGGTGCCGGGTAGTAATTATGACCGAATTATTCCATGCAATGCCGCTGGTCGGATTGAGGCGATAACCAACGGAGAAGTAACCGCTGATGAGATCCGGGAATTTGCTCATCAGCACCGATCAGATAGCGAGGCGGCGTAATGATCAGGCATATCTATGGTAACCGGCTGCTGGTGGCCGGTCATGTACCCAAACGGGGACATAAAAAAAGCCCTATATGGAATAGGGCCTTTTTCGTTCTTGCTGACCATGGATTTGGAGTTTCGCCAGCAGTAGCTAGTTTGGCTCACTACTGTATGTTTGTCCAGTATGGCGGTAAATCATCATGAGTTGTCGTAAAGGTGTATGGATTCCGTCTACGGTTTGGGAAAGCAAGGAACTGAGCTGGCAAAAGAAAGTCCTGATTATTGAGATCAATACCCTCCATTCTGCTGGTGGCTGCCATGCCTCTAATGCTCACTTTGCCTCATTTGCCGGACTGTCTAAATCAAGAATCGAAACCCTGATATCCGAACTGAAGAAAGACGGCTGGGTTAACTCGGTTGTTTACCGTGATGAGAAAAAAGTGGTTATCAAACGTGTTTTGTCGCCAACCAGTAAAACCGCATCGCTTTTTGCCGGATATCAGGTGGAGGTAGCAGCCAATGACACCCATGAAAAGGACGGTCAAACCCTCCCCCTAAATTCAGGGGGACACCTCCCCCCGGAGGTCGAAACCCTCCCCCCAGAATCAGGGGGACGCTCCCCCCAGAAACGGCAAGAACCTCCCCCCGAAAATGGCAGAGGTATTAATACAATGAATAATACAGTTATTAATACAGTTTCTTGCTCTGAGCTAAAAACCTCAGAGCCAGCTAATCAGTCACAAGGTCAAGTTCTTCTCGATTTTCCTACCAACAAAAAAGGGCAGTCCTGGTTACTGACTGAAGATTTCTATCAGGGACTTCAGGAGTCCTATCCAGCCGTTGATGTTAAGCAGCAATTACTGCAAGCCAGAATGTGGCTGGTATCTAACCCAAGCAAACGAAAAACCAGCAACGGCATGAGTCGTTTTCTCAATAACTGGATGAGCAAGGAACAGAACAAAGGGGGAGGAAATCACTATGGAGCAGGCAACCAGCATTATCAGCAGAGCTATCAAAACCAAAGACTCAACACCATCAATGCCATCTGGAGTGCACCAGGCGCAGAAAGTCTCCCAGCTGAACAGTACTCAGAGCTCTTTGGTGAACGACCTGTTCAAGATCATGCAATTGAGGAAACCCCATCTACTGAATTCTGCTTATCCGACTGAGGAACTGGTGGCATCGGCAAGGCTTGAATTTGCAGAGCAGATTATCAAGGCCGGGTTGTCAGTCAGCATGGTTAAACGGGGAATTGAGCAGTTAAGAAACCGCTATCCCCTTAAATACCTTCCCGATCCGGTTGAGTTTGTCATGGAGTACTGCTGGCCGACAGCTGGACAACTGGGATTGCCGTCACCTGCTGACGCTTGGCTGGAATGCTGCAATCACAGTCATGAAGTCCTGACCCATCGCTGGTCACATCGGGCAGTGTACGAAGCCGGTAAGAAAACAGGCTGGCATTTTCTCAAGACAGTCAGTGGTCATAAGGCACTTGACCAGCTGCAGAGGCAGTTTAACGAACATTACCAGAAGCAAGTGGAATGGGTAGCCAGTGGCCAGCCGTTAAAAGACCGGTCAGTTAAGGCACTCGAAGACCACAGCAAAGACAGTGAAGCCGAAAAAGCCATTAATTATGGCAAGCAACAAATGGATCAGACCCTGAGTGAACTGGGTATTCCCAGAACAATGAGTGGCAGTGATGCACTTAAAAAACTGAGGGCGATGTTATGACCGCTAAACACGGTGTTACCAGGAGATACCAGGGAAATATTTATGGCAGTAATCAGGCTGGCAGCCAAAAAACCAAGACGGAAGCCAAGGGAAAACGAGGACCGGGAACTAAGAATGTTTATGCGCTGGCTACATACCATGCATCCCGGCGTGTTTGTCTATGTGTTTCATCCACCCAATGGCGGCAAAAGGGACAAGGCAACGGCAGGCAAACTGAAAGCCATGGGCGTCAAGCCGGGAGTGCCGGACGTGTTCTGTATGTTACCCAGGGGTGGTTATCACGGGCTGGTGGTCGAGTACAAGGCGACACCACCAAACGATGCGGAAGTCAGCCCCTACCAGAAGGAATGGATAACACGGTTAAGCCAGCAGGGATACAAGGCCAGTGTCTGCAAGGGACTGGCAGCGATCAAGGACGAGTTCACAAACTACCTGAAGTTACCAGTGCAAGAAACCATTTCCGCATGAGTTACCGACGGGTAAGGATTCTGGCCAGAGCTATGGAAAGTGATAGCGAAGTCATAAATACCTTTGCCCGTAGTAACCGTTACACACAGGCAGCGGTTTATGCACTGAATCATTCACGATCAGGGGAATTTTTAGGGTATCGCTACTTTCCGGCACAAGGGGTGCCGTACTGACAGGTTTATGAAGGGAAAGACAAAGCAATTAAAAAAATGTGAGTCATGCAATGGGCTGGGAGAAGAAAGAGGCGTCTTTGACTGGCTGGTTTGCATGACGTGTAAAGGGCTGGGTGAGGTATTGGAAACGGGCGAAGCACTGACAGATGAGCAGATCATTGATGGTTTAAGGGCTAAAAACCGCTATCTGCAATATGTAATCAGGGAAACCCGCAAGCATACCGACCACCTGCAGCAACAACTGGATAATTTCATCAGACACAGGTAACAGGGCAATGGATCGGGCGGCAATGGCACTGGCAAAACTCAAGGTCAAGAATATCCGGTTTGATACCGGTCTTGGGTGCAAGCCTAAATTCACGGCTGAAGATGTGGCAGCAGCACTGGCTGGTACAGAAACGGGGCCGTACTATCTGGCACTGGCCAAGTACACAGGTGACTTGCCAGCGAGACTTGCCCTTGAAACCACTGTCATGTGTTACCTGGGTGACCATATCAAAAACAAGAAACTGTTATCCGATGGTGAGTATGCAGCACTGCACCATTACACCCACTGCCTGGTGCGAAATGTGGAGCCCTACCGAATCACGGATATTGACCGGCAGAAGTGCAAGGTCTGGCACCAATTGGTCAGATTGCTGGTGGATCATGCTGTGATTGATCACCGTTGCCCAAAGTGTAACGGAACCGGTAACGGTAAACGCTACCCGGTAGGGCGTGACTTTGCTTACAAACCCTGTACCCGCTGTGGTGGGTCAACAAGAGTAAGGCCGAGTAACAGGAGTAACGCACGTTTTTTGGGTGTGACTCATCCCACCTGGGCGGAAAAGTACGAACCGGTTTATCGTGATCTTTACCCAATGCTTGCGATCTGGGAGCAGCATGCATTCAAACATTTAAGCCAGCAGTTATTTAGTCGTATTGATCACCAGATTGGTGAAGCACTGAGGGCGTGTTGATATGAATAAGGTGGTTATTGGTGGCGCAGAGCTGCACTGTTGTGATTGTTTTGACTTGATGAAAAAAATAGATGATCAAAGTGTATCTGCCATTATCACTGATCCTCCATATTTTGGGATTAAAGCGGATGATTGGGATAACCAGTGGAAATGTGCCGATGATTTCATTGAGTGGGTATGTGCATTATTGAGGGAGTTTAAAAGGATTCTACGCAAAAATGGTAGTTTGTATTTTTTTGCTTCTTCTAAGATGGCTTCTCGAATTGAGGTATCAATATCAAGATACTTTAACAACCTTAACCATATAGTCTGGAGAAAGTGTAAAAGAGGATTAAGGCCATCAATACCAGGCAATAAGGCAGAAAAAGAAAAGCTGCGATCTTACTTTCCTGAGACTGAACGTATTTTATTTGCGGAACACTACGATAGTGATGGGTATGCAAAAAACATGGGCAGTTATAACCAAGCATGTGAAGAGTTAAGAGCTTCGGTATTTGACCCTCTGATAAAATACTTTAACGATGAACGTATAAAGCTGGGAATTACTCCAAGTCAGATATCCGAATGGTTTTCGGATCATGGGTTGCCAAAATTCATGACGGCCCGTCATACATTTACAAGAAATCAGTGGCAATTTCCTACAAAAGAAAATTATCAGGCATTGCAGCAATGCTTTAAAGAGCTTGGTAATGGGGTGTCTTTGTCTGATCGATATGAGGTGGTTCGGTCACGTTATTCCATATTGAACATGGAGTACACTGACTTAAAGAGAAATTATGAAGACCTTAAACAAGAGTATGAAAGTTTGCGTCGACCATTTACGGTTACTAGACGTGATATGTGGACGGATGTTTGGGAGTTTGAGCCTATATCAAGCTACCCTGGTAAGCACCCATGCGAGAAACCAGTCGATTTAATGATTCAGATGATCAAGGCAAGTACAAGGGTTAATGAGTTGGTATTGGACCCTTTTCTTGGGTCTGGGAGTACAGCTCAAGCATGTATTATGATGGGACGACGCTGTATTGGGTCAGAGTGTGATCATAATTATTTTAAAAATATGCATGAGAGGCTATCAAAGGTGTCAAGGCAGTCTGATATTTTCAACCAACCAACCAACCAACCAACCAACCAACCAACCAACCTTGTTTGTTTGATAGTTCTGAATAGTGAGCTAAAAACCTACCCCCCTGTATTTCTGTCCTAACCACAGTAAGATACTCAGTAAAATACAAAAACCTCCTATTTACTGATGCCCGTGTGGCACTTGCACTGGTGGGTGTTTTTGTTTTATGATTCGTTTCAATGTTTTCTGGCTTAACAACTGGAAGGCAGTACTCACATACTCAAGAATTCCCGAAAACGAATTCCTGCCGATTTGCTTCAGCGCATACAGAGTTATGGCGAAGTGGTCAGCGGTGGCTATAGCTGTAGAGGCTATAGCGCACATGATTCTTGAGCATGTGTTGTTAACACCCTGGCCGCTTCTCCACCAACCGTGAAGAAGGGCTAGAGACTCAAGGCCCATACCATGACAACATTCAAACTGACAGCTAGTCAGGCCACCCAAATCGCTGGGGCAAGAGCTGGACGTGATTTTCTTGTTCACCTCATCGCCTGTTCTCAATCCAAGACTGCACAAAAACGTGAAGGCGCTTTCTGGAAATCCCAGAGAGAGTGGTCTAACGTTGACGGCGGTGGTTTTAGCCGTACTGCAGTACGCAATCACTCCAAGAATCTGGTTAGCCTGGGTGTTTTAACGGTATGGTCCGAGCGTGATTACTCTCGCATAGTGGGAGGTATCCGCACCTGGTACAAGGTGGATATTGACCGTGTGAAAGAGCTGGTGGCAGAAAATACCGGCAAGGCCGTCAATAAAGTTCGCAAGGTTGCCAAAAAAGCCAAGCAGGTTATCCGTAAAGGGTTTGATAAGGCTGTAGAAATGGGCAAAAACTTTACAGGCCAGAACGAAGCCAAGCCACAGGCAGCTCATAACATAACTTACACGGTTGAACACTTTGCCGAGTGCAGCCCATTCACCATTCACTTCATTGACTGGTTAACCTTCAACAAAGACAGCAGCAAAAGCGCTGGCACTCTCCATTCATTTTTCAGCCGCTACGGTTTTACCTCCAACTATGTTCAGAAGGCATACAAGAACTTCCTTGGGCAGTGGGGTGGTGCTGTAGAAGAACGGTTGATTGATCAGTATGGTCCTGCTGTCTTCCTACTGGTGGCTGATGCCCAGAACGAAAACGGAGGATTCAGGACAGCATTGCTGATTAAGCAGGCCCGATCTGTTAGCCACACTATTCAGGCATAGGGGGAATCAGGCAATGAAAACAGAAGAACACCAACTGCAACTGAACCTCTGCCCAAAAACTAACAATGCTGTTGTTTTCTGGTTCCGTGAAGAGTGCTTTGAACTGGAAGTACCCGAGTTTTATCAGCGTAGTCATCAGGTATTGGCTGCTTACTGCCTGAATTCACTTTTCCGTGTGTTTCAAGTGATCCCCAAGAAGGGGCACGGCGTTAGCATTCACGAAATCCACGTATAAGGGGGCAGGCCATGACAACCAAGAATACTGAACAACAAGTCAATGACCTGTTCTTTGAACTGGGGCTGGCTAAAAAACTGCAGGGTAGTCTGATTTCCCTGTTATCTGCTTCCCGCTATGCAAGGGAAGGCAGTATTGAATTTCTGATCTACCACACCCTGATTCAGTCAATGAAGTCTACTGGTAAGGCCATGACTCAGACTGAAGAGCTGATTAAAGCACTGGAAAACAGGGAGGATGCAGCATGAAAGGTCAGAAAGAACTGCAACTGGTATTACTGACTGTAACCCTGGTTATGACCGGCATGTTTGGCTGGTCACTGGCCACAGGTATTGCTGCCATTCTTTTTGCTGTAACGCTGGTGGCACTTCAGGCCGGGGCATTGCTCTATGTTCCGGCAATGGCTCACCAGGCATGGAAGGATGAACAGATAATTCCCGCTGTGATTTATGGGGTAGCTGTTGCCCTGGTATTGCTTACCAGTGTGACTGCCAGTGTAGCGACTCTGTCACATTCAGAAGATAAGCAGCTGGTGGCCCAACAAGAACGGGCAACACTTCAGGCTGCTGTTGATGGTTATATGGCGGAGGGATTCATTACCAAGGGGCTGGCAGTTAAAAAACAACTGGATAAATTACCAGTAGTAGAGAAAACAGCGTTACAGTCAGCCGCTGAACGGGTGAGTAACGTGACTGGCTGGAATGGTAACAGTGTAATCAGCGGTTTTATTGTGACTCTGGCGCTGTTACTGGATGCCTTTGTGATTATTCTGGGTATTCAGCAGAAACAGCCAGGGATTGAACGGGCCTATAAACAAACAGTCAATGAACAGCCTGTTATTGACCAGGAGCCAGACCCGCTTATGGTTGATGAAAGGAAAGAGCCTGAACCTGTGATGTTAGAGTTTCGGTCAGAAGTTGAAACAGTCTTATCTGCCCTGAATGCGGGTGAAATTAAAAAACTGACTGTGAAGGAAGTCAGGGAATTATTAAGTTGTGGTCAGAAAAAGGCACAGGAAGTCAGCCAGATTTGTAAACAACTGAAGCTGCAGCTGGATGACAGAATGATAGCTATGAGCGGCAATATTTGACCATTTACCAATATTAGGGGTAAAATTCCCATACTCGCAGAAAGACCGCCCTGAGCAATCAAGGCGGTTTTTTTGTGTCTATCGTATACCTTTCTCTTTTGCGTCTGTCGGCGTAATACTCATTACTTCCAAATCCTCGTTAGTTACGCTGCCAGACGCTTTTTCTGATTAACAGATTATGGCCAACCGAAAAAAACTAAAACAGTTAATCGCTCTGCATGAAGGGCTAAAACTGACCCCTTACCGCTGTCCGTCCAATAAGCTAACCATCGGTTATGGTCGTAATCTGGAAGACAACGGTATTTTAAAATCAGAAGCCGATCTCATGATGGCTAATGATATCGACGCAGCAGAGCATGAACTGGCCGCTAATGTGCCTTGCTACCAGTCTTTGTGTCAGGTCAGAAAGGCCGTACTGATTGATATGTCCTATAACATGGGCTGGCCAACACTGAGCAAATTTAAACGGTTTTTTGCTGCCCTTAACGATGAAAACTATTCAGAAGCGGCTGCTGAAATGCTGGATAGCCGCTGGGCTGATCAGGTGAAAATAAGGGCAGTGCGGTTAGCACTGATGATGGATACAGGGCAATGGCCAGAGGATCTTTAGCATGGACCCGTTAACGATGGTTGGAGTCGCCAAGGGAATTGCTGATATTACCGGGTTTTCTGATTGGTTGGGTGATCTGATCAGCAGCAAGAATAAAGCGGTGGTCAATAAGGTGATCAATGTTGCCCAGGCTGTAACGGGCACTAATGACCCAAAGCAGGCTTTATCAAAGCTAAATAAAGATCCTGAACTGGTGGCTGATGTTCAGGAGCGATTACTGGAACACAAAGAAGTGTTATATCAGCTGGCGCTTCAGGATAAGTCCAGTGCTCGGGCCATGCAGAAGGCAGCAATGAACCAGAGCGATCTGAAGACCAGGCGGTTTATCTATAACTTTGCCTGGTTTTGGTCGACCATTGCAGCGGCTTTTATTTTTCTGACTGTGTTGTATCCCATACCACAACAGAACATACGGTTTGCAGATACCGTGCTTGGGTTTGTCCTGGGTACAATCATTGCCACCATCCTGCAGTTTTTTTATGGATCAATGCTGAAGCAGCAGGACAAACATGAATGAAGTACAACACCAAAAAATAAGCCGTTATGACCCCACCATAAAACTGGGTGATATCTTTCAGGCCGTTGTGTTGGCTGCTGCCATTATCGGTGGCTATACAGCTACTCAGTTACAGATCAATAGTAACACCAAGGATATTGAGGCGCTCAAGGTCAGTAAGCAAAGAATTGATGAGGATATTGTCAGGCTTAAAGACCAGGTGCGGGAAGATATCAAGGATGTCCGAGACGAAGTTAAAAGCGTTAATGAGAATGTTCTGAAAGTCTTGGGCAGGCTACCTGACTAATTATTATTACCTTTTTTTTGTATACGTATTTCCACTTAAGCATAAATACTTATCTGGGGTGTGCGGGTCCTTCTGGACCTCGTCCCTTGCGGGTTTACGGACGCGCGAGGTTTTTTTAGTCACAGAACTGTATAGGGTTTTCCTTCCTCGGTATGTCAAAAGGTCAATTAGTCAATAAAAAGCAGCTGGCAGAGATCATCGGTAAATCAGAACGAACCATTACCACTTTTCAAAAGAACGGCTTGCCCATTCAGTCAGAAGGTACAAGGGGTACAGCCAATATATACAACACATCCGATGTGATTGACTGGTTGATTCAAACTGAAATTGAAAAGTATTTTTCTGCCAGTAGCGGGGTAGGAAATGGTACGGAAGTTTTTGATTACGATGTTGAAAACGCAAGACTGACTCACCACAAAGCAAACATTGCCGCACTGGATGAACAAGTCAAAGAAGGAAAGTTGATTCCGGCTGATGTTGTTGAAGCAGCCTGGGTTGATTTTGTCGCAGCATTCCGGGCAAAAATACTGGGCATACCAACAAAAGCCGCCCACCAGTTTCTTAACCTGACCGATCTGGCCCAGATACAGGATTGTTTGAAAGAACATCTGTTTGAAGCACTGGCAGAACTCGCAGACTATGACCCTGAACACTACGGTATCCAATCTGCTGCACCGTGCAGCATTGATGGCAGCGCCGCCGCCTGACCTGACCGTATCACAATGGGCCGATGAATTTAGAAGACTAAGCAGCGAGGCCAGTGCAGAGCCCGGACGCTGGAAAACCAGCAGGGCACCTTATCAGCGTGAAATCCTTGATGCCGTCAATGACCCTTCTTGTGAAATGGTAGTGGTTATGTCATCGGCACAGGTTGGAAAAACAGAATTATTGCTGAATACCATCGGTTATTTCGCCGACTATGACCCGGCACCCATATTGTTGCTGCAACCGACGCTTGAAATGGCCCAGGCATTCAGTAAAGACCGGATGGCTCCCATGGTGCGTGATACGCCACCACTACGGGGTAAAATTGCAGACAGTAAGGCAAGGGACAGTGGAAATACAATACTTCATAAATCGTTTCCGGGCGGTCATATCACCATGGCCGGGGCTAATTCACCCGCTTCACTTGCGTCTCGCCCAATTAGAATATTGCTGGCGGATGAAGTGGACCGGTTTCCTCCCAGTGCAGGAACCGAAGGTGACCCGTTCAATCTTGCGAAAAAAAGAACCACAACTTTCTGGAACAAAAAGATCCTTGCTGTATCCACTCCAACTGTAAAGGGAGCCTCAAGGATTGAGGCGTTATACGCAGACAGCACCCAGGAGCAATACCAGCTTCCATGCCCCGAGTGTGGGCACTATCAACCGCTGGTATGGGCTCAAATCAGTTTTGATGAATGTGGTCATGCCTGTAATCGCTGCGGGGTTATCTCTGGCCAGTATCAGTGGCTCAATGGCACTGGGTTATGGATAGCTCAGGCAGAACACAGCACAACTCGTGGTTTTCACCTGAATGAACTGGTTTCACCCTGGCGACGCTGGGAACAGATTATTGCTGATTTCAGGGAAGCCAAGAAAACACCCGATACCCTGAAGGTATGGGTGAATACCTCACTGGGTGAAACCTGGGAAGAAGAAGGCGATGGTATAGAGCACCACTTGCTGTATCAGCGCAGAGAGCATTATCAGCATGAAGTGCCAGCGGGTGCCGTAGTGCTGACTTGTGCCGTGGATGTTCAGGATGACCGGCTTGAATGTGAGGTTAATGGCTGGGGAGTGGGTGAAGAAAACTGGCGTATTGAATTACGGATCATGCGCGGTGATCCGTCAAGGCCGGAAATCTGGCGAGAGTTGGCAGAATTTCTTGAGACTAAATACACCCATGCCAGTGGCACCAGCCTGAATATCAGTTGCTCGGTTATAGACACAGGTGGCCATTTCACTCAGGAAGTTTACAAGTTTGTAAAACCAAGAGAAGGGCGGCGGGTGTATGCAATCAAAGGGAAATCAGGGGCAGGGATGCCCATTGTTAACAGACCCTCACGCTCTAATCTGGGCAAAGTGCAGTTATTCACTGTCGGTGTTGATACCGCAAAAGAGATTGTGCTGGCCAGATTAAAGGTAACAGATCCTGGTGCCGGTTATGCTCATTTCCCGGTAAAAGACTGCTTTGACGAAGAATATTTTATGCAGCTCACTGCAGAGCAGTGCATAACATCATTTGTTAATGGCAGGCCCGTACGCAAATGGAAAAAGACCAGGGCTAGAAATGAAGCTTTTGACTTAGCGGTATATAACACCGCAGCCCTTTATATCTTGAATCCAAACTTTCAGGCACTGGCCACACGGCTGGAACCAGAAGAGCCTGAAGAAATACCAGAACCAACAGTCACCCAACAGATTAACCAGGAACGGCGAGCGGCAAGAAGGCCAAGACGCCGAGCCGGAGGCTTTGCAAATTCATGGCGTTAACAACAAGACAACAAAAACGGAAAGTTTGGCTTGAAGATATGCTTGATGCCATTGATGCCCGTATTAGTGGTGATATTACCTCGGGGGCCAGTGCAATGAGCTATAACGGGCGTAATTTACAGAGATACAGTCTGGCCGAGCTGGATACTCTCAGGAGTAAGTTTGAAAACGAACTGACCGGTCTTGAAGCAAAAGAGCAGGGCAGATCAAAGTATCAACCGGTTAGAGTGCGCTTCTGATGTGGCCATTTCGTAAAAAAGAGAAACAACGGCCAGCCCGGTCTGATCCTGTAATCAGTAATAGAAAACCCTTGTTACCAAGGCATAGCAAGAACGGCCAGTTAATGGAGCGAAACTTTAACGCTTCCCTGGGTGACAGGTTAAATTCCAGCTGGACCAGTGTTAGCCAAACCCCTGACAACCTGATTTTTCATAACTTGAAAATACTCAGGGCCCGAAGCAGGGAACAGCGCTACAACAATGACTATGCCAGAAAGTTTATTGGCATGGTGAAAACCAATGTTGTTGGTGCTGAAGGGGTGGTATTGCAATCAAAAGTAATGGATTACAGCAATAACCCTGACTCAGTAGTAAGAACGGCTATAGAAAACACCTGGCGGGACTGGCATCAGGTTTGTGACTTCAAAGGCCGGTTACATTGGATTGATTTCCAGAATGTACTGATGGCAGCTGTGGCCGGTGATGGTGAAATACTGATACGTAAACATGGAGGGTCACAGTACGGCTATACCTTGGAACTGATTGATCCAGAGTTATTGGATGTCACTTATATTGGCGAGCATGGCAATAACAGGATTGTTCATGGTATTGAGCTGGATAATACCGGCAGGCCCGTTGCCTATCATTTGAGTCAGCCAGAAGCCAACCAGCAGACTTATCTTAATTACTACAACAATAAGCACTATTTAAGGGTTCCCGCTTCAGAAATTATCCATGCCTATCTTTGTGAGTTTGTAGATCAGAAACGGGGTATTCCGTGGATTGCTACAGGTCTGCAGCGGTTAAAAATGCTTGGAGCCTATGAAGATGCCAGCCTGGTTGCAGCACGGATCGGCGCAAGCCAAATGGGTTTCTTCAAATCATCAAGCAATGATCAGTTTGAAGGTGATGAAGAAAATGATGATGGTTTTGAAATGGAAGCAGAACCAGGCATGTTCAGAAATATAGGCAATCTTGATTTTCAGTCATTTAACCCGGATTACCCAAAAGGTGAGTTTTCCGATTTCATGAAGCAGTGCCTGCGTGGTATCAGCTCTGGTCTGGGTGTTGATTACAACACTTTTGCCAATGATATGTCGGATGTGAATTATTCCTCTGCCCGTGTGGGAATGCTTGAAACCCGTGAAGTATGGATTGGTTTACAGGGCTGGTTAATCAGAAATGTAATCAGGCCCATCTTTGATGAATGGCTGGAAAGGCAGCATGACCTGGGAACAATAAATATCCCAAGAAAGAACAAACCACCCGCACCACTAAACAGAGAACTTGCCTATTACAAGCCAGCAGTTTTTCAGGGCAGGCGCTGGAAATGGGTTGATCCGGCAAAAGAAATGACAGCCCACGAAAAGGGTATTGGTCTGAAAATCACTACCCGTTCACAGATTATCAGGGAACAGGGCGGTGACCCTGACCAGGTATTCAATGAAATTGCTGAAGAAGAGAGACGCCTGAAAGAACTGGGGATTTTTAACGCCATGACCACAGAACAGGAAACCGAACCAAAATCACAGGAGAACAACGACGATGCCAATAACCCGCAAGATGAAAGCGGGGCCGCTTGAGCGGTCAATAACGCTTCAGCGTGAGGCTATCGACGAAAATGCCCGTACAGTAGATGTGGCATTTTCATCTGAGGAGCCTGTTGAACGCTGGTTTGGTAACGAAATCCTTGACCACTCGCCAACTTCTATACGTCTGGGCAGGCTGCAGAATGGCGGGGCGGTTTTGGTAGGGCATGACCATCGTGATCACGTCGGCGTGGTTGAGTCCGTATCTATCGACAGTGACCGCCGGGGGCGGGCAAAGGTGAGGCTGGGGACAAGTCCACGCGCTGACGAAATATTTAACGACGTGAAAGACGGCATCATTCGGCATATTTCCGTGGGTTATCGCATTCATGAACTGGAAAGAAATGAAGGCAGTGATGATTACCGGGCAACGGACTGGGAGCCGTTTGAAATTTCATTTGTAGCGGTTCCGGCTGATGCTTCAGTGGGTATTGCGAGAGCTGATGGTGGTGATAAAAATGAAATCATCATTAATGAGCGCAGTGCCAAAAAAGAAACAAATGCCATAGAGAAATTTGCAAAAGCCGTTGTTGATGACTGCGTTTCAATAATACAAGACGATTTAAAGGAAAAGGCAATGCCTGAAGAACAAACGAAATCAAAATCCCCGGCGGTACACACTGACAGCAAAGAACTGTTAAAAGCAGAGCGTCAGCGTATCAACAAAATCAATGATCTTGGCCGGAAATACCAGCTGGTGTCAGAAGCAGAAACCGCAATCAACGAAGGCACCAGCCTTGCTGATTTCCGGGGCGTTGTGTTGGATAAACTGAATACGGATAAACGCACGGAAGCCAAGCCCGTTACCCAGATTGATATGACCAGTCAGGAAGTGAAGCGCTACAGCATTATGAAGGCGCTCAGGGCAGCAGAAAGTGGGGACTGGAGCAAGGCAGGTCTTGAGCGTGATGTGTCTCTGGCTGTTGCAGACAAGCTGGGCAAAGATGCCCGTGGTTTTTATATTCCTTATGATGTCCAGCAGCGGGATATGACCACTGGCGGGGCAGGTACAGGGGCCGAACTGGTCGGCACTGATCACTTAGGGGGCTCATTTATTGATGCCTTGCGTGATTACACGTTGCTTATGAACCTCGGGGCCGATGTGTTAACAGGCCTTGTTGGTAATGTAGATATTCCGGGCTCAGATGGTGATGGTACTTTCTACTGGCTCAATGAGGATGAAGACGCTACAGACAGTGATATTCCAACCCGTACAGTCTCACTCACACCTAAAACCGTTGCCGGTGCTGTACCCGTCACCCGACGTTTGCTGAAACAGTCTGATCCGAGTGTTGAATCAATGATCATGCGTCAGTTGCAGCTTGGGGCAGCGGTAGCTATTGATAATGCAGGCTTTGCCGGTGTTGCGAAAGGTCCAAAAGGCATTTTAAAAACCACCGGCATTGGTACTGTGACACTGGCAAAAGCCGGTGCCCCAACCTGGGCAGAGGTTGTGGCCTTTGAAACAGCAATAGCGTCTGACAATGCTCTGGCAGGCAATATGGCGTATGTGGCTCACTCTGGCGTGATTGGTCATTGCAAAAGCACTCCCCGTGATGCCGGATCAGGACTGATGCTGATGGAAGGCGGCACTATCAATGGCTATGCCGCTCACCGCAAAAATGGTATTG
Source organism: Endozoicomonas sp. Mp262 (assembly GCF_025643335.1). NCBI lineage: Bacteria > Pseudomonadati > Pseudomonadota > Gammaproteobacteria > Oceanospirillales > Endozoicomonadaceae > Endozoicomonas > Endozoicomonas sp. Mp262. The sequence continues at coordinate 4,171,535 of NZ_CP092489.1, read as the reverse complement.
CTGCCACTGATATTCTGTTTGGTAACTTTGCTGATGTAGCCATTGGCATGTGGGGAGTGCTGGATGTAATGCCCGACAAAGCGACTAAAGCTGCCAGCGGTGGACTGGTTATGCGGGTATTTCAAGACCTTGATATTGTCGTCAAGCAGCCTAAATCCTTTGCTAAGGCTGTTACTGCATAACGTAACTGGGGGCTTTGCCCCCATTGAGGTTTCCCAATGTCAGACACTGTTGAAGTTACTATCACCAGAGACACTATCGCCAATGACGGAAAACTGGTTAAAAAAGGCGATAAAATAATGGTCAATAAGGAAGATGCCCACACGCTAACCAGCATAGGCCGGGCAACCTATACCGACCGAATGATGGAACCTTCAGGAATGACCACCAAAAACACCGCAACCAGCAAGGCCAGGAATAAGAAAGATGAGTAATTTCAACCAGGCTCTGGAAAATATGGATGAAGATGTTGTTAGAACGTTTGGTGAGCCATTGCTATATACCAAACAGGGTGCAGAGCCATTAGAAACCATGGGTATTGTTGATTATGACGTGATTATGAACGGTGAGTATGCCCAGGTGCAGGAAACGGAAACCATGATTACCTTGCTGGTTAAGGAAGTGGGTACACCTGATCGGGGCGACACTATTCAGAATGCGGATAATCAACAGTGGATTGTTGACAGGCCAGTGAATAATGACAGACATCTGGTGCAAGTCGCTGTCATATCTTCTTGAGAATCTGCTATGGCAACCATTGATCAGCAAATTAAAGCCCTTAACAGGTCGCTGGCCAAAAAAGATAAGGTGGTAAAAGGAGCTGTACGGTGGTCGTTAAACCGGGCGGCAACTATGGCAAAGACCCGAATTATTCGTGGAGTGGCAAGGCAGCATAAACTGCAGAATAAAGTCGTTAAAAAACGGGTTTATATTGGCAAGGCCGCTGCTGATAAGATGGTGGCGAAAATTACCGGTTATGGCCAGCCAGTACCAGCTATCAGCCTTGGCAATGTTCGGGTAATGAAGAAAACCGGACAGGTAAGGGCAGGTAAGCACAGTTTTCCCAGTGCATTTTATGCATCTGGTGAGAAAGGATATGGCAAATACATCAAAGGCCAGGGCTATCAGCAGACCAAGCTGAAAAAATACCAGGTATTACAGCGCACAACCGACAAGAGATACCCGCTGGAAGTTGTTAAGATAGAAATTAATGATACAGTGCAGTCTATCACCCCGAGGGTGTGCCAGCGTATCATGCAAAACGAATACCCCCGCATAGCCAACCGTGAAATCAGCCGCAGGCTTAACCAATGACCTCTGCCAGACAGAAAGTAAAGGAAATCATCCGGGGCCGCCTCGCCAGTGTCGGTATTACCGGTTACAGCGACCGCTACTGTAAAACCAGCAAGCCTGAGTTTGCCACCATCTATTTCGGTGAATGGACAACCCAGCCGGAAACTATGGAGGCCGTTGATAACATTACTACGGGTGAGATTCAGGTGGAAATATTCAGCAAGGCCGGTGATGCCCGTCTTGAGGAATTATCGGAAAAGGTGCGGTCAGTACTGGATTACGACACCACATTGCAGGGATATGTCCGTTACTTCTACGTAACCGGCGGCGAATATACACCACAGGTGCCCGGTGAACTGCCCAGCCTGCTAATGAGCTACCGGGCAGAGTTTAATGACGAAACCCTGGCGCAGATTTCCGCAGCAGCCTTGTACCATGAGGCGATTAATTACATGCTGCCTGAGCAATGGCACCCGCCGAAATAGTCAGTTCTGACACTTACGTTGCGATCGGCTGGCGGCTATGATCCGGATTTTATAATAGGGTCATACTATGTCTGAGAAAAAGCAGTATACAAAACGTGATTGGCTGATTGCCGGGGCTGGCTTGGCATTAGTGGGATTGGTAGCGGTGTATTTTATGTTACCGCCTTTTATTAACGGGGATTCACAATATATTTTTGAGCGTCAGGCGAGCGAGCCTGAAAAACAATGCTTGAATAAAGTCTGGAGCGGTATGGGTTACCCGAAGTCGATATGGGTTTATGATTCAGTTGTGGAAAACCAGACAGTTACCATTAATTATGCAATGACCAATCCCCATGGCTTTTATCGTGACGATCAGGCCCAGTGCTTGATGGACGGCAATGAAGTCAGCCATATTCAGATTGAAAGTCTGAAACTGACTCCTGAAGAAATGGCCAGAAAGACAATCAGCGATGCAAAGTGGGAATGCCAGAAGGTTAGCCAGTCAATGGCAGCTTACCCTGACACGGTAAAGTTTATCGACACAGCAGCTGGATCGGTTGATGACACTACGATTGTAGAGCTGTACTGGACGGCAAAAAACAAGCTGAGTCAGGATGTCAGGAACAAATCATCCTGTGCCGTACGTGATGGCAAGGTAGTCAGCTATTACCTTGACGGTAAAAAAGTAATTTAACAGTTAACCATGCAATCAAAGCCCGCCACCCGGCGGGTTTTTTTATACCAGGAGAAAAGGCAATGGCCGGTATTGGTTCAAAATTTTTACGCAAGGGCGACAGTGATGATACCTATGTTGCTATCGCCAAAATCAAGGAAATGGGGGAAATCAGCAATACCCGTGATACACAGGATGTCACCTGTTTTGATTCAACCGGGGGTTACCGTGAATTTGCCCCGGGCCTGAGGGATGGTGGTGAGCTGAGTCTGGTGATGATCTTTAAAAAGACCGATGCCGGGCAGGTGGCGCTGCAGGGAGACTATAACAAAAATGAAGCCCACGATTACAAAATAGAACTCTCTGATGATGATAAATCCTCCTTTTCCTTCCAGGGCATTGTCACCAGCTTTGGTGTCGCCATCCCTCTTGAAGAAGAGATCACCCGGTCAGTCACCGTAAAAATTACGGGGCCACTGACTGAAGGCACATGGACTGAATAAAGAACTGAATAAAGAAAAGCAGAAACAGGGCTGAAGCATCAATGAGTTTATTTGATACGGATATTCTTGAGTCAAAGACAGTCACTTACAAAAACCGTGAGTTTACTGTGTATGAAATGAGTGCTTATGACCGGGTTTACAGCATGACCCCGCCAGCGGCAACCGATGACCCGAAGCAGGTACAGATCAATAACTACCAGTTGACTGAATCGCTGCTGGCGCTGGCATTTAAACCGGCTTACCCGGACAAGACTGAGGATGAGATTAAACAGGCATTGAAAAAACTACCCGATGAATTGCTGACAAAGCTATGGATAGCGGCGGCTGAAGTTAATCATATCCCGCTGTCTGATAGTGAGTCTGATAGTGAATCTAATAGTGAGCCTGACAAGCGCCGAAACAAAAAAAAATAATCTGCCCCGGCGGCTGGTTCGCACCGTTGCTGGCGGAGCGGATCGGGCAGCTATCCCCCAGGCGGATGATGAAGCAGTTGGCCGTAAGCGAATGGTGTGAATGGTATCGGCACTATGAAGCCAGCCCCTGGGGAGCCGAGGTGGAACAACTGAATATTGCCCGGTTATGTGCCGTGATAGCCAACAGCTCAGGCCGCTACAAAAGCAGCCTGAAACCCGCTGATTTTATGCCGGGCAAACCTCAGGAACAAACCGCAGCAGACCAGAAAAATATTATGAAATCATTAATGGCAGCTCAACATGGCACGTAATGACAGTAGAATACAGGTCAAATTACTGGCCGATGCCAACGCCTATGAAAAGGTACTCTCCTCCGTTATCAGCAAGAACAAAAGCTTTGGTGCCTCCGTTGCCAAGGATGTTGTTGATAAAAACGAGAGTGTTTCCAAATCATTCCGGCTGACAGCCATTGCCGTTGATAGTTTTTCTGAAAAGCTGTCAACCTTGCCAGCGGTGATTGGGGGAGCCTTTAGCCTGGCAACCCTCACCGCTATTGGCAACCATGCCCGGGAACTGGATAACATGGCCCGGGTGGCGGGCATGTCAGTCAGTGAGTTCCAGGCAGCGGCCTATGCTTCCAGGCAGTTTGGCATAGAAGCCGATCAGTTGGCTGATATATCAAAGGATGTGCGGGAAAAGATCGGTGAGTTTGTTGATGTTGCCGGTGGCGGTTTTAAGGATTTTTTTACTGAAGTTGCACCCAAAATAGGCATCACCGCCGATGAACTCAGGCATTTATCAGGGCCGGATGCCCTGGGTAAAATGGTCAGGGCAATGGAAAAGGCCGGGCTGGATGCCAACCAGATGTCGTTTTATCTGGAGTCCGTGGGGAGTGATGCCACCAAGTTGATTCCCTTGTTCAGGGACAACAGTATTGAGCTGGACAGGATGGCGAATGCATTCGACCGGCTCAATATCTCGCTGACAGAAACAGATACCAAAGCACTCAAGGAGATGAGTGCCGAGCTAGACCTTGTGTATGCAGTTATTAGCGGCACAGCGACAAAGTTTACCGCTGAACTGGCACCTGCCATTACCGCTACAGCCAAAACCCTGACCGAGAATATGGATACCGTGGCTCAGGCGGTGGGTATATCGCTGTATGCTGCCTTTGGTCGTGCCAGTGTTGCCGCATGGAAGCATGTATCTGCCCAGGTGAAGGGGGCGATTGCATCACGCGCGGCAGCAGTAGCGGCAGTCAAACAGGCACAGGCTGAAATCAGGCTGGCAACAGCACAGAAGGCCACTGCATTAACCGGGCTTGACCTCCGCAGAGCAACCGAGCGACTGACAGCAGCAAGAACAGCGTTAACCGCTGCAACCGGCAGGCTGGCAGTTGCAGGGAGAGCGCTTAACGGCGTTATGTCTATTGCAGGCGGACCTGCTGGCTTGATAATGATGGCGGCAGGGGCCTTGGCCTACTTTGTTACTAAATCAGATAGCGCTACAGAATCGGCAGACCTGCTGAATAAAAAACTATCAGAACTTACAGAATCACAGCTAAGATCAAAAAAAATAGATGCCACGGATGCCGTCAGGGATCTTGAGCAGCAGATAGCGGATAAACAGAAGGAACTTAATAAAAAATCAACAATCACCATCAGTCCTTATGCGACTGGCGGCGAACCAATAGAAATATACAGCGAGGAAAACAGAAAAGCGGCCATTAAGGCACAGGCTGATATTGATACCTTTAATCAAAAACTGGACGTACAGAAAAGCCTGATTGCTGATATAGATGAAGCACTGGATAACCTCAACAAACCCAAGGATAACGAAGAAAAAAAACCTTCCTTCCTGAATGCAGAAGAGTCCCAGAAAGCGCTGGATAGTCTCCAGCAGGCACTGTTCTCTGAGCAGGAGATGTTAAAAAAATCCTACAATGATCGACGGGAGCAAATCGCCCAGCTGTCATTGACCGAAACAGAAATTAAAAAGGCTGGATATAACACACAGGCCGATCTGGTTAAGCAGCTCAATGCCAAAAATGACCAGCAATACAAAGAATCACTGCAAAAAATAAAAGATCGGCAGGCGGAAGAGGTACAGGCCGCAAAGGACCGTGATGCCCAGATGGTGTTGTCTTTACAGCAACGTCTGATGACTGATGAAGAGCTGCTTAATTCAAAAGAGGAACAGGAGATAGAACGAGCTCAAAGAGAGCTTGAAAATTATCAGGAGTTTCTTGATGCCAAGAAAGCCATAGAACAATTCTATGATGAAGAACGGGCAGAATTAAAACGACAGCAGCAGGAAGAAGAGGAAGAAAAAAATAAAACCCACTGGCAAAAAATGGCCGATCACATCAAAGAGTCAACCAATGATTTTGATACCATGTGGGGCAACTCTTTCAACCGATTCTCTTCAAGTTTCGGTAATGCCGTAGCCGATGCTGTGGTTGATGGTGAAAACTTTGGTGATGTGATGGGGCAAGTGGCCAATGGACTGGCTAAATCTATGATATCTGCCCTGGTTGAGATTGGAGCCCAGCGGCTGGTGCTCTGGACACTGGAAAAGACACTGGGGGCATCAGCCAATGCGGGATATGTTGCCCAGGTTTCAGGGCAGGCAATAGCGGGTCAGCAGCTGGCAGCTATTAACGCTTTTGCATCCACAGCAGCTATTCCGGTTATAGGCCCCGGTCTGGCACCTGGTGCGGCAGCAGCGGCAGAAATGGCAACCGCTCCCATGGTAGCGGCAGCTACAACAGCGGCAACCAGTACCTTTGCCGGTGCGTTTGATGTAGGTGGCACTATCCCCGCTGGAAAGTTTGGTATTGTCGGTGAGGCTGGTTTGGAACTTGTAGAAGGTCCGGCAAGGGTGACTAGCAGGGCAAAAACAGAAAGGCTCTTTGAAAATGCCAATGGTTCGGCCAGCAACCAGCCACAGTGGATTATCAATGTGAATGAGGCTCCACCAGGAACAACTGCCACCATTGATGAAGCCAACCAAATCATAACCATTGCCGTAAAAAAATCTGAAGAAAACACAATTAACCAGATCCGGCGGGGTGGGCCTATCACCAAAGCTGGCCAGCAGCACCTTAACTGGCAAAGGAATCCTTCACGATGACTGACATTGTTACCTGGCCAGATGTGTTTCCGGTCTGGCAGCTGTCAGGCTATCAGTATGACCAGAACCTTAAACTGGTCAGGCCAGATGAAAACCTTGGTTATTCCCCCGGTGTTCGTATACGACAGAAAAAGCCACCTGAGCTGGTGAATGGAAAACTGCTGCTAGATGAGGTGAGCAAGTCTCTATTTGACTGGTTCTATATCAGAAAGTTGTATCACGGGGCACTGTGGTTTCAGGGACCGGTCAAGCGAGCTGAGGCGCTTGAACAGAAGCGTATCAGAATCATCAATCTAACGGTCAATGCTCTGTCAGGTTTGCACTGGCCAGTGACAGCAAAGCTTGAATTGTATGACTGATATTATCTGGCCCGAGTCCCTGGGTAAGCCGTTAAGGTCTGGTTACAGCTACACCCTGGGCAGTGCCGAAAATTCCAGTGCAGTGGTTGGGCCTTCCCGAAGCCGTAACCAGCGATCAAAGCACAATACCCTGTTTAGTTGCAGCTATCTCTGGACTGACCAGCAACTGGCCCGGTTCCAAAGGTTTTGTGTCACAGATACCCACTATATGCAGTCATGGTTTAAGCAATCACTGAAGCTGGGGGCTGACCGGGTAGAACAAACCGTGAGGCTGTTTGAAGTCCAGCAAGCCAACAGGGAGGGCATTTACTGGAAAGTCACCCTGAAACTGGAATGCCCGAACCGCTTTGTAATTGATGATGATACAGCCAGCATCATTATGAACTGGGGTGGTCTTGAAATCGCTGCCATTGTGAAGGCGGCCAGCCGTTATCACGCCACTATCAACACCCGATTACCACGGATCTTGCAATGAGTACGGTATCACAACAATTAGAGCAGGCCGCAACACTGGCCGAACAATCAGCAAACAAGCACAAGCAGGTGCTGGACGGTGATGAAAACACTGATGTACCCGTAGACGGCGGGTCAATCCCGTCTGTCCGTAAAGTGCAAAAGCAGATGTGGAATAAGGTTGATCCCACCATCCACGATCTGAAAACAGCCAATGACTTTTCAAAACAACAAAGTGACCGGTCAAAGGCGGAGGCTGACAAGTCAGAGTCATCAAGGCAGGCATCAGAAGCAGCACAGGCCAAGTCAGAGCAGGCCAGAGACGCCAGCATAACGGCAAAGAATGACTCAGAAGCCGCAAAGAATCAGAGCGTATCCGCTAAAAACCTTTCTGAGACAGCGCAGGCCAAATCAGAACAGGCCAGAGATGCCAGTATAACGGCAAAGAATGAATCTGAAGCCGCAAAGCAGCAGTCAGTAGCCGCTATGGGGCAGTCAGAATCGGCTATGGATGCCAGTATTGACGCCCAAAAGCAGGCAGAAGATGCCCTTGGCAAAACCAAAACAGCCAGGGATGAAGCCGTTACAGCAAAAACACAGGCCGTTAATGCCCGAACCGGGGCAGAATCGGCAAGGGATGCCAGCGTTACAGCCAAGAATCAGGCCGTTACCGCACAAGCCGGGGCAGAATCAGCCAGAGAAACAGCCGTTACAGCAAAAACACAGGCGATTGATGCCCAGGGCAAATCAGAACAGGCACGGGATGAATCCGTTAATGCCCTGAACCAGGTAGCAGAAACCATCATTCCGTTATCAACCAACCTGATCAAAACCCAAACCCTCTTTACCCAACACCACGCTTTTAAATAAGGAACTAACATGGCAGAACAAGATATTAGTGATCTGGTCGAGAAGGTCGGAGACTTAACCAGCGCTACTACTGAGTTGTTGGGTGAGGTCAATGTCAGTAAGACCAAACTGGATAATGCCGAGAAAACCGCCACTGAATCAGCGGCCAGCGCCAAGACCGATGCAGCAACAGCCACAACAAAAGCAGCAGAAGCCAAGACCAGCGAACAGAATGCAAAGAAATCAGCAGACAACGCAGCGAAAGTTGTTACGGGCGGCACAGCTACGCTTGACCCAGAAGGTGGAAAAATCCCACTGGCTGATGCTGAAGGAAAGATTCATCATGGCTGGCTCCCAGATCAGAGCATTCCATTTCCAGACTTCTGGCTCCCATTGAATGATTCACTGCAAATACTGGCCGGTGAGGGTAAACATGACCAGATAGATGTCAGTACGGCACAAGATGGCTCTAAGATGATTGATCTGCCTACCAAGTCGGCAGAGTTTAGTCGGGCAACAACAGCAACCTATATTGATAAAAGCGGGGTTTTGCGAACGGCAGGGACTAATGAGCCTCGGTTTGAAAAAGATGGGATTTTGATTGAGGGGGGAAGTACTAATCTGCTTGCAAAAAGCAGAAATCTAACCGGGAGTGCGATTGTTTCAGATGATCCTATGATTTCGCCAGATAGCATTACCAATGCAATGACTATAAGATCATCGGCAGATCCCAATGTAAATAGTAACGTCGGTTTAGGTAGCGTTAAAGCCAGCAATCCCACTATTTCACTTTTTGTAAAAAAAGGTACTGGATTTAATATACAAATAAGCACAAGACAGGTTTTGGGCGATGGCAGTATTGGAAATCAGGGATCGGATATTGTTTTAACCTGGAATGATAATGAGCCGTCTCTAATCACAACTGGAAACTCCCAGCCTGATTGGGTTTCTCGGTCAGAATATATTTCTAATGGTTGGTGGCGAGTTTCTTATTACATGCCAAACAAAGACAAATCTGATATTGGCTATGTTTTTAATGCAATATATGCAAAAGGGTATGGGTCAACAGATTTAAATACAACTTATATTGACCGGATACAAATAGAAGAGCTGCCATTTTCATCGAGCTATATTCTTACTGATGGAAGTTCGATGACGCGAGGTGCTGATAGTTTAAAAATAAACTCTCCATATAGCAGGCAGCATGAAACTACTATCGTTCTTGATTTCGACGCCAAGCCTGTAGAGCCATATACGCATTTTATAGATGAACCAAGAACTTATTTTTATCTTAGATCAGGGAGTAAAACAGGAGCGTATAAAGTTCATAATCTTGATGGAACATGGATGTCTGCTGAGTTGGTAAAACCTTTAACAGATTTAAAAGGAAAGATTGCTATCTCTCTTAGCAAAAATAAAACTAACTTTTACTATAACGGTCAATTGTGGGGAGAAAGCTCATCAGTTCTTTCTGTGGTTGGTGACATACGTAAGTATTTGAGTGTTGGTTCTGGAGATGGTAGAGCATACATTAATGGGCATATTAAAAACTTAAGAATATGGAATAAAGTACTAACTGGATCGCAAATATCCGCACTGTAAGGAGAATTAAATATGAAACAGAAAATCATCCATTGCAGTGATACAACACAGTTATCAGAGCAATTAATTAATGCTGGTTATTTTGCGTCAGACACTGACGAAAACCAGCAAGAAGTTAAAACCCCATTGCTGCCTGTTGAGGCTGAAGGCCAGACAGTAGAAAAAAACGGTAAAAGTTTAATCTGTGTTTTGCTGACGGATGAGCAGGAAAAGCAAGTTAATACTATTGCCTGTTTGTCTGTGCTGGGGACTTATGAGGAAATCTTTGCTGATCCGTCAAAGCTGGCAATTTACGACAGCGTCTATGACCGATCTGAACAGTCATGGACAGACCCTGAAACCGGAGAGAAGCACAAGTACACGCCACCAGACCGTTTTGCTGAGTTTGCTTTGCCTGCTAAAGACCCACAGCAGGATTATAACGATATGATAGCGTACAGAACCAAGATGCTATACCAGACAGACTGGACAATTCAGCGGCATCTTGAACAAAAAGAACTGGGGATATCCACCAACCTTTCCGATGATGATTTTAAATCGACTCTGATATGGCGGCAAAGCCTGCGTGATATGCCTGAGTCGTTTAAAGCAGGATCATAATCAACTGAGGTGTGTTATGAGTAAAGATATAGATTATGAGTGGCCGGAAATGCCTGACTGGATGAAGCCACTCTATCCTGACTACCCACCCAAACCATAGCCGCCATTGAGCGGCTTTTTCATTTCTATACTATGCAAATTCTTCAGGCAGCCTATGCCAGTAACCCGGTTAACAACATCATTCTGGAAACCATCGAGTTTCACCACCCGGCATTTGTCGATCAGCAGGGCCTTAATAAGCCGTTCCGGTTTGTTTCCAGTAATTCCTCCATAACCCCTGTTGATTGTCCATTGGAAGCCACAGCCCCCATTGATGCCGGTAAAACCGTGACGTTTGAGCCAGGGCCTTTTGCTATTACTCCCCCGTCAAAAACGGATAACGGTTACTCTGACCTGCAGATAACGCTGGCTGATGTCACGATGGAAGTAGAAGAACAGCTTGATAATGCCGTGAATTCACCAGGGCAGATGAAAACCTTTTACCGGTTGTATGTGCTGGATGTGGATACCGGCACTATCACAGGCCCTGAAAACGTCCCCTTTGAATGGAGCTTACAGGGTGCAAGCTGTGAAGACGGTGTTATGACGGCAACCGCAACCCTGGTGGATATTGCCAATAAACCCTTCCCGTATTTTTTGTATACCCCCGCATTTGCACCGGGTCTGGTGCGTTAACACAGAGCATTTACAACAATGGACTGGATTAATAACTATCTGAATAAACCCTGGGTAGCCTATGCCCGTGGCCCCCATGCCTATGACTGCTGGGGGCTGGTGATTAGCGTCCTGAAAAATCACTTTAACAGCCAGCCTATTGACTCCCATGATGAGGTCACAACCGATAATCGGGAGGAAATCACCCAGGCGTTTTATGACGAGATCAGGGCCGGTCGCTGGCAACAGTCGCCATCGGCCAAGCATGGGTCAGTGGTTGTCTGCTGGATAGAGCAGGACGGCCAGTTATTAGTCCGCCATGTGGGTCTTTATCTTTCCTGTGATGGCGGTGGTGTGCTCCATAGCCGTGACTTTGCCGGTGTCCGTTTCGATCATCTTGCAACCCTTCAGCGTAAATTTCCGAAAATAGAATTCTATGAACAAAGTAGCCTGGATCATTGAGTGGCCGAACATCTTACGCCCAAGGGAAAATGAAGTTATTAATCAGGTTGAGGCAGGGCAGACACTCCATGAATGGATGACGGCCAATGTTCCGGGTTACAGCCAGCAACGCAAAAGCCAGCCGGTGGAATGCCTGGTTAATGGCAAGGTGATTGAACCTGAGCGATGGCCGTCACTAGAACTCAGGGAAGGCTTAACCGTTGTGCTTGCTGTGCGTCCCTTTGGCTGGGAAATGCTGGCTTATGCGGCTGTAGCACTGGTAGCAGCGGCTGTTGCCATTAGTGCCATGCCTCCTCCCCCGTCTGAGTCCGTACTGCCCAATGCCAGCCCTGCTTATGATGCCACTGCCAGAGGGAACCAGGCCCGGTTAATGAATCCTATCCCGTTTGCCTGTGGCTATAACAGACACTGGATGGATATGCTGACCGAGCCTTGGCGGGAGTATGTGGGCAATGATCAGTACCTGTACCAGCTTTTTTCAATCTGTTATGGGGCTATTGATCTTGAACCGCTCCAAATCGGGGAGACGGTCTACAGCTCCTATCAGGATATTGAGTATGAGGTTTATGGCCCTGATGACCGGGTAACACTGTTTCCGGATAATGTTGATACCAGCGATGAGGTAGCGGGTATTGAACTGTTTGGCCCAAATGAAGAAGAGCACGACGGCTGGACAGGCCCCTATGTGCTGGTAAAACGGCAACAGAAAGCCAATTATCTTGCCTGTGACTTTGCCGCCAGAGCTGGCATTTATGGCATGGATGATGATGGTGATCTGTATGGCCGTACAGCCGCCATCGAAATTCAATACCAGGAGATTGATGAAGAAGATAACCCGGTCAGTGCTTTTATCCCTATTCCCCTGAACTATTCAGGAGCCACCACAACCCCGCAACGCTGGTCACATCGCTGGGAAGTGAAAGAAGGCCGGTATCAGGTACGGGTGAAGCGGGTCAACAATGCCGGAACCGATACTCGCACAAAAGACAGCATGCACTGGGAAGGGGCCAAGGCATACTACCCAAGCAAGCAGGACTACCCCGGTATAACGAAGCTGGCGGTCAGGGTCAGGGCATCTAACAATCTATCACAGCAGTCTGAAACACAATTTAATATCAAGGGTACTGCCCTGGTGCCGGTATGGAATGGCAAGCAGTGGTCAGCCCCACAAAAAACTCGAGATATTGCCTGGGCATTTTGCAATGCTATCCGGAGTGCTCACGGTGGCCGGTTATCTGAAGACCTGATTGACCTGGATAATATTCTGTCCCTGCACCAACAGTGGCAGCTACATGGTGAAACAGTTTGCCGGATTTTTGATACAAGAGGCACACTTTTAGGTGCGCTACAGGAAATTGTTGCCTGTGGTCGTGGTACGGTGATTCCGCACAATGGCAAGTTTATGGTGGTGCGGGATATGCAGCGGATGATTCGCCGCCATATGTATCACCCGTTTATGATGCAATCTGCCCCTACGGTAGAGCGGTCTTTTATCCAGTCTGATGAGCACGACTCAATCATTATTGAGTATTACAACCAGGCCATTTGGGACAATGATGAAATCCTGTGCCAGTTGCCCAACCATCCAGCGGAAAATCCTAAGCGAATCACCCTGAGAGGTGTCCCAAGCCGTGACCATGCGTGGCGTATCGGTATTTTTGAATGCGCCAAAATGCTCTATCGCAGGATGCAGATTTCTTTCACAACAGAAATGCAGGCCCTTAACTCAATCTGGGGTGATAAGGTCGGTGTCTCCTATTGGCTGAGAGGCTGGGGACAGAGTGGGGAACTGCTTGAATGGGATGGACTCAGGGCAACACTGAGTGATGACGTAGAGCTGCACCCAAGCAAACAGAATTTTATTGCCCTGTGCCGGGAAGATGGCACGTTTGCTGGCCCCTACAAAATCGAAAGTGCAGGCCCGGACCGGGTACTGATATCGGATAAGCTGGATTTCGAGCCTTATACCGGTGACCGTCGGCAGCGGACGCTTTACCAGGTGGGAACCGATGGTGCGTTTTGCAAAGACTTCCTGGTAACAGAGATATCTGGCTCATCCGGTAATGATGTCAATGTGACGGCTGTCTGGGATAACCCGACCGTCTATACCTTTGAGTCTCTCCCTGCGCCTCCCCCCAGTGAAGGGGGTGATGTTCTGCCAAGGCCGGTCAAGCCTGTTATCTCCAAGCTGGTGATTGTGCAGGACGTTACCGATCCGCAGGCCGCAACATTAAGCTGGCAGTCATCAGCCGGTGTCCGTGAATTTGTTGTGGAACACAGTATTGATAATAAAGAGTGGGCCAGGGTTGCTATTGTCACTATGAACACCTGGTCTACCCGTTTATATAACGGCAACAACTGGTTTCGGATTGCAGGCGTCGCTGATACTCAGGGGGATTGGGAATACGGCCATATTGAACTGACCGGCAAGGACTTTGAAAAGCCCCCGGCAACCGTCATTAAGCTGGTAGAGCCTTTTAATGGCCCTGTGCTGAAAGTTAAATGGGATACGGTGTTAAGTGCTGAGTACTATACCGTTGAGGTAGTAAAGAACAGCACTGTCTTATATCAGGTGAAGCAATACCCGGATACCCAGTGGGAATACTCTGCTGAACAGGGGAATAATCATGGCTCTGGCCGTGCCTTCACTGTCAGGGTAACACCCGTCAATGCCCGAGGTGTGCCGGGTGTACCTGCTGAATTAGGGGTTCGTAATGAACCGCCAGCCGTGCCGGACAATATCAACGTGGCTCCCCTGGTGGATGCCTTTATTATCACCTGTAATGGACGGCATGACCCGGATTTAAGGGACTTACGGGTATGGGGAAGCCAGACAACAGGCTTTACTGCCAGTGCTGATAATCTTCTGCAAATCACCACTACCAACCGTTTTGACCTGAACCTGAAAGGCCAGTGGTATTTCCGTTTAGCCTGGGTGGATGTCTGGGGTGTGGCTGAGGTTAATTTATCCGGTGAAGTGTCAGGCAAGACTGCATCAGTGGATATGAGCGATATTGAAAAGGATATCAAGGATCTTGATGACAAAATCAATAGCGGTATTGATGAGGTCAATAAAAATGTTGGCTCTACAAACCAGAAACTGGATGAGTTAGAGAAAGATACCAGGGATGAGCTGGATAAAATCAGCAATGATTTATCAGGTGTCGATAGCAAAGTTGATAGCGGTTTGTCTGGTGTTAATACATCGCTGGATAATTTAGAGAAGGAAACCAAGGATGAATTAAACAAAGTCAGCAGTGATTTATCTGATCTGGATATAAAAACAGATAATATCAAGGTTGATGTTGAGAATTTCAGGCAAGAGGCCATTTCAGAAGCAGAGTCTGGTGATAGTTTGCTTTTATCGGGTATCAAGGTACTTGAAACCGCACAGTCAACCAATGACAGAAGCCATTCTATCTGGATTAAGGAAGTAGAGGCAGGCTATAAAGATGCTGACAAGGCGCTGGAAAGTAAGGTTTCAATAGAGATTGAAACGGTATCGGATGCCAATAAGACAACAGCACAAAAGCTGGAAACTGTCGTTTCTGATTACAAAGAAGCGGACAGGGTTAACCAGGCAGCCATTCAGGACGTTGCAAAAACCAGTGCTGAAGCGGATGCAGCGTTTAGCAAGCAGCTCACCACCATTAAATCTGAAGTGGATGGTAATAAATCAGCGATTCAGGTAGCCAATGACACAATAGCTGATACTGAAAAGACGTTAAGCCAGAGAATAACAACTGTTCAATCTGAAGTTGATGGTAATAAGGCAACCATACAGGATGTTAAAAAGACCACGGCTGAAGAAGACCAGGCGCTGAGTTTAAGAATTACTAATCTGAAAGCGGAGGTTGATGATAACAAGGCAGAAATAGAAAAGGTTGAGAAGACCGGTGCTGAAGCGGATGAAGCGTTTAGTAAGCAACTTATTACCCTGAATGCTGAAGTGGCTGGTAATAAATCCGCAATTCAGGTAGCCAATGACACAATAGCTGATACTGAAAAGACGTTAAGCCAGAGAATAACAACCGTCCAGTCTGAAGTTGATGGCAATAAGGCAACCATACAGGATGTTAAAAAGACGTCTGCTGATGAAGATCAGGTTCTTAGTTTAAGAATTACTAATCTGAAAGCCGAAGTTGATGGCAATAAGGCGCATATTGACAATGTAGAAAAGGTGAGTGCTGAAAAGGATGAGAGTCTTACTCAGAAAATCACCACATTAACCAGCGAGGTGGGCAATAACAAGTCAGCAATACAAACGACCAATCAAACCATTGCTGATACTGAAAAGGCGCTGAGTGAGCAAATATCAACTGTTCAAGCCGATCTGAATGGCACCAAGTCATCCATACAGCAAAACGCCACAGCCATAGCCACTGTTGAGGGAGGCGTTGAAAAACTGCAAACCCAGTGGAGTGTCACAATGGATGTGGACGGCTATTGCTCCGGGCTGGCAATGAACAATGACGGAAAAAGGGCTGATGCCTTATTCCGTGTTGATACCTTTGGTGTGGGTGCGCCGGGTAAATCTACTTTAAGTTTTGCCGTGCAGGACGGAAAAGTTGTGATGCCTGGTGTCAGTATTCAGGATGGCAGCATCATTGCTGAAAAAATGAATGTTGATAATCTTACCTCGATTTCTGCAAACCTTGGTCATGCTGTAGCCGGTACATTTGAAACGGATGCCTTTGTTGGCCCAAGGGTTGTGATGACCAGTCAGGGTTACTATCCGATCTGGATCGGGGAGGGGGCGGTTAATGATACAAACGGTCTGCTTTACTATGACAAGCGTGATAAGTCATTAACCTACAAAGGGCAGTTGGATATTAAATCAGCTAAAACAGGGGGCAGATTGGAAATAAGAAATGACTATATAAGAGTGTATGACGAAAGCAATAGACTGCGTGTAGAAATTGGTGAGCTAACATGAGTAATGGAATAAAGGTTTATAGTGAATCAGGTAAAATTTTGCTCGATTCAACAACCTCAGTTGCTACCAGTATTTATGAAGCCGTTTATGAGTTAACCTCGCCAGACGAGCGTATAAATATGTCCAGTCATATCCCGTCTGGCAATTTAACCGTAGGCGCTTTGTTTGAAATAATAGACATGGATATTATTTTAAAAAATTCATCTTATATTTCGCGTGAACAATGGAATTCACCATTAACTTTAAGATATGAACACCCATACTTAATAGTAAAATGGGTTAATCCCCCTGAATGGCATAGATACCCTGTAGATTATTATTTGAAGTTTTCCGTTAGGCTTATAACAACATGAGTATAGGTGTTCGTTTTTATAAGGATGATTCGTCAATACAATTGGATACCGATATTGGGGAATATTCATACCTTGCTACTATTGAGAGAGAAGTGGACGATGACCCGAAAAATACTATTGTTCACGCTATATCTAGTCGTTATTACCCGCTTTTGGCCGTAAAGAATGGGACTGGAGCCATAGTTGATGTTAAAAAAACAGGTGATATTTATACTGAAATAGAAATAGCTGTACGTGCTGATCTAAGTGAAGGTTTTTCTAAAGTATCTTATAGAATCTATACGGCAGGTTGGATTCCAGATAAATCAAAGTGGGGGCTGGCTATATACAATGAGCAAGGCGAATTAAAATATGATTCTCAATATCCGGTTTTAAATCTAACACAAACAATAGAATTAGATGATGCTGTTAGTCTTGGCTTTGCTTATGTTCAAAGTACAGTGATGGTTATCTATTACACCAAGAACTTCCCAAAACCCACTAAATTTAAAGTAGGGTATAACGATCAAAGATTCTACTATCACGGCTTAACAGGACTACGCGCTGATATAGTCGAATACAATGAAAAAGCATTAGTTAATGGTTGCTGGGCAATAGTTAATGGGGCATATACTCTTGATAAAATAAGGAATAAGCCCAGTTATGCTCTTGAATTCCCAGGCGTTGGTTGTTATGGCGGGTTAAAAGGCCGGGGTGACTATCCACCTCCGCGTGGTAGGACAAGGGGAACCCCGTTAATAGGTATTAGTGGTAATACCATAATCACAGGTTATCATTTTGCTTTAATAAAATATTCTAAATATGCCCATTATCCTTTATATATTCCTTCTGAACCGATGATGATGGCTGGGGCAGGTGGATTTAATTTAGGATTAAAAGGTACTGTGCTTTTAGTAAAAGATTAAGCTCTACTCCTGCCTGCCTGCCTGCCTGCCTGCCTGCCTGCCTGTTTGGTCTACTATTAATGATTTTATTAGTGAACAGGAACGATAGTTGGATGAAATCCTATCATTATCGGGCAAGATACAGGCGGCAGTGCGAAGCTATTATCTGGTTGAGAAGTTGCATACAAAAGGCAGTAGCGACTCTGAAATACGTGATGTGTGGCCAAGAGTTAAGAAAGAGATTAATCAGCTCACGATCAATGTGGCGAGGGTTAGTAACATGACCTATGCCGCGTTAAAGGATGACCAGCAGTTTAGTCTGGTGGATGCACAGGAGGTGTGTTTTACATTCCTGAAGTCGCTGGATGCCTATCTGAATTTTATCTCAGATATCAAACGTGGCAGCGGTGATAGTACAGCTAAAGGCCATGCGTTGATCGTTAAGGATATTGATAGTATAAAAAATGATGTGAAAGAGCTGATTGGAAGGTTGGAAGATGAAGAAAGTCGGAGAAGGGTGCCGGGTGCTTAAACAGACCTACCAAGCGGCCCCCTGAGTATTCTCCGAAGATTATTTCCCAGGACACCCGGCATAGATCCGTCTGTCCTGATTAGCTCATTGATCATTGACATGAAAAATGGTGCCCCCTGGTAACCGTGTTTAAGCGGTGATCAGTAAGACGGGCACCAGTGTAACACAAAACGTGTTACACGATTCAATCATACCCTCCTTAAAAATATTGTCATTTCTTGCCGTTCCTGCCCGCTAAATCAGCTATCCTTGACTATATTTACTTCCTAATATACAGTCCTCGGTCGCTTATAAGCAGTTGATTTAGCGGAAGATTTATTTTCTCGTATATTAGGAAATAAGAGCCTAACTAGATGAAAAATAACGATTTTTTCCTAGATTTAGGTTCCAGTGCCGAAAGGCGTGAGAGTTCGAGTCTCTCCTTCCGCACCATTTTGTTCACGGGGATAAGCATGCTTATCCCCGTTTTTGTATGGGAAAAATACCTGGAGTTGCCTGTCCTCCCTGCTAGTCCTTCACTCAGGCTGTTTACATCCTGGAGGGGAGTGAGAGTGGGGAGTATGAAAGTGGTAACAACATTTGTTAGGCTATGCGCCTTTCTGCCTATGGGTAACCCAGGCTTATATTGAGGAACAAAAATGCAAGTCGAACTTGAAACGGCTTCTGGTCTGGAGCGTCGCCTGACCATCACTATTCCTTCTGAAAAAATTGAAGGAGAGATCAACAAGCGCCTGCAGGATCTGTCCCGCCGCGTTCGCCTTGATGGCTTCCGTCCAGGCAAGGTGCCTATGAAGGTGGTGAAGCGCCGTTACGGTGCCGGTGCCCGCCAGGAAGTGCTGGGTGAAATGATGCAGGCTTCTTTTATTGAAGCCATTGGTCAGGAAAAACTGAACCCGGCGGGTGCGCCAAGTGTCGAGCCTAAAGCTGAAGAAGAAGGCAAGGACTTCAGTTTTGTGGCCACTTTCGAAGTGTATCCCGAAATCAAACTGTCTGATGACTTCTCTGGTATTGAAGTAGAGCGCCCGATTGCAGATGTCAGTGATGCGGATGTTGATGAAATGATCAGCACCCTGCGTCAGCAGAGCAAGGCGTTTGAAGACGTTGAGCGTGCAGCGGCCGAGGGAGATCAGGTGACCTTTGATTATAAGGGAACCCTTGACGGTGAAGCCTTTGATGGTGGTTCTGCCGAAAACGCCAAGCTGGAGCTGGGTTCCGGTCGAATGATTCCTGGCTTTGAAGACGGCCTGGTTGGCCTGTCTGCCGGTGAAGAAAAAGTACTTGAGCTGACTTTCCCTGAAGATTACCACGCCAAAGAACTGGCTGGTAAGGCTGTTGAGTTTGCCTGCAAGTTACATCAGGTGAGTGAAGCTAAATTGCCAGAGCTGGATGACAGCTTCTTTGAACGCTTTGGTGTGAAAGAAGGCGGTCTCGATGCGTTCCGTTCAGAAGTCAGCAAGAATATGGATCGTGAACTGCGTCAGGCGGTGAAAGGCAAGATCAAGAATCAGGTTATGGAAGGTCTGCTGAACACGCATGAACTTGAAGTGCCTTCTGCCCTGGTTGCCCAGGAAATTGACCGTATGCGTGAGCAGGCGGTACAGAGCTGGGGTGGTGCCCAAAGCGGTTTCGATCCAAAGCAGCTGCCTGCCGAGCTGTTCGAAGCGGATGCCAAGAAGCGTGTTGCCCTGGGCCTTCTGGTGGGTGAAGTGGTTAAGCAGCGCGAAGTCAAGGTTGATGATGACCGCGTTCGTGTTATGGTTGAGGAAATGGCCTCTGCCTACCAAGAGCCACAGCACGTTATCGACTGGTACTACAACAATGAGCAGCAGCTTTCCCAGGTGAAGTATGTTGTTCTTGAAGAGCAGGTGGTAGATACTATTCTTGAGTCTGCAAAAGTCAGTGAAAAATCTTGCAGCTATCAGGATGCTATCAAGCCAGAAGCACCTGAACAGCAGGACGTTGCATCAACAGAAGCTGATGAAGCTGACAAAAACGCTGAGCAAGCCTGAGTATAAGAAGCTTGCTCCCGGGAATCCGGTAGCCTGAAGCTACCGGATCGTTGCGTGCAAGGCAGTCTATATATATTTCACTTGCCTGGTCTTTCCTGGAGTTTGATGGAGGTCTGCTAATTTAAAGCGTTATCCTCTGGATTTCAGGTTCTGATTATCGTAAGTTTGATAAGTTAGAGGCTGCTACTCTTCGACTAGGCAAGGAGTTAAGACAGGATATGTCCATACTGACAGATGCACAGGCTGTGGCGATAACTAACTCTGGGCTGGTGCCTATAGTGGTTGAGCAATCAGCCCGAGGTGAGCGCTCGTACGATATTTATTCTCGCCTTTTAAAAGAGCGGGTCATTTTTATGATTGGCCAGGTTGAAGACCACATGGCGAACCTGGTGGTTGCCCAGCTGCTGTTCCTTGAGTCTGAAAATCCTGACAAGGATATTCATCTCTATATTAACTCCCCTGGTGGATCAGTAACAGCGGGCATGTCAATCTATGATACCATGCAGTTTATCAAGCCTGATGTGTCCACTATGTGCATTGGTCAGGCCGCCAGTATGGGAGCACTTTTGCTGGCAGGTGGTGCTGCGGGTAAACGTTATATTCTTCCCCATTCCAGGGTGATGATTCATCAGCCTCTGGGTGGTTTCCAGGGACAGGCCTCTGATATAGAGATCCATGCCAAGGAAATTCTGACCATTAAGCATAAGCTAAACAACGTTTTGGCTCATCATACCGGGCAGCCCCTTGAAGTTATTGAGCGCGACACTGATCGTGATAACTTCATGGATGCAGAAGAAGCGGTGAAGTATGGCCTGGTAGATCAGGTTATGGACCGTCGGCCTTCCGGTAAGGCAACTAAAAAATAAACAGTCATAATCTTGCGGCAAATGAAGGCTGCAAAAAGGGTCGCCTCATGCTAGGTTAGATGGTATGCAGGCAGCCAGACTTGTTTTAGATATAACACTTGAAAACGCGTTCCAATGCCTGCATCTTGCTCAGTTCAGGTGTTGTCCTAGATAACGGGATAATCGAATGACCGACGAAACAAGCGGTAAGGGTGAAGATAACAGCAAATTGCTGCTGTATTGCTCTTTCTGTGGAAAAAGTCAGCATGAGGTTCGAAAACTGATTGCAGGCCCCTCCGTTTTTATTTGTGATGAATGTGTCGACCTGTGTAACGATATCATTCGTGAGGAAATTCAGGATAGTGATACAGAAGAGTCATCTGACAAGCTACCAACCCCCCTGGAAATCAAAAAGATTCTTGATGAATATGTGATTGGCCAGCCAAGGGCGAAAAAAGTATTGTCTGTGGCGGTATATAATCACTACAAGCGTCTTCGTCATGGTGGCAAGAAGAAGGATGATGTTGAGCTTGGCAAGAGTAACATCCTGCTAATCGGCCCCACTGGCAGTGGCAAGACACTCCTGGCAGAGACACTGGCACGGCTGCTGAACGTTCCCTTTACCATTGCTGATGCCACAACACTCACTGAAGCGGGTTATGTGGGTGAGGATGTTGAGAACATCATCCAGAAACTGCTTCAGAAATGTGATTACGATGTTGAGAAGGCTCAGGTAGGGATTGTCTATATTGACGAGATTGACAAGATATCCCGTAAATCGGATAACCCATCCATTACCCGTGATGTATCCGGCGAAGGCGTACAGCAAGCGCTGCTGAAACTGATCGAGGGAACGGTAGCCTCTGTGCCTCCCCAGGGTGGCCGTAAGCATCCACAACAGGAGTTTTTGCAGGTTGATACCTCCAATATTCTCTTTATTTGTGGTGGTGCGTTTGCTGGTCTTGATAAGGTAATACGGGATCGAACCGACAAATCCGGCATTGGTTTCTCTGCTGAAGTTAAGAGTAAAGAAAGCAGCAAGGATCTGGGTGAGACCTTTAAAGAGGTAGAACCTGAGGATCTGGTCAAGTTTGGACTTATTCCTGAGTTTGTTGGGCGACTGCCTGTTCTGGCTACTCTGGAAGAACTTGATGAAGAAGCGCTGGTTCGCATACTCACAGAACCCAAGAATGCCCTGACCAAACAGTACCATAAACTGTTTGAGATGGAAGGGGTTGATGTGGACTTCCGTGATGACGCCCTACAGGCTGTTGCCAAGAAAGCAATGGATCGCAAGACCGGGGCTCGTGGGTTGAGGTCTATCCTTGAATCAGTGCTTCTGAATTCAATGTATGAAATCCCATCACAGAAGGAAGTCTCCAAGATTGTTGTGGATGGCTCTGTCATCAACGGTGATGCTGATCCGCTGCTGATTTATGAAAATACCGATGCGCCCAAAGCGCTACCTGACAAAGGTTGATATTTTCCTTGTTGATAAAAAAGGCCCTGTAGGGTCTTTTTTTATGCTAAGTACCCAGCCTGATGAAATCCTATATTTCTGACTACTTGCTCAGATGCGCTGCTTCGTTGCAACTCTGGTTACATAGGCCAACTATGCGCCCGTCGTTGCGCCTTGCATCACACCTAATCAATCAGCCAGAAATATAGGATTTCATCAGGCTGGGTACTTATCGAAATTAATAACAGCGAGCGGGGTGATATATCTGTTTCTGATGTTTTTCAGGTTGATATTCATACCTCTGCGGAAAAAAATTCAGCGACCAATGGAGAGGTATACGTTGTTCTTATTTTGGAGGAGGGAATTGCATCTACAGCTCAAAGGGATAAAGGGGACTGGGGGGATTCCTGGGAACAGGGTGAAACCTGTTCATGTACGCTTCCAAAACTTTTCATACCATTATCTAATATCAAGCATGTGCTGCTCTGTGAATAGTTACTTATAGCCTTTTATTGGTCTAACCAGCATAGTTGACCTCAAATGAAATAGCTGAAAATGGATGTGTTTGAGGTTACTGGTGATGATTAGGTTTGTAGGGTTAATTGGTGTCTTATTGATATCTGGTTGCTCAAGTTTAACGGTAGAGCAGTGTACTGCTATCAACTGGCAAAGTGTTGGGTATAAGGATGGAGCCAATGGGGTGTCGCCACAACCCGCGAAGCATGGCAGGGGGTGCTCCGGGTATGGGGTTTATCCTGACTATAACCGTTATGAAGAGGGTTACAGGGCAGGTCTTTCCAGATATTGTACGCCGGGAAAGGGGTTTACTGAAGGCCGGGCTGGCCATAATTACAAGAGTGTTTGCCCGGCAAGCAGTGAGCCAGCTTTTCTTGAGCAGTACCAGCTGGGATTATCCTATAACCAACAGGAAAAAGAACAAAAACGTCGGGAGGAAGAGCATAAATTACAGCAGGACAAAGAACAAAGGCGTGAAAGAGATATAAAAATGCAAATAAGCAGTCTGAAAGATAAGATTTTTTTCAATGACATGAGTTTAAGCTTTAAAAGAAATAGGCTCAATGATCTGGAGCCTCGCCTTAATGACTCGCATTACGATAAGTATGATTTGGATATATGGCGAAGCGAAGCTGCACAGCTTAGAAGAGAGATTCATCAGTTAGAAAGGCAAAATGAAAAGGCCAGGGATCATCTAAATAGTGCGATCAGTTATTAGATGAGTAGTGTTAACCAGCTCAAGGGGGCTGGTTAACAATGCAGCCGTCGTATTCTGGCTTGGAGTTTACTATAACTTAAGGTCTCCTGCTTAATATGCCCGGAAAGTTATGATTGCTTCACTAAGCATTTAGGATTCTGTAGTGCAATCTTTCTAATTGTTTACCTTGTGGATCCAAGTGAGTCATTTCACCCGTACTATAGTGCTGTCTAAAGGCTCTGGCAATATTCTCGTAGGAGATAATATTATTTCCTCTGCGTCTTTTTGCTTTAGACCATGCCTGCGAAAAGGCTCCTGAATTAGTGATTTCAAATAAACCGGTATCTTTATCAACCCATTTTAAGTAATGGCAATTATGATCATTTAATGCTGTTCGAATAAAGTCAATTATTCCTCCAGACCTTTTTCTCCTCAGAGGTTTGGTGGTCATAGGAATATTGCTATTGCAAAAATAACCCGTTGTTTCAGTGTCTATCTCTGAAATATATCTTTGAGCTAAGTCGGTGGTGTACGTGCTTGTCTATGTACGGGACAAAACTTTAAGTAAAATCTGAAAATCAATCTGATCGCTTTTTGAACATCCATTCTTCAAAACTCTTCGGAGCATATCCAACCCCAGTCGGAACAGGCTTTTGGCTGGTCGCCAGTGCTTATTGAGAGGCAGCCCTTCCGCTTCCCCGTATTTCCAATGCCCTGCTATCAGACACCAGGCAAATGCCAGTGCAAGAACCCCCATCAGCTTATCCATACGGTCAAGCTCAGTCATATGAGTCGATTCAAGGTCAAATCCCCTGCTTTTAAGGCAGCCAAACAGAGTCTCAATAGACCAGCGCTTATAATAGTCTTCGATCATAGTTTCAGGTTTCTTCGTTGCCACTACAATCAAAAGACCTTTTATCGTGCGTCTGGCAGCGATATATAAACAGACACCAGATACTTTACGCTTGGTGAACCAAGTTTCTGTCTGATTGAGTTTTACATTCCTGAATAGTTGTTTGGCATTAATGTCTTTACCACAGCTACCAAGAACAGGAGTGTCTTCCTTTATTCGAAGCCGACAGATAATGCCTTGCTCATCCAGCCACTTAAACCAATCACGGCCAACAAACTCCCGGTCGGCGAGCAGTTCATCAATCTTGTCTGCCGGGATCAACGCCAGCACTCTCTTCATGATGGCTATGCGCTCGGCGGTATTAGAGTTGCCGCCTGACTTATCCAGACATACCCAGGCGATAGGAATGGCAGCACCCTGCCAGGCAATTGAAACCACCAGATAGTTGACGTGATGAGAGCCAAATTTCCAGTTAGTTCTATCCATGCAGAGTGTGTAGGTGGTGAGACTCAGCCAATGTAAAATCAACCGTCCGAGCTGCTCATAGCAATATGTGTAGCCTGAAAAAAATCGTTTTATGCGCCGATAGCTGGAGTCTTCCAGCGCTTTGCTCTGGAACTCTTCTGCCACACGGCAAAGGTTGCAGGAGCGTGCCCTTATGAGAGCAAGTATGAACTGGGCAAGAAATATAATCCGGGCTTGATGCCAGGGGAGATGAGCTTTAAGCTCTTGGGCTAATGAGCTGACGTCTTCCATGTACGACTACGGTAACTGTACGGAGGTTAGAGACCATACAGGTTACTCTACATGGGCGTCAGCTCATACCCCTTGGTTTTTCTAGCTTTCCTGATTTTTGTCCCGTACACAGCGTGCTTGTGGCTGGAGTAAACTGTGCGTTTGTAAATTGGTTCAGTCCTGTGAATGTATGGCTACTAACTGCTCGATCCTGGCTTAGCTTGCTAATATCAAGGGGTATTTCTACGGAATCATCTGAGTCTATTAAGTCAGTGACCGTTGCGGGAATTTTATTTTGATTAGTGCTGGTTTCTAAATGGTAGTGGTCACTTTTTTGGAGTTGATCCTGGCTTTGCTCGTTTGTATTGAGATACGTAAGGGAGGGTTGTTCAAAGTATTGCGATAGACCCTCTATATTTTCACCTGGTTGTGTCCATTCTTTATTTTTCGCTGATTGATCCCACTCTGCTGACGCTATCACTTCAAGAACTTCGCTGAGGAGAGTATCCTCTGAATCACCCTGATCAATTTCACTATGTGACTGGGATAGATAAGGGACTATGCTGTAATTGGAAATACTGTGAGATGATAGTTTATTATTTGCAGGGGCGTGTTGGTTAAATGCAGGAGGTATCGTTGTCTCTTGATAAGTCACTGGAGTGACTGGAAGGGATAAATAATATGCGGGATCAACACTGATTGGAAGGCTGTTCTGATTTTGTAGATATTGATCTGATTGTTGCTGTATAGGGGTCATTTTTTTGATTCTCTATTTTAATTTTAATCTTTTGTTTGTTTTTTTAATGAAAAGTTCCTTGATTTGTGAAATTGCTGCTTTGAATTTTATGGTTTTTATCCATAAAGTAAATATTGTTGTTTTTACTTGCTGGTTTGTTAGGGTTAATAAATAATGCGCGGGTAAAATATTTGCCAAAGCCTTTTTTATTAAGTGCAACTTTTTTTCTATGAAATAGTCTTATGAAAATAGTTATTTGAAATATATAGGGTATCTACTTTTTTAAAGGGCGATTATGAATACAACTATTTCTGATTTTGCAGACAGTTATGGGTGTTTTAAATTTAGTGACGAGAGTAAACAACAGGATGTTGATGAAAAAAATAAAATACCAAAATTAAAAAGGCATTTTCAAAAGTCTCTTGATGATTTTTCAGTAAAAGTAATGGATGAAAATAGCAATAATTCAAATACTAAACCCCAACCATTTAGAAAACCGGACTTTTATGGAATGGCTGACAGCCTGACTGACCTCATGGACTCCTCCTCATCATTCAGGCTGTCTTTGACCCATAATCTATCAGCAATTTCTTCAGGGTTCTGATTGATACGGTGAGTGAAGCTATTGACTGCCTTAAGTAAGTCTTCTGCCGTTTTGTGGCAATGGTGATAAGTGATATCTTCTCGTAACCAGCGCCACAGTGCTTCCACAGGCATAAAGTCGGGGCTATACGCCGGCATCTGGATAATATTCAGGTTGAGGCGAAGCCCTGCACCTCTCACAACATGAGTGGTGTGCCAGGAGGCACCATCCCAAACAATATCAATCTCCCTGTCAGGATGTTCTTGCCTGATGCGTTCCAGTACATTGACTGTGTGCTCTTTTCGTCCACAGGGATAAGGCCAGATTCTAACCTGTCCCAGGTTGTAGTAATAAATACCATAGAACGTAATCTTATCAGCCAGTTTTGGCGAGTGAGAGCTGACCCAGAAGCGTTCGCCTTTGCGAGACCAGCCATATCCAATGTCCGTCTCCTGATGTATATGAGCCTCATCAATGTAAACCAGTAGGCGTTTCTGGAACATGGCTTTCGATAGCAGTGGTTTCAATGTTTCCAAAAAATCAGCCCGCTTGCCGGTATCGGCTTTATTAAGCAGTTTTTTGGCTTTCTTCCATGAATATCCCAGTCGTTTGAGTGCTTGTCGTATGGTCTCACGACAACACCGTACCTGAAATTGATCCCAGCACCACTGAACCAGATACTTTAAAGTCCAGCGAGGGCGGATGGGAGAGTATTCCTGAGAAGCAGCTTTTTCTAAATTTCTGTCAATCAGGCCTGCGGCTGCTTTACTGATTATTTGGCAAAAGGGGGGCGGCCACCTGTCCGTTTATAAGTCATGGCTTCAGGCCCGCTATCATGGTAGAGGTGAATCCAGTTCGTGACGGTATCAAGGCGACGCCCCAGTTGCTTAGCGACGTTAGAGGCTGAGTCTCCCTGAGAAACTTGATAAAGCGCCGAAAAACGCTCACGTGTACGGGGATGAGAAGCATGTATGGATTGCTGAAGCAGGCAATCCCTGGTTTGATTCCACTTTTCTGGAGAGACTTTCAATACCATGGTCAAGCAGGCAAAAAGCGCTATATTACTGATTTTAACTTGACTGACAGGTCGTATTTATCGAGATAGAATGACATACTTTTTATGCTAAAGCGCGCCCTTACACTGATCTATCAAACTACGGTTTTCTAAATGGGCGCGGTTTAGTGATAGTGGGTATGATACGCCGTCAAGTACTTGTTCAGTCCCCAAAAAAAAGAGGTATTGTCTTCCTCGAAGTGAAGATGAGCTTTGTGCGGTAGGTAGAGGGGTATCCGTTATAGGTAGTATTGTTCCATTTGAGGGGCGTGAAAACGGTCTTTTTACAGATAGGAAATTTTATAAAAATTCATTTGTTACTTGGTATGGTGGTATGCTTCATCACTTTTCCAATAATAAGGAAGGAGAAGAACACTTAAAAGATGTTCAGAA
The DNA here is from genome assembly GCF_025643335.1 of Endozoicomonas sp. Mp262. Taxonomy (NCBI): domain Bacteria; kingdom Pseudomonadati; phylum Pseudomonadota; class Gammaproteobacteria; order Oceanospirillales; family Endozoicomonadaceae; genus Endozoicomonas; species Endozoicomonas sp. Mp262. The sequence continues at coordinate 4,143,490 of NZ_CP092489.1, read as the reverse complement.
GTCTAGTCATACTATGGCTATAAATCACGATATGGTGATACTTGGAGAGAGAGATCCGAAAAAAGCAAAGTTGGAAAAAATGGGAGGAGGGAGCTTTATAAATGATGCCATGGGGTATCCAGGGGTGGCAAATGTAAAAATGGTTCGTACAGATGCTCCTGGAAAAACTTTTATATTGTTTAAAGCTATTAGGGATATTGAACCGAATGAAGAGGTGATATATAAATACCCTGATAGTTATTGGCGGTATCGGGAAAAACCCAAGCCTATAGAATATGAGGTTGTAGAAAGAAGTGATACAGTGATAAGAATGCGAAAGATAAAAAAGTTGGATTCTTAGGTTGTACTTATGATTAATCTATTAATTTTAATTTAAGGAGGATGTTAAAATGTTAAGAAATGATATTTTTATTCATAAATACATGCATGATGACCCTTATAACACTCAAGTTATATCCCGTAAGCCTGACTTATGTTTGTATCAGCCAGATGAAGATGAACAGCAGAAAACTGTTAATTCAAGGTTGCGTCAAAATATTTTACGTGTGCTTGCTGAAAAATATATTCCAAAAGATTCATCGGATGCAGGCAGAAATGGGACTTCCATGAACCACCTGCCATCTAAAAAAGAATCACCACGAACGAGGAGTTTGGAATCATTTCCACGTGATGTCACAATGCAAAAACCTGACAGTAAGGTCTCTGTTAGATGTCAAGAGACTGGTCAGTTAACTGTCGATGTGAAGCCAGCTGTAAAAAATGGATGCTCTGTAGAAACCAAGGAGTTATTAAAAAAAGAGCATAAGAGTTTATTGATTGGCTTATTTGATGCACTTGGTGTTGTTGATTTCAGTGTGGGTTTAAAGCCATTTTATGAATATTTTACTACTTCAGATGTGGCTCTTTTGGAAAAAATGATATCTGCAAAACTTGCTTCTGCTAGCTCTCTTGATGAAGCAAGATTAAATGTTATGGAGCTTTATTTAAATGAGATTTCTAAAAAAGCTCCTGAAATTAATGACTTGTTAAAATATTTAGAGAAGGTGCATCTTTTTGCAGCATCAAAACTATTAAAAAGTTATTTTAAAATTGATTAAACTTGGAAATTGGTTTTCTATGGCTGGATATTTGATAACTGCCCTGAGGGCAGTTTATGAAATATGTAGGCTAGATTGTGTGGGGGCGATATTTTTGCGATACCTGATTTCACGCAACCCGAGGTATTCCCGTTCTTTGCCATCCGCAGTCAGGTTCTGTCTTTCATAAAACTCTTTGGCCAGTTTATTCTCGCTTAAAACCCAGACAGCGATTTCACTGCACCCCTTTTGGGCCAGTTTATTGGTGGATATAGAAAATAACTCTTTTCCTATGCGTTTGCCAATATATTCAGGTGAAATATAGATAGCCCAAATTTCACCGACATTTTTATCACAATCTTTATCACGGCAAATTTCAAAATCAACAAACCCGACAGGTTTTCCGGATTCAAGACATATATAGGTTGATAGCGAGTTTTCTTTTAAAAAATCACGTCTTTCTCTGGCTCTTTTTTGGGAGTCGAGTGATTTTAAAGTTTCATCAGGCATTATACCTTTATAGGCAAATTTCCAGGATTGCACTGAAATTTCCGCTATTTCTAAATCATCTTCAGGCTTTGCTTTTCTGTATTTTCTCATTAATTTATGGTCTTATAATTGTGAAGGTTTTGCTGACGGTATGAGTGATAAAACCAGTGTCTGTAGAGCCAGGGGTAAGCTGGCTCTTATCTTATTAAGCACGCATTATTTTTTTACTGAAGAAGATTTTATCTACCCCTTTTTTTGGGTAATCCTTAAACCTCCCAACTTCCTTGAATCCAAGTCTTGAGTAAAATTCCGGTGCCTGGAATGAAAAGGTATCAAGATGAATGTTATCAATTTTGTGGGTTAGGGCTTCCTGTTCAAGCCTGGAAAGCAGAGCTTTGCCATGTCCATTGTTTCGAATTTTCTTTGAAACCCAGAAGTATTTAACATAAATGTTTTCGTAGGTGATTTCAGAGGTTAGCCCACCAATGATCTCACCCTCATTGTTTTTGAGATAGCAGGCAAAATGCTTTGTCTCAAAGTCTGGGAAATTTGGTTTGTTGAAATCCAACAGCCCGTCATAAAGTACTGAGATCTCTTCTTTTGAAGGGGCATATGACACATCAATTTTCATTGTGTTTTTGATTTCTCGATAATTAGTTTAATAAGAAGAAGAGGTTGGTTGCAGTGGTATATTTTAACGACGTCATTGTGTTGGTATCCAGCTTGCCATGCTTATTATGGTGATTAGTAAGCACCATTGGCATTCTGTGAGTCTGACAGACTAAAGGCTGTGACTGTTGCTATTGAATTCAGGCACGCTACCGCCTGCCAGCTTATATTCCGGCAGAAAATATTGACTGGGTTGTCATGGAGGGCATGGTACAAGTCCTCACCACTGTATAAGTGGGCGGATTATGACAGGAAAATATCATCTGGATATTGATATAGGTCGGGGTATCGTCGCCGGATTCTGGCCTGGCGGTTGCCTAACACCGTGGTTGAAAATGTTTCTGAGATTCTTTAGTAAGCGCTTACACAAATGAAATTACATCTTCTTTATTTGCTGTATCTGGAGTGCTGTTTCGTGTGTGTTGGAGGGCATTTGCCAAACTCTCTTATTGAGTTTTTCACTTTCCTCTTCATTTGTACCTGCCAGTAGTACTTGTTCGGCTACTTTGGCACAGTTATGAGTTAGTACATTATAAGTAGTGTATAGATTGCTTTCGAATAATTTAACCATCCAGTCGGACAGTATTAGAAAATGAGATCATATACTCCTCTCCAAATGAAAAAAGCACCCGTTCAACTTCTTTTTCAAATTCCGCAAAGCTCTTGATTGACAAGAGGTTGAGCCATTCATACTTTATTTTCCTCCACAGGATTTCAATCAGGTTGAGCTCAGGTGAATATGTTGGCAGAAAGCAGACCAGCAATTTCTTTTCAATCATCCAGTCATCAATTCTGGCACAAAACTTTTTGCTGGTGTGAATGCTGGCATTATCCACCATAACTACCGTGTAACGATCATTTGAGCTGTATTTTTCATCTGCCATTTTCTCTGCAAAGTCATCAAAGGCCGCAATCACCGTATCGCTATTCACTGAACCCACAACAGGATAATGAAATAGCTCACAGCTTCGGTTCATAAACCCCAGTACGTTGATGCGTTTACTTTTGACTGATGGTATTCTGAGCTGCTTTCCTTTTTCCTGCCAACCGTATGGCACACAAGGTTCCTGGGTAAAGCCGGACTCATCAAAATAAAATAAATTGATTAACCCTTTGCTCTCGGCTTCCTGGGCATCTTTCAGAGCAGTTTTACAGTCATGGAATTGCTCTTCGTCCCGTTTATGTTTGCATGATTTACGGAGTCTTTTGTAAACCAGCCCTGCTTTTTTACAATGTTTGCCAGAGTAATTTTTGATGAAGATTTACCGGTTTCATCCTCGATCTTGGATTTGACATACGATAAGCGACGAGGCTCTTCAGCCACTAATTCTTTTATGCGTTGCACTTCGGATTCGTCATATATGCACGGCCTACCGCCACCATGCCCCTTGTACAAGGCACGAATACCATATTCTTCCCAATCATCAATCCACTGAGAAGCAGTTTGATATCTAATTTCAAGTATTTCGGCAATTTGCTCAAGGGTAAAGCCACGATTGCTCAATAAAAGGCTATGGGCTCTTTCCCTTATACATCTCAGAGGTCCGTAGTGTTTGGCGAATTTCAAAGTTAATAAAACAGCTTCATCAGTGATTGTAGTGACGTACTTCATAGGGAGAGGGATTTAAAGACCAGTACTCTCTTTATAATAGAGTAAATGTATCATTCAATAGCTATCTGATCGTTAGATCAAGAAGTAGATTTCTCGTACTGGCCGAACATCCATTTTATTTGAAACCAAACTATGACCTACTTATCCTTTTCTCCTTTCAGTATCCCATTTCTCCATCATTTTCTGACCCTTAAGCTTTTCAAGCTTGATGATATTTACATCAAGGAGTAAATCTTTATAAGCTTTTATTTCATAACAACATTGAGGGATGCCACCAGATTCTATATCGCCTCCTGCTGTATAGCTAAGATAAACAGGCTTTTTTTCTGATTCATCATAAATGATCAGAGCCGTATGTGCTCCACCACGAAAATTTAAGAAAATTGCATCTCCCGGTTTTTGACACATAGAAAAGAGATCACGAGCTCTTGCTATGCAGCTATTCCCGCATGATGAACGTCGATGATCGTTGGTATTGACAATAAGGCAGCAAAAATAATGAAGCCGATCAAAACTGAGCCGCCAATTAACAAAGCGGAGCTTTAAAGAAAAAATGTCACCCCTGAACGTAGCTACGATATGGCCGGTTATGATGTATCGAATGGAATCACCCTTTTCTCTTCAATACCATGAGTTACTGTGTAAAAAAGCCCCTCCCACGTTTTTATCAGCCAATGCAAAAAATAGCCCTGTATCCATTTCCATAATGCTATACGGACTCCTTTTGAGCGGGTTCTTAAAGCTTCCTGAAACTGGGGACAGCACAGTTCCTGTATTTGATCTACGAGAAAAGCAAGCATCGTCAGATAGGCCAGATTTGTGGCTAAGTGCTTCTCACCGTGACCGTAGTTATGTTCGAGATCGTAGCCTTGATTTTTCAGGGTGTTAAACGTCTGGTTCTCAATATGCCATCGGCAGCGCCCTCCTTTCATGACGGGTTCTATGGTTTCTTCGTTAAGCGGAATATCAGTCACCCAGCACCAGATATGCTGTTTACCTTTTTTATCGGTTTCGACAAAATCAAGCACATTAACCTGTTCTGCATATTTTGCCTTGTTCAGCCTGACGTCATTGGCATAGCGAAACCACCACTTAATTCCAGTCTCTTCATTAACTTTTTCAGCACGGTGAACTTTTCCTTCTTTATCCAGCTCATCCATCGCTTCAACCAGCGAGGCATGGTTGCCATCTTTCGCGACAATGATGTAATGCCAGCCATAACTCTTAATCAGTTGGACAGTGGGGTTGTCAGCATAAAGACTGTCCAGAAGAATAACGAACTTTAGACGTGGGTGATGCTCTCGTATGGTGGCAAACAACCGTTTAATGGCATTTTTTTCACAGTCATTTTTGGTCGAACCGTCCTGGCAAACTATGGCTTCCGGTGCCAATGGCAAGACTGTTTTTTGATCCGGGTGAGCAATGCATGCTGCCATTAACTGGTGGTAGTGAGCTTCGTTGGCCTTTCCCTTATTTTTAGTACAGCACTCCTGACAAGGTTTTTTATTATTGCAGGAGTAAAATAGCCCAGTTCCATCGATCGGGAGCAAGTAGTGATTTTTCAAGTTCCCGCAGTGAAATTCGAATGCCTTCAGTAATCCGCCCCTTTGGACGTTAGACAGCAATGTCTTAAAAGGCTTTTTGAACTCTACGGGATCTATTGGATCCAGGATTTCCCGCATACTGGTATCACAGGGAGCACGTTTTTTTATCTGATACAGGTGCTCAAGGTTATGCCTTACTTCTTGCTCTGTTTTATCACGCTCAAACGAGAGGAGCGATGGGTACTTGAGATGCATCATGGCAAAAGCGGACATGGAGGCATCATGTATTGTTATTTTTCTGGAATCCTTGTTTGGTCGGACATCTGGAATTTGCTCATAACTTTCAGAAATCGTAGTAATTAAACTGTTTGCACAAAGATGCTTACGACTTTTTTGGAATGGATAAGCCATGAGAGACAGCCATTGATAAAGTATCCCTATCAAAAGTAGACGTTATTTTGTGCGAAATCACTCCATTTGGAATTTACTGTAAGCCTTGCTGTTGCAGTGATTTAATTGATGTCACGGGAATAGCTGCTTGCTATGATTATTTCATTTTGATTCAGTGCTGGAGGAATTTTGAAAGTATTTTTACGCCCCAAGCTATGAAGCCAGTTTCTAATTCCAGAAAGCATACCCGACGCGTAGCCATTAGGTAATCTGGAGGATGCTGATCGGGTTTTTAATTTTGGTTCATCTTCTATTTCATGGCTATGTAAGTTTCTATCATTTAGGTTATTATCTAAAGATACTTTGCTGACAGTACGGCCAAAAAACTTTTTGATTGCATAAATGCAAAGTGCTCCCATGCTGGGGGTTTCATCAGGGTTTGATGATTTATAACTTTCCAGTAAATGTTGATATAGTTTCATTGAAGTACCAATAAATCAGAACCACCTGCAAATCAAATACGATGATGAAAGCTGCCACAGGGGACTATCATCAAACTCCAGCAAGCAGCATTTTCTCCTGACGTTTTTATTCGGCTAAAAAAGACTAACTGTATTCGCAATACTATATTTTGGCGGAATTATCCTTAAAAGTTTTCCATAAGTAGTATCGGTAAGATGATTGATTTTTTTATTGGGTGTCGAGATTTGCTTGACTATTTTACATAGAGCTACTGGCTGAGCTAAGTCTGGGGGGATAAATCAGTGGGTGGATTTGGGTGATACGCAGTATGACTGGGTGTGTCCGGCGGCTCTTTCGGCTTTTTAAGGCAGGTTTCTGGTGAAATTGGGTACTTCACAGTTGCTCGAATTCATCTTGTCAGGGGGAGGCGATAGAGAACCCGTCATCAGGATTTAAACAGAGCCTGTAGAGGAGTTTCTGAAAAAAAGACGGAACTATCAGGCTTTCTATGGTTCCAACACCCTTAATACTATTGTAATTTCCGAAGAAAACCCGCATCTTTAGGCTATAGGCTGTCGCCTGTTCTTTAAAAGTGCCTGTTGAGTGAGATAAATACCAACAGAGGTACTGGTCACATGCCTGTGTCGAGGCTCTTGCTATATGTTTGCTGCAGGGCCGATGTTCAGGCTGGTTTTGATGCTGTGTCAAAAGGGGCTTTAGCTATGGATAATAAAACTTTACGTTCGTCCAATGTATTTCAGCTGCCTTTGCTGCCCCTGCGTGATGTTGTGGTCTACCCGCATATGGTCATTCCCCTTTTTGTGGGGCGTGAAAAGTCCATTTGTGCACTGGATGTCGCTATGTCAGAGGATAAAAAGATCCTGCTGGTCGCGCAGAAAAATGCTCAGGTGGATGATCCCACAAGTGAAGACTTGTTTCAGGTAGGCACTGTTGCCAGTATTTTGCAATTATTGAAGTTGCCGGATGGGACGGTCAAGGTTCTGGTTGAAGGTGAAGAAAGAGTGGCAGTTACCTCCCTCGAGGAAATGGAGGGAATGGTGGTGGCCACTGTGGCAGAAAGTTATGAAGAGCCTGTTAATCCCCGTGAAGGTGATATCCTGGTTCGTTCACTGATGTCCCAGTTTGAACAATATGTGCAGTTAAGTAAGAAAGTACCCAATGAGGTGTTGACGTCACTGGCCAGTATCAGTGATCCGGGCAAGCTCGTTGATACCATCGCTGCGCATATGCCTATGAAAATCGAGGATAAGCAGAAAGTACTCGAGGTTGAGAGTCTGGGTGAGCGCCTTGAGTACCTGATCGGCATTATGCAGGGCGAAATGGATTTTCTGCAGGTGGAAAAGAAAATCCGTGGGCGCGTTAAAAAACAAATGGAAAAAAGCCAGCGGGAGTACTATCTGAATGAGCAAATGAAGGCCATTCAGAAAGAACTGGGTGATTTGGATGAGGCACCCAATGAGCTGGATGAGCTGAAAGAAAAAATTGAGTCAGCCGGGATGACCCAGGAGGCGAAAGAAAAGGCTATCTCAGAGCTTAACAAGCTGAAGATGATGTCACCCATGTCTGCCGAAGCCACTGTTGTCAGGGGATACATCGACTGGATGATCGGTGTGCCCTGGAAGAAACGCAGCAAGGTGCGTCATGACATGAAACGGGCCCAGGGGATTCTTGAAAAAGACCATTACGGGCTTGAGGAAGTTAAAGAACGCATTCTTGAGTACCTCGCGGTCCAGAAGCGGGTGAAAAAGGTGAAGGGGCCTGTGCTCTGCCTGGTTGGGCCTCCAGGGGTGGGTAAAACTTCCCTGGGTGAGTCTCTGGCCAGGGCAACCAACCGGAAGTTTGTTCGTATGGCTCTGGGCGGCGTTCGTGATGAAGCGGAAGTGCGGGGGCATCGCAGAACCTATATTGGCTCTATGCCGGGCAAGCTGATTCAGAAAATGGCAAAGTCTGAAGTGCGGAATCCGCTGTTTTTGCTGGATGAGATAGATAAGCTGGGATCCGATATGCGGGGTGACCCTGCTTCAGCGCTGCTGGAGGTTCTTGATCCTGAGCAAAACAATGCCTTTAATGACCACTACCTGGAAGTGGACTATGACCTGTCCGATGTGATGTTTGTCTGTACATCCAACTCCATGAATATTCCTGCACCGTTACTGGACAGGATGGAAGTCATTAGGATTCCGGGTTACACCGAGGATGAAAAGGTCAATATTTCTGTACGTTACCTGATCCCGAAACAGGTGAAGAACAGTGGCCTGAAAAAAGGTGAGCTGGGTTTTGACGAGGCAGCGATCCGTGATGTAATTCGTTACTATACCCGTGAAGCTGGAGTGCGGGGTCTGGAAAGGGAAATTGCTAAAATTTGCCGGAAAGCGGTGAAGGATGATTCCCTGTCTGTGGCTGACAGGCAAGACCAGGTGACCAAGGAAAATCTTGAGGATTTCCTGGGTGTCAGAAAATACAACTATGGTCGTGCAGAGGAACAGGATCAGGTGGGACAGGTAACCGGCCTTGCCTGGACACAGGTGGGTGGTGAACTGTTAACCATTGAGTCAGTTGTGGTTCCCGGTAAAGGCCAGATTACCAAGACCGGTTCCCTTGGTGATGTTATGCAGGAGTCTATCCAGGCGGCCCTGACGGTGGTTCGAAGTCGTGCAGCTGCGCTGGGTATTCCGGCTGATTTCCATCAAAAGAACGATTTGCATATCCATGTTCCTGAGGGTGCTACGCCAAAAGATGGCCCCAGTGCCGGTATTGGCATGTGTACGGCTCTTGTTTCTGTCCTGACCGGTATTCCCGTTAAGGCCGATGTGGCCATGACGGGGGAAATCACCTTAAGGGGGCAGGTGCTGGCCATAGGTGGTCTGAAGGAAAAGCTGCTGGCTGCCCACAGAGGAGGCATTAAAACCGTGGTGATTCCTGAGGAAAACCGCCGGGACCTGAAGGAAATTCCTGAAAATATCAAAGAGGATCTTAATATTGTCCCTGTGCAGTGGATTGATGAGGTGCTGGATATTGCCCTGCAATATATGCCAGAACCTGTGGCCAGTGCCGAGGCATCAGTGACCCGGTCAATAGATGCCGGTGGCGATGATGGCGAGAGGGTCAATACACACTAGCCCGGGTATTATATCAACAGCCTCGAGCATTGCGCTGGACGTTGTGGCTCCCGGCAAAACAACAACTGTTGCCGGGAGCCTGTTTATGCAATACCAGGCTGTAAGAAGGAAACCCTGTTCACTGGCCTCTGGTCTGTCAGCAAGAGGCCGTGGGAGTCCCGTGCCCCTCTCTGCTTCCGGTCAGGCTTTTGCATAGCCTTTTTGTGTCGGGTGTTATATTTATCCATCCTTGTTTTTTATCTTGCGGATAAGCCAGCATTCTGGGCCATATCGGGTTACTTATGCCAATTTTCATCGAAAACATCCGGTTTATTAAAAAAATATGCGAATGTTCAGTGTTGACGGGGGAGGTATGTTGACAGTGGCATAAACCGGTTGGTATAAAATGCCGCTGCCTCAAGATGGAAGCGGAGAGTGATCTTTTTTCCGCTTTACCTGCTCCGGTATTTCTATGGTTAGCTATTATCCTTAGGGTAGTGCCAGGAGAGAGTACGTTTTATGTTGCAGGTCGGCTTTTGGTTGTTGGTCTGGATGATATCCTTATTAACACTGAATGAACCGGTTTGTGGCAAGTAGCCGGTCGGGCTTATGCTATTGGACATGATTTTGGAAGGCTTTCCGGGTTTTATTTCCCCAGTGGCTATTTCCCGGGTCACAGGCTGATAGATTTTTGAATCCGGCAGGAATCTGTCGAGGTTTTTTATTGCAGATCCATGAAATGGGCTGTAGGGTTTGTTCACCTGAGCTTATGCTTAGCTTGACAGAGCCGTGCCTGATTTATGGGGTATGCGGTAAGAAAAGACACGGAGCCTGCGCTGTTGCTTGAGTTTTCAGCTAAAATCCAGCAGCATAGCAGTCGCGCCCGTAAGGTTCAGGTGTTGAGGCACAATGTAGCCAATATGCCTGTTAGCTGTTCTGGCTAAGAAAGCATCCTACAAAGAAGGGGAATAGAGTGAACAAGTCTGAGCTGATTGATGCCATTGCGGCATCTGCTGACATCCCGAAAGCAGCTGCTGGTCGTGCCCTGGACGCCATGATCACCTCTGTGACTGATGCGCTGAAGACTGGCGAGCAAGTTGTTCTGGTTGGTTTTGGTACTTTCTCTGTTAAAGAGAGAGCTGCCCGTACTGGCCGTAACCCACAGACTGGCGAACCCATTCAGATTGCTGCTGCCAAAATTCCTAGCTTTAAGGCTGGCAAGGCATTAAAGGATGCAGTGAACTAATTTAGCGCCCACTGTGAAGGAGTCCGAAAGGCTCCTTAGCTAAGAGGGATGGAGCTGGATCAAGTTCAAATTGAAATTTGCCTGGTCTGTGCTTCTTTCCGTATAAGGCGCATCATTTGGTGCGCTTTTTTTTGATTCTGGACTCTTTCCTGCTGGATGTATTGCTGAATGATCGTATAGCAACCAGGAGGAGGTTTTGCTCATGTCTATTTGATCTGGCGGCCTGACGAATCATCCAAAGCCAATCCGGACAGTGAGTTGATAACTGAGGTTTGTATGCTGCAATCGATGAGGGATAAGGCGAAAAGCTGGGTGACGGTTGTTGTCGTTGCCATCATTGCTTTTATGATGGCAATCACGGGCCTGGAGACACTGGCACCCAATCCAAATAACCCTACAGTGGCCTCGGTTAACGGTCAGGATATTACCCGTGCCCAATTAGCGCAGGCTCTGGAGCAGCAACGACGGATGCTGATACAGCAAATGGGTGACCAGTTTGACCCATCCATGATTGATGAAGGAATCTTTAAAAATGCTGTTCTCCAATCTCTGATTGATCGCTCACTGCAGCTACAGGATGCAGAAAAACAAGGCATGGACATTGGCCAGGATGCACTGGACCGAATGATTGTCAGCATGCCCGAATTTCAGCAGGACGGTCGTTTTGATCAAGCCCGTTTTCAGATGCTGGTTCGTAACTTTGGTATGACACCCCTGCAGTTCAAGCAGATGCTAAAAGAAGAAAACCTGTTGATTCAATTGCGTTCAGGCTTCTCTGCATCTGAATTTGTTACTGATGCTGAAATGCAGAAACTGAGCGCCCTGGAAAACCAGACCCGTGATATTGCCTGGCTGACCCTGCCAGCCGCACCGGTAAGAGACGCTGTTGTTCCCTCTGAGGAAGAAATTAAAGCGTACTACGAGAATAATAAAGAGAATTACATGACACCGGAAGAAGTGGTTGTCAATTACATAGAACTCAGCAGGGCGGATCTCGCAAAGTCCGTTGCCATTGATGGGGATGATATTGCTGTTGAATATCAACAGCGTATTGACAGCCTGAAAGAGGATAAGGGGGAACGGCAGCAGGTTGCTTCGATCCTGATTGCAACGGGTGAGAAACGTACCCCTGCCGAAGCAGAAAAGCGGGCAAAGGATATTCGCAGGCAGCTGGAGCAGGGTAAGGATTTTGCTGCTATTGCCAAAAAGTATTCGGATGATGCTGTCACCGCCAGCAAGGGCGGGGATATGGGTATTGTTGAGTCCGGTTTTTTCGGTGATGCATTCGATGATGCCGTGGCTGAGCTGAAGGTGGGAGATGTATCCCAGCCTGTTGAAACGGATTATGGCATGCAGATCCTTAAGTTAATTGCCAGGGAAGAAGCCAAGTTGCCCACCCTTGAGCAGTTACGGGATGATATTGTTGATTCTTTGAAAACAAGGGCCGTTGAAGACCTGTTCCTCGATAAGAGCCGTCAGCTGGCAGATATCAGCTTTGAAGCGGCTGACCTGGTTCAACCGGCGGAACAGTTTGGCCTTGAAATAAAAAGCTCAGAGGCTTTTGGTCGGGATGGTGGACTGGGCATTGCCTCTAACCCCAAAGTTGTCAAAGCTGCATTCAGTGATGATGTGCTTAACCTTGGGGCAAACAGTGAGATTATTGAACTGTCTCCAGAAAGTGTTGCAGTAATCAGGGTTAAGGAACACCACAAGCCGGAATTGATTGCTCTGGATGATGTGAAAGGCGGTATTACTACGGCGTTGAAAAAACAAACGGCATATGAACAGCTTCAGGAAAAAACCGGGAAATTGATTGCTGCTATTAAGTCCGGAGATGCTGAAAAAGTCGCTAAAGACGAAAATCTTCAATGGCAAGAAAGCAAAGGTGTAAGCCGTGGGCAGACGGGTATTCCCCGGCAGCTGTTGAACAAGGCCTTTAAAATGCCTCACCCTGGCAGTGATAGCGTTGTACTGGACTCAGCAGAGCTTCCCAATGGTGATATGGCTATAATTTCCCTGAGCAGGGTTTATGCTGGTGCTTATACCAGTGAAGAACGTGAGAAGATGAAAGGACTGCTTCAGTACATTGCGGGTAGTAATGGCCGTAACACCTATGGCGAGTATCTGCAAAGCCTGAAAAATAGCGGTGATGTGCAGATAAAAACAAATGATGAATAGTCAGGAAGTCATATTGTCCTATTATGAATTGCGTTCAAGTAGTTTAGAGTGACTTTAAGAAGAAAGCCGCTAGTTTTTAGCGGCTTTTTTTATGACATATTGTTGATGAACCTATCATTAATATTTTTTAAGTTCCTTAAATACCTTATAAATATCACTGGAATAGAAGTTTTGTCTACTTTTAGCTTTATAATACAGAATATGTTTCTGGAAAAGCTGAAGAAGATCACTGCGATTCAACTGTTGGGATGCTATTTGGCTTGCAAGCCATAGTTTAAGGTACTCTTGTTCTTTATCCGTATAAGTCAAATACCCAAGGGCGAATTTTGCCTGGACTATTAAGTAATAAAATACATCCCTTGATTCATCGTTGGAAAAATAAGATAGATAATCCTCCAGCCACTCTTCAGGGTCATCAACCCCAATTTTGAAAATATTCGAACTATAAATATCTTCACTAATATCGAGTATAAATACGCCCTTTATTTTCTGATCTTCATCATCAAGATGGATATAAAGATCAGAGCTTTCTCTTTGCCGATAGCCCCATATTCTAATATTTGGAGTATGTATGGGGGCAACATTCAAACTGATATAGATTCTTTGGTCAAAAATAGCTGAGATTTTATCTGGCTGTTGCAGGTCTTTCTTCGACAGTGGCTTATAAGCATATAGAATACTGTCTTTTAGTCTTGTGAATGCATGGGCTGGGTTTTCTTGTCCTAAAACTATAGGGTTGTTGATAATAAAATTGAAGTCATTAAGGGGACTGCTGACATATGATACTGAATTTGTAATATCATCACCTTCGTGCAGTGTATGTTCCTGTTCTTGCTCTTGCTCCTGCTCCTGTTCTTGTTCTTGCGATACTTCCACTTCACTTGTGCCATCAAGACTAAGTGAGCCTGAATTAGTGAGTGTCGATTTTATTGTAGGTAGTCTTTTTTCAATAATAGAGTCCATCTGAATGGAAATCGCTCTTGCTTTATCAGGGGATCTTGAGGAAATAGCTTTATATGCAGGACTATTTAGAAGCGATTTTTTGGTATTGGAAAAAACCGTAAATGCATCCTCATTTTTAGAAACTTGAGTGAAACTTTGAATAACATCTGTGGTTAATTGTTCTTCAAATAGGTGCCCTATATCTTCATACGGATAAGGGTTGTCCTTCAAGGCGGCATCGAATACTTCACGAATGAGTGTTGACTTTAAATCTTCCGTAATGGCAACTGTCCCCTGACGGCTTAGTAGATCGGATTGATTATTTGCCAGGTAAATAATTAAGTGACTCAGTGATAAATCTAAAGTGGAGTCAATGCCCATGGTTTGCAGAAGACTTGTTTTAACGACTATTGCATCTTCAAGCGAAATTGCAAATTTTATATTTTGTGCAGCATTGAGTTCTCTTAATCGCCATACAGACTGTAGTAAATCCCGTAGTATCGTATCTTTATGAATAGTAACAACGGCAGTAGAGCGTTTATTCACTCGGAGATCAGAGCCTACAGTATGCTGTATGTCCCAGTATGCACAGGAATGAGTACGGTTATTTGTTTGCTTATTATAGTTTGATATGGTTTGACTCTTTTTATTATATTGATTGATATTTCCTTCAGTATCATAGAAGATAATATTTGAGAAATGAGGTTCTACTGAATGATGGTTAAGCAAAGCAGCTGCTACCTGATCATTACCATAACCTTTAAAAAAGCTACCGGTATCAATAAATGAGCAGTCATTAGTTTGCATAATATCCATAATCATACTGACACGTTCAGTTAGTTCGGTAGTGGTACTAAGCTGATCTATGACAGTAACCAGTGGGTCAGATTTACTGAATATCAGATTTAAAGTGTCTTCGAGAGTGGAGGACTTAAACTCTCTGTTATAAAAGTTTGGATAGGTTGAGCTATTCCATAATGTACCAGTAGGGTGAAAGTCTCATATTGACCACAACTAAACACTGCCACCTTTCTCAGGGAATGGTATGACATTGCTTGTAGCAGCCTTGGTGACTTTCTCGCAATAAGTTGCAGCAAATAACTTCCAGCCATTTTCAAACCAGTGGCTCTGAACTAATGACCGAAGCGTCAATATGCCCTGACCACCCGGATTTCTCCAGCGCATACCTGAGCACTTCATCCGCTGGGTAACCAAGGTTTTACAGGCTGCCTCTACCACACCAGAGCCGATCGGAAGGTTATTCGACAAGTGTTCAGCATAGCGCATACGCTGGCGATTTTTTCTGAAATACTCCAGCTCGGTCTTTAATTTTGAGCGGCGCGGATGCTTTTTATGCTGATAAGCCAGGGCTTTAATAATGCGCTCAACCCCATCAAGTTCCTCTTTGAGGACGTGTCGGTAAGTGACAAACTTTTCTTTGGACTTGATGCTGTTTTCTCCATAAGCCTGGTCAAATGCTTTCTTCAGGTGATCGGCTGCGTGGTAGTAATCAATAACCTCAACACCCGCTGGTAGTTCCCGGGAAAGGTATGACCAGTTGTCCTTGGCGCCATCAGCGACTTTGACCAGTGACAGCTGTGGCTTTTGTCGCAACGCTTCTTGCAATAGTGCTGACAAAGACTGCTTGAGTGTGAGTTTTTTAGTTTCTGGCATTCGTCCTATGCGGACTGTTGATAAACGCTCCCCCTGTTGATCGTAAAACGACAAAGTTCCGCAACTGGCCTCCTTGCAACCTGTTGGCCCTTGAGTCCGTTTGCCTTCAGAAGCGCTCCTGGCTCGCTTTTCTACTCGTTTGCCATCTTTCATGGGCAGCATAACGCCATCCAGGGAGGCGGCTACTGTGACCGCATTGGTGGGCACGTTAAGTTTCTCAATAAGCATCTCTTCAAAAGGCTCACGGTGCTGTTCCCACTGAGTATTAAATTGCCTGGGGAAACGAGCAAGACTGCTTTCTGAGGGAGACATACCTCCCATGAGATCAAGGAGGCTTTTTGCTTCACCGGGAGACATTTGAGCAACAACCCAGGCAGCTTGCTTTGCAGCCCGAGGCGTCCAGAAGCCTTCCACGATCCCGGCTTTCAACTCCATGGGCACGATACACGGCTCTTTGCCGTTACGGTAAAGTGTTCGCATAACCCGGACTGAACCAACCGCTGTCTGGTAGGTTTTATAACTGCGCAACACCTGCTTATAAGTGATCCCGCTGACCTCAATAGCTGGGGTATCAATATCAAGCTCAGCCAGCGCCTCTGCTAAAAAATCTTGCTGAGCTTGATTAAAGAGAGCATTAACGGTCTGCTCAAACTCTTCAAAGTGCCTGATAGGATTGCCAGACTCTCGCAGAGCCTGCAATTGGTGGCCTAACCGTTGAATCGCATCACAAGAAATGGTGGCGGCTTCAGTCCGTAGCTGACATACTTCCATGGGGCGGCCTCTCACTGGCAAGGTGTTGTGTGCTATCAACATCATACCTGTGATTGGCTGCCTTCTGTTTAAGCATTGAAAAAATAGCTGCCTACTACTTTCCCCGGTTGGCAAGCTGAAGAAGCTCGGTCAATTTGAGACTTTCACCCTACCAGTAATGCCTTGGATTTTATTAAATAAAAGCGGGTAAATATAGGCATTTGTTTTTAGTTGCGAGGGAGATTGCTGAATTGCATCATTGATGATATTTTTTGTCACCAATAATACTTTTGTCAGGTTTTTATTTATATTATTTTTTGCATAATTGATAATTTCTGGTGAGGCTTCATTATCTTCTAAAGAAATACTTGAAATGAGTGGGGCAATATCACTCTCCGGTATTAGGAAATTTATATATTGTAAAAATTCTGAATTTTGATCCTTATATATTTTAAATGACTTTGTTTTTTTCATCAGGCTTAAAAGAGGGTGGATTGTTTTTTTCTCTAGTAATATAGCTTGAAGTGTATAATTTAATGATTCAAGAATACTTCCAAATCTTGATTTTATCATTGGCTTTCCATTATGGTATGGGATAGCAATGATTTTAGGGCAGCCTTGATTATGGGGGGCGCATCCTTCATCTGGATAGAGAGCATAGTTGACCCCATGTATTTTTCGTAATGTTAAAGGAAGTATTGAATGTATTTGTTTGTAAGCTGTAGAGAAAAATGTCTGTATATTTTTATTTTTGATTAAAGAAATAAACTGTGTGAGCGTCTCCTGGTTTTGTGTAAGAAGTGCTTCTTTTACAGCTTTCCTATCATATGATGCCAGTTCATTGTAATCATTTGACCCGAATAGAAAGCGGAAGTGGTTGGAATTAATATCACTAATATTTTTTATAAATGCATCAACAATTAATTCTTTTGTAGAGTTTTGATACTCCTCGTCGGTAAATGCCGGGTTGATTAAGAGGTTTTTTAGGGTTGGAGTTTGTACAATTCCAATATATAGCATATAGGTTGCATAAATTATATTGTTATCTATTGGCAATGTTTCACCAGAAGTGAATCTCAAGCTTTTCATAATATCAAGTACTTGATCTGCTTCATCTATGGTGACAATAGATTTTTCTTTAAATAATTTAAAAATTCCTGTAAATTCATCAATGTTTTCCTGTATGCCAGCTTTCATGTTTTCAATATAGGCAAGAAAAAGGCTTTGAATGCTGGAGTTAGATATTAATATCATTCTTTTTTGGTTATAATCCCACTCTAAACGTTGACGCAAAATTTTTATATTTTCAGTTTTTCTCAGTTTTTTTCGGTCAACAACAATGACGTCAACAAAAAGATCAAAAGACTGTTCTAATATTTGTGATAATTCACTAGACACTGAAGGAATTAATGTTTCTGGCATTACAATGATGTTTAAATGAGATGATTTTATTATTTTATTAGCAAGTAATGGAAGTAATACTGATGTTTTTCCTCCACCCATTTTCATTTCTAATAGAGTGCCGGTTTTTTTGTTTGGGTTATCCGTATAAATTCCTTCTTCAAGTATTTTTAATTTATGAATTTGTTCTTTTCTGAGAAGAAATCCAGCGTGGTATTCATGAATAACTCGACTTTAGAGTTACCAAAGAACAATAGTACGATTTTCATCTGAAATCGGTTAATAGCAACCATCTCCAAACAAAATACAAAGATGGTTGCTATGCTCACTTCAGATCATAAAGAGATCCTCCGGGAGCTTGCCTTATACCTGAATCCGTGAGTTCACTGTAGCCCAACTCCTCTGGATCAACCACAAAACGTAAGTTCCAAGTTAAAATGCACCCACTCTAATTTTCACCACCTGGGTGCATTTTTGTGAAACTGAAAATTGAACAATCACAGACGGAATTTTATACACCGGTCGCAGGGCTTTATTTCGTTGGTCATGCACTCAACAAAAAGACAGCGTTAAGCAAATCCCTGCGCAAAATAAAAAAAAGGCACCGTATCACTCATATCGACCTGATCAGAGCTTACTGCGGCCAACTGGCTCAGGGTAAAAGTGATTTTGATAATGTTGATAATAACCGGGATAACGACTGGTTCCGGTTGGCAATGGGCATTAAACAAATGCCTTCAGCCAGCCGCTTAAGACAGCGTTTCAATGAAGATGCCGCCCAACTGATTCCTTTCATCGAGGACAGCCTTACCGATGTCCTGGTTAATCTTCAGGTGCCCGTCACACCCCTTCCGAAAAAACTCGATAAGAAGCAGCACATACCACTGGATATCGACGTATTCCCTATGGATAACAGCAATACCAAAAAGGAGGGGGTCGAGTACACGTATAAAAAATTCTTTGGTTATGCCCCTATTGCCGCTTACTTTGGCTGCGAAGGCTGGTGCCTGGGATGTGAATTACGCCCAGGCTCTCAGCACTCCCAGAATGATTTTATTGGCTTTTTACAAGCAGTGCTGCACCGCAGCCGACGTTTGACCCGAGCGCCTATTCTGGTTCGCCTTGATAGTGGCCACGATGCTGAGGAATCGCGCCGGGAAATCGCCGGGTTCAAAGGTGTGAATCACATTATCAAGCTCAACCCAAGAAAGTATCACACCAAGGAACACTGGCTCCCCATTTTTGAAGAAAAGCAAGTCAAATGGGAGGAGTCGCGTCCAGGAAAGAGTTATGCGACACTCTCAACCGTCTATGAAACCAACTATGGTAACCAGCGTCTGATTATTCGCATTATCAAGCGTACCACTGATACTGTAGGGCAGAGATTTCTGACACCCGATTATGAGCTGGAAGGATGGTGGACAACACTCAGCGAAGCTGACTACAGCGATGATCAGATCATTAATCTTTATGAGGATCATGCGACCAGCGAGCAGTTTCACAGTGAGTTGAAGACTGATATGGATTTAGAGCGCCTGCCTTCAGGCAAGTTTGACACCAACGACCTGGTGATGTGTTTGGGTGCACTGGTCTATAACATTCTGCGCTACATGGGGCAGAGTTGCTTGCTCGGGCCAGATGCGCCGGTACGTCATAAAGCCAAACGACGCCGGTTAAAAACCGTGATACAGGAACTCATCTACCTGGCTGCCCGTCTTCTGAAAAAAGGACATCAATACCGGCTACGCTTTGGTCGTTACTGTCCTGGTTTCAGGTCTTTCCATCAATTAATAAGCCAGCATGCACTTTGTTGATTGAATAGCGAGATAGAAAAAAATGCCATAAATGAGAAAGTACTGTATTGATAACGGTAGGGCTTCTTTCAACCTGTCTTCAAGTTTGATGATATTTTGATCAGCATTTATGCTTAAAAACGACATAAAAACACTTCAATCAATAACCCGAGTTATTTTCAAAGGAAAAAATTAATCAGCACATTTTCAAAACTGCCGGGCAAATCAAGAAATCACGGATTCAGGTTATATACAACGTTTCTTGCTTCAGCGCTATCCCCAACAGCAGTACCTACGTTCTGCGAACTTCTTTTTGGCTGCATGCTATCCGGGCAAGGCTTTGTCACTCAGGCGCTGTTATCTATTAATAACTTTCAATGCGTATGGAGCAGTTACCACCATTGGCTCTCTCAAGGCAAGTGGCGGTGGAGGAGCCTCGCATGCCGGCTCATTCAGCTGGTATGCTCAAAAGTACCACGGGGTGAACTTATCAACATTGGTCTTGATGATTGGGTGGTGGAGCGTTTTTCTGACAAGGCTCCCGCTTGCCGAACCCATCACCAGCACAGTAAAAAAAGGAACCGGCCAACGTATATCTGGGGACAATGCTGGGTATCCCTGGCTGTTGTATTTGAGCGGGCTAAAGATGAAGTATTTACTGCCATCCCTGTGCTTTCCTTTCCATCTCCTGCTTCAGGCAATGCCAGTAAGCTAAAAATCGCTGTTGCCATGCTAAAAGTAGTGAGGCAAGAGGTGAAGGTGCAAGGACTGCGCTTGCTGACAGACTGTTGGTATATGAACTGGACGCTAATGCAACCCGTTCTGGAAATGGGCTATGAAGTAGTAGGGCAAATCCCGTTAAACCGGGCATTGTATGCCTTACCGTTGGAGTCCACTGCAAAAAAACGTGGGCGACCCAAAAAGTATGGCATCAAAATGACGCCCCCGGAAGTGGAGAAGCTACCGGAATATCAAACAACCGTAAGAATATACGGCAGATTTCGAAAGATACGTTATCGCACCCGGGTATGTCGGGCTCGCTTCCTGAAAGGCCGCAAGGTTCGGGTTGTCTGGGGTCGGTTTGAAAATGATAAAGGACTGACAGAAAGCCGTATATTCATTGCAACCAATACTGGACTTGAAGGTATAGACATCCTTCGTATTTATGCGAAAAGATGGCCGGTTGAACCCATGTTTCAGCAAATTAAACATTCATTTGGTTGCCGCCAGTTATGGCAGCAAAAGCTGAGAACTCTGTTGCGGTGGATGCATCTGAAGATGGCTGGATACGCATTATTGCAACTGTTGACCGTCTGTAAAAATCAAGCAAGCGTGGGCATTTCAAGGATTCCTTGGCGGGATCAGGATACAACCACCGCTGGCATGCTAAGATTTGCACTCGCAGGAATTATCCCCAGATTACCTATTCGTGAGGGCTGGAACCGATATAGCCAAAAATATGAGTTCAATTTTAATAGTTTGACTGACGGAATAGTCAAAGAAAAGAAAAAAGCGGCATAAATAGCGGCAACAACGCAATAATCAAGAATAATACCGAATCTGAAAAAACGTTTGGATGTATTTTTGCACACAATTTTTAAAATATAACCAAACGTTCATGTCATACTAACTCTAAAGTTAAGCATGAATAAGATAGTCGATATTATTATTTACATTAAATTCTCTTTTTAATTTGAGTAGTTCAATAAAGTTAATTATTTCAGTTTCAGTGAGCTCTGATTTAGAATGTTTTTTAATAATAGCGTTACCTTCTTTTACTATTCTATTTAAGTGCTTTGCTTTTGTCTCAATAAGAAGAAGTTTTTTTGTTGATGATAATATTTCATTAATTTCATATTCATTAAAATAGGGCATTGCATTAAATATGGCTTCAAAATCAGAACGTCCGTAAAGTTGTAGTAGAGAGCTAAATTGTAGTTTTTGATCAATCTCAGCTATTGAGCGAGATAAAGCGTCTGTTTCAAGGTTTTTTTCAGAAGGGGAAGCATTTAACATATCGTAAATTCTTTCTTTTAGGGTTTTAGCTTGTTCTTTTAGTGAGTTTTCCTGGTTTAAATATTTGGATAGTAGTGAGTCAAGGGCAGATATTTTACTTATAGATGAGTGCGTACTGGATGATTCTTGCTTGATTAGTGATGTTATTTTAATTAAATATTGTTTTGTATATTTTTCATTAACGGATAGTCCTTCATACCTTATAAGCTGTTCAATATCTCCTTCAGAGAATTTTTTAACTGTATAAGTGTTGAATAAATTTGAAATCTCTTTTTCTGTAAGAACGGGATTATCTAATAAAAGTTCTTTGTCCTTGCTTTTTAGTTTTGGTGGGGTATAGCTTGAGTTGAAATTAGGATTTTTGACTTTGCTCCATAAGGGCCTTACCCAAGTATCAGTATATTCTATTGTTGTGCTTTTGGATGGCTTAGTTTCCTCATGCTCAGACTGGGCAGTTGTTTCTAAGTAAATATTTTCGTAAGAAGATTTAAGTGACCTTTTGAAAAATCTTATTCGATGTTTTAGACCTGTTTTTTCTTCATCATCATGAATTGATTTTAACATATCGCTTGAAGGTATTCCATCTTTGTCATCTGAATAAATAATTAGTTTGATTAATTTTCCTAGTTCTGGATCAATTATATCTTCAATAAATTCTAAGAACTGAATAAATAGCTGGTCTGCGGGCCTATTTATTTGTAAATCCGGTAGCCAGTTTTGCAAGTTGGTTATTAATTCTTCTTTTTCTTTCTTGTAGCTTTTTTTGTCAAATTGAAGTGCGGTTTCGTAAATCGAATAAAAATTTGAGTAAAAAGATTGTGCGATTTTTGATGAGTGTGACTTTATGTTTCTATCATTGATAAAATCACCATTAAGAAGTTTTATTATGGATTGCTCTAAGTTAAATAAATTTTTTTCGTTATTGCCACTGTGTTTAAATTCAAAATTGACTTTTTGGGTATTAATTTCTTTCTTCCTGTTGTCTGACATAATATCGCTAAAAGCGAATTCTTCAGAGATTGAATTTAAGTTATAGTATTCACCAATATTAAAGTTAACACTGAGCCATTCCTCGTAAATATCCTCTATGAATACTTCATCTTCAGGATCATTAATTTTTCTATTAAATGTTTCAATGATATTGCTAATTTCATAATTAAAGAATAAACTGTTCATTTTTAGTATGGCATAAGCTTGTACTTTGATAGCGAGTGCATTAGGAGAGGAGTCGTTAACAGATAATATCCAAACTATTTCTTCTTTTTGTTCGTCTGAAAGTTCGGATAGGCTTGAGCTGAATAATTTCATTATTCTTAGTGATTGGAAGTAGTCTCTATTTAATAAATGTAAGTACGAGAGATAGAATCTGCCGTTTTTGTGAGGGATGATGTGGTTTTGTTTGATGTCAAAAATATGATAATTATACTTATTTTTATTTTTTCTATCTTTTATATCGGATAAATTTCTATCAAGTTTAAATTCATGATCAAATAAATTATCTTTTTTTAGATAATATCTTGGTATTATTATTGATGGACCACCAGAATCGCTATTTTTTAATTCAGTAAAGTAGTTTATTTTATTAAGTTTTATAGGTGTTTGATTAAAGTTTAAATGATAGTTTCTTTTATCTAGTTTTAATTGATTTTTCTCATCAAGTTTAAATGTTACATCTAGGTTTGGGAAATCTATTTTGTGTATTTTATCACTATTGTCTCCCCAGATAAAACTTAAGTCAGGATCTAAGGTTACTCCTTTTATGTATTGATTTTGCCATAAATAAATATTTTCATTATTTGGGTTTGTTAATATATTTGGGCTTTTATTATTAGTTTTATTTATTTTGATATAAGGTTGATTTTTTTTGTTTGTAATATATATCGTTTCTTCTGTTTGTGTCAGCCAAGCATTAAAGTGATCATGGTTAGCTAAGCGACTATCGTTAATTTCATTTTTATTAATTAATTGCCCCCACTGATTATTTATTTTAGTTTGGATGATTAGTCCATCGCTATTAAGAGTTATGCGATATTTGTTTGAGTATTTGTCAAATAAAATATACGTGTTTCCAATGCTTTTTTCTACTATATTTTGGTCCCACTGAATTATTTTTTTGAAGAGAGGGTGGTTGGATATATCGTTTGGTAGAGTAGTTATTGATTTTGACCCGATTGTAAAATTAAATGTGAAAATATTAATGCTATGGTTTTCAGAAGAATAAATAGGAAATTGGTTTTTCCATGAAGTGTTGCTTATTTCTTTAGTGAAATACTCTCTTGTCTTGTGAAGTGGCAGATTGTCATAAATTATTAATTGTTTTTTTATTGATGGCAATAGTTTTTCATTTAATCCAAGTATTTCATTTTTTTCATGTTTTAAATGTGTAAGTTTTTGTTGTCCGGATGTTATGTTAAGGTAAATGTTGGCGATAATATACCAGCTTAAAGTTTCTACTGTCCATGCTGTATTGTTATAGGAGAAAGTCTGTAAGTATGTAAGAAATAATCTGGTTTTAATGGTTTGTTTGTTATTTATATTACTGTTTAATGGTGAGATAAGGTTGATAATTTCTTTTCTTGAGTTTAAAAATAGTGACTTTTTTTCTGGTACTTTTATTGATACTATTTCTTTCATTAAAAAATTTATTCTCAGTAGAAAAGATGATATGTTATAATCAATTCCTTTATATATCATGTATTGTGATTTTATCAGTCTTGCAATTTGGTTAATTGTTTTTTTTGATTGAGTTATTAATTGTAGCAGTTCTGGTTGAAGAATAAGTTGCTCAAATGTTATTTGATGTTCTCTTTCTTTTAGTAGGTATGGGTTTGTACTGTAATAAGAAATAGCTTCTTGTATCTGTTTCTCTTCTTTGCTGAGTATATGCTGGAGGTGTCTTTGTTCCTCTAAAGTAAATTTACCGTTTTCTTTATCTGTAAAAGCATAATTAAAATATTTATCTTTGGTTTTAGTAAGTCTTTTGTACTCTATATCTCTAAAATAATATATATTGGGTTGAGTTAGTATGTTTTTAAAAAATGTTATTCCAGCCTCTTGTTCTGAAAAGCTGGGTTGACTATCATCATTTATTAATATACCCATTTCGATATTGTCTATTCCAAATACGAATTTTTTTAACTGAAGGTATTTGAAAGAATGGTTTTTTTTAAGTTCAACGTTGTAATTTATACCTGCTTGTTTATTGAGATGTTTTCTTATATTGGAGTTGGAAAAAATATGGCCAGAAAGAAATGTTTTTGTTAATGAATAAATATTTCTGGCTGCATAATAGAATAGGGGTATTTTATTACTTGTGTTTGATTTATATTTTGTGTTGTTGGTTAACATGGAAAGGGCAATATCAATGTCGTTGGCGTCTTCATTAAAATCTAGGTAGCTATTTTCATTTTTGACAGATTCCTGGTATTGAAGAAGGAAGTTTATTTCCTCTGCTCGCCATTTATGATTTGCATCAGGAATCATGTTTTCATTTACATGGGTGTTATCTATTATAGCGTTGGTGGCATCTGTGTCTGTAGGGTAATACGTCAGTATCTCTATTGTTGAGTTATATATTATTGATTCAATTGAAGTTTTTTCGTCAGGAAAGAAAGTCGGGACTGGTCTGTAGTGTTTCATCCAATAGTTAAATTGTTCATCCCATAGTTCTTGAGTGTTTTTTGATCTTGTCAATAAAATGTTAAACTTTTTGAATACTTGTGAAATTTTATTTATTTTTAAATTAAATTTTTTTCCTTTGATTTCTGTGACTGCTGTTTTTTGGGAGAAATTATTTAATATATTTTCTGTTATGGAATATAATCTTAGTTGCGTGAAAATATCCTCCGCCGTTAATAAATAATCATGGTAATTGATACTGGATTGTATGGCCCAGAAATATTCTAAGCTAAGAGAGCTTAGTAAATTTATGAGTGTATCTATTTTTTCAGTATTTTTATTATTGTTTTTAAAATAGGTGCTCCAGAAACAGTTATCGGACTGGCAGCTTAGGGGGATTTTTTTTATTAGTAGCCGAATGGCTTGTATTGCCTCCAGGCCGTAATGTAACTCTGGGTTGTATATTGTACTGTTGTCTAGTTGCCATTCATTTAGTATGGAAACTACTTTGTTTATAGTAGGTATAATATTTTCATTTGTAGGGTTCCAAAAATCTATGATTTCATATAAATGACCCGTTTCTTTTAATTTTTAAAAAATATTTTTTTCTTGTTGATCATTGTTAAATAAATATTTTGTGTTCCATATTTTTTTTGTGCCCTGTATTGAAGGGGTTGTATTGAATTTTTTTATGAAAGAAGGTTGTAGGTTGAGGCCTTTTTTATATAAATCAATATTTTTTAGGGAAATATTTAGGAGGTTGGTTGTTTTTTTTATAAGCCCATAGTCACTCATTCCTTCATTTTTTCTCTTTGATATGTTTTCAATATAATGTTGAGAAGAGGTGGCGAATAGATCAATGTTTTTTATAAGTTGTTTTTGAGGTTTTTCCAGGATGTTTTTTAAATAGCTGATTGCGCCTGATTTTTTATTATTTATTTCCTTGCTTATTTGATTTGAAAAATAATGGATAAAAATGGCATTTATCCATTGTTCTAATAGTATCGATTGTTGTCTTATTCTTGGGTTTTCAGAGAATTGTTGTTTTGCCCAAAATTGTTGTTGCAAAGGTAGGGTGTAATATCCGCAAGTTCCTGATTTTTGATAGGTTTCCATATCTTGAAGAGTTACTTTATTTGTACAACGTGAAGCGGATAGGTAGTATTCAAGGCTTTTTTGAATATTTTCTGAGTAATTGGCTTTTGTATTTTTTGAACTGTGATAAATATCATAAATATTTTTTAGGAAAAAGAATTCTACAAGCCTTTCTTTTTCAATATTCTTGAACTCGGTATAAGGAAGTGCTGGAATAAAACCAACATTTTGATCGTTAGAGATATTATAATCTGATCCTCCTCCAAGATTAAAAACTCTAAATGTAAATGTCTTATTTTTTTCTTTTGTTATCATATAGGTGATACTATGGCTATACCATCCTGATCTAAAGAAAAATGATGGATTTGTGCCTGATAAGTTTTCTGTGGCATTGTTAAATGCATTGAAAAATGAGTTAAAAGAACCTTGTAATGCTTTACCTACAGTAATAGCTGTATCAGTTTGAGATATCAGTTGATCAAGGTAATCTAACGGTAAGTCTGGTGGAGTCTCTGCTAGCCTTTCTTTAGTCAGACATTCTACTGGTTCATTTTTAGGAATGAATTTGTAGTTTGTAAAAAGGGTTCTTATTTTTATTAATATCTCTCTTCTTATTTCTAAGAAATCTTCACCTCGGGGAGAAGATCCTTCTAAATCCAAACTTTTACCAAGTATGTCACCTACTAAATGCAATAATACAGTGGAGGCATTCATACTACTATATTTTATAATTCTGTTAAACTCTTTTATTGATGTGGTGCTGATCTCAAGTATTTCTGAACTTCGACAGTAAGAGAGTTCTCTTTTTAATTCATGTGTCAGATCTGCCGTAGGGTAATTATTTAATATTGATTTAATATGATTTACCTGTTCTTCATTCCAGCAGCTAAGTTTTCCCTGGTTATTGGCGTAAATAATTTCATCTACAATTTTGCTGATTTCAATGCTGTTATCAACAACCAGGGAATTACAATCTTTGGCGAAAGTATTGGGTAAGTTGATAGCTGTCGTCAATATAATGGCGGTTATTAATTTGTTTTTAAATGGCAAAGCAATATCCCTTTGGCTTTTTTTAATATTATTTATATTATTGTAATAAATTTTATGTTTTATGGAATTTGTTTAATAAATAAAAAAACCGCTAATAAGCGGTTTTTTTTTAAAATCATGTGTTTGGACGTTAGGCTGATTCCAGTGATCCCATTGCGGTAATGTTAAAGCCACAGTCAACATGGGTGATTTCACCAGTAATTCCTGATGCCAGGTCAGAACAGAGAAATGCGGCAACATTGCCAACTTCATGCTGGGTTACATTACGGCGCAGGGGAGCTCTCTGCTCGTTATGGGAAAGCATCTTACGGAAGCTGCCAATACCGGAAGCCGCCAGAGTTCTGATAGGACCGGCAGAAATACCGTTTACCCGGATACCCTGTGGTCCCATGCTGGTTGCCAGATAGCGAACACTGGCCTCCAGGCTGGCTTTTGCCAGACCCATAACATTGTAGTTTGGCATGGTGCGCTCGGCGCCCAGATAAGACAGGGTCAGCAGTGAACCGTTACGGCCTTCCAGCATCGCAGCACCGGCCTTGGCCAGGGCAATAAAACTATAGGTGCTGATGTCATGGGCAATCTTGAAGCCTTCACGGGTCGTTACCTGGTGGAAGTCTCCGCTCAGCTGATCGCCCGGGGCAAAGCCTACAGAATGTATGATAATATCCAGTCCATCCCAGTGCTGACCAAGCTTGGCAAAAACCGCTTCAATATCGTCGTCATTGGCTACATCGCAGGGGAAGCATAAGTCTGCTGATGACCCCCAGCCCTCTGCGAACTTCTCAACCCGGGGCTTGAGTTTTTCATTTTGGTAGGTAAAAGCCAACTCGGCTCCTTCACGGTGCATTGCCTCGGCAATGCCGGCAGCGATAGAGAGCTTGCTTGCAACGCCAACAATAAGTACACGTTTGCCGCTCAGAAATCCCATAGATTCTGTTCCTTAATACTGTAGCAATGGAGCCAGTATAATCTATGGCTCTGCGTAATTCGATATAAGCCCTGTTGCGGTTTGTAAGTGCAGTGTATAACGTTGGCACATAACCTTCTGTCAACCATCAAGCCGCTAATCGTCCATCAGCCAGTCACCGGGCATCCAGAACTGGTCAATATCCATGGACAGTACAGGATATGAACCCTGTTTTTCCATATCATGCCCTTCCTGAAATATTTCGCGGCATTCTGGCTGTAGTATGGGACCGGTGAGTTTCAGGCTATTGCGGAATGCGGCCGGGAAATGCCCGAGGTAATCGCTAAAGGGTAATCCCGGATCATCAGGCCAACTGGCTTTGATATCATCACGGGTAGCGCCATAAACGATTTCACTGATTCTTATACCCTGCAAGCTGGCCCAGTAAATGGCCAGCAGGCTGCCATTATCCGGTTCGCAGGTGGTTATCAGGGTTAAGTGCTGGTTGTCATCAGAATGAAAATTACCGGCCAGCATATGGAGTGCAAGCCCTTCAGCAGAGTATAGAGGGCTTATATGCATGGCATTGCAGCTGGTTACCAGAATCTGCTTGCAGGGATCCAGTATACAGGCTGTAAAGGGAAGAACGGGGTTGGTGTTGATCCCCATTTCAATGAGCTCGCCCATGATTTCAGTATGGTCAACCATGCTGGTGCTCCCTGGATTCTCTGGAGTGGATACAGCAGTGACTATAGTTGAGAGCGGGCGTTTTTGCTGGTGTTCTTGAGGAAATTTTACCGCAGTGGCTTTATTGGAATGGCAACGGATAATTTTTTTTGAGTAGCCCTTGCAAGTACTCAAGCCATACACAAAAAGCAAACAGGGTCAGCGCAATGGGCAGGCCGTTGATATGGCCTTGTTGCCACTGGAGGATCGTATTAGTCAGGCTGCTGGTCACCAGAAGCCCAACCGTGGCAAGGGCCAGCCAGTTACTTCGCCGTCCCCGGGGAGAGGTAAAATCCCGTTCTTTTATAAGCAGCACAATGGAAAACCCCGCCATACCGATGGCTTCCAGCCAGTTCACCAGGTGCTCGGGCCCATATTGATAAATAAACAGCAGAGACAGTATGGTTACTTGAATAATGGCACCTAATTGCCAGTTAAATCTGTTGAGTCCACTAAATTGCAAGCTGTTCTGAAAGAAGGCCTTTAATGCCCCGATAAGGAAAATAATAGTCACCCAGGCATAGTGCCATTCATGGTGTCTGACTCCTTGATAAATAAAAATCAGGGTAAAGGTGCTGCAGGCCAGCAGATGATAGTAGCCGGATTTTTTTGGGTTGTTTTCCTGCCAGGCCATGGTCATAAGAATCATGCAGAAATCGGCAAAGCTATAGACAATAAATAACAGCAGAACCTCAATGGGATCGCCCTTTTCAAACAGATTGATTAAAACAAGGGCAAGGATAAAGCAGAGAAAAAGCCACCATTTTTGTCGGATAAATTTAAGAAAGGTAAGCATTGTTGAGGATCTGTATCATTGGTCATTGAATGAGTTCATCAATATAGACGGTTTTTGGTTCGGGCCTGAACCTGATTTAAAGTTGACTGATACAGATCTAATGCATATCGCCGATAAGAATTGCTGGATGGGATACTCGAACCGGCGATAGGGCTATGATTAAAAGGATTTTATACTCAAACAGCATCGTTATTCTGCTAATGACAGCAATTTCCTGCTTTGTCTTTGTTGGTTCACAGGTAAAAGCCTCTGAGGGTGATAGCCTGGGCAGTACGGTGGAATTACTGGATTTTAGTCTTCAGGAACTGATGGTGTTACAGGTCACTTCAGTGTCCAGGAGAAGCCAGAGACAGTTTGATGCGGCAGCAGCGGTTTATACAATAACCCGTGATGATATTCAGGATATGGGCATTACTTCCATTCCTGACGCCTTACGGATGGTGCCGGGAATGCAGGTGGCCCGCCTTAATGGCAATACCTGGTCCGCCAGTGCCCGGGGGTTTAATTATGTTTTTGCCAATAAAGTATTGGTGTTGATTGATGGTCGTACCGTTTATTCATCGCTTTTTTCCGGGGTGAACTGGGATGTTCAGAATGTGGTCTTGGAAGACATCGACCGGATTGAGGTGATTCGGGGACCAGGTGCCGCACTTTGGGGAGCCAATGCCGTTAACGGTGTTATTAATATTATTACGCGACATTCAGAAGATACCCAGGGTGGTTTAGTCAGTGCCAGCGTGGGTACAGAAGAACGGGTTACCGGACTTGTCCGCTATGGGGGGGAGTTAAGTGACGAGTCATTTTATCGGGTATTTGTCCGGGGCTTTGACCGGGATGCCCAGGTCAAGGTGCCCTCGGGGCGTTCGGCGAATGATAACTGGCATATGAGCCAGGCGGGTTTTCGCTTTGATTACTACCTGTCAGATCAGGATGAGTTGACTTTACAGGGTGGGGTTTACCAGGGAACCACCAAACCACCCTATTATGTCTATAACCTTAATCAACACGCTTTCGAGGCCAGGGATAAGGTTGACCGGGATCAGAATGGTGGCAATGTTATTGCCCGTTATAAACAGTCACTGGGTGATGGTGAGTTAATACTGAAAAGCTACTATGAAAAATATCTGAATGATGACCTTAGACTGAAAGAGGGTCGTGAAACCTGGGATCTGGAGTTTCAGCATAGCTTCCCCTGGTGGGATACTCACCATTTTATCTGGGGCGGCAACTACCGTGTTGACTGGTATAACCTGGACGATAGGGATAAGCGGTTTATTTCAATAGAAGACAGAAAGTTTAATGAAGAACTCTATAGTGTTTTTGCACAAGACTCATTTAAGTTAAGGCCTGACCTGGATATTACCCTGAGCGCCCGGATGGAAAATAACCGGGTAACAGGAAACGAATTTCAACCCAATATGCGGTTCGCCTGGACTCCGAATCGTGAAACAACGGTTTGGGGGGCGGTTTCAAAAGCGGTAAAAACCCCGGCTTTATCAGAAACCAGCTTGACCATTACTAATATCAGTTATTTGGGAAAAACAGATGAAACCGGCAATGGTGGTCTATTTTATGGCATACCATCCATGTTCAGCGTATCAGGCAATCCGAAGCTGGATTCTGAAAAACTGACGGCTTTTGATTTTGGCATCCGTAAGCAGATTAATCCCGATTTGAGTGTTGATCTTGCGGGCTATCTGAATTTTTATAAGGATGTCACCAGTTATGAAGAGTCAGATGCTTGCGTAACACCGGGTTTTGAAACTTATCCGCTGTCTCGGTCTGAGGCTCTTGAACTACTGATTTGTGACGATCCTGCTATTCGTACTTATGTTAGTGATGGAAATGGTGGATTTGTACCCAGGGCTGGTGTGGTTGCCTTCCCTACATCCCTGACTAATGGGCTTAAAGTCTTTACTCATGGCCTGGAGCTTGCCCTGGACTGGAAGGTAAGGGACTGGTGGCGGTTGCGGCTTAACTATTCCTATATTAATGTTGATGCAGATAGCAGTAACAAAGATGGGTATGGTGAGGCCAATGAAGATATAGTGGAAGGTATTGCTGCAAAGCATACCGCAAATCTGCTTTCGTCGTTTAAATTACCTGAGCAGTGGACGCTTAACATCTGGCTGCGCTATATCAGTAAATTGCACCTTGATCCCCATTATGAAGTGAATAACATCAAGGCCAATACCAATGCGGATATTAAACTTTCAAAAGAAATCAGGCCAGGGCTGGAATTTTCTATAGTTGGTCAGAATTTATTGGATAGCCAGCAGCAGCAGTTTTATGAGGTGTTTACCGGGCAGATGCAAACGGAAGTACAGCGCTCTGTTTATGTTAACGTTCATTGGGCGTTTTAATATGGGGGTGACTATGAAAGCAGCCATCCTCCTTTTGAGCAGGGTGATAGGGGTTTTATTGTTGGTGGGAAGCGGGGTTTCCTATGGTGCCAATGAAGATATTACCAAGGTTAAAGCCGCTATCCTTTTTAAGCTCACGTACTTTGTTCATTGGCCTGAAGGCAAAATATCCGACAACATACTGGACCTGTGTGTTTTGGAGGATGACAGTCTATATAAAGAGTTAAAAACCACTGAGGGAAAAAAGTCGAAAGGCTTTCAAATAAGGGTGCCAGATCCGGTAAGACTGAAAAATTCTATTGCTGATTGCGAAATGCTTTATCTGGGGACAGGTAGTGTGCAAACTACTAAAAATGAAGCTGGTGGCCAACCGGTATTAATGGTGAGTGATCAGTCTGAGTTTGCCAAAAGCGGGGGAATGATTCAGTTAAGGGAGCGGGGTGGACGATTCCGTTTCATTATCAACCTGAAAGCAGCTAAACGTTCAGGACTGGACATCAGTTCACAGCTGCTGGGGATGGCTCAGAAGGTTATCAAGTAGCAGGGACTGTTGACCAGTCAACATTCAAAGTCCCTGGTATTTCCATCGTATCCCGTTACACTGTGCCTTTTTTTGAAGTAGAGTCCAGTCAATGGCCCTGAAGGCGACTATTCTTAAAGCTGAGCTGCATATTGCAGATATGGAGCGTCACTATTATAACTCCCATAACCTGACTATCGCCCGTCACCCCTCTGAGAATGATGAGAGAATGATGCTTCGCATTCTGGTGTTTGCCCTGCATGCAGATGAGCATTTGACCTTTACTAAAGGTATCAGTACAGACGATGAGCCGGATATCTGGCGAAAGAATTTAAGCGGGGAAATTGAGCTGTGGATTGAGCTGGGGCAACCGGATGAGAAGCGCATAAGGCGAGCCTGTGGTCGTGCCAAGCAGGTTTTGATCTACAACTATGGTGGGCGTCAGGCAGATATTTGGTGGCAACAGAGCCAGACTTCACTTAAACGGTTTCGTAATTTAACAGTGGTTAATATTCCCTATCAGGCCAGTAGCCAACTTCGTGATATGGCGGCAAAGGCTATGCAGTTGCAATGCACCATTCAGGATGGACAGGTGCTAATGACAGATGATCAGCACAGTATTGATATTGAGCTTGAAAAACGGGAGTTAATGTGAGAGGCAGATTTTCAAGACTGCTTATAAAATCGGAAGAATAGGTTCTAAATTCCAAAAAAAGGCTGTAAAAGTCTGGGAACCCAATTTACAAAACGAAGGGGGGCATCTGTGGCAATCAGACAGATACATTCCTGGTGGCTATCCACCACAGGCTGGTGTTGTATATCGGAACCCAGATCAGCAATATCACCTGAGCTATAGTGACCTGTTTCATCCGTGTAAGACCCTCGCAGCACCATCGTCAGTTCTGATCCCGTATGACCATGAACCGGCATACAGGTGCCTGGCGCAATTTTTAGCAGTCTCAGGCGGTCATCAGAATGGCTGATGATATATTGTTTCATCCCCGGTGCCATGCTTTTCCAGTTCAGTTGATCAAGCTGCTTTGACTTTAACAATTTTTGTAAGAGCGCCGGGCTTTCCCCTATGGGTTGCGATGTTTTTTTGATGGTCAGCGTTTGTATATTGTCCAGCTGATCCAGTTTTTGTAAAAGAGCATCTTTTGCTTTGTCAGACACTGGAACAGGTTCAATGTCATTCAGGAGCAAGCTGCCTATTTGTTCTGCCTCAGAAACCTGTTGCTGACATTGGCCACAGACAGATAGATGACATGCCACCACGGTAGCCAGTGCCTCAGGAAGGCTGCCGGCAGCATAACTGATCAAGGTGCTTATATCCGGATGATGATGCAGGCTCACGACTCACCTCCCATGTAACTGCGTAATTTCCTGAATGCCAGCCGAAGCCCCGATTTGACACTTCCCAGGGGGATATCAAGATCGTTGGCGATTTCCCGGTGGCTTTTTCCCTCATAATAGGCTTTAAAGACCAGCTGGGTCTGATTGGCGGGCAATGAGTCCAAAGCCGCTTTCAGTTGTTTCTGGTCAGCGTGGTATTCAGGGAGATCCACTGTTTGCTCAGGGTAAAGGTCAATGGATGCCAATAACTGGGGCTTGTTTTTACGTAAATAATCAATCCACTGGTTTCTGGCGATTCTGAATATCCAGGTTGAGACCGCTGATTGCCCGGGGTCATAACGGTCACAGTTTTTCCAAACGGAAAGCATGGCTTCCTGAAGAATTTCTTCCGATTGCTCCCCTGTGGCACCTTGTTTTATGAGATAATGTTTCAGGCGGGGAGCAAAGTGGTCATAGAGCTTTAGGAACAGCCGTTTGTCACGGTGGCGAGCCAGGTTGACCAGAATACCCTTGAGCTGATCAGTCTGTGGAGAACCGGTGCTATGATTCATTTTATTATTCCAGCGCTGCGTCACCACCATTATAAGTCTTAACTCTTTGTTCTACACAGTTGCGTATACGATTTGAATAATAAAGTGGATCACTATTGATCCGGTTTCACCGATTTATCGTATTAAGTGACAACAACAAAAAGATGGAGCACCTAAAGCGATGCAAAGCCAGCCATTGGAAATTGCTGTCATTGGCTCAGGTATCAGTGGACTTTCTTGTGCCTGGCTATTGTCTACCCGGCATCGGGTCACCCTTTTTGAGAAGGACCATCGCTTTGGTGGGCACAGCCATACCGTAAAGGTAAAAGGCCGGCATGATGATATTTCAGTTGATACCGGTTTTATTGTCTTTAACGAGCGGACTTACCCTAACCTGACCCGGTTTTTTCAACATTTGAACGTTAAAACCCGGGCAACCGATATGTCTTTTGGTGTTTCTTTGGAGGGGGGTAAAACCGAGTATTCCGGAACCGATCTCAACGGTTTATTTGGTCATCGGAAAAATCTGGTGAGTCCTGGCTTCTGGAAAATGCTTTTGGATGTCAGGCGGTTTTATCGGGACAGTCGTCGATGGCTTGAAGAGATGAATGAGTCAGTGACCCTGGGGCAATTATTGGCCGAAAATAGTTTTAGCCAGCGTTTTATCAATGAACACATCATTCCTATGGGGGCGGCTATCTGGTCTACCCCTGCGGAACAGATGCTGGACTATCCTGCCCTGGCATTTTTGCGGTTTTGTCAAAACCATGGGTTGCTCCAGTTAAGCAACCGGCCCCAATGGCGAACGGTGGTCGGTGGCAGTGGGGTTTATGTGGAAAAAATCATTGAGTCCCTGGGCAGTCAGGCACTATGTAATCGCTGCATCAGCAAGGTTAAGCGTTATGACGATGGCGTTGTTGTGTTTGACCGTCAGGGTGATGAGTGGGCTTTTGATCACGTGGTGATGGCCACCCATGCAGATATTACCCTTGAGTTGCTGGATGAACCGGATGAGCAGGAGCAGAGTATTCTTAAAGCGTTTCCCTACCAAAGAAACAAGGCGGTATTACACAGTGATACGCGGTTAATGCCTTGTAGTAACCGGGTCTGGTCCAGCTGGAATTATATGGGCGGGAATAAGGATCAGGGGCCTTCCGTAACTTATTGGATGAATCACCTGCAGCATATTGATGATATTCCTCTTTTTGTTTCCCTGAACCCACTGGTTGAGCCGGAACAGAATAAAATTCATGGCTGTTACCTCTATGATCATCCGGTGTTCACCCGTCATGCCATTGCCGCACAGCAGAAAATATGGGAGTTACAGGGACGTAGAAGAACCTGGTATTGCGGTGCTTATATGGGGCATGGCTTTCATGAGGATGGCTTGCAGGCAGGCTTGGCAACAGCAGAAAAGCTTGGGGAGGTTAAGCGCCCCTGGCGGATAGCGAATGAAAGCTACCGGCTTGCTTTACCGGCTAGAGGCTGGGATACAGGAATGACTCTATGAAACACTCCTGTCTTTATTTGGCATCGGTGATGCATCAGCGAATCAGGCCCCGGCGGCATGGGTTTCGCTATGGAGTGACTTCCTGGCTGGTGGACCTGGATGAGTTAGATGAGTTGGCTGGCCAGCTCAGGTTGTTTTCACGTAACCGGTTTAACCTATTGTCTTTTTATGACAGGGATTATGGTGATAGGTCCGGCAGCGATTTGAAAGCCCAGGTTATTGCACTATTGCAGGATAAAGGGGTTAGTAAGCCTGATCGGGTAAGCCTGCTTTGTTTTCCCAGGGTGTTTGGCTATGTTTTTAACCCCCTTAGTATTTACTTTTGCTATCGACCGGATGGGTCTATTTCTGCCATTCTGCATGAAGTAAGCAACACCTTTGGTGAACGGCATACCTATATCATCCCCTGCAATGGCCATTATCGGGAAAGAGATATTATTCGTCAGCGGGCAGGTAAAGAGATGCATGTCTCCCCCTTTATGGCCATGGACTATCAGTATGGTTTTCGTATTAAGCCCCCGGGAGAGCAATTGCTGGTGGGGATTACCATGGCTGACACCAAAGGGCTTATGTTCAGTGCAGTATTGAAAGGTAACAGGAAACCATTGACCGATTGGGGATTGACTGCCCAGCTGGCAACCATGCCCTTGATGACAGTGAAGATAACGGTTGGCATCCTATGGGAGGCCACCAGGCTCTATATAAAAGGGTTGAAGATCTTTAAGCATAAGCCGGCTAAAAAAGCGGTTAGTTCCAGCTATGGCGTTACGGTGGAATAGCATTTTTTCAACAAGATTCCCTGGGGAGGGAAGAATGGATTCAGCGAATGATCATTTGGTATTGGGCAGTGGTTTAGGTAAATCCAGTGCGTTGTATAAATGGCTATTTCATCGTTTAAAGAAACTACCGTTGACTACATTGGAATTGGTACGTCCAAACGGTCAGGCGGATCGTCTGGGCAAGTCTGTTAAGGGTGTTCCTGTACCCAGAATCAGGATTTATCGGGAGAAGGCTATCCTCAGGGCTATGCATAGTGGCATGCTGGGTTGGGCTGAAGCCTATATGGCGGAAGAATGGGATACACCGGATCTGCTTGCAGTGACTGATTGGGCAATGGCCAATGAACAGGTGTTAGAGGAAAGTTTTTCCGGTGACTTTGTCTCTGCTTTTTTTAACCGGTTAACACATCTTATGAGAGCTAATACTAAAAAGGGCAGCAAAAAAAATATTGCAGCTCACTATGATTTAGGCAATAGCTTTTATCAGCTTTGGCTTGATAAAACCATGACCTACTCCAGTGCCTTATACCGGTCACCCACGGATTCGATTGAACAGGCCCAGAGCAACAAGTATCGGAGAATTATCGAGTTGCTGGATGTTCAGGACCAGCAGCAGGTACTGGAAATAGGCTGTGGTTGGGGAGGTTTTGCCGATGAGCTTACCCGGCTCCATGATATTAGCGGTTATACCGGTATAACGCTGTCAGAACAGCAACTAATGTATGCCCGTGATCGAATGCAGGATAAAAATGACTACTGCCGGTTTCAGTTAAAGGATTATCGGGATCTGTCCGGACAGTATGACCGGATTGCATCCATTGAAATGATAGAAGCGGTGGGTGCTGAAAACTGGCCTGTTTATTTTAAGGGTATTTCCCGCCGGCTTAAAACCGGTGGGGTGGCTGTTGTTCAGGCGATCACCATCGCTGATGACCGTCTTGAAGGGTATCTGAACCGCGCTGACTTTATTCAGAAATATATTTTCCCTGGAGGAGCCCTTCCTTCCCGTGAGGTGATTTGTTCAGAAATCAAAAAGGCCGGGATGGTGTTGCAACACTCTGAAACCTTTGGCCAGGATTATGCCTCCACCCTTGCGGTGTGGCGACATCGATTTAACCGTTCATGGCCTGCTATTGCTGAGCAAGGCTTTGATGAACGATTCAAGCGCATGTGGAATTACTACCTGACCTATTGCCAGACAGGATTTAAGAAGGAAAGTATTAATGTCTGTCTTTTTGTGATTAAGAAAAACTGATCGTTTTAAGCTGTTTATACGTACATTAAACAGGGGAAGGAGAAAGAAGTGAAGGATCGTATATGCCGGTTAGGGGTTCTTTTCATT
The DNA here is from genome assembly GCF_025643335.1 of Endozoicomonas sp. Mp262. Lineage (NCBI taxonomy): Bacteria > Pseudomonadati > Pseudomonadota > Gammaproteobacteria > Oceanospirillales > Endozoicomonadaceae > Endozoicomonas > Endozoicomonas sp. Mp262. Next base: position 4,105,540 of record NZ_CP092489.1, on the reverse strand, counting down.
GTTATTTTTAGTCTGGCAGGATGCAGTTCTATGAATATTGATGAGTTTGCTGGCAATGAGCCAGAATTAAAAATAGAAGAGTATTTTCAGGGTAAAACCTGGGCCTGGGGTATTGTTGAAGACCGCTTTGGTCAATTAAGGCGGTCATTTAAGGTGGTTATGAATGGAGACTATAAAAACAATCAACTCATCCTCGATGAGGACTTTTTTTATGATGATGGCACTCTGGATAAGCGTATCTGGAAAATTGATACCCTGGAAGGTAACAGATACCGTGGCACGGCAGAGGGGGTAATTGGTACCGCCACTGGGAAGAGGGCAGGTAACGCTTTTAACTGGCAGTATGAGATGGATCTGGAGATCAGTGGCCGGAAATGGCGGGTCAAGTTTGATGACTGGCTTTTTCTGCAACCTGACGGGGTTTTGATTAATAGAGCTACCATTAGTAAGTGGGGGATTACCCTGGGTTCCCTGACCTTTGTTTTCACCAAGCAAGAACCCGGGCAATGAAGCGGTACGTTGTCTGGTTCTGGTTATTGGCCCTTAATGCCCAGGCCACCGACTGGCACCGGCTTTATGGCGAGGGTATGCGCTTTGATGTGGTGCGTAATGGTGAGGATGTGGGAGACTACCGCATAAGTTTTCACCAGCAGGGTGAAGAATGGCACATAACCAGCGGTATGGAGATGTCAATCTCGGTTTTCTTGCTGTTCACTTTCAACTATCACTATGAGGCAAAGGAGATTTGGCAAAATAATCTGTTAAGACAGTTAGCCGTCAAGGAATCTCGCAATGGCAAAACCCTGCTATTGAAAGCCCGGGCAGAAAATCAACGGCTTGTGGGAGAGGGGCAGTCTGGTCCTCTGAATGTGAGATTACCCATTTTAACCACTTCACACTACAACAGTGCGGTATTAACGGGTAGCCAGGTACTCAATACGCTTACCGGAGAAGTGAATCACTACGCCCTGAAACCAATGAAAAAAGAGCTGGTCAATACCAATAAGGGGCTGGTGATGGCGAGTCGCTTCCGGTATGAAGGGCAGCTGGATGATACAGAGGTTTGGTATACCCCTGAAGGGCACTGGGTCAGGCTTTGGTTTAAAGGGGATGATGGATCTGATATCGAGTTTCGCTGTGTCCAATGTATACAGTAGTTAGTGGTGAGTGGCACTGTAAATTATTTCTCCTTCATTAGGGGCTGTTGATGACGATAACAGGTGTTCCAAAACTGCCATGGAAGTGCGTATGGATAACCGGAGCCAGTCAGGGAATAGGGCGGGCATTGGCATTGGAGCTGGCAAAACAGGGTATCAATGTTGCAGCCAGCGCCAGAAGCGTAGAGCGGTTAAAAATATTGGAGCAGGAGGCTTCCTCTCTGGCTGGAAACATCAAGTCCTATCCTCTGGATGTATTACAGAAAGATGCGGTGGCAGAGACAGTAAAAAACATTGAGCGTGATTTGGGAGAAATTGATGTTGCTGTCCTGAATGCCGGAACCTACATACCCATTGAAGCCACAGAGTTCAGCAGTGAGCTGGTTCGTGGGCAGCTTGAACTGAATGTGATGGGAGTATGCCATGGTATAGAAGCACTATTAAAGACTTTCCTTAAGCGTAATAAAGGACATATTGCCATTAATGCATCCCTTGCCGGTTATCGGGGGTTGCCTAAAGCCAGTGGCTATGGAGCCAGTAAAGCGGCACTGATCAATCTATCTGAGTCACTATCCGTTGATCTTGAAAGCCAGAATATTCGTGTGCAGGTAATTAATCCGGGATTTGTTAAAACCCCCTTAACGGATCAAAATACCTTTTATATGCCATTTCTTATAGGCAGCGATAAGGCAGCTAAAATAATCATAAATGGATTGCAATCACGCCGTTTTGATATTCGGTTTCCTGCTGTTTTTGCTTTAATAATGGCCGGGCTTCGCTGCTTGCCTTTTCGGTTATACAAGTTTTTTGTTCGCAGGCTTGAGTAATGTTTTCGGAAAGTGCGTAGATTTATTGATTTATATCACTGTATTTCCTTCGGTGAATGGCTACTATGGACTTGCCTGACTGAGGGGGAGCAGAAAGAGAGAAACCTATAAAGCGTCTGTAGCTACTGAAGGTATAGCACAGACCCAAAATGAATTCAGGCAATCTAATAAGAATATCTTATATACCCGGCAATTGCCGGGTATTTTGTTTTAATGATGTACAACGCGGCATGAATGCCAGTGTACAGAACCCGAAGAACCCGCACAATTTGATGCTTTTTCAGGTTTAGCTCTCAGTGCCAAAGCGATGGAGATTAGTGATTACACTGACAACCCACAAAGTTAATTTTATTGCCATCCATAGCCAGCTTGCCTTTTTCAATAAAAAGGCTGAGCAGTTGTTCTGCTGTTAGCCCTTGTAATGAGCAGGTATGGTACTGAGCGCGTTCGCCAAAGTGCTCCTGTAAAGCTTTAAGCTGTTGCTCATGAGATAATGGAGTGTCCTGGCCTTTGATCAGCTTAAGTACATTATGTCCATGTATTGATTCGTTCAAGTGTTTTGCTCCAGTTATATCTTTAGCTGGCTCCTGGGCGTTAAATTAACCGACAGTAGTCGAGTAAAAATTTCCAGGAAAAGGGTATAACCATAATAAACTGATGATTAATCGTCATGAGTAGAAACGCTTAGCTATAGCTATTCTTTGACTATAATGCTATCAACCCTTTCCGTTCATAAAGCTTGTAGGGTGTGACTTTGAATCTTTATCAATGGCTTAATATTCTGGCAGGCAGTTTAATGGTTAGTGGATGTGGCTGGTTAGGTTCTGCTGGCTATTTCAATAATTATAGGAATGATACGGCTCCGGATGGAATGGCTGTATCAATTCAATGTCAGCAGGGTCGTTTACTGGATTTTATGACGCTTAATTTTGAACAGTGCCAGCCTGGACTGGCTCCTATTTGGCCGAGTCAACCAGAAGATGAGCTCAGGCGGAAAAGTGCAACCGAATTTTAGCAACATCCAGTTGAACAGGCTGTATTTATAGATTTTTGCTGGCATCTGTCTTTGCCCAGGAAGGTTTGTCCAGACAGGTAAAAATCGGTAAAGATATTTTCGAAATCATTAGCTACGGACTTTTCTGCCAACCCGGTATTTAGTAAAGCTTGTTGCCATGCTTTTACCTTTGGGAATTTTAAAAGGAAATCATAGCCAGTATAACGAGTGATAATTTCTGCTCGATGGAGTAGGGGAAGCCATGCAATATCTACATTACTGATGACTGAACCTTTAAAATAAGGCGTGTTTTCATGCCTTGCTTCTGCTTTGGCAAAGGCTTTATTAAGGGTTATTGTTCTCTCGGAGAGGCTGTCTTTATCAGGGCTTCGCATGGCACTGCATTGGGTTAAATAATGCTTGGTGGCCTGATAACTCCAGGCTCTATCTATAGCTCGTTGCTCAGGTGTGAGATTGGTTTCCAGTGGATTGTAGACTTCATCCAGGTATTCGACGATGGCATCTGATTCATACAAGACGATACCTGACTCAGTAATCAAAACTGGTACCTGACCATTGGGTGCTATATCCAGAAACCATTGGGGCTTATTATTCAAGTTGATATAGTCTATGGCATAAGCAATGTCTTTTGCTTCCAGCAAGCCAGTGACTCGTTGGACAAAGGGGCAAATTTTGAAGCTAATTACTTTAATCAACTTTGGTTTTCCTGTGCAGATCCATCAAAAGATAAGGCTATAAATAAATCCGGAAGCGATCGCCATGCTGACAATCACGAGAAATAAAATAGTCAGTTCGGCAGCAAGAAACAGGAAAATATCCAGGGTTTCTCTGATCATTTCAGCGGTGATGGGCATTATAATAACAATCTATATTTCTAGAATAATAGAAATATAAAAGCCACAGGTGTCCGTGTCAATATATTTCTAGTAATATGGAAATATTATTATTGTAATGGTGTTGTAATGAGCCAAACGGAAGTTATTGCTAAAGCCTTGAAAGAACTTGGCCATCCCACCCGCCTGAGTATTTTTAAGCGATTGGTTCGTGCAGGTTACCAGGGGTTAGCGGTAGGGGTATTGCAGGAAGAACTTAAAATTCCCGGATCGACCCTGTCACACCATATTTCAAGTCTTGTTTCAGCTAATTTGTTGGTACAGCGTCGGGAGGGAAGAGTACTTTTTTGTGTGCCCAATTATGATCAGCTTCATAATGTGATCCATTTTTTACAGGGCGAATGTTGTGCAGATCAGGAGTGCTAGGAGCCTGTCGGACTTAAGTCTGTCCTACTGTGGTCGAAGCAAATTGGTCTAAAAATTCGCTTTTGCTCGGTAAATAGAACCACTATTCACCTCACAAAAGCGAATTTTTATCCTCAATTTTCTACGATTCTCGCTACGGACGCTTAAGTCCAACAGCCCCTAGGATTAAGTCTATTTTTGCCTGACTACTCCAGTTCAAAACAGCCCCAACCATCGATATAACCATTGTAATGGCCAGCGTTTTGATTCAGTAATGCCTCATATTCCGAGATATTGCTATGGGTCGGTAGCATATGAACGTGGGCTGTAATATCGTAGGGATATTCGCCGTTGTCTTCCAGGTCAGATAAAGAAACCTTCTGTCGATTAACTAATAAAAATTCTGCAAATTGAAGGGCATCTTCCTCAGTCTGGAAAACAATGGAAAAATCAATTTCCCTGGCTTCTGTTAAAGTATCTCCCCGTTGGGCCATAGCCCAGAGAACATCGCCATTATCATCTTTTGGGAATTTTACATAATCTCTTTCCATGCTTGCTCCTGATATTGTCAGCCTTTGGGGTGGCAGGCCTATGGCAGATGGCATTTTTATATATTAAATGAGTGTATCGAATCTACTGGCTAACTGATACCAACCGTAATAAACAAATCCATCAGAGATATCAATTAACAGCAGAATGATCACTACTTATAAGACAATAACCAGATAGTTTCCTGCACATCGTATTGACCTTTAAGCCCATTGGGCACGGTGTTGCTTTCCAGTGGTGTCAGGTGATAGCGGTGATGGTAATGGTGTGTTATTTCATCGCTGCTAACAGAAAATGGTGGGCCAGATAGCAAACGTTGGTCATATTCAAGAGTTATCAATAGCTGGGGCGCTCCATGGGATATTTTAATCAGGTGCTGGGTGTATTGACTCCTTGAAGATTCAGGCAAAGCAACCAGGGCCGCACGGTCGTAAATGGCATCGACTGTTCCAAGCAAGCTTTGGCTGAGAGTAAAGATATTCCCTAAAAAGATGGTGATATTAGAGCCCTTGTAGATCGTTATATCCTTAAGCGGTCGTATTTCAGGAATAATGCCCGCTTCATCAAATAGTTGATCAACTGCATGTTTGCTAAGCTCGGCTCCGACGACCTGATACCCCATTGACAACAACCAGGCAATATCCAGGGTCTTGCCACAAAGAGGTAAAAATATACAGCTCCCTTTTGTTAAAGAGAGTCTGTCAAAATATTTCATTAACAGGGGGTTGGTTTCATTTTTATGGAAACCAATTTCATTCTTTTTCCATTTTTCAAGCCAGAAATCAGTATTCATTGATGTCTTTCTATTTATTAATTAGGAAGGGGCAGGATAAATATCCTGCCTCCTTATCACTCATTGCTTATACTTGTCTTATTTATAACTGTCAATTTCTTTTGCCAGTTTCTTTGATATTTTGGTAATAAGTGTTCCTGTACTGCCGCGAAATATACCATCGGAAGACTCTGTGTGTGCACCAGAGCGCACTTCACCAATAATATCACCAGATTTTAAATCAATTATCTGTGCTCGCACTTTAAAATAAGCGTTACCGGAAAAAACACCTGCCACGACACTGGATGCTCCACTTAAATATTGGAAGTCCTCAATGATCAGGTTGATTAATAATGTGGTGTCATTTTCAACGACGCCTTTTGCCTGTGTTCTGGAGATTATATGGAATGTGTTCAGCTCGGTAAGGCTGGCTGCAAAGTCTTTTTCCAAGGCTGATTTACTGGCTTCAAACCCTTTTTTTGTTTTAACTGATGGCGATCCTTCTTTAACAGTAATAATAGCCTTGTTGTAAGGTGAGAGGGACGTTTTAACAGGCTGTATCTCCTGGATAAATGTGTTGGAGGCGCAGGCTGTCACTAGAGAGGAGAACATAATTAATAAAAATAACTTTAATAGTCTTGTAGACACACTAAACTCCATAGTAAATGGGTGGTTGTTAAAAAACGAGAAAGACCTTATTTATTATTTTTAAAATAATCAAATAAATGCAGGTTATTCTATTAGGGATATTTGCTGCTAATGTTTCACTGTCCGCTGTGAGAAACTTAATTTAAACTTGTTGTTTTCAACAAGCTCTGTTCTAACCAGGGCATCGAAGCTTTCACCATTAATTCCGTAGGTGAGTTCTGCCAGTGTCTGTATTTCATCCATTTTTTCATCATTATCCTGTTCTATGGCTGTCAGGTAAAGTTTTTTGTAAAAACGGTAGATATCATTGGTTTCATTAAAACGATTTTCTTTTTTCAATTTTTTATCTTTTATTTTTCGATCAGCCATTGCAGCAATAGCTGCCGTTGTTTTTGCCGTTGCTTTTATTCCCCCTTTTACACCTCTGCCTACAGGACCCATTACCGTAGAAAAAGGATCAGCAATGGCTGCAACAATGTGAATGTCTTCATTGGCTTCACTTCTATTTTTTTTGATTTTCATATGGGCTTGTTTAACATCACGGGCATTACTTAGCAAGCGAGCCAGTTCTTTTCTTTCTTTCTTGTTAAGAGAGGTATTATGTCTAGCTTCGTAGGCATTTTTTATACGACTATTCATTGAAGTTTCATTCTTTTCTCTATACCTTCGATCCTTGTTATAGGCAACGGCCTTGAGTATTTCATCCACTCCAAGGGAAACAGGTAAAAAACCTGTTACAGCCGATGCCAGCTTGATATTCCGGTCCCTTTTATGTTGGCGTACTTTCCACTGATCATAGTCTCTCAGGTGATACAGTGCTTCTATATTACGACTTTGCCTGGTTAAAATATCATCAACGCCTTTGACGGTTGGTAGTTTATCCATTCTTTGAAGGTGGTTGTACATTTTTTCTGTATCAATTTTGATACGGTGAAATATAGCTTTTGAATTTTTTCTGACAGAACCCAATAGTTTGTCTGTTTTGTAGTCAATCTTTATATTGGCTTTCTTAAGTATCTGATTGATACTTTCAAGTTTTTTCTTATCCTGCATGCTGTTTGCCTGATCATCCTCCAGTGTTTTTGCAAACCATCTTAGCTGCATCTTATCCTCGTAACTGAAAGGTGATTGACGGCCTTTAAAGAGTTTATCTATGTCTCTTATAAGTGTTGAAAGCGCTGCTCTTTCGATATAGCTTTCATTGTGTTTCAAAATATTCTTGAGGGGGGCATCCTTACCTTCCAGGAGACCATCCGATTGCCAGCTATTCCCGTGACATCAATTAAATCACTGCAACAGCAAGGCTTACAGTAAATTCCAAATGGAGTGATTTCGCACAAAATAACGTCTACTTTTGATAGGGATACTTTATCAATGGCTGTCTCTCATGGCTTATCCATTCCAAAAAAGTCGTAAGCATCTTTGTGCAAACAGTTTAATTACTACGATTTCTGAAAGTTATGAGCAAATTCCAGATGTCCGACCAAACAAGGATTCCAGAAAAATAACAATACATGATGCCTCCATGTCCGCTTTTGCCATGATGCATCTCAAGTACCCATCGCTCCTCTCGTTTGAGCGTGATAAAACAGAGCAAGAAGTAAGGCATAACCTTGAGCACCTGTATCAGATAAAAAAACGTGCTCCCTGTGATACCAGTATGCGGGAAATCCTGGATCCAATAGATCCCGTAGAGTTCAAAAAGCCTTTTAAGACATTGCTGTCTAACGTCCAAAGGGGCGGATTACTGAAGGCATTCGAATTTCACTGCGGGAACTTGAAAAATCACTACTTGCTCCCGATCGATGGAACTGGGCTATTTTACTCCTGCAATAATAAAAAACCTTGTCAGGAGTGCTGTACTAAAAATAAGGGAAAGGCCAACGAAGCTCACTACCACCAGTTAATGGCAGCATGCATTGCTCACCCGGATCAAAAAACAGTCTTGCCATTGGCACCGGAAGCCATAGTTTGCCAGGACGGTTCGACCAAAAATGACTGTGAAAAAAATGCCATTAAACGGTTGTTTGCCACCATACGAGAGCATCACCCACGTCTAAAGTTCGTTATTCTTCTGGACAGTCTTTATGCTGACAACCCCACTGTCCAACTGATTAAGAGTTATGGCTGGCATTACATCATTGTCGCGAAAGATGGCAACCATGCCTCGCTGGTTGAAGCGATGGATGAGCTGGATAAAGAAGGAAAAGTTCACCGTGCTGAAAAAGTTAATGAAGAGACTGGAATTAAGTGGTGGTTTCGCTATGCCAATGACGTCAGGCTGAACAAGGCAAAATATGCAGAACAGGTTAATGTGCTTGATTTTGTCGAAACCGATAAAAAAGGTAAACAGCATATCTGGTGCTGGGTGACTGATATTCCGCTTAACGAAGAAACCATAGAACCCGTCATGAAAGGAGGGCGCTGCCGATGGCATATTGAGAACCAGACGTTTAACACCCTGAAAAATCAAGGCTACGATCTCGAACATAACTACGGTCACGGTGAGAAGCACTTAGCCACAAATCTGGCCTATCTGACGATGCTTGCTTTTCTCGTAGATCAAATACAGGAACTGTGCTGTCCCCAGTTTCAGGAAGCTTTAAGAACCCGCTCAAAAGGAGTCCGTATAGCATTATGGAAATGGATACAGGGCTATTTTTTGCATTGGCTGATAAAAACGTGGGAGGGGCTTTTTTACACAGTAACTCATGGTATTGAAGAGAAAAGGGTGATTCCATTCGATACATCATAACCGGCCATATCGTAGCTACGTTCAGGGGTGACATTTTTTCTTTAAAGCTCCGCTTTGTTAATTGGCGGCTCAGTTTTGATCGGCTTCATTATTTTTGCTGCCTTATTGTCAATACCAACGATCATCGACGTTCATCATGCGGGAATAGCTGTCCGATTGCTCTTCTTCAAGAAAGCAGAGGTCGGCAAACTGTTGAAACTGGTTTCTGCTGATAGGGTTGCTCACCTCTTCGATATTGAATAAATCAGGAAAAGGCTGGCCGTGGGTTTTCAGGTAATTTAACAGTTTATCAAGATCCATAGTAACCTTACCTGATTTCAGGTGGACTCCCATTGCCTGACACGTTTTTTTTAAATGATCAGAAGCCATTGGTACCTCAGGTGCACTGGCACCAACAGCATGATGCAGCTTGATAATAAGTGCCTGGAATTTTTCCCTGTTCAACGGTTGGTTATTGCTTAGAAGAAGTCCCTGTAAGGTTATGATTGGCTCCAGCTGCTCTTCCGGCAGTTGATAACTGCCAGGAACAGGAGTGGCTAACTGCCTGAAAATTTCCTGTTCCCGCGCAGTACGGATTTTATGGGCATTCTGAACAGCCTTACGCCTTTTGTTAATGGTGTACAGTTTTTTTTGCGCGAAGGCAGTGATTAACACTCCTTCCAGTACACCTGCACCTACTTCTGTGGCTCCTTTTAAGGGGTCCGTGAACTGCTCAAGGTCAATACCAAAATCATTAAACCTGAGTTCGACATAACGGTTAAGCAACCAACTCAACCAGCCCCGTATGCTGAATGCTCAGAGAAGGCTTCTTTTTTTGAAACGTATAGGCTATAAGCCCTGCCAGCAAGTTCACCATAAAATTGAACTTTGAGCGGTGGCGGGTGTGCTCTATCTGAGAGATATTTTTCAACTGATCGTTGACCGTCTCAATGATTGCACGCCCTCTCAGCAGTACTTTATCAAAAGCAGGCAGGTTCTGAGGTTTCATGTTTTTCCTGCGCGTCGTAATCAGGTCAACATCGTATTTTTCTTTTAAAAGCTGGGCTTTGGCCTTGGATATATAGCCTTTGTCGCCGAACAGCTTACCAAACAAGTGGCAGCACATATCTTCAAGAACAGCACGATCATCGGTATTACCTGATGTACACTTAACCGCCAGCAACTCACCGGTATCATTGATAATCAGGTGAAGCTTAAAGCCGTAATACCAGTGTGTAGAAGACTTACCCCAGCCTGCTTCATCTTTAAACACTTTATGGCGCAGAGCCCGACTTTTTTCACAGACAGCGATGCCGGTTGAATCTATATAAGAAATGCCAGACACCTTGCCATATCGTGTCTGCAAGAAAGCTGAGAGTACCATAAGCGCTTGTGGCATCAGCTCAACAAACCGATTGTAGCTGACTAGCCCGTGAAAGTGCTTATGCCAGTATTTACAGACATGATTAATATAGAAGTGCTTCAGACAACGATAGCCTTTAGCATGAAATAGGATGACGATCGTTGCCACTTCGCTGATTGATAGAGACTGTTTACGAATGCGCTTGCGGCCACAATGCTCGATCAGATACTGGTTTAGCTTTGGTTCAAATTGCTTGCAAAAATCGTCTACCCTGCAAAATACCTTGGTCAGCACAGCACTACTCCACCCCTAATCAGCGTGGTAGCTATGCTATATAAAATCAGTTCCTTATGTCGAACTCAGGTCATAAGGGACGTCCTTAATGATTTTTTGAAAGCGTCTCTTGAGGGGGGCTACTTTTATTATTGGCGTTGTTTTTTTGACTATTTATAGAAAATAGCCAGCCATACCGTAACATGATTTGGATCGGTGCGGGATACCTTATGCTTTTTATGTTTTGGGATAGTGATAAAGTCACCTTCCTGCAAGCAAATATTGTGGCCGTCATCAAACGTGATAGTCCCTTCACCTTTTAGTACCATAACCCATTCATTCTCATCCTGATCATACCAGCCATTTTCAGGTGAGGTTTGACCCTTGGATAAAATGCGTTCTACACGGATATTTTCACCTGTCACCAGGTCTGTGAAGATTTCATTGGGGATTTCGGTTGGAATAGATTCAAAAATATTGTTCATTTTACCACCTTTTCGGACAGGTTGGGGTATTTTTTGAACCATTCTTCCCTGAGTACCCCAAACTTTACTGAGTCGTAGTAATGCTCGTTATAATACCGGACTTTTCGAAGACGGGCCTCAAGTTTCATGCCGATAGCCTCTGCGCAAACCATCATACGGGGGTTACCAGACCAGGTTGTTAAACCAACACGTGCAATTTCCAGGGTGTGGAACAAGTGGGTAATCCAGGGAATCAGGGCTTTTCTACCGAGACCTTTTCCCCATTGGTTATGGCTATAAACGACTATACCCACTTCCAGCCAGCGGGTACGTTTATCTTCCCAGTAGTAGGAAACGGTTCCAATAGGAGTATGGTTATACTCAATGATCAATGTGTCATCACCCTGTTGCAAACGCTCGAAAAGCCCGGTTTGGAATTCATCCGGAGTGGGTGGGCTATAGGGAAAATAGGGGCCGTTGAATCGAGTCCATTCCTGATTTTCAGTGATCAGGTGAAACAGCGTTTCTTTATCATCAGGGGTGGCTTTTCTTAGAGTAACTTCTTGATATTCTAGCATGTGTCCTTAAAAGCCTGCTTCTTAGTTTTTACAGAAGGGCAGTTTGCCTCTCCAGCCAGTGATCATGATGAGGCCCGGTAGCAATAGCCAGAAAAAGCCCGTTGCATCCAGAATGATCTGGTCGGAGGGGGTGCACTGATCAAGGCTAATGCAGTTGGGTGTTAAGAGCAGATTTGTAGCAAGGAATAATAAGATAAGACTGATAGCACTGTATAAAACAATCATAAAGATTCGTTTAGGCGGTGAAGCCAGTGATTCATTGCTTCCTAGGGGCGCCCGGGCAGATAATTGTTCATAGTGGGGAAGGCTTACCTTGCTATCATTGATAACAATGGCTCTGGTAATAAGATCATGAAGTGCCTGATGATTTTTAGTGGTAAAGACAAAAAAGAATGAGGGAAGCCCCAGGGCTAATTTGGCTATAAATCTCAGGGTAGAGCGGATAATGTTCAACTTATTAATTCCCTGTTTATCTCTTACCAGAAGTCCATTTAACCTGTGGCCAGGGGTTTGTCCCTTAAAAGTGATGAATAGGGGCTCATAAAAAATAACAGGTAAAATAACAGCTATTCCCGTGACATCAATTAAATCACTGCAACAGCAAGGCTTACAGTAAATTCCAAATGGAGTGATTTCGCACAAAATAACGTCTACTTTTGATAGGGATACTTTATCAATGGCTGTCTCTCATGGCTTATCCATTCCAAAAAAGTCGTAAGCATCTTTGTGCAAACAGTTTAATTACTACGATTTCTGAAAGTTATGAGCAAATTCCAGATGTCCGACCAAACAAGGATTCCAGAAAAATAACAATACATGATGCCTCCATGTCCGCTTTTGCCATGATGCATCTCAAGTACCCATCGCTCCTCTCGTTTGAGCGTGATAAAACAGAGCAAGAAGTAAGGCATAACCTTGAGCACCTGTATCAGATAAAAAAACGTGCTCCCTGTGATACCAGTATGCGGGAAATCCTGGATCCAATAGATCCCGTAGAGTTCAAAAAGCCTTTTAAGACATTGCTGTCTAACGTCCAAAGGGGCGGATTACTGAAGGCATTCGAATTTCACTGCGGGAACTTGAAAAATCACTACTTGCTCCCGATCGATGGAACTGGGCTATTTTACTCCTGCAATAATAAAAAACCTTGTCAGGAGTGCTGTACTAAAAATAAGGGAAAGGCCAACGAAGCTCACTACCACCAGTTAATGGCAGCATGCATTGCTCACCCGGATCAAAAAACAGTCTTGCCATTGGCACCGGAAGCCATAGTTTGCCAGGACGGTTCGACCAAAAATGACTGTGAAAAAAATGCCATTAAACGGTTGTTTGCCACCATACGAGAGCATCACCCACGTCTAAAGTTCGTTATTCTTCTGGACAGTCTTTATGCTGACAACCCCACTGTCCAACTGATTAAGAGTTATGGCTGGCATTACATCATTGTCGCGAAAGATGGCAACCATGCCTCGCTGGTTGAAGCGATGGATGAGCTGGATAAAGAAGGAAAAGTTCACCGTGCTGAAAAAGTTAATGAAGAGACTGGAATTAAGTGGTGGTTTCGCTATGCCAATGACGTCAGGCTGAACAAGGCAAAATATGCAGAACAGGTTAATGTGCTTGATTTTGTCGAAACCGATAAAAAAGGTAAACAGCATATCTGGTGCTGGGTGACTGATATTCCGCTTAACGAAGAAACCATAGAACCCGTCATGAAAGGAGGGCGCTGCCGATGGCATATTGAGAACCAGACGTTTAACACCCTGAAAAATCAAGGCTACGATCTCGAACATAACTACGGTCACGGTGAGAAGCACTTAGCCACAAATCTGGCCTATCTGACGATGCTTGCTTTTCTCGTAGATCAAATACAGGAACTGTGCTGTCCCCAGTTTCAGGAAGCTTTAAGAACCCGCTCAAAAGGAGTCCGTATAGCATTATGGAAATGGATACAGGGCTATTTTTTGCATTGGCTGATAAAAACGTGGGAGGGGCTTTTTTACACAGTAACTCATGGTATTGAAGAGAAAAGGGTGATTCCATTCGATACATCATAACCGGCCATATCGTAGCTACGTTCAGGGGTGACATTTTTTCTTTAAAGCTCCGCTTTGTTAATTGGCGGCTCAGTTTTGATCGGCTTCATTATTTTTGCTGCCTTATTGTCAATACCAACGATCATCGACGTTCATCATGCGGGAATAGCTGGTAAAATAACGATAGCTAAGTTAAGGTAATCATTATCAAATTTTGCTAAAGAGACAATGGTTAAACAGGCAATAAATAAGGTGACGACTATTATGGAATCAATGATCAAGGCTTTTATTCGACGGATCAGTCTTGGGTACATTAATAGTAATTCCTGAAATAGAGTGAGAAATTATCTTAAAAAATACTTCATCTACAATAAGTTATATAAATATCTATTATTGGTTAATTCTTCTATGGATTGATTGAATATGGAGCTTAAGTATTTATACCAGGGAAAAGCTTACCATGGGAATTGCTATTGGCAAGCTTTTCTAATTAATAAACTGCTTTATAACCCCTGCCTTTATAAAGGAGGATCAGTTTTTTCCTTTGTTGATGTGTTAATCCTGAACCAGCCAGCGATAGAAAACCGGTCCCTATTGGCCGGCAGTACTTCATGGGGAAAATCTTCACTAAGAAAGGTAACCAGTGTACCCATGGCAGGTATCACTTTGATTCCTTCCCTGTCATGGTCATTTCCATAAAGAACCAGTTTTCCCTCATCGGCTTGGGTCCACCCTTCATTCAGGTAGATAATAAGGGATAATATCCTATTGGACTCACCTTTGAAGGCATCGTAATGTCTACGGTAAAAATCACCTGGCTGGTAGTGAGCAAAGTGGCTTTCGAAGGAGAATAGGCCCAGGAATAAATGGCGGTTTAAATAAGTCCGTAACTGGTTTACCCAATATAACCAATTATTTTCTGCCACTGATTGACCGGTAATCCAGGAGATTTTATCAGATCGCACTCCATCGTTTTTTAAATAATTGATTGCTCGACCTATTCCAGCCGTGGAATAATTATTATCATTTATTTTTTGTTGTTGAGCACTTAAGGCTATTTGTAAATCCTCAGACAAGGCTTTAGGCCGGATACTGAAACCTTTTTGTTCTATATCTTGGGCAATGCTAGCAAAAAGTCTCTCATTGCTGGCATCATTGACACAAATGTTCTCCAATAAGCTTGTTGCTTCCAACATAGCTCCCCCTAATTAATACATGCAGTTATGATTTTTTTCAGTCTTCTTATTTATTGATAATTTTTTAAGCTTTATTAAATAAGTGATATAATACCTATTGTTTTGATTTTAGATATTATACCACTATTGCTACTTTGATTCTATGTCGATTAAAAATTTATACCTTTAATCGATCAGATTTTATTTTTTATAAGTGCACTCTGGATATCGGGATCACTGAATATTTCCTGCAATTGATCCCTGTATGCCCTTAAAATGCTATTTTGAGGAGAGTCATCAGCTTTTTCAATAATGACATCCCGTCCTGCAATCTGTTTTTCCAGTATTTTGCCATTTTTTATTTGATACACTTGTATAAGGGTATCTGTGTCAAAATTAAATTCAGATACCCAGTTTAAGTTGATGCTGAAATACCATTCATGAATATTTAAAATTAATAGTTTATTGGCTTTATTTTGCTTAAGGACTTCAGCTGCTTTATCAGTATCTATTCTGTTATCCATGATGATTGCTTCTGCATTCCATCCTTTGGACTTCAATCCATTGATAATTCGATATGTAAGAAATTCAGATAGATTTCGCTCTTTATCTCCTTTTTCAACAGACAGCGCCTGACTGATACTCCAGTCAACTGGAATGCCAAATGCAGCATGAGCTACGCCTATAAAGTTATCAGGTTTTCCTTCTGAAACCCGCTTTCTTTCATCTATAACAGATATTAGTAATTTGTCAGCTGGTTTATATTCAGGAGCAGGAGATTGCTCATTTAATGGAATGGGGCTAACGCAACCTGTAAGTAGGGTGATAATGATAATGAAAAAATAAAATTTAAATTTAAACATGGTCTCTGTATCAGGGTAAATATAATGAGTGAAGTGGGGTTGTTGTGGAATTAATCAGGGGTGTTATAAAATGAGAGCGGTTAAACATTATCTGGGGTAAACTTTATTTATGGCTGGTAAGTATTTGGAAAGAGAAAGTTTTTAATTGAATATCAAAATGCAATAATAGTTATAAAGGTCTGATCATGAAAGAGACCTGAGTAGGTGATGCCGAAGCTTTATGATGTAGATAGTTTGTGGTCAAGGTAGTATGAATAACTAGAAGGCTAAGAAATACTAATAGGATTTAGAGAATTGGTGGCTATATAAACCACATTTTATCTTCTCATTTATGATATCGACTATAATCCCCTTTGAGATTTTACACAGGATAGGTATCGATATGAGTGGCGATATTATCAAGCTTTCCAGAAATACTGAGAATGCACCAATAAGCGCTATTTCTACACAAACGGTCGCTTTTTCCCATTACAATAATATTTCAGCTCAATTACCTGTAGACCCTGAAACAGGTAAAGTTGTAGCGGGAGGTATAGAAGAGCAGGCAAAGCAGTGCCTAGTCAATATTAAGGCAATTGTAGAAAGTATTGATCATGTGATGGACGATGTTGTTAAAATCAATATATTTCTCAAGAATATCTCAGATGTGGGTGTCGTTGATAAAGTCTATGAAACATTCTTTCATGGCAGTTTTCCTACACGGACGACAGCTGAAGTTTTGGCGCTACCTTTAGATGGTGCTTTGATACAAATTGACGCGCTTATTTCAAACGGTGAAGGTACACCTTCGCAGGCCCCTTGTGATCTTGTTAAAGTTGCAAGAAATACGGAAAACTCGCCAAAAAGTCCTGTTTCTACACAAACGGTCGCTTTTTCTCATTACAATAATATCTCAGCACAGCTACCTATCGATCCTGAGTCAGGTAAAATGATTACTGGTGGCGTAAAAGAACAGACCGGACAGTGCCTGAAAAATATAAAGGCCATTTTATGCAGTATTGACGTACCTTTTGATGATATTGTCAAAATAAATATCTTTCTTAAAAATCTTTCTGACATTGAAGCTGTCAATGAAGTCTACACAACTTTTTTCCCGGATTCAGCCATCGCCCGGACTGCAGCTTATCTTCCTGCACGTACAGTAATCGCAGCTTCAGCCTTGCCTTTGGATGCTTTGGTGCAAATTGATGCTGTTGTATCTCACGGCGATGGTACACCTCCACAGGCAGTTGAAGACAGACATGGTATTGTCATAAGAGCAAATAATACGAAAAATGCACCAAAAAGTGATTTATATACGCAAACCGTGGCGTTTTCTCATTATAATCATATTGCGGCCCAGCTGCCTTTGAACCCAAAAACCAATGTATTGGTAGAGGGTGATATAACAATGCAGGTTCAACAATGCCTGAAAAATATCAAGGCTATTGTGGAAAGTGTTGATCATATTATGGACGATATAGTTAAAATAAATATCCAGCTCAAAAATATCGCAGATATTGATGTTGTAAATAAAATTTACACAACCTTCTTTAAAGGCGACCTGCCTGCTAGAACAGTCATTGGCGTTTCAGCTATTCCTATGGGTGCTTTAGTACAAATTGATGCGGTTGTTTCTAATGGTATAGGTACTCCACCACAAGCCTAACGCGGATTTTGGCCCCTCCTTGGTTGTGGGGTTTTCGTTTAATGACAAGCATTTCTGTTGGGAGCTTAAACATTCAGGGGCAGGAAGTAGATATTTTGAAGAGAGATGATCAATAGACGCTACCGCCCGGAGGAGTCTCCTTACCCTGAAATGGGCAGGCAAAGCATGGGCCTCAGTAGCTTGTTATCTGATTGATATGCATCATCCGCTAGCAGGTTCTTCTTGGCTATTGATCCATGCCTGTGAACAGTGATAGTTGCGGCGGACACTCTATTAAAATGTAAGTGTCGTGTAAAGCCTGATTTGTTTAGGGGATATTCTTGGCCGTAACGATGGAATAACCATTGAGAAATTGAACCAGGTTGCTAAACCTTACACAGTTAGAGCGATAAATAGGTACGATTGGGTGCGACATGGCTGGTTAAAAAGTACTGGTTTTTCCTGTCTATAATCAGGCTTCCAAATAAAAAAACCGGAGCGAAATGATGTCATTGGAAATTAAAGAAATCCTGTTAAAGAAAAACTGAAAATAGTAAAGGCAAGGATGCTATTCCATTTCTCTTCTGGCACTGGCAACCAGGACACTCCATGTATAGTTACTTGACAAAACGGGCAATCATTACCGTAGGGCTTAGTACTCCAATAACCGCTTCCAAAGCAGCCAGGCTTTGAGCCAGGGGCGAAATCGGAATGATATCACCATAACCCAGGGTGGTTAGCGAGACAAAGCTGAAATAGAGAAAGTCTGGCCAGTCATAAATGCCGCCGGAAGGAAAGTTAAAGGCGCCGGGAGAAAGTAGATTCAACAGGACATAAACAAAACCGAAGTTAATGCCAGTGAGTAGATAAAAGTTAATGGCAGCCAGTAGTTTTTCGGTTTGCGGTGCATCAGAAAACAGGTGTTTCATTAATAGCACCATCAGGACGGTATGAAAAATAATCACACTGGCCAGGCTAAATAAGGAAACCCATTTGGGTAGCTGTGTATCTGTTACCCCCAGTCTTAGCAGTATCAGGATGATCCCGGTTATTTTAAGAATAAGCCTGACTCTGTGAGTGTCTGTGGCCAGTGGTGTCAGGGTAGTCATAAGGGTGATTAGCATCAGGCATGAGAATAAGGTTCCCGCCACGGAGTTATCGTTGATAGAGGGTGATAATAATAAACTGGTTATCAATGCCAATAATAATACTGTTAAATGAGCAACGGGTGCTCTCAGGTGTAATGCTGTCATCACTCTATTTCCTTTATTCCTGGGGGTAATGGTTTCATAACAAGGCTGTATCCTGAAGGGATGGCCGTGATATCTTCAGAAAAAAAGGATTTTCTCTACAGCGATGGCGAAGACTGTGAGCAAGAAAAATAAAAAAACTAAAGCAGTCCGGGTGTTGGACTCCCTGTCCTGGTTGCTTGGGCCTGACTCGGTGTTGAGTGAGGGATTATCGCTGCGCCTGCGGGAGGGAATGATGTTGCTGCTACTAGTGGTAGCAGGATATTTGACCTTGTCATTATACAGTTACAGTAGCACTGATCCTGGCTGGTCATTTGTTGGTACCACTGACATCATAAGTAATTATGGGGGCAGGGCGGGGGCCTGGCTGGCAGATGTGTTTTTCTCACTGTTTGGTGCCATGGCCTGGCTTTTTCCCTTCGCTGCGGTGATAAAAGCTATTCGGGTCTATCTCTATCGCTATCAGCCCTGGGAGTGGCTGCCCGCCCTGATTCTGGTTCGAAGCAGTGGTTTTTTCCTGTTGCTGATAGCAGCGGCTGCCCTGGCCTCCCTTCACTATCATTATCTGGGTACTGATTTTTCCTCAGGGATCGGTGGGATTATGGGCACGCTGGTGGTTGAAAAAAGCCTGCCAGTATTCAGTTTGATTGGCAGTACGTTATTGCTGATGGCCTCTCTGGTGGTGGGTATTACACTGTATATTGATTTTTCCTGGTTTCGTTTAATGGATTTAATGGGGCGGGTTGGTCTGGTACTCATTAAAAGAGGACGATTGTTGTCTAAAGAAGCGCTTCATTATTTTTCTGTACTGGTGACTCAGTGTCGGGAACGCTGGGTGGCTTTCAAGCAACAACAGGTCAGGAAAAAAAAGGAGTCATTAGCCAGTCTTGAGCCTGTACAGCGTGAGCCGGTTCAGGTGCTGCCTGTGGTGATTCCGGAGCACCCACCGGTTCAACCATCGGTTCCTGAAACCAGGGATATGTTTGTGCCGGTCATTAACAAAACGCCACCGCAAGAGGTGGGGGAACTGCCGGAAGTGGGGTTGCTGGATAAAGCCAGGGGACATGAGGGGGCTATTAATCAGGCTTATCTGGATGCCGTTTCCCGCCAGGTGGAACTGAAACTTAAGGACTTTGGTGTTGAAGTCCAGGTGGTGGCCGCCCATCCCGGGCCGGTGATAACCCGTTATGAAATTCAGCCGGCACCGGGGGTTAAGGCCAGTCGAATTACCAACCTTGCCAGTGACCTGGCACGATCTCTGGCGGTGGTCAGTGTTCGGGTGGTGGAAGTGATTCCCGGTAAATCGGTCATGGGGGTTGAGATTCCCAATGATAACCGGGAGACGGTTTTTTTCAGTGAATTGATCGCTTCTTCTACCTATAAAAAAGCCGCCTCGGCCTTAAGCCTTGCCCTGGGACATGATATCAGCGGACAACCGGTGGTGGTGGATCTTGCCAAAATGCCTCATTTGCTGGTGGCGGGCACCACCGGTTCCGGCAAGTCAGTTGGGGTCAATGCCATGTTGTTATCCATGTTGTTCAAGTCTGGCCCCGAATCGGTACGACTGATTATGATCGATCCGAAAATGCTGGAACTGTCTATCTATGACGGTATTCCCCATTTGCTGGCTCCGGTGGTAACCGATATGAAAGAGGCGGCCAATGCCCTGCGCTGGTGTGTGGCTGAAATGGAGCGGCGGTATAAGTTGATGGCTGCCCTGGGTGTCCGCAATATTACCGGGTTTAATGATAAGGTGGTAAAAGCGCTTGAGGCAGGAGAGCCTTTACCTGATCCGCTCTATCAGCCGGTATCAGCTGAGGATATTCCCCCCTCGCTGAACACCTTGCCCTTTATCGTCGTGGTTATTGATGAATTTGCTGACATGATGATGATTGTTGGCAAAAAGGTAGAGGAGCTGATTGCCCGTATTGCCCAAAAGGCCCGGGCTGCCGGGATACATCTCATTCTTGCTACCCAGCGCCCGTCAGTGGATGTGATTACCGGATTGATCAAGGCCAATGTGCCAACCCGGATCAGTTTTCAGGTGTCCGGTAAAATAGATTCCAGGACGATTATTGACCAGGGTGGGGCAGAGCAGCTGTTGGGGCACGGGGATATGCTTTATCTGCCGCCGGGTACCAGTGTTCCCATTCGGGTCCATGGTGCCTTTGTCAGTGATGATGAGGTGCACAGGGTGGTGGCTGACTGGAAACAGCGAGGACAGCCGGATTATGTGGAGGAAGTCCTGAACGGTATGAGTGAATCGGCGGCGGAAGGCAGTGCCTTAAGTGGGGGACTGGATGGGGACAGTGAAAGGGATCCGCTTTATGATGAGGCGGTGGCTTTTGTGACAGAAACCCGTAAAGCCTCTATCTCTTCAGTACAAAGAAAGTTAAAAATAGGCTATAACCGGGCTGCCAGGATGATAGAATCCATGGAAATGGCGGGTGTGGTCAGTCCCATGGGAACCAATGGTAACCGGGAGGTGATGGCACCGGCACCGCCGAAAAACTAGGTAAGTAATGGTATATGCTCAAACAATTGACTCTGTCTCTTTCCCTGTGTGCCTTGTCCCTGTCGGTTCTGGCCTCTGCACCCAAACCGGTAGACGTTCCTGAAGTCACTGTGACCACTGAGCAGGGTAAAGGAAAGACCACGGAAGCGCTGGTAAAAAATGATAAGGCAGCGGTTGATGCGCTGGTAGGTAAACTGGAAGCCATCCGCACCCTGAGTGCACGATTTAATCAGGAATCTCTCCAGGAAAATGGCCGCAGTCAATCCCAGTCCGGTGAAATCCAGTTGAAGCGTCCGAATATGTACCGCTGGTTGACCAGGGAGCCATACAGCCAGGAGATTATCTCCCGGGATGGCAGGGTCTGGAATATTGATAATGACCTGATGCAGGCGGTGATTCAGGAGCAGGACCTGAGCTCACAGAATACCCCGGTACAGTTGTTAAGTGGTAATGCCCGGGATTTTCTGAAAGATTACAATGTCACTCGGGTCTCTGCAAAAGGGGATGAAACCTATAGCCTGAGGCCGACAGCTGGTAATGACCTGTTTGAATTATTGGAGATCCACTTTAAGCAAAATCAGCTAAGTGCCCTCTTTATCAAGGACTCCCTTGGCGGCAAACGACGCATTGAGCTTAAGCAGGTTAATACCAATGGCATGATCAGCAGTAGCCGTTTTAAGGCCAGGATTCCCAAAGGCTATGATGTGATTGACGAAACCAAAGGCTATGATGTGATTAAGGAAACTCGGAGCAGGGCACCCGAAGAATGAGTTCGCTGTTTGATGGCACGGTTGATACGGAACCTTATCAACCCCTGGCCGCACGTAT
Source organism: Endozoicomonas sp. Mp262 (assembly GCF_025643335.1). NCBI lineage: Bacteria > Pseudomonadati > Pseudomonadota > Gammaproteobacteria > Oceanospirillales > Endozoicomonadaceae > Endozoicomonas > Endozoicomonas sp. Mp262. The sequence goes on along the minus strand of NZ_CP092489.1, from coordinate 4,083,628 downwards.
GCGGCCTGCAACTTTGGATGAGTACCTGGGGCAGGAGCATATTCTGGCTCGGGGTAAGCCGCTAAGAGAGGCATTGGAGCGGGGTGCGGCTCATTCCATGGTATTCTGGGGGCCGCCCGGTGTGGGTAAGACCACACTGGCTCGACTGATTGCCTCTGTCTGTGATGCCCATTTCGAGACACTGTCTGCAGTGTTATCCGGGGTTAAAGATATCAGGGTCGCCGTTAGCCGGGCCAGGGATATTCGTGTTACCAGTAACAGAAAGACCTTATTGTTTGTGGATGAAGTTCATCGCTTCAATAAATCCCAGCAGGATGCCTTTTTACCCCATATTGAAGATGGCACGGTAATATTTATTGGCGCTACCACTGAAAACCCCTCTTTTGAATTGAATAATGCGTTGTTATCCCGGGCCCGGGTATATGTGCTCAAACCCCTTGATGAAATGGCGCTGAAAAATGTATTGCAGCAGGCTTTGACAGATGTGGGCAGAGGGTTGGGTGATCAGCTAATTCAGCTGGATACTGAAGCGGAGCAGGTACTGATCCGGTATGCGGATGGTGATGCACGACGGTTACTTAATACTCTGGAAATAGCGGCGGACCTTTGTGAAGGGAGCATGATTACGGCTGAGACGGTAACCGCTATTTTATCAGACAGTGGTCGCCGTTTTGATAAAGGTGGCGAGGCGTTTTATGATCAGATTTCTGCTTTTCACAAGTCAGTGCGGGGTTCTAATCCGGATGGAGCGCTTTATTGGGCGGCTCGTATTGTTAATGGTGGCGCGGATCCGCTCTATGTGATTCGTCGGCTGGTGGCCATTGCCAGTGAAGATATTGGTAATGCTGATCCCAGGGCTCTTGAAATTGCCATGAATGCCTGGCAGGCCTATGAGCGGCTAGGAAGTCCGGAAGGGTTGCTGGCACTGGCCCATGCCACCGTTTACTGTGCCTGTGCTCCCAAAAGTAATGCGGTTTATAAAGCCTGGAAAGCCGCCTTGACGGATGTAAAAAATAATCCGTCCTACGAAGTGCCGCTACACCTGCGCAATGCACCCACCAAAATGATGGGCAGTATGGGGTATGGCAAAGAGTATCGTTATGCCCATGATGAACCCAATGCTTATGCAGCTGGGGAGTGTTATTTCCCCGATGGCATGGAGCCTCGTCGTTATTATCAGCCCAATGACCGGGGACTTGAGATAAAAATTCGGGAGAAACTGACAACACTGTCTGTATGGGATCAGGCCAGCGGAAGACAGAGAAGAAAGCAGTAAAATGGCTTTCTTCTTTACCAGGCCCTATACGCCCACTGCGACTGTGAAGTGAATGCCCTCAGTAGTCAATACATAAACATCCTGATCGCATTTGGCTATATGGTCAAATAATGCTTGAAGCATTATTTTTCGTGTATCAGTATAACGTGCAACGTTAATAAGTTTTTTATCGGGTGACAGGGGACCGGCTTTTGTTAATACCATACTGAAATCTATAGCCAGCCCGGGTTCGAGATTACAAAGAATGGCAATCTGTGTGGTAATTCTTTTAAAGGAATGCCTCCAAAGTGTATTTAGTTGACATAAAAAATCAGAGACAATATGGAATCTACCTTCTACTAAATTAACTGGTTGAAAAATTTTATTAAAACTATCAATCCATAATACCAGTATGACAATAACAAATGAATAATGACAGGTTCGCTCTTCATCACTTATGGTCAAGAGTTTGTCATTAGCTGAAAACTTATCATATTCATCGAAAAATAATTTTTGAAATGCCAGTAAGTTTTCTTCTTCATGTTTCATGCATTCTGTTTTATTTAACAGAATAGGTGATCTATATCCTTTATGTTCTGAAGTATTAACTATATTACTGATTAACTCCTGTTGCATTTCTTTTATTTTTCCCAATTGCATAAGATGAGTTCTTAAATAGATTTCTTGCTGCGCAAAACGGGGGGTGGGAGGTGGTATAACGTCTATAACAGAATCCATGAGGTTGGTCTCTTCTAGCATAACAGAACTAGAATCCTGAAGTGTCATAGTACTATCATAGCGACTGCTCCAGTCAATAACACTTATGTCAGGTTGTTGTTCTGAATCCAAATCATCCAGGGATTTGCTTTTACTGGTGCCTGCTCTGAATGTTGTGCTTGTGTAACTATTTCTGTTATCTCGATATGACTCGTATGATGAATTACTATTTAAGGCATCCCAACTGGCCCGAATATCTGGACTTGTGTTTACCCTAAATATTAGTTCGTGGTAAATGTTTTGATCTGGATGGGTTGGCGCATTTCCAGCTGAGAAACCATCACTGGCCGAAAGATCTGATAAGGTCTGAGCTCTAACTGTTGAACGTTGTTTTTTTCGGACTCTATCAGTAACCCAGTTTATAAAACTTCTACTTTTACTCATTGTTGTTTTTGTTTCCTTTTCGTATCGGGTTGCTTGAGGTTTATTTTTGCCCGCCCATGAGTTTTGAAGTGATAAGGTAAAAGCAATAAATATAATAAGGGATATATAATTGCTTATTTCATATTTTGACCTGTTCATGATGATGTCTCTCAGAAAAAACACTTATATAATTTCTTGCTGTTAGGTTAACAGGGTTTTGTAAGTAAGGGTGTTACTAGGTGGAAATATCAGCAATTCCCGCAGACTTGATTAAAGCCCTTAATAACAAGGGCTGTAGCTTGGTAGCCTCTTGCTAAAATCGCAGACTATCCGGTAGAATTTCACCACAATAATAATAACGATGCTCATGTTGTGCCGCTAACGAAACCAAGAACCATTGCTGAAAAACTGCTCAAAATAGTCTCTGATGAAGCGGGTCAAATTCCAGACTTTCGCAAGAAAAGCCAACATGACAAAATTGTCCTTCATGATGCGGTCATGAGTGGCCTGGCAGTCATGCACCTGAAATACCCTTCATTACTGGCTTTTGATCAGGATTGTGTCAATAACCCAGATAGGCTCAAGAACTTAAAGTCGATGTACAATGTCAGCTGTGTCCCCAGTGATACCTATCTGAGGGATCTGATTGACCCTATCGAAACACGCTATTTAAGGAAGTTCTTTACCCGCCTGTTTGCCTTTGTGCAACGATCTGGGCGGCTTAAGCAGTTCACTTATTTTGAGGAAGGGTATCTTGCGCCTATCGATGGTACGGGGCACTTTTGCTCAGGGAAGATTAGTTGTCCTGAGTGTTGTGTAAAAAAGCCAGGCAGCAAAAATCCGCAATACTACCATCAGTTACTGGCCTGCTGTCTGGTAAAGCCGGGCAAGAAAGAAGTATTACCTTTAATGCCTGAACCCATCATCAAACAAGTTGATGCGTCAAAGAATGATTGTGAGAAGGTAGCGCTCAAGCGGCTATTGGCGAATTTATCCAGAGAGCATCCGCACCTGCCACTGGTTCTGACTTTTGATGACCTGTACTCAGATGGACCGACCATCAAGTTGGTAAAGTCCTTTGGCTATAGCTTCATTATGGTGGCAAAGGATTCAACCCATGAGTCGTTATACCAGGCCGTCGATGAGCTGGATTGTGCAGACAAAGTGGTGCGCTATGAATATACCGATGATAAAGGGTTTACGCACTGGTTCCGGTTTGTGAATGGTGCCCCCATTAACAAGTCACACCCGGATGTGCTGGTTAACTTTCTCGAATATATAGAAATTGATCCAGAGGGCAACAAGAAGTACGTCAACACCTGGGTCACGGACATTGAGCTTTCAGCCGAGAACGTGAATAAATTCATGCGAGGAGCACGCGCTAAATGGAAAATTGAAAACGAAACGTTCAATACACTGAAAACACAGGGCTACCATCTCGAACACAATTACGGGCACGGAAAGCAGCATCTGGCCAGCAATCTGGCATGCCTGACTTTTACGGCCTTCCTCATCAACCAGATAGAACAACTGTCTTGCAAGCTCTTCCAGGAAGCGCTCAAGATAAAAAAGTCTAAAAAGGCATTCTGGCATGCCATACGAGGGCTGTTTGACTGGTTCTGCATTGATAACTGGACAGACGTATTTACAGCTATCATTGAAGGGCGAAGTGTGAGCTTGAAGTTGCTGACTGTCGATACGACATAGAGCGTTGATGTTAGCCCTGTGACCTGTGTTACCTGTCATTAAAACCGACTGCCGATATAGCAGCAGTCTGGCTCTGTTCATCCGCGATAAAATCATTTTTAATTAACTGAAAATGTGCCAGCCGGAATCTGGTTTGCGGGAATTGCTGTGGAAATATAGATGAGTGTGGTTTATTAGCAACTTTCCAGGGACTTGAGTTTTTTAATACCCATTATAAATTGCTGTAAGAAGTGAGGCCAATACACCTTTCGAGTGATAATGATAAAAATACAAACAATTTATATTTATCTTGTTGAATATATACTTTTGCTTAAGTAACCTTACGGTCAATTTTTGAAACAGGCTTTTAAGTTCTGTTGTTATAAGGTTGATTCTTATTGCAACCTCTATTAGCCGGAGTGATTAATGAGTCGTAGTCGTCGTTCGATGTTATTATTAATTGGACTAGCCATTGTATTGTCGGCTGTGGTGGTGGTCTCAGTGGGTACTGGACCGGTTTCCATTTCTCCCTGTGATATTCTGGGGGTACTTTTTGAGCACCTGGGGTTTATACATGGCCCTGGTAATGAATCGCTTGCCCTTATTATTGAATCCATTCGGTTACCCCGTACATTGACTGGCCTTATAGTGGGTGGCTCTTTGGCTATCGCTGGAGCCTCCATGCAGGGGTTGTTTCGCAATCCCCTGGCGGATCCCAGTATTATTGGTGTTGCCAGTGGTTCGGCGTTAGGGGCCAGTGTCGCAATTGTACTGGGTTCTACTTTATTTGCGGGTGCCACCGATGGTTTTTTGCAAAGTGTTAGCATTTCCCTGTTTGCTTTTATTGGCGGTATTGCCGCTACCTGGCTGGTCTACCAAACCGGAACAACAGGTAATGGTACATCTGTTGCCACCATGTTACTGGCCGGTGTTGCGATTAATGCCTTGGTTGGGGCGAGTATAGGAGTATTGACGTATATTACCGATGATATCAGTTTGCGTAGTTTAACCTACTGGCAAATGGGAAGTATTGGTGGAGCCACCTGGAGTCTGGTTCTTACCTGTGTTGTTATTCTGTTGCCTGTTATCCTGTTGTTGTGTGGTTATGGGCAGACCATTAATGCCTTGCTATTGGGTGAGTCGGAAGCCCGCCATCTGGGTATTAATGTCCAGCGGGTTAAACTTGAGCTTATTACTCTCTCTGCTATTGCTGTGGGCGTTTCTGTTTCTGTTAGTGGCATGATCGGTTTTGTAGGACTCGTTGTTCCCCACCTTATCCGGTTGCTGGCAGGGCCGGATCACCGGGTGCTATTGCCAGCATCAGCGATGCTGGGCGGTATTTTGCTGGTGATGGCTGATATGGTTGCAAGGGTCATTGTGGCTCCGGCAGAACTGCCTATTGGTATCGTTACTGCGTTAATGGGAGCCCCTTTCTTTATGTCGATGCTTTGGCAGCAACGCCAGCGGATAGCCTGATATGGATAATAAACTCAGCTTAATAAACGTCAGTGTTCAGGCGGGTAATAAAACGCTGCTGGACTCTGTCAGTCTCACTATCTCTACGGGAGAAGTTGTTGCTATCCTTGGGCCTAATGGTGCAGGAAAAAGCACATTAATGAAGGCGATTACCGGAGACCGTAAAATAGTTGCCGGTGAAGTCATTCTAAATGGCCGCAAACAATGGTCTCAGGCGGAAAAGGCGCTGATGATGGGAGTATTGCCTCAATCCTCTTCTCTCAGTTTTCCATTTACCGTTGAAGAGGTGGTGTTATTAGGACGAATTCCCTGTGCAACAGATCATCAAAGCAACCGTATCATTGCCCGGCAAGCACTGGAGAAAGTGGATTGCCTGGAGCTAAGAAACCGGCTGTATACCACCCTGTCAGGGGGTGAAAGACAGCGGGTTCATATGGCCAGGGTGCTGTGCCAGATATGGGATGAGTGTCCTCTGGGTCCGAGATATCTATTGCTGGATGAACCCACATCGACCCTGGACCCCGCCCATCAACAGCAGACTTTGAGGGTGGCCCGGGCGCAGGCGGATGCAGGTTTGGGGGTGCTTGTAATTCTCCATGACCTGAATCTGGCTGCCCGGTATGCGGACAGGATTATTATTCTCCAGCAGGGACAACTGGTTGCAGAAGGCAAGCCTTTCGAGGTGCTAACACCGGGTATCATCGAAAAGGTTTTTAATATTCAGGTGAGTATAACTGAGCATCCTTCACAGAAATGCCCCCTGGTTGTGAACTGCTAGGGGCCGTTTGAAAGCGGGAGATTTCTGGGTCGACGAGTCAGGCTATTTTTGCCATTGCCACCAATTGCTGTCGGACTTCTACTGGCTGTTGGACTTCATTGGAAAATCGGATAAAAACAAGTTTCCTGTCAATCAATAGATGTATGCCTTCACTATTGATACCGGCCATACGAGGTTCAATACCTTCCGGTAATTCAATATTGGCAGCCTTGCAATATTTGACCATGGCATCAATATGATCTTCATTCATATGCTTAATCATATTGGTTTCAGTTTCACCAACAAATGGATTAACTTTGGTTAAAAGCTCATTCTTGATCCAGAAAATTTTACCAAAACCGCCAATATAGCGCGCCCTAACCAGGTTGATCCGATAGAAATCAAAGCGGTGGGTTTTATGGTAATCCTGTGATTGGGGAAAGAAAGAGTAATAACGCTTTGCTATCTCGCTGTGGTCTTCGATCAGCTCGGCATCTCCAATCCAGGTCAGTCGAGCGCCCAGGTGGGCATCATCAACATGGCTTTCTGTGATGATTAATGAAACCCTCGGGTTTTCCTGGATGTTTTTGGTGTGCTGGGCAATTCGGCTGATTAGTATTAAGGGGCATCCTTCCTTATCAAGGCAATAAGGCATTACGGAGCCAAAAGGGTAGCCGGGCACATCATGAGAGTGTGTTGAAAGAATGCCGCTGTATTCTTTGAGCATTAGTGATCGGGCGTCAAAGGCAGCTTCTTCTTTGCGTTCCATACGGGGTCTCATAGTATTAAGTAGCAGACTTTTGTGGACTGCTTATGAATAAATATGACCACTGCCGTTTGATAGTAGGGCGTGGTTTGACTGAACAATCAATGATTGAATTATAATCAAATGATAATGATTATCAATATTATTTTTTAAGGCTTGGGATAACGATCCCGGTCATTGCCTTCAAAACTCTTTCAATGATCTGTCGGGTTAAGTCTGGAGCTGGATCAGGTATAATTATGTTTTTATCCTTTTTTTAAACTGATAAACAGTGGTTTGCATGGGACATTGATATGTCTCCTGATTTATTGTGTTGCCGTTTCAGCGTTCTTGATGCTTTCTGTCAGGTGTTGGGGACGGCTCCCCGAGTTACTTATGATAAATTATCTTGCTGTTGCTATGGGTGGTGCACTGGGTGCACTGTTGCGTTCTTTTATTTATGGCCGTTTTGCGGTATCCGGGAACAGTCACCTCTATCCCTTACCCACTTTAACCGTCAATGTTCTGGGATCTGTGCTTATAGGAATTGGCTGGTACTGCCTGGTTGAAAAGGCCATGTTACCACCTGTATGGAAAAATCTGGCTATTACCGGTTTTCTTGGTGCCTTAACTACCTTTTCGACTTTTTCCCTGGATAGTTTCCGGCTTATTCAGTCCAACCATTTACCAGAGGCTGTCGTTTATATTGTAATAAGCGTCATTATTTGTTTGGTAGGGACATGGGCTGGTTATCAGGGTGTTAGGTGGTTGCTTTGATTGTCCTGGTAAATAGATTGCTTTTGCAAGTTGATCTGAGTCAATAGTTTATGGCTTTAGCCAGTGGAATCCTGGGTAAAGGAACTATTTCTCTTTATATTAAGATGCATATTTTATGCATCTTAATATGAGTGATGAATTATGTTCTGCATCCAGTGTGAGCAAACTATTCGAACCCCTGCCGGTAATGGCTGTGCATATGTTCGTGGCCTGTGTGGGAAAAATGCAGTGACATCTGATTTGCAGGATGTGCTGATCTACATGCTTCAGGGAGTCTCTGCCTACGCCCTGGTTGCCAGAGAAGAAGGGATCATTAACCCGGATCTTGATGCGTTTGTACCCCAGGCGTTTTTTGCCACATTAACCAATGTTAACTTTGATGATCACCGGATTGTTCAACTTGCCCGGGAGGCAGAGCAAGCCAGGGACTGGCTTCGGGCAGCGTATGAAAACAAGTGTGCTGCCAATGGTCGTCAGCCTGAAGTTTTAATGGGTCCCGCTTCGTTTTCACTGGCTAAAGATAAGGCGGGTTTACTGTTTCAGGCACCGGAGTTACTGCCCAACCGGGGAAAAGATACCGTGGGTGAGGATGTTATCGGTTTGCGCCTGCTCAATCTCTATGCCCTCAAAGGGGCAGCGGCTTATATGGAGCATGCCAGGGTGCTTGGAGAGCGTGATGATGTGATTTATGCCGAGTTTCACAGGCATATGGCCTGGTTGGGTTCAGATCCACAAGAGATTCAGGCTCTGCTTGATAATGCCATGTCCATTGGATTGTTCAATTACCGCATTATGGAAATGCTGGATAAAGGGGAAACAGAAACCTTTGGTGATCCGGAGCCAACCCGGGTTAATACCCGTTCGGTAGCCGGAAAAGCGATTTTGGTTTCAGGCCATGATTTGATTGACCTGGAATCTATTCTCAAACAGACCGAAGGGAAGGGAATTAATGTATACACTAACGGGGAGATGTTGCCTGCCCATGCTTACCCTCAACTAAAAAAATACCCTCATCTGGTAGGTAATTACGGTAGTGCCTGGCAAAACCAGCAGCGTGAGTTTGCACAGTTTCCCGGTGCTATTGTGATGACCTCAAACTGCATTATTGATCCCACCATTGGAAATTATGGGGATCGGATATTTACCTGCAATAGTGTGGGATGGCCTGGTGTTCAACATATCGAGGGGCATGATTTCACCCGGGTCATCGATAAAGCACTGGCATTGCCGGGCTTTGAACAGGATGACATACCTCACTATATCACCACGGGTTTTGCCCGTAATGCCCTGATGCAGGCGGCACCTGCCGTGATAGAAAAAGTAAAGTCCGGCGATATCAAGCACTTTTTCCTGATTGGCGGCTGTGATGGTGACAAGGCTGAACGTGCTTATTTCAGGGATATGGCCGAAGCTGTGCCTAAAGACAGTGTGATCCTGACGCTGGCCTGCGGTAAATATAAATTTAATAAACTGGATTTTGGCGACATTGGTGGTATTCCACGGCTGCTGGATATTGGTCAGTGTAATGATGCATATTCCGCCATTCAGCTGGCTTTGGCTCTGGCGGCCGAGTTTGATTGCGATATTAATGAGCTTCCCTTGACCCTGGTACTTTCATGGTTTGAACAAAAAGCAATAGTTATTTTATTAACCTTGCTGGCTCTGGGCGTAAAAAATATTTATACCGGTCCAACGCCTCCGGCTTTCCTTACCGAGAACTTGCTGGATACTCTCACTGAGAAATTCCAGTTGAAAATGACCTCAACGGTTGAACAGGATTTAAAACAGATTCTGTCAGTTGCTTAAGTTTGAAGTGAGTGTATACCCCTAGCCTTTTTAAAATCTTTAAAAAGGCTTGGTTTTATCTTATTCCCGGCGAGAGGGGCGCCGGAAAAGGTGTTTTGTTTAGCATAGGGCGCAGAGGTTTTTTAAGGTATAAAAACTCTGTGTCTCTGTTGTTTGAGTATAATAATAGGAGGTGATCAGAGGGCATTAGTCTGATATATAGTCTGGGTGGTTGTACGGTAAATGGGAAGAAGAAAGAAGTGTGAAATGGTTTTTATAGTCGTTTAATAATGGTCGGAGCGAGAGGATTTGAACCTCCGACCCCCACAACCCCATTGTGGTGCGCTACCAGGCTGCGCTACGCTCCGATGGCCTTGAATTATCCATAATTCGGGGCGTTATGCAAGTTTTGGTTTTAGTCAGGATATTTTATACACTGCCCCGCGTAATGCTCGGGGTAGTGTATAAAATATCCGGGTTAGTGTTTGACGTTTTATTACCGATATGATGTGAGTATTTTAAATGGCCATTGAAACTATTTTGCATGATCGCAGTGACTCTAAATGTGAGCTTTGTAATGCCACCGATCATCTTGACGTCTATGAGGTGCCACCGCGCTCATCAGGCAAGGCTGATGATGCTGTGCTGGTATGCAAGACCTGCCTGGATCAGATAGGGCAACCTGAAAAAGCGGACAGTAATCACTGGCGTTGTTTGAACGATAGTATGTGGAGTCAGGTTCCGGCGGTACAGGTGGTTGTCTGGCGCATGCTGAAACAATTGAGTGCTGAAGAGTGGTCCCGGAATCTTTTGGCTATGTTATATCTGGATGATGAGACCCTGGCCTGGGCTGAAGCTGGTCTGCTCCGTGATTCTGAAGATACAGTTAGGCATATTGATAGCAATGGCGCTGTACTGGAAGCTGGAGATACGGTTACCCTAACTAAGGACTTGAATGTTAAGGGGGCGGGCTTTACCGCAAAACGAGGTACAGCTGTTAGAGGGATCTCTCTGGTGGCAAATAATTCGGAGCATATTGAAGGGCGGGTTAATGGCCAGCAGATTGTTATTTTAACCAAATTTGTCAAGAAGTCCGGTTAAGGCTGTGAGAGGATTTCGGTGAGTCAAAATACTTGTTTAACGGTGGTAAGGCTTTTGTAGTATGTAGCCTACTGCTTTGTTCTTGATTTTTTGCAAATGTCAGGATATAGGCAGGATTACCGGGGAAAAATCCACTATTTGTGATGAGTCCAGAAAAAATTAAACAATAGTTTTTCTTGACCGATTATTTTCTTCACCTTATATATTGAAGCAATTTCTATCCCGGCTTTTCTTGTGCTGGCAGGATAGTCAGAAGTGCAGTAACAGGTAAGTGCCTAAAAATGCTGGGCTTTTGGCTATGCCCAGTGCAATGGAACAGATTACAGGACGTGTAAGGCAGCATGGGTAAATCGCTAGTTATCGTCGAGTCGCCTGCCAAGGCGAAAACCATCAACAAGTATCTGGGCAGTAACTTTGTTGTTAAATCCAGTGTGGGGCATATCAGAGATTTGCCCACGGCTGGTAGGGCAAAGAAACCAGTGGATCCCAAGGCCCGGGCCAAAGCTGCAGCGGAGTCTCGTAAGCTTCCGCCGGAGGTGCGTGCCCAGCGGAAAAAAGAGAAAGCCCGGGCACAGCTGATTGAGAGGATGGGTATAAACCCTGACAACGGCTGGTCTGCTAACTATGAGATCTTGCCTGGCAAGGAAAAAGTCGTAGATGAGTTGCGGCGCCTGGCCACCTCGGCGGATACTATTTATCTCGCCACCGACTTGGACAGAGAGGGAGAGGCCATTGCCTGGCATCTCCAGGAATCCATTGGTGGGGACAGTGGGCGGTTTCGCAGGGTGGTCTTTAATGAAATCACCCGTAATGCCATTCAGGCAGCCTTTGAAAAACCCGGCAACCTCAACCAGGATCGGGTTAATGCCCAGCAGGCCCGGCGCTTTCTGGACCGGGTGGTTGGTTATATGGTATCCCCCCTGCTGTGGGCTAAAATAGCCCGTGGGCTTTCTGCGGGGCGGGTTCAGTCCGTTGCTGTGCGGCTTATTGTTGAGCGTGAACGGGAAATCCGCCGTTTTGTGCCTGAGGAGTATTGGGAGCTATATGCTAACCTGCTAACCCCGGCAGGGGCTGATATCTGTTTTCAACTGGTGAAAGAGGCAGGAAAAGCCTTCCGTCCCACCAGTCAGGCATCCATTGATGTGGTACTGTCAAAGCTTCGGGGAAGCGAATACCAGATCAGCAACAGGGAAGATAAACCCACCAGAAGCAAGTCTTCTGCACCATTTATTACTTCTACCCTTCAGCAGGCTGCCAGTACCCGACTGGGATTCAGTGTCAAGAAAACCATGATGATGGCACAACGTCTGTATGAGGCAGGCCATATTACTTACATGCGTACAGACTCCACTAACCTCAGTGCCGAGGCGTTGGAAAGTGTCCGGGAATTTATCTCTGATGAGTATGGGAGTGCCTATTTGCCAGAGTCTGCCACAGTGTACTCCAGTAAAGAGGGGGCTCAGGAGGCGCATGAGGCTATACGACCCTCCAATGTTAAACTGCTGCCCGCAGATATCTCGGCTGTGGAGCGGGATACTGAACGACTTTATGATCTGATTTGGCGTCAATTTGTCGCCTGTCAGATGACGCCGGCAGAATACCTGAGCACTACCCTGACCATCAATGTTGATGATTATCAGTTGAGAGCAAAAGGCAGAACCCTTAAGTTTGATGGTTATACCCGGGTGATGACGCCTATTTCAAGAAAAGGCGATGACACCATTCTGCCTGATTTGTCTATGGGTGATAGCCTATCTTTGAACGCGCTTGATCCCAGGCAGTTGTTTACCCGTCCTCCGGCTCGCTTCAGTGAGGCAGCCCTGGTTAAGGAGTTGGAAAAGTGTGGTATTGGTAGGCCCTCCACCTACGCCTCAATCATTTCTACCATTCAGGATCGTGGCTATGTTTCTGTGAAGAACCGTCGTTTTTATGCCGAAAAGATGGGGGATATTGTCACTGACAGACTGGTGGAGTCCTTTAATGATCTGATGGATTTCAATTTTACGGCCAAGATGGAAGAGGCACTGGATGCTATTGCAGAAGGCCGGACCAACTGGAAAACGGTACTGAATGAGTTTTATGCTGATTTCAGTACCCGGCTTGAGCAGGCAGAGTCTGACACCCATGGCATGCGGGCCAATGAACCTTCGCCTACGGATATAAAATGCCCGACCTGTGGCAGGGACATGATGATCAGGACTGCCAGTACTGGCGTATTTCTGGGCTGTTCCGGTTATGCCTTGCCACCAAAGGAACGCTGTAAAACAACCATTAACCTGGTTCCCGGAGAGGAAATCGAGAGTGATGATGAGTTTGTGGAGGTGAATGAACTCAGGGCTATGCATCGCTGTCCGAAATGCTCAACCGCGATGGAAAGCTATCTGATTGATGAACAGCGTAAGCTGCATATCTGCGGAAATAACCCTGACTGTCCGGGCTATGAAGTGGAGGAAGGGCAGTTCAAGCTCAAGGGTTATGACGGGCCGGTTCTGGAATGTGATAAGTGTGGCTCTGAAATGCAGTTGAAAACCGGGCGCTTCGGAAAATACTTTGGTTGTACTGACTCAGAGTGTAAAAATACCCGTAAGCTGCTTAAAAATGGTGAGCCTGCTCCTCCCAAGATGGATCCGGTGCCCATGCCTGAGCTGAAGTGCGTTAAGGTTGAAGACCACTATATCCTCCGCGATGGTGCCTCAGGGTTGTTTTTGGCGGCCAGTCAATTCCCTAAAAACAGAGAGACCCGGGCGCCTCTGGTTTCTGAACTACTCCCCCATCAGGCAGAAATTGACAGTAAATACAATTATCTCCTGGATGCACCAAGAGCAGACCCTGAAGGTAATCCTGCCGTTATTCGTTTTAGCCGTAAAACCAAGCAGCAATATGTAATGAGTGAGGTTGATGGCAAGGCCACTGGATGGAGTGCCACCTTTGAGGAAGGGCGGTGGCTGGAGAAAAACACCAAGAAGAAAAGCAAGGCTGCTTCCAAGAAAGCGTAACCGGTAATGTGTCGAAATGCCCTTTTCCTGGCTTATCTCACTGCTGACTGGATAGTCAGTAGCCGAGATAAGCGGGAATCGGGTCAGGCTATGGGGATTTAGCTATGTCAGGCCAGTGGCAACGGGTCACCAATAAAATGCTGTATCATGCCAGAACCTATCTGAAGGCATGGGAGGCCAGTGAGGGTGGTGAGGTTCAGGTTTTTCGTGAGGCCAGTATTATCAGTCTGGCTACGGCTTACCGGTCCTTATTGGCAGAAGTGCTTGAAAGTTACCAGGTGAATGTCAAGGTGCTACCTTTTGATTTGAATGAGGCTGTGTCACTGGTTCAGGAGAGTGGCCAGCATTCGTCAGAGCTTGACTATATCAGGCAGCTTGAGCATCAATCCGGCTTTTTACAGCTCATTAATTCCGCTGATGAGAATAGTGCACTGCGTCAGGCCATGGTGCCCTCTACGGCCAAAACCAGCGAAATATTCCTGAAGGATTTAACGCCGGATGTGCTACCTGCTGGTGAAAGTGCCCGGGATGTTATGGATTCTCTGTCTGAACTGGTGGCTTATGCCAGAAATTATAGTTTTGAATGGTAATACCCGGCAGTCGTTGGGGGGGCAAAGGGAATAACCGCTCTTGCTTTTCTCACGCCCCGATCTTTGAACCACTGACTGATTTTCCGCAATAGACGGCTTTCTTGAAAGAATGCAAACCTTCCTGCACAATGCGACCCAATGTTATAAATCAGTAGGTTATGTTGTTATGGCGGCTGCATTTTTGGAGATTGTTGAGTTATCTGATGGTGAAATCGTTCTGAGACGGAGTGATGATGAAGAGCCGCTTCTGACGTTAACGTTTTCTGAAGAAGCAAAATCCTTCCTGCAAGGCGCCCACCTTGAAGTGGCTAAAGTGATGTTTGATGCAGGGATCAATGAGGTGAGCCGTCAGGGAGAATCTCAGGGTAACGTGGCAGAGGTTCCTGAAAAAAGGGTATTGCACTGAGCTTGACAATATCCTTATCTCTTCTGCGGGACTGAATTAAGTGTCCGGCAAGCCTTGGTGGGTATTTGGCTTTCCGGGACTTAATGGCTTATGGGAAATGCTGTTTCCTGAGCATAGAAGTCAATAGCCCTCTTGTTTTAATTTCGAATGACTCCGACGCTCAGTCCTTCAATGGCAAACTGACTTTCATTGGAATCAATTTCAAGTGTTTCGAATTCATTGTTTTCAGGGTGGAGATAGACTTTGTTTTTCCTCTTTTCAAAGCGCTTGACCGTGACTTCATTATCAATTCTTGCCACGACAATTTGGCCATTGCGCGCTTCATGGGTTTTATGAACTGCTAACAAGTCGCCATCAAGTATTCCGACATCTTTCATGCTCATGCCTTTAACACGGAGCAGAAAATCCGCTTTTGGAGAAAAAAAAGCCGGATTGAGTAATAAGTGACTTTCAATATGTTCTTCAGCCAATACCGGGCTGCCTGCAGCGACCTGGCCAATAATCGGAAGCCCGGAAGGTAAGGACGGAATTCTGATACCCCGTGATGTTCCCGGACTTATTTCAATGGCACCTTTACGGGCCAGTGCCCGAAGATGCTCTTCAGCAGCATTGGGGGAGCGGAAGCCCAGGATTTTGGCTATTTCAGCACGGGTTGGTGGAAATCCGGTATCTTCAATATGGCTTTTTATCAGCGACAGGATTTCAGACTGGCGTCTAGTGAGTTTGATCATGATACTCTGTGTTTTTATACAGTTACTGTGATTATATCCAGTATTTGTAGGGATTCAAGCGATCTTGACACAGACAGGTTTCAAACTTATGTTTTAAACATTTGTTTGGGTCATTGGTCATTTTGAACGCATGTCACACTCGTTAACAGTAGAGCGGATTCTGGACGCGGCGGAACTACTTTTTGCTGAACAGGGATTTTCGGAAACATCATTACGATCAATTACCAGCAAGGCTAATGTTAACCTTGCTGCAGTGAATTACCATTTTGGCTCAAAAAAAGCGTTGATTCAGGCGGTATTCTCCCGTTATCTGGATCCCTTTGCGGAGAACATGGCCAAGGCGCTGGATGATTTCGGTGGGACGGGCAGGGATTCTGACCTGGAAGCGGCATTGCATCTGCTGGTGGATCAGATTATGGCTGTTGAACCTCGAAGTGGCGATGACCTTTCGGTCTTTATGCGTTTAATAGGTCTGGCATACAGTGAAGCCCAGGGGCATCTTAAGCGGTATCTTAACGAAGCCTATGGTGATGTTTTCCAGCGCTATTTCAAACTGTTGGTGGGAATGTGCCCTCACCTTCTTGCCGGCGATATGTTCTGGCGGGTTAATTTTATTTTGGGATCAACGGTTTTTACCATGTCCGGAGCCAATGCCCTCAGGGCTATCGCACAAAGTGATTATGGTATGAATGATGACCTTGAAGCCATTCTTCGAAAAATGGTGCCGTTTATGGCAGCGGGACTCAGGGCCCATACCTGATTGATTCCTGCATAACAGGGTGCCATAGGAGAGCCTGTGTTTATTTCGGTTAATATATCGCAACAGCAATTGCACTTGCATGGGGACGATGGCCGGATGATCAGTTACCCGGTATCCACGGGATTAAATGGTGTAGGTCAGCAGGAAGGCAGTGGACAGACTCCCCTTGGAAAGCATGTTATCAGGGCGAAAATTGGCAGGGGTGCACCGGAGTGTGCGGTGTTTGTCGGTCGCAGGTGGACCGGTGAGATTTATTCACCGGAACTGGCTATCCTTCAACCTGAACGAAAAGACTGGATATTGACACGTATCCTATGGTTAAGCGGCAAAGAGGTGGGTGTTAATCGTCTCGGGTCAGTGGACAGTATGCGGCGGTATATTTATATTCATGGCACCCCGGATAGTTCTCCCATGGGCAGGCCGGAATCAAAGGGCTGCATTCGCATGCGCAATAAGGATGTGATTGATTTGTTTGAGCAGGTAGCTGTAGGAACTCTCATCGATATTGTTTCCGGCTGAAAATAAGTATTTATTGTGATTTTACAATGGGATATTTATATAAATTAAAAATCGGTTGGAGTGGTTATTGACGGTGATATCCAAAATCTATGTTATCTCTGTAAGGCCGCGATGTTCATATTATTAAACGAGCAAGAAGCCGTGGCAGGACTCTTCAGGAATGGTTGAGTGAAATAGTTGACCCGATTACCCTGGTAGAGATAAGGGTGCATAAATAGTGTGACCAGCTATATTCAATCTTATAGGTAAACAATAAATCTGCCCCATGGATGGAATAATCTAGTCCGCTATGAACATACTTATCGTTGAAGACGCCAGAGATCAACGCTTGATGCTATCGGTGATTCTAAAAAAGAAAGGGCACCAGGTTCTCGAAGCTGAAGATGGTGTTCAAGCTTTGGAAGTGTTAAAAGCTCACCCTGAAGTGCGAATTGTGATCAGTGACTGGATGATGCCGGAAATGGATGGTATTCAGCTATGCCAGTCTATCCGTGAAAATGATTTTGGGCGTTATCTTTATTTTATTTTGCTAACCGGGAAAACTGAAAGTAAAGCAGTTGTAGAGGGTATTAATAAGGGTGCTGATGACTTCTTAAGCAAGCCGGTCAATTTTGATGAACTCGATGCCCGTTTAAAGGCCGGTATTCGCATTATTGAACTGGAGCGTGCGCTGGAAGAAAAAAATAAAGAGTTGTCCGGCGCTATTACCACTATAGAGAAAGACCTTGAGTCTGCGGCCAAAACGCAGGAGGGGCTATTAACCCAACCGGCTAAAATAAAAGACGCTGCATTTGACTGGTTTTTCAAGCCAAGTAAACATCTGGGCGGTGATATGTTTGGTTACCAGGCCCTTGATGATGAACATATTTATTTTTATCAGCTGGATGTTGCCGGTCATGGTATTCCTTCCGCCCTGTTTTCATTCACACTGAACAATATTCTGTCGGAAACAGGGAATGGCTCACTGCACCGAAGAAAGATTGAGGGTTCCTCCGGGTATCAGCTGGCAACGCCAGGTCAGGTGCTGGCGAGCTTGAATGACCGGTTTCAGACAACTGCCGAAAATATGCTTTATTTTACTATTGCTTATGGCATTCTAAATAATAAAACCGGTGATGTGGTGCTTTCCCAGGCGGGCCACCCCAGGCCGCTGTGGGTTAAGCAGGCCAGCCGTATAGTGGAGCCTGTTGAAGGGAATGGTGTACCCATTGGTATGATGCCGGGTCTGGATTATTCATCCGTTACTTTTCAGTTAAGTCCCGGTGACCGGTTATTTCTCTATTCTGATGGCCTGACTGAATGTGATGATGGCAGTGGTGAGCAGTTTGGAGAGGATCGTCTCAGTAATACCCTGGCTGAATCATTTGACGAGGATATCCCGGAGATGATTGATCGAGTGGGGGAAAAAATAAAGGACTGGAATCAGCAAGATGTTTTTGAGGATGATGTAACTTATCTGGTAATGGAATGGAAGCCGTAACAGGTTTTTGTTTTTTACTATCTCAATCTAGGAAGAGGAAAAGCTATGCCATTTGAGTCAAGGGTGGAAGAGGATTCTACTGTAGTGACTGTGGATGAAGTCAGACTGGATGCTGCTTTGGCAGAACCCTTTAAAAACTACCTGTTCGATGAGATCGAAAAAGGTGCCGAGTCATTAATCGTTGACCTGACCAATGTGAAATTTATGGATAGTAGTGGTCTGGGGTCTTTGGTAGCGGCCTTAAAGAAAATGGCGGGCAATGGTAAAATCCGGTTGGCGGGTGCCCAGCCTGCCGTCAGGGATTTATTTGACCTGACTTCAATGGAGAAGCTTTTTCCCATTTCAGAGACTGTCAGTGATGCACTGGAAGGAGACTGATTGTGATATCACAGCCTACACAGTCATTAACCATAGGTATTGATTCCTGTCTCCCCAACACGGTGCTGGTTGCTATGGCCGTCAGGGGGCTTTGTGAAATGACGGAACTGTCTCCCGTGGAAGTCAATCGTATTGAGTTGTGCCTGGTGGAAATAGTTAATAATGCCATAGAGCATGCCTATGAGAATAAGCCGGGCCAAAAAGTGGAGACACAGGTAGAGTTAACCAGACAGTCAGTCTCCATTACGGTGAGTGATTGGGGGCATTCCATACCGGAAGAAAAACTGGATATAAGCTCTTTGGTTCGCGAGGATATTCAAAACCCTGATTCCCTTCAGAGCAGTGGGCGGGGGATTTATATCGTAAAAAACCTGATGGATGATGTTCAGTATTATTCCCGTGACGGGAAAAATAGCTTTGTCATGACTATGGAGGCCCGTGGAGCCTGATTATGGCTGTAGTCCACGAGCCTTCCCATTTCAATGGCTTACCTTAAGCTTTTCATCGTTTTAATTTTATAACCCTCCTATTCTTCCATTTCTACTTCTACTTCTGGAAGCAATGGCTTTTCAGGGTACTCATAAGGCGTCAATTTGAATAAAACACCAATGACAGGACTATCCAGATACTGAACCTCACTGGTTCTTTGTATACGCCGCCTCTCTTTTAAATGGAAGTTTCTGGCTATTTTTAAGGGTGCCTTAGCAGAGTGTTGGTTTTCTCCATCGTTGCTGTGTTCCTCAAGAATAGGGGTGTGGTTACTCATAAGTAATGAGGATAAGGCTTCAGGCTTGAGTTCGTTGTACCAGAAGTCAATATCGGCATGAAGGTATCTTCTGGCACTGAGGGTGACAGAGCCGTTGAGCAGGTACGTTGAATCTGGCATCAGCTTTGATTTAATAATAACCGGTTGCTCTTTGCTGTTTTCTTCTATGGGAAGGCGCCAGGCTGCCCGGGTTAAAATTTTATAGCCTGAAGCGTTATTCAGAATACGTGCCTGGCTGTCAAGAAGGTATTCAGTATCCGGCAAGACCAGGAATGGATCCCGCTCGATATCAAAAGACAGGTTATTCCCGGGAACCCCTTTTGCATTGGTTGAGGCAAAATCAAAGGGTACATTATTGGCTGGTTTTTGATGGACAGGGTCTACCAGTTTAATGGCATTTGCCGGAGCTGACTGGGGCTTGATATCGGGCCATTGTTCACTGGTCTGCCCGGTGGGCTGGTGTAAAAAGACGAGCAAGTCCGCCTGGTACCACTGGATTTTTGCCGTGGCAGTCTCGGGAGTGCTACTGGATGCCAGCAGGGATGTCGTATAAAGCAGTGCCAGGAGTGCTGGCAGGGCTCGTTTCATTGATGTTTCCACTCTTTTAAATAAAAATACAGGCCGGTGGCAAAGCCGTATTGCCACCGTGGCAAGTATGGGTTAATCGGCCAATTTTTGAAGCAGGCTCTCTACGGCCTTAAACCGTTTTTCATGGGTTTCCATGGAGCCACTGTACTTCAAGATGTTGCTGCCTTCCAGTTTATAGTTTGCCGGTTGAGACTGGATCAGCTGGATAATGATAACCGGGTCTATTTTAGGCTGATGGTCGAACTCAATGCGTCCTTCCGAGGTGCCCGCATCCAGTTTCAGTATCCCCATAGCCTGGGCCCTTAATTTAATCCGGGTTTGCCGGAACAGGTTTTTCGCGGGGTCAGGCAGTAATCCAAAGCGGTCAATAAGCTCCACTTGTAACGACTTGAGGTCTTCATCGCTTTCGGCCGCGGCAATCCGTTTATACAGAACCAGCCTGCTATGCACATCATGAATGTAATCTTCGGGCAATAGGGCCGGTAACCGGAGTTTGATTTCAGTGCCATGGAACAGGGGTTTTTCAGGGTCCGGTGTTTCTCCTTTTTTAATGGCATTGATGGCTTTTTCCAGCATATCGGTGTACAGGGAGAAGCCAATACTCTGGATCTGCCCGCTTTGCTCTTCCCCAAGCAGTTCTCCGGCACCCCGGATTTCCAGGTCATTGGAAGCCAGCATAAATCCGGCACCCAGGTCCTGGGCTTCGCTAATGGCATCCAGCCGTTTGATGGCATCTGCGGTCATGGCCTTGGTGGAAGGTGTTAATAAATAAGCGTAAGCCTGGTGATGGGATCGTCCCACCCGTCCCCGTAGCTGGTGAAGCTGGGCAAGCCCGAATCGATCCGCCCGGTTGATAATAATAGTATTGGCACTGGGCACATCAATGCCTGTTTCGATAATGGTGGTGCACACCAGGATATTAAAACGCTTGTGATAAAAGTCGGACATGACCTGCTCAAGCTCACGCTCACGCATCTGGCCGTGGCCCACCGCTATTCGGGCCTCGGGGATAAGTTCTTGCAAGTCCTGTGCTATTTTGTCGATGGTTTGCACTTCATTGTGAACATAATAGATTTGCCCACCCCTTAATAATTCCCGCATAACCGCCTCTTTTACCAGATGGCTGTTCTGCTCCCTGATAAAGGTTTTGACGGAAAGCCTCCGTGCCGGAGGGGTTGCGATGATGGAAAGATCCCTGATGCCGGACATGGCCATATTCAGTGTTCTGGGGATGGGAGTGGCTGTCAGGGTGAGAATATCCACCTGGGAGCGCAGGGATTTAAGTTTTTCCTTATGCTTGACGCCAAAGCGGTGCTCTTCATCAATGATGAGCAAGCCTAAATCCTTAAAGTTGAGAGTGTCCTGCAGGATCTTATGGGTACCAATAATAATATCGATCTTGCCATCAGCCAGCTTTGCCTTCAGTTCATTGATGGCTTTCTGGGTACGGAACCGGGAAATAACATCAATTTCCACTGGCCAGTCAGCAAAACGGTCCCTGAAGCTTTCATAGTGCTGTTGGGCCAGCAGGGTGGTGGGAACCAGAATGGCCACCTGCTTACTGCTTTGCACGGCCATAAAGGCAGCACGCATAGCCACTTCCGTCTTGCCAAAGCCCACGTCGCCACAGACCAGCCTATCCATGGGTTGCGCAGATGACATGTCATTGATAACCGCCTCAATGGCCTGTTTTTGGTCAGGGGTCTCTTCAAAAGGAAAGCCTGCGGCAAAAGTCAGGTAGTGTTGATCTGGCTCGTCAAAGGCAAATCCCTTTCGTGCCCCTCGCCTTGCGTAAATATCCAGTAGCTCTACGGCGGCATCATTGGCTTTTTCTGCGGCTTTTTTTCGCGCCTTGGTCCACTGTTCACTACCAAGCCGGTGCAGGGGGGCCTGTTCATCATCGGCACCGCTGTACCGGGCGATGAGGTGCAGGGCGCTTACCGGAACATAGAGTTTGGCTTCATTGGCATATTCCAGTGTTAAAAACTCTTCCTGTTGATCGTCTATTCCCAGCGTTTGCAAGCCGCGATAACGGCCAACGCCATGGTCGATATGGACCACGGGGGCTCCGGGACGAAGTTCTGTCAGGTTGCGGATGATCTGGTCTGCATGCTGTCCGTTGTCGCCCCTTCGGCGGCGTTGTTGCATCACCCGTTTTCCCAGCAATCGGGATTCGGGTATCAGGGTTGTATCAACCGCTTCTATATAGAGTGCATCACTCAGACTGCCGGTGGTAATTGCCAGCTTTTCCTGGCTATTGATAAAGGCTGCCCAGCTCTCCCTGGTTGTAGGGTTGATCTGGCTGTCATTTAATATATCCAGCAGGGCTTCCCGGCGTCCGGCACTCTCTGCCACAAATAACACCCGGCTGGCTGTTTCCAGGTAGTTATTCAATGGGGTCAGGGGATCCGCCAGCCTGGCATTTAATGTGAGATCGGGAATTGAGTGTTGCCCGAAATTCCAGCTTCCCGGCTTTTCCTTGATGGGGGTAGGGGTCAGCGTGATTCGGGGGAACTGCTTGAGCTGTGAAAACAGTTCTTCATTACGAATAAAAAGCTGTTCTGGCGGTAAAATTGGCCTTAAGGGATCCACTTTCCTGCTTTGATAGCGCTCATTCACATCCGTAAGAAAGGTGGACACCGCTGACTGAACACTATCCTCCAGAAAAATACAGGTATTTTCGGGCAGATAGTCAAATAATGTGGCGGGGCTTTCAAAGAATAATGGCAGGTAATACTCAATACCCGGGCTGGCGATGCCGGAGTTAATATCCTGATAAAGCGGACAGTCCCGGTGGTCTACATCAAAGGCGTCTCGAAAACGGCCTTTAAATTGACTCCGTCCCGTTTGGTCCATGGGAAACTCATGTCCCGGGAGCAATTTGATATGGTCAATTTCTGTTAATGAGCGTTGGTTGTCAGGGTCAAAGGTTCTGATGGAGTCAATTTCATCGTCAAACAAGTCAATTCTGAAGGGGGCTTTTGATCCCATGGGAAATATATCCACCAGTGATCCCCGGATGGCAAACTCACCGTGCTCATAAACCGTATCGGTACAATAATAACCTGCCTGCTCAAGCTGTTTGCGCCGTTGGTCTATTGAAAATGTTTCGCCCTTTTTTAGTATCAGGCTGCTGGATTCCAGGAATGATCGGGGACACAGCCTGTGCAACAGCGTGGTTACAGGAATGATCAGAATGGACTGCTGTGACCGTGGCAGCTGGTACAGGGTGGCGAGACGTTCTGAAATAATATCCTGGTGTGGGGAAAAATTATCATAGGGCAGGGTTTCCCAGTCAGATAGCTGGTGGACTTCAATGGCTTTATTGCCTGCCAGAAAAAAACGGACCTCTTCCTGGAGCTCTGCCGCTGCCGTTGTGTCCGATGTAATGACCAACAGCAAACCTTTATGCTCCCTGGCTGCCAGGGCGATGGAATATGCCGTGCTTGTCCGGGAATGGTTGCCCCAGTGAAATTTTTCGCCTGCCTGTTGGGGGAGACGAATAGTAGCCTGCACCATGTTTGCTCCGGTTGACCTCTTACCAAACTTGGGGGAATTTTATGTCTTATGGCGCACTGTAGACAGTGTTGATCTGAATATTTTTGATTTTTGGCCTGAAGTACCGGGGTCTTTGGGTGAATGATGAATAACAAAACAGTTTCATAAAAACAGGAGTTGATAGTTTGTGTTGTTTTTTGTTGTTCTTTGTTGATTTGTTGGCGGTTGATGGGGATAATGCGCGAAACAAGCGGAAAACTGAAACACTTAAAATAAGGTGGGGGCATTCAGTGGCTAAAGAACAATTCCAGGATTGGAAAGAACGGGAAGCGATTGCAGAATCCATGATCCCATTAATTGGTCGGTTGTACCGGGATCATAATGTTGTTACTTCAGTGTATGGCCGTTCCATTATCAATCGCTCCGTGATCGATATTATTAAAGCCCATAAGTTTGTGCGCCAGGTTTTGGGTACAGGGCTTTCTGTGAGAGAAACCTACCCTGTGCTTGAGGTGCTTTCAACGCTGAATTTGTCTCCCGCCAGAATTGACCTGGGTAAACTGGTGGCAGGCTATCAGTCCTCTGAAAGTGCAGGATCTTTGGAAGATTACGTTCGCAGCCAGGTTTCCCATATTATTAACACCAAAGAGGCCAGGCCTACCGGGCAGGATGTGGTGCTTTATGGTTTTGGCCGAATCGGGCGGTTAATGGCCCGGCTGTTAATTGAGCGTGCGGGTGGGGGTGCCGGGCTTAACCTCAGGGCTATCGTAGTGCGTCCTGGCGCGGCAGCCAATGACTTGCAGAAACGGGCCAGCCTGCTAAGGCGTGACTCTGTCCATGGATCATTCAGGGGCACCATTGATATTGATGAGGCCAGTAACCTGATTTATGCCAATGGGGTAAAAATTCAGGTTATCTACTCTAACTCTCCCGCAGAGGTGGATTACACCCGTTACGGTATCAGTAATGCCATTATTGTTGACAATACCGGTAAGTGGCGTGATGAGGAGGCACTGGGGTTGCACCTGAAATCTCCCGGTGCCTCAAGAGTTCTGTTAACGGCACCGGGCAAGGGCAGTGTCAAGAATATTGTCTACGGCGTTAATCATGAGCTGATTAAAGAAGATGCCATACTGTCAGCGGCTTCCTGTACCACCAATGCCATTACCCCTGTACTAAAAGCAATCAATGATCACTTTGGTATTGTGAATGGCCATGTGGAAACGGTGCATTCCTATACCAACGACCAGAACCTGATTGATAACTATCACAAAGGTGAGCGACGCGGTCGAAGTGCTGCCCTGAATATGGTGATTACCGAGACCGGTGCAGCCAGCGCTGTTGGCAAGGCGTTGCCCGAGTTAAAAGGAAAGCTGACCGGCAGTGCTATCCGGGTACCCACGCCCAATGTTTCCCTGGCCATATTGAATCTTAATCTGAACAAGGAAACTTCCAGGGATGAGCTTAACAGCTACCTTCGGGAAGTGGCGCTGTATTCCGATCTGCAAAAACAAATTGATTTTGTGAACTCTTCTGAAGTGGTATCCAGTGACTTTGTTGGCAGTCGTAATGCGGGAATTGTTGATAGCCAGGCCACCATTGTGGATAAAGACCGCTGTATTCTTTATGTCTGGTACGACAATGAATTTGGTTATAGCTGTCAGGTAAACCGTATTCTTCAGTTAATGGCAGGTTCCATGCAGCCGGCTATACCGGCTTGATTGCTATTCCCTGATCAGGGTTGATACCTTCCTCTCGTTCCCGGTGTCCCGGGAACGAGTCCGACAGCCCCTAAATATTATCAATCCGCTTAATTCGGGCTGACCGGTGTAGGCTTATCCGCAGGAGGTTGTGTGAATGCCGGAGGGGGAGGAGGCGCTATGGCAGCCGGAGGTTGTGCTGACGGAGGTGGCGTTTGCTGAGCCGGGAGTTCCTGGTTCTCCGCTTCAACTTCTGGCTGTCCCTGGGCTACAGGACTCTGGGAAAGTTGCAGTTGAACCTGCTGTGCTGCCCTTTCAATCGCGGCTCTGGCAGCGGGTGATTTAACGACGGAAACGGCGCTTTGGGTGATTTGCCGGGCCTGTGCAGGTACAGCGGAAATAGCTGCAGAAACAATTTGCGTAGCCTGTTCAGGTTGTGCTGAGACGGCCGCAGACACAATCTGGGGGGCTTGTTGCGCAACTGACTTAACGGTTACCATGACAATCTGGGCAGCCTGTCTGGGAAAAGCCTTAACCGCCTGTTGGACAGCCTGAGCCAGCAGTTGAGGGTTATTCTGCAAGGCAGAAGACAGGCTGACCATAATGCCCTCAATGCTCTGACCCTGCTGTAAGGCTTCAGATATAACTGTTTTAGCGCCTTTGCTTTTAACATCCTGAAGTAAATCTGCACTAATATTCATGCTTAAAGATGCGGCCACCAAAGCCGCAGCAAGCCGTGTTAGTTTCATAACCATTCCTGTTATTGTGTTTGTTAGTCCTTAATCGGCGAAACAACACCCTACTTTACTGATAACAAAACATATAAAAAAAATCAAAATAATTTAAAAATTATGGTTGCCTGTCGCGTAATAATTTGTTCATAATAATTCGATAAAAATAAATAAGTAACTAAACAGCAGGGAATGTGTAGTTCAATGAAAATTATAAGTAAGCTGTCATTTGCAGTTTATGCGGTTCTTTATAGTTCTTGGAGTATTGCTACTGTTGAGGATCCGGGTTCATTTGAAATGGGGGGTATCAATGTAACGCCCCTGTTAAAGGCAGGTGTCGGTTACGATGATAATGTTTATCGGGAAGGAACAGAGGGTAATGACCTTAAAGAAAAAAGTGCCACCGTTTATACGGTAGCACCCAGCATTGAATTAAAAGCCGAACAGGGCATGAGTTACTATGCCCTGACCGTTGATGGTGTTCATAAATCGTTTTCCGGTGAATCCGACCATGATTTTACCGACTACGGTGCCGCCCTTGATATCCATCATGAATTTAACAGCCGTCATCGCCTGACGGTAACCAGTGGTTATGGTATCAAGCATGATCAGGGTTCAACGGTTGATGAGGCAAAGGATAAGTCAGCGCCACAATACCAGCAGACGGATGCTGCGGTTAATTATGGCTTTGGTGCGAAAGAGGCTACAGCGAGAGTTGACGTATTCGGCGATTATAATGCCAAAGATTATGAGAAAATTGGCAAACTGGGCCGTGACAGCGGTGAAGATCGAAAAAACAAGGGGTATGGAGCCACCTTCTTTTATAAGGTAATGCCTAAAACCGAAGTGCTGGTGGAAGCAAAAAAACGAGAACTGTCTTACGATAATCAGGATAATGCGGGCTATGACATTACCAGCTATCTGGTGGGGTTGAACTGGGAAGCAACAGCTAAAAGCACCGGCTATATCAAGGCTGCCCATCGTGAACGCAAAAGTGATGTAAAAACAGTCGATAAAGAAAACTACAGTGGCTGGGAAATAGGTATCAGTTATCTGCCTGTCGAATACTCACTGATTCAGATAAGCTCTGGTCGTGATTATGGACTGGAATCTGAAAATCCTGCTAGTGCGAGCTTCACCAAAGGTTTCAATGCAGTAGTAAACTGGCAGCATGACTGGACATCCAAAATCACCAGTAACCTGGGTTTTAGCTACACGGATGATGATGTTCAAAATGCAGCAAGCGTTGTTCAAAAAGAGAGAAAGGTGAAAACCTTTAATGCGGGTTTAAGCTGGAAGGTCATGCGTAACCTGACGGTTTCCCTTGACTGGGAAAACACCAAGCGGGATGAAAAGGCTAAAGTAAACACTGCTGATGAGGATGATTACACTCGTAATGCTTATATGCTATCAGCGGAACTGGCGCTTTAACTAAAAAAGGTTAATCAAAAAAGGAAAGCAGTGGCCTGGAAGTACGCTGCCGTAATCTCTGGAATAGCGGTTTAAAGGTGTAGGGATATGCACAGGCCGTATTTGGGCAATCATTTTATAATGACTCATGTATTGAGTCTCATTCTTCTATTTCTCCCTGCAATCACGCAAGGGCAAACGGGTCTGACCTCATCCCGGTATTTATTGAATGCCGGGGACATGATCAGTATTAATGTTTTTGATGAGGAAGATCTGAGTATTGAAGCACGTCTTACCGATGCCGGTACCATATCCTATCCTTTTCTTGGTGAAATTCAGGTCAGGGGACGAACTGTTGGAGAGTTGGAAAAACTTATCAAACAGGGGCTTAAGGGAGGATACCTGATTAACCCCAGAGTTAATGTCACCATTAAAGAGTATCGGAAATTCTTTGTTCGGGGAGAAGTGAATAAACCCGGGGGGTTTTCATTTGAACCAGGTCTTACCCTTGAAAAAGCCATTGCCCTTTCTGGCGGGTTCAGTAAACGAGCCAATAAAAAGGATGTTTTGGTAACCCGGCAGGGAAAAAGCGGAAGATCCGAAGAACGATCAATCACGTTGGATGGTTCAATCCTCCCTGGGGATATCATCAACGTAAAAGAAAGTTTTTTCTAATGGGATATTCAGTTTTCTGGCAGTGAAATAAAAACAATGAATCAGCCTGTTAACAACAATGTAATACCATCCGCCGAGCCTAAGGCTTCAATGGATGAAGATATTATTGACCTTCGGGAACTGTTCCAGACCTTATGGCATCATAAATGGGCTATTTTCGGGTTTACTCTGGCGGCCACCTTGTTAACGGTACTGGTTGTCTTTAGCCTGACACCCAAATACCAGGCAACAGCTGTACTGTTAATTGAAAAAGAACAGGCAAAAGTGGTTTCTATTGAAGAAGTCTATGGAATCGACAATACCGGAGAC
Source organism: Endozoicomonas sp. Mp262 (assembly GCF_025643335.1). Lineage (NCBI taxonomy): Bacteria > Pseudomonadati > Pseudomonadota > Gammaproteobacteria > Oceanospirillales > Endozoicomonadaceae > Endozoicomonas > Endozoicomonas sp. Mp262. The sequence goes on along the minus strand of NZ_CP092489.1, from coordinate 4,055,369 downwards.
AGTTATCTCAATACCCAGCATGAAGTTTTGAAGTCCAGGGCGCTGCTTGAAAAAGTGGTTAATAACCTGAATTTAGTCAATGAACCGGAATTTAATAGTGAGCTAAAAGAAAAAGGCTGGTATTCGGTATTTTTGAACTGGCGCTCATTACTGGGCTTTGAACTGCCGGAACAGGCGGTGACAGAGGCGCAGATTCTCAGTCGTACTGTTGATCGCTTCCAGGAAAGTGTCAGTATTGAACCGGTAAGAAAAACTCAAATTGTTAAGATTCATGTTATTTCGGAAAATCCGGTTTTAGCTGCCAAAGCCGCCAATGCCATGGGTGAGGCTTATATTGAGTCCTGGCTGGAGGCCAAGCTGTCACTAACCACCAATGCAACCAGCTGGATGCAGGAGCGCCTTGCAGGGTTATCTGAAAAACTGAAAATGGCCGAAGGCCTGCTCCATGATTTCCGGTTAGAGGAAGACCTGGTGGATATTGCTGGTGTCCTGACGCTTTCAAACAATGAGCTGAAAGCCCTCACTGAATCCCTGGTAGAAGTGCGTCGTAAGTTGGCACTGACAGAAAATATTTACCGGCAGATTCAAAATAGCAAAGCGCAAGATATTGATGATTACCAGTCATTGCCCGCAGTGTTGGCACACCCCCTGATTCAAAAATTAAAAGAGAACCAGGCCGAGGCAGAGCAGAAAGTGCGTGAATTAGGGCGTCGGTATGGAACCTTGCACCCGAAAATGATTGCCGCCAACACCGAGCTGGACAGCATTGAAAGCAATATCGGCTTACGGGTGCAGCAAATCGTCAGTGGGGTAGAAAAAGAATATGAGGTGGCCAAAGCCAACGAGCAGTCCCTGCAAAATGCCGTTGGCGATGCCCGCAGCCGGGTTCAGTCCATTAACAGCAAGCAGTTCCGGCTACAGGCACTGGAGCGGGAAGTGAGAACCAATAAGGATTTGTACGACGCTTTTTTCAAGCGTATTCAGGAGACCAGTGCCACCTCGGATTTACAGGCGGCCAATGCCCGTATTGTTGATTTTGCCTATCCCGCTGAAGATCCGGTGAAACCTAAAAAATCCCTGATTACCGGCATTGCTGCTTTATTAAGCTTGCTGATGGCCTGTGGCATGGCTTATCTGCTTGAAATGCTGAATAACACCATCAGAACGGCAAAGGATGTTGAAGATAAATTAAATCTTCCGGTTCTTGGTTTGCTGCCGGCACTGCCTGTGAAAGTCTATAAAAAAGGCTTGGGGCGGTTGTTTCTGGATAAAGAGCAAAGGGCTTTTGTGGAATCTGTCAGAACCATTCGAACCAGTTTAAGCCTGACCACCATCGCCCATAAAAAGAAAATTATTGCGGTGACTTCCACTGTTCCGGGGGAGGGGAAGTCATCCACGGCCGCCAATATTGCCCTGGCACTGGGGCAGCTCTCCAGTACTGTCATTGTTGACGGAGACCTGCGTCGTCCAACGGTGGCCAGGAACTTCGACATTAAGGGAGGAAGTGCCGGTCTTGCCAATATTCTTTCTGGACATGCCCAGTTAAGCGAAAGCCTGCAAACCCGCGATGGTATCAAAGTTATTCCCGCAGGCCTGATTCCACCTGATCCCACTCAACTCTTTTCAGAGGGCCGTTTTGAAAAACTGTTAGATAGCCTGGCTGAAAAATTCGATGTGGTGGTTATTGACTGCCCACCCATGACAGGGATTAGTGACACCTTAATGATTACCCGGCACTGTGACGCCGTTGTTTATGTGGTGGAATCAGGACGGGCAACACAATCTGCCATCAGTCACGCCACTGGGCGATTATTACAAAACGGGGCACCGCTTTCCGGTGTGGTGCTTAATAAGGTCAATACCAATAAACGGAAACCGGAAGAAGGCTATTACGGCTATTACGATTATCACGGATACAGTGAAGAGCAGCCTGAAAAAAGAAAGGCGGGCGCCAGAAAAATAAAAGCACAAGTGACGGAAGAAGTTTAAAGCCTTTGGAGTAACCACGGAGGCACAAAGGCACGGAGTTTTTGAATATAAAATAAAAAATTAATTTCCGTGTCTCTGTGGTGAATAAAAAATAGATTTAAAACCATTACGACTTTAAAAAGGTTATTCAACAAGCACCAAAGTTGAAGGGCGGTAGCGTGCCTGAATTTAAAAAAATGTCGGGAGATATTTGTGAAAGCCTGAACCTTATCTATTGTCATCCTATACAAGGAGAGTACAGGTTCCATATCACAGGAAGTGAATTTCTCGACCCGCATAATAACTCATCTAGGGAAGTTAAAAGTGATGTATTTCGGTCACTGAAAACCTGCCCTTGAAATATGGACAAGAGATTTCTTGATTATTGATCATGTCAGGTTGAACCTTTAAGTTAACTCTAACTGATGCTTTATTACCATTTCTATATACCGAGTTGAATGTGCTATCATAATTTAATTTTACTTCATAACAATCGTATTCTAAATCATATGAGATAAAATGATCACCTGCATTAGTGGTTGCTATAAAAGCTATTTTTTCAATATTCTTATTTGTAGTAACATGGAGTACTTCAATTTTTACAATGTTGTGAGTCATGGAAAATACTCCACCTTCTTCTATACCTAGTTTTTCACCTGTTTTTTCTAGACACGTAATTCTTTTTGTTAGTATTTCCAGATTGATAAATCTGGATAAATTTATATCCTGTTTTATTGTCAAATGACCAAATAGTGAAAACGACTCATATCGAAAATTATAATTATCTATTTTTTGGATTGTAGCTTCACATATATTACAGAAAATGGTTATGAATAAACTGCAAAAAAATACTTTCATTTATTGGCCTATTGAGTATTGTCAGTACAAAGCGATTATAATTAAATCTTGGTAAACCACTGATCTGAGGCACTACTTTTTGACACCTCGCTAAGTGAGTAAAATCACTTTTAGAGGTGGATCAGATCACACGGTATGGTTCCATGCAAAAATTGCGGTTTTTGACCCCGGTTTTTCGGTTTTTTTGACAGAGCGGATAAGGGGTATTACCTTAAGTAATACTACTTTCTTTTTACGAGAAATCAGCCATGTCTACCAGCTCAGTGACCAGCAAAGGGCAGGTAACCATACCCAACGCCCTGAGACAGAAATTCCAAATACATCCGGGTGACAAAGTCTTATTCGAAGAAAAAGAGGGCGTCATTACTCTTGTCCCCATGAACAATGACATTGAAGCCCTGGCAGGGTGCCTTGCCAACAACACGAATGGTCAACAAGCAACATTAGACGATATGGAAGAAGCCATCAAAACAGGTTCGGCCGTCTCTTGGCAAGATGATGAGACAGATGATAATGGACGGAATTGATACTAATGTGCTTGTTCGTTATCTCGTTAGAGACGATCTTGAACAATATCAGCAAGCGTTAGCCTTGTTGAAAGCATTGCCAAAAATTTATCTCAGCCCAATCGTACTGGTTGAAACCGTTTGGGTGCTCAGCCACTTCTACAAAGTCAAAGCCGACCAGCAATGTAAGAAGCTTCGGGATCTTCTATGCCTGCATTGTATTATGACGGATGATCGACAGGCTGTCTTAAACGCCATTGATGATTACGCCAGAGGTTATGACTTTGCCGACGCAATGATTGGTCATCACAACGCCCTAAAGCAATGCAAGACCACTTGGACCTTTGACCGAAAAGCATCAAAGCTCGATGAGTTCAGTCATCTATAAACATCATTGAGTTGTCGTATAGCCATAGGAATAGTCCCGAAATAACTTCCCGGTTTTTCAAGGTCTTACCCTGGTTTTTGGCACAGTATTTTTCGGCCTTTTGCGAGCTTAACCCTGCTTTTCTCTTGATTCCAGTAGATATTGGGGCTAACCTGTATATACAGTATATATATACAGGTTTGCCCCAATGGAAACAACCGTATTCATGAATAATAAAACTCAGGCAGTGCGCATCCCCAAGGAGTTAGCATTCCCTGAGGACGTAAAGCGTGTTATTGCCCGCCGACAGGGGGAGGCGATCATACTGACACCGGCTCAACATCACTGGGATTACTTTTTCGCGCTTCCACCTCTGGGGGATGACTTCCCGGATAGGGAACAGCCCGAGCACCAGGAAAGAAAGGGGTTCTGATGCTCAAATACCTGCTTGATACGAATATATGCATCGCTGTACTCAAGAAAAAACAACCTTCAGTTCACCAGAAGTTCATCATACATGCCGGTGAAATGGCGGTATCGATGATCACGATAGAAGAACTCCAATACGGTATTGAAAAAGGAGAACAGAGCAGAAGGCTCGATAAACAGTACCAGGTTGATTGCCTTTTGTCGGGCTTGAAAATATTGGATTTTGACGAGCCTGCCGCCCACCATAGTGCTGATATTCGCAACAGGCTCCATAAAGGACAACAAATAGGGCCTTTTGATAACCTGATTGCTGGACATGCACGTAGTAAGGGACTGATCATTGTCACGGATAATGTAAGAGAGTTTCAGAGAGTGCCTGGCTTGATTGTTGAAAACTGGATTGAGCATTAATTCAGAAAGCACAAGGGTATTGAAAGAATAGTGTCAATTGCCCTTAACTAATGGCTGCCATTCATACAAGAAAGTACCTCGTTCCCAGCGTCGAAGACTACGGATGGTTCGAATACAGAAAACGCAGGAGCAGTTGCCGAGGACTCTTCGGGCCATACATTGATTCATGGTGATAAAATCAAGTTTCGTCGACATGAAGGCATGGGTAGGCTGATGGCATCGACCTACATAGCGGCTAATGTCGATAAAAGATAATTTTATCGATATGAAAGCAGGATATGTTGATGGGATCGACATATACTGAGCTTATGTCGATAAATTGGGGTTTTCTAAACATGTCCTGGCAATCGGATCAGCCTTATAACCGGCTTCCCCCGTTACCCCCTGAAGAGGATGTGGAAAGCCGTCCGGTGCTCAAAGCCTGTATTACTGCGAGAGCGGCCCTTGCGGAGTTAAAAAAATCAGGACATGCTGATTCGTAAAATTCCCGGAACAGTGCTTAGCAACCCAATAACGGGAGAGGTTGTTTACACCCCTCCGGTTGGGGAAAACGTAATTCGAGACCTGCTTGGCAACTGGGAAGCATATCTGCACGCAGACGATCAAACCGATCCACTGGTAAAGATGGCCATTGCCCACTATCAATTTGAGGCCATTCATCCATTTATAGATGGAAATGGCCGAACGGGGCGTATCATTAACATCCTGTACCTGATTGAGCAAAAGCTTCTCAGCTTGCCCATTTTATACCTGAGCCGGCATATCATCCGTAACAAGCCGGACTATTACCGTTTGCTATCCGAGGTCACTCAGGAACAGAATTGGGAAAACTGGCTGCTCTACATGCTCAAGGGGATTGAAGATACTGCCCACTGGACGACACAAAAAATAGAAGGCATTCGTCTGCTTATGGAGGATACACAACGGCACATCCAGACACAATTACCGAAAATATACAGCTATGAGCTGCTGCAAACCCTGTTTGCCCAGCCTTACTGTCGTATAGACAGCCTCGTTCAGCGGGGTATTGTTAAACGACAAACTGCTTCGCTCTATTTAAAACAATTGTGCAGTATCGGCGTTCTTGAAGAGCAGCCAGCCGGAAAGGAAAAACTCTTTGTTCACCCCAAATTGCTGAAACTCATGGTGCAAAACGAGCATGGCATTGAGCCGTACTGACTGGAGCTGACAGTTCAGCCAGGTGTTGAAAGGTTCCTCGTTTCCTCCGACTTTTAATGGCCTGCCCAAAGGAGACAATAGCCAAAGATATGTTAACGAGTGTTAAACGACGACTATTCAGGGCAACCCATAAAACCATCGGCAGCACTATGAAAGGCCTGACACTACCGGCTATTTTTTATGATCCTTATGGTTCAGGTACTTAACCCAGATCACCAATGCACAGACAGTGGTAAAGAAAATAGCCAGAGTCCAGGCGAAAGCGTTCATCTCAATCATGGTCAGACTCCAGAAGCAAAGCTAGATAGACAAGGGCCAATGAGGTGGCCAGACCAAAGAAGACAATAGCAGCAATCATGTTTTCCTGAAAAACTGGGTATAAAGCAGCCCCACCCAAAGGAAGCTTCACAAGATCGCAGCTAAGCATAGCCATTCTTTCACGTTGTTTCTTATTCATTGGTGCCACTTTTATATTTATTCAGAAATTAGAAAAGTAGGTCATTAGGCCTGAAGTGCACGATGAAAGACCTGCCCCCGGTTTTTGGGTTGCTGACAAACATGATGACCGCCGCAATCAGTGGATAAGCGCCCTGGATAAGCGTCGGGGTAAAAATATATCAGCGGTCGCTGTTGCCAATAAAAATGCCCGTATAGCCTGGGCTGTGTTAAGCAAAAAAGAGCCGTACAAGGCCGCAGCATGAAAAATGCTGAGAGCAAACAAGTAACCATTTATCGTTAGGTAAGAAAGCCAAAACGATTGATGATGTAAATCTGCAACGAGTTGCGTGGATAAAGTTCAAATGATGGCATAAAAGGTAAGACCTGCACTCCCTTGAACCTGTTCGGGGTCAGGGCCCATAGAGGCCGAAGACTTGATGAGGTGGGAGTGAGCGGATTCCATCAGGGCCAGAGGCGATTGTGACCTCACCCCAAGGCCGGATATATGGAAGCATTACTCTTTAACTGTCATTGTGAAAACTTTTCCTTGCATCGCGGGGCGGACTATATATGACCCCAGTTTTCCGATTTTCACCTATACATAAAATCTACCATAATCAAAAATATGTATAGTATGAAGCTTGTTACCTGCTATACATAAAACCTGCTAATATTGAAAGTATGTATAGTAAAAAGAAGCTGGCATGCTATGTTTGCAGGAAGAAAAAAAGAGATAAAACAGGTGATTGAGAGCTTTAGCCGAACAAAAGGTACTCTCAATGTTATTCGGGGACGCAGGCGAATTGGCAAAACCCGGCTGATTAAAGAACTACCAAATTTTGGCAAGAATATCGTCTTGCGGTACCTCACTTCGACGCCCCCGGCAGAAAAAATGAGTGATGTCGATGAGCGCCGTCAATATGCCGAACAAGTCAAATCGGAGTTTGGTCTGCCCTACATGCCACCCCATGCATCGTGGCGGGAACTTTTTTCATTTATGGGTGACCTGTGCATTGAAAAAAACACCATTTTAGCGATTGATGAAGTGAATTGGCTGGCGACAAAGTCCGCGGCATTCATGTCCATGTTCTTTGAGCTTTGGGAAAACCAGTTCACCCGGAAGAAAGCGTTTATGGTGATTCTGTCGGGTTCACTATCATCATGGATAGAAGACAATATCCTGATGAACAAAGGCTTTGTGGGTCGAATTTCCGTCGCCATCACCCTGAAGGAGTTGGCACTGAATGACTTACCAGTGTTTTTTGGTGCAAGGATCAGGAAAACACCCACCATTGATCTTATTAAAATGCTCAGTGCCGTCGGTGCTGTTCCACGGTATCTTGAAGAACTGGATCTTACCCAGACAGCAGAAGCCAATCTTTCCAGGCTGGCTTTTGATAAAAGCGGTTTTCTGCACGATGAGTTCGAAAAAATGTTTTACGACCTATTCTCCAGAGAGAACAAGTTCTATCGAAACATTCTGGAAGCCATCGGTGACTCAAGAGAACTGTTAACGGCAAAAGACCTGTCGGCAAAGATGGGTCTGACCTATTCAGGCCGTTACACTCAAGCGATAGAGGTGCTTGAAGAGGTAGGCTTCCTCAGGCGACAGCATACCTGGGATATCTCGTCGCGAAAGGTGGGAAAGAAATATGTTCTCAGGCTTAGCGACAACTACACGGCTTTCTATTTCAGGGCCATCGCAAAAACCAGAGGCAAAGGCCTTGTCCAGCCTGCCCCTCCCCGGAATCTGACATCTGTGCTGGGCTTGCAGTTTGAAAACCTGGTTCACAACAATCTTGCCTTCATACTGGCCAGGTTAAACATTGAAACAAGAGATGTGGCTTTTGCTGGCCCCTATATCCAGACACAAACAACAAGGCGAAAGGGATGTCAGGTTGACCTGTTGATACACGTCAGAAACAGGGTTTATGTGTGTGAATGCAAGCTACATGCCGGTGAGATTGGCAGATCAGTCATTGAGGAAGTTGACACTAGAATAGCCCGGCTACCCAAGGCAAAAGGCGTTTCTTTCCACCCTGTACTAATACATGCAAACACCGTCGCTGACAGCGTTATGGAAGAAGACTACTTTGATGCCATTATTAATCTTGGTGATGGGGTGTTTGCTTGATGGCGACCAGGCAATGATGAACGATGAGAAGCTTGCCCCGTTTTTCCAAGGAGGGGTTTGTTGTCAAAATTCAAGACCCGACCCCGGTCTTCTTTACGGTCTTCTTTATGTTTCTCTCTTGACGTCAGATAAGCATGACGTATATTTAGTTAATAAAGTACGTCACGGTATCGTTCCATGCAAAAATTGACCTTAAGAATGCAGCCTGAGCTGATTGACCATGCCAAGCAGTACGCAGCCCACCATGGCAAATCACTATCGCAACTGGTAGCCGATTACTTTGAGGCATTAACGAAGGAAGCCTATCATTCCGGGAGCCTGCCTCCTTTGACCAGAAAACTGAGGGGGTTACTCAAGGACGCCTCTGACTGCGAACAGGATTATAAGCAGCATCTTGAGGATAAATACCTGTGAAAGCGCTTCTGGATATCAATGTGGTTATGGATGTATTGCTCGATCGGCCCAGGCTTTCAGAGGCATCTGCCGTTATCATGGCGCAAGTTGAACTCAGCAAAATAACGGGGGTTTTATGTGCCACATCTATTACCACCATCCATTATCTGATTAGCAAAGCCTGTGGAAAGCAAGCTGGGGAAGAAGTTATCAAAACATTATTGCAACTGTACGAGATAGCAGCTGTCAACCAGACTGTACTGATGCAGGCACAGACTATGGGTTTTCGTGACTATGAGGACAGTGTCCAATATACAGCCGCCCGTTCTGTAAACGCTGAAGTCATCATTACCCGAAATACGAAGGATTTTACCAAGGCTGAACTCCCTGTGGTAACACCTGAAGAATTTATTATGCACTACCCGTCTGTTCAAATGGTGTAACTAATGTTTGGGTCGGTGCAATTGTAACGATAATGATGAATTTAAATGAAAAATAAGCCTCTGGTTTTCTGGCAATTTTATGCACGATGAAAGACTTGGTTCTGGCCTTGCTTCGCTTTGCTTCTCACCTGTGCTAGGGTGACTCAACACTAAAAAAGTATGCCGGGTAAGCCTAATGATGCGAGATGAGGTTATTTGCAAACTCCGGAGCATTCTCTCTGAATTAAAGCAAGAGTATCAGGTTCAAGCGTTGGGGGTTTTTGGATCGGTAGCTAGAAATGAAGCGGCTACCGGAAGCGATATTGATATACTCGTTAGCTTTACCGGTAAGCCCACCTATGATAGCTATATGAATTTGAAGTTTTACCTTGAGGATGTGTTTCAAACAAAAATTGATCTGGTAACAGAAGCCGCCTTGGATGATAGAATTCGGTCATATATCGAAGAGGATCTGATTCATGTTGCGTAACTGGAAGCTGTATCTGGAAGATATGCAAGAAAGTGCGCAGAGGGTTATGGAGTATACAGCAGGGCTTGATCAGAAAACATTTCTGTGCAATCGACTGAGATATGATGCTACGCTTCGCAACCTTGAAATCCTTGGGGAAGCGGTGAAGCACCTCCCTGTTGATGTAAAAAACAAGCACCCGGACATTGATTGGAGAGGCATAAGGGAGTTTCGTAATTTTGTCACCCATGCCTACTTCAAGGTTGACCCTGATATTTTATGGGATGTTATTACCCGTAAAGTGCCTCAATTATCAGAACAGTTGAAACAAGTCAGTTAATCAGATTGGGTAAAATGTGAGTTAAAGGTGGGGTTGGTTGTCAAGATTCAAGACTTGACCCCGCATCCTGCGCGGAATCTGACATCTGTGCTGGGCTTGCAGTTTGAAAACCTGGTTCACAACAATCTTGCCTTCATACTGGCCAGGTTAAACATTGAAACAAGAGATGTGGCTTTTGCTGGCCCCTATATCCAGACACAAACAACAAGGCGAAAGGGATGTCAGGTTGACCTGTTGATACACGTCAGAAACAGGGTTTATGTGTGTGAATGCAAGCTACATGCCGGTGAGATTGGCAGATCAGTCATTGAGGAAGTTGACACTAGAATAGCCCGGCTACCCAAGGCAAAAGGCGTTTCTTTCCACCCTGTACTAATACATGCAAACACCGTCGCTGACAGCGTTATGGAAGAAGGCTACTTTGATGCCATTATTAATCTTGGTGATGGGGTGTTTGCTTGATGGCGACTAGGCAATGATGAACGATGAGAAGCTTGCCCCGTTTTTCCAAGGAGGGGTTTGTTGTCAAAATTCAAGACCCGACCCCGGTCTTCACGCGACCCCGGTCTTCACGCCTACTTCAAGGTTGACCCTGATATTTTATGGGATGTTATTACTCGTAAAGTGCCTCAATTATCAGAACAGTTGAAACAAGTCAGTTAATCAGATTGCGTAAAATGTGAGTTAAAGGTGGGGTTGGTTGTCAAGATTCAAGACTTGCCCTCGAATCTCTTTTATGTGCTATCTTCTGTATACACGTTTTTTAAATCAATGGCAGGAGGCATAATATGGAAACATTTGGCATACGTGACTTGCGTGAACGTTCCGGAGAACTCACCCGCCTTGCAGAAGCGGGGCAATTGGCTTTGCTGACCAAGCGGGATCGCCCGCTCATGGTTGGAGTGCCTTTCAATGAGACTCTGATTAACGAAAACATAAACCTTTGCATGGCTGTACATCTTTTCAGCCAGGGAATCATAACGTCTGGTAAGGCTGCAAGGCTTGCCCAGTTGCCCCTGGAAACCTTCATAGAAAAACTGGGTCATCTCGGTATACCGTTAGTCGATTACCAACCAGAAGATTTGGATCAGGAGCTGGATAATCTTGGTGAGTGAAATGGGCAGATTTAGGGAACCCATTATCATTGCAGACAGCAGCCCATTAATTGCGCTTGCGTTAGTGGAACTCATACCAGAACTGGTAGCGATGGCACAAAAAGTATGGATACCGGCCCTCTTTGAAAATATTAAAGCAACACGGGTACTGGTATCACCCTGCCTTGATTGATAAAGCTATGGAAAAGGCTGGTGAGAAAAACACATTTTAAGAGCAGCCTTGTGTCTTCAATAAATTCAAGTTTCAAGACTTGACCCCAGTTTTGCTGCGGGGCGGACTATATATGACCCCAGTTTTCAGTTTTGTGACCCCAGTTTTGCTGCTGTTAATTCTGTTAATTACTCATGTTTATAGAAAATTTATAATGATTTTTTTAAAAAAGATATACCGAACATATGTTCCAACATTTATCAAGGTGAGAGTAAATGAAAAGCTAAGAGGTCAAGTTGTATTCCATGATTACAATGATAAACTGGAGTGTATTTTTGTACATATACCAAAAACAGCAGGAACAAGCTTGCAAAAAACATTGTTTAATTTCACTCATACAGGTCATTTGCGATGGGATGAATATGAGGCATACGATAAAAAAAAATTTTCTAAGTATTATAAATTCGCTTTTGTAAGAAATCCATGGGATAGAGTAGTTTCAGCATATGAATATTTAAAATCAGGAGGTAGAAATGAGAGTGATAAAGCTTGGTCTGAAAAAAATCTAGCAAAATACACATCATTTGAATCATTTATAAATAGCTGGCTAACAGAAGAAAATATACTTACATGGAATCATTTTGTACCCCAATCTAACTTCATCTTTGATACAAATGATAACCTAAAAGTTGATTTTCTAGGTAGATTTGAAACACTGAATTGCGACTTTAAGATATTATCAGAGAAACTGGGGGGGTATAGAAGCTTGGAAAATATTAATAAAAGTAAACGCAAAGCTTATAAAGACTATTATTCAAAAACAACTAAAGATAAAATCGCAAAGTTGTATGGGCGTGATGTTGAGTTACTTGGATATAAGTTTGATGATAAATAAAAATAACATATATATAATATCAACTTCATTGCATGCATTTCAAGTAAGTCTAATTTCGATTAATCGTAGCAATAATATTTTTATTATTGATTTTCGTTTAAAAAAAAGCATTGATTTTAAAAAAATATTACAAGGGAAACTTTTATTTGTTAATTTCAGAGATAGATATTATCAATTTTTAATTGACCTGTTGCTAGTAAAAAGAAATAAAAAGGAGGTTAGTCTTTACATAGGAAATCAAAATCATTCCATAGCCTCAATAATTTATAATAAATATAAGTATGTAAGTCTGTATATAATGGATGATGGGTTAGTTAACTATGGCTTGCAGTCGGAGAAAGAGAAAAAAATTTCAAATTGGCTCAAGTCTATTATCAATGGTATACTTTCTTTATTTAGAATATATGGCCTGAATACTGGTCATGGTAATAATTTAAAAATCCCAAAAAATATCAATGCAACATTTATAACGCTGTTGAATAAGTATAAATGTAAATATCCAAATATTACAGTTGTTGGATTAAGGGAGTATGTTGATTTCGATGAGGCTGAAAAGTATATACACAAAATAAGCTCGAATTATTCATCAACCAAAGAAAAGTTATTTTTTTTATCTTATGAGCAGTCATTAAAATCGGGTGAAAATACAGCAGCCAATATGGATGCGGATTTAATATTTCATCCAAGAAGCCATAAATCAACCGGTAGGCTAGATATTCCATATGAATTTATTATTAAAGATAAAGAAATTATGGCAGGCATATCATCTATCATTCTGGTAAAGAAAATTTTTTATAATAGCAAAAAGGTTACTGTTATTATTAAGAAAGGCGAAAAAGAACGTCTTGATAGATTGATTAAACTTATTGGAGATGTTTTATATAATTATGCTTAGGTATTCTTATTTGCACCAAGCAAATAAAATAAATCCCGTTTTAACACTTCTGATTTTCATTATTGTTTTTCTAAGGTTCACTACTGATTCAATTAATGTATCAGGAATAAATGTTATTGTAAACTTTATTCTACTTGGTATCACAATATACGCTGTATACTCATATAACAAGCCAATATACAAAAAAGAGATTAAGTCTTCGTTTGTTTTTTTATTAATGATGGCGATCTTGCTGGTTTTTCAAATCAGCATAGGTAATACTTTGGAAGTAAAAGAGCTATTAAGAATATTATTCTTGATCGTGTTAGTAGGTATGTTGTCGTTGCTAGCAAACAGGGGGTTTTTTGAAGCTACTACAAATGTTTTATATTTGATCAACTTTATAATTGTTCTGATTGGCTTATTTAATATAATTTTTGGTAATTATCGGATAATAGAAGGTGTTCCTAGATTGAATGGTACATATTCACATCCTAACCCGTATGGTATGCATGTAATTCTTACTTTGTGTGCATTTTTTATATTATATAAATACAATGCTATATCAAAACTAAAGTTTGTATTGTTTTTTTTGTTGGGGTTAGTTGTATTTTTAAGAATATTAAATTTTTCTTCTATTATTGCAGGTTTTGTTTTTTTTGGTTTTGTTTATGTGTACGATAATCAGAGGTCTAGACTATTGAAGATGATTTTTGGTGTTTTAGTCTCATTAATTATTATTTATTTACTCTATCTGATCAGTGACGTATTTAGAAATAGAATGGAATTTATTTTAGAAACTGATTTGGTTGCAAACGTAGGCTATGCTGAAAATTCAGTGCAATGGCGTTTTTTGAATTGGTCTTATTATTTAAGAAACATTAATAACTATGTCATAGGAGAGGGAGTGGGTTACTCAGATATATTTTTCAGACAGGCTCATAATACATTATTTACAGTTTTGGCTCCTCATAATGAATGGTTAAAAGTATTATTTGAATGTGGGTTGTTAGGTTTGACCTTTATTCTTTGCTTTTTATTATATGTATCTAAAAATCTAAGTATTCCTTCAAAAGGATTGTTGTTGTGTTACTTGACGGCATGTTTTTTTGATAACTTTTTTAAATCAACATCCTTGGTTCTTTTGGTTGTAATTTTGATTTTTTCTATGGAGAGTATAAGTGGTGGTTACAAAAAACAACTTATCTCATAGCTATTTGCTTATTAGGATTGATAAACAGCCTGACGGAGGGAGAAAAAACTTTTATAACATAAAATCTGTCATGGAGTTATCCAATTTGAAGTATCAAGTGATTTTTGAAAATTATAAAAGTATGACCAGTTATATAAAGCTAATTATTTCTATTGTTTTATTCTCTGGAAATAGATTCATAGTTAATCAAGCTTTTTTATGTTTGTGTGTTTATGTTTCAACTATATTCCAAGCTAAAAAAATCATTTATATTATTGACTCTATAGATAATAACTATCCAAAGGGTTTTAAGAATAAAATAAAAGGAGTAGTGGTAGTATGTATTAATAAGTTTCTTTCACAAAGAAAAAATATATACTTCATTTCAGAAACAAATTACTTAAAAGAAAAATTTAAAAGTTGTAATAAATCTTTTGTTATAAACACTCCATATCCTGATGCTATAAATATATTACCTCTGAGAAAAGCATCTTTTAGATCAAATTCAATAATAAGATTATTGTATGTTGGCAGGTTGTCTGAAGAAAAAGGGGTTTTAAATCTTATTGATTTTATAAAAAGAAGCAAAAATAAAAACTATTGCATATCTATTATAGGTGATGGTGATTTTAGAGATCAAATTCAGTTGTTATGTGTTAAAAATAAAAATGTGACATACCATGGCTGGATGGAAAATGAAGATATATTAAAATTGTACTATGAAAATGATATATTGATACACTTTCCTAACAAGGATGCTTACCCTACAGTTTTTAGAGAGGCTTTTAGTAATGCCTTACCCATTGTCTCATTAGAAATTCAGGGGATACCAGAAATTATTACTACTGGAAAAGATGGCGAGTTATTGCCCTATTATAGTTATGCCTTGGTTGAAGAAAAAGTGGATAAAATAGCGAAAGACTTGAAATTTTATTCCGAAAATGCTTTGTGTAAATCTGCGAAAAATAACTTTCAAATATACTGCAAAAATTTATTGTCTGTTTTTAAAATGATCAATTGATTTTGAGTATGAAAAAGCTTAATATTTTTAATTTGTTTTTTGATGTAATCTTATTCGAAGATTTATATAAAAAGATCGTTAATAGAAATATCTGTTCTTTACAAATAGTGGTAACCCCAAATGTAGATCATATAGTTAGGTGCTACAGAGATCACCATTTTTTGTCAATTTACAAGACAGCTGATATTACTGTTTGTGATAGTAGAATACTAAGATCTTATATCAGGTTAGCACGCAGAATCGATATTGACTTGATTTCTGGAAGTGATTTGACGAAAAAAATAATACGTAATTTAAAGCAAAGTGATACAGTTACAGTATTGGGATGTAATGAAAAGATTATTAAAAAAGTTCAAGAGAAATACCAAATAAGAAAACTGTATCATTATAATCCACCAATGGGTTTTATTAAAGATGATTATGAAGTGGATAGGTGTTTAGACTTTGTTAAAAAAAATATTTCTGACTATCTTTTTATTTGTGTTGGCTCACCTCAACAAGAGATATTAGCATTTACTATTAAGAGAAGATTAAATATAAAAGGCTACTGCTTCTGTGTTGGAGCATCTCTTCTATTTTTATCTGGAGAAGAAAAAAGAGCGCCAATATGGATTCAGGAATTATCTTTAGAGTGGTTGTATAGGCTCATTCAAAACCCTAAAAGATTATTTAAAAGGTATCTTGTTGATGATTTGTATATACTTAAAGTATTCTTCAAAGATATACGAGAAACTATTAGGAAAAAACTAAAATAATAAGGAATATTTAGGGGCTGTTTTAAAAGTGTTAGGCTACTAACTCCAGCTATTCCCGCATGATGAACGTCGATGATCGTTGGTATTGACAATAAGGCAGCAAAAATAATGAAGCCGATCAAAACTGAGCCGCCAATTAACAAAGCGGAGCTTTAAAGAAAAAATGTCACCCCTGAACGTAGCTACGATATGGCCGGTTATGATGTATCGAATGGAATCACCCTTTTCTCTTCAATACCATGAGTTACTGTGTAAAAAAGCCCCTCCCACGTTTTTATCAGCCAATGCAAAAAATAGCCCTGTATCCATTTCCATAATGCTATACGGACTCCTTTTGAGCGGGTTCTTAAAGCTTCCTGAAACTGGGGACAGCACAGTTCCTGTATTTGATCTACGAGAAAAGCAAGCATCGTCAGATAGGCCAGATTTGTGGCTAAGTGCTTCTCACCGTGACCGTAGTTATGTTCGAGATCGTAGCCTTGATTTTTCAGGGTGTTAAACGTCTGGTTCTCAATATGCCATCGGCAGCGCCCTCCTTTCATGACGGGTTCTATGGTTTCTTCGTTAAGCGGAATATCAGTCACCCAGCACCAGATATGCTGTTTACCTTTTTTATCGGTTTCGACAAAATCAAGCACATTAACCTGTTCTGCATATTTTGCCTTGTTCAGCCTGACGTCATTGGCATAGCGAAACCACCACTTAATTCCAGTCTCTTCATTAACTTTTTCAGCACGGTGAACTTTTCCTTCTTTATCCAGCTCATCCATCGCTTCAACCAGCGAGGCATGGTTGCCATCTTTCGCGACAATGATGTAATGCCAGCCATAACTCTTAATCAGTTGGACAGTGGGGTTGTCAGCATAAAGACTGTCCAGAAGAATAACGAACTTTAGACGTGGGTGATGCTCTCGTATGGTGGCAAACAACCGTTTAATGGCATTTTTTTCACAGTCATTTTTGGTCGAACCGTCCTGGCAAACTATGGCTTCCGGTGCCAATGGCAAGACTGTTTTTTGATCCGGGTGAGCAATGCATGCTGCCATTAACTGGTGGTAGTGAGCTTCGTTGGCCTTTCCCTTATTTTTAGTACAGCACTCCTGACAAGGTTTTTTATTATTGCAGGAGTAAAATAGCCCAGTTCCATCGATCGGGAGCAAGTAGTGATTTTTCAAGTTCCCGCAGTGAAATTCGAATGCCTTCAGTAATCCGCCCCTTTGGACGTTAGACAGCAATGTCTTAAAAGGCTTTTTGAACTCTACGGGATCTATTGGATCCAGGATTTCCCGCATACTGGTATCACAGGGAGCACGTTTTTTTATCTGATACAGGTGCTCAAGGTTATGCCTTACTTCTTGCTCTGTTTTATCACGCTCAAACGAGAGGAGCGATGGGTACTTGAGATGCATCATGGCAAAAGCGGACATGGAGGCATCATGTATTGTTATTTTTCTGGAATCCTTGTTTGGTCGGACATCTGGAATTTGCTCATAACTTTCAGAAATCGTAGTAATTAAACTGTTTGCACAAAGATGCTTACGACTTTTTTGGAATGGATAAGCCATGAGAGACAGCCATTGATAAAGTATCCCTATCAAAAGTAGACGTTATTTTGTGCGAAATCACTCCATTTGGAATTTACTGTAAGCCTTGCTGTTGCAGTGATTTAATTGATGTCACGGGAATAGCTGTACTAACTCAAGATCGGTAATAAATCCAAATGTTCTATAGTCCATAGAGATATCTGCTTCATGGAGGGTAAGTTATGTACCCCTCAGACTTAACTGATGATCAATGGAGAATCATGGAGCCTTTCTTTCCTGATACAGTGGATTTTCCTCTCGTTCCCAGCGTCCAGAGGGTGTCGAAACCCTGAAATATACCCAGCGCCGTTATCCTGTACAGGGATTGTATAGGATAACGACGGATAAAATTCAGACTTTCGCGACACCCTCTGGAGCCTGGGAACGAGTCTAACGCATTGAAATGATGTACTAGCCAAACCACCCCCCTCTAATTTCAGAAGCGCTTAAGCAAGAAGCTACTTATGGAAACCATGACATTGCATAACACCATTAAGGCCGCCATAACAGAACAGGCTAATGCTCTCTCTAACCTTAGCGAGCAGGTTAGCGACGAGTTTGTCCATGCTGCCGAACTTATGTACGCCTGCAAGGGTAGGGTGATTATTTCAGGCATGGGAAAATCCGGCCTGATCGGTAAAAAGATTGCTGCTACCCTGGCCTCTACAGGCACACGCAGTTTCTTTATGCACCCTGCGGAAGCCTATCACGGCGACTTGGGAATGGTGCGCTATGATGATATGGCTGACTTGGTGGTGCTTATCTCTTACAGTGGCGAAACTGATGAGGTGCTGAAACTTATTCCACCGTTGAAACGATTTGGTAACAGGATTGTCGCTATTACCGGCGGTTTGGACTCAACCCTTGCCAGAAATGCCAATATAGTGCTGGATGCGTCTGTGGACAGTGAAATCTGTCCTCATAACCTGGCTCCAACGACTTCTACAACGGCGGCACTGGTGATTGGTGATGCTCTGGCGGTAGCCCTGATGAAGCTGCGTGATTTCCAGCCAGAAGAGTTTGCTAATTATCATCCCGGAGGTAGCCTGGGTAGGCGTTTATTAACAAAAGTCAGGGATATGATGGTTTCCGATAACCTTCCCTTTGTTCAACCTGAGTCATCCATGAGTTCAGTGATTGTGGCAATGACGGAAAGCCGAACCGGGGTGGCTCTGGTGACTGAAGGTGGTTTGCTGCGGGGTGTGATTACCGACGGTGATTTAAGACGTTATTTGCTTAGCCATAAAACCCTGGAAGGCGTTTTTGCCAAAGACCTGATGAGTGAGAATCCGGTATGTATTAATGAAAATGCCTTGCTGGTTAAGGCAGAAAACCTGATGAAGGATAAACACATTAAGTGGCTAATCGCCCTTAATGAAGAGGAAAAGGTAATCGGCTTATTGGAATGGGCTGCATAACTTTGATGCCTTTGAACCATAAACATTTGCCGTGGGCTTTATGACCCCGGTAATTTCAAAACTCCATGGGGCTTTTCAGAGAAGAAAAGGTGGATTGCTATTCCAATCCGCCCTGGCCTTCACTATTCGGATCTTAGGAGCTGCAAGCGGCTTCCTCCTGAACCTGATCATCGCCCGAACCCTGCCCCCCCAACAGGCAGGTTACTACTTTCTGGCATTTACCGTAATCCAGGTTCTGGCTACAACCGGCCTACTCGGCCTTCAAACCAGCCTACTCCGCTTCATCGCCAGCAACAAAGCCGAACAAAACTGGAAGGAAGCCAGCGCCGCCCATAAAACCGGCACCCTCTGGACCTTCCTGTTTGCTGGTAGCCTGGGTGTATTGCTCTACTTCACCAGCCCCTGGCTGGCAGAGCATATACTGGAAAAACCGGGGGCAACCTCAACCTTGCAAGCCATGGCTCCATCGGTCATCCTGTTCGCTCTATTAACCCTGAATGCTCATGCCTTGCAGGCTATAGGCGATGTTATAAAATCCGTCAGCACCTTGAATATTCTGGTGCCATTATTACTGGCTGCCGCCCTTTTAACGGGGTTGGCCTCCACAGCCCGGACAACAGCCGCCTTCTACTCTTTGGCCTGTCTGGTCACCATGATGATTTCCCTGACTTGGTGGCTGCGCAAACCGGGTATTCACTGGCGTGGTATTGAGCAGTTTCCAGCAGTCACCCTATGGCAAAGCTGCCTGCCCCTTTGGTGGGTAGCACTAATGGGCCTGGGCGTACAATGGGCAGGCCAACTGGTTTCCGCTGCCTATGTTCCACCGGAAGAACTGGCCATTCTGGCCGTTGCCCAGCGCACCGCCATGCTTACCAGCTTTGTACTAATGGCGGTCAACCTGGTGGTTGCTCCCAAATTCGCGGCCCTCTATAAACAGGGCAAAAGCGAACAACTGGAGCGCATCGCCCTGAAAGCCACCAAACTGATGGTGCTGTTTGCCCTGCCCATTGTGGGCTTTATGCTGATCTTTCCCGAAGGGCTAATGATGCTATTCGGCGAACAATACAAAAGTGATGCCAACCTGCTACGTATTCTTGCTGTTGGCCAGTTCATCAACGTAATGACCGGTTCCGTAGGCTACTTGCTCTCCATGAGCGGCCATGAACGTGACCTGCGTAATGTGGTCTTTATCAGTGGCCCCATGGCCATTATCCTGGCATTGGTATTAACCCCTTTATATGGGGTTACCGGTGCAGCAACAGCCACTGCTATAGCCCTGGCCAGCCAGAACCTGCTAGCTGTAGCCATGGTAAAGCGCCGACTTGGATTTAATACACTGGCGGTTTGGCGGAAGCCTACTGAGCTATAAGCTTTAAGCTGTAAGCTATAAGCTGTAAGCTATAAGCTATAAGCTATAAGCTATAAGCTATAAGCTATAAGCGGTAAGCTTTAAGTTGAATGCAAACAAACTTACTTACAGCTTACAGCTTACAGCTTACAGCTTACGACTTACAGCCCCAGTTTATATTTCTAATAACAAATCACTAGCCCTAGCCCCCCCATGAACAAAAAAAAACACCTCACCCACCTCAAACAGCTTGAGGCGGAAAGTATTCATATTATCCGTGAAGTGGTGGCCGAGTTTGGAAACCCGGTAATGCTTTATTCCATTGGTAAGGATTCAGCGGTGATGTTGCATCTGGCCCTTAAGGCATTTGCACCGGGACGCCCCCCTTTTCCATTATTACATGTTGATACCACCTGGAAATTTCAGGCGATGATTCAGTTTCGTAACCGGACAGCAGAAAAATACGGTATGGAATTACTCGTTCATACCAATCTGGAAGGTAAGGCAGAGAATATTAACCCCTTTGACCATGGTAGTGCCAGGTATACGGATATTATGAAAACGGCGGCGTTAAAACAGGCGCTGGATAATTACCAGTTTGATGCGGCCTTTGGTGGGGCTCGCCGGGATGAGGAAAAATCCCGTGCCAAAGAACGGGTTTATTCTTTCCGGGATAAAAATCATCGCTGGGATCCAAAGCAGCAGCGGCCAGAGTTGTGGAATATTTATAATAGCAAGGTAGAAAAAAATGAAAGCATTCGGGTATTCCCCCTTTCTAACTGGACAGAGCTGGATATCTGGCAATATATCTATCAGGAAAATATCGAGATTGTTCCGCTGTATTACGCAGCAGAACGCCCGGTGGTGAATCGTGATGGCACCCTGATTATGGTAGACGACGACCGTATGCCGCTGCACGAAGGAGAAACACCCGAAATGAAATGGGTTCGTTTCCGTACCCTGGGCTGTTACCCGCTGACCGGTGCGGTGGAATCCAAAGCCACGACTTTGCCGGAGATTATTCAGGAGATGTTGTTAACTAAAACATCTGAACGGCAGGGCAGGGTGATCGACCATGACTCGGCGGGGGCGATGGAGAAAAAGAAAGTTGAAGGATATTTCTAAAACGCCGGAGGCGTTTTAGAAAGCTGTAAGTTATTAGCTTTAAGCTGTAAGTTATTAGCTTTAAGCTGTAAGTTATTAGCTTTAAGCTGTAAGTTATTAGCTTTAAGCTGTAAGTTATTAGCTTTAAGCTGTAAGTTATTAGCTTTAAGCTGTAAGTTATTAGCTTTAAGCTGTAAGTTATTAGCTTTAAGCTGTAAGTTATTAGCTTTAAGCTGTAAGTTATTAGCTTTAAGCTGTAAGTTATTAGCTTTAAGCTATAAGTTATTAGCTTTAAGCTATAAGTTATTAGCCTTAAGCTGTAAGTTATTACCTTGAGCTGTAAGAAAAAGATTTACAGCTTACAGCTTACAGCTTACAGCTTAGAACTTATAGCTCTAAAAACCTCTGCTATCTTTATGCTCTTTTGATGATAAAAAAAGAGCAACTTATGAATTTTGAGAAGTTAGAGGTTTGGAAACGTTCTGCACGGCTCTCAGCCCAATTGTATAAAGAATTGAAACGCCTTCGGGATTATGGGTTTCGAGACCAGATAACCCGTTCTGGGCTATCCGTACCCAGTAATATCGCTGAAGGAATGGCACGCAACAGTAGTAAAGAAAAAGTTCACTTCCTTTCAATAGCCAATGGTTCCTGTGCAGAGCTGCGAACCCAAATATACATTGGCATGGAGATTGGTTATATCGAAAGCCAGACAGGTAAAAGCTGGCTGCAAGATACCCGCGAAATATCCTCCATGCTGTTCAGTTTATCCAAATCGATAAGCGGGGAAAGTTTTAAGCGGTAAGCCATAGGCTGTAAGTTAAAGCAAAAAAAAACTTACAGCTTACAGCTTCAAACTTACAGCTTTTTTCCAGCTTCGCTGAAAAAAAATGAATCAGTCAGAACTTATTGAAAAAGACATCCTCACCTACCTGAAACAGCACGAATCGAAAGATATGCTGCGGTTTTTGACCTGCGGTAATGTGGACGACGGGAAATCCACCCTGATTGGGCGGTTGCTGCATGATTCCAAAATGATTTTTGAAGATCAGCTGGGGGCGATCAAGCAGGATTCGAAAAAGTTTAATACCACCGATGAAGCCTTTGACCTGGCATTGCTGGTTGATGGTCTTCAGTCGGAGCGGGAACAGGGTATTACCATTGATGTGGCCTACCGTTATTTTTCCACCGACAGGCGCAAGTTTATCATTGCCGACTGTCCCGGGCATGAGCAGTATACGCGGAATATGGCAACCGGGGCTTCTAACTGTGACCTGGCTATTATTCTGATTGATGCCCGTCATGGAGTGCAGACCCAGACTAAACGTCACAGTTTTATTGTCAGCCTGTTGGGGATACGCCATGTGATTGTGGCGGTAAATAAGATGGATCTGGTGGACTATTCTCAGGAGCGGTTCCGGGAGATCAAGGCCGATTATAAGGCATTTGCGGATCAATTGAATATTGATGATATCCGCTTTGTGCCGATCTCTGCTCTGCGTGGGGATAATGTGGTTGAGGGCAGTGAACAAATGTCCTGGTATCCCGGCGCCACAATGATGAAACTGTTGGAAACCGTGACTGTAACCGATGACAAAAATTACGATTTTTTTCGCTTCCCTGTACAGTATGTCAACCGGCCTAATCCGGACTTCCGTGGATTTTGCGGAACCATTGCCTCTGGTGAAATATATAAAGGTGATGCAGTCACCGTATTGCCAGCGGGTAAACAGAGCACGGTAGAAGGTATTTATACTCCCGATGGTGAAGAGAGTAGAGCCTTTGTTGGTCAGGCCATCACCCTGACACTGGATGATGAAATTGATATTTCCCGTGGTGATATGCTGGTGCGTAGTGATCAGCTCCCGGAAACAGGCGATGTGCTGGATGTTAACATGGCCTGGATGGGTGAACAGGCGTTGGTGCCTGGCCGTGAATATGCCTTGAAGTTTGCCACTAAAAACGTCTATGGCCGCGTGGAAAACATCTGTCATCGGATCAATGTCAATACACTGGAAAAAGAAGAGGCACACCAGCTGGCTCTGAATGAAATTGGTGTCTGCCAACTCTGTACCAGTCAGCCTATTGTTTTTGAGCCTTATGACAAGATACCAGCCTGTGGCAGTTTTATTGTCATCGACCGGATGACCAATATTACCGTGGGTGCCGGGATGGTGGTGGGTAAAGCTGAAGCTGGAAGTTGGAAGCTGGAAGCTGGAAGCGAGATGACGCCGGAGCGGATGCAGGAATTTGAGCTGAAGATGAATGCCTTGATCAGGGAATACTTTCCCCATTGGGGGGTTAAGGAGCTGTAAGTTGTAAGCTTTAAGCTGTAAGTAAAAAACTTATAACTTAAAGCTTACAGCTTTTAACTTATAGTTTTTTTCAAAGAATGAAAATTATCGTTTTCGCTACGCTCGCTCTGTTAATCGGGGCGCTGGTGTCCGGGCGAGTGCGGCCGGTGCTGGCATTTACGGGGGCGCTGGGGGTGTTTGTTGCCCTTGATTTGATTGAACTGGAAAGTGCGCTGGCTAATGTGGTTAATCCCTCGCTGGTGACGTTGGTGTTATTGATTCTGGTTTCTCTGGCTTTGCAGAAAACACCCCTGGTTTCAGGGCTTGGGAATCGCCTGTTGCGAGGTGGTTATAGTCGAGGGGTGTGTCAGCTGTTTGGGGTGGTCTGTACGGCTTCGGCGGTGGTGAACAATACGGCGGTGGTTGCTTCGTTGATCAGTACTGTAAGCCGTAACCGTCAGTTTTTGGCCTCGCGGGTGTTGCTGCCGCTTTCCTATGCTTCTATTTTTGGTGGTGGCCTAACCCTGATCGGCTCCAGTACCAATATGATTGTCAATTCCCTGGCTATTCAGGGAGGTTATGGGGCGCTGGGCTTTTTTACCATTACGCCATTGGGGTTGGTGATGGCTGGTGTGGGTTGTTTAATGACTGTGCTGCTGGGCTATCGGTTCTTACCAAAAAGACAGATAGAGACCAGGGTTCAGCAAAACTATTTTGTTGAAGCCCGGGTAGGGGAGGACTCTCCCCTGATTGGCAAAAGCATTGAGGAAAATGGCCTGCGCCACCTGGGGAGGTTGTTTCTTGTTGAGGTTGTTCGTAATGGTAAGCTGATCAGTCCGGTGGCTCCTGGTGAGAAACTTCTGGCCGGTGATGCACTGCTGTTCTCTGGTGATGCAAGTGCGGTTTCCCTTTTGCAGAAGTTCCCCGGTTTGAAGCTGTTCCGTGGTACCCATGATGCAGAAAGTAGTCCTCTGCTTAATAATCTGGCGGAAGCCTATATCAGCCAGCAGTCAGTACTGGTGGGTAAGACTGTACGGGATATTAATTTTCGTAGCCAGTTTGGTGCGGCAGTGGTGGCCATTCGTCGAGGCAGTGAACGGTTGGAGGGACCATTAAGCAATATTATCCTGCGCACGGGTGACAGCCTGGTGCTGGCGGTGGGTGAGGACTTTAGCCGACATACTAACCTGGAGCGAAACTTTTACCTTATTAACGGGATAGAGGCGGAACCTGCCTTGTCTCCCATCCATAGTGTGTTAGTACTGGCGAGTTTCCTGCTAACCCTTGGCCTGTCGGTTATTGGCCTGCTGCCACTGATGGAAGGCTTGGCATTTTTATTAGGTGGCCTGGTTATTACCAAGGTTCTTACACTGGCTGAGATTCGCCGCCGGTTTCCCTTTGAAATGCTTGTTATTGTGGCTGCTACGCTTGGTATTGCCCAGGTGCTTCTTACCACGGGTGTGGCTGGGTCTGCTGCCAGTGGGGTCAACGCTGTCTTTGGTCAGTGGGGAGTTTATGGTGCCCTGGTTGGCGTATATTTTTTGGCCCTGTTATTTACCGAGGTGATTAATAATAATGCAGCAGCTGCACTGGTTTTTCCCATTGCCATGGAGATGGCTAACCGTTGGGAGGCAGAGCCATTACCGTTTATTATTGCCTTGATTTTTGGTGCCAGTGCCAGCTTTATTTCCCCGTTTGGCTATCAGACTAACCTGATGGTCTTCAGTGCCGGTAATTACCGTGTGCAGGATTTTATACGGGTGGGATTGCCGCTTTCGGTTGTTTACAGTGTTGTTGTTTTGGCGCTGATACCTTTGTTTTTTCCTTTTTAATAAAGCTTTAAGCCGTAAGCTTTAAGCTGTAAGTATTGATTGCTCTTAACTTACAGCTTACAGCTAATAACTTACAGCTATTCAACAAAGCGGAGCTTTGTTAATGAATATCGTGTGGCATCAACATAAAGTGACGCAGGAAATGCGTTCCTCCCAAAAGAAACAGAAGCCCTGCCTGTTATGGTTTACCGGATTGAGCGGTTCAGGGAAGTCTACTGTGGCTAATGCGGTGGATGAGTTGTTATTTGAAAGCGGTTATCACACTTATGTTCTGGATGGGGATAATATTCGCCATCGGTTGAATAAAGATCTTGGCTTCAGTGATAAAGACAGGGTGGAGAATATTCGCCGTATAGGTGAGGTTTCCAGCCTGTTTGTGGATGCAGGTTTGATTGTGTTGAGTGCTTTTATTTCTCCCTTTTCTTCAGAGCGGCGAATGGTGCGGGATATGTTGCCTGATGGCAGGTTTATTGAGATTTTCATTGATGCACCTCTGGATGTCTGTGAACAGCGTGATCCAAAGGGGTTATATGAAAAAGCCAGAAAAGGTGACATTAAACACTTTACTGGCATTGATTCCGCATACGAAAAGCCGGAAGCCCCTGAATTGGTGATTAATACTTCCGAACTATCATTAAATGAGTGTGCCCGGAAGGTGGTGGGGTATCTTGGGAAAAGAAGCGTTATTTAAATGCCTCAGTCACTCGCTTGATAATGACTTGTTTTGTAGGAAAATCGGGATCAAACCTTGATTCTTGAACAATATCAACTCTCAGCTATTCCCGCATGATGAACGTCGATGATCGTTGGTATTGACAATAAGGCAGCAAAAATAATGAAGCCGATCAAAACTGAGCCGCCAATTAACAAAGCGGAGCTTTAAAGAAAAAATGTCACCCCTGAACGTAGCTACGATATGGCCGGTTATGATGTATCGAATGGAATCACCCTTTTCTCTTCAATACCATGAGTTACTGTGTAAAAAAGCCCCTCCCACGTTTTTATCAGCCAATGCAAAAAATAGCCCTGTATCCATTTCCATAATGCTATACGGACTCCTTTTGAGCGGGTTCTTAAAGCTTCCTGAAACTGGGGACAGCACAGTTCCTGTATTTGATCTACGAGAAAAGCAAGCATCGTCAGATAGGCCAGATTTGTGGCTAAGTGCTTCTCACCGTGACCGTAGTTATGTTCGAGATCGTAGCCTTGATTTTTCAGGGTGTTAAACGTCTGGTTCTCAATATGCCATCGGCAGCGCCCTCCTTTCATGACGGGTTCTATGGTTTCTTCGTTAAGCGGAATATCAGTCACCCAGCACCAGATATGCTGTTTACCTTTTTTATCGGTTTCGACAAAATCAAGCACATTAACCTGTTCTGCATATTTTGCCTTGTTCAGCCTGACGTCATTGGCATAGCGAAACCACCACTTAATTCCAGTCTCTTCATTAACTTTTTCAGCACGGTGAACTTTTCCTTCTTTATCCAGCTCATCCATCGCTTCAACCAGCGAGGCATGGTTGCCATCTTTCGCGACAATGATGTAATGCCAGCCATAACTCTTAATCAGTTGGACAGTGGGGTTGTCAGCATAAAGACTGTCCAGAAGAATAACGAACTTTAGACGTGGGTGATGCTCTCGTATGGTGGCAAACAACCGTTTAATGGCATTTTTTTCACAGTCATTTTTGGTCGAACCGTCCTGGCAAACTATGGCTTCCGGTGCCAATGGCAAGACTGTTTTTTGATCCGGGTGAGCAATGCATGCTGCCATTAACTGGTGGTAGTGAGCTTCGTTGGCCTTTCCCTTATTTTTAGTACAGCACTCCTGACAAGGTTTTTTATTATTGCAGGAGTAAAATAGCCCAGTTCCATCGATCGGGAGCAAGTAGTGATTTTTCAAGTTCCCGCAGTGAAATTCGAATGCCTTCAGTAATCCGCCCCTTTGGACGTTAGACAGCAATGTCTTAAAAGGCTTTTTGAACTCTACGGGATCTATTGGATCCAGGATTTCCCGCATACTGGTATCACAGGGAGCACGTTTTTTTATCTGATACAGGTGCTCAAGGTTATGCCTTACTTCTTGCTCTGTTTTATCACGCTCAAACGAGAGGAGCGATGGGTACTTGAGATGCATCATGGCAAAAGCGGACATGGAGGCATCATGTATTGTTATTTTTCTGGAATCCTTGTTTGGTCGGACATCTGGAATTTGCTCATAACTTTCAGAAATCGTAGTAATTAAACTGTTTGCACAAAGATGCTTACGACTTTTTTGGAATGGATAAGCCATGAGAGACAGCCATTGATAAAGTATCCCTATCAAAAGTAGACGTTATTTTGTGCGAAATCACTCCATTTGGAATTTACTGTAAGCCTTGCTGTTGCAGTGATTTAATTGATGTCACGGGAATAGCTGATCAACTCTTTTATTTGACTCTTTATCGCTATCTTTGGGGAATGAAAGAGTGCCTTCCAGGTCATCAGCGGTCATTTTTACCAGATGGGCCACACCATCCCGCTCGAATATCTGTATAAAATCGCCGGGTTCCAGCCCGAGCTTATGGCAGATATTTTGAGGGATGGTTACTTGCCGTTTGGCTGTTAATTTGGGCATGTTGAACCTGTTTGAAGTATTACTTTTATTAGAACCAGTCGCTCCTACCCAACTCACCAAACCGTATTCAAAAGTAGGCTTTCCCGCAGGTTATGATCAGCTGTCACGATTTCTGCGTTGTTTATAATGGCACTGGCCGCGATCAGTCGGTCTGCAGGATCGTTATTGATGCTGCCGTCAAAGTTGACAGATAGCTCAGCTATCTCTGGGGTGATGGGCAGCACATTGATATTTCTGGCTTGTATCGCCAGCTGGTTAAAGTGGTTTGCTGTTGTGTTAATAGTGAGCCGGCCTTTTTTAGTCAGCATGGCTACTTCCCAAAGGGTGATATCGCAAATTGTCAGGCATTGCTGCTGGTCTGCCTGCTCAATCCGCTTTTTGGCTTTTTCTGTTAACTTCTTATGGTTAAGGGCATCCCAGATAAAAGCACAGGTATCCAGTATGATCATCGCATGGCTTTCCATGGCTCATTGGTAGACTCTATCAGGTCATCGGCCTGTGCGTCAGAAGCCAGCTCATCCAACGCCTTTCTGGCTGATTGCCTCAGGGCATCAGGTGAGGCGATAGTGGCTAATACTTCGCCATTGGACGTGACGGTAAACGGCTGACCTGCCTGTGCTTTTTTTAAATAACTCAGCAGGTTAGCCCGTAATTCACTGATATTGATGTGTTCCATAGTGCTCTTTATTTGTACGGTTATTTTGTACAATATAGCAGGTTTTAGGGGAGTGGTTATAGGTTGTGAGTAGTGTGCTTTCAAGGCTCATAACTAAAGCCTCACAACCCACAACTCATCACTTACATGGCTTCATTGCTATACCTCACGGCTCACAAGCCCCATCAATCATCAGGGCTGCCTTATCAAAGGTATAAACTCCCTTCAGGGTCTCTGGCAATTTTGTGCAGTACGCTGCTTTATTAATGATCAGCGCATCTGGGAAATCTGCAGTTTTTCGTTTACTACCTACTTTTACCGGTGTCGCCAGCCGGTAATCGTGTAATGCCCGCCATACGGTTTGCCCGTCTTCAAAGCAGAGATTGGGTTCGGCAAATAATTGATGAATAACATCTATTAACCGGGTTTTATCGAGGTTGTATTTTTTGCCCCGCAGTGTCCACAGGGTTTCAACCAGGACGATATCCGTGATCAGTACTTTTTGTGGGCCATTAACCAGTCGATCTGCTTTGGGCGATTGCTGCCTGTCATCATCCAGCAAATAACGCAGCAGCACATTTGTATCAATGGCAATCATGGATTCATGCCGGTTTGCATTGAGGTGTCGTCTGAAAAACGTTTATCGGTTTTGGTGTTTTTGAGAAAGCCTTTGGCTGCCCCCCTGGTTTTTTTTACGATGGTAATATGCCCCTGGTTATCGATATAGCTTTCGTACTCATCTCCCGGCGCAAGCCCCGCCAGGCGGCATTGTTCGGCGGGAAGGGTGATCTGTCTTTTGGCACTGATGACAGGCATGATCTTTTACTCTTTACTTTTTATTAAAATGTAAAGATAGTCTTGGTAGCAGGCTGGGTCAAGGTGAGTAGTGGGTTTGGGTAAGAGCCAGAGAAAACCATGATTAAGTCTTGATTCTCTGTAGGGGACAATTCTGAGGTAAACGTTGATCTATGAGGGAGAATGAGCTGCTTTCAATCAGTATTCTGCAAGTCCTTTACCTCAAGCAGTTTACTTTTTGTGCAGCATACTCATTCTCTGGAAAAACAGCTTAAAGCTTCTTTTAACTGGCATCAATCCCGTATTAACCTTATGGCTCTCGCCATCTTTGGCCTTATACAGGTTGGCACGGTCAGTTTGTCCCGTATAGCTCAAACGATGGGGCACCACACTGAAATAGACTCCAGACGTAAGCGCCTCAAACGTTTCCTGATGTGGAAAGGCTTCGAGCTGGATTGTGTGGCACGAATGGTTGTTGACTGGATGGTGCCTGAAGGCAACTGGATTGTGTGCCTGGATCGCTCCAACTGGCAGTTTGGAAAGTTCAAAATCAATATCATGATGGTGGCAATTGCTTATAAAGGCACTGCCATTCCTATTGTCTGGACGCTCCTTCCCAAAAAGGGCATGTCCAGCATGGAGGAACGAATCACGCTGCTGAAGCGTTTTATCAACTTACTGGGTACAGAGCGTATACAGTATTTAACCGCAGACCGTGAGTTTCGGGGTGAAAAATGGTTAAAGTGGCTGATAGCGCAGAAAATTCCTTTCCGTATCCGCATTCCAAACGACACCCGCACAATGAACCGCCATCGAACGGAAAAATTGAAAGCGTATCGATTTTTCAGTCTGAAAGTGGGAGAAAGCATGCATCTGAATCATGCACGGGAACTCTGGGGTGTTCGTGTATTTCTTTCCTGTTATCGCTCAGAGCAGGAACGCGTCATCATTATCAGCAATGAAGCAGGTCAGGAGGCGCTGGGTGACTACATGAGGCGATGGGAAATTGAGACACTATTCCAAGCTTTAAAGGGTAGAGGTTTCGATCTGGAGAGTACACACCTGTCAGACAGAGAGCGTATTGAGCGCCTGCTGGGAATTGTAACCCTTGCCTATTGTTGGGCTTACTGCACAGGAGAATGGCGTGCTGAAATTAAGCCCATCAAAAGGCTAAAACATGGACGCCTTGCCAATAGTATTTTTCGATATGGACTGGAGTGGCTGGCAAGCCTTCTGTTTGACCGTACTTCATCCAGTACAGAATTAATGTTTCATATTGAGATGTTTGGCCAGCCTGTAAGGCCAGCCACTCATTGCGACAGTAAGAGTTAGGGATAATTGTCCCCTACAGAGGTCTTGATTCTTGAAAAATGGTAATATGCCCCTGGTTATCCATTTAGCTTTCGAATTCGTCTCCCGGTGCAAGCCCCGCAAGGCGACATTGTTCAGCAGGCTTTTAAGTTTCAATAGCGCCTGCCTTGCTTCTTTTTACACCCGGCTTTTTCTGAGAATGCAGAATATATTGGCAAATAGGGTAACGGAGGTGACTCCCTGAAAATTGCCTGCCTGTATTCCCTGAAAAACAGTCGCACTGTCTTTAAACCACGGGTGTCTGAGAGCCAGAAGATTCAGAATGACATCAGCATCGAGAAATAGTGTTTTGGTCACTTATACTTCTCCTGAAGGAAGTCTGCATAGCCTGAGTCCTTCGTAATGCATGTTTCATGATCAAGCATACCTGCTAACTCTGCTACAAGCCCTGTGAGTTCTGGTGTGGCTCTATCGGTAACTGCCGTTTGTGGCAGTGTTTTCAGGTAATTCTCAACCAGTTTTGACAAGCTCTGTTGCTGGCTCGCTGCGTAGATTTTTGCTTGTTTAATAACATCAGGGTCGACGGTGAGCGTTAGTTTGCTCATGGCTAAACTCCTATACATGTTAACTTTATGAATTAGTACGTATTTCTTAACAGGGCAAGGTGATTTGTCTTTTCTTGCTATTTGATGGTGGGCATGGTTTAGGGGGGACTGGGGTAGGAGCTATAGACTTTAAGTTAAGTGCTTATAGCTTGCAGTGAAGTGGTCTTATAAACAACAACCAAACCAAAAATAATTACAAGGTTTACATTATGTATTACGGTTTCTCTGTGAGCCGTTCCGGGTTACCGGCTTATTTATTTGTTATGCTGGATTTAATAGTGGCAACAGGGGCTGCAAAACTCTCGGCTATCTTTCGTTTTGGTATGATTGACCAGGGTCTTGCCTATCATTTACTGGCTCTGGTTCTGGCGTTTTTGCTGGTGGTCTGTTTTTGGACACTGGGTGTTTATCAACCATTGCGAGGGCAAAACCTGAGGCCATTTCTATTGAAAGTGTTTGCAGGCTGGTGGCTGTCTTTTTCCATCCTGTTTGCCATATTGGTTTTTTTAAAAGCTTCCGAAAATTATTCCAGAATCTGGGTGGGAACCTGGTTTATTACAGGGTTAGTCGCCAGCCTTTTTTCAAGGTTGTTTATTCATTGGGGGTTGCGATACTTCCGGCGTCATGGCCGAAATAGCAAACGGGTGCTTGTTTTGGGTAATGGCCGCAATTTTCACGGGGTGCTGAAAGATATGGCACCGGGGAATGACTGGGGGTATCGGCTGGATGTTTGTCTTGAGTATAACAACATGGCTCAAATCAAGGCCCTATTGGAAGACCAGTTAGCAAGGGATGACCATTTTGATGAGTGCTGGCTTTGCTTACCCCTGAAAGACAGTGCGGTTATACAGGATATTATGTATATGCTCCGCAACCATACCATGGATATCCGTTATATGCCGGGGGTGCGTGATATGCCCTTGCTTAACCATAAGGTGACGCCCATTGGCGGATTCTATTCCCTTGATTTAAGTTGCTCGCCCATGGCTGATGTTAATCAGACCATTAAACGACTGGAAGATGTCTTGCTGTCCAGTGTGATTCTGATTTTAATTTCACCGGTGATGCTTGCAGTGGCTGTTGCGGTGAAACTGACCTCTGAAGGCCCTGTATTGTTCAAGCAAAAACGATTGGGGGTGAATGGGCGTATCATTAACGTGTATAAATTTCGCAGCATGAAAGTTCATAGTGAACCGGCTGGAAAAGTCACCCAGGCAATTAAGGGCGACCCTCGATTAACACCCATTGGCAGTTTTTTACGTCGGACCAGCCTTGATGAACTTCCGCAGTTTTTTAATGTACTCACCGGCCGTATGTCTATTGTGGGTCCCCGCCCCCATGCATTGGCACATAATGAAGAGTATAAAGAGCGAGTGGATTCCTATATGAAGCGCCATAAGGTCAAACCCGGCATTACCGGGCTGGCCCAGGTGAATGGTTTACGGGGAGAGACTGAAACTCTGGATAAAATGCAAAAGCGCGTTGAAATGGATTTGGCCTATATTAACTCCTGGTCTGTTTTCCTCGATTTGAAAATTATTATCCTCACTGTTTTCAGAGGGTTCTTCGACCCTAATGCGTATTAATCCAATGATGAGTTTTCCTTTAACAAACAATAAAACTAACAGCCTGAGTTATTCCCGGATACTATTCACCGGCTTGCTCATTCTGCTATTTTGGCTACCGCTACCTTTTGGTAGCAAGCCACTGTGGTCTTCTTCTATTCTGGTGGTATTGACCTGTTTGCTGGGAACACTCTGGTGCCTGGGTTTTGGTGCGGGAAAACTGGTTATCACAGAATCCTTTCGAAAAGCTTATTTTGTTCATCTCGGGTTTGTTTTGGTGTGCTGCTGGTTGTTTTTACAAGGCCTGGGAATACCCGAGTCTTGGCTGGAGGGGCTTTCGCCAAATGCCCATGCCCTGTGGCAGGCTTCGGAGCTGGTGACAAAACCGGGGCAGAGTGTGTTGACCCTGAGTATTGATCCCAAGGCAACGGAGCAGACGTTTCTGCTGTCCATTTCTTACTATCTGCTGTTTTGTTTGGTACTGCTGCTGGTGGATTCATCGGAACGTGTCCGGCAGCTGTTGTGGGTGTTGATTGCTGCCGGAATATTCCAGGCGTTGTTTGGCAGTCTTAGTACGTTATCTGGTCTGGAAATTTTGCTGTTTGGTGAAAAAGAGGCTTACCTGGGGGTTGCCACCGGCACGTTTATTAATCGCAACAGCTTTGCCGGTTTCCTTGAAATGACCCTGGCATTGGGCATTGGCCTGCTGATTTCCCGTTTGGATGGAGGGAGTGTGGCAGGTTGGCGGGAGAAATTAAGGCAGTTTCTGGTGACTATGATGAGCAGTAAAGTACTCCTTAGAAGTGCTTTGGCCATTATGGTCATTGGACTGGTTTTGTCCCGATCCCGTATGGGAAATACTGCCTTTTTCAGTAGCTTGATGATTACCGGTTTTCTGTATGTGGTATTACGCAGGCAATTTTCCAAAGGTGTGGCTGTTTTGTTTGGTAGCATGCTCCTGATTGATGTGGTTATTGTCAGCCAGTGGTTTGGTATTGAAAAGGTTGTGGAACGGATTGAGCAAACCTCACTGGAACGGGAGAGTCGTCCGGATGTCTCGCAGGTTTCACTGAATATTATTGAGGATTACCCATTAACGGGAACCGGGGGCGGAAGTTTTTATACCGCATTGCCTAATTATCATAATGGCAGTTGGAAGGGGTTTTATGACCTGGCCCATAATGATTTTATCCAGTTTTCCCTGGAGTTTGGAATACCTGCATTTGTGTTGTTGGTTGTGATGGTATTAATGGCCTTCTGGCAAGCGATTATGACTATCAGGTATCGAAAGAACCGGTTAATGACAGGATTGGGCTTCGGGGTATTTATGGGCATGCTGGCCATCATGATTCATTCATCGGTGGATTTTAATTTACAGATTCCAGCCAATGCCTCGTTATTTGTCTGTCTGATGGCCCTGGCCTATGTTTCCAGATATTGCCGGGTGCACCGCAAAAGAAAGATTATTTAATGCGGGTGCATTGGCCATAAGTTTTCCATGCCGGTATCGCTGCCAGGAACGAACCGGCCAGCAGAATAAACAGCAGTAATTTCACTTCCCCCAGGGTTGCCGGATGTCCCGCAATCCATGCACGCCACTCTCCGGGCAGAAATGCCTCCAGCCCTGAAATAACTCCCTTAAATGCCAGAAAGCCTACCACTGTCGCTGTGAGTATAATCAGCACAGGTTCCAGCAACCCCACCACGATTACGTGGTAAGACCTTGCTCCCAGCATTCTTAACGTATCTATTTCATAGCGTCGTTCAGCCAGGCTGCCACTGACACTGAAAAACACACTGACCATGGCCATTGCTGCTGTCATCACCACAATGGCAATCATCAGGTTGGTGAATTGGTTGCCTGCCCGCTGGATAAATCTCAATTCCTGATTAGGAATGACTACTTCCACAGGCTGGGAAACCAGCGTTTTGATCTGTTTTTCCATGGGCAGCAACGCCTGGCGATTATGCAACCGTAACAGTACCAGGTTGATAGATTCAGCTTGTAAGGCACCTGAAGTATGCCGGGAGCGCATTTGCTCAAGATCCTTCAGGTTGACCAGAATGGCATTATCCAGAACTGTGCCTGTGGCGGCCAGAATACCTGAAATGGTTAATGGCTGGCTATATTCATCCGCAATGGTGGGTTCATTTCCCTGGGCTATGGTCATCTGTTCGCCGGTTTTATAGCCGGTTTTCAGCGCAGCTTCAGCACCCAGTACAACGCTGTATGGCGCTGTAAACCCGTTTCCCTCGGCAAAGGCTAAAGGTTTAAGGGGGTCAAAGTGCGCAAATAAATCATTGGTGGTTCCGGTTACCTGAAAGCCCCTGTGACTTTCCATGATACTCAGGGGAATGGCCGAGGCAATTTCCGGGTGTTCCCTGAGGGTTTCGTAAATCCCCTGACTTATGGCAGGCGGCGTATTACCAATGCGGAACAATCCAAACAGTGCAAGATGAACGGGCTGGGAAGGGGCACCAACAATCAGGTCTGACTGGGAGATGGCCCGGTTCAATGTGTGGTGCAGACTGTTTTTTACATAAACCAGCAGCAGTAACAGGCTAATACTGAATGCCAGCCCAATCATTGAAACCAGTGCTTTATTTTTCCGGCGAGCCAGACTGTTCTTGACCAGTTGCAGAATTACCATAGTGGATTGGTCTCCGCATTTTTGTTGATTTCTTTCATATTCAGGTGGCGATCAAAATACTGGTTCGCCTCTTTGTTATGGCTAATGCAAATCAGGGTGGCTCCCTGGGTTTTGGCATAGTTCACCAGTAACTCATAGACGAGCCTTTGACTGTAGCTCCCCATGGCCGAAGCAGGTTCATCGGCTAAAATCAGCTCCGGATTGCCAATAAGTGCCCGGGCAATGGCAATACGCTGCTGCAGTCCTTTACTGAGTTTATCGGTTTTATGACGTAGCCGTGCCGGGTCTTCCATTTTTAGCTGGGCCATGAGCTGATAAGCTTCGTATTCTCCGGTCATGCCGGTGTTGCCTATGTTTTGCTTTTTTCGCCGGGAGAAACCGCAGGGCAGCAGAATGTTTTCAAGGGCAGTCAGGTAGGGTATCAGGTTCAGGCTCTGGAAAGCATAACCCACATGATCTGCTCTGAAATGATCTTTTTCATTGCGAGTCATTGAACCCAGGTTTCTTCCTAACACCTGGATTTTTCCGGAGTCAGGTTCTAACAGACCGGAAAACAGTTTTAGCAGTGTTGTTTTTCCTGAGCCGTTTTCACCAAATAGCAGAACCGTTTCTCCCCGCTTAATCTGCAGGGAGGGTATATCAATGCAGCTATGTTCATTGAAACTCAATTTCAGCTCTTCAATACTGATGGCCAGAGCGTTGTTCATTATGTATTCCTCTATGCCAGATATAGACTCGTTCCCAGGCTCCAGCCTGGGAATGCATACCTCCCCAAGCTGTAACCGCTAGAGGTATTCGTATGCATTCCCAGCGAGGACGCCGGGAACGAGAGGATGCTGTGTTCCTCTAAGGCTGCATTATGATGATGCCGCCGGGCATCATAATGGCCTGTTTATTTTGCCAGTCATCTGTTGTGAGCCAGAGGTTTAACTGCTTAACTCCAGGCAATGTTTTTTCCAGATTGGGCGTGATGGACTCAATGGCAGCGGGTGACTGACAGTTGAAATCAAAAAAGCCCTGAATATCTGTGTTGCCATGTTTCTGATTATTATCCGGGGTAGTAATTATTCGCTGGCTGGCCAAAGTGCATTGGGCTTCAGGGTTAATCTGCCACAGGCTACGGGTTTCATTAAGGCGGTTAACAAGCTCATTATTATTTTTAGAGGAAGACAACAGCGGCAATGCTGAGCCGGGTATGGTCAAATAAAGCGTCAGGTTTTGTTCCTTGAGGACTAAATCCAGTAAAACCTGTGCGGGTTCAATCGCCCTGTGAATCACAGGCTGGGCAAAACACGACTGGGGAATTAAACAAAATAATCCAAAAAAAACGCAAGTGGCAACTGTGAATACCTTCATGGCTATTGTTTCCCGTTCTGTAAAAACTCTCTGCCAGAATCTATCAAGGCGGTATTGGTCAGGTAGTTTCTGCCAATCAGTAATTGCTGTGGGAAATTACTTCGGTTGATCAATGACATTTCAAGAAATCTATAGGTTGATCCAATACTTACAGTATTCATCACCACTGCCCGTTCTTTCGGTTTGCCTGAGTGGGTGATCACCCGGGCAACCCGGCTGACGGGTTGATGCATAGACACGGTTTCCCCGGTCAGTTTATGATGAAAGTCATAGTACACCCAGCGGTCTCCCTGCCTGTTGACATACATTTTGATATTTCGGGCATCCAGGGCGGTTGTAGTGGCACCACTGTCGATTAATGCCGAGACCTGTAATTGCCGGATATTTTCCAGCGTGGCTTTTTCATAGGTGCCAAATATCACCATGCCTTGCGGACAATTGCAGGATGCGATTGTTTTGAAAGAAACCATTTGGGCAATGCTTAACAATGCCATTAACCCTAAAAATCGGGAGAGCCTGTTCATTAGGGATTATCCAAAAGTGCCTGTTTATCCTTATCGGGTCTGAGTGGATAAATTTAATACTGATAACAATCCAGTGGTAAAAATAATAATGATCGATATCCACAACCATATTATCCCCGGCCTTGATGATGGCGCGGTTGATCTGCCAATGGCGCTATCCATGCTGCAAATGGCACAGGAGCAGGGGGTTACCCATCTGGTTTGCACACCTCATATGCACGCCGGGCGGTATGACAATGACATTGATACTATCAGGAAGCATTTTAACCGGTTGCTGGAAGCCCTTTGCCATTCGGAACTGTCCATTGAGCTTGCCATGGCTGCCGAAGTGCGTATCAGTGATGATTTTATGTATCAATTAACACAGGGAAAGGTGCCTTTTATCGGCCAGTGGGAAGGGCGGTCTGCCATCTTGCTGGAAATGCCCCATGCCCATATTCCTCCGGGTATCGACAGGCTGATTGAGTGGTTGCAACAGCAGGGTTACCAGCCGGTCATTGCCCACCCTGAGCGCAATAAGGACATTATAAAAGTACCCCAGGAAGCGTTGGCTTTGGCTGAGAGAGGGGTTTTATTTCAGTTGACCGCCGGCTCAGTGACAGGGCAGTTTGGAGAGAGTGCCAGGGCAACAGCGCATTGGCTATTAACCCGGAATCTGGTGCATTTTATGGCATCGGATGCACACCGTATAGCGCGTCGGGCTCCTGCTATGGGAGAGGCATATGCTGATGTGGTTCAGCGATACGGTGAAGTAATGGCCCGGCAGCTGACGGTTATCAATCCCCGTAAACTGACAGCAAGCCTCTTTAATCAGGAGTAACAAGCCAATGCGCGCCTCAATCAGTAAACGGTGGCTGCTGGTGGTTCCTTTGCTGCTGTTGCTGG
The DNA here is from genome assembly GCF_025643335.1 of Endozoicomonas sp. Mp262. Lineage (NCBI taxonomy): Bacteria > Pseudomonadati > Pseudomonadota > Gammaproteobacteria > Oceanospirillales > Endozoicomonadaceae > Endozoicomonas > Endozoicomonas sp. Mp262. The sequence goes on along the minus strand of NZ_CP092489.1, from coordinate 4,016,910 downwards.
CTTATTGCTTAACAGCGGGTTTCTCTATGATGATGGCAGATATATACCATAAACATGTCAATTATTATTTTGATTATTGGGCCAAGGGGTATAAAGAGCGGCAGGATCATTTCTCAATTCCTGCCCATGAGATGAACATCGCTTTGGCCAGCGCCAGAAAAGCACGGGAAAAACAGCCGGATGATCCAGTGCAACTGCTGCAACTGGCTACTGTTTACCAGTGGCGTCCATTGCTTGAAGCGGAGGGGATTAACCCTTTTGGCAGCCTGACAGCCGAGCTTGATTTAATCCGGCAGGCAGTCTCATTGCGGCCTGCCTGGCCTTACAGCTGGATGGCTCTTGCTGGGGCAAAAGCACGCTATGGCCAGATAGACGATGAGTTTAACAAGGCGCTGGTACAGGCAGTGACACTGGGGCCCTGGGAAGCAGATATTATGGAAAAGGCCGGTAAGCTGGGTAAATATTACCATAGCTGGCTAAGCCCGGAAGCTAAAATAGCATTGCAGCTGAACTGGGATAATTTTCGCCGTGCCTATCCGGGAAAAGCCAGAAAAATAGAGAGGGATTTGGGAAAAAAGAAAGCGTCAGAGGCTGTTTGAAATCTATTTTCAAATAGCCTCTAAATATGTAATAAATATGAAATGTCCGGGACAGGCAATTCTCACTGAGAAAAATTATGCAGGTAAGCTCAAACTCTTTTATTAAATCATTCTTAAGGTTGGAGTCAGCGGGTGGAATTTTGCTGTTTATAGCGGCAGTTATAGCTATCATACTGGCAAATTCATCCTTTGATATATACTACCAGCTATTTCTTACCACCTCCGTTGAGATACATGTTGGTTCTTTTAAAATAGTCAAGCCACTGTTACTTTGGATCAACGATGGCTTGATGGCAGTATTTTTTTTTCTGATCGGGCTTGAACTAAAAAGGGAGCTGGTTGAAGGTGAGCTTTCAGACAAGAAAAAGATAATACTGCCCGGTGTGGGTGCTATTGGCGGGATGGCGATCCCGGCTTTAATCTATCTGTATTTTAATTACGATGATCCCAGTGCGGTAAAAGGCTGGGCGATTCCGGCGGCCACTGATATTGCCTTTGCTCTTGGGGTATTAAAACTTCTGGGGCCCCGTGTTCCCGCCTCTATAAAAATCTTTCTTACGTCGCTGGCTATATTCGATGATATCGGAGCGATATTGATTATTGCTTTCTTCTATACCTCAAAGATTTCTCTGGTGGCTCTTATTGTGGTGGGATTGTGCATACCGGTTCTTGCCTATATGAATCATCGCAATGTGATTGCCAGGAGTCCCTATATTTTAATTGGCATTATTATGTGGGTGGCAACCTTGAAGTCAGGGGTGCATGCAACACTTGCAGGTGTTGTGCTGGCTATGTTTATCCCTATTCGATGCAAGTCTGACCCTGATGATTCACCGCTTAAAAGTCTTGAGCAGGATTTACACTCTATCGTTGCATTTTTTGTACTCCCTGTATTTGCATTTGCCAATGCGGGAATTAACTTTAGTGGCGTTACCCTGGAACAATTATTTCATGGCGTTTCCATGGGAATTATTCTGGGTCTCTTCCTGGGCAAGCAAATAGGGGTTTTTTGCTTTTGCTGGTTATTGGTGAAGTTAAAGGTAACCTGTTTGCCCAGAGGGATGAACTGGTTGAGTTTATATGGAGTGGCTGCCCTTTGTGGAATAGGGTTCACTATGAGCCTGTTTATTGGATCACTGGCATTTGAAGAAACAGGAAAAAACCTGTTGCTTGATGAACGATTAGGGATTTTGCTGGGTTCCCTTGCCTCTGGACTGCTTGGCTATGCCATACTTCGCGTGAGCCTGGGGGTTAATAAAGGTTAAGCGTTATATTAAATAGTTATTTATAAATATAAATTAATTACTTTACCCTATATATTGCTACGGGCTACTGTTTCAGCTGGAAATTTATTTCAGGCTTCGTAAGGAAGGTCATGGCTAGAATATACGACGATAACTCGCAATCTATTGGGAATACACCGTTAGTCAGGCTAAACCGGCTGGCTCCGGGTTACAGTATCCTGGTTAAACTGGAGTCACGGAATCCGGCTAATAGCGTGAAGTGTCGTATTGGTGCCAGTATGGTGTGGGATGCTGAAGCTTCAGGGCGCTTGAAACCCGGAATGGAGCTGGTGGAACCCACCAGTGGCAATACCGGTATTGCCCTTGCTTTTGTGGCCGCATCAAGAGGTATTCCCCTGACATTAACCATGCCTGCTTCCATGAGCCTGGAGCGTAGAAAAATCATGAAGGCCCTGGGGGCGAGTCTGGTACTGACTGAACCGGCTAAAGGTATGACTGGGGCAGTGGCCAAGGCTAAGGAAATTGCCAGCCAGAATCCCGCTAAATACCTTTTGCTGCAGCAATTTGAGAATCCGGCCAACCCGAAAATCCATGAAGAAACCACGGGACCTGAAATCTGGAATGACACCGATGGCAAAGTGGATATTTTTGTTGCCGGTGTGGGTACTGGCGGTACTATCAGCGGGGTATCCCGCTATTTTAAGAAAATACAGGGCAAGCCTGTACTATCCGTTGCCGTTGAACCAGAAGCCTCGCCAGTGATTAGCCAGACCCTTGCCGGTGATGAAATCAAGCCAGCACCCCATAAAATCCAGGGTATTGGTGCCGGGTTTATTCCTGGCAACCTCGACCTGACACTGGTTGATAAAGTGGAGCAGGTATCTAATGAAGAGGCGATATCAACGGCTCACGAACTCATGAAAAAGGAAGGGATTTTATCCGGTATATCCGGTGGTGCCGCCGTTGCTGCCGCCCTGAAAGTGGCAAGGCAGCCTGCTAACCAGGGTAAAACCATTGTCGTTGTGTTGCCTGACTCCGGGGAGCGCTATCTAACAACGGCACTATTTGAGGGAATGTTTACCGAATTGGAAACGGTGCAGTAAATTAAGGTGCCCACTCTCTCGCTCTCGGCGAGAGAAGTGGTAAAACTCAGGAGTAGCCATTGTCTTTGTTCCCATTGTGCTGATTAACCTGCTCAGCCCAGCGTAATACTTCTGCCACCGGCTGAATAAGATCTGCAGGGACATAGTCACCGGGATCGATATCGGCAAATAGCGCTCTTGCCAGCGGAACCTGCTGCATGATCGGAATACCTTCCTCTTCCGCAATGCGGCGAATAAGCCGGGCTTTTTCTGCCGAACCTTTAACGGTAATTATGGGGAGTGGGGTCATACCCCGCTGGTAAAGGATGCCTACAGCAATATGGGTGGGATTAGTGACAATAGCACTGGATTGCTTGACGTTTTTACGGACAGACGACTGCATCTCCTGATGTAGCTGACGACGGCGACCCTTTATTTCAGGATTACCCTCTGATTCTTTGTATTCCCGCTTTACTTCATCCTTGCTCATCCGCAGCTGTTTTCTGTGCTGATAGCGTTCAAATAAAAAGTCGGCAGCTGCCACCAGAACAAAGCCAACGGCAGCATAGAGCAACAGCTGTTTTATCTGGATGCCCACAATGGGCAGAAGGCACTGCTCTCCGCAATGCTGCATTTGCAGTAATAAGCCCAGGTTGTCATGGAGTACCCACCAGACCAGAGTAGTTAGTACTGTGACTTTTAGCAGGGACTTAAACAGTTCCATCAGGTTTTTGATGGAGAACAGGCGCTTAAGTCCTTTCATGGGGTCAATTTTTTCCAGTTTTGGAAGAATGGGGTCTATGGAAAAAAGGAGGCCTATCTGCCCGAGATTACCCACGAGCGCTGCAATAAGCGCAGCTGCCAGTAGCGGGGCTAGCAGTATTAATACTTCGTGCAGGATTGCGGGAACAACCCGTGTTAGTGCTTCAGCGAAGGGCTGGTCAATAAAGTCCATGGGAAGTATTAACAGGGCTTCCAGATGTGCGAGATAAAAATCGTCAAAGGCAAAAAGGGTTCCCACAATCGCCAGAATAATAATGACCGAAGGGATTTCCTTACTTTTTGCCACCTGTCCTTTTTTTCGGGCATCCCGCAGCCTTTTCGGCGTCGCCTGTTCCGTTTTTTCAGACATAACCGTTATCCAGAGAGCAAGCCCAGTAACTGATCGACCATTTCTGATATATTGTACATGGGTTCAGAAAGGCGGCTCATCAGCAGACTGTAGTAAAGTATGAGTAGAGTTCCCCCCACACCACTTTTAATAGGCATGGAAAGAGAAAATACATTGAGTTGGGGAGCAAACCGGCTAATCAGTGCCAGGCCAAACTCGGCCAGAAACATGGCCATAATGATAGGAGCCGCAAGAATGACCGTTAGTTTAACCAGCAAGCCAAGCTGACTGATCAGAAAGTCAACGCTTTCTATACCAAATGTGGGATAGAAGGCCGTCACTGGCCAGAACTGGTAGCTTTTATAAACCACACCTAGCAAGATTAGCAGTCCCCCCCCAGCAAAAAACAGAGTGACCAGCCCCTGGGTTAGCATAATGCCCAAGGGCGATGATTGGGTTTCCAGGGCTGGGTTCATGGATGATGCCATGGTGGCGCCCCGCTGGTTATCAATCAAAAAACCTGTGGCCTCTGCTACCCAGAAAGGTACAGAGGCACAGTACCCAACGATTAAACCAATGGCTGTCTCTTTAAGGATGGTGACAAGAATGCCGCTGATACTGGCGGGTAAGTCAGGCATGGTTCCCAGCACCATAGGGCAGATAAAAACAGCCAGGCTAAAGACAACACCGTTTCGAATTAAGCGGCCGCCCAGCATTTTTTTACCCAGGACTGGCAGCATGATAAAAATAGCCATTAGCCTGGGCAGGCTGATGGTGAATGCGGTGGCCGCTTCCTTTATTGAGTCCAGCTCAATCATGTTAGCCCCGGCATGGTGTCAAACAGTGCCAAGGCAAAGCTGAATAACTCGGTACCCAGCCACCGGGCCGTTACCAGCAAGGTAATGCTGACAGTGACCAGCTTGACCACAAAGCCTAATGTCTGCTCCTGAACCTGGGTCAGTGCCTGCACCAGGCTGACCAGGGTGCCTACTATTGCCGCCACGGCAATGGGAGGCATGGACAGGAGTAGAATCAGCACCAGAGCCTGTTCGCTATATTGAATAATCTGGGCAGCGGTCATTGAGGAGATACTTCTTTCGTTTGGAGATCAGGTAAACTAAAAATAACTGCCAACCAGGCCATGGATCAGACGAGTCCAGCCGTCTACCAGGACAAATAGCAGTAGTTTAAAAGGCAGTGATATGGTCATGGGGGAGACCATCATCATGCCCATGGCCAGCAATACGTTGGAGACGATAAGGTCAATGGCGATAAAGGGTAAATACAGCAGAAAACCGATTTCAAAGGCCAGGGTCAACTCGCTGACAGTATAGGACGGTAGCAGAATCAGCAGACTGTCTTTATCAAGACGCTTTGAGTAGTTCTCTGGCCAGAGATTGGTGGCTGTATCCTGAAAAAACGCTATTTCCCGGGGTCGGGTATGGGATTGAAGAAAGCCACGGACAGGGGTGAGTCCCTCATTCCAGAAGTCCACCACAGAGGTTTTATTTTCCAGGCTGATATCATGGGATTCCCAATAGTCATAAACGGCAAAACCCACGGGTGCCATGATATACAGACTCAGGATAATGGCCATGCCATAGAGGGCAATATTCGGAGGAATCTGCTGAATCCCCAGGGCATTTCTGACCAGTGAGAAAACCACGGTTAACTTAATAAATGATGTGGCCATTACAGCCATAAATGGAATCAGTGATAGGGCCAGCAGGCCTGTTATCAGGGTAACCGGATCGGGTAAGCCGTTCATCAAGGCTCCCCGGCATCATGATCTCCAGTAAAGGAGAGTACTCGAACACCACAATGGTCACCGATTTTCACCAGTTCACCACGGCCAATGCATTGGCCGTTGACAGTAATCAGAACCGGCGCATCAAGAGGGTTATTCAGCTCAATAACATGCCCTGCCGTTATGTTTTTTACTTCGGCAAGGGTGCGGTTTGTGGAGCCAAGCTCAAAATTCAGCCTGATTGGCAGGGTATCCAGTGGCTGGTTTGTCTCAGGCTGAATGTTTTGGTTATTGTCCAAATAGTGATCCATGGGAGTTCCTTCGACTGATTCAATGGTGATCCTGCCATCCAGCAGGCTTCCAGAAGCAATAAGGGTGTTATTAATAGACAGGGCCAGTTTATTTTGGGCAATCAGGTTATTGTCGAATAATATGATGTCACCTGACGCTAATCGACGATAATCGGCACTGTCCAGGTCGGTGTAGCCACCGCAGAGGCTGATAGCCACAGGTATTCTATCTAACGATGGAGCTGGTGGTACTCTGGGTAGTTGTTTGAGCAGCTCCAGCAGCAAGTCAGTATTTTCACTGGAAAAATACAGGTCAAGGGCTGTGAAGTGGTTGGCTTCAGATGCAAAGACTATCTGGCAGCTCAGGTAATAGTCACCCTTTGAATGGGCTACTGTATCCGTATTACTGTTAAAATGAACCTTGTTCCCAATGGTTTGGTGGATAGAGGACTGCAGGCTCAGGATGCTTTTTTCCAAAAGTGCAAGGCGCAAGGGTTCAGGAACCTTGTGGGGCAAGGTTACTGCCAGTGTCTGTTGGAGCCAGTGGTTGAGTTGTGAGGAGGTAAGCCACACCGGGAGGGAGTGGTTACCCAGCTGAATACTCAAGGACAGGCACTCGGCAGGCAAAGATGACTGAATGGACAGGTTATTCAGCGAAAAAGAGCCGGGTGGGGTTACGATGGATACCGGTACTTTTACCTGGGTAATACCATTGCGAATAGCCACCTGTTCTTCAGGAATTTCCGTCAGTGAAAAAGTCTCAATATTGATCATTCCATATCATCCTCATCCATGCTGGCGACGTATTGTTGCCGGGAGCGGCCATCGGACGGGTTATCCTGACCGGATAAAACCGCAACGGATGTTCGTAAATGGGGGCAGGCTTCATTTAATTGCTGAGTGAGCTGTTGTTTACCAGCTGAGAGCAGTTCGCTGTTTTCCCGGGTCGCCAGAATTTCCACGTGCAGCTGATTGCCGGAGAGACTGAGTTGAATGCTTGTCCCCTGCAAGCCACTGCCCTTCATCTGGATATGCACAAGTCCCTGATCGGCAAGACGGGCCGCTGATACCTGAATGGATTCAACCAGCTTGTTAATTTGCTCAATTCGCCCGGCACTCTGTGTGTGAACTGTGGCTGTTTCATTGACTGATGGCGCTTGGGTTTGCATTCTTTGGAGAATGGCATCTCCGGAGATCACCTTATCCAGTGCTTCGGTTTTCTGAGTGGATATGTAGTTTGCTGGCCGTTTATCGGTAGCAGGCTCATGCTTGTGAGAATCTGTCTTGGTGTAACGTGGATTGGCATTAGGTACTGCCTCTTCACTGGGTGAAGTGACTTTCTGATCACTGACAGGGGATTTATCAGTCCCGGCAATAGACGGCTTATCCTGTTTAAAACGGGTAGATAACCCTTTTTCAGGGAAGGGCGTTACGGCCCGGGCTTTATTGGCTGCCAAATCTATTTTGTCCCTCTCGGGAACTGTTGCAGGTGTAGAGGGGGGCTGGAGCTCAGCACCGGGTTTTAAATGTGCAGGCTCAAATGACGTCTTTAGTTTGCCTGTGTTTTCACTGGCATCATGTATAGGCGACCTATCACCGGCAGGTACTCTATTCAGGTCAGGTATTGCTCCCGGTAAATCCTGGATACCCTCTATTTTTGGGTTGCGACTAGACTTGCGCAATTCCGAAAAACTGGTGTCTTCCCTGGGGAGCTTAGCTGACTGAAGTTGATGCTCATGTAGAGCTGAGTGGGGCAGTGTTTTTTTCTCAGTGGGCTTTTGTTTTTCATGGTGAGGAGATTGACTGCTATCTCCTGGTGTCATTTTGCGGGCTGTTTTTGCCAGACTGTTATCTTTGTTTATGGTGGCCGACCCGGGTGTTTTTATACGGGTTGCACTGGTTTCATTAACAGGATTTGGAGTAATGCCCGGCTCAATAATATTTGAACCATTAACAACTATGGCAGGTTGCTGGAATTCCTCATTTTGAGCATTTAAATAGTCAGCTTTTTCTGATTTTCGAGCGCGGTTTTGATGGTTGCTTAATTCGGGTTTGTCAGAACCGTTACTGTGTTTGGTCTCGCTGGTTTTCTCCTGGAGAGGTTTTTCCATCAGCCTGTGGAAATGGTTTTGCACGCTTTGAGAAAACGATTTTTGTGATGGCAGCGTTGTATCAATGGCATTCTCGCCATTGGGGGTAACAGGGCTTAAATCAAACGGATTTTGAATATTCATGGCAGGAAGTTTTCGTCGTTAGCATTACCAAAAGGCCTGTCTTCTTGTTCAAGCTCTTGCATGGTGGCTTCATAAATACGCGCTTCATCTTGCTCGCGTGTTTGCAGTTGCTGGAATTTTTCTAGTTTTTTACGGGTATGCTGATAGTGATTCCGGGACTGTAACAAGAGCTGCTGCTGGTTTTCCAGTTCGACTTTGGCACTGGCCAGTTTTGTTGCCCGGTCATTTTCCAGCTGTTGTAATTTAGCCAATGTAGCCTGAAAATCATCAATATCTTTAGATGTGCGAAGATCAGTGCAGAGTTGGCTGAATAGTCTGTTTTCTTCCTCTGGCCACCACTGCTGAAAGTCAGCCAATAGCTGCCGACACTGTTCCACATGCGTTGAAGCCTGATCAACAACAGCTTTCTGGCGGCTTAATTCGCTTAATGCCGTTTTCTCGCGTCGTTTGGCAATGCTTAGCAGGCGGGTAATCATCAGATGCCTGCAATGGCGAAGAGCTGTGCCCGGGTATCAGAAAATGCCTGGAATTCATGGGTGCCCTGGCGCAGCATGGCGTTAATCTGATCCATGCGCTGAATTGCTTCGTCTGCCAGGGGGTCCGCTCCCCGCTGGTATTCGCCGATCTGGAGTAGTAGTTCAACCTCCTCATACTTTGCCATCAGTTCACGCACCCTGGCGGCTGCCTGGAGGTGAGGTGGCTCCACAATGCGGTTCATGACCCGGCTGGCACTGCGCAAAACGTCAATGGCAGGGTAATGGCTGGATGCTGCCAGTTTACGGGAAAGGATAATATGACCATCCAGTAGCGAACGGGTTTCATCAGCAATGGGTTCGTTCATATCATCACCTTCAACCAGTACCGTATAGAAAGCGGTAATTGAGCCTTTGCTGGATTGCCCGGCACGTTCCAGCAAGCGAGGCAGGTTGGCAAATACAGAAGGGGGATAGCCCCGCCGGGTTGGAGGCTCGCCGGCAGCCAACCCTATTTCCCTAAGGGCCCGTGCATAGCGGGTCACTGAATCCATCAGCAGTAAAACCCGTTTGCCCTGGTCACGAAAATATTCCGCAATAGCTGTTGCTACACAGGCTGCCTTGGCCCGTTCCATCGCAGGACTGTCTGACGTGGATACAACAACCACAGACTTTTTCATGCCCTCTGGCCCCAGGTCATGCTCTATAAATTCCCTAACCTCCCGTCCCCGCTCACCAATCAGGGCCAGTACTGTTACATCGGCCTGTGCGGACCTGACCAGCATACTCAACAGGGTACTTTTACCACAGCCGGCAGCAGCAAATATGCCAAGACGCTGACCTTCGGCGCAGCACAGCATACTGTCTATGGCTCTCACCCCCATGGGGATAGCTGTATCTATAGTGGGTCGTGAGAGTGGGGAGGGCGGGTCTGCATAAACCGGACGCCATTCAGTGTGGCTGTCTGTGTCCAGGCCGGTGGTTTGCTCCATTGGCGTTCCCAGCCCATCGAGAACCTGTCCCAGCAAATGATCGCCAACCGCAATGGTGTGTTTCTTGCCTGAAGGGATGACTTCAGTCTGTGAAGAAATGCCCAGCATGTCGCCCATGGGGGTTAGTAAGGCGTATTTTTCCTGGAATCCAACCACTTCTGCCTGAAGCTCTAGGGAGCCGTCAGGGTTGGCCAGGGTGCATAGCTCACCCACTTTAACGCCGGTTACCAGTGCCTTGACAATGGCGCCAACCACTTGAACCACACGACCATGAACAGGAAACAGGTTGGCGTTATCAAATAACGTCATTAGTTTCTGTTCCGGGTTAACAGGGCTAAGTGTTTGGCTGGTCATTATTAAGGGTGATTCGAGTGTGAGTTTAAAAAAGGGGGAATCTAGCAAGTTGCTGGCTTATCAGTATAGAAAAATACGGCGGATATTTTATATTTTTGGTTGGTTCCCTATTGTCTATTCATTACCTAAAAATTCATAACTCAAATATAAAATCATTAGCCATTATTTTTCATAGACTATGGAAAAATCTGGATTAAACTTAAACCGAAAATTTTTTCAGGCATGGCTCCTGATGCCGGAATTCCCATGAAACCAGTGATTGACCGCCTACATACCAACGATATTGATTCCCATAGCCACTATACACAACAGGTGGATATCAAGGAGCAGAGTGGACGCTACCACGGAGAGCAGGCAAGGCTGGTTCAGAATCCCCAGTCATTGATTGAGTCAGCGGCAGAGGAGTTAACCTTTGGCCTGGCGGATCGGGAAGGTGATAACCGTACCCGCAAAAAAAATAAAAAGGAAATGAAAGAGGCTCTGGGCATTCAGAAAGAGCTGGTTAAAGAAGTGGAGCGTCGGAAGCAGCTTGAAGACAGCACCGATAAAATGAAAAAGCGCTCCATGCGAAATATCCGTGAAATGCGCGCTTTTCTTGAAGCTTACGACAGCGACCCCTACCGGCAGCACCAACTCTTGAGGCATGCCAAAAAACAGCTGTCAGGCCAGCCTGTTAACCAGGCCTTGCTGGAGTTGATTCATCAGGCCGAGACTGAGCTGGAAACTACTTATGGGGAAAGCATTCGGGCAGGCCAGAATATTCAGGGTGTTGCCGATGACTTTGCCATAACTAATGGAGCCATTGATGATCGCCAGCTACAGGGCTTTTACCGCAGTGCTGTGCTGGACTACGGTGGGCTGGCCCAGACTTATGGAAAGATCAGGGAACAGCATGGCTCCGCTGGTGTTGACCAGGGTTTCCGATTTTTGTTGAAGGCGTTGGCAGCGGACTATCGTGCGCAGGGTTCTTCTATTGATAAGAATCACCTGGCGATGATTATGCAGGATATGCATCAGCTTAGATTGCTTAATACGCTTTATGAGCATTGTTCTGAAATTTTACAGCGCCGGGATGAATTAATGGGGTATACCGCGCAGCAATTTATGCAGGATGTGCTGGATATCCAGGATAGTCAATGGCTGGAAGATGCCGCAATCAGGGCCTTTACCCTGCGGTCGGGTGCTGATGGCAGTGAAGCGGTTATTGGTTTCCTTCGGGACTTGAAAGGTACTTTCAATCTGTTGCCCGCTGAAAATTTCAGTGGTGATGAGCAGCGTGAACATATTCTTGATCGTATCCAGGCGTGTCAGGATTACCATATCAGGAAAGAGGAGGAAGCTCATGTCTAGCGAGTGGCTGACCGCGACAGTGGTTGATTTTTGTCGGTTAATGGGCTTTTCCGTAGAAGCCCTGCCGGTGATGATTGAGTTTGAAAAGCGTGGGACATTGAGCATTGAGGGTCATGGTGAACAATTGCTGGTTATTATGACCAGGCCTGTATTTCAGGATGTGCTGGCAGACCATATGCGTAAGGCGATGTCCCTGTGCCATTATCGCAGGCAATCATTTTTTACTATTCAGGCCGCCATGCACGGTGATGACCGAATTGCATTTATTGCCCGTCTTGAAGGGGATGATATTTCTGTCACCAATCTTGAACGGGTGGTGAAATGGCTAACGCGAATGCATGATCAGTTACTATGAAAATTTCTCCCCTTAACAGGGGGCTTGACCAGGTTCAGTTAGGGCCTCAGCAAGCGCCTCTGAAAGAATTTCCTTCCCAAAAGGAGCTACCGCCAGATGGTCAGGCAGTCACTGACCATGTGGCCAACATGTATCCGGCAGGCAGGGGCGAGCTTTTGCTGGAAAACTTTGCCCGCCCGGACACCGATGATCTCATGCTGCATGCACCGTCTATTAGTTGCCGCACCTTTGATTCCCTCATGCAGGCACTAAGTCAGGCTCCTGAAAACAGTGCGGCTGCCGCAGCATTGACACTATTAAAAGAGCAGCAAATGGATCTTGCCTATTTGCAGGCTAACCTTAAAAACCTTGTTCAAGCGTAATTTTCGGTAAAAGAGCGCTTTAAGATGTAACATGCCGCAGGTTTGTCTCGTAATGTCCTTATCTTCTTCTGAACGACAGTGGTTGCTTAATCGCGCCTGGACCTGTCTAAAATATCATCAGCCAGAACAGGCCTCTACCTTTTTACGCTGTTTGCTGGAGTATTTTCCTGATTTTCTTCCGGCAGAGCGAATGCTGTTAATTGCCTTGCTGAAATGCGGACATTACTCCGAGGTGGTGGTAATGACGGATAGTTTGATGGAAAGGTCGCTGGCATTATCCGAGCGAGCCGCGGTTTACTTATGTCGCACCCAGGCCTTGTTAAAGCTGGGAGAAGTAGAACAGGCCAAATCCAGTTATCGCCTTTACCAGGAGACACTGAATGAACTTCAGGGCTGAACCAGCCAGATTGCTTAACCTTATAGGCCAGCGCAGTGATGTGATGCTGGCAGTGATGTTGATGATGGTGGTATTCCTGATGATACTGCCATTGCCTACTATGCTGGTGGATGTGCTGATCGGCACCAATATGGGTATTGCCGTAATTATGATGATGCTGGCTATTTATATCCAGAGTCCTCTTGAGTTCAGCGCCTTTCCTTCGGTTTTGCTGTTGACAACCCTGTTCCGGCTTTCCCTTTCCATTACCACTACCCGGTTGATTTTGTTGCAGGCTGATGCCGGACAAATTGTTTACACCTTTGGTGACTTTGTTGTGGGGGGGAACCTGGTGGTTGGCCTGGTTATCTTCCTGATTATTACCATTGTTCAGTTTATGGTTATCACCAAGGGATCGGAGCGGGTAGCAGAAGTCAGTGCCCGTTTTTCCCTGGATGCCATGCCCGGTAAACAAATGAGTATTGATGGCGATATGCGTGCCGGGGTGATCGACCAGCAGGAGGCCCAGCGTCGTCGTTCCCGGGTACAAAAGGAAAGTCAGCTTTATGGCTCCATGGATGGTGCCATGAAGTTTGTCAAGGGTGATGCCATGGCTGGCCTGATTATCACTGCGGTAAACCTGCTGGGCGGTGTCGGGGTAGGGGTGATGCAGCATGGTATGAGTGGTGCGGAAGCCCTGGATACCTATGCAATTCTGACTATTGGTGATGGCTTGATCGCCCAGATTCCAGCGCTGCTGATATCCATTACCGCCGGTATTATTGTAACCCGGGTAGGGAGTGATGATGAGGATAACTCCAACCTGGGTAACACCATTGGCAAGCAGGTAACCGGCCATCCCAAAGCGCTGCTTATTGGTGGTTCTTTATTGCTGATCTTTGCTGTTATTCCTGGCTTTCCAGTGGCTACCTTTCTTTCCCTGGCTGTTGTTGTGGGCGGTGGTGGCTTGTTTATGATCAGAAAGAGTAAAAAGCAGAAAGAGGCTCCGGATAACCGTTCCCTGATTACCCATACTGCCAGCGCTGATAATGGGCATACCCCGGCTCGTTCTGGACCTGTGTCTGATGAACCCGATGCCTTTGCCCTGACCGTGCCACTACTGCTGGATGTGTCGTCTTCACTGCAACCCCTGCTGGCAGAGGTTCGGTTGGATGATGAGCTGGCCAAGTTAAGGAAGGCGCTTTACATGGACCTGGGCATTCCCTTTCCGGGTATTCATTTGCGGTTTAATGAAAACCTGCAGCCGGGCTGTTATCAGGTACAGTTACAGGAAGTACCGGTGGCCAGCGGAGTGCTGCGTCCTGACAGCTTGCTGTTGAATGAGTTTTCGAACACCTTGACTGTTCTGGGTATTGATGCAGAGCAGGGGGATCAGTTCCTGCCAGGGAAAGAAACTTATTGGGTTGCCAGTGAGCATGGGGCAGATCTGGATATGGCGGGTATTGGTTATATGAAACCCGTACAAATTTTAACCTATCATCTGGCTCATGTTCTAAAAACCCATGCTGATGACTTTATCGGCATCCAGGAAACCCGTTATCTGCTGGAACAGATGGAAGGTGGCTATGGTGAGCTGGTAAAAGAAGTCCAGCGTCTGTTACCACTGCAGAAAATTACCGAAATTATGCAACGGCTGGTTTCGGAAGATATCTCTATCCGTAATTTGAGAGCCATTCTTGAGGCTATGGTGGAATGGGGTCAGAAAGAGAAGGATGTGGTTCAGCTGACTGAATATATTCGTTGTAACCTGAAACGTTATATCTGTTACAAGTACAGTAATGGTCAGAATGTTTTACCCACTTATCTGCTTGACCCAAGTCTTGAGGATACTATTCGGGAAGGCATCCGCCAGACTTCCGGAGGCTGTTATCTGGCCCTTGATCCCTCTGTGACCCAGGCCTTTGTTGCAGAAGTTAAAAATACCGTGGGGAATATTGAGCAGTTGCAGCGGAAGCCTGTGTTGATGGTATCTATGGATATTCGCCGGTATGTCCGCAAGTTGCTGGAAGGAGAACTGGATGGTTTGCCGGTATTGTCATTTCAGGAAATGACCCGCCAGATAAATGCCCAGCCTATGGGGCGGGTGAGGCTGGCATCATGATGCATGAGATACCAGTCAGTGGCTCACCAAAGCCTTATATTGAGCCTGATCCTGTTACTGAAATGCTGAGAGGGCAGGGGAATGAGGTTTATAACCACTATCTTGCAGGCACTTCAATTGTTATTGGTGGGCGTATCCAGTGGGTTGACTGTGAACTCGTGTATCGTGTCGAGCCTGCTGATACCTTGATTATTGTGCTTTTTCAGCGCCTGCATGAGCGGGCGGGTCTAAAAAACAGTTTCAGGGATCTGGTCAGGTTTTGTGATTTTATTGCAGGCCATGTCCCGGAAATTAATACTGTCACAGGCACCACGATTCCCACCTTAACAGCTGCTGAGGGTGGCATTGCTGCCGAGCGTTTGCTAGCCATGTATCGTCGCTATATTGCCATGGAGTTGCGCGATGGTTGTGTTTATTTTGATTTAAAACGGTATCGTGAGAAAAAAAGAAGATATACGGCGGATTATTCCTGGATAACGAAAGTTGTGAATGGCAGTTTATGAAATATCCGGGCTAGTAGTTTGGTAAACGATGGCAAGTATTTTTAGCCCGTTTTTTTTATGAAAAAAGTATATATCTGTCTTTTATTTATGGGCGTATAGTGCCCTTTTTTTATTACTGGGTTTTTCTATACGGGTTTGACCTGATCCTGAAAACATTCATCTGAAATTGATAACACCTGCCAGGGTAAGTGGCTATGATCGAAGGCAGGTTAAATCGGTGCAATCACACTCTACCGGCATTTCAAGGTTTTTGTCATGATCAACGCTATCCATTCAAATGCACCTGTTATCCCCCAGGAATACAGTGCTTCAGGCCATGATGCCACGAATATGGCAGCCCTGATGTTAGAGGCAGACGGTCCGCTCAGGGCACTTGAACGAAGGGGGTATGGCCTGAACCTGGATCAGGTTGGTTTTCCGGAAAAATTGGCAGAGTCTCTCCAAAAGGCTTTGGACAACTATAAAACCGAACTGGGAGTGGAGGGTGAACTGTCTGAAATTGATGAAAGTCGCTTTATAGAACAGTTTGTTGGAAAGGCTGAAATGTTGCTAAAGGCAACTCCGGAAGTAGCCCGGGATCCTGTCAAATGGATGTCTCAGCTAGACGAATTGACAGCATCAAAACCGAAAAATTTTCATTATGCTGCCTATGCACCCAATACCAGGGCTGTGGGTGATATTGCTGGTAAGGAGCTTGCCGATAAACAGGTTATTTTAAATAACCTGTGGAAATGTTACGAAAAAATTAATCAAGCTGTTCGTGATGCCCATGAGAAAGGGCATGATAAAACGCCTGATTCACGTTACCCCATTTCGGATATGGCTGGGGACTTTCCCGTAGGAGAGGGTGGCCAGGTAAAGAGAGACTCATCCGGTGAGGTTGAGCTTAGATATCAGCATATGGTTAATTTTCTGAAAGATTTTTTTCCGGGATTCGAGCGTTTTTATCCGGGGAGATATGATGAGCAATCATTTAATGAATTAGTTTCCATTCAAAAAAAAGTATTGGGGACATTGGTAGATAAAACCGCTGAGTTGACCGGATGGCGGGATTCCATTAGTGCAACTGGTGGTCGAAATGTTCTAGAGATTTATCAGCAAAGGTTGAATGTACTCACAAAAAAACGAGAGACTCAATACAATGAAGTTAAAAAACTGGCCGATGAACAGGCTCTTTTAAATAGCGCCCGAGCCAAAGTAATTGAAAAACTTAAGTCCACAGATTCTACTAAGAATTCTACATCTTTAGGAGTACCCGATTTTACTCAGGATGAGAAGAACTTAATGAATACGCTTGGCGTTAGCTATGCCGGGGCAAGTACTAAAGGTGCGCTTGATATACTTTCTGAAAAACTGAGTAACGAAGTAAAAAAGAAAGGGGATAGTTCCCAGTTAAAAACCACCGACCTTCAGGACACCAATAGTAAATACAACAGTACAGTTGAGGCCATTAATAAATTTCTGCAACAGATGTATGAAGCCAGTAAGGCTCAGCTTTACTAGTTTTATTGATGGGTCTATCCACGGATTAAAAATTATTTAGCGGTTATTTTTATGAATACAGCAGTTTCTGAGCAGTCTAATCCAGAAGAAATTTCTGAAGCCCTGATTGAGTTCTTTGGTTCCGGGGGCACAGTAAAAACCCTGAAGGATATTCCACCGGGAGCTATCGAAGGTGGTTATGCCACAGCATTGAACTTTTATGAAAATGGTCGCCTGAAGGATAGTGAAAAAATCTTTCAGTTACTGTGTTTGCTGGATCATTACGATCCTCGCTTTTTTATGGGGCTTGGCGCGTGCCGCCAGCAAATGGAGCAATACGAACAGGCCATAGAAAGCTACAGTTTTGTCACCGTGCTGGATTGTAATGATCCCCGGCCTCCTTTTCATTCCGCTGAATGCCATATGGCGTTGGGAAAATTGGAAGAGGCTAAAAGTGGTTTTTATGCAGCCAGCCATTTTGAGGGTGGTGGTGAGCGCTTTAAGGAATTAAGGGAACGGGCACGGGCTATGTATGCCCTGGTTTCCAAGAAAATGGATACGGTCGCGAAAGCGGACGATAGATAACCCGGAAGGTTAATTGGTGTTTATTCTGGCCGGATATTTTCGGCCAGGGTATTCAAACAACCTTCTGATGATAGAGAAAGGAGAAATTCATGACTACTGTCAATGGCGCAGGTACTTCCCCTGTGATGACAGGGACTACTGAAGTGCTGGCTAGTCAGTTAAGCCATGCCACTGCAGAAGCTAAAAAAGCGGCGGGTGTTGCCCCGGGAGAGGCAAAGCCCACCGTTAACCGTAATGCAATTACACTGGATCCGGCCGCTTCAGGGAAATCATCCGATGATTTTATGTTGCTGCTGATGACGTTGGAGCAAGAGCTGGGTCGTAACAAGCTGCTGAATGCTAAAAAGGATATTGAATTATCCAAGACTCGCCATGAGCAGGAGCATACCAAAAACATTGATAAGCTTAAGGAAAGCCAGAAGAAAGCCCAGGAAGCCGAAAAGGCAGGCCTGGCCAAGAAAATTTTTGGCTGGGTTGCTACAGCTCTGAGTGTGATTGTTGCAGCTATTGTAACGGTGGCTACTTTTGGAGCGGGTGCAGGTGTTGGTGCAATGATCTGCGCAGGTGTTGTCCTGGCAACGGTTCTGGCCAGTGCTGCAATTCAAGCGGCCAATGAAGTGCAAGTAGAAGTGGATGGTGTGAAGATGGGAGCCTTCACCGCAGCCCTGTATCAGGCAGCCAAAAACAATATGTCTGATGATAAGGCCAAGGATTGCGCTACGTATTCTACATTGGCGATCCAATTGGCATTGGCCATTATCGGGGCGGTAGCCAGTATGGGGACTTCCGCCGTATCTTCCCTGGGTACCACTGTGAACCAGGTGAAGAATGTGACGGCTTTAGCCAGTGGGGCTGCCACTGTAGGTAGTGGGGCATCCGGAATTGCAGCCGGTGTGAAAAATCATGAGGCAAGTGAAGCTCAGGTTGATCGCTTGAAACTCAAGGCCATCATGAAGCAGTTACAGGCTCAGACCGACAAAACCAAGGATAAGATCAAAAATATCATGGATGAGATGCAGAGTTTGTTCCAGATGATTCTGGAGATGATGAATAGCAACGCAGATTCCTCCACCAGGATGACCAAGCGGGCGATGATTTAAGGAATTTGTTATGACTGATCTTAATTCAACTGTAATAAGCAGCTATAACCCTACTGGTATTCATGGCAGTACTCTGACTGGGGTGGCAGGCCATACAGGTTCTTCTGCCGCAGGAAAGACACATTTTTCTGCAAGTGATCCCGTTGCAAAACAGGGTGATTTAAAACCTGAACTTGATAGACCCTCTGCAACGCCTGATATGGAAGGACTGGCTTCTATTACCAAGGATTCTGACCTGTCAGTGTCAATGGGCAGCTTGATTAAGCTACTCATACAACTCGGTCAGTTAGGCTGGCAGATGAATATGGATAGCCGTGAGTCAGAGCTTCAGTCTCAAGTTTCCAGCATTAATAAGCAAGCGGAAAAAATGCATGATGCTGCTATTGTGGGGCTGGTGATGAGCGTTGTTTTTGGTGCCATTAATGTGATAGGAGGCCTGGTTAGTATTGGTGGGGCCAGTAAAAGTATTGGTAAACAAAAAAGCCTCAATGCATCTGGCGGAACTGAAGGCAAGCAGCAGCTGCTTACCCAGCAGGCTGGCAGGCGCAATATGATGGGAGAATCCATTGGTGGTGTTGGCAAGATGGGTGAAGGTATTGGTTCTGCAACCCAGCAAATAATGCAGGCTGATGCCAAGAAGGAAGAGGCAAACCAGGCAAAGCATCAGGCGGATATGCAAAAGGCTAATGATTTTATTCAACATTACACCAGTATGATTCGCGAACTGCGGAGTCTGTTTGCCCAGATTAACCAGGATTCCAACCAGACTGTTCGCAGTGTGGTTAATAAGGCCTGAGGCTATTAAAGCCATATGATAGCAGCTTAAAAACCAGACATGGCTTTAATAAGATGCTGTCGTTTATATAACCATCCTGGTCAATAAATCCTGTACCACCAGGGTGGTTTGTCTGAGACCGCTGGGTTATCGATAACCCTATGGTACTCACCACACAAGCCTCCCGTTGGTACATTGAGAAGCAGGCGCCAAGAATGCTTCTAAGGGAGATGATGTTATGAATACTCTCAATAGTCTGGGCAGGCCTGATGCACCTGTCCTGACCCCTGTGGTTTCAGATTCTGCTGAATCCTCTGGTAAACCCGCCATTTCCGTCCTGACTACTCCGGTGGAAGCAACAAAAAATAATAGTGTTTCAGAAGCGGGTCATTCTGCAATTATCCTGGATAGCGCCAGTAATTTTTCCACTGAAGATCTATTAGTGGCCCTAATGGCACTTAAGGAAAAAATCAGGTCGAACCAACTGGAATCCTCTGGGTTGGATATCCAATATAAATCATCAATTGCAAATCAGCTGCATGAAGCCAGTGAAAATCTCACCACTAAAAAAACGGCTTTGGAAAGTGCCAGTGATGTAGAGAAGGCAGCAAGACAGAAAAAGGACAAGGCACAGGATGGTGTAAAAAAAGCACAGAAAAACCTGGATAAAGCCGATTCTGCCCTGAAGGCGGCTGAGGAGAATTTCCAGCGGCTAAAACAAACAGAGCAGGAAAAAGAAGAGGTTGCCACCAGGGCCAATGAACAGGTTCAAAGGGCAGAGCAGGCTGCTGAACAGGCGAGAAAGGCTGCCATAGAGGCCGCACAAAAAGCTGCCAATGCCTCTCCTGGGGAAAAGGAGTCTTTGGAAAAAGCCGCGGAAGCGGCAGGGCTAAAGGCGGATCAAGCGAAAGATCGGCTGCGGGATGCTAAGGATCACCAAGCCCAGGCAATGGTTGCGGTGGATCAGGCAAAAACAGCTGTTAGCCAACAGGAAGTAACGGTTAATAAGGCGAAGTCAGATCAAGAGACGACATCGGCTGCATTATCAGAGGCCAAGAGCACACTTGCAACGGCGACGGCTGGGCATAATGCGGCTACTGAACATCTGAAATCGGCAGAGGCAGATGTAGAAGAGGCTGAAAGCAACGTGCAGGCAGCCAATTATGCCTATAACTCGGTGATGAGCAGTATAGAGCAGCGTTTGCAGACAACGCTGGGTGATATTGCCAAACAGGATACGACGGGAGCTTCTGCTGTGCTCAATAACCTGATCACCAGCGGTTCAGCCATGGCGGCAGCACTCACCAGCATCATTTTAGAGAATACGGTATCCAGTGATTTCCAGAATGGTCTTTCCCATAGCGCTAAGTTGAAACTGATTAATCAGGCGGCCAGCAGTGAAGAGCGGGTTAAACAAGCGGAGCAGGCTGAAAAAAATGTTATGAAGGCTGAGTTGTCGGCTGATCTGGCTCAGCTCTTTATTGGTACAGTGGCTGCATTTAGTGTGTTTGGAGCCAGTAAGCTCAAGGAGGTGGCTGCCATGAATTCGGGAATGGTGTCCCACCCACTGGATGCTGGTCAGGCATCTAATGGCAGGTTATCGGATGAGGGTTTTTCCAGTGAGATAACTGCGGCGAATTTGAAGGAAGGCGTTGCAGGAACGGCAGCCAGTTTGCAAGCGGTGTTAAATTCAGCCCAGGCATTACTTGAAGACAGTGGCAGTTTTGGCGGTGATATTTCCACAAAGCCGGTTCGGGGTGTTGTGAATAAGGTTTGATGGGTTTCTAACCGGGTGTGGTTGATGAGGTTTAAATTATGAAAAATACACTACTTGAAGAGTTTTCCCAATATATGGGGCTGGATGACTTTAAGCTGGATGAGAATAATGAAACCCTGTTGGTTTTTGATGAAAAGCTGCCTGTTTTGCTTCATTTCGACTTTGAAAAGGCACTGTTAACCCTGGATGCAGATTTAGGTCGGCCCGGGCAACAGAATAAAATACAGTTAATGGAAACCCTTATGGAAGCGGCCAATATGTGGCGTGAGCTGGATATCTGGTTTTCCATACAGCCTGATAGTAAAGCCATTCATGTTCACCGACGGGCAGTGCTTGGCTCTTTTCCCGAGTTTCAGCAGACACTGGAAAGCTTTGTGGAAGTGGCTAACCACTGGCTACGCCTTATTAACCTTGACCCATCAGCGGTTTCCGAAAAAGCGGCAGCGGAAAAAATCAGGAATCCTGGGCCAATGTCAGGGATTCCTGTTTGAACTGTAAGTGAAATAGTCTGGGCGGGATAAGGACATTACGATAATGAATCCGGTAAAAGCGCACAGACTTATTGCACGCACCAGATAACAATTCCAACCATTATATGTAAGCAAGCCGGTGGTGAATGCTGCCGGTTAGTGGGTGAAACTATGTCAAATTCATCGGGTATTCAGTCTAATGCCTCTGGGGTTAGCCTGGATCAGTTCCGGTCATTAGCAGCTGATAAACACCAGGGTGATATCACCCTGAAAGCCAGTGGGCTTCAGGTTGCCAAACGAAAGTTATTGGGGCAGTCATTAATTGCAGGTCCGGGGCCGGGTTCAGGACGTCAAAAAGCATTGGCGGTTTTTAAGGAGCGCCTCCAGGAAAACTATGGGGCTGAGCTAGCGGATTTAACACTGGGAAAGATGAAGCTGAATAGTGCCCATACATTAAATACCAGCCAGGTGAAAATGCTTGATTACCACCTGGGCAATGCCAGGGAGCAGTTGGAAAGCCGTTATTTAAAACCGGCACAATTTGACCGTTCGGTGGCCAGATTAGCATCTAATGTTAATTTAAAAACCTGGGCCAGTGAGTTAAAAGCCATGAAAAACCCCGAGCGTAAGCAACAGTTGCTTAAGCAGGGGATCACGGATGTTTATAATCACTATGAAAGCAAGCTGGGAAAAGATGGTCAGTTGGCTGACAGGGCAACCGTGTTAGAAAGTTCTCGCTGGAAAGAGTTTAGCCAGTTTGTCTCGGAACAGTTTAAGACACCTGTGGTGAGACCCAATTTTACCGCTGAAGAAATGGGGGTGAGGGTTCAGGAAGCCTCACTGATGCATGCCCAGGTTTGTCAATTAGACGATATCATCAAGGGTGAAGGGAAAAACTGGCTTGATAATGGCCGGACAGGCAGTATTCAGTTGCTGATGGCTAGTGCCATGCTGGATACCATGAACGACATGTGGGTGGAGCATAAAGCCACGGATAATGCTGACTGGGTGGTGAATAGTCAGCCGGAAAAAAACAGTCAATGGCAGGTGACCTCTAAAACCCATGAAACTAAAGACAGTAATTATGGTGCTAAGGTTGAGGTTAATAGTACCCGGGGAGTCAGCCTTGATACCGGCAACGTCAAGGGTGCGGTTAAGCCCATTGTTAAGGCAGAGGCGGAAGGCAAGGCCAGCCTCGAAGCCGATGGCAATTTATTTGAGGGCAATGCCAGTGCCAAAGTAACCGTACAGGCGGGGATTAAGGCAGAGAAAGAGGGGCAACTTGGTTCCAGGGTCACCTATAAGGCTACCCATGAACATGGGGCTATTGCTGAAGCAGCATTATCTGCCAAAGGAGGTACGACATTATTTAAGTCCAGTGCATCAGCGGGCTCATCCGTTACTAATCCTGAAAAATTTAGCTATAAATTCGGAGATGCTGGTGCGCAAGGGTTTACCACGGGGGTTGAAGCCCAGGCCGCATTCAAGGCCGGTTTCTATGTAAAAGATTCCGCTTCTCTGGATGTTGGTAATTACCTGAATCTGGAAGCCAGTGCTGAAGGGTTTGCCGGGGTCAGGGGTGAAGCTAAAGCATCCGCTGGTATCACCGGATTAAATGCGGGCGGTCCGGCGGGTGTGAAGGCTGAGGTCAAGGCCTCTGGTTTTGCCGGGGTTGAGGGAAGTGCCAAATTTATGGCTCAGTTCTTTAACACTGAATTTATCGGTCATGCCCTGAAACTCCATGTGGAAGCAAAAGGAATGGCGGGTGTCGGTGGGTCAGCCTCTGCCAAGGCTGAATTTACCACTGAAAATATTGAAATAGGCGCATCCGCTTCAGGAGCTATTGGGGTCGGTGGTGGAGCGGGTTTTGGTACTGCCGTGAACCCCCTGGCGATGCTGGCCTGTGGTAATGCTGCACTGGCCAAGGCCTTTAGTCGGTTTGACCATGAGCTAAGTAATGTTTTTGATGAGAAAGCAATAAAACAGCAGAATACTTTATTGCTAAAAGAACTCAATAATAAAGTAGAACGCTATTTTGCCAGTTATGAAAAAGAGGTGGATTCAGCGCTGAATGGCGATATTCGTTTACATGATGAACTCCGTGATGTCACCGCAGATGCTGGCCTGGATAAACTGGGAAAACTTGATCAGGCTGGACTCCAGAGTAAGCTGTTAGCAATGTCCGAGCAGGAGCTTGATCAGCAAAATAGTGAGAAGGCCAGTAATCCAAAACTGGATCGTCGAGATCATGTATTTAACTTTATGGATCAGGATAGACTAAATAACTTATCAAAGGATACTGTTGTTTCAGTTTAAATAGGGGAGGAGAACAAGGATGTTCTCTTGAACTTCTTATCTCATAGTATGTGATTTATATAAAATATCATTTAGTTATTATCAGGATTGTATGATTATATAAGATATCATATTGTTATTTAATCGTTTTTTGATGCTAACAGTATTGATAATATATAAAATAATTTTTATTAAGATGTGTGGAATTTTTAATATTTTTTATTGTCTGAGTTTTCTATTCATTTCTTTTTTGTTTTAAGAGATGTTTATTATGAGGGCGATGTTTTGGAAAATATTAAAAAAAAGCTAATATGTTTAATACTTGTGGCTTTTGCCAGTCTGTGCCCGATAGAAGGGTATTCTGTATATGGTAAACATCATTATAAATTTAACTATCTTTATGATTATTACCAGTGGCTTGTAGCTACTGGCGCTGTTGTATTGATGGGAGTAACCAGTGACTATTATTATCAATCAAAGTTTTTTGGTAAGGCTAATAACAGCAACTCCTCCTCTTTTTCTCATAATGAGTGGGAAAAAATAGAAAATGGAACGGCAGGATTTAGCTTGATTGTTGATGATAAAAATCAAGTAATCAGTAAAAAAGCACATATTCAGTTGGTGGTTAACTATAGTCCTACCCTCTGTGAGCAATCGGCTCCTGAATCAGGTGATCAGGAATCCATGGGGGAGTGGCTTACGAATTGTTATCTTAAAGGCAAAAAAAACTATATTACTGTAGAGCATGCCAGTGAGGCGCTAAATCGTAACGCTGGTTCGGAGCAAGCTGACGAGCTAACAATGGAGAATAGAGAAAATTTCTGCAGTGTGCGTAATAAGGAAAACTGTTTTATTAAAAGGCTTGGATTTTTACTTAAATCCATTAATGCCAATGAGAAGTTATATATTTTATTTGATAAAGGGGATGATGATGTTATCCGGTTGAGGTTTGCCATTGTGGATAAAAACTCCGAATCAGGTGTTGTCAGGAGTAGCCCTCTGTTAGCAATGAAAAGGGACTGGAAGGAAAATAGTATTATCTGGGAAAGTTTTTTGGCTGAAAATGGGCTGCCTGTTTTTGATGAAGAACGCCAGGAGTGGCCATGTTCCTTTTTAACGAAAGAAAATCATGATCAATCATCAGAAGGTCAACATAAAAACTGTTTTGCACTTTTTAAAGAGCAACAATTTCAAAAAGGAAACTCATGGTATGGTTGGTTTAGGGATAATAAAAGAGCTGAAAAACCCGAGCCAGGCAAACATGTGATTTCAGTATTTAATGAAATGGGTAATATTTCAGAGGCCATAAAAAAATATCGGGCTGATAACAACAATACTGAATATGATTTTGACAAGGGAGATGACCAGTTAGTAGCAGAGGTAGATGATGGAGCTGTTCATACTTATATCTTACCATTAGAAAGAGTTGAAATAACGGAAAGTAAGTATGTTCAGCTTTTTGGGATTGGTGGACTCAATTGTTATCACCTCCCTGGGTTAACGCACGTTCGTTGTGCACTTGAAAATCCTGATTGGCATTATCGCTATTATTCGAGGCAAGCTGCACTGGAATATAGAGATCAAAAAATGAAAAGGAAACAGGCACTGGAACAGGGTTTGGAGCACTATGATAGCCAGTGGGAACAGGTTTTCATCAATAAAAAGAGACAGGCGGAGACAAAAGAAGAGGAAAATGGCACTGGGCAGGGAGTATCAGCAATTCTTTCCTGGCTGGTATCGCCTTATACGGGAGCAGTTAAGCTTAATCAGTCCATGCAGTCCTTCAGGGATGCCCAGAAGGCTTATGTTTTTGATCCGTTGAAATATGTGGTTAAAACTGGCGTGGAACTTCCAGTTCATGCTGGTTTGTGGGCTGCGAAAAATATGATTGCTCCGGCGATAACCTGGACAATCAGTTCACCTTATTATGCATATCAGGGGCTACAGTGGACAGATCAGTCCATACAGCCGTTTAGGGACTGGCAAAAGTCTTCTATTCATGACCCTGTTAAAAATGTAATAAAAAGCACTGTTGAATGGCCAGCTAATGCAGTTTGGAGCACTATAAAAAACGTCTTTCAACAGGAACGGGAAGATGCTGATCAGCCTTTAAATAACGAATCTTCCAACACCGAAGATGATCAGTCTTTTGCTTCAAAACCCGATAGCAATGACTTTGAAAATAGCAGGATGCCTGAAGATCAAGAGGATAAGAGTGACGACGACGATGATGATTGGGCTACCGTTGAAACCGTAGATGAGAATAATGAGTAATGCATCATCATTCTTTTGGGCAGGAAGGGGTTCGATAAAGGTATAATGGTGTTTTATAAAGATCATTGGCCTTTAGTGTCTTGACAGGGTGCCAGCCCGGGATTCTGAAAGTATGGCTTATGACCCAGCAGTCATCAGGCAGTGTGTTTTTGAAGTGGCTGGCTAGTTTCTCCATGGCTTTGGGGTAGAGGTAGCAAACGATGAGTCCCGCTTTAGACAGGTCGGCCTGAAAGAAGTCTTGCTTTGTTATCTTTATTGATGGGTAATAAAAATGCCCTATCAGTTTAGCGATACTTCGAGGTAAAAAAGAACGCTCATAAGCCAGAATGTTATTGTTGGGATAGGTTTTAAGGAGTAATGGCAGCAATGTCCCCCAGCCACAGCCCAGTTCATGTATTTCCCCATGAACCGGGGTGGGTAATATAGATTTCAGGGACTGTTTGACTTTGGGGGATGTGGGGGTTGGGGTGATGCCCAGGCGAAGGCTCCAGTAAATCAGGGAAATAGTGAGCAATGCCAGGCAGCTAATAATAATAAAGGTAAGCACAGTCGTTAAATTCATCTAACGACTATAACGCCTGGCCCCGTCTGATAAAAGGGAGTGGTGGCCTCTGGCAGTGTAACAGAGGCACTTAAGAAAGTGCCTCCTGAGTTTTTAGGGGTGCTATCACATCGGGTAGTGATTAATACATATGAATCACTGTTGAGAGCATTGAACCCGTGTATTTTGGTGTTCATGCTCTGGTAATGATTTTGTGCCACTCGTATTCCCGGAACTTATCGCTGGACTTTGTCCATAAGTATACTGAATAACACCCTTTGAAACAGGTGTTCTGCACATAGGACA
This sequence comes from Endozoicomonas sp. Mp262, assembly GCF_025643335.1. Lineage (NCBI taxonomy): Bacteria > Pseudomonadati > Pseudomonadota > Gammaproteobacteria > Oceanospirillales > Endozoicomonadaceae > Endozoicomonas > Endozoicomonas sp. Mp262. Next base: position 3,990,111 of record NZ_CP092489.1, on the reverse strand, counting down.
TTTTACTGTACCCACTTGATGTGCATTCAATGAATCCCAACACTTTTCATCTAAGTAATGAGTACAGGTTTTGAACCGTATCATTTTAGTTTTATTTTCTTCTAATGTATCCAGACATACCATGCAATCTTCTCCTGATTCATCAGCAGTCACAGTATTTTTCTGCTGGGTCATTATTATTTTCAGATGCTCATTCAATTCTGTAACACGTTTTTCCAAGACCTTTTTTTCTTCTTCAAGCTTATCAATATTTCTCTGTAAGGTTTGGCTTCTATTCTTCTCATTTCTAATCTCTCTATCTGCTTGCTTTAATTTTTCAAGAGCAGAAAGTTCAGAATCCCGTGATGTTTGTAACTGTTTTAATAGATCTTTATGATCATCTTCAGCAAGCTGCAATGACATCGCTTGATCTTTTTGTATTTGTTCTTTTATTTCAAATTCTTTAGCTTTTTCATCTGCTTGCAGTTTAATGGCCATCTGATGATCATGGGTTATTCTCAATCGTTTTTTTTCACTTTCTATGAGCTCTTTTTCAAGCTGAAGCTTTTTCTTATCCTGTTCTAGCTGAGCAATCTGATTTTCTGCTTCATTAAGTTTACTTTGTAGCACGCTGGTCAGTGACAGGGCTTCTATTAATTCATGATCATTATCGGAACTAAATGTTGACCATAAGTTTTTCATTTCATTACCAAATAAAATCATCATCTGCTCAAAACGATTCTTTTTGAATAAATCGTAGTCTTCAACTTGTTTGTGGAATTCCTCATGGAGCGAAGTTATTTCTTCCTCAGAAATATGGCAGCATGGATTTAATCTGAACATTCTTTTTTTAATATCATCTGTCAATGATTGTTTTTTAAATAGATTGTCACCAGCTTTTAATACAGTCCCTTTCATTCCTCCCATGGCTAAATCTTTCATTTTTCTCGGGAATGTAGAAAACGCAGGTACTTCTCTTCCCCTGGATTGCACAGATAATAAATCTCTTAACCATAACACACTAGTATATTGTGATATCAAAAAGCGCATCTCCTGGCTGGAAGGAATCAGAACGAATGTATTTCTGTATGGGTCTTCATTTTTAAAATATTTAACCAGGTTATTGAAAATTGCTTTTTCAACAAACATTTCACTAATTTTTTCCATAACCTGCCATATTTTATCCAGTCCATAGGGTTCATTATTCAGTTTCATAACAAAATACCTGGGAGCCAATAATAATAAGGCTCCCATATCAGTTTGAGTAATATCGATTTTAATTTCCAGTGTGTCAGCGGGAAAGGCAAAAGACTCTGCCAATGTTTTACTTATTCCCCTGTTATAAGGTCGAGCTGGCGCAGTATAAGTCAATTGTGTGCTACCTAAAACCTGCACAAAACCAGTTTCTCCAGATGCCAAACCAGGGTGCTGACTAACCAATAATGCCAGAGTATGATCTATTTTAAGCATCAAAAGAAAAAACAGATAAGCATTGTTTTCATCTGCAAAGAAAATATCTTTAAATTTAGCTGCATCATCAAAACTGTAATAACTTTCCGGGGAGTGTTCTTTGCAAACAGAGGGGAATAATGCTTTTTCATCTTCTCTGGCATTCATATTAAAACGCACCCCCAAATCCCAGTGGTCTTTTTTATTAAGTCCTGCTGGGTTTCCCCAAGAATCCTGTCCAGTACAAAATTTATTCCATGATGTTACTTGGTTTATGGTTGGAGAATCCGTCATGTGGAAAAAAAAGGGAGGATACTTAGGAGGGGCAGCAACTACTGCATTTATAAAACACGTAATAAAAGCAATAAAAGCGTATCTATAATTTATAAACATAAGTACTCCGTAAGTAAGTTATAAATAAGTAGTCACTCAAACGAAATCAGATATTTTTGACCAAATAGATCAAATATACGTTTGACCTCTTGTTCGAATTCCTTGAAATCCATTATTGACAGCAGGTTCAGCCATTCATACTTCACTTTTCTCCACAATATTTCTATCAGGTTTAGCTCAGGTGAATAGGTTGGTAAAAAACAGACTAAGAGCTTTTTCTCAATTGCCCAGTCTATTACTCTTTCTCTGAAAAGTTTGCTGGTATGAATGCTGGCATTATCCACCATGACGATGGTATAGCGCTCATTAGAGCTGTACTTGGGTTCTTCCATCCTGGCGGCAAAATCATCAAAGACACTGATAACTGTTTCGCTGTTAACACAACCTGTTACTGGGTAGTAGAAAAGGTCATTGGCACGATTCATAAATCCCAGCACATTGATACGCTTACTTTTTACAGAGGGTATTTTTAGCTGTGAGCCTTTTTCTTGCCAGCCATAGGGGACACAAGGCTCTTGACTAAAACCAGATTCATCAAAGTAAAACAGATTGACAAGCCCTTTATCCTCAGCATATTGGGCCTCTTTCAAGGCAGACTGGCAACATCTGAATTGCTCCTCATCGCGCTTATGGCTGCAAGCTTTACGAAACCGCTTATAAACAAGTCCCAGCTTTTTTTAAAAGTCTCGACAGGGTTTGCTTTGAGGCAACCTTACCGGTTTCCTCTGCAATCTTTGTTTGAACATAAGACAGCCTGCGAGGTTCCTCGGAGACAATCTCTCTAATGCGTTGTGCTTCCTGGTCAGTATAGATAGGTGGTTTTCCACCTTCATGTTTTTTGTACAAGCCGCGAAGGCCATAATCATCCCAGGCATCAATCCAGTCAGAGACTGTCTGATATCGAACTTCAAATATTGCAGCAATCTCGCTCATAGAATAACCACGTATGCTGAGTAAAATAGCATGAGCCCTTTCCCTTAGGTACGGATATGGCCCATGTCGAATAGCTTCTCTCAATGTTTTTATGACAGCGACATCGGTTACTGGATCAACAGTTTTCATCGTGACAACAGCGAAATTAACGATATTAGGCAATGAGTATAGCCAAATTGGAATGGGGAGTTATTAAACGGTCGTACAGTTATTTTTATCTATTAGCGGTTGCGTGAGTACTTAGTGACCAGGTTACCAATGCATCATGTTGGATGTTTTTTTTAATAGAGTGAGTAACGAAGGAGCCATCATTTGTTATTCCAAATCACAAATTAACTTCTTATCTGTCTGTAGGGTTGTTAGTTGCTTTTTCTTTTTAATTCAATATAAGCTCTATGGTGGATAGAGTATAGATTATAAGGAAAAGTATCGTCAAAATTAATAATATATCAATGCGTTCCGAATAATAAATTCCAGGGAAATATCAGGTTAAGTGTTGAATTATTGTCGTATAAATTGGGCTATCGCTAAAATTAAGTGAAAGGTCTGTTATATTGATGGAAGCACTGCTGTTTTAGAATTGGGTGTAAAAAACTGTGCACTGAACTATATCCGTAACCATTGGATATGATTGCTTGTTCACTATTTTTTTTAGCAATCTTTGTAAATTCTCAAAATTAGTTTATTCGCAGTACCAGAGATTGATGACTGCTTCACCTGGGAATAGTCATCTCTAATTCTGCTCGTTTGGTCGAAGAGGGGTATTTTTTAGTATGGTTTAACTGCATCCCTGCTGCTTTTTTGCACGGTATTGGGAGGGCAGATCAAACCATATTTTCAGATGTATTGAAACAGGAGTCCTCCAGCAACCTGGCTGGAGGAGGACATCAAATCTTATCAACCCTTTCCCAAACCTGGGAGCGGCCGATCAGGGAAAAACCAATATAGCCACGAACTTCCAGTTTCTCCCCCTTGTCCAGCAGTTTCATATTAGCGCTATAAATTTTACCTGACTCCGGATCAAGGATTTTACCGTCATCGTATTTATCTCCATCCTTTTCCATCCCCCAAAGAATGGTCATTCCCTCTACCTTTTGTCCTTTACGTGCATCATCGCATTTTTCACAAACAGCATCCCGTTTGGCTTCATTAAGAATTTTGGTGACAGCCCCTGTTAGTTGGCCATTCTCTTCCCGAATGGTTACCAGGCTTTTGGCTTCACCTGTGGCATCGTCAATAGTTTTCCAGATTCCTACGGGTGTTGATGCCAGGGCGCTAAGTGGAAGGGCAAGTGCAGCAGAAGCCAACAACATTCTGGCTGTTTTTATCAGCACGATGGAAATCCCCATAATAGTTATTAGTAGAACATAGTTTAATAGCGAAAGAAGCATATGATGATTGATTTATCGGGTAAAGCTATTATCCAGTAAAATTTATGTAACTCAATGTTTCTAATAAAAACCCTGAGTGTTCTCTGCGGTCATTCTGTACAATTCTTGCACAGAATGATGCAGTGGGGTCTATTTCAGCTTTGCCTCATCTCGGGACGCTGGGAATGAATTATTACCCCTATTAACCGGTTATTCAGTTAGTCGTTTAGTTGAAACAACTTTTCTCTCACGCTTTTTCTGAAATCTGTTGGGCTGAGTTGATATTGTTCCAGGAATAAACGACTGAAGTAGTCGGGACTGTTATAGCCTACCTGTAATGTAATTTCGGCGATGTTCAGGTTTGTACTCTTTAGAAGCTCTCTTGCCTGGCGAAGTCTGAGCTTCTTTAGGTAATTTACAGGAGGCATATTGGTAGCTTGTTTGAAGCGCCGGTTTAAAGTACGACCTTTAAGACCCGATGCCCGTTCCATATCAGCTAGGGTAACCTCTTCCTGATAGTGGCTTTGTAACCACTCCTGTAATAGCACAATAGCTTCATCTCGATGAGGGGTGACCTGGTCATTGGCGAAATAGGTTTCATCATAGGATTTACGGATTTCGTGGGAAAACTGCTGTTCTACTTTCAGGGCCACTGATTGCCCTACGGCAATTTTTATCAAGTGCACCATGAGATCAGCCACGGAGTTGACGCTTCCGGCACAATAGATGTGTCCTGCACGGGTGATTAAATGGTGAGGCTTGAAATCCACGGCAGGGTAGCGGTGTTGCAATCGTTCCAGATAATACCAGTGGGTGGCGGCAGGTTCTCCATCCAGTAAACCGGATTCTGCCAGAAAGGCAACACCGGTTCCCCCTACGGCAAAAATCGCATGGCCATCATGCTGTTTTCTTATCCAGTTAACAAGTTGGTGATGCTTTTTGACCATAGGCATAGGGTTTCGCCAAAGGGCAGGAATAATAACCAGGTCAGCCTGTCCCGTTTGGTTGAGGGTTAACTCTGGGTGGAGTATCAGTCCTCCGATGGCTTTTATGGGTCTTTGGTGGGGAGAGCAAAAGTGGATCTGAAATGTCTTTTTTTTCCCTTCAAGATGGCTATAGGTTGAAGCAGCCTCAAGCATTTCCAGGGGGAGGGTGATGCTGGTGGCAATCATGTGGTCAAGCAGTGGCACCATGACTTTTATAAAAGAGGTGCGTGTTTCCAGTCGAGTCATACAACTAATTGACATTATGGCTAAATAATTAGGTATTTTGACAGTTTTATAGGGTTTGGTTCCCTGTTTCGACGGTAAAATAGTATTTATTTTGTTGAAATACGGTTACAGGGAGCAGATCACTTGTCCAGATTGCCTGTTATTGTCGCTCAGGGTGGTATTAGCTCTGCTGGAAGAACATCCGGATTCTATGGTTACCGGAGATTGGTGATTGATAAGCTTGGCAGGGCTGATCGAGTAGAAACACTGGAAGCTCTGGCAAGCCTTTTTGAGGGGGATCCCGAAGCCGGTGAGCAAAGTATTCTTGCTAACAGCCTGATTCGTCGCCTCGATAATCAATCGTTTAATAGTGATGCTATTTATTATCATCACCCGGTGACTTTGCAGCAAGATTCAGAGATAGTACTTGCGGGCCGAAGATTACCTGATCCACTGCCGGAAGGCTGGGAAATTAAACACCGGGAAAATGGCAGAGTGACCATTGGCATCTCGGCTAACCAGCCACTGATGCTGCCATCATCCCGTCCCTCTCCTGTGAATGCTGCAGGACAACTTCCTACAGGGTTCAAACCGGAAAAACTGTATCAGTCCCGTCATCATCCAAAGGCTCTGGCAATGACTGTCTTTGGTGCCTCTGATGCCATTGGTTCATCAGGGCTTGACTGGAGCCTGCTAAAAAAGCGGTTATCTCCTGAACAGATAGCGGTCTATGCTGGCAGCGCCATGAGTCAACTGGATTACAACGGCAATGGTGGAATGCTGCAAGCCCGCCTGTTAGGCAAAAGGGTGACATCCAAGCAATGTCCCCTCGGGTTTGCAGAAATGTCAGCTGATTTTATTAATGCCTATATTCTGGGTTCCCTGGGAACAACAGGCACCAGTATGGGGGCTTGCGCGACCCTGCTTTATAACTTGCAGCAGGGTGTGGCGGATATTCGTAGTGGTAAACACCGGCTTGTTGTTGTAGGTAACAGTGAGGCACCAATAACCCCCGAGATTATTGACGGATATGCCACCATGGGGGCCCTGGCCAGTGACCAGGCCCTGCGAGCGTTGGATCAACTGGGGTCGGAGAGTTGTCCGGACTGGCGTAAAGCCTGCCGTCCTTTTGGCAATAATTGTGGCTTTACCCTGGCTGAATCAGCCCAATACTTTGTGCTGATGGATGATGAGCTGGCATTGGAATGTGGTGCCGAGATTCTGGGTGCTGTGGGTGATGTTTTTATCAATGCCGATGGTTATAAAAAGTCCATATCCGCGCCAGGGGCTGGTAATTATTTAACCGTGGCCAGGGCCGCGGCATTGGGCAGGGCTATTGCCGGTGAAGAGGCGCTCAGGTTTGAAAGCTTTGTGCAGGCCCATGGTACGGGAACCCCTCAAAATCGGGTGACAGAGTCTCATATTCTGGATGAGGTGGCCCGGGTATTCGGCATTAAGAACTGGCCTGTTTCTGCCGTGAAGAGCTATGTAGGACACTCTTTAGGTGCAGCCGCAGGAGACCAGCTGATGTCTACCCTGGGTGTCTGGCGCTATGGCTTGATTCCCGGAATAAATACCATTGATGGCCTGGCCGATGATGTTCACGCCAATCAGCTGAATATTTTGTTGAGTCATCTTCAGATTGATCCAGCGGATATGAATCTGGCACTGGTGAACTCCAAGGGATTTGGGGGAAACAATGCAACAGCCCTGATGCTAAGTCCCCAGCTCACTGAAAAAATGCTGAAGGCCAAGCATGGCTCCCGTACCATGATGCAGTGGCAGCAGGAAAGGGAAAAAACCTTGGTGGTTCAGGGAGATTATCTGGATCGCTGCCGTCAGGAGATTCCTGATCCTATTTATCAGTTTGGCAGTGGGGTTCTATCTGAACAGGACTTGGAGATGGATCATCAGCGGATAACGGTTCCCGGTTATGGCAAGCCGGTGGATCTTGAGCTGGATAATCCTTTCTGGAAATTTTAATAGAAACCAGGGAAGGGGAGTGGTAATAATCACTCCCTGTTCTATTTGGTTTTTTGGGAGAAACTGAGCTTGAATTTGTTGTCTTCCACTAATTTGGTTTTAACCAGTGTTTCAAAGGATTCGGGGGGGAGGCCAAAGGTAATGTTTGCAAGCTGTGCTACGGCGTCCCGCTTCTTTTCGTGCTGTAAGTACAGCTGCTTGTAGAATTGATAGATATCTTTTGCCCCTGTGAGGGAACCGCCTTGCTGTTCTTTTAGTGCCTTATCTTTTCTGAAGCGGTCAACGGATGCGCCCACTGCCGTTGATACCTTGGCAGCCGTTTTAACACCCGCCTTCACGCCAACCCCAACAGGACCCAGCAATTTTGAAGGGATAGATAGCGCGGCAGAGGTGCCATGAATGACACTATTGGCGGTATTACTTTTGGATTTAATGCCTATATGGGCATTTTTGACGTCCCGGGCATTCTCCAGAAGTTGGGTTAAAGTGGCTTTTTCCTCCTCAGACAGGCCCGATTCATCAAGTGCTTTTTCCGTCTGGGTGATTCGGCTCTCCATGCGCTGTTTATTCTTGACTCGATATTTTGCTTCCTTTCCAAAAGCAACACTTTTTAGTACTTCATCAATGGGAAGGGGTACAGGGCTAACGGCTAGTGCAGCTGCCTTCAGGGAAGCATCCCGTTTGTGTTGGTAGAGCTTCCATTTGTCATAATCTTTAAGTTGGTAAAGGGCATCTATATTTTCAGAGTGGTTTTGTAGAATTTCAACCACGGCATCTGTGGGAGGTTGTTTATTAATGCCTGCAAGGAAGGCATGAAATTTTTCTTTATTTATTTTAATTTTATGATCAAAGACTTTAACATCTTTTTGTCTACCTATTTTATCTTTAAATTTACCCCACAGTCCTAATTGTTTTTTATAGGAGATTTTTATCCCGATATCCAGGCTCTCAAAAATCTGGTTAAAGTGCTTCACCTGCTCCTTTTTATTAAAGTCTGCCTCTTGCATGGAGGGGATAAAACTTTCCAGTTCTTGCTTTAATTTTGCTTTGTCTATTGTTTCACCTTTTTCTACGGCCAGTTTAGTTTCATATTCCTCAACCAAATTAAATAATGCATCACGTGTGGCCTTGAATTCGCCAGCTGTAACATAAGAATCATCATTTTTCAGAATGGCTTTTATGTTTTTATCCAGGCTGCTTTTACTGTCTTGTTGATTCCCCAGTTCATCTTCCAGAAAGCAGAGGTGGCACAGATCTTTAAATTGTTTCCGGTTTACAGGGGTTCCCGGTTGAAAATCAGCGGCACCGCTGGTCCATGACTCCCTTATCTGGTGAGACTTGATGATATTATTCCGGCGCCTTCTGACTTTCATGAACTTCCGTTGGGACGAGCCGAAAATAAAGGCGTTTTCTACAACCGATGCTCCAGCGTCAATGCCGAGGGTTAGAGGATCTATGGCATTACTAAGGTCAAATCCCATGGCATCCAGTGCGCCAGCCGTTTCAGGGGGAGGGGGAGAACTACCCTGATCTGACAGGGCATCAATTAAAGGGTTGGAGTGGGTGTCCTGTATCCCCAGGTGATTATAAAAGGCCTGGGCACCCTGTTCGGGTGTCAGGTGATCTGTAAGGGTTTCTATGGGTTCTGTTGTGAGAGAGGCGGTGGCTGACGGAGCCAGCTGATGATAGGCGGCGGCACCTGTCACTCCTATATCTGCAGCTAACCCTGCTCCTGCGGTGGTACCAATGATGATTTCCGGAGCAATGGGGGCACTCCCTTCTTTAATGGGATAGTCTGCGGCATTTAAACGATTCCTGGTGTCAGGTTCTGGTGGGTGGTTTTCTGGTGTGGGTTGATGGTCTTTTCCGGGTTTTTCCCCGGGTTTGACATCATTGACAGGTGGTTTATCCGGAGGTGGAGTCCGGGATTCTTTTTGCTGCTTATGGTCACCTGAATGTTCCGCCGGTGAACCGAACATTCCCCCGCTACCTTGCATGGTGTTGTAGCAGTTAGAATATTGGTACCAGCCGGTCATGGCAGGCAAGGGCATGGTTCCATAACCGGGGCACTGGGCCAGCAGCCACTCAGGGTTAAAACATGGTTGAAAGGCGGGTATGAAAAGATATTGGCCCATACTCCCGGCCCAGTTCCGGGGATAGGCCATGATGGGTGAAGGTGGTATGCCCACCCCGGAAAGGCTCTGGATATCTTGCAGGACATTGTGCAGCGGCATCATTGTTGGTGTTGCCAGTAATGGCGGCATTGATTGACTGAGCGCTGCGTATTGGGCTTGTAGCTGGTTGATTTTATTCAGCTGATCCAGCATTTGACTGCAGGCAAACCAAAGTTGCTGTTGAATGATGGGAAGGGCTGGAATTCCAAAGGATTGGGGGTAAATGCTAAGCTGTTGGGCCAGCCCCTGTGATAAATCAGCAGGTTGTGGTTGTCCTGTATAGCCGATAGAAAAACCCAGGTTTTGTGGTGTTTGGGGCGTGAAATTAATATTGCCAAAGTTGTTGATCAGGTTCTGCTGACCCATCCTGTAGTTAATCAGGCTACTGGCTCTATTCAGCTGATGTTGGGTCTGCTCTGCCTGCCGATCCAGGTGCTGAAGTTGAGGCTGGGGATTGAGTTGGGATCTGGGGGGACTCGTTTCTGTAGAGCGTTGATTCAGTGGCGGTGTATCCTGGAATTTTTTGTCTGCAACAGGAATATTTTTATGGGCAGTAACGGGAGTGGCAGGTACTTGGGATGAATCCGGCGAACCCTTAGTGGCTGGGGTGCCTGAGTTTTGTGGATAGTTTGGGGTTCCACCAGGTGTAGATCCTGCGCCCCCGGCGCCTGAGTTCATTGAAACCTTCCCTGTCGGTTATTAATTTATTATAGCTAACATAGGGCTGGTAAATTGTTGGAATCAGTCAGGAGAACAGATTAATGATAAGCAGATCATGGCTTTTTGGAGCGGTTTTTCTTTCTACAGTGAGTTTAAATGCCACTGCGAGTGCTCCTGTGGAACCAGGGGTGCTGGAGTTAGATAAAGCGGTTCGCAGTGATATTACCCTTTATACCGATAAGGCACTGGTGCGTCAGGTCTTTAATGCAAAGCCTAATGCCGATGGTATTTTGACACTGGAAGGTATTGGTTCGAACTGGCGTGAAGATAGCCTGGAACTGGAGTATAGCGATGATCATCAGCCAGTTTTCCCTGAAAAGATTTGGTGGCGGCGAGGGGGGCTGGATCGGGATAGCCTTTATAGCAAGCTGGTAGGGAAAGCCGTTGAGTTAGTGGGTGGAGGGCTGAATGTGCCAGTCCAGGGCGAGTTGCTGGTTTATGATAATGGGGTTGCCCTGGTTCAGGGACATAATGGCCGTCAATATGTGGTGGATTGGAATGATAGCCAGGGTATAAGGCTGGCTTCAAAAGAACCGGTGTTTACAGAAAAGGATTATATTGCCCGGCTCACTGCAGACTTTGGCAAGCAGGCGACTAAAGGCTCGTTGCAAATGTCTTATCTGACCCCTTCCTTAAGGTATTCCAGTCAGTATCGGTTAACCCGGGAGGCTGGGGGAATGGCGAGGCTTGAGCGCCATATTATTTTGATGAATGACTCCAACGTAGATTATAAAAAATCAACAGTCAGGCTGGTGGCTGGAGATATGAATACAACAATGGCCTCCCACTCCAGAAAGCATATGATGCTTGATGCTGCCGCACCAGCACAGGCCGAAGAGTCATCAGAGCAAAGAGTGGGGGAGATACTGGTTACCAAATTGCCTGAGCCTGTACGTTTAAAGCGTCATTCAAGCTTGCAATTGACGCATTATAAGCAGGATATAGATTTTGAAAAATTTTATATGCTGGATATTTACGGTCGGTCATACGGGGGCAGGGCTCCCTCAATGGAGCGTCCCAGGTTGGTATTGGCTTTCAAGGCTGAGGCTGACCTGGCCTCAGGACGAGTGGAAATGTATGAAAAAGACAAGGAGGGATTTGCCCTGCAAACCGGTGGTGCATGGCTACCAGAAACCATCAAGGGTGACTGGGCTAAACTGACCATGGGGGAAGCGCTGGCAGTAAGGGTTGAACGGAATAAAATCGATAGCCAGCAAAAGGGGGATGAGCTTCATATTCGATGGCAAGCTACCATTCACAATGGTGGTAATGACATGATTACATTCCGGCTTTCAGACCGGGACAGAAGTCTTTTGAAACTGTCTGATGTACAGGGTGGCAAGCTGCGGGATACCTCAACCATTCAAGTCTCAGTGCCTGCCAATAGTAAGAAAAAAATCACCTACTCTGCTGTCTATGGGCGGTAAAAGATAGAGTGATGCATCCTGGGTCTGGCAGGTTCTCTGCCAGACTTTGTAATTTTCATGAGTCACTGATGGACAAAATTGTGCTTTTATGCGAGGCTGTGTGTGAACTTGGCTGGGTAATCAGTTTATAAAGCTGATGTCAACGTAAATAACTGTGATAACTATGGGTTGTTTGTCCAGTCAGGGGAATTTATGCAAAGGCATAGCTACTAATAAAACTGTCTAATCAGAGTTCTCTTTCGATGGAAGAAAATAAGACATTATATGTCGGTAACCTGGCTTATAGTGCGGATGAGCATGATCTGGAAAACGCCTTTTCCGGGTATGGCTCCGTTGATGACATTAAATTGATGAGAGACCGGGAAACGGGCCGATCCAGGGGATTTGCCTTTGTTACCTTTGCCACGGGTTCCGAGGCCAGCGCAGCACTGGATATGAATGGTAAAGATATTGCCGGTCGACCACTACGGGTAAACCTGGCCCGTGAGAAGCCTGCTCGTCCCAATTATAATAACCATCAGCAGAGACGGTTCTGATAAATAGCAATCGCCTTTCTGTTGGCTCCCCGGTGTTGTTCAGGAGGAAGATGATTATTCTTCCTATGTACCCCAAGCATTAATATCTGTACAAGATAAATGCCTCATTCCCAGCGTCCCGAGGATGTCGCAACAATCTCTCCCCGCTGGGAATGTATTCGTGCTAAACCATAACCAGTCTGAAAACCGGATTTTTGTGCTATGCCCAGTCATCGCAGCTGCTTCTAAAGCGTGTTTTGCCCGGGTTTATCAAATGACGGTTTTCCAATCGGGTGCAATTCAGGTAAATGCGGCTTTTATCAGTTCTTTTGTATATTCGTTTTTGGGTGATGTAAAAATCGAATCAGTTTCTCCTTCCTCAACAACCCTTCCGGACTTCATCACCAGTATTCTATGGCTCATGGCTTTAACCACGGCCAAGTCATGACTGATAAAGAGATAGGTCAGGGCGTATTTCTTTTGAAGCGTTCTCAACAGTTCAATAACTTGGGATTGAACGGTTCGGTCAAGTGCCGAGGTGGGTTCATCGAGGATAATCAGTTTGGGCTTAAGAACAATGGCCCGGGCAATGGCAATCCGCTGCCGTTGTCCTCCTGAAAACTCATGGGGGTAACGGTTTTTGCTGGCTGGATCAATACCCACGTCGTTTAATGCCTCTGTTATAGCGGCCTCTCTGTCTAAGCCATCGGCTAATTTATGGATATCAAGTCCTTCCCCAATAATGTCAGTTATAGTCATTCGTGGGCTGAGGCTACCATAGGGATCCTGAAAGACAATTTGCATGGCTTTTCTATAGGGGCGATAGTATTTTTGACTGAGGGTATTCAGGGTATTCCCCAGAAAGCAGATCCGTCCTTCAGACTTTATCAGCTTCAAAATAGCTAGCCCGAGGGTTGTTTTGCCCGATCCTGATTCGCCAACGATGCCCAGGGTTTCCCCTTGTCTAACTGAGATACTGAGGTCTGTCACGGCCTTGATATGGTCCACTGTCCGTTTGAAAAAGCCCCGTTTTATGGGAAACCAGACCCGGATGTTTTGGCAGTCCAGCAGGTTAGCAGGGGACTCTGGCAGTGGGGCAGGTTGACCGGACGGCTCAGCATTCAATAATTGTCTTGTATAGGGATGCCGGGGGTTTGAAAAGAGGGCTTGCGTTGAACCCTGTTCTACCAGAAACCCGTCTTTCATGACACAGATGTCATCTGAGACATGTTTGATCAGATTAAGGTCATGGCTGATAAAGAGTATGGCCATTCCTAATTTATTTTGCAGGTTTTTCAGTAGCTTCAGGATTTCCCGCTGAACGGTGACATCCAGGGCAGTGGTAGGCTCATCAGCAATTAACAGCCTTGGCTCACAGGCAAGGGCCATGGCAATCATAACCCGTTGTCTCTGGCCTCCAGACAGTTCATGGGGATATGACCTCAGGCGTGATCGGGCATTTTTTATACCAACCAGTTCCAGCAGCTCCAGGGTTCTGCTGGTGGCCTGGGCAGCGGGCAGTCCCAAGTGAAGCATAACAACTTCATTGATCTGTTTTTCAATGGTATGGAGGGGGTTAAGTGAGGACATGGGTTCCTGGAATACCATACTGATTTGATGTCCCCTGATTTGTCTTATACCCTCCGTTGATAATCCCAGTAGTTCCTGGCCATCAAAGTGAATACGGCCGTTAATCCGGGCATTTTCTGGCAGCAGTTTCAGGGTGGTTAACGCCGTTATGGATTTTCCGGAACCGGATTCACCCACCAGTCCCAGGGTTTTTCCTGCCTGCAGGGATAGGTTAATGCCCCGGACGGCCCGGACAATGGAGTGATCCTGATGGAAGCTGACATGCAGGTCTTCAATGGTGAGTAATGGGTTATCCATAGCATATGCGTTTTTAGTTAATTTGATAGTATTTTCTGGGATCCAGGGCATCGCGGGTTGCTTCGCCAATAAAAACCAGCAGGGTAAGCATGATGGACATAACCAGAAATGCGGTGATTCCCAGCCAGGGTGCCTGAAGATTATTTTTTCCCTGGGCTATCAATTCACCCAGGGAGGGAGAACCAGCCGGGAGACCAAATCCCAGAAAATCCAGGGAGGTCAATGTGGTAATGGCTCCGGTAAGGATAAAAGGCATAAAGGTGACGGTGGCCACCATGGCGTTGGGCAAAATATGCCGGAACATCAGCCGGAAATTGTCCATCCCCAGAGCCTGGGCGGCACGAACATATTCCAGGTTTCTGCCCCGCAAGAATTCAGCCCGGACAACATCCACCAGGGTCATCCATTGAAACAGCAGCATAATGCCCAGTAACCACCAGAAACCGGGTTCAATAAAGCTGGAAAGAATGATTAATAAATAAAGACTGGGCATACCTGACCAGATTTCTATAAACCGTTGGCCGATCAGGTCAGTCTTGCCGCCATAGAAGCCCTGGATGGCCCCGGCAAAGATGCCAATGACACTGCTGACCAATGTCAGAATTAACCCAAATAATACAGATACCCGAAAACCATAGATAACCCGGGCCATCACATCCCGCCCCTGGTCATCAGTACCTAGCCAGTTATCTGTTGAGGGTGGGGCAGGTGCCATTCTTGCGTAGTTGATGGTGTCGTAGCTGTAGCGAATGGGGGGCCATAGCATCCAGCCCTGTTCTGCAATGAGTTCCTTTGCGTATTCCTGTCGATAGTCTGTCTCCAGTTCAAAATCCCCGCCAAAGGTGGTTTCAGGGTAAATCTTGAGCACCGGGGTATAAAAACCACCGTCAAAATAGACCAGTAGCGGCTTATCATTGGCAATCAGTTCTGCACAGAGGGTCAGGATAAAAAGAAAGGAAAAAATCCATAGTGAATAATAGCCTCGTCGGTTGCTTTTAAAATTATGCCAGCGACGTCTGTTAAGTGGGGTTAAAGTCAGCAGACCTTTCATTATTAGTCCCTAGCGTCAAAATCGATGCGAGGATCAACCAGCATGTAAGCAAGGTCGCCCAGCAATTTAACAATCATGCCAATGAGTGTGAAAATAAAAAGCGATCCAAACACCACAGGGTAGTCGCGATTAATGGCCGCCTCATAACTGAGTAACCCTAAACCGTCCAGGGAGAATATGATTTCTATCAGCAAAGAGCTGGTGAGCAGAATGCCCACCAGTGCCGCAGGAAAGCCGGAGATAACAATGAGCATGGCATTCCTGAAAATATGACCGTATAAAACGCCCTTATCATCCAGCCCCTTGGCTCTGGCAGTTTGCACATATTGTCGGTGGATTTCATCAAGAAAGGCATTTTTAGTGAGCATGGTCAAGGTGGCAAAGCCGCTGATAACCATGCAAAAGATAGGCAGTACCATATGCCATAGATAGTCGGTTATTTTCCCGGGCCAGGAAAGGCTGTCAAAGTGATCAGAGGTTAATCCCCTGAGGGGAAATATATTCCAGTAACTCCCTCCCGCCAGAAGTACGATAAGGAGTATGGCTAAGAGGAAGCTGGGGATGGCATACCCGGTGGTGACTATGGCACTGGACCAGATATCGAAGCGACTGCCATGACGGATCGCCTTTCTGATTCCCAGGGGGATGGATATTAAGTAGATAAGTAAAGTGCTCCATAATCCTAATGAGATAGAGACAGGCAGTTTTTCCTTGATAAGATCGAGGACTTTGGCATCCCGGAAAAAAGAATCGCCAAACTCCAGGGATAAATAATTGCCTATCATTTGGATAAAGCGTTCATGGGCAGGCTTATCAAAGCCATAAAGAGTTTCGATTTCCTTGATTAACTCGGGATCAAGCCCCCGGCGTCCCCGGTATTCCCCTGATTCATCAAAGGAGAGCTGCTGCATTTCAGCGTTGCTGGAACCGCTGATTCGGCTGATAGCACTGGTATCAAAACCTTCCAGCTTGGCGATCATTTGTTCGACGGGACCGCCGGGAGCAGCCTGGATAATAATAAAATTCAGCAGCATGATGCCGAAAAGGGTGGGGATCATCAGAAACGCCCGGCGTAATATGTAATCCATCATGGTATTTTTTTCTGCCGTCTTGAGGCGATAAGGCCAATAATAATCAGTAAGCTTATTAGCACTGTAATAATAGTCATTGTTTGACCGGAGGGTTGCTCACTAGCAGATGTCGTTTCTGTGATGTCCGTTGTTTTGAGGGTTGGTTGCTGGTACCACCATGATTCAAAGTCCATGGAGTATAGAGGCTCTGTAGCAGGGTGCTGGAGTGTCTGCCAGTAGGCGACCCGTATTCCGGGCAGGTGCCATTGTGGAATACTGTACTCGCCCCTTAGTAATACACGGTCCAGGGCTCTTGTTGCGGTTACCAGCGCCTGTCGTGAAGGTGCCTTGATAATATGATTGATCAGTGCATCAATAACTGGTGATTTGATACCAATGATATTTCTGGTGCCGGGAATATCGGCCGTGTCAGAACCCCAGAACTCCTTTTGTTCATTGCCAGGTGAGTTTGACTGGGGGAACACAGAAACCAGCATATCAAAATCGAATTTTCTTAGCCGGTTGATGTACTGTGAAATATCCACATGACGAATGGTCATGGTAATTCCCATAAGTTCGAGGTTTTTTTTAAAGGGAAGGGCAACGCGCTCTATGGCAGGGGATTCTATTAAAAGCTCGAACTCAAAGGGTTTGTTGTTGCTATCCAGGAGCTTGCCGTTGGTCATTTTCCATCCGGCATCATTGAGCAGGGCCAGGGCCTTGCCCAGTTGCGACCGGATATTGCCAGAGCCATCTGTTACAGGTAATTCATAGGGTTTGGTAAACAGTTCGGAGGGAAGCTGGTGGCGGAAAGGTTCCAGAAGTTCCAGCTCTTCCTTTGAAGGAAGGCCTGTTGATGCCATCTCCGAGTTAGCAAAGTAGCTTGAGGTTCTATGATAGCTTCCGTAAAAAAGGTTGCGGTTCAGCCACTCAAAATCCATGGCATAGCTGATGGCTTTCCGAACATTGATATCCTGGAATAACGGGTTTCTGAGATTGAATGTATACCCTTGCATGCCGGCGGGTGATCGGGTGGGGATAGACTCTTTTATGAGTTCCCCCGATGTTACGGCATCAATGTCATAGGCTGTTGCCCAGTTTTTTGCGACATTTTCAAAGCGGATATCGTAAGCTCTTGCCTTGAATGCCTCTATGGAAATATTCTGGTCCCGGTAATAATGATACTGGCGGGTATCAAAATTATAACGACCCTTGTTAACCGGGAGATTGGCAGCCCAGTAATCCTTTACCCGCTTATAGGTTATTTGTTTGCCGGCATCTACGGTATCTATCTGGTAGGGGCCGCTGCCAAGGGGAAGGTTGAGGTTGGCGGTTGCAAAGTCATTTTCCGGTTTTTCCCAAAAGTGTTTTGGAAATACGGGCAGTTGAGTCAAGATTAAAGGCAACTCCCTGTTGCCGGTATTTTTGAAATTAAACCGGATAGTCTGCGGGCTCAGTACCTCTACATTTTTTACCCCACCATAGTAGGCCTGATAGAAAGGGGAGCCTTTTTCCATCAAAGTGCTAAAGGTAAAGTCAATATCCTCTGCGGTTATTTTTTTTCCATCATGAAAGCGGGCATCAGGGTTCAAGTGGAAAGTGATACTGCTTTTTTCCCTGTCCAGCTCATAGGATTGGGCTATAAGAGGGTAGACAGAGAAAGCCTCGTCCTTACTCGGAACCATTAACGTGTCGTAAATAAGGGAGAGGCCATAGGCGGAGGTTCCTTTTTCAATGTACGGGTTGAGGCTATCAAAGGTTCCCGTTGCAGGCATTTTCACTGTTCCGCCTTTTGGCGCATCAGGATTGACGTAATCAAAATGGGTAAAATCAAGGCCATACTTTGGTAAGTCATAAAGACTCATTGCGTGAGTGGTGGGTTCTTTATTGCTGCCATGGGCGGCGAAAACCAGGGGGGTAAGTATGACTGTCAGGAGTGCGCGTTTTATCGTTGATACAATCATTAATGCCATAGTGGGTCTGACGTGAGTGGTTTATTAATTATCAGTGCTTAAATATAGTCCCCCCTGTTAGGGGCTGTTATTTAATTCTTGGTAGGGGACTTGGCACTTTTTTATTTTAGTGATTAATAAGTACTTGCTTTTGGGGGGATTCGTCAAGGGGATAAGTTGTAAACCGTAAGGTCAGCTACCGGCCCAAGTCGGTAGCTGACCTGTTAAATCACTTTTTACCCGGAGTCTCGATCCACCAGGTCATGATATCCAGTGCGTAGGGTGCAGGATGTGCAGGTGTCTGCAGGGTGTCTCTTTTGATAACAGGCCATGTGGGTAGATACCAGAGTGGCAGGGTATATTGTTGCCAGAGTAGAATTCGATCCATGGACTTGACGGCTGCTTCCAGCTCAGTCACGTTTTTTGCCTTGGGGATTTGCCCAATGATGGCATCAATGGCGGGTAGGCTGGCTCCTGTAAGATTTTTGCTGCCGTGCTGGTTAGCTGCCCTGGAACCCCAGTGGCTTGACTGTTCAGTACCGGGGCTGGGGGTGTGGGGATAAACATGCATAACCAGGTCAAAGTCCTGGTTTCTGATTCTTTCAATGTATTGGGCTGGATCAACCGTTCTGATGTTGAGCTTTATGCCTATCCCGGCAAGCCCTTTTTGAAATACCAGCATGGTTTTTTCATGTTCTTGCAGCGATACCAGGGCTTCCAGCTCAAGGCGCCTGCCATCTTTGAATAGATAGCGGCCACTGATTTTATAACCTGCCGATTTCAGTAGTTTTAAGGCTTCTTTCTTTTTTTCTCGTGTACTTAGATTGGGTTCACCCCCTGGTGGAACATAGGGCTGGTTGAATAAGGGTTCTGGCAGACTGCTTTTCCATGGGGAGAGTAATTGGAGTTCGGGGCGTCCGGGCAGTCCGGATGTGGCAAACCGGGTTCCGCTAAAATAACTATCCGCCCTTTGGTACATGTTATGAAACTGGTTTTTGTTCACTGTCTCAAAGTCAAAGCCATAACCCAGGGCAGCCCTGACCCGCTGATCGGTAAGATGAGGGTTGCGGGTGTTATAGGTGATGGTTAATGTCTGTGGATTCCCGTTTTTGAGCAACTGCCTTGAAAAGCCTTTTTTCTTGAGTACGTCATCATTGAGGTGATCCACCCATATCCTTGGATCATCAACCAGTTTAAAGTCATACTCACCGGCAAGCAGAGCTTCAAGTGCCACTGTGTTGTCCCGGTAATATTCGTAGCGAAGCCGGTCAAAATTGAAGCGTCCTTTGTTCACCGGGATATCCTTCCCCCAGTAATCTTTTACACGCTCATAAGTGATGGATCGTCCTGCGGAAAGCGCCACAGGTTTGTAAGGGCCGCTACCAATGGGAATCTCAAGGCCTGGCGAATTAAAGTCTTTGTTTTTCCAGTAGTGCTCCGGTAATACCGGCATTTGTCCTAGAATTAGGGGAAGCTCCCTGTTTTGGTTGCTGCTGAAATGGAACAGCGCCCGATATGTTGATGTGACGGTGACTTCCTTGACGTCTTTATAGAAGTTTTTATAAAAGGCCGAGCCTTTCTCCCTGAACAAATCAAAGGTGAATTTGACATCCCTTGCGGTGACAGGCTTGCCATCATGGAAACGGGCCTTGGGATTAATATGGAAGGCAACCCAGTTATTGTCAGGGTTCAGCTCGATTTTTTCTGCGAGCAGACCATATTTGGTGAGGGGTTCATCCCAGGATCTTGCCAGCAGTGTATCATAGATAAGGTTACTGGCTGCTGCAGCAGTTCCTCTGTCAGAGTAGGGGTTTAGGGTATCAAAGGTACCTATGGCGGCCTGCCGGAGCTCTCCGCCTTTTGGCGCATTCGGATTGGTATAGTTAAAGTGGGTGAAGCCTCCCGGGTATTTTGGGGTACCATAGAGCGCCACTGCATGGGTATAAATAGCGGGGCTTGAGGAGGGGGTTCCTGCCACAGCCACTAAAGTTACCCAGCTTGTTATCAAACCTGTTATAAGTCTCTGAAATAGAAAGAGCATCTTTTTTCCTGTGGTAATAGGGTTGTTGTGATAATCAGGAATAGATAATAGTGTGTTTTAACATCGGTGCTGTTTTTGTTATCGACTTGGTTTGGATGTTTTATAAACACATATGCTGTCATCCTGTGGAGGATGACAGCGGAGAATATTCAGGGTTTCTCGAAACCCTGATTCTGCTGGGGGAGCGAGAGGGCTTTAGCTCTTTTTAGTGAGCGTAGCGGTTACTAAAGCGCGCCTTGATCAGGTTTATCAAGTTGTTGGTTTTCTAACCGGGTGTGGTTTAGTCATAAGCACGGGTGACATCAACGTATAAAGTCAGTTGCTGGCCGGGCTGAATGTATTTGGCATCCAGTGTATTCCAGTCCTTTATGTTACCTACACCGATATTGAATTTATCGGCAATACGGGAAAGGGAGTCCCCGGGTCTGACCTTGTAGCTTACTTTGCGCACCACCTTGTCGTTGTTGTTAGCGTTTTTTACCCATACTGCCAGTTTTTGATGGATTCTGAGGGGGTCTTTTGGCGCCATATTATTCCATCGGGCCAGCTCATTAACGCCAACACGGTACTTGCGGGATATTGTCCAGAAACTATCGCCTGGCTTGACAATGTAGGCATACTTTTGCCGTCCACTGACAGAGCGGTTTTGCCGGGCCTTTTGCCGTTGGCCCAGAGTCAGGCTGTACTCTTCAGCATTCTTGGCGGGTACAGGGATTAATAGAGGTTGATTGATCCGAATCATTGTTGACTCAAGGCTGTTTATTTCCTTGATAAGTGAAACCTGAGTCCGATATTCCTTGGCGATTTTGTTAAGGCTATCTCCTGGCTTGACGTTATAACGGCGCCATTGTACCCGTTTATCCATGGGAAGGGATGTTAATCTGTTTTTAAAAAACTCGGCCTTTTTGGCAGGTAAAGCCAGATGATGCGGGCCCTCTGGTGGTGTGGACCAGCGATTGAGGCCAGGATTGAGTTTATAGAGCTCGGCAATGGGTATGCCAGCCAACTTGGCCGCTTTGGCTAAATCCAGCTGACCTCCGGTCTCAACAGAGACAAAAAAGGGCTGGTTGGGAATATGGGTGAGGTTTATGCCGTATTTTTCAGGTTTCTGGATGATCTTTCCCAGGGCGATAAGTTTGGGTACATAGGATGTGGTTTCATCAGGCAAGTCCAAATACCAGAAGCGGGTGGATTTGCCCTTTTTAGTATTTTTCCGAACAGCATTTTGAACCCGGCCAGGCCCGGAATTATAAGCGGCCAGTGCCAGCTCCCAATCACCGAACATTTCATACAGACTTTGCATATAGTCCAGGGCCATATGAGTCGCTGCCACAACATCCCGTCGACCGTCATACCACCAGTTTTGCTTCAGGCCAAAATGTTCCCCGGTGGCGGGCATGATCTGCCAGAGACCTGATGCACCGGCATGGGAGTAGGCAAAAGGGTCAAATGCGCTTTCTACCACAGGCATCAGAGCCAGTTCCAGGGGCATGTTACGGTTTTCTACTTCCTGGATAATAAAATAAAGATAAGGACTGGCCCGGGTGGCTATAAGGTCAAAATAATGCTGGTTATTTTTATACAGCCGTAATTCTTTTTGAATCCGGCGGTTGGTCTGGTTCAGGTTCAAATCCAGACCTTCCTGAATGCGTTGCCAGAGATCCGTGATTTCTACAGTGGTTTCTTGTTGTTCCCGGGCATCTACTTTTCTCGCTTCAGTTTCCACTTCATCACTGACATTAGACGCTTTTTTATTTTTTGAGGTGGGCTTTCCCTGTTTGTTGATGGTAATTGGGTTGTTAACCGATTCAACAGGATGCTGACTTTGGCATCCTGTCAAAGCCAGTAACAGAGCGATTGCCCCAGGCAGTTGGCTTTGCCTGGGGGAAAAAAGACGATGAAGTAGAGGCATATATACAGGTCTGAGTGTGTTGCTGGTTAATCAGTGTATCACTTCAAAAAGCGTGGAGTCAGGCAAATTTAGGGGGTAAAAACCTCTAAAATTGATCTTTCCATTGGCGAATAATTCCCAGTACCTCTCCGGGGGCGGGTGAATTTGACAGGGGCATACTGTCCTGAATGGTATTGATCACTGCTTTTTTACGAGTTCTGAGAAAAGGGTTGGTTCTTTTTTCCAGGCCGATTGAGGAGGGTAAAGTGGCTTTGTCATGCTGTCTCAGTTGTTCAACCTCCACCAGGCGTGCTTTTATACACGGATTTTCTGGTTCCATCCTGATGGCAAATGCAAGATTGGCCTGGGTGTATTCGTGGGCACAATAGATCCGGGTATTCTCGGGAAGTCTGGATAGTTTATCCAATGACTGCTGCATTTGTTCCGGAGTTCCTTCAAACAGGCGACCACAGCCAGCGGAAAACAATGTGTCACCACAAAAGAGAATAGGGTCAGTGTTTCCTGTGCCGGAAAAATAGGCAATATGATCCAGCGTGTGCCCAGGTGTTGAAATAACTGTAAAGGGCGTATTATGAACTGTTACAGTGTCGTTTTCCTGAAGGGTATGGGTAATGACTGGAACTTTGCAGTTCTCAGGGCCATAGACAGGAATATCCCTTTGTCTGACAAGCTGGCTGATCCCGCCAGTATGATCAAAATGATGATGGGTTATCAGGATGCCTGTGAGTCGAAGCTGTTGAGCCGTCAGGTACTGTTCAACACTTTCTGCATCACCGGGGTCAACCACTATACATTCATTATTGCCCATAGCCTGAATCGCCCAAATGTAGTTATCTGAAAAAGCGGGTATGGGACTGATGGTCAACATATCATGCACCAGGTTGATTAATGGTAAGATTATTAGGGGCTGTTGACGTTTGATCGTGAGCTCAGTGGCTCGTAAAGCGGTTTTCCGCAAGGAGGACTGGTGCAGGCATAGTTATTCTACGTCAAGCCAGTCCAACGCAGCCGGAAAGCCGCTTTACGAGCCACCCGAAGGGCCAAAACCAGCGATTCCGTGCCGTCGTTGCAGTAGCTTGAAAGACATGAGTCTTCCTGCGCTACTGCGTCTAGCCACGAAACCGCTGGTTTTGGCTGAGCACACGAGCAAACGTCAACAGCCCCTAGTGAATAAATACTAACAGTAATTCACACGGAACACATTTGGCTCTTTATGCGTGCTAGTCGATTTTTCTGACAACCGATAGAATGGCCAAGGCAAGGCAGCATATACTGTCATAGTGTGGGGGGCACAGGTTGCTAAATGAGTGATGATGTTCAGACGACAGACTTCAAGGATCGAATGATCCGACTGGGGCGCTGGCTAGAGTCTCCGGCGGGTCGGCCTTTAATAAAGGCGGAACGGCGCTGTATTGATTTTCAGCTAAGAACGGTCTTTGGCTATTACGCCTGTCAAACAAGTCCCGCTTTACATTATAATTGGCTTGAAAATAGCCAGACAGGCCATCATTTTGCCGTGACGCCATTTAAACTGGAGTGCAGTGGCCTGTCCCAAATGGTTTGTGATCCTTATTTTTGGCCTGTGGAACCGGGCAGCCTTGACCTGGTTCTTTTGCATCACACCCTTGATATTGCTGAAAGTCCCCATCGGTTATTGAGCGAGGCAGCGAGTACTATTATATCTAATGGTAAATTGCTGGTGGTTGGATTTAACCCGTTAAGCCTGAGTTTTATTGCCCGTTGGCTTATTCCTGAGCGCGTCAGGGCTTTTCAGGGAACCCGTTTTATTTCTGTCAGGCGGTTAAGGGACTGGTTAACCCTGCTGGGGTTCAGGACCGAACAGGTTCACTATGGGGCATACACTGCTCCCCTGGACCGGTTATTTAAGGGTATCAGTGCCGAATTTATAGAACAGCGCTGTGACCACTGGCGGCTACCCATAGGAAGTTTTTACAGCATCCTGGCTACTCGTGAAGACCATGGCATTACACCTATTCAAAAAGCCTGGCCCAGAGTGAAAAACAGGCTGGTGGGTCGGCCAATTGCGAGGCCCAGTGCGGGTCGTTATGGAGAAAGTTCTTGAGCAAGCTCGTTGAGCTCTATACTGATGGCGCCTGTAAAGGTAATCCGGGTCCCGGGGGCTGGGGCGTGTTACTTCGTTATGGTAAGGCAGAAAAAACCTTATACGGTGGTGAGGCTATGACCACTAATAACCGTATGGAGCTTATGGCTGCCATCGAGGGGCTTAAGGCATTGACGCGCCCCTGCCAGGTTAAGCTGACAACGGACTCTCAATATCTCCGTAAGGGTATTACCCAGTGGATGGTAAACTGGAAGCGAAAAAACTGGAAAACTGCTTCGGGAAAACCGGTTAAGAATCAGGATCTATGGGTTTTACTTGATGAGCAAAATCAAAAGCATCAGGTTGAGTGGTGCTGGGTTAAAGGTCATGCGGGTCATCCTGACAACGAGGTTGCGGATCAGTTGGCGTGTCGTGGAGCCGAAGAAGTAGTGAATTCTGAAGAGTTATAGCATGAGACAAATTATTCTTGATACCGAAACCACAGGTATAGATCCGGCCCAGGGACACCGAATTATTGAAATTGGCTGTGTTGAAATGATTGACCGCAAGTTAACCGGCAATCATTACCATGTCTATATTAACCCGCAGCGAGTGGTTGAAGAGGAAGCGGTTCGGGTTCACGGCATTACCAATGACTTTCTGGAAGATAAACCACTTTTTGCCGCTGTTGCTGATGAGTTTTTTGAATTCATTAAAGGCGCAGAACTGATTATCCATAATGCCCCCTTTGATGTGGGCTTTATGAATCATGAGTTCAGGCTATTGTCTGCCCGCTATGGGAAGGTTGAAGATCACTGCACTATCATTGATACGCTGGTGATGGCTCGCAACAAGCATCCGGGACAGAAAAATAATCTGGATGCATTGTGTAAGCGTTACCATATAGATAACTCATCAAGAACCCTCCACGGCGCGTTGCTGGACTCCGAAATTCTGGCGGAAGTCTATCTGGCGATGACCGGTGGCCAGCGGATGTTATGGCTCGGTGGTGATGCTTCCGAATCCGAGGGCGGTGTTGAGGGGGCCGTTATCAGACGGTTATCTTCTTCCAGGGCACCTTTAAAAGTGATCAGGGCATCAGCCGAAGAGTATGAGCGGCACCAAAAGAAGCTTATGGCCATTCAGAAAAAGTCAGGTATCAACTGCTGGGAAACTGATGTTTCTGAAGCATAAGCATCTGTTCATTGGTAAATAAAGGAATAGTTCTGTTGACTAATAATGAGAGTCCCACAGAGTATCAGCCTTTGCAGGGCTGGGATTCTTCACTTAAGCCCCGGTATTGGTTGGTTTTTCATAACAATGATTTGGTTTTAAACGATCAAGGTAGCGTACTGTGGAGTCATCAACCCGATTTTATTGATGGAGACCTATCCTCGCTGGTCACGGGGTATTGGCGAGATGAGCCTGTAGCGTCTGTTGATATTAATGCTCTTCCCGATGATAAGGCGGTTAGTACTGTCCGCTCCGTTTTAACAATATCTGATCCGTCTGTTTTTGCATTATTGAGTCATGCCATTCAGTTGCGGGAATCAAGGAAATCCCACCAATATTGTGGCTGCTGTGGAAATAGCTGCGCACCAGTAGTCGGCGAGTGGGCCATGAAGTGCCAGCGATGCCAAAATACCGTTTATCCCAGAATCTCACCCTGTATTATTGTTCTTGTTTCCCGCAAGGATGAATTATTACTGGTTCGCCATCAACGGCATGGTAAGGCATCGGCGATGTATACAGTGATTGCCGGTTTTATTGAACCAGGGGAAAGTGCAGAGGAGGCGGTTCACAGGGAGGTAATGGAAGAGGCAGGAGTTCGTTTGTCATCCGTGAATTACCAGTTTAGCCAGAGCTGGCCCTTTCCTCATTCTTTAATGTTGGGCTTCCGGGCAGAATATGCCGGGGGTGAACTGAAGCTGGATCAAAGGGAGTTATGTGACGGTGGGTGGTTTAAACGCTCAATGCTGCCGGAGCTTCCACCTTTGTTCACCATATCCAGGCAGTTGATAGATCGGTTCTAATACCCATCACACTTTCTAAATCCCTGTTATGAGTATGGCTAAACCGCACCCAGTTAGAGAACCGTAATTTGATGGAGCTATAAAGGGTGCGTTTTAGTAATCACTTCGCTTAATGGGCAAGTCAGCAATATCCGGTTTTCAAACGGGTTTTGGTTTAGCTGGACGAAAATCCTCCGTTGAAGTTCCCCACCTTCCGATTCTTTTAAGAGAATTTTTAAATAATAGATATTATCCAATCATATTACTTGTTATCAATAACCTTTTGGCCTTTGTTTGGTTTCAGCGGTTTTCCATTATTTTTCTTGCCTATTAATCGTCATATACTAATGGGCTTATTTGTCGGTATGGACAGTTTTTAATTAACATCATATTAAAAATGATTTAATTTGAATCGTTTGTGGGGGTTTTTTGGTCTTGAAAAAGTACAAGATTTTTGTTTTATCATTGTTTTTAACGGTTCTTTATGGGTGCCAGTCGGGAAACGATAGCTTGGCATCACCAGCAATAGAGGATAATTCACAAATCGGGGATTCTGTTGAGGTTGAGGATAATTCTCAAACCGGGGATTCTGCTGAGGAAGAACTCGCTTATTTTAATGACTCCGTACATCTGTTTTCAGATCAGGTTTATAAGGACATTCTTTCTGAAGTATTGTGGCGCTCCACAGATGAGCGTTATATTCGCTCTGTCACCATCAAAAATTCACATAAAAGTCAGGAGTTCAATGATGTTGATGAGTTACTGAACTATCAGTTTTCTTCTGAAGACTGGATGGAGCCAGGAGACTACAGAGATCAATTCAGTATGTCCCTGTCTTATCGGGTCAATGGTGAAAAGAAAAACGTAAATGTAGATCTGTTCCTTTATAATGCTCAGGAAATGACCTATCAGCAGCTGTTTACCAAGGTGATGGATGAAATGTACTTTCTTCCTGATGACCCGAAGGATATGACGGCAAAGGATCATTATTTTTATGAGCATAAAGAGTGGAACAAGCCGACAGCACTTTGCTGGGATCGTTCTGTAGAGCAGTGCTCAGGGCCGATAAAGGACATTTTTCACAATTATCCTGAGGATGCAAAAAACAGGGAAGATGCCATAAAAATAGTGGCGGCGAATTTCGCCATGCATAAATACGCAGTTCATACCCGCTATTATGCAGACTCAATTGTCTGTATTAATGGCGAAAATAGAGAACCCTGCACGACCACAGGGGGTGGTACTTTTTATAATTACCATACCAATTACTTCGGTAATGTTGACCCTGATCAACAGGCTCCTTATGTCACAGATGCTTCTGCCCTGATGTCTGACTCATCAGTTATCGATAAACTTCACTCCAGAGGTAATTTGATTGAAACATTGCTTCGGGTTCGTAATATTGGTGAGGATTATCGTGTCAATATATTTGGTGCTAGCCTTGAAGGCTGGGTTCCGCTCAGACCTATCATGCCTCTTGATAAATCATTAACGGCTAAATGGGTTCCCTCTAATCCTGAGGGTCAGGGTCACAATGCCAGTTTTGGCACGCCATTATATCCAAGCAGTAGCTCCATTTTGGGGGGGCAGGGTGCAAGATCGGCACCATCTTTCCAGCATGAAATGATGCACAGTCTTGGTTTTACTCATAAAGATGAAAATGGCAAGGATAGGCAAAGTGCAAAGGACTATACTGATGACTTTGTGAAACAGGCGCAAATCCGAAGTATGGATATGTACACTCGCCTTTACACAACCATTGCTCGACGAATGGACGATGGCGTTCTCACGGTTCCAGTCAATGATGATCTGGAGGGGGTAAGCTTTTATTAATCGCCTTTGCGTGATAACGCAGTGAAGTCAGAAACATCCTGCTTTCAGGTAAAACCACCGGAAAGCAGGATGGAGCCGTAAGTCAGGGCATTTATATAAAATCAGCCACAGGCGCGTTTATTAAAGTAGGCCTTTGATCAGAGATTATTACTGGCAGGCTTGTTATCAGGCAGGAAATAATTCATTAAGTTTGGTAGCCAGCATCATGTCGCCTTCTGCGCGTAGCTTGCCCATCATAAAGGCTTGCATGCCATCCAGCTCACCAGTCATTACACCCACCATGGTTTCTGTGTCCATGATCAGGGTGACGTTAGGAGCATCGTGAGCACCTTCCACCACTTCACAGGAACCGTCTTTTACAAACAGGTGGTAGGTATCACCATCTTCAATATCAAATTGAAACACCAGATCCAGACCCGCTGCTGCATCGGCATTAAACTTGGCTTTCATTGTTTCAATCGTTTCTGCAACAGTCGTCATTTAGATACCCCTAATTTCTTTCTATAACGTTTACGCTCGGTGATGTCCGAACTTCTGTGGCTCAGATTATGGTGATCAGCGTTTGATGTCAATGAAAATTCATACAGGTGTTTGAAAGAATACCTATCAGAATGATGGGATTCCGGTGTAGATAATCCGGCCTGGTGGTTTTCGTCACCGCTGAAGGGTTATTTCCATCATAGAATATATAATTTCACCCAATCTCTACTTATAATCAGCAATCATTAAGTGCCTGTTTAAGGAGAGTCCATTGGAGTATATAGCAGAGTTCGCATTGTTTTTTGCGAAAACAATCACCCTTATTGGCGGGCTTCTGGCAGCTGTTTTGGTAGTGACAGCAGTGGGGCAGAAAACCCGGAAATTACATAAGGGGCATTTGGAAGTTACCAAGCTTAACGAGCACTTCCAGCAGTTGAAAGAGAGCCTTCAGCATGCGCTGCTGGATAAGGAAGCGTTAAAAAAATTAAGTAAGGATGAAAAAAAGAAGGCCAAGAAGGAAAAAGGTGCAGTCACCGAACCTAAATCCAGGGTATTTGTTATTGATTTTCATGGGGATATTAAGGCCAGTGGCGTGAAATCCCTTCGGGAAGAAGTGACTGCCGTCTTATCAATGGCACAACCCGATGATGAAGTGGTTATCCGCCTGGAAAGTGCCGGAGGCATGGTTCACTCCTACGGGTTGGCATCTTCACAGCTATGCCGCATTAGAAGTAAGGGGATTCGCCTGACTATTGCGGTGGATAAGGTGGCAGCCAGCGGCGGTTATATGATGGCCTGTACCGGGGATCGCATTATTTCCGCACCCTTTGCAGTTATCGGTTCCATTGGTGTGATGGCACAACTGCCTAACTTTAACAAAATCCTGAAAAAGAATGATGTTGATCTTGAGTTGCATACCGCCGGTGAGTTCAAGCGGACACTAACAGTCTTTGGTGAAAACACCGATAAGGGTCGGGAGAAATTTAAACAGGATATTGAAGATACCCATGGCCTGTTCAAGAACTTTATCAAGGATTACCGCGGCAAAGTGGATATTGAAAAAGTGGCCACCGGTGAGGTCTGGTATGGACAAAAAGCGGTGGAAATGAAACTGGTGGATGAGCTGATGACCAGTGATGAATACATTGGCCTGAAAGCAGAGAATGCTGATGTGGTTCAGGTGGCTTATGTAGTGAAAAAAGGCGTTGCGGATAAACTGGGGATGGTTGCCCATGGGGCGATTGATACTACTCTATTAAAGTGGTGGGAGCGCCTGAACGGCAGTCGTTTCTTTTCATCCTGATTCGAAAAATAGCCAAGCCCGGCTTTAAGTCGGGTGATTCTCTATATATCCATAGCTGAAAATAGAAGATGACGTGAGTTGCTGTCTTACCTGAGATGAGTTAATTTTTTGGGATAACAATAAAAAAAGGTGGAAGCTATGGGGCAAGGTAAGTCGATGAGTGACAGTAAAGCCGATGCGATAGCGGCAGTAGTCCTGATTATGACTGTGGTGGCAACGGTGGTTTTTTGGCTGAGCCAGCAGTAGAGCCATGGCTTCATGCGCCTCAGATGTTATTCCAGGGCGTATGAAGCGTTTGTGGTCAATTGAAATATAGAACTAATTCAACAATACCAATCAATGATAAGACAAATATAACGGTGGCAATAATCCCGGCTGTAATATATTGGGAGGGGCGACCTTCCTGTACATCTCTATGATAGTTTTCTGATTTTTGAACACCAAAGGCGGATGCCAGGACACTTTGTATGACATCCACCATGCGTTTTCTATTCATAAATTAACCGAAGTGTTTCTGAACCCTGGCAATGGCCCTGCTGGAACCGCTTAGAACAACAATATCACCATCTTCCAGTATCATGCCAGGATTAGGGGAGACGACTTTATTGCTGCGTCTGATCTCTACCAGGGTTACGTTATAATCAGAAAGTCCCAGGTTTTCCAGGTTCCTGCCCAGCAGATCAGAGGTGTTATTGATGGTTAAGGCGTGTCGGTGTTCAGATTTTTCACTGCTCATCAGGTAGTCGTTGATGCCGGGATAATAGCCACTGAGAATCTCATATCGCTGCTCACGAGCCTGCTTGATTCGGTCTCGAACCAGTTCCGGCTGGAATCCCAGCATTAGCATTACATGCTTGACGATTAACAAACTGGATTCCAGAACCTCCGGGATAACGACAGTGGCACCGGCCTGCTTCAGGACTTCTGCCTGTTTAAAGTGTCGGGTTCTTACCAGTATGGGGACACTAAGCACTTTGCTGCGGATTGCTTTTATGGTTTGCAGTGCAGAATCAGTCTGGTCAATACAAATGACAATCTGGCTGGCGCGATCCAGGCCCACCGCTTCCAGCAACTCTATTCGCCGACAATCGCCATAAAATACCGGATCTCCAGCCTGACAGGCCTCCTGAACGTGGAGGGGGTCTTCGTCCAGGGCAACAAAGCTTTTCCCTTCCTGGGTCAGGAATCGGCTGATGGTCTGACCCACCCGGCCATAACCACAGATCAGGGTATGCTGCTGAATATGGGCCGTTTGCTTGCGTATTTCATCATCACAGCCGCTTTCAGTGAGTTGTTCCGGCCGGGCTTGTTTTTTACTGGTCATTGCCAGGTTTACCAATTTGTGGCTGTTACGAATCAATAAAGGCGCGACCACCATGGAAAGAATGGTGACAGACAGCACCATTGAGGCAATTTCTCCCCCCGTTTGTCCATACTGGGAGGCGAGGGCAATCAAGGCAAAACAGAACTCACCGCCCTGGCACAGGGACAGGGCGGTCTTGAGGGATACCTTTTTACTTTCATGGAAGGTTCTGGCAATGATTAATACCACTAAAAACTTGAAGAGCACCAGTCCGCAGGTGGCCAATAGAATCATTGGCCAATATTGCTTCAGGATGTCTACATCCAGCATCAAGCCCACGGAAACAAAGAATAAACCCAGTAAAACGTCCCTGAAAGGGCGAATATCCGCTTCAACCTGGTGTTTATAGGTGCTCTCACCCAGCATCATGCCAGCCACAAAGCCGCCCAGTGCCATGGACAGGCCAAGGGAGTGAGCCACCCAGGCAGCCATCAGTGCAGTCATTAATGCGGTAAGAACGAATAACTCTTCGGATCGGGCCCGGGCCACTTCATGGAATATTCGGGGTAATATCCATTTACCGGCAGATAGCATGGTTACGACAAAAAACAGCCCCTTGCCAAGGGTGAATCCCAGGGTGGAAACCACTGATTTACCCTGGCCGTTAGCGATTGTAGGTATAAGAATCAAAAACAGCACTGCGGCGATATCCTGGAACAGTAAAACGCCGATGGCAAGCTGGCCTTGTCTTGAACGAATTTCATTTCTTTGGGTGAGTTCTTTTGAGACAATGGCAGTGGAGGAGAGTGCCAGGGCCGAGGATATAACCAGGGATTCCACAACCGTATAACCAATAGTCAGTAGCAGGGCAAAGATGCCCACTGTAGTCAGTAAGACTTGCATGCCCCCCAGGCCAAAGACCTCCTTTTTCATGGCCTTGATACTTTTCAATGAGAATTCAAGTCCCAGGGTAAAGAGCAGGAAGACCACGCCGATTTCGGCCAGCAGGCTAATATCAAAGTCATCGGTGATAAAGCCTGATGTGGTGGGGCCAAGAAGGATGCCTACAAATAGATAGCCCAGGCTTTCCGGAAGGTTAAAGCGTTTAAACAGGGCAATCGTGACGACAGAAAGCGCCAGGATAAGAATTAATTGGTTAAAAAATATGAAGTCCATGACCGGGAGCGTCCGCTTATCATTATGGTGCCAACTGCTGGCTACTCTAAAAATTATATGACAAAACTGGCGTCAAATGTTTGAAATTGAGGATATATCAGTGAAAAAGCTCTATTTTTACACCACAGCAGGATGTCATCTCTGTGAACAGGCGGAAGAAATTCTGAGGACCCTACCCAAAAAACTCAATGTGTCCTGGGAGTCCGTGGATATTAGTGAGAGTGATATCCTTATCTCTCGTTATGGTACCCGAATTCCTGTATTACACGTTGTAAGCACTGGTATGGAAAAGGGGTGGCCCTTTTCCAAAGAGGAGATATTAAATTGGCTGCAAAGCGATTAATCTCTATTAAAAAAAGATAATATCCAATCATATTACACTTGACTGTTCAAACAGCAAACCCAAAAATTTAAATCACTTAGCCTCATTTTAACCTGTATCCGCTACTTTTTTCCTCCTGCAACCTAAAACCAGCTGCAAGAGGAAAAAAGTAGCGGATACAGGTTAAAATAACGGCCTCAAGCAACACCTCCACCCAATAAAAAAACATATTTCATTGAATGAAAAGTTAATTAAGATTTATTAAAATGAGGCATTCAGCATAAATTACCCAGCTTATGAATACCCTTAAACCTGACACAAATAAAGAAAAAACCAACAAAAAACTACTGAAAATTGCCTCTATGGCATCAGTCATCACTGCCAGTTTATTAATATTTGCTAAACTAATGGCTTGGTTTATGACCGGCTCATTAAGCTTGCTTGCAACACTTATCGACTCTGCAATGGATATCATTGCATCTATTATCACGCTGATAGCCATAAGAATTGCCATAACTCCCGCCGATGAAAGCCATCACTTTGGTCATGGCAAAGCAGAACAACTTGCTGCCTTGGCACAATCAGCCTTCATATCTGGATCAGCTGTTGTTGTATTACTTAATGCTTTGGATAGATTGTCAGTAGAGCAATCCTCTTTAAGTAAT
This sequence comes from Endozoicomonas sp. Mp262, assembly GCF_025643335.1. Taxonomy (NCBI): domain Bacteria; kingdom Pseudomonadati; phylum Pseudomonadota; class Gammaproteobacteria; order Oceanospirillales; family Endozoicomonadaceae; genus Endozoicomonas; species Endozoicomonas sp. Mp262. The sequence continues at coordinate 3,956,888 of NZ_CP092489.1, read as the reverse complement.
GAACCTATTGGTATAGCAGTAATGGTTTTTTCTATCATTGCTACCATTATCCTGTTGTCAATTCAATATTACGTCATTTCTAAAACAAATTCAGCGGCTATCAAAGCAGATGCTCTCCATTACAAAGTCGATCTTTTAGCCAATGCTGCGGTGATTATTGCACTGTTAGGTGCTAATGCAGGCTTCTATCAGATTGATAACGCACTGGCCATTATTATCTCTGGCTACATGCTATATAGCGTGAAAAAATTAGCTTGGGACGCTATACAAAACCTGATGGATCAATCACTGCCTATTAATGAACAAACAGCAATAGAAAATATTGCATTATCTGTTGAAGGAGTAAAAGGCGTTCATGAGATCAGAACCCGAGTATCCGGTTCAAAACCTTTTATTCAACTGCACCTGGATCTTGACGGAAGGCTCCCTTTACAAGAAGCCCATGATATCGGCTACAGTGCCAAAGTAGCCATTCTTGATTATTTACCCGAAGCAGATATCATCATTCACTTGGATCCAGATTAAAAAAATTCATTGCAGTGGCTGTTGTTTGTTCAGCAACCTGGCGGAATGTTCTTTTTGTATGTTCCGCTATAACAGATACCACTTCGGGTAAAAAACAGGGTTCATTCCTTCTGTTTTTTGGCTTTGGAGACAATGTTCTGGGTAATAAATAAGGGGCATCTGTTTCAACCATTAGTCGATTAGGGGGAATATCAGATATTAAATCATGGAGATGCGTTCCTCTTCGTTCATCGCATATCCAGCCTGTAATTCCTATATGAAAGTCAAGATCAAGATATTGATACAGTGCAGTACGGTCTGCAGTAAAACAGTGAATAACCACATCAGCCAAGTCATCCCGGTAAGGTTTTATAATATCGATAAATCGTTGCGATGCGTCCCGCTCGTGACAAAAAAGAGGTTTGCCTAGATTTAAGGCCAACTCAATATGTTTCTCAAAAACAGCTTCCTGGACAGGTCTTGGAGAAAAATCTCTATTGAAATCCAGACCTGTTTCCCCAACAGCTACCACCTTAGGCCTGGTCAGTAAGTTATGTAGGTTATGGTAAGACTGTGAGCCCGCCTCCTTCGCATGATGAGGATGAATGCCGGCAGTGGAAAAACAGCCATGGTGCTTTACTGCGATAGTAGCAGCATTTTCTGACTCTTCTATGGATGTGCCAGTAATGATCAGGTTTTTAATCCCTGCCTGTCTGGCTCGTTCAATGACCTGATCTCTGTCGGAATCAAAAGACTTATCGGTCAGGTTAACTCCGATATCTACAAGATGGTTACTCATTTAAGCTTTTCATGGACTGATACTAAGAGGATTCTATCCTACACCGCTAATAAGGTTTATCTCAAAGATAAATATAAGCAAATGCTTGTATACTAATGATCCAGGATCGGTTAAATAACAGATCCTGCTTATATATTATGCATCCTTATATTAAAACGTAGCAATAATCGGAGCATGGTCTGAGGGTTTATCCATTGCTCTAGCCTGATAATCTACGACAACCGATTTGCACAAGGAGAGTAGAGACCTGGTGGCTAACACAGAGTCAATCCTGAGTCCGCGCTTGGGTTCCTTATCAAATCCCTTGCTACGGTAATCGAACCAGGTATAACAGTCATCTACAGTAGGGTTCAGTATTCGGAAACAGTCAAACAGCCCCCAGTTTTCCAGCCTGGAAAAACATTCCCTCTCTTCAGGTAGAAAGCTACATTTTCCGGATCTTAGCCACCGCTTTTTATTATCGTCACCAATTCCTATATCCTGATCAGTGGCTGAAATATTGAAATCACCAATGACAACCAGGTTATCAGAAGGAAGACAATGAACGTTCAAGTAATTTTGTAAATTGGCATAAAACTTCAATTTTTCTGGAAATTTAACCGGATGGTTTCGGTTCTCTCCTTGGGGGAAATAGCCATTAATTACTTTCAAGGGAAGTCCATTAATATGATAATCACTGATAATTAACCGTCTTTGGGCATTGGGATCATCGTTAATAAAGCCTTTTTGGGTATTATTTGGCTTAACAAGGCTTAAAATAGCAACACCATAGTGTGTCTTTTGACCAAAATAGCTAATGTGATAGCCTAGCTCTCCTAACTCATCCAGAGGGAAGTCTTCATTAGCTACTTTGGTTTCCTGGAGTCCAATTATATCTGGCTGGTATTTTTTAATTATAAATTTCAGTTGATGTATGCGTGCTCGAATACCATTGACATTAAATGAGATTATTTTCATAGGTAAGATGAGTATGTCGTGAATTATTAGGAGGATATATGGAGTTTATCACTCAGCGTCGTTACTTAGGCATAGGGTTAAGTTAGATAATTACTTAATTATTAACCAGTTATAGTATATCTTTAGTATCAGGATTGCATATTTAATCTCTTTTTATTCTGATTTTAATGTTACTTTTTGTAACGTTATGGTGACAATGTGCGTAAATCTAATAAATAGCACTATAAAATTTGCCAGAACAGTATAAAACTGTCTAATATTTATTCTTGAACAGCAGTAGCTATACCTGTTGTGCTTATTGGGCTAAAAGCATGTTTACATCAAAGTAGACGACGGCCTGAAGAACAGGTTTTACTAATAACCAATAAAGGTAACCAGTCAATGACTCTAAAAGGTCTTATAAAATTAACCCAGTTAATGCAAGAGTACCCACTAACAGTAATACAGTGGCAGATTTTGCTCGTTGTCGCTGAAAATCCGGGAGAAACAATAACAGATCTTGTTAATGCTGATAAGTTGCAGTGTGGAACTCCCAGTGATATTGCCGTCAGCGTTAAGCGTTTAGGGGAAGGTCGACATGATCGACCAGGACTTGGTCTTATTAAAAAAGCACAACATGAAGATGATGGTCGTTATTTCAAGTTGACGCTCTCAGCTAAAGGGAAAAAGCTTGTAGAAAAAATAAAGCAGAAATCACGATACCTGAAATGATGAATAGGTTTTTGGGCTCAGCAATGCTGACTGCTGTTTAAGCTGGAAATTTTTCCGGTTATAGCTTGAGCCCTGATTTCTTAGGATTCTAAAATTTCTGCTCTTCAATATAATGGCTATTTCTCGTATTGTTTCTCAATGGAGAAAGGTTGGTATTGTATTTTGTTAATGAGCCAATATTTATCTCCAGAGGGCGCTTTCACTATAACCTCGTCATCAACTTGTTTTCCAATTAATGCTCTGGCCATTGGAGAATCAATGGTGATATAACCTTTTTTTACATCAATCTCATCTGTTCCTACAATTCGAAAATAGTAAACCTTACCTGTGTCAGACTCAAGCTCAATCCAGGCACCAAAAAATACCTTTCCTTCCTGTTCCGGTGAGTATTCTACTACTTTTATAGCGTCCAGACGTTTGCGCAGATAACGAACACGGCGGTCAATGCTTCGTAGCTCTCTCTTAGCTTCTTTGTATTCAGCATTTTCACTCCGGTCACCAAGAGCTGCTGCTTCTGAAACAGCCTGAGTAACCTGTGGACGTTTGGTTCTCCAAAGGTAATGCAGCTCTTCTTCCAGCGACTGTTTTCCTTCCAGTGTTATTAGTGGTGATTTCATAGTAAATACAGTTTTGAGTCTATAACCGATCAATGAGCCTACAGGATAAAACTTACCTCATTTCACTGTTCTCTTTAAATAATATGCCAGTCATAGGAGGAAAACAGCCAGCCTGGAACTATGAATATAGTATCAAGGCTGACAGCAATTCTCATGAAAAAGAGCAGGTTACAAGCAAATAATCATATTGTTGTATTCTTTATTACTTGCTGAGTAGCTGAAATTTACCTTTTGGGAGAGTTGTGCTTCATTTTTGTTGGTATATATATCTTCCCATACATGAAAACGAATGAGGTAAGTACCTGATTCATTCATCAGGTCAAGTTTAGAGCGATATCTAAGCGTCATAAGCTGACAAAAAGCGATGGCCGGGTCTGTTCCAGCAGGCATTAAATTATGGAAGTGACGGAACTTGGGGACATTCAATATATACTCCATATCTGCCTGGGGTCTACCGCCGCTGGCATCATTGAACCATATACAGCTATCGTCATTGTTTCTATTGACCCCGTCATTTTTGTATGAGACGAGATCACAAGACTCAACATAACTTTTGAATTCTTCAAAGCCTGGATAGGTTTGCTCGCTCCATTTTTTTATAATTGCATTGCCCATTTTTATTATCTCCTCTTCCGGAAGACTGTGATTCTATTTTTAATATGAGGCTGTAATTTTTGATCTATATCAACAAAGCCGTGGATGCCTTGATGCTTCATTGATCAAAAAAGAATGAGAAGTAGCAAAATTTTATATTTATCCAATCATAGCCGGTTTATGAAAGTAAAGATGGATAGTGGGTAATATCAAAACTCTTGATTTTAAAAGGCTGTAGCTTTCTTTCAGACAAAAAGAAACCCGGATCACTGGGGGGAGCGAAACCGGGCTAAGACCATTTAGGAGTGGTCTGTATATTATGACCTAACCTGTTGTTTTTTATAGCTTTTTATTTTTACCATTGGCTTCGGGGCAAGTTTTGGGCAAGTTTTTACCCCTGTTTTGTACTTTTGAGACTCCAATCATTTTTCGGGGTGTACCCTGTAACCGAGTCATCTTTAACAAATTTTTGGTAATGCTTTCTGACCATCTCGACAGTTGTGTGACCCAGCATTTTCGAAACCCACATTTCAGACTCGCCAGCCTCAAGCATCCAGCTCGCAAACGTGTGTCGAGTCTGACCGATTCCTCTATTAGTAACTCCGACTCTCTTGCAAGCATAATGCCAGCACCAGTAAACAGCGTTATAGTCTGCAAAGGGCTGCCTCTCGCGATTAACAAACACCCTGCCATGCGGTAATAGCCGGCTAACAGCTCTCTGTTGTCTCAGAGCTGCCAGAGCATCGGGTAACAGCATGATTTCACGACGACCCTTTGCTTTCGTCTTGATGTCGCTCATGGTTCTGTCGGAGACGGCCTGACATATTCTTGCCATTCCTTTTTTTAAGTCCACATGCTGCCATTCGAGCGCTATTAGCTCGCCAGGGCGAACGCCTGACCAGACAGCAAACTGAAACAGGTTTTTCTCCGACAAATGTTCGCATCCTGATAAAACCCGATCCACCTCTCCTCGGGTGTATGGGTTCACATCATCCCGGCGATCCTCGACCCGTTTTGTTATCTCAACCTTTTCTTTCGGCAGCACAAGCCCATCGAGAGGGTTTTTGTTGATAAGCCTGTCTCGTATAGCTTCACGAATGGCAGACCTTAGCGGAGCCAGATAGTTTGCTATCGTTTTTCGGGCTATATCAAGCTCGTCTGCCCAGTCTCTCACATGACCGGGTGTTAGCATGGATATAGGAATATGGCCGAATTTAGGCATAAGAATTGAGTTAACGCGGTAGGTTGAGTTGCGGTAGTAACGCGGGGATAAAATGCCCTCCTGTTTTTTTAGCCAGCGCTCAAGCAGGCATTTAACAGTCAGGCCGGATGGTGCGGGAGTCTCAGCTTTTGCTAATTTATGTTCAGGAAAATGATTAGACCAGCGAAACTGGCCTAACTCCATTTCGCGCTTTATAATCTCTCTCAGCGCTGCTGCTTGCTTAACCCCTTTCGCGGTTTGCGGTAGTCCGGGGACGGTGACAAATCGAGTTTTTCCCAGCCACGAGAAATTTATTTGTACTCCCGTCCCCTTCAATCTCACGCCGCGTGGGGTGGTGAGTTGTCTAGCCACTTTTCAATAGCCTCCATGTTCATCCATATTGATTTTTTGCAATATGGATCATATCTAAAATGGATTCTCTCGCGATACACGCAGGCAGATATTTTATTTTTTACTGCTGTTCTGGATTCGCCTGTCTGCTCCAGATAAACCCTGAGTCTAACCCATTTAGGCATTCATCTATACTCCTTTTTCTTGGTACTCGTATCGTGTACTAAAAACATAAAAGCCCTGACCAGCAGGGCTATCAAATCACCAGCCGAGGCCGAGAATATCACTTAATTGCCGTGATAAGTCATTGCAGTGCTTTGACAAATACTGTGAAACCAAAATGACTTGGTTTGATATGTAAATACAACTCAGGTGAGTTAATTGCTGCTCAATAATGCAATATCACTCACCTGAGTTTTTATCCACCTAATACCCAATATTACTCGGTTGAGTTATAATATGTGTTATGCGGCTTACCAATCAACGCCTTTAACTTCAAATTCAGCACTGCATTCAGGGCAGTGTGTATCGCACTCGAATTCCTTATGGGCATCTATCCATGCTGTATCAGGTAAAACTTGATCTAAAAGCCATCCTTCTTCGTTTAAATCTGTGTCGTTCACTAAATCAAATGTGTGTCCACATTCAGGACAATCAACATTTAATTCAATCACTAAAGTGGGTTTTACTGGTTCCATGTTCTTTTTTCCTCTGTCAATCGCCGCATAACAATTTGTTGCATCGGACTGGCTTACCAGCCAGCCGCTTAACTCAAGGGTTATACGGCTTGATCAGGTTCATTCTGTCTTTCATGTCTGCGATTCCAAGCATGGACAACAATCCTCCTTAGCTCATCTACACCCAGCTCTCTTGCCAGCAAATAATCATCAATCTTTTTTCTCGCTGCTATTTGCTGATCGTTAGCTGATAACGCAGCTTTCTTTGCTGCTCTCATTTTTGCAGCAAGGCTTTTAGTGCTGGTCTTTTTTATTTGACCGGCAGGCTTGCTTGCCTTGTACTGCGCTCTCTTTTTCGCCTTAATGCTTTCTGCATTCTTTGCATAGTAGGCTCTGGCGGCTTTTTGCTTTTCTGTTAACACTTCCATCTTCACTCCTAATATCAATGTTTCTTTTTCCGGCTTTTTAAGTCGGATAAGCTGATCTTGATTTTTGTCTTTTGTTTTTTCTGCCTCAAATTGGGATACATTGCCATGATCTGCAACATATCCCAATCATCAAAAAATCGGAAAACAAACTCGTCTGCCTTAATCATCTGCAAAGCTCGCTGTGACTCCAGGTATTAAACCAGCAGCAATACTGCTCAACACATTCAGCGCCTCGTCTGCTGTAAAGTAGCACTCCTGCATAACTGCCTGCATAGCCTCTGCCTTGGTTGGCAGGCTCTCCGGCTCTGGCTCATGCTGCTTATACGCCAGCAGGCATTGCAGCTTATCAATACTGCCATTTATCGCTATCAAGGCTCGCTTGGTCTGCGTGTAAAACTTGCCAGCCTCCCTTAATATTTCAAGCCTGCCGACCTCTTCTTTTATTTCGTCGATTGAGCTATTGATAAATGAAGTTGGTAGATTTTCAATAACCTCTATTTCCTTTTCGATATCTCTGGCCTGTTCATCTTTGACGGCTTTTATTTTGTCGTCAATTATCTTTTTTGCTTCACGGCGAGGCGTTATTAATTCCAGCAAAGCAGAATCAATTCTTTTAAACTCTGCGTCAATCTTGCGACCTTCTTCAAGGATCGGCTTTTTTAATTCGTCCTTTCGAGCTTTGAGCTTTGTCCGGTATGGAGTTAATGCGCTGATTTCTTTTTTTAACGCATCGTGATCGGACGGGACGACAGAAAACTTTTCTTTTAATTCTGCCAGAGCTGCGTCGGTAATACCGTATTCAATTACGCTGGTCATATTTTTCCCTAAATTAATTTATTTCTTCAGCTACGATTGCAAACCATTTAATTTGCTTAACGGGTGATCCTGCCATGCTGCCTGTTCATTTGCCATCTGTTTCAACCTCTTCAACGATCCTTCAAGCTTGCTGATTGGTAGCTGGCCTATATTGGTTATTGCGAATTTGTGGCAAAACTCTTTTTCATCCATACCGGCAACCATCAAGGCTCCCTGCAAAGCTTTGTACTCCTGCGGGTTGATAGCTCTTTCCTCTACTTGCGCTGGCGCGGGCTGCCTTGCTGCTGGTCTTTGCTGCTGATTATCAAAGCCGACCATAGCTCCATCGTCGTCGGCCTGAGTCATGCCCAGTATTGCTGTGTATGCATACCGGCGCATGTAGGTTATTGAGCTGCCCATGACCTGAGCTGGGTTTTTACCGGCTCCTCCCATGAGCGAGGCGCGCTCCATGACAAACTCAGACCGGAAATGCTGCCCAGACTCATGCATGAGCATTGTTATCAGCGTGGTGCCGTGTTCTGATTGCCCGATCATCTGCGACACTGCCAGCCCGTTATCTGCAAGAGGCTGCTTTGCTGCACCAATGCACATTGACAGATCAGCGTAGTTGTAGCCGTGACCCTGCTTGTCTTTTGCTGCATTGCCGAGTGCGGCCTGCATTTTGACGAATGCGGGGAAAATCTTGTTTGTCTCTGAGGACATATCCATTGCTGCGATTACTCCTGGCGGTTGAAGCTTGAAATAAAAAAGCCGGGATTAACCGGCTAGTTGAAAACCTTTCTAAACAGCTCTGACTCTCGATCATCGTCGTAGAGTCCGACGCGCTCTTTAGTGAGCCTTTCCCAGTCCTGCCGGTTAATCTCCGCTATCTCAGCTGCGATCATGTCATGCTCCCAGTCTTTGCAGTCCTCGATGATCTGCCGGATAACTTCGTTTCTAAAGGTCTGCACCCTGCCCAGTTTGAGCTGTGAGTCTATCCAGTGCTGCTGGCCTGTTGCTGTAATCAGCGCCTCAAGTCTCAAAAAGTTTTTGGTGGCTGGCTCCAAGGCGTCCCAGATCATTGCATCAGCCATACAGGTTGACGCTGGCCGCGCCTTCAATTTTGCTGTAATCATAAATCCCCATGGTAAAAAAAGCCGGGGCTAACCGGCTAAAGCATTCCGTTTATATCAAACACAACACTCTCCCGTCGTAGAGTCCGACGCGCTCTTTAGTGAGCCTTTCCCAGTCCTGCCGGTTAATCTCCGCTATCTCAGCTGCGATCATGTCATGCTCCCAGTCTTTGCAGTCCTCGATGATCTGCCGGATAACTTCGTTTCTAAAGGTCTGCACCCTGCCCAGTTTGAGCTGTGAGTCTATCCAGTGCTGCTGGCCTGTTGCTGTAATCAGCGCCTCAAGCCTCAAAAAGTTTTTGGTGGCTGGCTCCAAAGCATCCCAGATCATCACATCAGCCATGCAGGTTGATGCTGGCCGCGCTTCCGTCTTTAATTTTGCTGTAATCATAAATCCCCATGGTAAAAAAAGCCGGTATCTCTACCGGCATTGCTGTTAGCAAGCTTCTGCTTGATCTACTGCCCAGGCTTCCTGCTGGTCTTCAATTTCCCGGCGTATGCACTCGCTATGCTCGTCGATCAGGGCGTATTCCAGCTCGTCCGCGATGACCTCGAACATCACTGCTTTCAGCAGATCGTCACCGAGTCCGATCAGCGCCTTTTCAAGCTTTTTGAAGCTCTCCCCAGTTCTCTGTACAGCCTCTTCTTCGATGGCGATTTCTTGAGCCTCCAGTGGGTCGTCGCTGTACTGGTCAATCTGTTGTGATACGTAACAAGTCATTCTCTTTCCTCTCTTTTTTGCGGTCAAAAAACACTCTTTAGCAATCAGTAATTGCTAAAGGCTGTTTTCTAGGTCAGCTTTCCGTCGTTCTATTGCGGCCTGTGACGGTTCAGGCTGGCGAGCAACTCTCGCAAGTCCGGCTCGCGTAACCGGATGTGTATCAGCCTCTCTGGTAGACAGGTTCCCCCCTGATTCGCCATAGCTTCTGAAACACCGCGACCAAATTGTTAAATAGCGTTGGCACTGTGGCCTGTTAGTTACCAGATACCGGCTTGGAGACTTGTTTGCCGGGTGGCTGGCTTGTCGATGTCTTATCGACATATTCATAATGTCAAAATGACATAATAGTGTCAATGCCATTTGGCATAATTTTTATAAATTCGGCATTGCTGTGTCATTTTAGTTGTCGGTCTGGAGTTTCCATGAATGCCATTTCAGCATTACGCAAGCCAGGCGCGTTGGCGAGAATGGCCGTATAAAGCCATCTGAGGCGGTTTTGTTTTTACTGGTAGCTTTGCGCTAACTGACAGACTTTTGCTTTAAGGTAGGCGCTTGCTTGTCTTCTGAGACGATCGTGAATGCTTAACGATTGAAAGCTCTGGATAGTCACCAGCAAACAAGAAGGGTAGGTTTAAGGGATATAGGGTTATTTATCTTACTTGTATATTTATATTACTTGATAGTAGAAGGCACTCATCAAAACTGATTAGTGCAAGGATTAACCAAAAAGGCTACAGGCTATATATATCAAGGGGTTCAAGCGAAATACACCCACTCATCAATTTTGATTAGTGCGGACTCATCAATTTTGATTAGTGCGAGAGGCTGGCAGACTCACAAGATCGGCGGTCAAGATGGCGGGAAGAAAAGAGAAGGCGCTTAAAGGGGAAGGGCTGGCGGTGCTTGACCGCCTTAGTTGACGATCAGAGCACCAATAGCGGAGCCAAGGTATGAAATCTCAGACTCATCGGCAGTAATTGACGGGTATGACGGGTTGCGCGGTTTAAGTATTACCTGTCCAGCTACCACTTGGTACTGCCTAAACGCTATATGACCGTTCGGCATACGAAACAGCGCGTCTGCACCCTGCTTTAGCTCTAGGCCGGGATCAACAAACACATAGCAGCCAGTCATATAAGGCGCTGTCATATCATCAGATACAACTTTATAGGCGAATGATCTGCTACCGGCGCTATCAATCGGGCAGCCTAGCCACTGGATAGTATTACGGTCTACAGATTCGGCATTGTTTCCCCAGGCTAGCATTGATTCAGCATTGGTGAGCACTGGAACGCTCATCTGTTGAGATGGGGCATCCTCGCGGTCTATGCCATGCAGTAGGTTCTCAGAGCTAGTACCCAGAGCCTTAGAGATTCTGGTGATGATATCGACCCTGCCTTTTCGTTGACGCGTGAGGATGCGATTAAGACCAGACTGGCTGTAACCGATAGCATCAGCCAGATCGAGCTGAGTTAACTGCTTTTGCGCCATTAGCGCCAGAGTCCTGTCTACCCAATCCACTTTATAAGCTCCTATTGCTGTAAACATGCCTTCCCTCTTACTTATGGTCTTATGGTGCAAATTATTAATTATTTTATGCCATTTGTCATAGTCATATTGACATAAAATATTGATCTTATCTATGACTTTTGGCATTATGATATGACATAATGTCATTTTAGCGGGATGTACTGGTACGCTATGGAAAAAGTAAAGGCTTTTTTGGATGAAAACGACTGCACGGTGACGCGCCTCGCAAAGATGGCAAGAATACCGCAGTCGGCGCTTCATAGAGCTGTTACAGGAGAGAGGCCACTTAGCGGCAACTCTGCTCTAAAACTTTCGCAGGTGCTAGGGGTTCATCCCCTTGATCTGAGGCCAGATTTAAGACTGGAAAATCTTAAAAGCTCATAGGTCATAGTGCCGCGTTCTTTAAAAATGAGTTGTCCAGCGTCGTCAATCCCGTAGAGGGGCGCAACGGTCTTACATGGAGTAGGGCTGGCGCAGCATTGGCGGCGATACCCTCTGGGCAAGGGCGCAGCGCTTGCGATATAGCGCAATTAATTAATTTGGAGATGTTATGGGTAATTTGTCGTTGATTCACTGCTCTGAAAAGACAGAGCAAACAATGTCTCATATCGAGATCGCAGGACTGGCAGGTAAGCGGCCTGACAGCGTAAAGAGAACAATGGATAGCTTGCAAGACAAGGGGTTGATATTGGTTACACAATCTGTGGAGCCATACATTTCAGGCAGGGGTCGGTCAGATAATCGTACGGTCTATGGCGTAAATAAGCGAGACAGCTACGTGGTTATGGCTCAAGTATCTCCTGAGTTTACAGCCAGACTTGTTGATCGCTGGCAGGAGCTTGAAGCCAGAAGCAATAAGCCAGAAATACCGCAGACTTATGCGGCCGCATTGTTAGAGGCTGGCAGGCTGGCTCAGTTGGCAGAAAACCAGCAGAAGCAGCTTGAGGCACAGGCGCCCAAGGTTGAGTTTGTTGAAAAATACACAGAATCCAAAGGCTCTAAAGGCTTTCGGCAAGTAGCAAGGCTTTTGGGCATCAAGGAGCCTGAGTTCAGGGAGTTTTTGCAGTCTCACCGGATTATGTACTCCCTTGGCGGGGAGTGGACTGCATACAAAAATCATATTGATGCAGGGCGTTTTGTTGTTCGGACTGGGGTTAGTGAGACTAACGGGCATGCATTTACTCAGTGCAGGTTTACGGCAAAAGGCATTGAGTATGTTGCTGGACTGATCGGCAGAGAAAAAGCCTTAGCTTTACCTGCATAAAGAAAAACCCCTACTTAAAAAGCAGGGGTTCCCATCAGCAAGCCTGTCAGGTTTCGAGGCATGGCAGGCTTAAAACTAACGAGAGTTATTATAGATGAGTTCATACTTTTTAACAATTCCGGGGGATGTGGCATACAGCCCACATTTAAGCGACTCGGATATTGTCTTTTACGGCAAGCTGACCGGGTACACGGTCAAGTATGGCTACTGCGATGCAGGCAATGAATACCTGGCCGACAAGTTCAGCATCTCCATTCCAACGGTTACGCGGCGTATAGCTCGGCTGGAAAAGCATGGCTTCATAACTGTTGAGTTTATTAAAACTCAAGAGGGTACAGAGCGTAAAATCTGGCTTAACTGTGCAGTTAACGCACCCAAGCCAAAGCCAGCCTCAAAACCCAAAAAGCAGCCGGCCAAAAAAGCCCCCAAACCCCTGTCGAACCTAGAAATCTACCCGGATCAGCTAAATGTTGAAGCGTGGCATAACTGGCTGGAATACAGACGGGACGAGCTACGGTTCAGCTTCAAAACCGCAAAGTCTGAAACAACGGCTATCAATAAGCTGATTAAAGACTCTAACGGTGACTGGCAGCTACAGGCCGACATGATCGAGGCCAGTATAGCTAATGGGTATAAGGGGATTTTCAAGCCAAAACAGCAGCGGCCAACCGGGCAGGCGACAACTCACATGTCTTTAGCTGGGCAGGCAACTCAGCAGGCTTGCAGCAATATTCTCGATGAAATGTTTGGGGGGCAGGCATGAACATCAAAGACCCGAAGGAAGTCACCAGTTTTTTTAATTTTGTCACAGGGACAGCAGAAACCTACGGCAAGCAACTGTCAGAAGCAGCTATCAAGGTCTACATGATGGCGCTCAAGCATTACAGCCTGCCTGACATCCAGCGTGCCTTTAATCTGCACATTCAGAACCCGACCAACGGCCAGTTTATGCCGAAACCGGCAGACGTTATCCGTATGATCGAGGGTGATAGCGGCAGCCGATCAGCAATGGCATGGACTAAAGCAGACAAGGCTCTGAGGGTTCACGGGCATTATCGTGATGTTTGTTTTGATGACCCGATTATTCACAAAGTCATTGAGGATATGGGCGGCTGGACGTACTTCTGTACCCGGTCAAACAGTGACGACTACTGTTACCAGCAAAATGAGTTCGAGCGACGCTACAAGGGGTATACAGGCAGGCCGATGGATGATAGCTACCCAAGGCTGTTGACCGGAATGGCGACACACCATAACTCAGTAAAAGGGCATGATTGGCAGGATTCTCCGGCGCTGATAGGCGACCCGGATCGGGCAATGTTGACGTTTCAGGGCGGATACGATCAGAGCAAGCCCAGGCTTGACGATAAGAGAGCCAACTTTGCCAAGCTGATGGCAGGCATGGGGACACAGGGCAAGCCAAAGCAGCTTAACGCACCAAAATCAAAACCGGAGCCAAGACCGAAGCCAGAACCCAGGCCGTTAACCGACGACGGATTGGAGGAGAAAAAGGCAATCTGGTTAGAAAAACTTAAAGTGCTCGCTGGAAATAATGAGGCTGCATAATGAACAAAAAAGAAAGACTCGAACAAGTCAGAGTTCTTTTTGAATTAAATCCGACAGCGACAGTTAAAAGAGCCGCAGAATTAATAGAATGCTCTGAAAGAACAATAAAAACATATAGAAAAGAGCTAGGTTTAGGTAAAGCTGTAATAAAATCTAAAACAATAAAGGAGCAATATCTAAGTTTAATAAAAACAAAGCCGGGTATTTCTTACAAAGAAGCAGCAAGCATTATCGGTTGTAGACCCCAGTCAATCCTTAAAGTTAGATGCAAGCTCGGATTAAAAGGCAAGAAAAAGCGATTAACTGAAGACCATTTAATAACGGCAAGAGAGCACCTGGCATCGGGCGGTAATTTAAAAAGCGCAGCTAAATTAATAGGGTTTTCTTATCAGGCTTTATGGGGTGCGCTTAATCATGGGTTAAGAGGAGCGCCCAAACAACTGCCCGAAATGTCCAATATAAACTCTTTCCTGATGTGCAAGTGGAGTGGCAGCAATGTCAAAGCAATTTATCAATGATGTCGTGAGCGTGATTGCTTTGGCGGGATGGATAGTCGGGGCATTTTGGGTCTTTGCGGGGGCTGTCTAATGATTATTGAAGCGCTCTTATACCTGCTATGTGTTTTTATGTGCGGGTGCTGGCAAGGAATTAAAGACGATATTAAACCGAAGTATCCCGCATGGACTCACAGAAAATAGTCATAGCTACAGAGGCGGCAAGACGGGAACTGATAAAGGTCGTCAATCAGGTTCACTTAAAAAAGCCGGTAGAGTTTAGCTATCGGCCTTTTAAGCCTAAACGGTCTTTATCAGCCAATGCGCTTTATTGGAAGTGGCTATCAATCATCGAAAGAAAGATGACAGGTAAATGCACAAAAGAAGGCTATCACCTCGCATTTAAACACCTGTTTCTCGGTTATGAAGACGTGCCGGATATTGGTATTGAAATACCGGCGCAACTCAAATCAACAACGAAATTAAATAAAACAGAATTTTGTGAGTACATGACTCGAATTGATGCTTGGGCTGTTGATGCAGGCATCAGGCTGCCAAGGCCGGAAGATTCTGTTTATGACGAATATTTGAGGGGGCGAATTTGAAACGCCAGCAATATAAAAACTTGGCGGCCAGTATTGGCTGCCTCGCTTGCGAAAAAATGAACATGCCGGGAACGCCAGCCCAGTTGCATCATCCGAGAGCGGGGCAGGGCATGGCACAGAGAGCATCAGACTATGACGTGATACCTCTGTGCAGGGAACACCATCAGGGCAGCGTCTTATCGGTACACATGACCCCTGTCGAGTTTAAATTTTTGTTCGGTACTGAGCAGCAGCTATCGGACGAAACACGGCAGAGAGTCGCAGATTTAAAACAGCAGTCAATCGGGGGTAGTTATGATTGAGTTTATTTTATTAGCAATGTGCCTGACCGGGATTGCCAGCATCGTCTGGCAGGCGCTTAAAAACATGGACATTGATATGTGGGGGCAGTAATGAGCATTAACGTAATCACGGTTAGCGGTCACATCGGTAAAGACTGTGAGACACGCTACACGCAGAACGGCAAGGCCATTGCCTCTTTTAGCCTGCCAGCGGTAACAGGCTGGGGCGAAAATAAAAAAACAGCTTGGCTTGCCTGTAAGCTGTTTGGGGAGCGGGCTGAAAAGCTGGCCGGTTATCTCACAAAAGGCACTCCGGTAACTGTTACAGGGGCTTTTGGGCTGGATGAGTGGACAGCTCAGGACGGCACTCAGAAAAGCAGGCCAGTCATACTGGTTAATGATGTGGCATTGCAGGGAGGCAGGCAGGGCGGCCAGCAGGGAGCGCCGCAGCAGCAACAGCAATCACAGGGTAGTCAGTACCAGCAGCGGCAGCCGAATCAATACCAGCAGGCTCGGCAGCAGTCGCAGAAGCAGCAGGGCGGCGGGTTTGATGAGTTCGACAGTGATATCCCCTTCTGACAGCTAACAGGCTGAAAAATGCAGGAAGTGAAAAAACAAATAGCTGATGAGCTGCTATCGCTCATCGGCCAGCTTGAATATCTGCCGGACAGGGAGGCTCTGGCAATCATCAAAACAGCAAAAGGCTATGTCAGCAAAAAGGTATACACGACTGATAGAGCCTGGGGGAAGCGGGGAATCAAAAACAATGGATGATCTGATAAGAGATGACGGCGAAATAAGGCGATGCCCGAAAAACATGGCAAGGCTTGGTTACGTGAAATCGTGGTGGCATTTTTTTAGTTATCGTCAGGTTGTCGGGGGTTGGGTGTCTGATTATCTGATTGAGGCAGCAAAGGTAACAGCAAAGGCGGGGATAGCTGTTTTTTTCTGCCTGCTTACTCTTCTTACTCTTCCAGCTCTCCCGTTCCTTCAGTGCTTTTTTTCTGTTCGCAGGGCGAAGGCGGAGGTTGCGGCTGAGGCCGAAAGACAGCAGGCGATAAGGGCTGAGGGTGGCGGCAATGGGTAAATCCAGATTAGAAGCTGCCTTGCTGCATCAGATCAGGGCGGCAAAGTTGCCGGAGCCAAAGCGGGAATACAGGTTTCACAGCAAAAGGCTTTGGCGCGCAGATTTCGCATACCCAAAGCTAAAGATATTGATCGAGGTTCAGGGCGGGGTATGGGTCAACGGCGGTCACTCTCGCGGCAGTGGTCAAAATAAAGATTTTGAAAAGTTTAACGCTGCACAGCTTGAGGGGTGGAGTGTTTACCAGTTCACCACAAATCACATCAGAACAGGCATGGCGCTAGAGGTGATTGATTCAGCTATTCAGAGGGCGACACATTGAGTTACTACTACAGCACCAGGCAGGCCTTGTTAAGCGCTTTTGACTTGAGAGGCTTGATGTATAAAAGCTACTGGCCTGCATACGAGCAAGATCATCCGACAGTTAACCGGCATACGACAGAGCCAAGTGATTTTAAAGAGCGGCTGGCGCAGGATGCTCGAGTCAGAGCTGCATTGAGAGAGTCTCTATCAGAGTATGATTATACGATGCTGGCGTACTGCTATACCGTTGACGGGTTATTGCTGTTTGACTGCTGGCGGAAGATCAAGCCAGTGTTAAGAGGCTGTAGCGAGCTGGCGCGCAGGCTCAGTAATGAGCTACTGATGCAATGGTTTTTTGATCGGCATAACGTCTATAGGGTCAAGTGCGGGGTGGGTAATAGGGAGATAGCTGAGACGCTTGGTGTTTCTGAGCGCACAGTGCGGCGCAAGCTGGTCGCTCCGGTCAGGGCTGTTTTTGCTATAGCGGATATTGAGGATAGAGCGGGGCAGGTTATCGGGGATAAGGGGTGGTTTATCGGTAATGCTGCATAAAAAAGCACTTGTCCACACCACCGGACAAATATATAATAAATTTATAGGCTCGGGTTTTTCTAACTCGAGCTTTTTTTGTATCTGCTATGCGTGTTTTTACAGGCTGGAGCGTGCATTGTTCATATTCTTACTTCAGCTTGCCTTTCTTTTTTTCCTGCCTCCTTGTCTGTCAAATCAAGGGGGTTTGCGCCCATTCCCTCGAAAAGTTCGCTCCCGATCTCTCTCAATATAAATCAAAAATAACGGGGAAAAAACACTTGGAAAGGAATTTTTACCCAAAAAGAAAACCTTTAAGCCTCACACGGGCAGCAATAAAAAAATCAAGCTCCCTGACGACAATTGCTGCTGTGAAACTTGCGAGGGCAACGACAGCTTACAGGGCTGCTCCTGTTGATTATGGCTAGCAAGGGCGGCAATCGAACTCAAGACGGGTGGTGATGCTCGCATAGTAACGCCTCGGCAATATGCGGTTGTATACCTGTTAAAGCCCGTTATTTATTGCGCCTTTAGTTGGTGTTGTGGCTCTTGAGTCCAAACTGGGATATCCCAGTTTGAGAAAAGTAAGGGGCGGCAATAACGCTGGAACATGGGCGGACAAGCTTCTTGCTTATGATTATGCCGGGTGGATCGATCCTGAATTTAAGGTTGGGGTTTACACTATTCTTGATAAATTCTTTGCTGACTCTCCTGCAAAAATATCAAAGGCAATTTAATTTTACTCCCGAAGCCTTGCTGAATTAGCGGGGCTTTTTTTTTGTGTTTGTTATGAAGTTACTGCACGGCGACTGTCTAGAGCTAATGAGGGATATCCCGAATTCGTCGGTTGATCTGATATTAACCGACCCTCCTTATTTTAAGGTAAAAAAAAATGACTGGGATAATCAGTGGGACGACTCAGAAGGGTTTATTGATTTTATAGGGGAGGCTTGCGCGCAGTGGGCAAGAATTTTAAAACCAAGCGGCTCTATTTACGTATTTGCGTCTCCAGAGTTAAGGCATCGCGTACAGGTTGAGATCGAAACCCATTTTCAGGTCTTGAACTCTATTACATGGGTTAAGCCTAGCGGTTGGCATAAAGGAGCAAACAAAGGCGCGCTCAGGTCGTTTTTTCCTCAGACGGAAGCAATTATTTTTGCGGAGCAATACGGTGCTGATTCGATGGCGCTGGGCGAGTCTGGCTACAAGCGGCAGATCGAAAAACTGAGAGGCTTTGTTTTTGAGCCGTTGAGAAAGTACTTTGCTGACGAAAAGGAGCGGTGCGGCATATCCACCAAGGAGATTATGGCCGGAATGGCGAGACTGGGAATGCCGAAATATATGTTTGCTCGGCACACTTTTACATCATCGCAATGGCAAATGCCGACGCGGGAAATGTATGAGGCAGCCAGGCTGGTATTTAACAGCAGGGGCGGCGAACACCTGAGGCGGGAATACGAATACCTGAGGCGGGAATACGAATACCTGAGGCGGGAATACGAACACCTGAGGCGGGAATACGAACACCTGAGGCGGGAATACGAACACCTGAGGCGCCCATTCTCGGTATCAAAAGATATCAATTATACGGATGTCTGGTCTTTTGATCCGGTGAAGCCGAGAAAAGGGAAGCATCCGTGCGAAAAGCCCATTGAGTTGCTAGAGCATATAATTACCGTCAGCTCAAAGCCGGGCGGAATTGTTCTGGATTCATTTATGGGGTCTGGCTCAACTGGCGCGGCCTGCCTAAACACAGGGCGGCAGTTCATTGGAATCGAAAAAGATCCGAATTACTTTAAATCGGCAGCAGAAAGACTTGGCTGTAAAGCTGGTATAGCGGCCTAACTGTTGCGATCGAAACCTTGTTTATGTCTGGGGGATTTATGAATATCTTTGACCGGCGGGGAATCAGAAATCATAACCCCGGCAACATTCGACACGGTGACAAGTGGCAAGGGCTGGCAAAGAGCCAGCCAGACAAATCATTCTGCCAGTTTATCTCCCCTGAATGGGGTGTTCGGGCGATGGCTCGAATACTGATTAACTACCAAAAACTCTATGGGCTGGACACGCTCAGAAAGATTATCTATCGCTGGGCGCCACCAACAGAGAATAATTCAGAGGCGTACACAGATCATGCCGCCGAATATCTTTGTGTATGCCCAGACTCAGAGTTCTTTGTGGGCGATCACCTGCATGAACTGATTAAGTGCATCATTAAGCACGAAAACGGGGTGCAGCCCTACTCTGATTATTTGATAGCTGACGGCATCAGCAAGGCGGTGTCTTAATGCCTTTGATAATCAGTATATTAAAAAGCGCAGTCTGGCCTATCATCTGGGCTGCTGCAAAGGATGCCTGCCTTGCAATGATCGGGCGTATTAAGTGGGCGACACTGCTTGAGCGGTTTATCTGTCGCAGCATATCCAACGGCCTGCGCTGGCTGGCAAAAACTAACAACAACGGATTGGCAGGCAAAACGGCAGAAGATGCTCTGGCAATGCTCAAGCGGGATGATCTGCCGGAGCTGAAATGATGATTATACCCGACTGGGCTATTAACCTGCTTCCCGTACTGGTGATACCTGCAACGGTTGGACTGTTTAACCTGAGAACCAGAGTGGCGGTGCTCGAAGCCAAAGCCGAAGACGACGAGGGATTTAAGCAGTTAATGGATCGAATGGATAAGCGGCTGGTCAAGCTGGAAACCATCATTATCGAAATGAGGCGCAAGCCGTGAAAGGCATAATCAAGCTGGAATGCCCCAGCGAGCAGGCTGCAAACGAAATCGGCTGGCGGTTTAAAAGCTCGACTCTGGTGATGGGTAAAGCCGTACTGGTGTTATGGACTAAAGACAGCTATCGCCAGATATACCGGCAGCGACTCAGGCTTGAGGCTAAAGAGGTCGAGCTGTCGGAGCATGATAAAGAGGCAGCTTATCGGCTATGGCCTTGCATGAGATATAACGGTCAGCTATAGAGCGATGCTGTATAGTTGTTTATACTAACAACATGAACAATGTAATACAGCTCAAGCCAAGACAAAAGAGCCTCAAGCAAAAGCGGTCTGAAGCTATGCAAGGCCAGTGGATACCCTACGACGGCAAAGCGGAAAGGGTGAGGCAATGCCCTTGCGGTTCGGCCTTAATGCTTATTGTCGAGGGTGTTGGGTGTCAGTGCGTTGTTTGTGGTAATACTGTAATACCCGAATGACACAGAAAGACAACAGACAAGCCCTTCTCAAAGCCATTCTCAAAGACTTCAAATCCCGCAAAAGAAATACCAGGCTCCACTCAACAGTAGAGAAGGAGCTGGTTGCTGCATGTAAAAAACATGGGCTGCCGGAGGTGAGGTGATGCCAGCAAGAACAAAGAAAGCCTGCCGTAAGCGTGGCTGCTCTGGTACTACGCGAGAGCGGCATGGGTATTGTGAGAGGCATGGTGATCTAGCACACAGTTATGCAAGGAAGCAGAGGCGAGAGGGTAGCGCTTCTCAACGTGGTTATGGTGCTGCATGGCAGAAGCTGAGGCGTGCTGTGCTGGAGCGTGATGGTTATCTATGCCAAGAGTGTAGGCGACAAGGGATAGCCAAGACTGCTAACCATGTTGACCACATCAAAGCTAAGGCATTTGGAGGCGATGACAGTCTTGATAACCTTCAGGCTCTCTGTCCTACCTGTCACCACAGAAAGAGCGGGAGAGAGGGTGCAGCGTTGAGCAGGCGCTAGAGGGAGGGGGGGGGTAGGCAAATCTCTACAGGGAACGACCCTATAAAACCTCCACCCAGGCTTTTTTTTACACCCGCGTAATTAAAAATTCCAAGGCTTGACAAATGACAGGGAAATCCGTTGCCTCCGGCAGGGGGCGAAAACCTAAGCCGTCTGCCAGAAAGCAACTGGCAGGAAATCCCGGCAAACGAAAAATTAATACAGAAGAGCCTAGCTTCACCCAGCTTGTAGAAGCATCTCCCCCTGACTGGCTAGACGACATTGCAAGAGGCATGTGGGAAACCATCGTTCCCCAGCTTTGCAGGGAAAAGGTTGTCGCTGTGACTGACCTGCATAACATTGAGGTCTTTTGTTGCTCATACAGCAACTGGCGCACAGCCCAATTAGAGCTATCAAGAAATGGTAGCGCAATTCTGACCGACGACAACGGCAAGAAGTACAAACACCCTGCCGCAACAATCGTCAACGAATCCTACCGCCAACTATGCACGTTTGGCGCTCTCTTAGGTCTTGATCCATCCAGTCGCCAGCGGCTGATTGGTGGAAATAAGCAACAGGCCAGCAACCCCTTTTTAAATTTGTAATAAAAAAATGGCATACGACAATGTAAACCGGGCGAACAAATACGCTCGGGAAGTCGTTGCAGGTAAAATAATTGTCTGCCGTCTGGTCAGGCTTGCCTGTGAGCGGCATCTATCAGATTTAACCAGGCAGAAAGATAAAGAGTTTCTTTATAAATTCGACAAAGCGAAGGCTGAAAAGGCTGCTAAATTCATCCAGCTTTTGCCCCACACCAAAGGGGAATGGGCGAATAAGCGCCAGCTCATCACCCTTGAGCCTTGGCAGCTATTCATAGTCTGCACAGCGTTTGGCTGGGTAAAGAAAACCGATGGTTTCCGCAGGTTCCGAGAGGTCTATACAGAGATTCCCCGAAAGAATGGCAAGTCTGCTATATCTGCCGGTGTCGGTGTATTTTGCTTTGCTGCTGACGATGAGTTCGGGGCAGAGGTTTATTCGGGTGCGACTACAGAGAAACAGGCTTGGGAGGTGTTCAGGCCTGCTCGCTTGATGTGCAAGCGCACTCCTCATCTGGTCGATGCATTTGGTATAGAGGTCAATGCGTCAAACCTGAGTCGTCCTGCTGATGGTGCCAGATTTGAGCCAATGATAGGCGATCCTGGTGATGGTGCCTCGCCATCATGCGGCATCGTTGACGAATACCACGAACATAAAACAGATGCACTGTATACAACCCTGCTGACTGGTATGGGGTCAAGAAGGCAGCCGATACTTTGGACCATTACCACTGCCGGCTACAACATTGACGGACCTTGCTATGACAAACGGCGGGAAGTTGTCGAGATGCTGGAGGGGGCAACTCCCAATGATGAGCTTTTTGGTGTTATTTACACCATCGACGAGGGTGACGACTGGACGAAGCCAGAGACTCTTATCAAGGCTAATCCAAATATTGATATTTCCGTTTATAAAGACTACCTGATAAATCAGCAGCAGAGAGCGATTAATAATGCCAGATTTGCCAATACATTTAAGACAAAACATCTGAATGTGTGGGTTTCTGCAAAATGCGCCTTCTTCAACATGGAAGCCTGGCGATCATGTGCAGATGAGTCTCTATCTATAGAGCAATTTGAAGGCCAGGACTGCTTTACCGGGCTAGACCTTGCTGCAAAGCTTGATTTAACAGCAGCCGCTTCAGTATTCACCAGAGATATTGATGGCAAAAAACATTATTACTGCGTTTCTCCATTATTTTTCATTCCTGAAGCGACAGTTTACAACAGTGATAAGCAGAAGCTGGCTCAGCAGTATCAGAAATATGTAAACGGCGGATTTCTGATAGCAACTGATGGAGCTGAGATTGACTATCGAGACATCTTGAGCGAACTAGTGGCTCTCAATAAGCGATGCCGGATTGAAGATATTGCTATCGATCCTCATGGAGCAACAGCGCTATCCCATGCCCTGGCTGATGAGGGAATGGAAGCAACAGAAATTACCCAGAATTACACAGGTATGTCCGACCCTATGAAGGAGCTGGAGGCTGCCGTGATGTCTGGTCGATTCCATCACGATGGAAACCCGTTGCTTACATGGTGCATGGGTAATGTTGTTGGGAAAAACATTACCGGCAACGATGATGTGGTCAGGCCAATCAAAGAAAACCCAGATTCAAAGATTGATGGCGCGGTGGCGCTGATTATGGCGATTGGTCGGGCCATGTCTAACGACAGTGAAACAAGTCTTGCCGATCACATTGCGGCAGTGGGTATTCGGAGCCTATGAAGTTTTTCAATTTTTTCAAAAAATCAGGCTCCATTGAAAACGCAGCCGATCTTGCAAAAGAAAAAGGGTTTGGGATTGACACCTATGGCGCTACCGGCAATGAAAGGCCGGTTGACCCTCTTGCACTTGCGGCTGTATTTAGCTGCATACGGGTGCTTTCTGAATCGGTGGGAATGCTGCCCATAAATCTTTATACCCAGTCAGGCGAAAGCAGGAAAAAGGCTGTCAATCATCCATTGACCAGACTGCTGCGGATTGCCCCCAATGACTATCAGACTCCGCAGGAGTTCAAAGAGCTGTTGATTCAGTGCCTGTGCCTGAGAGGTAACTTCTACGCCTACAAAGTCAGGACGCTTGGCAAGATCAGCGAGCTTTTGCCGCTAAACCCTGACTCCGTTTCTGCAAAGCTGAATGATAAGTACCAGCCTGAGTACCAGGTGACATTCAAGGACGGCTCTTATCAAAAGCTGACTCAGGATGATGTTTGGCATGTCCGAATATTCCCCGAGTGCGGCGATGGTTTTCTTGGTGTAAACCCAATAGAGAAGACCCGGCGAACCTTTGAGTTAGCCTCAAACGCTGAGGAGTGGGGGGATAACCTCTTCAAAAACGGCACTGTAACCTCTGGCGTACTCAGTACTGACCAGAAGATGACGGACGAAGCTTTCGACCGGCTAAGAAAGAGCTTTGACGAGAGACACTCAGGGATAGCCAGTGTTCATCGCCCAATGATCTTGGAGATGGGGCTGGACTGGAAGCAAATGAGCATGAACGCTGAAGACTCTCAATTTCTGGAAACAAGAAAATTCCAGAAAGATGAGATTTGCTCAATCTTCCGGGTTCCCCCTCACATGATTGCCAACCTTGAGCGAGCCACCTTCTCGAACATTGAGCACCAGTCGCAATCCTTTGTTAATTACTCCCTGATGCCTTATCTGACCCGTATTGAAGAGCGGATAAACATAGGGCTACTGGATGAGAGTGAGCAGGGCGACCATTACGCCAAATTTAATGCAGGCGCATTGCTACGTGGTGATACAAAAACACGGATGGAATCCTATGCAAGCGGTATTCAATGGGGCATTTACAGCCCTAACGACTGCCGGGCGCTTGAAGATATGAATCCCAGAGATGGCGGGGATGTTTATCTAACACCAATGAATATGACAACCAACCCAGAGGCCGGACAGGATGATAACAAAACAGCGGCTTGATACTCCGCTAAAGATAAAAAGCGTCAGTGATACCGGCGAGTTTAGCGGGTATGGCTCTGTCTTCGGGGTGAAAGACAGTTATTCAGACATTGTTGTACCAGGTGCTTTTAAATCCAGTCTCGAAAAGTGGCAGGAAAAAAGGCAGTTTCCTGCTTTGCTCTGGCAGCATCGAATGGATGAACCGATTGGGGTTTATACCAAGATGGAAGAGGATGAACAGGGGCTGTACGTTGAAGGCAGGCTGCTTATTGATGACGATCCGTTAGCAAAGCGCGCTCATGCTCACATGAAAGCTGGCTCTTTGTCTGGCCTTTCTATCGGGTACTCCAATGTGGATTTTGAATGGGATAAAGCCAAAAGCGCATACCTTCTAAAGAGTGTTGATTTGTGGGAGGTGTCACTGGTGACATTCCCGGCAAACGACGAAGCTCGAATTTCTAATGTAAAGAGCGCGCTATCCCGCGGCGAATCGGTATCACCTAAACAAGTTGAAAGAGTCCTGCGCGACGTTGGGCTTTCACGCTCTCAGGCTAAAGCGTTTATGTCTGAAGGGTTTACTGCTCTGAAGCAGCGAGAAGTTGATGAAGATGCAGCTTTGAACGCACTGAAATCAATCAAATTTATTTAAGGAATCAGCATGGCTGTAGATATTCAGGACATTAAAAACGTCGCAGAGGAAATCAAAGGCTCCTTCGACGAATTCAAGCTGAAAAACGATAAGCGCCTTGAAGCTGTAGAGCAAGAAAAAGGCAAGCTGTCCGAGCAGGTTGAAGCGCTTAACGGTAAGCTGTCCGAACTGGATAAGCTCAAGTCCGGTCTTGAGGCTGAGCTGAAGGAGTTGAAGCGACCAGGGCGAACAGGCGGCGGCTCCGATCAGGCGCAGAAAGAGCACAAGGAAGCCTTTCGTCGATTCATCACCAAGGGTGACGAGTCTGGCCTTGAAGAGCTGGAACGCAAAGCGCTTAATTCTGGCTCCGATGAAGATGGTGGTCGGGCTATCCCTCTGGATATTAACCGACAGATTGATGATCTGGCCCGCGATGCTGTCACCATGCGTCAGGTATGCCGGGTTATCAGTACAGGCACCCCGTCTTACAAAGAATTGGTGAATGTGCATGGAGCTGGTTCCGGCTGGGTTGGCGAAACCGACAAGCGGCCAGAAACCAATACACCGAAACTGCAAGAGGTAGAGCCTGTCTGGGGCGAAGTCTACGCGAACCCGCAGGCTACACAGCGCATTCTGGATGACTCTTTCTTTAATATGGAAAGCTGGCTGTCCTCTGAGCTGCAAGGTGAGTTCAGCGAGCAGGAAGAGGAAACCTTTACCAGCGGCAACGGCTCCAAAAAGCCAAAAGGATTCCTTGCTTACCCAATGGCGGCCACTGCTGATAAAACCAGAGCCTTTGGCACATTGCAGACAATCTCCTCCGCAGCAGCAGGAACTGTGTCTGCCGATGAGCTGATGAAGCTGATTTACACGCTTCGCAAGCCTTACCGAGCTGGCGCGCTCTACATGATGAACAATAACAGTTTGTTCCAGGTGCGGACGCTGAAAGACAGTCAAGGTAATTACATCTGGCAGCCTGGCTTAGCCTCCGGCCAGCCTTCAACGATTCTGGGTTACGGTATTGCCGAGAATGAGGCGATGCCTGATCTGAGTTCTGGCACCACAGGTGTTGCTTTCGGTAACTTCCAGCGAGGCTATACCATCGTTGACCGGATCGGCATCCGAATGCTTCGCGACCCATACACCAACAAACCTTATGTCGGTTTTTACACGACCAAGCGCGTTGGCGGTTTCCTGAAGAACAGTGAAGCTATCAAAATCCTGAAACAGAAATCCTAAACCCTGCTCCTACGTGAATTCTGACGGGCAATCCCCCAAACCGCTCAAAAGTTTTCACGTAGGACACGATTTCAAATTTTAACCCTCTGTAGCTCAGGGCTGGCGGGGGCTACAGGGGAGAAAAATCAGATATGCAGTTTTTGACTTTAGAGCAAATCAAAAAGCAGCTCAGGCTCGATGCTGATGATATTGAAGAAGATCAGGAGTTAACTCTGTATGGATCGGCGGCGGAGCTTGCTGTCCAGAACCATCTGAATCGACATCTTTATAAAGATCGGGTGCCAGATGATGACAGTAATGGCTTGCTGGTAACGGAGAATATCCTGATGGCTATGCTGCTTATGGTCGGTCAGCTTTACGAAAACAGGGAAGCCACTTCTGAGCGAACCATTAAACAAGTGCCACTGGCCTATAGCTATTTGCTGGAGAGATACCGCATAATTCCCGTGTAATTTATGGGGGCGATATGTCAAGACTTTCAGATAGCTTTCAGCATTCCGCTGCTCGGTTTAAGAGGGTGGCACCCTCTCGCATTGCAGCTTTTTTGCATTCACTACCGATTGTGGGATTATTTTTTGCTCAGTCGGCATCGGTTATAGGTTCCTTTGCAGGTTCCTTGGTATTTTTTCTTGTCGTTTGGGGCTTGCTCATTACTGTTACGGCTGTATTAACGGTTTTTTTTGGTGCAGTTGGCTTTCTGTGCGGATTACTGGTTTGTATTTTATACATTACAGGCAAGCGACACGGCGAACGAAAGCGACAGCATGAGGAGCTAATGCAACAGCTCAAGGATAAATAAATCAGACCCGGTGAAAGCCGGGTTTTTTATACCCGGAGAAAATATGCAAGCTGGGAAGCTGCGAGAGTACGCCTATTTTGTTATTCCCACAAAAAACGAGTGGGGGGAGAGGTCTAATGATTATGAGGTGGCGGCTGCTTTTCGGGCGGATATTTCAAGCAAAACAGATATTGATGTAGCTGCTGGTATGGAGGCAGATAAAAACACATTATTGGTCATGCTTAGGCATCGAAAAATCCCGAACGGAGCAATGCTAGCCTGGCAGGATAGGTTCTATTTAATCACGGGCGTTGTGTCTGACACAAAGCGACGCTGGTTAAAGCTCGAATGCCTGTATAAACCGCAGGCACACGAATACTCAATAAGAAAGGTGTTGAGAACAGAAAAAGCTGCCCAGACGTACCACTATGTTATAAACAGGGTATTGCCGGAGGTGCTTAATGGACATGGAGTTTAGTCTTGCCGGTTTCTCGGAGCTTGAAAACCAGCTAAAAGAGTTGAATCTTGTAGCTCAAAAGAAGGTATTAAGGCAGGCTGCAAGGAAGTCAGCAGAGCCAATCAAGAAAAGCATGACAGCGAATGTGCAGTCGAAAGGGTTGGTTGATACCGGAAATCTGCTTGAATCCATCAAAACAACGGTGACATTCCCTAAAAGCACTAATTACGCTGATGTTTTTGCTAACATTGGGGTTTTCAAAAGTCGAAAAAACATGGCAGCCAGCGGGAAGATGGATGCTCCTGTTTATGCGTACTGGCTGGAATACGGGACAGAACCTCATGCTCTTGGAAGAAGCGCCAAAAGAGAGCGAGGAGCACATCAAGATCGGGGGAATATGCACCCTGGCACACCTGCAACCCCATTTATTCGACCCGCTTTTGAATCAAATGCTCAAAACGCATTATCAATTCAGAAGCAGGTGCTTTCCGCAGCGATCCAGAGAGCGATAGCCAGAGGTCGTTAATGTTTCTGAAAATTAAATCCATGCTGCTGGCCTCGCCAGCGGTACAGGGACTTATTGGGGAAAAAATCTATCCGGGGGCGGTGCCAGACTCTGAAAAGCTGCCTGCTATTTCGGCGTGGCGAGTCAGCACCAGATTTGAAGACCCGCTTGACGACGCTGGCGGCCTGCAAGGGCAGCGATGGCAGATCAATTGTCTGTCGATGACCGCTATGGATGCCAACGCTTTGGCTGATGCCGTTGAAATGACAATGCACAGAAAACGCTTTGCAGGTGTGCAGTGGTCGCAGGTTGAAAACCGGATGGATGATCCTCCATCTGATATCCATATCAAACGATCCATTATTGATATTGTAATTTACTAGGACTGGCAAAATGACAGACGTTACTGCGACTGATGCATCATTATCGGTTGGGATCAAATTTTATCTAGCTGATGCAACAGGAAACACTTTTACTCAAATCCCCGGTATCAAGTCACCAGGCGTAACAGGTGATAAAGGAACTTTTGTTGATGCTACTCCCATTGATGTTGAGGGATTCAAATACATCCCTGCATTGAGTGAAGGCGAAGACCGAGAATTGACCTTTATTTATTATCATGACAACACGGCGCAGGAATCACTGCGAACCGCAGCGGCAGCGCAGGAAACCAGAAAAGTGAAGATGGAGTTTACCCGATCCAAAAAATCAGCCGTCTTCGAAATGGTGTTGAATGGCTGGGCGCTGCCAGAGCCAGAATTTAACGCAGCGACAACAATGGTTGTCTACGCAAAGAAAAACACAGCAACGCCTACCGTATGGTCTACTGAGAGTGCCAAGTAATGAATATTCGTGAAACCCTGCTGACAGCAAAGCTTAAAACTGAAACGGTCAATATCAAGCAGCTTCAACAAGCTGTAACCATTCGCGAAATGGATGCTAAAGCATTTGACCAGTACGAAGGTATGATGTTTGAGACAGATGAAGCTGGCGAGGTCGTAATTAACAGCGACAACATGAAGGCAAAATTAATTGTGTCGTGTGTCCTCGATGACGATGGCGAGCTGGCCTTTACCCCTGATGATATTGACCAGATCAACAAAATGCCCGGCTCCATTGTTAAAGAGTTGGCCGAAGCCTGTGCAAAAATCAGCGGCATCGTACCAACGGATGATGTAGAAAAAAACTGAGATCCCGACCGGGCAGAATGTTCCTGTTCCGGTTGGGAGTCGAACTCGGTTTACCTGTCTGTGAAATAGAAAAGCTGCCTGCCCGCGAGATACAAGAGTGGCGGGCATATTTCAAAATCATCAGCGAACCCTCCGAACCCTCTGCACCAGAAAAGCCTGCTCTGAAACAGAATCCTGATGATGAAATGGCGCGCTGGGCTAACTATCTGAAACTCTGATTTATGGCAGTACTGGCATCATTAATAACGACGCTGGGACTCAACTCTGCTCAATTTAGATCAGAGTTGCGGCGATCCCAGCAGCAATACGGCAACTTTAGCAGGTTTGTAAAACGGGCATCGACAGCAACGGCAGGCTCTATCAAAGGGCTTACCAGTGCGGCTATGTCGATGAAGACAGCCTTGGTTGCCGTTGGTACGGGGGCGGCCCTGTACGGCATAAAGCAAGCCTACGAAAATACGGCAGAAATAAAGCGGCAGGCCGACATGGTAGGTGTTGCTGCTGGCAAGTGGGACGCTTACACAAAGGCAGCTCAACAAGTTGGCGTATCTGGCGATCAGCTTTCTGATGTTTTCAAGGATTTGAATACCAGAATTACCGATGCAGCCAAAAATAACAGCGGCCCTCTTGTTAATTTCTTCACCCAGATAAACCAGTCAGCTAAAGACTGGGCTGACCTGGCACCAGATGAGCAATTTAAAAAGTTCTCTGAAGAAATTAACAAAATGACAGAAACGGATGCCCGGTTTTGGCTCGATGAGCTAAACGATGCATCCACATCCTTGCTGCCATCGCTGGTAAAAAATAAAGGAGAGCTGCAAAACCTTGTTACCGAAGTAGAAAGTCTTGGGCTTGCATTAACTAGCGCTCAAATGGAGCAGATCAGCCAAGCCAACAAGGATATGGAGGGGCTGATTGTTACCACTGGCGGCCTGTGGGATCAGATAAAGGCTGCTGGTGCTCCTGCCGTGTCAATGGTTAGTAATGGCATAAGGGATTGGTTAACAGAAATAGCTAAGGCTCACGGGGGTTTTCAGGGGTTAGCCAGATTTATAGCTGTATCGCTGCTAGGGGCTATAAACACCACAGCGAAAGCGATAGAGGCAATATTAAACAAAAGTCACAACAAGCTAAGGGAGATATATAAAAACTTTGGCCTTGAGTTTAGCGAGGATTCTGCAAGACTTGAGGCCCAGCTAAAAAGCCTTGAATCTCAAAGAGATTCGCTTTACGACTCGATATACACGCAAGAAACAGATAATCAGACTCAGTTTTTTGAAACAGCCGAAGATCAGCAGCGACTGGATGAGCTTGATAGAAAAATAGCAGCAATAAAGCAGCAGCTAATCACTCCATTCCAGTTTTCTGACTCCCTTGGAGATCAGGTTAATGCTCTGATTGACCAGATAGATAATTCATCAGTTAATGCGGCAACACCTGTTCCTGGCGTAACCAGTAACACGGGCGGTGATTCTCGTAACGGTACTGGCGGCACCGACATCATAAACACCCAAGGCACTGACTGGCTTGAACAGCTTAAACAGCAGAATATGACCGAGCTGGAGCTGATTGACGCTCATGAGCAGGAAAAGCTAAAGAAAGCTGAGGAGTATAAAAACAAAGGGCTTTTAACGCAGAAGCAGTTTTCTGATGCAAAAAACCAGATAGAGAAACAATCGGCAAAGCAGCACTCAAAACTTTTGCAGAATGGGTTAAGCAGCTTTACAGGCGTAATGGGCGAAATGATGGGAACCCAGTCAAAAGCCTATAAAGTAATGTTTGCTGCAACCAAGGCTTTCAATATTGCAGAAACCATGTCCTCCGCCATTCCTGCAATCATGAAAGCGTGGTCTAGCGCACCCTTTCCCTACAATATGCCCGCTGTGGCAACTACCACTGTCGAGTCTGGAGCATTAACCGCAGCAGCTCAGGCAGTGCAGCTTACAGGTATTGCACACAGCGGTATTGATTATGTACCCAGCGAGGGAACGTGGCTGCTACAAAAGGGTGAGCGGGTTGTTGATGATCGGACAAACGCAGATTTAAAGGCGTACCTGGCGAAGCATGGCAGCAAAGAAAAGCAGGCAGACAGCAAACCCAACTGGCAAATCATTATTAACAATGCTCCCGAAGGCACGTCTGCCAGCATAAACGACGCAGACCGGATCATCACCATCGCTGTAGCCAAATCCGAAGAAAACCTAACAAACCAGATTCGCCGGGGCGGTGCTTTTGTCAATGCAGGTCGGCAGCATCTTGGCTGGCAGAGGAGTCCTAGTCGATGAGTGTAGAGTGGCCTGATGCGCTCGGGGTTTGGCTCCTGTCCGGTTACAGCTATGACCAGAATATTGAGCTGGTGCAGACAAAGCAGCTTGGCTTTAGTCCGGGGTCGAGAGTCAGGCAAGAGAATCCGCCAGAGCACGTTACTGCAAAGCTTCTTCTGTCGGATATACAGCGGTCTTTGTTCGACTGGTTCTATATCAAGCGTCTCTACTACGGGGCGCTTTTTTTTATGGCTCCGGTCAAGCGGGCAGGGGTGATTGAGCGCAAGAGAGCAAAGATTATCTCAGCTCCGACAGCCAGCCATACCGGCAATCACTGGACTGTATCGTTAAAGCTGGAGTTGTATGACTGACATTATCTGGCCTGCTGAGTTGGGGAAACCGCTCAAGCAGGGATACAGCTACACACTCGGCATTGCTCAGACGACTAAAAATATATTGGGTGCCTCCCGATCGCGGACGACATCAGCCAAACACCTAACCGTTTTCACCTGCAACTATCTCTGGACTGATGAACAGCTCGCGGTCTTCCGGCAGTTTTGCAAAGACCACATAACAGACTGGTTCGCGCAGGAGCTAAAGCTGGGCGGTGACATTATCCCGCAGACTGTCCGTATTGCTGATGTGCAGCCAGCAAAGAGAGATCAATTCCGATGGAAGGTGAGCTTAAAGCTGGACTGCATAGACCGCTACATCATCCCCGATGAACTGGCAGAGCTAATCATGCAGCAGGGCAGCGAGGTTGGCAGCTCTATCAAATCGTCTGAGCGTTATCGCCGTGTTATTAACTACGAATTACCAGAGATTTTTTGAATGAGTACGGTATCACAACGGCTCGAACAGGCGGCCACTGACGCAGAGCAGGCAGCCAGCAAACACAAAGCGGTACTGGATGGTGATGATCATGCAGTAATACAGGTGGAAGGCGGCACTATCCCCAGCACTCGCAACGTGCAGAGGCAAATGTGGGCGAAGATCGACCCCACTATTACTGATATTAAGTCAGCAAACGCTTTTGCAAAGACTCAGAGCGATAAAGCAGAGCGGCAGGCTGGCATAGCTCAGAGTGCAGCTACTCAGTCAGTCACAGCACAAAAAGCCTCAGAATCAGCTCAGGCTAAGTCTGAGGCAGCAAAACAGGCGGCACTGGTCGCACAGGGTAAAGCAGAGACAGCCGAGAAGGGAGCAAAGGCGGCTCAGGGGAAGGCCGAAGCAGGGCAGGCAGCAGCAGAGCTGGCTCAGGGTAAGGCAGAGGCAGCACAGAGTCAGGCTCAGGCATCACAGCAGGCAGCGGCGCAGGCTCAGGCAGCATCAGAAGCAGCTCAGGGTAAATCAGAGCAGGCGCAGGCATCAGCAGAGGCCGCAGAGTCAGCAGCAGTTACAGCCCAGTCTGGTGCAGAGTCAGCCCAGAGAACAGCACAGCAAGCTCAGGCACAGGCGCAATCATCCGAGCGGACAGCGCAGCAGGCTCAGGCGGGGGCAGAGTCAGCAAAGGCAGCATCGGAAACCGCTCAAGGTAAGGCAGAAACAGCACAGGCCAGCGCAGAAGCCGCAGAAAACAAAACTGGCGCAATGATTGTGGGTGTAGCAGCCGACCTTATCCGTACTCAAGAAATCATCAGCAAATTCCACGCGTTTAACTGAGAAACACTATGACAGATAAAACTTTGGGCGATCTGGTCGAAGAAGTCAGTGGTCTTACGTCTGCAACGACCAGCTTGTTAAATCAGGTGACGACAAGCAAAGCCACTTTGGATAAGGCAGAGAAGACTGCTACAGCATCAGCGGCCAGCGCCAAATCTGACGCAGCCACAGCAACAACCAAGGCGGCAGAGGCAAAAGAAAGTGAGACCAATGCTAAAAAGTCGGCTGATTCAGCGGCGGCAGTAGTGACGGGCGGTACGGCATCGCTAAACCCTGCCGCTGGCAAAATCCCGCTAGCAGATGGCAACGGGAGAATAAGTGGTGACTGGGTTGCCCCTTACATCAAAGACAGCTACCGCCACGCAGTGGAGTCAGCCACAGGCGGAAAAAACACAGTTCTGTATGACTCTCAGGGCAATGCAAATGTGATGGTTGTCATACCTCGATTTACATACGATGACATCGGCATGACTGATGTCATGGGTAGCGGTGACGTTACGGCATTTGTAAAAGACGGTGACGCACTGCCGGAAATATTTATTGGAAAATATTTAGCGTCAAGCAGTAGTGCGGCATCGATGCCCGGTGTCGATCCTCGCACCTCAATAAATTTTGATACTGCAAAAAAAGCGTGTGAAGACAAAGGGTCGGGCTGGCACCTGATGACTGCTCACGAATGGGCAGCAGTCAGCCTATGGTGTATCGCTAACGGCTACCAACCAACAGGTAATACGCAATATGGCAGGTCGCACGAAAACTATTTTGAGTTCGGCAGGCGGGGTGATGGCAAAGCAGCAAATGATCGTTCGGGTGCAGCCAGAACAAACACAGGGTCAGGCCCGGCAGCGTGGGCGCATGATAAAACTGATGCGGGTGTGTATGATTTGGTCGGCAATGTTTGGGAGTGGCAGCTAGGGCTAAAGACGCAAGATGGCAGAGT
This sequence comes from Endozoicomonas sp. Mp262, assembly GCF_025643335.1. Taxonomy (NCBI): domain Bacteria; kingdom Pseudomonadati; phylum Pseudomonadota; class Gammaproteobacteria; order Oceanospirillales; family Endozoicomonadaceae; genus Endozoicomonas; species Endozoicomonas sp. Mp262. The sequence continues at coordinate 3,922,857 of NZ_CP092489.1, read as the reverse complement.
AATTTGCACTCCTGATAACGACTTCGCCATGCCGGAGGCGAGCTGGGTTGCGCAAGATTGCTACTTTGACTCCCCTGCTGCGGGCGATGAAAGCGATAAAGGTAGCAAGGGCGCTCAATTTATCAATAGCAAAGTAACAAATTATGCAGGGCCAAAAGGCGATAATGGTTACTATGCGGACAATTCGCAAACGTGGGACGCGATCACAAAAGACCCGTCTTACGTCTCGAACGAGCTGATGAAACGCCTGCTTATAGAGCCTGTGGGGAAAGATATTCAGGGTCGAATGTATATCCGAAACTACGGCGAGCGCCTTCCTTTCCGTGGCGGCCGTTGGGCGCACGGCTCGGGTGCTGGCCTCGCTGCGTTGGGCTTGTTCGGCGCTCGCTCCAACGCCAGCAGCAATATCGGGTTTCGCCCCGCTTTTGCTGCTTGATGCTTGTTATTTGTTGCTTGATAAGCCCGCGAGAGCGGGCGGTTACTAAATGTCAGAATTTATTTTATTGCAAAAATGCCAAGATATGACGGCATATGGTTATACAGCTCTCAGGCATTATCCAAAGCACGAGAGACACACGCTATGTGCTGAAATAAGAGAGGCTATGCTGGAGCTGGTTAAACTGGTTATCAGGTGTGGCAAGCGCCACCACAAAAAGACAACCCTTGCGGATATGGATATACATACCGAATTTTTACGAACATTGCTTAGGCTGTCTGTTGATTTAAAGTATTTGCCCATAAAAAAGTACGAAATATGGTCAAAGCATTTGCATGAAATTGGATGTATTATTGGAAGCTGGATGCAAAATGAACGTCGCAGACATTAAAACGCCTTCCTTTCCGTGGCGGCAATTGGAACAACGGCTCGAATGCTGGCCTCGCTGCGTTGAACTTGAACAACGCTCGCTCCAACGCCAACAGCAATATCGGGTTTCGCCCCGCTCTTTCAATCGCCAGAAGTTATCCGGCTATGGCTGTATATCCAGTGCATTGTAAAAAGGATGTCTTCGACATGGCTGGATGCCAAAATATTGAACAGTCAGGCCGGTGCGCCGGTTCTGACTTATTTTCTCAGATTGTTGATTTTGAAAACCTCTATAAAGCGGCTTACAGAGCCAGAAAAGGAAAAAGAAATCGACATGAAGTAGCTGAATTTTTCTTTAATCTCGACGAGAATCTGATACAGCTTCAAAATGAGTTGCTCTGGGGGTCGTATCAAACAGGCGTATACCATAATTTTTATGTTTATGAGCCAAAAAAACGACTGGTTGCAGCATTGCCGTTTCGTGACAGAGTGGTTCAGCATTCTATTGTCGCAGCAATAGAGCCAATATTTGAGAAACGGTTTATTTATGACAGCTATGCGTGCCGTGTCGGAAAAGGCACTCATGCAGGTGCAGATAGAGCGCAGAGGTTTTTAAGAGACGTTCAAAGAAGGTGTGGGAAAATCTATGCCCTTAAAGCAGATATATCAAAATACTTCGCAAGCATTGACAGAGAGACGCTCAAAAAGCTGATCTCTCAAAAAATAAGCTGCAAAAAAACACTGTCATTAATTTCAGCAATTATTGATAGCTCCCCTGGTGAGAATGGAATCCCTATCGGGAATCTCACCAGCCAGCTTTGTGCAAACATTTATCTGCACGAGCTTGACTGGTATGCGAAGCACACGCTGAGCATAAAGCGGTACATTCGCTATATGGATGATTTTGTGGTCGTTCATCATGATAAGCGACAGTTGCACCAATGGCGGGCTGATATAGAGCGATTCCTGCTGAATTACTTGCGTCTAAAAACAAATCATAAGACTCAGGTTTTTCCTGTTGCTGTAAAAAATGGCAGGGCTTTGGATTTTCTCGGCTATCGAATATATCCAACTCATAGATTGCTGAGAAAATGCAGTATTAAGCGAATCAAAACAAAAATAAAAAAATATAAAAGACAGATAAAGACGGGTGAGTTATCAATAACGGATGCAGGTCGAAAGCTGCAAAGCTGGATAGGTCATGCCAGCCACTGCAACAGCTACGGTCTGCGTAAGGCGCTACTGAGCAAAAAAATGGAGATCAGTTAATGTTTTCATACATCGTTGACGGCGAGAGTCATACAGACACCTCGCCGGAGTATTTAAAAAAGCTAGGGCTTGATGATGATGAAATCGAATCAATAACCCGTGATGCCTGCGAAGCTTCCACGGCTTTACAAAAAAGCAAGGAGGCTAAAAGGCAGCGAATGCTGTCTGACACTTTTGATGTTGTGCAGACTTATAAAGAGCAGGACGAGCTGGGCGTGAAAACGGATATTTCTGAGCAGCAGTATAAGCAAACCCTGCAATTCAGGGAAACATTGAGGAAGATGCAATGATTAGTCTGGATACCCCTTGGCCCGAACTACCGGACTTTCTAAAAGACCGATTCCCCGATTACCCTCCGAAGGATTGATAAGACCGCCTCCGGGCGGTTTTTTTTATGCTATGTCAGCACTAAAAACAGCATACGCGAGCGCTCCGGTTAATGCCGTGGTGCTACAGACTATTGAGTTTCATCATCAGGCATTTACGGATGAAAACGGAATAAACAGGCCGTTCCGGTTTGTTTCATCCAGTGACAGCCTGACCCCTGTTAACTGCCCGCTGGAAAAGTCAGCCCCTGTTGATGGTGGCAAAACCGTAAATTTCGACCCGGCACCACTGGCGATCACCGACCCAACGATTAACGACAACGGCTATGCAGACCTGCAAATTACGCTCGGTGATATAACAATGGACGTGGAAGAGCAGCTTGATAGAGCTGTCAGCTCTCCGGGCGAGCTGAAAACGTATTACCGGCTGTATTTGCTTGATGTTGATACGGGCAAGGTGACTGGCCCCGAAAACGTGCCATTTCAATGGTCTTTGCAGGGCGCTCGATGTCAGGACGGGCAGATAACTGCTACAGCGACGATTGTCGATATTGTTAACCGGCCTTTTCCTTATTACCTCTATACACCTGCTTTCGCCCCCGGACTTGTCAGATAGACGCGCGCAAATTCTCGCTCGTTAAAAAAGTGAATTTATGAACTGGATACTGGACTACCTCGGTAAGCCTTGGATTGCTTATGCCCGTGGCCCCGATGCTTATGACTGCTGGGGCTTAATCATTGATGTGCTGCAACGGCACTTTGACAGCTCAATCAATCAGCATGGCAACGTTATTACAGATGACCGGGCAGGCATCACTCAGGCGTTTTATCAAGAGCTTCAGTCAGGCGTCTGGCGCAAATCAGAAACAGCTTCACACGGCAGCATAGTTGTCTGCTGGCAGGAAAAAGACGGGCAGCTATTAGTCAGACATGTTGGCCTGTATCTCTCTGTAGACGGCGGCGGGGTGCTGCACAGCAGGGAGCAAGCCGGTGTCCGGTTCGATCACTTACATATCCTTCAAAGAGCCTTCACGAAAGTCGAGTTTTATGAAAAAAGCCACAATCATTGAATGGGAAAATATACTCAGGCCGCGTGAGGGTGAGGTAATCCATCAAGTCAAAGCCGGTCAAACCCTGCACCAATGGATGTCTGATAATGTGCCGGGATACTCGCAGGAGTTAGAACGCCAGCCGGTAGAGTGCATTGTGTCCGGTAAAGCGGTAGAGCCTGAGCTATGGCCGCAACTGGTATTGAGGGAGGGTGAGCCTGTTGTACTGGCTGTGCGGCCTTACGCGGCAGGCACAGCTATCTACTGGGCGTGGGCAGCAGCGGCAGCGGCAGCAGTGGCGGCTGTTGTTGCTATATCCTCCATGCCTCCACCACCGTCTGAGTCTGTCCTGCCAGATGCTAGCCCGACTTATGATATTAATGCTCAGGGCAACCAGGCGCGGTTGATGAACCCCATCCCTTTCGCCGTCGGCTATAACCGGCACTGGCCGGATATGTTGAGCCAGCCTTGGAAGGAGTATGACGGGAACGACCAGTATCTTTATCAGCTTTTTAGTCTTGGCTGGGGTGAGTTTGACTTAGAGCCTTTGCAGATCGGGGATACCGAACATTCTGCTTATCAAGATATTGAGTATGAAGTGTATGGGCCAAACGACAAAGTAACGCTGTTTCCTGATAACGTCGATACATCCGAAGAAGTGGCCGGTATTGAAATGTTTGGCCCTAATGAGGAGGAGTATCAAGACTGGTCTGGCCCTTACGTTGTCGTGAAGAAAAACCAGAAAGCCAACTATCTCGCCTGCGATTTTTCTGCCCGTGGTGGTATTTATGGGATGAATGATGATGGTGACTTGTACGGCAGAACAGCGGAAATAGAAATTCAGTACCAGGAGATTGATGAAGATGATAAGCCAGCGGGAAGCTGGCAGTCTGAATCCGTCAAATACTCCGGTGCTACCACAACTCCCCAGCGATGGAGCCACAGGTGGGAGGTCAAAGACGCTCGCTATCATGTCCGGGTAAAGCGTACCAACAACGCCAGCACCAGCACAAAAGCGCGGGACTCTGTGCATTGGGAGCAAGCAAGGGCTTATTACCCCAGCAGGCAGGAGTATCCCGGCATCACAAAGATTGCTGTCCGTGTCCGGGCATCAAACAACCTGAGCCAGCAGTCTGAAAAGCGTTTTAATATCAAAGCCACAGCTTTAACACCCGAATGGACGGGCAACGGCTGGACAAAGCCAACAAAAAACAGGGAGATTGCTTGGGCTTTCTGCAATGCTATCCGCTCCACACATGGCGGGCGATTGTCTGATGATCTGATTGATTTAGACAATATCCTGAGTCTGCATCAGCAATGGAAGCTGGCAGGCGAAACTGTCAGCCGGGTATTTGATACTCGTGGCACTCTACTCGGTGCTTTGCAGGAGATTGCAGCGGCAGGCCGGGGAACCGTCTTAACTCACAACGGCAAATTTTATGTCGTGCGGGATATGCAGAAGCTAATCAGGCGATCAATGTATACCCCGTTTATGATGCCTAATCCTCCATCGGTTGAGCGATCATTTCCCCAGGCTGGCGACAATGACTCCATCATCGTCGAGTTTTACAACCAGGGCATCTGGGACAATGACGAAATCCTGTGCCAGTTGCCGAATCATCCAGCAGCTAACCCCAAACGGATTACCCTCAGATCAGTAGCTAACCGGGAGCAAGCTTACCGGATCGGCATCTTTGAATGTGCAAAGATGATCTATCGCCGGATGCAAATCAGCTTTACTACTGAGATGCAGGCGCTCAACTCCATGTTTGGGGATAAAATCGGGGTTAGCTATTGGCTCCAGGGCTGGGGGCAGTCTGGCGAGATTGTTGCTTTTGACGGACTCCGGGCAACACTCAGCTCTGATGTAGAGCTGCATCCCGCAAAGCAGAATTATATCTCTCTGTGCAGGCCTGACGGGACGATGGCGGGCCCTTATAAAATTGAGGCTGCTGGTAGTAACAGGGTGTTGCTGTCTGAAAAGCCCGATTTTGATATTTATACCGGCGACATGCAAGCTCGCACACAATTCCAGATCGGGACAGACGGGGCTTTCTGCAAAGATTTTATCGTAACCAGCATTGCGCCAGCAGCCAGCGGTCAAGTCTCTGTTACTGCTGTTTATGATAATCCTGTTGTCTATGGCTTTGAAGCGCTGCCAGTGCCTCAAAAGGGCGGTGCGGGGGATAATCTGCCTCGTGATGTAAGGCCGGTTATTTCTGACTTGGTTATCGTGCAGGAGGTGACAGACCCGCAATCCGCAACCCTGAGCTGGCAATCAACAGCCGGTGCGCGTGAGTTTGTTATAGATCACAGTCTTGACGGTAAAGAGTGGGCAAGAGTCGCTGTCACTACCATCAACACATGGTCAACCAGGCTATTCAACGGCAGCAACTGGTTTAGAGTGGCAGGCGTAGCTGACGGGCAAGGCGACTGGAAAACTGGCTTTATCAAATTAACTGGTAAAGACTTCGACGTGCCTCCGTCAACCACGATTACATTGTCTGAGCCATTCACTGGGCCAGCGCTGAAAGTTGAGTGGGAACCAGTACTCAGCGCAGATCACTACACTGTTGATGTCGTCAAAAACAGCAAAGTCCTGTACTCCGTAAAGCAGTATAAAGACACTCGCTGGGAGTACTCAGCAGAGCAGAGTGTTAATAGCGGCTCAGGCCGGGCGTTTACTGTCCGCGTAACGCCATATAACAGCAAAGGCGTACCAGGCGAACCTGCAACACTGGGAGTCAGGAACGAACCTCCGGCAGTGCCGAATAACATCCAGATTCACCCTCTGATTGACGCCTTTATTGTCACTGTTGATGGTAGCAATGAGCCTGATTTGCGGGATTTGCGAATCTGGGGCAGTCAGGCCAAGGGTTTTTCCCCCGGTACTGACAATTTGCTGCAAATCTCCGAAGCTGCCCGGTTTGACCTTAATCTGAAAGGCTCTTGGTTCTTCAGGCTTGCATGGTGTGACGTGTGGGGAGCATCTGAGTTTAACTACTCCGGCGAGTTCTCTGGCACCACAGCAAAGCTGGATATGACTGAGATCGAGGGCGATGTAAAAGACCTTGACGACAAAATAAACAAAGGCATTGCCGAAGTTAAAACTGACATCAGCAAGAACCGGCAAGAGATAGACAAACAAGCTCAGGAGACAAAGGCGGGACTTGATAAAGTCCGGCAGGACTTAAACTCAGAGATTGATAGCAATATTGCAGATGTCAAAACTGATTTATCTAACCAGGCTAAACAGGCTCAAGCTGATCTGGCAAAAGCCCGGCAGGATTTAGGCTCCGACATAGATGCAGCCGTAACTGAGCGAGTCACGGCAGATGCGGCTCTTGGCAGCAGGGTTGACACTGTTGCGGCCAATCTTTCGACCGAAACCGCAAATCGCACAGCAGCTATTAAGTCAGAACAGGAAGCCCGGACTACAGCCGACGAAGCCCTGAGTAAGCGTGTTGACACTATCAGCTCTGAATTATCAGATGAAACAGCGGCAAGGGTAGCGGCTGTCCGGCAGGAGTCCGAAGCTCGAACAACTGCCGACCAGTCTCTGTCTAAAAAGATTGATGAGCAGGTGGCGGGCTTTGAGTCTGACATTGCCATTACCCGCGCAGGCTTAAAAGTCATTGCTCAAGCTCAGGCCACGTCTGACGAATCGCACAGCCAGTGGATACGCAAAGTAGAGTCTGAGTATCAAGAGGGCGATAAAAAAGTCACTGCGCTTGTGCATACCGAGATCGAGACGCTAACCGATGCTGATCAGGCACTAGCAACACGTCTTGATAAAGTTGTGGCAGACATGACTGACGGTGGCACCAACACTAACGCAGCAATCAAAGCAGAACAGGAGGCCAGAGCTACAGCCGACGAAGCCATAGGTAAGCGGGTTGATACTGTTGCCGCAAGCCTGAGCGACGAAACCGCAGCCCGAAAAGCAGCAATAACACAGGAGGCATCAGCAAGAGCTACCAAAGATACAGCCCTTGGCAGTCAGATAACCCGAATAGCTGCTGACCTGTCAACCGAGACAAAAAACCGGACAGCGGCTATACAGCAGGAGTCAACCGCAAGAGCTGCAAAAGATGAAAGTCTTGCTCAACAGATAACGACTATCAGCTCTGAGCTGTCAGACGAAACCGCAGCTCGTGTAGCAGCTATCAAAAAAGAGGAGTCTGCCCGAACAACTATTGATGAGGCTCTGAGCAAGCGCGTTGATAAAATTGTTGCTGACATTGCTTCTGGTGACACAGCGGCAGGAGCGGCAATTAAGGCTGAACAGGAGGCCAGAGCTACAGCGGATGAGGCTTTAAGCAGGCAGGTAACTCAAGCTATCTCAGACTACAAGACTGCCGACAAGCACCTGCAAAGCTCTATTAGCAGCGAGGCAAGCACGAGGTCGGGTGCCGATTACTCACTGGGGCAGCGCATTGATAAAGTCACTGCTGACTATAAAAGCGCTGACAGCATTATTAACACAGCAATACAGACAGAGGTAAAGGCTCGCGCGGCTGCCGATGGCGCTCTCAGCAGCAAAATCACAACAGCTCAGGCGGCAGTTGATGACGCAAAAGCAGCAGTCCAGCAGCAGTCTACCGCCATTGCTCAGGTAAAAGACGGAGTAAAAACCCTTCAAGCAAAATGGGGCGTTCAGATGGACGTTAACGGCTATTGCAGCGGGTTCCAGATGAACAACGACGGGAAGCGCAGCAATGCATTGTTCCGTGTTGATACATTTGCTGTTGGCTCTCCGGGTGCCTCTGCACTGTCGTTTGCTGTGAAAGATGGCAAAGTCGTTATGCCTGGAGTCTCTATCGAGGACGGTGGGATAACTGCCAAAAAGATCAGCGTTGACAATCTGGCAGCAGTCTCCGCAAATCTCGGCACTATTACCGCAGGCACTTTTAAAACAGCTCCTATTACTGGCCCCCGCGTTGAGGTTTCCAGTGTTGGAAACTACCCGTTCTGGGTTGGATCTGGAGAAAAAACAGAGAAAAATGGTCAGCTGTACTACGACAAGAACACGAACGATATTGTTTATAAAGGAAAGCTAAATATTAAATCCGCCGATACTGGAGGCCGTTTAGAAATCAAAAATAATTTTATCCGTGTTTATGATGAGCATAATGTATTAAGGGTTGAAATAGGCGAACTATCATGAGTTTAGGAATTCGAACATACAACCCTGAAGGAAAGAAAACCTTTGACTCTGTTTTAGTTGGCAGTACTTACAAACTGCTTGACACTGAACTCTTACACTTTAAAAAAGGAGAAACAGCACCACCGAGACAGCCGGTAAAAAAAATACTATTGTTACCAGCCTATCAAAATTTTGATAGGTTCTTTGTCAATATTATTCCTTACGGCAGACTGTTTAGAAATATAAAAGATCCCAGCTCTTTAGTATTAACGCATGAGTTTATAAATAGTGGAAAAGAAATAGAATTCAGTCTGTCTATAGGCGGCTTTTCTGAAGCTCATATAACATTAAGCGAAGACGTTTACGCAGGAATTTTTTATTATGAGTGGTAGCTATGGAGTTAACTTTCTAAATACCAATGGCGAAAAAACAATAAGTGAGGAGTATGTAAATATAAGCGTTGACAAAATATATAAATTCGCATCGACAGCCGTATACGAAAAGACATACAAGCTGTCTGATGCTGTGCTGTTTGCAGTAAGCAAAGGTTCTGGTGGCGCAGTTATAAAATATGATTTTGATGCAAATACACAGAGTATAAAATACAAGATAATTGTTACTCCTTTTAGTGGCACAAAAAATGGAGAATTTAGAATATATCGAAAGATTCCGCTAACAAAAAAATCAAGTTATGGGGTAATTGTACGAAACGGCAAATCTGAACCTGTTTTTTCATCCGAGCATGAAGTGCTAAATATCACCGATCTGGTTAACATTGAAGGGATAGTGCTTGATAAAAATGGTAATATAATCGAAGTTAACGATAGTCTTTTTATATATGCTCCAAATCACTTACCGCAAAACTGGAGCCTGGACTATTGCAAAAAAAAGATAGAAGAAAGAGGCTATATTTATGTTGCTGGCGATTCGTCGGATAGCGCATCAAAACACCGCATGCTGCCATCTTTTAAATTCCCTAGGGTGCTGAAGGGTGATTATTGTGTATTTAACACGATGCCTATCAGCCCTGTTTCGGCTACGGGGGAAAATGGACTGCATGACGATTGTCCGTACGCACCCTTTATCGGCCTATCTATGGATAACAGATTGCAGGTAAAAGCCGCGTATCCGGATAATATTTTACAAGACATAGGATCAATGAGTTGGATTCATTTTTTATGGTTTATTTTTTCAGCAACAGCAAAAATCCCCATAGGCACATCGCTATCAAGCTTATAACAACAACTCATCAGGCGTAACTCCGAGCGCGTCGCAGATTTGCAACAGCACATACAGTCTGGGTGTACTCTTGCCGGATACCCACTTATGCACCGCCGGTTGAGATAATCCAGTGCTGGCATATCAAATCGGTTTAATTATAGTCATGCATAATTAAGAGTTGAAAAAAAACATGACAACACCACTGCTCACCAGAGCAACCCAAAACACCTCAACCACATGGCACGAGGTTAAAACAACAGGCCGGGTGCGGATCGTCGCACCTGACAGCTACAGCCGCAATGCTGGCGTAGTCAAAGTGCTGGCTGAGTCAACAGGGCAGCCATACACCCTGTATTTATCCAGCATGTATGAGTCAAAATACTTCAAACCTGTCGAGATTGATTTATACGCCGGGGAAAAAATCAAAATTGTTTATGACGTTTTTGATTTAGAAAAAACCGGCGAGGGTTTAACAATCATTGCTATCGGTGATTTAACAGCTCTACCGCCAACAGAAAATACAGCATTTAGTGACGGATTCAGCAACGGGTTTTTATAATGACAATCGAAACAGTTAATCAAAAAAACTCTGATAACCTGGCTGATAATACCAGTCACAAAATCAGCCCTGCAAAATTACGGGAAACGCTGTTTTCAATGACAGCTCTCAATTCTGAAAACCCTGCTTTATCGCCAGATTTGGCGGGGAGAATTGCAGGCGTAGAGTCTGGCCTGCAAAGCATGAGCAGAAGATTGGGCAATCATGCGATATTTGCAAGTGATCCGAGTGTGAGCGGGAAAGAACAAGAGTCTGCTTTTGCTTTGCCGCTAGTAGAGCGAGCTGATACCGGCTTTGACCTGATTGATGCCGTAGCTGGCGATCCAGCATCAGGAATCGTTATTCCGAACACTGGCAGGTATTTTGTTTATTTCTCCGTGCGGATAAAGAATAAAGTCGCAGGGAGCCAGTCTAATTTATGTGTCACAAGAAAAGCGGGGAGTTCAACTGCCGTTGAGTGGGAAGAGTACAAAGTCATTCCGTATTCCGGAGCTACAGGCATCCCTAGCAAAGATTATTATAGTAAATTTTTCACGGTTGCAGAATTTGATTTGAATAAAAATGACGTGATTGTGCCCATGATCGGAAGTCAAGTCCCTTTTACTATTGAAGACTATTTTATTTCTGACACACCAATCATCAGCGGGTTAGAGTTAATTATTCAGGAGCTGCATTAACACAAAGCCCGGACTTAGCGCCGGGCATTACTTCTTTCTCCTGCCATTCCTCCGCCTCCGATCTTCTCTCATATCAATCAGCAGACTGTTAGGAGTAGCGTCAAGCGCTTCGCAAATCTGCATAAGCATCAGCAACGACGGCAGGCTCTTACCCCTTGTCCATTTGTTTACGGCCACACTACTGACCCCAACCGCATGGGCGAGCTGGTTTTTATACATATGTTGTCTATCCAGCAAAGCTGTAAGTCTCGCAGAAAATCGCGCTAGCAGCTCGTCTTGCGTCAAAATCAACCGTCCTTTGTTAAATTTGGTTATGCGTTTTTATTGTTAATACATAAATATTAACCGCTGGTTAATTCGTAATCAAATATTGATCTGTATCAATTTTCCCAGAAAGGCGTGGAGTAAGATTGGCGCAAATCGAAACACGGGGGGGGGGGTATCTCCTCATAATTGAGTACGAGGTAATGGTATGCCGCATCCAATCAACCGTTTAGAGTCTATTGCTGCGCGAGTTTCACTGATGGAAAAAAACGCAAAGTGCCGGTTTGAATGCTTTGGGGATAAATCTGACTTAGCACTGGCTGAGTGGTACAAGGAGCTGGGCTGTGATTTGCGTCAAGTTTCTGACACGCTGAGCAGGATGGGATTTGACGACGTGATTATGAGCAAGGAGGTAAAACTGAATTGATAAGGTTCCCCGCTTAGTGATTCCAGGCGGGGATTTTTTGAGGCAAGTCCGGGCAAGTTTTAGGCAAGTTTTGGGCAAGTTTTTTTGCCTTATAATGACCCGTAATGTTGATTTTGAAAAACTGGACAGAAGTGCAGAATTTAAAAAAACCATTTAAAAACAAGGGCAAGCCACGGTTTTCAGACAAAAAGAAACCCGGATCACTGGGGGGAGCGAAACCGGGCTAAGACCATTTAGGAGTGAAACATAGGTACACAATCCAAGTACCAAGGTCATTACTGACCTAGGCTGATCTAGCCGTAGGGGGAAGTCGACCAAATCAGCAAGTAGAAGTATGGACTAGAATTATCAGGCGTCCACTTTTATATAAGATTTATTAGGAATATTAATATATATTTTAGTTTCTATATTGCATTAATGGGATGTTTCTGAGGGAGGAGGTGTTAGCTTATCATCACTCTTTAGCTGTTGTGTTAGTTCGATTTTATCGATAGGTTGTGCCTGTTTAAGTTCTTCCAGTTTACTGGGTGACATATATAAGTCTGATTCGCTACCTTCAAGTGCCCCATGACCATGCCAGGGTAAAAGCCGATAGTCAGAATGATGGGTGTAATCAAGAAAAGGATACTTGATAATCTGGAAATAAGGAGAGTAATCAAAGTCACTGGGCTTGCACAGTTTGGGATTCCTCTGGAATAACTGTACTTCCCCCTTGTCTCCATTACGCTTGACCAGTGGCAAAATAGGAAAATGGATAAAACTGAATGCTTCTGCAATCATTGTTGAACAAACTGTCTTTGTTTCCTGTCCCGGAGAATATTGGAATAGGGATGACCGCCATCGTCGAGGCAAAATAGAGTAGGGAAAGAAAAAACGAGCCAGATCCAATATCTGTCGGACATCATAACCAACACCTAACCGACTGACAGCATAATGAATAACCTGCTGACTATCCTGAAAGCTCAATCCATTAGGCCGACAAATGCGTACATGCTCGTTTTCATAACGGCTTAGCGGGTGAACAACGGTTCCGTACCCCAGCTCGCTTTCAATAATAAGCTGCTCATCGGGAGAGCCATTGTAGCGCTCCATGACAGTCTGGCGAATTCTGTTGTCTTCTATATTATGGAGTCTGCCGATATAAAGCATGGCATGAGACCAGGGACTATAGCTGGTTTGCTTGATAACCTGACTAACTCTGGATCGGCCTTCCACCAGGATAACATCACAAGGCTTGAGTTCATGACGGATTCTTTCAAAATCACAGAGTGAGGCAGATGCTTCCTGAGTTTCCTGCATTAACCATTTCGTCAAAATACTGGCTAATGATTTTATAATATTCAAGTGTTCTTCCCTGATATAATTATGAAGGCTATATGATTAGATTAGCATCCTGCGATAAGTTGGTAAGATGTTTATAGGCTGGTTATAAAACGCTGATCCCGGCGCACAGAATACAGCGCCATGTTTATTCATTATAAAAAAGACTGGAGGCTTCCGTTTGACCAGGCAATATTCCTCCCCTTCAGAGCTTGTTGAGAGTCTGACGAGCTTGCCAAAAGGAAACGAACTGCCTCCCATACATTTATGGGATCCACCCTTTTGTGGGGATATTGATATCCGAATATTAAGTGATGGCAGTTGGCTTTATATGGGAACAGCCATTGATAGAGTTTCGATGGTTCGCCTTTTTTCTACAGTGTTGAAAAGAGATGAGGATGGTAGCTTTTATTTGGTAACGCCGGTGGAAAAAGTTCGAATTCAGGTGGATGATGCTCCCTTTGTAGCTATCTCTGTAGAAAGAAGAGAAGATAAACTTTATTTTCTGACGAATGTGGGTGATCAGTGTGTGTTAGGAGAACACCATGGTTTATGGGTACTGGAGGAACCGGTCAGCGGTGAGCCAAAACCTTATATCAGGGTCAGGGATAATCTGGATGCCCTGATTAACAGAAATACCTTTTATCAATTGATTGATATGGCAGAAGAAAAACAGATTAACGGGAAGTGTCACTTAGTGATAAGTAGTTCAGAGCATTTCTATTCATTAGGTAGTATTGAAGATAGTCGTTCAGAATAAGGTTTTTAACCTGTCTATGACACAGACGGTTACGCATCAATAAAGATACCCGGAATGTGCTTGGTGATGGCTGGTTTTATTGCTATTTTGAGGTAATTAAAAACCCGCCTGTTAGCGGGTTTTTAATTACCAGCATTGGTCAGTACATATAATCAAGATTGACTAAAAATAAGTTAGCACTGGATTTAAAGTCAGCATTGTCTGACATTTTATAGTCTTCGTTAAAGTGATAACGGTACTCCAGCTTCAAGCCAAGAGATGTGTCATTACTGAATCGAACACCTATACCGGCAACGGGCATTTTAAAGCTAATATCACTTTCAATCGGTGTCACTTCTCCAACTTCTATAGTGGCATGTGTTTTGCCGTAACCACCCCGCAGATAAACTTCTACTGTATCAGCCGTCATATAACCAAGTAACAGGCTAGCCGAATAGAAATGCTTCATCTTAGCCTTTAAGTGGTAGTTAGTTGCCTGTACGCCAAGGTCTATATTACCGCTATATTCAAGGTAGTCCACTTCAAATCCTGCGGTCATGTTTCCTTTTGTGGTTTTATAGCCGAGAAACAAGCCATATCCAGATACGTTATCCCCAACCTCCAAATTAAGGGTGCTATAGTCTACCTTGCCGGTGAATTTACCTCCACCGCCCAATACTCCCCCATAAAAACCTGAGTGTCCTTCTCTTCCTTGGGCATTGAGCGCCAATCCAAGCAATAATGCGAAAATCCCTGTCCGCATATCCCTATCCTTTTTTTATTATCTGAATAATCTAACTTATCGGAGATACTGAATGGCTGACAAGTTTTCTCTACTCACCCACCGTCAGCCAGTTAATCAGGATGATTTCATTGGCAGGATTTATCTGCCGCATCGAGATGGCCGGGGTAGAACTATTCTGTACCCTCCTGGGCGGGTCGATAATGCCGGGCTGTTTATCCAGCATAGTTGATTTTCTGGTTTATAATTGACGAATAACCGGTTGATTAATCGTTATAAATTCAATCAGCCGTACCAATAAGCAATAACAGAGATGTACTATCCCATGTCACTTGAGAACCGGGTCGAAAAACTGGAAGCTGACGTTATCAATCTGCATCACCTGATCCTTAAGAAAGAAGAAGTCAAGCATCAGGTGTGGAACGATATGCAAGAGGAGGTTCACCGCCTTTGCAAGGAGACTGCCCAGCGTGTTGAGCGGCTGGAGCAAGGACAGCTGGCTCTCGAAAAGAACCAGCAAGACTTGAAAACCGAATTCAACGACTTCAGGCAAGCTATTACTGGTGAGCTTGGCTCCTTGAAATCAGAAGTAGGTACCCTGAAATCAGAAGTAGGTACCCTGAGATCAGAAGTAGGTACCCTGAAATCCATGCTGTCCGAGGTGCTTCAATATGTTAAGCCGGTTTGCTGAAACGGCTGGTACGCTTCATCCGCCTGATGGTATGGGTGCCTTCCTCTTCCATAAACAAGCTGGAGATAAGTTCTGTCTCGCAGATTGACTGCCGTAGTAAAACATGACTATCAGTGGATAGCTGTTGTTGATGATGTCGGGGCGTGAAATGCCTTTAACCGACGGTAGTTGATGCTGGATTAATACAATAAGTGCAATCGACTGATATTTCATATGTGAGCCAGCTGCTGGTACATTCTGTAGCTCTCACACTAAGAAATGGATGTCAGGAATGAGTACACAAACCAGACGATACAAGCAGCTGACCCAAGGGCAACGATACCAGATTGAGGCGCTCCTTGAAAAAGGTCATTTTCAGAATGAGATCGCAGAGGTTGCAGGTATCAGTGAGAGCGCCTTATCCCGTGAGTTGAAACGCAATACTGGCGATAATGGGTATTGTGCTGAATCGGCTCATAACTTGGCTATGCAGCGTAGGAAATCTGCCAAAAAGCACAGCAAAACAGATGAACGACAAATGCCGATCATAGAGAAGGGGCTACTCCTTGGCTGGTCTCCTGAAAACATCAGTTGCAGGATGAAAATTGAGGTGCCTGAGATCGCTCTGAGTCATACCTCTGTATACAGCCGAATTGCTGATAACAAAGCTCAGGGAGGTTCCTTGTATAAAAAGCTGCCCCGCTTTGGGAAACGCCGATGCAAAGGAGGTAAACGCAAGGCAGGCCGTTCTCTTATACCTAATCGGGTCGATATTACCGAACGTCCTGAAGTGGTAGAGCTTCGGTCTCGCTTGGGAGATTGGGAAGGTGATACTGTGTATGGGCAAGACGCTCACTTGGTCACGCTGGTCGACCGAAAGAGCCGCTTTACACTCATTGGCAAAGTGGATACCAAACAGTCTGAAACAGTAGCGGATACAATGATCAGCCTACTGAAACGAGTTTCAACAGTTCACACCATCACCCTGGATAATGGAGGCGAGTTTGCAGCCCATGAAAAGGTATCAGAAGCAGTGAATGCTGACGTATTTTTCGCTGTAAGCGCCAATTTAAACCCACCTTAAAACTCCAAATCAAAAAAGTTAGGTTTTCTATTTTTTAGGAAACCCTACTATGAAAACAGATGAAGCCGCCAAACTCAGACAGCTTTGGCAGCAGCACCTTAAGGACTGGCAACAATCTGGCATAAGGCAAACTCCCTGGTGTCGCCAGAGGGGACTGTCTCCCCATCAGTTCAGTTATTGGAAGAAAAAGTTGATGACCAGGCCTGCACAGCCAAAACTGATTCCTGTTGCTGGGATGTCAAAGCCTGACCTTGTTTCTCAGTCTCCGGTTGTCATGCACCTGCCCTCTGGTATCAAGCTGGAGGTATCCGTCGAGCAAGTGCCTGGGCTGGTTCAGGCGTTGCAGTGCCTATGATTCGTCCAGCGGCTGATACTGACGTATTCCTTTATAGTGAGCCCGTGGATATGCGTAAGTCTATCAATGGCCTGGCCACTCTGGTGGAACAGGAGATGGCTCTGTCCCCCTTTGACCGCAAGCTGTTTGTGTTTTGCAACCGGGGAAGAGACAAGGTGAAGCTGCTTTACTGGGAGCGCAATGGCTTTGTCCTCTGGTATAAGCGACTGGAGAAATTCCGGTTCCAATGGCACTGGGATAGCATGCCCTCCCATATTGATGGTGATCTTCTCAACCGACTGCTGGATGGCTATGACATTCGTCCTCCTCAACCTCATCCTGCGCTGACCTACACGTCAATGATCTGATGCAGGGAATTGTCTTCCTGCCTTAGGGTATCCTTCAGGGATGAACGACACCCTTGCACATCTTCCTGATGACCCCACTATCCTCAAAGCCTACATTGCCCAGCTGCAAGGCAGGCTTTCCACTCTTGAGGAACATATCCGGCAACTGATCCGGCAGCGCTTTGGCGCGTCTAGCGAAAAAGCACCAGCCAATCAGTTCGGCCTGTTCAATGAGGCCGAGCAGGACCAGCCTGACAATCCTGATGCAGTGGCAAAAGCAGAGGCAGAAATCACAGTCCCTGCCCATCAGCGCAAGAAGCCGGGGCGCAAGCCATTACCTGAAGCCCTGCCCAGGGTTCGTCGGGAACATGACCTCCCTGAACAGGAAAAGGTCTGCTCCTGTTGCGGTAGCCATGACCTGCACAGGATCGGCGAGGAAGTCAGCGAGCAACTGGATATCATTCCCGCCAAGGTTCAGGTTATTCAGAACGTGCGCCCAAAGTATGCCTGTCGCCATTGTGAAGGCTCCATCCAGACCGCACCCATGCCTCCCCAGCCCATACCGGGTAGTATCGCTACACCGGGCTTGCTGGCCTACATTGCCACCGGAAAATATGTGGACGGCTTGCCCCTGTACCGCCAAGAACAGTTTGTGCTGAACCGGCTCGGGGTTGAAGTGGCCAGGGCAACCACAGCCCAGTGGATGGTGCGTTGCGGTGAACTGGTACAGCCCCTGGTCAACCTGATGCGAGATCATTTACTTGAATCTCCGCTGATCCATTGTGACGAAACCCATGTCAAGGTGCTGAGGGAGTCAGGGAAGAAAGCACAGAGCCTGTCGTACATGTGGGTACAGGTGGCAGAGCCTGTTCCAGATCACAGAGTCATTCTATTTGATTATGATCCCAGTCGGAGTGGGTCCGTTCCTGTCAGGTTGCTGGAAGGCTTTAAGGGGTATCTGCAAACGGATGGCTATGAGGGCTATGCTGCCATAGGCCGACAGGAAGGCATTATCAGCCAGGGCTGCTGGGCCCATGCCCGGAGAAAATTCAATGAAGCGGTAAAAGGCCTGAAAAAAGGGGTAAAAACTGGAAAGGCTTATATGGGAATGGCCTATATCCAGAAGCTTTACCGTATTGAACGGGAAATAAAAGACTGTTCCTGTGAAGAAAAGAAAATGATCCGGCAACAGAAAAGCCGGGACATTCTCAGTCAGCTACGACAATGGTTAGATAAATCGCTACCACAAACGCCCCCTAAAACACTGTTGGGTAAGGCGCTTAATTACCTCAATAACCAGTGGGATAAACTGATTCGCTACTGCGATGAGGGTTATCTACGCATGGACAATAATCTGGCAGAAAACGCCATTCGCCCCTTTGTCATCGGGCGTAAAGCATGGCTGTTTAGCACCAGTCAGGCAGGCGCTAATGCCAGCGCTAATCTGTACAGTCTGGTAGAGACAGCGAAAGCCTGTGGCTTGGAGTCATATGCCTATTTAAAGGAGGTGTTTACCCAGCTACCCGCAGCAAAAACACTGGCGGATATTGAGCAACTGCTGCCATGGAATCAAAACTCTTCTTAAATCAAGGTGGGGTTAATTAATCGCTTACTTTTCGCTAAGCCTTATGCCAGCTACCAACGGGGTACCAACGAAAATACCAATGGCATTATCCGTCGAACCTGGCCTAAAAAAATGGCTCTTGGGGATCTGACAAAAGAAGAGGTTTGGGAAACTGAACTCTTGATTAATACCATGCCAAGAAAAGTTTTAGGGGGGCGAACCCCGCTCGAAGTCTATACTGGGAAGTCGATTGCACTTATTGCTTGAATCCAGCATAGTGTACGGACTTTCACCGCACGAACCCACTAAAAGTCATCTGACTTCTTCTTAGTGAGCGCATAAGCGCTTTAAAATCAAACGCTTACGCTATACAAGGACGACTCTCGTCGCACGTCGGGTAGCCACGGTACATTACTGTACCGCAGCCCCCTAAGAACCGTACGTGCGAGTTTCCCCGCATACGGCTCAAGCCTCCACTAAACCCCCGAAGGAACCGGCTTTGAGACTGATGTATGCAGACTGTGAATCTGCATGTGGCAATTAGGATGTAGCAACATCAGGTTGTCCAGATTGTCACTGCCGCCGTCCACCTGCCTAACTACATGGTGAACATGCCATCCTGTTTCATGGTTTATCGGTTGCCTGCAAAGTGTACAGACTCCTTTTTGCCTCGCATGAAGTTTACTAATGCGTTTCCTGTACTGAATAGAATCCAGCATTCGTTTACGCTTCAGCTCTTCAAAATAAAGCTCCCATGCAGGGTCAAATAGATTTGCATCTGCTTTGACTTTGGTATGCCTTTTGATTTTGGTGTCACTGGCATAAACCAGTTTAGCACCGCCACCGCCAGACTCCCTTGCCACTGTTTCAGCAAAAGTCCACTGCCGATTGTCAATGTGATGCCAATACCGCTTGGCTACCCATTGTCTTCCTTTCTTGCAGTGTCTCCGCCTTGCCCAGCGCCATAGTGCTTTCCATAGCATGGCATCCACTCGTGCGAATGCGTCACTTGCCACCTGATGTTTATGATAATTAGCCCAACCACGAATGATCGGGTTTAACTGCCAAATCAGGTGCTTTTGCTTGGCGCTGCCATTGGCCTTGATAACCTTTCGGCATTTATCAAGAAATGCCTTGGTATTTTCCTTGGATGGTTTAATTAACAGCTTGCTACTGTACTTTCGTACATTCCATCCCAGAAAATCAAAGCCTCGGTTGATATGGGTTACACGTGTCTTTTCCGCTGAAAGCCTCAGCCCGCGACGGGACAAAAACTCAACAACCAACGGTTTGACTTCATCCTCCAGCACCTCTTTCGATATACCAGTAATAATGAAGTCATCTGCGTAACGCACCAGACCCACTTTGTACCTGCGTAACTTCTTGCTGCCCTTTGCACCGAAGTGTTTAGCCAGCAAAGACTCCAGACCATCAAGGGCAATATTGGCAAGGGTAGGGGAGATAACGCCACCTTGCGGTGTACCTTCCTCTGTCCGCCACCGCTTACCCATATCCACAACACCGGTCTTGAGCCACTTTTGCAGGATCTGTTTATCCATGTGTACATTATCAACCAGCCATTGGTGATCAATATGATCAAAACATCCTTCAATGTCTGCTTCCAGCACCCATTCCGCACAGCCTTTTTTACGCAACAGCATATAACACTGCATAATGGCATCTGCGGTTGAACGCTCTGGCCTGAACCCATACGAACTCTGGTCAGCCATACTTTCAGACACCGGCAACAAAGCAAGAAGGTGCAGCGCCTGCATGGCTCTGTCCTTCATGGTCGGAATACCTAATAGGCGTTTCTTCCCATTTGCCTTGGGGATTCGCACTCGCCGCAATGGCATCGCACGGTATCCTCGCCGTTTCAGTTGACCTATTGCCTTCCACTTAGCTTCGGGCGTTGACCAGATTGCACCATCCACACCTGGTGTTTTCCGGCCTTTATTTTCAGTCACCCGCCTTACAGCCAATGCCCGGCCACAAAACGAGCGGGTCAGAAACCGTTGCAAAGTTTTCACCCTACGCCAGTTCTTTTCCCTCGCTGCCTTGGCGATCCGAACCTGCATGCCCCGAACAGTCCTGTGTACATGATGCCAATCAATTTGATGCCATCCTTCAGGTCTGCCAGAGAGCGCAGATTTCTCCAATAGGGAAACGCTTGTCATGCTACTCTCCTGTTTGATTTCCTATTGGAAGAGCAGCACAACCCTGACGGGAGTGAGTCTCCCGTTAGGAATATTCATAATAAGCCTTGCCAGCCGAAGCCTTCAGACTTTCTTTAGGGTTAAACAAGCCTCTCGCCATGAGAGACCAGATGGAAGTGGGCACAGCTTTCGCCGCCGGTTATGTTTCACCCCGGTATCTGCCTCATTACAAGGCAGCATTCGCTTTTTCCATCCTCCTCTACCCGCAACCTCAACAGATCACCTTGCGGATCACCTGCCCAAAGGGCGAAGTTGCGGGCTTACCGAGTTTACCTTGAACAACATGAACAACGTAGATGCCGTCTGTTCGCCGCTGGTCTAATGGCAACGTCTGGTGAATGTAAAACACCAGAGCCGACCAGATACCTTTTGGTTAAAGCCTGTCAGTGACTTTGGCTTCGTCCCTATAACGACGTTTATCAACGATTCACTTGCGTTCATCTTATTGCTCAGCCTAGCCCCTCAACCGCCTTGTCACTGGCAGTATCTAGCAGCGCCTCGCGGCTAACTGTCACCTCCGAAGAGGGGGTACATTGTCAGGGTGCTTCACACAAAACCGTTGCCAGTTATGCGCTACCCCTAGGCTACCGCTGGTTGCACAGCGAGTCTCCTACCGGTCAGACGGTGAGACAATTGTTCAAGGCACTTAGCCCTTTAATCAGCTACCTGCTTGCTACCCTCCCTGTAGCACCTTCATCAACAGTTTCACTAATTCCTACAATGCAAAAGCACTGTCTACCAGCAAGCTGGAAGGTTCAACATGAGCATACTATCAACCTATTAGATTGCGTAGAGTAAGCGATTAATTAACCCCACCTTGATTTAAGAAGAGTTTTGATTCCATGGCAGCAGTTGCTCAATATCCGCCAGTGTTTTTGCTGCGGGTAGCTGGGTAAACACCTCCTTTAAATAGGCATATGACTCCAAGCCACAGGCTTTCGCTGTCTCTACCAGACTGTACAGATTAGCGCTGGCATTAGCGCCTGCCTGACTGGTGCTAAACAGCCATGCTTTACGCCCGATGACAAAGGGGCGAATGGCGTTTTCTGCCAGATTATTGTCCATGCGTAGATAACCCTCATCGCAGTAGCGAATCAGTTTATCCCACTGGTTATTGAGGTAATTAAGCGCCTTACCCAACAGTGTTTTAGGGGGCGTTTGTGGTAGCGATTTATCTAACCATTGTCGTAGCTGACTGAGAATGTCCCGGCTTTTCTGTTGCCGGATCATTTTCTTTTCTTCACAGGAACAGTCTTTTATTTCCCGTTCAATACGGTAAAGCTTCTGGATATAGGCCATTCCCATATAAGCCTTTCCAGTTTTTACCCCTTTTTTCAGGCCTTTTACCGCTTCATTGAATTTTCTCCGGGCATGGGCCCAGCAGCCCTGGCTGATAATGCCTTCCTGTCGGCCTATGGCAGCATAGCCCTCATAGCCATCCGTTTGCAGATACCCCTTAAAGCCTTCCAGCAACCTGACAGGAACGGACCCACTCCGACTGGGATCATAATCAAATAGAATGACTCTGTGATCTGGAACAGGCTCTGCCACCTGTACCCACATGTACGACAGGCTCTGTGCTTTCTTCCCTGACTCCCTCAGCACCTTGACATGGGTTTCGTCACAATGGATCAGCGGAGATTCAAGTAAATGATCTCGCATCAGGTTGACCAGGGGCTGTACCAGTTCACCGCAACGCACCATCCACTGGGCTGTGGTTGCCCTGGCCACTTCAACCCCGAGCCGGTTCAGCACAAACTGTTCTTGGCGGTACAGGGGCAAGCCGTCCACATATTTTCCGGTGGCAATGTAGGCCAGCAAGCCCGGTGTAGCGATACTACCCGGTATGGGCTGGGGAGGCATGGGTGCGGTCTGGATGGAGCCTTCACAATGGCGACAGGCATACTTTGGGCGCACGTTCTGAATAACCTGAACCTTGGCGGGAATGATATCCAGTTGCTCGCTGACTTCCTCGCCGATCCTGTGCAGGTCATGGCTACCGCAACAGGAGCAGACCTTTTCCTGTTCAGGGAGGTCATGTTCCCGACGAACCCTGGGCAGGGCTTCAGGTAATGGCTTGCGCCCCGGCTTCTTGCGCTGATGGGCAGGGACTGTGATTTCTGCCTCTGCTTTTGCCACTGCATCAGGATTGTCAGGCTGGTCCTGCTCGGCCTCATTGAACAGGCCGAACTGATTGGCTGGTGCTTTTTCGCTAGACGCGCCAAAGCGCTGCCGGATCAGTTGCCGGATATGTTCCTCAAGAGTGGAAAGCCTGCCTTGCAGCTGGGCAATGTAGGCTTTGAGGATAGTGGGGTCATCAGGAAGATGTGCAAGGGTGTCGTTCATCCCTGAAGGATACCCTAAGGCAGGAAGACAATTCCCTGCATCAGATCATTGACGTGTAGGTCAGCGCAGGATGAGGTTGAGGAGGACGAATGTCATAGCCATCCAGCAGTCGGTTGAGAAGATCACCATCAATATGGGAGGGCATGCTATCCCAGTGCCATTGGAACCGGAATTTCTCCAGTCGCTTATACCAGAGGACAAAGCCATTGCGCTCCCAGTAAAGCAGCTTCACCTTGTCTCTTCCCCGGTTGCAAAACACAAACAGCTTGCGGTCAAAGGGGGACAGAGCCATCTCCTGTTCCACCAGAGTGGCCAGGCCATTGATAGACTTACGCATATCCACGGGCTCACTATAAAGGAATACGTCAGTATCAGCCGCTGGACGAATCATAGGCACTGCAACGCCTGAACCAGCCCAGGCACTTGCTCGACGGATACCTCCAGCTTGATACCAGAGGGCAGGTGCATGACAACCGGAGACTGAGAAACAAGGTCAGGCTTTGACATCCCAGCAACAGGAATCAGTTTTGGCTGTGCAGGCCTGGTCATCAACTTTTTCTTCCAATAACTGAACTGATGGGGAGACAGTCCCCTCTGGCGACACCAGGGAGTTTGCCTTATGCCAGATTGTTGCCAGTCCTTAAGGTGCTGCTGCCAAAGCTGTCTGAGTTTGGCGGCTTCATCTGTTTTCATAGTAGGGTTTCCTAAAAAATAGAAAACCTAACTTTTTTGATTTGGAGTTTTAAGGTGGGTTTAAATTGGCGCTTACTGCGTAGATTTACAGTCGTAGTGGAACAGAGCCACCTAATGGTAGCTCTGGAATCAGAGGATCTATTATGAACATACTGGAAACGGGGCATCCGTCCCGCAGATTTACAGCCGTAGTAGAACATGACTATCAGTGGATAGCCGTTGTTGATGATGTCGGGGCGTGGAATGCCTTTAACCGACGGTAGTTGATAGTGTACGGACTTTCACCGCACGAACCCACTAAAAGTCATCTGACTTCTTCTTAGTGAGCGCATAAGCGCTTTAAAATCAAACGCTTACGCTATACAAGGACGACTCTCGTCGCACCTACATGTTTGGGTAATTTGGTCCGCCAGCTCCTTCTGGAGCAACCCAGGTTATATTTTGGTAGGGGTCTTTTATGTCACAGGTTTTACAGTGTACGCAGTTTTGGCTGTTAATCTGAAAGTGACTGTTGCCATCTTCTCCTTCCACAATTTCATAAACGCCAGCGGGACAGTAGCGCTGGGCTGGTTCAGCATATAAGGGCAGGCTCTGTTCAACGGGAATAGAAGGATCATTTAATTTTAAATGGCAAGGCTGATCTTCTTCGTGATTGGTGTTGGATAGAAATACGGAGCTGAGGCGGTCAAAAGTAATTTTACCGTCAGGCTTTGGATATTGGATCACCTTGCAACTGCTTGCAGCCTGGAGCTGGGTATAATCTGGCTTGCTATCATGAAGGGTAAAGGGCAGCTTACCGTTAAAAATGTTTAAATCAGCGAAGGCAAATGCAGCTCCCATAATATTACCGAACTTATGCATGGCCGGACCAAAATTCCTTTGCTGATAAAGCTCTTTATAAAGCCAGGAGTTCTTGAGAGCCACTGAGAAGCTTGTGAGTTCTTCGGTTCCTGCTGAGCCACTGCTAATGGCTTCAAAAATTGTTTCAGCAGCCAATAACCCTGATTTCATGGCGGTATGGGAGCCTTTTATTTTGGCACCGTTCATAGTGCCGGCATCACAGCCAATTAATAAACCTCCGGGGAATGTCATTTTGGGTAATGACTGGGGGCCTCCTTTGGCCAAAGCTCTGGCTCCATAAGAGACGCGCTTGCCATTTTCAAGGTATTGTTTGATTACGGGGTTCAGCTTAAAACGTTGGAATTCCTCAAATGGGCTGAGATTGGGATTACTATAACTAAGATCGGTGATCAGACCCAACACCACTTGGTTGTTTTCCAGGTGGTAGAGAAAACCTCCACCGGTACTGCCTTTTTCAGCCATAGGCCAACTAAGCGGCCAACCGGCCGTATGTACCACTAACCCCGGCTTATGCTTTTCAGGATCTATATCCCAGAGCTCTTTTATGCCAATTCCGTAATGTTGGGGATCTTTACCTTCATCCAGCCTGAAGTGACTGATTAATTGTTTTCCCAAATGCCCCCGGCAGCCTTCAGCAAAAACCGTGTATTTTCCCCGCAATTCCATTCCAGGCATATAGCTGTCTTTTTGGTCACCGGATGCGGAAATTCCCATATCACCCGTAATAATTCCTTTTACACTACCACTGTCATCAAAGAGAATTTCCTGTGCAGCAAAGCCGGGAAAGATTTCTGCGCCCAGGGATTCTGCCTGTTCACCCAGCCAGCGACAAAGGTTACCCAGGCTAATGATATAATTCCCCTCATTGTGCAGAGTTTTAGGAACGAGAAAGTCGGGCACCCTGGTAGCCTTTTCCTGAGATCTCAAAACATAGATATCATCCTGTTTCACTGCCGTATTAAGCGGTGCACCTAATTCGCGCCAGTCTGGAAACAGCTCATTAAGGGCGGATGGTTCGAATACGGCTCCTGATAAAATATGGGCGCCAACCTCTGAACCTTTTTCAACCACACAGACGCTGAGTTCATGTCCATG
This sequence comes from Endozoicomonas sp. Mp262, assembly GCF_025643335.1. Classification (NCBI taxonomy): domain Bacteria; kingdom Pseudomonadati; phylum Pseudomonadota; class Gammaproteobacteria; order Oceanospirillales; family Endozoicomonadaceae; genus Endozoicomonas; species Endozoicomonas sp. Mp262. Next base: position 3,897,103 of record NZ_CP092489.1, on the reverse strand, counting down.
TTCCCGGGAAAGTTGCATTAAGCGGCAAGCTGCTGATAGGCCTGCAGGACCTGCACCGACAACGACTACATCAAAAGTCATGGATTCGCGTTCCATGATCAGCCTCCTCCCTGCCGGGTATCAATATAATTATACTTATTATTAAACGCTTGTTTTAATTTTCTTTGCATTATACCCGTACATCGGCAAATAACCAGCGCCGAGATGATAATCACCCTTAGAATGGCGCATAAAATATCCGTTTGAACCCTTATTGACAGGCTGGTAGACTGCGCTTGCGCAGGCTGTTTTAGTCATAGCTACAGTTTGTATAACGTAAAACTATTCAAATTCTAATAAAGGAAGGCTGCGAACCCATGAAAATCCTAGTAGCCATCAAACGGGTCATTGATTACAACGTTAAGGTGCGAGTGAAGCAGGATAACTCTGATGTGGACTTAACCAATGTTAAGATGGCCATCAACCCATTCTGTGAAATCGCCGTAGAAGAAGCGGTTCGACTTAAAGAAAAAGGGGTAGGCACAGATATTATTGCAGTCTCTATCGGACCAAAAGCCTGTCAGGAGCAAATCAGGACAGCGCTTGCCCTGGGGGCTGACAGGGGTGTCCATATAGAAACCAGTGACATGCCTGGTTCATTATCCGTTGCAAAACTATTGAAGGCAGTGGTTGATGAGGAGAAACCGGATCTGGTTATTTTAGGCAAGCAGGCTATTGATTCAGATAATAATCAAACAGGGCAAATGCTGGCAGCACTGTCTGGATTACCTCAGGGAACCTTTGCCTCCGAACTGGTGGTTGAAGGAGAATCTATCAAAGTGACACGGGAGGTTGATGGCGGCTTGCAAACACTGGCCTTAAAATTACCTGCTATTGTTACAACAGACCTCCGTCTTAATGAGCCTCGCTATGCCGCTTTACCTAATATCATGAAGGCAAAGCGCAAGCCTTTGGAAGTAAAAACGCCTGAAGCTTTGGGTGTGGACGTTAAAACGACGGTGGAAACAGTCAGGGTTGATCCTCCAGAACAGCGTCAGGCAGGTATTAAGGTAGGGAGTGTTGATGAGCTGATTGAGAAATTGAAGAATGAGGCAAAGGTGATCTAATGGCTATTCTTGTTGTTGCTGACCATGATAATAAAACCTTAAACAGTGCCACTCTGAGTACTGTTTCAGCGGCAAAGACTATTGGCGGGGAGGTTCATCTATTAGTTGCCGGTGTCAATTGCAGTGCCTTGGCGGAAGCTGCGGCAGAGGTTGATCATATCAGCAAGGTACTGGTGGCAGATAATATGACTTATGGTAATCAACTGGCTGAAAATACCAGCCTGCTGATAGCTGAACTTGGCAAGAACTATAGCCATATTCTGACGTCAGCCACCACTACAGGTAAAAACTTTATGCCCCGGGTGGCTGCACTCCTGGACGTGGATCAGATTTCCGATATTATCCGGGTTGAAGGGCCGGAGACCTTTGCCCGTCCCATCTATGCCGGTAATGCTATTGCTACAGTCATCAGTAGTGCTGCGATAAAAGTGATTACAGTTCGGTCAACGGCTTTTGAACCTGTGGCTGCAACCGGAGGATCAGCGGCAGTGGAGCAACTGGATTCGGGGCATAACCCTGGGCTTTCCAGTTTTGTGGGTGAAGAGCTTGCCCAGTCAGATCGCCCTGAACTGACAGAAGCCAGTGTCATTGTATCTGGTGGACGTGGTATGGGTAATGGTGAGAACTTTGAGCTACTGTATAAGCTTGCTGATAAGCTCGGTGCTGCTGTGGGTGCCTCCAGGGCAGCCGTTGATGCAGGTTTTGTCCCCAATGATATGCAAGTGGGGCAGACAGGCAAGATTGTGGCACCCAACCTGTATGTTGCAGTGGGGATTTCCGGTGCGATTCAGCATCTGGCAGGGATGAAAGACAGTAAGGTTATTGTCGCCATTAATAAGGATGAAGACGCTCCTATTTTTCAGGTGGCTGATTATGGGTTGGTGGCAGACCTGTTTGAAGTGTTACCGGAGTTAGAGAACAAAGTTTAGGTATTTATTTTTACCGGCTTATGGACTCAGATAAGCCGGTAAGCTCTCGGTTGTATAGAGCCAGAGTTCCAGTATTGCAATCGTAGACTAGAATAGGTAAGTCTAATTCAAGACTGTCTTTTAACATTGTTTGTAAGTGACTGGCCTCAGTTTGAATTAGCTTATTTTCAGAACCGGAAAAAACATCAAAAAGTCTATTTTTAGCAGCTAATATAGCTACTATAGACTGCGTTTTGTAATTAATGACTACCTCATTATGATCTAGCTGTGTTTTATCTTTATCATATTGATTTACTAAATGATTAAGCAGGGTTTCAAGGGAATCTACTTGTTTTAGATGACCTAAAATAGGACTTACTCTAAAGCTCCCGTGATATGTAGTTAATGCCATATCCCGATTGCAGTATTCTTTTTTTGTCGGGTGCCATATGATTTCATCACCAGTTCTATCAATTCTGGTACTGGATACACCTTCAGTATATACACAACGAATAACTACTGTATCAGCATTCAGTAGAAAACCTATGTCTTTATAAATATTAGAAGGTATAGAAGGTGGTAATAAACTTGTTGCTGAAGCTCGTATTGAGCCAACTTTAGCGAGTTCGCTAATTTCTGTATCTATTCGTGCGTAGTCGTGAGATAGGGTGTAGCGATGAGTATTTTCATCCCAGCTTGTCACATTATGGAGCATCTTTACTAGCATTTTTCCTTGATGGAATTTTCTAACCCGGATATTTCATAAATAAAGGCAAGTTCCGTCCAATCTGTTGGTACGATTGGATTGACAAAAAAATGCTTCGGAAAAAGCAAACCGGAACTTGCCATGACCCAATCTACACAAGAGCAGCTTCGCTTTCATCCTTCAAATGGTAAAACTATCCGTGCGGACTTCAATGGTGGAGAGTTATCTTCAGATTTTGGGGCTCTGCTGTTACGGGAAACCATATTGCATAGCGGACTTATTTCCAGACTGACCCAGGCCATTGATGACAAGCGTCACCCATCCTACATTGACCACTCTCTGCAAAACCTCCTGGTTCAGCGAATTTTGCAAATGGCTTGCGGTTATGAGGATGCCAACGACAGCAACCGCCTCCGTAAAGACCCCATGTTAAAGCTGGCTACCGGACGAAACCCTTTGGATGATGATAACCACCTGGCTTCATCTCCCACCTACACACGGCTCGGGAAGTCCATGCGGCGCAAAGATATCTATCAAATGGCTGAAGCATTTGTGCATCATTTTATCGCCAGTTATGACTTGCCACCTATGGCTATCGTGATCGATCTTGATCACACACCGGCCATTACCCACGGATCGCAGCAAATGAATTTGTTTAATGCCAAATATCAGGACTACTGTTATCTGCCTTTGCTGATTTTTGAAGGTCTCAGTGGCAAGCTGATTACTGCCATCCTCCGTCCAGGCAAAACGCCAACAGGCAGGGAAAATGCCGCTATTATCAAGCGTGTCATCAAGCTTATCCGTAAACGGTGGCCAAAAACCCATTTGCTGGTGCGCGGGGATAGCCACTTTGCTCAACCTGAGTTAATGCATGTTGTTCAGGCTAATACTCATGCTGATTATGTGCTGGGTAAAGGTGCCGGTCACAAGACGGCCTTACGCCCTAAAGCCAAAGAGTTGCTAGATGAGGCTCGTCGAGCTTTCAAGGTTAAAACAGCCTTAGCCAAGTTGAACGATATGCCTGAGCCAGAACGACTCAGGCTGTACGGTGAGGCCGAGTATCAGGCTAAAAGCTGGAAAGGGCTCGATACCCGGATAATCTATAAGGCAGAGGTTAACGAGAAAGGCGACAATCCCCGCTTTATTGTCACCTCAATCAAAGAGGCTTCCCCAGAGGTGATTTATGAGGATCTGTACTGCCCAAGAGGGCAGGATGAGAATTTCATTAAGCACCTGAAAAGTGATCTGTCCGGTGACAGACAGCTATTCCCGCATGATGAACGTCGATGATCGTTGGTATTGACAATAAGGCAGCAAAAATAATGAAGCCGATCAAAACTGAGCCGCCAATTAACAAAGCGGAGCTTTAAAGAAAAAATGTCACCCCTGAACGTAGCTACGATATGGCCGGTTATGATGTATCGAATGGAATCACCCTTTTCTCTTCAATACCATGAGTTACTGTGTAAAAAAGCCCCTCCCACGTTTTTATCAGCCAATGCAAAAAATAGCCCTGTATCCATTTCCATAATGCTATACGGACTCCTTTTGAGCGGGTTCTTAAAGCTTCCTGAAACTGGGGACAGCACAGTTCCTGTATTTGATCTACGAGAAAAGCAAGCATCGTCAGATAGGCCAGATTTGTGGCTAAGTGCTTCTCACCGTGACCGTAGTTATGTTCGAGATCGTAGCCTTGATTTTTCAGGGTGTTAAACGTCTGGTTCTCAATATGCCATCGGCAGCGCCCTCCTTTCATGACGGGTTCTATGGTTTCTTCGTTAAGCGGAATATCAGTCACCCAGCACCAGATATGCTGTTTACCTTTTTTATCGGTTTCGACAAAATCAAGCACATTAACCTGTTCTGCATATTTTGCCTTGTTCAGCCTGACGTCATTGGCATAGCGAAACCACCACTTAATTCCAGTCTCTTCATTAACTTTTTCAGCACGGTGAACTTTTCCTTCTTTATCCAGCTCATCCATCGCTTCAACCAGCGAGGCATGGTTGCCATCTTTCGCGACAATGATGTAATGCCAGCCATAACTCTTAATCAGTTGGACAGTGGGGTTGTCAGCATAAAGACTGTCCAGAAGAATAACGAACTTTAGACGTGGGTGATGCTCTCGTATGGTGGCAAACAACCGTTTAATGGCATTTTTTTCACAGTCATTTTTGGTCGAACCGTCCTGGCAAACTATGGCTTCCGGTGCCAATGGCAAGACTGTTTTTTGATCCGGGTGAGCAATGCATGCTGCCATTAACTGGTGGTAGTGAGCTTCGTTGGCCTTTCCCTTATTTTTAGTACAGCACTCCTGACAAGGTTTTTTATTATTGCAGGAGTAAAATAGCCCAGTTCCATCGATCGGGAGCAAGTAGTGATTTTTCAAGTTCCCGCAGTGAAATTCGAATGCCTTCAGTAATCCGCCCCTTTGGACGTTAGACAGCAATGTCTTAAAAGGCTTTTTGAACTCTACGGGATCTATTGGATCCAGGATTTCCCGCATACTGGTATCACAGGGAGCACGTTTTTTTATCTGATACAGGTGCTCAAGGTTATGCCTTACTTCTTGCTCTGTTTTATCACGCTCAAACGAGAGGAGCGATGGGTACTTGAGATGCATCATGGCAAAAGCGGACATGGAGGCATCATGTATTGTTATTTTTCTGGAATCCTTGTTTGGTCGGACATCTGGAATTTGCTCATAACTTTCAGAAATCGTAGTAATTAAACTGTTTGCACAAAGATGCTTACGACTTTTTTGGAATGGATAAGCCATGAGAGACAGCCATTGATAAAGTATCCCTATCAAAAGTAGACGTTATTTTGTGCGAAATCACTCCATTTGGAATTTACTGTAAGCCTTGCTGTTGCAGTGATTTAATTGATGTCACGGGAATAGCTGGGTGACAGACTGTCAGACCAGACCTTTCTGGCCAATCACTTGAGACTGTTTTATGCCTGTGCGGCTTACGTTCTGCATTACGAGCTGAGAACCAAGGCTTTGAAAGGAACGGAACTGGAGAAAGCCCAGCCATCAACGGTAATCACAAAACTCTGCAAAGTAGCGGTTAAGGTGGTTGAGTACAAGGATCGGATCAAACTGCACCTACCCAGCAGCTGCCCATTCAAGAAGCTTTTGCAGCATGTAACAGAGATATTTTATCAAATGCCGTTGCCTCGGCCTGGGTAGCAGCCTCCACAACGCTTAGCCCGCCTAAATAATAACCAGATGAGAGACGTTTGGAGTATTCATTCGGCCTAAAAAAGCAGAATTGATCGTTAAATGTTCAGATTGGTGTAGTCGGAGCCTGAAGACCTTTAGTCACAGAGTGATAAAACAGCAGCCCCCACAGAAAAGTCAAAATTGAATGGACAGCCTGCTGCTTTATGAAATATCCGGGCTAATAATAATATCTTTTTTTTCAGCGAATGATAAACAGCTGAAGAATAATATGTATCCAAATAATGTAGCAAATAAGTATTTTTCTACAGGGTTTTTATGTTGAGTGCTTCTGAATTTTAGACTAATCATTATATAGACGAGTGGCAGATTAATAGGTGAACAAGAGTATAGCTTAAATGGCATTTATTATTTTAGGTTTGATATCTGGCTTTTAGATTTTAAGGTAGAATGAAAAGCTGGTCATTCATTGTAATGCTTGGTGTTCCTCTTTACCCTATTTGGGGCGCTATACTCTTTGAGTATTCTTATTTCAGTTTAGAAAAGATTTTTTAGTGATTAGAAGTCAAATTAACCCTTTATAAGTATAATGATTCTCCTTTATTTTAGAATGGATAATGTATGACCAGTAGTGCTCCTGACAAATCAAACTCTTCTTTTGACCACAAGGCTTTTCTGAAAAAAACGCCCTGTAAGCCGGGTGTTTATGATATGCGGGATCAGCAAGGGCATACTTTGTATATAGGAAAGGCAAAAAACCTGAAAAATAGGCTATCCAGTTATTTTCAAGCGTCAGGGTTAAGTACCAAAACCATGGCCTTAATCAGCAAGGTGGCTGATATTGATGTCATTGTAACTAACTCGGAAACAGAAGCGCTGTTGCTGGAACAAAACCTGATCAAGCTCAGAAAGCCTCCTTATAATATTTTGCTTAGGGATGATAAATCTTATCCTTATATTGTTCTGGCTTCAGAGGATTCATGGCCCCGTTTGGGTATTCATCGCGGAAAAAAAGCAAATAAAGATCGTTACTTTGGCCCTTATCCCAGTTCCAGTGCAGTAAGAGACAGTCTTAATTTATTGCAAAAAGTTTTTAAGGTGAGACAGTGCGAAGATAGCTATTTTCGAAACAGATCCCGTCCTTGCCTGCAGTATCAGATCAGGCGATGCAAAGCGCCCTGTGTTGGTTTGGTCACAGAGGATGAGTATGCCAGGGATGTCCTGGATTCTATCCAACTAATTTCCGGTAAATGTCAGGAGTTAACAGAGAGTTTGACTCAGAGGATGGAAGATGCCTCTCGCTCTCTAAATTTTGAACTCGCTGCAGATATCAGGGATCAGATTATTCAGTTGAGGAAGGTTCAGGAAGGCCAGTCCGTGATACGGGCGGGTGGCAGTGCCGATATTATCGGCTATGCCGAGCATTCAGGAAGTTACTGTTTTCACGTTCTCTTTGTCAGGGATGGGCAAGTTATAGGCAGTAAAGCCTATTTTCCAAAATTTAAGCTGGAAAAAGCCAGGGAAGAGTACCTTGATGAATTTTTAGCACAATTTTATATTAACCTTTCCCAAAACCGTGACTTTCCTGAGGAGCTTATTCTGCCTTTTAGACTCTCATGTATTTCGGCACTGAAAGAGGCAATTAATCAGCTATCGGGTAAAAAAATAGAGATAAAAGAGCAGGTCAGGGGAGATCGCAAACAATGGTTGAATCTTGCCAATAAAAATGCCGAGCAGAGCTTAAAGGCAACTTTGCTGGATCAAACGCGAATGCATAAGAGGGTAGAGCAGCTAATGCAACTGCTGGAGTTACCCTCGCAGGGGCAAAGGCTTGAGTGCTTTGATATTAGTCATACCATGGGAGAAGCAACCGTCGCGTCCTGTGTCGTATTTAATCGGGAAGGCCCCCTAAAAAGCGACTACCGTCGATTTAATATAAAAGATATTTCTCCTGGTGATGACTATGCCGCCATGGGGATTGCTTTGCAGCGCCGCTACCAGAAATTTGTGGCATCAGGTAAGCCTTGTCCTGACCTTATTCTTATTGATGGTGGTAAGGGGCAGTTAAGTGCAGCTGAAACGGTCATGGCTGATCTTGATTTGTCAGGAATACCTTTACTTGGGGTGGCTAAAGGGAAATCACGAAAGCCAGGGCTGGAAACATTACTTTATCAGGGGCGGGAGCTAATTACTGAAGGGTATGAAGCCGCACTGCTGCTTATCCAACATATTCGGGATGAAGCTCACCGCTTTGCTATCGCAGGGCATCGGCAGAAACGACATAAAACCAGAAATCGTTCCCTTTTAGAGGATATTCCTGGTGTTGGGGGTAAAAGGCGATCGGCCTTACTTAAATATTTTGGTGGTCAGCAAGGTGTGGTGGCAGCCTCTGTGAATGAGCTGGCTAAGGTTCCAGGTATCAGCCAGCAGCTGGCCGATACCATATATAATTTTCTCCATGAGTAATAAATGGAAAAAGTGGATTGTCCACACTGGAATAAGATACAGAACTCAGTACCATACATAGCACAGTTAATACCTGCTGGAGTTTGACTTCACAGGGCATGTTGCATTCATCGCAAATCAGATGGGTCATAAACTCTGGGTTTCAAATCAACGGAAGTTGGGCCTGACTCCCTTTACGAGCCACGGGAAAGCCTATTTCTTAGTCTGGACTGTATAGATTTAGGAAAAGTGAGTCCCAACCATGACCCATGGAGTCTGCCTGAATGGCTATATCCCAGTAAACATAGGCGATTAAGCATTTAGCCATGAACGTCCCAAATATTCTAACATCGATACGTATTATCCTGGTTCCATTCCTTGTAGTGGTATTCTACTTACCTTTTCACTGGAGCTACCTGGTATCAGCGGGTATTTTCTTTTTTGCTGCCGGGACAGACTGGTTTGATGGTTATCTTGCCCGCAAGTTAAATCAAACCACGCCTTTTGGAGAGTTTTTCGACCCTGTGGCAGATAAGATCATGGTGGCAACTGCATTGTGTCTCTTGATAGATGAATTCCGGGCGCTTTGGATGACGGTACCTGCCATGATTATTATTGGTCGTGAAATCGTCATATCGGCCCTTCGGGAGTGGATGGCTGAACTTGGCAAGCGTACCAGTGTGGCTGTCAGTATGATTGGTAAGGCGAAAACCATGGCTCAAATGGCTTCCATTACTTTTTTGCTGTTATCCCCTCCACCCATTGAAAACTGGATTGGTTATCTGGGTGTGGTATTACTGTATATATCATCAGTGCTTACGCTTTGGTCCATGTACGTCTATCTAAAAGCCGCCTGGCCTGACCTGACTCCCTTCAAAAAAGAAGAAAAATAGTCACTTATTGCTTGGGGCTATTGACAGGAGCCAGGAAATTCCTAAAATACGCCTCATCTTCTGCGGGAATAGCTCAGTTGGTAGAGCACAACCTTGCCAAGGTTGGGGTCGCGAGTTCGAGTCTCGTTTCCCGCTCCAGAATATAAGGTAAAATGGGTTTTTCCATTTTCCTGTAAAGATTGCAGGCGGGTTGGTAGAGCGGTTATACAGTGGACTGCAACTCCATCTAGGCCGGTTCGACTCCGGTGCCCGCCTCCAAATTCAAGCCGGTATAAATTCTGGCTTGGTATGCCCGGATGGTGAAATTGGTAGACACAAGGGACTTAAAATCCCTCGGCTTAACGGCCGTGCCGGTTCGATTCCGGCTCCGGGCACCATTTTTAAAGATAGAAAATCAGTTTATGGCGGGTTGGTAGAGCGGTTATACAGTGGACTGCAACTCCATCTAGGCCGGTTCGACTCCGGTGCCCGCCTCCAATCTAAAAAGCGAACATATTTATGTTCGCTTTTTTATTGCGCCAGATATAGAAAGACAGTGTTAATGATAGAAAAAAGCAGCCAGCTTCCCCGGAAATTTCTTTTTTTCTTTAACGTATTTGAGTAGAACTTTTAGGGGCATTCGTTCCAGGGCTTGCCTGGCTTTACGAAAGCCATCGCCATATATTGGGTCAAGACTTTGGGAAATCATGGTTCTCCGGAATCTGGCATCCTGATTCTTTTGGCTTCTAAGCCAAATATATTCCATCAATACACAGAGCCCCTCCTCGACTATAAGTGGCAAGTCCCGATAATTGTGATAAAACAACCAGGCATGGGTCAGTTCATGGATAGCCACTGTTCTGAAATGCTCTTCCGGAAGGTGGGTTTGGATAAGAATATCTTTAAATGTTCTGGCGACTATACGCCCATTGGATGATGTAATCGTCCAGCGCGCCATGCCTAGAAGAGGGCGTTCATCGTGAAAGTCATGACGACTGGCTTTATGAAGCTCATCCCTGTCGCATAATTTAATAGGTGTTTGCGCTTTGTTGAGTTTTAGTCCCACTGATGCCAGTGCTGAGCGCATTTCTGCCATTAATTTTTCAGCTCTTGCAAGGGTTGATACGCCATGCAATCCGCATAAGTTACAAATTAACAGGCCGTCTGGGTATTGCATCCCTCCACCGGTCAGATTTTCGCAGACAATTCTGTTGCAACTAGCGCAGGTGGAATAATTCTGGTGAGTATTGCAAAAAGCATTTCCCCAAAAATCCAGAAAATAGCGCCGGGACAAAGGTTTGCTGCAAACCGAGCATTTTGGGTGATTTTGTTTTTTGTGGCAGGCAATATGCCAGGGCAGACCTTCGGCTTCGATGCAGTTACCCTTGATTGAGCGCTTGCAACCAGCACATTTTAGGCACCAGCTATGATAGGGATGACCGGAAAACATCAGAAATCGATCATCGCCTATGGGTTTTCTGCAGCCTGTGCAAGAAAAACAGGAAGGATGCCAGACCCCGCCTAGTGCGGAGATGTAGCTTTTGGATACTTTATGGCCGCATTTTTTGCATCTGGCTACTGATCGAGTCATCGTCCCTGATGGTTCTCAATATACTGATTTTATATAAAACGCGTGGTGGTATCGTTATTTATAGGCTTATGACATAAGGCTCTATAGAACCTAGGATGGCATAATTTCGCTTCTTCTGCTAGCGAGTCATTAATCTTGATATCAGCCGCAGTGTTTGCAGGGGAGGTATGAACTACCGCATTTTTTGTATCCTATACGGTGTTAAGAAAATTTACAGCCCGTGATTTTCGGTTAAGGTTCGAAGTCGTTCAGCCTCGGCATGGTAGTACTGGCTGGTTGTATTAATGGAGTCGTGTCCGGCAAAAATAGCCAGGTCTTCTATGTCCATGGATCGTGCCAAATGTGTCAGTGCGGTATGTCTGAGGGAGTGAAATGGAATTTCACAGAGGCGGTTTGATAGGTAGTGATCATCAGATTTCAAGGCGCAATCCTGCATAAGGGATTGCCAAAAAAACCTTAAGCCACGGGAGGATAGGGGGGTAATGCTTCCTTTTGACCGTCTCAACCTGGGCGCAAGAGGGAAGTTATCACCATAGATTCCGCTAAGGCCGTGTGTGGCCCTATATTCAGCTATTGTATTTTGCAGGTTTTTATTGATAGGGAGGTGTCTTCTTTTTTTTCCTTTTCCCAGTACGCTGAGGTAAAGCCCACCTTCACCGTCCGGATGAATGTCTGAGCAGGTGTGTTGTGTTACTTCAGATTCTCGCAAGGCCAGGCCATAGGTAATGGCAATAATATAACGAATTCTTGCTGACTCAGCTTTGTCCTTATGGCTATCTGAGGGAAGGTTATCGAGATAGTCTTTAAAAGTTGACCACTCATTATCGTAAAAATACCGAATAACCGAGCTACCACGGGCTGTTTTCTCACCAGACCTTACCAGGGAGGCGGCAGGGTTGCCGATGGTGTATCGGTTTTTTTCAAGAAAGGAGAAAAAAGCGGAGAGTACATCTATTACCTGGTCCGTGCTTTTTCCTGCCTTAACCGAATTCTTGAATAGTATTTTATCCGGGCTGCCGGGAAGAAGCCCGGCCTGTAGCCATTGCTTTGGAAGGTTTTGAATAAAATAAAGGTAGGCTTGCAGGTGCTTAAGGCGAACGCCTTTATAGTCAATGCCCAGTTCATGGTAAATAAAAAAGGTAAATCGAACGGTTTCCCTTTCATAGCGTCGACGGGTTTCTAAAGATCGCGTGCCTGCCTTATTCAGGAAAAGGGCGAGAGCATCGTTGTCGTCCTTTGCTCCCATCAGGTTTAGATCTTCCCCTTCGGATACGTGACGGGATACACCAAAGTTCGCGCTGGATTTTACCTGGTTAAGCAGCTCTGGATATGGATAGTTTTTCATAAAGCCTAATTGCCTTCTTCCTTGGGTAATCTATTCAGGGTGCTTTCCAGAGCAGCTATATAACCCTTGCTTTTTTCCAGCTCCAGCTCAACTGTTTTTGCCTGATTGAGTTGTTCGTTTTTATTTTCCAGTTCCGTTTTTAGTCGTTGCTCTTCTTTTTTCAGGGCTTTGCAGTGCTGTTCTGAAATTACTAAGGTTTTGGCCTTTTCGGTAATATTTTCTTTGTTAGCATCCAGAATGATCAGTAATCGTGATAACAGTTCCATGGGTAGAGCATGGGTTTTTAACTCGGACCTCAGGTGGTTGCGTTCTTCGCAGGCTTCTATATAAGCTTCAGTTTTATGGTTTAGCCGGGTTTCCACTGTGTTTTTTTCTTTTTCTCTTGCAAGCATTGCTACTCTCAGTTGTTCTATTTCCTTTGCTAGTTTTGCTGTTTGCAATCTCTCGTCATCCAGTGCTTTCATCCAATGATCAATCTGGTTGCGATATTGCAGATCCAGTTTATTTTCTTTCTCTGCGCACTCCTGTTCGTGCCTGCTTTGAAGATCAACTAACTGTTGTTTGAGGTCTGCATTTTTTCTTTTTTCACCATCCAGTTCAGTGGAGAGGGCTACAGTTACCTGGTCTTTCTGATTAAGGGCTGCCTCTAACTCTTTGATATGTTGATTCTGATGCGAAATTTTTTCTTCTTTGTGGTCTATATCGCTGGATAGGTGGTGATTTTGTTCGGTGAGCTGGTTGATTATCCCTTTCAGCTCTTCGCTATCCTGTTCTGCCTGTTGCTGAAATTTCAGCAAATCACCTGAAACTTCCTGCTTCCATTCTACCAGCATACGCTTCAGTACCCTTATAAGGTCAAGAGGTAGCTCGCAATCTTCATCCTGTTTTTCTGCCTGATCCAAAAAACGCCAGTCGTTGTAGTAAGGCAACACCGTTTGCTTACCCATCTGGGCCAGTTTGGCGACCTTATCGGCGTTTATTTTTTCACCACCGGCTTTAAGGTCGTCCAGAATCCTGAAAATAAGCTCTTTTTTCTGGGTGTCAGTGTTTTTTTTCATCAAATTTCCCGAAAAGGATAAATTAAATACTGATAATACCAGTATTATAGCACTAGTATTTATAGTATCAATATAGGCATTTTACTGCCGGTAACTGAACTTACCGGTAGTAAATAGTGGTTTTAAGCGGGTATTGAAAGGTCTTGGAAATCAATGCGTTAGAATATGTCTGTAAAGCCATCGGTTTGGGCTTTAAGGTCTACTTTTGACGTGATGAGAGTGTCGTTGACACAAAAGTGTCGGTGTTACTGGCGGGAAGATTGGTATAAAAAAGAAGACGGCTTAGTGTTTAATTTTTTCTAATTTTGCTTACTTCTGGCGAGATTACTTTAAAGCTGCGGTCTGACCAAGAGTCAATGCGTGAAATGTATTCACACAATAAATTGTCTGGTTAGAGTGGTTTGGTGATGCGGCGCGTGATCATTCAATCTTGGTATAGTTTAGATTGAAAATATAGCATCTGCTTTTGTAGAGATTCCGCAGTAATAAATGGGTAGTGAATAGCCTTTGAAAGGTATTTCTTTCCGCCAGTCTCGTTATGCTATTTTTCGATGCGCGAGCTTTGAGGTGCAAGGGTTGCGAACTATTTTTTTATCTCGCTATAGGAGAGAATTTTTACTGGCGGTTATTGCGTACTCTATATCTGTATACTCTAGAGGAGGGCAGGGTTTGGGGGATTTCTGCAAGAACCATGACTGGATAATTTGCCCATGGGTTCGAATAAAACCCCGGAGGCTTTCCTTCACCAGTTCGCTTTTAAAGCCTTTTGTCTTAAATGCCTGATAAAGACGAAAGTCAGATACGTTGACTGTTTTTCGGCATAAGGGTTTCAGTACTGTGCGAATCCACCAGTAAATATAGGGGTGGCAGTCGCGGTAGTCATTGGCGTTAAGGCTGTGACTTTTTTGCTTGACCACCAGTTCTTCAGTATCTGAATAAACGGCATGCATCAGGCGATAGCTTAAAAATTATGACACGCTTGTGTCGATGTTCTGGTAAATAAATTGATTTAACTGGGGTTTTTCTTTTTAGCATCAAGCACAGCTAGTTAAATCTTCGCGATCTGTCAGTACTTATGTGAGTATCATTATATGTACTATTGTACTATTTGCAATGGTTCGAAAAATATAACCGCTTATTCTTCTATAGCTGGCAGGCCAGGGTTTCAAATAATTTGTCACAGGCTTTAGCGAGCGCTCGATCTTTTGAAAAGACCCCGCTCCCCTCTTTGGATTGATGGGTGCCCCAGGCAATGGTTACCCTGCCCCATTCCAGCACCAGCCTTGGGTGGTGATTATGAAATTCGGCAAGTGCTGCGATGGCATTGGCATAGGCCAGTGCTGATGAGTACTTCTTGAATGTGTAGGTTTTTTCGATATGATCGATCTGGTTATATCGACAGGGTTGCCAATCGCTCATCCATTAATTCTCCTTAATTTCATTGATATGAGAATAGCAGGCGCTTTGGCTTGAGTGAAGGTTGGGGCTATACAGTCTGTATGCCAGCAGCGATATATGCCGGGAAGATTACCAGGGGTAACTCTCGCTCTCTACTGCCTGTACAGCCAAAAACCAATTGGAAGGAAAGTTTTGATCCAACCTTTTTTTTGGTGAAGTGATTACTTTTCTTCGCCGCTTTCTTTCTCGGCATTTTCCTCTTTCAGCTGCTTCAGCTCTTGTTTTGTGCTGTCCAGCTGTTGAGTCAGTTGCTTTTGCTTGCTCTTCAGGGTGGAGTTCTCTCCAGTCAGTGCCCGGTTTTGCTCCTGAAGACGCTTGATTTGCTTTTTCATGCGATCAGGATTGTGGACTCTCAGGGATTTCAGTTCGGAATCGGCATCCTTAACTTGCTTGTTCAGTTTTTCCGCCTTCTTTTCAGCGGTTTCCAGCCTTGATTTCAGCTGGCTAACTTCTTTGTTGTGCTGTTCAGTGATTTCAATCAAAGCCTGCAGGCGATTCTGCTCAATGATATCCATATCTTCATTTTTGACAAAGTGGTCTCCTACATTCAGGTTACCCATAGACTTGCATACCTCCAGAAGAGTGTCAGATTGTTAATGAAATAAAGCCTCTACCAGCACAACCAATCAGTGCATCGGCAAAAGACAGGTAAGGAAGATGTGAATTGTTCTTCATTAAATGCGGCTGGTGAAAAGCAGATAGACAATAGATGGTGGCGAATTCTATTACATTTCCACCCCAAAAGAAAAGAACTGGATAAATCTCTTTTCGAGAGAGTATCTTATTACTGTAATAAAAAGCGCGTCTATTCAATCTGCACCTGTAGTAACCAGGTAAAGCCCTCTGCAAACAAGGCAGAGGGCAGAGGCTTTAGGTATTATGCCTGAGGAATGTTTTTAAGGGTAGTCTGGAGATACCGCCAGAAATTTGCTACAGATGCGATGTGTACTTTTTCATCCGGAGAATGAGGGAATCGAATGGTTGGGCCAAAAGAAATCATATCCCAGTGAGGATAAGTGCTGCCTAGCAAACCACACTCCAGGCCCGCGTGAATAACCTCTACTTCAGGCTCTTTTCCAAACAGGCTCTTATGAGTCTCGCTCATGGTTTTGAGAATGCTGGAGGCCATATTCGGTTTCCAGCCAGGGTAAGCACCCTTTTTGTTCACTTCAGCACCGAGCAGACGATATAGGCCGGCAATGGTTTCGGCATGTTCTTCCCGGGCTGTGTCAACCAGACTGCGCACCATGTTTTCAATAACTATGTGGCCATTTTCAATGGTGACTACCGCCAGATTGTTAGAGGTTTCAACAACCCCTTCTACACTCAGACTCATTCTGTGGACGCCGCAAGGGGATACATGGAGGGCATCCAACCAGCGAGCCAGTTCAGTCATTGGAATAATGTGGGCGGAAGACTGTTCGGCAGCAGTCATGGTGAGGCTGAGGTCAGGTTCCACTTCGGCCAGCTCGGCACGGAAGATGGTGATATAACGGTCAACCATAGCCGCCGCCTGTTCTGCTTGCTTGGCAGGCAAGGCTACAGAGGCAAAGGCTTCCCGTGGAATAGCGTTGCGCAGGGAGCCGCCTTTAAAGCGGGTAAGTTCCATTCCAAGCGGTGCCAGTTCTTTCAACAAACGAACCATCAGCTTGTTGGCATTACCGCGCTGAAGGTTAATGTCCTGGCCGGAGTGACCACCTTTCAGGCCTCTCAGGGCAATTTCAAAGTGACTGTATCCGGCCGTGACCTGCTCGGGGGTATACTCGCCACGGATAACAACATCTACGCCGCCTGCACAGCCTACGCAGAGTTTGCCTTCTTCCTCGGAATCCATATTCAGCATGATATCGCCGTGGAGAATTCCGGGCTTAAGCCCTTCTGCTCCGGTCATTCCGCTTTCTTCATCAACGGTAAACAGGGCTTCCAGCGGGCCGTGCTCAATATCTTTGGCTTCCAGCAGTGCCATGGCGGCAGCAACACCAACCCCGTTATCTGCGCCAAGGGTGGTGCCTTCGGCAGTCATCCATTCGCCATCAATGTAGGCACGGATAGGATCCTTGGTAAAATCGTGGTCAGTGTCAGTATTTTTTTGCGGCACCATATCTACGTGCCCTTGAAGAATGACACCCTTACGATTTTCCATGCCAGGGGTAGCCGGTTTCCGGATAATGATATTGCCGACTTCATCAACAATGGTTTCCAGACCAAGTTGCTCACCAAACTGTTTGATGTGCTTACATACTGCAGCTTCGTGCTTTGATGGTCGAGGAATCTGACATAAATCGCTAAAATGACGCCACAGGGCTTCGGGCTTGAGGTCTCCAAATTGTGACACTGTTGTCTCCCTTGTTGACTTTAACTATCTGTGTGCACTGACGTTACACACCGAAACACCGAGATCCAATCAGGATAAACACTTATGGTATAAGGGTGTATTAACTATCCTTGTCTGAAGTCAACAGAATCTGACTATTTTATCATTATGACAGAAAGAATAATCGCCTGGCTGGATGAAACAGATCCCTCTTTTCCTGATACTGGCAGCGCCTTGACAGACCCTAATGGGTTGCTTGCTGCAGGAGGTAACCTGTCAGCGGCTACCCTGCTGGCTGCTTATCGTCATGGGGTCTTTCCCTGGTTTAATAAAGGGGAACCTATCCTTTGGTGGAGTCCAAATCCCCGCATGGTTATTTATCCGGACAAGCTGCATATTTCCCGGTCGCTGGCGAAATTGCTTAAAAAAAACAGCTATAAAGTCACCTGTGACCGGGCATTTCATCAGGTGATAAAAGCGTGCTCGGCACCCAGGTCATATACCCGTGAAACCTGGATTACAGAAGAAATGATTGAGGCGTACCATTCACTTCACACTTTAGGGCATGCTCACTCTGTGGAAGTTTGGGAAAATGACCAATTAGTGGGAGGTTTATATGGCGTTGCCATTGGCCAGGTGTTTTTTGGCGAATCCATGTTTAGCAAAAAGAATAATGCATCAAAAGTGGCGTTTGCCTGGTTGTGTAAACACCTGCTGCAATGGCAGATTAAGCTTGTGGACTGCCAGGTTTATAGTCCGCACCTGGAATCATTGGGGGGAATCACGATTCCCAGGGATCAGTTTGTGGAGTTGATTGGGCGCTATTGCCAGGCATTACCATCCGGTGCAAACTGGAACTTTGAATGGCAATGGAATGACCTTTCAAATGACATCACTAAAAAATATTAAGTTCTATGCAACTCAGCCCCATAGCTGTAGTTATCTTTCCGGAAAGGATGCCACCACTCTGTTTATGGATCCGGAAAAGCCATTAAGTCAGGCACTTTACAGTCGCTTGGCGGATATTGGTTTCAGGCGCAGCGGTCACCATATTTATCGCCCTCACTGCTCTGGCTGCAAGGCTTGTATACCGGCAAGGATACCGGTATCAGAATTTTCATTGAGTCGAAGCCAAAAGAGAAACTGGCAGAAGAATCAGGATATTGACATTACTGAGCATACACCGGAATTCAGCCATGAAGTCTATGGGCTCTACGAACGTTATATCCGTAGCCAACATAAAGACGGGGATATGTTTCCTCCCTCAGTGGAGCAGTTTACCGGCTTTTTGGTGGATAGCCCCGATTATTGCTGTTTCTACCAGCTTCGCATCAATGGCCAGCTAATCGCCGTTGCTGTGACTGACCGATTAAAAGACAGCCTTTCTGCCATTTATACGTTCTATGACCCTGACCATGGTAAACGCAGTCTTGGGCGTTACTGTATCCTGTGGCAAATAATGAAAGCCAGGCAGCTGGGGCTTAAGTATCTGCACCTAGGGTACTGGGTGAAAGGATGTCGAAAAATGGATTATAAAATCGATTACAAGCCTATGGAGTTACTGATCAATAATCATTGGTCGCGGCTTATCTAAAAACCGGTGCCAATGTTGCGTTTACAGGGTGACGGGAAAGCATTGCTTTACAAAACACGGGGTTTTCAGGCAGAATGCTGGCCGTAAATAATCTACCTGCCTGACTATCCCCCCCGAGGTAATTAATTAATGGCAAAAGAAGATAGCATTGAAATGGAAGGTGTCGTTGTTGACACTCTGCCAAATACCATGTTTCGTGTTGAACTGGAAAATGGCCATGTGGTAACGGCTCATATTTCCGGAAAAATGCGTAAGAACTACATTCGTATTCTGACCGGTGACAAGGTTAAGGTAGAACTGACACCTTATGACCTGACCAAGGGCCGGATCACCTACCGTTCCCGCTAAAAGGGGCTCTAAAGGCCCCCTCCCGCTTTATCTCTTTTTCGTTAGTCAGTACCTTCAACAGCCTCAAGATCAGATGTGCGATTTTTGGCGGCTTCAATCTTCAAATGAAGGTCTCCTTTACGGACAGTTACCTTAACGGTTCCTCCACTTTCTGCCAGCTTGCCGAAAAGAATCTGCTCAGCTAAAGGCTTTTTCAGGTGCTCCTGAATTATCCGTCCCATAGGGCGTGCGCCCATTTGACGATCAAAGCCTTTATCTGCCAGCCAGGCACAGGCTTTATCATCCACATCAATCTGAACACGTTTCTCATCAAGCTGGGCCTGTAGTTCCGTGAGGAACTTATCAACCACATGCTTGATAATTTCATCATCCAGAGGTTTGAAGGGAATAATACTATCAAGCCGGTTTCTGAATTCTGGTGAAAAGGTCTTTTTGATCACTTCCATGCCATCGGAGGCATGATCCTGCTCCAGGAAGCCCATAGAGCTTCGATTCAGGGTTTCGGCACCGGCATTGGTGGTCATGATCAGGATAACATTTCTAAAATCCGCCTTACGGCCGTTGTTATCTGTGAGTGTGCCATGGTCCATAACCTGCAATAGCAGATTAAACACGTCGGGATGTCCCTTTTCTATTTCGTCGAGAAGTAGCACGCAGTGAGGTGTTTTGTTTATCGCCTCGGTTAACAGACCGCCCTGGTCGAAGCCGACATATCCGGGAGGTGCACCAATTAACCGTGAAACGGTATGGCTTTCCATATACTCAGACATATCAAAACGGACCAGTTCAATGCCAAGAGCCTTGGCCAGCTGACGGCATACTTCGGTTTTTCCGACGCCAGTGGGGCCTGAAAAGAGGAATGAACCCACAGGTTTTTCCGGTGCTTTCAAGCCAGCACGTGAGAGTTTGATGGCTGTTGCCAGAGAGGTGATGGCACCATCCTGGCCAAATACCACCATTTTCAGATTGCGATCCAGTCGCTCCAGTATTTCCTTATCTGACGACGATACGGATTTTGGAGGAATGCGGGCGATCTTGGCAACAATACTCTCGACATCATCCACCTCAATCGTTTTCTTGCGGTTATCTTCAGGCTGGAGTCGCTGATAGGCACCGGCTTCGTCAATAACATCGATGGCCTTGTCTGGCATGTGGCGGTCATTAATGTAGCGGTCAGCTAACTCGGCTGCTGCTTTTAATGCATCATCCCGATACTCAATGTCATGATGTTCTTCAAAGCGCTTCTTCAGTCCCCGTAATATTTCAAAGGTATCCTCTACATTGGGCTCTATAACATCGACTTTCTGGAAACGTCTGGCCAGGGCCCGATCCTTTTCAAAGATTCCGCGGAATTCCTGGAAAGTCGTGGAGCCAACGCAGCGAAGGTCACCGGATGTGAGTAATGGCTTGAGTAAGTTCGAGGCATCCATCACACCGCCAGATGCTGCGCCAGCACCAATAATGGTATGGATTTCATCGATAAACAGAATGGCATGATCCAGCTTTTTAAGTTCACCCAGTAACTTCTTGAATCGCTTCTCAAAATCGCCCCTGTACTTGGTTCCGGCCAAAAGCGACCCCAGGTCCAGTGCATAAACCGTTGCCTTGGATAAAACCTCAGGCACTTCCTTATCAACAATCCGTTTTGCCAGCCCTTCGGCAATGGCGGTTTTACCTACACCCGCTTCGCCAACCAGCAGAGGGTTGTTTTTACGACGGCGTGTGAGTATCTGGCATACGCGCTCTACCTCTTCTTCCCGACCCACCAGAGGATCTATCCTGCCAAGACGGGCCTGCTCATTGAGGTTAGTAACATAATTCTTCAGTGGATCTTTTCCACCCTGTTCAGAGTCACTCTCTTCAACCAGGTCATGACCAAGCTCTTCCAGCTCTTGTCCGGGTATTTTCGAAATGCCGTGGGCAATATAGTTGACCACATCAATTCTGGCGATATCCTGTTGTTTCAGGAAGTAGACCGCCTGACTCTCCTGCTCACTGAATATGGCCACAAGGACATTAGCTCCGGTGACTTCTTTTTTACCAGAGCTTTGAACATGGAAAACAGCCCTTTGCAGTACCCTCTGAAAACCGAGGGTGGGTTGAGTTTCACGATCAGCGTCATTAATTGATATGAGCGGTGTGGTGGTATCGATAAACTCGGATAACTCCTTTCGAAGTTTATCGAGTTCAACGCCACATGCGAGCAAAACCCTTGAGGCTGATTCATTCTCCAGCAAGGCTAACAACAAATGTTCAACCGTCATAAATTCATGACGCTTGCTCCTTGCATCTCTAAAAGCACTGTTAAGTGTCAACTCGAGGTCTTTATTTAGCATATTAATTAACCCTGAAAACGCTAATCGGCTTTTTCTGTCTTGCACAACAGGGGATGCTGGTTTTCTCTGGAATACTGATTAACTTGCTGGGCTTTGGTTTCCGCAACATCCTTGCTGAATAGACCACAAGTGGCCTTTCCTTCAGTATGGACTGTTAACATGACTTGGGCAGCCTTTTCCGTTGGCATATTAAAAAATCTTTCCAGAACATCAACGACAAAATCCATTGGTGTAAAGTCATCATTCAGGAGCAAGACCTGATACATTGAAGGGGGCTTCAGGCGGGTTTTCTCCGGAGCAACAGCGATATCCTGATCGCCCTCCTGCTCGTGCCCTTCACTCTCTAAGTTTAGACGAAACTTTTTGAGATTACTCATATGATATTGATAACAGCTTATAGCCTGTAGCTCATGAAACGATATTGGTGACCGGTTACGATGCTGGAGTCCTTATTTTATTGGGAAAATAAATACAGTGATAGCTGACAACAATCTCTGCTTTATTCCAGAAAAAAACCAATCAGTAATTACCATTCTAAAGATACTGCCAAAAAGCACAATCATGTTGTCATGATTTAAAGTACCAGTGCGTTTTGAAAGCTCGCCTGAACACAGGTTGTGTTCAGGCTGGTTGATTTACATATGGTCAATAATGGCATCGGCAAAAGCAGAACAGGAAACTAGAGTAGCCCCTTCCATTAACCGCTCAAAATCATAGGTCACTGTTTTTGCCAAAATAGCGCCCTCAACCCCTTTGATAATCAGGTCGGCCGCCTCAGTCCAGCCCAGATGCCTCAGCATCATTTCAGCGGATAGAATAACAGAACCCGGGTTCACTTTATCCTGCCCGGCATATTTAGGTGCTGTACCATGGGTAGCTTCAAATAAGGCTACGGGGGCACCAATATTGGCACCGGGTGCTATACCAATGCCTCCCACCTGTGCTGCCAGAGCATCAGAGACATAATCGCCGTTGAGGTTGAGTGTGGCGATGACATCATACTCCGCCGGACGCATTAGAATCTGTTGTAAAAAGGCATCAGCAATCACATCTTTAATAATGATGTCCGCACCGGTGTTCGGATTTTTGATCACATGCCACGGGCCGCCATCCAGAGGTTTGCCCCCAAAGTTGCTTACGGCTTCTTCATAACCCCAGTCCTTGAATGCCCCCTCGGTAAATTTCATAATATTGCCTTTATGAACCAGGGTGACGGAACTTCTATCATTATCTATCGCAAACTGGATTGCCTTACGCACCAGTCGCCGGGTTCCCTCTTTTGATACGGGCTTGATGCCAATGCCGCAGTGTTCTTCAAAGCGAATTTTGCTAACACCCATTTCATCCCGCAGGAAGCTAATGACTTTGTTAGCCTCAGGACTATCTGCCTGCCACTCAATACCCGCATAAATATCTTCCGAGTTTTCCCGGAAAATCACCATGTCTGTTTTCTCTGGTTCTTTAACAGGACTTGGCACACCTTTAAACCAGCGTACGGGTCGGATGCAGGCAAACAGGTCAAGTTCCTGTCGCAGGGCCACATTTAGAGAGCGAATGCCGCCACCCACAGGGGTGGTTAGAGGTCCCTTGATACCTACCACATATTCCCGAAGCGCTGTCAGGGTTTCTTCGGGCAGCCAGGTATTATCATCGTACACATGAGTGGCTTTTTCGCCGCAGAAGACTTCCATCCAGGCAATGGAGCGCTTGCCGCCGTAAGCTTTGTTTACGGCGGCATCCACGGCCTTTAACATGGCAGGAGAAACATCGACACCAATACCATCACCCTCGATATAGGGGATAATTGGCTGGTGGGGAACATTGAGGGAAAGATCCTTGTTGACAGTGATTTTGTCACCGCTGGCAGGAATCTTGATCTTTTGGTATCCCATTCTCTACTCCGTTCTTATGTTATCGTTAGGCTATTAAAGTACAGCCAGGCTAAACATCTTCATTTAAATGCAGGCAGCTAATGCATGTACTGGAGTAACCGCCCCCCTCAAGTCGTGTAATAAGATATACTAACCGATGTAAGGAATAAATGTGGTTTTGTTACAAAATGCGAAATGCCTGCTTCTTTAGCTATGATTCTTATACCTATTCTTATCCCTATAGTGCTTGGCAACGGTTTTTTGCCATGTAGAATAGTCGGTTATTTTTTAATGACTTAATTGTGTTAATGAAACAGCCATCTGAAACTCGTGTTATTGTCGGTATGTCCGGCGGTGTTGATTCTTCTGTTTCGGCCTTACTCCTGATGCAACAGGGTTTTCAGGTTGAAGGCTTGTTTATGAAAAACTGGGAAGAAGATGACGGCACTGAATATTGCACTGCCATGCAGGATCTTGCCGACGCCCAGGATGTGTGTGACAGACTGGGCATCACGTTGCATAAGGCTAATTTTGCGGCGGAGTACTGGGATAATGTATTTGAACATTTCCTCAATGAGTACAAAAATGGCCGGACTCCTAACCCGGATATTCTGTGTAATAAAGAAATCAAGTTTAAGGCATTTCTTGATTATGCCCTGACTCTGGGGGCTGACTATATTGCTACAGGCCATTACGCGAGGCGGGTTGATCGGGACAATACCACCCTCTTGTGCAAAGGTTTGGATAACAATAAGGATCAGACCTATTTTCTTCATGCGGTTGGTAAGAGGCAGATTGCCAAAACGCTCTTTCCTGTGGGCGAATTAAGTAAGCCTGATGTACGTAAGCTGGCAGAGAAGCACGGTCTTGTAACCTTTAACAAGAAAGACAGTACTGGTATTTGCTTTATCGGGGAGCGTCGCTTCCGGGATTTCCTCAAGCAGTACCTCCCTGCCCAGCCCGGTGCTATTGAAACCAGTGATGGAGAAGTTATTGGAGAACATTCGGGGCTAATGTACCATACTATCGGTCAACGGCAGGGGCTGGGGATTGGCGGGCTGAAAAATGCCGGAGATGCTCCCTGGTATGTGGTGGAAAAAGATCTTCACCGTAATGTGCTGGTGGTGGGTCAGGGCAATAACCACCCACTGTTGTTTTCTGAAGCGTTAACGGCATCCCATATTGACTGGATTGAAGGCACTCCTCCCCATATGCCCTGTATGCTCAAGGCTAAAGTACGCTATCGCCAGCAGGAACAGCCCTGTCAACTGTCACAAGGTGATGATGGCCGTTATCTGGTGCATTTCCAGGAGCCGCAACGGGCTGTAACCCCTGGTCAGTCAGTGGTCTTTTATGAGGGTGATACCTGTCTTGGTGGAGGGGTGATTGAAGCCCGTCATGCCTCAATACGGCAGTTACTGGATGACAGTTTGGCTAGATGATGAAGACAGAGTAAATATTGGTGCAACATTCAAAAAAGGAGCAGGCAGCCGCCCTTGCAGGTATTTTTCAAGCTGCGGCGCTGGTTGAACGATTAGCAAAAACCGGGCAGTTGCCTGAAGATGTTTTACAGCCATCCATTCAAAGTATTTTTGTAACATCACCGCAAGCCGTACCTGAGGTTTATGGTGGCTACGATAAGCTTACCCTGGGACGAAAACTGTTAAAAGGAGTGCTGAACAGGGATACCGAGGCGGTACAGGGCGATGTGGTTCGCTACGCACTGGCACTGATACATCTTGAGCGAAAGCTGAATAGAACGCCGCCCATGCTGAATACCATTGGCGAACGATTGAAACGGACCAGGGAGCAGGCCACCCATTTCGGCATGCTCCATGAGAATGTGATGTCCAGCCTGGCTGGCATCTACCTGGATACCATCAGTACATTCAAAACCCGTATCCAGGTCACAGGAGATCCCGGTTGTTTGCAGATACCGAGCAATGCCAACAAAATCAGGGCAATCCTGTTGGCGGGAATACGCTCTGCCATGCTCTGGCGACAACTCGGGGGAACTCGCTGGCATCTATTCTTCAGCAGAAAAAAACTGCTTGACGGCTTAAACCGTCTTTAAAAAACAGATGGGGAATAAAACCTGCTATTTATTCCTCATCAACCAACAATCCTGCTTAATTTAGCCTCCAGGCTAAAAGGCACTGAAATAACAAAAGGATTTCGGTATGATGCGCCTTTTTCCTGAGAAATAAGGCGCTTAGACATGGAGCTGACTGCACTGACCGCTGTCTCCCCCATTGATGGTCGTTACGGAGATAAAACCCGTAACCTGAGAACCATCTTTAGTGAATACGGACTGATCCGTTTTCGTGTAACGGTGGAAGTGAAGTGGTTACAGGCTCTGGCCAATCATCCTGAAATCAAAGAAATTCCCGCCTTTTCAAAAGAAGCGAGCGAATTGCTGGATGGTATCGTCAGCCACTTTTCCCTGGCGGATGCTGAGCGTGTTAAAGAGATTGAGAGAACCACCAACCATGACGTGAAGGCGGTTGAATATCTTATTAAAGAAAAAGTGCAGAATAATGAAGAGCTTGCAGCCATCAGTGAGTTTATTCATTTTGCCTGTACTTCAGAGGATATCAATAACCTGTCTCATGGTTTAATGCTGCAAAGTGGTATGGCCGATGTTGCCATTCCTGAAATGGAGCGGATTGTTACTGTCCTTGAAACCTTGGCCAGGGAGCATGCCGAGCAACCCATGCTGGCTAGAACCCATGGACAAACAGCCTCTCCGACCACTGTTGGCAAGGAGTTGGCCAATACCGCCTATCGCCTGAAGCGACAGCTGAAGCAGATTTGTGATATCCGACCACTGGGTAAAATCAACGGTGCTGTAGGCAACTATAATGCCCACTTATCCGCCTATCCTGAAGTGAACTGGGAGGCACATGCCGAGAAGTTTGTAACCTCCCTTGGCCTGTCATGGAATTCTTACACCACCCAGATAGAACCCCATGACTACATTGCCGAGCTGTTTGATGCAGTGTGCCGGTTCAATACCATCCTTATTGATCTTGACCGGGATATCTGGGGCTACATTTCCCTGGGCTATTTCAAACAGAAAACCGTTGCCGGTGAAGTGGGTTCATCCACTATGCCCCACAAGGTTAACCCCATTGATTTTGAAAATTCTGAAGGGAATCTGGGGATCGCCAATGCGATCATGCAGCACCTTGCCACCAAACTACCGGTATCTCGCTGGCAACGAGACCTGACTGATTCTACGGTATTGAGAAATCTGGGGGCTGGCCTGGGACACAGCCTGATTGCTTACGCCTCTACCCTGAAAGGGTTGGGCAAATTGCAAGTAAACCCGACCCAACTGGATGCAGATCTTGACAGTGCCTGGGAAGTCCTGGCTGAACCGATTCAAACGGTTATGCGTCGTTACGGTATTGAACAGCCCTATGAAAAGCTGAAAGCCCTGACCCGTGGTCAACAAGGTATTAACCAGGCAACCCTGGCCTCTTTTATTGATGGCCTGGAGTTACCGGCTCATGTAAAAGATGAGCTTAAGGCCTTAACTCCCGGTAACTACACCGGAAATGCAGCCGTTCAGGCGAAAGCTATTTAATTGCTGAAGTTCCCGTATGCATTCCTGGCGTTCTGAGACTGTTTACACAAAACGAGATTGATGCTCTTTTTTTAACCACGGCACCCTAAAGGGCATAATAAAGGCACAGAGTTTTTATATTTTTAAACTATAAATCTCCGTGTCTTTGTGTCTTTATTATGCCCTTTAGGGTGCCGTGGTTAATAAAAATAATTTTTACATATATATAATCCGTCCCGTTTTGCAAGACCCTGTTCTACATTCGACTAACGTAAATAAGAAAAAAGTAGCTAAACTTAAGCCCCGGGGCATGGGAGCAACCGAAGTTGCCCGTAATATGCAGATTGGCCGATCAACTGTATACAAAATACTTGATCCTAAATGTCGACAGAGTCCCAAGAGCCTCAATACTTGACCGTATCTCAATTGAGATACATAATAAATAGACACTATAAAATAAAAGGTATTTGTCATGACTCAGACATCAATGCTGCACGTTCGTGTAGATGACGCATTAAAAACAGAAGCCGCTGAAAAACTGGCTAACTTCGGGCTAACTCTTTCTGATGCTGTCCGGATCCTGCTAACCAGGATAACCAAAGAAGGTGGCTTGCCTGTTGGCCTCACTAGTGATCCTGAAGCGCATGATGCCTGGTTTCGAGAGCGGGTTAGGGAAGCACTGAACTCTGAAGACACCTTATCTCACACTGAGGTGATGGATGAAGCCCAGGCTCTGATCGAAAGGAAAAAACGCCGTGCGTAAATTGGAGTGGTTAAGCCTTGCCCGTAACGATCTTTTAGCCATTGTCGATTATATCTCTGATGATAACCCAGTGGCGGCCCTTCAACTCAAGGATGACCTTCAAACCAAGGCTGAGAAACTGATGGATTTTCCCAAACTTGGCAGGTCAGGTCGTGTTGAAGGAACAAGGGAGTTGGTGGCTTGGGGAAACTACATCCTTGTTTACAAGGAGAGTGAAACTACTATCCGAATACTGCGTATTTTGCATGCTGCTCAGCAGTGGCCGCCTTCTGAATAGGGGCTCAGCCCTTAGCGTACCCAACAACTGTAATAGATATGGTGATCCGCTCCATTAGTGTTAACTAATACACATCGTTTTGGCTCACCGAAGCCGGTAGATGGGGCGGATCATCCCATTAACCTCGGAGTGCTGGGGACGAGGCGTTTATGGCGCAATTATTTCTTATTGATTGCCTTAAACTCACGACGGCGGGCATGCAGCACAGGCTCCGTATACCCATTCGGCTGTTCTATTCCTTTAAATACCAAATCGCAGGTGGCCTGAAAAGCGATACTGCTATCAAAGTCCGGTGCCATATTCCGGTATAAAGGATCGTTGACATTTTGCTGGTCAACAATAACCGCCATCCCCTTCAGGGTTTCCATGACCTGATCTCTCGTGCAAAGTCCATGATAAAGCCAGTTGGCTATATGTTGACTGGATATACGGAGCGTCGCACGGTCTTCCATTAAGCCCACATTATTAATATCCGGTACTTTGGAACAACCTACCCCCTGCTCCACCCAGCGAACCACATATCCCAGAATACCCTGGGCATTGTTATCCAGCTCTTGCTGGATTTGTTCTGGCGTCAGTGATCCCGGATTTTCAAGAATGGGTATGGTTAGAAGGTCATTAATACTGGCTTGCTGGCGGGCTATCAGTTCATCCTGACGGGCTGCCACATTGATTTTATGGTAGTGGATAGCATGAAGGGTCGCGGCATTGGGCGATGGAACCCAGGCAGTATTCGCTCCAGAACGTGGGTGTCCAATTTTAACTTCCATCATTTGGGCCATCTCATCAGGCATGGGCCACATGCCTTTGCCAATCTGGGCCCGGCCTTTCATGCCAGTCTTTAGCCCTAAATCAACATTTTGATCTTCATAAGCCTGAATCCATTGGGTCTGTTTCATGGCTCCTTTGGTTATCACCGGGCCAGCCCGCATACTGGTATGGATCTCATCACCGGTTCGATCCAGAAAGCCGGTATTGATAAATACAACCCGTTCTTTGGCCGCTTTAATGCATGCTTTAAGATTCAGTGAGGTACGGCGCTCCTCATCCATTATGCCTATTTTCAGGGTATGTTCCGGCAAGCCAAGCACTTGCTCTATACGACCAAAGAGAGTACAGGTAAATGAGACTTCCTCAGGCCCATGCATTTTGGGTTTTACAATATAAACGCTGCCGGTTTTGCTGTTAACCAAATGGCTATTTTTCTTTACATCATGCAGGGCAATAAGGGCGGTAAACAGACCGTCAAGGATACCTTCTGGTGTTTCATTGCCTTCATGATCCAGAACGGCATCATTGGTCATCAAGTGTCCCACGTTCCGGACAAACATCAGGCTGCGTCCGGGTAAAGTCAGCAGTTGCCCTTGCGGTGATTTATAGTGACGATCCGGATTCATTTTCCGGGTCAAAGACTTGCCTCCTTTTTTGAAGGTGGTTTCAAGCTCTCCCTTCATTAATCCCAGCCAGTTTCTATATACCAGGGCTTTGTCTTCAGCGTCCACGGCAGCCACAGAATCCTCACAATCCATGATGGTGGTTAAGGCTGCTTCCAGAATAATATCCTTAATGCCTGCCCTGTCGCTTTTTCCTATGGTTGATTGGTGATCTATGAGGATATCAATATGGAGCCCGTTATTTTTTAGCAGGATGGAGACGGGAGACAGTGCTTCTCCCTGATAGCCTGCAAACTGTTCTGCTTGTGCGAGAGTGGTTATCGAACCATCCGCCAGGGTAACCGCCAACTGGCTTTCTTTAACCGAATACAGAGTGGCGTCTTTATGACTGCCCTTCAACAATGGCGCAGCTTCATCAAGAAATGCTCTGGCAAAGGCAATAACCTTTTCCCCTCTGGCAGGATCGTACCCCTGGCCGTTACTGTGTTCTTGATCAGGGATGGCATCGGTGCCATAAAGGGCATCATAAAGGCTTCCCCAGCGGGCATTGGCCGCGTTCAAGGCAAAGCGTGCATTGATAACCGGTACCACCAGTTGAGGGCCTGCGAGAATGGCAATTTCAGGGTCTACATTTTCGGTGGCAATGGTGAAGTCACCGGTTTCAGGAACAAGGTAGCCAATCTCAGTCAGAAATTGCTGGTAGGCAGTGGCATTATGGGGCTGTCCTTTATGTTTTTTATGCCAGGTATCTATCTGTTGTTGCAGGCTATCTCGTTTTTGCAGTAAAGCGTTATTGATGGAGGTTAAGTCATCAATAATATTTTCCAGGCCCTGCCAAAGGCTATGAGAATCAATACCTGTACCGGGTAAAATCTCATTTTCAAGTAAATCTGCAATAATGCTGGCAACTTGCAAGCGTCCTCGTGAAACCCGAACGGTCATTATTTATACTCCACTTCCTGATGATTTTATTAACTGGAATTTTATTGGATTTGTTTTGGAAATCACTAATTTATGCACTGTATTTCCATTATTTTCTATGGAAATAGTGGTGTTGAAGGGGGAATAGGGAATGGTGAATTATAGAAAACCGCCGAAGGGCGGTTTTCTATGTGAGGCATCAATCTTCTGGCTGGTCATCTTTCTGGTCGGAGAAAATCAGGTAATAGCTTTCTACCACATGCTCCAGGCACTCATCAGCCAAGGCGTAGAGAGGATTTTCCTTTTCGAGATCATTGAGCCAGTTCATTATTGTTGTCCTTTATTATCAAGTTTTCACAAAATTTACCACAAAGAAAAACAAAGTAAAACAATAATTAACGTACCATATGTAAAAAATGCATATGCTTTTCATACTGGTCAATGATATCGCCGATGACCTGGTCTTTGGTCCAGCCCATAATGTCGTAGTCCTGTCCCCCTTCCCTCAAAAATACTTCAGCCCTGAAATACTTCCGTTCTTCATCATCCTCTTCATCCAGCATAAAACTGGGCTGTAAGTAGGCTCTGGGGTAAATTTGATAAAGGAAGTCATGCTCGTCACCATGAAAGACTTTCAAGGTGGGGATTGCTTTCGCTTCGTTAAATTCGATGGCTGTATCTACGCCCTGCTTATGAAGTTCTGCGGCCACTGACTCCATGGCAGGCATCACCAGCTGTTTGATAAAGCGATTAACATGGGTGCGGCGGGGAAAACGAACCAAATTACCCAGCCTGTGCTGCCATGGAATGGTTTTATGCCCTACTTTAGGGGTTAGCATGGTTTGAGCCAGACTATCCCTTTTGGTGGCATCCACTGCCAGTGCTTTTAATAACCCATAGGTTGAGGTCAGCAAAATAATGGTAAAGGGCAATGCGCTGGCAATGGTTACCGTTTGCAGTGCCTGAAGTCCGCCAGCCAGCAATAGTACTGTTGCAACAACACCGACCAGTGTAGACCAGAAAACCCGTTGCCAAATAGGTGTTTTACTGGTGCCACCGGATGCCAGCATATCAATAACCATGGCACCAGAGTCGCAGGAGGTGACAAAAAACACAACCACCATCAGCATGGCAATAAAAGATAGTGTGCTGGAGAAAGGGAAATGCTCAAGAAATTTAAATAACGCCAGGGACACATCTTGCTGAACCACCTGGCCAAGACTATCCATGCCCTGATTCATAATCATATCAATGGCCGTATTGCCAAAAACCGTCATCCAGAGAAATGTCAGTCCCGCCGGTACAAACAGCACACCGGTTACAAATTCACGAATGGTTCGACCACGGGAAATACGCGCAATAAACATACCTACAAAGGGGGACCAGGATAACCACCAGGACCAGTAAAACAGCGTCCAGCCCCCGAGCCAATCGGTGGGTTCATAGGCGTAGAGGTTGAAGGTTTTGCTGACAATATCAGAGAGATACCCCCCGGTATTCTGAATAAACATCTGAAGCAGAAGCACTGTAGGCCCAAGGATGATCACCAGGGCTAGCAACACCAGGGCAAGGGTCAGGTTAAGCTCTGACAGTCGCCGAATGCCCTTGTCCAGTCCCGTGGCAACAGAAATGGTGGCTAACGCAGTGATAGCAATAATTAAAACAACCTGAGTCTGGTTACTGATGCTGATACCAAACAGGTAGTTTAGACCGGAGTTCACCTGTAGTACGCCATAGCCCAGGGCGGTAGCCACACCAAAAACAGTACCAAGAATGGCGAAAATATCGACGGCATGTCCGGCCCAGCCATGAATGCGGTCTCCAATCATGGGGTAAAGGGCAGAACGCAGCGTCAATGGCAGATCATGCCGGTAACCAAAAAATGCAAGAATCAGGGCAACAATGGCGTAAATAGCCCAGGCGTGGAGTCCCCAGTGGAAAAAAGTGAGTTTCATGGCCTCGCTGGCTGCCTGTATCGTTCCGGCTTCGCCAAGCGGAGGGGATAGAAAGTGCATAACCGGTTCTGATACCCCGAAAAACATCAGGCCAATCCCCATTCCAGCGGAAAACAGCATGGCAAACCATGAGCCAAAACTGAAGTCAGGTTCGGCATGGTCCGGGCCTAACTTGATATCGCCGTATCGAGATAGCCCAAGGTAGGCTACGCATAAAAGAATAATGGCCACTGCAGACACATAAAACCAACTGGCATTGGTGGTTATGCTTAACTGTAATTGGCTAAAATAGTGCCCGGCCTGCTCAGGAAGTAACACGGTGTAGCCCACCAGAAGAAAGATCAGCAGGGAGGCGCCAAAAAATACGGGGGGATTTAACGGGTGCTTTGGTGAAGTGGCTTGTGTCGGTTGTAACGACATAAAGAGGGGGTCTCCTGAAAAGGAACATCTGACATGCCTGTAGTCATACCAACAACCTTTCCCATGACTGCATTGAAAAGAAGTGATCAGTATTTAGACATAATAGAGGGGCGCAAATATTATACCTCTAACCATTAGAGGTCAAAATTTGATTGCTTACGGGCTTATTCTGTGGCAAATAAGTGCCCTGTTTCTCTTTTCTCTGTTATTTTTGTGAGCTGTTATGGCTGAACCCTGTTACTGGAATGATGTGCTGGTTTCGCTTCGGCGGATTATTCGTGCCACTGACCTGCAATCCAAGCGGATGATCAAGGTCTGTGGCCTAACGATCCCTCAAATTATAGTGTTAAGGGTCATTGATACCCTTGGGGATGTCACGGTCAGAAAAATCTCTCAAGACGTGTCTTTGAGCCAGGCAACCGTTACCACGATCCTTAATCGTCTGGAAGAGCGAAAGTATGTGGAAAGGGTACGTAGCAGCCTTGATAAACGCATAGTGTATGCCCGTTTAACCGAGACCGGTCATAGCGTTCTGGCTACGGCTCCCACACTGTTACACGAGAAATTTATCGAACGGTTTGAGGCACTTGATGAATGGGAGAAAACCCAGTTGCTATCTTCCCTTCAGCGAGTGGCTGCGATGATGGATGCTGAATGCATTGATGCAGCCCCCCTGCTGGATATAGCCTCCCCAAACCCCTGATAATGCTCAATAATCATTAAGCTGACCCATGCATTATTTGATATCAAATAATTAGATCTGTAACTGTTTATCTGATTGCTTGGCTGTATCTTCGATGGTGATAGATTTTATCACCCGCCTGAGCCATTGGTGATCCGGGCTATGGTGCAGGAGTGGACTCCAGGCTAGTGTCAGCTCGATGGGGGGAATATCAAAGGGAGGTGCCAGCACTACAAGAGAGGAATTACCCTGTTGCTGGTGGGCCAGTTTAGTGGGCAATGTTGCTATTAAATCATTTTGGCCGGATAGTAACATGGCCACTTGATAATGACGGGTAAAGACACTGATATCCCGTTTATAACCCAGTTGGGATAATGCCTCATCAACCCAACCCAGCTTCTGGACATCTTCAGGATTCACCCCGACACCAATGCCCATGCCCGTTTTACTGGCCCAGATGTGCCTGGCAGTCAGGTAGTTAGACAAGGTGAATTCTTCCAGTATCGGGTTTGATTTACTAATGACACAGGAAAAACCATCTCGCCATAATATGGTGTGATGAAATGATTGCGGCAAGGTATCAAACCGGTTAATGGCCATATCCACCCTGCCCTGTTCAACGTCGTAAAAACTGACATCGCTGGGGGTCAGTACATCAAGGGTAATATGCGGCGCCTGGATTCTAAGTTGCCTTAGCAGCTTGGGAATTAAGGTGGACTCGGCATAATCACTGGCCATAATCCGAAAGACACGATGGCTGCTAATGGGACTGAATGGCATATTAGGTTGAATGGCCTGTTCCAGGGTATAGAGGGCATCGCAAATTTTGGGTCTTAACTCAAGGGCTCTTTCGGTGGGTGTCATGCCATCACTGGTACGCACCAGCAAAGGGTCGTTAAATAATTTCCTTAAACGCCGCAAGCCATTGCTTAGGGCAGGCTGGGTAATGCCTAATTGCTCCGCTGCCCGGGTGACATTTTTTTCTCTCAATAAAACATCAAGATATACCAATAGATTAAGATCAACTCGAGCAATGTTCATAAAGTTACAGCCTGTTATTATTCATCTCGGAAATAGCCGTCATAAGATATATAAATTATCAGAATTATTAACTTTTGTTTAGGATTCACTGTGAGACTTTAAACGCCCGTTTGAATTGGTGGAGATAATAATAATGGCAACCTATAACCGCGCTGAAGAAATTGCCCGCATTAAAAACGATTGGGCCGAAAACCCTCGCTGGAAAAATGTAAAACGAACCTACACTGCGGAAGATGTGGTAAGACTCAGGGGTTCTGTAAAAGTAGAAAATACGCTAGCCAGGCAGGGCGCTGAAAAGCTATGGGAGTTGGTTCACGGTTCCGCTAAAAAGGGTTATGTCAATTGCCTGGGGGCTTTGACAGGCGGTCAGGCGGTTCAGCAGGTAAAGGCAGGCATTGAGGCTATTTATCTTTCCGGCTGGCAGGTTGCAGCGGACAATAATACCGGTTTTACCATGTATCCTGATCAATCACTCTATCCCGTTAATTCTGTACCAACGGTTGTTCAGCGCATTAACAACAGCTTTAAACGGGCGGATCAAATTCAGTGGAAGAAAGGGGTAAATCCCGAGGATGACAGTTATACCGATTATTTTGCACCGATTGTAGCGGATGCAGAGGCTGGCTTCGGTGGAGTGCTCAATGCCTATGAGTTAATGAAAGCCATGATTGAGGCAGGGGCTGCGGGTGTACACTTTGAAGATCAGCTGGCATCGGTGAAGAAATGTGGCCATATGGGAGGCAAGGTACTGGTACCCACCAGGGAAGCCGTGCAAAAGTTAATTTCAGCACGCCTGGCTGCGGATGTTGCTGACGTGCCTACTATTGTATTGGCCCGGACCGATGCCAATGCTGCGGATCTGATTACATCGGATTGTGATGAATACGACGCACCTTTCCTCACTGGCGAACGCACTGATGAAGGGTTCTATCGTACCAGGGCCGGTATTGATCAAGCCATAGCCAGGGGCCTTGCCTATGCGCCTTATGCTGACTTGCTCTGGTGTGAAACGGCCACCCCGGATCTCGATGAGGCCCGTAAATTTGCCGTGGCCATTCGTAAGGAGTATCCGGAGCAACTACTGGCCTATAACTGCTCCCCTTCATTCAACTGGAAGAAAAATCTGGATGATGCCACCATCGCCAAATTCCAGCAGGAGCTCAGTGATATGGGTTATAAATATCAATTTATTACCTTAGCGGGCATCCATAACATGTGGTACAACATGTTTGAACTGGCTCATAATTATGCCCAGGGTGAAGGCATGAAGCATTATGTGGAGATGGTTCAGGAGCCTGAATTTGCTGCCGCCGAGCGGGGTTATTCTTTTGTTGCACACCAGCAGGAAGTGGGAACCGGTTACTTTGATGATGTGACCACCGTTATTCAAGGTGGACAGTCTTCGGTGACGGCATTAACCGGATCTACGGAAGAAGATCAATTCTGATCGTATATCAATAACGTTAAAAAACATCAAAAGGAAGGCTTTGGCCTTCCTTATTGTATATCAGGGTCTATCTTTTCAAGCAGGATAACGGATTGAAGCGGTAGACAATGCCAGAGACCACAGATCAACATGCAGAATCTTTTTTTTTGCATGAAGCGTATTCCCATCAAGAGCTGAATGAAATCTATAATCAGCTTGAACCCTATACCCGGGTTACCCCTTTACTTCTCAGTGAAACACTGGGGCAGATGATTGCCGGGCAAGTTTGGGTAAAACCTGAAAATCTCCAGATTACCGGTGCCTTTAAGTTCAGGGGGGCGCTTTTCCGGCTAATGCAGCTCAGTGAAAAGGAAAGAAAACAAGGCGTTGCCGCTTACTCTTCAGGAAACTTTGCCAGGGGGCTTGCCCAGGCAGGAAAACTGTTGAATATTCCCGTTCATTTGGTTATGCCTTTTGATGCGCCAGTTAATAAAATAGAAAGTGCCAAAAAACTGAAAGCAGAGGTCACCCTTTGCCATGATACAAACCCTTCGCGGGAGGAAGCTGCCAGCAGGATGGCTGCAACTATTGCCAGGAAAGGCCATTATATTCTTCTCCATCCCTTTGATGATCCTCTGATTATAAAAGGACAGGCTTCAGTGGCCGTTGAACTACAGCGTCAGTTGCTGGTGGGCCAACAACCTTGTGATTGTCTGCTGTGTCCATCCGGTGGCGGCAGTCTGGTGGCAGGCAGCAGTTTGATTTTTTCCCCGAAAACCACCGCTACTCAGGTCTATGCGGTAGAAGTTGATGGTTATGATGGAATGGGACGATCACTGACTCAGGGAAAGCGGGCAAGAGCTCCCGGGAACGCTCCTAGCCAGTGTGATGCCTTGCTGGCGCCAGCCCCTGGCATAGCCACCTTTACTGTTGCCCAAGAGACATCTGTAAAAGGGCTGTCAGTTGATGAATCATTTATTCAAGAGGCGATAATATTGGCCTTTGAAGAGCTTAAGCTGGTGTTGGAACCCAGTGGGGCTATAACCATTGCTGCCATACTTCAGCATCCGGCTCTTTTTCACAAAAAAAATGTGGCTATCATTACCTCGGGAGGTAATATAGACAGGAAGGATTTTTCTTGTTTTTTAAGAACATAAACTTCATTTAATTAACTTTTTCGAAGTCACCGTTGATAAATGTAAAGTTTTGAAATGTATCTTTTGCTGATACTGTACTATTTATAGAAGAACGGTCTTCCTCAATCTTTCCGCCGAATAGTAAGCTATGCCTTGTGGTTGATTTTTCGATATTTTCCGGATTTTTACTTGTGACAACCACTTTGTTTTTGTTTCGTTTAGGGATGACAAGCAAAAATAATTGAGTATCACTGCATGCATAGATAAAATCATCTATCGCAATTTTAATGTCGTACTCTGTTGAAAATATATCCCTATAACTGTATTCATAGACAGATATAAAATCTCTGCTATTAACAGCATAACCATTTAACTCAATGAGATAGTGGTTATTATCCAAAGTAAATTTGGAATAATTTAAAAAATCACAATGAGTGTGTGTGGTATAGGTCTGTGGTAATTCATCCTCCTCCATCAACAGCATTTTTATAGGTTCTTTAGTACCTGAGGTCATTCCTGAAAATGTAGAGAGGTTTGATGGGTATTCCGCTATATCGTCAAAAATAATAATATTCTGGCTATATCTGCCATATAAAATACCCGAGTTTTTTGATAAATAGCTGGGGCTGTCCTCAGACGTATCCCACACAATAATTAATTTGTTATTTACGCAACTTGATGCCAGGAGATTAAATTCAATGACATGCTCCTGGTCTTCACCAAAAAGTCCCAGTATGCGCTGCTCTTGATAGAGTCCTGAAAAACTGGAGATATATCCATTCTCAATGCCAAGAGATAATTTGTTGTTATTATCAAATACAACCTGGTATACACCACTTGGAATTTTACATGCTATATTGACTTCCGGCTCATTGGCAACTGCACCATTGCAGCTATTCCCGCATGATGAACGTCGATGATCGTTGGTATTGACAATAAGGCAGCAAAAATAATGAAGCCGATCAAAACTGAGCCGCCAATTAACAAAGCGGAGCTTTAAAGAAAAAATGTCACCCCTGAACGTAGCTACGATATGGCCGGTTATGATGTATCGAATGGAATCACCCTTTTCTCTTCAATACCATGAGTTACTGTGTAAAAAAGCCCCTCCCACGTTTTTATCAGCCAATGCAAAAAATAGCCCTGTATCCATTTCCATAATGCTATACGGACTCCTTTTGAGCGGGTTCTTAAAGCTTCCTGAAACTGGGGACAGCACAGTTCCTGTATTTGATCTACGAGAAAAGCAAGCATCGTCAGATAGGCCAGATTTGTGGCTAAGTGCTTCTCACCGTGACCGTAGTTATGTTCGAGATCGTAGCCTTGATTTTTCAGGGTGTTAAACGTCTGGTTCTCAATATGCCATCGGCAGCGCCCTCCTTTCATGACGGGTTCTATGGTTTCTTCGTTAAGCGGAATATCAGTCACCCAGCACCAGATATGCTGTTTACCTTTTTTATCGGTTTCGACAAAATCAAGCACATTAACCTGTTCTGCATATTTTGCCTTGTTCAGCCTGACGTCATTGGCATAGCGAAACCACCACTTAATTCCAGTCTCTTCATTAACTTTTTCAGCACGGTGAACTTTTCCTTCTTTATCCAGCTCATCCATCGCTTCAACCAGCGAGGCATGGTTGCCATCTTTCGCGACAATGATGTAATGCCAGCCATAACTCTTAATCAGTTGGACAGTGGGGTTGTCAGCATAAAGACTGTCCAGAAGAATAACGAACTTTAGACGTGGGTGATGCTCTCGTATGGTGGCAAACAACCGTTTAATGGCATTTTTTTCACAGTCATTTTTGGTCGAACCGTCCTGGCAAACTATGGCTTCCGGTGCCAATGGCAAGACTGTTTTTTGATCCGGGTGAGCAATGCATGCTGCCATTAACTGGTGGTAGTGAGCTTCGTTGGCCTTTCCCTTATTTTTAGTACAGCACTCCTGACAA
The DNA here is from genome assembly GCF_025643335.1 of Endozoicomonas sp. Mp262. NCBI lineage: Bacteria > Pseudomonadati > Pseudomonadota > Gammaproteobacteria > Oceanospirillales > Endozoicomonadaceae > Endozoicomonas > Endozoicomonas sp. Mp262. The sequence continues at coordinate 3,858,430 of NZ_CP092489.1, read as the reverse complement.
GGTTTTTTATTATTGCAGGAGTAAAATAGCCCAGTTCCATCGATCGGGAGCAAGTAGTGATTTTTCAAGTTCCCGCAGTGAAATTCGAATGCCTTCAGTAATCCGCCCCTTTGGACGTTAGACAGCAATGTCTTAAAAGGCTTTTTGAACTCTACGGGATCTATTGGATCCAGGATTTCCCGCATACTGGTATCACAGGGAGCACGTTTTTTTATCTGATACAGGTGCTCAAGGTTATGCCTTACTTCTTGCTCTGTTTTATCACGCTCAAACGAGAGGAGCGATGGGTACTTGAGATGCATCATGGCAAAAGCGGACATGGAGGCATCATGTATTGTTATTTTTCTGGAATCCTTGTTTGGTCGGACATCTGGAATTTGCTCATAACTTTCAGAAATCGTAGTAATTAAACTGTTTGCACAAAGATGCTTACGACTTTTTTGGAATGGATAAGCCATGAGAGACAGCCATTGATAAAGTATCCCTATCAAAAGTAGACGTTATTTTGTGCGAAATCACTCCATTTGGAATTTACTGTAAGCCTTGCTGTTGCAGTGATTTAATTGATGTCACGGGAATAGCTGGCACCATTGACAACCAGGTAAATAGATAGCAAAAAGATGAGTTTTGTCATCATAAGAAGTCCTTTTCTTCGCTACACAGTCCATTTGCTGATCCGTTATACTGACTACTTTCTTACTGTGATAACCTTGCCATTGAATTTATAGTAAACACTTTTTTGACAATACGACACCATTATTATCGGCGTATAAAAAATGACCCGGAGAAAAATCTGCCCCTTTAAAACTGACCTTTATATTGGACTCCCCTGCCCCCTTCTTTTCCGTTTTCATGGGGTGAGAGCCTAAGGCCTGAACGCCAATGGTCATATCCGCAATAGCATCCACATCCCTGATACAACCATAGACAATAATGCCTGCCCAGTTATTGGTGACTGCTTTACCTGCCAGCATGTCACCCAACAGGGCTTTGGCCATTGATCCTCCCCCATCAATAACCAAAACCTTGCCAGTACCCTCTTGGGCCACCCATTCACGAACCAGGGAGTTATCTTCGAAGCATTTAATAGTCACTATTTCGCCGTAGAACCTATCCATACCACCAAAGTTTTTAAATCCAGGCTCCACCACAGAAATATCATAGGGGTATTCATCACAGAGATCAGGGGTCGTAAAGTTAATCATAATGCAATAACCATTATCTCTTTATATTTTCAGACTATTTAGCAATCAATATTATCTTTTAAACAGGGTGGTTATAACAATACTTCAGATAATATAACATCCCTTATATTCCATGATAGGATAGGCTGTTTTTATGAGACTTAAGTACCCTATAAATACTACCCTGATGCCTGAATATGCTCAAAATGGCTAAGTAGGGCGGTAGCGTGAGTGTCGCTCAGGCCTGGTTTTGGGTTGGCGCAGAAAAATGCCGCTGCGCAGTCAGATTGGTTAAGACTTGAACCAGTAGCAGCGGGACTGCTCTGTTGATAGCTATAACGCTTAACAGGTAAGGTCTTACGCACGGTTTCCATAAAGCAGAATGTCATATCAATACCTGGTCACTGTTTTTTTATACAGTATTATTGACAGATGTTGGGATTATGAAAAAAACTCAAACGAGTAATATTGAAATGGATAATGAGAATTGGGTTGTTTTTTTATTATTATCAGGTGGTTATGTTGGGTCAGTAAACGGGTGATATACCGCACCTTGCGGGTATAAGAAAGGTTTTCGGGTAATATTTGGGCGTTGCGGTTAATATCCAATATTACTTGGTTGAGGTTTAATAGCTGTTAGGTGCTCATAACTCATACTAAAAATACCCGGTTTCAAGCTGATTGTACTTTGGTACACTTCCATTTTTGTCAATAAATACACACAAACATATTCATGAAATATATTCTTACTCTTATCCTTTCTCTCACGCTTGTCGGGTGCGCCTCGACAAAAATTAATTATGCGCAGGAAGCATCAAAGCTATCTCTTGCTATGACCAAGCAGGATGTTATACAACTGCTTGGGCAACCCAAGAGAACCTCCGTGAGAATGCATCAAGGTAAAAAAGTTGAAGAACTATCCTACTGGTCAGAAGTTGTTTATGGCTGTACCCCTGTTGATAATGAAATGCTTGCTAACGATAGAGTAACAATCACCCTAACAGATGGAGTTGTAACTGAGTGGGGGGATAAGCTTGATCATAACCGCATGATAGAGAAGGCTTATGAGCAGCAGCAAAAATTATTGCAAGATATACAGCCTGCCGAAGTCAACGTAAAGGTGAGTACCGACAAGTCAGCGTAAACAAAAAGCACCTAACAATAGCAGGCAACATCGCCCTTCGGGCTGGACGGGCCTACCGGCCCGCCGTTGCTGCTAGGCGTTAGGTTCTGATGCTTTCATTGCTTATAGTCATATCTGGTCTATATTTTTTGTTCCTTTAGACTGTATGGATATGATCCATGAAAATCAGTAGTGATTCTAGAGTGCAAACTAATGATTTTGTTTTTACGCAAACGCCAGGTCATGAGCAAGCTCAGTATATGCAATTCTTATATGACCAAGGGATGAGTATCAGAGATATTTCGCTGTTTCTTGCTGTAAACGAAGAATTAGTTCTTTCTAAAGTCAATGACCAAAGTCACAAGCAATCGAACTTTGCTACCATTACGAAATTAGCTTCTTACCTTCACGAATTTAGCGAATAAATCACACTTCACTGCTTAGTGCTTGCACCTAACAAGTGCATAGTGCGGGACGCTCTCTTTGTTCGCGCCCCGCATGCAAGCGTTATGTTGCTAAACATTACCACCATAAATCTGAGATAAACATGATTCAATTACGATGCACAAAAAAAGTGCAAGATTTTTTGGGTGTTAAGACATCAGACTTGTGTGATATATCTGATTCAGATAGTGCTCTTGGGAACTGGTACACAAACATTTTTACTCAAGAAAGAAGAAAAATTATCATCTTTATGAATGAGGTGACTTTACTTTCATTTATATTTACGGGAGTCAAGAAAATAAAATCAAAAGAAACGATAAAGGGTTTCCCTTGGGGGCTAGAGCAGCTATTGAAATTAGAAGGCTTCAGTAATGAGACTATAGGCAAAATCATTCAAGAAAATAGAACTATAGAGCTTACCTCTACAAATAGTCGAAAGTTACTTGGTAACATGAATGATCTTATATCAATGTACCAGTATTTTATTGATGCCGATGGTGGTTTGGAATATTGTAATACTGGAGAAATTATTCATAGAGTTAACAGAACGCCGCAAAGAAACTTGGAGTGGAAAGACTCTATATCAGCAGCAACAGCAATTATCAAAAATGCAACATAACAAGTGCAGGCATAGGACAGCTCACTGCGTTCGCTGCCCCTGCTGCAAGCGTTATGCGCTTCACATATAAACGATCACTCTATTATATCAATAAGTTAAGCTCTCTTGATAAATGCTTACTTCATGCTATAAAAAGCTTTAGTTAGTAAGTCACAGGTGGTTTTTTATGTCTTCTTTTTTCTCCCAAACACGTCAACCTACTTCACTTGGTAAAAAGCATCCTCAGTTGTCAGAATCTGAAATGACAGAAGCTTTTGACGCAGCAGTGGGAGCATCAGGAAAAAATAGAAATACTTTTTTTGAAGCGGTTAACGCTCCAAAGTCTCCAAAAAATGTCTCTATTGAGGCAAACATGAAGGAGGCTAGTGAAAGAGCCGGATTATTTGCTGGTCTTATGGATTATTACTGGTTTATGGAACAAGTTAAAAATAAAGGCCCATGGGATTATAAGCAACAAGGAAGAGAATATCAGAATTTCGGAAATTACAACTATGGAGCCGCAGGTTATGCTGCGGGTATTCCTGAAAGTGTTCTATTACGTGCAGCAGGCTGGGCTCAAAAACAAGCTGGAACATCAGATGAAAGCTGGGGTTCATATTGGTTCAAGGAGCCATATGGCGATGATCCAGAGGATCAGCGTTGGATCAAGGAAGGAATAGAGCGTGCTAAAAAGTCTGGTTATTAGCCTAATTATTATAACAACTACCTTCATTCTTGGTTATTACTATATTGCTTCACCAGAAGTTGTGTTTGATAAAGAAGTTGTTCAATACAAAGTCAGCGAAAATACAAGGGTAGTAGGATATAGAGTGAACAAAGGGGGAGCAACTGTTCCATTTTATTACTACTACTTTTTTCTATCTAGCTCTCAAGCACCGGGTAAAAACTCCCCTTTTATGATCACCTCAGCGAATAATATAGAAATCAAACATCAAGAAGAAGGTAGAATTCAGATCAACATGCAGGGTGAAATTTTATCCTTCAAAAATGAGGTTTGGACTCAAGTAGATGATGAGTTTCACTCTTTGAAGATTGATATAAATGCGCGGTACCAATGATTTTTCCCTGCCCCGAGTCCGCGCCTAATCGGGTAGCCGAGTACAGGATGCAGCGTACAGGATGCAGTAGGATGCAGGACAGCCATAAAATCAGTAGGATGCAGGACAGCCATAAAATTGACTTATCGACCAACTAAACTATCTTTCTTTTGTCTTTAAAATTTCACCTTTTGGACAAAAGTACCTATGACCCGCGCCCGCAATAGCCTGATTGATCCTGACAGTACACCTTACTACCACTGTATGGCACGGTGCGTGCGTCGTGCCTATCTCTGTGGAAAGGATCATTTTTCAGGCAAAGATTATGAGCACCGTCGGCAGTGGGTGGTGGATAGACTGACAGAGTTGGCTGCTATTTTTGCCATTGAAGTCTGTGCCTATGCCGTGATGTCCAATCATTATCATGTGGTTTTGCATATCAATGCGCAGGAAGCTAATGACTGGAACAAGAATGATATTCTGAAACGCTGGACTCGATTATTCGCTGGACCTGTAATAGTGCAACGGTATCTGGGGGGAGCCAGACTGAGTGAAGCAGAAATGCGTCGTGTTGACGAGTTTGCGGAAGAGTATCGGTTCAGGCTTCAGGATATTAGCTGGTTTATGCGCTGTCTTAATGAATACCTGGCTAGAGAAGCGAATAAAGAAGATAAGTGTCGTGGGCGCTTCTGGGAGGGGCGGTTTAAGAGTCAGGCGCTACTGGATGAAGCCGCGCTGTTGACTTGTATGGCCTATGTGGATTTAAACCCCGTCAGAGCAAAACTGGCGGATACACCGGAGGCATCAGATTTTACCTCTATCAAAGAGAGAATTGAGAAAGCCGCGGATAACACTACCAGCAAACAGCCTGCCAGCTTGAAGCCTTTTCGATGTCAGGGACAAAGCCCGGAGGTAGCGTTACCATTTATTCTTCAGCATTATCTGGAACTGGTTGATTGGAGTGGCCGAGTAGTCAGGGCTGACAAACGAGGGGCTATTGCTGATGATATCCCGCCTATTCTCTCCAGGCTTGGTATTGATTCCAATGAATGGATTAACACTATGCGATGGAATAACCGCTTTTATCAAGCGGTAGGCCGGTTACAGGCAATGAAAGCCCATGCGTTAAAAACAGGCCGGAACTGGCTGCGGGGATTGACTGCCTGTTGCCGTTTATACATATCACATCAACGTTAAAGTCTTATTTTGTCAATTTATCTGAGTCTGCAAACAATTTTATGCAAACAACACCACCTGTTTGATTTATGCCTGGATCAAGGCTGGCAGCATAGCTTCAAACCTGTCATGAATAATTCCTCTCTCTTATTAATGTAGTTTTCTCCCAAGCCAAAAAAACAGCACATTTATCAAAGACTATTGATTTGCAGCGTGAAATTTATTGTAAAATTTATGGCTGTCCTAATTTCCCTCGATGCGTACATCCTTAACTATGAGGATTATCACTAATGTCCATGCACAATCCGCCACATCCTGGGGAGTTCATCGAATCCATTTATATGGAGCCATACGGGATTAGTTGTCGCTATCTGGCTGAACAGCTGGGAGTTGCTGCCTCTACCCTTAATCGGGTCATAAAGGGTAAAAGTGCCGTTTCTCCTGAAATGGCGTTAAGGCTTTCTAAGGTTCTGGGTCGTACCCCTCAAAGCTGGCTTGCTATGCAAGATAACTATGAAATTTGGCAGGCAAAGAAAAGAATTAACCTCTCTGAGCTCCAGCCTCTTAAGTTTCGTACCGTATAAACCTGCCATATATTTATGGCACTAATTGGGATGGTGACCCATTCGATAACCAAAAACAGGATGGTTCGGATTAAAAAATAGCAGGTAACATTGCCCCTCGAGCTTAATGTATCTACCGATGCGCTAAGGATAGGATAGCCAGTGCGCCGAGATAAATTTCAATAATATTCAGGCGGTGCCTTATTATACAAAGACACCACCTTCCTATTGGTTTACTATTGCCCGGATAGATAGAGCCAGGTCTCAATAACTGAGTCAGGGTTAAGGGAGACAGTATCAATTCCCTCTTCCATTAACCAGCGGGCAAAGTCAGGGTGATCACTAGGTCCCTGCCCACAAATTCCAATGTACTTCCCTTGTTTTTTGCAGGCACTGATTGCCATGGACAGCAATGCTTTAACTGCATCATTGCGCTCATCGAATAAATTGGCAATCAGGCCAGAGTCACGATCAAGCCCCAGGGTTAGCTGAGTCATGTCGTTAGAGCCTATGGAAAATCCGTCAAAATATTGAAGAAAGTCTTCAGCTATTAGTGCATTTGAAGGCAGCTCACACATCATAATCAGTTTTAGTCCGTTTTCTCCGCGGCGCAAACCAAAACTTTCCATAATGTCTACCACCTGCCGCGCTTCATCCGGTGTCCTGACAAAGGGAATCATCAACTGAACATTAGTCAGTCCTAATTCATCCCTTACTTTTTTCATGGCCCGGCACTCAAGCTCAAAGCATGCCCTGAAACTTTCATCAATATAACGGGAAGCTCCCCTGAAACCAATCATGGGGTTTTCTTCATCGGGTTCAAACCGTTGACCACCCAGAAGGTTGGCATATTCATTGGATTTAAAGTCGGACAGACGGACAATGACTTTTTTCGGGGCAAAGGCTGCGGCGATAGTCGCAACCCCTTCTACGAGCTTTTCAATATAGAAATCAACCGGGTTAGAATACCCAACTATTCGCTCAGATATCTGACGTTGTAACTCAACAGGCAATGTATCAAAGTTCAGTAGGGCCTTAGGATGCACACCAATCATTTTATTAATAATAAATTCGACCCTGGCGAGTCCTACTCCGGCATTTGGCATCTGGGAGAAATTAAAGGCCCGGTCAGGGTTCGCAACATTCATCATTATTTCAAAGGGTAGCTCTGGCAGCTTTTCGAGATCCCGAACCTGCTTTTGGAAGCCAAGAAGTCCCTTGTAAATAAAACCGGTATCCCCTTCTGAGCAGGATACTGTCACAGGTTGGTTATCAGTCAGTAACTCTGTTGCATTGCCACAGCCTACTACGGCGGGTATACCCAATTCACGGGCAATAATGGCCGCATGGCAGGTTCGTCCTCCCCTATTGGTCACAATGGCAGCAGCCCTTTGCATGACAGGTTCCCAATCCGGGTCAGTCATATCGGTAACAAGCACATCACCTTCCTGAACCCTGTCCATTTCTTCCACATCACGGATCAGTTTGACCTGCCCCTGGCCAATGCGCTGACCAATACTTCGTCCTTCTGCCAGGATCTCTCCTTTTTCCAGCAGATGGTAGCGCTCCAGAATTTTTCCGCTGGATTGGCTTTGAACCGTTTCAGGTCTTGCCTGTACAATATAGAGCTGGCCATCGTCACCATCTTTGGCCCACTCAATATCCATGGGGCAACCATAGTGGTCTTCTATGGCTATGGCTTGTCTTGCCAGTTCGTAAGCTTCCTGATCGCTAATAGAAAACTTCTGCCGTTCTTCTACATCAACATCGACGGTTTCTACGGATCGCCCTGCTGCGCCATCACCACTGTAAATCATCTTGATCGCCTTACTGCCCAGGGTTCTGCGCAAGATAGCTGGCCGCTGTTGTTTTACACCGGGCTTGTAGACATAGAATTCATCAGGGTTTACAGCGCCTTGAACAACGGTTTCTCCCAGTCCGAATGATGATGTAATAAAGATGGCATCCTTAAACCCGGACTCGGTATCCAGAGTAAACATAACCCCAGAAGCTCCGGTCTCGCTGCGCACCATTCTCTGGATTCCCGCAGAAAGCGCCACCTGTCGATGGTCAAACCCCTGATGGACTCGATAGGCTATGGCGCGGTCATTAAAAAGGGAGGCGAAGACCTCCCGTACAGCCCTCAATACATTCTGTTCCCCCCTGATATTCAGGAAGGTTTCCTGCTGACCGGCAAAAGAGGCATCCGGTAGATCCTCGGCAGTTGCTGAAGACCTGACTGCTACGGCCAGGTCAGCCTGATCAATGCATAATTGCCTGTAACCCTGAATAATGGCCTGTTCAAACTCAGGCCTGAAGGGTTCTTTCATAATCCAGGAGCGAATGGTTCGCCCTGCCGTCACTAACGCATGGATATCATTAATATCCAGGCCATCCAGTTGCTGGTGAATTCGTTCGTATAATCCACCGGACTGAAGAAAATCCCAGTAGGCTTCCGCTGTGGTAGCGAAACCATCAGGCACATGAACGCCGACATTGGTTAACTGTCCCAGCATTTCACCAAGCGAGGCATTTTTTCCGCCCACTTGATTAATGTCCTTTGCGGTAAGCTGGTTCAGCGGTATAACGTAATCGTTCACTATCAGTCTCCCATCAGCAGATAGCTAAGTAAATCCTGGATAACGGTGATAATTTATGTTGTCGCATGTTAACATTTGTTTGATAGTGATATACAGCCCCTTTGGATTAATTTATGCAAAGAAATGTGTTTTTTGTGTCTGATGGCACAGGTATTACGGCAGAGTCTTTTGGTCAGAGCCTGCTGGCTCAGTTTGAAGGAATGACATTTCGACATACCACCCTGCCCTATGTGAATGACCGGCAAAAGGCATCGGAAGCTTTAGCATTGATTCAGTCCACTATAGCTGGAGATTCAGCTTCTCCTATTGTTTTTATGACGGTAGTGGATGATGAAGTGAGAAGTGTACTGAGCGAATGCATAGCCTATACAGTGGATCTGTTTGCTACTTTTATGCCCGGACTTGAGAAAGAGATAGGTTTGCACGCCCTTAACCGTATAGGACAAAAACGGTCAACGTGCTCCAGTGAATCCTATCATCGCCGTATTGAAGCGGTTCAATTTGCATTGGACAACGATGACGGGGCCAAAACCCGGCATTATGATAAAGCTGATATTATTTTACTGGGGGCGTCGCGCTCAGGAAAAACACCAACCTGTATTTATCTGGGCCTTCAGTTTGGTATTTTTGCTGCGAACTACCCAATTACAGAAGAGGATCTGGAAGAAGGCGTTCGTTTACCTAAAACGTTGTCCACTTATCGACCCCGGCTATTTGGGCTCACTATTGATCCGGATCGCCTGGCAAATATCAGGAATGAGCGAAAGCCGGATAGTCGTTATTCATCCGGTAGGCAGTGCCAATACGAGGTACGTTCAATCGAACATCTCTATCAAACAGAGCGTATTAACTATATCAACACAACTGAGTACTCAGTGGAGGAAATTGCCACCCGAATTATGGCATTAGCCAGGTTGGATCGTCGTTTGAAATAACTGTCTGTTGGGGGAAGTTTTATACCCATCGGACACTTTAACGATATAGTCATTGGAATACCCGCCCTCATTCCCAGCGAGACGCTAGGAATGAGGGGCAGTCGTTCTTTATTTATGTAGCCATTCTTTTATCGTGACATAAGGTTCATAAATTCATTGACGGCCATTGACTCAAGTTCCTCCTGATGATTGAGAGTATTGTAGATTTGCTCTGACTGACTGGCAGGAAAGCAGGTTGATAGATTCTGCCTAAATTTTTTCTCTAACAGGGGAATCCCTGCTTGCCGACGACGCCTGTGGCCTACCGGATATTCCACTTCCACTTTTTTAGTACTACTGCCGTCCTTGAAAAATACCTGGATGGCATTAGCAATAGAGCGTTTTTCAGGATCAAGGTAATCCCGGGTATAGCGGGGTTCTTCTATAACAACCATTTTCTCACGCAACTGATCTATTGCCGGATGTTGCTGATGAAAACTGTCATCATAATGCTCGGCTTTCAGTGTTCCAAAGAGCAGTGGCACCGCCGCCATATATTGAAGACAGTGGTCTCGGTCAGCAGCATTGGCCAGAGCACCTGATTTAGAGATAATCCGGATGGCCGATTCATGAGTGGTCAATTCAATTCGTTCAATGTCTTCTAATTGACCTTTTATTTCATGATGTAAAGATACCGCCGCCTCACAGGCTGTTTGCGCATGAAATTCCGCAGGGAAGGAAATCTTGAACAGTATATTTTCCATCACATAGTTTCCATATTGGCGCTGGAACTTGAACTGTTGATCTTCTTCTTTTTTAATAGCCTGGTCTTTATTGGTTTTTGAAAACAGTACATCATAGAAGCCCCACTGAGGCGCAGTCAGAACACCCGGTATTCCCATTTCTCCCCGCATGGCGATATCAACCAGTTGCACTGCCCGTGATGTGGCATCCCCGGCAGCCCAACTTTTTCTTGAGCCGGCGTTGGGGGCATGCCGGTAGGTTCTTAAACTTTGTCCGTCCACCCAGGCATGGGAAAGGGCTGACAGCATTTGTTCTCTTGAGGCGCCTTTCAGTTTTGCTACCACTGCCGTAGAGGCAGCTTTTACCAGTACCACATGGTCCAGACCCACCCTGTTAAAAGAATTTTCCAGTGCCAGGCAGCCCTGAATTTCATGGGCCATAATCATGGCTTCAAGAACATCTCTCATGGTTAAAGGTGTTTTTCCCTGAGTTATGTTTTTTTGGGATAGATAATCAGCAACCGCTAAAATGCCCCCAAGATTATCCGAGGGATGCCCCCACTCAGCGGCCAGCCAGGTATCGTTATAGTCGAGCCAGCGGACAAGGCAGCCAATATCCCATGCAGCTTTGACGGGGTCGAGCCTTAGACGGGTTCCAGGAACCCTTGCACCATTGGGCACAATAGTATCTTCAACAACAGGGCCGAGCAGCTTGGTGCACTCTGGAAATTTAAGGGCAAGCAGGCCACAACCCAGGGTATCCATTAAACAGTAGCGGGCTGTGTTCAAGGCTTCCCTTGAAGGAGTATTAAAATTCAGGACATAATCTGCAATATCCTGAATAACCTGGTCGTAATCCGGTCGATTATTCAGGTCAACATTAGTATTCATAGAACGACTTCCTAACTGTAATTTATTTTTATCCCCGGCTATCCAGTGGTGTCCATGATCGGGCAGGTGATCCTATATAATCTGCTGAGGGACGAATAATTCGGTTGTTAGATCGTTGTTCCATGACATGTGCAGCCCACCCGGACACCCTTGAACAGACAAAAATAGGCGTAAACAGCTTGGTAGGAATACCCATATAGTGATAGGCAGAAGCATGGAAAAAGTCGGCATTGGCAAACAGTTTCTTTTCATCCCACATCAGTTTTTCAATGGCTTCTGAAATACTGAAAAGTTTTTTATCATCAGCAGCTTCCGATAGTTTTCTGGACCATTCCTTGATGATGGCATTTCTTGGGTCTGACTCCCTGTAAACGGCGTGCCCAAAGCCCATAATTTTTTCTTTGTTTTTGAGAAGATTGCGTACCGCGTTAACCGCATCATCTGGCCCCTGATACTGTTGAATTAACTCCATGGCTGCCTCATTGGCGCCACCATGAAGCGGCCCCCTGAGTGAACCTATGGCCCCGGTTATACAGGAATGCATATCCGATAGAGTGGAAGCACAAACTCTGGCAGTAAACGTTGAGGCATTAAACTCATGCTCTGCGTAAAGGATGAGGGAGATATCCAGGCAGCGGCGATGTTCATCTGATGGAGGTTTTCCATGAAGCATATGTAAGAAATGCCCGGCAACCGACAAATCATCTGTTTCGGTTTCAATTCTTACCACATCATGGCTGTAGCGATACCAATACAGTAACATGGACGGTAATAGGCTGATTAAACGGTTGCTAACAGATTGCTGCTGATTAAAATCTGTCTCGGGTTCAAGATTACCGAGGATAGAACATCCTGTTCTAAGTACGTCCATTGGGTGAGCCTGGGCTGGTATTTCTTCCAGACAGCGTTTTAATGGATCAGGGAGTTTTCTCAGGGATTTGAGTCTGGACTGATACTCGGTAAGTTCAGTGGCCGTAGGCAGCTCTCCATGGAATAGTAGCCAGGCCACTTCTTCAAAGCAGGCATGTTCAGCCAGTTCGGTAATATCATAGCCACAATAGGTTAACCCCGTCCCGGATTTGCCTACAGTGCACAGTTTTGTCTCACCGGCACTTTGTCCCCGCAGGCCGGCACCACTCAGCTTTTTATCAACCATAGTTACTCCATGTTCTACTTATTATCAGGCAGGATTTATTTTTAGTTATTATTTTTCATACAATTCATCAATTTTTTGTTCATAGGTATAATAATTTAAACACTCATACAACTCTTCCCGGGTTTGCATATGTTTTAGCACAGTCTTTTGATGCCCTTCTTTAGCAAGGGTGTGATAAATCTGTTCCGCTGCTTTAGACATGGCTCTGAAGGCGGTTAAAGGATAGAGCACCATATCAACACCTGCATCTGCAAGCTCATGACACTCAAACAAAGGGGTTTGGTTGGAAAATTCTGTGATATTGGCAAGAACAGGAACCCTCAGGGCCTGGCTAAATTGCTGGTATTCATCCAGGGACCTTACGGCCTCCGGAAAAATCATGTCGGCACCGGCATCAATACAAAGTTGGGCCCGCTCAATGGCCGCCTCTATCCCTTCGGCAGCAAGAGCATCTGTTCTGGCCATAATGACAAAGGTGTCATCCGTTCTGGCATCAACAGCGGCTTTTATTCGGTCTGCCATTTCAAATTTATCGACAATGGCCTTATTAGGGCGATGACCACAGCGTTTTTGGGCAACCTGGTCTTCAATATGAATGGCAGCCGCCCCTGCCCGGATCATTTCCTTGATAGTTCGGGTGATGTTAAAAACACCTCCCCACCCGGTATCAACATCCACCAGTAGCGGAAGTTGGGTTATAGAAGTAATTCGGGCAACATCGGTCAATACATCATTGAGATTGGTTACACCAAGATCCGGTAAACCATAGGAGGCATTTGCCACACCTGCACCTGAAAGGTAAATAGCCTGGTGTCCCTGACGTTCTGCCAGGATGGCACAGTAAGCATTGATGGTACCGACGATTTGTAAGGGCTTGTTATTGCTTACGGCCTTTCGAAATCGTGTGCCCGGTGTCAATGGCATATCTATTTCTCCTGGGGTAATTATTTTTAGCTTATGTCAATTGTTCATCTCATGAGCGCTATTAACATAATGTCTGAGCCCCGTTGGTTACCAGTTTAATTTCATACTTTGTCGTTTAAAAGCTTTATTCAATGATATTGCCGGTTTCGGCATGGTGATCCCCTTGTGCTCCAGTTAGAATTGAACGCATTTTTTTCGCCGGAGTTCTCATGAAGAAACTGGATTTACACCAACTGGATTATCGGGAAGATTCCAGCCAGTATTTTGAATATTTCAGGCACATGCCACTGGCCAGCTATCTTGATAGTTGTGCTATGGCTCATGATAGTGAAAATGGCCGTTTCGATATTATTACTGCAGAGCCTTCCGATGTAATCACCGTGACGGCTGAGGGCGAAGTAGTCTGGGATAGCCGGTTAGCGGGTGGTGATGAAAAACGGAGATACAGTGCTAATCCATTTGATATTTTATCAGAACTGTTTGAAACACTGCCACCGGTGGCAAATGATGACCTTCCGTTTACTGGCGGTTTATTGGGCTTTTGGGCCTATGAATTAGGGACAGTTCTTGAACCGGAGAAAATAAAAAAAAGAGCGGATAATAACAGCCCTCTGATGTGTGTTGGACTGTTCTGGTGGGCATTGGTAACGGATCACCAACAAAAAAAAACTACGCTGGTTTTTCATCCTGATATTGATCAGAAAACGTATACTACCATCATCAATGCATTGAAAATTCCAGTGGAACCCTGTGCAGAAGCGTTCTCTCTGGAAGAAAAGTTTTCTGCCTCTATCAATTATGACCAATACCAGCAGGCTTTTTCCCGTATACAGGACTATATCGTTGCCGGGGATTGCTATGAGGTTAACCTAACCCAGGAATTTACTGCACCTTACTCTGGAAATAGCTGGCTTGCCTATCAGCATTTAAGGCAGGTAAGTCCTGCGCCCTATTCTGCCTATTTGGCTTATCCCGGTCTGTCTATATTGAGTCATTCCCCGGAGCGATTTATTCGGGTGACAGACCGTCATGTGGAAACCTTTCCCATCAAAGGAACCATTGCCAGAGGGGCAACACCAGAGGAAGACATTACCAATGCCAATGTTTTGCAAAATAGCGAAAAAGATAAATCCGAGAACCTGATGATCGTTGACCTGCTGCGTAATGATCTTGGTAAGGTCTGTCAAACGGGTTCTATCAAGGTTCCACGGCTTTTTGCCCTGGAAAGCTATGCCAATGTCCATCACTTGGTGAGTTCCGTGACGGGTACTTTATCTCCAGAAACCTGTGTCTTTGAGTTAATGGCCAGCGTCTTTCCGGGAGGATCGATTACGGGAGCTCCGAAGATTCGATCCATGGAAATAATCCGGGAACTGGAGCCTGGCGCTCGATCTGTTTATTGTGGCTCTATCGGTTATATCAGCTGCAACGGACGTTTAGATACTAACATAGCCATACGATCACTGGTTGATAATGGTGACCGGCTGCATTGCTGGGGAGGTGGTGCCATTGTTGCCGAATCTGATTGTCAGTTGGAATATCAGGAATCAGTTACAAAAGTATCTAATTTGATGCAGGCGTTAGAGCAAATGGGAAGCCGTGAATGTGTTGAATAATGAAGAGTGAAAGTTATCCAGTCAGCGAAGGAATTATGCTGGCTGATTGTCTCAGGGTATAAAGTACCTTCTTTATTAAAGAGCAACAAAGATAACCGCCAGCAGTCTATGGGTTTATTATCAATCCTGAAAGATGAGGCTGTGCTCAGTGAGTAGGTAGCTGAATATTTGAAAAAAGCTCTTCAATTTCTATTTTGTTGTGCCGTGCAATTGCATCCTGAATAATATCCTTGGAAAGGTGAGGAGCAAACTGCTCTATAAAGTCGTACATAAACCCTCGTAGAAAAGTACCTCTGCGAAAACCGATTTTAGTGACACTGGGCTCAAACAGGTGATCTGCATTAAGGGGGACAAGATCTGAGTCCAGTTTCGGGTCATATGCCATTTTGGCAACAATTCCCACGCCCAGATTCAGTCTTACATAGGTTTTGATAACGTCAGCATCGGCAGCAGTGAATACAACCCGTGGCGAAAGCCCTTCATTCATAAAGGCCTCATCTAGTTTAGACCGTCCTGTAAATCCAAAAATATAGGTCACCAGGGGAAAACGGGCAACATCTTGAAGGGTTAACTGTGATACCTGGGTTAAAGGATGATCCCGTGGCACCAGAATACAGCGGTTCCAGCGATAACAGGGCATCATCACCAGATCGTTGAACAGTTCCAGTGCCTCTGTTGCAATGGCGAAGTCAACGGATCCATCTGCTGCCATTTCTGCAATTTGTATGGGAGTTCCCTGGTGCATGTGCAGGGCAACATCCGGGTATTGCGCAATAAATTTATTGATGACGGCAGGTAAGGCATATCGAGCCTGGGTATGGGTAGTGGCTATTGACAGGCTACCTTTCTTTTCATCGCTGAACTCTTGAGCCACCTGTTTGATACTTTCTACTTTCCTGAGAATTTCACCTGCAGTTTCAATGATTTTTTCCCCGGCAGGGGTAATTCTTGTGAGATGTTTTCCGCTTCGGGAGAAAACCTCGACGCCCAGTTCATCTTCCAGGAGCCTGATCTGTTTACTGATGCCAGGCTGAGAAGTGTAAAGACTCTGCGCCGTAGCTGATACATTAAGGTCATGGTGGGCGACCTCCCAGATATAGCGCAGTTGTTGCAGCTTCATTGATGGCCTCCGGTGGGGCTAGCTATGTATTTACAGTACGCAATAGCAGAGCAACAGGTATTTTTAGCACTGCATGACATAAAAACATATTAATAAATTCTTTTTAAGAATAGATGGTGGTCGCTACAGTTGCCAGAAAATCATTTATCTTTAATCATGATTTCAAACATCGCCTGAGCTATTTATAACTTTAGACCATATTTTATGTACATAATGCTCGACATTGCTGCAAGTATTTATGTGAATTTTGATATGGGAATGACTGTCACAGGAGATGGATTTTTGATATTTACTCCTTTTACCATTTGGTTTTCCGGAATATATAACCATGGGTATTGGCCAGGTATGTACCGCACTGACAAAGTGCAATGGAGTGTATGTTTATCACTTGTAAGAGGCTCTCAATGGGGAACTATAAGATACGTTATGCCTTGGACTTATTTCTTCAACCATAGCGACTGGTTACCTGTTGAAATTTGTATTTTCAGGGAGAGATTATTATAGCTCGATACTTACAACATGCCTTGGTTTTATATTTTAGTTGCAGGTTTGTCTTTAATTGGATTAGAGTGAAGGGGTTATGGCAAACCTCTGGCATCTGGAGTGGATAGAAATGCCTTTTAATAGTATTTTCTATGTTGACCTGATGTTAAAGATAATTAGTTAATTCCAGTTTTTAGTCATGCTTCCTATCGAAAATCTTAATATAAAGTCTCAGGATGTTCTGGTAACCCCTGAAATACTAAAGAAAGAAATGCCAGCCAGTGAAAAGGCAGCATACACTGTATCTGCTGGCCGTAATACTATCCAGCGTATTCTTGATGGTGATGATCACAGAGTATTTGTTGTGGTTGGACCCTGTTCTATACATGATGTAGGGGCTGCAATAGAGTATGCGGGAAGATTAAAACGGTTGAGTGAGGAGTTGAAGGACACTTTGCTCCTGGTTATGCGTGTTTATTTTGAGAAACCACGAACCACCGTGGGTTGGAAGGGGTTAATTAATGATCCTTATATGGATGACTCCTTTAAAATAGAGGAAGGCCTGCATATTAGTCGCCGGTTGTTACTGGATATTGCGGAAATGGGACTTCCTACTGCAACAGAGGCTCTGGATCCTGTTACACCGCAATATTTGCAGGATCTCATTTCCTGGTCGGCTATTGGTGCCAGAACGACAGAATCCCAGACTCATCGCGAAATGGCCAGTGGGCTTTCATCAGCTGTTGGATTTAAAAACGGGACTGACGGAAGTCTTGATGTCGCTATGAATGCCTTGCAGTCTGTTTCAAGCCCTCATCGTTTTTTAGGATTAAACGGAAAAGGTCAGGTTGCTGTGACGCATACGCAGGGTAATAAATATGGCCATGTTGTGTTGAGAGGAGGAAGTAACAGACCTAATTATGATTCAGTGAATGTTGCGTTGTGTGAGAAAATTTTGTCTGATGTAGGGATAAAACCCAATATAATGATTGATTGCTCCCATGCAAACTCTAATAAGGATCCTGCCTTGCAGCCTCTGGTACTGGAGAATATTACCCATCAAATTATTGAAGGGAACCGATCTATTGTTGGCTTGATGCTGGAAAGCAACCTTTGCTGGGGAAGTCAGAAAATTACAGCCCCGGATAAGATGAAATATGGCGTTTCGGTCACGGATGCCTGTATTGACTGGGATACTACTGAAGAAATTTTAAGGGATATGACTAACAAACTTAGAGATGTTCTGCCAAACCGTAGAGGATAATGGTCAACTCGGCGTTCATCTGTGTATTTTAACGCCGAGTTAAAGTATGAGTTCAAATTGCTTGAATGTTTTTTCCTTTCTGTTTTTTTCTCTTTTTCCACGTTCATCAGATAGATAGAGTGACAGTTGAGCTTTACTTTCCACTGCTTTTTGGTTTGTTACTGTAACCGGCTTACTATCCTGAGGCATATTATTGATGCGGCGAATCAGAATTGCCGTACAGATAGGACATACGGATGTTAACAGGTCATTGGTCAGTACATGAAAACCATGGACACCTTTAAGTATTTCAGTACATAAAGTGATATCACTCCTTGATTCGATATCCAGGTTTGCTTCGACGAGGTGATTAGGTTTGGGACCATCCTGTGTCATAAAGAAGTTGGATAAAATGGTCTGTTTGTAGCGCTTCACTTTTCCTTCAATATGGCTAAAGATGTTGTTTAAAAACACCGTGAATGTCTGAAAAATGTGTCTGCTTATTGCATGAGGCGGAGTAAAATACACCATTAGTTTCATCAAGTCATACTATATTATCCCCTCATAAGTGGAAGTACTATAGTTTTGATAAATATTTTCGCTTTTTTGCAATCCAGGGATATTTTGCCCAATGATATTTTTAAAATGTACAAGTCGTACAGGGTTTTATGCTAACTGATTAGCTGGGAGGAAATTCTGTTTTTTTGTTTGTATTTTTTAATTAATATGATTGGATAAAATCATATTAATTAATATGCCTGGATGCCCTGAACAATGGAGCATCCGGGCATTTTTTGCTTACTTAAAGTATGCGTTCTCTCTTACTGTATGGTCTGTCACATCACGAACACCATTTAGTTCCGGGATTCGCTCAAGCAGGGTTCGCTCAACGCCATCTTTTAAGGTCATATCCACCATACCGCAGCCCTGACATCCGCCACCAAATTGTAATACGGCAACGGCGTCATCAATTTCCACCAGGGATACCACTCCCCCATGGGAAGCAAGCCCCGGATTGACTTCTGTTTGTAAAACATAGTTAATCCGTTCATCAAGAGGACTGTCTTCATTAACCTGGGGTACTTTGGCATTAGGTGCCTTTATGGTTAACTGGCCTCCCAGTTTATCTTCGGCAAAATCTACAACAGCATCTTCCAGATAAAGCTCACTGGCTGCCTCAACATGACAGCTAAAAAGCTCCAGCTCCAACTTGAAATCCCCTTCCTTTTCTTCTCCCGGCTTGCAATATGCAAGGCAGGTTTCCGCATAAGGAGTTCCTGGCTGGCTAACAAACAGTCTTACCCCGATACCTTCTGCATCCTGTTTTTTCAGAAGCTGGGCAAGATAGGTTTGTGCCGCTTTCGTAAACGTAATATTCAATGCAATAACTCCTTACATAATTTATGAGGCTATTCTAAGCGATCCTTGGCCTTCATCAAATCCCAAGCAAATAAGTCAGCTATTAAATAGCTATCAATTTAAACGAATCAGCATAAACACTGATTGAATAGAGCTGTTTCTTCAATCATCCTCCGGCTATTTTTATTAGGGGCTGTTGACGTTTGCTCGTGTGCTCAGCCCCTAGCCAGATAGCAAGAAACCCAACTGCTTGCGCCTATAATTTCCCAGAAAATCATCATGCAACACCTGATTCCAGAAAAACACCCTGCGACCATACTGGTTATACTGACGCTCTTTGCTGTGGTAGGCCCTGTATCCATTGATATATTCACCCCTTCCCTACCCGCCATTACCCGGTATTTTTCCACCGATAACGGAACAGCCCAGTGGAGTGTAGGCATTTTTATGCTGGGCTTCTCTATTTCCATGCTAATTTGTGGTCCCCTGGCGGACAGGCTTGGACGCAAAAAGACGTTAATGCTGGGATATAGCCTATACCTCCTGGCAACACTCACCACTCTATATACACAAAGTATCTATGCCTTTATTGCAGCGCGCTTTGCCCAGGCGGTATTTGGTTGCTTTGGTACCGCCATTGCCAGAACCATAGCCCGTGATTATTACAGCGACCAGATGGAAGTCCGGATGCTGGCCTATATCGGTGGCTGTTTGACCATAGCGCCTATGCTGGCTCCCATAGCCGGGGGATTTATCCAGGAATATGCAGGCTGGCAATATAGCTTTGCGGCTATGGCACTGATGGCCATTATTGCAATGCTAGCCCTGCAAACACTCCCTGAACGCCACCAACCCCAACAGCAGAAACAATCAGGTATTTTATCCGGATACGGAAAAGTCTTAACAGACTGGCGCTATCTTCGATTCACCATCGCCGCTGGAGCTGCTTTTGCTGGAGCCTTTGTTTTTGTAGCCGGTGCCCCTTTCGTTATTATTGACCAGCTGGGTGTTACCCCAAAACATTACGGAATGTTATTTGCCATAGCCATTGCTTCTTATATGGTCAGTGCAGCTTATGCGCCAAAACTTAACACTAAACTGAGTCGTGCCGGTTGCCTCAGATTATCGGGCGGACTATTAATTTTGGGAACCCTGGTATCCCTGGTTACGGGCTATATGACCGAGGGGCAGTCAGTGATTGGCTATATAGCAGGTATTGTCATCTATGAACTGGGTCTTGGCATCTATATGCCCATCTGTCAGGCCCGGGCAACAGAGCATATGAAAGATTATATTGGTACGGCATCCGGCCTGATATTCTTTATTGAAATGTTACTGGCTACCCTCATAAGCAGTCTGGTGGGATGGCTGCCAGAGGCAGGCACCACTTCTCTGGCAACTGTGACTTTAGCTGCCGTAATACTATCAACCCTGTGCCTGTTCAGGAGCCATAATACATCAGCTCATCACCCTCAAACGGTATAACCTAGGCAAACTCTCACGATAGAGTCTATATAAACTCTATCGTGAAGATTGTTGGGTACAGCCAATCTATATGGGTTCTTTTTTCTATTTCATGGCAATATTCTTTTTGCTCTGGATAGCTCCTATTATGAAATCAGAGTCAAACAATTTGATCTTTGGCAGCGTATCTAGTGAAGTCTTTCCGTGTATAGAAAAACAACAATTCAAAGCCTTTGCAGGCAGGCTTGGTGAAACTGTTAATTTACAAGGCAAGGATGGAGTCAATACCCCTTATCACCCTACATGCCCTGTACCTCAAAATTATCTGGCTGAAATCAAAGTATATCACACTACTAATTCAATCAATGTGGCTATTAACCCTGTGTCCCTGCCCACTTTATCAAAACAGGAAGCAGTCAATGATTGTAAATCAATATCAATGTCTAATGGCAGCGGACGCCGGCTGATAGGCATAGCACCAGAAACCACCACTCCGAATGTCTGTATGTGTGATTATCCCAAAGTTATCGCAGAATCACTCCGGGATGCACCTGTCATAACAAGTAATGTTAAATATTGTCAAATATGCAGGCAGTATACAAAAGAGTTGGTCAAATTTGAGGAAAAACCGGTTACTTTATCGATGTTAGTAGACACTCCTTACTGCCTCATTGATGTAGGATATCCAGAAAGCCATCTAGCCATATTTTATGGCGAGCAGCAACTGTCCAGACTCGATGAAAATGGTGCAACATTTTTTGTCGAAGAACAAATGATAGGCATTACTGACGAAGAAGGAGGGTTAGTACTTCGTATCTTACTGTATTTATCAAAGGCACTCTTTGGCACCTCAATTGACAAGGGGGTGTATATAATAAAATCATCATTTAAAGAAGCAGGTAAAAAAAATCAGCGCTGTAAAAACATGCTCCTATACAAAGCATATAGCCAAGCAGAGAAAAGGGACATTTTTGAGGTAGCATTGCTAAATGGCAAGTGGCTTTATGCATTCAGTTTAAAAAACAACCAAAATAGATACACCAGCTACTGGAGGGTAGACTCAGACAGTCAGTGACTAAACATCATTCATGTTATATCTGATACCATGCTCCTTATAAATCACAATGATAAAGCAGGAATCAGCAGTTTATGCCTTGTAGCGATACACCCATAGCAATCTCGAAGCGCACCCAATCTCTTAAGCGGTGGCTAAAAAAAAACATTCTGATCCTTGATGGCGCCATGGGCACAATGATTCAAGGCTACAAGCTGAACGAAAATGACTATCGAGGAACACGCTTCAGTCACCACGACTGTGACGTTAAAGGCAATAATGACCTGCTCTGCCTGACCCAGCCGGCCATTATCAGTGATATCCATAAAGAGTACCTTGAAGCCGGTGCGGATATTATCGAGACCAATACCTTTAATGCTACCGCTATCGCCATGGCTGACTATAATATGGAATCGCTGGTTCCTGAGATAAACAGGGAGGCAGCAAGACTAGCCAGACAAGCCGCTGATCTATTTTCTGCTAAAACGCCAGACAAGCCTCGCTTCGTTGCCGGCGTGCTTGGACCTACCAATAGAACCGCCTCGATTTCACCGGATGTTAATAATCCCGGCTTTCGTAATACTTCCTTTAGTGAGCTGGTTGCCGCTTATGAAGAAGCAACCCTAGCCCTGATCGATGGTGGAGTCGATATCATTCTGATTGAAACCATCTTCGACACCTTAAATGCCAAAGCCGCCATCTATAGTGTAAATCACCTCTTTGATCAGTTCGGCTACCGGTTACCCATTATGATTTCGGGGACGATTACAGATGCCTCAGGTCGTACGCTCTCAGGACAAACCACCGAAGCTTTCTGGAATTCTGTCAAGCATGCTTCCCCTATTTCCATCGGTTTAAACTGCGCTCTTGGTGCCAGTGAACTTCGACCTTATCTTGAAGAATTATCCGGACTGGCTGATACCTTTATCAGTGCCCACCCCAATGCGGGATTACCTAATGCTTTTGGCGAATATGACCAGACACCTCAGCAGATGGCTGACATTATTGAAGAATTTGCCCAGTCAGGTCTGATTAATATTATTGGTGGTTGCTGTGGTACTACACCGGAACATATCAGAACCATCGCTGATCGAATGGCTTCTATTACTCCAAGGGAAGTCCCTGAAATTAGTCCTGCCTGTCGTTTAAGCGGGCTGGAACCCTTTAATATCAAAAGTGAATCATTATTTGTTAATGTTGGTGAACGCTGTAATGTCACCGGCTCTGCCCGCTTCAAGAAATTAATTATTAATGAGGATTACGATACAGCACTGGATGTCGCCAGAACCCAGGTAGAAAACGGCGCTCAGGTTATTGATATTAATATGGATGAAGGAATGCTGGATGCCCGGCAGGCCATGGTGACTTTTTTGAATCTGGTTGCCTCTGAACCGGATATTTCTAAAGTTCCAATTATGGTGGATTCATCGAAATGGGAAGTTATTGAAGCCGGCTTACAGTGCATTCAAGGCAAAGGCATTGTCAATTCAATCAGTCTTAAGGAGGGAGAAACACAATTTAAAGAACAGGCCTTACAGTGTAAAAACTACGGTGCAGCTGTTGTTGTGATGGCTTTCGATGAGCAAGGCCAGGCAGATACAGAAGCCCGAAAAATAGAAATATGCCAGCGTTCATACCATATTCTGGTTGATGACATTGGCTTTCCTGCAGAAGATATTATTTTTGATCCCAACATCTTTGCTGTAGCCACAGGGATAGAAGAACACAATAACTATGCCGTAGATTTTATTAATGCCACCCGCTTTATTCATGAGAACTTACCCCATGCCATGGTTTCAGGAGGGGTGAGTAATGTCTCTTTTTCTTTTCGGGGGAATAATCCTGTCAGGGAAGCTATCCATGCTGTATTTCTTTACCATGCAATAAAATCCGGCCTCACTATGGGGATTGTTAATGCCGGGCAACTGGCTATCTATGAAGATATTCCTGAACAACTGCGTCTGAGTGTTGAAGCGGTTATTCTTAATCAATCCTCATCGGCAACAGAAGATTTACTGGCTATCGCTGAGCAATATCGCAGTGATGGTAACCAGGAAGAATCATCGGATGATCATGCCTGGCGTAACGAACCAGTAGAAAAGAGACTGGAACATGCTCTGGTGAAAGGCATTACCACCTATATTCTTGAGGATACCGAAGCTGCCCGCCTTCAGGTTAACCGCCCTATTGAAGTGATTGAAGGCCCATTAATGTCTGGTATGAATGTGGTCGGCGATCTTTTTGGGGCTGGAAAAATGTTTCTGCCTCAGGTGGTGAAAAGTGCCCGGGTGATGAAACAGGCCGTTGCCCATCTTGTGCCATTTATTGAAAAAGAAAAAGGTGGTAAAGCCCGCTCTAATGGCAAGATTCTAATGGCTACGGTTAAGGGGGATGTTCATGATATTGGCAAAAATATCGTTGGTGTCGTCCTTGCCTGCAATAACTTTGAGATTATTGACCTGGGCGTAATGGTTCCCTGCGAAACCATTCTCAAAACCGCTAAGGAAGAACAGGTTGATATTATCGGCTTAAGTGGATTGATTACCCCTTCCCTGGATGAAATGGTTCACATTGCTTCAGAAATGCAACGCCAGGGCTTCACCATTCCACTGATGATTGGTGGAGCAACCACCTCTAAAGCCCATACTGCGGTTAAGATTGAGCCTCAATACCAGAATGATCTGGCCATTTATGTCAGTGATGCCTCCCGTAGTGTAGGTGTTGCCAGTAAACTGGTTAATACAGCACTCAAAGATGAGCTTATTACAGGCAATAGAGCAGAGTATGAAACCATTCGTGACCGTTATGCCAATCGTCAAAAGAAACGCTCACTACTCAGTTATCAAGCGGCGGTAGATAATCGCTTTCAACCTGACTGGAAAAATTATACCCCTCCCAAACCAATCTTCACTGGTACAAAGGTTTTTGAGAACTACCCACTGGAAAATTTGCTGGATTATATCGACTGGACCCCCTTTTTTATTACCTGGGATTTGGCTGGAAAGTTTCCCAAAATTCTTGATGATGAAGTGGTCGGTGAGGCAGCCACAAATCTTTATAATGATGCCCAACGTATGTTAGAAGACCTGGTAAAAAATAACCGTATACAAGCCAGGGCCGTGATTGGCTTTTGGCCGGCAGCCCAGGTTAATTACGATGATATTGAGGTGTATACCGACGAGAGTCATAACCAGGTCAGGGTCAGGCTTCATCATTTGCGACAACAGTCACAACGGCCAGAAAATAAACCTAACTATTGTTTAAGTGATTTTATTGCCCCCAAAGAGACTGAAATAAAAGACACAATTGGTGGGTTTGCGGTTACCGCAGGTATAGGGGCTGATGAATTGGCCAAATCCTACGAAGAAAAAGGGGATGACTATAACAGCATCATGGTAAAAGCCCTGGCCGATCGTCTGGCAGAAGCCTTTGCCGAACATATGCATGAACGGGTGAGAAAAGAATTCTGGTGTTACAGTCCTGATGAACAGTTTGGCAATGAAGAACTCATTAAGGAAAAATATACCGGCATACGTCCTGCTCCAGGCTACCCTGCCTGTCCTGAACATACCGAGAAAGAAACATTGTTTAAACTGTTGGAGGCTGAAGCCAATACCGGTATCTCCCTTACTGAGCATTTTGCCATGTTACCTGCCGCCAGTGTCAGTGGCTGGTATTTTTCTCATCCGGAATCAAGCTATTTTGGTTTGGGGAAAATAGGCATTGACCAACTGGATAGTTATGCCGCACGAAAAGGAATCGCTAAAGAAAAAGCAAAATATTGGCTGCAACCCTGCCTATAATTTTTGGCGGGTTCCACTACAGACAATCCATCCCAGGCTCTATAAAATCGCCGCACCCGTAAATGCTGTTCTGAGGTGCTTTTGAAGGAAGATTATAAGCCCCGTGTGGTCACCATACTGCAACTGGGACTACCTATGATTGTGGCCATGCTCTCCCAGAGTCTTATCAATCTGGTGGATGCCGCCCTGGTTGGTCCGTTAGGAGAAGAGGCCTTAGCAGCAGTAGGTGCTGGTAGTAATGCCACCTTAGTGGCAATGGCCCTGATTGCAGGCGTCTCCTCTGGCGTTCAGGCTCAGGTTGCAAGGAGAGTGGGTAAGGGATTAATAAGTCAGTGTGCTGTGCCTGTTAATCACGGCATTTTAATCGCCTTTTGCTTCGCATTGCCGCTCAGTGTTGCGTTAGTTATTGCTGCCCCTTTTATTTTAAAACTTTATAGCCCCGATTTAGATACGGCAGTTCTCTATTTTCGTATCAGGGTAATGACGTTAACCGCTGCGGTTATGAATATCTCTTTCCGTGGTTACTGGAATGGTACCAGCAAACCTCGGGGCTTTCTGAAAATCTTGCTGATAAGCCATGTATTCAATGCCCTGACCAGTTATATCCTGATTTATGGTAAGTTGGGCCTGCCTGCTATGGGTGTAGCAGGGGCAGCACTGGGTACTTTTTTATCCATGTACCTCTGTGCTTTGTTAAACATTAAAAGTCTCCGCCATAAAGCCAGGCAACATGGGCTGTTTACTCGCTGGAGAGGGCGATCGTCATTTATCCGTCTGGTAACATTGGCACTGCCAGACTCAATCCAGCAGTTTTTCTTTTGTATGGGAATAATGGTTCTCTATATCATTATTTCAATGCTTGGTACCAGCGAAATGGCCATCGCCCATGTATTAATCAATATATCCCTGTTTTTAATATTGCCAGGGGTGGGTCTCGGTATTGCCGCAACCACACTGGTTAGTAAAAGCCTGGGCAAAAAGGATCTGGAAGATGCCTGGCGCTGGGGGCGTGATGTATTAATGGTTGCCGTGGTTATTTTAATGGCTCTGGGAATTCCCTTTATTTTCTTTCCCGGATTTTTTCTATCCTGGTTTCTCCATGATCCAAAGCTGTTAGCAATGGCCAAATTTCCGTTACAACTGGTATGTATCGGCATTATCGTTGATGCTGGTGCCCTGGTGTTGCCTCAGGCTTTACTGGGAGCAGGAGCCAATCGCACAGTGCTTTGTATTCGGTTTTTCTTTCAATGGCTGGTGCTATTGCCACTTTGCTGG
The DNA here is from genome assembly GCF_025643335.1 of Endozoicomonas sp. Mp262. Classification (NCBI taxonomy): domain Bacteria; kingdom Pseudomonadati; phylum Pseudomonadota; class Gammaproteobacteria; order Oceanospirillales; family Endozoicomonadaceae; genus Endozoicomonas; species Endozoicomonas sp. Mp262. Next base: position 3,831,639 of record NZ_CP092489.1, on the reverse strand, counting down.
CTGGTTGGACCAACCATGGGGTTGGGGCTGTCTGCCATCTGGGCTATCCAAGGCGTACAGCGCTTATTAAGTTCACTGACATTTATTTGGTTCTGGGATAAACGGAAGTGGAGTGTGATTAATATCTGATGCTCTAAAATGGTTCCTATATCTCAACCTTGAGCACTTAATAAGGCTATAATATTCATAAAAACGATATAACAGACGCATAATATTCCCCCCAGCATCACAGCTCTACTGCCTGACCAATAAGGCAATTGCTCTTTTGCTGGAGCTGCGTCATTATTCAACGATAATGATCCTGTTGGTGGATTCATCCCCCTACGAGCACATTTTAAAAAAAGAACAGGTGAAGCAGCCAGTATGGCAATACTGCCTGTATGTATTACCTGACGCATAAGCTCCTGTGGATAAAGATAGTCATTAAATATTTTAACAACTTCATCTTTCACGTCAGGGTCAGTAGTGTACTTATAAATAAACATTAAACTGCAAATGCTATAGCCAATGAGAAAGCCAGCAGTTCTTTCTATATTCATTCGAACACCGAAGCAACCCTGAGTAAGTGCTTGCATGCTCACAATCGACAGCATTTCCAGCATGTAGGCATTTGATTCTATAAATGGGTTATTTCTTGGTTCTAGAAAAAATGAACGCACTAGTTTACTTATCACCTTAGACTGTGACATCACAATAAACGTATCCTTTGTATAATAATTAGCTAGCAAATAATTCAAAACAGCACTTAACTGATGAACAGTGTATAAACTAGCTTTACCAAAATAACCCGCTAATTTTTGTGTAGAGCAACCAGCTCTACATAATACAGGTATAAGTTTATCCAATAGCCAACCCATAGTGCTTGTTGTACATAATTGCTGATAATTTTCTAGCGGCTGATCATTATCAAAAATATCTTCCATAAGCTTTTCTACTTCAAAATTTTTTTCCCTATCTCCCCAACTGACTTTGAATTTTTTAGTTTTTTTAACTTTTTTATTATTTTTTGACTTAATCCTATCTTTTTCTGGAACACGGGTATTTCCATTGACTTTAACATTCTTCTTATCCGCTTTATCTAAACTTTGATACTCAGATTCCTTTAAGCTTGTTCTATGTGTGCTAGCACAGGAAAGTTCATCATCTTGGGAAGATTGAATATCCGTTTTTAATAGCACTCTTTCATCGGGCTGTTGACTCAACCAACTTTTTACTCCATTATCTTTTATATGTTTTTTTGTTTTGCAGTCAAATCCGGTGTCATCTATATCCAAAGAACAAACGATAACATCACTTAAAACACCACTATCACTGTCTATATCAGTTTTGAGATTTATATTATCAAATCTATTATTTAACACTAATAATTCTGCTTCACATTCCTGCTTTCTTAAACTAATTTTAACAAATTGCTCTGATAAGTCATTAACAGTTTCTGTCAACACTCTTTTTGATTCCATATTTTTTTTACATTCCTTATGTAGCACGGCGTTTTGTTTCTGTAATTCCTCATTTCCTCTTTTGAGCCTGTGACATTCTGATTTATGCCTTAATATGACACTTTCCTTTCTATCAATTTCTTCTGCTAACCTTTTTTGTTTTTCTCTCAATTCTTTTATATATATTGTTTTCTTTTTACTTTCATTATACTCCGCTTTATACCAGTCAAAGACTTCATCACATAACCTCTCAGCCTCCTTTAATCGATTTCGCAAACAATCTGTATCCTTGTAATACTTCTCAACAATAACCTCAATAACAAAGTTGGCTACAGGATCATCAAACTTAAACTCATAAGGAAGCCATTTCTTAAGATATTTTACTGGCTTATCTTCTGAAAGGGATATGCTTTCATTATCCATTTGGAATGGTAGCTTATATTTATCATCCAAAAACTTAGCAATGCACCCTATTTTAGAATTAGCATGAAAAATAGTATAACCATCAATATTTACTGCCTGTCCCCCATATAACTGCCCAATGGTTCTCTCCTCTATCAAAATATAGAGATATCCTGGATCGCTTTCTAGGGTAAAAGCTCTAACGAAACCTTGCTTAGGGTCAGTCCAATCAACCTCCTTTGTAGTATATTCTGATAATACGGCAATCGCATCTAAAGTAACTGCCAATAAAGCTAGAAAAATAGCGTATCTCATAAAAAATATAAACCTGCTGCGTGAGTTTTCAGGCTGAAATCATACCTCTAAATGGTTTATTGGGTGTCCAGTCTGAATCTACTGCATTTGATGTGGTTCTAAAGCCCTTAAAAATCGTGCATTACCGAACTTTGCGACAAGCTCTGCCTGCAGCTAACCTGCACATCTTTAATATCAAGGAGTTTAAAAATTAGCAGAAATCGATGAGAAATATCATTTATCAAGTTACAAGCAACATTATGTTTATCAATATTAGCTGCTGTGACATCTATAGCAACAGGACTCCCTCTGGTTATTGAGGGAGTCCTTGAAAGCCATAAAAACATTTTCTCTTTAGTCTATAGTACCCTTCAAAATGCCTTATTCTGGAATACTCTGGTTTACATCAATAGGAAACCCATCTATGAGACGGGTATCTGATTTGTGGGTATTAAGCAATTTACCCAGTTAAGTCACGATCAGCTGTTTGATAACCCGAAGATTAGTTATTAAATATGGGTATTAATTTCGCCTGGTTTTCACCATTGGGTAAATCAGGCTGTATTCCGCTGTAGATTAGTCGAAACCGGGTTTCATCTATACCTTTGGTTACCAGTAATTTTGTTAACTCCTTGGTATGAGATTCGGCATTTTTTTTTGTTTGATCAAATGATTGTATTGAGTCCGGTTTAGGAGAGAAGATGGAGATAATAAGCCTTAAGGAATTATGATTGGATAATATCGTATTAATATCATTTATAAAGTGCTCATTGTCTTTTACAGGAAGATAAGCATAGCCTTGATGCAGCATTTGGCTATACAGCGTCTCTACTCCAAGGGCATTTATACTTTTCCCATCTTCAGGTGCTGGTTTGAATATATCCACCAGCGCATAGCTTCTGCGGTTCCCTCGCCTTACGGTATACACCGAATAATAAACGCTCTGGCCTTTGATGCTTCTTTCTCCGATATAATACGATTGCTCCCTATCCAGACCATAAAGAACAGGAAGTTTAAACACATTATTCGCCCAGAAATTACTGTCACCACAATGAAACCGCTGACACTGGTAAACAGGTTTGGCACCCAGTGCCTCAAACTGCCTGGTGAAGTGATCAAAGGCAGAAAAGCTGGTTAACCCATCGGGTAGCAGATACAACTTCCTGGAAAGTTCCCCGTCAAGCCATTGCTCTGAGTCAGCCTTGATAAGGCCATTGACTTTTTTCATGGCGCTAAAGATCAAGGGATGCTGCTGACGTTCTTCAGAGACAGACTCCACCAGCTTTGCGTTTGCCAGCTCAGCTAAAGAGTCATGGCCAGAGTCTCCACCAGCAAACCTGGATAACAGTATAAGGCCAGTTACCAGATAAATCGTTTTCATCCAAAATCAACCCTAGCCAGTATGGCTTTCTTATAGAACTTATATGATTTTTATGATGGCTTTTAAGCAAGCAGCCAGCAATCGCTACAATAAATAAGATAAATGCAGGTTTAACAAACTCTCATTTTTTACATATTCCCAACACAAACTAACTATAAGGCAACAAGGTTTCTAGCTAACCAATGACTCAAATCAAGACAGCCCATCAATGTCAATACGTTCATACCCCGCCGCATTGCCAATCATAACAATATTTTTAGAATAACACCTACCTGACCAAGGCATAGCCCATAAGCTAACTCTTGCAAAGCATAAGATATAAATCTTACGGGTCAGGTCAGAAAATAAAACAACATCTCTGTTTACTCACTATTTAGGAGTCTCGGGTCCAATGACGTATACCCGACTGGCCAAAGCGATTGCTCTGACCATGCCATTGACACTACTGGCAGCATGTACCAGCAATGATAGTACTGATAGCAACAGCGGCACTACACCTCCCCCCTCATCAAACGGGCCGGTGATTAGCTTTGATCCGGAACATGGAGTCGTACCTTTTCCCAGTGATATCTTTGGCTTTGATGAAGACGGTACCCTCCACATACCGGGCGAGTCCGAATGGAATACAGCCAACTCATCAGAACCCGTCAATGCTTACTGGAACTATATGGGAACCCAAGAGGGCTGGGGAACCTCTATACCTATAGTTATCAATCTTGAAATGCCAGAAAACAATAATGAAGAAAGTATGACTCCCCTCAATGAGAGCACTTTGAAAAATGGCGTCCGACTTTTTTTTGAAAATGAGCACAGCGAGCTTCAAGAGTTATCCTGGAATCAGGATTTCAGGGCAATTATCGGCGAAAATGGCACATTAAATATTGAACCGCTAAAACCTTTCAAAGAACAGACCCGCTACTACCTGGTTTTAACAAAAACCATTACAGACACTAACGGTGAATCCATACAGCCCTCTTCTTCTTATTTAAAACTACTGGAAGGCAATGACCCAACAGCTATTCACCTGCAACAGGTTAATGATAAGCTGATAGCCAATGGCATTGAAGAAAACAGCATTGCTTACAGTGCAGATTTTACCACCACCAGTATTCTTAATACTCTCAGGCCGGTAGCTACAAAGTACCTGAAAGAATACAGTGATGTTCATTTCAATGCGGTAGAAGAGGATGTAACCTCCTACGATAAAAATACCCTCGCCAGCCAGGGGCTAGTTAACCCCGCATTGGAGCCACACCTTGGTCCGGATAGTCTGGATCATAAGTCCACAGACACAGAACAAGACAACTATAAAGTCTTGCGAACCTCCATAAACCTGCCCTACTTCCTGGACTCCCCCGAATACGGTAAAAACTGCGACTACTACCCGGGCATGAAGTCAGGAATAGCCCCTTCAAACCCGAATGAGTATATTGTCAACCCGGCTGCATTTTGTCCGGGTGCTTTCAGTTATTGGCAATCAGGAGCAGATCAGCCATCAGGTTTACCCATTACAGCAAAAACCGCAGGCAATCTTTACCCCTTTAATAAAAATAATAAGGTGGATGTCTTAATCACTATTCCAAAGGATGTATCTAAAAGAGATCCGGTTAAAGGATTTAAAACCTTTATCTACATCCATGGTTTTAATATGGATAAGGAAAGCGCCCGGGGTATGGCCAGTGTGATGGCGGAACATGGCTATGCTGTCATCGCTATCGATCACCCGGTTCACGGCAGTCGTAGTATTGATATTGATAATGACGGTAACTACGAGATTAATGCCACAGGCAATGGTATGGACTTTGCCATGCCAAATAATGTCCTGACCACTAAAAGTTTTATGTATCAGACCTTTGTTGATCATCTGGGTCTTCGCCTGGCTATTGCCAAGGGTATAAACGATCAAAATGGCCCGTTGCTGAATAATGATGAAGTGCATTTAACAGGCATTTCTCTGGGAGGAATCGTTTCCACATCCGTTTCATCACTGATTCGGGATACCCAAAACCAGCATCCGGAGTTTTCAGGGCAGCTGGATCTGAAGTCCACAGCCCTTTCCGTACCTGGAGCAGGCCTCACTTCAATTATGATCCACTCCCCCGCGATTGGTCCTATGGTTAAAGATATAATGAAGCCCGGCGCAGCATTCCGGTTATATCTGGCAGAACAGCTCGGTTATTACAACCCGCTGCAAGACCTTTCCAGCCAGCAAAAGATTGAGGCACTGGACCAGCTTGGCGATTATGAAAATTCCCTTATAGAGGGAAGCCCTGAAAAGAAAGCCTATGAACAATCTGCCAAACAGGCATGGGACTCCTTTTCCAACCTGGCAGAACTCACCATACAGTCCGTGCTTGATCCCATCGACCCCATTAACCATGCCACAGTGTTAGCAAATCACAAAGACGAGCCACTGTTTCTATATGAAGCTGTAGGTGATGGATCGAATGATATTGATATAGTCAAGCTGGGACTGGCTCTAATAAATGAGCGGATTGAATGGAACCCGGGCGATTTCGTAATACCCAACCAAATCCCCTATAGACCACAGGGAGGAACCGATGCATTAATCAGGGCACTAGACCTGCCTATTCTTGAAGGGGGAAGTTATACCGATAGCATCATGCGTGGTGCAGGGCGTTATGGCTATGGAACCCACGGGTCGTCACAAGGATTTGTTGAAACAGAAAAACCTAATATTCTGCCGTATGACCGGGATGTTCATGAAAGCATCGTGACGGCAATGATCAGTTTAGCGGATAGCCATGGCACATCTGTCACAGTGCCTGGAGAATCCCAGGACGGCAAGCCTATTTTACTGGACAAGGAACAATTTTCCGCTAATCCCGAGTATAAGAACAGCAAGCACCCATAAATTGATGAGGGGCGAAAGCCCCTTTCTTGATCAAAAGCTCCTTATATAAAACATAACCATGATAATTATCAAAGAATCCTTCCCCCTGACACTTTAGCCTGCTTACTCCATAAATAATCCAAACTCCACGCACCCTTTAAAACCTGAACAGGATCGCCGATGGAAGTAAAATCCCAGCGCCAGGCAATGCTCTATGGCCTGATGGCTGTACTCTTGTGGTCAACCGTTGCCACAGCGTTCAAGCTAAGTCTTCAGCATCTGACGCCTATCCAGCTGGTGCTCTTTGCCAGCTTAACCTCAGTGCTTTCACTGGGAATATGGGTAACCATCAAAAAATCCTGGAGAGAAGTGGTCAGCGCCTTTAAGAATAAGCCCGGGTACTACCTGCTAATGGGGCTGTTAAACCCGTTTCTCTACTACATTGTGCTGTTCAAGGCTTATGACCTGCTTCCCGCGCAACAGGCACAACCCTTGAATTATACCTGGGCACTGACGCTCACTATTTTATCGGTTCCCATGCTGGGCCAGAGGCTCACTAAAATTGATAGTCTAGCCTGCTGCCTGGGTTATACCGGTGCCCTGATTATTGCTACAGGCGGTAATATTATGACCCTGAACTTCCAAAGTCCGCTCGGGGTTATTCTCGCGTTAACCAGCACCCTGCTATGGGCCCTTTACTGGATATACAACACCCGCAACAATGACAACCCCATTGCCGGCTTACTATTATGCTTCCTGTGCGGTATGCCTTTTGTCATTGCCGCGAACCTGTTCTTTGGCGAAAGCTTTACCTTTAACTGGCAGGGAATTGCTGGTGCCATTTATGTAGGTCTGTTTGAAATGGGTATTACCTTTGTACTCTGGCTAACAGCACTGAAAAAAGCCACCCATATCGCCCGTATCAGCAATCTAATCTTTATTTCACCCTTTTTATCGCTGCTGCTCATATCATTTATTTTGGGTGAACCCATTGCCCCCTCTACATTTATTGGTCTGGTTATCATCGTAACCGCCGTTGTTATTCAGCAAAAACAAAAAGGAACATACGACCATGACAATACCCACCAGCACTTGCGAGAAACGTCTTGAAGACATCAGGGATTTTATGCACAGGGAAAACCTGGCTGCATTTATTCTACCCTGTGCTGACCAGTATCTACTGGAATACCTTGGTCCTGATGCCCAACGTTTAAGATGGCTAACCGGGTTTACCGGAGAGGCGGCCATAGCCATTATTCTGGAAGATAAGGCTGCAATTTTTGTTGATGGCCGCTTTACGGTCCAAGTGCGCCAACAAGTCCCTGAATCCCTGTTTGAATACCATCACCTCATTGAAGAGCCGCATTTACAGTGGTTAAAGGAAACCCTGATGCCCGGGGATCGATTAGGGTTTGACCCGAGCATCCATACTTTCAGTTGGTATAAAGAAGCCAAGGCTCTATTGAAGGAAGCGAATATCGAACTGGCTCAATTACCAGAAAATCCCATTGATAATCTATGGCATGACCGCCCCCAGCCCAATAGCACACCCGGAATCCTTCTGGCAGAGGAACTGTCCGGCTGTAGCAGCGCGGAAAAAAGGCATCAGTTGTCCGAAATCATGCATAAGAAAGGCCTGGATGCCATGATCATTACCCAGCCGGACTCCATTAACTGGTTATTTAATATCCGCGGCAACGATGTTCCCTGTTTACCGGTGGTGTTGGGTTATGCCATTGTCTACCAGAGTGGCAGTGCTGAACTCTTTGTTTCAGAAGGCAAGCTGGACGAAACATTCAACCAGCACGCAGGTAACGATGTCATCGTACAGCACCTTGGCAAACTTGAGCAGGCATTGAGGCAACTGGGAGAAACCGGTGCATATATCCAGCTGGATACAGAAAATACCAACGCCTGGATTCCATTGACCCTGGAACAATCCGGTGCAGAGCTTAAGCATGGGGAAGATCCCTGCATGTTAAAAAAGGCCATAAAGAATACAGCTGAAATCAATGGCATGCGCAAAGCCCATCTTTATGCAGGCATTGCCACCTGTCGTTTTCTGGCCTGGCTGGATAGGGAAGTAGCAAAAGGTTCCCTGCTGGATGAGGGCATACTGGCAGATAAACTGGAATCATTACTGGAAGAACACCCCCATTACCACGGCTGTAGTTTTGATACCATTTCAGCAATAGGACCCAATGCCGCCCAGTGTCACTACAACCATGCACTGGAAACACCCAGAAAACTGGGACGGGATGGCATGTACCTGATAGATAATGGTGCCCAATACCCGGAAGGGACTACCGACATGACCCGGACCGTCAAGGTGGGAAATGTCACCGGTGAAATGCGCGAGCGTTACACCCAGGTTTTACAGGGGCATATTAAACTGGTTGCCTCCTGTTTTCCGCAAGGAACCCGTGGTATCCAGCTTGACACCCTGGCTCGCTGGCCCCTATGGCAAGCGGGAGCTAATTATGATCATGGCACAGGTCATGGTGTGGGGCATTTCCTCAGCGTCCATGAAAGCCCCGCCAGGATGTCACCCCAGGAAGCAAATTCAAGACTACTGCCAGGCATGGTAATCTCCATTGAGCCAGGCTATTACAAGGAAGACTGTTTCGGCATAAGAATAGAAAATCTCTATCTGGTTCGAGAGGCCTATAGATCAGGTGAAATCACATTCCTGGAATTTGAAAACCTGACATTTGCCCCCATTGATTATCGTTTACTCAATCCTGAGATGATGACAAAGGACGACATTCAATGGCTTGATCAATACCACGCCCAAGTCAAAAGAATGATAGCCCCTCATCTGGATGATGATGATCTTGCCTGGCTCAATAAAGCAACCCTGCCTTTAATTGAGCACTTATAATGCTTTTGAAATAAGCCACATCAGAGCAGGTTGACAAGGGTATTGGCAACCTTTTCAGCCTGCTCTTCCATATGAAAATGATGACCGCCTTGAAAGGGGTGAAGATGGATATGGGCTAACTCATTAGCATGCTGTTCTAACAAAGGTTTTATAATTCCCTGCTCACTGAAAAACAAATGACACTCCTGGGTCAGCGCTTTGGGAAAAGCCAGGGATTGTTCAATGGTCATACGAAAAGGTGATGGCATGGAAATACGGGGATCTGTTCGCCATTGCCAGCCTCTCTCTGTTTCAGTCATTGCCCTTTCCACCAGCAGCCTTGCGGAATCCATACTTACAGGGAACCTTCCTCCTGCCCTGGCCTTGATTGCCGATTCCAGGGAAGAATAGTGGTTAATCCTTCGCCCTTGCCGTATTTTCTTTCGGGCTTGTAAATAGCTCGCAAGTACTCCAGGCAAGCTGCTGGCATCACAGGGAACAGGGTTAACGCCATCAATCAGCACTACCTTTTCAACCCGCCTTGGTACGGAAGCAGCAACCATCACAGAAATAACCGCTCCAAGAGAATGACCCAGCAGAGATACCTGGCTAAAGCCCAATGCCTCAATAATATTGACAACATCTTCAACGTAGCTCCAGATACCGTAGTCCACTCCTTCAGCCCTGTGGTCAGAACAACCATGCCCGGCAAGATCAACAGCAATAAGCCTGATGCCTTTTAGATGATTTGCCAATGGCATAAAACTGGCCGCATTATCCATCCAGCCGTGAAATGCCAACAAAGGCAGGTCTTCGGACGCCCCCCATTCAAGTGCCGAAAAGTTCATATTTCCTACAGGAATGGTAATCTCTCCGGGCTGCATGAGTCACTCCTCTAAAAATGTAGCTATCCATCAGTATTTTTACGACGGATAGCTACTGGCTCAGATATTACTGTAATGAAATTGTTTGAAACTGATTTTATAGAGCAGCGAGTAAACAACCGGTAATACTATTAAGGTCAGCACTGTGGCAAAGCCTAACCCAAAGATAATAGTTACCGCCATAGACTCGAAGAAGGCATCAAACAGCAACGGAATCATTCCCAGCATGGTGGTCAGTGCTGCCATACAGACAGGTCTTACCCGACTAACTGATGCATGAAAAATCGCCTCATGCTCCTCCCGGCCTTGATCCAGTTCCAGCTTAATCTGCTCCACCAGCACAATTCCATTTTTAATCAGCATGCCTGATAGACTCAGCAAGCCCAATAAAGCCATAAAACTAAAGGGGGCATCCAGTAGCAGTAAACCTGCCACAACACCAATTAACGCCAGGGGAACAGTACTCCAGATAGCCAGGGGCTGTCGTACCGTATTAAATAGCAGTACGGTGATCAGGAACATAAACAAATAACCCATGGGGATAGATGCAAAAACCGCCTCCTGGGCATCCCTGGAGGTTTCGTAGGAACCACCCCACTCCAGCTTATATCCATCCGGCAAGGGAATGGCTTCTATCTTAGCCCTGACCTTACGGAAAACACTGTCGGTGGTTTCATCACTTAACAACTGGGGATCAGCCATAACCGACAACATCCGCTTACGTTCACGACGAATAATCAAAGGATCTTCCCACTCCGTATCAAAGCTGGAAACAGCCTGGGTAATGGGAACAAAGTTTTTATGGTCAGCACTCCACACCTGAAGGTCTGTCAAGCTATCCGCATTTAAACGTTCAGCTTCAGGTGCCCGGATAATCATTGGCAGCAAATGCGTGCCTTCACGGTAAACACCCACTTGCTTACCGGAGAAGTTAATAAGCAGCGCTTCATCCAATGCCTGTTTGGAAATACCGCTACGACGGGCACTGGCTTCATCCAGCTGTGGTCTGATAATAGGGGTTCGGTTACGCCAGCCGTGACGAATATTAGTTGCCAAAGGCTCATCCCTTAAAACCTGCATCGCCTGTACTGCTAATGATCTCAGAACAACAGGGTCTTCACCGTAAAAGCGGGCTTCAATCTCTGCTGATGGAGAAGGTCCGTTTTGCAACCGTTTAACTCGATATTCAACATCTGCAAACTGTTGATCCAAAATACCCTGAACCTTGGAAATTACTCCCAATATGGAATCAAGATCCTTTGTCTCTACCACCAGCTGGCCATAGCTACTGTATTGCTTTTCCGGCGTATAAGGTAATACAAAGCGCTGGGCTCCCATACCAATAACCGTAGTAACATTGTTAACCCCATCAAGAGCCAGAACCTGTTGCTCAAAACGCGATATCTCCGTTTCTGTATCACGGATATCAGAACCCTCTGGCATCCAGTAATCCACAAAAAAGATCGGTGTATTGGAAGGAGGGAAAAAGACATTTTTCACATAACCAAATCCCACAAATGCTGAAAACAACGCAATCACCGTAATGATTAGGGTCACAGGCCTGTGCTTTAGAGCAAAAGAAAGTAACTGTTTATAGATAGTGAACAAAGCCCCTTGATAGGGGTCAAAATCCTTTGCCTGCTCAGTCAGCTTCTCTTCTTTAAACAGCAGGTAGCTAAAAAAGGGTACCAATGTAATCGCCGTCACCCAGCTAAGCATCAAAGAAATGAGCAACACCTGGAACAGAGATACACAAAACTCTCCTGACATTTCATCAGACAAGCCAACAGGCGCAAAGGCAATCACAGCAATCACTGTAGCGCCAAGCAGAGGCCATTGAGTTTGCTTTACGACCCGTTTAGCTGCTTCAATACGAGTAAGTCCCCGTTGCAACCCAACCTGAATACCCTCCGTAACTACAATAGCATTATCAACCAGCATCCCAAGAGCAATGATCAAGGCACCAAGAGAAATAAGCTGTAGTTCAATACCCACAACTCGCATCACAATAAAGGTTCCCAGAATGGTAAGGAGCAAAACCACTCCCATTAACAGCCCTGAACGTACCCCCATTGCACAGAGCAAGACGATAATGACAATGGCAACGGATTGCGCTAGATTAATCAAAAATCCATTCACTGACTCCAGGACAACCTCTGGCTGGTCATACACCGTATCAAGATCAATACCAATAGGTCGCTGGCCTTCCAGCTCATTCAGCCGCTCCCTGACCAGACCTCCCACATCAACAACATTCACTCCGGAAGTAAAAGAGATACCTAAAGACAGGGCAGGAAAACCATTGGAATGGTAAATTGTACTAGGCGTTTCTTCATAGTCTTTATGAACCGTGGCAATATCACCCAGTCTCACTAGCTGGCTACTCCCTGGAGTGCTAACAATAAGCTGTTTCAATTCATTGACATTATTAAACTCACCGGTGGGATGAATACGAATAGAGCGTCCTTCAACAAATATTCGCCCGGCATTAGAAACCACATTTTGATTTTGGATTAATGAGAATAACCAGTTAGGGTCCACTCCTAAAGCTGCCATTTTCTCTCGGGAAACCTCAAGAACGATTTGTTCCTGACGTTCACCAGCAATAGCCACCTTTTTTACACCAGGTATTAAAACCAATTCTCTTTTTAAAAAATCAGCATAGTTTTCCAAATCCCGATGACTGTAACCTTCACCACGAATATTAAACAACATGCCAAATACATCACTATAATCATCCTTGACCAGGGATGGATAAACACCAGGTGGTAAATCTTTCTGGGTATCATTGACTTTACGCCGTAACTCATCCCAGATTTGCGGGAGATCCCCCTTATGGTACTGATCTTTCATATCCACAGTAATCTGTGAACTGCCGCTACTACTAATGGATCTTATATGCTTGACATACTCTAGTTCCTGAATGGCCTCCTCCAAAGAAAGCGTTACTTCTTCCTCTACCTGCTGTGGTGTTGCGCCTGGATATTGGGTAATCACCATGGCCTGCTTAATGGTAAATTCCGGAAACTCCAACTGCCCCAAGCCAAAAAATGACAAACAGCCCCCTACCAGCAGGATAATCACAAACATCCAGCTGATAACACGGTGACTAATGGAATATTCTGCGATATTCATTGTTTATAGCCCCCGTTCTTTACGCAGGGGTTTTACTTTCATACCAGCCGCCAGTTGACTGATACCAGCTGTTACTATGTTATCTCCCGGGTTGATACCTGACATAACCTGAATACCTGACTCAGTGATTCGGCCTGTCACCACTTCCACAGGCTCCACCTGACCAGATTGCTCGTCATAGCGCCAGACACTGGTTTTATTGTTGGCATCATCTTGGGCAATAGCAGCCAAGGGCACTAACATAAACCCACCCCTTTGCTCCTTGTGCATAATTTTTGCCAGGTCAATAATAATTGTTGCGCTCATACCGGGTAAAACATTCAAGTCAGGAGGGGCAGGAAGGGAAAACACCACCTCATAACTCTGTGTTCCGGGTGTTACACGGGTTGCATGCTCTTTATAAATAACCGGATAGTTTTTTCCTGGTGCCCCCGGAAAGGTAGCCAGCGGATGGTAACCAGCATCTACAGATTCTTTATCCACATGGGAAACAACGCTCTCAGGAATCTGAATACTGATATCCAGCATATTGCTACTTTGTAAAACCAGTACTGGTTGCTGTGCCTGAACTTGCTGATGATTTTCAACCAGAGTCTGGGCAACCCGGCCACTGAATACGGCTTTCAGAGTAGTGTATTCAAGCTTGTCCCTGGCCAGTTCCAGAGCCGCTTTAGCTGATTTCAACTTAGCACTGGCTGAGTCATAGTCAGATTGAGAAATGACTTTTTTTTCAATCAGTGAACGTGCCCGCTCAAATTCATTTTGAGCCAGCTCATAACTGGCCTGACGATCCTGGAGCTCATTACGGATATCCCGGTCATCAAGATGCGCCAGAAACTGCCCCTTAACCACTTCATCGCCCTGTTTAACAACCAGCTGATCCAGTTGCCCCGAAATCCGAAAAGAAATTTCAGCCTCTTCTGTTGCCGTGACTTTTCCGGGGAAGTAGCGTAGGCGCTGTTGTTCAGGATCCTTGACCTCAAAAAGCTTTACCGGCCGAACAACGGTTTTATCCTCTATCGGTGGGGCTTGATGACATCCGGCAAGAAAGATGGTGATTACAACACTGACAAGGCCAGCAAGCTGGCAGCGTCTGTCCTTAAGGATACTAATCATTATAAGACTCCATTAACGCCCCAATTTTTTTGATATTATGCGCCAGTATAATTTGCACCTAAAGACATTTATGCTAGTAGTAACTCAACAATATCAAGGATAAAACATGTCTGAGGAAGCCAAGCCCCAGGATAATAATGAAGCCATTAATCCTGACAAGACTGATACTCCAATGGGTTTTCACAAAGGAAGGCAGGTCAAGAAAGCTGAGCCAGTGGCCCACTCACTTAAGTCAGGAACCATTATCAGTCTGCTTGGAAAAACAACACCTATTAGTGAACGAGCAGGAACAATTACAACAGTTTCTCCAGTCAAACTATTTGGCGACATTCAGGAAAGAAGCAATAAGGAAGAAAAAGAAGGCATAAAAATTTTGATTAGGGACCGCAATAAAGAGTAAAGGATTATTCTGAATTAAATAGTGGCTCATACAACCCCAGTGCCATTGCCTCATGCACCATCCCCATGATGTCCATCTCACTGAGCTTTTGAAGATCGCTCATAGCATTAATCACGTAATACAGGGGTTGCAAAATATCAATTCGATAGGGTGTCCTCAGCGCATCCATAGGATTAAATGGTTTTCGTTGAGGTTTATCACTTTCCAGCGCATACGCGGTTTCACTATAACTAGAAAGAATGCCTCCCCCATAAATTCGTAACTCCTTCCCAGATCGTATCAATCCAAACTCCACTGTAAGCCAGTAAAGACGGGCTAAAAACACCCGTTCCTGCGGATTGGCCTCAAGTCCCAACCGGCCATAGGCTGCTGTAAATTTTGCAAAATCAGAATTTGTTAGCAAAGGACAGTGACCAAACACCTCATGAAATATATCCGGCTCTTGCAGATAATCGAGTTCTTCCCGTGTTCTTATAAAAGTGGCTATAGGAAATTTTCGGTTAGCCAGTAATTTGAAAAAGCGATCAAATGATATCAGTGCCGGTACTCTGGCCACACCCCATCCCGTAGACTCTTTCAACTTTTCATTAATTTCATGGAGCTGGGGAATCCGATCCAACGGCAATGAGAGCTTTTCAAGGCCCTCTATAAATTCATCACAGGCCCGTCTTCTTACCAAGCCAAGCTGTCTTTTCAGCAGGATACTCCAGGTTTCATTTTCAGTTTTACTGTAATGAATAATCCCCTGGGCATCAGGTTTCCTGGCAGTGTATTGCGATGATTTCATTAATGCCTCACTTTCCCTGTAAACCCAGATAGCTGGAAATGAATGTTTTTATGATGTCAGCAACACCTAACCTTCTTTCAACACTCCTCGCCGGATTTGATCCCGCTCCATACTTTCAAAAAGAGCCTTAAAATTACCTTCACCAAACCCTTCATCACCTTTACGCTGGATCACTTCAAAGAAAATGGGTCCAACAACGGTTTCGGTAAAAATCTGCAGCAACAGTCCCCCGTTTTTCGTGGGTGCGCCATCCATCAGTACTCCCAAAGACTTCATCTGTTCAACGTCTTCATTATGCCAGGGTATACGATCTTCAAGCATATCATAGTATGCCTCAGGAGGAGGCGTCATAAACGTCACTCCTCCCGTTTTCATAGCAGTGACTGTTTCATAAATATTACCTGAAGCCAGGGCTATATGCTGTATGCCTTCTCCTTGATATTCTGTCAGATATTCTTCAATCTGGCTCTTGTCATCAGAGGATTCATTAATAGGGATACGTATTTTGCCACAGGGACTGGTCATCGCCCTGGACTTAAGCCCAGTGAGCTTTCCTTCAATATCAAAGTAACGAATTTCCTTGAAATTAAATAACTTTTCATAAAATCCAGCCCACTTATCCATATTCCCCCGATATACGTTATGGGTTAGATGATCAAGTTCATGGATAGAATGGCCTGACTCAACCTTTTTCTCCGTAATAATGGGATGAAATGCTGTATCATATATAGACTCATGATTTTTATAACGATCCACAAAATAAAGAAGGCTACCACCTATTCCCATAATTGCGGGAATTCCCAATGCTTCCAGGTCTCCATCGGAGGGGCCGGGTCTAGCTCCCAGCTTTAATGCCCGCTGATAAGCATATTCAGCATCTGCGACCCTGATAGCAAAAGAGCAGGCCGACTCACCATGTTTTTCAAAGAATTGGGAAGCAAAAGAATTGGACTCACCATTGACCAGAAAGTTAATAGCACCCTGACCATATAAAGCTATATTTTTTGAACGGTGATACGCGGTTTTAACAAAACCCAAAGATTCGAATAATTCCCCCAATGGCCTGGTATCTTTCACTGCAAACTCCACAAACTCAAAGCCATCAGTACCCATTGGATTGCTATCGCTAATAGTTTGATCCTTATCCCTTTCCATAGAGACTTGCTTCCTGAATTTTTCTATATTCTGGATTTAGTATACGGTTCTATTTTCCAGAGAAGCAACATCAGATTCTATTAACAAATGGCTAATTATCTATATTCAGGTTCCCATTACTAATCAACTGATCAAGAATTTCTGAACTGTTATTGCCTAATGCCGATAAATCAACATTTTCTAAAACAATAGTCTGACTTGTACTGCCTTCACCTGTTGGTTTAACGGCTATTTCAGTATTGCCATCACTGAAGCTCAAGTCCAGGTATTGATCAATGGAATCACTGGATTCATCAATCAGCAAGTCTTTAATATCAAGAACATCACCACCCTGGCCAACGGTAAAGTCAGTAATGGTATCAACGGTCGGGTCTGAGGAACTTCCCTGGTCTCCAACATACCAGATAAAGTGGTCACTGCCGGCCCCTCCGGTCAATTCATCATTACCGAGTCCGCCAATAATAATATCATCACCTGCTCCGCCATTGATCACATCATCACCACCTCCGGCCGTAATAGTATCTTTACGGGCAGTGCCTAAGATGATTTCACCACTTTCTGTGCCGTTAAAATCGGTATTTGCCTCAAGCTCTATGACCACTTCAGAATCATCAATGTCGGTGCCCCATTGACCGGCCCAATATTCACCATCATCACCACCATGTTCAAAGTAAATATAACGAGCGCCTTCACCATAATTTTCAAAACTATTACTTGCTTCTTGCCAGCTGGTCGATGCATTTAGAGTCCCGGTATCATATGAAGCCAAAACATTCTGATTTTCATCCTGAATTTGCACTTTTAAATAATATTTATCTCCACCACTATGATACTGCTTAAACCAATCACTGATATTGATCGTAGGGGCCGTATCCAGATACTCTGCATCAAATCCTTTTGCAAGCAGGTCTATTGTCTGGGATTTTTTGGTCCAACCATAAGAGGTTCTCCAACCAGCCCCATCACCATCATGGCTGGATCCAACCGTTGCCCAACCATCCCCCCCATTTGATATAATATTCCATCCTGTTGTCCCTGACTGCGCACTGGCGTTAGTTAGCAAGTTATCAGAAAAATCACCCATTGCAGGACTTTGGACATTTAATGAGAAAGATTGCTCTGTACTTGATGCAGCCCCATCACTGACTGTGAATTTAAATTCGGTTCCTGCACCCTGCGTACTCGATGGTGAAGTATATACAAGGTCATCAATATCACTGGCTAAAATAACTTGATTGGCTGTTACAGCGCTGCCATTTAATGTCAGTGATCCATATTCAGGCAATGATGTAATGGTAATGGACTGTAAGCTATTCCCCGCATCCACATCAGAAAAAGTAAAATTATCTGCAGAAAAGGTATAACTATTACCAGTTGCCAGCAGTAACGCATTATCCGCTGATTCCGGGCTGTCATTAACACTGGCAACATCAATCTCGATACTCATTGTTTTTGACGACTGCATCCCATTTTCAGAGCTGGTAGCCGTAAACTCAAGTTCATAACTACCAAACTGGTTTTCTGGTGGAGTGAAGCTAACAGAAGAAAAATTCCACCCTGAAATATCAATGGTACCACCTGATGCAATGACACTATTGGTTCCATCCGTTATGGTAGCTCCGTCAGGAACACCCGCTAATGAAACCTGCAGCGTTTCAGAACCATCGGTATCAGTGAGTGCAATGGATAGATCAAGGTCAACAGCTGTATCTTCTTCTGCCTGAACAGGGCCTGATGTCATTAGTAAATTACTGCTACCAAACGAACCCTGACGATTGATGGCTGTTACAACAAGTTCAGCAGAACTTGTATCATTCCCAACACTAGGTAATGATATTGTTCTCGATGTTTGTGTATACCCCGACTGACTAACCGTTGCTATAGTTTGCCCATTCCACTCTACTCTAAAATCCCCATAAAATGACATTGTAAATTCATAGGTTGCACCTTGAGACGATGTATCAATTGTCCGAATTATAGATGAACCAACGTTCATGCTTTCACCCGAACTTGTATTCCAGTGCGTACCTCCATTATCACTCCAGCCTCCAGCCCCACTAGTGCTAAACAGGCTAGTTTCTGTCCTGACCTGATTACTACTCAGTTCAGGTGCATCCACCACTGCCGTTACATCCAACGTTGCAGTAGCTGATGCTTCATCACCACTGGTACCATCTGTCACACTGAAATTAAAGGTCACATCATCAGCACTGAGGTTGGCAGTAGGGGTAAATGTCCAGGTACCATTGCCATTATTAACTACAGCACCCTGACTGGCATTGGCAAGACTGACACTATCAACGGATAAGGTATCACCGTCCACATCCGAAGCATTGGCAAGGAGTGCAGCAGAAGTAATAACAAAGCTGGTATCTTCTGTGGTAGCCCCTAAATCTATATTGCCAGCGACCGGGGCATCATCTGTTGCTGTAACCGTCAAGCCAAAGAGTGCATCCACCGAATCAGTCCCATCACTGGCAGTCACTTTAACCGTTACGGTGCCAAGATCCGGATCATCTGGCGTCCCACTGAAAGTTTGAGTGGCCGGATCAAAGCTGAGCCAACCGGGTAACGGATTACCATTAGATAATGTAGCGGATAATGTCAGAGTGTCACCATCAGGATCACTGAAAGCTCCGGCCGGTAAGGTATAACTAAATGCAGCCTCTTCTGCCGTAGAGACATCTTCTAGCTGCTCTGCAATGATAGGTGCATCCTGAACAGGCATCACATTGAAAGTGACAACTTCACTGCTTACGGCATTAGCCACATTAGTACTTTCGGAAGCGGTTGCATTAACAGTAATCTGCAACTCGCCGGTATGGTTTAGTGGCGGCGTTAACTGAAGTACATTCAAATTCCAGTTGGAGATATTGACTGCTTCCTGGTTTGTTGCCGAAGTAAAGGTATTGGTTCCATCTGACAGGACAGTGCCATGGGGAATATTGGTAATTGTTAATGCCAGGGTTTCTGAACCATCGTTATCTGTCAAAACGGCAGAGAGGTCAAGGTCCGCCGCCTGATCCTCCATAACAGTCACAGTATTCGATGCACTGGCAGAAGTTACCAGCTGCGTAGCTCCCCCGGTATCTGGCCCACTCCACTGGAGTCGCAAACCTGCACTACCGGTATTTTCGAAATAGCGCACCTCTATAGTATGGTTACCTGAACCCAGAGACAGTGACCCAGTTCGGGTTTCAAAACCATGCAACCCATCGTTATTAACAATCCGCTGACCATCTATATAAAGCGCAGCTCCATCATCACCCCCAAGGTTAAAAGTATAGCTACCACCCGTTTCAACATTAATGGTTCCGATAATACGTGCAGCAAAATAATCTGTGGCTCCACCACTCCAAAACGAACCGCTGCCATTGGCATAATTTATCTCAGATGTAAATTCAGTATGGGCAGGATAGGAATTCCAATCCACCTGACTAAGCTGGGAAAGGCTACTTCCAATATTATAATAAGAGGCGGTAAATCCTGTTGTGATTGCTAAATCAGGCGCATCACTGACAGCTTCCAAATCAATAGTTGCTGATGCTGATGTTGCATCGGTACCGTCAAACACTTCATAGGAAAGGTTAATCAAACCACTCATATTTCCCACAGGAGTATAAGTCCATGTACCATTACCATTATCTGTAAGATTTCCAGATTCAGCGCTTAGGCCTCTTACGCTTAAATTATCACCATCAATATCTGACGCTATGGCCAGCAAATCGGATTCAGAAATTATAAGAGCAATATCCTCTGTACCATTAAATGATGGAGAGGCAGATATCGTCGGAGCATCATTTGAACCATTAATAGTTACTATAATAGTATGCTCAGTACCATCAACCGCTCTCACTATCAGATTCTCAGTCAGGCTCTGATTAACACCGAGGCTCTGAATATCAGACTGATTGCTTTGAGCGCTATAACTCCAACTACCATCCTGATTGATAGTTAACGAGCCATAGTTACCTGTAACCGTTCCGGTATTGAAACTACCTTCCCCGCTATCAGTATCATCGATTGTTAATGTTCCATTAGCCACCAATATGGACGATGCATCTTCTACCAGGTTACCTGTATCTACACCGCCAATAACTGCCGCGTCATTAGTACCGTTGATAGTTATGCTGATATCGTGCTCCGTTCCATCCAGAGAACGAATTGTAATTGTATCAGTGAGACTGTCACCTTGCCCTAAAGACTGAACAGCATCCTGACTATTAGTTATATTGTAATTCCATTCACCCGCTGCATTTATAGTTAAAGCGCCATAAGTACCATTTAATGTTTCAGGAATAAATGAAGCTTCACCCGCATCAGCATCAGTAATACTTAAACTCCCTGAAGTGGTTAATTGAAGATCTTCCGTGACTGCTCCCTGATTGTTTCCGCTAATAACGGCCTCATCACTTTCAGCAGCAATATTAATCGTCATGGTTCCTGTATTGCTGGACCAGTCTGAACCATCATTAACTTTAAAATCAAAATTTAAAGTGCCGTTAAAGTCTGCTTCCGGTTGAAAGCTCAATCGCCCATTACTGATATTAGTAGCACTAACTGAATTTCCTGCTTCAATCACAGTCTCAAATGAACCATCACCATTGCTATCAAGAAGTAACTGGCCCTGACCTGGAAGCGACACCACTTGAACCGCCTGTAAACTATCCCCAGTATCAACATCAGAAAATGGGAAGTCATTTAATGTGAAAATATAAGATGTGTCTTCAACACCATTAACACTGTTATCACTCGTTGTCGCTAAGTCATTAACAGCCGCAATATCTATAGTGATATTTTCCGTCGTTGTCGCCGTTTCACCCGTTGCGGATTCTGTAGATGTTGCTGTGACAGATAATTGGACCTGCCCATTAAAGTTTTCAGGTAAATTTAAAACCAGATCCTGAAGCTGGTCAGGCGTTAATGTCCAACTACCATTTCCATTATCAGTACCCGCAGATAAACTTGCGCCTGCAGGCAAATTGTCAATAGTAATGCTTAAGACTTCACTACCACCGGTATCAACTAAGGCTGCGGAGATATCAAGAGCGACTGGAGTATCTTCGCTAATCACCCCTCTCCAGCTATCAACCATACGTCCCTGTACAGCATCAACCTGATCTGCACTGAGTGCATCATTCCACATGGTTAATTCATGAACAGCACCTTCGAAGAACCCTCCCGTTTCAGAAGTATTATCTGCAAAATTGTCTGGCCTGACGGTATGGCTCTTTATGCCTCCTATACCAATATCACCACTATCTGCAGACATCGCATTTGCACCATTCAGAGTACCTATCAATTCTCCATCTAACCAGCCACTAAAGGTACCTGCGTCACCATCATGAACCATAACCACTTCATAACTGGTATTTTCAGATACTTCTCCTAAAAGGATTGCCTTATGCTGGTTGCCATTGGGCCAATTAGTTTCACTCCAGGCAAAGGCATATAATTTACCATCGACAATGGAAAGGCTATAACCATTAGCCCCACCACCTTCTTCATAAATAACCTGAAATCCATCAGTATTCGCTCCAGTAGCAAATGAAAAAGCAAAACTTCTTGCGCTGGTTCCATTGATATTTATATCAGCATGATCAGGTATCTGTAACACGCCATTGCGACCGCTGAAATCAATACCGCCACTACCTGAACCTGCGCTAGCATCAAAACGAGGAGCAGTACCAACAACCGAGGCATCATGATTTCCTGTCAGACTGTCCCAACTTGTTACTGAATCCCCATCAGTAATATTACCTAAACTATCTGCCCTTAGCTGGAATACTGCTCCATCCGGCAGTTGATCCGTGGTGGATGCGTTGACAGAGAGACTTGCAGAATCAACAACAGCGGTTACAGAAACAGAGCCTTGCGCAGCGGTACTGAAAGTACCGTCTGACACATCATAATTAAGTTGAACATTACCACTAAAGTTAGCAGTTGGAGTTAGTGTCCAAGTACCATTACCATTATCAGTTATAGAGCCACTTGAACTTGTTAAGTTCTGAACTGATAAATTGTCGCCATCAACATCACTGGCATTCGCTAGTAATTGATCTTCTGTTATCAGCAATGAATTATCTTCCAGAATGTTATAGCTGACGACCCCAGTCACTAACGGAGCATTATCATTGATCCGGGTAATGTCCACGGTCACCGTGGACTCACTGGAATTGTAGGTACCATCACTGGCGGTCACCCCCAGACTCAGGCTGGTCAGGTCCACACCGGCATCGCTGTTAATGGCCTCTACTCCCGCCTGGGTAAGGGTCACCACGCCGGTGCTGCTATCAATGGCAAAATAACCTTCGTCATTGCCGCTGGTCAGACTAAAGGTCACCGTATCCACATCATCCAGGTCACTGGCGGTAAAGCTGGCCACTACGGTATTGGTATCAATGGATTCTTCCGTGATGGTACTGCCCGCCGCGGTATCCATCACCGGTGCATTGTCGTTAATCCGGGTAATTTCCACGGTCACCGTGGACTCACTGGAGGTACGGGTACCATCGCTGGCGGTCACACCCAGGCTCAGACTGTTGATATCGATGCCGGCATCGCTGTTAATGGCATCCACCCCTGCCTGGGTCAGGGTCACCACTCCGGTGCTGCCATCAATGGCAAAATAACCTTCGTCATTGCCGCTAGTTAGGCTAAAGGTGACCGTATCCGCATCATCCAGGTCGCTGGCGGTAAAGCTGGCCACCACCGTGCTGGTATTGATAGCGCCTTCGGTAAGGGTACTGCCCGCCGCGGTATCCATCACCGGTGCATTATCGTTAATCCGGGTAATATCCACGGTCACCGTGGACTCACTGGAGGTACGGGTACCATCGCTGGCGGTAACACCCAGACTCAGACTATTGATATCAATGCCGGCATCGCTGTTAATGGCATCCACCCCTGCCTGGGTCAGGGTCACCACTCCGGTGCTGCCATCAATGGCAAAGTAGCCCTGGTCATTGCCGCTAGTTAGGCTAAAGGTGACCGTATCCGCATCATCCAGGTCGCTGGCGGTAAAGCTGGCCACCACCGTGCTGGTATTGATAGCGCCTTCGGTAAGGGTACTGCCCGCCGCGGTATCCATCACCGGTGCATTATCGTTAATCCGGGTAATTTCCACGGTCACCGTGGACTCACTGGAGGTACGGGTACCATCGCTGGCGGTCACACCCAGACTCAGACTATTGATATCAATGCCGGCATCGCTGTTAATGGCATCCACCCCTGCCTGGGTCAGGGTCACCACTCCGGTGCTGCCATCAATGGCAAAGTAGCCCTGGTCATTGCCGCTAGTTAGGCTAAAGGTCACCGTATCCGCATCATCCAGGTCGCTGGCGGTAAAGCTGGCTACTACGGTATTGGTATTGATAGCACCTTCGGTAATGGTACTGTCCGATGCTGTATCCATCACCGGTGCATTGTCGTTAATCCGGGTAATATCCACGGTCACCGTGGACTCACTGGAGGTACGGGTACCATCGCTGGCGGTCACACCCAGGCTCAGACTGTTGATATCGATGCCGGCATCGCTGTTAATGGCATCCACCCCTGCCTGGGTCAGGGTCACCACTCCGGTGCTGCCATCAATGGCAAAATAACCTTCGTCATTGCCGCTAGTTAGGCTAAAGGTGACCGTATCCGCATCATCCAGGTCGCTGGCGGTAAAGCTGGCCACCACCGTGCTGGTATTGATAGCGCCTTCGGTAAGGGTACTGCCCGCCGCGGTATCCATCACCGGTGCATTATCGTTAATCCGGGTAATTTCCACGGTCACCGTGGACTCACTGGAGGTACGGGTACCATCGCTGGCGGTAACACCCAGACTCAGACTATTGATATCAATGCCGGCATCGCTGTTAATGGCATCCACCCCTGCCTGGGTCAGGGTCACCACTCCGGTGCTGCCATCAATGGCAAAGTAGCCCTGGTCATTGCCGCTAGTTAGGCTAAAGGTGACCGTATCCGCATCATCCAGGTCGCTGGCGGTAAAGCTGGCCACCACCGTGCTGGTATTGATAGCGCCTTCGGTAAGGGTACTGCCCGCCGCGGTATCCATCACCGGTGCATTATCGTTAATCCGGGTAATTTCCACGGTCACCGTGGACTCACTGGAGGTACGGGTACCATCGCTGGCGGTAACACCCAGACTCAGACTATTGATATCAATGCCGGCATCGCTGTTAATGGCATCCACCCCTGCCTGGGTCAGGGTCACCACTCCGGTGCTGCCATCAATGGCAAAGTAGCCCTGGTCATTGCCGCTAGTTAGGCTAAAGGTCACCGTATCCGCATCATCCAGATCACTGGCGGTAAAGCTGGCTACTACGGTATTGGTATTGATAGCACCTTCGGTAATGGTACTGTCCGATGCTGTATCCATCACCGGTGCATTGTCGTTAATCCGGGTAATATCCACGGTCACCGTGGACTCACTGGAGGTACGGGTACCATCGCTGGCGGTAACACCCAGACTCAGACTATTGATATCAATGCCGGCATCGCTGTTAATGGCATCCACCCCTGCCTGGGTCAGGGTCACCACTCCGGTGCTGCCATCAATGGCAAAGTAGCCCTGGTCATTGCCGCTAGTTAGGCTAAAGGTCACCGTATCCGCATCATCCAGATCACTGGCGGTAAAGCTGGCTACTACGGTATTGGTATTGATAGCACCTTCGGTAATGGTACTGTCCGATGCTGTATCCATCACCGGTGCATTGTCGTTAATCCGGGTAATATCCACGGTCACCGTGGACTCACTGGAGGTACGGGTACCATCGCTGGCGGTAACACCCAGACTCAGACTATTGATATCAATGCCGGCATCGCTGTTAATGGCATCCACCCCTGCCTGGGTCAGGGTCACCACTCCGGTGCTGCCATCAATGGCAAAGTAGCCCTGGTCATTGCCGCTAGTTAGGCTAAAGGTGACCGTATCCGCATCATCCAGATCACTGGCGGTAAAGCTGGCTACTACGGTATTGGTATTGATAGCACCTTCGGTAATGGTACTGCCCGATGCTGTATCCATCACCGGTGCATTGTCGTTAATCCGGGTAATATCCACGGTCACCGTGGACTCACTGGAGGTACGGGTACCATCGCTGGCCGTCACTCCCAGGCTCAGGCTATTGATATCGATGCCAGCATCGCTGTTAATGGCATCCACCCCTGCCTGGGTCAGGGTCACCACCCCGGTGCTGCCATCAATGGCAAAGTAGCCCTGGTCATTGCCGCTAGTTAGGCTAAAGGTGACCGTATCCGCATCATCCAGATCACTGGCGGTAAAGCTGGCTACTACGGTATTGGTATTGATAGCACCTTCGGTAATGGTACTGCCCGATGCTGTATCCATCACCGGTGCATTGTCGTTAATCCGGGTAATATCCACGGTCACCGTAGATTCACTGAAGGTCCGCGTACCATCGCTGGCCATCACTCCCAGGCTCAGGCTATTGATATCAATGCCGGCATCGCTGTTAATGGCATCCACCCCTGCCTGGGTCAGGGTCACCACCCCGGTGCTGCCATCAATGGCAAAGTAGCCCTGGTCATTGCCGCTAGTTAGGCTAAAGGTCACCGTATCCGCATCATCCAGATCACTGGCGGTAAAGCTGGCTACTACGGTATTGGTATTGATAGCGCCTTCGGTAATGGTACTGTCCGATGCTGTATCCATCACCGGTGCATTGTCGTTAATCCGGGTAATATCCACGGTCACCGTGGACTCACTGGAGGTACGGGTACCATCGCTGGCGGTCACACCCAGGCTCAGACTGTTGATATCGATGCCGGCATCGCTGTTAATGGCATCCACTCCCGCCTGGGTCAAAGTCACCACCCCGGTGCTGCCATCAATGGCAAAGTAGCCCTGGTCATTGCCGCTAGTTAGGCTAAAGGTCACCGTATCCGCATCATCCAGGTCGCTGGCGGTAAAGCTGGCCACTACGGTATTGGTATCAATGGATTCTTCCGTGATGGTACTGCCCGCCGCGGTATCCATCACCGGTGCATTGTCGTTAATCCGGGTAATTTCCACGGTCACCGTGGACTCACTGGAGGTACGGGTACCATCGCTGGCGGTCACACCCAGGCTCAGACTATTGATATCAATGCCGGCATCGCTGTTAATGGCATCCACCCCTGCCTGGGTCAGGGTCACCACTCCAGTGCTGCCATCAATGGCAAAATAGCCCTGGTCATTGCCGCTAGTTAGGCTAAAGGTCACCGTATCCGCATCATCCAGATCACTGGCGGTAAAGCTGGCTACTACGGTATTGGTATTGATAGCACCTTCGGTAATGGTACTGCCCGCCGCGGTATCCATCACCGGTGCATTGTCGTTAATCCGGGTAATATTCACGGTCACCGTAGATTCACTGGAGGTGCGGGTACCATCGCTGGCGGTCACACCCAGGCTCAGACTGTTGATATCGATGCCGGCATCGCTGTTAATGGCATCCACTCCCGCCTGGGTCAAAGTCACCACCCCGGTGCTGCCATCAATGGCAAAATAGCCCTGGTCATTGCCGCTGGTCAGGCTAAAGGTGACCGTATCCGCATCATCCAGATCACTGGCGGTAAAGCTGGCTACTACGGTATTGGTATTGATAGCGCCTTCGGTAAGGGTACTGCCCGCCGCGGTATCCATCACCGGTGCATTATCATTAATCCGGGTAATATTCACGGTCACCGTGGACTCACTGGAGGTACGGGTACCATCGCTGGCCGTCACTCCCAGACTCAGACTATTGATATCAATGCCGGCATCGCTGTTAATGGCATCCACCCCTGCCTGGGTCAGGGTCACCACTCCAGTGCTGCCATCAATGGCAAAATAGCCCTGGTCATTGCCGCTAGTTAGGCTAAAGGTCACCGTATCCGCATCATCCAGATCACTGGCGGTAAAGCTGGCTACTACGGTATTGGTATTGATAGCACCTTCGGTAAGGGTACTGTCCGATGCTGTATCCATCACCGGTGCATTGTCGTTAATCCGGGTAATATCCACGGTCACCGTGGACTCACTGGAGGTACGGGTACCATCGCTGGCCGTCACTCCCAGGCTCAGGCTATTGATATCGATGCCAGCATCGCTGTTAATGGCATCCACCCCTGCCTGGGTCAGGGTCACCACTCCGGTGCTGCCATCAATGGCAAAATAGCCCTGGTCATTGCCGCTAGTTAGGCTAAAGGTTACCGTATCCGCATCATCCAGGTCGCTGGCGGTAAAGCTGGCTACCACAGTATTGGTATTGATAGCACCTTCGGTAAGGGTACTGCCCGCCGCGGTATCCATCACCGGTGCATTGTCGTTAATTCGGGTAATATTCACGGTCACCGTAGATTCACTGGAGGTACGGGTACCATCGCTGGCCGTCACTCCCAGGCTCAGACTATTGATATCAATGCCGGCATCGCTGTTAATGGCATCCACCCCTGCCTGGGTCAGGGTCACCACTCCAGTACTGCCATCAATGGCAAAGTAGCCCTGGTCATTGCCGCTAGTTAGGCTAAAGGTCACCGTATCCGCATCATCCAGATCACTGGCGGTAAAGCTGGCTACTACGGTATTTATATCAATGGATTCTTCTGTGATGGTGCTGCCCGCCGCGGTATCCATCACCGGTGCATTGTCGTTAATCCGGGTAATATTCACGGTCACCGTAGATTCACTGGAGGTGCGGGTACCATCGCTGGCGGTCACACCCAGGCTCAGACTGTTGATATCGATGCCGGCATCGCTGTTAATGGCATCCACTCCCGCCTGGGTCAAAGTCACCACCCCGGTGCTGCCATCAATGGCAAAATAGCCCTGGTCATTGCCGCTAGTTAGGCTAAAGGTCACCGTATCCGCATCATCCAGGTCGCTGGCGGAAAAGCTGGCTACTACGGTATTGGTATTGATAGCACCTTCGGTAAGGGTACTGCCCGCCGCGGTATCCATCACCGGTGCATTATCATTAATCCGGGTAATATTCACGGTCACCGTGGACTCACTGGAGGTACGGGTACCATCGCTGGCCGTCACTCCCAGACTCAGACTATTGATATCAATGCCGGCATCGCTGTTAATGGCATCCACCCCTGCCTGGGTCAGGGTCACCACTCCAGTGCTGCCATCAATGGCAAAATAGCCCTGGTCATTGCCGCTAGTTAGGCTAAAGGTCACCGTATCCGCATCATCCAGATCACTGGCGGTAAAGCTGGCTACTACGGTATTGGTATTGATAGCACCTTCGGTAATGGTACTGCCCGCCGCGGTATCCATCACCGGTGCATTGTCGTTAATCCGGGTAATATTCACGGTCACCGTAGATTCACTGGAGGTGCGGGTACCATCGCTGGCGGTCACACCCAGGCTCAGACTGTTGATATCGATGCCGGCATCGCTGTTAATGGCATCCACTCCCGCCTGGGTCAAAGTCACCACCCCGGTGCTGCTATCAATGGCAAAATAGCCCTGGTCATTGCCGCTGGTCAGGCTAAAGGTGACCGTATCCGCATCATCCAGATCACTGGCGGTAAAGCTGGCTACCACAGTATTGGTATTGATAGCACCTTCGGTAAGGGTACTGCCCGCCGCGGTATCCATCACCGGTGCATTATCGTTAATCCGGGTAATATTCACGGTCACCGTGGACTCACTGGAGGTGCGGGTACCATCGCTGGCCGTCACTCCCAGACTCAGACTATTGATATCAATGCCGGCATCGCTGTTAATGGCATCCACCCCTGCCTGGGTCAGGGTCACCACCCCGGTGCTGCCATCAATGGCAAAATAGCCCTGGTCATTGCCGCTAGTTAGGCTAAAGGTCACCGTATCCGCATCATCCAGATCACTGGCGGTAAAGCTGGCTACTACGGTATTGGTATTGATAGCACCTTCGGTAAGGGTACTGTCCGATGCTGTATCCATCACCGGTGCATTGTCGTTAATCCGGGTAATATCCACGGTCACCGTGGACTCACTGGAGGTACGGGTACCATCGCTGGCCGTCACTCCCAGGCTCAGGCTATTGATATCGATGCCAGCATCGCTGTTAATGGCATCCACCCCTGCCTGGGTCAGGGTCACCACTCCGGTGCTGCCATCAATGGCAAAATAGCCCTGGTCATTGCCGCTAGTTAGGCTAAAGGTTACCGTATCCGCATCATCCAGGTCGCTGGCGGTAAAGCTGGCTACCACAGTATTGGTATTGATAGCACCTTCGGTAAGGGTACTGCCCGCCGCGGTATCCATCACCGGTGCATTGTCGTTAATCCGGGTAATATTCACGGTCACCGTAGATTCACTGGAGGTACGGGTACCATCGCTGGCCGTCACTCCCAGGCTCAGACTATTGATATCAATGCCGGCATCGCTGTTAATGGCATCCACCCCTGCCTGGGTCAGGGTCACCACTCCAGTACTGCCATCAATGGCAAAGTAGCCCTGGTCATTGCCGCTGGTCAGGCTGAAGGTCACCGTATCCGCATCATCCAGATCGCTGGCGGTAAAGCTGGCCACCACCGTGCTGGTATTGATAGCGCCTTCGGTAAGGGTACTGCCCGCCGCGGTATCCATCACCGGTGCATTATCGTTAATCCGGGTAATTTCCACGGTCACCGTGGACTCACTGGAGGTACGGGTACCATCGCTGGCGGTAACACCCAGACTCAGACTATTGATATCAATGCCGGCATCGCTGTTAATGGCATCCACCCCTGCCTGGGTCAGGGTCACCACTCCGGTGCTGCCATCAATGGCAAAGTAGCCCTGGTCATTGCCGCTAGTTAGGCTAAAGGTGACCGTATCCGCATCATCCAGATCGCTAGCGGTAAAGCTGGCTACTACGGTATTTATATCAATGGATTCTTCTGTGATGGTGCTGCCCGCCGCGGTATCCATCACCGGTGCATTGTCGTTAATCCGGGTAATATTCACGGTCACCGTAGATTCACTGGAGGTGCGGGTACCATCGCTGGCGGTCACACCCAGGCTCAGACTGTTGATATCGATGCCGGCATCGCTGTTAATGGCATCCACTCCCGCCTGGGTCAAAGTCACCACCCCGGTGCTGCCATCAATGGCAAAGTAGCCCTGGTCATTGCCGCTAGTTAGGCTAAAGGTCACCGTATCCGCATCATCCAGGTCGCTGGCGGTAAAGCTGGCCACTACGGTATTGGTATCAATGGATTCTTCCGTGATGGTACTGCCCGCCGCGGTATCCATCACCGGTGCATTGTCGTTAATCCGGGTAATTTCCACGGTCACCGTGGACTCACTGGAGGTACGGGTACCATCGCTGGCGGTCACACCCAGGCTCAGACTATTGATATCAATGCCGGCATCGCTGTTAATGGCATCCACCCCTGCCTGGGTCAGGGTCACCACTCCAGTGCTGCCATCAATGGCAAAATAGCCCTGGTCATTGCCGCTAGTTAGGCTAAAGGTCACCGTATCCGCATCATCCAGATCACTGGCGGTAAAGCTGGCTACTACGGTATTGGTATTGATAGCACCTTCGGTAATGGTACTGCCCGCCGCGGTATCCATCACCGGTGCATTGTCGTTAATCCGGGTAATATTCACGGTCACCGTAGATTCACTGGAGGTGCGGGTACCATCGCTGGCGGTCACACCCAGGCTCAGACTGTTGATATCGATGCCGGCATCGCTGTTAATGGCATCCACTCCCGCCTGGGTCAAAGTCACCACCCCGGTGCTGCCATCAATGGCAAAATAGCCCTGGTCATTGCCGCTAGTTAGGCTAAAGGTCACCGTATCCGCATCATCCAGATCACTGGCGGTAAAGCTGGCTACTACGGTATTGGTATTGATAGCACCTTCGGTAAGGGTACTGCCCGCCGCGGTATCCATCACCGGTGCATTATCGTTAATCCGGGTAATATTCACGGTCACCGTGGACTCACTGGAGGTGCGGGTACCATCGCTGGCCGTCACTCCCAGACTCAGACTATTGATATCAATGCCGGCATCGCTGTTAATGGCATCCACCCCTGCCTGGGTCAGGGTCACCACCCCGGTGCTGCCATCAATGGCAAAATAGCCCTGGTCATTGCCGCTAGTTAGGCTAAAGGTCACCGTATCCGCATCATCCAGATCACTGGCGGTAAAGCTGGCTACTACGGTATTGGTATTGATAGCACCTTCGGTAAGGGTACTGTCCGATGCTGTATCCATCACCGGTGCATTGTCGTTAATCCGGGTAATATCCACGGTCACCGTGGACTCACTGGAGGTACGGGTACCATCGCTGGCCGTCACTCCCAGGCTCAGGCTATTGATATCGATGCCAGCATCGCTGTTAATGGCATCCACCCCTGCCTGGGTCAGGGTCACCACTCCGGTGCTGCCATCAATGGCAAAATAGCCCTGGTCATTGCCGCTAGTTAGGCTAAAGGTTACCGTATCCGCATCATCCAGGTCGCTGGCGGTAAAGCTGGCTACCACAGTATTGGTATTGATAGCACCTTCGGTAAGGGTACTGCCCGCCGCGGTATCCATCACCGGTGCATTGTCGTTAATTCGGGTAATATTCACGGTCACCGTAGATTCACTGGAGGTACGGGTACCATCGCTGGCCGTCACTCCCAGGCTCAGACTATTGATATCAATGCCGGCATCGCTGTTAATGGCATCCACCCCTGCCTGGGTCAGGGTCACCACTCCAGTACTGCCATCAATGGCAAAGTAGCCCTGGTCATTGCCGCTAGTTAGGCTAAAGGTCACCGTATCCGCATCATCCAGATCACTGGCGGTAAAGCTGGCTACTACGGTATTTATATCAATGGATTCTTCTGTGATGGTGCTGCCCGCCGCGGTATCCATCACCGGTGCATTGTCGTTAATCCGGGTAATATTCACGGTCACCGTAGATTCACTGGAGGTGCGGGTACCATCGCTGGCGGTCACACCCAGGCTCAGACTATTGATATCGATGCCGGCATCGCTGTTAATGGCATCCACTCCCGCCTGGGTCAAAGTCACCACCCCGGTGCTGCCATCAATGGCAAAATAGCCCTGGTCATTGCCGCTGGTCAGGCTAAAGGTGACCGTATCCGCATCATCCAGATCACTGGCGGTAAAGCTGGCTACTACGGTATTGGTATTGATAGCGCCTTCGGTAAGGGTACTGCCCGCCGCGGTATCCATCACCGGTGCATTGTCGTTAATCCGGGTAATATTCACGGTCACCGTAGATTCACTGGAGGTACGGGTACCATCGCTGGCCGTCACTCCCAGACTCAGACTATTGATATCAATGCCGGCATCGCTGTTAATGGCATCCACCCCTGCCTGGGTCAGGGTCACCACTCCAGTGCTGCCATCAATGGCAAAATAGCCCTGGTCATTGCCGCTAGTTAGGCTAAAGGTCACCGTATCCGCATCATCCAGATCACTGGCGGTAAAGCTGGCTACTACGGTATTGGTATTGATAGCACCTTCGGTAATGGTACTGCCCGCCGCGGTATCCATCACCGGTGCATTGTCGTTAATCCGGGTAATATTCACGGTCACCGTAGATTCACTGGAGGTGCGGGTACCATCGCTGGCGGTCACACCCAGGCTCAGACTGTTGATATCGATGCCGGCATCGCTGTTAATGGCATCCACTCCCGCCTGGGTCAAAGTCACCACCCCGGTGCTGCTATCAATGGCAAAATAGCCCTGGTCATTGCCGCTGGTCAGGCTAAAGGTGACCGTATCCGCATCATCCAGATCACTGGCGGTAAAGCTGGCTACTACGGTATTGGTATTGATAGCGCCTTCGGTAAGGGTACTGCCCGCCGCGGTATCCATCACCGGTGCATTATCATTAATCCGGGTAATATCCACGGTCACCGTGGACTCACTGGAGGTGCGAGTACCATCGCTGGCCGTCACTCCCAGACTCAGACTATTGATATCGATGCCAGCATCGCTGTTAATGGCATCCACCCCTGCCTGGGTCAGGGTCACCACTCCGGTGCTGCCATCAATGGCAAAGTAGCCCTGGTCATTGCCGCTAGTTAGGCTAAAGGTCACCGTATCCGCATCATCCAGATCACTGGCGGTAAAGCTGGCTACTACGGTATTTATATCAATGGATTCTTCTGTGATGGTGCTGCCCGCCGCGGTATCCATCACCGGTGCATTGTCGTTAATCCGGGTAATATTCACGGTCACCGTAGATTCACTGGAGGTGCGGGTACCATCGCTGGCGGTCACACCCAGGCTCAGACTATTGATATCGATGCCGGCATCGCTGTTAATGGCATCCACTCCCGCCTGGGTCAAAGTCACCACCCCGGTGCTGCCATCAATGGCAAAATAGCCCTGGTCATTGCCGCTGGTCAGGCTAAAGGTGACCGTATCCGCATCATCCAGATCACTGGCGGTAAAGCTGGCTACTACGGTATTGGTATTGATAGCGCCTTCGGTAAGGGTACTGCCCGCCGCGGTATCCATCACCGGTGCATTATCATTAATCCGGGTAATATCCACGGTCACCGTGGACTCACTGGAGGTGCGAGTACCATCGCTGGCCGTCACTCCCAGACTCAGACTATTGATATCGATGCCAGCATCGCTGTTAATGGCATCCACCCCTGCCTGGGTCAGGGTCACCACTCCGGTGCTGCCATCAATGGCAAAGTAGCCCTGGTCATTGCCGCTGGTCAGGCTAAAGGTCACCGTATCCGCATCATCCAGGTCGCTGGCGGTAAAGCTGGCCACCACCGTGCTGGTATTGATAGCGCCTTCGGTAAGGGTACTGCCCGCCGCGGTATCCATCACCGGTGCATTATCGTTAATCCGGGTAATTTCCACGGTCACCGTGGACTCACTGGAGGTACGGGTACCATCGCTGGCGGTAACACCCAGACTCAGACTATTGATATCAATGCCGGCATCGCTGTTAATGGCATCCACCCCTGCCTGGGTCAGGGTCACCACTCCGGTGCTGCCATCAATGGCAAAGTAGCCCTGGTCATTGCCGCTAGTTAGGCTAAAGGTGACCGTATCCGCATCATCCAGATCGCTAGCGGTAAAGCTGGCTACTACGGTATTTATATCAATGGATTCTTCTGTGATGGTGCTGCCCGCCGCGGTATCCATCACCGGTGCATTATCATTAATCCGGGTAATATCAATATTGACTATGGATTCACTAGAATTAAGAACTCCATCACTAGCAGTTACTCCCAAATTCAGATTTGTTAGGTCAATTCCAACATCACTGTTAATAGCATCTACACCCACCTGAGTTAGCGTAACCACTCCGGTGCTGCCATCAATGGCAAAATAGCCCTGGTCATTGCCGCTAGTCAGACTGAAAGTAATAGTATCATCAGGGTCAAAATCACTGGCTAAAAATAAAGCAACAGTATCCCCTTCACTTATCCCTTCTTCCTGAACATCAATAGCTTCACCCGCATTAATTATAGGCGCATCATTAACAGGATTTACATTGAAGACAATTTGATAATTTTCTGAAAACAGCTCACCATCACCAACTTGAAAATTAAAAACTGAATAACCCTCACCAAACCCATTGGGGTCAGGCTCATATTTTAATCGTCCAGATAATAGATCCTTTTCACTAACTTCAATTACTTCATTAACTTCTTCATTATTAAAAAGCAATCTTCCATTTATAGGGATACTTGTTATCTTTATGCTTTTTAAGCTTGTATCAGAGTCATCCCTAAAAGAAAAATCATCAACGCTGAAAATATAACTTCCATCCTCATCAATTCTAATATCTATATTATCTGTATCTGGCCTGCTATTAGCTAAAGATTTATCCTTTTCTAGATTTTCATATCCACTTTCTCCCACCTCACTACTATCTCTTCCAGAGCGAAATAAACCTTCAAGAATATTGTTAACCGATTCATCATCTGCCCCAGCACGCTCAAGGATGTTTTGAACATACCTTTTTTGATCTTCAAAAAACTCCGGCTCATTACTTTTTTTTGAATTACCAGATGCAGGTGCTTCAAAAGCATCTTCAATATTTACACCTGCTTTAATAAGATCTCTTATTTTTTCAGCCAGGATCTCTTCTTGATTAGAATTAGAAACTGAAATATGGCTTTTTTCTTGATTTTCAACAAAAAACTGTCTAAAGATAGCGGGATTAAAAAAACTCTCCAATCCTTTTATTAAATCAACTTCTTCTAACCTTTGATTTAACGCATCAAAGACTTTACCATCTTGACCGTTATTATTTGAATCACCCTTACCCGTCCCTTTATCGACCGTGCTCATAAAGCAACATCCCCCAACTGACAACTAACACAAGACTACATTCAAATAGCAATTGACAATAAAAACACTATCAGTTAAAGAATAGCCAACAATTAAATAACATTTTTCTTATTAGTTAATATTTCAAGCAAAAAAAGCCGCACATAGTGCGGCAAAGAATTAATGTGCTATATTTATTACATTGCGCTGAGGAAAATCCTCATAATTTCATCATGTGTTGCCTGTATTGGATTTGTAAAACCACAAGCATCCTTCAATGCATTTTCAGCCAAAACAGAAATATCTTCTTCTTTAACATTCAGTTCTTTTAGTCCAGCAGGAATTTCTACAGCAGAGGAAAGCCTTTTAATCGCTTCCAATGCTTTTTCAGCGCCCTGCTCAGCACTCAGTCCCTGTACATTTTCACCCATTGCTTTTGCAATATCAGCCAAACGGTCTGGACAGGCAGATGCATTATAGGCTTGAACATGCGGTAACAATATTGCGTTACATACACCATGAGGCAGATCATAAAAACCACCCAGCTGATGAGCCATAGCATGAACATAACCCAAACTGGCATTGTTAAAGGCCATACCAGCCAACAGCTGAGCATAAGCCATCTGCTCACGGGCTTCCAGGTCTTCACCATTCTCAACGGCACGCTCAAGATAAGCAGCAATCAGCTCAACAGCCTTGATAGCACAACAGTCTGTCACAGGTGTCGCAATAGTAGAAACATAAGCTTCCACAGCATGGGTCAGCGCATCCATACCGGTTGCAGCCGTCAGTGACTTAGGCATTCCAACCATCAATGCCGGGTCATTCACAGACATCAGTGGTGTTGTATGCTTGTCAACAATAGCCATTTTAATATGGCGCTTTTCATCAGTAATAATACAGAAACGAGTGATTTCGCTGGCTGTACCGGCAGTAGTATTAATTGCTACCAGTGGATACTGAGGTTTAGCCGATTTATCAACACCCTCGTAATCACGAATATTACCGCCGTTTGCTGCAACAATAGCAATACCTTTGGCACAATCATGGGGAGAACCACCACCCAGGGAAATGATAAAATCACAATCATGCTGTTTAACGAGCTCAACACCTTCTTCAACATTACCGCATGTTGGATTAGGCTGAGTACCATCATAAATAACAGAGCCAATACCTTTCTGATCCAGCTGTTCAGCTACCTTGCCTACCAGTCCAATCTTATTCAATACCTGGTCGGTAACAATAAGAGCCTGCTTAAAGCCTAATGAACCAATATCCTTAATAGCCTCTTCCAAGCAGCCGCTGCCCATTTGATTTACACTAGGCATAAAAAATTTCATTGCGGACATAAGAGCCTCCATTCAAGTAAATAAGGTATGACTGCCAACTATTTCAAGCAAGCAGCATTGATTAAGACCAGATTACTCTCGTGGAAATAGGTAATTATTGACCTGGAGCAAGGTTAAATAAAGAGGATAATAACCAAACACAATGCAGGCAGTAGTTCACAGCAGAGCACAACCTTCAACAATCAAAACTCGAGAATATATATTCAAAAAAATCATTAGTTATTTAAAGCAAATAACGCCCAAAGTCCATCTAAAGAACGCCAAAATTTTCTTCTATAGAAGAGAAAATAATACAAAATAATTCTTCTGATAAAATTGACAACAAAGTATCAATTCATAAAGACTTAAAAAAATAGAAAAACTCAATTAATTGAAAATCAGTGCGATTGGTATAATTAGTTGTAGTCGCTATAGACCTTTTTAAATAAAAAGGTCTATAGGTGTTTTACGAGAAATTTTAGTCCGCCATTTCAAGCAGTAGCTTATTCAGGCGATGCACATAGCTGGCAGGATCATCCAGCTTACCACCCGCTGCCAGATTAGCCTGGTCAAAAACGATTTTCACCAGATCAGCAAAGCGATCTTCATCTTGCTCCTGATCCAGTTTCAGTATCAAAGGATGGTCTGTATTGACTTCGAAAATAGGCTTAGAGCTGGGAACAGCCTGACCTGCGGCTTCCATAATCTGGCGCATCTGCGCTCCCATATCGAATTGACCTACAACCAGACAAGCCGGGGAATCAGTCAAACGATTGGTAACCCTAACTTCCTCAACCTCATCCTTCAGGATATCCTGGATACGCTTGATCAAGTCCTCTTTTTCCTTGGCAGCTTCCTCTGTGGCCTTTTTATCAGCCTCGTCATCCAGCTTGCCAAGATCAAGGTCACCCCGACCAATATCCGCAAACTGCTTGCCGTCAAACTCTGTCAGGTGGGACATTAACCATTCATCAACCCGGTCAGAAAGCAGCAGTACCTCAATACCTTTTTTGCGGAACACTTCCAGGTGAGGGCTATTAGCCGCCGCGTTATAGGTTTCAGCACAAATATAGTAGATCTTTTCCTGACCTTCTTTCATTCGCGCTACATAATCAACCAGAGACTGATCCTGGGCAGCACCTTCACTCTGGGTCGTAGCAAAACGCAATAGCTTGGCGACTTTTTCCCGGTTGGCATAGTCTTCAGCAGGCCCTTCTTTCAGTACCTGACCAAATTCCTTCCAGAAGGACGCATAGGCTTCCGGCTCTTTCTTAGCCATCTTATCCAGCATATCAAGAACACGCTTGGTGAGCGCACTCTTCATGCTATCCACCTGAGGGTCTTTTTGCAGAATTTCACGGGAAACGTTCAGGGACAGATCATTGGAGTCCACCACACCTTTAATAAAGCGCAGGTACATTGGCAGGAATTCCTCTGCCTGATCCATGATATAAACCCGCTGGACATAGAGCTTAAGCCCTTTCTGCATTTCACGGTTATACAGATCAAAGGGAGCCTTGGAAGGAAGATACAGCAGGCTAGTGTACTCCAGCTTGCCTTCAACCTTGTTATGACTCCATTTCAGTGGGTCAGCAAAATCATGGCTGATATGCTTGTAAAATTCTTTATACTCATCTTCAGAAACATCAGTACGAGGCCTGGACCATAACGCCTTGGCCGTATTAACCGTTTCCCACTCAATCTCTTTCTTGCTCCCTTCCTTCTCATCCTCCCCTGTGTTTTCCTTGATCATCAGAATTGGCAGGGAAATATGATCAGAGTACTTGCGAATAATGTTTCTCAGGCGCCAGCCATCAGCAAACTCTTCTGCGTCCTGCTTCAAATGCAGGGTGATGCTTGTGCCTCTCTTTTCTTTATCAATATTTTCAACACTGAATTCACCGGAACCATCAGATTCCCAACGAATGGCTTGTTCAGAATCAGCGCGACGGGTTTCAACAGTGACTTTATCCGCCACAATAAATGCAGAATAAAAACCAACACCAAATTGGCCAATGAGCTGGGAGTCCTTTTTCTGGTCCCCCGTCAAGTTTTTCAGGAAGTCCGCTGTACCAGATTTAGCAATAGTTCCCAGGTGAGCAATCACATCATCACGGTTCATGCCAATACCATTATCAGCAATGGTGACCGTTTTAGCCTCCTTATCAAATCCAATACGGATTTCAAGGTTAGGATCAGATTCCAACAAACTACTATTATGGAGTGCTTCAAAGCGCAACTTGTCGCTGGCATCAGAGGCATTGGATACCAGCTCTCTGAGGAAGATTTCCCGGTTGGAATAGAGAGAATGGATCATGAGGTGCAATAACTGCTTAACCTCAGTTTGAAAGCCTAATGTTTCTTTATTCGTTTCGACAGTCATTGATCCCTATACCTTAAGTCAACAATTCATTTCATTGAATACTGATAGAAATTCAGCAACTTAACGGCTGCTGTACAGTAAAATCACCTTGAAGACTAAGTAAGGGCTGGGAAGAGATTTTCAAGTGCTGCATCAATAAATATTTTTATATATTTATCTGCTTTTCACTGGAAGCCAGCACTTTGAGTACCTTGGAGTGAAATTCCCGGCAATATAATATAACCACCACCAGCATTGACATAAGAATCAGCAGCCACGGGTTGATAAACCAGGCCATTGATGCCATGGCAAAGTAGTAAGCCCGCAACCCCAGGTTAAAGTGATAGGCGGCCTCAGTCATAATCTGTCCAGCCCGGGTGGCAAAAACCTGTTGTTCCACGGGTCGTCCGTCAATGTCTTCACAAAGGGGTGCACTTCCCATTATCACACTGGCAAAGTTATACAGCCTGTGGCTCCAGGTAAACTCGAAAAAGGAATACACAAAAATAATAACCATAACCAGCACTTTGAATTCCCACAGTTCACGCGTGGTTGTGGAGACAAAAGGAAAGGTAGACAGAATACCCACCGCCTCTTCCGAGGCTGCAATTCCAGCAATAAGACCCGCAATAACCAGAATACTGGTAGAGGCAAAAAAACTCACCCCAGCCCGAAGGTTAGTGAGTAAACTGGCGTCAGCAATACGGTTATCACGCTTTAGCAACCTTAGCATCCAGTCCCGCCGGTACAGTGCCAGGACACTGGCAAGGCAGGGCGTCTCCCGCCCCTTCCTTCTTGAATAAACCGTATACCCGACCCAGCATAACAACATGGCAAATAAGGCCAGCCAATCAAGAAAAGAACCCAGAACCCATGAGGCACTTAACATAATTATTCTCCAGGCAGCAACAAGTCTATTTGTCTGAAACCTGCAAATGACAGATTTGTTCTTCTAACATATGATAAGACATCCCTGATAACCTCACGGATTATAGACTACTGTCCAACAGTCTCGTCCCTTATTATCGGCCAATAATCATTAAGGAATACCACCGGTTAAAACCGGTTCAGGAAAACAGATGACTAGCACGCAATATATGATAGGCTGGGCTGCCTACCTGGCAGGTGCAACGGGTTGCATGATCTCTCTTTGGCTAATCACTAAAAATCTACCTGTCCGGTTAAGGCGGGTGCTATATATGGATGCTGCTGTACTGCTCTACCTTCCCTGGAAAACCATTCCGGATCAAAGTTATCTTTCGCCAGCCCTTCTTGCAGCCATTTATGATGGCCTTGGCCAGGGTACAGATGCTATGCAAAGGGCTGGCCTGGTGGTGGCGGCGGCTTTAGCGGCTACAACGGTGATAACCCTTTGCATTCCTGTAAAAAGAGCAGCAGCATCCGCTGAAAAGAATCAACCCGCCAAAAAACAGCCACAACGGCCTGTCCGTAAAGAGCCGACGTGCTGATTATGTGTGAACTTCTAGGTATGAGCGCCAATGTACCCACAGACATCTGCTTCAGTTTTGCAGGGCTGATGCAACGTGGTGGCAAAACCGGCCCCCACCGGGACGGCTGGGGAATATCATTTTATGAAGGACGAGGCCTGAGAGAATTCAAGGATCCTTTCCCTAGCTGTACTTCCGAAATCGCAAAACTGATACGGAACTACCCCATTAAAAGCCATGTTGTAATTAGCCATATACGTCAGGCCAATGCGGGCCGGGTTTGTCTGGAAAACACCCATCCTTTTACCCGCGAACTCTGGGGAAGATACTGGAGCTATGCCCATAACGGCCAGTTAAAAGGTATCAAGAAAAAAGCACTGAACTATTACTTCCCTGTGGGTACCACTGACAGTGAATATGCCTTTTGCTGGATTATGGATCAAATCCGTACTGCCTTTCCCAAAAAACCAAGAAGTAACAAGGCCCTATCCAGGCTCCTTCACACACTCAGTGAAGAGCTTCGATCACTGGGTGTATTCAATATGCTGCTCACCGACTCCAGTCACCTTTATTGTTATTGCAGTACCAAGCTAAGCTGGCTGACCCGTCAGGCTCCTTTTGACAGGGCAACCCTTAAGGATGATGAATTCACCATTGATTTTGAGAAAGAAACAACCCCCAATGATATTGTGACAATTATCGCCACAGAACCGCTGACAGATAATGAATCGTGGGCCAGGTTGAACACGGGGCAAATGGTTGTCTTTAAAGATGGCGTCTTGTTGCACCAACTCAACGGATAGACAGGAACTGTCACTTCGTCCTGAGCCGGCTACCCGGTTCAGGGCAGGGAACAAAATCCAGAATGCCCGGCTCAAGCCATTTCTTCCCAGGCAATTTCATTCCCCCTGATTCGCTGCGCAGACATAAAATAGACAAACTGACCTGCCCTGACAGGCTGCTGGCTGGGCGGATTCAGCAGCAGATCATTACCTGTTATAGTGTCAGCAATACCCAGGGCAATGGCCTCATGCCGTCCTTTCATAACTTTTAAAAGCTGGCCAAACGTCGTCCCTGAAAAATCATTCGGCACCTGAATACTATACTGGGTAGGCCCTTCCAATGTAGACAGTAACTGGGACTGCAACCTTGAGGATCCAGGATCCTGAGCCGACCTTACCAAAAGATCAACCGATATACTGGTATGACACTCCACTTGCGGACAGTGGGATTCAACCAATTTTGCCATTCGATAATGCTCAAACCAGGCAACAATATGTGCTTTGGTTTTAGTGGCACAAACCGAAAGACAAGTGGCTAATGTCTGGTCATCTGTTTCCTGAAAAACAATGATCCGGCTGGCCCGTTCAATAGCAGCACGATCAAAGATATCCTGATCTGTTAGCTGCTCACCACGAACAAAGCGCACTTGATGGGGCAAAGGGTTTTCCATATCCTGATCAGTACAAAGAACCACCTCCCTGCTTAAACGGCGGGTATCGCCAAATATCAACTGCACCATTCTATTAGTTTTTTCAGGATGCCAGCCAAGAATAACAATGTGATCCCGCAACTGTGAATAATCCGCTTTACCCTGCATGCCTCTTCTCCAGATCTCGATAAAAAAGGATGATAATTTACCCAGAAAAGCTGCAAAAAGAACCACAGCCCCCGGCATTAGAAAAATAGCTGCCACCAGTCTGCCCCCCAGGGTGTCCGGGCTAAAATCACCATATCCTACGGTAGTGGCAGTGGTCACATAAAAGTAAAACCAGTTCCCCGGTTCAATGAGTACCGGCTCACCGACAGCTATCATCAATAACCAACTGGATGCGTAATGTAAAAGCAATAAGGCCAATAGGGCCAACCAGCTTAATCTGAGCAGCTGGTCATTTAAAAACTTCAGCATGTACTTGATGGTTTCCAAATACCGTTTCTCCCATAAATAGACCTGACGATCATATCTTATGCTGCTCACCTGATTTTATTATGGTTATATAGGAATCATCATCATCGTAAAATCAGATAAGTAAGAGCCATTCTAACCTTTATGATAAGTTTTGTTATAGAATGATATCCCGTTTTACTGGTAGGTGAGTTAACCCGGAATTATTCTCGATTAAACCTGAGAATACACCGGGATTAAATCCCCAGGATAATTAATTTTCAGACAATTTGACCATTTAAAAGGGGAGTTATGGACAATACGGAGTACCTGCAGTTACTGGCCAGGCAATACCCCAGTATTGGTGATGTAGCCACTGAGTTAATCAACCTGAAAGCCATTCTCAACCTCCCCAAGGGGACTGAGCACTTTCTCACCGATATACATGGCGAATACGAAGCCTTCTCCCATCATCTGCGCACCGCCTCCGGCGTCATGATGTTCAAGGTGAATGATATTTTTGGTTACTCTTTATCTGAACATGATAAAAAAATGCTGGCCATACTGATATCGTACCCCGAAGAACGCCTGAAAATCGTTCGGGAAGAAGGCCGCAACCAAAAAGACTGGTATCAGGTCACTATTCACCGGCTTATTACTATCTGCAAAGTACTGACGTCAAAATATACCCGCTCGAAGGTTCGTAAGTCCCTGCCCGGGGATTTTTCCTATATCCTTGACGAGCTATTGCATATGGAGATCAGCCAGCTCAATAGAGAGGACTACTACCACCAGATTATCAATACGGTCATTGAGCTGGAGCGGGCTGATAATTTTATTATTGCCATCTGTAAGGTAATGCAACAACTGGCTGTTGACCGATTGCATATTATTGGTGATATCTATGACCGGGGACCTTACCCCCACAAAGTCATGGATCATCTGATGGCTCACCATGATGTTGATATACAGTGGGGTAACCATGATGTTCTCTGGATGGGTGCAGCCATTGGCCACCCGGTAATGGTAGCCACAGCCATTCGCATCGCCCTGCGTTACGCCAACCTTGAATGTCTGGAAGAAGGCTACGGTATCAACCTGCTTCCCCTTGGTCAGCTGGCTATGGAAGTCTATCATGATGACCCCTGTACCGAATTTTTACCCCGACT
Organism: Endozoicomonas sp. Mp262; assembly: GCF_025643335.1. Taxonomy (NCBI): domain Bacteria; kingdom Pseudomonadati; phylum Pseudomonadota; class Gammaproteobacteria; order Oceanospirillales; family Endozoicomonadaceae; genus Endozoicomonas; species Endozoicomonas sp. Mp262. The sequence goes on along the minus strand of NZ_CP092489.1, from coordinate 3,787,500 downwards.
GACTGGCAATGAAGAGTTTTATGCAGAAAAGGACAAGCTTCTGATTGCCCGAATGCATAAAGCCATATCTGTCATCCAGTTCAAGCTGGAAGGCCAGTTAATTAAACGCCGCCCTGAATTCTCAATGGACGACAGGGACTGCCTGAGTCGTATTGATTATGCCAAAGGACTATTCAAAACAGCTAAAGGCCATGTTGAACTCACCAGTAACCATTTCCCAACCATTGACCCTAAAGACCCTTTAAAGCTTACCAAGGATGAACAGGCTGTTATTGATAGACTGACGTTCTATTTCAGCAATAGTGAAAAGCTGCAAAAACATGTTCGTTTTTTCTATACCAATGGCTCTCTCTACCTTACCTGCAATGGCAACCTGCTGATTCACGGTTGTATTGTGCTGGATGACCATGGGCAGTACCAGAACCTGGCCATCAATGGCAAAAATTATTCCGGTCAGGCACTTCTGGATAAATTTGATGAGCTGGTTCGCAAGGCACAATACACCCGCAATATCAATGATGCAGACTGGCTATGGTATCTCTGGACAGGCCCCAAGTCCCCAATGTTTGCCAAACACAAAATGGCCACCTTTGAGCGTTATTTCCTGAAGGATAAAGCGCTGCACAAGGAAGTTCTTAACCCCTACTTTCAACTTCGTGGGCATGAAGAAATTTGCCAGAAAATACTGGACGATTTTGGTCTTGATCCCAAGAATGGCCATATTATCAGTGGTCATACCCCGGTTAAGGAGATCAAGGGAGAAAGTCCTATTAAAGCCAACGGCCGGTTACTGGTGATTGATGGAGGACTCTCTCGTCCCTATCAGGTGACTACCGGTATTGGCGGTTATACCCTGATCTATAACTCATGGGGCTTAAGACTGGTGTCGCACAAGCCCTTCAGCTCCACTGAGCAAGTGATAAAAGAAGGGGTAGAAATCAACTCTGCTATCCGGGTATTGAAAAAAACCCATCGCAAACGGGTGATGGATACGGATGCAGGAAGAAACATCAGCAAGGAAATCAACCGGCTTAACTTGCTATTGGATGCTTATCGTAATGGTAAAATACCTGAATCCAATATCTCTTGATTTCAACTGAAATCAAGAATCTTATCTTAATGGAAAAACTCAGAGCACTGGCTGCTCTGGGTTTGATTCATTTGAAATTATTTTCTTCCATTTCTCTCTAAACCCCTCAGGAAATTTATCTTGCATCTTCCTATGAATACCCATTAACCCTTCAATATTTTCATACAGTTTCCATGCTTCCACTTCTGTAGTGGGAAGCAATCCATCTGATACCTTAAAATAGCGCACCCCATTTTTAGATATAACAAGATCCAAAGCTAATCTTTCAGACTCAAAACTGATTATAAATCGAAGCAGATCCATAATTTTCACCACAAGCTTATTGTTTCTTTTCTCTTTAGAATTATAGGGTGGAAGATAAAAATGCTGGGTAAGCTTCTCATATTGATAGCAATGACGAACACCTGAATAATCATCAGTATAATACCTGCCTTTTTGGATCTTAATAATAATTGATAAACACTTTCCGTCTTCAATCAGCACTCTCATCTTCCCAAAATCTTTGATACCTCGCGGAAAGCAAATAAACTCCCTAAAATCCCCACAACCATAAGGGCAGGACGTTCTTCGTCTCAAAAGGTCAGAAAAACTGCAAACATCTATATTACAACAGCCTGTTGTAACCGGTATTCCAGGTAGTCTACAAAAACAAATGGGACATTCCAACGCCCTGTAGCGATCACCATCTGGCAATTCAAAATCTGTCATTGTTTCAGCATCACATGTCTCAGGCTTTACCATAAGCCCCATATGTTTTTGATTAGAACCACCATGGGGAAAATTATTAATCGATGCGCTAGCCATTCCTTTAGCTAAACAGTTTAAATTTTCACTTAAATCCTCGGTTTCAGCTCCACTACTTTCCCCATGCCCAGCTTCTAAACTGAATTGCGATTCTTTATCAAAATCAGCAGTAGCAGTTTTGAAATTATCAATCGCCTGTCTTAAAAAATCATCCATTGCTTTTCTTCTTTTACTACCGATATCATCTGACCAATAAAGAAGATTATTATAATCATCAGAAAATAAAAAATAGATATTACACTCATCATCAGAATTCGTGAGCATTTGACCATATAGCATTTGTATATTATCACTTACTAATTCCACCTGATCACTAACTGTTTTTTCATACTGAACCGGAATAACCCAGGTTGAGACTGTAGCCTCCCTTAGTTTTTGCGCCTTTCCTACTTTCACTAACGCCCAAAACTCAAGCAAAACCTCCATATATTTTGTTTTTATCACGCTTGTTGTCAAACATACTTTTCTATCCCTCCCTGCTCTGGCATAAAATTTTTCATTTTCCTGAGGCGGTCGATGCTGTTTATTGGCTTCAGTCATTAATTTCATTTCTTCATTACTGCCAGAAACAACCATCCATAAATTCACCTTGCCATTTTCAATACCTGATATTTTATCCAAAAAAGCGATAACTTGTTCATACACGTATTGCGATGCTTCCTTTTTTGTCTCCCATTTATGAGGTATGATATATATAGTCTCAATATAGATAGCAGATATTGCGGTTTTCGAATAACACGTCATAAATACAAATATCAAAAAAAATAACATGACTGACAAATCTCGATTTCAAAGAATCCCCCTTATCTCAAACTAAAACCCAATATATTTATCATAGAAAAATAAAAAAAGAGTATAGCATGACCAAAAAACCATGGATCAGCCTCCCCATTAGAGAAGGGATCCACTCCAGACAGGCCCATTGTGACCTACCAAAAAACACCTATGAAAGGGAGCTGGGTAGAGAAGGCTTTTTCGGACCAGTAACCCAAATGCATCATCGCCATCCTCCCACTGGCTGGACCTCTTTTGAAGGCCCCTTATCTCCCCGGGCCTTTGATCTCCTGAAGATGGATAACCATGTCTCCAATCCCTGGGAGCTTTCACCATTTCTTTTTAATGAAAATACCCATCTCCGGCTATGGACTTTATCCCAATCCATGGATCATTTAGTTCGTAACAGTGACGGTGATGAGCTGCTATTTATCCATCAAGGCCAGGGGGATCTCTTTTGCGACTACGGTCATTTATCTATTTCTGAAGGCGATTACCTGGTTATTCCGAGAGGCTCAGCCTGGCGGCTTGAAACTCAAACCGGACTAACCCTGCTATTGATAGAAAATCGCGATGGTTGCTATCGTTTTCCGGATAAAGGATTTGCTGGTTACAACGCAGTCTACGACCCGGCAGCCTTGGACTATCCTAGAATCAATGACCAGTTCTTAAACCAGCAAGATGAAAACCACTGGGATATCCTTGTCAAACGACTGGACCAGGTTACCCGTATCACCTACCCGTTCAACCCCCTTGATGCGGTTGGCTGGCACGGAACCAATACCGTGGTAAGACTGAACTGGCGGGATATTCGGCCTATAGTCAGTCACAGTTATCATATGCCCCCTTCCGTGCATACCACATTTATAGGCCAGGATTTTGTGGTCTGCACTTTTTGCCCAAGGCCTATAGAGTCAGATCCCGGAGCCCTAAAGGTTCCTTTTTACCACAATAATGATGATTTTGATGAAGTGCTTTTTTATCATAAAGGTAACTTTTTTAGCCGTGACCAGATTGAAGCGGGCATGGTTACCTTTCACCCCTGCGGATTTCCCCATGGCCCTCACCCAAACGCTTTAGAGAAAAGTCAGAATAATCCCGCAACATTTACCGATGAAGTGGCCGTCATGGTAGATACCCGTCGCCCTTTACATATATCAGATAATGCCAAAGCTGTAGAAATTGCCTCTTATGCCAACTCCTGGAAAACCACCGGGCAGGAACCATCATGAAACTGGCCACAAAGAAAACACAAAATCCTGATGGCCAGTTATACCTGGTCTCCCGTGATTTAAAAACCATGGTATCAGTCCCAGATATAGCCCCCTCTTTGCGTTATGCCCTGGATTACTGGGATAAAGCGGCCCCCCAACTGGAAAGTACTTACCAACAGTTGAATCTGGGGCTTTGTCGCCAGGCAGAGTCTTTTATCCCTGATACCCTCACAGCCCCATTACCAAGAGCCACGCAATGGCTGGATGGCAGTGCTTATGTAAATCATGTGGAACTGGCCAGAAAAGCACGAGGGGCAGAAATGCCGGAAAGCTTTTGGACAGACCCTTTAATGTATCAGGGAATATCCGATCAATTGCTGGGGCCAACAGAGCCTATTACTGGAAAAGAAGCATGGGGAGTGGACTTTGAGGCAGAGCTGGCTGTGATAACCGGAGACGTTCCACAAGGCTGTCCGGCTGAAGAGGCTCAACAGCATATTCGACTGATTACACTGTGCAATGATATTTCCCTGCGTAATTTAGTGGCAGCAGAGCTGGCCAAAGGATTTGGTTTTTTGCAAAGCAAACCGGCCAGTGCCTTTGGACCTGTTGCAGTAACACCCGATGAAATTCAACCCCACTGGCAAGATGGCAAACTGCATCTGCCGGTCACTGTCCAACTTAATGACCAACCCTTTGGCTCACCTGATTGCGGTACTGATATGGTATTTAGCTTTCACCAGCTCATTGCCCATGCGGCCAAAACCAGAAAGCTGGGTAGCGGAACCATCATTGGCTCAGGAACCATCTCCAATACCAATAAAAGCAAAGGTTCCTGTTGCCTGGTTGAAAAACGAATGCTGGAGATTATTGAGTTTGGCGAAGCTAAAACACCCTGGTTAAAAACAGGGGATAAGGTCAATATTGAGATCAAAGATCATAAAGGTGAATCTATCTGGGGAGGCATTGAACAAACCGTCACCCTTGATTGATTATTACCAAGCCGGATAACCCGCTACCCGGCTTGGCAAAATGCTAAAACAGCGTTGCTATCAATGATCCAGCAACGGTGAACAAAACATTAGCCAGCGCATAAGTACCCACATACCCCAAAGAGGGTACAGTGCTCTGCGCCATTTCGTTAACAGTTTCCATTGCCGGAGCACAGGTTCTGGCTCCGGTCAGAGCACCGATCAACAACGCCGGATTCATTTTCAAAACGTGCCTACCAAACAAGTAGCTCAGTATAACCGGCACAATACTCACAAGAAGGCCTGAAACAATAATTACAGGTCCTACCTGGGTGAGATAATCCAGAATTCCCCGACCTGCGCTGAGACCAATACCAATCATAAAGACCAGCAGGCCCAGATCTTTTAAAAGTTTCAATGCAGCCTGGGGAACATGACCAACGGTTGGATGAATTGCGCGAAGATACCCCATAATAATACCGGAAGCTAAAAGTCCGGTGGCATTTCCGATGGTAAAGTCAAAACTGCCAAAAATCACATTGATATTACCGATCATCAGACCAATGGCAAAGAATGTTGAGAATGAAACCAGGTCCGTAATTCGGCTGTGCACACTGATAAAACCGATTCGATCAGCCTGCTTGGACACCCGTCGTTTTTCACCACTCACCCGTAAGACATCCCCTTTATTGAGAAGAATATCCCGTTCAATGGGCATTTCTATCTGGGAGCGGGTAATCCGATTTAAAAAGCAGCCTGACTCAGCCAAACTCAATTCTGAAAGATGCTTCCCTACCCAGCGATCATTTTTAACCACCACATCCTCTGTGACAATCTGTAAATCCAACAGATCCCGGTCAAAGACTTCATTACCATCACGAAAAAGCGGGTCCAGCAACGCATGGCTTTCCGGATATCCCAACAGGGCAATTTCATCCCCTTCCTGAAGCAAAGCATCACCGGCAGGTTCAGCGAGAATACCTTTCCGACGGATTCGCTCAATATAACAACCGGTGCGACGGTGAATCCCCACATCCCTCAGTGTCTGGCCTTCAAAAGATTCTGCCAGTGCCTTATTAACCCGATAGCCCCGAATAATAGGCAGATAGGTTTTTTGATTCTCCTTGTCATCAAACCCCCTTTCCCTGGCAATAGTTCTGGCTTCATCGGGCAAATCCAGCCTCACCAGACGCGGCAAATAGCGCACCACCAGCATCAAACCAATTAACCCCACCAGGTAGGTCAGGGCATAACCGATACTAAGATTATCCTGCAGTGTGTCCAGCTGGCTAACAACATTAGGGTCACTCAGGCTTCGAAGCGCTTCCTGGGCACCAACCAGTGCCGGCGTTGAGGTTAATGCACCGGCCAGCAGTCCGGCGGTCAGCCCTGTATCGAAGTGGAAAAGACCCGACATTAACAGGGTCAGGCCAAATGCAGTGGCAGTCAAAAATAATGCCAGCAGTGCGTAATGCTTACCATCACGAAGGAAAACACTGAAAAAGTGGGGGCCTGCCTCAATACCAACGCAAAAAATAAACAACATAAAGCCCACACTGTCGAGACCCTTTGGCAGTTGAAAACCGATTTCACCAAAAGCAAGGGCCGCAGCCAGCACACCGATAGTGGCACCGATTTTAAACGACCCTATATTTAACTTCCCTATTAACAGGCCTATGCCAAGAATCACAAATAGCAATAACTCGGTGCTTTGCTTCAGCAGCGAGAGGAGATCAATAGTCACGGGAGCGATCCAGTCAGTTTGGCAAAAACCTTATATTAGAATGTTAACCGGTATTATTTTTTGCTTTGAGTCATAGGAGCACTTCGTACCCCGCAGAATGCATGAAATAGCAAGGGGCTATGAATAACAATAGCCCCTGATAGCAAGCCTGTTTTTAAGCCAAAACCAGTTTGGGTTTAAGATTTAATAGACCCGATCCAGCGCCTGATCTTGGCTTGCAGCACTCCCATAGGCAATGCACCGAGCTCAAGGATTTTATGATGGAACTCCTTCATATCTTTCACAGGAATATTAGCTTCATCGACTCCCAGGTGATCCGCCAGTTCTTTTCTTAAATCCAGCAGGGTCAGGCTTCCTGTTTTATAGGAAACAGCCTGGCCAACGTAAGCCATAGATTGGTAAATAATAGATATTTGGTATGATTGGATAAAATCAGTTTTTTTATAAGCTAATTCAGACCATTAAAGCCAAGAAGCTATTTTTCAAACAGCCTCTTGGCTCGAATCAACCGGGTAAAAAAGTTCCTTTAATCATCAAACAGGAATTTATCGCCCTCGCTCCTCAATGATTAACGTCATATTATGACTCCCTGTAACAGCTACCAAAGTCCCTTTCTCCAATGGCTTACTGGCCTGTACTTTCCAGAAGGTATCGCCTAGCTGAACCCGACCCTGGGCGTTAGGCAGATCCTGCTCCAGTTCAAAAATACACCCAATAAGTTGAGAGGCCCTGTTGTTCAGTTCTGGATGGTCGCTACGCTCATTGAGGTTTTTGAAAAATTTCCAGTAGGCAATGGTAAATAGCAGACTAAAAAGACCAAACAATGCCATCTGCCATGCCCAGCTAAGATCCGATGACAACCCTATAGCGCCTGCCACTAAAAAAGCTGCCGCAGCACTACCCAGTAAAAAACCGCCCGCCCCTAACGCCTCAGCACCTAACAGTAAAAACGCTATGATTAGCCAATGCCATGGCTGAATGGTATTCAAAAACTCCATTAACTCTCCCGGGTTTTATGTGAGGTCGCCTCTCCCACCAGCTCCTTGATTCCTGCCAGGGAGCCAATGACACTACCTGCCTCCAGAGGCATCATAATTACTTTATTGTTTTCTGCTGCCGCCACATCTTTCAAGGCATCAACATATTTCTGGGCAATAAAATAGTTGATAGCGCGGGAATCACCTTCAGCAATCGCCTGGGAAACCGCATCCGTCGCTTTCGCTTCAGCTTCTGCCAGCCGCTCTCTTGCTTCAGCCTCTCTCTTCGCAGCTTCCAGCTCACCTTCAGCCTTTAAAATTTGTGCCTGTTTTTCCCCTTCAGCCACCTTAATTGCTGCTTCCCTGGAGCCTTCAGCCTCAAGAATCTGAGCCCGTTTTTCACGTTCTGCCTTCATCTGTCTGGCCATCGACTCAACCAGATCGGCAGGAGGCGCAATATCCCTAAGCTCGATTCGAGTCACCTTAACCCCCCAGGGATCAGTGGCTTCATCCACCTTGGTAAGCAGCTGACCATTAATCCGGTCCCGGTTTGATAACATCTCATCCAATTCCATAGAACCCAGCACAGCCCTGATATTGGTCATAACCAGATTTTGCATGGCCCTGGGCAGGTCATTAACCTCATAAGACGCCTTAACCGCATCCTGAACCTGAAAAAAACAAACAGCATCGGTGGTAACCTGAGCATTATCAGAAGAGATAACCTCCTGGGGAGGGATATCCAGTACCTGCTCCATCATATTAACCTTACGTCCAACACCATCAATCAAGGGGATAATAATATGAAGCCCGGAAGGCAGTGTGCGGGTGTATTTTCCAAAGCGCTCCACCGTATACTGAAAACCCTGAGGAACCATCCTGACTCCTCTGGCAATCAACACACCTATCAGCACAACAAAGACTATGGTTGCTACCTCAAACCCCATAACAGTGCTCCTTAAGTAGAAATTAGAACATTCACATTTGTATTTATCTTTATTATCTTAACAGTTATTAATAATAAAAATATTGGTGATTAGTTCATGCGCATCCCCAAGCATCCCGGCGAAATTTTTTATGATGACTACATGATAGACCTGGATCTTAAGAAAACTGATGCCGCTCAAACCCTGGGCATCCCTGAAAAAGAGCTATCCGACTTTTTATTGCAGAAAAAGCCGGTGGATGCAGAACTGGCCTACCGGTTATCGTTAACAACCAAAACATCAGCCAAGTACTGGATGGATATTCAGATTAGCTACGACCTTTGGAAAAACAGGCATCTGGAAAACCTGAAGCTGAAACCTTTTAAAAAATAGCCATACTGTAGTGAAAGAATATCCCTATTCAACCCTTTGATCCTAGCGCTGGGAGGCGCTGGCATTAATACAATAAGTTCAGTTAAGCATAAGTGAAGCACACGAATGAATTCCCGGCGAGACACCGGGAACGTGGTGTTGGCTGTATACTCCTTAGTGCACTAGCGATAGCTCATATCATGGTCTATAAGCTTCCATCTGCAGTTTCATCTCCATCTATAGGTTCCATCTCCAAGTATTTACTCCGCATCTTATCAAACTGTTGTTTACCATTTTGGTAACTCTGATGCTGTCCATGACGATCCGCATAGCCCTGAAGGAAGCCACACTTAGGGTACTTACAAGCATGTTTTTCTATTGGATTATCATCAGGAATCCATTTAAACAGACAAATACCACAATGAAAGCATCGGACAGTGTCCCCCGTCCTAGTCCAAAACAGTCCTGCGTCAGACAGGATATGAGGAGCAGGTAAACCTTCACCCCACCCCTGATTATCAGCACTCCCCTGAAATGAGGAAAGCCGTTTATCAAAATCAGCATACCCCTTAAACGCTGGTTCTTTATCCTCTTCTTCACTGTGTACTAGCAGTGACTCTTCATACAAAACCCTGTCTAAATATAGCTGATCTAGAAACATTTCTTCATGCCCGTCCAGAATAGCATAGAGGTTCTGACATTCTCCTAATAAAACTATCCCCTCTTCCAGGAAATGCGAACAATCAAAATAAAGCAAGTCTCCAAGTTCTCTGATGATCTTTGCGTTTTGATCGTCGTCTTTTTTTGCTCTACGATGTTTCAAAGACTGATACAACCTAGCCATCAGAGCCTTGCCGATTCCCCGACAATATGGACAACCAGCCTTCGGGTCATCCATGTTCATATTCCAGGCATTAAAAAACATACGTTGCACCCCCAAGCATGTTAGGGCGATCGCCTTCACAACACTGTTCCTAATATTCACTATCTCTGGCACTAATTCGTTAGGGGTAGCCTCTATTTTCTGAACCCCTGATGGTACTGCCTCAATCACGTCTACTTGCTGGTTGTAGCCTTCGATATTATCTTCACATGCTTTTTTAGGTACCGTTAAAATTGCCCCTGTGAAATAATGCGAGTTTACGGTTATATAGTGATTCTATGTACGGGACAAAACTTTAAGTAAAATCTGAAAATCAATCTGATCACTTTTTGAACATCCATTCTTCAAAACTCTTCGGAGCATATCCAACCCCAGTCGGAACAGGCTTTTGGCTGGTCGCCAGTGCTTATTGAGAGGCAGCCCTTCCGCTTCCCCGTATTTCCAATGCCCTGCTATCAGACACCAGGCAAATGCCAGTGCAAGAACCCCCATCAGCTTATCCATACGGTCAAGCTCAGTCATATGAGTCGATTCAAGGTCAAATCCCCTGCTTTTAAGGCAGCCAAACAGAGTCTCAATAGACCAGCGCTTATAATAGTCTTCGATCATAGTTTCAGGTTTCTTCGTTGCCACTACAATCAAAAGACCTTTTATCGTGCGTCTGGCAGCGATATATAAACAGACACCAGATACTTTACGCTTGGTGAACCAAGTTTCTGTCTGATTGAGTTTTACATTCCTGAATAGTTGTTTGGCATTAATGTCTTTACCACAGCTACCAAGAACAGGAGTGTCTTCCTTTATTCGAAGCCGACAGATAATCAGCAATTCCCGCAGACTTGATTAAAGCCCTTAATAACAAGGGCTGTAGCTTGGTAGCCTCTTGCTAAAATCGCAGACTATCCGGTAGAATTTCACCACAATAATAATAACGATGCTCATGTTGTGCCGCTAACGAAACCAAGAACCATTGCTGAAAAACTGCTCAAAATAGTCTCTGATGAAGCGGGTCAAATTCCAGACTTTCGCAAGAAAAGCCAACATGACAAAATTGTCCTTCATGATGCGGTCATGAGTGGCCTGGCAGTCATGCACCTGAAATACCCTTCATTACTGGCTTTTGATCAGGATTGTGTCAATAACCCAGATAGGCTCAAGAACTTAAAGTCGATGTACAATGTCAGCTGTGTCCCCAGTGATACCTATCTGAGGGATCTGATTGACCCTATCGAAACACGCTATTTAAGGAAGTTCTTTACCCGCCTGTTTGCCTTTGTGCAACGATCTGGGCGGCTTAAGCAGTTCACTTATTTTGAGGAAGGGTATCTTGCGCCTATCGATGGTACGGGGCACTTTTGCTCAGGGAAGATTAGTTGTCCTGAGTGTTGTGTAAAAAAGCCAGGCAGCAAAAATCCGCAATACTACCATCAGTTACTGGCCTGCTGTCTGGTAAAGCCGGGCAAGAAAGAAGTATTACCTTTAATGCCTGAACCCATCATCAAACAAGTTGATGCGTCAAAGAATGATTGTGAGAAGGTAGCGCTCAAGCGGCTATTGGCGAATTTATCCAGAGAGCATCCGCACCTGCCACTGGTTCTGACTTTTGATGACCTGTACTCAGATGGACCGACCATCAAGTTGGTAAAGTCCTTTGGCTATAGCTTCATTATGGTGGCAAAGGATTCAACCCATGAGTCGTTATACCAGGCCGTCGATGAGCTGGATTGTGCAGACAAAGTGGTGCGCTATGAATATACCGATGATAAAGGGTTTACGCACTGGTTCCGGTTTGTGAATGGTGCCCCCATTAACAAGTCACACCCGGATGTGCTGGTTAACTTTCTCGAATATATAGAAATTGATCCAGAGGGCAACAAGAAGTACGTCAACACCTGGGTCACGGACATTGAGCTTTCAGCCGAGAACGTGAATAAATTCATGCGAGGAGCACGCGCTAAATGGAAAATTGAAAACGAAACGTTCAATACACTGAAAACACAGGGCTACCATCTCGAACACAATTACGGGCACGGAAAGCAGCATCTGGCCAGCAATCTGGCATGCCTGACTTTTACGGCCTTCCTCATCAACCAGATAGAACAACTGTCTTGCAAGCTCTTCCAGGAAGCGCTCAAGATAAAAAAGTCTAAAAAGGCATTCTGGCATGCCATACGAGGGCTGTTTGACTGGTTCTGCATTGATAACTGGACAGACGTATTTACAGCTATCATTGAAGGGCGAAGTGTGAGCTTGAAGTTGCTGACTGTCGATACGACATAGAGCGTTGATGTTAGCCCTGTGACCTGTGTTACCTGTCATTAAAACCGACTGCCGATATAGCAGCAGTCTGGCTCTGTTCATCCGCGATAAAATCATTTTTAATTAACTGAAAATGTGCCAGCCGGAATCTGGTTTGCGGGAATTGCTGACAGATAATGCCTTGCTCATCCAGCCACTTAAACCAATCACGGCCAACAAACTCCCGGTCGGCGAGCAGTTCATCAATCTTGTCTGCCGGGATCAACGCCAGCACTCTCTTCATGATGGCTATGCGCTCGGCGGTATTAGAGTTGCCGCCTGACTTATCCAGACATACCCAGGCGATAGGAATGGCAGCACCCTGCCAGGCAATTGAAACCACCAGATAGTTGACGTGATGAGAGCCAAATTTCCAGTTAGTTCTATCCATGCAGAGTGTGTAGGTGGTGAGACTCAGCCAATGTAAAATCAACCGTCCGAGCTGCTCATAGCAATATGTGTAGCCTGAAAAAAATCGTTTTATGCGCCGATAGCTGGAGTCTTCCAGCGCTTTGCTCTGGAACTCTTCTGCCACACGGCAAAGGTTGCAGGAGCGTGCCCTTATGAGAGCAAGTATGAACTGGGCAAGAAATATAATCCGGGCTTGATGCCAGGGGAGATGAGCTTTAAGCTCTTGGGCTAATGAGCTGACGTCTTCCATGTACGACTACGGTAACTGTACGGAGGTTAGGACCATACAGGTTACTCTACATGGGCGTCAGCTCATACCCCTTGGTTTTTCTAGCTTTCCTGATTTTTGTCCCGTACACAGATAGTGATTGTTATTATCGCCGCAATAAGGAAAGACGTCATCTAGTCTCAAAGGTACTACCTGTTGACTTGCGTCCAGCAGATTATTAATGTTTTGATGGGGAAATATCAACATTTCAGGATAAAAACGATCATCTCTTCTTGTCAGAGGCATTAGCCACTTATCGAGATAGCCCTCGGGATGAATGTGATAATTCTTTTGGCTGCCAGCCTTAAACAGTTTATCAAGTAAATCATTTATAACTCGTTGATAAAAAATACCTATAAACAGTTTTAGCTGGCTATCACCCTCAATTGAAACCGGCTTGTCAGAGATACGCCGCCCCGCCTTGTCATACACTGGAGTCGGGCAACAATAATGACAATACCCTGACGTATTGTCTAACCTCGGCTCGAGATTTTCTGTAAGAAACACTATGCCAGAATCAGCGTAGAGGCAATTAATTACTTTTTGACAACCTGTTATTTTTGTTTTATTGCCTGTATTTGTATAAACTCTTTTAGCGCAACAGGGAAGGGTTGCATAAACATTGTATGAGATTAACACCAGAGGGATGTCAATTACTACCAAGAAAAGCAAACGACGAAAAAGCTCCTTCGCACTTTTTTTCTTCTGCACAGTATCCATGGTTGTATATTTTCTCCCGTAAGCGGTGATGTATAAGCATGCCTCCCACCAAGCAATGGTAGTCCAACCGGCTGATTTTGCTTACTTTTTTACCTGGATTTTTAATAATAAAGGACTCATTTTTTTCGGCTTTTTCCTACAGACCCCACTATTACACTAGCCCAACCCTATGACTATCATTTGATTGCTGTTACGAAAGACAATAGTCATGTAGTGATAAACAGCAATAGGCATTATACTCCGCCTCCTCCTAACTTAATCAGGCTTAACCATGGCGAAAATCGGCCAAGTAAACCGTTTAAAAGTTGTTAACCTATTAGACTTTGGTGCCTTTCTTGACGGAGGACTACTGGAAGATATCCTGATGCCCCGCCGTTTCGTACCTGAAGAGTGCAAAGTTGGCGATGAGCTGGATGTATTCATCTACCTTGATTCGGATGATATCCCTATTGCCACAACCCTTCGCCCAAAAGCCCAGGCAGGGCAATTTGCCTGCCTTAAGGTAACAGACACAAACCGGGTAGGTGCATTCCTCGACTGGAACATGCCAAAAGACCTGCTCGTACCTTTCAGCGAACAGAAGGAGAGAATGGAAAAAGACCGCTTTTATACAGTATATGTTTATCAGGAGAAGCAAAACTATCGAATGGTTGCGTCTTCAAAAATCAATAAATTTCTTAGCACTCAACCTCACCGCTATCGTAACGGGCAGGAGGTATCCCTGATGATCTGTGATAAAACAGATATAGGCTATACCGCTATCGTTGATAATCAATATATGGGTGTTCTATTTCACCAGGATCTGGATCAGCCAGTGCGGATGGGAATGAAATTCCAGGGTTATATCAAACGGGTTCGACCTGATAAAAAACTGGATCTCTGCCTGAAAAAACCGGGATTTAATCAAGCAGGTATCAATGAGCTGGAGCAAAAAATCCTGGACAACCTAAAGAATAATGACAGTTTTTTACCCTTTAATGACCGCAGCGAACCCGATACCATTAAAAAAGTCTTTGGCTCCAGTAAGCGCAGCTTTAAAATGGCATTGGGTGGCCTGTATAAAAAACGTCTGATTACCATAAAAGAAGACGGTATCCATCTTCTATAATGTAGTGATTGAATATACTGAAACACCGGTATACATTCCCAGCAAGAAAGGGTGTCTCGAAGGATGTTTTGATTCACCACAGAGGCAAAGAGAGTACAGAGGCTTATTGTTTTTAGAGCATGAAAACTCCGTGTCCTCGGTGTCTCTGTGGTGAAAAGAAAGAGAGACAACTCCCGGTTTTTCACGCTTAACTGAGTTTTGCGATAACCCCAGAAAGGGTGTCGCAACACCCTCGAGACACCAGTCCGAATAAGCTACAGTCGGCTAGCCGCATGCTCCAGGGCCGCTAGCTGTGAAGAGAGGGTTGCCTGAATGTTACCCAGATCAGTTTCCAGAATGCAACCTGCCTCCTCTACCATGCTATCTTTCTGAACCTCCAGATATTCCATATCAGAGTAACGTTGTTTAATCTCTGCCAGCTGACACTTTAGTACCTGGGCATTGTCCGGGTGTACCCTCAAAATAGCCCGACTGCACTTATTCTGATGCAATGCTTGCTCTATCAGTTTCCGTGTTAATTCCTGATTATCAAACTGACCAATCACCTTACTAACGGTTTCCATCACAAGTTGTGCCAATTGAGGTTCCAGTGATTTCAACCGCTGCCGACAGTGGGCCAAAGTTGCCATAATTTCTGAGGCCTGCTCTACTTTTGCCTGATTAATGCCTTCCTCGTACCCGCGCTGTTTCTCACACTGATAAATGCTCTCAGCATCCTTAATCATTCGTTGATATTGGTTTTGTGCCGCTTCAACAATTTTCCCGGCTTCCAGATACCGGCTGTATTCCTCGGCTTTTAAGACCTTAATGCCGGGAGCTAGCTGAAAACAGTCGGGGCTTAATTCAATAAATACAGGCATTGGGGTGTTGCTACCTTGGTCACTTTCCTTAACAGTTGTAATAAACGAGCATCATCACTGAACCGAGTCTGTTCCCCTTGGGAAAAATAAACCTCAAAACAGGCTGGAAACTTCAGTTTTAAGCGAGTAGCCAGTGCACTTCTTTTTTCTGGAAGGAGTGCTGTCAGCAATTCCAATCCACTGGTATCAAGGGCATACAACAACTCATTATCATTCTGGGGCAACGCTGTTTTTTTTAACAGATGTGCTGGCCATTGACTGAGCAATAAGGGTGCTGCATTGACTGCAAATTCATAGGCCTTATCCCCCAGGCACTGACGCACCCGGTCACGTTGCTCCCGCCATATTATTTGCCGAAGGGCAGGATTCCAGCGGGCTAATCCGCAGTAACGGATAATTTGCTGCAAATGACAGGGATCAGCCAAAGCAAGCCAGGAAACAGCATTGGGAAATTCAAATACCCACTGCTCACCCAATCCCAACTTATCTATTAACCACTGGTTGCCTTCATCCGGACACTGACTAAAAACCTCAACAAGCTCAGTATCAACCCTTAACTCAGAAAACCAGCCTTGCTGGATATAAGTCAATGGCCGAAAGTTAAAGTCATGAATCCTCGGCCAGTGCTCACTATCAGTCAAAGCAGCAAATGCGGCCTTATCCATGGCTGTCCTGTTGTCTGTTCTGCCGTTGATACCAGAAGAAAAAACCTGCGGGAATGGCTAATATCAAGCCAATCAGCGATAGAATAAGAATAATAAAAGCAGTGCTGGAGCTTTTTTCCACTCGAATAAACAGGAATTCATTCCAACTCTTTTCGGGCGCCAGATCCGCAGCACTATCGCTGGGAAAGAAAACCACACTGATATTATCATATTTTAGACTTGACACTGCCTTGCTAACCAGAAGCTTGATCTGCGGGGTATAGCCACTCACCTCAACACTGGCATTATGCTTGATAAAAACCGATGCCGAAGCCTCATCTATTTCATTTCCTTTATTTCTTTTGTTCTCGGAATGAGGCAAAACCAGGTGAACCCTGGCACTCAACACCCCATCAATTTCTGCAAGCGTTGCCGCCAACTCCTGACTTTTGGCATAGGTAAATCGGGCCTGTTCTTCCAAAGGAGACTTGATAAGCGTGTCCTGGGGAAATAATCCGGGCACGGTATCAAACTGTTCCCGGGGAAAGCCTGCCCGATTGAGAATACTGATGGCCTCCGCCTGGTCACTGTTACTGACCCTGATGGTCACCTTTCCCCCTTTAACTGTGACCTTATCAACACTGATATGGTGCTTCTGGAGCAATACCAGCATGGCATTGGCCTCTTTTTCTGAAAGGCCGCTATATAACTCGGACTTACAGCCGGTTAGCAACAGTACTGCACACAGCAATAATGTCACCGGTCGGGCACAAAGCTGCCTTATATGAAAAAAACCTCTCCCCCCGATCCTGGAGGCAAAAAGCGGGGCGTGCAGGGTGGGCATACAGGCCAAACGCCTCATATTACTTCCTTACATTAATCACTGCATTTTCAGCAATGTTTCCAGATTCTGGTTTGACTTACCTGCCGTTTTAGCCAGCAAATCCTGCTGTAACGTCAGGGAGCTTACTTGAAACTGCAACTGCAGCATTTCAGCAGGGCTACTGAGTTCAGAGGCACTCTGGGTAATGGACTCAACTTTCTGATTATAGGACTCCCGAATATCGCCCAATCCCTCAATCACATCCTGCCCCAGACTATCACCATGGTTTCCAGCAAAAGCCTGTTCAAACTGTTCCACTGCCACTTCATCAACCTGGCTTGAGCTATCTGTCAGCTCCAGGGCTGACTGGGTGACAGCAGAAATACCTTCAGTACCTACCATTGCTCTTTTTCAACCTCAATTCGGTTATTCATGAGTGCATCCACACACATGTTAGCCTGGAATTTTCTGACATCTTCCTGAGTTGCCGACGGAGAAGCTACTTCTGAATGATATTCAGCTGCGGCAGGTACATGACCAGCCATCAATTTTTCAAAATCCTGTTGATCACGGGAGTTTACTGATGGTGTGGAAGTAGCTCTCCGGCCAGATTGAAATACATCTTCAGGGGATCCGGGTGGTAATACCCCTGGAGATTTATTGCCAATACTAGAAACCATAAGGACCACCGCCTCCTTTAAAGTCCTGGCGTAAATGGCTTGCCATCTCCGCCAGGGTTCCTCCGGCACGTTCACACCGCTGCAGATAGAACTCTGCCGAGCGAAACTGACCCTGTTTTAAATTAACCAGCGCCATAAAAGCATCAGCCTCGCAGGCTCCTTCCGTTTCGCTGATAAACGGCACCAGTGTTTTACCTGCCTCATCCAGCCGGTTCTGGCTAATCAGCGTCAAAACTCTCCCTATGGCTATGGGTAAAGGCTGACATTCATTCAGTTCCAGGGCTTTCAGGATGGTTTCAGCTTCCTGGTGCAGGCCATGACCTGCGCCCACAAAAGCTGTTTCCACTAATAAACGACGCAGTTCTACATCCATAATCAGATCTTCTGAATAATGCCGGACATAAGGTCTTTAATAGAGCGGTTAGTACTGGCCGCCAGGTTATAGGATATAGACCACTGGTTCAGGGCATGCTGAACGTTGGCCAATGCTGCCGGATCCAGCTTGCCGCCGGTATCGGTCTCCAGCGCCTTAAGCTTTTCGGCAACATCTGCATCGGCAGTTTCGACAGCTTTCTTCGCCGCATTCACAGCCGCGTCCAGGTTAACATTACTGTCTTTGTAATAAATACCTGCTGGTGCTGTATCGGCCATATCATTTACTCCTTATGAATAATCAATGCAATCAACCTGACCCAAAAGCTTAATAACCTTTAGAGTCACTCAAATTATATACCGCTTGCTTAAGAATGATTCCGGCAGCTGCCAAAGCCTCACTTAATGCTTTATACCGCTTGTACTCATCGGGTCGACACCCCTGATTAAGTATCCGGTTAACCCTCATCCCTTCATGATTGAGCTGATCAAGTAGCTTCAATTGATAATGACCTGTCGCATCCTGTTTTAGCTGCTCTTCAAGAGTGGTCATTAAGAGTGTATCTTTGGTCATTGGCATAGGTATCCAGCGAGAAAAAAACGGTATCTGCCCCCCGGCTCAGGGTCACACCATTCCGGGATATTTCTTTAATCCGATAACCATTGGGTAGTTTAGCGCCAACCAAATACTTCTGATTATCAGCCATCACCAGAAAGGGCACCTCTCCCAGGTTCACGCCCTTAACCGGCAACTTGCCAGTGGCCAGTCTTCTGGGGGATACCGACAGTTCTGGTGTGTACCCATACTGTTGCCGGAATGCCTCGGCAGCCTGATAAAAGGATTGAAGTTCCTTCGGTTCTAATAAACCCAGCGCCTTTATGGAACCATTCACCTTTTTCAGCTGGAGCCGCCCTTCCAGGCCAGCCTTTGCCAACATTAAATTAAAGGCCTTGATTCTATTTTCTCTATCACTGAAATCCACCTTCCAGGCTTTCAGTCCAGGAATATCATTATCCAGTATTCTTTCCAGATCCTGCCAGCGACTCCGATCGCTGACAGTGCCGGTTAATAACACAGTGCCGGGTTTCTTACCCGCCTGAACATCAATATGGGTATAGCCCACTTCATCAAGGGCAAAATCCACAGACCGGATAATACTGTTCATGACTTTAATCCGGCTTTTATAACGAATACCCAAGGCCTTTAGCTGTTTTGTCAGCTCGATTTTATCTTGCTTGCTATTGACATACCCGGTCAGCTCAACCCTTCTTTTACCCTTATTCCAGGTCATGGCAACATCGGTTAAATTCAACTGCCTTGTCAGCTGCTGGCTTTTTTCCAGCGGTGATAACACCACATCTTTAGCGGCTTTTACATGGTTATCATTGAACCAGAACACACTGACAATAATAAGCAGCACAGGTATGGCAATAATCCGTGATAATCGCTTTACTCCTGCTCCATTAAACGCCTTGCCTAGCCTATTGATGGGCAGTTCCACTTTGTCATCAATTTCGTTAGTAACCACTTCAGCAGACGGCACAGACCGGCTCTGTTCATCTCGGGAAGGCTTTAGCTCAGGCCATGGGTGATCACCGCATGTCAGCGCCAAATCCACTCCGCCCGCTGAAACAACAGTGCCCTCTATAATTTCTACAGTTCCCTGCTTACAGGTTTCTCCATTAATAGCCATTGCAGCATGATCAGCCATTAGGGAAACCAGTAACTGTCCCTGATCGGTCACATCCAGCAAAAGATGGACAGGCGCTAAATCACTCCCCTTGAGTACCAGATCTGCCTCGAGGTCATCACTGCCCAGCGTCGTTTTCCCACAGGGCAACTGAAGCTCTGTGCCCTGATGAGGGCCAGATAATATTTTCAGTTTCCAGACACTGTTATTCATACTCTGCATTCTGCTGTTACCGGATCGCCTATACACTACAGCCTGATTATTTACATCTAGCTTGCATGAGCTGCCGAACCCGACAGGATACGTAATCCCTGGCTTCCGTCAGCGGTTGTACATCCCATTTCCTGAACAGGATATCCCTGGGATTTTAACAGTGCCTTCAAGGTACCAGCCACAGAGTTCGGATAACAGGCGGTTCCTTCAGGATTAGTTTCTTTCACCACCTTACGGGGTGGGATATCCAGTTTCTCACCAGAAATCACGCTCTGACCCAGCAACAATTGCTCTTCACTATGATCGGCTACATTATTCATTTTGCCCGGCTCCAGAATTCTCGGTTGCAATAGAAACAGCCGGACGGTCTGCTCCACTTTATGGCTTTTACTTCTGAACAATTTACCCAGTAAGGGAATGTCGCCCAAAACCGGAATTTTATTTTCCCCATCAATGACAACATCCCGGAAATACCCCCCAATCAGCAGGCTTTCATTTTCATTAATGGTGGCCAAAGTATCGATCATCGTCCGGTTAACCAAAGGCAGCTGTGTACCGGATACTTTGTCATTGGATGCCTGGGCACCGTCTTCAATATGAATTTTCAACGCCACCTGTTTTTTCCCGGGCGTTTCAACAATACGCGGGCGAAGGTTCAGAACCGTGCCATAGTCAACGGACTCCAGCTTAACGGCCTCCTTACCCTGCAGGGGAACATAAAATGTACTGCTAAAGTCCAATACTGCTTCAGTGTTGTTTTGAGTCAGGATAGCAGGTCTTGAGGCAATGCGAGCCTTACCTTTCTGGCTCAAAAGCTTCACTCTGGAAACAAAGTTGGTGATATTGCTTCCTACCACCGTAACTGGATCCAGTCCACCTGGAGTAACAAACTCAAGACTATTGCCACCACCCAGATTATGGCTAAAGTTCCAGTCAACACCCAGCTCATCCAGATTGCCCGCATTAACATCAATAATAGACAGGCCAATCTCAACCTGAGACTGTGGCTGATCCAATTCAGCTATCAAGGTACGATAAAGAGCCATTCGCTCGGGGCTATCCTGAATCAGGATGGCATTCATCTGAGGTATCGCTTCTATCCTTGCACTTTTAGGGGCACGAGTAACCGCAGTACTTGCCTGCCGACTTTTTTGCTCTTTCCCTACAGATGTCTTGCTTTCTGCCACCTGGCTGGCAACGGGTTGCTCTTGATGACTGATCAGCACCGTCTTGAGGATACTCGCCACCCCAGGCGATGACATTTTCTTGTCCCGCATTTGATACTGACGGTCAGAGGCGGAGGCATGCTTCAGTGGAAAAATTTCAATGACCAGGCTATTACTGCCCTGCTCAACCGCCTGACGATCAATAAATTCTGCCGTCTGGCTGACCAGGTTAACAAAACCGGGAGGGCCTGACAGATATAACACCCCCTGATCAGACAGTTCTCTCCAACGGAACCGCTCATCCCACATACCTGCCCGTTTAAGCATTTTTTCAAGCTCAGCGGGCTTCAGGCTTTTAAGCGTTAATAAGCGACTTTGTGCCTCATGATTTTTCGAAAGGTTGAGCACTTTTCCATCGTAATACCAGGTCAGGTCGTAGAGTTTACTGACTTGATTCAGGAACTCTTCTGCACGAACACTTTTAAAGCTGCCATTGGCGATATCTTTGATAGCCGGGCTTACTGTCACCGAAATTTTATAGTTAGAAGCAAAGCTGTTAATAACATCTGTTAACGGTTCACCATTGGCATAGTATTCAAAAGGCCGGGAAGCACCGGGGAGTTTAGCCAGTACTGAGCCAGAGAAAGCGAATAAAACAAATACTGCCGCCTGTATCCAGGTAAACGTTTTAATCATGGGCGAATAAATCCATGGTGCTGCCAGGTAATCGACTCCTTCCGCTCCAGCAGTGGGTACAAATAAGTAGCAAATGTCCCGTGCCTATAAAAAGCGTCAATCAGTTCATCTTCTGTCAAATCTGTGAATTTAATACAGCGCTGAAGCAGAAGCTTACCCTCTTCATCAATCGACACACTCTCTTCATATCCAGCCGCATTAGCCAGCATAGTACGCAGAACTTTTGCAACCTGATCAGTTTCAAGAGACTGGTTATTTTCCAGCCAGGAACCCAACTCTGTTATCAGCCATAGTTGTTGACTGCCGGTAATAACCTGAGCCGATAGCTCTTTATTAATTTCAATGACGTAATGATTTTCTCCAATGGCTTCTGACTGCACTTGCTGCTCCATAATTAATGGAAACAGTTGCTGGATAGTGATATTCACGAGTTCACCTCTTAAGGCAGTCAAAAGTACTAAAAAGGGCGATTAGGGATTTAAAGAGAACGAATTTTAAAAGGCAAACCAACAAGTTTCTTTTAGAATAAGGCGATAAATTTTAGTTTTTTCCCCCAATGTCTATAGACGTGGCAGCCAACGCCAGTGTCATCATTCCTTAACAAAGCCAAGACACTGAATAAAAAAACAAGCACAGGGCAAGAAAAAATACCTAGCAAGATAAGCAACAAACCCTTTCGACCTCTCCCAATATCAGGTATTACACTGAAAATCCCCGCCAGTAAGTCCCTGTTTATTTTTCTTTTTCTAGCATGATACCAGAGCTAAAACGGGTCTATTAAAAAGGGGACGAGTTGTGTTGGAACTTGTTAATGTTGGGACAGTGAAAAGAGAGGAGCTTCTGGGCACCTGTGAAAAAAGCCTGACATCAGAAACTCTGGTTATGGTAGCAACTGGAACAATCAATGTTTCCGGTCCGGATTTTGAGCTAACAATTAACGAACATAATCCCGTTTTGTTACCGGCTGGCACTTATCTTTTATCGAATAAACAAAAACTAAACGAAGATGCCTGTCAATTGATATTTATCTCTCTGTCAGTGAATTTTATTACACATTTAATTGAAAAGTATGGTGCTCTGTTTAATCGTGAGAACAGCTTTCAAGTTTATGGTTATAACCAGTTGCATATCAATCACTTACTGGAACACGCCATTATTCTAATTGCCAACAATATTGTTGAAAAATCACCGGCTAATGCTCATCTGATTGCCTTAAAAGTGGAAGAAATCTTTTTGCTGATGCTAAGCCAACCCCAGGGAGAGCATTTTGAACAAACATTAAAGTGGATCGGTAGCAGCTCTTCCCGTCGGTTGAGACGGTTTATGAATGAGAATTACCGGAAGAACTGGAGTCTTGAGCAGTTTGCATCAGAATTTAATACCAGTCTAAGCAGCTTTAAAAGCCTCTTTAATAAAATTTACAGAACGACACCAAAAGCCTGGATTAATGAAATGCGATTGCAATACGCCTATAACCAACTCGTTGGGTGAAAGTCTCAAATTGACCGAGCTTCTTCAGCTTGCCAACCGGGGAAAGTAGTAGGCAGCTATTTTTTCAATGCTTAAACAGAAGGCAGCCAATCACAGGTATGATGTTGATAGCACACAACACCTTGCCAGTGAGAGGCCGCCCCATGGAAGTATGTCAGCTACGGACTGAAGCCGCCACCATTTCTTGTGATGCGATTCAACGGTTAGGCCACCAATTGCAGGCTCTGCGAGAGTCTGGCAATCCTATCAGGCACTTTGAAGAGTTTGAGCAGACCGTTAATGCTCTCTTTAATCAAGCTCAGCAAGATTTTTTAGCAGAGGCGCTGGCTGAGCTTGATATTGATACCCCAGCTATTGAGGTCAGCGGGATCACTTATAAGCAGGTGTTGCGCAGTTATAAAACCTACCAGACAGCGGTTGGTTCAGTCCGGGTTATGCGAACACTTTACCGTAACGGCAAAGAGCCGTGTATCGTGCCCATGGAGTTGAAAGCCGGGATCGTGGAAGGCTTCTGGACGCCTCGGGCTGCAAAGCAAGCTGCCTGGGTTGTTGCTCAAATGTCTCCCGGTGAAGCAAAAAGCCTCCTTGATCTCATGGGAGGTATGTCTCCCTCAGAAAGCAGTCTTGCTCGTTTCCCCAGGCAATTTAATACTCAGTGGGAACAGCACCGTGAGCCTTTTGAAGAGATGCTTATTGAGAAACTTAACGTGCCCACCAATGCGGTCACAGTAGCCGCCTCCCTGGATGGCGTTATGCTGCCCATGAAAGATGGCAAACGAGTAGAAAAGCGAGCCAGGAGCGCTTCTGAAGGCAAACGGACTCAAGGGCCAACAGGTTGCAAGGAGGCCAGTTGCGGAACTTTGTCGTTTTACGATCAACAGGGGGAGCGTTTATCAACAGTCCGCATAGGACGAATGCCAGAAACTAAAAAACTCACACTCAAGCAGTCTTTGTCAGCACTATTGCAAGAAGCGTTGCGACAAAAGCCACAGCTGTCACTGGTCAAAGTCGCTGATGGCGCCAAGGACAACTGGTCATACCTTTCCCAGGAACTACCAGCGGGTGTTGAGGTTATTGATTACTACCACGCAGCCGATCACCTGAAGAAAGCATTTGACCAGGCTTATGGAGAAAACAGCATCAAGTCCAAAGAAAAGTTTGTCACTTACCGACACGTCCTAAAAGAGGAACTCGATGGGGTTGAGCGCATTATTAAAGCCCTGGCTTATCAGCATAAAAAGCATCCGCGCCGCTCAAAATTAAAGACCGAGCTGGAGTATTTCAGAAAAAATCGCCAGCGTATGCGCTATGCTGAACACTTGTCGAATAACCTTCCGATCGGCTCTGGTGTGGTAGAGGCAGCCTGTAAAACCTTGGTTACCCAGCGGATGAAGTGCTCAGGTATGCGCTGGCGAAATCCGGGTGGTCAGGGCGTATTGACGCTTCGGTCATTAGTTCAGAGCCACTGGTTTGAAAATGGCTGGAAGTTATTTGCTGCAACTTATTGCGGGAAAGTCACCAAGGCTGCTACAAGCAATGTCATACCATTCCCAGAGAAAGGTGGCAGTGTTTAGTTGTGGTCAATATGAGACTTTCACCCAACTCGTTAATACTGATAAAAGCATTATCGATATCGCATTGGAGTCAGGTTTTAATAGCCAGTCCTATTTTACCCAACTTTACAGAAAGCGTTTTAACCAGACGCCCAGTCATTCACGACAGGCAACAGACGAGCAAAAAATAACGGTCAGTAATGAGAACCCATTAAATAACAGGACAGATCTTCCTTATTTTCCAATGACAGCTTAGCCCGTATATGTCATACCCCCGGGCGCTGCGCTGGACTTTGCGGCTCCCGGCAGTCGTGACTGTGACAAAAGTCTGAAATAGATTCGATGCCGTCATCCTATACAGGAATTGTACAGGATGACGGCAGAGAACATTCAGGGTTTTGCCACACTCCCATCTATGGCCTTCTCAACCGCATCCACGATTGTCTGATAACCCGTACATCGACACAAATTACCCGCATGTTCACGGCGGATATCGTCCCGGCTGATGTCTTTTGAATTCTGGCAACAGCCTGCTTTATTCAAACTTTCAACATATGCCGTGGTCTTCATCACCAGTCCGGGTGTACAAAAACCACACTGCACTGCACCTGCATCAACGTAGGCCTGCTGCACTGGCGACAGCACACCCTTTACACTTTCTCCTTCAATCGTGCGAATGGATTTTCCTTCAGTACGTATTGCAAGGGTGATACAACTATTTATTGGCACATCGTCCACCAATACCGTACAGGCACCGCATTCACCCACACCGCAGCCTTCCTTACAGCCATTGAGGCCGTGGACTCTCAAGGCATCCATCAGTGACTGGCGAATATCCACCACCAGTTCTGCCGCTTTGCCATTCAGCTGGCATTGAATAACTTCTTTCATACTCTGTTCTCCAGCTGGCCTCCAGCTCTCACAATGGCCTCAGTAACCACCCGGTGGGCAAGGGTTCGGATAATATGCTCCCTGAAATCCCTGCTGGCACGCCATGAGTTCCTTGGTGAAAGCTCCTCAAGCACCCTGGAAGCGATATCAGCAATCAATTCTCCGGAAACGGGCTGCCCCGTCACCTGTTCTTCAAGCACGTGACAGCGCTTGGGAACAGGAGCAGCCACCGTATAGGCAAGACGCAGGCTTTGAATACGGTTGTCTTTTAAACGACAGGCAGCGGCACAGCCAATAGTGGCAATATCCATGGCTTTCCGCATGGCGTATTTATAGAAATAGCTTCCGGTATCCTGCTGGCTTTCAGGGCTTATGGAGAAACCGGTCACCATTTCATCAGGCTCAAGATGAACCTTGCCCGGCCCGGCGTAAAAGGCTTCCACGGAAACATGCCTGATACCTCTAAGACTTTGCAGGGTGACTTGGGCATCAAATACCAATAAGGGGGCAGCACTGTCAGCACTGGGCGCACCGTTACAGATATTCCCTCCCAGGGTTGCCATATTACGCACCTGTGGGCCACCTATAGACGATGCACCATCAGCCAGTGCTGGCAATAGCCGCCCCTTTCGTAAATAGCTAATAAGCTGTGAAAAGCTGACACCCGAACCTATATGCAGGGTACCATCTGATGCTTTCTTTATATTTGTCAGCTCATTCAAACCATGGATATCAATCAGCGCACTGAAGCCGGGCTTACCTTCACGAAGCCGTATAAGAACATCGGTCCCTCCCGCAATAAGCTTACTGCCCGGGTAATCTGCCAATAACCTGCAAGCGTGCCCAATACTGGTGGCACGATGATATTGTTCTATGGGAAACATCCCTGATCTCCTTCAAATAAGACCTTCAGAGCGAAATGCGGTAAATAACGCTTTAGGCGACATGGGCAGCTGGTTTATGGCAACTCCGGTGGCATCAAGAATGGCGTTCCTGATGGCCGGAGCCACCGAGATCAAAGGCGGTTCCCCCAGTGACTTGTTACCAAAGGCCGAGGTGGGTTCACAGGTTTCAACAAAGGCGCAGCAAATATCAGGAGTGTCCACCATAGTGGCAATTTTGTAATCCAGCAGATTATTGTTGTAGATCCATCCTGATGCCGGGTCCACCAGCAACTCTTCACTGAGTGCACCGGAAATACCCATGCCCACACCACCATAGACCTGTCCGGCCGCCAGGGCGGGATTAATCAGGGTACCTGCGTCGTGAACATTCTGGATATTAAGGATAGAAACCTGGCAAAGGGCAATATCCACTTCTACTTCCACCAGGGTACAACCGTAGGAATAGGCATTGGCAGTCACCTTTCGGGATACCTCTGCGGTCAGCTGCCCACCACGGGTTTTGTGATAGTAGGCATCCAGGGCCAGTTCCCCGATGGTTAAACAACGGGTGCCTTCGGGGCTGATAATAACCCCTTCGGAAAGGGTCAGCTGATCAGTGCTTACTTCCAGCATATCGCTGGCATGGGATAGTATGCGTTTTTTCAGAAGTGTACCGGCCTCAGCCACTGCCCGGGAAGCAACATAGGTTTGCCTTGAAGCAAAGGAACCCGGATCGAAGGGAACCGTGTCGGTATCCTGCGTCGATACCATACGAATTTCAGAGGTAGGGATACCCAGCTGTTCTGCGGCCATCTGGGCAAACACCGTATCAGCCCCCTGCCCTATTTCTGTGGCTCCAACCTGAACAGAGACCCGTCCGTCCTGATTCAGCACCATTCGTGCGCCTGCAATTTCCACCGATACCGGATAAGTGCCACTGCCATAGGAAAAACAGGCAAGGCCAAGACCCCGACGTCTATTACCGGACTTATAAGACCGGTGGCTCTGTTTTTTCTGCTCCCAGCGGAACTGCTCCCGACCTTTAATCAGGCACTCTTCAATGCCTGCACTCTCAATGACCTTTCCGGTCAATGGGTTGATATCACCTGTTCTGGCAACATTTTTCAGACGAAAATCAATACTATCCATCGCTATTTTTCTGGCTGCATCTTCCATAATGCACTCAACAGCAAACACCAGCTGCGGTGAACCATAACCACGCATGGCACCTGCTGCTGGAAGGTTGGAGTAATGGGTCAGGGCATGATAGGCAATGGCAGACTTGGGATATAAGGGTACCACTTTCGAGCCTGCCGCCTTGGCAATGGAATGGCCATGGGAAGCGTAGGCACCGGTATTGGAGGATACATCAATGGCCAGAGCCTTAAGCTGCCCGCCCTCGTTTACAGCACACTCCACATCAACCCGGAACGGATGTCGAATCCGTGTACTGGTCAGGCACTCCTCTCTGGATAAATCAATCATTACAGGAGTGCCTTCCAGTTTCTGAGTCAGAAAGGCCACCATCGGTTCAAGCACAACATCCTGCTTATTACCAAACCCACCACCCACAGCGGGTTTGACAACCTGAATGGTACTTATGGGAAGATCCAGCGCCTCACTGACAATACAACGGCAGATATGGGGAATCTGTGTAGATGACACAATAATAATATGATCCGTATCATCCATATAAGCCCAGGCAACCTGGTTTTCCATATGGCAGTGTTGCACCATCTGGGTTCTGAATTGGCCCTTAAGGCAGTGATCCGCTTCTGAAACAGCCCGCGCTACATCACCGCATTCATAACCATGTTCCCCCACGATATTGCCGCTGTTCCCATGCAGCTCAGACGCCTGACCATTAAGCGCCTGATCATGGTCAAGAATCACCGGATACTCTTCATAGGTGACTTTAATTTTTTTTAATGCCTTTCTGGCAGCCAACTCATCTATCGCTACGACGATGGCAATCTCATCACCGTGATAACGCACATAGTCCGTGAGCAGCAGCCGGTCTGCCTTATCACGGGATTCAGGATCAAGGTTGAATGCATGCCCTGCTGTAGCAAAGGCTTTCTTTGGCACATCAGCATAGGTAAATATCGCTTCTACACCCGCTATTAACAGGGCTTCCGAAACATCAATCCCCACGACTTTGCCGTGAGCAATGGTGCTGCGCAGGTATTTGGCTATGCGTGTACCCGGTAAAGCCAGATCAGCGGTAAAACGACAACGCCCTGTTACCTTGGCTTTGGCATCCAGACGTTCCTGAGGGTATCCAACAGACATTCATTTATTCCCCATTTTCCCAGTAACGGTAACATTCATTAAGTGGCTGACGATGCAGGAACCGCCCATGTCCCGGCCTGCCAATAAACTGACCATCCCGGACAATGACTCTCCCTCTTGATAACGTCATTACCGGATACCCCAACAGCTTGATTCCCTCGTAAGGACAATAATCAGAGCCACCATGCATGAGACCCTGGCTCAAGGTCACTTCTTTGGTGGGGTCAATAATCACCAGATCCGCATCGGCGCCTTCAGCTATCAGTCCCTTACGGGGATAAAGACCAAACAATTGCGCAGGACGGGTACTGACCAGCTCAACAAAGTGATTGATGGAAATGCGATCTTTCATAACCCCTTCAGAAAAGAGCAGGGGCACCCGGTTTTCTACACCGGGCATACCGTTTGGGCAATACTGAAAACCATCCCGTCCCGCCCTTTTCTGTGCCAGGGTAAATGCACAGTGGTCGGTAGCCAGTGTACTGATGGTTCCGTCTATCACTCCCTGCCAGAGCTGGTTTTGATGGTAATGATCCCGGAGCGGCGGACTCATGATGTATTTAAGCCCTTCATCATAAGGATGACTGGCAATACTGACCTGATCCGACATGGTGTTGTATTTATTGATATCCAGTAACAGATATTGAGGACAGGTTTCCGCAAATACCGCTTGCCCACGTTGATGGGCCTGTCGAATGTATTCAAGCCCGATACCATTGGACAGGTGAACAATATAAATGGGTGCATCACCCGCCAGTGTCGCCAGGTTGATCATGCGACCCACTGCTTCTGCCTCACATTCCGGCGGTCTGCTCAGCGCATGATAGATAGGTGCATTTGATCCCTGACCGAGAATACGTTCTTTGAGAAAGCGGATTGCACCATCATTCTCAGGGTGCACACAGGTCAGCGCGTTAAGCTGATTTAAACGCTCAAGGGCGGCAAGTATCTCACTATCATTCAGCTTAAAATCATAAGTAAGATAGATTTTAAAGCTGGAAATCCCTTCCTCCTGCACCATGGATTCCATTTCCCTAAGAATGCCATCGTTAATATGCTGAATGGTGCCGTGAAAGCTGTAGTCTATAACGGCCTTGTCCCGGGCAAACTCATGATACCGTTCAAGCTGGTGATGGAGGGAACAACCTGCCGGGCCAAACCCCATATGATCCACAATAGTGGTGGTACCACCACAGGCTGCCGATACAGTGCCACTGTAAAAATCATCACAGCTGGTCGCTATGCCCACATCAATATTAAAGTGGGTATGTACGTCAACGCCGCCAGGAATCACATAATGCCCGGCGGCATCAATAATTTCTGTCAGGCCGCCTTCCACGCCCCCCACCTCTGAAGGCTCAATCTCTGATGCTATTTTTTCGATAATACCGTTGCGAGTCAGTATATCTGCCCGCTCACTGGTATCCGCATTCACCAATGTCGCATTTTTTATCAGGACACTCATGATTCCTTACCTTCTGGTCAGGAGTCTTAAAAAGTCGGCTCACGGTCTGAGCCGACTAACTTTGAGGGGCTATTATTTTTGCAGGTTATGGAGATACATACCTGGAATAGCTGCATACATGGCCGCACACTTCACCAGGTGGTCTTTCCAGGTCTTTTCATTGGGTGCATGGGCTTCCGGCTCTTTGCCTGGACCAAAACCAATCACAGGGATGTTATACCGACCCATGATAGACACGCCGTTAGTGGAAAATGTCCACTTATCGACCAGTGGCTTTTTATCAAAGAGCAGCTCGAAACACTCGCTGGTCGTCCTGGTCACCAGGTGGTCTTCAGGAATCTGCCAGGCCGGGAAATAGCACTCGGTCTCATACACCAGGCCGGTGTAGGCAGGACGGTCATAGTTGTACATGGAAACCCTGGCGTCTGCCTGTTTCACACTGGGCAGTGCCCGTATTTCATCCAGGGCACCTTCCCAGGTTTCACCCCAGGTCAGACGACGGTCAATGGAAATCGCGCAACTGTCAGCAACGGCGCAGCGGCTTGGAGACGTGAAGAAAATTTCGGAAACGGTCAGTGTACCTTTACCGAGAAACTCGTCATCACCGAGATGACTGGAGAGTTCCTTGAGTTCATTCAGAATCGGCCCCATCTTGAAGATGGCGTTATCACCACGTTCTGGTGCCGAGCCATGGCAGCTGATACCACTGACATCCACACGGATTTCCATTCGCCCCCGCTGACCACGGTAGATGTTGCAATCGGTTGGCTCGGTACTGACAACAAACTCAGGGTGCAGGCCGGTTTCATTAATAATGTACTGCCAGCACAGGCCATCACAATCCTCTTCCTGAACCGTACCAGTGACCACCAGTGTATAGTCATCTTCCAGCCCCAGATCCTTGATGATCTTACCGGCATAGACCATGGATGCCATTCCCCCTTCCTGGTCAGATGCACCACGACCACCAATGGTCTCATCATTTTCATAACCTTCGTAGGGATCAAAGGTCCAGTTATCCAGGTTACCGACCCCGACGGTATCAATATGGGCATCCATGGCAATAATCCGCTTGCCATGGCCCATGTAACCCAGCACGTTACCCTGTGGGTCAATGTCCACCCTGTCAAAACCCACCCTTTCCATCTCTTCCTTAATGCGAAGAACCACCTTTTTTTCATCGCAGGACTCGCTGGGAATGGCGATCATGTCCCGCAGAAAACGGGTCATTTCCGGTTTATATTCCTCCGCTTTTTTCAGGATTTCAGCAAAGGGGATTTTAAGTTCACTGCTCATGGTTTTATATCCTTGATATCCTTGTTGACGGGTTTTGTTTCAACCCGTCAACCACCTTAACGTTATGAATATTGACTTTGACTGGATCCAATACCGTATTTACCTTCCCAGACCACATCCTGATAATTCACCGGATCGGTATCGCCTTCGGTATTGAAAAGAAGCACCACAGAGTGATGGTCCAGCCCAAGACTGTTCATGATGCTTTCTGAATCCGGATGGCAGGCAATGGCGTAAAGCATTCCTACACCAATGGCACCGGACTCTCCGGAAATAATGGCCTGATCCCCTTTCATCGGGCTGGCCTGAATCCTCATACCTAATGCTGCGGTTCGGTCTTCCACGGAAAGGAAGTGCCGACAGCAATTCCTTAGTACCTCCCAGCCCAGCGGATTCGGCTCACCGCAGGCCAGGCCAACCATCATGGTATCCAGATCCCCCGGAACATTAATGGCTGAACCATCATCGCTACAGCCAGACCGATAGATGCAGTTCGCCTGATGAGGCTCAGCGGTAATAGCGGTGAACCGGTCAGCGCCAAAACGGTTAGCCAGATAACCCACCACCCCACCCGCCATAGCACCAACTCCGGCTTGTAGAATAGTGTGAGTGGGACGCTCTATACCCATGGCCTGCATCTGCTCAACGGCTTCATCAGCCATGGTTGTATAACCCTGCAT
Organism: Endozoicomonas sp. Mp262; assembly: GCF_025643335.1. NCBI lineage: Bacteria > Pseudomonadati > Pseudomonadota > Gammaproteobacteria > Oceanospirillales > Endozoicomonadaceae > Endozoicomonas > Endozoicomonas sp. Mp262. The sequence goes on along the minus strand of NZ_CP092489.1, from coordinate 3,755,243 downwards.
AATCCAGGTGGGAATTTCGGTATAGCCTGCCCAGGCAGTGTCCTGAACCATCAACCAGCCGTTTTCATCCGCCTGTTGACAGGCAAGACGAACAGCGTCGTCGTAGTTCAAGTCAGTGACTATGCACTCAGCACCCAGCCTTCTAATGTTATCTACCCGCTCCTGCGCTGCGCCCTTTGGCATGTAAACAACAGCCTGCTGACCCAGTTTCATCGCTGCCCAGGCAACACCACGACCGTGGTTGCCATCGGTAGCGGTGGCAAAGGTGATAGGCTCATGGCCGTTCAGGTTGTCAAAACTGAATGACTCCAGGGGAATACCGAGTTTTCTGGTAATACTTTGACCAATGGCGTAAGAACCCCCTAATACCTTGAAAGCATTGAGGCCAAAACGATAGGACTCATCCTTTACCAGAATTTTCCCCAAACCGAGTTTTCTCGCCAGCCCATCAAGCGAGCAAAGTGGCGTCGCCTGGTAACCCGGAATCCTTCGATGAAAAGCCCGAACAGCACTGGCTATTTCTGCACTGAACAGGGGCGAAGATTGACCGTTAAAAAAACGGTTTGGCATCTGCTCAATGGATAAGGCAAATGTTGACATGGTATGCACCTCCCTTGATGCAATCAGGCATCAATACGACGGGCACCATTTTTCATCAGGTTTTCCAGCACTATTTCAGGGTTTGCAAAGCGCCGATTAAGGATCATGGAAGCGATAATGAATGGCTTCCAGCCTGCTTCCTTGTAGGTATGGATCAAATACTTGTTGAAGACACTTTCTGTGACCTCGCCTTCCTCGCAGGAAACCCCGGTAATATCTGCCGGCAGGCAGTGCATGTAGAGCCCTTCACCATCACGGGTCAGCTTCATCATCTCCTCTGTGCAGTGCCAGTGTTTATGCCGGGCATTTTCGGCGAGACACTCCTGTTCCAGCGCCTTGAGGCCATCATGGTCACCGGCTTTTAACAGGTCGGTACGACGACCCATGACATGATAGGGAGCCCAGGACTTTGGATAGACAATGTCAGCCTCTTTAAAGGCTTCAGCCATGGTGCTGACCTGCCTGAAACTGCCACCACTTTCTTTGGCCTGACGGCCTGCGGTTTCCACCACTTCCGGGATCAGGTCATAGCCTTCAGGGTGGGCCAGGGTGACATCCATGCCAAAGCGGGTCATCAGGCCAATAATGCCCTGGGGAACAGACAGTGGCTTGCCGTAGCTGGGGGAGTACGCCCAGGTCATGGCAATTTTCTTGCCCTTCAGGTTTTCAAGACTGCCGAAGTGTTCGGTGAGCCAGGCCAGGTCTGCCATGCTCTGGGTTGGGTGGTCAATGTCGCACTGCAGGTTAACCACACCGGGACGCTGTGCCAGAACCCCGTTTTCCTTACCGAAGTCCAGTGCCTTGCCCACTTCACGCATATACCTGTTGCCGTAACCCAGGTACATGTCATCACGAATACCAATCACATCGGCGCAGAAAGAGATCATGTTGGCTGTTTCACGAACGGTTTCACCGTGGGCAATCTGGGACTTTCCTTCATCCAGATCCTGCACTGCCAGCCCCAGCATGTTACAGGCAGAAGAGAAAGAGAAACGGGTACGGGTGGAGTTGTCCCGGAACAGGGAAACACCCAGACCACTGTCGAATACCCGGGTGGAGATATTTTCATTTCTCAGGGTTCGGAGTGCCTCGGCAACGCTCAATACCTGTTTCAACTCGTCTGTTGACTGCTCCCAGGTCAACATAAGATCCTTGTTATGCAGTTGTGTGTCGAAGGCTTGAATCTGTTGTATTAACGCATTGAAGCTACTCACGGTGTTTCCTTATTTTGGGTATAGCGATTCCGGAGCTAAAAAACGCCCCTGAATCCGGGGTCATTGAATGGCTGAACGCTATGGCATACGAAGTGGTTAACCATGCAATACCTAAGAATCAGCCAGATTGTTATTTATGGCTTTTAATAGCCAATATGCGTGCCAACTCTTGATAACGAACCCACAAAAAAATAATTTTTCTGGAAAACTATCCATCGCCCTTTATTCATCAGTGATAGGTAATAACTATGCAAATAACGTGGTCTTTAGAATTAAGTTTTCCATATTTAAAAAAATGACCTGAAGCAATTTCTATTTTTCAGGAACAAAACACTAAGCTCGCTTTGATCTATCAGTTTGATAAAACAGAAAAAAACCAATCAATTTGAAACCCCACTCAAAAAAAAGCCCTGACGTTTGCAAACCAATAAACCGTCAGGGCCATAAAACAATCACAGCGACTGCCCTTTATCGGGACAGTTTCAGAATAGCCTCCAGCACACCACCGGCAATAGCCCTTGCCTTATCGGACACGGTGGTATGTTCAACAGAGGCTCCCCTGGGATCGATATCGCCCACCTTGAAGCCTTCGGTCACCGATGTTCCTGCGGTAATCAACCCGCGAACCTTGCCACTAATTCTGGTTGTCACGGGTTGCTCACCCTCCCCGGTTTCAATCACTGCGATAATCTGGCCTTCCTGAACCAAATCACCAATCACCGCTTTAGGCAACACCCGTCCGGCACAGGGTGCATGCAAAACCCGCTCTTTATCATAGCCCAGGATATTGCCCGGTTTACCCGTATCAGGTAAAGCCTCACACTGATAGATAACATTGGCCAGGCTATGACCACGACAGGTTTCAATCACCGCATCCACGTCGTCACCGGCACTGAAACCCGGGCCAAGGGCGATGGTGACCGGTGCCATATCGCGGGTGGTTCCCAGGTTCCTCTTGGCCAGAATGCCATCCACCAGAATAGCGGGCTTAAGCTGCCTCAAGGTATGACAATCGGGGTCAGCGAGCACGGCCACCTCCCCCTGATCCAGTACCCTTCTTGCGTCACTCACGGAGCAGGCCTTGCGAGCGGTAATTCCTTCGACGCAGATAGATTCATTACTGTTCAGCAAGGCTCCCGCAAAGGATACATTGGTTCTGATAACGGTGGGCTTTGGCAGATCCAGCATCACCACCTGAAAGCCACAGTTATGGAGTTTAACGGCAGTTCCCGTGGCTAAATCCCCGGCTCCACGAATAACAACCCGCCTGTTACCATTGATAGATACGCAAGGCAGACCAGAGTTCAACGCCTTACCTTTAGATAGAGCCAGCACTTCCGCCATAATGCTCAGGGCAATTTCCTCCGGACTTTCCGCACCGATATCCAGCCCTACCGGGGTACGCACCTGATTAAAACGGGCTTCACTGATGCCTGCCTCCCGGCATTTCTCCCGAAGAATCCCCACTTTTCTCCTGCTGGCCAGCTGACCTATATGCCTGGCAGGGCTTTTTAAAATAACAGGCAATGCCACAGTATCTTCATGGTTTGTGGCGATAATAACCTGGGTATTGTCTCTGATAGTTGCCTGACCGATAGCCCCTGTAATGGTGCCACCGAGGAAAAACCGGGTTTGAGGGGGGAAAAAGCGGGCATTAAGGTTAGGTTCCCAGGAATCCACCACAGTCATGGTATAACCCAGTACCGCCGCCAGTTTTGCAACAGCCCGGTTAACGTGACCGCCCCCCACCAGCAGCATATCCGGGCGGATACCCTGAACATCAATATGAACCTTCATAGTGCCACCACAGTCCATGTCCATGGCATCTTTGCCAGCCCTTGACATACTACCTTTAACCGTTCTTGACCGCCCCTCTTTCAGGGCTGCCATCGCTTCATTAATCACATGTCGCTCAATCATGCCCCCCCCGATAGTACCAAGGGTTTCTCCTCCTTCCTGGACCAGCAGCATGGCATCATGCCGGGGGGCTGACCCCCTGGTTTCGATAATTGAAGCCAGCGCAAAAGGAATGTTTTGCTCATAGAGCCGGGCCGCTTCCGCAAAAATATTCATTAAACCCCCTCTGATTTATTTTTAAAAAACCTTCCTGATAAATTTCTTGTTCTGCTCACTGTCCTGACAGGAAACTGCGAAGTATCTTGAAAGCAACTTATCAGACAGTGATCAATAGCTATTGAATGGGCTGTTACTGTTTGAATAAATTCGGTTGCCAGGCTTTTATCCCGCTCGCTATCCACCTGATTAACGAGCCATATTTTTCGTGCACTGGCAGGTGTATTTTTAAAAAGCCCATGGTTGTCCCCCAGTAATTTTCCCATGACAGCAGGCGTTATATGGTCACCGTCCAATAAACCGGTCATTCGGGAAAACCGTTGCCAGCGATGAACCTGGCTGGCATCAATTCCTTTATTAAGGGCCCTGCGTATCCCTTTCCAGCCCGTAACCGCAATAACCACCTGACATTCATCGGGTAAAACCGGCTCATGACCTGCCGGAACTTTCAGCGGCAAGCCCCTTGAACCATCAGCTTCCACAAGAATGCTGTCATAAATATCCTCTTTTACCAGCGCTGCGATCAGAGCCGGGCTCAGACCTGATAGCTTTCCTGATGCTTTATCCGGATAACCTGCTACGGTGAGTGTTGCTGCAGCTGGCTTAATACCCAGGGATTCTGGAATATTACGGTCAATCAGGCGATCTATATGCTGGCCAAAACCGGTACTGCCAGGATGAACAATCCGGGTGGTGGTGGTTAACAATACCCGGTGTCCGAGTTCTTTAAGCCCTTGGGCCAGATATTCCAGACAATGGGTCTTCCCTCCTGCGCCGGTTGCCGCAATAATGCGATCCTTAACGGGATTGATTCCGGGAAAATAAAACACCTTTGATCCTCCCCTGAATACTCTATGCTTCAGAGATACTGTTATGCCTGATCAAGAACCCAAACCTGTCAGTTGCCTGATCACCGCAGCCGGTCTTTCATCTCGCATGGGGCAATGGAAAATGATGCTCCCCTTTGGCCCAAAAGGGAGAACCATTCTTGATTACAGCATTGCTAACGCACTGAAATTCTGCCATCAGGTTATTCTGGTGACAGGCCATCGCAGCGATGAACTGCAGGATCGATACCAGGCACAGCCGCGCCTGCGAATCGTTCAAAACCCTTCCTACCGGCTCGGGTTGTTCAGTTCCATTCAGACCGGAATTCGCCATTTTCAAAGCCAGGACTGCCAGGGTGACTACCTGTTTATTAGCCACGGTGATATGCCACTGATTTCTGATACGGTATTCGAAAAGCTCTGGAATCAAAGACAGCAAGACACACTATTTCCCGTAGTCAACACATCAGGGCAAATGGCTGGCCATCCGGTTCTTATCCATGGCAGTGTATTTCACACTATTCTCACCGCGCCGGTAGAATCCCGGATGAAAGCAGTACTGCAATCAGGCCCCCATCGTTATATTCCCGTTGCTGATCCGGCTATTCATAAGGACATAGATACTCCCGAGTGTTATCAGCAATATACTGATGGCAACCGATTTTAAATTCGGTTGAATACAGGATACTTCTGGCCTGTTTATTAAAAAACATTATTAAACAGAACCATCAAACGATGGCTCTGTAATAGGTCGTGGTTCAGCATGGCAATGAATATAAGAAAACGTCCGTGACTTACGTCAATATCAGAGAAACTTAATGGCTGAATAACCATAAAATTAAGCGAACACTGATTCAAATTATTTGCTTCTTTATATTAATTGCGAAAATAGGGATGCATAAGAATAAAAATACTGCTCCAGCTCAATGTAGGGAAGCTTCCAGCTATGAAGAATAAAAAAGATTAATAAAAAAAGCAGAGTATGGTTATGTTATCTAACTCCCGCCTGATGTCTATTCAGTCAACAGTACTTCGTTTCGTGCAAGTGCTGTCCCGTATGCTGAATCTGGATGTGGAGGTAGTGGATGAAAAACTGCTGAGAATTGCTGGAACCGGCCTATATTCCAGCAACCTCGGGCGCACCCTGACCACGGGAACGAATGTTTACAAATCTATTATCAGCACCCGTAAATATAAAGTCATTGAACGCTCCGGCAAAGACCCGGAATGCCTGATGTGCAGTCGTCGGATAGGCTGCAAGGAAAAAGCATTTCTCGGTGTACCGGTGATGTTTCATGGCGACTGTATTGGTGTCATTAGCCTGGTCTGTTTCAGTGAAGAAAAAAGAAACCAGTTGCTGAACAATATTGATTTCTATATTGAATCCATTGAAAACACTGCCCAGCTTTTTATTGCCAAAACCATGGAGAGCATCTATCGCCACAAGGTTCGCCGCAGTGAGAAAATGATCAAGGAGGTGGGGGAATATCTGGTAGAAGGCCTACTGGAACTCAATAGCAGGGGCCAATGCCAACACATGAATACTGCCGCCAGAAAACTGCTACATATTCAATCCAACCAGTCAATCCGGCATATACCAGCAATTCCCGCAGACTTGATTAAAGCCCTTAATAACAAGGGCTGTAGCTTGGTAGCCTCTTGCTAAAATCGCAGACTATCCGGTAGAATTTCACCACAATAATAATAACGATGCTCATGTTGTGCCGCTAACGAAACCAAGAACCATTGCTGAAAAACTGCTCAAAATAGTCTCTGATGAAGCGGGTCAAATTCCAGACTTTCGCAAGAAAAGCCAACATGACAAAATTGTCCTTCATGATGCGGTCATGAGTGGCCTGGCAGTCATGCACCTGAAATACCCTTCATTACTGGCTTTTGATCAGGATTGTGTCAATAACCCAGATAGGCTCAAGAACTTAAAGTCGATGTACAATGTCAGCTGTGTCCCCAGTGATACCTATCTGAGGGATCTGATTGACCCTATCGAAACACGCTATTTAAGGAAGTTCTTTACCCGCCTGTTTGCCTTTGTGCAACGATCTGGGCGGCTTAAGCAGTTCACTTATTTTGAGGAAGGGTATCTTGCGCCTATCGATGGTACGGGGCACTTTTGCTCAGGGAAGATTAGTTGTCCTGAGTGTTGTGTAAAAAAGCCAGGCAGCAAAAATCCGCAATACTACCATCAGTTACTGGCCTGCTGTCTGGTAAAGCCGGGCAAGAAAGAAGTATTACCTTTAATGCCTGAACCCATCATCAAACAAGTTGATGCGTCAAAGAATGATTGTGAGAAGGTAGCGCTCAAGCGGCTATTGGCGAATTTATCCAGAGAGCATCCGCACCTGCCACTGGTTCTGACTTTTGATGACCTGTACTCAGATGGACCGACCATCAAGTTGGTAAAGTCCTTTGGCTATAGCTTCATTATGGTGGCAAAGGATTCAACCCATGAGTCGTTATACCAGGCCGTCGATGAGCTGGATTGTGCAGACAAAGTGGTGCGCTATGAATATACCGATGATAAAGGGTTTACGCACTGGTTCCGGTTTGTGAATGGTGCCCCCATTAACAAGTCACACCCGGATGTGCTGGTTAACTTTCTCGAATATATAGAAATTGATCCAGAGGGCAACAAGAAGTACGTCAACACCTGGGTCACGGACATTGAGCTTTCAGCCGAGAACGTGAATAAATTCATGCGAGGAGCACGCGCTAAATGGAAAATTGAAAACGAAACGTTCAATACACTGAAAACACAGGGCTACCATCTCGAACACAATTACGGGCACGGAAAGCAGCATCTGGCCAGCAATCTGGCATGCCTGACTTTTACGGCCTTCCTCATCAACCAGATAGAACAACTGTCTTGCAAGCTCTTCCAGGAAGCGCTCAAGATAAAAAAGTCTAAAAAGGCATTCTGGCATGCCATACGAGGGCTGTTTGACTGGTTCTGCATTGATAACTGGACAGACGTATTTACAGCTATCATTGAAGGGCGAAGTGTGAGCTTGAAGTTGCTGACTGTCGATACGACATAGAGCGTTGATGTTAGCCCTGTGACCTGTGTTACCTGTCATTAAAACCGACTGCCGATATAGCAGCAGTCTGGCTCTGTTCATCCGCGATAAAATCATTTTTAATTAACTGAAAATGTGCCAGCCGGAATCTGGTTTGCGGGAATTGCTGGGCATATACAGGCTAGACCTTTTGGCCGCAGCAAAGACGATAACAGGCAGCAGCAAAACAAATTTATTATTCAGGTGCGCGATAAGGAGCAGATATTGCCCGGCCGTATGCTTGTTCTTGACCAACGACGTTTTTTAGTATTGCACTCAAAGGCAGGGCAGACACGAACCGGAAATAACCGACATAATAAAACTGAACTGATTGGGCAGTCTCCCGCCATTAAAAAGCTACGTAGGCAAATTGCACGGGTCGCTATCAGTCCTTCCAGTATTCTGATTCGTGGCGAAAGCGGTTCAGGCAAAGAAGTGGTGGCTCGTATGATCCACGAATCAGGTAATAGGGCAGACCACCCTTTTGTTGCCATTAACTGTGCTGCCATACCGGAGCAACTACTGGAAAGCGAGCTGTTTGGCTACGCCAAAGGGGCATTTACCGGTGCATCCAGCCAGGGCCGGGATGGGCTGGTCAAAAAAGCAGACGGCGGAACGCTTTTTCTTGATGAAATCGGCGATATGTCACTGCATTTACAGGCCAAACTGTTGCGAGTTCTGGATCGCAGAGAAATTATTCCTGTGGGCACTTCCACCGTGATTCCCGTGGATATTCGCGTTATTTCTGCCAGCCATCAGGATTTTGATAAGCTGGTGAAAAACGGCAAGTTTCGGGAAGACCTTTTTTATCGCTTGAATGTTATTCCTCTCAATATAGCCCCACTGCGTAATCGAACCGGGGACGTCTCACTGCTGACGAACTATTTTCTGGACATGCATGCTGTTGCCATCGGGGTAAAAAAACCGGTATTAACCGATGAAACCATGGAATGCCTTAACTTATGGCACTGGCCAGGAAATGTCCGGGAACTGGCAAACACCATTGAATACCTTGTTAATATGGCTGAACCTGAGGAACCGGTGACACCCGGTTATCTCCCTGCACCTATTCGCCAGTGCAACTCATTAGCCCTGACGACCGGTGACAGTAACAACAAAGAAAGCATAGATGACTCACGACAGTTCTCCCTTAAACTGGAAGAAATGGAAAAGTATCTGGTGAATAAAGCCCTGCAATCCTATGGTAAAACGGGCAGTAAACAGAAGGTGGCAGATGAGCTGGGAATAGGGATTGCCACATTATACCGAAAGATTAAAAAGTATAATCTGGAAGATGAAACCACGGTCTTTTATTAATTCGGCTATTTCATAAGTACCCAGCCTTGCCTGTCCGTTGCAGTTTCAAGAGATAGGACTACGGCTTGATTTCTGTATAATCCTCTCTTTTACAGTTATGGAAATAAAGCAAGATATAACCTGGCACCGGCTGTTTCTACAAAAGCGTAAGTGGATGGACGGTAGTGTGTCACCCATATGATGGCGCATTTCCTTGCCCGAACGGGGTTCAACAGAGCGTTTGTAGGAAGCAAACAGGTATTGCCAGTGGAAACTGAACGCTTCCGACGGATACTTTCTTGCCAGGGCATCAGGCATCCATACTTCGCCATGCCCTGCTTCAAGATAGCGCTTAACCCGCAGTGTATTTCGAACCTACTCCATAAACTTCATGTAACCTTCCACCGATGCTGTATATATAACCAGCATTCTTGGTCAAATATTAAATTTTGCAAATCACTGCTGGATTCAAACCAATCGTAGCTAATCCCCATCTTTTGTTTCCATAGTTTATTTATCAAAGTCTATTGGTTTGTAAGTAGGTCATAGTTTGGTTTCAAATAAACTGGATGTTCGGCCAGTACGAGAAATCTACTTCTTGATCTAACGATCAGATAGCTATTGAATGATACATTTACTCTATTATAAAGAGAGTACTGGTCTTTAAATCCCTCTCCCTATGAAGTACGTCACTACAATCACTGATGAAGCTGTTTTATTAACTTTGAAATTCGCCAAACACTACGGACCTCTGAGATGTATAAGGGAAAGAGCCCATAGCCTTTTATTGAGCAATCGTGGCTTTACCCTTGAGCAAATTGCCGAAATACTTGAAATTAGATATCAAACTGCTTCTCAGTGGATTGATGATTGGGAAGAATATGGTATTCGTGCCTTGTACAAGGGGCATGGTGGCGGTAGGCCGTGCATATATGACGAATCCGAAGTGCAACGCATAAAAGAATTAGTGGCTGAAGAGCCTCGTCGCTTATCGTATGTCAAATCCAAGATCGAGGATGAAACCGGTAAATCTTCATCAAAAATTACTCTGGCAAACATTGTAAAAAAGCAGGGCTGGTTTACAAAAGACTCCGTAAATCATGCAAACATAAACGGGACGAAGAGCAATTCCATGACTGTAAAACTGCTCTGAAAGATGCCCAGGAAGCCGAGAGCAAAGGGTTAATCAATTTATTTTATTTTGATGAGTCCGGCTTTACCCAGGAACCTTGTGTGCCATACGGTTGGCAGGAAAAAGGAAAGCAGCTCAGAATACCATCAGTCAAAAGTAAACGCATCAACGTACTGGGGTTTATGAACCGAAGCTGTGAGCTATTTCATTATCCTGTTGTGGGTTCAGTGAATAGCGATACGGTGATTGCGGCCTTTGATGACTTTGCAGAGAAAATGGCAGATGAAAAATACAGCTCAAATGATCGTTACACGGTAGTTATGGTGGATAATGCCAGCATTCACACCAGCAAAAAGTTTTGTGCCAGAATTGATGACTGGATGATTGAAAAGAAATTGCTGGTCTGCTTTCTGCCAACATATTCACCTGAGCTCAACCTGATTGAAATCCTGTGGAGGAAAATAAAGTATGAATGGCTCAACCTCTTGTCAATCAAGAGCTTTGCGGAATTTGAAAAAGAAGTTGAACGGGTGCTTTTTTCATTTGGAGAGGAGTATATGATCTCATTTTCTAATACTGTCCGACTGGATGGTTAAATTATTCGAAAGCAATCTATACACTACTTAATGTAAAATTTATGGCTGTCCTAAAAAACTATGCTAAAAAACTATGGCTGTCCTAAAAAAATGCTGTATGTAGTGTGAAATTTATGGCTGTCCTAAAGAGCTCTCTAAAGAGCTGCTCTAGAGAGCTATTTTACTGGCTCATGGGACAGCTATTGAGTTAAGCGCTCCAGCCATTACAGCTATCTCTCGCTCTCCAATGTAGCTCGATAATACTTCTATAGCAAAAAGGCCTTTATCCCTATACCCTTCATCTAATTCGGCAGCAAGTATTGAAGGGAACGTTAAATCATATAGGTAATCGCTCGCCCCTCCAATATCGACATAACCGAGTTGAAATATATCGTAATTTGGCAATTGCTCATAATTAGATTCTATATAGTCATACCCATAATCCATAAATGGAACATCATAATGAGCTACGCCGTTATTTAAGCCCGCAATTATCGAATACCCTTGTTGTTTCTCTAAATTTTTTTTATATGTAAAGCTTAGTCTCTCCTTATAGAAAGAAACCTCTATGGGGGAATCACTGCCTTGTTCAAAGTTGGTTCTATAATATGTAGTGTGAGCAAGCCCTGAAACACCATCAAACTCCGTTTCATAGATAAGTGATTGAGTGTAATAATAACCCGGGATAGGATTTTCAATTCCATCGGGGGTGGTACAAGAAGTTTTACAACCAACATCCATGTAATAGGTGGTTATTTTATTTACTAATAAAGAGTCGCCTACATAATCGAACTTATATACTCCCAAAACAGTGTCAAATTGATCATAGTCATAGCTCACATTGTCAAATGGATCACGTCCGGCAACAACATTATCATATATTCGTTTTTGCAATTTAGAATTATTAAGCACATATTTATTCATTACTCGTGGTCTATTTAAATCATCCCACTCTGCTATAACTATTACCCACTTTGGTAACATATAGCTCTTAATTCTTTTTTCCATTGAGTAACGCTTAGAAAGATACTCATCACTTATATCATCAAGAAGGTCTGACCCCTGATGGTATAATAAAATAGCCTTTGGTACTTTCTTAAATCCAGACTCTTCACCCATATATCTATTTTCATAGTCATAATATTGACTTCCAATAATTCGAGTTTCTTGATCAGCTGGTGTATTTTTCCATAACATGTGAGTAGCGCTCATCGAATTATCTTCATTGTACAGGATTCTGTAATTCGCAACATCGTCAATAGAACTCCCGCCTAAACTGTACGAGCTAGTTTGCATAGTGGAATTTTTTAGTAGCTCCCTTGTTGAAACTTTAAAACTTTTGATAAAGCGTTTGATATCTGGATAATCTCCACTGGACTCTACAGTAAGCTTTTTTCCTTGTAAATTATTCTCATCATAGATTTCAGCAATACTACCTTTACTTAAATAGACTGATGAAATGTTCAGCAAATCCGCTTTATTTAAATTTTTTATATAGAACTTAAAGGACATCCATAAATTTGACTGATCCCTCAGATAAGCTACCTTTCTTTTGTCACTAAAACTTCACCCTATAGACAAAAGTGCTTATGACTCGCGCCCGTAACAGTCAGATTGCCCCTGAAAGCACACCTTACTACCACTGTATGGCTCGGTGTGTGCGCCGTGCCTATCTTTGTGGGAAGGATCATTTTTCAGGTAAGAATTATGAGCACCGTCGGCAGTGGGTGGTTGATAGACTGACAGAGTTGGCTGCTATTTTTGCCATTGAAGTCTGTGCCTATGCCGTGATGTCTAATCATTAGGGTGAAAGTCTCAAATTGACCGAGCTTCTTCAGCTTGCCAACCGGGGAAAGTAGTAGGCAGCTATTTTTTCAATGCTTAAACAGAAGGCAGCCAATCACAGGTATGATGTTGATAGCACACAACACCTTGCCAGTGAGAGGCCGCCCCATGGAAGTATGTCAGCTACGGACTGAAGCCGCCACCATTTCTTGTGATGCGATTCAACGGTTAGGCCACCAATTGCAGGCTCTGCGAGAGTCTGGCAATCCTATCAGGCACTTTGAAGAGTTTGAGCAGACCGTTAATGCTCTCTTTAATCAAGCTCAGCAAGATTTTTTAGCAGAGGCGCTGGCTGAGCTTGATATTGATACCCCAGCTATTGAGGTCAGCGGGATCACTTATAAGCAGGTGTTGCGCAGTTATAAAACCTACCAGACAGCGGTTGGTTCAGTCCGGGTTATGCGCACACTTTACCGTAACGGCAAAGAGCCGTGTATCGTGCCCATGGAGTTGAAAGCCGGGATCGTGGAAGGCTTCTGGACGCCTCGGGCTGCAAAGCAAGCTGCCTGGGTTGTTGCTCAAATGTCTCCCGGTGAAGCAAAAAGCCTCCTTGATCTCATGGGAGGTATGTCTCCCTCAGAAAGCAGTCTTGCTCGTTTCCCCAGGCAATTTAATACTCAGTGGGAACAGCACCGTGAGCCTTTTGAAGAGATGCTTATTGAGAAACTTAACGTGCCCACCAATGCGGCCACAGTAGCCGCCTCCCTGGATGGCGTTATGCTGCCCATGAAAGATGGCAAACGAGTAGAAAAGCGAGCCAGGAGCGCTTCTGAAGGCAAACGGACTCAAGGGCCGACAGGTTGCAAGGAGGCCAGTTGCGGAACTTTGTCGTTTTACGATCAACAGGGGGAGCGTTTATCAACAGTCCGCATAGGACGAATGCCAGAAACTAAAAAACTCACACTCAAGCAGTCTTTGTCAGCACTATTGCAAGAAGCGTTGCGACAAAAGCCACAGCTGTCACTGGTCAAAGTCGCTGATGGCGCCAAGGACAACTGGTCATACCTTTCCCAGGAACTACCAGCGGGTGCTCTGTAGGGGACAATTCTGAGGTAAACGTTGATCTATGAGGGAGAATGAGCTGCTTTCAATCAGTATTCTGCAAGTCCTTTACCTCAAGCAGTTTACTTTTTGTGCAGCATACTCATTCTCTGGAAAAACAGCTTAAAGCTTCTTTTAACTGGCATCAATCCCGTATTAACCTTATGGCTCTCGCCATCTTTGGCCTTATACAGGTTGGCACGGTCAGTTTGTCCCGTATAGCTCAAACGATGGGGCACCACACTGAAATAGACTCCAGACGTAAGCGCCTCAAACGTTTCCTGATGTGGAAAGGCTTCGAGCTGGATTGTGTGGCACGAATGGTTGTTGACTGGATGGTGCCTGAAGGCAACTGGATTGTGTGCCTGGATCGCTCCAACTGGCAGTTTGGAAAGTTCAAAATCAATATCATGATGGTGGCAATTGCTTATAAAGGCACTGCCATTCCTATTGTCTGGACGCTCCTTCCCAAAAAGGGCATGTCCAGCATGGAGGAACGAATCACGCTGCTGAAGCGTTTTATCAACTTACTGGGTACAGAGCGTATACAGTATTTAACCGCAGACCGTGAGTTTCGGGGTGAAAAATGGTTAAAGTGGCTGATAGCGCAGAAAATTCCTTTCCGTATCCGCATTCCAAACGACACCCGCACAATGAACCGCCATCGAACGGAAAAATTGAAAGCGTATCGATTTTTCAGTCTGAAAGTGGGAGAAAGCATGCATCTGAATCATGCACGGGAACTCTGGGGTGTTCGTGTATTTCTTTCCTGTTATCGCTCAGAGCAGGAACGCGTCATCATTATCAGCAATGAAGCAGGTCAGGAGGCGCTGGGTGACTACATGAGGCGATGGGAAATTGAGACACTATTCCAAGCTTTAAAGGGTAGAGGTTTCGATCTGGAGAGTACACACCTGTCAGACAGAGAGCGTATTGAGCGCCTGCTGGGAATTGTAACCCTTGCCTATTGTTGGGCTTACTGCACAGGAGAATGGCGTGCTGAAATTAAGCCCATCAAAAGGCTAAAACATGGACGCCTTGCCAATAGTATTTTTCGATATGGACTGGAGTGGCTGGCAAGCCTTCTGTTTGACCGTACTTCATCCAGTACAGAATTAATGTTTCATATTGAGATGTTTGGCCAGCCTGTAAGGCCAGCCACTCATTGCGACAGTAAGAGTTAGGGATAATTGTCCCCTACAGAGCAGCGGGTGTTGAGGTTATTGATTACTACCACGCAGCCGATCACCTGAAGAAAGCATTTGACCAGGCTTATGGAGAAAACAGCATCAAGTCCAAAGAAAAGTTTGTCACTTACCGACACGTCCTAAAAGAGGAACTCGATGGGGTTGAGCGCATTATTAAAGCCCTGGCTTATCAGCATAAAAAGCATCCGCGCCGCTCAAAATTAAAGACCGAGCTGGAGTATTTCAGAAAAAATCGCCAGCGTATGCGCTATGCTGAACACTTGTCGAATAACCTTCCGATCGGCTCTGGTGTGGTAGAGGCAGCCTGTAAAACCTTGGTTACCCAGCGGATGAAGTGCTCAGGTATGCGCTGGCGAAATCCGGGTGGTCAGGGCGTATTGACGCTTCGGTCATTAGTTCAGAGCCACTGGTTTGAAAATGGCTGGAAGTTATTTGCTGCAACTTATTGCGGGAAAGTCACCAAGGCTGCTACAAGCAATGTCATACCATTCCCAGAGAAAGGTGGCAGTGTTTAGTTGTGGTCAATATGAGACTTTCACCCAGTCTATTGGTTTGTAATGTAAAATTTATGGCTGTCCTAAAAAACTACTACCACAAAGACGCCGATTACCGCAGCTGATTTGCTGAATGACCGGGTGCTGCCCTTTTTTGCAGAGCAGGAGATTCCGCTGTTAAGAGTGCTAACTGACAGGGGTACAGAGTACTGTGGCAAGCTGGATAATCACGACTATGAGCTTTACCTGGCAGCCTGCGATATAGAACATACCAAAACCAAGGCGAGGCACCCACAGACTAACGGTATCTGTGAGCGCTTCCACAAAACCATTCTTAATGAATTTTATCAGATCACCTTCAGGAAGAAGGTTTACACTGATTTAACGGAACTTCAGAAGGATTTGGATGTCTGGATAGATGAGTACAACAACAAACGAACCCACCAGGGTAAAATGTGTTGTGGTCGAACACCTATGCAGACTTTGGAAGAAGGCAAAACGATCTGTAAGGAAAAACAGATAGCCTGAATCTAACCTGACGGTACAAACGACTTGAGTCGGGTAAGTGTCAGGTCAGATTGTGACTACTACATATTAATGAATATCCCTTTCTTCTTTTAAAGTGTGGGATTTACCACTCTTAAATACTCTGGTTGAATATATTGCTTAACCCGTCCAGAGGTTAAAACGAGAACATTTACCGCTATTTCTTTATCATCATAATCAACCAGAAAGTCTTCTATAAATTTTAACGTTACCGCTTGTTTCCAGGTAAGTCTATAATGCTTTGAAATACACTCTTTATGATGCTTCAATTTATGCTCCATGGCAGCATGGTCAACAAGTTTATTAAAATCAGCTTGAACTTCTCTCTGGTATTTTACTTTTTCACAATACTCATGCCCCTTTGCCAACTCTTTCTCTAATTCATAGAGATTAACTATAAAATCAGAAAAAGACCAAGAGTCAGCTTCCTGCTTCTGTTCATCATATTTCACATTAACAAAGTATGAAAAATATTCATCCCATTTCCTTATCTCTGCAAGCTGGGAGTCACTTGCAAAATTTAGCCATTTTTCTATTTTTCCCCTTCTGCCTGATAAATCATCACCTGAATCATGTTCTTTATTAAATGCTGTTAATTCACCCTTTAACTTTTTGATTTGGCTAGAGGTTAGTTTATTGTAGTTATCCCCTGTTTGATATGTGTGGTTATATCTGCCCCTATCCGGCTCTCTATCATCCCCTCCTCCACAAGCTCCTCCTCCACAAGCCTGCCATAAGCATTGGTAATCATAAGAACTGTTAGTTCCTCTTTTTTGTGATTTTCCTGATTGAGCGCTATAAGTTTGATTGCCAGCCTTCCTTCCTCCTGTACATTGGCGAGTTCCTTTAAAGCTAGTGATATGCACTTTCTGTGGCTTCTGCATACCAGTAATTCTTAACTTTCGTTTCAATTCACAGTTTTCTCCATGAAAACCATAACTGGCTAAATCCTGCATTTCTTCACCCGCAACAATACCACATAGATAAAATCCCTGAGAGGTAGGTGGGAGGTTAGAAATATCAAGTTGTAGTATCACACCGATACCTTCCATAAGGTTTTTTATGCCAAAATCATCACGAATGTAAATGAGATAGGGGACTGGAAATGCTGGCTCTGCTGACAGCATTATTGTATTTTTTCTAAAGCAGACCCGCTCTCCCAAAGGCGTGGACTCTTTGAAATAACCCATAACACGATTTAGCTCTGCTACATTTTTAAATTCTAAAGGCTTTGACAGAACTAACATGCCATCAGCATAAAGGTATCTACAGCCACTTTCATCCTTTGTGTTTTGAAACCGGATCTTGGGGCTGTCGTAAGCAAGTCGCTTATTAATCAGTTCAACCTGCTGTCCAATAGGTTGAACTAATTCAACTGTTGATGGCAAGTTTTGTGCTAAAGCAAAGAAACAAAAAACCATAGAGCCGAAAAACAGGACTGCTTGTACCGATAACCATAAGCGAACCAAACCATACACCCCATGAAGACCTTTGGTCATGAATGGTTTTAATTTTAGTCCTTTTCCGCAAATGTGGCGCAAAAGCTAATGAGCCTTCCCAGTATGTTAAAGCCCCCAATAAGCGCCTGGACTTCTTCGATTATCGTGCATTACATTCTCCCTAAGGAAGGAGCATCTGTCTCAAAAGAATCTAACCTGGATAACCTATCTCGTACAAGAATAAACCAGACTCCCATCGACGTAAGTCCGATATATATTCCTGTCATCGCCTAATGTCATTAAAACAAATAGTTTTTCATCCAGAGTCTTTGAATTATCCCAACGCAACTGCTGAACCTGGGTGGCCACAGGATCAAGCACAACAAAGTCTGCCTCTTTGCCAATATCAAAGTTACCAATGAGATCGGCCAGAAATAGCGTATGGGCACCACCCAGAGTGGCCCGGTAGAAACCTTCCAGTGCGGGCAGTTTTTCTTTCTGAAGCTGCACCACTTTATAGGCTTCATTCAGGGTTTCAAACAGGCTGAATGAGGTACCAGCACCAATATCTGTCGCCATACCCACACGTATACCCTTATTAATAGCCTTGCGATAGTTGAACAAACCACTGCCCAGATACATATTGGACGTTGGACAAAAGGCAATGGATGAATCCGTTTCAGCCATGGTCTGCCACTCTTCACCGCTGAGATGAATGCAGTGGGCATAAATCGACCGTTCACCCGTTAAGCCATAATGGTTATAGACGTCCAGATACCCTTTACGCTCCGGATAGAGTGTTTTAACCCACTTCACTTCGTTTTCATTTTCTGAAAGATGGGTCTGAACATAGGCGTCAGGGAACTCTTCCCGAAGTGCCATGGCCTTCTCAAGTTGTTCCGGAGAGGACGTAGGGGCAAACCTTGGAGTAATGGCATACAGCAACCGGTTGCGTTTATGCCACTTCTGCAACAATCGCCTTGAATCCAGGTAACTGCTTTCCGGTGTATCCTGCAATGCTTCCGGCGCATTTCGATCCATCATTACTTTACCAGATATTATCCGCATATTGCGACGATCGCACTCTTCGAACAGAGCATCCACAGATTCAGGATAAACGCTACAGAACACCATGGCCGTGGTAGTGCCATTTTTCAATAATTCACAAACAAATAGTCCGGCCATTTCCCTGGCATAGCGTTTGTTCGCGTATTTCTGCTCGGTTGGAAAAATATAGGTATTGAGCCATTCAATAAGCTGCTCACCATAAGCACCGACGGTTTCCATTTGCGGATAATGGATATGGGTATCAATAAATCCGGGTACAATTAATTTCCCCCGATAATCGCAAATACGAATATCTTCCGGTAATAACACCCTACCCTTATCCCAGGTGCCATGCCAAGCTACTTTCCCCTGATCAATCACCATTAATCCGTCGCTAATATAGCGAAGATTGTCTTCCAATTCTGTTGGGCTGTGAACGACCTGACGAACATCCAGCAAAGCGCCCCTGACCGCTTTAATTGTATTTGAAAACATTATAATGGTCTGTACCTTTATATTTTTCTTAAAACTTTTGATTCACTGCCTTTACCATGCAGCGTTGGTATTCCTGTGCTGTTGCGGCGAACTTTTGCGTTAACAAACGTCATGGGCTACATGACGCTTTCCTTTAATGCCTTCAACATCTTTTCCGGTGTGATATGCCAGTCCCTGATCCAGACACCTGTGGCATCATGAATCGCAGAAGCAATCGCTGGTGCTGCCGCATTCACACTGATTTCAGATACGGATTTCGCCCCGAAAGGCCCCACAGGGTCATTGCTGGGTACCAGGGTCGCCAGGAATTCCTCAGGAAGGTCACCCACCATAGGCGCACCATAGTCAGCAAAGTTGGCATTCACCACACGACCTTCATCGTCATATTCAATAGCCTCCTGAAGGGTATGACCAATGGCACGCATACTGGCACCATAAATCTGTCCCAAAGCCAGTTCCGGATTGATAGGCGTACCGCAATCCAGTAGCGCATGGAACTTACGCAGAGAAACTTTACCGGTGCGGGTATCCACTGCCACTTCGGCGAAGTTGGCACCATAGGGGAAGGCAAACTCACTGGTAATAAAGCTACCCTGCCCCATAAGCTGACCACAACCGGTACCACTTTCCGCATAGTGCGCAATATCACCGAAGCTGATAGAGCCTTTACTGCCTTTCACCAGGCCAGGGTATTCGACGGTTAACTCTTCAACAGTCTCTTTCAATAGATGCGCTGCGGTGTCCAGAATCTTGCAACGCAAATCTTCAGCCGCCTGTTTAGCGGCATTGCCTGAGAAGCAGGTACCACTGGAGGCATAAGCACCTTTATCAAACAGACAGTGGTCGGTATCACCGGAAACTACATGGATCTCGGAAAGTTCGGTGCAAAGTACTTCTGCCGTCAGTTTGGTCACCACCGTATCCAGCCCGGTACCGATATCTGCGCCGCCAGAATGAACGATCAAAGTACCGTCTGATGCCAGTTTGACCCAGGCATTGGCCTGATCAATATCAGGAATACCTGACTTTTGTTGCATGGTGGCTATGCCACGACCTACCTTGATATGAAGGTTATCGCTGTCCTCCTTGGGATCATGCCAGCCAAAATTCGCTGCCCCTTCTTCCAGAATACGACCCAGGGCACAACTGTGCGCCACAGGAACAGCACTGGGCAGCTTACCTTCACCTACTTTACCCAACAGATCCAATCGCTGTCCTTCATGGACCCGGTTCCTCTCAATCATGTCCAGGTGATCAATGCCCAGGACATCAGCCATCTCCGCAACGATCATCTGCACGGCAAAATTACCCTTAGGGCCGCCATAGCCCTGATAGGCTCCGGTAGGAACAATATTGGAATAGTAGGTATCAACCTTGAAACGGACATTAGGGCAAGGATAAAGAGGCAGTGAAATAGCCGGAGCATTACAGGGAACCGTCAGGGAATGATTGCCGTAAGGGCCAGTATTAAAGCGATAGTTCACATCAAAAGCGGTAATGGTGCCATCATTCTTTGCACCCATCCTGATATCAATTTCCGCCACATGCCGTGTAGACGTAGCAATAAACTCTTCTTCACGGGTGTGACGGAATAAAACTGGACGACCCGTGCTGTGAGTGGCGAAGGCACAGACTTCTTCAACCAGAATATCCTGCTTGGAGCCAAAGCCGCCACCCAAACGCTCTTTTATGACATGAACCTTGTTCTGCCTGATACCCAGCACAATGGCGATCTTCCGGCGAACATGCCAGGGCACCTGGGTCGCTGCGCGAACAATAATGCGATCACCTTCCATATAGGTGTAGCAGAGGTGCTGTTCCGGTGGCAGCTGCTGAGCCTGACGGGACTGGTAGGATCTTTCTAAAATGACATCAGCTTCGGCAAAACCTTTGTCAATATCACCGATTTCACCATGTCCACGGGCTGCAATATTCTTTTTGGGGTCACCACCAAAGGGGAAATTAAAATGAATCCGACCATCACGGGGATCGGATGATTTATTCTGCTCCTCCAGGTTATCCGGAGCACCCACGCCATAGCTGATAACACCGTTATGAACCACAGGCGCATCCTCTGCCATAGCTTCAGCGATGGAAAGTACCGGCTTGAGTACCTCATATTCAACCTTGATGGTTTTCAGGGCCGCTTCCGCCTGACCTTCTGTTTCTGCAACCACGGCTGCTACACGGTCACCATAGTGACGCATCTTCTGCCCAAACATACGACGGTCAAGGGGCGATGGTTCCGGTGCTGTCTGGCCTCCCGGCGTATAATAAACATCGGGGCAGTTACGGTAGTCAAATACAGCCACCACCCCGGGCATGGCTTCAGCTTTTCGGGTATCAATACCTGAGATAAAGGCATGGGCGTGGGGACTGCGAAGCATCTTTAATACGCAGGCATCAGGGGCCACAAAATCTTCAACAAAGCAAGGCTCTGCCTTGATAGAGCGCTCTGCATCCACCTTGCCACCGGGCTTGCCCACCTGCCGGTAATCACCGGCAAAGGAAGGAACATGATGACTAACATATTCCGGGTCTGCCATTCGCTGGCGGGCGATATCTACCGCATCAAATACCTGCTGATAGGCGCTTTCCCGCAGAAATATAGACGATAGGGTATCGATGACTTCGGCTCTGGAAGGATCAGGATGACGCTTCAGCAGATCTGAAATAAGAAGAGCGAGAGCCGGATCATTATAGCCAGACTGAATAACACCGGCATCAATCAGCGCAGATTGTACCGGGTGAAGTTTTCCGTACTCATTTAAAGATTCCGGGGTAACCACTTCCCGTCCCTGCAGCTGCGCCGCAATTAACAGAGAAGCATTGACTGTATGCCCATCAAGCAGGATAGTATCAGAACCTGCAAAACCAAAACCGTCATCACTGTTTCTGACAGAATTCATCCCCAGACGCTTTAGCAGTGCCTGAACATTTTCTCCCGCTTCTGCCTGAATCGTTTTCTGCTTGCTATTGAGGGTAAAGACGATTTCCACAATCAGTTACTCCATCCGTTAAACGTTTCCATCAGCATGCCAACCAGAACACCGCTGATGTGTTGTTTATATTCCGCACTGCCCAGATGGTTCGTTTCAGGAAAAACTGACTGGCTAACAGCTTTTTCAATCACTGCACGTTCAATAGGACTGTCTTCATTCATCAGGGCTTCAACATCATGAAGACGGATAGCCCTTGCTGACACACCGGATAACGCCAGACCAAAGTATTGTTTTCCTGCTTTTTCAGTCACAGCCAGTGCTGCGCTGACAATGGGCAGGCCTGCACAGCTTTTGGCTATTTTCTTATTCCGGCAATAGCTGATATTTGTGGGAATAAAAATGGCGGTAATCAGGCCTTGCGGCTGCTGCTGCCAGGCTTCTACTGAGATCCGCCCCCCTTCAGCGAGTTCCAGCTCTGCCCCCATGGCCAGCAACGCCGGTAGGATCTGGCAGTCCAGACTATTAATAGCAATCTCGCCACCGATAGTTGCCTGGTTTCTTAGATTACGGCTGAAAATCAGTCCCGCTGCTTCCCGAAGACCTTCTGGCAGTTCCGGAGAATCAATGATGCCCTGAAGGGTTATCATGGCACCGATTTTCCAGCTTTTGTCTGTCTGTTGAATACTGTCAAGCCGGAGGTTAAAAAGACTTATAGCAACCGTCTTATCCGTTCTGGTTGGAGTAGCATTCAGCCTTGCGCCATTGGCCATATATACAGCCTGATCACCGTACTGCTCTTTCATGTCCAGAGCCTCTTGTAAGGTCTCTGGCTGCAAAAATTCCCTGATCATATTTTGCCTTCTAATAATTAATCTAAAAAGCGTATTTAGAATATGTGTTTGGTGTTAGAGGAGCGTGAATATCCATACAGCTATTTAATAAGTTAAAACACTCGTTTGATTATCTTTTTTTTAACCACGGAGACACGGAGGCACAAAGTTTTTTGTATCTTTAAACTATAAATCTCCATGTCTTTGTGTCTCCGTGGTTAATAACAATCACTTTCGCGACACCTTCAGCGCACTGGGAACGAGGCGCTTATCTTGTATAGATATTAATACTTAGCGGCTCTAGATGCCGAAAACTACAAATTTAAGGACAAACATAATAGCCAGCGCCCAGACACTGATACTGACCTCATTGACTCGACCGGCCAGCAACTTAATCACTGGATAAGCGATGAATCCCAGGGCGATACCATTGGCAATAGAAAAGCTGAGGGGCATCATGATGGTGGTGATCATAACCGGACCCGCTTCAGTGAGATCGCCCCAGTCCACGGTTCCCAAACTACCCGCCATTAATACTGCCACATACAGTAAAGCGCCTGCCGTCGCGTAGCCTGGCACCATACCCGCCAGCGGGGAAAGGAAAAGGCAAAGCAGAAAGAGTAAGCCGATGACCACAGCAGTAAGACCCGTACGCCCTCCCACGGCCACACCAGAAGCACTTTCAACATAAGTAGTGACGGTGGGTGCACCAACGACAGCACCTATCCAGGAGGCACAGCCATCAGTCACCATCGCCTTGCTCATATTCTCCATTTTACCGTTTTCATCAGCCAGGCCTGCCTTATCGCCTACGGCGATCAGCGTACCGGTGGTGTCAAACAGGTTAACAAACATAAAGGCAACAATGACGCCAATCATATCGGGTGTGAGTGCGCCCATAATATCTAGCCTGGCGAAGACAGGACTGATACTGGGAGGCATGGAAACAACGCCAGTAAACTGCACCTGTCCGGTCACCAGGGCAATAATGGTAATAATGGCGATAGAGACCAGCACGGCGGACTTCATCTTGCGGTAACTCAGTGCCAGGATCAGGAACAGGCTCAGGCTCGCCATCACCTGGGCAAAACCGGTGATGTCGCCAAGACCCACAATGGTA
Source organism: Endozoicomonas sp. Mp262 (assembly GCF_025643335.1). Lineage (NCBI taxonomy): Bacteria > Pseudomonadati > Pseudomonadota > Gammaproteobacteria > Oceanospirillales > Endozoicomonadaceae > Endozoicomonas > Endozoicomonas sp. Mp262. The sequence goes on along the minus strand of NZ_CP092489.1, from coordinate 3,731,445 downwards.
TCGGGGTTGGCCACCACAATACCGGCGCTCTTCAGGCCAATGAGCGCAAGGAACAGGCCAATACCTGCGGTAATGCCAATACGCAGCCCCTGGGGGATACTGCCAACAATCCACTCCCGAACCCTGAAAATACTCAGTAGCATAAAACCGATACCGCCCCAGAATACGGCACCCATCGCCTGTTCCCAGGCATATCCCATGCCTTGCACCACTGCGTAGGCAAAGAAGGCATTAAGTCCCATGCCGGGAGCCAAGCCTACAGGCCAGTTGGCGTAAAGCCCCATAACCATGCAGCTGATGGCAGATATAATGCAGGTGGCAACAAATAATGCACCTCTATCCATTCCGGCGGCAGAGAGCATTTCCGGAATAACAAATATCACATAACACATTGTGACAAAGGTGGTGCAGCCTGCAATGACCTCCATTTTCACGGTGGTGCCGTGTCTTTGTAACTGGAAGATTCGCTCAAGCAGAGAGTTCTGCCGAGCTTCTCTGGTTTTTAGATCAACATCAGTATTTAACATGAGTTCCTCAGTATCCGGCTGAAGGAGTGTGACACTCCCCCGGTTGGCGATAAATTATTTCAACTGAGATTATCCATACCTGTCCACAGCCGTCGAGCCACCTTCCGTGCTTCAGCGTAAACTGCACTGACATCAAACGGATAGTGACCGTCCTCATAAACAATAGAACCATCAATAATAACGGTTCGTACGCCACCACTGTTCATACCAAAAGTCATATGACCCGGCAGATTTTCTGCTTGCAGTGGGGTTGGACTGTTATAGTCATAAATCACCAGGTCTGCCTGATAGCCAGTTTCCAGGCGGCCAAAGTGGCCTCCAAAATTTCTTTCCAGCAGGCGGTTACCGTTATCCAGGAAGTTCACAAAGCTGTCAGGCCAGAGTGACCCACCTGCATCCCGGTGTTTAAAGAAAGCAAACTTCAGCTCTTCAAACATGTCGCTGCCAATACCATCAGTACCAATAGCAACATTTTTATAGGATGTTAGACGTTCGTTATATCCCACATGGTTATTCATATTCGAACGGGAGTTGTGTACCAGAAAAGCGTCTTTGCTATTGAGCAGTTCGATATCGGAGTCCGATAGGTAGGTGCCGTGACCAATCAGGGTTTTATGGTTGATTAAATCAAAGCTATCCAGTCGTTCAATTAACTCCTGGTCATAATGATGGCGACTCCAGGAAGCATCATACTTATCTTCCGCCACATGAATATGAAGGCCTCTGCCGGTCTCACGAACTGCATCGGATAACAGGCCCAACCCATCATTGGACACCGTAAATGGCGCATGAGCACCCATGTGTGCTTCCACCAGGTAAGGCTCATCGCCTTTCTCTCTGGCACTGCTCACCAGATGGGCGAATTCAATGTTTTCCTGCACACCGGCTTCCAGTTCTTTAATGCCACCATTACGGTCCGTGGTTTCAAAGCAGGTCATCCCTCTCAAACCCGCTTTAAGGAAAGCGTTTCGCAGTGTGCTGAGGGAGCCTTTGATGTAGGAAGGAGAAGCGTGGTGATCAATAACAGAGGTACAACCGGATTTAATTGCTTCAAGGGAACAAATGAGGCCACTGTAATATAACACTTCCTCATCAATGGCACGGTCCAGCCGCCACCAGAGATTTTTCAGGGTGCTGACAAAGTCCGGACAGGGCTTAATATCAGCCATCACCCCCCGGGACAGGCCGGAATAAAAGTGATTATGACTGCAAACCATCCCCGGCATAACCAGACAATGGCTTGCATCTATTATCCGGGCTGCTTTTGATGGGTCTATTCCTGAGCCTGTTTCGACAATCCTGTTACCATCAACCAGGATATCCATCCCCTCCTGCACCTTTGCAGGATTAAATTGAACGGCAGTGGCATTTTTTATCAGCAACATACAATTTATCCTTGTGGGTGACCATATCCATTGAGTGACACAGCCACCTTCATTATTTAGTAATGACGCAGATTATTTACTGGTAAACCTTACCCAATAGGTAGGCATGATTCCGGTGGACGTGACCGATGATCCTGGTCAGGTCTTCCAGGCCACGGGGAACCTCACTGAATTCACCCATAACATTGATATTCAGGGTATGGACTCTGTCATCATGACGCAGCCAGACCTTGTCATCCTGAATCAGGAAGCCGCTGTTGGTGTTGTTTTCAAAATCTTCCAAAAGGCTGAATACGGTGAATTTGCTCTTGTAAGGCTTGCTGTGCCAGTTACAGAACTGACCACAATTGCCGCACTCGTTGCAGTAGGCATCAAGGTGCAGCACCTGATACTTTTCTTTAAAGCCGGGAACCGGAATGGCCACGTTCGCCCGGTTTGGACAAACATCTACACACTTGTTGCAAATGTGGTTGCACTCAAGGCAGCGCTCTCCTTCCTGGCGGGCAAAGGCTTCCGTATCATCTACTGATACAGCGCTCACTGGAATCAAGCCACGCCGGGCAGCGATCATGGATTCATCTGCCAAGGGCGCTTCCATATTCTTATGCAGTGAAGCCTGATGTCGTGTAATAGCCGTATCGGTGGCTTTTCTTGCTTCCTCTATACAGCGCACCACAGTGGATGGCCCGGTATGCACATCACCAATCAGGAACACATTCTCGACACCGGTCTCTTTGCTATCGGGATTGACCGCCGCCCAGCCATCAGTGCCCATAGGGATATTCATTTGACTCAAAAGACCTGAATCTGCCTGTTCACCTATGGCAGTAATGATGGTATCCACCGCCATAGTGCAAACATCTTCAGTGGCTACCGGACGACGACGGCCACTGGTATCAGGCTCTCCCAGCTTCATGATGCGACAGGTCAACAAGCCATCTTTCGTCATGCTTTCCGGGTTGGTGAGAAACTGGAACCGGGCACCATCATCAAGGGCGTTACAATACTCTTCATGGTCTGCGGGCATTTCCTGCTCTGTACGACGATAGACGACCTGAACAGATTCCACCCCTGGCACTTTCAGGGCAGCACGGGCACTGTCCATGGCCGTGTTACCACCACCCACCACCACAACCCGACGCCCCAGATTGATGGTTTCTGGCGCTTTATTAAACTGACGCAGGAATTTCAGTGATGGTATCAGGCGACTACGATCACCTTCCAAGGGCATAGGATTACCCTTTTCGGCACCCATCCCAAGGAAAATATAGTCAAATCCGCTGGCTTTGAGACTTAGAACATCCAGCTTCGGATCACAGCCAAATTCAAACTGAACACCGTGGGCTTTCACAAAGTCAATATCCTGCCGGATTACTTCTGCCGGAATCCGGAAGTTTGGCAGCACATTATGAATAATACCGCCAGCCTCTTTTTCTTTCTCAAACACCACTACCGGAAATCCTGCACGAGCCATAAAATAAGCAGCGGACAAACCGGCAGGACCCGCACCAATTACAGCACAGCGGGCAGCCTGTTCCTGAACTGGCTTCTGCCAGGCAGCCTTATACGCCTCCCAGCCCTTTTCCATGGCAATGCGTTTCATATCACGGATACGAATTGCACCTTCGTAGTCTTTACGGGAACAGCTGAACATACACTGGTGGTCGCAAATATGCCCGGTAATACCTGGAAGCGGGTTTTTATCGTATATCAGGCTCAAAGCCTGGTGATATTCGCCCCTGGCCACTAACTGAATATACTCTGGCGCATCCTGGCCAATGGGACATGCCTGCTTGCAGGGCGCAATGGTGCAATCAATAAGCGGAGATGTTGCCTGCTGACGCCTGGGGGTCTCATGCCAGCTTTTCTCGGTGTATTCATCGTCGGTAAGTGCTTTTTCAGCCAGTACCTGCAAGGCTTGAACATCCACTGTTTCTCTGTCCCAGCTATCACTTTCTTCCAAAGCCACCGCGCAGTCACGCAGCCGCATATATCCCCCGGGTTTCAACATCTCTGTGGCCATGGTTATAGGACGGATACCGGCATTAAAAATGTCAGTCACGTTCCCTTTCCAGGCACCGCCGGAATAGGATATAGGTATTTTTCCATCAAATGCTCTGGCAATCTCGGCAGCCAGATTGATGGTTAATGGATAGAGAGAGCGACCAGACATATACATCTCGTCGCCCGACAGCCGTCCACGGTTATTGATACAGCCCAGAGTATTAGAGAGCTTTACACCAAAACTACACCCCAGATCTGCCCCCACTTTGCGAAGGCGATGGAGCATGGGAATAGCGTCTTCCATTTGCAGGTCATGGCTGAACGACTCTTCCTTCAGACCGATGTAGTTAAAACCTCTGTCGTCCAGAATACCTCGCACTCTCTGGAAGCCCAGCAGGGTTGGATTCAGTTTTACATAGGTATTAATATGCTTCTCTGTCAACATATAGTGGCAGATCGCTTCAATCTCATGGGGGGGACAGCCGTGCATGGTTGACAGCGTGACAGAACGGGCTATTTTCCCGGAAATGTCATTCACCCTACCCAGCAGTGAATCCAGCCGGTCAGCATACTTAAAGGTTTCCTGTATATCATCCCGTTTCAACCACTCTCTGGCTATCTGCTGATACCGGGCAAATTTCTCATGACCACTGCTGTCCATCATATTATCAATGAAGGTCTGCATAGGAGCCGTTTTGATGCCCTTGAGGTCATAACCGACGCTCATATTGAAAATAAAGTTTTTTTCCCGATGTTCATTTACCATGACCGGATCAAATATTTCTTCCAGTACATGAAGAATAATCCAGGCTTTCAGGTATTCATCGTGCGCTTTCGGTAGCGTAAATTCAGTAGACCATTCAGTGTTGTAGCACTCATCTTCCGAATCAATACAGGGCTTTTCCAGCTCAAGGGTGTCTAAGGTCTGGACAGTTTTCAGTTCAATAAAGCGGCCACCCGCCGCCCAGGAAGCGATGATATTCTGAGCCAGTTGGGTATGGGGACCCGCAGCAGGCCCTACGGCAGTAGTCGCTGTTTCAGAGCAGACCCGAATACTCTGGTCATTCTTTTTCCTGAACAGCAAGTCTGTGCGGATACCGAACAGAGACTGACAGGTTTTATATTCTCCGTGAATACGATCCAGCATTTCCCGGAAAGGGATGGGGCGCATGATGTCACCCATTGTATCTACTCCTTAAAATTTCAGCGGCGGCCACCTTAATAAAGTTCTTATTCGATTATGGTAAGGCTTCGTTTTTCCGCTTTTATTTTATTTCAAACAGATACATCAGAAATGGCAGGAATCAGGCCAACTCTTTCGGTATTAGTCTGAGGTGACTTTATAAGGAGTGAAAATTTGATTTACGACAATAATGGGTGTTTTTTTATTTAAATACAGTCTCAACGACTATAAAAACAAATGATTTGTATCAATCTGATAATTATATCAATGGCAATTATTGTTGTTCGAAAACTGCAAATAAATTTCATTCTCAATTAAAAACAAAAAGATAAACTATGACTTTGATATTGATAGAGCCTTTATCATTCTGATTAATCAAGCTGAGAAGGAATCTCCCGTCTTGACCGCTCTTATTGTAAAAACAGTAGCCTTAAAATGCTTTTAAAATACTACTGCCCAGTATTCAAAGGGACGAATGACCGGGAGGGAGGAGTTGTCGGATTATAGCCAAATGATAGTTCCAGATGTTTTACCCCCAGTGAGTGCAAAAGATAACCGATATAGGCAAAGTGATGGATGGAATGGTTGTTAGCCTGAGCCAGTATCGATCCGAGATTGGTCTGAATGGTTAGCTCTCCCAGCCCCAGGTCATCCACCAGCATTAAAGGTTCTGAAGAAAGATGCACGCTGATATGTTGTAAAGCTAGACAGGTGTCAGTGAAATATTGATACCCTGATTCCTGTCTGGTTTCAACCTCACTGTCCCGTTTCCTCAGAGTAAAATCCACAACCCCTGATTTCATACCCTGAAGAACACAACAGAAGATATCCAGTGTATGTCGTAGGTGGGAACCAATACTACTGTAATAAGGCGGGATATCATTCCTGGCAAACAAGGAAGCATCAAGTTCAGTATATAGGGGTTTTACTTTTTTAAGATTAAAGACAATGGCCTCAATCATTGGCTCAACTGTTGACTCCATCATTTCAGTTTCCTGTCAAGGGGCAGTTGGCATGTGCTCAGTGGCGTTATTTATTTTTACACCGGTCATCACAGACAGTCTCACCAATAAAAGGGGCTATTTTTTCGGCCAGTCGATGTCGATTTCGTGCAAAATATTCATAAGCGATATTGGCAGCCGTAGAGAACAGAGGCCAACGCAAAGGAGACAACATCCATCCCTGACCCACCGCCTCCCATGCGGCAAGCGTTGCATCAACACCTTTCACTATTCTCTCATTGCCCAGACGGGCATGAAGTAATTTATCCAAATTAGCGATAGGTAACTCTGGATGTCTTTGCGGAAAGTCTTCGGCTTTGATGTTTTCAAATATCAGTTTATGTTGTCCATTCAGAGATTGAAGCCATCGAATCTCTTTAACACATATAGGGCAATCACCATCATAAAATAGCGTTACCGGAAATATGATATCACGCCTCTGTAAAGTCATTACTTTCACCCATAAATAGCTGACACCTATGGTCACACAACTATTTATACGTAGTATTTTATGGTTTGGTTTACCAAATACCGCCTAAAGCCAATCTGGTCGATAGTCTGAAGTTGAAGAAAGGGTATCGGGAATAACCAGTTTGACCCCGTCCAGCTTTGCCCCGAGATAATCCTGGGCATCAGCAATATCATAAAAGGTCATGGGCATTTCTGACCCTGTGCGACTCAGCCAATCATGAAGGCCCCGCCCACGGATCTGGCATAGAAACCCACCCATATCATCAGGTACCAAGCCAACCTCAAGGTCATTTTGAGCTTTGATCTCACGTTTAAGCTCATGAATATCCATATATTTACTCCTTCTATTTCAACAACCTGCCTAAAAAATCCATAAATTCAGATTTTCAGAAAGCCCTTATTAAAAGGATAGTTCATAAGCGTTTTAGCCATGCAGTTATATCAAAAGTGTCTCATGGGGAATGGGGAATGGGGAATGGTATAATTTGCTCTTCCCCATTTCTGTCAATCTACGTGTTAGGGGTTATTCGGCATAGGCTGCCTATATCTGGTTTCTGAGACCAAGATGCTCTGGATAAGGTCTGAGGTACGCCTGCTTCTTGACATAATCTGTGCCATGACTCTCCAGAAAATGCCTGAGCATCGTTACAGGGGCAATCAAAGGCACTAACCCCTGACGATACTCCTCAACCAATCTGAGAATTTTTTGCCGATCCTCGCTGTCAACGGAATGTTTTATATACCCCAGCAGGTGGAGCATCACATTAGTATGGCTTTTTCTATTGGCTTTCCTGGCAAGCGTCGACATAAACCCTTTGAAGTAACTTTCCATCAAACGCTCAACGCCCAGTTCTTTACCCTGGGCAACCACACGACCCAGCTCAGCGTAGTCCTGTGGATTATGCGCCATCAGGATGTATTTATAGGCCGCATGAAACTCCCCCACAGTGGCTAGTGAAGGTGCTGTTTTCACCTCTGTCTGCCAACGGTAATAGGCATAAACTCGGGTAAAGAAATTTTCCCTCAAAACGGGGTCATGTAATCGGCCCTCTTCTTCCACAGGCAATAATGGATTGGCTTCCATTAAGGCTTTGGCAAACATACCACTGCCACTAAAACCACTGGGATTACCATTAGGATGATAAATCTTGACTCGCTCCATCCCACAGCTGGGTGATTTCTGCATCAGAATATATCCGCAGATAGAGTCAAGCTCTTTTGCTTTATCCAAACCATACTGGAACAGCTTCTCGGTGACGTCCAACTCCGGATGGTCTGTCCCCAAGACCGAATAATTCCCCATTTCGCCCACCAGCCTGACGGGTTCACGGGGAGTGCCCAGCCCAATGCCCACTTCCGGGCAAACAGGCACCAGCTTGAAAAAAGTATCCAGGGTATTCATGCAGAAAGAAGAGCGCTTATGACCACCGTTATAACGAACCTTGTGGCCCATCAAACATGCGCTAATGCCGATGGAAATCTCTTTATCCGGCTCTGGTATATTGACTATTCCCATCACTTCACCTTTTTTATACGTCTTACTGTTAAATGTATAAGAAAAATACCCAATAAAAAAGCGATCTTCTTTGAATCTTCCAATTTATGAAAGACTCTTAAATACCTCAAGTACCCGTTTTCTTGATTCACTATGATCCACTATGGGTTCAGGATAATCCAGATCCTGCCTACCCGGGATCTTGCCATAGGGTTCGTGGATCTGCTTATGATCCAAATCCTTCAGTTCAGGCAGCCACTCTCTAATAAATGTTCCCTCAGGGTCAAACTTTCTGGACTGGTTGACCGGGTTAAACATTCTGAAATAAGGTGCAGCATCGGTTCCGGTACTGGCAGACCATTGCCATCCGCCATTATTGGCCGCCAGGTCACCGTCAATAAGGTGTTCCATAAAAAAACGCTCCCCCAGCCGCCAGTCAAGCATCAGGTTTTTGCTGAGGAACATGGCCGATACCATTCGCAACCGGTTATGCATCCAGCCATTTTCCACCAGCTGACGCATGGCTGCATCCACCAATGGAAAACCGGTTAGCCCCTGTTTCCAGGCACTCAACAGTCTATCATCATGCTGCCAGGGTAGTTTTTCAGTACTCTCCACAAAGGCCCTTCCTTTTGAAAGCCTTGGAAACCCAACCAGTATATGGCGGTAGAACTCCCGCCAGACCAGTTCACTTAACCAGCAGGTAATACCCTCACTGCCCGAATCCAGCTCCCCTCCATTAGCCATAAGCGCAGAGTGAAAGCACTGACGTATGGATATTGCTCCCACAGTGAGCCAGGGTGAAAGCATGCTGGTACCTGGAAGGGCTGGGTAATCCCGATCTTTTTGATAACCCTCAGCCTGATGCTCGATAAACTGCTGTAACCTCGTCATGGCAGCATCTTCACCGGGTTGCCACAGTGATGTCACCCCCGGACTTATCGGTGTATAACGGGTATTTGACTCAGAATGGCGGAGGCTCGAAAAAAGTCCGGAATCCTGTCCAGGGGGTGCAGGAACAGGTGCTATGTCTGAAGTATTCAGCTGTCGGTACAGTGCCTTTTTAAAGGGGGTAAAGACCTTATAATACTCCCCCTTACCTGAAACAATAGAGCCTGGCTTGAATAACAACTGATCCGTAAACCGGGTACAAGCCTTGTTAATAGCAGCAAAATCCTGCTGAACCTGAGCATCCCTTTGCAGTTCATTAACCCCGTACTCATCATTAAACCAGATGCCTTCACATTGATGGAGCTTGGCCAAATCAGTCAACGCAACGGATGCCTGATCGAATGTCTTTGCTTCTATTTGCAGCAGCGGAATATTCAACAAGGCCAGGCGCTCTTTCAAAACCGCTAAATTTTCCTGAAAAAACCAAAGTTTGTTATGACTATCACGATGTATCTGCCATTGCTTGGGAAAGGCAATAAACACGCACATTACAGGGCCTGACTGACTGGCATAATACAGTGCCCTGTTATCATGAATACGAAGATCTGATCTCAACCACACCAGCTGTTTTTTTATTGGCATGCCGATACTCTTGTATAAAGGGTTACATCGCCCATTATTATTTAAGGATTGGGTGTTTTAAAGTAAGGAAAAGCAAAGAAAGAGGCGCAAACACTCCAGAAAAGGCGGGGGGTTCTCTGATTAATTCCGGAGTGACGGGCTTTGTATAACAGTAACTCCCCTAGCATCAAGCCTAATATGATAAACAGCACCGCACTGGTCACAGGTGAATTCACCGTTATTCTCCGCCAGTTCACGCCTAAGGCGCTTATTACAATGAGAGTCACAGTTCCAGGCGACAAATGGCTGTCCCCTGAACCACATATAGTGCCCTTCTCTGGACAAACCTGTCTGAAACTGTATTTGAGGAGGCTTTGAACCCAGGTTATATAGCGTCATACTGCAACTCCCTTGCCATAATTGACCCGCTCATTCAATAGAGTATAAGACAAATTACGATGTTTGATACCTTGAACAGTGACACCCATGATAGAAAAACAGGTCTTTGGAACACGCTCAAAACCCGGTCCAAATCGGCATCCAGCCACATCCACCATGCCTTTGAGCGTTTCAACAATAATCGAATAAATGTAGGTATTACCGGTTTTAGCCGTAGTGGTAAAACCACACTGATCACCAGTCTTCTTTATCAACTGCTGAATCATCAAAATGCAGCCCTTGCCGCCTTTTCCCCTATTATCCAGGGGCAAATGCTCGGAGCCCGGTGGGGAAGCCTGAATAATAGCGATATTCTGTTCCCCTATTCTTCCGGAATTGAAGCCCTGTCTACCCCAATACCCCAATGGCCTGCACCCACCAGCCAGGAAACATCCTGCCTGCTTGAACTGAGGCTTAAGCCCAAAAGCCACTTAATCCCAATAGCCCGAAAACCGTTTGAACAATTACAGATTGCCATCCATGACTATCCCGGTGAATGGCTCATTGATATTCCAATGGCTGGTATGAGTTTCCGGCAATGGTCGCACCAATGGCGGCAGCTTCTGAATAAACCTCCGCGGCAAGAGCTGGCCCGTGAATTCCTATCAAAAATCACTGCTATTAACCCTCTCGAACCCTGGTCCGAGCCTTCGCTTGAGCGTATTTTTAACAGCTATCGTCAGTTCATACATGATTGCCGCAAGAAAGCCGGTCTGACACTGATTCAACCTGGTATGCTGTGCTTCGGGCAACCACCAAAGTCTACGCCGGTGTTTTTTCCTTTACCGGGTATAGAAACCATCAGCACCTCACCAGCCAATCCCTTGCCAGAGAATTGCTGGCTCTCTGAGCTGGAGCGGCGATACCGGCAGTATACAGAAACCATGATCAAGCCATTTATTAAACGATGCCTTACCGATATTGATAAACAGCTGGTGCTGGTTGATGTAATCAGTGGCCTGAGCCATGGGCCTGACTCCCTGGAGGATATCCGGCAATCCCTGATGCAGGTGATGCAAATATTCAGCTATGGCAAAAATAACTGGTTATCCCGCCTGTTTAAGCCCAAAATCGAGCAACTGATTATTGGCGCCACAAAGGTTGACCAGGTTTTGCCCGGACAACATGAGGCCGTAAGACAATTAACGGCAGCTCTGGTCAGGGATGCCTACCAGAAGGCTTCTTTTTGTAATATTCAGGTGGCCTGTGAAGCCATCGCATCCGTCCGATCATCCACGGTATTCACAATAAACGGACAGGAACGGTTAACCGGTACGACCCTGGAAGGACATTACGGTGAGATGTGGCACCCCCAGCTTCCCGACCAAATCCCTGAAGCAGCTGATTGGCAGCGATTGGCTGGATGGCAGCCGCGAAGCCTGTTACCACCGAAAAATTTAAAACTGACCCAAGGTGGCAGGCTTCCCCATATTCGACTGGATATATTAATTAACCAATTGATCGGAGACATATGCCAGTGAACGATAGATCACCTGACGACCGCTATTTTAAACCACTGCCTGATGGGAATGATCCCGATATACCGGAGTCAGTAACAGGAGAAGACGCTGAACACCAGCAACCAGACAACCCTTTTCCAATCAATAGTAACGCCTTATCTACAGGCACCTGGAAACTGCCTTTAGCCGGAATCACGGCACTGATACTACTGGTATTCGCCTGGGAGCTCTCCCAGCTCTATCAATACCTCAAGTCCATTCACTGGCTGCTGTCCCTATGTTACCTTGGATTATTGACACTGATTGCTGGACTCTGCGCCAACAGTACCCGGCGCTACCTAAATAACATCAAAAAACTCAATAGTGCCTGTGAGTTACGTCAGCTGGCAGGCCAAATGCTGGAAACACATAGCACCATCCACAAGCAATCATTCCTGAAAAAAATACACTGTTTCTACTCGAACCAGCAACACGACGCTCTCCTGGCAAAATCGCTGCAGACACTTCCTGATTATTGTGACGACCACGAAACAGTGACCCATATCAGCCAGCATTTCCTCAACCCACTGGATAATCAGGCATTGGCATCCATCGCACGATGCAGTCGGGATAATGCTGTGTTTATCTCACTAAGCCCTTATGTCACCGCTGACATGGTGCTTTCCCTATGGCGAACGCTCAAAATGATCGATGAGGTCAGCCGAATTTATGGTATTGCCCCCACATTGCCAGGCCGGTTCAAACTGGGCCGTCAATTGTTAGAACAGATGGCCATGACAGCAAGTGCAGATATTCTGGTGGATCAACTTATGGATTTTACCTCCAACAAACTTGCCAATACACTGAGCAAACAGGCCGCCACAGGTGTCGGGCTTGGACTCTACTCCATGCGTATTGGCTTTTATGCCATGAAAACCTGTCGGCCCGTCCCCTTCCAGGACAATACTCAGCCAAACTTAAAAAAAGTATGGATTGATATCATCAAGAGCATCAGAAAAAGACATACTCCCTGAGCCAAAGAGCAAAAACCTTTCTTATGGACAGGAATAGGCTTTAATTAAAGTATTAACAGGCAATGTCTTACATTGGATTTACGTCAACTTTATGACGTTTTGTATCAAGGAGGTATGTTTATGGACTTGCTGGAAGACAATGTAGACTGTGATGTTGAACAAATGAGCACAGTATTGCATTTCAGGCAGGCCTCTCTCAATTGCTGTATGGATCTCCAGCATATCGAAAGAGTTGTTCCCATCGCTTCAGTTCAGCGTTTACCCAGTGAGTCCCCATCAACGGTTGGCCTGTTAAATTTAAATGGCCATGGTGTTCCAATTATAGACCTGGCTTTTCATCTTAATGTTTCATCCGGAAAGAAACACAGCCTGGATGCCTGCTATATCATTTGCAATGGTAAAGATGGCGATATTGGCCTGCTAACCTGTGGAATTGATGGTATTGCCTCTTACCCTGAAGCCCGGTTTCAATTGCAGTCAAAATTCGAGCAGTCTAACCAGCCTTTCCTTAGTACAGTCAACTCTGAATATGGATTAGCTTACTTGTTGGATATTGAACGTATCAACAGGATTATCATGGGAGATTTTCAGGAAAACAGAAATGCAAAGTAAAGCACTCAATACTCGACTCGACTCCCTATTGGAAAAGCAGTTCATTGATATCATTTATCAAAAAGCCGGCATTGAAGTGCATGAACACCAACTGCCCAGCCTAGCCAAACTGATAGATGATGCCTGCCAGCGCTACCAACTTCCCCATGCCCAAGACTATCTCCAATCACTCAAAAAGTGCACGGGAGATTCCAGCGAATTTAAATACCTTGCCGACGGCATCAGCATCAATGAAAGCTATTTTTTCAGGGACAGTAACCAGCTTGATTATATAAAGATGCAATATCTGCCCAAGCTAATAAAAGACAAAAGAGAAAGAGGTGATTTTACTTTCAAAATATGGAGCGCAGGATGTAGCGAAGGGCAGGAGCTTTATACCCTGGCCATACTGCTACACCAGCAGCTCACTGATGCTAATCGATGGAAACTCTATTTTCTGGGTACAGATATCAGCAACCAGGTTCTGGAAATAGCAAAATCCGCTCACTACAGTGAATGGTCGCTTCGTACCTGTGATAAAAAAATGAAAAGCCAGTTTTTTGACTTTGATCACCAGGATCGCCTCCGCCCCTATCAACTAAAGCAATCACTGCGATCCCAGTCCCACTTCAAATGGATGAACTTAACCAGTGATTCCTTCCCCAACCCGGCCAATGCAACAACCAATCTGGATATTATCTTTTGCCGCAACGTTTTTATTTACTTGCATAAAGAAGCCCGGGAAAAGATTCTCAGCCAGTTTAGTGAATGTTTAAACCTAGGTGGCATTTTAATGCTTGGAGCCAATGACCCCCACGACATTATGCCTTTGGACATGAAATCCATTAATCCTGAGTATCGTGGTTTCATCAAAGAATTGCCCTCATTCACTGGTCTTCATGACACACCTTCCCCCCTCAAAATAACGCGTTCACCCGACATTCAAGCCACTACCAGCCCTAAGGCCGCACCTAAAATACCGCGTAAAGAGCCAACACCTAAACCCAAAACCTGCCATAAGGCTATTTATAAGGAAGCTTCACACCTGGCCAATACCGGAAATCTTGATCAGGCTGATGCTCTTTGCACACAGCTGATTACCTCAGATCCAGAAAATATATCGTACTACTGCCTCCATGCCTGGATCTATATGGAACTAAACCAGCTGGAGGATGCAGAACTGGCGTTACGCAGGGCCTTGTTTCTTAACCCGGATGATTTACAAGCCAGATTTCAGAAAAGCCTGTATTTCATAAAAAAAGACGACTACGAAAAAGCTCGCAAACACCTGAATGCTATCCTCAATGAAATCACGGTCTTCCCGGTAGATGAAGCCGTTATGGGCTGGCCCGAAATATCCTATGGTGATTTAGTAACCCTGATAAAAACTAAAATTGAAATAACCTCAAGCCCCTAATTTTTTTTCAAAGCCACAACTAGTAGAAACGCTCAATAATAATGTAAGATAATTAAATTAGTCGGCTGTCATGACCACCTGTGTGGCTCAATCAATGTATTGTTTTTCATACGGATATGTATCGCAACAATCCAGGACTTAAAGTGAGTGCACCAAGGATATGGAAGATCCTATACCAGAGAAAAAGCCGGTTCCAGCACCATTAACAGATAATACAGTGGAGTCGTCCACTGCTATTGAATCAGCCTATGATTACCTGCCAAAGAGTGAGCGGGCCCGTGAAACCCTGCAAAAACGTGCTGAAGCCCTATCCGTATCAGATACTGGAGATGAAGGCACCCAGGACAACAATACCGTTGAGTACATTCGCTTTCTTGTAGGGGAAGACGAACAGTATGGTATACCCTACCCTTTTCTTGAAGAAATTATACAAGCTAAACAAATATTCAAAGTTCCCTGTACACCGTCCTATATTGCCGGAGTTACTAACTGGCGCGGCACTCTGATTACCGTCCTCAAGCTTCACCCCTTTTTCAGTGCTGAGCCTAAAGAATCCAGTGACGAAAAAATTATTGTTGTCAAAAATGGAGGTGTAACAGCAGGAATACTGGCAGACGAAATTGATGTGAATGACTGTTATGATCCAGAATTACTGGTTCCACCACTTCCCTCACAATCAGTGACCAAACTGGAATATATTAAAGGTATATATCTGGGCAGAATTGCCATTCTGGATCTGGCTCTACTGCTAAGTGATGACAGTCTATATGTAAAATAACCAGAAAGAGAAACACCAACAGGGATGGATATGAAGAGTCTGCAAATGGATGAGCAAGCCGGTTCCCCATCGAACCCGGCCTTAATGGATATCAGTGAGCGCAAGGCATTTATTCAATTTACTGATAGCAATGCGGAAATTTTGCTACAACTGAAACCGTTGGTTGAACCTCAGGTTCCCAGGTTAATTGAACTTTTTTACGACCGTATTAGCCAATACAGTGAACTGATGGGAATTATTGACACCGCAGGATCCACAGTTTCCAGACTAAAGCAATCCATGCAAGGCTACCTTATCAACCTGTTCAGTGGTAGTTATGACGATCAATACTTTAAGGGGCGCTGCCGAATTGGCCAGGTACACAATGCCATAGGCCTCTCTCCACGCTGGTATCTGGGAGCCTACAGTATTTACAGCGCCGAGATTACCAAGATTATTTGTAAAAAATACCGTTTTTCTCCTGGCAAAATGCAGGATGCCCTGAATTCGGTTTACAAGATACTGAATCTCGATACCCAACTGGTTATGGACACCTATATTGCTGACTTTGCCGGAAAGCTGGAAGCTAATAAACAGCTGGAGTTAAAGGTAAACGCTTATGGTGATTTCATCCAAAAAGTCGCTGATGGTGACTTAAAATCAAGAATCGATGTCATCAATGAAAATGACAGCCTTGGCAATCTTGGCCGCAGCCTGAATGCCATGGTGGAAAACCTCTCTACCATGGTCGGACAAACCCGGGATGCCAGTAGTCAGTTACAGGTTAATGTGGGTGATGTACAAAGTGCTGTCACCTCTCAATCCAACGGCATTTCCCAACAAGCGGCAGCACTGAATGAAACCACCAGCACCATGTCTCAAATCAGGGCAACTTCAGCCCAGACGCTGGAGATGGCACAAAATCTGGGAAAAATTGCCGCAAGAACCCAGGAAGAAAGTGAGCAGGGAAAAAAAGCAGTTGAAGACACGGTCACCGGTATGGAAGCGATCCGCGAGAAAGTAGAAGGTATTGCCCATACTATTCTGTCCCTATCAGAACAGACCCAGCAAATAGGTGAAATTACCGATGTTGTCAACGGCCTGGCCCAACAGCTGAAAATGCTGGCTCTTAATGCATCCATTGAAGCGGCTAAAGCTGGGGAAGCAGGCAAGGGCTTTGGCGTTGTGGCCACAGAGGTTAAAGAGCTTGCTGAGCAGTCACAGCAGTCCACAGCCCAGGTCCAGAAAATCCTGGAGGACATTCGCCATGCCACAGACCGGGCAGTCATGGCAACCGAAGAAGGCAGTAAAGGGGTGGATATCGGGGTGGATCTGGTTAATAAAACCGGTCTCACCATGCATAACCTGAGTGATGTGATCCAGGAAGCCAGCTCGGCAAGCCGACAGATAGTCACAGCGGTACGCCAGGAAGTGACCGGTATAGATCAAATCAATACGGCCATCACCGAGATTAACTCAGTGACCTCCCAGTTTGTAGAATCATCAGACCAAACCAAGGGTATTGCCAATGGTCTGGCCAAGTTGGCGCAGGGTTTAAGTAGTAATGTCAGCCTGTTTAAAATATAAGGGCGAGCCTAAGTTATGGATCTGGATCCTGAACTACTTAAAGTACTCATAGATACATTTGTCATTGAGCTGGATGACCAGTCTCAGCAAATTACCGATGGCCTGCTTAAACTGGAAACCGGTGATGACCCGAATTATGCAGCCACCATTGATGCTGTATTCAGGGCTGCCCATAACATCAAAGGAGCAGCACGGGGGGTAGACCTGCGCAATATCGGAGATATTGCCCATGTGATGGAAGACTTGTTTACCCGTTTTAAACAAGACTCAATCACCCCTCCCTCACATATAATCGATGCCTGCTTCAAATCCATTGATTATATGGGATCTATCGCCAAGGCCACAGCATCAGGAGAAGCTTATGACGAAAATGGCATTAATGAATTCATAGAAGAGCTTCATGTCATTGAAAAAGACTTCCTGCAGAGTCTGGACAACCCCCAAGCCACTCCCCCCTCTTCAGCATCACCATCTGCCGAAGAAGATAGCGAAGCAAAGGATAATCAGAATATATCTGTAGCCACACCTAAACAACAAGCTCAAACCAGTGGCCCAGGGAAAGAATCAATCCAGACAACAGATAAACCTGAGGAAAAAACCAGGCAGCCATCAACAGAGAATGATAAACAACAAGATTCTGCTTCGCAAAAACCATCATCAACCATTGCCGTTGATAAAAAGCCGGACACGGCTAACGAAATTATTCCTGTCTCCCTGGATAAGCTGAACCATGTTAACGCCCTGTCTGAAGAGTTGCAGGTGACTAAAATTGCCATGGAAACCCATCTTGAGATCCTCGGACAATTCCGTTCACAGGTTCAGAGTCTGATGGCAGTCTGGGCCCAGGCTCAAACCGCCTGGCACCGTATTGATAAAACCAATATGCCAGTGGAATTATTGCAGATGTTTTCTGACGGGCCTGACATGCTTTCATCCCTGAATAACACCACCATACAGTTGTATAAAAACCTGCGAACCAGCCGTAATCAGATGAGCGTCGTATCCAACGCCCTTCAGGATGCCGTTCGTTTTATGCGATTGGTTCCAGCCGCCAATATACTCAGGCCCATGGCCCGTTCAGTACGGGATATTGCCCGTGAACTGGGTAAAAAAGTCAGCTTAACAGTACAGGGCGATGATATAGAGTTAGATCGAATTGTACTGGATGGGGTTCGGGCACCACTGATGCACATTCTTCGTAACGCTATAGACCATGGCATCGAAGACCCGGAAACCCGTGTCAGTCGAGGCAAGGATGGCACCGGCAAACTGCTGGTAGAAGTACGAAGCCAGGGCAGCCAGATCATTATGTCAGTCAAGGATGACGGAGAAGGCATCAAACCAGAAGCCATTGCCAAAGCCGCTCTCCGCAAACAGCTGGTAACCCAGCAAGAACTCGACACCATGGACCAGACAGAAATTCTTGACTTGATTTTCCGCCCCGGCTTTTCCAGTAAAGAAGTGGTGACTGATATTTCCGGCAGGGGGGTTGGGCTGGACGTAGTTAAAGAAGGTCTCAGGGAATTGAAGGGAGAGGTTCGCATAGAAACCGAAGAGGAAAAAGGCACCGAATTCATTTTACAGCTTCCCCTGACACTGGCCACCGACCACGGTCTACTGGTTGCCGTTAGCGATAGTCAATTTGCCATTCCTACAACCTATGTAGTGCGTGTAATGGAGGTGGCCCACGACGAAATGATTCATGTGGAAGGCAGCTACGCAGTGGTTTACGAAGGCAAACCTTTGCCTTTACGAGATTTGTCAGCGGTGCTGGAACTGGGAGAGCTGGACACCTCCAATAGCAAATCCATCTCCATGGTGCTGGTCTCCAATGAGCGGGATACCGTTGCCTTCCTGGTGGACGAAATCATTGGTGAGCGGGAACTGATTATCAAGCCGTTCCATACCCCTTTAGAGTCCGTACGAAATATCAGCGGTGGTGCCTTTATGGGCAACGGCGATATGGTGATGGTGCTTAACCCCACAGACCTGGTTAATACGGCACTGGGCGTCCAAAGCCAGTTTAAAGTTAAAGAGGCACTGGCAAAAATAGAGGAAGAAGAGGCTCAGAAACACCTGCTGGTTGTGGATGACTCCATTACCACCCGTATTCTGGAACAGTCCATACTGGAAAATGCCGGCTATAAAGTGACCATTGCCGTTGATGGTCGACAAGCCTGGGAACTGGTGCAAAAAAATAATTTTGACCTGGTGGTCTCGGATATTGAAATGCCCTTTATGACCGGTTTTGAACTGGCGGCAGAAATTAAACAAGCCCATGCTTACAAAGAGACCCCTGTTATTCTGGTTAGCTCCCTGGCACAGGATGAGCATAAGAAAAAGGGGCTGGAAGTGGGGGCTGATGCCTATATCGTCAAAGGTCAGTTCGAAACCAAGGCACTACTGGATGCTGTCAAACGGCTACTAAGCCATTAACTTCATCAGGGAACCACAGGTTTATGATTCGAGTGTTGGTGGTGGATGATTCACCGGTAATATCCATGTTAATCAGGGCTATTATCGAACAGGAAGCCGATATGATGGTGGTTGGCCAGGCCAAGAATGGCAAGGAAGCCCTGGCTATGGTTGAACGGCATAAACCAGACCTGATAACCATGGATATCCGGATGCCGGAAATGGATGGTTTCGAGGCCACCAAGGCCATTATGGCCAGTAATCCGACGCCCATAATTATTGTCAGTGCCACAGTAACCCCTGAAGATTTTCAAACCATGAAGGCCGGGGCTCTCACCCTTATAGAAAAACCACAGGGGTATGGCCAGGCTGATTTTAAGCCGGTTCGCCGGGACCTGGTAAACAGTATAAGAGAACTGTCCAAAGTTGATGTCAAGGCCATAACAAGGGCACCCACAGCCCCCACCCGATCAAGCTTTTCTTCTCTGCCTGAACCCAGATCAGTGGAACTGGTGGCCATTGGCGTTTCTACCGGAGGACCCACCGCGTTGTTAAACCTGCTGAGAGATTTTCCTGAAAACTTCCCTGCCCCCATTATTATTAGCCAGCATATCTCTCAGGGCTTTATTGATGGCCTGGCTGGATGGCTAGACAATCAGTTAGCAATAAGCGTTCAAATTGCTACTCATGGTGAACAGCTAAAACCCGGTGCTGCTTACTTTGCACCCGATGATCACCATTTTGAGATCCGGAAACTGGGAGCTATTATCCAGGCCAAGTTAACCCAGTCCCCTCCCATCAACCGCTTTCGCCCCTCTGCTTCTGTATCGCTTCAGTCCGTTGCAACGGTATGTAAAGATAAGGCAATCGGTATTATTTTAACCGGTATGGGAAATGATGGTGCCGATGGACTTCTGGCTATGCATAAAGCAGGCAGCTTCACCCTGGCTCAGGACGAAGCCAGCTCCACAGTCTTTGGTATGCCAGCAGAAGCCATTGCTTTAGGAGCCACAGATAAGGTCGCCAATCTTCAGGAAATGTCAGACTATATTCGAAGATTAGCAAAGTAGGTTAATTATAAGACAATGGAGTGTAGCCATGATCAAGGTACTGATCGCTGATGATTCCAATGTAGTGGCCATGTTACTCAAGGCAGTACTAGGCAAAGAACCGGATATTGAAGTGGTAGGCCGGGCGGAAAATGGTAAACAGGCGCTGGAAATGGTGCAAAGCCTGAAGCCAGACCTGGTGACCATGGACGTACAAATGCCTGAGATGAATGGCTTTGAGGCTACCCATGCCATTATGGATAGCTGCCCTACCCCGGTTATGCTGGTGAGTTCCAGTGTCAATGCTGAAGAAGTGCATAACACCTTCCAGGCTATCGATGAAGGGGCTGTCGCCGTGGTTGAACAACCCCAGCTGGGTGGGGGAGCCAACCCGAACTATGATCCTCTGAAAGAATTTCTTCGTATGGTGCGATTAATGTCCGGTGCCAATGTCAGTCAGGATCATGCTGAAACAGATGCAACTGCAATCAACAACGAAACAAAAAAAGCCGCTGAAGTAATTGCCATTGCCTCTGCCGAAGGCGGGTTACATGCTATCAACCGGATTTTTGCACAACTTGAAACCGCTCATTGTCCCATTATTATCAATCAGCAACTGGCTCCAGGCTTTTTAGAGGGTCTGGTCACCTGGCTCACCCCCAAAATCAAACTGCCTCTCAAACTGGCAGAGAATGGAGAGACCCTTAAAAACGGTACTGTTTATGTGACTCCAGATTGCCATGATATGACCCTGACCCAGGGTTCAGAAGGTCTGGTCTGTGAATTGACCGCTTTCGATACCCATGACCGGCTATCCCCTTCAGCAGATATCCTCTTTCAGTCCATTGCTTCCTGTTGTCCCCATAAGGCCATAGGCGTGCTCCTGAGCGGAACCAATAATGGTTTAGAAGGGGTTAAGGCTATGAAAGCCGCTGGTGCACTAACCATTGGCCAGGATGAACGCTCAGCCCTGATTGATGAGAGTATCAAGCAGGCCAGGCAAAACAGCTTACTGGATCACTGTCTTTCACCCGAAGCTATTGGACAAATGCTGTCTCAGAAATAAAGCAGACAGTTATGCAAACATTATACGAACCCTGTACTGTACTTTCTTACACTACCCGGGCAAGTTTTTATTCGAGAGAAAAAGGTCAGGTCTTGCACTATGTATATAATCAGAAAATTATGAAAAATGCATAATGCCTCACGCTCATAAACCACAGCTATGCCTTTATTCTGGCTGATACCTGAATCCGTGATTTCTTGATTTGCCCGGCAGTTTTGAAAATGTGCTGATTAATTTTTTCCTTTGAAAATAACTCGGGTTATTGATTGAAGTGTTTTTATGTCGTTTTTAAGCATAAATGCTGATCAAAATATCATCAAACTTGAAGACAGGTTGAAAGAAGCCCTACCGTTATCAATACAGTACTTTCTCATTTATGGCATTTTTTTCTATCTCGCTATTCAATCAACAAAGTGCATGCTGGCTTATTAATTGATGGAAAGACCTGAAACCAGGACAGTAACGACCAAAGCGTAGCCGGTATTGATGTCCTTTTTTCAGAAGACGGGCAGCCAGGTAGATGAGTTCCTGTATCACGGTTTTTAACCGGCGTCGTTTGGCTTTATGACGTACCGGCGCATCTGGCCCGAGCAAGCAACTCTGCCCCATGTAGCGCAGAATGTTATAGACCAGTGCACCCAAACACATCACCAGGTCGTTGGTGTCAAACTTGCCTGAAGGCAGGCGCTCTAAATCCATATCAGTCTTCAACTCACTGTGAAACTGCTCGCTGGTCGCATGATCCTCATAAAGATTAATGATCTGATCATCGCTGTAGTCAGCTTCGCTGAGTGTTGTCCACCATCCTTCCAGCTCATAATCGGGTGTCAGAAATCTCTGCCCTACAGTATCAGTGGTACGCTTGATAATGCGAATAATCAGACGCTGGTTACCATAGTTGGTTTCATAGACGGTTGAGAGTGTCGCATAACTCTTTCCTGGACGCGACTCCTCCCATTTGACTTGCTTTTCTTCAAAAATGGGGAGCCAGTGTTCCTTGGTGTGATACTTTCTTGGGTTGAGCTTGATAATGTGATTCACACCTTTGAACCCGGCGATTTCCCGGCGCGATTCCTCAGCATCGTGGCCACTATCAAGGCGAACCAGAATAGGCGCTCGGGTCAAACGTCGGCTGCGGTGCAGCACTGCTTGTAAAAAGCCAATAAAATCATTCTGGGAGTGCTGAGAGCCTGGGCGTAATTCACATCCCAGGCACCAGCCTTCGCAGCCAAAGTAAGCGGCAATAGGGGCATAACCAAAGAATTTTTTATACGTGTACTCGACCCCCTCCTTTTTGGTATTGCTGTTATCCATAGGGAATACGTCGATATCCAGTGGTATGTGCTGCTTCTTATCGAGTTTTTTCGGAAGGGGTGTGACGGGCACCTGAAGATTAACCAGGACATCGGTAAGGCTGTCCTCGATGAAAGGAATCAGTTGGGCGGCATCTTCATTGAAACGCTGTCTTAAGCGGCTGGCTGAAGGCATTTGTTTAATGCCCATTGCCAACCGGAACCAGTCGTTATCCCGGTTATTATCAACATTATCAAAATCACTTTTACCCTGAGCCAGTTGGCCGCAGTAAGCTCTGATCAGGTCGATATGAGTGATACGGTGCCTTTTTTTTATTTTGCGCAGGGATTTGCTTAACGCTGTCTTTTTGTTGAGTGCATGACCAACGAAATAAAGCCCTGCGACCGGTGTATAAAATTCCGTCTGTGATTGTTCAATTTTCAGTTTCACAAAAATGCACCCAGGTGGTGAAAATTAGAGTGGGTGCATTTTAACTTGGAACTTACGTTTTGTGGTTGATCCAGAGGAGTTGGGCTACAGTGAACTCACGGATTCAGGTGATAGCCAATACCATAAAATTCACTATCAAGATGACCTTTTATCTTGAGCATAAGGGATTTAATTTTTTTCAGTTCTAACAATATCTTTTCCCTTGTGTTTTCAGTCAAATGATTGTTAAATTCTTCATCCAAAGATATTAGGTCTTCTTTGAATTTGTTAAGAGTATCTAATATTTCTTGTGAACTTAGATCCCAAATTCTAGAGGGGCAAATACAATAGTCTTCATTATTCCCACAGTCTACACAGGATGCGCTATAATGACAGATGCAGTCTTCTTGCTCATTCCTGCAGTCAATGCAATAAACGCCAGCAGTTAAGTCCAACATCAATACAGAAAATATAATCGAAAAAGAGCAACATATCTTAGGCTTCACAACAATACGGATTAGTTATCTACACAGGGGCAACCTAATGTAGTACTTTTGACCCAATACATCCCTGAAACACGAGTTCTAAATATTCATTATCAGCAACTACTGTGAAGTGCTTATTCTTCATATCCAGCTTTTCCATCTTCTCTTGAAGTAATAGGCTCAACGCCATATATCTAAGCTTTGTACAGGACAACAGTCTTATAGTACAGCAGGATTGATTTGGCAAGAATTTTCCGGACACTTTTTTACGCTGCCTTGGCAAGTTCCTTCTCATACTTGAATGGAGCCAGTTAGCCGTTAGTTGAGTATTTTCTCTGACGATCGTAAAACACTTTAATGTACTAAAAAATAAATATATCAGATATATAGGACAGCCACCTTAAAAAACTCCGATAATGCAGTTTTCCTCTTATACAATAGGGTTATCATCGGACTTTTAGCAGCTATTCCCGCATGATGAACGTCGATGATCGTTGGTATTGACAATAAGGCAGCAAAAATAATGAAGCCGATCAAAACTGAGCCGCCAATTAACAAAGCGGAGCTTTAAAGAAAAAATGTCACCCCTGAACGTAGCTACGATATGGCCGGTTATGATGTATCGAATGGAATCACCCTTTTCTCTTCAATACCATGAGTTACTGTGTAAAAAAGCCCCTCCCACGTTTTTATCAGCCAATGCAAAAAATAGCCCTGTATCCATTTCCATAATGCTATACGGACTCCTTTTGAGCGGGTTCTTAAAGCTTCCTGAAACTGGGGACAGCACAGTTCCTGTATTTGATCTACGAGAAAAGCAAGCATCGTCAGATAGGCCAGATTTGTGGCTAAGTGCTTCTCACCGTGACCGTAGTTATGTTCGAGATCGTAGCCTTGATTTTTCAGGGTGTTAAACGTCTGGTTCTCAATATGCCATCGGCAGCGCCCTCCTTTCATGACGGGTTCTATGGTTTCTTCGTTAAGCGGAATATCAGTCACCCAGCACCAGATATGCTGTTTACCTTTTTTATCGGTTTCGACAAAATCAAGCACATTAACCTGTTCTGCATATTTTGCCTTGTTCAGCCTGACGTCATTGGCATAGCGAAACCACCACTTAATTCCAGTCTCTTCATTAACTTTTTCAGCACGGTGAACTTTTCCTTCTTTATCCAGCTCATCCATCGCTTCAACCAGCGAGGCATGGTTGCCATCTTTCGCGACAATGATGTAATGCCAGCCATAACTCTTAATCAGTTGGACAGTGGGGTTGTCAGCATAAAGACTGTCCAGAAGAATAACGAACTTTAGACGTGGGTGATGCTCTCGTATGGTGGCAAACAACCGTTTAATGGCATTTTTTTCACAGTCATTTTTGGTCGAACCGTCCTGGCAAACTATGGCTTCCGGTGCCAATGGCAAGACTGTTTTTTGATCCGGGTGAGCAATGCATGCTGCCATTAACTGGTGGTAGTGAGCTTCGTTGGCCTTTCCCTTATTTTTAGTACAGCACTCCTGACAAGGTTTTTTATTATTGCAGGAGTAAAATAGCCCAGTTCCATCGATCGGGAGCAAGTAGTGATTTTTCAAGTTCCCGCAGTGAAATTCGAATGCCTTCAGTAATCCGCCCCTTTGGACGTTAGACAGCAATGTCTTAAAAGGCTTTTTGAACTCTACGGGATCTATTGGATCCAGGATTTCCCGCATACTGGTATCACAGGGAGCACGTTTTTTTATCTGATACAGGTGCTCAAGGTTATGCCTTACTTCTTGCTCTGTTTTATCACGCTCAAACGAGAGGAGCGATGGGTACTTGAGATGCATCATGGCAAAAGCGGACATGGAGGCATCATGTATTGTTATTTTTCTGGAATCCTTGTTTGGTCGGACATCTGGAATTTGCTCATAACTTTCAGAAATCGTAGTAATTAAACTGTTTGCACAAAGATGCTTACGACTTTTTTGGAATGGATAAGCCATGAGAGACAGCCATTGATAAAGTATCCCTATCAAAAGTAGACGTTATTTTGTGCGAAATCACTCCATTTGGAATTTACTGTAAGCCTTGCTGTTGCAGTGATTTAATTGATGTCACGGGAATAGCTGGACTTTTAGAGTATAGCTATGTTTAGTAATGAACTACGCTTTGGTTCTATTGGTTCTCGCGCACTGCATATTGCCATTGATATGCAAAGATTATTTGCTGAGCCAGGAGAGTTTTATTGTTCAGACTTTGAAAAAAACGTATTCGGCTTTTGAAAGCAAGATGTTTTTGGAATTATTAGAAAGGCAAAATACTGATACGTTGATTTTTACTGGGGTAAAAACAAATTACTGTGTGATCTGACAACGATTTTTCCGGAAATTTTCTCGAGAGAAACTGTTACTATGTTGCAATATGCTACAATATTAGCATGTAAGCATCAACAAAAGGATAAGCAACATGGCAAGCAAACCTTTGAGACTCGATGAGGAACTGGTTGATGCAGCCAGTCTAACCGGAAAAGTAAAAAAACGCTCTGCGGCAAAACAGATTGAATACTGGGCAACTTTAGGCAAAATAGCCAAGGAAAACCCCGATCTACCCATCCATTTTATTGAAGATATTCTGGAAGCGGAGGAAGAGCGTAAGCAGGGCTTAACGTCGGAGTATCATTTTGGCTAAAGCAGTTAGGATCCTTCAGACAGCCCGATTTGACCGCGCTGTAAAAAAACTCAAGAAAAACCAGAAAGCAGATCTTGATAAAGCCATCAAAATCATCGCTGAAAACCCGGCAATCGGAGACATGAAA
The DNA here is from genome assembly GCF_025643335.1 of Endozoicomonas sp. Mp262. Taxonomy (NCBI): domain Bacteria; kingdom Pseudomonadati; phylum Pseudomonadota; class Gammaproteobacteria; order Oceanospirillales; family Endozoicomonadaceae; genus Endozoicomonas; species Endozoicomonas sp. Mp262. The sequence goes on along the minus strand of NZ_CP092489.1, from coordinate 3,705,075 downwards.
AGCGGTAGCCTTAGCCACCTTCAAGTGTATAAATTTAAAATGGTCAAACAGCTTACATTGCTTGCTTATTATTTTAATAAAGGCGACCTGATATTGGAGCTGGTATCATTTGGCTCACATGAGAATTTTTACCGCAATCTGGAGCGTCAAGAAAAGAAATAAGAAAAAATCAAGGTCAGCACCTAAGTCTTGAGTTAATTCCATCAAAAAGAAGGCGCTGACCCTAATCACTTCAAAGTCTTAAACCCGCTCAAACACCGTTGAGATCCCCTGCCCCAAACCAATACACATGGTGGCTACCCCAAGGGTACCGCTATTCTGTTTCATCACATTAAGCAGGGTGCCTGAGATACGAGCCCCGGAACAGCCAAAGGGATGACCAAGGGCAATGGCGCCACCATTGAGGTTCACCTTTTCATCCATCTTATCCAGTAGTTTAAGATCCTTCAGCACCGGCAATGACTGGGCGGCAAAGGCTTCATTCAGCTCGAAGTGATCAATATCATCCAGGGTCAGCCCCGCGCGCTTCAGTACTTTCTTGGTGCTGGGAACCGGGCCGTATCCCATAATGGCCGGATCAACCCCTGCCACCGCCATGGCCCGCACCACTGCCATAGGTTGCAATCCCAGATCCTTAGCCCGCTGGGCAGACATAACAATCATACAGGATGCCCCATCCGTAACCTGGGAGGAGGTTCCCGCCGTAACGGTTCCGCCTTTGGGATTAAAGACAGGCTTCAGTTCCGAGAGCGCCTCCACCGTGGTTTCTGGCCGGATAGTTTCATCCGTGGTGAACAGGGACAGATTGCCTTCACCATCATGGCCCTGCATAGGGAGAATTTCATTCTTAAACCTGCCCTCCTGGGTGGCCAGCCAGGCTCTTTGGTGGGAACGGGCACCAAATTCATCCTGGGTCTGTCGACCAATGCCGTGCATCTTAGCCAACAGTTCAGCCGTCAATCCCATCATGCCAGAAGCCTTGGCACCGTGTTTTGATAGTCTGGGGTTTGGATCAACCCCATGCATCATACCCACATGTCCCATATGCTCAACGCCACCCACCACAAACACGTCACCATTGCCGGTCTGAATGGCCTGGGTGGCAATATGGAGGGCACTCATGGAGGAGCCACAGAGTCGGCTGATGGTTTGTCCGGCAGCAGTATGAGGAATCGGTGTCATCAGTGACGCCATGCGGGCGATGTTCCAGCCCTGCTCCAGGGTCTGGTTAACACAACCCCAGATGACATCTTCCACTTCTGCCGGGTTAACCTCCGGATTCCTGGCCAGCAGGGCGGTAATCAGATCCGCAGAAAGGCTTTCAGCCCTCACATGCCGATACATACCACCCTTGGAACGTCCCATGGGAGTACGTCCATAATCAACGATCACCGCATCTTTTGGATTCAGGCTCATAATTTATTCTCGCTCATGTTCTTGAAGAGTACCTGAGTGCATCTCAACGATTGACTCAATATCCCGGGTGGCTCAGGCCTTATAAAAAGAGTCACCTTGCTGCGCCATTTCACGAAGCTTGTCCGTAGCCTGATATAATGGTCCCAGTTCTGCGTATTGATCCGCCAGCTTCACAAACCCGGCAACCCCTATAGTGTCGATATACTTGAGCGCACCCCCCCTGAACGGTGGGAAGCCAATGCCCATAATCAAGCCCATATCCGCCTCTGCCGGAGATTCAACAATGCCTTCTTCCAACGCCCGAACCGTTTCGAGGCAGAGAGGGATCATCATGCGAGCTATGATTTCCTCTTCATCAAACTCCCTTGGATCACTGCTCACCGGCTTCAGCAATTCATAGGTTGTACTATCAGGCAGCTTGCGGGGCTTGCCTTTTTTATCATCCTCATAGCGGTAAAAACCAAGCTGGGTCTTTTGACCATACCGCTTGTTTTCAAACATCACATCAATGGCTGACTTAAAATCTTTAACCATCCGGTCAGGGTAGCCCTCCGCCATAACCGCCTCTGCATGATGGCCTGTATCCATACCCACAACGTCCAGCAGATAAGCGGGTCCCATGGGCCAGCCAAACCGTTCCATGACATTATCAACCTGCTGGAAATCGGCACCATCACGTACCAGGGCGGCAAAACCTGCCAGATAGGGGAAAAGCACCCGATTAACCAGGAAGCCTGGACAGTCATTGACCACGATAGGAGTTTTGCCCATATTTTTGGCATACTGCACCACCGTCGCCACGGCCTCATCACTGCTTTGCTCGCCACGGATCACTTCCACCAAGGGCATACGATGAACCGGGTTAAAGAAATGCATGCCACAGAATTTTTCCGGGGTTTTCAACGCCTTGGCAATAGCTGTTATGGAAATGGTTGAAGTATTGGATGCCAGTATGGCATGGTCACTGAGTTGAGCTTCAGTTTCAGCCAGCACCGCCTGCTTCACCTTGAGATTTTCCACCACAGCTTCAACCACCACATCCACATCCTTGAAGTCACCGTAGGATAATGTGGGGGCAATATGATTCAGCACGTCACCCATGCGGCTGCTGTCGATTCGGCCACGTTCAACTTGCTTGGCCAATAATTTCTTCGCTTCATTCAGCCCCAGCGCTATCCCTTCCTGATTGATATCCTTCATCAATACTGGCGTGCCTTTATAGGCTGACTGATAGGCAATGCCACCTCCCATAATGCCTGCCCCAAGCACCGCCGCCTTTTTAGTGGGTACAGCGAGATGGGCGGACTGTTTCGCCTTTTTCTTAAGTTGCTGGTCATTGAGGAACAGGCCCACCAATGATTCCGTCACCGGTGTTTTGGCCATCTTAATAAACCCTTTGGCTTCTACTTCCAGGGCTTTGTCGCGGGTCATATAGGCATGACGTTGAATGGTCTTTACGGCCTCCAGGGGGGCCGGATAATGAGGTCCCGCTTTACTGGCAATAAACGGCTTGGCGGTTTCAAACACCATCATGGCTTCCATATTGGCCAATTGCAGCTTGGCTTTCTTCTCGTCCTTACGAGCCTTAAAATCCAGCTCACCGTCTATACATTTTTTTACCAGCGTAACGGCAGCATCCAGTAGTTTATCGGGTGCTACCACCGCATCAGCCGCCCCGATACGCAAGGCCTCATCCGGCTTTTGCTCCTTGCCGGTACAAATCCACTCAATGGCATTATCGGCACCCACCAGGCGAGGCAGACGAACTGTCCCTCCCCACCCCGGATAGATACCCAGCTTCACCTCTGGCAGGCCCACTTTCGCCCCGGTGGACATAATCCGGTAATCCGCACACAGGCACACCTCAAACCCTCCCCCCAAGGCAACACCATTAATGGCGGCAACAGTGGGTAAAGGCAAGTCTTCAAAGGAAGAGAACACGGCATTTACCTTAAGCAGGCCATCCAGCAGCACTTGCTCTTCCTGCTTGAACATGGATAGAAACTCAGTGATATCCGCCCCCACAATAAAGGCTTCTTTACCACTGGAAAGCACCAGGCCCTTGATACCATCATCCCCTTTCACGGCCTCGACAGCCCGGGCAAAGTCCTCTATAGCTGCCTGACTGAACTTGTTAACAGACTCCCCTTCCAAATCAAATCTGAACTCAGCGATGCCGTCTTCAAGCGGTATGACTTTAAAAGCCTTGCCTTCGTAAATCATTAGATCTCTCTCCGAACGGATTGAAAAATATGGCGATGCCCTGCCTTATGATTATTATTGAAAAGTAAGATCCCGTTACTTTTCATACAGCTGTTTGATTTTTTTGCTGTTACCTTCTGTCAAATATTGATCGATGTCAAGGAGTTTAATGGGCTATAACCACATGATTATACAAGATTGCACAATAACAAGAGCAGGTTGAGCTATGATGGCGTCTAACGCCTAAACTCATCCAAGAGAGGTCCCAATGAGCCACTACAAACATATACTGGTCGCCATTGATCTGTCCGACGAAGCTGATGAAGTGCTGGAAAAAGCCCGTTTTATTGCTGAAACCAACAGCGCCAAACTAACGATGGTTCATGTTGTTGAGCCGCTTAGTGTGGCCTATGGCAGCGATATCCCCCTGGATCTCACCACTCTCCAGGATGAAATCACCCAGCAAGCCAGAGAACGAATCAGCCAGCTGGCAGACACCGTGCAACTGGAGAAAGGGGAACAACATATAGTGTATGGAAGGCCGGAAAGGGAGGTGCACCGAATTGCCAAAGAGTCCGACGTTGACCTTGTTGTGGTGGGCAGCCATGGCCGTCACGGCCTGGCCCTGATTCTTGGCTCCACATCCACCAGCATCCTTCATGGTGCCTGCTGTGATGTCCTTGCCGTGAGGGTAGGGAAAAAACAATAAAAGGCTGACTGAGAACAGACTACAAAAAACCATCAGCTACCTAACAGTTTTCTATTAGGTAGCTGGCAACAAAACACCCGTCGCTACTGCATGCTTTCCAGTTCTTCCCAACGCTCCATTCTGGCCTCAATCAATTCAGCCAGTTCAGTGATTCGCTCCAGGGTTTTATTCACCTCTGCCATATCACCCTGATAGAAGCCGGGATCTGCGGTTTTTTCTTCCAGCTGCCGCTGCTCCTCTTCCAACTGCTCTATTTCAGCGGGCAGGCCATCTAACTCACGCTGAAGCTTATAGCTCAGCTTTTTCTTTTGCGGACTTTTGGTTTCCACAGGTTTTGCTGTTACCGTTTTTTTCTCAGGGGTTGCTTTAGCCTGCTCAACCAGCTGGCTGATATTGCCTCCCTGACGTAACCAGTCTTCAAACCCGCCCACAAACTCATCAATCTTTGCCCCGGGCTTAAATACCAGCGTGCTGGATACCACATTGTCCAAAAAGGCCCGGTCGTGGCTTACCAACAACAGGGTTCCCTTGAATTCCACCAGCAGGGATTCAAGCAGCTCCAGGGTTTCCACATCCAGGTCATTGGTGGGTTCGTCAAGTACCAGTAGGTTGGCAGGCTTGCTGAACAACCGGGCCAGTAACAGGCGATTTCGCTCCCCCCCGGACAAGGCTTTCACCGGTATCCGACAACGATGGGGCGGGAATAAAAAATCCCCCAGGTAACTGATGACATGGCGGCTGGCACCATTGATGGTAATACTCTCCCGCCCTTCAGCCACGTTATCAATCACACTCTTTTCAAGATCCAGCTGGTTTCTCAGCTGGTCAAAGTAAGCCACTTCCAGCTTGCTACCCGGCTTGATACTGCCACTATCCGGTTCAAGTTCCCCCAGTAACATATTGAGCAAGGTGGACTTTCCCGCACCATTAGCACCGATCAGACCAATTTTATCTCCTCGCTGCACCGTAAAACTGAAGGCATCAACAACAGGTTTACCAGCATAAGCTTTAAGGATGCCCTTGGCCTCAAGCACCATTTTCCCGGAGGAGTTGCCCGATTCAATGGCAAAGTCTGCCTTCCCCTGAACCTCACGGCGCTCCTTTCGTTCTTCTCTCAGGGCTTTAAGGGCTCTTACCCGGCCTTCATTACGGGTCCGACGGGCTTTGATGCCCTGGCGAATCCAAACCTCTTCCTGAGCCAGCTTTTTATCAAACAGGGCATTTTGTTCCGCTTCGACCTCCAGCGCATGAGCCTTGCGCTCCAGGTAAGTCTGGTAATTACATTCCCAGTTGGTTAACTGCCCACGATCAAGTTCAATAATGCGGGTGGCCAAGGACTGAAGGAAAGAACGGTCGTGGGTAATAAACAGCAAGGCTCCGCGAAAATCCAGAAGCTGCTTTTCAAGCCAGTCTATAGCCACAATATCCAAATGGTTGGTGGGTTCATCCAGCAGTAACAAATCAGGCTCAGAAACCAGGGCCTGGGCCAATTCCACACGTCGTCGCCAGCCTCCGGACAGCTCTTTCATCAGGCTGTCTTCAGGCAGCTCCAGTTTTTTGATGACGGTATCCACTTTCTGCTGCAAAGACCAGCCATCAGCAGCCTCAAGGCGCTGCTGGACATCCTCCAGAGCCTTGATATCTTCATCACTCTCAATAGTCTGGGAAAGCTGGTGATAACGATGGATAAGCGACCCCACTTCAGCCAGTCCCGAGGCCACCACCTCATACACCGTTTTATCATCCTGGAGCGGCAGGTTCTGGTTAAGGACACCGATTTTAAGTCCGGGCTTGCGCCAGATAGAGCCGTCATCTGCATCGATCTGACCGGAAACAATTTTTAGCAGGGTTGATTTACCTGTACCGTTACGCCCCACCAGACAAACCCGTTCCCCCCGACGGATCTGTAGTTCTGCTCCATCCAGCAGCGGCATATCCCCATATGCAAGACTAATATTTTCCAGTCGTATTACCGGCATTGTCACTAACACCATTGCTTAAATTAAATGGCGGCTAGCATAGCGCCATCTGCCCTATCTTGATAGATGGGGTAACTGACATACTGTTTTGTCATTAGGGGCTGTTGACGTTTGATCGTGAGCTCAGTGGCTCGTAAAGCGGTTTTCCGCAATACCCAATGGGGCACACCGGGAGGACTGGTGCAGGCATGGTTATTCTACGTCAAGCCAGTCCAACGCAGTCGGAAAGCCGCTTTACGAGCCACCCGAAGGGCCAAAACCAGCGATTCCATGCCGTCGTTGCAGTAGCTTGAAAGACGCGAGTACGTGTGACCTTTAGGTTATTCCTGCGCTACTGCGTCTAGCCACGAAACCGCTGGTTTTGGCTGAGCACACGAGCAAACGTCAACAGCCCCTAATACCGGTCAGCAAAAACGTGATAGCAAAAGCCACCAGCTGAACAGCAAACATCGGCACCAGTGCCCACTGGTAATCAGTCACTGTTAACACACCGGAATGCTGGAGACTATTGTTTAATATAGCGCCCACCAAAGGCTGCATAGCAGGGCCGCCTAATAATAGAGAACCATTAGCCACTGCGATACCGAGTCCCTGGTTCTCTTTGCTGCACACTTTTTTCACGGCAGCAAACACCAGCATATAGCCCCCTGAAGAGAAGCCAATAAAAAAGCATAGACAGCCCATAGTCACCAGAGAACAAGGCAAAAAGATTGCCAGGCCAGTGAATACCATACAGGCCAATGCAGACAGCGCCATCAACTGTCGGTAACGACCTGATACCGAAGCCCGGAAACCAATAAGGGGAGCTCCTACGGCCGCTCCGGCAAAAAGCAGAAAAATGGTATGCGGAACATAACTATGATCATCGGGAAAGCGTTCGCATAAAAAGGGAACCCCCCACAAGCTGGCAAAACAGGCTAGCACGGCAAACATCCCAAAACCATAGAGACAGCAAAGCCAGAAAGTCCCCTGCTTCATTAACTGTGGAAAAGAACTCTGACCGTACTGACGCTCCTCACTCACCCCCCGCCCGGAATGTTCAACAGCCGGAGCATCACGAACAAAAAGCAGGGCCAGCAGTGACAGACCCACACCCGCAACGGCTAACCACTGCATAGCATAGCGCCAGCCGCCCAAGGCCATGATATCAGGTATGATCACAGGTCCCAGGGCTCCACCTGCCAATGCCGCCGTTTCAACAAGGCCCGCCAGTGTAGGAAACCACTTTTCAGGAAACCAGCGACTCACCAGTGTCATGCTGACAACAATCGAAGGGGAGGTGGCTATCCCCATTAAAACCCTGGCCATAGAGGCACTTAACATGGTTTCAGCGACACTGAACCAATAACAGCCAGCCGCCATGACCAGATAACAGATCACCAGTAACACACGAAGGTTGCATCGACCGGCAAGATAAGCGCCAGGAACCTGGAAAATCAAATAGGCGTAAAGGAAACTGCTACTCAACAAGCCCACCTGCGTCATGGTCAACTCCAGGCTGTCAGCCAGTGGAGAGACCATCAAGGCAGGTGCTCCCTGTATTAAAACCTGGTAACTACAGAACAACGCAGCTGTAACACAAACCAGCACGGCCCTGGGCCAGTTAAATGAGACTTCTGACACCTCATACCTCCCTGTACAACAGTTTGAGACGGAATCAGAAGCATTAGATTAGTTGAAGAAAATAAAGTTCAACAGAAAGAAAAGAGACATTCACAAAAAATCAGTAAATTCACTTAAATTCAAGCAAATTTCATCAATAAATCATCAATAAATCGCGTTAACTGAAGGCTCTCACTCCTCCCCTCATACCAGCAGCGGAGCCAGGGGACTATCCGTAAGTGGCTATATACTATGCAATAACGTAGCTGTGCCAATACCCGGAGCAGGCATCTCCAACACTACGGCTGAACCCGTTGAAAAAGAGGGGCCATGATTGACAGAGCCCTCACATAGCAGCCCTGTCAGGGCGCTTACCAAAGGCATATGGCTGGCCAATAGAATCACACCACTATCAGGTAAAACCTCTATCACTGCAAAGGGATTTCCTTCGGGGACAATAGCATCGAGTGTCTCCAGTGGAAGGCTCATGGTTTCTGCCACAATTGAACCCGTCTGCTGTGCCCTGAGATAAGGGCTTGCCAGCACCCTTGTAGCAGGACAGAGGTGCTGTAATTTTTTTGCCGTGCTGGCGGCCTGCTGTCTGCCCTGCTCGGTCAGCGGCCTTTCAGCATCAGAAGGCGCATTTAACCCGGCCTGACCGTGGCGCATAATAATCAGTTTCATTCCTGGTCTTTTACCTGCTGTGACGGCTCCCCGTGTCCAGTGGTGCCTTTTGGCCAATCACTGAACGGGTAGGGTTTACTTTCACTATTAAAACTAATGTATTGAATAACCTGATAGAAATACCGGTTCAGGCTGGCAGTAAATTCCAGCAGGCGCTCGTTAGGCCGACCCTTGATAAAATCATGTATCACCTGAACAGCCACCACCACCAGAATCAAGAACCCGGTTATATAGGCTGCCATGTAGAAAAGAACCATAAATAAAAGCCGGAGCCAGCGGGACTCAGACTTTAGGTTGTCGATTACTTTATCATCCATCTCTGCTAGCCTCCCAAACTTGAACCATCAAGTGCATTTTTTGGCTTACATACTACGTCTTTATTTTCTATTCGCAACCTTAATTCACCGTGTATCAAGTCTACTGGTGCGGAACCATAAACTCCACATCGGTTTTCTGCTCTCTCTGCATCATTCCTTTCACCAGTGTATGGATGTCCTTGCCTTCAAAAATAATACTGTACAAACCGTTCACCAGGGGCATATAAACCTCCAGCTCCTGTGCCTTTTGCTGAACCTGCTTCAGGGTATTCACACCTTCTGCCACCTGCCCCAGCTGACTCTCGGCTTCTTTCAGGGTGTATCCCTGACCCAGGGCATAACCCACCCGATAATTGCGGCTCAGGCTGGAAGTGCAGGTTGCAATCAGATCCCCCACACCAGCCAGCCCCAGAAAAGTCAGAGGGTTTGCTCCCATCTTTACCGCAAAACGACTCATCTCGGCGAGACTCCGGGTAATCAGCATACTCTTGGTGTTTTCTCCCATCCCCATGGCCACGCCGATACCTGAAACAATGGCATAGATATTTTTTAATGCCCCGGCCAGCTCAACACCATAAACATCACGGTTGGAGTAAACCCTGAAATAATCACAGTGAAGCACCTGCTGAATAATTTTGCACAAATTTTCATCTTCACTGGCGATCACCGTGGCTGTCACAGCCTTGGCAACAATTTCCTTGGCCAGGTTCGGACCACTCAACACGCCTACCCTGGGAGATACCACCTCTTCCTGTAAAATCTGGCTCATCAAATCAAAGGTCTGTGGCTCAATCCCTTTGGTGGTACTAATAATTATTTTACTTTTAAGCCAGGGTGTCGCTTTTTTTACAACCTCCCTGAATGACTGACTGGGAATGGCAATAAAAACGATATCCGCATTATCGGTTGCCTCTTCAAGACGGGTGGTAGCCACTACCGATGGATTAACCGCCAGCTCTGGCAGATAACGGTGGTTTATATGATCCCGGTTAATCCCCTTAGCCTGCTCGGCACTGCGCACCCAAAGCCTGACATCATGGCCATTAGTGGCTGAAATATCGGATAACGCCGTGCCAAAACTGCCTCCACCGAGCACAGCTATGGTATACTTTTCGCAAGATGTGGTGGGCGTCATAGTCATATTTCCACGTCGATTGATTCCGGCACATTGATCATTTACACATAAGTAAATACCCCAAGTGACCTGAATGATAACCCAGTCTGCCCGTGAGAGCAGCCATTCCAGAGAATATTACTCGCTGGTATTTTAATGTTGTCTTTTTGTTACAAATCAGGTAGCGCCTCTATAACACAGAACAACCAGTGGTATAGTGCCCGCACGGAACGTCAGTAATGATTTCCCACCAACAATTGCAAAAGCTGGTTAAATCCTGATAAATAGGGCTTTCAGCTTTAGGCTCCTAGGAAATAACGTACGAATGAAGCAACAATCCTTCGATAAAGATGACTTGCTCCGATGTGCTCACGGTGAACTGTTTGGCGCTGGCAATGCCCAGCTGCCTGCACCGAACATGCTAATGATGGATCGCATCATCCATATATCAGATGAAGGTGGAACATACGGCAAGGGAGAAATCATCGCAGAGCTGGATATTAATCCGGATCTCTGGTTTTTCTCCTGCCACTTCCCTGGTGACCCGGTCATGCCTGGCTGCCTTGGCCTGGATGCCATGTGGCAACTGGTTGGTTTTTTCCTTGGCTGGAAAGGTAACCCGGGGCGAGGCCGTGCCCTGGGTAGTGGCGATGTGAAATTTACGGGTCAGATTCTGCCCACCCACAAAAAAGTGACTTATCACATAAACATCAAGCGTGTTATTTCCCGCAAGCTGTGCCTTGGTATAGCAGACGGTTCACTCAGTGTGGACGGCCGGGAAATTTATACCGCCGAAGGTCTTCGGGTCGGGCTATTCCAAAGCACTGACTCCTTCTGATTCATTCCGTCTAACTTAGGTCTTTAAGAAATGAAACGTGTTGTAGTTACAGGGATTGGCATTACATCCTGCCTGGGCATTACCCAGGATAGCGTCACAGACGCACTCAAGCATGGACGTTCTGGTATCCGTTTTAATGAAAGCTACCAGGAACAGAGTTTTCGAAGCCAGGTATCCGGTACCGTTGACATTGATTTCAGCGAGTACATTGATCGCAAAACCGTTCGCTTCATGGGTGATGCCGCTGCCTACGCCTATATCGCCATGCAGCAGGCCATTGAAGATGCCGGCTTACCTCCCGAACTGGTTTCCAACGAACGTACCGGACTGATTGCCGCCTCAGGTGGCGCATCCTCTGCCAATATTGTTGAAGCCGCTGATATCATGCGGGAGAAAGGCGTAAAAAGAGTAGGCCCTTACCGGGTTCCCCGCACCATGGGCAGTACGGTATCTGCCTGCCTGGCTACCCCCTTCAAAATCAAGGGCGTTAACTATTCCATCACCTCTGCCTGTGCCACCAGCGCCCACTGCATTGGTAACGCAATGGAACAGATCCAGCTAGGCAAGCAGGATATTGTCTTTGCCGGGGGCGGAGAAGAAGAGCACTGGACCCAGACCGGCCTGTTCGATGCTATGGGAGCATTGACCAGCAAGTATAACGACACCCCGGAAACAGCCTCCAGGGCTTATGATGCTACACGGGATGGTTTTGTTATCGCTGGCGGTGGCGGCATGATTGTTCTGGAAGAACTGGAGCATGCCAAAGCCCGGGGTGCCAAGATTTATGCGGAAATTACCGGATACGGTGCCACTTCCGATGGTTACGATATGGTTGCACCATCCGGTGAGGGTGCCTCCCGCTGCATGAATATTGCCCTCTCAACCATTGACGGACCGGTTGACTATATCAATGCCCACGGTACCAGCACCCCTGTAGGCGATGTTGCCGAGCTGAAAGCCATCCGCGATGTCTTTGGCGATAACATTCCCACCATCAGCTCTACCAAGTCACTCTCAGGTCACTCACTGGGAGCCGCTGGTGTCCAGGAAACCATCTACTGCCTGCTGATGATGAAGCACGATTTTATTGCTGCATCTGCTCATATTGAAAACCTTGATCCAGCAGCAGAAGGCATGCCTATTCTGACGGGTGAGGCTCGGGATCAGAAGCTGAACCGGGTAATGTCTAACAGCTTTGGCTTTGGCGGTACCAATGCCTGCCTGGTGCTGGAGCGTTATACGGACTAACATCCCTCTTTTGCATCAAACGCATCCAGCGGGCTGCTCAGTGCGCAGCTCGCTGAATTTACAAGATCAAGGGTTCTCTGATACCCCTTTTTTTTTTAGCCTCAAGAGCTTCAATCTTCTGACTCCACTCCCTTAGCAAAGCGTTCACATACCTCTATAGTTCCATCTGTTTACCTTCCACTTCCATCTGCTCCTTTAGCTCCAGCTGCTTACGTTCCATCTCTCTCTGTGCAGCTTCCATCTGCTCCTTTAGCTCCATCTGCTTACGTTCCATCTCTCTCTGTGCAGCTTCCATCTGCTCCTTTAGCTCCATCTGCTTACGTTCCATCTCTCTCTTCCTATCTTCCATTTGCTTACTCAATTCCCGCTGCTCCACCTCTATGCTTTTTATCTTCAAGTATTTATTCTGCAACGCATGAAACTGCTGTAAACCATCTGCGTAATCCCGCTGCTGTCCAGAATTTTGACTGAATGTCTTAAGGAAAGAGCAAGCAGGGTAATAGCAAGCATGTTTTTTCACTGGATTATCGCTGGGGCTCCATTTAAACAGACAAACACCACACTCAAAGCATCGGGCAAAATCCCCCACCCCTGTATAAAATAGCCCTGCTTCTGCCATGTCCTGAGCATTGGGTAAATGCCCACCCCATCCTTGAGTATCAGAAAACCCCTGAAATGAAGAAATCCGTTTTTCAGAATCAGCATACTCTTTAACCGCTGCTTCCCCAACATCTTCATTACTATTTACCGACAATGCATTTTCATAAAAAATCCTGTCTACATAAGCTTGGTCTGGAAATATTTCTTTATGCCCACCCAGGATAGAATCTAGATTCTGACATTCGCCCAATAAAACTATCCCCTCTTCCACGAAATGTGGACAAGATGAATAAAGCTCGTCTCCAAGCGCCCTGATTACTTTTGCGTTCTGGTCATCATCTTTCCTTGTTTGATAATGTTTCAAAAACTGATACACCCTGGCCATTAGCGCCTTGCCGATTCCCCGACAATATTGACAGCCTGCCTTCGGGTCATCCATGTTCATACCCCAGGCATTAAAAAACATTCGCTGCACCCCCAGACATGTCAGGGCGATCGCCTTTGCAGCTCTGTTTTTAATGCTCACTATTTCTGACAGTGATTCATCAGCGACAACTTCTATTGGCTGAGCGCCTGATGGCACTGCCACCATCACTTCTACTTGCTGGTTATAGTCTTCAATATTATCCTCACTCGCTTTTTTGGGGATTGTTAAAGCTGCCCCTGCGAAATAACGTGAGTCTGCTGTTACATAGCGAGAGTCTGTTGCTTCGTCAACGATCGGGTATGCGTCATGTTGAGACAAAGGCACCAGCTGTTGATTTGCGTCCAGCAGATAATTAATGTACTGCCCTCCATTGGGAAATATCAACATTTCAGGACCGCAAAAGCTGCCAACAACCCTCATAGGCATCAACCACTTTTCGAGATAGCCCTCAGGATGGAAATGATAAGGTTGTTGACTGGCAGCCTGTAAACCTTGTTCAATCCGTTGATACAAAATACCTATAGTCAATGTCAGGTGGCTTTCTCCTCCAATTGACACAGAATTATCAGGGATACGCTGCCCCTCCCTGTCAAACACCGGAATTGGACAACAATAGGGGCAATATCCTGATGTATTGTTTAACCTGGATCCCGGGTTTTCTGCAGATAACACAATATCAAAACCAGCGTAGAGGCAATTAACGACTTTTTGGCAACCTGTTATTTTGGTTTTGTTATCCTCACTTGTATAATAAACCCTTTTGGCGCAGCAGGGCTTTGCATAAGCATTGTGCGGGATTAATACTAAAAAGATATTAATTACTGCAAAGAAAAGTAAATAACAAAAAAGCTCTTTCATACTTTCATACTCCAGCATCTTCGTAATATTTTCTTCGTAAACGGTAATTCATAAACAAACCTCCCACGTAGCAGTTATAGGCTAGATAATGTTATTCACTACCTCCGCTTTCCCTTTTCAAAGAGCCGTTCTCCAAATTTAGTCGCCAGGGCTAAGGGGCATTTATATATTTTCCTATTAAAAACAACTTAATAATAACTTTTAAATTAACCCTTTAAGTACCATTTCCAAAAACAAGGGTAAATGCCGAACTAGCCACGGAATCATCAACCAAGATAGCAGTCAAAAATACTGAGGAGATTGTGTTAGAAAAAAAAAAGTGCGCGATACTAACATAAATGTTGGAAAATTCACCATAACCCTATGTCAATACATTTGAACCTGAAAACCTGTAAAGTTCCGCACCATTGACGATTTTTTAACCTTCAGGCGGCAGTTATGTCTCAGAATATCGCACAGGCAATCCCCCAAGGGGGGACTACAGAAACAACCTGGCAAAAACGCGACACACAGTGGATGCTCACTCTGTTTGGCACCGCAGTGGGTGCTGGCGTTTTATTCCTTCCTATCAATGCTGGACTCGGTGGTATCTGGCCCCTAATCGCCATGACCCTGCTGATTGGCCCAATGACTTTTCTGGCACACCGGGGCCTGACCCGCTTCTGCCTGTCATCCTCCCATGCCAATGCAGATATTACCGATACCGTAACCGAGCACTTTGGTCACAAAGCGGGTAGTCTGATTACCCTGGGCTACTTTCTGGCCATCTTCCCCATCCTGATGATTTATGGCATTGGCATCACCAACACCGTCAGCAGCCTGCTGGTTAACCAGCTGGGCATGGAAGCCGCGCCTTCACGTGCCCTCCTGAGCTTCGTGCTGGTTGGAGGCCTGGTGGGCGTCATGGTCTGTGGTCAGCAGGTGGTGCTAAAAGTTTGTAGCTCCATTGTCTACCCCCTGATTGCGGTACTGGTGGGAACATCGCTATACCTGATTCCCCAGTGGAATATGGCCCAGTTTGATGTAGCGCCTACAGCCCCTGAGTTCATTCGCACTATCTTCCTGACAATTCCGGTACTGGTATTTGCATTCAACCACTCTCCGGCGATTTCATCTTTTTCCTCCGCTTACCGGAAAGAGCTGGGCAACAACGCAGAACCCCAGGCCAGCAGGACACTTAAGCGCACCACTATGCTCCTGGTTGGCTTCACCATGCTGTTTGTCTACAGCTGTGTTTTAACCCTGTCCCCTGCGGAGCTGCAAGCGGCAAAAGCAGCAAACCTGCCTATTCTTTCTGTATTTGCAGAGCGTACTGACAACGCCATCTTTGGCTGGCTGGCCCAAATTGTTGCCCTGGTTGCCATCACCTCTTCTTTCTTTGGTCACTATATGGGAACCAGCGAAGGATTAAATGGCCTGATTATCAAGCAGATCAAAAACAAGAACCCTAACGCCAAAATCAACCTGAAAAAACTGAACTCCATTACCATGGTATTTATCACACTGAGTGTTTGGGCTGCCGCCTACTTTAATATCAGTGTTATGGGTATGATTGAGTCCATGGTTGCACCGGTCATCGCCAGTATTTTGTTTATCATGCCAGTTTACGCAGTGAAGAGAGTACCTGCCATGAAGAAATACCAGTCTGCTGCGAATATCTTCACACTGATCATGGGTGCTATCGCAATTACCGGCTTTATCGCCTCTCAATTGCTGTAATATTTCGGAAATCCGGGGGTGTTATACACCCCTTCTCTAATACTGATCCCTGTCATAAGCTGGCAAACTATCACAAACTTTATAGAAGACGACTCTCTTCATGCTTAGCATTTTTGATATCTTCAAAACGGGCATTGGCCCATCCAGTTCCCATACCGTGGGTCCAATGTGGGCTGGTCATCGTTTTCTGAACGAACTGCGGGAAAAAGGAATTCTATCCACCATTAAGTCGGTTCGCGTTGGTCTATACGGTTCTCTTGCATTGACAGGCATTGGCCACGGCACTGACAAGGCAACGCTGTTAGGTCTTGCCGGTCACCGTCCTGATACCATCGACCCTGATGATGCCGATCGAATTTTTGAAGAGATCAAGCAACAAAAAAAATTAAAGCTGGCCGGTGAACATACCATCGATTTTGACTATGACAGCCAGCTCATCTTTCATAACGGAGAGACATTGCCAGAACATCCCAATGGCATGCGGATATTTGCTGCAGATGCTAATGGCATTGTCGTCTACTATAAATCCTATCTTTCCATTGGTGGGGGTTTCGTCGTCTGTGCAGATGAATTTAACACCACAGATAATGCCGGTGAAAGCAAGAAAGAGCCGGAAGCTATCCCCTACCCTTTCAAAAATGCCGAAGAACTTGTTGCACTGTGCAAGAAGCACCAGCTCACCATTGCCCAGTTGACGATTGAAAATGAAAAGGCTCGCCATAATGGGGACCTGGATCTGGTATACAAAAAGATAGATGCTATCTGGGATGTTATGCATAGCTGTATCGAACGCGGGCTGCGCATGGAAGGGGAATTACCCATGAGTGGTATCAAGCGCCGTTCAGCCAGCATGCATCAAACATTGATGTCCAGTCCGGAAGCCATGTTAAGCGATCACTTTGCCATCATGGACTGGGTCACCCTGTTTGCCATGGCCGTTAATGAAGAAAATGCCTGCGGGGGCCGTGTTGTCACAGCCCCGACCAACGGGGCTGCCGGTGTAATTCCAGCGGTTCTGGCTTACTATACACGCTTTATTTCCAGAAATAATACCCAGGGCATTCGCAACTTTATTGCTACGGCAGCCGCCATCGGCTCCCTGATCAAGATGAATGCATCTATTTCTGGTGCTGAAGCTGGCTGCCAGGCAGAAGTAGGCTCCGCTTGCGCAATGGCGGCAGCTGGACTTGCTGCCGTTCAGGGTGCCTCCATTGACCAGGTGGAAAATGCGGCTGAAATCGGCATGGAACATCATCTGGGCATGACCTGCGACCCCATTGCAGGCCTGGTTCAGGTACCCTGTATTGAGCGTAACGGCATGGCTGCTATTAAGGCTATCAATGCTTCACGTCTCGCCATGCGCGGTGATGGCAATCATGTGGTATCCCTGGATAGCTGTATTGAAACCATGTACCGTACCGGCCTTGACCTGCAAAGCAAATACCGCGAAACCTCCTTGGGTGGACTGGCAATCTATGCAAAAGAGTATGTCTCTGAAATGGTTTAAGACAAAAGTCAGATAGCAATCAAAAAAGGAAAGAGGTTTAAACACCTCTTTCCTTTTTATTAGGGGCTGCTTAAAAACAACCCGCCATATAATAAGTTAGGAGGTGCAGATGTTTCATAATATCGAAATATGATTGGATAACATCACGTTAAAAAATGCTCGAACCATTACATGAGAAGGCTCTTATCAGTCTTGACTCAATATTCATCCCCTTTGTGAACAAGAACTCAGCTGCGGTTATTGTTATTGTGAGCAGCCACGCAAATTAATGGGCCATTTATCAATCACCTGCCCATTTTCCACAATATAAAAATAATCGAATAAATTAATCGTCGGGTCACAGTGAGGTACCACCAATTCCAGAACCTCTCCAACTATTGGAAGGGAAAAACCAGGTAAAGCAGTAACCCGCCCATGCTCATCACCAAAACCTGCCCAGTCATATTCAAGCCCGGGGTGACTGATAATCCTTGGCCGGGTATTATCCGTATACAATGCCTTCAATCCTGCATCAACGGTAATATGACTGCCGTGATTGCCACTGATTACCGTGGTTAACTGAGTCATGGCATGCTGAAAGTGCCGGAACCCTCCTCCTTCGCTCCCCTCAATAGCCGCATATTCCTGATCCATCACCGTATAGGAACCGGGCTGTATTTCAGTGACACCTTCAACCGAGCTATCAATATCGAATGTTCCCGTTCCTGTACCCGTCAGTATCGGGCATGGTAATCCATCTGAAATCAGCTTTTTCTTAACCCCGGCAGCCTTCTCCATAGCAGCCTGGGAAACCCGTCGACGGTCTGAAAAGTGATGAACGTGTTGCAGGTTTCCCGCATAACACTGAATACCGGCCAGCTTCAGGTAATCATGTCCATGAATCACTCTTGCAAGCGTTAGAGCCTCTTTGTAACTCACCCCTGTACGGTGAACTCCGGGATCAATATCCACCAGGCAGTTCAAGGACATTCCTAAATGCTTGCAAGCCTCGTTTAACTGTCCAGCATTAACAGCACTATCAACAACCACCATTAAATCATGGGCCTGCGGCAATAGACTCAGTAACCTTGTGATTTTTAGTTCAGTGACAACCGGTGAGGTAATTAAAATACCACCAACCCCGGACTTGACTAACTGCTCTGCCTCACTGACTTTAGTGACACAAACACCAATCGCACCATGCTCTTTCTGCAATCTGGCAATATTCGCACATTTATGGGTTTTGATATGGGGACGTACAGCCACCCCCGCAGCATTGGCATATGCCTGCATATTACAGATATTTTCTATTAACTGGCTACGATCAATGACTAAGGCTGGCGTATCAATTAATTGTTTATTGACCTTAAGGGCTACCATAGCATTCTCATTTTCTCATTAAAACGATCAGTGATAGCAGTTTAGAGCAACAACAATATTGTGCAGATTTTATTAATAGTAATGATTTTCAGGCGACCATAAACACAAAATCAGAATTTTTTCTATCAATGGGCTATAAGCATCTATCCATATGAAATCATCTATTCACTGAAGGCTTGGCAGTTCATCAAAACCTGCATAATACTCAACAGCTTCAAGAATTGAACCTGTCCAGTGACGAATAAAGGATTCAGGTGTTATATAGTATGTCACATAATAGGATAGAGCATTCGCCTTCTTAAAAAAGGCCTCTGTCATTCTTATATCCAGTACATCATCAACAGGAATAGCATAGCCCTCCACAGGAACCGGGTTCTGAACAAGGAATGAGGCAAGTTTGGGAATAGCACTTTTACTATTTAATATTTCCCCTTCAACATAAGTATGGTGGAGGCGACCAAGCTGTTCACGGGAGAGTTTCCCCGTTAGATAGGCTGGCAATCCCTGGGAATTAAATACAAAGGCCTCGGCTGTGGAATTAATAGCAACATATTGGGCAATGGCCCCACCCTGAGAAGCCCCGGTCATCTTTAAGGAATACCCCTGATAATCACGTTCCAGTGCCTTGATCAATTGCAGGGCCTTTGCTGCCGGAGCAGAAACGCCACCATTCCCTAAATATACGGCTGAGCCAATACTATTAAGGCTTTCCATTGATAATAACCCAAGGTCTGTACCTGCAATAGCAAGGACAATGGTATTTTCTTTCTTATTAATGAATAGACGTGCCTTGAGGCCACTCTCCCGGTCATAGATTCGATTTTGTTTGTTTTTTTCCTTGTAAAGATTCCGAATGGATACTGGAACCTCATCAACCACCATCTGATTAAAACCATATTTTTTCTTCAAAATATGCAATCTTTTGAAGATAGCCTCTCTCTTTCCTTCATCACTACTATCTAATTTATACATTTCTGAAAAATAACTCATTAGTACGTAAGGGTAATCTGATAGTGGTTCCCAATTTAAAGAATTTTCTGCCAGGGTTATTGAATTATCAATCTTAGGGAAATCTACATCAAAAGAAACGATAGCAGTACTGTTATAATGACTATCAGACATACTATCTAACAGTGGTGATCTTTCATAATAATTAACAGGTCTGGCAAAAGAATTACCTGACAACAGCAAAAACAAAATATAAATACATAAAAATAGTGTTTTTTTATTCATTACAATTCCCTGTTAACTTGTTATTTCTAATTAAGACTACTAAAACAGCAATTCGTTCCCTTGCTTTTCCGCAGCAATCAGCAAAAAATATTAAAATTCAATATCTTAAAGAAAAACAGATACCACCAAAGTATTACAGGCAATAAAAAAACAGGTATTAACGCCCTACTTATGTTTATCTGACCCCATAGACCATCAGAGCATTAATTGATTTACATCATTATTATGGATATACGGTGTGGTATTTTTTTATGGATCGTTTTATCGTCTGGCGGCTACTTAAACGTTTGGACGCTATTGAACCGGCCAGCCATGAATAATGCAGACCTTCTCCCCAAAAGACCTGATAGCTTTTGCAGGCCTTATCACTCCCCAAGCCCCGTTACGGATTTTTTGCATAGCTGGTGATTTCTCCCGGAATTAAGGAAAGGGTATACTGATGCTAAAAAACAATGGATTAATAGCCCCTATCAAAAGCCATGGCAAGCTCATTCTGGTGATTACCATTTTGAGTATTACGCTTATCTCTGCATACAGAACCGGCCTTTACCAGAAACTGAGTATGGCTGAAATTCAACAATTTCTTAACACCATCAGACAACTCCAGGGACTTGCGCCCATTGCCTACATCCTGACATTTGTCATGGGCTGTCTTTTATTATGCCCCGCCCCCCCTTTTGTCGCTTTTGCCGGAGCACTGTTTGGCATAGTAATGGGTACCGTCTGGACAATCGTTGCAGCAGGCATTGCTGACTCACTCGCATTTCTTATCGCTCGATATGCAGCAAGGGGCCTTGTTTTACGTTGGGCAAAAAATAACAGGAAATTTAACCTTATTGAAGCCGGTATCCAAAAAAACGGATGGAAAATTTTAATCATCACCCGACTGATACCCGCTTTTCCCTACATGCTGCAAAGTTATGCCTTCGGGGTTACCAGTATTCGATTCCACCAATATATTACTGCATCCTGGCTTTGTACAATACCAGGTATTATCGCATTTTCCTGCATGGGTAGCGCCATCCACACAGAACAGCCTCCTGCTCATATTGCTGCCAACCTTACCATTGGCGTCATAATTTTTCTGTTTATTGTCTTTATACCACGTTTCCTGTTCAGTAAATCAGAAAAGCAAAACAAACCGTTAAAACTCCTGTCAAACTAATAAAAAAGGCCTTGATTATCAAGGCCTTTAAAATCGCAGAGGGATAGAAATTCGAACCCTGGATAGGCTATCAACCCATGCCGGTTTTCAAGAGCAAAACATCGTCGTTTAACCTCCTGTTTGTACGGAAAATGACAGACAGACAAGGATCATTACATTAGCGTATACGAATCGTACCAGTTGTATTTATTGCTGTTTTATTCGCAAATTATTAAACCACGGCATGTAGTTTTGATCTTGAAGTTTTGTTAATGCAACTTTAATAATATTATATGTTTTGATTGACACATAGGAACCTGCGGAATATGCTTGTGAATACCAATATAAAGCACTACCAAAATTATTCATTTGAAAAAATGCGAAACCATGTTGACCATTTGCCCGCCTAACAATATTTTTATTTTCAGCATGATTCGCTTTAATAGCTGCAAGCATTTTCATTACAACAGACCATTCTTCGAGAAAAATCAAAGCCGCAACTTCACAGAATTCATACTCAACATTAAGCCCTTTATTATCTTGAGCTACTCTTAAAAGAACCTCTACCTGATAATATCCATCAAATACCGCATTTTCTTTGGCAGAGCGAAACATATCTCTCCACTTCTTACTACCTTCCTCTCCATCAAGTTGTCGCAATTCTGATATAGAGTTTTCGAATAAATCATTAGCCCCAGCTTTACTAACAATTGACTTTTTTTCCTTCATCACCACATGTTTCTTATTCTCCAAACATTGACCCTGCAAGTTTAACGATTGTACAGGGGGAGGTTGAACATATAGTTGTTGAGTTTGAATATGTTGCAATGGCATAAGCACTGGCTGTTGGTTTAGTTGTAGCTGTTGAAAATGCTGAGCAAGTTGTATAGATACACCAACACAATTATGCATGTAAGTACTCACGCAACCGCTAATAGATAAAAATAACTGTACGACCGTTTAATAACTCCCCATTCCAATTTGGCTATACTCATTGCCTAATATCGTTAATTTCGCTGTTGTCACGATGAAAACTGTTGATCCAGTAACCGATGTCGCTGTCATAAAAACATTGAGAGAAGCTATTCGACATGGGCCATATCCGTACCTAAGGGAAAGGGCTCATGCTATTTTACTCAGCATACGTGGTTATTCTATGAGCGAGATTGCTGCAATATTTGAAGTTCGATATCAGACAGTCTCTGACTGGATTGATGCCTGGGATGATTATGGCCTTCGCGGCTTGTACAAAAAACATGAAGGTGGAAAACCACCTATCTATACTGACCAGGAAGCACAACGCATTAGAGAGATTGTCTCCGAGGAACCTCGCAGGCTGTCTTATGTTCAAACAAAGATTGCAGAGGAAACCGGTAAGGTTGCCTCAAAGCAAACCCTGTCGAGACTTTTAAAAAAAGCTGGGACTTGTTTATAAGCGGTTTCGTAAAGCTTGCAGCCATAAGCGCGATGAGGAGCAATTCAGATGTTGCCAGTCTGCCTTGAAAGAGGCCCAATATGCTGAGGATAAAGGGCTTGTCAATCTGTTTTACTTTGATGAATCTGGTTTTAGTCAAGAGCCTTGTGTCCCCTATGGCTGGCAAGAAAAAGGCTCACAGCTAAAAATACCCTCTGTAAAAAGTAAGCGTATCAATGTGCTGGGATTTATGAATCGTGCCAATGACCTTTTCTACTACCCAGTAACAGGTTGTGTTAACAGCGAAACAGTTATCAGTGTCTTTGATGATTTTGCCGCCAGGATGGAAGAACCCAAGTACAGCTCTAATGAGCGCTATACCATCGTCATGGTGGATAATGCCAGCATTCATACCAGCAAACTTTTCAGAGAAAGAGTAATAGACTGGGCAATTGAGAAAAAGCTCTTAGTCTGTTTTTTACCAACCTATTCACCTGAGCTAAACCTGATAGAAATATTGTGGAGAAAAGTGAAGTATGAATGGCTGAACCTGCTGTCAATAATGGATTTCAAGGAATTCGAACAAGAGGTCAAACGTATATTTGATCTATTTGGTCAAAAATATCTGATTTCGTTTGAGTGACTACTTAGAACAGTTGCTCTGTAAGAAAGCTTAACCCACAAATTCGGCAGATAAAATTGCACTTAGCATGAGCAGAGAACAGGAAAAATACGACTATCATTGAGAATGAAAAAGCTCTGAATAACATCATTGAGATAACAGCAAAGATCCACGATGATCCAAGTTTAGATCAAACCCATTCACTTTGACTGCTTATCCAATACATTACCTTCCTGCACAACTATTCCCAGCCTAACTGACCTAATTGGGAATGGAGTAACTGAAGGGGGAATACTTTAGCGTATTCTACCACTCCTCTTCTTGATCCGGCCCTGCCCCTCCCTCGAGAGGAACACGGTTAGGTTCGTTAATGCGTCAAAATTAAATACTGTTCAACCCCTTGAGTGAGGGGAACACCTGGGAGTAATACGCGAAGAGGTAGTGGCGGACGGTTCATCCCCTCGAGTGAGGGGAACACAAAGAGTCAGGCGTTGCCCAGTTGCTCGGTAACGGTTCATCCCCTCGAGTGAGGGGAACACCATAAATCGGTTGGCATTTCTCGATTTCCTGCCGGTTCATCCCCTCGAGTGAGGGGAACACATCATGACCATCTCTCCAAAGCATATAAGTACCGGTTCATCCCCTCGAGTGAGGGGAACACGTCTAAATTCAAATATTGTTCAATACTTGAATCGGTTCATCCCCTCGAGTGAGGGGAACACATAATAACCCTCCCGATAAGCATTTGATTTATCGGTTCATCCCCTCGAGTGAGGGGAACACGCCTGCCTGCCTGTCATTATGAAAACATCACTGCGGTTCATCCCCTCGAGTGAGGGGAACACGATCAAAAAAACAGGCGTCAATCACAAACTGCCGGTTCATCCCCTCGAGTGAGGGGAACACGGCGATTTTCAAGGCGGTTACTTTCTGATAGTCGGTTCATCCCCTCGAGTGAGGGGAACACGTATTGTTTAATAATTGGCTGGCAACGGTTCATCCCCTCGAGTGAGGGGAACACTAATCATGGATGCCATGAATAGCGATTTCTGCCGGTTCATCCCCTCGAGTGAGGGGAACACTATACTAAAGGCATTAAAAACTACACAGCAGGCGGTTCATCCCCTCGAGTGAGGGGAACACAATTTTCGTTAGAAGTGCCTCGCAATTAGTGCCGGTTCATCCCCTCGAGTGAGGGGAACACGTATTATGTGTCGTATTTGAACTGCTGCTACTGCGGTTCATCCCCTCGAGTGAGGGGAACACGATGATGCGCTTGATGATGGCAGCGGTGGCGGCGGTTCATCCCCTCGAGTGAGGGGAACACTCACCACTGACTTCTACCCAAAAGACAGCCACCGGTTCATCCCCTCGAGTGAGGGGAACACCTGTGAGTGTTCCAAACATTACCGCCCCCTTACGGTTCATCCCCTCGAGTGAGGGGAACACTACAAACAAACAAAAATACAGTTAACAGATGGCGGTTCATCCCCTCGAGTGAGGGGAACACCATCCCTGAAAACAGCATACGACAGAAATTAACGGTTCATCCCCTCGAGTGAGGGGAACACGAACGGCCAGCCGGTATTTTGAACGACTGGTAAGGTTCATCCCCTCGAGTGAGGGGAACACGCTTGAAGGTCGTCTGGATGATGAGACTGGGGACGGTTCATCCCCTCGAGTGAGGGGAACACATATCAGCGACGGTTTTATAAGACCGAATAGGCGGTTCATCCCCTCGAGTGAGGGGAACACTACTACGTTGTCCTCAGCATTTAAATGTAATTCGGTTCATCCCCTCGAGTGAGGGGAACACCAAACGTGACCGCCCCGAAATGATTTCCCGAACGGTTCATCCCCTCGAGTGAGGGGAACACACTATACACTTACGTTTAAATTGACACGATTCCGGTTCATCCCCTCGAGTGAGGGGAACACTTTTGCATAGCCTATGCTGGTTCAACATCGGCCGGTTCATCCCCTCGAGTGAGGGGAACACGATCAAAAAAACAGGCGTCAATCACAAACTGCCGGTTCATCCCCTCGAGTGAGGGGAACACGGCGATTTTCAAGGCGGTTACTTTCTGATAGTCGGTTCATCCCCTCGAGTGAGGGGAACACGTATTGTTTAATAATTGGCTGGCAACGGTTCATCCCCTCGAGTGAGGGGAACACTAATCATGGATGCCATGAATAGCGATTTCTGCCGGTTCATCCCCTCGAGTGAGGGGAACACTATACTAAAGGCATTAAAAACTACACAGCAGGCGGTTCATCCCCTCGAGTGAGGGGAACACAATTTTCGTTAGAAGTGCCTCGCAATTAGTGCCGGTTCATCCCCTCGAGTGAGGGGAACACGTATTATGTGTCGTATTTGAACTGCTGCTACTGCGGTTCATCCCCTCGAGTGAGGGGAACACGATGATGCGCTTGATGATGGCAGCGGTGGCGGCGGTTCATCCCCTCGAGTGAGGGGAACACTCACCACTGACTTCTACCCAAAAGACAGCCACCGGTTCATCCCCTCGAGTGAGGGGAACACCTGTGAGTGTTCCAAACATTACCGCCCCCTTACGGTTCATCCCCTCGAGTGAGGGGAACACTACAAACAAACAAAAATACAGTTAACAGATGGCGGTTCATCCCCTCGAGTGAGGGGAACACCATCCCTGAAAACAGCATACGACAGAAATTAACGGTTCATCCCCTCGAGTGAGGGGAACACGAACGGCCAGCCGGTATTTTGAACGACTGGTAAGGTTCATCCCCTCGAGTGAGGGGAACACGCTTGAAGGTCGTCTGGATGATGAGACTGGGGACGGTTCATCCCCTCGAGTGAGGGGAACACATATCAGCGACGGTTTTATAAGACCGAATAGGCGGTTCATCCCCTCGAGTGAGGGGAACACTACTACGTTGTCCTCAGCATTTAAATGTAATTCGGTTCATCCCCTCGAGTGAGGGGAACACCAAACGTGACCGCCCCGAAATGATTTCCCGAACGGTTCATCCCCTCGAGTGAGGGGAACACACTATACACTTACGTTTAAATTGACACGATTCCGGTTCATCCCCTCGAGTGAGGGGAACACTTTTGCATAGCCTATGCTGGTTCAACATCGGCCGGTTCATCCCCTCGAGTGAGGGGAACACACGCTCGCCAGACCCGGTTTGTTGATTTTTATCGGTTCATCCCCTCGAGTGAGGGGAACACATCATCAAGCCCGCCCACTGCCCGGTTATGATCGGTTCATCCCCTCGAGTGAGGGGAACACTACTGAGGCGAGTCTCAAGCCTGGAAAGCAAACGGTTCATCCCCTCGAGTGAGGGGAACACTGCTTATAAGCCCACTTGACACAACTGGATAACGGTTCATCCCCTCGAGTGAGGGGAACACCACCTGCAAATAAATGGCAAAAAGTTAATAATCGGTTCATCCCCTCGAGTGAGGGGAACACACACGCCACACTTACCCAGAACCACATTTTTACGGTTCATCCCCTCGAGTGAGGGGAACACATTGTCTGATAGCTGATAACACCATCAGCATTCGGTTCATCCCCTCGAGTGAGGGGAACACGAGTCTGTCCTCCAGATCGGGAACAACAAAACCGGTTCATCCCCTCGAGTGAGGGGAACACTGTATAAAGTGTATGTATTATACAAACATACACGGTTCATCCCCTCGAGTGAGGGGAACACGTACCTCTTGTGTTAGCCGTGAGTATTTAACACGGTTCATCCCCTCGAGTGAGGGGAACACGTATTAATGCGTTCCAGTGTATTGCCGTCCATGCGGTTCATCCCCTCGAGTGAGGGGAACACGTTATCCTGTCATCTATTGGCTCGCCTTTTGACGGTTCATCCCCTCGAGTGAGGGGAACACAACACACAACAGACAAGCTAATTATGTTGTGCCGGTTCATCCCCTCGAGTGAGGGGAACACTGCGCGCAACGAAATTTTGTATCGTATCCCTTCGGTTCATCCCCTCGAGTGAGGGGAACACAACCCAAGAGCGCAAAAGAATTTGGAGAATCGCGGTTCATCCCCTCGAGTGAGGGGAACACTTATGGAGGTAATCGGTTCTACAACTGGCTATCGGTTCATCCCCTCGAGTGAGGGGAACACACCAGGGAGATAGCGTCCTCATCGCTGATAGGCGGTTCATCCCCTCGAGTGAGGGGAACACGGGAGGCTTTACCTATACTCCTGCATACTTGACGGTTCATCCCCTCGAGTGAGGGGAACACCAGAATTATAGAAATAGTCAGTTAATGGAAACCGGTTCATCCCCTCGAGTGAGGGGAACACAAACAGCCTGCCCGAAATCGCAAGGTTAGTTTCGGTTCATCCCCTCGAGTGAGGGGAACACCCGGCATATCAAGCCCACAGGACTCAATATGACGGTTCATCCCCTCGAGTGAGGGGAACACGGGGGTAGGCAAATCTCTACAGAGTCAACCCCCGGTTCATCCCCTCGAGTGAGGGGAACACTTATTATTCTCTATAGCCCTTATATATCAAGGCGGTTCATCCCCTCGAGTGAGGGGAACACAATATCACAGAAGCACCAGAAACAGATCAAACCGGTTCATCCCCTCGAGTGAGGGGAACACACAACCTGTTTGGATATGCTGACACGGTTGTCCGGTTCATCCCCTCGAGTGAGGGGAACACGGGTTGGGTACGGGTTGTGAATTTCTGGAGGCCGGTTCATCCCCTCGAGTGAGGGGAACACATAAAATCCATTTGCAAGGGTTTCTGGTCGGCCGGTTCATCCCCTCGAGTGAGGGGAACACATGAGGTAATAGGCTTTGTGTGCTATTTTCAGCGGTTCATCCCCTCGAGTGAGGGGAACACATGGGCAGGACTTCGCACTCCGACGGAAACACCGGTTCATCCCCTCGAGTGAGGGGAACACACGCTACAGCCCTTTAAAATCAAGGGGTGTAGCGGTTCATCCCCTCGAGTGAGGGGAACACGGCGGTCTTTCTGGTGACAGTGCTATTACCATCGGTTCATCCCCTCGAGTGAGGGGAACACGATTGGTGCGCCTTTGGCCTTCCTGCTTACTAGCGGTTCATCCCCTCGAGTGAGGGGAACACGCCTGATCCTTACCTCATCTTCACCAGTGATAGCGGTTCATCCCCTCGAGTGAGGGGAACACAGTCAGGTTATCGGTGAGTACAATGCAGGCACCGGTTCATCCCCTCGAGTGAGGGGAACACTCTAAACGTATGCTATTGATTTATATGCAATAATTGGATATTACAAATTCCACCAGAATCCAGTATCTGTATCTTGAAAAAATTTCATCTCATTGTTAAAGAACAATATGACCCGGAAGGGTCAATGAGAGTCAGCATCCGGAAGAAATGAAACCAGGCGAAGGCCATCATAATCAACAGGCACTCGACGATTAATTCCATAGGTCTGAAAATCAAACCCTGATTCAGTATTGGTAGCCCAAGCCATGGCAACATTCCCATCTTCAGCTAAAGCACTGACCTGTTGCCAAATCATTTCCCGAATTCGACGTGATACATCTCCAACATAAACACCGGCCCGAATTTCAAGTAGCCAAATCGCCAAACGTCCCCTTAAGCGAGGTGGAACGCTTTCTGTCACAACAACAATCATACTCACATTTAGCCACTCCTGTGTCCTTGATCACCAAGCTTAACCGGGTCTGGAATAGCTGGAGGCTGACTATCAATTGGAGATACCGGAGGATTTATTTCCCCTGCCGCCAAAACCTCTTCAATCATTGGAATGATTTTTTTTAATAGCTTTGTAGTGCGGAAAGCATCCCGGCAGGCAATTCTTACAGCCCGTTCAGGATGGACTGGATTTTTAGCAGCAGTCTGAAACGTAACAGGAACCACCGTATCGAACTTGTATAGGTCAGCGATATCATAAACAAACGACAATGGCTTTCCTGAATGCAAAAAACCAATGGCAGGCGCATATCCTGCCGCAAGCACAGCTGCTTCGGTCACTCCATATAAGCATGAAGTCGCCGCACTTATGCATTGATTGGCTATATCCCCGGCAGCCCAGTCTTTTGGGTCATATTTACGCCCCTGCCATTTTACCCCATACTGTTTTGCCATCAATTGATAGGTTTTACGAACTCTCGCTCCCTCTATTCCTCGCAGCTGATCCACAGAGCGACGAGCAGGAGCAGCTTCCCCAAAACGAATCTCAAACATTTTCCGAACAACTTTTAGCCGGAGATCTTCGTCTAATGCCAGTTTTGCCTGGTACAGCAGCTTATCGGAACGAGCTCCGCCAGGCTGGCCAGCGGAGTATAAGCGCACCCCAGCCTCTCCAACCCAGATCAGTAAAGTCCCTGTTGTAGCAGCTAATTTAACGGCAGCATGGCTCACCCGTGTCCCAGGCTCAAGCATGATGCAAGCAACAGACCCTACAGGGATGTGCTTGCGCTCCCCATGCACTTCATCCAGTACAACAAATGCCCCCTCCTTAACGTCAATTCGGCCAAAATATACAAAGACCATCGATACCCGATCTTTAATCGGAATGGGCTTTAGAGGGATATATGACACCCCTGATCTCCTTTCTTTATCCCAATAACCATTATGTCCGCTTGATCAGTAGCAAACCGCAGCCAAACGCTTTAGCGGGACCTATACCTCTAAACAAAGCAGAGATAAATTTCTCAGGTTCTGTTATTGCAAGTACCCCCTCATAGTCCAATGCACTAAAACCAGCATTGCGCCCTTTTTTTGGCAAAGCATGCCATTGGTATCCTGATGACTGAACCGAACCCTCCATTACAGTAAAACCATTAGCGACTCCCCGCTTAGATAGCCATTGCACCGAAGCATTGGTCATTTCTATTTGGATAGCATCGCTCATTCTCTGAAATCCTTCCTCTCCAGAGAAATCATCATGGCTGGCTAATAAACACCGTAAATTACTTTTACTACCAGACATAGGTATTCCCCGCTCAATACAGTTTTTCTTCAACCACTGATATTGCGCATCCATAATCACATCATGGCGAGTAGAATTTTTCTTGCCCTCAACCCGGCGGGTTATAGTCGGATTAGCTCTCAGGCAAAAACTTAATTGATCATCCTCTTTAAGCTTTGGCTGGAAACATTTACTTTCTATGTTAAAAAATGGATTGTCTGCTTTTGGTTTAGTGCGTGAAAGCACATAATAAAGCGGCAAATTCCTGTATTCTTCAAGCTGGTCTCTGACCTGCTCCTCACGAAAAAGAAAACGCTCGTTTTGGTCAAATAAGTCCCACAGTAGTCGATGCATGGCATAACAACTATCCCTGAGAATATGGCCCAATTGAGAGTGTTTTGCGATAGCTGGTGTCAGCTGTATTCGGGATAGGTACATCAATCTTTCTCCCTGTTGCACATCCACCAATTTTCCTGCCTGGGAAGAAATTGCCAACGATTACGTGAGAATGGCTGATCATAGCGAGTCAGTACGTGTACCTGTGATGGATCAAATCCTGCCACTGATTCTGAAAAAGCATTCAAATCACCCTCCCAGTAATAATGAGTGATACGATCTTCAGCCAACCATCGAGATTGACAACTCCACTCAGGTCGCTCCTCATCAGATAACAAAGCTCCAGGTTGATAACAGTCCAACCCCTCCCGAAAGTTATTGACATCAACAACCCGGGGATTGAGGGGAGCACATAAAGGGCATGATTTACGTCCAAGATATAGGTGATACTTGGGCTTTAGTAACGCTTCCTTCAATTCCTGCAATGTCCAACAAGCAGAAGGCGTTGTTGTGACGGCTACAATGGCATGAAAATCAGTGCGGTACTCACGGGAAGACAGCACTGTTTTCAACCGTTCTTTACCTACTACCAACTCATCCCGACGGGTGCGATAGCTAAACTTACCCACTGAATCAGGTGCTTGTGATGTATGATAATCCTTGAGCAGCTGTCCAGAGTTCACTAGTTTTATCGCTGTCGTATAACCAGTCGCAAGCTCTGTTTGCTTTTTTTCATTATTTCGGTCAAGACCCAGAGCGGCTCCTAACAATCCTAGAATGGCTGACTTACCTGGGTAAGTTGCTGTATGACGGTTTTCACCAACAGCTATTTCCCCCCAGCTTGCCATTGCTCCATAAAGGCGAAAAACAAGGTGGTTCATGACAACCTCTTATTCGCTAACAAATGCTAACAGTTCATCCATTCTCCCGTTCCCGTTAAAAGCATTCATAGAATACCGGGCATCAGCACATTTTCCATATACTTTGTCAAAACCATCCAACTGTTGTTCCAACGCACTGACTGCGGCTAAACCGTAATCACCTGCCTGCCTTCCAATCGGCTTAAGAAAAGCAACCGCAAGCGAACGGGGAGTCTGATCACCGCTCTCTGCCAGCACATAAGATGCATATGCACGGCTACCAAAGCTATTCTGTTTTCCATGAGGTGATTCTTTCAATGCTGCTTCAGTCAGTGCAGCAACAGCTCTGTCAGCCAAAGCTTTATTACCACCTAAATTATCAATAAGCTGCTCTTTATTAATACAGATATAGGAATAAAACAGTCCCGCAGCAAAACCCGTTTCCCCAATGTGAGCCGCCCCTACATCTTCAGAGGTGTCATTAAGGTCATCAACCGCAGTAAAGTAATCATCTTCAATAGTGACTGAGTGAACACTGATAGGATGAGCAACCTGACATGCTGCCTCAACATTATGTGCTGTTTTCGATGCCAGCATCCTACCAAAAAGCGCAATATCTACAGCCTGCTCTTCCGCCCGCAATAGTTCCAACTCTTCTTTCTCAGGTGCCCTTCGCTCAGTAATCAGACGTTGAGCAAGTACATCAATGGCTTTTTTTTCAGCAGCACTAACATGTACCAGTTGTTCTATTTCTAATCCTATTAACGGGTTATCCTTTTCTCCTTTCTTGAACTTTCCAAACTGTCCAGCAATACTTTGAGACCAGACCAGTGCTTGTTTATCACCAATACCGCCATCAATTAGGGAACGGTATATTTCAACCCCCAGCATTTTTGTTCGAGTCCCCAAACGCCCTTGCATTGAGTGCTGAAACTGGTCTGATGTGCGCCATGTTCTTTTAATGCACTGGGAAGAAATACGCAACCTATCAGCTCCACCCATTTTGGCTGTTTTAGGTCGGCCATTATCATCCCTGTTTAAATTAGCAGGCGGATAAGAGGTAAGAATATGTAATTGGATAAAGCGACTCATTATTTACTCCTGTTATAACCAATAATCTCGCCTACTCTTTAAAAGCAGCGTAATAGTCTGATGCCCAGCGAACAGCCAGTCTATCCATTGGCTTATTAGCCGGTCCCTGCCGTGACTCATCTAACCAATGCAAAATATCATTAGCTAATGAGGTGATATTGACTCTCCCATCCAGTAACGCAATCGCCCTACATATACGCCGGAAAAAATCTTCTTCTGTATGACTTTTTTGTAACTGCTGAAATCGCAATTCACTCATTACCGCTTTACCTGCTCCTTCCTTGGGCATAGCAAGCGCCCTGGCAAAGCTAATACGGTCATTTTCACTCTTGTATTTAACTCGTGCCAAAACCGCTGCGACCATTGCACTGTCAGTTAACGGCATCCAGGGTTTATTGTCTGACCAGTACGAAGGCATGGTCTGTAAAAATCGAGCAAATGCAGGGGTCAGTAAAACATCATCAGGAGCCTGTGCCCTACGTAATTGAGCACGATCTCCCCTATTGCCTTGAAGTGCTGACCACCATGATTGGAGCGCTTTATAATCCTCAGTTTTTAACTTTTTCATCAAGCAGCCTCTTTGCCAGATCGAGTAATATGATCCAATCCCTTTAATGATTTTGGCATTGACTTGGCGTTATAAAGCCTGGCTATAAGCAAGCGCCTTGCCCCCATAATACGCTTCATGGGCATGTCCTCAGCCTCTCCTTCCAACACCCAGTGATCAAACAGAGTTTCAGCTGTCTTTCTAAGGGTTATCAGCCATTTTTCTGCAATCGATATAGGCATCAAGCGACTCTTACCTATATGAACGACCAAGCCATGTAGTAATTCATAAAAGGAGGTTTCCGTCGCTTGCCAGAAAGATTGGTCAATACTGCTTATATCACCACTGGCATCCTTAGGTCGTTCAAACCAGGCTGATTTAACCTGACTTCGCAGCAGTTTTACGGTGTCTTTTGCTGCATCTATTAACTGGCTAACAAAGTGAATAAAGTCTTCGCGATAATCTGAGTGGATATTAAGAAGCGGCATTCGCTGCTCATACCAGCAACGTGCCTTCATGTTATCCATGTCGTAGCCAAAGCACCATAAACGCACAGTATCAAGGCTATCATCGCTGGCCTCACTAACCCTGGAGTTATTAAATTCAGTCGTAATCTGTGCGGCTTCATTATTATCATTATCCTTCCAGACCAATCCTAACCAATGCTGATAACCCAACCCTCCTTGCCGCCCCTTGAGACTCAAAGGTGGCTTTTCGTTTTTAGGATCACGCTTGTAAGGTGAAAGAGGATGAACCCAAGCTCCCTCATAATTGATCCCATAATTCTTTGTCCGATAATGAGTTATTAACTCATCAACTTGACTGCCACACAAATCACACTGGCCCGGCTGCCTATTTGCCACTTCCAGACGAATTCGCCTTGGCATTCCCCAGTATGCCTGTAAGGGGCTGGCATCTTCAGGATAGGTTGCCCTCCCCTTTTTATCCGATAAACGTGTAGAAGCCAGCCACGGAAGGACAGAAGTACAGCCTGGCTCAACAGTTTCATAACCTTCGGCATGATCCTGTGGCAGAATGTTCAGCCAGATTTTTCTCCATAAGGGTGCGGTTGTTTGGGGTAACAATAAAGTGGTCATAGGCCCGCCACCTCGAAGACCCACACGATGGCCAACACCACCGGAAGGAGCATTGCTTTGCAAAGTAAACAGCGCCGTAGCGGCACACGCTTCGCAACAACCGGTTACGCTATCTCGCTTAACAAAATGATCTAGATTGTCTTTTATCGTTTTACCGCCTGGAGCATCAATTAATAATGCTGCAATAGGCTTTTTTTCACCTTCTGCCAGGTCGAAATCCTGCAAAAACGCGGGACCATCTGGATTGATCAGCTCAAAATATGGGGCAAATGGCTGAAGAGCCGTTTTTAATTCTTTTGCTGTTGGTGGTGTTTCCCAATACTCCAACCATTGATCATGATCTTCTGGCGAGAATACAGTTTGTAATAACCCAATGAGAAATTGATAATTGCCTCCTAGAAAATCCGGGCGAGATGCCACCAGTTCTATCACCGGGTTTTCCTGCTCCGCAATTTGCCAGGGAGCTATTTTGTGCTGACTGCCATCTTCCCTGAGAGCATCGAGCCACTGGCTTTCGATACTATTCATACTGATTGACCTTATTATAAATAAGTCGTGTTATTCTAATGGCACAGAATAGTATACCTGCTTTTCAAAACACACAAGAGCAATTATTATCGGAGCCTGTACCCCAGCTCTCTGGGAATGAACCGTCGTGGTATTCCATTAAAAATGTTCCCCGCTATCGCGGGGTTATTTATCCGGCAACCAACCTCTATTTGGACAATAGTTATTCACTATATCTCCAATCAAGGGAAATACCGGGAGCCATTTCACGGATGGTTGACTCTGTTTTAATTGCTCTACTGTTATTACCCAATCACCTGGAATTTTTTCTTTAGCCTGCTCCCACAATTCTATCGGTAAATTAATCTGACTCAGCGCCCATGGATGATCACCCCTTTCTGCATAGGGCTGTAATTCACCCTGCCCATCAGGTTTTACCAACACAACAGTTATGCTATTTGCCGATAAGCGAGTAGGAATATTGATATCATTATCCCAACCACTGCATTTCCCACCACTGGCCAGGTTATACCCTTTTTCCATGAGAAGCCGGTTAAAATTCCCCATATTACGCCGGGAGATTTCTTCAGCCTCCGCTTCCTGCGACACCTCCTCCAAAACGGCAGGTATCAAGTCTTGTGCCACTTCACCATAAACTCCCTCAATAAGATAACGCGCATCTTCAGGCATCCTGAAACCTTTTTTATCTCGAAGCAGCTTGCTGGTTAGCCAGAGCTGGCCTACATGTTTATAGACAGACTGTGTTCCCGGTAACACATAACGTAGCCAGTTTTTATCTTCTACTGCTTCAGGATCTGGAGAAAGCAGATAAAGACAGGGCCCATCTCGAAGATCATTTTGACTACCTTCCAAAGGATTTCCTGATTTATCACGGATATGCCTTTGTAGCCGCCCTGCTCGCTGAATGAGTAAATCAATGGGTGCCAAATCTGATATCATTACATCAAAATCCAGATCCAGGCTTTGCTCCACAACTTGAGTAGCAATCAGGATTTGCCCCCTACGCACCTCCTGTTTTGACCGTTTACCAAAGCGATCAATTACATCACATTCTATAGATTGGCGATCTATCATCGCAAATCGACTATGGAACAATGTCAAACAGTCTTTTAGCGTTTGATCCTGACTTAACTTTTGAAATACAGAAAGAGCATCATTAACAGTATTTCGAACCCAGCAAATACAGCGGCCAACTCTTACTGCCTGCTTTATTACCTGAATAGCATCTTCTTCACTGGTAATATGTTTTACCTTTACGGATCGACGAACACTATCCCGGGTATCCACCCGGTATTCAAGCAAACCCGACATGCGCCGGTAATGAGATACCAATGGGTAAGCACTTGTTTCATTTAATGCCACTGAATACGCATCACTATGTAGACCTGAAGCATAAGCATCTACCAGTTTTTTCCTGAGAGCACTAGGCAAGGTCGCGGACATCAAAATAACACTGCCTCCTTGTGCCGCATGAGCCTTTAATAAAACAGAAAGTAGCTGCTGCATATACGTGTCATAGGCATGAACTTCATCTACCAGTAATACCTTGCCCGATAACCCTAAGAGTCTTAAGGACTGATGTTTAGCCGGTAAAATTGCCAGCAAAGCCTGATCGATAGTACCTACCCCAATATCTGCCAATAACGCTTTTTTTCGGCTATCAGCCAGCCAGGCATTACAGTAAGCTGAGGCCGAATAATCATCTTTATCATAATCCTGATCTTGCGGTTGCTCATTAATCTGTACAGATTGCCGAAAGGCCTCAGATAATTGACTTGCACCATGAGCGAGCACCAGTGAAGGTGGCTCTCGCTCCGTACTGGAATAAAGTGACCGATAGCTTGCCGCTAACCGGCTATACATAGCATTGGCAGTTGCCATAGTCGGAAGCCCTACATACAACCCCTGCGCAAGGCCAACACTCATCAACCGGTGAGTGAGTATCATTGCTGCCTCGGTTTTACCTGCACCTGTTACATCCTCCAGAATAAAAAGCTGTGGTTCATTAACAATCATCACCTTCTGAGCAAAATCCTGAAGAGGGGTAGGTGTTTCAATAAAATCAAATTGCTGTTGAATAGAGGTAAATGCCTCTACCTGACGAGGTTTAAATGCAGCTTTATCCAGCGTTTTTTTAGCCTGTTTTATCGCGATTTTTTCCCAATAATCTTCCAGAGGTATAGGGTCAGGCTTATATTGAAAAACTGTTTGATCTGATCCAAGCCAGTCCGCTAATACAGCTATACCAGCCAGCTGCCATGAACCCCGTGCTAATGCATTTCTATCAATCTTCTCAAGGGGAGTAAAATCTGGCTCCAATAAAGTTATCAAATCCCGAACGAAGGCTTCAGCAGATCGTTCATCATCAGCAAGCAGTAATGATCGAATATGTATATTATTTTTAGGTGGCTGGCCATGGTGACCACACACCACTTCCAGCCAACTTTTAATTACAGCACTCTTTACAGGCACAACGTCTCTAAGGCGTTTAACTAATATTTTCTGCCATAAGCCAAACCCCAGAGAATCATGCCTGGCCTTGCTGGAATCATAAAGTTCACAATTTTCTTCATAAGGCACCAGCTGCTCAGATAAACCAGGCACTAAATTCTGAAATGCCCGGCAAAATTTACCTACATCATGCAAGGCCAAACAAAAGGTAAACCAGTTCTGCAACCACCCCGTATCAACCTCTAGTGACATTGCCAGCTGTCGAGATAGAGCTTTATTTGGATCGAGCAAGTAGTAGCCAACAGCAGCGACATCCAAGCAATGGTAAGGCAATAAGTGATAACTTTTATCACCATACTGACCATCAGACTTTCCAGCCTTTCCCCAATACTTGTAATAATCAGGTATTTCTTTCACTAAATCCTCATCACTCAACATTACCTTTAAAAAACGACTCCATTGTCTCACCAAAATGAAGTAATCAATTTGATATCTAGCAAATGATTAAATAATGAAAACCATGAAATATCATTGCCTAACAAGAAAGTAATAGCCATGACACGCAAAAAA
Organism: Endozoicomonas sp. Mp262; assembly: GCF_025643335.1. Lineage (NCBI taxonomy): Bacteria > Pseudomonadati > Pseudomonadota > Gammaproteobacteria > Oceanospirillales > Endozoicomonadaceae > Endozoicomonas > Endozoicomonas sp. Mp262. The sequence continues at coordinate 3,667,661 of NZ_CP092489.1, read as the reverse complement.
TTGATTCACGAAAGAATAAAAAATCATCGCTACAGTATAATTAGCACTTTATTTCAATGCGTTTACTAAATTCAGTGGCTGGGAAGCCACCGAAGTTTAGTGGTGCGCTGGGTATGGGCTAAAAACAGCGCCCTATTTATTAGTAGTTTTCTACTTCCCTATACCGCATCCACCATCTATTCAGCGCTTCCAAAGGTTTTACAAAGAGCAGCTCACCCCGAAACGGCTATGGTTTTCAACTTGAGGTCCCAGTCAATGCACGCCTCTTCACAGGGGCCTATTTCTGACATCATTCCATAGGCAACAACCATCAGGGCCAGCAGCATTATTGCCACTGCGTTATTTCCTATTGAATCCAGCCATCCCCGTACATCAAATAACCAATCAAATATCGATGATCCTAACTTTTTCATAACACTTAATTATTATTAGATTTATTGAGTTAAGGTATACAGCATCATAAATAGTTATAAAGAAAAACTAAAGTACTGTTTATGTTCTGCTGCCAAAGTATTGACCTCTCAACTATCAATATCTTTATTTTTCATAAAAAGATTATCTGGTTTATTTGCTCAGAACGCATCCACAATAATGACTACAACAGTCGTAGGTAATGGCACTTCTACTGTAATGAATGTTGCTAGAAGTGGTGTAAGTTCAGGAACTGTCACAGGAGCATCTATTGTGGGTGCGGTGCTTGTAGTGTGTATTGCAATCACTGCTGTAACTCTTTGTCTTATAAAAAAGAAATGACAACAGCGCAGCTACCAAACTACCAGAAAGTAACTACTTCAGAATCTACAAATCCAGCCGAAATAACATTTTCACCGGACGAATAATCACAGATACGAAAAAACCCCTTGCAATCGCTGATTTACAAGGGGTTTTCAATATGGCGGAGGGACAGGGATTCGAACCCTGGATAGGCTACTAACCTATGCCGGTTTTCAAGACCGGTGCATTCAACCGCTCTGCCATCCCTCCGGTGTTGCCCTGTGCTTCAGGGCGAGGCAAATAATAATGATTTTTCGTTTTCTGTCAACTTCTTAGCCCATCTTTTTCTATAGATTACTTTATAAACATTCGGGATTGACCCATAATGAGCCGATAATAACATCATGTACCCTTTACACTGGGCTATAACCCTGCTCCCAGGGTTTGATATACTATAAGTACCACCTGACGTGAGGATATTAATAATATGGAACGTAAACCGGCAATAGCAACAGCCCATACCGCACCCGGCATTGGCATAGAAATCAATAAGGTGCTCCGTAACACCTATATGTTACTGGGCATGACACTGCTCTTCAGTGCCGTCACCGCCGGTGTTGCCATGGCCCTGCAAATCAGTCATATCACCGGCCTGGTTCTGAGCCTGGTGGGCTTTGGCCTGCTGTTTGTAGTCAATAAAACTGCAGACTCCAGCAAAGGCATTGTGGCGATATTTGCTTTCACAGGTGTACTCGGCGCGGCCCTGGGGCCCATGCTGAACCACTATCTGGCCCTGGCCAATGGCTCACAGCTTATTATGCAGGCCCTTGGTGGCACCGCATTAGTCTTTTTCGCCCTGTCCGCCTATGTGGTGACAACCCGAAAAGACTTCTCATTTATGGGAGGCTTCCTTTTTGTTGGCTTAATAGTAGCCCTGGTTGCAGGCATCGCCCTGATGTTCTTCCATGCCCCGGCAGCTCAGATGGCCCTGTCAGCGGGTATTGTACTGCTGATGTCAGGTATGATCCTGTTTGATACCAGCCGCATTATTCATGGCGGGGAAACCAATTATATCCGGGCAACTGTTTCCCTGTATCTTGATATCTATAACTTATTCATCCATTTACTGGCCTTGCTCGGTATGAGTGACGATTAAGGCTGATCTACTTATAGTTAAGCCCCGCTAAGCGGGGCTTTTTTTATCGCTCTGGAGTAATTAGGTGAAATTCGCTCTAGCCATTTATGGCTCTCCCAGTAATAGCCAGGCGCCTTTGTCTGCCTTGCACTTTGCTAAAGCCACCCTTGCCGCCGGGCATGAAATCATCCGTATCTTTTTTTATCAGGATGGTGTCAATACGGCAACAACACTCTCTGTCCCGCCCCAGGATGAACAAAACATTCCAAAGGAGTGGCAGTCATTTATCCGTACTCACAGTATTGATGCGGTTGTGTGCATCGCAGCGGCTCTGCGGAGAGGTATTGTTGATGACCGTGAGTCCACCCGTTATCAGCTAACCAGCAATAATCTGGCTGACACCTATCAGTTATCAGGACTCGGCCAGCTAGTGGAAGCCTCAATGGAAGCCGATCGTTTAATTACCTTTGGGGCATAATATGACCAGCTCACTTTGCATTATCTCCACCAAGGCTCCCTATCAGGGACAGGCAGCAAGGGAAGCCCTGGATGCTGTTTTTATTTCAGCATCCTATGATATCCCAACCTCCCTGCTGCTTATGGGGGATGGCGTTTATCAGTTGCTGGGCCACCAGGCACCGGAACAGCTTCCCAGAAAAAAACTCACGGCCCTGTTACAATCACTCCCTTTATATGGCGTGGAACATATCTATGTTGATAGCCAGTCCCTGGAAGAGCGTCATATTGCCACCACCCACCTTATCACCTCATTTCAGCTGGTATCACCGGAGAAGCTGCCGGAATTTATAAATCAACATGGCAAGATACTGAGTTTTTAATGACCACACTTCATCTTATCAACAAACCCGGTCAGCCTTTTACCTTATGCCAGCAGGCCCTGGCACCCGATGATAGCATCCTGCTAATAGAGGATGGCGTCTACTTATTACAGGCTGCCGCGGAACAGATCAAAAAACTTGCGTGCACAGTCTCCTGTTATTGCCTGGAAACTGATCATTTAGCCCGGGGAGTCACACCATCCACTTTACCGGTGACTGCAGTTGACTACGGTCAATTCGTTCATCTAACCACAGAACATGACAAGGTTATTAGCTGGTTTTAATCGTTATGACAGATTTGATACTTGATCAGGATGGCTATCTCAAAGACCTTACCCACTGGAGTCCCGAGGTGGCCAGAATACTTGCCAGACAACAAAATATTGAGCTGTCAGAGGCTCACTGGGAGATCATTGGCTGCTTGCAGGATTTCTACCACCAATACGAACATGCACCCAGCCAGCGTCCCTTTGTTAAACATATCGCCAATACCCTGGGTAAAGAAAAAGGCAATAGCATTTACCTGATGCAGTTGTTTCCCGAGAGCCCTGCCAAAGTAGCCGCTTTGATCGCCGGACTCCCACGGCCAACCCATTGCTTTTAATCAAGTCGATAGCGTTTTTCGGCTGTTGTAGTCGTTTGATTACCTATTGCGGGAAAGCAAGCCTCGCCCTAAAGTTGAGCGCCATTTTCTATGGGTTCTAGTACCACTGAATTGCCACCGCTCAGCGCAAGGTAATCATTGGACATCAACAGCCGGGTTCCTGAATGAAACAAACCAATTATTTTGTCGCTATCGAAGCCAATATTGCCGCTGGCAAGTCCACGCTCTTGCCAAAACTGGCTGCCGAGCTGGACTGGGACCCCATACAGGAACCCGTTGATGACCCCGAGTTTACCCGCCTGCTGGAAGCATTTACCCGCAACCCCACAGACTCCCTTCGCAGGATTGAGTTTCAGCAGTACATTACTGAGCGTCGGGCATCCATTGTTGAAAGCCTGCCTACCAACAGAAATTATCTGATTGAAAGATCCCTGTATTCAGACCTGATTTTCACCCAGGCTAACTTCCTGTTTATGGATCAGCCGGATGAACGATATATGCTGCACTATTGTGAAATACAGAAGCGACTAAAGGATTATCCCACCATCGGTGCTGTGGTATATCTGAAGACAACACCCGAGGTTGCCCATGACCGGCTGCTGAAAAGAGCCAGAATAGCCGAGAGCGGCACCCCCCTTGATTATATTCGCGATATCCATCATTACCACGAGGCCATATTGCCGCAGATTTGCCGGTCAATGAAAACACCACTCATTACCATAGACTGGAATGATTACGGCTGCGAACGGGAACTCGCCAAGACCATCATCGCCACGCTGGAAGCCCGGCAGACCCTTGCAGCTTAACGGAATCCGGCTCTGCATGCAGCGAGTCAATCAGCGAATCCAGAAAAAGTGTGTCCCGGGTCATCGGCACTCCCACTCTGGGATAAAAGTGGTGATCCAATAGCCCAGTCAAAATAAAAACACCCACAGAAAAAAACACTGTGGCCAATAGGTCCTTCATGAGAAATCCTTTTCTCGTTTAATATTTTTCATAGTGTCATTATTATTTTTTTAGCCCGGGTACTTTATACCCGGGTTAAGATCACATATCTGCCAGCGGGTGCTCTGCCTCTCCCCACGGAGGCTGGAAAAACTGCTCCAGGGCATCCGAGTCAACATCACGAACGTTATCAAACTGCCATTTTGGTTGTTTATCCTTATCCACCAATAACGCCCTGACCCCCTCATTCAGATCCCCCCTGAGGGCACAGTTCACTGACAGCACCAGCTCACTCATAAATGCCTCCTTCAGGGAAGCATGACGGGTTCGTTTTAACTGCTCATAGGCAATAGCCGCAGACAGGGGAGAACCCGCCAAAGCCGTGTCCCTGGCGGACATCAGCCAGGCATCTTCAGACTGCAGCGCCTCCAGCTGATCCATAATCACTGGCAGGGAGGGTTGGTCCATCAAGCCGGCAATGGTGTCACGAAGCGCCCTTATTTTTGAATAAGGTAACCAGCCTGCACTATTGTTTGTATATTTATCCAGTACGTTATAAACCGTCTCATAATGGTCACCGTGCTTCCACTCGGCACCTTGCAAGGCTTCAAGAACATTTGGACGAAAGGCATGATCAATAAAGCGGTTTGCCAATCCCAGATAAATGGCATCACCCGCATTCAGACGACAGCCTGTAAGAGCCATAAACAACCCGACCCTTACCGGCATTCGCCCTAATAGCCAGCTGGCACCCACATCAGGGTAAAGGCCAATACTGATTTCAGGCATTGCCAGAATCGAGGTATCGGTGACCACCCGGAAGGTTGCCCCTGCCATCAGGCCAAGCCCCCCTCCCATCACAAAGCCATTACTCCAGCAGATCACCGGTTTGTTGTAGGTATGAATAAGATAGTCAAGGCGATACTCCTTGGAAAAGAAACGCAGAGGGGCATCCTGGCCGCCCTCAGCCACTGTCTGACGCAAAATACGGATATCACCCCCGGCACAGAAAGCCTTCTCCCCTCTTCCTTCAAGGAAGACACAGACAATTTCGCTGCTGCTTTTCCAGGCGAGCAGTTTGTCATAGATTTCATCGATCATCGGTTGGTCAAGGGCATTGAGTGTTTTTTCAGAATTAAGAGAAATAACACCTATCTTCTGACCTTTATCCGTAGCAAGTTCATTGAACAGAACAGCTTCGTTCATATAAACACCCCTCCATAGCTTGCCCGGCAAGTAACCGGCGCAGGATTATGTAACCATTATCTTACAGGGGACATTGATAACCTGTCTTCCTGGTTCGGCATTTTTTTATTCAGGCGACAGTAAGCTAAAGCCTGTCTGCCCACGCTCATAACGCCACCAGCTTATGAAACATTGGTCATCATTTCAAACAATTAACCGCAAATATCCACTAAATTCAGCAAAAAATCACAAAAAACTTTATTTTCCCATGCATTTTGATCAACAATTCATGCACAACAAGACCTATAGCCATAAAGCTGATCATGGAAAAAATAAAAAATAATCAGCCTGACAACCTGTCGAGAAGAAACTTTATCCGTCAAAGCAGCCTGGGGTTAACCTTGCTGGCCTTCAGCGGCAGCTGCTCCCTGGTTATAAGCAACGATAGCCAGGCCTTAACCACCGGCAAGGATGCCTGGCTTACCCGTGAAGACCATGCATTCTTCTCGGCAACCCTGCCGGTTATTATTGGCGCCCCCCTGGCTGAACACAAAGTGTTAAACCTATTTATTCACACTATTGATACTTATCTAAAGACCCTTCCCCCTATTAGCCAGCAGGAATTCCGGGATCTTCTTGCACTGCTCACCTCACCGATAAAAGGTGCCATAACCGGCGTCTGGAAAAAATGGGAGCACGCCTCCCGGCACGCCATTGAGCACTTCCTGGAAGGGTGGCGAACCAGCTCCCTCGAGCTTCTCAAAAAAGCCTATGGCAGTTTAATAAACCTCAGCCTGATGCAATGGTACGGCCTTGAGCAATCCTGGCCTGATATTAGTTATCCCGGACCACCTTATAAGCATCAACTGATCACTCGCCCCAATAATTATTAATCAATGACTGATGGTTGATTGCTCGTTAAAAGTAAAACTGTCGTTATGGAGTCGCCACACATGGCTATAAAAGATATTTTTGCTGAAGGGATTAACAGTGGCCAATGGTCGGTTATCAACGCCGCCACCCTTGAAGAGGATCTTACACTGGAAGCGGATATTGCCATTGTCGGCACCGGGGCCGGTGGTGGGACTGCCGCTGAAATACTGGCAAAGGCCGGGTTGAAAGTGATTATGATTGAGCACGGCCCCCTGAAGTCCAGCAATGATTTCAATATGGCAGAAGGTGAAGCCTACAGTAGCCTTTATCAGGAATCCGCTGCCCGCATGAATAAATCTGGCAGCATTACCCTACTTCAGGGCCGAACAGTGGGAGGCTCCACCACTATCAACTGGACATCCAGTTTCAGAACCCCTGAGCAGACCCTGAATTATTGGACTGATTACTTCGATGTTAAAGACATCTCTGCCGAAACCATGCATCCCTGGTTTACCCTGATGGAGCAGCGCCTGAATATTGCCCACTGGCAGGCCATTCCCAATCACAACAATGATATTCTGCGAAAAGGCTGTGAAAAGCTGGGTTATAGCTGGAAAGCCATTCCCAGAAATGTCCGGGGCTGCTGGAACCTTGGCTACTGCGGCACAGGCTGTCCTACCAATGCCAAGCAGGGCATGCTGGTTACCACCATCCCCACTGCCCTGGATAACAAAGCCCGGCTTGTTTTTTTCTGTCAGGCACAACGGTTTCTGTTTCATAAGGATTCGGTAAAGGCTCTTGAGTGCCTTGCCATGGATAAACACGCCGCATTCCCCAATGGGAAAAAAGTATTTATCCAGGCAAAACACTATGTGGCTGCAGGAGGTGCCATCAACACCCCGGCGTTATTACTCCGCTCTGATATACTTGATCCCTATAACTTAGTGGGCAAACGAACCTTTATTCACCCGGTTGTGGCCAGCATGGCGCAATTTCCCCACAAGATAGCCGCTTACAGCGGAGCTCCCCAGTCCATTTATTCCGATCAATTCCAATGGCGCCAAGGTACGACCGACCCAATGGGTTACAAACTGGAAGCATTGCCATTACATCCTGCCCTGACAGGCACCCTGTTTGGCAGTCGTGGACGTGTCTTGACAGAACGAATGGAGCAATACCCAAATACCAATTGCCTGCTTGCCTTATTAAGGGATGGTTTCCATCCAGAGAGTCAAGGCGGACGGGTATTCATTAGAAAGGATGGCTCCGGACTGCTGGATTATGAACTCAGTGAGTATGCCTGGGCAGGAGCCAAACAGGCTTTGCTTACCCAGGCAGAAATCCAGTTTGCTGCAGGTGCCCGGAAGGTCATGCCATTGCACCAGGACGCTGGCTTTGTGTCATCCATGAAGGGTGCACGGGAACAGCTCAACACCCTCAAAATGACTCCATTCCTCACCCGGGTGGGCTCGGCTCACCTGATGGGTGGCTGTCCCATGAGTGAAAATCCGAAAACAGGAGTGGTTAACAGCCTGGGAGAGCATCATCATATTGACAACCTATCCATTATGGATGGCTCGGTCTTTCCCACCAGTATTGGTGCCAACCCACAACTATCCGTCTATGGCCTGGTGGCCAAATTTGCCAGTTATCTGGGTAAAAAATTAAAAACTGCCGCCTGAATTAAACTATTATTTACATTGGCTCGCAGATATGACTGGAATTCCAATGGGCACACTTAGAGGACTCCAAACCAGCCTGGCCTTTTTTTTATCAAACGTGGTTGGCACTGCCTTTTCATACGAAATTATTTTCACAGTCCAGAATATTCGAAATAACCAGGGTTACCTTATGGCTGCCCTGCACAACCAAAGCAACACATTCCCGGGCAAGGGCGGTGCCTTAATATACATCAAAGCACAAGCGAAAAAGGGTGTAATGAAGCAGAAATTCCTGGTGGAGACGCCGGGAAATTATGCCATATCAATTTTTCATGATGAAAATAACAATGGTGTCCTGGATAAGAATTTGTTGGGCATACCCACCGAAGGGTATGGTTTTTCAAATACTGCCGAACCTGATTTCAAAAAAGCCGTATTACATGTCAATAAAGAGACTACTGAAGTAACCATTGATTTAAAATACCCTTACAACCCCCCAAAGAATCAAAAGTAGAGTATCCCCCCAGAACCGGCAGTTATGGGGGGAAGGCATGGGTTTTTAATGGCGCAGAGGCCAGTCCGAAAAAAGCTCTTTCAACCTACCTTCCTCTGGGTAAATCGTTAAAACAACTCAAATCGTGGCAGACAGTGTCATCCACCAGGTCTTTTTTCGCCTGCTGATGCCCCTCACCAAATGAGCGAACCACCAAACGCCCCTTGCCTTCCAGTAGGGTAGCCAGGGCTTGTTGCATATCAGCCACGGTCATTTTGCTAATTTCCTCTGCAATTTTCTCCCGGTTATCAAAGGTCTCCTGACTATTGATAGCTTGCCAGAAACGGGAACCCCGCTCATCCAGATTGGCATCCCGCTTGAGCAGATCGCCCATCAGCCCCTGTTGATACTGTTTCAGCTCTTCTTCCGTCAGCTTGGCCATGCGGTCTTTCTGCTGCTTAAGAAACGTATCAACCCGCGCCTCCAGTCCCAGTGGATCAAGCTTTGGTGACTGCACCACAAAGATCATACCGGGGTGTTTTTCCACGGGTCGTGCGCCCGCCAGCACTACATAACCCAACTGCTGCTCCGTTCTCAGGGAATTGAAAAATGGTGTGGCCAGCAGACGTCCCAGCAAGGCATAGCGGGCCCGCTCATGGTTATCTGTTTCCGGACGCTGATAGTACGCTATAAACACCGAGTCGTTATGCTTGACATTCAGCTCATACACTCTGCTCTGATCTGTCAGAAGATTGTATGGGTCAGAATACCGCTCACCCGCTTTTTTCATCAGTGTGGCTTCAACCATACGAGCCAGGGCCTGGGCTTCCTGCTGGCTGTGATTACCATGAACCAGCATCTCGATATGCCCGGTATTGAAAAAGGCCCTGACATAACCAACCAGTGATTCAAAAGTCACTGATTCAGCCGCTTTCAACAGGGTTTCGTCATCAGGATAATTGCGATAAATCACCTGATTAAGGGCATCCATTCCCAGGCGATAGGGTGGCTGGAACGCCTTGTTTTTCAGTCCCCGGATTAACTGGGCACGCTCTTGTAAAAATGCCTGTTTATCCGGATTGAATTGCTCCACACCCGCCAGAATATCTTTAAGCAGCGTACTTTGTTTATCCTGATAGCCTGCCAGGCTGATCATCATGCCCTCACGACCTGCGGCAATGGAATAGTAAAGCCCTGCCTCCTTGGCCGGGTAGCCATATTCATTCAGGCTACGGGATAACAGTGCCCGGTAGAGCTGCAGCAGCACAATGCTTTCCGGAGAATCGGAAGCGGCTGGTGTGGTCAGTTTAATCCGGACATTGGCCCGGGGCATGGTAAAGCTGGTGTCCGTCATGCTCCAGACATCAATACCGGGTTTATGGACAATATGCCGGGGTTCTTTGACAGAAGCGTCCTTGTGACGCATCTCAAAATCATTGGCAATAAATGTATTGGGAGCAGGAATGGTCAGCCCTGCCTGCCGCTTCGGAGTGTTTAAACGCTTTACCAGCGCAGCATTCAAAGGCCTGACGCTGTAATGGGTATCAAAATAGGGTTCAACCTTATCGGTCTCCAACCCTTGGGCAATGACCACCTGGCGCAGATTCTCCGGCGTCATTTTATCAAGAAACTGACCAATCAGTTCCGGGTCATACTGCTCATAAAGGTAATTGGCATCCAGTATATTTTCAGCCGGTAAATAGTGCATTCGTGCTGCCAGTGCCGATACTGTTTGCTGAGGGCTTCTATCTTCCTGGAACCTGAATCCTAGCTGGGCAATATCATGACTTTCATCATAAAGGCGCTTTAGCAGGCCCTCCCGGCGAATTAAATCAAGGTAGTCAAATACCATAGCTGATATTTCATCAACCTTATCCAACCCCTTGGGTGTTAGCTCCATTCGAACGGCAAACTCGCTGTACTCGTTAGGTACATCACTGCTATAGGCCGCCAGTGAATCGATCAGCCCCTGTTCCTTCAGCAGGCTATGGAGGCTGCCTTTTCCTTCATACCCCAATAGTCTGGCAAGGTAGCCCAGTGGTTTCTTTTTATAGTAGGGGTAGACACTTTCCATGGGAAAGTTAAGGGACAGTACCCGGGTTTCTTTCAAAGGAACCACATTGATACGCACCCCCAGTTCTTTACTGGTATAAGGAGTGACACCAATGGCAGTATCCGGCGATTGATGAGCCGGCAGCCCTTTAAAGGAAGCCCTGCCCCATTTTTCCAGAGTGTCCGTACTCTCCTTACCATAAACCACTACCCCTATATTCTCAGCCACATAGTACCGGTCATAAAAGGCTTTAAGATCCTTCCATAGAGACTGGCCATCTTCATTATTAAGGGTCTCAAGATTACCAATGGAAAAACGACTCTTCGGATGCTCGGGATTAGACGTCGCATTGAGCGCTGTCAGCAAACGCCAGCCATCCTCGCGGGTATGCAGCTGGTATTCTGAATCCACGGCATGGCGTTCACGGTCCACATAGCTCGGGTCCAGTGTCGGCGAGACAAAAAACTGGGCCAGTTGATCCAGTGCCGGCTGCAGTTTGTCACTGTTAATATCAAAGAAATAGTTAGTACGGACATCCGCTGTATAGGCATTGGCACTGCCGCCATTGGCTTTTATATACTGGAAATAACCATCAACCTCCGGGTATTTTTTATTGCCTAAAAACAGCATGTGTTCCAGAAAATGAGCAAGACCCAGGCGATTATCCGGATCATTATAACTTCCTACCCCCACATCAACGGCTGCGGCAGCTTTATCCGTATCAGGATCGGATATCAACAGCACCTTGAGACCGCTATCCAGGGTTAGATGGCGATAGTCCCGGGTATCTGCCGGACTTTTGATAACATGACCTAAATATGTAGCCGGGGGGGCTATCTCCCTTTCAACTGGCATAGAACAACCACCTATTGCAACCATACCCACGACTCCCGCTATCGTTATAGCAGCCCGGGCCAAACTGGCTCTTAACATTAAATACATCCACCTTACATACTATCTATGGGCAACTCGAGTCAGGTTTTATTTCAGCTATGTATAAAATACCGATAGCTACCTGGCTATTTTTGCGTATTCCACTTCGATTCTACTGTAACTGGCTTGAAAAATGATTATGCCTGTAATTGACAGATAACCATAGGCTATCCGCTGTTCTTTTTATTTTTTTATGGAGAAATGGCAGGGCAGAGAATACGGTTACTCCCTACAGGTGCAGTATGTTATCCGGTGGCAATTAACCCTGATTTATTCAATAATCCGCGTCCTTACCAAACAACTCAATTGATTACACGCCCATGAAGTTTCCCGGCCGACGTAAGACAAAGCACTATTTTCCTGTCAATGCAGACAACCGTTTTGACCTGGAAAGCACTGTTTTTGGGCACGTCAACACGACGGTATGCGGCATCGACCAGAATCTGGTCGATATTACCGCCAATGTCGATACCTCATTGCTAAGTGATTTTGGCCTGGATAAGGGCGCGTCCCAGTGGATTGATAATGATACTGCCGACAGGCTCTATAAGCTTCTGAAAGAAAAGCAGCTGATTGAAAACCAGTATGCCGGGGGAACCATTGGCAACACACTGCATAACTATTCCACCCTGTCAGAAGACCGGGCGATCCAGTTTGGTGTTATGAGCCAGAACATTAAGGTGGGTGACGCCTCCTATCGTTACCTCTGCGATACCAGTAGCAAAGTGGACCTGACCTGCCTGCAGCCAGTGAATGGCTCCATTGGCCGTTGCTTTGCCCTGATCACCCCCGGAGGCGAAAGAACCTTTGGCATAAGCCCTGGCCAGATGAATGACCTGACGCCCGAGTATATCTATGATGATATTATCAAAAATTCATCCGCCCTGGTGCTGACGGCCTATACCCTGGGCAATGAATCCCTGCCCATTTATGAAGCCACCTTAAAAGCAGCACAGGTTGCCAAAGAACATGATATTCCGGTGATATTAACCCTGGGCACCCGAGGGTTGGTCTCTGCCATCCAGAAGCGACTGGTTCAGTTTATCTCGGATTACGTTACGGTGGTGGCCATGAATGAAGAGGAAGCTGAAGCATTAACTGGCCATAAAGACCCGTTACTGGCATCTGAACAAATTCTTGAAATGACCGATATGGCACTGTTAACTGCCGGACCCGAAGGGCTTTATCTCAGCGGTTATACCGAGCAAAAAATGGCTCGCCAAACGGATAATCCCATTCGGTCAGCAGGTGTCAGTGATTTTAACCAGTTTGAGTTCAGCCGTCCTCTAAGAAAGGGGGACTGTGAACACCCCATCAAGGTTTACTCCCATATTTCACCCTATATGGGAGGCCCGGACAAAATCAATAATACCAATGGCGCCGGTGATGGCGCATTATCTGCCGTTATCCATGACCTGGCCGCTAACCACTTCCACAGGAAGATTCTACCCACCTCCAGCAAGCACAAGCATCCCTGGCTAACTTACTCTTCATTCTCCCAGGTATGCAAATATGCCAACCGGGTCAGCTATGAAGTACTGGCACAAAGCTCACCTCGCCTGTCCCGCAGCTTGCCCGAGCGAGAGGATTGCCTGGAAGAGACTTATTGGGAAAAATAATTGTTCACGAGATAGCGGTACAACTATTATTACCGCTATCTTGGCATCATTAAATCCCCTTCTCTTTGATAGGTTGTTAATGGCAATTCAATAACTTCTCCTACCGTATTCTGCCCTGAACTATCTAACAAATCCCACATATGAGAGATAGATTTTATTTTATCATCAACAATAACATAGCCACCCTCTAATGATATTTCAGGTTTCTCATCCTCGATTTCAAGGCCTTCTCTAACAGGTAGATTTAACTTCCTTTCAAACATCATTATTTGCTCTTGTTTTAACCAATACTCCAACCTGTCATTTTTAACTATAAAAACACCCATCATATATTTTGAATGGCGTAACATTGGATAATCAATGGAAATAGAGCCAATTTTATACTGGCTACCACTTTCAAACCTTGCAGACTCCCTCCAACCACCATCAGGCATCCTGCTAAAAACATATGCATAGCCTTCACTGGCTTCTCCATTACTATATTTTGCAGTAATGATAACATTCCTATTATCCTCAGCATTCAAATCATATTCTATTAAGGCAACCCCTGGACGTGGAGGATTAATTAAAATGGCAGGGTCAATCCATTTTACTTCTGCGCTACCAGTGGCTACTTCAGCCAAAGATAAACTTAACACTTCACCCTGATTCTTTACCAAAAAGTAGCGATAAGTTAATCCGGTTATTGCATCAACACCCGTCTCAAATCTTTGAACCACACCAAGCCTTTCCCCCCCTTCATCGGATAAAATAGTATGACTATTTTTTAATGCAGGCATACTCTTAGCCACTTCCTCAACTTTTTCTATCACGGGTTTAAGAGCACTTTTCATATCCAGCGCCTGACAGGCTCTCACTTTCTCATCAGTTAAAAGCACAGGTTTTTCTTGCTCATTATCCCAGACTACAAAATACCTTGAATCATTCTGATCTTCACTTTCCATCCCCTGTGGTAAGGCTTTACCCCGAAAACATAAAGCGCCGTCATCTCGATACTCGGTATCACCCACCCCTCCACTATTCTTTAGTACAATATATCTTAAAGTATCACTTTCACACTTATTGAGAATATTCATACATCCATACTTATCTAGGTAATATAATCTTTTTACTGATTCTCCATCTAAAAGTTCCTTAAGTTCTCCATTAGATCTAGCTATAAATTCAGGAACCTTCTTCGACGGAAACAAAATATCTGATACAGGCTGAAACAAATCCATTATATTCTTATCAGATAGCAAAGCATCAACTACAGCAAGGCTACTGCCAGGATCAGAAAGTAAAAACCTCAATAAATACTTTCTCTGCCAATCTTGTACTCCTTTTTCTTTTGTACTCAGCGTATCAAGGCGACTCATAAAATCATCTTCATTTTCTTCTTCAAGGCATGCTTTAACCTTTAACCTCTTTGCTTTGGCCTGATCTTCAGTTGCCGTAGCACATTCATCATCATGCCCTCTTTTCATTGCAAAAGCATTATTAAAATTGAAAAGCCAAATAAACAACAATAAGAAACAACAACTCTTTATCTTAAACATAACAACCCTAACAAATAATCAAAGCCAGTTTTGTTTTAGCTGATTTAACTGGTATTTTCAATCAACACCAGATCAATAATCACAGCTTAAGAAGCTGACTAAGAAGTAGTGTCTGTAGCAACAATCTATTCCTGTTACTGGCAACCTGTGCGATGATTACCCCCACAAAGCGGCCGGATGTATAAAGGAGTACAAACCCGTGGATGTCAGCTATCTTAGAGAGGAATATACCCAGTCAGGTCTAAGCAGGGAAAATCTCCAGCATGACCCTTTTGACCAGTTTGCCTTATGGTTCAGGCAGGCTCAGGAAGCAAGGTTGCCGGAGCCCAATGCCATGAGCCTGGCAACAGTAGATTCTGACGGTATGCCCGGACTCAGGACAGTGCTGTTAAAGTATGTGGACAAAAACGGCTTCGTGTTTTTTACCAACTACGCCAGTAGCAAAGCTGAAGATATCACTAAAAACCCTCAGGTGGCACTGCTCTTTCCCTGGCTACAATTAGAACGACAGGTCATTATCAGAGGCAGGGCTGAAAAAATATCCAAAACAGAGTCCTTTCGTTATTTCACCAGCCGCCCCCATGGCAGCCAGCTGGGCGCCTGGGTTTCACACCAGAGTTCAGTGATCACCGGGCGAAAGCTACTGGAAATGAAACTGGATGAAATGAAGCGCAAATTTACTGAAGGAAAGGTTCCCCTGCCATCATTTTGGGGTGGATATCGCGTGGTTCCCGAGAAAATTGAGTTTTGGCAGGGTCGCCCTAACCGGCTCCATGACCGCTTTCTATATTCCCGGCAAACCCACCAAAATAACAAGACTGAAACCTCAGGGCCGGGCTGGCATATAGCGCGTCTGGCTCCCTGACAAGAGAGCTTAAGTTATGAGCAAGGAAACAGCAGCAAAACTTGCAGTTCGCGACACCCTTGTCAAACTGGTAGAAGCCAACCAGACCTTTAAAAAGGCTGTACTGGCTGATAGTCATCTGCCTGCCTGGGTAATGAGAGATGAGACCAGTGACTCTGATACCCAGAAAACCGACAGGGAACTGGCCGCAGAAACAACCACACGGCTAACGTATCAGCCCAACCAAAGTAAGCAGGAAACCGCCAGGTTACCAGGACTCATTGGCATATCACCAGAAACCTATCAGTGCGGCCTGAGATTAAACACATCAAGGGTTGAATTTAAACAGGCCATGGGAGAATACCGGAAGCTGTTTGGCGATAGCATTGAAGCCATTGAACAAACGTCCGAGGAGTTAAGGGAAGGGATACTGGGTGGCTTAAAAATCCACCATATTCACTTTGTTCAAAGCTACCGGCAACTGAAGCTTTTTGCAAAGCCACCCCGACGGGTTGGCTTCAGCTGGGCCGCCAGTCATAGCGGTACAGTTCGCCTGAGTGCTCCGGAGGCCATTGATCATCTCAGAAAAAAATACCTGGCATCCGGGGCCATCGGCAGTGATATCCAGGTGCTGGAGCAAATGCCCGAAGATCAAATAGTGGTCATTAAGCGGATACTGGCTCCACACCTCCGGGCTAATCTTACCTGGTCGAAAACTATTACTGCATTGCGACTTAAAGAACCGGAGAATAAAAAACGTTATCCCGGGCAAATAAACACACCCTTACCGCTATTTCTAACACTGGCTCCCGGAGAGCCACTGCCTGAATTCAACCGGATTCGCCCATTTGACCCCCTGGCAAAGCAAGAGAGACTACAGCGAAGCGATGCCAGACTGGTTAAAATCAGTGACAATCCACATTCCAGAATTTATCGGTATGAAAGTGCTGAGGTGAGTGATGGGTGATGGGGAATGGGGAATGGGGAATGGGGAATGGGGAATGGGGAATGGGGAATGGGGAATGGGGAATGGGGAATGGGGAGCAGTATAGGCTGCCACTCCCCATTCTCAAGCATTGAAAAATAACCTATGCCAGTTCTTTCAGGTAAGCATCCAGTTCCTGAAAGCCACCGATATATTGCTGGCCATGAAACACCTGTGGTACGGTTTTCACCGGCTTGCCTATTGTCTTTTCCAGATCTTCAGCGGTCAGGCCTTCCTCGTGAATATCCACATAACGAAAAGGCAGTCCCTTTCTCTCAAGAACAGTTTTGGCCTGGACACAAAAACCACAACCGGGGCGACCAAAAACGGTAAAACGTTCCATCAATATCTACTCCTGAAAAGTAATGAATGGCGTCACTATAATTTGTTGGTAGAAATTAATAAATTTAATAATATCTATCAACCCCATTTTTAATCGCTAAGTACCCAGCCTGATGAAATCCTATATTTCTGGCTGATTGATTAGGTGTGATGCAAGGCGCAACGACGGGCGCATAGTTGGCCTATGTAACCAGAGTTGCAACGAAGCAGCGCATCTGAGCAAGTAGTCAGAAATATAGGATTTCATCAGGCTGGGTACTTATTAACTTCCGGTACACGGTTGTCTCCAATATACAGGACTGATAATCTGATAGTGGATACAGCAGAGGAATTCACTATGCCACGGATCGGCATTCTACTGGCCTTGCTAACAATATTCCCTTTATCACTGCCAGCCAGCGCCACCGATCTTCTGTCCATGGCCCATAAGGCCGGGTTTAACCGGTGTGATTCAGCCATATTGGAAGAGTTTAAAGGTCTGTCAGAGAATGGCGAAGGTGTGGCCTCAACCGGTTATTTCAATAACCGAAGTTTCAGCGTCATGGCCACCTGGGGAAAGGATAAAGACAGTATCTGGAAAAACACCACCTTTATTAAATTTGGACGTCGCTGTCTGGCCTATAGCCTGGTAGGCTCAACCTTCCCCACTGATTGCACTTCCTTTAAATCCGAAAACCCCCAGTGGCAGGAAATCAGAAAAGCCGCTGATTTTACCTGGACCCAAAATCAGGGCGGGATCAATGCCCTTCTCAAGGACTTACCCAGTGGTGGCTGCTCAGTGACCTATCGCATCCACCAGGCCTATACCATTGACCCACTGCCACGCCCTTCTCAAAAAGCAGAAAAACCTGATAAAGAGAATAAAGATACAGGGAGTGGTTAATGGGGGTAGTATGAGTTCCTATTCCCCCTTTACCTCCCACTGCTGCCAATGACCGAGCGCCTTTCTTAAGGAGGACAGCGCCTGTTTTTTCCCTTTTAACTCCAGCAAACGGGCAGTCCCGGTCCAGGATTTATTTTGCAACACTTTTACCACCAGCAGCTCTTCTTCGAAACGCTCTAGTGCAAGACCAGACTGCCTGCCTGAAAGCACTTGCCAGACAATTTTTTTTATTGCAGCAATACAACATTCGTAAAGCCTTGCTCCCTGCACAAATGATTGAATATCCTGCCGGTCCATATCTGTCAGGTGACCACTATCTTTCTGAAGCCCCTTAAGCAGAGGCAATACAATATCCGCTTCAAGATTCCCGAGCACATCGGATAATAAGTAGCTGAACTGCTCTGAAAAGCGCTCCCTGGCCTGGGAGGTCATAGTCAACCCAGCCTCAGAAAGCGGTTTCAGCATCATCACGGAATGAACTCCACTGGACGCTTCCCTATTCAGCCCCAGTCGAACCGGCATAAGTCCAGCCCTTTTCCAGAAGGCCAGCAATTCCGGTGTAGCACCGAATACACTCCCTATATAATCAATCTTTCGCTGACTTAACTCCCTGCAAACCCCTTCAAGCAATCGCAAGCCCAGTTGCTGTCGCTGGAAGTCAGGATGTACTGCAATCCGTATAACCCTGGCCCCCTTTAAAAATACAGCTGAACTAATACCCACATGATTGCTTAGGGATTGAGGTATCAAATGGCCTCTAATCCTTCGCTGACCCAGCCAGATAGGCTTCTCCAGCGCTGATTCAATCATTCCTTCCATGGCAACAAGTACCGTTGCCAGAATATGCTCGCCAGCCCGTAAGGCATAGATCTCTATATTGGAGCCATCCAGCAGGTGCCTTAAATCAAATGGCCGGGTTTTATAATGGGCAAGCACTAAAAGGCCAAACAGCTCACTTAATAAACGATCATTACCCACTAACTGATCTCGATCCAGCTTTTCAAATCGATATCCCTGTTCCTGCATGATCGATAATTCATCACGGGTTGCAGGCATAGCCTTTAGCATAAGGGCATCAAAGGTAAATGTTTCCAGGGGGTCGCCCAATGCCCATCGTACAGGTTCCTCTATATGCATGGCCCGCCATTGCGGTGTCAATTGATTCAGGATTTTACGAAATCGAACCGCAAACCCCCGTCCCGTGCCCTCATAGCCATGGATAGTGGAGGAAAAAACAGTACGGGAATAGGACATTAATAGCTTTTGTAACAACGAGGCGGGAATGGCTGCCGCTTCATCAATCAGCAACAAATCACAGGCGTCCCTGGATCGAATAAGTTCATCGGGCGCCCGAAAAATAATCTGCCCCCCTTGCCACAGAACTTCATTTTTTTGTCCATCCGGGATTTGCAGAACCCCGGCCGCATGACAAAACACTTGCTCAGCTGCCACCAGAGAGGGTGCCGTTACAATAATTTTTTTAATGCCCTCCTGTATTAACTGGCCCGCAGCAATACCCAGTGCTGAACTTTTTCCCCGACCTCGGTCGGCAGTCAAAACCAGAGGTCTTTTCCTATGGCCTTGAGCTACTTTCTTTATTGCCTCAACAGCACTGGCCTGCCCCTTGGTTATACAGCCTTGAGCGTCGCTGTAATTGGCTGGGGTTCTAATTTCCGGCTGATCCACATAAAGGCCACCGTCTTCGCTTAGATAAGATAATCCTTGCCCACCATTAATAAGCCGGGCCAGACGCGCCAGATAGCGCCCGGAAACAGCCGCTTCACCCTCGGGATAAACGGCAATGCGCTGATGCTCGGGATCATTAAAACGATGCCATTGATGCAGGGGCGGCGTTAGTAATAACAATAGCCCTCCTGCTTTTACAGTGCCACTTAAGGCACCGAAGGCATCCACATCAAAGCCAGCCCAGGCATTAATGACAATCAGGTCAGTTTCCTGTCCCAGCCATTGTTTAGCCTGGCAGGGCTGAATGGTCTTTACCGGCAGGCCAGGCTCACCACCGACCCAGAGCATGGATTGAAGGTCTATCTCATTGATAGCGCTTTCTGCCTGTTCAAAACACCAGCGCTGTGAACCCGATAGGACCAACAAGCGGCGCTGCCTACTGGCTCTGGCCTCTTCCCTTAGTATTTTTACAATTGCCCGAATACTCAACGCCTGCTCCAAGGCAGATACTCCATTTCAGTTAGCAAGAAAAAGAAAACAGGCCCGCTAAGTGATATAACAAAAACCCGTTCCCGGCGTCTCAAGAATACCGCAAAAGACTCAGCCCAATGGGCTGTTTTTTTGGAACCACAAAGGACACTAAGAGTACCAAGAATTTGAAAAAACGCCTTTTGTGACAGTTTCCTTTCGCCGGCAACGCGCAGTCAGCCTACTCTTCCACCGCCTCAGGATCAGACCCGGCCTTTATAATTGCAACCTTGGTAATAAACACAGCTTTCTCAGGCACATCACTGTGGCCTTTTTTATACCCGGTATCCACTTTAGCGATTTTATCAACCACATCCATACCTGAAATAACATGGCCAAACACAGCATAACCCGGCTTACCCGGCTTATAATCAAGAAAAGTGTTATCTGCCTGGTTGATAAAAAACTGTGATGTTGCACTATCAGGATCACTGGTTCTGGCCATGGCAATGGTTCCCCGCATATTACTCAGGCCGTTATCTGACTCATTTTTAATGGCTTTGCCCGGGCTGGCACTGGCCATATCGTCCTTCATTCCACCACCCTGAATCATAAACCCCGGGATCACACGGTGAAAAATCAGTCCGTCGTAGTATCCACCTTCAACATAGCCCAAAAAGTTTTTGACGGTTATTGGCGCCTTGACAGGATCAAACTCTATAACAATATTACCCATTGAGGTATTGAGGCTAACAACCGGCCTGGTCTTTTCAATAGCTGTTTTTCCCGAACCCTGACTTTCTATAGCACTTTGCGGTTTATCTGATGGGACATCTGGTGTGACAGAATCCTTAGGTGGACTGCAAGCTGCTATTGCGAACAGACCCAAGGCCAATAAAACATACTTATAAATTAGCTTCATAATCAGTCAACTCTTTACCATGCCATCTCTGTACAATCGTAATTCCAGAAGCGCCCCGTACTGCCCAGCTCCATTTTATCAATGATGGCTCTCAGCCCTTCGGCAGATTGTTTCGCGGTGATCTCGGCATTGGGCCCCCCCATCTCAGTTTTAACCCAACCGGGATGTGCCATTGCAACTGTGATACCCTTATCCAGCAAGTCAACAGACAAGCTCTTGCCAACCATGTTCAGTGCTGCTTTCGAAGAGTTATACATATACCCTCCACCCAGGTTATTACCTTCGATGGAACCTAGCATAGATGAGATAAACAAAACCTTCTTCCCGGCACCCTGTTCAATACATGGCAGCAGCGCACGGGTTAGCATTAATGGTGCAATAGTGTTTATTTCCAGAACCTCCTGCCAGGCTTTTTTGTCAACACTCTCCAACCCCGGTATAAATTCTTCGACTCCCTCACCTCGCTCTGCTTTTGGCCCATACACACCCGCATAATGATAAGGCAAGTGTTTTCCGGGCACTTTATTTTGAAGAAATCTCACGTCCTGTAAACACAT
This sequence comes from Endozoicomonas sp. Mp262, assembly GCF_025643335.1. Taxonomy (NCBI): domain Bacteria; kingdom Pseudomonadati; phylum Pseudomonadota; class Gammaproteobacteria; order Oceanospirillales; family Endozoicomonadaceae; genus Endozoicomonas; species Endozoicomonas sp. Mp262. The sequence continues at coordinate 3,646,382 of NZ_CP092489.1, read as the reverse complement.
AAAAACCAGAACTTGCATAACCCCCTGAATTATGGATAATTCAAAGCCATCGGAGCGTAGCGCAGCCTGGTAGCGCACCACAATGGGGTTGTGGGGGTCGGAGGTTCAAATCCTCTCGCTCCGACCAATATAGAAAAGGAGACTTAATGTCTCCTTTTTTTATTGCTTAAAAAAACCACTAAACCTTTCTACGTCCGGCAAGGGCATGAGCCAGCGTTCCGCCGTCAACGAATTCCAGCTCTCCACCCAAGGGCACACCATGGGCAATCCTGCTCACTTCAACCCCTGCCCCCTTTAGCTCTTCAGCAATATAATGGGCAGTGGCCTCACCCTCAACGGTAGCATTGGTAGCCAGTATCACTTCAGAGACCTGCTCCCCATGAATCCGCTCAAGCAGCTTATCCACACCAATTTCTGCCGGACCAATGCCATCAATAGGGGACAACCGCCCCATAAGCACGAAATAACGGCCTGAAAACCCGCCAGCCTGCTCAAAGGCCAACACATCAGAAGGACTCTCCACAACACATAGCATAGAGCCATCCCGGGCCGAACTGCTACAGATCTGACAGAGCGCATCCTCACAAAGCGTACGGCATGACTGGCAGCGCCCCACATGTTCTTCAGCATCAGCAAGCGCCCGGGATAACCGCCGGGCACCGTCCCGGTCACGCTCCAGCAAGTGCAATGCCATTCGCTGGGCAGAGCGAGGCCCTACCCCAGGCAAACAGCGAAGCGCTTCCATCAACTCCCTGATTCGAGGACTAAACATAAGTAATCGCTATATCCCTTTAGAAGCAGTCTGCCTAGAACGGCATCTTGAAACCGTCAGGCAATCCCATGCCTGATGTCATTTCAGACATTCTTTCTTTATTGTTGCTGTCAACACGACGCACTGCATCATTGACGGCAGCAGCCAACAAATCTTCCAGCATTTCCTTATCTTCCTGGAGCAGATCAGGATCAATCCAGACCCGCTTGACATCATGACGCCCGGTCATGGTGATCTTCACCATACCCGCGCCAGATTCGCCCACCACTTCCGCATTGGCCAGCTCTTCCTGAACCTTCTGCATATCTTCCTGTATTTTCTGGGCTTGCTTCATCAGGTTGCCCATACCGCCTTTAAACATTACAACCTCTCCATTTCCTTGATTGACAACCAGAAGTCCGTACCGAAAAACAGTTTCGGAACAGACGGCTAAATCAGTTTATTACATCACCAATGGGTACAATACTTTGTTCCAACACATTGGCAGAAAAATCCGTCACCAACCCCTGTACATAAGGGTCACTATAAATACTGTCCCTGGCCTGCTGCAATCGCTCCCTGATTTTTCGCTCACGCCACCCTGCCGGGGTTTCAGTCTGAATAACACCAATATCGACGTGTAATTTCAAGGGTCTACCGAAATAATCAGATAAAACCTGTTCAATACGTCCCCGGTGCATCTCGTTATACAGAGTGCTTCTTTGACTATCAAGCCTTAACCTGAGTTCATCATTGCTTTGCTCTACATACTCACAATGAGAACCAATAGTACCCGTCACCCCACCCAGGGAGAGACTTCTGAAAACAGCAATCCAGTGCCCCGGATCAAGCTGACCGAGCTCAACCCTTTGTCCCTCTGCAAGACGCACATCAGGCGCAATATAGCCGGAACCCGCCTCAATATGCACCTCTTCACCAACGGCTGGAGGAGGCATCATTATTTCAGCCTCGGACTGAACAGCCAGAGGAGTACCTGCATCATTATAAGCTTCAGGAGCAGACATCCCCGCTGGCTCCAGGTCATCATAGGCTGACAGCGGGATTTCCTCCCTAACCGGCAACGGCTCCGGAACTTTCTCCTCCGCTTTAGATTCAGCCTCGGCAATATGATGATCCGACGGAACAGTCTCTGCCTTCCCCGTGGATTGTCCAGGGTCAGGTTCTGGTTCAGCTGCTGGCACCGGATCATTAACCTCGGAAGCCACTTGCTGCTCCCGCCCCTGTCCGGAAACACAACTTCCCTCTACCGGCCCCACATCAGGACGAAAAGCCAGCATACGCAGCATGGCCATTTCAAAACCACTACGGGGATCCGGAGCCAGTGACAAATCCTTCTTGCCCACCAGGCCCACCTGATAATAAAGCTGTACATCCTCCGCAGTCATCGCTGATGCCAGTTGTAATACCTGCGCCCGGTCACCCTGGCTATTATCCACCGCCTCGGGCACCGCCTGGGCAATGGCCACACGGTGCAGCACAGACAGCATATCATCCAGCACCGATAAATAGTCCGGGGCAAATTCAGCAAGACCGGAAACGGCATTCAATATATCCACCGCCGATGCAGAAGCCAAAGCCTGAACCATTTTCATGACCTGCCCCTGGTCAATGGTACCCAGCATAACACTGACCTCTGACTCATTGACACGGCCATTACCAAAGGCAATAGCCTGGTCTGTGAGACTAAGGGCGTCGCGCATACTGCCATCCGCAGCACGGGCCAACTGCCAGAGAGCAGGCTGATCGTACTTTACATCCTCGCCTGCCAACACCGCTTCCAGATGACCCACAATACGCTCCGGAGTCATATTCTTAAGGGCAAATTGCAGACAGCGGGAAAGAATGGTTACAGGGAGTTTTTGCGGGTCTGTAGTGGCCAGCAGAAATTTAACATGGGGAGGGGGCTCTTCAAGGGTTTTTAGCAGTGCATTAAAACTGTGGGTAGACAGCATATGCACTTCGTCAATCAGATAAACCTTGTAGCGGCCACGAGTGGGCGCGTATTGAACATTATCCAGTAACTCCCGGGTATCTTCCACCTTGGTCCGGGAAGCCGCATCCACCTCGATCAAATCTACAAAACGACCTTCATCGATTTCTCGACAGGCAGGACACTCACCACAGGGGGTAGAACTGACCCCTGACTCACAATTCAGGCATTTGGCAAAGATCCGGGCAATAGTGGTTTTGCCCACACCCCGGGTGCCAGTGAACAGATAAGCATGATGCAGGCGATTCTGGTCCAGGGCATTAACCAAAGCCTGAAGGACATGGGTCTGTCCAACCAGTTCGGCAAACGATCGCGGCCGCCACTTACGTGCAAGAACCTGATAGCCCATAAACGCTTTAACACCCCTCATTCAACAGCTTAAAAGTTATACCACTGTCCTGGATTCTTTTGGCATAAGTCGATAACTGAGACTAACCAATATCAAAAGAACCCGGAAAAACCACCCAAAACAGCCTGAGTACGCAGAAATATCACTTTAAACCCATTAAGCAATGGATCAAGAGCCAGCCTGGCAGTAAAGAATGATTAACTATGCTAACGGAGATGTCGAGAGAATGCACGACTGGAGGGACGATTGGAAGATTTGGAGACGTCCCCTGCCAGCCAACACCCCGGCACATGATTTCACTGCTACCGTTGCTCCCTTCCGGGCCTGGCGGGGTTCACAGCTAATCATTGCGGGGGGACCGACAGGGTCCGCCATAAAAACAGGCGTCGTGCCTGGATGCAGCGTATTATCCACAACCTTCCTTTCAGGTCAAGTCAAAAAAGTAGACTGCCGCAAATATCGTTGCCCAATGGTGAAACCTTACGGATAGACTTTTGTCCGCGGCAGTCAGGCCATTCGAGTAACCTCTGGATACTGGTTGCTCAGAGGGATGAGATTAAAGCGTAGCAGCACTCGTGCCAGCCCCTCGATTTTCAAACAGCTGATCACTTGCGTCTTCAAATTCGTCATCATCTGATTGTTCTTCTTTTTTGTCTGATGTCAGCTTAAGGTCTTTCGCTTCAATGTCGTCATACGTAAGTAGTGTATAGATTGCTTTCGAATAATTTAACCATCCAGTCGGACAGTATTAGAAAATGAGATCATATACTCCTCTCCAAATGAAAAAAGCACCCGTTCAACTTCTTTTTCAAATTCCGCAAAGCTCTTGATTGACAAGAGGTTGAGCCATTCATACTTTATTTTCCTCCACAGGATTTCAATCAGGTTGAGCTCAGGTGAATATGTTGGCAGAAAGCAGACCAGCAATTTCTTTTCAATCATCCAGTCATCAATTCTGGCACAAAACTTTTTGCTGGTGTGAATGCTGGCATTATCCACCATAACTACCGTGTAACGATCATTTGAGCTGTATTTTTCATCTGCCATTTTCTCTGCAAAGTCATCAAAGGCCGCAATCACCGTATCGCTATTCACTGAACCCACAACAGGATAATGAAATAGCTCACAGCTTCGGTTCATAAACCCCAGTACGTTGATGCGTTTACTTTTGACTGATGGTATTCTGAGCTGCTTTCCTTTTTCCTGCCAACCGTATGGCACACAAGGTTCCTGGGTAAAGCCGGACTCATCAAAATAAAATAAATTGATTAACCCTTTGCTCTCGGCTTCCTGGGCATCTTTCAGAGCAGTTTTACAGTCATGGAATTGCTCTTCGTCCCGTTTATGTTTGCATGATTTACGGAGTCTTTTGTAAACCAGCCCTGCTTTTTTACAATGTTTGCCAGAGTAATTTTTGATGAAGATTTACCGGTTTCATCCTCGATCTTGGATTTGACATACGATAAGCGACGAGGCTCTTCAGCCACTAATTCTTTTATGCGTTGCACTTCGGATTCGTCATATATGCACGGCCTACCGCCACCATGCCCCTTGTACAAGGCACGAATACCATATTCTTCCCAATCATCAATCCACTGAGAAGCAGTTTGATATCTAATTTCAAGTATTTCGGCAATTTGCTCAAGGGTAAAGCCACGATTGCTCAATAAAAGGCTATGGGCTCTTTCCCTTATACATCTCAGAGGTCCGTAGTGTTTGGCGAATTTCAAAGTTAATAAAACAGCTTCATCAGTGATTGTAGTGACGTACTTCATAGGGAGAGGGATTTAAAGACCAGTACTCTCTTTATAATAGAGTAAATGTATCATTCAATAGCTATCTGATCGTTAGATCAAGAAGTAGATTTCTCGTACTGGCCGAACATCCAGTTTATTTGAAACCAAACTATGACCTACTTATCACTTGTTTGAAGCTGAGTAGTGCTAGCCTCTTCATCATGATCGTCGATATTTCCCAGTCTATTGCTGCCTGATGACTCTAAGCCATGGTGCAAAGGATGATCCACAACTGTTTCCTCACTTTCTCCAGGAGTAACAGTGACTCTAATGTATAACGATCCATCTAATAACAAGCTGCCTTCCCTTAATTTTTCAAAAGAACAGAATTTGCTAATACCATAAGCTTTGTTTCTATCTATTCTTGGTTTTTTGAAGGAAGCATTTTTAGGATCCGACTGAAAGGTTTTAATGTAATCTTTATCCTCTCTTCTATTTTGGCTTAAAATTTCAAATTTAATTTCAGCCCTAAGAGGCCAATCCAGACAGGAATCAAATTTACCTCTCATCACAACAATCCATATTGAAATACTTCTTCCTTTATTATCCGAACCATTGCAATGTAGTTGCACACACATTTTGTAACCATCCCTGCTTGTGTAAAAAGGATGGCTCTCCATATAGGTCACCCCCCTTTTTTTTACGCCACTTGCAGCTTTTCTACGCAATTCAAAATTTTCTATTTTCCAGGAACAAACACCATCATAGCGGGTATTTCTAACCCCCTCTGACAGCTCTTCAAATGATTCTGCATTTAATCCAAACATAGACTTCGCCAATTCCAACTCCCTTTCATTAGCTTTATACATTTCTTTAACCTCTATTAATTGATGCAAAAGACTAGTCGACCTTGACTTTTCTTTTTTTAATTCTTCATGCAGTTTTTTGATATCGCCTTTTAACTCCTTCATTTGTTGAGCATTTTTTTCTTCTATATTTTTTTGTTTTTCTTCAAATAAATCTTTCACTTTAGTTAACTGTGCTACGACATCTTCTCCATGACGAGCTTCAGCCACTGCACTAGACCTAACCATTCTGGCAAGACCATCCAACTTAGACCGAACTGCATTAGTAAATGCCACAATAGTGATCATATTTTGTTCCAGACATTTTTCACTGCCGCACTGACTATCTTGAGATAACAACATTCTATTACGGATAATTTCACCAAACCTTTTTAAGGGTGGGGTAATTTCATCAAGACTGGGAAGCTGATAAAATAAAGATGGAATACCTAACACACCATCGATCATCATTTGTCCATATACTTCGATTAAGCGCAAACATGGATGATTCGATTCCAGATTCATATCTTGAAGAAAAGGATAATACCTTTTACCCATATGAGATTGCATTAATTCTTTAAAATGCTTCTCACATTTTGTATACATTACAGCTAGTTGAGATTCTAAATCCTTTTCAATATTAGCCAACTGCTTATCTTTGTCTAACCAAATCAAAGCATCAGTTTTATCATTATTACCACTATCACCAGGAAGAGATAACAGATTATCCATGAGACCCTGCATATTTGAAATGGTCAGCATTATAGGCAGTAAGTCATCATAAAATATATCAAAAAGCAAATTAATACCCGTCACATAAACAGGAAGAGATGTGGTATCAAATAATTTTTTCATGTTTTTGTAAATACTCCCCATTTCTTCACCAATAACATCATGACCTGTTTTTTTATTATCAAAAAAATTAGCTATAAATACGGCAATTGTTCTATTCCATTTTTTATTCGCAGTAAGTGCATATGTTATTTTTTTTGCATTTTCAAAAGACATTTCTTCCAATCCAACTCCTTGTCGCTCACTATCACCAGTTAGCACTAATAATTTAAAATCTCCTGGAGCGGGTGGATTTGCTTTAACCAGAGAGATTATCATTAAAAATAAAAAAAATATTATGAAGTTAAACCCATTGATTCTGTTAGATGTTTTTTTAAATCTTTTGATGCGCTTGTGTTTTTTAAACATTATCAGGCCTCAACACTGTGGGCAGCTTTCTAAAAATAGCACCATGAGAGCCTATAAATTGAAAAAATAATTCCTGAATCCGTGAGTTCACTGTAGCCCAACTCCTCTGGATCAACCACAAAACGTAAGTTCCAAGTTAAAATGCACCCACTCTAATTTTCACCACCTGGGTGCATTTTTGTGAAACTGAAAATTGAACAATCACAGACGGAATTTTATACACCGGTCGCAGGGCTTTATTTCGTTGGTCATGCACTCAACAAAAAGACAGCGTTAAGCAAATCCCTGCGCAAAATAAAAAAAAGGCACCGTATCACTCATATCGACCTGATCAGAGCTTACTGCGGCCAACTGGCTCAGGGTAAAAGTGATTTTGATAATGTTGATAATAACCGGGATAACGACTGGTTCCGGTTGGCAATGGGCATTAAACAAATGCCTTCAGCCAGCCGCTTAAGACAGCGTTTCAATGAAGATGCCGCCCAACTGATTCCTTTCATCGAGGACAGCCTTACCGATGTCCTGGTTAATCTTCAGGTGCCCGTCACACCCCTTCCGAAAAAACTCGATAAGAAGCAGCACATACCACTGGATATCGACGTATTCCCTATGGATAACAGCAATACCAAAAAGGAGGGGGTCGAGTACACGTATAAAAAATTCTTTGGTTATGCCCCTATTGCCGCTTACTTTGGCTGCGAAGGCTGGTGCCTGGGATGTGAATTACGCCCAGGCTCTCAGCACTCCCAGAATGATTTTATTGGCTTTTTACAAGCAGTGCTGCACCGCAGCCGACGTTTGACCCGAGCGCCTATTCTGGTTCGCCTTGATAGTGGCCACGATGCTGAGGAATCGCGCCGGGAAATCGCCGGGTTCAAAGGTGTGAATCACATTATCAAGCTCAACCCAAGAAAGTATCACACCAAGGAACACTGGCTCCCCATTTTTGAAGAAAAGCAAGTCAAATGGGAGGAGTCGCGTCCAGGAAAGAGTTATGCGACACTCTCAACCGTCTATGAAACCAACTATGGTAACCAGCGTCTGATTATTCGCATTATCAAGCGTACCACTGATACTGTAGGGCAGAGATTTCTGACACCCGATTATGAGCTGGAAGGATGGTGGACAACACTCAGCGAAGCTGACTACAGCGATGATCAGATCATTAATCTTTATGAGGATCATGCGACCAGCGAGCAGTTTCACAGTGAGTTGAAGACTGATATGGATTTAGAGCGCCTGCCTTCAGGCAAGTTTGACACCAACGACCTGGTGATGTGTTTGGGTGCACTGGTCTATAACATTCTGCGCTACATGGGGCAGAGTTGCTTGCTCGGGCCAGATGCGCCGGTACGTCATAAAGCCAAACGACGCCGGTTAAAAACCGTGATACAGGAACTCATCTACCTGGCTGCCCGTCTTCTGAAAAAAGGACATCAATACCGGCTACGCTTTGGTCGTTACTGTCCTGGTTTCAGGTCTTTCCATCAATTAATAAGCCAGCATGCACTTTGTTGATTGAATAGCGAGATAGAAAAAAATGCCATAAATGAGAAAGTACTGTATTGATAACGGTAGGGCTTCTTTCAACCTGTCTTCAAGTTTGATGATATTTTGATCAGCATTTATGCTTAAAAACGACATAAAAACACTTCAATCAATAACCCGAGTTATTTTCAAAGGAAAAAATTAATCAGCACATTTTCAAAACTGCCGGGCAAATCAAGAAATCACGGATTCAGGTAATTGATAAAAGAGGAAGTTATAACGCGAATACTGAAAAGCAAGGAATCCACCCTGATTCAGGTAAACCCTCTGATCTACAAACTTTTATCCAGTAAAAGACAGTAAAGTCATCATAAAGCCTATGAGATGAGGCGGAGTTTGGGTAAATATTCAAGCAAAAGCACACATTTGATCCACCACCCACTCCCCCTCTAGTTCTCTTCAAGACGCCTGTCGATATTGGAACGTTGTTTTTAGCCGACTGATAAAGTCGGCATCCTGGCACATGGTTTTACCCGGGCTATCGGACAGCTTTGCCACCGGCAGGCCATTGACCTCAACCAACTTCAAAACAATATTCGGCGCCTGATACCCCATATCATTCGTCAGATAGGTCCCAATACCAAAGCTCACATTAATCCGCCCCTTGAAGTGGCTATATATTTCAATAGCCCGCTGCAGATCCAGCTTATCGCTGAATACCAGCATTTTATCCCTGGCATCAATGCCCAGCGCCCGATAATGTGCCAGTGCCTGTTCACCCCAGGCTACGGGATCACCAGAGTCATGCCTGACACCCGCATAAGCCCGGGCCAGCTCACCATTAAAGTCCCGAAGAAAAGCATTCATGCTAATGGTATCAGTCAGGGCAATCCCCAACTGCCCCTGATACTCCTGCAACCATACTTTCAAGGCATCCTTCTGGCTGGAAAGCAGCGACTGACCAAGCACCTGATGAGACTGGAGCCATTCATGGGCCATGGTGCCCACCGGCATCAATCCCAATCGGCGCGCCAAATCCAGGTTACTGGTGCCTGCGAAAAATTCAGATGCCCTCGCCTGAAACTGCCTCACTACATGCTCCTGCCAAACCCGTGAATACCGGCGGCGGGTACCAAAATCAACAAATTGAAATCCCTCAAAACCTGACCGGCTTTTCAAGCTATTCAGGCAAAGCAGCTTTTGCTCCAGCCTGTCACGACCCTGTTGCTCAACATCATACTCTCCATCAAGACCATAGGTATTACGGCAATGCAACTCACTGATAATAGAAAGAAGAAATATTTCAAAATGAGTAATGCTGGCCCAGTTACCATTAATTTCAATATCAAGCTGGCCACCCCGAAAGGCCAGCATTACTGCGCCCGGATCCAAACGAAATGTGGTTAAATAATCCAGAAACTGCCCTGAAATATAAGGCAGCCCGGCAAGCCAGTTAAGCTCTTGATCTGATAACCTTAGCTCCCCCAAACATTCAATTTCTCTACGCAACTCAACCAGGGAAAGATTAATAGGCAGATGCCCCCGGCTCCGAAACGCCATTTTAGCCGTCGCGCCAGGGTAGCGCCGAACCATCGACTGCTGCATAGTGTATTTATAAAGATCGGTATCCAGCAGTGACTGAATTATAGGATCCTGCATAACAACTCCTTCAGACCCCCTCTCGCTGACCAGCCTTAAATTGCAACTGACCAGAGTGTTCAACAAATTCAGCACCCGCAGCGGTCATTTCGACCAACGCCCGCGCCCCTGTATCCTGAAGCAAACTGCGTGTTGCCCCACGATTTACAATCACCCTGAATCCCGCCTCCAGTAACTGAAAAACAGTGACCTTGACACAAAAATCCAACGCCAGCCCCCCGGCAATAACCGTATCAATCTGATTGTTTTGCAAAAACTCAATAATCCCGGTACTTCTCTTGCAGGCCAGATCATGGTAACAGGCCCCATAGGGGTGCATATCCGGCTCCACGCCTTTCCAGATAAAAAAATCATAACTGGCAACAGCTGGCAGCCCTTCCAACAAGTCAAAACCATAAGTACCCGGCACTGCATGGAGATTCCAGCGTACGTCCAGGTTTTCATAGCCTTCAATAGCAGTAAGCTGAGGACATTTTTTATCAGCCACCCAAATAGAATGTGGAGAATGGGCGTCTTTCGACCCGACTCGCCAGCCCGCCAATAGAGCCTGCCGGTTCAATTCCGGCACAATTTCATGGCCACCAGGCACAGGCAATTCATCAGGGCATAACGGGGTAAAGCAATTTTGTGCATCAATATCAAATGCCACAACCCGCTCAGGTGGCCCGATGATTATCATGAGAAATTCCCGCCTTGACAGAGAGATGAAGACAAAAGGAACAAGGTTTACTATCATAGTGAATATAGTTCATTATCCCAGCAAAGTCACTCCTGGGCACTGTCATTTATTCACGATTCAAGGCGACTGACACTTGGCTCCCAGCCTGAAAGAGTCCTCAACCAAACCGGGCAAGAGGAATAACCGCATGCATCTCGGCACCGCACTCATTTCCGTTGACCTGGTGGTCTTCCGCTTGCATGATGAGCAACTACAGATTCTTACCCGCAAAAAAACCACGCCCTCAGGCTCGGCGCTTGTCTTGCCCTCAGGCCGGATTGAGCCTGACCATGATGACAGCCTTGATGCTACAGCCAAACGTCTACTCTCTTACGCAACCAATCACTCACCATCCTACCTGGAGCAGGTTGTTACCATTGGTGATAGCAACCGGGATTCCCGGGGATGGTCTTTAACAGTGGTTTACTATGGACTGCTCAATGGCAATGAGGCGGATTATTCTGATGACTCACAATGGCTGAATGTTACCGCAGGAAAGACAGCAGCCCCCCTGGCTTATGACCACGAATCACTTGTTCAGGAAGCCTGGTTACGCCTGAAGAATAAAGTTCAGTACAGCTCGGTTCCCATCTACCTGCTTCCTGATGAGTTTGTATTATCGGATATCAAGAAAGTCTTCTCTGCCATTTTGGAAAAGTCACCTCCTATGCGCTCTATCAGAAACCGCTTCCTAAAGGGCGGATTACTGATTGATACTGGCCGCCTACGCCGGGGTAGCAATCGACCGGCAACCCTCTACACCGCAAACAGGGCAGCAGAAACCTGTTTATTTAATCGCCTGTATTTGAGTACGCAGGAATAGAACCAACGCATAAAACTATCGCTCTTGTTAGACTTGTTGATCAAAATGACGGGATAGCGCTGATTCATATTCCAGAACCAGGCAAAGAGACTGAATACAGCCCTCTACTTTTTCATTATAATCACATGATGATGCACCCTATAGGGCATCTTGATTCTAATTCTTCTGATTCATCAGGCCCTGACTCTTCTAATTCTGATTCATCACCCCCCGAATCTTCTGACTCTGATTCATCACCCCCCGAATCTTCTGACTCTGATTCCTCAAACCCTGAATCTTCTGATTCATCAAGCTCCAACTCTTCTGATTCATCAAGTCCATATTCACCAGTGATCACATTAAAATTACAGATGGGACACAATGGTTTTATTTTCAACCATTTTTTTATGCAATCCTTGTGGTGAGAGTGGAAGCACTCCAACGTTCGGCACTCACCGTCTTCAATAACTTCCATACAAATTATGCAGTCCCCATCACCAAAGCTATAGTGTGGAATTAGAAACATCAACACAGCTAAAAATAAAATTCTTTTCAATTTTCAGGATCTCAAAAAGAATCTAAGCATAGTACAGTGGAAATACTTTGAAGCTTAACACCTGTATGCGGGGCGCGAACGCAGTGAGCGTCCCACACCATGCACTTGTTAGGTGGATTGATGTAAATTGTTAGGCAACAGCCTTGAAGTAACGGCATAGTCTACGACGGGAAAGGATCACCATCCCAGCAAGTTAATACTTCAAGTTTGAATTGTAAAAGCGGAGATGGGAGCACACCGCTAAAAAAGAGAAACCCTTTTTCCTCTTTAACTTCCCCATTATCAACTCTAGTGATAAATTCATGGGTGCTATAGTCATATAAGAAATACACTTCACTGTACTCAGACCCGTTAAAACTGATATTGGATCTCTCACGCTTAGCGATAAATATTCTACCAACTTCATCTTTAATAATTAGAGTCTCCAAAACATCATTACTCCAAGAATTTACGGCTGAGAGATATAAACAAAAGAGCAAAACAAGTTGGGTGAAAGTCTCAAATTGACCGAGCTTCTTCAGCTTGCCAACCGGGGAAAGTAGTAGGCAGCTATTTTTTCAATGCTTAAACAGAAGGCAGCCAATCACAGGTATGATGTTGATAGCACACAACACCTTGCCAGTGAGAGGCCGCCCCATGGAAGTATGTCAGCTACGGACTGAAGCCGCCACCATTTCTTGTGATGCGATTCAACGGTTAGGCCACCAATTGCAGGCTCTGCGAGAGTCTGGCAATCCTATCAGGCACTTTGAAGAGTTTGAGCAGACCGTTAATGCTCTCTTTAATCAAGCTCAGCAAGATTTTTTAGCAGAGGCGCTGGCTGAGCTTGATATTGATACCCCAGCTATTGAGGTCAGCGGGATCACTTATAAGCAGGTGTTGCGCAGTTATAAAACCTACCAGACAGCGGTTGGTTCAGTCCGGGTTATGCGAACACTTTACCGTAACGGCAAAGAGCCGTGTATCGTGCCCATGGAGTTGAAAGCCGGGATCGTGGAAGGCTTCTGGACGCCTCGGGCTGCAAAGCAAGCTGCCTGGGTTGTTGCTCAAATGTCTCCCGGTGAAGCAAAAAGCCTCCTTGATCTCATGGGAGGTATGTCTCCCTCAGAAAGCAGTCTTGCTCGTTTCCCCAGGCAATTTAATACTCAGTGGGAACAGCACCGTGAGCCTTTTGAAGAGATGCTTATTGAGAAACTTAACGTGCCCACCAATGCGGTCACAGTAGCCGCCTCCCTGGATGGCGTTATGCTGCCCATGAAAGATGGCAAACGAGTAGAAAAGCGAGCCAGGAGCGCTTCTGAAGGCAAACGGACTCAAGGGCCAACAGGTTGCAAGGAGGCCAGTTGCGGAACTTTGTCGTTTTACGATCAACAGGGGGAGCGTTTATCAACAGTCCGCATAGGACGAATGCCAGAAACTAAAAAACTCACACTCAAGCAGTCTTTGTCAGCACTATTGCAAGAAGCGTTGCGACAAAAGCCACAGCTGTCACTGGTCAAAGTCGCTGATGGCGCCAAGGACAACTGGTCATACCTTTCCCGGGAACTACCAGCGGGTGTTGAGGTTATTGATTACTACCACGCAGCCGATCACCTGAAGAAAGCATTTGACCAGGCTTATGGAGAAAACAGCATCAAGTCCAAAGAAAAGTTTGTCACTTACCGACACGTCCTCAAAGAGGAACTTGATGGGGTTGAGCGCATTATTAAAGCCCTGGCTTATCAGCATAAAAAGCATCCGCGCCGCTCAAAATTAAAGACCGAGCTGGAGTATTTCAGAAAAAATCGCCAGCGTATGCGCTATGCTGAACACTTGTCGAATAACCTTCCGATCGGCTCTGGTGTGGTAGAGGCAGCCTGTAAAACCTTGGTTACCCAGCGGATGAAGTGCTCAGGTATGCGCTGGAGAAATCCGGGTGGTCAGGGCATATTGACGCTTCGGTCATTAGTTCAGAGCCACTGGTTTGAAAATGGCTGGAAGTTATTTGCTGCAATTTATTGCGAGAAAGTCACCAAGGCTGCTACAAGCAATGTCATACCATTCCCTGAGAAAGGTGGCAGTGTTTAGTTGTGGTCAATATGAGACTTTCACCCAACAAGTTTTATACACATGGTTGTTTATGTAGCAACAACCTTCATCTTTTACCACCTAACAGCAATAATACCTGAATCCGTGAGTTCACTGTAGCCCAACTCCTCTGGATCAACCACAAAACGTAAGTTCCAAGTTAAAATGCACCCACTCTAATTTTCACCACCTGGGTGCATTTTTGTGAAACTGAAAATTGAACAATCACAGACGGAATTTTATACACCGGTCGCAGGGCTTTATTTCGTTGGTCATGCACTCAACAAAAAGACAGCGTTAAGCAAATCCCTGCGCAAAATAAAAAAAAGGCACCGTATCACTCATATCGACCTGATCAGAGCTTACTGCGGCCAACTGGCTCAGGGTAAAAGTGATTTTGATAATGTTGATAATAACCGGGATAACGACTGGTTCCGTTCATCGAGGACAGCCTTACCGATGTCCTGGTTAATCTTCAGGTGCCCGTCACACCCCTTCCGAAAAAACTCGATAAGAAGCAGCACATACCACTGGATATCGACGTATTCCCTATGGATAACAGCAATACCAAAAAGGAGGGGGTCGAGTACACGTATAAAAAATTCTTTGGTTATGCCCCTATTGCCGCTTACTTTGGCTGCGAAGGCTGGTGCCTGGGATGTGAATTACGCCCAGGCTCTCAGCACTCCCAGAATGATTTTATTGGCTTTTTACAAGCAGTGCTGCACCGCAGCCGACGTTTGACCCGAGCGCCTATTCTGGTTCGCCTTGATAGTGGCCACGATGCTGAGGAATCGCGCCGGGAAATCGCCGGGTTCAAAGGTGTGAATCACATTATCAAGCTCAACCCAAGAAAGTATCACACCAAGGAACACTGGCTCCCCATTTTTGAAGAAAAGCAAGTCAAATGGGAGGAGTCGCGTCCAGGAAAGAGTTATGCGACACTCTCAACCGTCTATGAAACCAACTATGGTAACCAGCGTCTGATTATTCGCATTATCAAGCGTACCACTGATACTGTAGGGCAGAGATTTCTGACACCCGATTATGAGCTGGAAGTTACTGTCCTGGCTTCAGGTTTTTCCACCAATTAATAAGCCAGCTTCCCTTGGTTAGCTTCAGGCTAATATTGCCCGAATCTTTGCAAGCACATCTTCTACCACAGCCTTAGGTGCTTTCTCTACCAGTTTTGCCTGACGGCTCACATAGTCCACTGTCCTAAGTTGCTGGGATAGCACAACCCCTGAAACCTTTTTTCCTGATAACTCAGTTTCAAAGGCATTCCCCCTGACCGTAGAAGTCACTGGAACCACCATCGCCAACCGGGTTAGCTTACTGAAAGGTTTGGTTGATACAATCAGTGCAGGTCTTAATTTCTGGATCTCATGACCTTTAGTTGGATCAAAGTCCAACCAGACAACATCGCCACGATCAGGAATATAAGCCACTAGAAAACCTCCCAACCTTTAGCGTTATCATTAAGCCATTCCTGATCTTCGGGACTTAAATCAAAGGATTCTTTTGGGCTTGCCTTAAGTAATTCTTCCAGAGAATAACCCTTTTCAGGAGAAGCAGCCTTGAGGATGATTTCACCCATTTTTGCCTTTATCTCAATAGGGCTATCAACCTCCAAACCAGCACGAGCAAGCACTTTGGAAGGTATTCTCACGGCAGCACTATTTCCCCAGCGCTTAATTTCTGACTCCATCTCTCTACCCTTTTGTATCTACATACATATATACTATACACACCACCATTTAGTATCAACATCTGTATATACTTTTATGACATATAAGAATATATTATTTTTAGTATTTTGTTGTTACGGAGTAGAAGATGATAAAACCTCCAAGCCAACATCATCTTGAAAGCAACACCAAGGGAGTCGCCTACACTGATTGCCTGAATCCAGCCTTCTAAGATAAGTTACAGACGGGAATAAACTGATTCTTATTTTGACACCACCGATACAGCTCCAGCTGCTCAGGGGAGCAACTGACGCACCCCTTACCACAGCCCGAGTTTTCAGTGGTGATGATTCCTTTGCGAACCCAGTGGGAAAGCATCCCCCGCATGGCATCGGGGGAGGTTTTAAAGTGCATGCTGATCTCCGCCAGGGAGCAAGCTCCCCGGTGAGAAATATAGTCACGGATGGCTATGAGCATGAGCACCCCTTGCCACAGCCACCGGTTCCACCAGAAGCTGCCAGCGCGCCATTGGCTGATGCTGCCTCCAGGGCAACACCCCCCATCCGCTTCATCAAAACGAACACCAGGGCCATGATTGCAACTATTGCAGCAACCCACAACACACTGGTCACAGGGTGGGTACTAACCAAAGACAGCTGATAGTATAGGGTCGCTACACAGTAACCCAGGAAAAAGGTCCAGCCGGCAACAAATAAGGTCCAGCGTAAATTAGTCTCCCGATAGACCGCACCCAGCGCAGCGACACAGGGTGTGTACAGCAGGATAAACAGTAGATACGCTATCACTGCCGCATTGCTCGGGAACAGGTTTCGCATCACCGAGAAGGCATCCATGGTGACTCCCTGATCCTCGGCAACACCTTCCAGGTCAGTCAGATCGCCCACATCAACTCCCATGGGATCGGTTACCAGGCCAGAAAGACCCGCCAGATTTTCAGGTATGGTTGCCAGGGCATCCTGAATACCCGCCCAGAGGTCGAATGCGTCATCTTCCTCTCCGGCCCCACCGTTTTCAGAAACTGCGATGGCATGATACATGGCATCCAAAGTGCCCACTACCGCCTCTTTCGCCAGAATTCCGGTAAAAATACCCACCGCAGCAGGCCAGTTTTCCTCGCTCATTCCCATGGGGGCAAAGGCAGGGGTAATACTCTGGCCAATCTTGCTCAACATGGATGCTTCGGTATTCTCATGGCCCAAAGAACCGTCGGTGCCCACAGCGTTCAGCGTGTTCAAAACGACCACCACCAGAACAATGGCCTTACCCGCACGAATAATAAAAGCCTTCAGGCGATCCCAGGTACGAAGCAACACCTGCTTGAGAGACGGCATATGATAGTTGGGCAGCTCCATTACAAAGGGAGAGCTATCACCCGCCAGCAGGCTCCGCTTGATCACCAGACCAGTAAATACAGCCGCCGCGATACCCACAAGGTAAAGTACAAAGACCACATTCTGGCCACTGGCAGGAAAGAAGGCCGCCGCAAACAGTGCATAAACCGGTAAGCGGGCTCCACAGGACATAAAGGGAGCCATGGAGATGGTGAGCAACCGGTCTTTTTCACTTTCCAGGGTACGTGTTGCCATAATGGCAGGCACATTACAGCCAAAACCAACCACCATGGGCACAAAGGCCTTACCCGGTAATCCCAGAAATCGCATGGCACGATCCATAACGAAAGCGGCACGGGCCATATAGCCAGAATCTTCCAGCAGGGACAAAAACAGGAACAGGCAGCCAATAACCGGAATAAAGGTCGAGACTGTCTGGATACCCCCACCGACACCATTGGCCAGTAGAGTCACCAACCAGGCCGGAGCCCCCAGGTTATTGAGCCAGTGACCGACGCCATCCACCAGCAAGGTGCCGGATAGCCCGTCAAAGAAGTCAATAAATGCACTGCCAATGTTTATGGAGAACATAAACATCAGGTACATCACAGCAAAGAATACCGGCAACCCGAGAAAGCGGTTTAATACAAACTTATCGATCCGCTCACTCAGCTTATGGCTGGCTTCCCCCCGACAGCTCACAATCCTGGCCATTATCTCGCCAATAGCCTGATAGCGGCTGTTGGCAATCAGAATATCCATATCCACCTGATGCTGGCTTTCCAGTATCAATCGCTGGCGCTCAGCCTCCAGCACGGCTTCCCGGGAAAACTGTGCATGAACCCCGGACTCATCATCCAGCAGCTTTAAGCTGTACCAGCGAGCGGAGGATTCCTGGTCAGATTCAGCGGTTATCAGGGACTGGACAGACTTCAGGCTTCCTTCAATATCCTCTCCCAGGGATAAAGGGCAGGCAGGCTTTAACCCCTTTTTCAAATAGCCATCAAGCGCTTCCTTAAGCGCTTTAACACCTTCGCCCTTACTGGCCACCACCGTCATAACCGGACACCCCAGCTGCTCAGACAGGGCATCCACATCAATAACAACCCCCTTGTCTGCTGCAACATCCATCATGTTCAACACAACAAGGACGGGCACCTCCATATCCAGCAACTGGGTTGTCAGATACAGGTTCCTTTCAATGTTGGAGGCATCCAGGATATTAACAACCAGTTTGGCCTCGGAAGCCAGAATATAGTCACGGGCAATGCGTTCATCCAGAGAAACTTCATCGTCCACCACATCAATACAGTAGGTGCCCGGAAGGTCAACAACTTCCACCGAGTAATCCTGGTAACGGTATTCACCACTGCGCTTCTCTACGGTGACGCCAGGCCAGTTACCCACACTTTGGCGGGCTCCCGTCAAGGCATTAAATAAGGTGGTTTTACCACAGTTAGGATTGCCAACAATGGCAATGACATGCTCGGTCATGCGAAGCTAACCTCCACAGAGGCGGCTTCATCTCGACGAACACTGAGTTGAAAGCCTCGAACCTGAAGCTGAATAGGGTCTCCCAAAGGCGCTACACGACACACTTTAAACCGGGTTCCGGGTGTGAGCCCCATAGCCAGGAGCTTGCGTCGATAGGCAGAACCGGCATCACAAAAAGCGCTGACTATACCGCTATCACCTGTTTTTAATTCACCCAGTGTTGCTGTCATGTGTATCTCCCCATTCCACCACGACTTATTATGACCCGGGTCAAAACCGGACAATCAAATTGGCAGTTAGTGTGGCAAAGACTCAATAAAGGTAAGTGAGCAAATAACCGCAGTTAATGAAAAAGAAAATCAGTACTGATCATTGGGCTCTGTTGGCAGACCCTGGTTACATTAACCGCGGAGATTAAAATTCGGATTAAGAATACACGCAAATGAGAATGGTTACAATTTATGATTACCTGCAACTAACCATCTATTGACTCATATCAGACTACGGTTTTTCCACTATATGCGTGTTTTTATCTGACAGGTGGACATGGTATTCTGAAATCAGCCCTATGCGCACCAAGGAAGGATGCCCAGCCATGGCCACAAGAACCCGGTCAAGTCGTCGAAATACTGTAAAACAAAAGCAGAAGCAGACAATACCCCTCCCCTCCCCCAGGCAAAATAATACGAGGGTTTACCACCTGCCCCACAGCCATTGCGCCAACACCCTGGATACGCTGCCAGAAATGATTAAGAAAATAGCCATGGAATGGTATGAGAAAGGTATTCAGCGCGGCCTGAAGAAGGCAACAGATATGATGGCAGAGAACGCCATCTATAAAGAGAACGGCGTACTCCACGCGCCCACATCCATTCAGGTTTGTGTCAAAACCCGGTTAAATGGCGAGAGCTGGGAGCACCGTATTATTGAGATTACCGCAGAGGATATTGGTTTTGAGCGCTAGCATTCCTACCACCAGCACTCAAAAACCAGCCTATTAATGATCAGTTTGCAGTTGCGGGATCAAGCTGAGCTTCTTGCTCCAGGGCTTCACCCCTGGCAATGAGCTTACCGATCAACCTGGATAGTAGCAGGGTCACAATCGCCATCACCACCGCAAAAATAGCCAGGTTGGTAAAGTAACCTGCATAAACACCATCAATGATTTCAGGGGTTAATACCTGATCTTTAGGCAAGGCTATCTTGGTTGAAATAACGGCAGCCAAAATACCACTTAAGGACAGGGTCACAGAACGGAGACCAATGGCAAAGGCAGACAGATACCTGGGCACCATCTCAAAAATAAAGCCGGCACCCAGGGCTCCCACGATCAATTCCGCCAGTGACTGGAAGAAGTGAACCCAGAGAATCCAGTCAGCGGCTATTTTACCCTGTCCATCGACATGTTGAGTAGAAAGAGCCAGCAGGGCAAACGCCGTTGCACTAAACAGGAAAGCGGCAGCAAACTTGGTTGGAATAGAAGGTGAAATCCCTTTTTTATCAAGCCATGAGTAGATATAAATAACCGGTGCACCCAGCACAAAACACCATAGGGGGTTGAACGCTGCATTGGCTTCAGGACGAATCGGAATAAAGCCCAATAAATGCTCGCTCATCAGGTTAATGGCATAAATATTCATCGACGTTGTCATCTGACCATAGTAAAAATAAAAACAGATCAGAATAAACAGGGTGATCAGAACAGCACCCATTTTATATTTATAGGCGGTGGTTGCCTTGAACATCTCAACAATAAAATAAAGAATGGCACAACCACCCAGGCTATATAAAAGGTATTTTCCTTCATCAAGATTGGCAAAAACCCAATAAACCAGTCCCAGCATAGCGATGGAGCCCACTATGAAAGCAGCCCAAATTTTCAGGCTTACCGGTTTTCTGTCAACCTCATTACCCACTTCCGCAAGCTCCTTTCTAAAGGTAAAGAATAGAACCAGGGTAATAAACATCAGAGTTGCTGAGATAAAGAAGTTTCCCTGATAGGCCACATAGGCCACAAAAAAGGGAAACAGATATTGGGAAGCAAAGGAACCCAAATTGTTAATTGAGTAGTTGACGGTCAAGCCTTCCTGGAATTCCACCCGCTTGTCTTCAGGGTAGGAATTACCCAGCAAGACTGTGGGACTGGTTGCTGAAAGCCCACGGGCATAACCTATCAGGGCAATGGAGAAAATACTCAGCGGGATATTCAGGGTTGAGGCACCAATACCCAGGAGGAAGAAACCGATGGTATAGATGGTATAGCCAATATAGACCGACCGAAAGGAGCCTATATAACGGTCTGCAACAAAACCACCCACAGCAGAAAACACAGGACCCACAGCTCCGAAGGCTCCCAGCATCATAATGGTATCTGCTTCGCTGTAATTTAGCTCATTCAGAAAATATTTAGTTAAAAGAACATAAACACCATAATACGCTGCCCCCCAAAGCAGCTGACGCAGGATTAATACCCGCGCCATCCTGGGAAACTTGGACATGAAACTTTGCACAAAAAACTCCTTCGATAGTAGCGCTACCCTGCAGCCATGACATTTATGAATAGAATTCTTTTAAATACCCTAGGGGCTGTTGACGTTTGATCGTGAGTTCAGTGGCTCGTAAAGCGGTTTTCCGCAAGGCGGACTGGTGCAGGCATAGTTATTCTACGTCAAGCCAGTCCAACGCAGTCGGAAAGCCGCTTTACGAGCCACCCGAAGGGCCAAAACCAGCGATTCCGTGCCGTCGTTGCAGTAGCTTGAAAGACGTGAGTATTCCTGCGCTACTGCGTCTAGCCACGAAACCGCTGGTTTTGGCTGAACACACGATCAAACGTCAACAGCCCCTAAAACAGAGCAGCTGCAAGCAGCACAGAAGGTACCACAGCGAATCCTTTCAAATATTGATATACTTCAAGTAATAGGTGTTGACCACATAATAAGGAAAAGTGATAGCAGTTTTTTAAAACACAATAAGTGAGTACGCTGTCCAGCTCTGTTTTTTTAACTACCATAAGCACTCAATGAGCAGAGGTCTGCCATGGCAACTCCACTCCCTCCCCGCAATCTTGGCACCGGGTCCCCCCTGTCAGAGCAAGACTGGCAAGGATTCTTCAATGAGGGTTATTGCATCATCAAAAACCTGCTTTCCCCCGAGGAAGTCACCGAAAACAAAAAGGCACTAAAAAACCTGATTCGTGATGCCAGAAAACTGGCCAGCACCCTGGGACCGGATTTTGATGGACGGGTCAATCACCAGGGTTCCCTTTTCGTCTTAAAGAACAATAGCCAAAGCCAGCTGCAAAGGCTTTACCGGGTATGTGGTTGTGGCAGCAGTGATCCTACATTACTCGCCACCTCCAGACACCCCAAGCTTCTTAAAGCCTTTGCCGATGTCATATTGTCAAAAACCTTCGAACACATTATTTGCCAATTTCATCCCAAGGAGCCAGGAGACAGCGTCAGCTTCCAGCCCCACAGGGACGTTGAGTTCCGACTGCACTGCGACCCCAACTGGCAGGATATTAACGGCTGGGGCAGCTATGTGGTTGCAGTGATTGCCATTGATGCAGCAGGGCCGGAAAATGGCGGCTTGCAGGTTGTACCCGGTTCCCACCACAATCTGACCCCCGAAAGCATTGTGCCAGCCTGTGACAACTTCGACCCGGATTGGAAGAAAAAGGCAATTTCTCCGCGATTACAGGCAGGTGATGCCTTGATGATGCATCCCTACCTGGTGCACTGGTCTCAAGCCAACACCAGTAATCAGTCACGATTTTCCTTACTCAGCGGTGTTTGCAGTATGGATTCCAACCATGAAAATTATCCCGGGGACTGCACCAATGAAATTATCGTGGTCAGATAACAGGTATTTTATTAAATTATTACCCTGCCTGTGATTTAATAATCCCACTAACCAGTACCGTTACCACCAACAGTGGACTGACCAGCCTAATCAGTATCAACCAGCATTTAAACTGAATCCCTGTTAAACCCAGCTGCTCCTGTAAACGTTTTTGATCCAGCACATAGCCTGCAAACAGCAAAATCAATAACCCTGTGACAGGCAGCAAAATCTGCGTTGGAAAAGCTGTATACACATCAAAAAGAGACTTACCCGGAAGAGGGCTAATACCTGAAAAAACATTGAAAGACAGGGCTGGTACAATACCTGCGAGCCAGACAACCAAACCCGTTAATACTGCGCCTCGCCATCTGGAACCCAGCCACCTGGCAGCTAATACCACCAGAGGCTCTCCAAGATTAACCGATGAGGTCCAGGTGGCAATAATCATCAATAGAAAAAATAAAGGCAGTACCCAGTCCCCCATGGGCATACTACCCAGGGCAACAGGCAAGGCAATAAACATCAGACCCGGCCCGGCAGCGGGTTCAATACTTTCAGTAAATACAACAGAGAAACTGGCTATCCCTACCATAACCGCAACCAGAACATCCAAAAGCGCAACAATACAGACAGCCTTTATAATGGATTGTCGCTCCGGCATATAGGCGCCATACGCCATCAAACAACAGGCACCAATAGCCAGGGTAAAAAATGCATGCCCCATGGCCTCAAGAAAAACAGACCACTCCAAAGCCTCCATCCTGACTGCGAAAAGATAGTCGATAGCCTGACTAAAACCATTGAAGCCACTGGCATATACCACCAGCGCCAGCAAAATAAAATACATAAGCGGCATCAACCAGGCATTCAGCTTTTCAATACCCTGAGAAACCTTACTGCCACTCACCAGAATCGTCATTACAATAAACAGGGAGTGAAATAATATCAGCCGTGAAGGAGAGGCCAAAAATTCCTCAAACACATGATTCGCTTCAGTTATCGACAGATCACTCAAATCACCACTGACAGCCTCAATAAAATAATAAATAGCCCAGCCTGAAACCACACTATAAAAAGAAAGTACCAGGGTTGCCGCCAGTGTTCCCAGAGCCGCCACTTTTGACCACTGCCTTGAGCGCCCGCTGGCAACAGCTAATTGACGAAAGCTGCTGGCAGGAGAAGCCCGCCCGGCACGCCCAAGGCTGAT
Source organism: Endozoicomonas sp. Mp262 (assembly GCF_025643335.1). NCBI lineage: Bacteria > Pseudomonadati > Pseudomonadota > Gammaproteobacteria > Oceanospirillales > Endozoicomonadaceae > Endozoicomonas > Endozoicomonas sp. Mp262. The sequence continues at coordinate 3,622,616 of NZ_CP092489.1, read as the reverse complement.
TTCCGCTATCATCACAGGCAGTCCCATCACGATAACAAACAGCAGGTACACCAGAAAAAACAGACTCCCCCCGTTTTCTCCGGCAACATAGGGAAACCGCCAGATATTACCCAGACCGATTGCAGCACCGGCAATAGCTAAAATAAACGCTCTATTCGAGGAAATTCGTTGTATTGCACTCATGATTTTTCATTATTACTTAACCCGGATATCTTATTAAAATCCAGGTTGATTATTTAAAGGGGAACTTTATTTATAGTTTTTCATTGTTTCTTTTACAATGAAAAACCACTTAATACAATGTTTCTCTACCCTGATAGCTATGCAATCCATCACTGACGATGCAAAATAAAAAACCAGTCTTTTAGGGGCTGTTGACCAAAAACAACAACTTCCAGTTACTAATAAACACTTGTTTACAAATGAATAATTACAAAGAACAGCCTGCTCACACCAATAAAGATTTTTTGAAAAAGCTCTGGCAGCTGGCAATACCTATTTCTATCCAGTGTATGATGTTTTCCCTGCTGGGACTTATTGATATCCTGATGGTCGGACAGCTCGGAGAGTCTGCCGTAGCTGCCGTTGGACTAGGAAACAGAATATTCTTTTTCAACCTTATCCTGTCAGCCTCCCTGGGCGGAGGACTTAGTATACTGGCCGCCCAGTATATAGGTGCCAGGGATACCAGCGGTGTCCGCCGAACACTGGCTCTGTCTCTCGCAGCCTCCATACTTATTACTATTCCATTTATTATTGTCTACCTCCTTTTTACCGATGCAATTATAGGGTTTGCCAGTAGCAGCCCGGAACTCCTTAGTCTCGGCAGTGACTATCTATTGATTACTGCGCCATCGATTCTATGTACAGCTATAGTGGTGCCCCTGGAGGCGGCATTGAGAGCCAGCAATGATGCAACAACCCCCACACGAATTGGTCTTCTGACCATTCTTGTAAACATTGCCCTCAACTATATTTTTATATTCGGTGCTTTTGGTATTCCTGCCATGGGTGTTGCCGGCTCAGCCCTGGGAACCGCATTGGCCCGACTCCTTCAACTGGTTATTTTATGCTATTGCATTCTCAATTTCCGAACTTACCTGATACCCACAGCCAGGGATCTATCAAAGGCATTTCGTCGTACAGAGCTGAAACGCTACCTGAAGGTGAGCCTTCCCATTATTTTCCAGGATGGACTTTGGGCCTTTGGTGTCGTCTTATATCACTTGATCTATGGGCAAATGGGAGTTGATGAATTAGCTATTATGAGTGCAGTGTCCGCTATTGAAGGACTACTTATCTCTCTATTTATTGGATTTGCCATTGGCGCCTCCATCATCCTTGGCCATGAGCTGGGTGCCAGCCAATTTGATGCCGCCTGGAAACAAGGTCGGCTATTTCTGATGGGTTCCCCCATCATAGCCCTGTTAATCGGTTTAATTCTCATTCTGTTTAATGCTCATGTAATAATGCTTTTGGGTGAACTGAGGGAAGCTACCATTCTTGCAGCCAAACAGGTTGTCATTGTGGCAGGCATGGCACTTTGCCTGAGAGTGATCAATCTGGTTGGTATCGTGGGTGTATTGAGAAGCGGCGGGGATGTAAATGCCACAGCCCTGATTAATATCATCGGCATGTGGTGTGTAGGCTTACCGCTGGCATGGCTTGCAGCAACTGTCTGGCAACTCCCTCTTTATCTTGTTTTTATCTGTGGACTCATGGAAGAGGTCACAAAAGCCGTATTAGTACTGCACCGGATTGTAACCCGGCGCTGGTTAAAAAATCTGGTGGTATCAACACCAGAAAAAATTCCGGTTCAACAGGAATCAGGCTGATTGTCTATTATCGTACTTACCATACAACAATGAACGGGCAACCCCTTCACCGGTAGGGGTTAGCTGAAACTCCTGCCTTCCGGACACCTTCCCGGCCACCAAAACAATCAAAGCACCTTCCACGGGACGCTCTTTAACACAACCAAACCGCCGCTGGAATTCCCCCAGTTCATGAGAAGCATAACCGGTTCTTTCACAGAGTTCCTGTGGTGACTGCCTTGGTCGCCAATATATCTCCAGGAGAAACATCATATCCCTGGCCGTCATATGCGGGAAGCACTTGGTTAAAACACGAAAAGCCTCAAGGTGGATGGTTGTACCCTTCCGCATAAATTCCCCCCATTCATGTCACTTTCATTTTACTGGACTCAACTCTATCACAAAGACGCCGAACTCAGCCTTATTTTTAAACACCCGTTTAAAGCGCTTGATAGCAATAAAAAAAGCCGGAAACAGTATCCTGCTCCCGACCTTTTCATTTTTTATAAAACGGATCTATTAACCGATCACTTTCAGTCCACCCATATAAGGCTGGAGAGCTTCTGGCACATGAATACGACCCTGCTCGTCCTGGTAATTCTCAAGCACGGCAACCAGGGTTCTGCCCACAGCCAGACCAGAGCCGTTCAGGGTGTGAACCAATTCAGGCTTACCGGTTTTTTCATTACGGAAACGCGCTTTCATACGGCGCGCCTGAAAGTCAAGGCAGTTGCTCACAGAAGAGATCTCACGGTATTTGTTCTGCCCGGGCAGCCATACTTCCAGGTCATAAGTCTTGGCTGCACCAAAGCCAAGGTCACCACCGCAAAGCGCCACAACCCGATACGGAAGGTTCAGCTTTTGCAAAATAGCTTCAGCGTGGCCGGTCATAGCCTCCAGCGCTTCATAGGATTTTTCCGGATGAACGATCTGCACCATCTCGACTTTTTCAAATTGATGCTGACGAATCATACCCCGTGTATCCCTGCCATAACTGCCCGCCTCACTGCGGAAACAAGCACTGTGTGCTGTTAATTGCAGTGGCAGCTCAGCTTCATCAAGAATCTGCTCACGCACAATATTGGTGAGCGTCACTTCTGCCGTTGGAATCAGGTAGAATGGTTTTTCCGCACCTTCACAGGTGGTCTTAAAGAGGTCTTCCCCAAACTTGGGCAGTTGACCCGTTCCCTGCAGAACATGATCATGCACTAAATAGGGCGTATTCACTTCTTCATACCCATGCTCACCCACCTGGGTATCCAGCATAAACTGGGCAATTGCCCGGTGCAGACGGGCAACAGGCCCACGCATAATAGCAAAACGGGCGCCGGACAATTTGGCTGCTGTTTCAAAATCCAGTCCGTAACGCGCACCCAAATCCACATGATCCCTGGCCTCAAAGCCAAGTTCCTTAGGCTCACCCCATTTGCGGACTTCCAGGTTATCCTCTTCATCCCGGCCTTCAGGCACAGACTCATGGGGCAGATTTGGAATACCCAACATAAGGCTATTCAGCGCCTCCTGAAGCCCGGACAACTCCTGCTCAGAAGCTTTAAGTTCGGCATTAATGCGATCCATTTGCTCTTTTAATACAGCAATATCGCCACCGGTAGCCTTTAGCTTGCCAAACTCTTTGGAGCCGGATTTCCGTTCACTCTGCAGCTGTTCTGTGCGAACCTGAAGGGACTTACGACGCTCTTCAAGACCGTTAAGGGCTTCCACATCCAGGGTGTAGTGTTTTTTACGCAGCTGTTCAGCCACTTGTTCCGGGTTGCTGCGAACGTATTTTGGGTCCAGCATGGGTTATCTGACACCTTTCTATTAGAAAACAGGATCAAGTACAAAGGAGCCTAATAATAAGGAAAGTAGGAAGATACACAAGTGATATACATCATTGACGGGATAAAGATCACTTATTTGACCTCTAAATACTCAACGATACTTCTGTTTGAGAAACCAGCCCTGTCTAAACAAATATAAACAGGAGGCAAAGACGGAAGATAAAGAAATGGCGCGCTCGGGAGGATTCGAACCTCCGACCGCCTGGTTCGTAGCCAGGTACTCTATCCAGCTGAGCTACGAGCGCGTTATAATAACTGAACACTGATTAATCAATCAGTTAGGGCAGCAACCTTACTTCAAAATATCCACCTTGATCAATAAGGCTTTTATTGACCTGTTAAACATTCTGACACCCAGTGAATGCTTGCCACACAGCGGAGATAGTATATAACCGGGATTAAAATGTGTAGTAGGTAAGTACCCCTACAAAATATACCCGTCAAAATTTACTCCTTTTTTCCGTTTGTTAAACGGCTTGGTTTTATCATTCATAACCGATTCACTGCGCTTTTTTTGCAATGACCTGATATATATGCCAGTGCTTGGTTACACCCAGCGCCGTGACCCCCTGACTGTCATTCTCTTTGAACTGTTCCACTTTATAGCCAGAAAATAAACCATTCACTTGCTCTTCTGTCAGAGGACAAACGGTAGTATCACAGTCAGTCACCCAGGAATCCCTGAACCCCATGAAATCGCCACAGAACACACCACCGGGTAGAATCGCATCATCGATTTTAGACCATACTTCAGAAAAATCTTTTGGCTCGCAAAAGAATAAACTTAAGTTGGCAAGAACTAATCCACAGTCAAAATAGTTAAAATCAATAAAATGACTCTGTGAAATATCAACATTTGGATTACCGTGAAATCTGTCGCTACATATTTTCACTGACTCTTGATGCATATCAAAACCAGATACTTCATAACCTTTCTCAACAAGAAATGAAATATCGGCTCCCGTTCCACAACCGCAATCAATGGCTTTAAAATTTCCTGAGCTATTGAGAGCCTCTGCAATTTCAGTTTGTATTCTATGGGGATTAGCAAGAATCTTTTGATAATACTCTTCCCATAAGTGCATATTTTTTTCCATATTCCCTCCACAATCATTAATTTTCATCACAAGCAGCCAGAATGTATTTCGTTCCAAACCTGATGAAAAATCAGCTCCCGGATTCTTAAAGCGCCGGTCAAGCATTGCAAAAAAATCATAGTATAAATGCAAAACATGCACTTTACTCATAATTGAAAAACAATAAAATAGGAGATACAGGCTTTTACCCCCTCCCCTCCATAAAAGCATCATTTTTTTCATATAAAAAACACCTGCTGCATAAAAAAGCAATTCTGCAGGTGCATTTTATATGACCTGAGTTCGACATAACGGTTAAGCAACCAACTCAACCAGCCCCGTATGCTGAATGCTCAGAGAAGGCTTCTTTTTTTGAAACGTATAGGCTATAAGCCCTGCCAGCAAGTTCACCATAAAATTGAACTTTGAGCGGTGGCGGGTGTGCTCTATCTGAGAGATATTTTTCAACTGATCGTTGACCGTCTCAATGATTGCACGCCCTCTCAGCAGTACTTTATCAAAAGCAGGCAGGTTCTGAGGTTTCATGTTTTTCCTGCGCGTCGTAATCAGGTCAACATCGTATTTTTCTTTTAAAAGCTGGGCTTTGGCCTTGGATATATAGCCTTTGTCGCCGAACAGCTTACCAAACAAGTGGCAGCACATATCTTCAAGAACAGCACGATCATCGGTATTACCTGATGTACACTTAACCGCCAGCAACTCACCGGTATCATTGATAATCAGGTGAAGCTTAAAGCCGTAATACCAGTGTGTAGAAGACTTACCCCAGCCTGCTTCATCTTTAAACACTTTATGGCGCAGAGCCCGACTTTTTTCACAGACAGCGATGCCGGTTGAATCTATATAAGAAATGCCAGACACCTTGCCATATCGTGTCTGCAAGAAAGCTGAGAGTACCATAAGCGCTTGTGGCATCAGCTCAACAAACCGATTGTAGCTGACTAGCCCGTGAAAGTGCTTATGCCAGTATTTACAGACATGATTAATATAGAAGTGCTTCAGACAACGATAGCCTTTAGCATGAAATAGGATGACGATCGTTGCCACTTCGCTGATTGATAGAGACTGTTTACGAATGCGCTTGCGGCCACAATGCTCGATCAGATACTGGTTTAGCTTTGGTTCAAATTGCTTGCAAAAATCGTCTACCCTGCAAAATACCTTGGTCAGCACAGCACTACTCCACCCCTAATCAGCGTGGTAGCTATGCTATATAAAATCAGTTTCTTATGTCGAACTCAGGTCACCAGGCATGGAATGTGGGCATTCAAAACCCTTTATCAGATCGCGGTTCAGTGGTTCGCGTTGTACCACTTAAAGACGTATCTATGGTGACCTCTGGTATCAACGAACGTTTTTTTCATGCCAATGGACAACGCTACCATCACCTGCTTGACGCTCAAACAGGCATGCCCATTTCAACCGATATAGCCAGTATTAGTATTATCTCCAAGCATTCGATAACGGGTGAAATCTGGAGCACTGCCGGTTTTTTACCCTCCATCACCTACACTATTCCATACCTGAATCAACAAGCTGACATTGAAGCCGTGGTGATTTCAAAGCAGGGTGACATTCATGTCACTGAAGGTCTGATTGATGATGGAAAAATAGTGAAACAGATACATACTTCTGTATAGGGCTGTCACCTTTAAACCCTTGGCGGTTTATCTCAGCGCGCTGAATATTCCGAATATTCTCACTCCCCCCGGGATTCAGACAACTACATAGGAGGTTTCATGGTTACAGAACCCATTGCCGAAGTGCTACTTTTCGACCGGCCTGTTAAAGAACCTTCAAAAGACAAGTTCATATAAACTGGCTGACTTACAGACTCCACGTTATTTTCTGGCTTGTTAACATCAACTACCGGTTCGGCTTTATTCCCACCTGCTTGGCTGGCTGAATCCTGCCTTCTGATTGTAAGTAAGAAAGGATGTTCATTCGCCTTCTTGGGGGTAAGGCGTTCCTCAGGATTAATAGCAAGAAGCCCCTTAAAAAGATCTGCAGCTTCTGACCCAAGTTCTTTATTCACTTTTAATGCGGCATTTTTAACTCGATGCTCAATCATGGTATTACGCCAACTTAATAATTTATCGTCCAGTTGATCAGGGGTTAGCGGGGACTCTTGGTTAAAACCCACTATTTCTTGAAATTTTGCTTTTGCAAAATCAGCATCTTCTCCCATTTGCCTATCTATATTTACTAGTAGTTTCCTATAATCTGATATTGTAAAATCCCCTCCATTATAAATAACTCGCTGTATAACTGGAGGAATTAAAAGCTCTCCTGTTATCACTTCTGCCATGGTACAACCAATACCCCATGAATCCACTGTATCTAATGTATTCGGAGAGCGAGACCCATCCATAAAATCCGGAGGCATATGAGTGATAGGAACTTTAGTTGTAATGTGGCCTTCCTTAGGTTGAGTCACACCAAAATCACATATTTTCAAATTCCCTTCATCATCTAAAAGCAGGTTATCCACTCTCAAATCTTGGTGGATATAACCTGTGTCAGAAATAAATTCAGCACCATCAAGGAGCTGATCAATAACTTTTAGTTGATGTTCTTTCAATAAAGGATCTTGCCTCTGCATCCGGGATTGTAGTGACTCCCCTCCCATTTCCATAACAATATAATCCACACCTTCATGTTTTTCTATGGAAACAAGGTTGGTTATTCTTGGATTATTATGTTTACTAAGCTGAGTCATAACCTCAACTTCCCGCTTTGTAGACTCATCTTCCTTTTTTTCCTTTGCCGCATAAAATTTATCAGTAAACTTGTCTCGAACTCTGATGACACTTGCAAAATGCCCCTTCCCTTTTTGTTCATGTTTACGAAATGAGTAATGATTAGCCCGGTTAAATACATCCTTAATAACTGGGGTTTCATTAGTAGATACCGGCCTTGAAGCTTGCTTACTTATCCCCATATCAGAATCCTGATCCTCTGATGGGGAATCCATCACCTCAGGTACTTTTTCACTAATATTTTCCTGACTTAAGGATTTCGTTTTACCCTGTTGAGATTCAGCCTCTATCGATACACGCGAGCCATCTACTCCATTAATTTCTTTATTATCAGCTGGTGACTGTTTTTTAAAGAAAGTTGTTGCCTTTGTGCTTTTTACATTAAATCCCTGTGAAATACTTTTCCCACCCACTTCAGAAGATGTCTTCATACTACCAAGCAATTTCTTACCTATTTTTTTTCCAACAGTCCTAAAAAAACCATATCCTCTTTTTTTGTCATTTACTTCGCTATTTTTATCAGCGCCTTTATCATTACCAACACTCACTGTACTGGGCTGACCATTATTTACTTTAATACCCATACTTACCCCGCATGATAAAAAATACAACTTTATTATTTTTCATTTCAAATAAAGCATTCACAAATAAACGCATAAAAATAAAACTAAATCACCACCCTCTCTTTTTCTTCTGGGTTTCAAAATAACCAATCAACTTATTCATTGCAGCTTTATTCTCATCCCTGACAGCTGAAAAATCTTTTCCGTCAGAGTAAATAGGATGCGCCAAATCAATTAATTTAACCACCGTATTCTCAGGATTTTTCTCATCAACTAAAATAAGAACACTACTTGCAACAAAGGAAACATCAGAAAACAACTGATTATTTCTAATAGCTTTTAGATCAACCAGTATCTTATTAGTATTTTCAGGTCCCGCCATACCTATTAACTTTTTAACATATCCTTTAGAATGTCTTGTCAGGGCTAATCTTTTGGCTTTGGGTTTTTTACCTCTTATTTTAACTCCTTCAACCCTGTACCCTCTAGCTTTTGAACCGTATGCGGTATCCATCACCATATGTTTGGCTGTTTTTTTCAATGGAGACTTATGGCCATCTAATCTAAGTTGCTCTGTCGATGCTGTTCTATACCCTATCTTGATATCCATTTCTAATTTTTGTTCTTCCGGTATATCACATCCAAGCATTTCAGGAACAATAACCCGCATAGACTCATTTTCTTTTGCTCTTGACATTAAAGGCGAAAGCGCATCAAGCTCGTGTTGATTTAACTGCTCAAGGCTTTTTGTTTTTGGTATAACACTATCTAAATTCAGCCGAGTTCGATTCTCATAAACATCAGCCTCACTCGCCACTGTTAATTTCCCAATATATTTATCACCTACCCTTACAAAAGTATCTGCGTGTCCAGCAGCGCCAATACTCCCCCCTTTATCAAGAGGGTTGGAAGATTCATTATCAGAGGAGTAAGTGCTGTCTAGATCCGAGTCGGAAGAGTAATCACTATCTGTGCCGGAGGAGTAAACACTGGTTGAATCTGAGCTGGAGGAGTAAATACTATCTGAATCCGAGAAATAAACGCTATCGCGATCAGAATCCACCTCAGGTTCAGAGTCAGAATCATGAAAAATTCTGACATCTCTATCACCCATATTTGTCAGCAATTCCCGCAGACTTGATTAAAGCCCTTAATAACAAGGGCTGTAGCTTGGTAGCCTCTTGCTAAAATCGCAGACTATCCGGTAGAATTTCACCACAATAATAATAACGATGCTCATGTTGTGCCGCTAACGAAACCAAGAACCATTGCTGAAAAACTGCTCAAAATAGTCTCTGATGAAGCGGGTCAAATTCCAGACTTTCGCAAGAAAAGCCAACATGACAAAATTGTCCTTCATGATGCGGTCATGAGTGGCCTGGCAGTCATGCACCTGAAATACCCTTCATTACTGGCTTTTGATCAGGATTGTGTCAATAACCCAGATAGGCTCAAGAACTTAAAGTCGATGTACAATGTCAGCTGTGTCCCCAGTGATACCTATCTGAGGGATCTGATTGACCCTATCGAAACACGCTATTTAAGGAAGTTCTTTACCCGCCTGTTTGCCTTTGTGCAACGATCTGGGCGGCTTAAGCAGTTCACTTATTTTGAGGAAGGGTATCTTGCGCCTATCGATGGTACGGGGCACTTTTGCTCAGGGAAGATTAGTTGTCCTGAGTGTTGTGTAAAAAAGCCAGGCAGCAAAAATCCGCAATACTACCATCAGTTACTGGCCTGCTGTCTGGTAAAGCCGGGCAAGAAAGAAGTATTACCTTTAATGCCTGAACCCATCATCAAACAAGTTGATGCGTCAAAGAATGATTGTGAGAAGGTAGCGCTCAAGCGGCTATTGGCGAATTTATCCAGAGAGCATCCGCACCTGCCACTGGTTCTGACTTTTGATGACCTGTACTCAGATGGACCGACCATCAAGTTGGTAAAGTCCTTTGGCTATAGCTTCATTATGGTGGCAAAGGATTCAACCCATGAGTCGTTATACCAGGCCGTCGATGAGCTGGATTGTGCAGACAAAGTGGTGCGCTATGAATATACCGATGATAAAGGGTTTACGCACTGGTTCCGGTTTGTGAATGGTGCCCCCATTAACAAGTCACACCCGGATGTGCTGGTTAACTTTCTCGAATATATAGAAATTGATCCAGAGGGCAACAAGAAGTACGTCAACACCTGGGTCACGGACATTGAGCTTTCAGCCGAGAACGTGAATAAATTCATGCGAGGAGCACGCGCTAAATGGAAAATTGAAAACGAAACGTTCAATACACTGAAAACACAGGGCTACCATCTCGAACACAATTACGGGCACGGAAAGCAGCATCTGGCCAGCAATCTGGCATGCCTGACTTTTACGGCCTTCCTCATCAACCAGATAGAACAACTGTCTTGCAAGCTCTTCCAGGAAGCGCTCAAGATAAAAAAGTCTAAAAAGGCATTCTGGCATGCCATACGAGGGCTGTTTGACTGGTTCTGCATTGATAACTGGACAGACGTATTTACAGCTATCATTGAAGGGCGAAGTGTGAGCTTGAAGTTGCTGACTGTCGATACGACATAGAGCGTTGATGTTAGCCCTGTGACCTGTGTTACCTGTCATTAAAACCGACTGCCGATATAGCAGCAGTCTGGCTCTGTTCATCCGCGATAAAATCATTTTTAATTAACTGAAAATGTGCCAGCCGGAATCTGGTTTGCGGGAATTGCTGCATATTTGTATGACTCACTGGATTCATCAAATTATTTTGATGTTTCATTAAATAATTAGCATTCTCCCTGACACCCCCCCCATCATTTCCATTATGTTTTTTTACTTTCCAGGACTTATAAGTCCCACTTTGTGCATCGTCACCAGAGGAAGGCTTCTTATCACCATCAGCAGAAATACTTGCCGAATTCGGGCCGTTCCCTCTACCTGTAGGATAAGGCATAGCTTTTCATTCCTAAATCTTATTATTTATGATCTTTAATTATAGTAGTTCATCCAGCATGGAAGCCCGGCATCAGAGAAGATAGCCAACAACCTTATGATAAATAAACACCTTTTACAGCCCTACGGAGCCACTATGAGGTGGTTTTCAAAAGCTGATGCAGATAGAAATTTGGGGAGTTTTTAACTGTTGCAGAATCAACAGATTAAGAAAGAAGCAGGCGATGAGGGAGGGGATTCGAATCCTTCTCTACACCCGCTAAGCACTTATATATCAAACACTTACAGGAGCAAAATTTACCGCAACGTGTCCATTTTTGCCAATAAAAACCATTATCAGGTTATTTCGTGGACACTTTTTGTACATCTTGAAACTATCAACTTCAAGCTTCAGAAGCCCTAAAGCAGTGCTCTCCAGGTCAGCAGTGCAAACAATATATAAATGAAGGAAAGCTATATAGAGGCAAACGGGAAGATTTTACTCGTATGGAGACAGGCACTGCTAACGCAAATTCTGAAACACTTCGGGGTGCTGCTCAACTACGCGCAACAAGGCTTTAGCTGGCCCTTGAGGATTACGCCGTCCCTGCTCCCAATCCTGAAGCGTCCTGACACTGACACCCATAAAAGAGGCAAAAGCTGATTGTGACAGCTGGAGCTTTTCACGGATTGTCTTTGCCGGGGAAGGCTCCGATAACACCGTGGTTTTCAGATCACCCTTGCCTGACTTGTAGGCTTTGATCTCTTCCAGCCCATCCAGTATTTCCTGACCAATATCTCGTTCACCCATGCTTAATGGCTGTTAACGCCAGCCCTTAATGTCCCTATTTCAACAGCTTGAGATGTCCACTTTTTAACAATAACAGGTTATCCCATTTTTGCTGGGTAAATGCCTGCATTGCTTACTTTTTGCTGTTTATGAGCCCAGCTTTACGCTTTTCTTTCAGCCGGTAGCTTTCGCCTTTAATGTTGACAGTAGTGGCATGATGCAGCAAACGGTCAAGGATCGCTGTCGCTATGACCTGATCACCAAAGATCTCACCCCAGTCGCTAAAGCTTTTGTTTGACGTCAATATAGTGCTGGCTTTTTCATAGCGTCGGGTCACTAAACGAAAGAACAGGCTGGCTTCTTCGCGGTTCATGGGCAGATAGCCGATTTCGTCTAATACCAACAGCTTAGGGTAAACCAGTAGTTGCATCTGCCTTTCCAGACGGTTTTCCTGTTGAGCCTTTTTCAGTGTGGTCATCAGCTTTTCAAGACTCAGGAACATAATGCGATGGCCTGCTTCAGCCGCCTTAACTGCCAGGGCTATAGCCAGATGGGTCTTGCCTACACCGGGAGGTCCTAGCAAAACAACGTTTTCTGCACGCTCTATAAAGCCAAGCCCTGAGAGTTCACGCATCACTTTTTTGTCAACGCTGGGCTGGAAGCTGTAATCAAACTGTTCCAGGCTTTTTACCCATGGGAGCCGTGCCTGTTTTAGACGACTTTCCAATCCTTTTTGGTGACGCCCAGCCCATTCACTGGAAAGCGCCGTGTGCAGGAATTCCCGATAACCCAGATCTTTCTTGCTGGCCTGCTCGCAGAGTGTATCAAGGCTGTCGGACAGATAATCCAGCTTGAGTTTTTCCACCAGTGTCTGTAATTCCATCAGGCAAACTCCTCGTACTGGCTGAGGTCTCGGGTTTCAACATGAACCGCCTGATAAAGCGGTTGATGATGCTCCCGGTTACAGACCCATTGATTTTGGCTGTCACTGAGCAGGTGGGTAGCGACCCACTGCTCATCCCTGTCGTAAATCTTCAACTGCTGATTCAGCCCGATGCGGATACGAACGGTTTGCTCAGCCAGTGCAGCAGGGACACTGTAACGATTGCCCAATAGGTTGATATAGCAATCAATAGGCACCTTACGGGTTTCCATATAACTGGTGTCAAAGCGGATAGCAGGCAAGGGGTGTAAAACATCGACTTCCCTTTTAAAGCGCTCGGCTACCTGCTCCTGTAATGTGCCCTGTATACGTTGATCGGCAATGTCAGTCAGCCAGAGTTCAAGCTGTTGGTTCAGGTGTGCAAGGCTTTCAAAGTGGCGATAACGCTGAAAGAAGTTTTCCTTCACGTAGCGCACCATGCGTTCAGTCTTACCTTTTGTTCTTGCCCGGTAAGGCTTGCAGGCTTTGGGCATAAAGCCATAGTGTGACGCCAGCAACAGGAACCCTTGATTAAACTGCACTTGCCCATTAGCAGGATGACTGATAACCGCAGCTTTTTGGTTGTCGACAAGGATTTGTCTCGGAACGCCTCCCAGCCATTCAAAGCTACGAATCAGGCTTTCATAAGTATGCTCAGCATCATTCTTCAGGGCTGCCCAGGCAAAGAACCGGCGGGAGAACCCCAGTGTGTTGACTGAGAAATAGATGCGAGTTGGCTGACCTGACAACATCACTTGTATTTCACCCCAGTCATGTTGCAGCTGTTGCCCTGGCTGTGTTTCAAAGCGAGTGGTCGCTGTTGATTGACGAAGCGCCCGTTTGGGTTGGATATACTCCCTTAACAGTGAGCGGCTACCGGTATAGCCTTCTTCCTGAAGGATTTTAAAAATAACTTCCGCATTCCAGACATCATCGGCTAGCAACTGGTCAATGCGGGCTTTATAGTCATTGAGCTTCCCTTTTCGGACTCCGGACTTTCGCTTGGAAGGTGGTCCTTCACGCTTGAGGGCCCGGCTAACCGTTTTACTGCATACATTGAGTTTATTGGCAATGTCCTTGATATAGCAGCCACGGCTGCGTAAATCCCGTATCATAAGATAGTCCTCTCGACTGATCATGGCGTCCTTTCCATTGCTTCAACACAACGGAAATCGGCCGGGTTGGTTGAGAGGACATCTCAAACTGGTGTTTTTGGGACTTTAAGGTCTGGTGGTAACAATGGCCTCCGCTATCTTTTTTAGAAGGTGCCACTGCAACATCTGGTATTCATCATCTTATAAATACTCGGATAGAAGCTTGGTAAGGCGGCTGGTTTTGATGAAGATCAGGTTTTACCCATACAGTTTTTTTATCAAGTGAGCGAACGGAAACATATAGCACCAATCAAAAATGACTAATTGCAGCATCCAGATAATTAATAGTATTAAGATTTATGGTTTTCTCTTCAAGATTTCTAAGCTTTTCCTTTACACTGTTTAGATTCATTTTTAATTTAATGGTTAGCGTTACGGTTGGTGTTGCAAAATGAAATATTCGACGACGGCGGTCTCTATCTCTTTTATATCGGTCTCCTCTTGAAATCTCCCTTTTAATATCAAGAATATCTCCAATATGGTGACATATTTGCTTTGAATAGTAGAATATGTCCAGTAAGTCAGCATGTTGTTTTTTCAGTATCTTCAGTTGACTGCTTGCCTCTGAAAGATCAGTATAGTCATCACTTAACGCAAGCTCTAGCCTGTCTACAGCTTCATTTTGCTCACTAAGAGCTTTTTCAAGCATACTGACATCTTTATCAAACTTTATGTCATCCAATAAATCTACCGTTTCAAGAATAGAGTTCATTGCAGAAACAGACAACCAACCAGGGGTTCTCGGATTATCATCACCCCATTCTTCTAAGGCCATTTTATATAAAGTAATAGTATCAAAGTTACTCTCACAGTCTCTAAAAGCCTTGGAAACACTTTTTAAATATAAAACTCTATTTTCTGAGATCAGCAAAATCAATATAGCCTCTTGAATCAGGTTATTAGTTTTTTCCCTTTCCTTACGAAGCTGTTCAAGGTGAGCAATGGATTCCAGAAACTTATTTTCTTTAGTCAATTTATGAGCCTCAAGCAACGGCTGATCTATAGCAAGCAGCTCAGCAATTTCTTCTTTTTGTTCCCGTGGCTCTGATACTTTTTTTTGTTCTTTAGGAGGAGCTGTTTTTTTTATTCCTTTCTTTTTTTTTTGTTTTTGCTTTTTTTTATGCTCCATTTTTTGGGTGTCATCACCCCTTTCTTCAAGCCTCATATTTTTCAACGCCAGGAGTGCAGACTCATAATTTTCTTTTGCACGCTGTTGCTTTTCTTTTAAAAGTTCATGCTGATCTTGGTAAAATTCATTTATATCTTCAGCCAAAAACAGCAATATTGTTTCTTTATCATCAAAGTCTGGCAGTTGTTCAAATTTACTTCTCAGTTCCTGAAGCTTTTCCTTTTTTTCAGCAATATCAATATCACTGCATGATTTAACTGATAGCCAAGCTCTGTGAATTATTTCTTGCATTATATACGAAAGGCCATCATAAGGCTTATTCACCCTTATCATCATATCCAACAGTGATAGGATAATCTCGTGGTCATTAAGAAATTTACTATAATGAAACAGTAGCTGGTAGAAAAAAACACTTTTCTCTTTTAGCATATTGATAGTAATAAGATCACCTGTTGCGGTTAATACCCCAAACAAGTAATCTAAACCTTCCACAGTTATATCTTCATAGTAACTTGGGCAAAGCAGGGTACAGAGGCAGTTGCCTATTTTAGATGGAATATCTTCTATATCATCCTCACTGACTTCATGATACTGTGATAATGAGCCTACTCTCTTAATTTGTCCATGATCCATCTTTTTTTTTCCTTTTTTTATCTTTTTCGGAAAAAAAGATAAATATTCTTTAAAAATGCAACTCTGGAATCGATACAAAAGGGCTGGTAAGGTTGTTGGCAGAACCCTTCCATAAAGGGCCTCACAGTTAAACACTCTCAAGGCAATAGAAGCTGGCTGCATTTGGTTACATAAAATCTCATCAAAAAAGGATCTATCCCTATATAGATGCATATTCTCCCTGATTGACTCTAATCGTTGAACAATATCCTCAAACAAGGATACCGTCTCTCTGAAAATGTCATCATCAATACATTTATTACCTTTCTTTTGATAGTGCCATTTGACTTTTTCTTGCAAATTGAGCATTGCACTTGCACTTCTGTCTGCAAACATTTCAAGTTTGCCTCTAAGTTTTTTTGCTGCGTTATCTGACATCTTTCTATCAGATACTTTTGTGGCCTCTTTCTTTTTCCTGCTTTGCCTGAATACCAAAACCTCCTCCGAGGGCTTTAACTCCACTAAGTCATCATCATTAGTGGGTATTTCTATTTCCTCTATATCAAGGGCGAGTGATCCCATCCAGCGTATAAGAAACGTTCTTGCTCTATCTACAGACTCAGGAATTCTTGCATATTGTTTGCTTGCATGCCCATGAAGCAGCATAAATGCCAGCATTTTTCTTGTTTCATTTACCTGTTCCGGATACAAAAATTCACCATCAAACTCTGCAAGGGCAGAATAAAGATAGTTAGCACTGTCCTGAAGCATTAACTGATCCCTGAATGCAGGCAACAAATAACCCCACTCCTTAAAAAATGCACTCTCCCCTTTTAAGTGTTCATCATGACCAAGCACCTTCATCCCCTTAAAACAATGATAAACAGCTGCCTCCCCAGCAGCTTTTACAATCAGATTAGTCTGCTTTATGCCCGACTTTAGCCCATAAAAAGCAGTGGCTGCCATTAAAAACTCTCTGTATGCTTTTACCGGCTGATGAGTCTTCAGGTAAAAACAGGCTAACAGTGTATGGTAGATAACTGAGTTATTGACTACCTCTTCAGAGAATGATGTCAACAAGGTTTCGGGTTGGTACAATGCCGAGGGATCCAGCATGGCATCAAGATCATTGTTATTTTGATACAGCTTGTAAATGTTATGCCAGTCATGCCAATAAAACTGGCCTTTTTCAAAACTCTGTATCATATTGCCAAAGTGAATTGGAATATCGTTATTTACTGGAGAGGGAAGTGTTTTTTGAGGGTGGAAAAATGAAAGCATCGTATGCGTTTCTCCCAACAGTTGAGGCGGGCTATTTTCCACAAACTGCAAACTAGCTATAAATGCCTCTGGGCTACCTGTTATCTCCGCAAGCCAATATAACAAAGCAGAGGCATACATATGACCTCCCATAGCAGCCCTGGAAAAGTAGTGAATAACTTTTAATATAGTGTTGATTGATAAGGTTCCTTCAGACTTAACCAGTTCATTCATCCCCAAGATAATGCCAGAGGAGGCATGCCCCTTATCCTCCAAAAATACTAAAGCCTCAATCACGGCAGGACTACAGCGATCCAGGTATACTTTGTACCGGGTACCGGGGGGGCTTCCCAAATCTGTAACGGTAGTGGATATTATTTTCAGCACCTCGGAGTAGAAAGCATTAAGCAGAGTATTTTTCTCTTGCTCTTGCTCTTGCTCTTGCAGAGCATCATATCGGCGTTTGTTTATAGCTAATTTCTCGGTTAACGATTTATGAGATACAACTTCTGGCGAGGAAAATTCCGTTTGTTCTTCAGGTAAGAAAAGCACCATAGGCTCTTCTCCCTTTGCTGTTACAGGGTTATCTTCCGCTATTTCTCGTCCATCGGCATCATCATTTTCCAAGGTCTTGGCAGAGGCCTTCCTTGGTATTCGATACGCTAAGTATTTGACAGGTGGCTGAGAGGTGATCTTGCTTTTATCGAGGTCAGGAACAGGTGCAATTTCTGAAAATACAGTAAAAGCTTCTTGATACTGCTTTACCTTTCTTTTGAGCTTCCCGGAAGGTTCTGCTGAATAGTAATGATCACCTCCGGAATGAATCAGTACTAACATGTCGTCTACAAGATGTCTGGTCTGATCAGGATTAACCAGGTCAGGATTTTTTTGCAATTGATCGATTAAGTCTGGAAATAGCTCTTTGGCCTTTTCATAAGAGTATATTTCAGGCATAAACAGGGATTCTCTGCCTGGTCGGGTAATCACTGACATGGGCATACCGAGCACCAGAGAGACAGGAAAAGACAACGTATTCCAACCATAAAATTGGGTAGCATCGGCTGAAGGGGCAGCTTTCTTTATAAACTCGTTATCCAGTATTGACTGTACCGTTTGCCCCTGGGATATACCCAGTAAAAATGACAAGCTGTCGAATAAAGCGCTATCATGCTCTCCAGCAGAGAGATTCATATCTTCTTTCGCAAGTAAATCTCGGGCATCCCTTATCCAGCGATCAATAAGATACCGTACCTGATTGGGGGAAATTTCCTCTGTTTTTCTATTTACTTTCTTCTTATAAAACCACTGCTTCACTCGGTCTGAAGCTACCTTACTTCGGTTAATTACTGCTGCTGCAGCCCAATAAAAACAGTTACCCGATCGATCAAACCCCCCCACCTTAAAGTAAGAGGAAAGCATAAACTGTATAAGGCTGTCTTGATACTCCTGCTGTCTTTTAGACTCATCCATATAGTCTAAGATGGCTTTTTGCTTTTTTGAAAACTGGCTTTCATACCGCTTCTCCCATATCACAAGTTCTCTTTCCTGTTTTTGCGGGATAGCCAGTAACGAGCTATCGACTGACTGTTGAAATACACCTTGCTGCATCCTTACAGTTTGCAGCAAGTTATTAAATGAAGTCTGATAGTGACCAAATGTTCCTGATTCCCCATGTCGCTGAAAATACTCTTTGTAATAGGCTCGTTTTTTAGATGACTTTAATAATGAATAGATTGAATAGAGAATGAGTTCTGGTGATGGCTGCCTGGAGGCTTTCAAGGTTTGACACTCATTTTCTAGCACCAGTGCATCCAAGCAGCAAAACCCTTCCAGAGTGAGTACAGGAATATGGAACCCCGAAATAATTTCTTTATTCTGCAGGTACTGGGTGCTAGAAAAATCTAAAGGTGCCATCCATTCAGGTTTTACAGAAACTTCAACCATGAACCATGGTTCATTTTCAGAAAATACGGTAAACTGCCCACAGTCAGGCGCTAATGAAAGCATACCAGGCCCTCGACCTGCAGGCCTGCGTGATGGACTCAGTTCCAGTGCCTTATCACTCCCTGGTATATCATTAGCCATTTTTAGGAAGATGACAGGGCGTATTACTCTGTCAACTTCTATTAAAAAGTCATCTGCCATTTCACGACTTGTCATTAGAAAATCAAGATCTTTTGTAGCTAATGCATCTTTTTTACCCACTTTTATTAGCTTAATTCCTGCGGAACCATACAAAGCAGCAAGCTGGTTTTTCTCTGATACCCACTTAGAGAATATACAGAGAGTCTCTTTGTGCAGAATTTCTTTCAACTTATCAAGGGAGATACACTTTATGCAAATCTCCCCTTCGCCTGAAACAAACCTCATTAAACTATCAACATCATGGACTCTTGGATTATGGCAGACTTTACAATGATTAGCACCAAAAGCAGGCTGTAGAATAGCAATAGCGAATAACACTATAACACATAAACAGGTTATAAAAGGATTTCTGATTTTTTCTGATATTCTATGCATAAAGTACTTATTCGATGACAGAATATTTTGCAATCAGCTTAAAATATGAGCAGCGAGTCATAAACGAGCCACTTGCATAGGAATCATAGCCAAGATAGCCAATTTTGCTTATTTTTCAGACCCAAACGATGGAGCCAAACTAAATTCTTAAAAAAAAGAAACCTTTAATCAAACGTAAGAACAAAAAGCTTTAATGGAGCAATGCCTATGGCAATCAAAAAATCAGGCCACCAATGGAAAATTGATTTCAGGATTGGCAGTAAGCGATACCGACACACGGCAAAGACAAAAATAGAGTGTCTCCAGTACCGTGATGAGGTAATTGCTACAAGAGGCTATCAGAAAACAGAGAAGGATGATCGCAACCTGAGTTCCATCATTGATATCTGGTATCAGGCCAGAGGTATAGAGCTTGCTGATAACATCAGAACCAAACAAAATCTGATGCGTTTCTGTCACACCTTGGGTAATCCCTTGAACAAAATAGATACTTAGTGGACAAATGGGGAAAATTAAGATTTTGAGGAATTTTAATTGCTTTAGAAATAGCAGCTCAGGGAAGAAATATGGCGGTGAGGGAGGGATTCGAACCCTCGATACGCGCTAACGTATACACACTTTCCAGGCGTGCTCCTTCAGCCACTCGGACACCTCACCAGACTTCACCCCCGACTTTGGGGACGCGTCGTACTATATAGAAAGATGACCAAACAAACAACCGTAAGAACCCGTGCATCACTTTAATACCAGCAACACGGAAAACCCTGCTTGTTCTCAAGCTATAACGCTGCTCTAATACCCATTGCTGCTTTATTCTGGTGAAATCTCTCTTGCAGCAGATTTCGTAGAGCACATGATGACCTATCTCGAATGGATGACGGATCTGATATTAGTGTCTAATTATTGATGACTATTGCACTTTCCTCCTTATTACTGCCAGATGCGCCAAAAAATGAGCCACCACCAGAACACTCTGACTGGCGAAGTTTGGATATCTATAATAAATCGATTTTTCACCAGACCTATCACTGCCCCATTTATTCCTGGCTGGCGGAAGGCTGGATAAAAAACAGGAAAAAGCCCGCTAGAAAACGCTACTTTCTATATGTCGAGTATCGAAGCCCCTGCCGATCAAGTCAGTCTATTGCGTTAAGCTTTGCCACCCTGGAACAGGCCTGCCAATACCAGAATACAGAACTGCCTTACCAACTGCTGCCTGGAATCAGCCCGGAAACCACCCGACGCTTTCCTATAAAGAAATAGTTAGCGGAGAAATCCAGCCCACCTTCACCTTATAAGTCTTAGAATGAAGAGCCAGGCTGTGTCAAAAAATACTCTTCCTCAGCCGTATTTTGCCTGCCCAGCACTTTATTTCGATGGGGGTAGCGGCCAAAGCGCTCGATAATTTCCCGGTGTCGTAAGGCAAATTCAAGGGATCCCTTAAGATACTGCTGAAGTTCCCCGGAACTTGCGGTCACAGCATCCTCATAAAATTCCACACACCGATCCTGACTATCCAGTGACTCATCGTGCATCAGCGGCATCATAAAAAAAGTTCTTTCCAGTAGATCCAGCTTGATATCATGACTTGAATTCAACCCCTCCAATGTCAAAAACAACGCTTTGTCATCAAAGCTAAAGGCCTTGGCTGAATTACGGTATATATTTCGTGGAAACTGATCCAGGCAGATAATAGCAGCCAACCTACCCTCAGGGGTCTGCGCCCATTCTTCATGCAAACCATCGTGCACTTGCGGAATTAATGAGGCAAACCGCTGCTTGATGCTCAAGTCTACTGCCTCTTTTTTCTGCCACCAGCGACTTCTCTGCTCACTGCCCAATATTTCGCCAGCAAACCAGAATTCCAGCACCTCATGATAATCCACATCCATAAAACTTAACCCTTGTTATTTATCTTTTGCCCAAAGTGCCAATAGTGCCTATCTCTACCATACTTAGTTATACCCAGTATTGAAAAAAAGACCGCATGACTCCAGATAGTCATTAAACATTTCAACATTCTACCCGGAAAAAATACAGACATATCATGACAGAACAGGATCCCAACAACCCGGAAGTCATTCCCGGGAACAGTCAAACCATTGACAGTGACAATAAAGAGCTTGCCCTGCCACAACAAAGTCTGCCAGATAAGCTCTATCTCGTCCCCGTTTCAAATCGGCCGTTTTTCCCCGCCCAGGTGCAGCCCCTGGTCTTCAGCAAGGATCTGTGGGAAGAAACCCTGCAGAGAGTTGAGCAAAGCAACCAAAAAGTGCTAGGTCTCAGCTTTGTGGGAGGTATGCCTGGCTCGGAAGTACCTCCGGAAGACTTTCCTGATACCGGCTGTGTCGTTAAAGTTCATAACATTGTATCAGATGACGAACAAATTCAATTTATTGCCCTGGGTATCCAGCGTTTTCGAATCAAGCAATGGCTTAGGCGAACACCCCCTTACCTGGCACAAGTCGACTACCCTGAGGCACCTTCTGAAGACAGTGATGAAATCAAGGCTTATGCATTAGCCCTGATTCAGGCTATTAAAGAACTGATTCCCCTGAACCCTTTATACAGTGAAGAACTCAAAAACTATCTTAACCGGTTTAATCCCAAAGACCCCTCTCCCCTGGCTGATTTCGCCGCAGCCATTACTACAGCCCCTGGCTCAGAGCTGCAGGAAATCCTGGAAACCCTATCCATTCAGCGACGGATGGAAAAAGTGCTGGTGCTCATCAGAAAAGAACAGGAAGTGGCCCGCCTGCAAACCGAAATAAATGCTGAAGTAAACCGCAAAATCAGCAAGCATCAGCGGGAGTTCTTTCTAAAAGAGCAGCTGAAAGTTATTCAAAAAGAGTTGGGTATTTCAAAGGATGACCGTACAGCTGAAATAGAAGTCTTTGAAAAACGATTGGAAGGTCTTGATATTCCCGAGATTGCCAGAAAAAAAATAGATGATGAATTAAGAAAACTGTCTATTCTGGAAACCGGATCCCCTGAGTTTGCTACCTGCCGCAACTATCTGGATTGGGCCACCTCAGTCCCCTGGGGTAATTACTCAACAGATATTCATGACCTGAAAAATGCCCGGCGGGTACTTAATCAGGATCATGATGGCCTGGATGATGTTAAAGACCGAATTATCGAGTTTCTGGCGGTAGGGGCATTTAAACAGGAAGTTTCTGGATCCATTATGTTGCTGGTTGGCCCCCCCGGTGTGGGTAAAACCTCTATTGGCCGTTCAGTGGCCAAGGCACTGGGCCGAAAATTCTACCGACTTAGCCTTGGCGGCATGAGAGATGAAGCCGAGATCAAAGGCCACCGACGTACCTATATTGGTGCATTGCCCGGTAAGTTGGTGCAGGCTTTAAAGGAGGTCGAAGTAGCCAACCCTGTGATCATGCTGGATGAAATCGATAAAATCGGTGCATCCTACCGGGGAGATCCTGCTTCGGCTTTACTGGAGGTGCTGGACCCCGAGCAGAACAGTGAATTTCTTGATCACTATCTGGACATGCGCATAGATCTATCCAAAGTGTTGTTTATCTGTACCGCCAATCAGATGGATACCATTCCTGGCCCCTTGCTCGACAGGATGGATGTTATCCGGCTATCCGGCTACATCACAGAAGAAAAGCTGGCCATTGCCAAAAACCATATTTGGCCAAAGCAACTCAATGCCACTGGCCTGAAAAAAAGTCAGCTCAAGATTTCTGACGCCACCCTGAAAAAGGTAATAGAAGGCTATGCCCGTGAAGCGGGTGTCAGACACCTGGAAAAGCTGCTACAGAAAATCATCCGTAAAGTGGTGGTAAAACTGCTAAATAAAAAGGAAAAAAGCATCAGTGTAACCACCAAGGATCTGGAAGATTATCTCGGGGCTCCCTATTTCAGAAAAGAAAAACAGCTTCAGGGTGTTGGTATAGTAACCGGCCTTGCGTGGACAGCCATGGGCGGAGCAACCCTGCCTGTAGAAGCCTGCCTTATTCATCAGCAACGGGCAGGGTTCAGGTTAACCGGCAAGCTTGGGGATGTCATGAAAGAGTCTGCAGAAATTGCCTACAGCTATATCTGCAGCAAGGCAAAACAGCTGGATATTTCCCCGGACTTCTTTGAGAAAGCCTTTATCCACCTTCATGTTCCTGAAGGGGCAACACCGAAAGACGGACCCAGTGCCGGTATCACCATGGCCACCGCTCTGTTATCCATGGCCCGGCGATCCAGGCCAAAGCCTATTGCCATGACCGGCGAACTCACGCTCACCGGAAAGGTGCTGGCTGTGGGCGGTATCCGGGAAAAAGTCATTGCCGCACGGCGACAGGGAATTATGGAGCTGATACTGCCCGAAGAGTGCAGGCGAGATTACGAAGAGCTACCGGACTACATAAAAAAAGGGATGCAGGTTCATTTTGCCACTCACTATGACGATGTTTGCAGCATCGTTTTTCCTGCAAAAAAGAAAGGCAAGGAAAACCGCTCCAGGAAAAAATAGGCTATATAAACGAACTGTGCCGCCTCGTCTGAGGCGGCACAGTATAAAGCTCTAAACAACGAAGTCTATCTCCGTTTGGACACTTAAGTGAGCAAGCAAAGTATAATCATTGCTGTACTATACATCAAACCTTTAATAATACTTTATATTTATATAAAAGTAGTTAGTTAAATCTCTCAGCTATCCCAATAAAATCAGTTATAAACAACAGCCAACAAATAATATCACCTCATATTGCTTTAATAAAATTTTTTTTATTCCCTAAATATCTTTTCTCCATACTTAAATAGGCTAGCTTTCTAAAAAGAAAAGAGTGTTTGATTTGTAAAAAATATTAAAGGCAATATATCTTAACTGATCGGAGCCGTAAGGATGAAAACAGAAAGATCACTATTTATATACTTGCTAAGCACTGCAATAGCAATAAGCAGTTTTGATGCATTAGCTGGCAGGGGAAATAAAAGGCCTCATATGGAATCCAGAGCCTCTGCCAGCCAATCACATTCAACTAACCAACAAGATGAACAAAACTCAGAGTCAGAGGATGAAGACAGCAACCCAACCACACGAAAACGGGCGCGACCAGGATCAAGCAGAAATGGTGAAAATAATATGGAGGCTATGTTTCAAAGGATGCTTGAACAGCAAAACAACAACACGCAACAACAAAGCCAAATTCTTCAACAATTAGTTGACCACGTAAAAGAACTTAAAGATAAAACTGACAGAAAAAAAACAATCAACCGAAAGCATGAAGATGACAGAAAAGGGCTTAGCATGGGATTCGAAGATGAGATGACCAGTCTATCCCAAAAGCTATGGCAGGCAAAGGACGGTTTATTAAAATGGAAACACAACAGTAGAGAAATCCCATTTAACTACCACCTATTATTTAGAGCATTATCAACAACATGCCCTGATGGTTTTTCTGCTAATCAGGTTGATAGGATTATCGAGCTATATACTTTTGGTAAAAGCAGAAGACAAAAATTTCGCAAGGGCTGGGAATCAGGTTTCCAACAGGCATTCTCTGATGATGAGATGGGTAAAGCAACGCTGGTATTTATAGCATTATCGTCAAAGAGCCAAGAAACTGATTTTACTAGAGCTGCATGTGAGTGGTTTAACGAAAAAGAAATTACAGATGACGAAGGTCAAATGTACTCAACAGACTGGCTTCAAGATCAGGTCATGGATAAAGAATCTAAAGAACACTTTACAGTACCGTATTGGTGGAAAAATTTACCCACAACATTTGCAAATACACTAAAAAATCATTTAGAAAAAAAATCAGGATCAGAATATAGAGATTTCCAATTATCAGAAGCCGATGGCTTTTGGGGTTTTGTTATCAACGGCTTAGAAAACAGCCGAGAACCACATGAAAAAAATAGTGCAAAAACATTAAAAGCATTAAATCTTGGAAAAAAATCTTTTAAGGCAGCACTTACCATGGCCCTTGAAGAAAATGCCACCGCAGTAAGCACAAAAATCCTAGAAGCAGTATTAGAGTCTGCAAAAAATAAAGAGAAAGAAAAAACCAGTAATAGTAACCCTGTGAATAGTGATGACTCTGGAGAAGATGAAGCAGAAAATATTATTTATGAACCATTGTTAATGGATTTTATATATGAGTGCGTAGAACATGCCGAATATAAGGTTAAGCCAGTTATAAAACTGCATGTGAGCCTTATGACCGAAGGAAGACTTGAGGAACTTGGAAAAAAAAAATAGTTACACCGTACACTAGATCCACAACAATGACCAATACCTCAACCAGTAGTCAGTCTGAACTGCAGCGTGCAGTTCAGGTTGCAAAAGATACCCCAAACAGAAATATCTGGAACAATCCTCTTCATACAATTCCTAATACCTTTGTACAAAAAGGTAATATTACTGGTATAGAAAATTTTGGTAATTTCTTTTCAATGGGAACTAATCATATAACTCAATGCATACCTGTTCATGTGCAAAGATTTGATGTTTTATTGAATCATATTGATGGTAACCCTGGTGGATTACACGATGGCAGTGGCCGCTTATTAAAGTGTGTCGAACTGTGCCCCCATCAGAACCTACCAAATACTCCTAAATATTGGATAAAAATAACAGATAAAAAACAAAGAAGCCTACCTATTCTAGTTGGACAATCAAGAGAGAGCATGGAGGTATTCGATGAACAGCAACCTCAATATTTATGCGGCCCAGTTAAAAACACAATGGGATATATACCTTCAGAAACATTCAAGCAAAGAATAAAAGAAAGAATCTCAAATACATTTGCTCACTATTGCAATTGCAGAAAACCTGTTCGCTGGCTAGAAGACAGTGATGCATCCTCTCCAGTTGATACTAGAGATGCCTTCGTCCTTGTTGATCAAGAACAACCAAACATAATGGTAAAAGTAGCTTTCCCAGGCGGGTATAGAAACATATTAAACAATAGAAACAATGAATACTATCTTGCAAAATTAAGGAGATCATTTGGAAGCGATTGGCAATTCGATATAACGAAAATGAAATCAAGAAATACTCAGTCAGTAGAAACGTTCACTGAAATATCCGCAAAGGAACGTTCTGATAATTATTTCAACATCAAGCCTTATGACCGAAGAGGAGAAGAACATTTTCAAGCCGCATTCAACAAATCATTCCATAACCATCCAGAAAATAAAATTACCGTTTTCATCGCTATCATCAGAGGTGAAAGACTATCTGACCATGCAATAGAAACCGATGGTCCTTCTGAAATTGCGGCAGGTGGATTTGACGAACCTGATTCGCTGGACATAAAAAGAGGCATAGCTGTTACATCTGATCAAGGATCAGGTACTAGGCTCAGAACCGCAACAGTTGCTTCTGATATGTTCACCATCATTGGCTTACAGCAAATAGATATCTACCCATACACTACAAAAAGCGAAGATAATCTAACCTGCTCTCATGTACTTGATAAACTTACCAAAGAGTATGAGAATATTATTCAGCCCTTATAGTTCTTCAAAAATGACCGAGAGTTTAGTTTTTCAATCAAATCCCGAGGCTCTACAATCAGGCAATATTGAGATAGAGCCTGCCATAAACTCAATGAGCAACAGGAAAGACACCTTTAACAATTCCTGTAAACATGCTATTCAAAATCCTCTTTGTTGAGTCTGTATCATACGCTCAAGAGCCACCAGACTATCCGGGGTATAATTTCTATTGAATCGATTTTCCAGGATATCCTCCGGTGACTCCAGCACCACATTAGCCACCTCATCTTTCTGTAAAACCACTGATCCATCATAGCAACAGCTGTAAACCCTTCCCCAGACCCGGCAGTCATCGCTATGGAAATAAAAATGAAAGTGAGGAATCAATTCCACCTTGCGAATACCAAGCTCTTCTTCAAGCTCCCGGCAAGCTGCCTGATTATAACTTTCTCCCTGGGCAACCACGCCTCCCGCGGTGATATCAAAATAACCGGGAAAGATATCCTTGTTCAGCGTTCTTTCTTGTACTAACAGCTGGCCTTTACCATTAAAGACAAATATGTAAACTGCCCTGTGACACAGCTTTTCCTGCCGCATCTTACCACGAGGGGCAGTGCCAACCACCTGATTATGATCATCAACTAATAGCACATATTCTTCAGACACCCAATGGTCCTCCTTTTTCCCCGCTTAAGCGGTCATATTATTATATTTTGGAATCATACTATCCCAACATGAGCAAATTTATCCAATGGTGTTACGTAATCTATCTGACAAAATCACTGGTTTAACCAGTTTGGTAAAATCCAGCCATGATAGTACAACCCGTTCTGACGCATTATCGCTACTAAATGCCAACGGCTGATCCCCCTTAAGGGACTCCGATAAAAATACGGATAACCCATAAAGATTACCAAAAGCCGGCATAACTCCTGGCTCACAATGAGGAAAGTAAGCAGATAGCTCCTCCTCTGATGCCAACTCAACACTTCGGGCACCGGCAACCAGTCCAAGAATACCGAAGTTAACCCGCTCAGAAGCCGGAATAATGCATAAAGCCAATTCACCATCAAGCTTTACAGCAACAGTTTTAGCCACCCATCGACCCGGCATATGAACCTGCCTGGCGACTTCCTGTGCACTATAAGCAGGCGGATGACGTTTAGTGCTATATAGGACACAGCCACTATTCAGGTAGTCAGATAATTCTTTGGTGAGCATACCACTTACCTCAAAGCTGTGCTTTAGCGGGATTTTTTGCAGGGATAAATTAGAGAATGTTCTCAATACAATCTGTTGAAATTTGTCAGATGATTAGATTTTCGTCAAGACTGATAACTCATAGCAATAACTTATATAATACTATGGTACTCCGCACACTCTCTGATAAATGAAGCAAAAGAGTCACAGAGGCGTCAAAGGAAAACGTCATCTGCACCACAATCAAGGACAAGTGATCAAAACGGAGCACAGGTAAAAACAATCAATACATAAAACCCACCGGCAACCACTCTACCAATAGCCGGTAAAAAACATAAAAAGTCCCTGGAGGCATTATGAGTAAAAAGAGTGTTGTTTCAGCAATAGTCAACCCGGTTGGCAGTATGCGCGTGCTTTCAAGCCGGGAAGTGAGCCGCCTGCAGGACACCAGCAAAACAGGACTCCATCGGTTATTCCGCCGATGTGCCCTGGCTGTCCTAAGCTGTGAGAAAGAAGGAGATAATGCTGAAGCACTACTGCTTGACTACCAAGACTTTGATATCAGTATTGTTCAGGAACACCGTGGCCTGAAACTGGAATTACTCAATGCGCCAGCCAATGCCTTTGTGGGTGGAAAGCTGATTCTTGGTGTCAGGGAAAACCTTTTTTCAGTGTTGAGAGATATCTTATACGTTTCTTCTCATATTACCGATGACCCCCGCTTTGATACCAACCGCTCCACCGATATTACCCACCTGACATTTGAAATCCTCCGCAATGCCAACGCTTTTATCATAAAACAACCCCCCAACATTGTTGTTTGTTGGGGTGGGCACTCCATTTCACGGGAGGAGTATGAATACACAAAAACCGTCGGTTATCAACTGGGTCTGAGGTATATGGATATCTGTACAGGCTGTGGCCCCGGAGCAATGAAAGGCCCAATGAAAGGAGGGTATATTGGTCATGCCAAGCAGCGGGTATCAAAAGGACGTTTTATCGGTTTAACCGAACCTGGAATTATTGCAGCAGAATCCCCCAATCCCATTGTAAACGAACTGGTAATTCTGCCTGACATTGAAAAGCGACTGGAAGCCTTTGTCCGGCTTGGCCATGGCATTGTCGTTTTCCCTGGCGGCCCCGGTACCTGTGAGGAGATTCTGTATATCCTGGGAATCCTTTTACACCCTAAAAATAAAGATATCCCCCTGCCATTGGTATTTACAGGCCCGGCATCTGCACAAGCCTATTTTGAGCAAATCGACCACTTTATTGGCCAGACTCTGGGAGAAAAAGCCCGAAAACGCTATAAAATAATCATAGATAACCCGGTGGAGGTGGCTCGAACCATGCGGACGGGCCTGGAGAAAGTCACCCGGTTCAGACGAAAACACGGGGATGCCTACTACTTCAACTGGCTTCTGGAAATCGACCGGGAGTTTCAATCCCCCTTTGAGCCGACCCATGAAAACATGGCAAACCTTGAACTCAGTCTTGATATGCCTACCCATTTACTGGCGGCCAATATAAGACGTCTCATGTCTGGTATTGTGTCTGGTAATATTAAGGAAGATGGCGTTAAAGCCATCAGAAAGCACGGTCCTTATCAAATCACCGGAGATCCCGAACTGATGCAGTATATGGATAAACTGCTGGAGTCATTTGTCAAGCAGTGTCGAATGAAGCTGCCTGGCAGTGAATACAAACCCTGTTATCAAATTGTGAAATAACCTAAATCCAACTCTGTACATAACAAGTTGAATTTTACTCTTTTCACCACAGCCCCTAAAGTGCTTAATATAAGGCGCAGAGAACACAACTTTTTCATATCTTTAAAAAATAAATCTCTGTGCCTGTTTCTTGAATAAAGCCTCTTTTATGCTCTCCGAAAACGAGGAGAGCTTGGAAAAAACTGCTATTCACCCGATAAATACCAGCCATTTCGGCAATTACTTAACTTAAATACTGCTATTCGCTATAATGCCACCACAACCAAAACAAGAAGTATATCGAACATTCACTTCCTGTTATCACTGCCTGGAATGACCAACAGTCAAAATATTGCTAACTCAAAGAAGGATCGTTCAGGCCAGCCACAGATGATGAGGGTATAATTTGTGCTAGAAGCCTACAGAAAACATGTTCAGGAGCGTGCTACCGCCGGAATTCCACCCAAGCCACTAAATCCGGAGCAGGTTTCTGAGCTGGTCGAATTACTCAAACAGCCTCCGGCGGGTGATGAGCAGACATTACTGGAACTCCTGGAGCACAGAATTCCACCTGGCGTGGATGAGGCCGCCTACGTCAAGGCAGGGTTTCTGTCAGCCATCGTTAATGGCGATGCCTCTTCCCCATTAATTACTAAAGAACAGGCCCTGGAGCTATTGGGTAAAATGCACGGTGGCTACAATATTACCACCCTGGTTCAACAACTGGATAATGACCGCTTAGCTCCCCTGGCAGCAGAACAACTTAAGCACACCCTGTTAATCTTTGACGCCTTCCATGATATTGAAGAGAAAGCCTCTGCCGGCAATAACCATGCGAAAGCTATTTTACAATCCTGGGCAGATGCCGAATGGTTCACTTCAAGGGACAAAGTCGCTGACAGTATAAAAACAGTCGTCTTTAAAGTAACTGGGGAAACCAACACCGATGACCTGTCCCCGGCACCTGATGCCTGGTCCCGGCCAGATATCCCCCTGCATGCCAATGCCATGTATAAAATGGCCCGTGATGGCCTTAAGCCGGAAGACCCGGGAACCACTGGCCCCATCAGCCAGATAGAAGCCATTAAAGGCAAAGGACTACCCGTTGCCTTTGTGGGTGATGTGGTGGGTACCGGCTCATCCCGTAAATCAGCCACCAACTCGGTACTGTGGTTTTTCGGAGATGATATGCCAGGCGTACCCAACAAGCGCTCCGGCGGTATCTGTATCGGTGAAAAAGTAGCTCCCATCTTTTTTAATACCATGGAAGATGCCGGCGCCCTGGTCTTCGAGGCTCCTGTAGAAAAAATCAATATGGGGGATATCATTGAGATTCGCCCCTATGATGGCCAGATACTGTCAGAAAAAGGCGATATTCTTTCTGAGTTTTCCCTGAAATCTGATGTCCTTCTGGATGAGGTTCAGGCCGGAGGCCGAATCAACCTTATTATTGGCCGGGGCCTGACAGAAAAAGCCCGGGAGTCACTTAACCTCGAGCCGTCAGAGGTATTTCGTCGTCCAGCGGCCACCAGCGGTTCAAACAAGGGATTTACCCTGGCCCAGAAGATGGTTGGCAGGGCCTGTGGTGTGGAGGGCATTCACCCTGGCCAATATTGTGAACCCAAAATGACCACCGTTGGCTCCCAGGATACGACGGGGCCCATGACCCGGGATGAGCTGAAAGACCTGGCCTGTCTTGGTTTTTCATCCGACCTGGTGATGCAGTCTTTCTGTCATACTGCCGCCTACCCCAAACCCGTTGATATTGAAACCCAGCATACCTTGCCTGACTTCATTATGAACCGGGGAGGAGTAGCACTGCGCCCCGGTGACGGCATTATTCATAGCTGGCTCAATAGAATGCTATTGCCTGATACCGTGGGTACCGGTGGCGACTCCCATACCCGATTCCCAATGGGTATTTCCTTCCCGGCAGGTTCCGGCCTGGTTGCTTTTGCTGCTGCCACCGGGGTGATGCCCCTGGATATGCCGGAATCAGTACTGGTGCGGTTTAAAGGACAAATGCAGCCAGGTATTACCTTAAGGGACCTGGTTCACGCCATTCCGCTCTATGCCATTAAGCAGGGTCTGCTCACAGTGGAAAAAAAGGGCAAGAAGAATATATTCTCCGGTCGCATTCTTGAAATTGAAGGGCTTGAAGAGCTGACCGTAGAACAAGCCTTTGAGCTTTCCGATGCCTCTGCCGAACGTTCTGCCGCAGGCTGTACCATCACCCTTTCAGAAGAATCAGTTGCTGAGTACCTGCAATCCAATATCACCATGCTGCGCTGGATGATCAATGAAGGTTATGGCGATCCCAGAACCCTTGAGCGCCGCGCGAAGAAAATGGAAGAATGGCTGGCAGCCCCTAGCTTGATGAGAGCAGACACTGATGCTGAATATAAGGCCGTGATCGATATTGACCTCAGCGAAATTAATGAGCCGATTCTGTGCGCCCCCAATGACCCGGATGATGCACGAACATTGTCTGATGTGGCTGGAGACACTATTGATGAAGTTTTCCTCGGCTCCTGCATGACTAATATCGGTCATTTCCGTGCTGCCGGTAAATTACTGGAACAAAACAACAAGCCATTAAAGACCCGATTCTGGATGTCGCCCCCCACCAAAATGGATAAGGAGCAACTGATGGAAGAAGGCTATTACAATATTTATGGCCGGGCCGGTGTACGAACCGAAATCCCTGGCTGCTCTTTATGCATGGGCAACCAGGCCCGGGTGGATGCCGGAGCAACAGTGCTATCAACATCCACCCGTAACTTTCCAAACCGGTTAGGCGATGGGGCCAACGTCTATCTTTGCTCCGCCGAGCTGGCTGCAGTGGGTGCTATTTTAGGAAAGATACCCACTGCTGCTGAGTACCTGACCTTTGCCCAAAATATTGACAGCATGGCTGACGATATCTACCGCTACATGAACTTCAACAAACTGGAAACCTATCAGAAAGCTGCCGACAATATTATTGCCAAGGCAAGCTGATGGCTGATGGCTGATGGCTGATGGCTGATGGCTGATGGCTGATGGGGAATAGTATGAACTGCTATTCCCCATTCCCCATTCCCTATTCCCACTTACTACTAAATTGATTCCAGTTTTCTCAATGCCTGAATTTCTTCTGCCCAAATCGTGTCGTCTATGGTTTCAAGTACCATTGGAATGCCGTTAAAGCGATCATCCTGCATAATATAGCGGAAAACATCCCAACCAATTTCGCCCTGCCCCAGACTATGATGCCGGTCTTTTCTGGAACCCAAAGCCGCTTTTGAATCATTTAAATGCATGCCCTTCAGGTATCTGAAGCCGACAATACGATCAAAGTCTGCAAAGGTTGTTTCACAGGCCTCTGCCGTTCTCAAGTCATAGCCCGCAACAAAGGTATGACAGGTATCAAGGCATACGCCTACCCGGTCTTTATCCTCAACCTGATCAATAATTTCCGCCAACTCCTCGAAACGCCAGCCCAGGTTGCTCCCCTGTCCTGCGGTATTTTCAATAACGGCTATAACACCTTCTGTTTTATCAAGCGCCAGATTAATGGATTCAGCAATACGGGCAAGACAATCACCCACATCCATCTTTCGTAAATGGCTACCGGGATGAAAATTCAGGCGATCCAGGCCAAGCTGCATGCATCGTTGCAGCTCATCAATAAAAGCAAGGCGGGATTTTTCCAGCGCCTGCGGCTCTGGATGCCCCAGATTAATCAGATAACTGTCATGGGGAAGAATTTGCTCAGGCTTATAGCCATATTGCTCACACCGCGCCTTAAACAGGGCTATATTATTGTCTGACAAAGGTTTTGCCTGCCACTGCCTTTGATTTTTGGTAAACAATGCAAAGGCCGTGGCACCCAGTTTATAGGCATTAACCGGCGCATTTTCTACACCACCCGCAGCACTCACATGTGCGCCAACATACTTCATTCCTATCATAATCCTTTTACAACCATGAATCGTTCTAACCCTGTTTTTACTCCCAAGCCATTGTATCTTTTTTGTATGTATAAAACTTACTGTCTCTCTTTTTCTGTTATTGCACTCTTTCTTATATTCACTGGCAATATAGCAGTGGCTGAAGATGAGATGGAGATGGACTGTCCAAGGTGTCACCAACAGTACGATACACTTGAAACATCCGTTGAGAAAGATTATTGGCTATGTAAAGAGTGCTGTTTGATTTTACCTAAAAACAGCACATGGATGAGAAATTTCATCCCCACCTCAAAAAAAGCAACTGCACTGGCTTCTGTCTTTGCACTAGGAGTAGGATGGGCACTAGGTAAAACATTAGATACTTATACATTAGTACCAGTAGTCACAACCACTTCGATAATAGCCGCCATCATGCATGGTAAATATTATCCCAAATGGTCATCATGGCTTAACTGCCCTCATTTTAATGGGGATGAAACCAAAAAATCCATGCATAAAGGCCGTTTTGACGCAGGCGTGCGTAATAAACTTTTTTCACATATGGTGTCACTATCCTTTGAGGAGCTTATGTTTTCCTCCATCGCTGGTTTTATAAAAAATTATAGGCACTATCCAGGGTCATATAGCAAAGTATGCCTGGCTTATT
This sequence comes from Endozoicomonas sp. Mp262, assembly GCF_025643335.1. Classification (NCBI taxonomy): domain Bacteria; kingdom Pseudomonadati; phylum Pseudomonadota; class Gammaproteobacteria; order Oceanospirillales; family Endozoicomonadaceae; genus Endozoicomonas; species Endozoicomonas sp. Mp262. The sequence continues at coordinate 3,588,260 of NZ_CP092489.1, read as the reverse complement.
GCTTAACCATCACTAAAAAGGAATTATTCATTAACCTGGAACAAACAAAGGATGACTTGATAGAACCCTTCAAGCAAGAGCTCTCAGCACTAAATGATGCAGAAGTTGACCATAAAACAGGAATGTTCAAAATCAACCAACAGATGCAGACAGTAGATCCGGAGTTCATGCAAGCTGTAAATAACTACAATACTAAATCGCCAAAAAGCAGCGAGAAACAAGATCGATTAGTAGAAATATTTAAAAGGGAAATGCCTCCAGCTTCATCCATTATTATGGCCCTGGAAGATGTATTACACGTGGTAATTTATAAGTTTTTCAACAAACAAGAGAATTACACCGGATACTGGGTATATATTCCCTTATACGATATCAGCACTGCATACCTTAACCAACCTGACTATATGTACCCCATACAACCCGGCTTCATTAACGCTTTAATGGAATTAACTGGCGTGGAGGCAAATTCTATAAAGCTTTACCTCCCCTACCATTACAACCAATAGTTCTATACCAGAGATATTCAACCGCACCATCACAAGTCGCCCCCCCCACATAACAACAGGCTGTCGTGCACATTCAGTACCCCCTAATCAGGAATCACACATATCCCAACGGGCCGGGAACAGTTATACTACCGTTTTTTTTCACAAAAGGCGGCCCTTGCCTCTCCATACTGGCTAGAACTGCATGAATATCCTCCTGGTTGAAGATGACCCGACCCTTGGCCCAGAACTTCGAGATCGCTTTAAGAACAGCGGACACAACACAACCCTCACCTGCAATGCATCTGAAGGCGAGTATTACGCCCTTGAATACCCCGTTGATGTGTGTGTTGTTGACCTGGGGCTACCTGATAAAGATGGCCTGGAACTACTGGCCAGCCTGAGAAAAAGTGGCTATTCCAAGCCTATCCTGATCCTGACCGCAAGGGATGAATGGGAAATAAAGGTGGATGCCCTGGACTGTGGTGCTGACGACTACCTGACCAAACCGTTTATATTTGAAGAGTTGCTGGCGCGGATTAACGCATTGATTCGACGTTCATCAGGCCATGCCAGCTCAATTATAAAAGCGCCTCCCATTGCTTTGGATATTGCCGCCCATAAACTGGAAGTCAACGACAGGCCTGTTTCGCTGACAGCCTATGAATACCGGCTGCTGGAATATCTCATGCGCAACGCAGGGGAAATTGTTTCCAAACGGGACCTGCTCGACTATATGATATGTATCCTGATGAATCAGAGATACGTGATAACAACGTGATAGAAGTGTTACTTAATCGCCTGAGGCAAAAACTGAAAGCTGCACACGTCAACAATGCCATTGAAACCCGCCGGGGTCTGGGATACTGCTTTGTCCTGCCATGCAAAAACCATCATCACTAAGACTTAGGATTATCGCATCAGCCGCGATCCTGTTGCTATTATTCGAGATACTTTTTTGCCTGACCCTATTCAGGCGCTACAGGGAAAATGCCTATTATACAGAATATGAGAAATTGCAGTCTGATGTTGCCACCCTTCTTTCACTAGCCCGATTTAACCATGGCAAGGTCACCATGCCGGAAAGAACGCCCAACGATGAATTCAGTGAAATTGAATCTGATCTTCTGGGTGTAGTGCTCGATGAGCACCTTCACCTGATTTGGAGTACTATTAGTGCCCATGATGAAAATGTCAAAATAGGCGAAATCATCAACCTGCCTTCCAGCCCCCTCTTTGGTGATCGTTTATTTGGCATTACGATCGTCAACCAAAAAGAATTTTTCTATTTTGCCGTAAAGCATACCTCTGAATACCTGATCAAAGATTATTATTTTGTTGCTCTCCACTCCAAGGCTGAATTTGATGAAAAAATAGCCAGATTCTGGCTACTGGTTATCTGGTTGGGACTGGCACTCGTTATTTTAGCGGTTCTAATGACAGTCGGTATTTCATGGGGACTCAGCCCCCTAAAGCGCATTGACCGGGAACTCAATGAACTGGAAAAAGGTGCCAGAGACCGCCTATCAAGCAAGCACCCGGCGGAAGTCAGCGGCATAACAGAAGAGTTTAACCAGTTGCTTGACCGGGAGAGACAACAAAAAGATCGTTACAAGAATACTCTCTCGGATTTAGCCCACAGCCTGAAAACCCCTGTTGCTGTGCTAAAACTACTGATTGAACGAACCCCGGGAGTGGAAGGTGCCCATACACGACAGGAATTTATGGAATCCAGCAGCTATCAGTTGCAGCAAATGTCAGCCATTATCCAGTATCAACTCAAGAGGGCTATGATCAGCGGTAGCAAGCGCCTGGGTAACAAACCCTTTCAGCCACAACCTCTTCTGCATAAACTGTGTAGTAATCTTGCCAGAATTCAGGTCAATCGTACCGTACAATGGCATCTCGATTGTAACGAGAATATAGAACTGCTGATCAACCGCCAGGATTTTTTTGAGTGCGCAGGCAACCTGCTGGAAAATGCTTTCCGTTTATCAAACTCTGTTGTCCATACCAGTTTACATCTTGGCAATAACAGCAAGGGAGGCCTGTTAATGGTTTTAAAAGTTGAAGATGATGGCCCTGGTGTCGCTGATGATTTTAAGGATAAGATTATGCAAAGAGGTATCAGGGCTGACCGGAAAACCCCGGGGCATGGACTGGGCCTTGCTATTATCAAGGATATCGTGGATGACTATGATGGCAGCCTTGAAGTGAAGGACTCTGCCCTGGGAGGAGCCCTGTTTATTATCAGTTTACCGGCCAACTAGTGCAGGCGATAGTTGATGCTTGAGGGTCACGATTCAAAACCATTACCAGCTCACCCTTGATCACTTCCATCACTCATAATTTGACATTTATCAACACTTCGGTTTACCCCGGTATTGTTACGCATTGAAACAGTCTAAACTTCACTGGCAAACAATTCTCAGCTGTAATAACTGTCAACTGAACTCCATAACTCCCCCCTGGCATGCGTGCCACATATAGATGTGATCACTATCACATCCCGGTACGTACAATTGCTGAATGGGGGAGAAAATGAGGACGTTTTCAGCCAATTTCAGCAATCACCACCCTTTTAAGTCACGAGGAGTATTATGATTCTGGAAGAAATCATTGACCTCTCGCGCTTCCAGTTCGCTGTGACAGCGCTTTACCACTTTCTGTTTGTGCCCCTGACCCTTGGCATGACCTTTATGCTGGCTATCATGGAGTCAGTTTATGTCATGACGGGTAAACAGGTGTACAGGGATATGACCCGTTTCTGGGGAAAACTCTTCGGTATTAACTTTGCAGTAGGGGTGGCCACTGGCCTCACCATGGAATTCCAGTTTGGCACCAACTGGTCCTACTACTCCCATTACGTCGGTGATATTTTTGGTGCGCCTCTTGCCATTGAAGGCCTGATGGCATTTTTCCTGGAATCCACCTTTGTGGGTATGTTCTTCTTTGGCTGGGATCGCCTGAGCAAGGTTCAGCACCTGACCTGTACCTGGTTAATGGCCATCGGCACCAACCTCTCCGCCCTGTGGATTCTGGTGGCCAATGCCTGGATGCAGAATCCGGTCGGTGCAGAGTTCAACTTCGAAACCATGCGCATGGAAATGACCAGCTTTGCCGAGCTGTTCTTTAACCCCGTTGCCCAGGTCAAGTTTATCCATACTGTGGCCGCAGGCTATACCACCGGAGCCATTTTTGTTTTATCCATCAGTGCATGGTATCTGCTGAGAGGCCGTGATATCGGCTTTGCCCGACGCTCTTTTGCTGTGGCTGCGGGTTTTGGCTTGGCGGCTATCATCTGCACCATTATTCTTGGCGATGAATCCGGGTATGAACTGGGCGATGTCCAGGAAGTCAAACTGGCAGCTATCGAAGCGGAATGGGATACAGAACCGGCACCCGCCGCATTCACTCTGTTTGGTATTCCCAACCAGGAAGAAAAGCGTACTGATTTTGCCATCAAGATTCCCTACGCCATGGGCATTATCGCTACCCGTTCCCTGGATGAACAGGTACTGGGTATCAAGGATCTGATCGAAATCAGGAAAGATCGCATTCGTAGCGGCATGGTGGCCTACGAGCTGCTGCAGAAACTGAAAAACGGCCAGGATACCCCTGAAAACCGCCGGGCATTCAGTGAAGTCTCTGATGACCTAGGTTATGGTTACCTGCTGACCCGTTATACCGATGACATTCCCAGCGCCACCGATGAGCAAGTCAACCAGGCTGCGGAAGACGCCATTCCTACTGTCTGGCCTCTGTTCTTTGCCTTCCGGATTATGGTGGGTTGTGGTGTCCTGATGCTGCTATTACTGGCTACTGCTTTCTATAAAACAGCCCGCCGCATCGAATACAAGAGTCCGCTATTCCTCAAACTCTGCGTGCTGGCACTGCCCCTGCCCTTTATTGCCAGTGAAGTAGGCTGGTTTGTTGCAGAATTTGGCCGGCAGCCCTGGACCATTTCCGGTGTCCTGCCCACTTACCTGTCTGCCTCTTCAAGAACAGCCACCGACCTGTACCTGAGTATTGCCGGCTTCACCCTGTTCTACGGTATTTTTGCCATTATCGAAGTCTGGCTGATGGTGAAATATGCCCGCAAAGGCCCCAGCAGCCTGCATACCGGGCGCTACCACTTTGAACAAAAAGCCAACCGTCTTGCAGCGCAGACTCAGTAATCAAGGAGGCCTACTGTGGATTACGAAATTCTCAAATTAATCTGGTGGGTTCTGGTTGGCGTATTGCTGATCGGCTTTGCCATTACTGACGGCTATGATCTGGGTACCGCCAACCTGTTGCCCTTTATGAGCAAAACAGACAGCGAACGCCGGATTATGGTGAACGCCATTGCCCCGCACTGGGATGGTAACCAGGTCTGGCTGATCACTGCCGGGGGCGCCATGTTTGCCGCCTGGCCACTGGTCTACGCCACCGCTTTTTCCGGTTTTTACTGGGCCATGATCCTGGTGCTGTTTGCCTTGCTTATCCGCCCCATGGCTCTGGATTACCGCTCCAAAATCGACGACCCTCGCTGGCGGGCTGCCTGCGACTGGGGACTGTTTGCCAGCGGTGTGGTTCCCTCCCTGGTATTCGGCGTCGCCTTTGGCAACCTGTTCCAGGGTTATGGTTTTGATCTGGACAACCTGATGCGCTCCAGTTTTACCGGCACTTTCTTTGGCCTGCTCAACCCCTTTGCCTTGCTCTGCGGTGTGGTCAGTCTCGCCATGCTGAATATGCAGGGTGCGGCCTGGCAAGCCTTACGGGCAGGATCTCCCATTCAGGAGCGTGCTGCCAAAACAGCGCGTCTGTTTGCGGTGGTTACCATCGTGACCTTTGCCCTGGCGGGAGTCTGGGTTGCCAATATTCCCGGTTTTGAAATTACCAGCGTGATTGACCCCAATGCTGCGTCAAACCCGCTGGCTAAAACAGTGGCTATGGTTGAAAGCGGTCGCTGGCTGGCTAACTATAGCAAGTACCCATGGATGCTGATTGCTCCGGTACTGGGCTTTGCAGGCGCTTTAGGGGTGGTTCTGCTGGCAAAAACCCGTTTCCATGCCCTGACCTTTATCAGCTCCAGCATTACCCAGGCCGGTGTCATCATGACCGCCGGGTTCTCCCTGTTCCCATTCATTCTGCCTTCCAGCTCCCATCCGGAAGTCAGCCTGACCGTATGGGATGCCACATCCAGTTACATGACCCTGGCCATCATGACCTTTGTAGCCGCCGTGTTTGTACCCATTGTCCTGGGCTACACCATCTGGTGTTTCTACAAAATGTGGGGGCGTGTCACTGCCGAGCACGTATCCGAAAACAGTCATTCACTTTATTAAGGGAGGCCAGAAAACATGTGGTACTTTACTTGGATACTGGGTGTGTTACTGGCATGCTCTTTCGGTATTATCAACGTGCTTTGGTATGAGTTCCATACTGACCACTTTGATGAAGAAACCGGTGATCCGCTGGATAAGCCTGAAAAGAGTATATAAATTCATTCCTGCATGCACCGCCAGCTAGCGGTTCATGCAGCCTCTGTTTATTATCTATCGTACACTCACACTATGGCCTTGCCTGATGATTACAGGGGATAGTTTTAGTTTTTCTTTTTTCTTCATGGTATTTAGCTAACATACCTTCAACATGCCTCAGCTTTAACAGGTTATTTTTTCGCTTTTGATTATATATGCCTTGCAAATAATCAATATACAAATCACAAATATGAGACTCTGAATATTGGGCACGAGCACCGCGGCGGTCACGATCCAAAACCCACCATTCTAAAGCTTTTAGCCGGGTTCCATCAGAATAGCTATTATTTCGCTTTTCATTGATTAAAGCGTCAAGTTGCACTGCTGATATGTCATCCGTTGCAAAACGCTGATAGTGTTTTTTCCCTCCCACAGACTGTTTCGAATCCTGCTTTAAATAAGCCAACGAGTCCAGCCTTACTTTAATCTTCCATCGCAAGTTACGCGCACGCCCTGTAACATCACGCGGGCTTTTTGCCCATACCCTCCAAGTATAGAGTTCATCCAATTCTTTTTGTAAAGACAAAAGAGTATCCTTATCCCTTAAATCACCTTGAAGATAGAATATTTTGTCTTCAATGGCAGATAGCCTTTTTTTAAAATCTGACAGGGTAGTATCTATACCCTTCTTACTGTCTAAATTCTCTGTTTTTTCTGAAACTAAACCCTTCCCATAACAGTCACCCCCTTTTTCAGCTCTAGTCTTATCTTTTCCTGGTAAGGCTTTAGTTTGAGTCATAGCAGGCTTTTTTGACCTTAAGTATTCAGGGTCTACATAAGGAGGCTTGGTATCATTGAGGTATGTCAGCCAAACGAATTTATCTGAAAATATAGGTGGAACACGATAGCGTTTTCTTAAATCATCCAGGTAATTTTTATCCTCTGGCATTGGCCGCTTAAACCGTTGTTCCTCACGTTCACGTTGTACAGAAACCGACTTTTCACTACCACTAACATTAATGCTGCCATTTTCAATTTCCTTTGCATTAAACGCATCAATTCTCGCTTTACATTGTAGATAGTAACTATATTCGGATGGGAAAACAGGACTAAAATGCTCCATTAAACAAGAAAACACTTTACCTGACATCCGTTGATCCGAATGTATATACGCTAAAATTTCACTCTCACTCAGCAAATCTCTATATTTCCCATACCCACAGAGAACACCCAAAGAATCAAGGGAGGTTGCGTCTGCTAAATGATAAATAAAACCACGTCTCAATCCCTCCTCACTCATTTCAGGCTGATGCTTAAAGCAGGTTAAATACAATTCAAAAGCCTCTTTCAAAATAGAACCTTCACTATTATCGTTATGAGATAAAACCTGACTTTTATGATAAAGAGCGTTCAAATAATTAACACATGCTTCCCCATCCCTATCTCTTTCAAACCTTCTTTTTATTTCTTTACTCACTTCATCTCTTTTATCTAAAACACCCAATTGACCAGCAATGTAATCACATCGAGAAGAAAAGCTAGCCACCCCGGGAAACCCTTTATTCTTTTCTGACTCTATCCACACTTTTAATAGCCTGACAAAATCACCTATTCCACTTATGTTATGACAATTTGGCATAACAGAACCAAAATCAAGAAACACTATACTATCTTCTCCTCCTTTTTTCTCGACCACCATTACATTGCCTGGATGAATATCCCCATGCAACAGACCTTTATTTTTAATCACATCCTTCCATATACCACAGGCCTTTTTATAGACCCTGGAAGCCTTAGCACCTTCACCTCTCTCTATCAAATCACTGACCACATCCCCCTTGACCAACTCCATGACCATAACATTTTTGGAGGCCATCCCCCAATCAGGGGTTCTTCCACTTCCGGCACTCACCCAATTAACCATTTCGCCATATTTATTCATTCTTTCTAACTCAAGCTTCATGTCGGCTTCTTTTTTTAAATTTTCATGAAAATCATTTAAATACTTTTTCATAAAACTTGATTCAAAGTCCGGTGCATTATCATAAAACCCAATAACAGATTCCATAAATCCATCAACCTCTGACTTCACACCAGGATATACCCCCTTCAACATAAACTTAAGCCAGGAATAATCTCTTTCCAATTTTTCTATAATATTATTCCTTACAACTTTTATCGCACACTCTCTTACCTCTCCAGATACTTTTATTTTTGCCTTATGAACCTGAGCAATAGTACCAACCCCAATAGGTTTTTTTCTATAGAAACAACCTCAAAACCAAGCTCTTTCCCTGCCTGTTTAATTTGCTGATCAATATAATCAAAACTCTCTGGTTGATTGTTTTTACAAAGGTGTAAAAAATCTTTTCTTTTTTCCCATGGGATATTTACATTGGCAGCAAACAGCTGCCCCAACTTAGATGAAAGTGGACCAAAGTTTTCAACATATTTACCAATATCACTCGCATTTGGCTTTATTCTACCATGCCACAAGGCCTCCATTATAATTGCTGCCGAGTTCGCTATATTTCCCGCAAGAGGTGATGTTTCTTGTATTTTCCTGATAGTTTTGGCACATAACGATTCACTGGAACTTTCGTTATCTATTGGTGCCACTACTTTCTTCTCTTCTTTTTCTGCCATTCTCTTCTTTTTATTTGCTGGTAAAGAAACACTTTCCTCCCCAACTTCAGAAAACTGTCGTTTACGTGCATACTCCCTCCTTGTTTGGTCAACACCTACAGGCTGCTCCTCCCCACTATGACTTAGCTTTCTTTTTTTAGCATCCCTACCACCTTCAAACTCAAAGCATTTCTCTTTTTGTAGTGGCTCTCGACAACCACTTACCGGCTCAACATCAGAAAACTTCCGTTTACCTATACATTTCCTACCTGTTTGACCAACATCTAAAGATTGCCCCTCGCTCTTAGCTGCTGAACAACTTCTACCGTTCATATAACCACAAGCATTCACGGATTGAGAAGCATCGAAAACACAATCCATTCCATCATAGTAATTTTTATTAATCTCGATTTTCATACTCTCACCATCCCAAAGCCAGATAAAAAAAGCTCAAGCAAATAAAGACACCTTTATCTACCATTTTTTACTTATAATCAGAACCACCCGCAAAGCAGGTGGTATGATGAAAGCCCCACCGAGGGGACTATAATTAATTCATCCGTCAGTAAATCACACAAATCCTGTCAGAAACAATAACAACTTAGTTAGCAGAAAAAGAAGATCATTCATTCCATACATTTAAGCTATTAGCACTACTTTTCAAACAATGTCTAAAGTAAAAATCAGGTAACAAATGTCGATAAAAATGTTAACGATTCTAATCAATCCATAAAATCCAAACCTGATAAACTCCAGGAACTCTTTAAATCGTTCAAATCCGGATTTACAGGGCTACCCGGGAAAATCCAGGGCAGGTTTCAAACACTTCAAAGACATCCCGCTAGCCAGACACCTCACTTAAAACCCCAATCCGCCAAAGCTTACGCCGTAACCGCAGCACCACCAGAAAGTATTGATGCGAAAGCACAGCTCGCCGTTGATGCTGAACTTGCAGCATACCCATACCATCGATCCTTCGATAGAATCACCGAAGCCTCATTATCAGCCAGGGAGGCTGATCCGGAATTTTTTTCCGGCATGGCTTACTGGGATACGGCCCGGGAGTTGGCTCAAGATGCAGGAAAAGCCGCCGGGATTCCCACAAAAGGGGCTAAAGGCTTTATCTTTGATAAAAAATCCGGCTTAACTGCCTATGTCCTGCAAAATGCCAGCACTGTCCCTCCGGAAATACGTGTGGTATTTGGTGGCACCACATCTGGAGAACATACCGGCGGTTTGGGCAAACGCTCCCTGCTCAATGGAGCATTTTCTCTAAGGCAGTGGATAGCCAACGCTAAAAATGCCCTTTTAGGACAAACCCCGGACAGCTATAGACAAGCCGCAGAAATCACTCAGCACGTACAAAATATGATAAAAACCGATCCACGTTACACCGGTTTTGAACTTAAGGTATCCGGGCACTCCAAAGGGGGAGGTGAAGCCGAATATGCAGCCCTGTGCCTTGAAGATCCAGTGGAGGCCATTTGCTTTTCCAGCGCGGAGCTAGGAAAAGCAATGAGAGGGGATATTAGTGAAGAGAGAAAAGCAACAGCAGCTCGATATGTCACCCACTACAAAATCAAAGGTGACCCGGTGCCCAACCTTGGCAACATAGCCGGAGAGCTGGGACACCTGGGCAAGGTGGTTACCCTACCAGCAGAACATGCCTGGAATAGCCCTATCGATCGCCATGACAAGTTTACCCGGCATATACGACATTTTTTAAATACCTGATACTGGGTGCATAACATTTTTATACATCATATAAAAATGGGCAGCGCTCCAGCCAAAGTTACTGGCACCTTGCACAGCACCGGTTTCCGGATTGTAGTTTTCCCGAATGGCACCCTCTTCCATTAACCCTTCGGCATTCATCAGGATTTTATCCATCAGGGCATTGGCATCCTGATCATAGCCGTAGTTTTTAAGACCCATCAGGCCAAAATAAACCTGATCCACCCAGACACGACCACGCCAGTATATATCCGGGCCATAGGCAGGGTTCGTCAACGCCGCAGTACCCAAAGGCACTTTGGTGTTAAACTCCTCCTCATTCATCATGACATCCCTGACGTCTTCCGCCTGTTCAGGGGTTGCGATCCTGTTAAACAGAGGCGACCAGCCCTCCGGGCCACGGCCTCGCTTAGTTAACAGCACACTACCAGATCCTGGCTGATAAAGGGCACTGTTTTTTTCACCGGTTATTTCCAGGTCATAATAAAAACCAGAATCTTTATCATACATATAAGTGTTGATATAGTTTTTTATCTGATCTGCATCGGCTTTAAACTGTTCAGCAGCACTGTCTTTGCCCAGCAAGGTAGCCATATCAGCCAGCAGCTCTTTTTCCCTGGCCAGGTAGGAGTTGATATCTACGGATTCCTGATTAATGGAGTAACCCAGCTTATTACCTTTATCATCGGTGTTTTGGAAGAATCGTGGCGTCCAGTCAGCACGGGCTTTTTTAAGGTGCTCTACATCATTTTTCCCATAGGCCTTATCAGCATAAGCTTTTAGTTGTGCCTCGGATATAAAGCCAAACCGCGCAGCATTATCCATACCTGATTCCCAGGCAGCACCATCCTGAGCAGGGATATGGATTGCCATTTCTCCCCAATCAGCCATATCTTCATACAATTCGGTACTTGCACACTGGTATTTGCTACCTGATTGCTTACAGAAGTTGGCAATATCAGCCTTCAGCTCATTACTGATACCACTCAGGTCGCTTTCAAACGAGAATTTCAGCTCACCCTGCTCATTATTATGGGCAGGATGCATGGTTGCACCGTATTCCACAATTCCATTGCCATTGTGGTCACGGTTTTTGTACCACCACTGATGATAACTCACCAGCTTAGGGTACATCTCCTCAATCCAGGCCCTGGCGTCGTCTTCCCGCTTCTGCTCAATCAGCCCCTGATAAACCTCCCATACTGACCAGGACGCCAGCGATGGCTTGGTATTTCGTTCATTCCAGTTACCGCCGTCATAATGCTCCCTATGCTTTAAGTGGCGCGTCTGGTCATTATTAAACGGTTTCAGTTTACGGTCAGGCTCAATATTCGGGAATACCACATCAATCAACATGCCGGCATCCTGGGGGCGAATACGGTCTTTATCTGTCACCTGATAATCAAACATGGCACGAACATTATTCATGGCCAACTCAGGGTTAATATGAGCCAGGGCATAAACATGCTTCCAGCTATCCCAGGGCCAGATCCCCCCCGCAAACCAGGGCGCTGTATAAGACGGGGTTACACCGTCTTTTTCCAGGAAGCCATAGGCTGAACGCCAGTTAGTATGGAGGGTCTGAATGGCTTTAACCGCCAACCGCTGCTCTTTTTCATCCGCTTCGGTATTGGTAAGCGCATTGTTCAGATAACCTTCCCAGCGGGCGACAGATTGCTCAAAGCGCTGCGCTGCACTGCCCAGCACAGCATCAACCTTAATTCTGGTTTGGTCGTACTCCTTCTGGTCATGAACATAGGACTGTGCACTCCAGACCACAGTCGACCCACCTGCACCCAAGGCTATCGGAGCGGATGATGCCTGATACCCCAGAATTTCATTACTTTGTTCAACCGTGGGCAGGCTGCGCTGGATAAAGAACCGGGCGCCCTCCTGGGTCAGCAGGTTCCAGGTATCCCGCTGGCGGTTTAAACGAACATCAACTCCATCGGCATTAACAGCCAGGATTCGGAAATCTTCACCATAACGTTCCGTCACCGTACTGCTATCTTTGCCATTTTGCCGGAACCAGGTTTCTGTGAGTTCACCAGACCAGTTAAATGTCAGCCGTTTACTATTACCGGTTTTATTTAATACCGTAGTCTTAACCAGGGAGATCCGCTGATCCACAAAGCGCAACTCAATGGCCACTTCCAGATCGCCAAAATCATAGCGCTGATAGAGTGCACCCGGATACGAAATTTTCTTTTTTTCAGTGGCATTAGACATGGAATACACACTGCCAGAACCCGTATCTGTCAGGGTTAGCTTATCCATATATTTGCCAAGCAGTGCATTATATTCCTCGGCAATAATGGAGGGGCCTGTAAAAGCTCCCTCTGTATCAGCACTATCAGGCAATAGAAAACCATGCCAGCTGCCTTTGTCAAACAGGGGGTTGTAAGCAATATTACCCTGACTATCCAAGTCTTTCATAGCGGCGGGATCACCACTGCGATTTAACACATTATCGTATTTAAGCGCCAGTTCCCCCTTGGGGTTCAGCATGCTGGTATCGTACAGGGGATTATTGTTGTCAGAATCATTATTATTGGAGCAGCCCGTAAGGGTCAGAATAGACGCTACAGAAATAGCCAGTAATGTTTTTTTAGCGGTCATCAGCCTTGATTACCTTCGAAAGATATAATGATAATTGCACGTTCTAATCACACTATTGAACAAAAACTGAGAGGCTCAGTGATGCAATCCTTTTCAGAAAGTGCGCGATGTATTCTTATGGAAGGTCTGCAAAACTTTATTTGATACACGTCAAACTTAGCGAAACTAAACGACGGTTACTTGTTTTTTTTATTATACGATAGGTCTTGCACTTCAAAATCAAATAAAAAGCACACCCGAATGGAAGGCTCCCATCTATGAATACAAGAGTTAAAAGAAATATTTTAAGAGTTTTACATTTACTAAGTGCCGTAGTCATTGGAACTTACATTTATTCTCCCTGGAGGCAACTGGAATGGTTTACATTGCTTAACCAGTTTTTCATTGTTCCGCTACTGACTATTTCCGGTTTATGGATGTGGAAAGGGCATAAAATAAAACACTTGTTTTCCGGTCATAATAAACTAAGCAACACACACTAGGGGCTGTAAATATCCATACAGCTATTGAATAGGTTGAAACACACTTATGTATTCCCAGTGGGGAAAGGATGTCGCGAAAGCCTGAATTTTCTCCGTTGTCATCCCGTACAGGGATTGTACAGGATGACGGCATTGAGTCTATTTCAGGGTTTTGCGGAACTCCCGGGACACCGGGAACAAGAGGAAAATTTAACAATTACCCCTATAAATACTCCACCCTGGCTGAATCACGACCCAACCATTTCCGCAGATTCTGAACCAACTCATCACTGGGACTCACCTGCCATTGCTCACCCAGCATCAGACTGGCGGCAGCATCTTCCCGTTGATAATCAATCTGCACCGGCAGGTGTCCCGGATACTCCCCAAGCACGCTTCCCAGCTTACTGGTAAAGCGCTGCCCCATCTGCCCTGAAACCACCTGCAATACCAATCTGCGGGCATAATGGCTACGGGCATCCACCAGATTCATAATTTTCCTTGTTCGAACTTTCAGACTACCGGAGTAATCATCATGATTCACTTCACCCTCAACCACCAGCACTGCATCCTTTTGAATCAGCGCCTGGTATTCTGTAAACGCATCAGCAAAAACAGACACTTCTATTCGACCAGTCCGGTCATCCAGGGTAATAAAGGCCATTTTATCACCCCGCTTGTTTTTCATGATACGAAGATCCACCACCAACCCGGCAATATTCTGGCTATCGCCACGGGCCGGCTGAAGGTCCTTGATCCGGTTACGGATAAAGTGCTTTATTTCGCCTTCGTATTCATCAATGGGGTGACCGGTCAGATAAAGGCCCAGTGTCTCCTTTTCACCCTGCAAACGAACTTTATCCGGCCACTCATGAATACCGGTATACTTTTCATAGACATCTTCCTTGCCAACAGGAACCAAAGCACCAAATAAATCCACATGGCCTGAATCCAGGCTTTTCGCTGCCTGCTCTGCCGCTTTCACCGCCTCACCCTGACAGGCTTCCAGCACTGCCCGGTTTTTGCCTAGTTGCTCATTACTTCCCGAACAAGGCCCTAACAAGTCAACAGCCCCTGAGCGAATAAGCGCTTCCAGAACCCGTTTATTCACCCGCTTGATATCCACCCGTTCACAGAAATCAAACAGGTCAGCAAAATCACCACCTTTGGAACGCGCCTCTACAATGGCTTCAATAGGACCCTCGCCAACGCCCTTGATAGCACCAAGGCCATAAACAATATGACCATCGTCATTAACACCAAACATATACTCGCCGCTGTTAACATTGGGAGGCAGAACGGTCAGCCCCATACTCCGGCACTCTTCGATAAAGGTCACCACCTTATCGGTGTTCTGCATATCAGAGCTCATAACCGCCGCCATAAATTCGGCAGGATAATGGGTCTTTAACCAGAGTGTTTGATAGGAGACCAGGGCATAGGCGGCAGAGTGGGACTTGTTAAAGCCATAACCGGCAAATTTCTCCACCAGGTCAAAGATTTTCATGGCTAGCTGGCCATCAACCCCTTTGTCCTTGGCACCATCCTCAAATACAGCCCGCTGCTTGGCCATCTCCTCCGGCTTTTTCTTACCCATGGCACGGCGTAACATATCCGCTCCACCCAGGGTATAGCCCGCCAGCTCCTGGGCAATCTGCATGACCTGTTCCTGATAGAGGATAATGCCATAGGTAGGCTCAAGGATGGGCTTCAGCCATTCATGCTGGTATTGAGGATCAGGGTAGGAAACCTCCTCACGGCCGTGTTTTCGGTTTATAAAGTTGTCCACCATCCCGGACTGCAGTGGTCCCGGACGGAATAGCGCCACCAATGCGATGATATCCTCAAAACAGTCAGGCAGAAGCCGTTTGATGAGGTCTTTCATCCCTCGGGATTCCAGCTGAAAAACGGCAGTGGTTTCACCTTTTTTCAGTAGGCTGTAGGAGTCAGAATCCGCCAGGTCAATCTGCATGATATCCAGCGGCTCTTCCCCGCGCTGCTGACGCCGGGGATTAATCATTTTCAGGGCCCAGTCAATAATGGTCAGGGTTCTCAGGCCCAGAAAGTCAAATTTCACCAGACCGGCGGACTCAACATCATTTTTATCAAACTGGGTAACCACGCCATGACCATGTTCATCGCAGTAGAGCGGGGCAAAGTCGGTCAGCTTGGTGGGGGCAATAACCACCCCCCCGGCATGCTTACCCACATTTCGGGTCACCCCTTCCAGTTTCAGGGCCATTTCCCAGATTTCCCGGGCTTCTTCATCCTGCTCCAGAAAATCCCGGATCATCTCTTCCTGTTCATAGGCCTTATTCAGGGTCATGCCTATTTCAAAGGGAATCATTTTGGACAGTTTATCGGCCAGGCCATAAGACTTGCCCTGAACCCGGGCCACATCCCGAACCACTGCCTTGGCCGCCATAGTACCAAAGGTAATAATCTGGGAAACCGCATCTTTTCCATAGGTACGGGCAACGTAATCAATGACCTGGTCACGGCCATCCATGCAGAAGTCCACATCAAAGTCTGGCATGGAGACCCGCTCGGGATTCAAAAATCGCTCGAACAGCAGGTCATATTCAATAGGGTCAAGATCGGTGATCTTTTGGGCATAGGCCACCAGCGACCCGGCACCGGAACCCCGGCCCGGCCCAACGGGAATACCATTATTTTTAGACCACTGGATAAAGTCCATTACGATCAGAAAGTAACCGGGGAATCCCATTTGCAGGATAATATTCAGCTCAAAATCCAGTCGTTCCCTGTAGACTTTTTCTTTGCTGGCATACTCCGGATCCTTTTTATCCAGGATAACGGCCAGCCTTTCTGTAAGCCCCTCATGGGAAAACTCCCGGAAAAACTGATCCATGGTTTTCCCTTCAGGAATAGGGAATTCCGGCAGGAAATATTCTCCCAGCCTCACATCAATATTGCAGCGACGGGCAATCTCAACGGTGTTTTCAATGGCTTCAGGAATATCCGAAAATAGCTCCAGCATTTCCTCTTCAGACTTGAGGTACTGTTCCTCCGAGTAACGCTTAAGCCGGCGGGGATCATCCAGAGCGGCTCCCTCGCCAATGCAAACCCTTGCTTCATGGGCCTCAAAATCATCCCTGGATAAAAACATCACATCATTGGTGGCCACCACCGGACAATCGTATTCGCCAGCCAGTGCCACCGCACTGTGCAGATAATCCTCATCGCCCCTGCGATGGGTTCGCTGTAACTCCAGATAAAAACGGTCAGGAAAAGCCCCCATCCATTCTGCAAGACTGTCATGGGCCATGCGCTCATTACCCGCCAGCAAGGCCTGCCCCACTTCGCCTTCCCGACCACCGGACAAGGCGATCAATCCGCCCGATTTTTCTTTTACCCATTCTCGCTTAACGATGGCTTTACCATGGTGCTGGTTTTCAAGGAAGGCCTGGGAAATCAACTCGGTCAGGTTACGATAACCGGTTTCATCCATACACAGCAAAACCAGTCGGGTAGGCTCATGGTCATCATCCAGGTGGGTTACCCAGAGGTCTGCACCGCAAATAGGCTTGATACCAGCCCCCATGGCACCATTATAAAACTTAACCAGTGCGCACAGGTTTGACTGGTCGGTTACCGCCACCGCAGGCATACCTGCCTCGGTAATCGCCTTAAGCAGCGGCTTAATGCGAACCAACCCGTCGCTGAGGGAAAATTCAGTATGGAGTCTCAGATGAACAAAGCGTGCAGACATGGTATCCATGAGATAGGTTTTGAAGGTTCTTTATTCTAGCAGTCAGGGGAAGCAGTGATCCAGATGATTACCGGGAGCTGACCTTATTTATTCTCCTGATGACAGAAAATCGTTGTCCTTCAGGTCGTCCTCACCCACCAACCCGATACGACAATGCATTGACAATCAGGCCATGCCTAAAAGAACAGCAACAGGCTTAAAGGAGCGTCGATAAATCGGGGTTGGCCCCAGCTTCCTCAACGCCTCAAGATGCGCTTTAGTAGGATAGCCCTTATGACCTGCAATGCCATAGCCGGGATATTGCAGATCCATTTCCACCATCTCCCTGTCCCTGGCAACTTTGGCAAGAATAGAGGCGGCAGCAATCTCGGGCACCTTGCTGTCCCCCTTGACAATGGCCTCAGCCTGACAGGGCAGGGAAGGACAACGATTGCCGTCAATCAATGCCAGGCCGGGTTTTACTTTCAGGCCCAGCACCGCCCGCTGCATAGCCAGCATACTGGCATGGAGAATATTAAGTTGATCAATCTCCTCCACCTCGGCGCGGCTGATGCACCAGGCCAGGCTTTTCTGGCAAATCTCATCAAACAGCTGTTCCCGCTTTTTTTCAGACAGCTTTTTAGAGTCATTAAGCCCTTCAATGGGTTTACTGGCATCCAAAATAACGGCAGCAGCAACCACCGGACCACATAAGGGACCTCTGCCCACTTCATCCACTCCAGCAACCAAAACCTGTTGGGAGTGAACCTCAAAATCAAGCGCACTTTGTTGCATGATGAGACTCTATCACTGATTTAACCGCGCCATAGGCCAGCTCACTGGCATTGCGTTTAAGCTGTTGATGTATCTTTTCAAACTCATGAACGAGTTCTTTCTGATATGCCTGATCAAACAGGGCTCGCTGCATGGCCTTACACAGGTTTTCCGGAGTGGCCTCATCCTGTAGCAACTCTGGCACCAGCTCCCTGCCCGCCAGCAAGTTTGGCAAGGCCACATGCTCAACCTTAACCAGTCGTTTGGCAATGGCAAATGTGAGCGCACTCATACGATAACTGACCACTAATGGACGCTTATGCAAAGCGGCTTCAAGGGTTGCCGTTCCCGAGGCAATCAGGATCGCATCGGATGCTGCCATAACATCTGATGCCCTGCCATCAAACAGGGTGATATCCAGATCTTTATAGTTCTCCAACATCTGCAGGAGCTGAACTTTTCGCTTATCATTGGCACAGGGAACAATAAAACGAACACTGGGAACCTCTTTCCTTAGCATCCGCGCCGTGGTCAAAAACAGTTCACCCAGGCGGGCCACTTCTGCCTTCCGGCTACCAGGAAGCACACCGACAACCAATCCCTGCCTGGCAATAGACAAAGACTGTCGTGCTTTTCCCTTATCCGGAGAAAAAGCCACCTTGTCCGCCAGTGGATGCCCCACAAAGGTAACATCCACATCATGTCCCTGATAGTAACTGGCCTCAAAAGGCAATAAGGCCAGCATATGATCCACCGAACGCTTGATTTTTTTCAAACGCCCTTCCCGCCATGCCCATACCTGTGGGCTGACATAGTGGGTGGTGGGAATGCCTGCGGCCTTGAGTTGTTTTTCCAGTCCCAGGTTAAAATCAGGGGCGTCAATGCCAATAAAGATATCCGGTGGGTTTTGTATCAGCTGATCCCCCAGTTGCCGTCGGATACCCACCAGCTCCTTCAAGCGACCCAATACTTCTACCAGTCCCATGACAGAGAGCCTGTCCATGGGAAACAGGCTATCAAACCCCTCCCCCTGCATCAGCGGGCCACCAATGCCATAGCAATGGACGTCAGGGTGGTGACGTTTGATTTCCTTAATCAGGCCGGCAGCTAATATATCGCCTGAGGCTTCGCCGGCCACCATTGCCACTTGAAGTGGTCTTTTTTGATCAGCTAAAGGCTTAGTCATGGGTTAGCGGGTAATCCCCCGGGTAGAGGCCTTCAGGGAATCAATAAGCAACTGGACCTCAGGGCCGGGATTCATACTCTCCAGCCGGTCAATGGCCTCAACAGTGCGGAGTCCCTGACGGTAAATAATTTTGTAGCAGTTCTTCAGGGTGCGTATCAACTCTTTATCATACCCCCTTCTGCGCATTCCTTCGTAATTCATTCCGTGGGCTGCAGCGGGATTGCCACTAACCATGACAAAGGCGGGGACATCTTTAAAAATAGTGGAGTTGCCTGCGCTCATACTGTAAGAGCCAACCACGGCAAACTGATGGACACCGGTAAAGCCCCCCAGAATGACTCCGTCACCAATCACCACATGGCCACCCAGGGTCGAGTTATTGGCCAATACACAGTGGTTCCCAATAATACAGTCATGGGCAATATGGACATACGCCATAAACAGGTTATTGCTACCAATCCGGGTTACCCCTTCATCCTGAACAGTTCCCCGGTGAAGCGTACAGCCTTCACGAATAATATTATTATCCCCTATCTCCAGACGGGTGGGCTCATCAGCAAATTTTTTATCCTGACAGGCTTCACCCACACTGGCGAACTGGAATATACGATTGTTGCGGCCAATACGGGTAGGGCCTTTTATAACAACATGGGAATGAATCACAGTACCCGATGCAATTTCCACATCCGGGCCTATATATGTCCAGGGGCCTACTTGCACATCATCAGCCAGCCTTGCACTGGGGTCCACAATGGCTGTCGGATGAATCCCGGTTTTTGAATCGTTACTGAAACGGGAATCGTTCAAGTCTAAAGCTCCTTTCTCGCACAGGTAATTTCAGCAGAACAGACTATCTTACCATCAACCACTGCTTCACAGGAAAATTTCCAGATATTCCTTTTGCGAACCAGGTACTGCGCCTTCAAAATCACCTGATCACCCGGTACCACCGGCTGCTTAAATCGAACCTTGTCGGCACCGGCAAAGTAATAGATGGAATTTTCCTCAGGCTCACTGTCCACAATCTGGTAACCCAGGATGCCTGCCGCCTGTGCCATAGCCTCGATAATCAAAACACCCGGCATAATCGGATGGTTGGGAAAGTGTCCATTAAAAAATGGCTCATTGATAGTAACGTTTTTGATACACTCAATCGTATTGTCATCCAGATTAACATTAACCACCCGGTCTACCAGCAAGAAGGGATACCGATGGGGTAAAATCTCCCTGATTTCATCAATTCTGATCATGTGTTACCAACTCAAATAATCAAATACTGAAAAAGGCTGGTAAAACCAGCCTTTTTACAAAACACGGATTCGCTCATAGCCAAACTACCAGTGGCAATATAAGCACTCAGGCGTCACATCACCGGAAGTTAGCCCTTGAGAGGCTGTTCATGATCTTTCTGCGAGCTGCAAACGATCATGAACAGCCTCTGAGAAAAACAGGCAGTGCTTTCACAGAAAGCAAGATCACTGTTTTTCAAGACGCCTCAATCGCCTGGCCATATCATCCAGCTGTCGGAACCGAACGACATTTTTCCGCCAGTCCCTCACTGCCATAAAGCCAGTACCGGAGGCATAGGCCCCCGGCTCACTGATAGAGCGGGTCACCATGGCCATTCCTGCAATATGCACATTATCAGCAATTTCAAGGTGACCTGCAAAACCGGCAGCACCGGCAATAGTGCAGTTTTCGCCAATATGGGTACTTCCTGAAATGCCGGTCAGGGCCGCAATGGCGGTATTTTTGCCAATGACCACGTTATGGGCGATCTGAATCAGGTTATCAAGCCTCACACCATCCCCAATAACGGTATTGCCAAGGGCGCCACGATCAATACAGGTACATGAGCCGATTTCAACGTCGTCACCAATAACCACGCCACCAATCTGGGCAATCTTGAACCAGCGGCCCTTATCCCGGGCATTGCCAAAGCCATCACTGCCAATCACGGCACCACAGTGGATTATAACCCGTTCACCAATACTGACACCGTGACAAATGGTAACATTACGCGCCAGATGCGTATCCCTGCCAATTATTGAATCATGGCCGATCACCACACCCGCCTCGATATGAACGCCCTCGGCTATCTCCACACCAGCCTCAATCACTGCATTCGCACCGACAATCACATCAGGATGAACCCTGGCATCCGGACTGATTACAGCACTGGGATGAACACCTTCACCTGCCCCCTTGGCCGGATCAAACAGGTGAGACAGCCTGGCATAACCAAGATAAGGGTTATCCATTATCAGGGCATTACCATCAAACCCCACAGCATTATCAGGGGCAAGAATCACCGCCCCGGCAGCTGTTGACTGCAAATAGCGGGCATACGCGGGATTGGCTAGAAAACTTAATTCCGTATCACCGGCATCCTGAAGGGTATTTAGTCCGGTAATCACCTTGGCAGCCTCCCCTTGCAGGGAGGCTCCACTTTGTTCTGCCAGGTCTGCCAGCGTGTAAATAGTATGTTGCTTCATCAATTACTTCATCTGGTTCAGGCGCTCAATAACCTTCCTGGTAATATCAAATTCAGCCTTAACATAACGCACTGCGCCACGTTCAAGCACCATATCATAGTTCAGCTCCTGAGAGACTTTCTCAACAGCCTGGTCCAGCTTGGGACGCAACTTGCCTAGCTCGGCCTGGTCTGACTTGGCCTTATCCATCCGCAGCTGACGATCCTGAAGTTGAAAGTCTTCATATTTACGTTTAATTTCCAGTTGCTTGCTTTCCCTTTGTGCCTCAGTCATGGCAGGGCCATCTTTCTGCAACTGTTGTTCAATCTTCTTAATATCTTCCTGGAGGGTCTTCAGCTTTTTGATGCGTGGCGCAAACAGGGCCTCAGAGTCCTTGGCATACTTTTTAGCCGAGTCAGACTCCAGCACCGCCATTTCGGAGTCAATTACAGCAATGCGCATTCCTGCATCCTTTGCATGCCCAACCAGAGGGAGCAGCATCATTACAGACAATAAAGCCAGTCTAATTTGTTTCAAGTGAGTTCTCCTGATGGTTTTTAACTGTTTTGATCTTAAAAACGGCTTATTATAATGAAAAGGCGCGTCACCGCACCCTTTCAAACACCTGTTTTTTCAGGTTTTGTCAGATATTTACACCTAGAAAGGGGTACCCAGGGAGAACTGGAACACCTGGGTTTCATCCTTATCCTTGGAGTTCAGGGCCTGGGCCAGACTGAATGTTAACGGACCCAGTGGCGTAATCCAGGTGAGGCCAACACCGGCACTGTACCGAAGTTCATCCAGTTTTGGCTTTGAGCACTCGTAATAATTATCGCCGTTTGCATCCTTCTTATTGCCATCACAGGATGCATCAAACACGTTACCAAAATCAAAGAACACACTGGTACGCAGTGAGCGCTGGTCTTTAACAAAAGGCAGGGGGAACAGCACTTCCACCGTACCTTCAACCACAACATCCCCCCCCATACTGTTCCAATCAGCATTATCCACCTTGTCTTCCTTGGCTTTAGGACCCAGGGTGTTGTCCTTATAGCCCCGGACAGAACCAAAGCCGCCTGCATAGAAATGCTCGAAGAACGGCATATCACTGGTGCCGCCATAGGCACCGCCATAGCCCAACCGGGTGGCAAAACGTGCGGTCAGTGACTGGGTCAGGGGTTGGAAATACTGGCCACGGTAAATCAACTTATAGAAGGTGGTGGAAGAACCCGGCACCGCCGCCTGCAGAGAGACACTCTGGGAGTAACCTCGCGTTGGCAGCAGTCCCCTGTTAAGCTCGGATTCAGACCAGCCAAGACTCGCCTTGAAGTTGGTGAAGTTATCATCCTCCTCCTTCAGGTAGTCTTTAATGATTTTTGGCGTGGAAGTCCCGGTGGATATCTTGGTTCCCTCAACCCCCATACTAAAGTTAATGGACTGGGTTTCAGACAAGGGATAACCAAAGCGCACATCACCACCCCAGGTATCCGCAGCATAGCTGGAGATATCGGAATCCTTGTAGTCATAGGTCCGGTAGTACATACCAAAACCACGACTGACCCCATCCACGGTGTAATAAGGGTTGGTATAGCTGAAGTTATACAGCTGACTGATATCACTTTTATTCAGCCCGACAGATACCTTATTACCGGTGCCGAGGAAGTTACTCTGGCTAATGGAGCCACCCAGTAACAGACCATCAGACTGGGAGTAACCCACACTGGCGGTAATGCTGCCGGAAGGCTGTTCCTCAACGGTATAGTTCACATCAATCTGGTCACTGGTGCCTGGCACCGGTGGTGTTTCAACATTAACCTCCCGGAAGTAACCCAGCCGCTCAAGGCGAACCTTGGACTGCTCAATTTTCTGGGTATTGGCGGAAGCCCCTTCAAGCTGGCGCATTTCACGGCGCAGCACTTCATCATCCGTCTTGGTATTACCGGTAAAGTTAATTCGACGGACATAGGCACGACGACCGGGATCAACAAAAAAGGTCAATGCCACGGTTTTATTGTCATGATCAGGCCTGGGAATTCCCGTCACATTGGCAAAGGTATAACCCTCATTACCCAGACGCCGGCTTAGCACTTCCTCCGTGGTGGTGATAACCTTTCTGGAAAATGTCTGGTCAGACTTGGCCAGCAACAGTTTTTTGGCCTCTTCTTCCGGAATAATCAGGTCGCCCGCTAATTTAACGTCGCTGATTGTGTACTTATCCCCTTCATCCACGTTTACCGTAATGTAGACACTGTCTTTATCCGGACTGATGGAGACCTGGGTCGAGGTAATATTGAAGTTGATAAAGCCACGATCCAGATAGTAGGAACGCAAGCGTTCAAGGTCACCGGACAGTTTTTCCCTGGAATACTTGTCACTGGATCCGAAGAAAGAGAACCAGCCACTTTCTTTCAGTTCAAACAGGTCAATCAGTTCCTTGTTGGGGAATACCTTATTGCCCACCACATTGACGTGCTTGATGGTGGCTACCTTGCCTTCCTTAATGTTTATGGAAAGCTTGACCCGGTTTCTTGGCTGAGCCTCCAGGTCTGTGGTAATACGGGCACTATAGCGCCCCTGTGCTACATATTGGCGCTCAAGCTCCAGGCGGATGGCCTCCAGGGTTGCCTGCTGGAAAATCTCGCCGTCAGAGAGGCCGGACTTTGCTAACCCGGACTTGAGATCATCGGTCTTGATGGCCTTGTTACCCTTGATAACAATTTCACTGATGGAGGGCCGCTCAACCACAGTGACCACAAGTACCTTGCCGTCCTGCCCCATCTGGACATCCTTAAAGTACCCGGTCCGGAACAGCGCTTTAGCGGCATCGGCTACCGCCTGATTACCCACATCATCGCCCACCTCAATGGGCAGCGCATTAAAGACTGTACCGGCGGAAACCCGTTGGAGACCATCAATTCGAATATCAGTAACAACAAACGCGTGAGCGCTTGAAACATAAGCCACTGAGCCAATCAGTAGAGATAACAGTGATCGATTCATGGAATCCGTTCTTATCCGTGTTCATCTTTTACCCTGGCATACTGCTTCAGAATAACCGGCTCAAATCATTATAGATAGCCAGCATCATTACACACACTACCAAAGTTACCCCAAGTTTAAGACCCAGCATCTGGATCTTTTCAGACAGGGGCCTTCCCCTGACCAGCTCTACTATATAGAACAACAGGTGCCCCCCATCCAGTACCGGGATAGGCAGTAGATTCAGGACACCGAGACTAACACTAAGCATACCGAGAAAATACAAAAAATTCTCTAGGCCTGATTGCAATGATGCACCCGCCACCTTGGCAATAGTAATTGGGCCACCCAAATTCTTCACTGAAATCAGACCCACCACCATCTTCCAAAGTGACTGCAGTGTCATAGACGTCAATGACCAGGTAGTATCAACACCTTTGACAAAGGCTGCCACAGGGCCAAGCTGCAAGGTTCTGACCATTTCTTCCGGCCAGCTCACTGATTCAACACCAGCCCCAATATAGCCTACTTCCTGGCCATTGACTGTTTTAACTGCCGGTGTGAGCAACACCGATACCTGCCGATGATCTCTCAGCACGGTGGTAGCCAACTCAGCTCCCGGGTTGGCACGAATCAGCTCTACCCAGTGAAACCAGTCACGAACAGGCTCGCCGTTAGCACTGATAATATGATCACCCGTGACCAGGCCGGCTTTCCGGGCAGCGCCACCCTCCACCACCTCCCCCACAACCGCAGGCACTGGTGGCGTATAAGGCATAATCCCTAATGAATGGATGGGATCCGGCTGCTCATCATTGACGAGCCAGTCTTTCACTGCAATCCTGTACTTTACAGGTTCACTGACAGGAGTAAGACCGGGCTCACCCGGGCGGACAGATAATGCTATTGACCGACTTTCACCCAGGGAGGGCAACAAGGCCATACTCACCATTTGCCAGCTGGAGGTTTCCTGCCCATCAATACTGACGATTTCATCACCAGCCTGCAATCCGGCCAGTGCTGCGGGTGATGCAGGCCGAACCTCACCGATCTGTGGCAGGATGGTTCTCACCCCTACCATATACATAAGCCAGAGTGCCGCAATTGCCAGCAGAAAATTGGCAACAGGGCCTGCTGCAACAATGGCAATGCGTGACATCACCGACTGACTATTAAACGACAGATGCTGCTCTTCCGGCTTAACGGGCCCCTCCCGCTCATCCAGCATCTTCACATAGCCCCCAAGAGGGATCAGGGCCAGGGAGAACTCAGTACCATGCCGATCCACCCAGGTCCATAATGGCTTGCCAAAGCCCACGGAAAAACGCAGAACCTTTACACCACAGCGTCGAGCCACCCAAAAATGGCCAAACTCATGTATGCTCACCAAAATGCCCAGCGTTAAAATAAACGCCAACGCTGTCTGTAATGTATCCAAAATCATGCTGGTTTCCCGTCAGTGCCTTTTTTTAGACAAAAGCACCGATTTGGCACTCCAATATCATGCTATATGACTCAATCGATGAATCTGCTGCTTTGCCAGGATCCTTGCCTGACGATCAACATCCAGAACCTGATCCACACTGTCCGCTCGCGCCACTGGCAATGACTGCAAGGTAAAGTCAACCACCTCGGCAATTTTGTCAAAGCGGAGGTGTTTTACCAGGAATGCGTCCACAGCCTCTTCATTGGCTGCATTAAGCATAGCCGCAGCCGTACCGCCTGCTGAAGCTGCTTCAGTGGCCAGACGCAAACATTGATAGCGTCTCATGCATGGCTCATAAAAATCAAGATGGCCAATATCCGCCAGCGCCAAAGGGGCAACACCGGAGTCTATCCGTTCCGGCCAGGCCAGGGCGTGGGCAATGGGGGTTCTCATATCAGGATTACCCATCTGGGCCAATACCGAGCCATCGGCATAATCCACCAATGAATGAATAATACTCTGGGGATGAATAACCACTTCAACCTGGGAGGATTTTGCCCCAAACAGCCAGCAGGCTTCAATAAACTCCAGCCCCTTATTCATCATGGTGGCCGAGTCTACAGAAATTTTACGACCCATGCTCCAGTTTGGGTGGGCACAAGCCTGAGCCGGTGTAATTTCAGGGAATACGTCTATTGGTGTCTCCCTGAATGGTCCACCGGAAGCGGTTAGCAGTATACGACGAACACCCACTTTACCGAGGCCTTCCCCATAATTTCGGGGCATGCACTGAAAAATGGCATTATGTTCACTATCTATTGGCAGTAGCACAGCACCCGACTGTTTTACCGACTCCATGAACAGGGAACCCGTCATAACCAACGCTTCTTTATTGGCAAGCAGTACCTTTTTGCCAGCCTTCACCGCAGCCAGGGTCGGTAATAAACCGGCGGCACCCACAATGGCTGCCATAACAGTGTCAACGGCACTCTCTGCCGCTGCCAGAGCGATTTCATGGGCACCGGACAGCACTTCGGTCTTCAGCTTTTCATTTTTCACCGCCAGTCTCAGCTTATCAGCTGCGGCCGTATCCGCCATAACAGCTATCTCTGGCCTGAACTGGCGAACCTGCTCCAACATCAGCTGATGATTTTTCCCGGCCACCAGCGATCTCACATGATAGCGATCACTATTCCGGGCAATCACATCCAGGGTGCTTTTACCAATGGAGCCGGTTGAACCCAGCACACATATTTGTTGCATTTTCAACTCCCACTTACGACCAGCGCAAGAGCAAACACAGGCAGCGCCGCCGTCAGGCTATCAATACGATCCATGACACCGCCATGACCTGGCAACAGGTTGCTACTGTCCTTAATACCTCTTTCCCGCTTTAACAGGCTTTCTATCAAATCACCCAGCACAGAAGCCAGCACAACCAGTACAGTCAGAATCATCAGACCCAATCGCCTGGTCAGGCTTAAATCCAGGACTGTCCCAAAAGCCAGTGCCACCACAAGCGCAAGCACGATGCCCCCAACAACACCTTCAATGGTCTTCTTCGGACTCACCCTGGAAGCCAGCTTATTCTTGCCAAAACGCTTTCCTGAAAAATAAGCCCCCACATCGGCCGCCCAAACCAGAAATAGCACTAACATAATGGCCGAAGCCCCATAGTGGCTCTTCAGCACAGTCATGGCAAGCCAGGCGGGAATCAGTGTACAGACACCCATAAGCAACCTGACCAGGGAAGAGTCATAGATTCGGGTGGAGGAAGGATAGTTTTTTACTAATACAAAGGCAGCACACCACCATAGGACACCAACAACCAACACAAAGGTCTCGGGTACTGAAAACTGATAAACAAAAAGACACAGGCCGCCTATCACCAGTGCATAGGCCACTCTTGAAAACGGATGTTGAAATCCCGCGAGATTAGCCCATTCCCATGCGCCCAGCATGATAACAAGCCCTATAAATACAGAAAAGGCTTTAACAGGTAACAGAAATACCGCCGCCAAAGCAACCGGTGCCAGAACCAGCCCGGTCAGAATACGTTGTTTTAACACGATACCCAGCTCCCCAGCTGTTCTCTCATAATGTCAAGCTGACAATGTGCTCCAGCACTTTTTCCAGGAGTGTAACGACACTCCCCCATCCTCTTCCCGGGACATAAGGTATCGGCAATCAAAGTTGATTTACTGAACATTATCAATTTGAGACTTTTTAGCCATTTTACTTATGGCCTTTAGTGACCCTATAAAAGCACCCGGCCAGGAGTGCACCTGTTAACAGTGCAACCCCTGGCTTACGGGATACCTATTGGCGTCTTTCATAACCTGCACACCAATAGCTGATGGAAACTAGATTTCCATCAGGTCACCTTCTTTGACAGCCAGCGCTTTGTCAACTTCTGCAATATAACGATCAGTGAGCTTCTGAACATCATCCTGACCACGACGCTCATCATCTTCGCTGATTTCTTTCTCTTTCTCCAGCTCTTTCAAATCCGCCATGGCATCACGACGAATATTCCGGACAGCGATACGGGCATTTTCAGCCTCCTGACGCGCCTGGCGAATAAAGCCCTTACGGGTTTCTTCTGTTAGAGGCGGCAGAGGAATCCGAATGACTTCACCCGCTGTAGAAGGATTCAACCCCAGCTCGGATTTCAGGATAGCCTTCTCAATCTCAGGCACCAGATTTTTTTCCCAGGCACGAATGGACAGTGTACGGGCATCGTCAGTACTGATGTTAGCCACCTGGGCCAGCGGAGTTTCAGAACCGTAATAGGATACCTTGATACCATCAAGCAGGCTTGGATGAGCACGGCCAGTACGAATTTTGGCAAAAGCTACAGCCAGGGAGTCAACACTCTTGGCCATACGCTCCTGTGCATCTTGTTTAATTTCATTAATCATTGGTCACCCCCAAAAATAAGTGTTCCTTCGTTACCACCAACAACAAGATTCAACAGGGCACCGGGCTTGTTCATATTAAACACCCTCACCGGCATTTGCTGATCCCTGACCAGACAAATGGCCGTCAAGTCCATCACACCTAACTTACGAGCCAGCACCTCATCGTAGCTCAGTTCTTCGAACTTCACTGCATCTTCATGCTTCACGGGATCCTTGTCATAAACGCCATCCACCTTGGTGGCTTTCAGGACAATATCCGCCTCGACCTCAATACCACGGAGACAGGCTGCAGAATCTGTTGTAAAAAAAGGATTACCGGTGCCAGCAGAAAAGATAACCACATCACCAGAATTCAGGTATCTCAAGCCCCGGCGACGGTCATAATGCTCCACCACACCGCTCATGGGAATGGCTGACATGACCCGGGTATTGATATTGGATCGCTCGAGGGCATCCCGCATGGCCAGCGCATTCATAACGGTTGCCAGCATCCCCATATGGTCTCCCGTCACACGGTCAAGACCGGCGGCATTCAGGGCTGCACCACGGAACAGGTTACCACCGCCTACCACAATGCCAACCTGCACACCAATACCTACCAGCTGACCGATCTCCAATGCCATGCGATCCAGAACACTGGGGTCAATGCCGAAGTCTCCATCACCCTGAAGGGCTTCACCACTAAGCTTAAGGAGTATGCGCTTGTATTTCGGTTGTCGATCACTTGCCGGCATATTCTAAATCCTGCATCTGCGGTTGGTGGATTCAATTAAGCCCGGACAAACCGGGCAAGAGGCCAACCAGGAACAGCATCCATATCGACGATCGCAGAAAATCGGGGGATAAAAATTCGCTTTTGCGAAGTGAATACCCAGGGGGCACACCGTAGCGGTTCTATTTGCTGAACAAAATCGGATTTTTAGACCCATTTTCTGCGACTGTATAGAGCAGTCTATTCCTGGTCAGCCTCCTAGTACATCATTTCAATGTGTTTGACGTGTTCAGCCTGGAAACGAGTCAAACACATTGAAATGATGTACTAGATACAGCACTCTGAACCCGAGTAGTTTTTGCCTTGCTGCAAGATTACCACCAACAAGGCCTAAACACACAACAAGAAACAGAGTGCCAAGCCAGCTGCTACTTTACTTATGAAGAAACCTAGCAGCCAACAAAACTATTTCAGCGATTACAGGCCAGCCTGGGCACGAACCTCAGCAGCGAAATCAACTTCTTCCTTCTCGATGCCTTCACCGACTTCGAAACGGACAAAGCTGGAAATAGTAGCACCGGCTTTCTTGGCCAGGGCGCCCACTTTCACATCAGGATCCTTAACAAAAGGCTGTTCCAGCAGGCTGTTTTCAGACAGGAACTTGTTGATGCGACCGACAATCATCTTTTCGATGATTTCAGCAGGCTTGCCAGACTGTTCAGCCTGCGCCTTGAAGATAGCCTTTTCTTTCTCTACCAGGTCAGCAGGCATGTCTTCCTTGCTAACCACCTGAGGGTTAACGGCAGCAACATGCATCGCTACATCACGGGCCAGTTCGGCATCGCCACCTTCCTGGCTAACCAGAACAGCAATACGCTTGTTACCGTGAACATAACCACCCACTACACCGCCTTCTACGATATGAATGCGACGTACATTGATGTTTTCACCGATCTTCTGAACCAGGGCCAGGCGGGCTTCTTCCAGCTCACCGGCCATCAGGCTGGCAACATCAGCTTCTTTACGTTCGAAAGCGGCAGCAACTACTTTCTCAACATAGCCCAGGAAGTTTTCATCACGGGCTACGAAGTCAGTTTCACTGTTAACCTCAACCAGGACACCATAGCTGTTATCTTCAGCAATTTTGGTGACCACTACACCTTCAGCTGCAGTACGACCGGCTTTTTTAGCAGCTTTAGCCTGACCGGACTTACGCAGCTCTTCGATGGCTTTCTCGATATCACCTTCTACCGCGACCAGTGCCTTCTTGCACTCCATCATGCCAAGACCGGTGCGCTCACGCAGCTCCTTCACCATTGCTGCAGTAATTGCCGCCATGATTAAAACCTCTCACAATTGACATTCTTGCTCCGGAACCGGAGCAGGGCGATACTCTAAAAAAGGGGGCCGGAGCCCCCTTCTAAAAACTCAGGACAGCAACCTATCAGGCTTCTGCTCCATCCTTGCCTTCAGCGGCTTCAGCCTTGTCTGCTTCAGCCTTCTCAACTTCAACAGGCTCTTCTTCAGCGCCGGTCTTGGCAGCAGCACGTCCTTCCATTACAACATCGGCAGCTGCCTTGATGTACAGTTGGATAGCACGAATGGCGTCGTCGTTACCAGGAATAACGTAGTCAACACCTTCAGGGCTGGAGTTGGTGTCAACGATACCGATAACAGGGATACCCAGCTTATTGGCTTCCTGAATCGCAATGCGCTCGTGTTCTACGTCGATAACGAACAGTGCGTCAGGCAGGCCGCCCATGTCCTTGATACCACCTAGGCTGCGATCCAGCTTTTCCAGATCACGGCTACGCATCAGGGCTTCTTTCTTGGTCAGCTTTTCGAAAGTACCATCTTCACGCTGGGACTCCAGGTCACGCAGGCGACGAATGGACTGACGAATAGTCTTGTAGTTGGTCAGCATACCACCCAACCAGCGGTGATCCACATAGGGCATGGAGCAACGGGAAGCTTCTTCACGGATGATCTTGCCAGCAGCACGCTTGGTACCAACAAACAGGAGCTTGTTCTTGCCTTCAGCCAGCTTGCGAATGAAAGACAGGGCGTTGTTGAAAGCAGGCAGAGTGTGCTCAAGGTTGATGATATGAATCTTGTTGCGGGCACCGAAGATGAACTTGTTCATCTTTGGGTTCCAGTAACGGGTCTGGTGACCGAAGTGTACGCCCGCCTTGAGCATGTCACGCATAGTGACTTGAGTCATGTATTCTCTCCTGAGATAGGGTTAAGCCTCCATATACCCCATGATCTCGACCCCCTGATTAACCAGCGGGCACCCGGAGCCATGTGACGGTATATGTGAGTCTGTAAGCACAATTAAAAAAACAAAAGCCGACAATAGCGGCAATTGAGCGGCGCTTTATACCATATTTTCAGATAATCTGAAAGAGCAAGCCTATAATAGGATGGATTTTGAGTTCTTTTTTATCGACTGTTATTCTCCCGGTTCCCCCTCTAGCAAGTGAGAGAGAGCAATTATTGTGATTTATTATCTGCTTTTTCTTTTACCCTCCCTCTTTACACCCATTGTTAATACGGGGGAGATTGACACAGGTGTTCTAACCTATTTAATGAAAAGACTCTCTATCCACACCCCCCTGGACAAGGAACCCCATGACCCATGGGATAAAGAGAGCTTTAAGGTCTATAGAGATCCTGTGCAATACCAGGAAGACTGGGAACTTGACCAATACAGCGAACAGACCAGGGTACTGCCTGTTTTTGAGGATGAAACCTTAGAAGAAAATGAAACA
The DNA here is from genome assembly GCF_025643335.1 of Endozoicomonas sp. Mp262. Lineage (NCBI taxonomy): Bacteria > Pseudomonadati > Pseudomonadota > Gammaproteobacteria > Oceanospirillales > Endozoicomonadaceae > Endozoicomonas > Endozoicomonas sp. Mp262. Next base: position 3,555,916 of record NZ_CP092489.1, on the reverse strand, counting down.
ATAACACCAACAACATACACAAGACAGGCAAGCCCTGCTAATGATTTGACAGAGCCTTTTTCTCCCAAGCCCTTCAGGTTTGGCATTTTAAATATAGCCCTCAACAAAATAGCCAGCTTATTAGCTCCCTTCTTCCCACAAAAAAAACAGGAAGTAGAACAGAAAAGAGAACAGAAAAGAGAACAGAAAAGAGAACAGAAAAGAGAACAGAAAAGAGAACAGGAAAGAGAACAGAAAAGAGAACAGGAAAGAGAACAGGAAAGAGAGCAAGAAACAGAGCAGACAGTATGGAAAATTGGCAAACTTAAACCTGAATCCGTGAGTTCACTGTAGCCCAACTCCTCTGGATCAACCACAAAACGTAAGTTCCAAGTTAAAATGCACCCACTCTAATTTTCACCACCTGGGTGCATTTTTGTGAAACTGAAAATTGAACAATCACAGACGGAATTTTATACACCGGTCGCAGGGCTTTATTTCGTTGGTCATGCACTCAACAAAAAGACAGCGTTAAGCAAATCCCTGCGCAAAATAAAAAAAAGGCACCGTATCACTCATATCGACCTGATCAGAGCTTACTGCGGCCAACTGGCTCAGGGTAAAAGTGATTTTGATAATGTTGATAATAACCGGGATAACGACTGGTTCCGGTTGGCAATGGGCATTAAACAAATGCCTTCAGCCAGCCGCTTAAGACAGCGTTTCAATGAAGATGCCGCCCAACTGATTCCTTTCATCGAGGACAGCCTTACCGATGTCCTGGTTAATCTTCAGGTGCCCGTCACACCCCTTCCGAAAAAACTCGATAAGAAGCAGCACATACCACTGGATATCGACGTATTCCCTATGGATAACAGCAATACCAAAAAGGAGGGGGTCGAGTACACGTATAAAAAATTCTTTGGTTATGCCCCTATTGCCGCTTACTTTGGCTGCGAAGGCTGGTGCCTGGGATGTGAATTACGCCCAGGCTCTCAGCACTCCCAGAATGATTTTATTGGCTTTTTACAAGCAGTGCTGCACCGCAGCCGACGTTTGACCCGAGCGCCTATTCTGGTTCGCCTTGATAGTGGCCACGATGCTGAGGAATCGCGCCGGGAAATCGCCGGGTTCAAAGGTGTGAATCACATTATCAAGCTCAACCCAAGAAAGTATCACACCAAGGAACACTGGCTCCCCATTTTTGAAGAAAAGCAAGTCAAATGGGAGGAGTCGCGTCCAGGAAAGAGTTATGCGACACTCTCAACCGTCTATGAAACCAACTATGGTAACCAGCGTCTGATTATTCGCATTATCAAGCGTACCACTGATACTGTAGGGCAGAGATTTCTGACACCCGATTATGAGCTGGAAGGATGGTGGACAACACTCAGCGAAGCTGACTACAGCGATGATCAGATCATTAATCTTTATGAGGATCATGCGACCAGCGAGCAGTTTCACAGTGAGTTGAAGACTGATATGGATTTAGAGCGCCTGCCTTCAGGCAAGTTTGACACCAACGACCTGGTGATGTGTTTGGGTGCACTGGTCTATAACATTCTGCGCTACATGGGGCAGAGTTGCTTGCTCGGGCCAGATGCGCCGGTACGTCATAAAGCCAAACGACGCCGGTTAAAAACCGTGATACAGGAACTCATCTACCTGGCTGCCCGTCTTCTGAAAAAAGGACATCAATACCGGCTACGCTTTGGTCGTTACTGTCCTGGTTTCAGGTCTTTCCATCAATTAATAAGCCAGCATGCACTTTGTTGATTGAATAGCGAGATAGAAAAAAATGCCATAAATGAGAAAGTACTGTATTGATAACGGTAGGGCTTCTTTCAACCTGTCTTCAAGTTTGATGATATTTTGATCAGCATTTATGCTTAAAAACGACATAAAAACACTTCAATCAATAACCCGAGTTATTTTCAAAGGAAAAAATTAATCAGCACATTTTCAAAACTGCCGGGCAAATCAAGAAATCACGGATTCAGGTTAAAGTAAGCAGTGATGACCTGCGTACACTAAACCCTAAAGCATATATTAATGACCAGATCCTCAATGCCTGTTTTACGATGGCACAGAAAAGTCACAAACAACTTCGCGCTTCGCAAAGCACCCCAATAACAGCCGCAATTCTTCACTCTCAGTTTTTTATTAAAATACAAACCATAGGAACATCAGATAGATGCTATTATGATCGCTGGCTTGCAACACAAGGCTTCCATATCAAAGATTTGGAGTACTTGATTATTCCTGCCAACGCCCGCAAACATTGGTTTATAGCGGTGATTGATATTCCAGAAGACCGTATCGAAATCTATAATTCACTACCTGGCCACTCGGTAGAAAAAGAAGTGGATCAAATAACTAACTGGTGGCTCTGGTATAGCAGTGAACTCTATGATACCGATACAGACGTTGCAAGCTGCCCAGTCATTTATCACCATAAAATCCGCCAAGCCGAAGGCAGCAATGACTGTGGAGTGGTAGCAAGTCTAGTTGCCACCTGCATTCCCCATGGCCTCCCCCCCACAAAAACCATACAGGAAAAGGGGCTAAATCAAGAGGGCCTTGGTAAAGTACGAGCAGTAATAAAAAGAGCTATTCAAGAAAACAATATTGACCCTTTATTGTCCATATTACGCACTGCAAATTAATCGGCAGCAGCCCCAGGACAATAGTCGTATTAATTTCGCCGATAAACCACTACCCTATAGAGACTAACGCTTGTTATAAGCTAGAATGGCTTTAATTCACTTATCTTAAACTCTGCAAGCTACACACCTGTGTGCAGCTGTCAAAAGCACTGAAAGAATGAATGTAATTATCAAAACCCGGGAAGATATCGAAAAAATGCGCATTGCAGGCCGTCTGGCTGCTGAAGTGCTGGAAATGATTGAACCCTATGTCAAGCCCGGCGTTTCAACCGGAGAGCTGAATCGCATCTGTCACGATTACATTGTCAATGAGCAAAAGGCCATCCCGGCGCCTCTCAACTATGGGGCAGCCCCCGGGCGGGCAGGTTTCCCTAAGTCAATCTGCACCTCTATCAACCAGGTGGTTTGCCACGGCATTCCCAATGAAAAGAAAATCCTGAAAAATGGCGATATTCTGAATATCGATATCACCGTGATCAAGGAGGGTTACCATGGCGACACCAGCAAAATGTTTCTGGTGGGTGATGTTCAACCATTCAATCAGCGATTGGTTCAGGTTACCCGGGAGTGCATGTATAAGGGCATTCAACAGGTTAAACCGGGAGCCAGGTTGAGCGACATCGGCCAGGTGATTGCCCGCCATGCCCATGCCAACCACTTCAGTGTGGTTGAAGAGTACTGCGGTCACGGCATTGGCCGGGGCTTCCATGAAGATCCACAGGTGCTCCACTATGAAGGTTACGGCAATCGGAACGACTGCGTTCTCCAGGAAGGCATGACCTTTACCATTGAACCTATGATCAATGCCGGAAAAAAAGGCACCAAGCTACTGGGTGATGGCTGGACGGCAGTCACCAGGGATCGCCGGCCTTCTGCCCAATGGGAGCATACTATTTTGGTGACCGCCGATGGTTATGAAATCCTGACCCTCAGGAAAGACGAACAAGCGCCATAATACACAGCACCCCGTCCCAGCGGGGTTTTTTATTCGTATAATTTAAAAGAAAATGACTGCTTTATTCCAGGCTATACCTCAAGCTTATAAAGATGCACTATTTGACAGAAGCCAGTTCAGGGCTGACCTCACCCTTTCAAACAGCCCTATACCCGCCTACAAAAAGTGCCTGCGCCAAGCCAGAACCCTGCTAAATCAATGGTTCACTGAAAAAAAAAGCATTGAAATGCTGGTCAATGCCCATGCCTGGGTTATCGACCAGGTGCTGACCCTGGCCTGGGAGCATTACCACTGGAACCGGGAAACAAAAATAGCCTTGCTTGCTGTGGGAGGCTATGGCCGGGGAGAGCTACATCCCTGCTCAGATATTGATATTCTGATCCTTCTGGCAACGGATCACTATGACCAGCACAAAGATAATATTGAAGCCTTTCTCACCCTGCTTTGGGATATTGGCCTCAAGGTAGGCTCCAGCGTTCGCTCCCTGGACGAATCCGCCAGACAGGCCAGGCAGGATCTATCCATCGTTACCAACCTGATGGAATCACGGCTTATTAGCGGCCCAACGGCGCTGCACTCAGAGCTGCTGGAATGTATAGATACCCGGTACATGTGGCCCAGCGATGCCTACCTGCAAGCCAAATTCGAAGAGCAACGAATCCGGCATCGCAAATACAGCAATACAGAGCACAGCCTGGAACCCAGCATCAAAGGCTCTCCTGGTGGTTTAAGGGATCTTCACATGCTGGGCTGGGTGGCAAAAAGGCACTATGGCACTCATGATCCGGCAGAGCTGGTTGACCTTGGCTTTCTCACTAAAGCCGAATATGGATTATTAATTAGATGTCGTACATTTCTCTGGCAGGTCCGCTGGGCTTTGCATAACCAGCAGAACCGCTGTGAAGACCGCTTGTTGTTTGACTATCAGAAAAACCTGGCAATCCTTTTCGGCTTTTCTGACCAGAAACATTCTCTGGCAGTAGAACAGTTTATGCAGCAGTATTTTCGTACAGTAATGACTGTTGCACAGCTTAAGGATATGCTGCTTCAGCATTTTGATGACGATATATTGAAGATTAACGAATCTTGCAGCATCGCCCCCATCAATCAGCATTTCCGAATGCGCAACAATTATATTGAAACAACCCACAACCAGGTCTTTGTTGAACATCCTCCTGCGATCCTGGAAATTTTTGTGCTCATGACCCGATCCCCCGATATTCAGGGAGTCCGTGCCAATACCATCCGGTTATTAAGAGAACACCGGCATTTGGTTGACAAAAAATTCCAAAATGACCCTCGCTGCACCCGGCTTTTTCTTGAACTGATGCGTGCGCCTTATAACTTAACAGCCACTCTGCGCCGCATGGCTCGCTATGGCATCCTGGGTCGATATCTACCGGAATACCGCAAAATAATTGGGCAAATGCAGTTCGACCTGTTCCATACCCACACGGTGGATGCCCATACCCTGCTGCTAATCAAACAACTCAGGCGTTTTAACTATAAAGAAAGCGAGCACCTTTACCCCATCGCATCCAGGGTCATTAAAAAAATACCCAAAAAACGATTATTGTATATCGCAGGACTGTATCATGACATTGCCAAGGGGCAGCACGGAGACCACTCCCAGCTTGGCGCAATAGAAGCAGAAAAGTTCTGTCGCCGTCATGGACTGGACACTGAGGATACCAGCCTTATTACCTGGCTGGTAAAAGAACATCTAACCATGTCTCTCACAGCCCAAAAGCAAGATATTTCTGATCCGGCTGTTATTCAGGACTTTGCACGAAAAGTCAGTACACCGGAAAGACTTGACTACCTGTACACGCTGACTGTCGCTGACATCAATGCCACCAACCCCAATCTGTGGAATGGCTGGCGAGCCTCCCTGCTTCAACAGCTATACCGGCATACCCGTAATTTATTCAAGAGAGGGTTAGACAATCCCCCTTTGCAAGCTGAGCTTATTGCCGAAGTACAATCAAAAGCACTTTCTCTTCTTGCCAGCCAGGGCATCACCCACAAGCAGGCCGCTCAACTGTGGCAACGCATGGAGCCGGACTATTTTATTCGCCACGAACCGGTTGAACTGGCCTGGCAGCTAACAGGTATTCTCGGACACACCGACAAAAAGCCTTTGATCATTATCGGCGAACCCCATGATGGAGAAGAACACGGGGGATCAAAGATATTTATCTATATTCCTGACCAACCACACCTGTTTGCCGCAACAGTAAACGCGTTAGACCAACTAAACCTGCTGATTCAGGATGCCAAAATTTTCACCTCAAATAATAATTTCGGCCTGGATACCTTTACAGTACTTGAGCGTGATGGCTCAGCCATCGGCAATAATGTCGGGCGTATAAAACAAATCCAGCAGCATCTCAGCAAAGTACTGACCTCACCGCAGCGATTCCCGGAATTAATTAAACGTAGAACCCCCAGGCAACTACGCCATTTTTCCCGTCCCCCGGAGGTTCTGCTCAGCTGCCAGACTGACAGCAAAAGGCCCGAGCTGACCCTGATTGCCACTGACCGGCCTGGTTTACTGGCCTTAATCGGCAAAACCTTTATGGAGCTTGGGATTGAAGTGCACAGTGCAAAAATTGCCACCTTCGGTGAAAAGGTGGAAGACAGTTTTTTAATTTCATCAAGTCCCACAGAAAAACTGAATACGGTTGACTACTGCCAGATGATTTACACCCGAATAACGGAAGTTCTCAAAACGGCAGCAGAAAGGGATTCTCTCTAAACCGCGCCCAGTTAGAAAACCGTCATCTGATGGAACTGTGAAGGGCGCGCTTTAGGGACTGTCGCAAAAGACACTTTTTTCACCACAGAGGCACAGAGAGCACGGAGAATTATTTTTTAAGAGCAATAAAAGCTCTGTGTTCTCTGTGCCTCTGTGATAGAAAAAGAGTAAAAAACCCTACTTTTTATCTACAGGATTGGGTTTCGCGACAGCCTCTCCCCGCCGGGAATACATACGAATGTTTTAACTTATTCAATAGCAGTATAGATATACACGCTTCCCTGCACTGACAGCCTGTCGGACTTAGCTCTGACCTACTGCGAGAAAGCTGGATATTTCGAACTTGGGGCGAACTACTATATACTCCCCCCACCCCGGGAAAAGCTTCAAGGTTTAGGGGCTGTTGAGGTGCATTGAACACCAGCCCTCCAGCATGCTACTCCCTCTCTATATTGAGGCTGTCCAAAAACAGACTCCTTAAGGCCGGTGCAAACCCGGTTTCTGCCAGCTTGTTGCAAGATATGACCAGCCCCCTTTAACCGGGAGCGGCTGCCAAAAGGTCAGGCAACATCTTTCATCCAGTTTTTTATCATCATCAGGGTCAGGCACTATGATCAATGCCTACAGCGTAAACAACAGCCAATTTTCCGTCGACCGTGTCCACACGGATATTCCACCCGGTTCAGGGACTATATGGCTTGATGTGGTGGAACCCTGCGCCGAAGAACATCAGTGGCTAATCAATAACTACCCTGGCTGCCTTCCCGATGAAAACGAACTTCATGAAATCGAAGTTTCATCCCGTTTCTTTGAGTCAGAACATGGCGTGCACGTAAGGTCACTGTTCCCCCACCGGTCTGGCCACGAACTAAGAAATGTCAACATTGCTTTTGAATTAAGAGCTGACAAACTGATTACCCTGCAGGATGAGCCCACTGCGCTATTCCGGCTAATGCGGAATTACCTGAACACTCAGCACGTACAGGCCAACACCCCCCTTGATGTTACTATTTCTTTATTCAGTGCCAAAGTGGAGTATCTTGCCGATATCCTGGAAGAGATTTATGAGGAACTGGAAGAGGCCAGCCAGAATGCACTGTCTGAAGAAACCGCTGATGCGGATGAGTTACTGCGAACAATCACTCTCCAGGAAGACCTGAACGGCAAGGTGCGCTTGAACCTCCTGGACACTCAACGGTCACTGCGCTATTTAATGAGGGCATGTAATAAAAGCCTTGATGAAAACCAAAAAGACCAGATCAGGGATATGTTAAGAGATATTGAGTCCTTAACCCCCCACACAGCATTCCTGTTTGAAAAAATAAATTTTCTGATGGAAGCCACCATGGGATTTATCAATCTCGAGCAGAACAGCATTATAAAAATCTTTTCGGTAGCTGCCGTCATCTTTCTTCCCCCCACATTAATTGCCAGTATTTATGGTATGAACTTTGATTACATGCCAGAACTTCATAGCAGCTGGGGATACCCTATGGCACTGGTACTTATGTTGATGAGCGCCGTGGGAACCTTCCTCTTCTTTAAGCGCAAAGGTTGGCTATAGGTTGATGGTTGATGGTTGATGGGGGTAGCGTGGCTTTCTACTGGGCAACTACTCTGCCCATTAACCATTCCCCTTTGTTGGCAGTTCCGTAACTTTAACCCCAAAAGATATATGCAGATAAGCTTTTGTGACAAAAATCTACTACACAACAGAAGCTATTACCTATAATAACCCCTGTGACCCAACCTCCAGCAGGGACGCTTTCATTTTCTCGGGGGTACATCATGAGTATTTCTCCACGTGTCAATCAGTTCCTTAATGACCAGTGCATCCCTTTCGACACCCTTCAGCACTCCACGAGCCACAGCTCGGTGCAAAGCGCTATTGCGGCACAGATACCTTTGCACTCCGTTGCCAAAGCCGTCATTCTGAAGGATTCGCTGGAGAATTATTTAATGGCGGTCATCCCCGCCTCCAGCCGGGTTCAAGTCAAGCAAGTGAGTGCCGTTACCGCAACCCCCTTAAAAATGGCATCTGAAAAAGAGGTTCGCCATAGGTTCAGTGACTGTGAATCAGGTGCCATTCCACCTTTTGGGCAGGTGTATAACATGGAGATGATATGGGATAACCGCCTAAGCGAAACAACCGACCTGTTTATGGAGGCAGGTGACCACCAGACACTGATCCATCTTACCCAGCAAGCCTTTCAACAAGTTGTGGCTGATACCTTGCATGATGATTTATGTATCTCGCCCCGGCATGAAGAATAAATAAGAGATAGTTCGCAGACTTAAAAAATAAGGAGTACGCGAGCCTTGTTTATATCAGAACAGCAGGCTTATTTCGAATTACTTACCTTCATTTTGAGCATTTCTTAACCTCAACACGGTACCTTTGCCACTATCATCAATTACGCCAGCATTCTTCATAAAATGCTGCTCATCTTCACTGGACTCATCATCAAAACCATCTTTTTTAAAAAGTTTTATTATAATAAATTGATCTTCAGCAGATGTATTTCCCAAACTAACCGAAGAAGTCAGCCGCCCTGGATTTATGACCAGTCTCCCTATCCATTGAGCCAGCCAGGGAACTACCTTAACAGGATTTGGACAGGAACCCCTCGTTTCATGAATTTCAATGCTACTATCGTCACTGGTAAAGCCTTTAGGAAGATCCCACTCCAGAATATTCAACCAGGGATCGAATTTCTTTAAATTAAGCTTTTTTTCCGAAGTTAGTCCTGCATCAGATTTAGATTTAAGTGAAACCGTCCAACACGGCCTTGTTTTTGTCATCAACGGTATGGCAACAAAGACGCTGGGCTGTTGCGTTGGCAGCCTCAAGCTGTAATTTTTAGAGAGAATTTCCATCATGACTGGCTGACAATTAACTATATTAGCCTGCCTCTCGTTAATCAGATCCTTCTCATTTTTTGCCCGAAACACTATATCCTCACCTTCTTTTCTTGGAAAATCGGGAAAGACCAATGTCCAACACCCTCTCTCTTGTCCTCCCGACTGTCTAAGATGGGCTTTTTGCTCTTCTGGTATTTTAACTGGCGATAAAGAAACTACCGTATTTTCTTTATCCTTAGAAATAAAGGAAGGAGTAATAAATTCATCCCCGCTCATATCCTTATGCAATGCTAAAACAAAGTCTTCTTTAGCCCCTTTACTTTCGCCAGGCCAGTTGATAGCTATTTCTGGTCCCTGACAACGATGGACTATTATTTTTGCATTTATTCTACTATTGCCTTTTTTTAATGGCAGAGATTCTAAAAAAAGATCCTCATCAGCAAACCAACAGGCCTCAATCTTTTCCATAGGTTTATACCTAACCCCATATTTAATGGATGGTTGCAAATCCCAATCATCTAAATCAGGTATATGAAATAACAATGAGTAAACCTCAACTTCTCTAGTCACTTCACGTAGGTCTTCAACACTCCCATCACCTCCCTGAATTTGTAAATAAACCATACTTTTTTTCATTAAGAAATAATTTCTGCTTTTATTTTCAGAGTGCAGCAATGATGGAATGATATCATAATCCTCCACCTTAACCTTACGGCTAGTTCTTTTCAAAATATCAGGATAACCAGGACTCTCTTCAACTATTTTAAAAGCCCCAGCAAGATATCGACATCCATCTTCATTATTGGATGTAATATAAAGACGGTGCAGCACTATACCATAAACTAGAGAAGTCTGAATTGAAAAAAAACACAAAAAAAGCACTTTAACCAATAATTTATGATGCATTATATTAAACCTCTCAATGCTTAGTGCTACAAAAAAACAACCATTCAGTTTTATGTTAAACACCGCCTTTTTAATCTTCCTAAACAGCTTTACTAAATATTAAGTAGTTTGTATTTCTTCTAAAAGAACCTACTTAAAATAAATTTTTTCTATAAATTATTCCTACTCACCACTTTCTTCTTCACCGATCTTTGCCTTTGTCAAAATAAAGAAGTCCAAATGTAATATGTGCAAAATATGCTTAACCCCTTCACCTTTTATTAGCTGTACTGAGGTAAATATAACGCCACCTCTCAGATAAACACTACTAAAATTTTCATCAGCCATTATCATAAGTTTTTCTTGAGAAAAGAGATCCTTAAGCTCTTCTCTTAACCCCCAACGTCTTGTTTTCTTAAAGGCAACAGCATCATCACTCTCATAAATATGTTGGCATAAATATGAATTCCATGTCATTCCTGGAAGCCTTCCTAGCTTATTAAGTTTTATATTTACTTCTCGTTTTATTTCTTCTTTTTTAAAAGCAGATAGTTTAGGTTCCATCACTCTAACAGGGCAATTTTTTGTTTGTCTCCTCTGAATCCGATAAGCAGCAGGCTTCGTCTTGTTCTTGTCTTCTTCAACCTCACCTTCTCCTCCCTCATGTATAACTGCATCCGCTACATCCAAAGCTTCAGTTATAAGCTTGGTCACCCCTTCTGGGCCTGCTGACTCATCAAAAGGTTTCCTCTCCTTATAATCCTCATATGAATGCTCATAGTGAAAATCACCATAAAACAATAAAAGTACAGGTACGTATGAAAAGTATACTGTTGAAGAGGTTGTTACTAGTGTTTGAAGCATTTTTTGGACTGTTGCTGAACCATCCATAAGAGTCCTATTAGCAACGACTTTAAAAACAATATCACTGTTTGAGCCAGCATCATTATCAAAGCGTTGATGCAGCAGATTACCGTAGTGCAAGGCACTACCTGACGGCGCTTTGATTAAATATTGACCTTCTGTCAGATGATCTAAGCCTGGATCAAAACGGACGCCACCTTCTTCGGGATTTGCCCTAATATCTATCACAATTTGCCCCCCAAAATCTTTCTTAGATCTGTCGATGATATTCTTCTCAATAGAAAATGACTCATCCGCGAAATCAGCCAAACGACCTACATCATCTACTGCACCTGTCATCTTCGAAGCATCAGAAATAAGTGACTGATCGTCAACCTTAGATTCAAGTGTACTACTACTATCATTATCACTGTCATTATCTTTAACGTCGTCTCGTGCTTTCTTAAATTTATCTATAAGTGTAAGATTAAATTGCTTAGTCAAATCATCACCCTTAGCTTCTTGAGTATTGGATTTTAAAACTGAGCTTTTTGCTGCCTTATTAACCGCAACAGGAGGAGCAGGAGGAGCAGGAGGAGGGTTCTGTTCCTTTTGCTTATTTTTATCTTCAAATTTAGCCAACTTTTCTAATAACTGGTTTTTATCTCCTAACGTAGCCAACTTTTCTAATAACTGGCTCTCCAGTGTCGAGTTATTTAACTTCGGAGATTTCTGCTCTTCTGCCAGGCGCTGGAGCCTGTCTTCTTCCTCTCTAGCCTTTCTCTGCTCTTCTGCCTGGAGTTTGAGCCTGTCTTCTTCCTCTCTAGCCTTTCTCTGCTCTTCTGCCTGGAGTTGGAGCCTGTCTTCTTCCTCTCTAGCCTTTCTCTGCTCTTCTGCCTGGAGTTTGAGCCTGTCTTCTTCCTCTCTAGCCTTTCTCTGCTCTTCTGCCTGGAGTTGGAGCCTGTCTTCTTCCTCTCTAGCCTTTCCCTGCTCTTCTGCCTGGAGTTGGATTCTGACATGATCTTCTTCCTTGCTAAGCGCCATGCTAGAAAACTGCATCGTCAGGTCAGACTGAATGTCAACAGCTTTTTGGCTTCCAGAAAAGTCAAAACCACTGTCTAATTCTTGCTCTTCAAAACCTTTACCTTGTGCTACAACTTTATGAACAGGTTTTTTATAAAAATATTCATAATAAGCAGAATTCCATTTATTTCTGAAAACTTTGGAAATACGAGCACTCTCGTCCAAAAAATCTTTCGCTATAGCTGAGGCCTCACTATGAGAAACCTGGTCACTTTGATTCAAATGAAGCAAGAATTTCCCTAACTCTTTTTTTATTTTATCTTCATCACTCAAAAATATTCTCGATTTAAACGTAAATTCCATAGTACTATACGAAGGGCATATTTTTTGAAAAACTCTTCTTATAGCATTTGAAGTTATTGCTCTGTCTTGTTTCCTAGAGCCAGCGATAAAATCCACAGTTAAATTATGTTTAGCTTCTCTTTCGCTACGATTTTCAGCCATCTCATAACTTTGTGAAAACCCTTCAGCTATCCTTAGCAACTCTTTTTCCCCTATTTTTTTTTGCAGTCCAGGATCATCAGCTGAAAAACTAAAGTTATAGATAGGGGAAAAAGCTATAATAGCAATCGATATAATTAAAAAACTAGTTATTCTATTCATGACACTTCCTCACCCATTTACGATAAATAAGACTGGTTAATCATTGGCTACAGAATATAACCGGAAGAACTACACACTCTACTATCAAAGTGAAACACTACACACGATAAAGAAAAACCTACAAACGCTTGTATAAATAAAGCCAAAAACCTTTAATTCATTTGTTTTGCACAACACAGCTCTATTTTCGAGAAAACCTGAACAATAATCAGCTGGATAGTTATTTATTCAATATCATCGTGCCAAAACAACCTTTCATAGCTTATGCCTCCATTTTTAAAAAATACAATAAATTTAGAGATTCAAGATATGTGTATGAGCTGAAGTCATTATTATAGTTCTTTCCACAAAAAAACAAAATAAAAGACAGTAACTGCACTATTTTTTTCATCCAATATTTCACTACACGACTAACTATTTATATAAGACCCACCTATTCATTAATACCCTGCCAAAATATACGACACAGATTAACAATTATAACAATTCACTTTTATCCAGTCTTTCCATCATAAAATAAACGAGCTATAAGCTGCACCCACTACCTCATAGTGGCTACAAAAGGTATTCATGAATATCTTATTTATCACTGCAACCAATAGCCTGCATATTTTCCCTTCCAGGGACCGGAACATGCATACCTCTATACCCACTCTGCAACTTTCTGAAAAACGGCATAAAAGAGCGCTCTGTATCATCGAAACAACCCCATCCTCAAAACTCAGGAACCTCTAACCCCTGAATCATGTCTAATTCCCTATGGAATCACTGAAAAAGTAAATAGCCAAGAATAAAGTGCACTCTGGATTACCAGAATTGAAAATTACATCCATACTAAAAATGAAGGTCATTGCCAGTTGTTAAATATAGATATCCACTCAGGAGCAGGTGAGTTCCTATGAAACAGCATTTAAGTATTCAAAACCAGATGGGAATGGGATTCATGGCATTTGCCATGTTCCTGGGTGCCGGAAACCTGATATTCCCGCCAATGGCTGGCTATCTTGCCGGAGAGGCTGTCTGGCAGGCAGCGGCCGGCTTCCTGATCACCGGAGTAGGACTTCCCCTGCTGGGTATTGTGACTATTTCCAAGGTTGGCGGGGGTTTTAACTCCATCACTGAAGAGCTACCCCGTTGGCTGGTTATTCTGTTGGGTAGCACTATATTTTTGATTATTGGCCCCCTTTATGCCGTACCCCGCACCGCAATGGTAGCTTATGAAGTGGGCATCCTGCCCTTCCTCAGTGAAAGCGCCAATACCACCAGCAGGCTGGCCTTTTGCCTGTGCTTTTTCCTTATAGCCTGGTATCTCTGTCTGAAGCCAGGAAAACTGTTAGAAACGGTAGGTGAACTGATTACTCCCGCCCTGATTATTCTGCTTTTTATTCTTGGCGTATCTCCTTTCGTTATTTCCTCAGACTCGCCGGGAGACGCCCTGGAAAACTATAGTCAAACCCCTTTTATCAGTGGTTTCCTGGATGGCTATCTCACCATGGATGCATTAGCGGCACTCATGTTTGGTGTGGTCATCATGACAAACTTAAAATCCCATGGCATAACCGACCCCGGAAAACTTTTTCGCTATAGTATTTCCACAGGAGTTATTGCAGCAACGGGTCTTGGGCTTGTCTACCTCTCTTTATTCTATCTGGGTGCCAGCAGCAGGGGCTTGATTGAAATGCCCGATAATGGAGCACAGGCTCTTGCCCTGTATGTTGAGCAGTTATTCGGGCCGTTTGGCAACATCTTGCTTGCTGCCGTAGTGATCCTCGCCTGCCTGACAACAGCCATCGGCTGCATTACCGCAGCCAGTGAATATTTTGAGGAGTTATCTGAACGCTTAAGCTATGCCCAGCTGGTGTCTATCATAAGCCTCTCATGTGTTTTCTTCGCTAATCTTGGCCTTAATCAAATCATCGACCTTTTTATTCCAGTCCTGTTTTTACTTTACCCCATCTGTATCATTCTTATTTTACTGGGCCTTATCAGACATCTTCTTCCAAACCCTTATCTGACCTACAGAGCCACACTCGCCATAGCTTTTTTATTCAGCCTGTTTGATGCCCTTAAGAGTTCGAACATTAATAGCCTGGATATATACCTTGATACCTTCAATTTTCTGCCGGGATTTAATACCCACATGGGCTGGTTAATACCCAGCACTCTGTGCCTTCTTGTCAGTATCCTTTTAGGGCGGAAGCAAAAAACGGCAGAGCCATCCTTATCAGAGGACTAACCCGGATATTTCAATACAACTGGCTCTTCTGCTTCATGACTCGTTCCCAGGCTCAACATCGTCATCCTGCTGGGGATGGCGAGGGAGATAATTCAGAGTTTTGCACCACCCTCGGGACACTGGGATCGAAAGGGAAAAACTCTATCTATCATTCCCATTGATATGCTGCACAGGATTGTAAAAACCTTTCTGCACAAACTCTTATGCCAATTGGCAAGAGCATCAACATCAAGTAAGCTTATTTGCTCCTGATCGTTTAATTTGGTAGTAAAAGTGCTTATTACAGGGTGTATATTTTAACTCCCGGCTTGTCAGTCTCCGTCAGGCAGCATGTGATAGGTTCCGTGGCTCAGCACACTTTCTACTAAACGGTTGCATCCATTCACCAGGTAAGCAAGTACAAATTCCATGATCCGTTTCCCCGCTGTCCCCGCGGTGTTAGTGGCTGTTATGATGACAGGCTGTCAGCTATTACCCTATCCACAATCCAAAACCAGCGAAGAAGCAACACAACAGCCAACTGAACAACCTGCTAAACCAGAAAAAAAACCTGATATAAAAGCTGATAAGGCACAACCAGAGGATTCAGTTAAACAGGTACTTGTTCGCGAGAAAATCATCCAGACTCCTTCCGTTGTTGATGGTCGACTTATCCTTGGCGTCACAGAAACCGGCTTTTTAGTTCGCCATAATGTATTTATTGATGCAAAAATGGATACCGGGGCAGATCACAGCTCCATTGATGCCCGTAATGCCCAGATATTTGAACGGGATGGAAAAAAATGGGTCAAATTTGAACTTCACCGCACCAGTAAAGGGCCTTTACCTCTGGAGTACCCTGTTAAGGATACCATTAAAATTAAACGCCCTGGCGAAGATTCCATGGAGAGGGCAGTGATTGAAATGACGATTCGTATCGGTAATATCACCCAACAGGTTAGGGTTACCCTCAACGACAGGGATGACTTTACCTACCCTTTACTGATCGGCCGGAATTTTATCAGAGACCTGGCTATTGTGGATGTTAATCAGGAAAACATCGCAGAGGAGAAACCCTTAAAGAGCATTACTCGTAAAGTGACTGTAGCCACACAGTCCTCACCCCAAAACCAGGTAAAGATTATCAAGAAACCTGTGGATACCTCAGGCCTGGTAACAATCGGCGCTATTGAACACGTTCTCTTTACGGAAACAGGAACACGACTTAAGGCCCGTATTGATACAGGAGCCAAGACATCATCCCTGGATGCCCGGGATCTGGAAGTGTTTAAGAAAAATGGCCAGGACTGGGTTCGCTTTACCTTACCTCCAACCGATAAGAATAATGAACCACCAGTAACCACTGAGTTCCCGGTGGTTCGTTTTGTTCATATTAAACGACATGGACTTGAGTCAGAAGAACGCCCCGTCATTATAATGCAGGCACAAATAGGTAATATAAAACTCCCTACGGAGTTCACCTTGAGAGACCGGAGTGACTATGAATTTCCCGTCCTTATTGGCACCCGTTTTCTAAAGCAATCTGCCATTGTTGATGTGTCAAAAAAATTTATGGCTGACCACACCAAGGTGGATAAAAAAGGCTAAGGGGGTATTTTATGAAAGGTCGTTTTCAATTCAGCTTCGCTGTTATTTTTCTCATTCTCGTAGGGCTTGGCTTGGCCCTCTATAAACATTTTGCCTTGGGATTTCCATTACTTCGTGGTGAAGAAAGTACCGTTTGGAGCATTGAAGCGCGGGTTGAGTTTATGGCCCATGGTGAGCCTGCCCAGGCTACTCTCTCTTTACCAGACCACCAGCCCGGTGTTCGCATTCTGGATGAATCTTTTGCATCTCCAGGCTATGGTATTAATCAATTTGATGAACAGGGACAAAGACGGGCCGAGTGGAGCATTCGGAAAGCCAATGGACAACAGGATATCTTCTACAAGGTAAAACTACACCCGCAGTCCGGCTCAACACTCAACAACCCTGATGATACACAACCCGTTCCAAATAAAAACAAACCGGTTTTGCCAGAACCCTACCAAACCGCAGCTTATAGTTTGCTGGACAAAGTAAAAGAGCGATCTGCTGATGCCCGGAGCTTTGCAGGAACCCTGGTGGGAGAATTTATTGCCAAGGAACCCAGCCAAAACGCCAATATGTTGATGGACATGGCCGAAAACAGGGAAAGCAAGACCCGGCTGCTCATAGATTTGCTCACCATGTCTAATATCCCTGCAAGGATGGTGCGTGGCCTTTATCTGGAAGATGGGCGTCGCCGACAGCCTATTGTAGATATGCTCGAAGTCTATACCGATAAGGGCTGGATTCTTTTTGATCCCATGACCGGTAAAGCGGGCAACCCGGCTAATTTCTTCCTGTGGCAGCGAGGGGGTAAATCCCTGCTTGACGTCATGGGTGGCAGCAACTCACGAGTGAGCTTTTCTATTATCTCCCAATCAGTACCGGCAAGGGAGCTGGCCATCACAGAAGCCAAGGCTGATGATGCAGCAATTGTTGACTTTTCTATCTATTCCCTCCCCCTGGAAGCCCAAAATGCATTTAAAACCATCCTTTTGATTCCTATTGGAACCCTGGTGGTTCTTATTATGCGTGTGCTGGTTGGCCTCCGGACCTCCGGAACCTTTATGCCGGTCCTGATTGCTGTTGCCTTTCTTCATACCCAGCTGCTACCCGGCCTGGCTATATTCATTGCCATTGTCTCCATTGGCTTGTGGATACGATCCATATTGAGTCAAATGAATATGCTTCTTGTGGCCCGGCTAGCCGCAGTCATTATCGTAGTTATCGGCATCATGGCAGCCATGAGTATTCTCAGCTGGAAACTGGGCATCTCACAGGCGCTGACAATCACCTTCTTCCCCATGATTATCTTAGCCTGGACTATTGAGCGCATGTCTATCCTATGGGAGGAAGAAGGCCCTAAAGACGTTCTTATAGAAGGATTTGGTAGCCTGCTGGTTGCAAGCATCAGCTATTTACTCATGACCAACAGTCTGGTGGAGCACCTGACCTTTAACTTCCCGGAACTGCTGCTTTCAGTACTTGGTTTCACCTTGATGCTTGGTCAATATACTGGATACCGACTGCTTGAATTACGCAGATTTAAGCCATTAGCGGCAGTGGAGTAGCAAACAATGGGCGTTTATACAAAAAATACCTTGCTACCCCCTGAGGCTGATCAAAAGCCTGTTTCCCGAATGGAACAACTGCTTAAGAAAACAGGGTTGCAAAAATATTTTGCCTCTCCCGCCAGTTTGCGGCAGGCAGGCATTCTCAGCATGAATGCCCGTAACCTGGAGTATGTTACCCGATATAATCCCAGGCGATTATTGCCTTTAGTGGATAACAAGCTGTCCACCAAGCACATGGCAGAACAGGCCGGGGTTGATGTTCCCCGGCTTATCGGCGTTATCGAATACCAGTCAGATATCAAACACCTGGGAAAGTTACTGGAAGGCAATGATGACTTTGTTATCAAACCATCAAAAGGCAGTGGCGGCAAAGGCATTCTGGTTATCACCGGCAAAGATGGTGACGCCTATGTAAAAGCCAGTGGCGACACCCTCAGTAAAGAGGATGTGGATCGTCATGTGTCCAATATTCTTGGTGGGCTATACAGTCTGGGCGGCAAAACGGATGTTGCCATGATTGAGGGCCGCATTGAGGCAGACCCCATTTTCAATGAGTACAGTTATAAAGGCGTTCCCGATATCCGTATTATTGTCTTTAGAGGGTTTCCCGTGATGGCGATGCTTCGGCTAGCCACCAAGTCCTCTGATGGCAAAGCCAACTTACACCAGGGTGCCGTTGGTGTTGGTGTTGATCTCGGTTCAGGAAAAAGTCTCAGGGCCGTTCAGTTTGATAAACCGGTACACGTTCATCCTGATACCCACCATGACTTTACCAAGCTCCATATTCCACACTGGGAAAAAATTCTGACACTGGCGGCAGCCTGTTATGAGATGACCGGACTAGGTTACCTGGGTGTTGATATGGTGCTCGATAAAAATCTTGGTCCGCAGATTCTGGAACTCAATGCCAGGCCTGGACTGGCTATCCAAATAGCTAACGGTTGTGGCATTCAACCCAGGCTGGAAGCAGTGGAGGCACTCCCCAAGCATGACCTTGCTATTGACCAACGGGTGCAGTTTACCAAAAAACATTTTGCCAGCATAAAATAACAGACTGTTGATAGGGAATGGGGAATGGGGAATGGAATGCTACACCACTCATTCTCTATACCCTATTCAATTGCAAGATTATTTATGCCAAAATCAAGAAGAATAATTCCAAGCTTGTGCCCAATAATCAATCAGTCAGGACTTTCGCTTAAGGGACTATTGATTTTTTTCAATGGTAAAAAGCAGCATTTTCTATTTGCATCAAGACGTTAGTGGAGCACAAAACCTACATCATAGGGGGGCCGCGCCTTGCAGGCTGCACTATTCACTCTTCTGGCCTTCGCTGTGGCCCGCTCTATCATTACAAAAAGTACAGCCTGGCTATTATTAATGGCTCATCTTGGCTCTGTGAGTCTTCTAATGACAAGCCATAAGATTGTATTAAACAGCTGGTCACTACCTATTGAAGGAGACTATTGGCTTGTTCTGACTAAAACCATTGTCGCTGTTTCAGTTCTGGCCTGTTACCGGCAACTCTCCCGCCTGCCTGCCATTGCCCCAGCCATGGACAAAATCATAATTTTCGGCTGCATTTTAGCTATTGGACTCATTATCGAACCTATTATTTATCCTCTGCAGCGGGAAACACTGGTTGATATAAGCCAACTCACGCTCTTATTCACAATAGCTACCCTGACTGCCACTATTAGCTACCATCTATACAGAAAAACCATTACCACTCCCTCTTTATTTATCAGTGCATTACTCTCCGCTACCCTCCTTTCTTTCCTATTGCTGTCAGAAAGCAATCATTATCACATTCCTCTGCTGGTTCAGGCGGTTCTGCTAAGCGTATTGTATTGGCATTTTAATCAATCAAGTCATCAGAAAATAACCACCCTAGCTATTAACAAAACAGTTCCAGCAAGGAGACCCATCTTTGAGGCTGCCTTGAGAGAACATTTGCAGAAACCACAGACCCCTCTTAAAACAGAAGATATACCTGAGCGGGTATTATCAACATTTAAGGCAGTATTACCCCATATCCCAGCCAATATTATTTCCTATAAAGATAAAGAGTGCTTGTTTCCAAATTCAACCACTTTCCCTACCGATGATTTAATAAACGACTTACCTGGTATCCGACAAGAGATGTTTAAAGTGATTGAGTTGAACCAGGAGGCTGAAATCACAGTAAAAGATAATAAAGGCCAAAAAACATTCTGGCTTTTTCCCCTAGATGTTACAGAGGATGAGCAAATACTATTAATCCTCACACCAGGCAATACCCATTCTTATGACCAGCAGTGGCAGACAGCCTGCGACCTGGCAAGTCACGCAAGAACGCTTTACTACGCCAGCAAGCAATCGCGCTTTTGGGAAAAACAGGCAAGCCTTGATCCATTGACGGGGTTATTGAATCGCAAGGCTTTTTTTCACCAGGCCAATCACTTATTTCAGGAAGAGTGTGCGGAAAAACCACCGGAATGTAGCCTGCTATTTCTTGATGTGGACAACTTTAAACAATTGAATGATACCTATGGCCATCAGGCAGGCGATGATTTCTTGATTGAGATGGCAAAACTCTGTCGTCATAAACTAAGACAGCAGGATATGATTTGCCGATATGGAGGAGAAGAATTTGTTGTCCTCCTGCCAGGTACAACCCCTCAGCAAGGGTGGAAGGTTGCAGAGCGACTTCGACAGTCTGTGCAACAACATCTATTTACTGCCAATGGCCTTTCATGCACTGTTAGCATAGGAATCTCAAGCTACAACAGTGAAAATACCCGTTTGGAAAAATCACTCCAGGACGCTGATCGGGCACTTTACCAATCCAAGGCCCAGGGTAAGAACTGTATTTCTTTTACCGCATAGAATCAACGTGTAATCTGTAGCACCATCGCCTTTCCAGGAACTACTACATGCCTCATCTGTTCGGTATATCCAGAAAAAAACAGGAATCGGACGACCTGAAGCTTGAGGAACGCGGGCTTCGCTGGCTGGAGAAAGTAGCCCGTGCTCCACATCAGGAGTCCTGGAGCGTCACTATTATCCAGTATGCCTGGACCGCAGGACCGGTTTCTTTATTGGCTGCCGCCGGGGGTTGGTACCTTAGCTACGGTACCAGTATGCCCACAGAAAAAGCACTTTACTTTGTTGGCTATTCCATTATTGCCATCATTCTTGGATTAATTACCAAACTTACCTATAACATGACCCATGGCCGCAAGCTGGAGAAAGATCGCACTAGCCTGCTGGACACTATCGACCGAATCCCCGAAATCATCTACATTGTCAGGGACCTCGTGCAAAGAAACCTGTCAGAAGAGTCAAGGCGGATTCACTCAGCTGGCATACTACTGCGCAAACTGGATCTCGGCCCGGAGTGGGTGGCAACGGCCATCGAAGACCTGACGGGTGATAAAGAACTGGCAAAACAGGCTGAAAAAATTGAAATTTTCCGGCGGGCCGGGTTATACAACCGCATGCGAGATGTTGTCGAAAATGCTAAAAAAAGAACTGAAGACGCCTATCAACAGTTAAAGGAGCATCACCCAAGAACTGCTGAAGCCATGCGACAAAGGATGAATGGTATAGTAACCACTCCTCACCATGGCCAAAAACGTGAAACACTGTTTATTGAACGAATACTGACTGCTATTGAACAGGATAACGAAGAGTTAATGACACTTCACGATGTGGAGGAGATGCTCACCCTCTGCTTTGAACTTATTTGCGGCCGGGAGATTGCCTATCTGAAAATTGAATACACCGGTCACTGGGACCTGGCAAAAGCACTGGATAAACTGGAAGAAGAACGAAATGATTATAGAATCAGCCGGGCACGGGTCTATTCAAGATTGAAGGCTCTAACCAACTACCTTAATAATACCGGCATTAACACCCAGATTGTCTCTGCCCAGGGGATCAGCGCCAATAAACTACTCTCCACCACTGTTTCCGCAATGGATGAACTCAGTAGACAGGTACGCGACGCACGACAGCTGACATCTCGTACAGACAAACATACCATGGCTCTGAATATTAAAGCGCAGCAGCTTGATAAAGCACTCCAGCTTTATAATGAAAGCCATCGCGCTTATCTAAAGCAGGGTCGTGACAGCCAAAGGCTAAAACGTGCCCTGAAGCAGTGGCAATCCCGTTCCAACACCCTTCAAAGCAAGCAAAATGAAAGCCTGAAGCGAAGTCTCACTATCTCTGAACAAATTATTTCACTCGATGACGAAGCCAGAGTTGCTGTAGCACGTCGCCTGAATCGTTTTTTGGAGGAGTCTCGACTCAGGCGCGATAGCCTCAGACAGGATGACCCCCTTCCTATTGCAGAGAAAGATCTAACAGCAACCCGGGCCCGTGAAGTGGCCATTGAAGTGTCCACTATTCTTGATCCCTATATCGAGCTCCATGACCCCCAGATCCAGCGTGCCATTGAAAATGCCAATGCATCCAGTCTCGCCTCTCTTGAACCGGGGATGAGCGCTAAAACCAAGGCGGCCCTGGGGGAAGCCATGGCCAGCGCAGTAGAAAAAAATCTGGCGGCCAGTGCCGAAAGGCTGGCTCAAAACCTGATTCGTTATTATCGCGTTCCTTTAAGTGAAAAAACCATTCATTTTCTCACCCAAACCTACAATGCCAGCCGGGAACGCCTGGAGTTCATTGCACAGTACGAAACCCCATTGAGTGCCAATTACTCCCTGGACAACGTTTCTCTTATTGAAGTCCCTCCAGCCAAAAATAGCTGGCAAATTGATTTATACAATGCTCGCCGATTGATAAGCCGATACAACATAAAGGGTGCATTTAATTCATAGTCTTTAAAAGGTGGAATCCAGTTTCTGAAGACCAAATAAAAAGAGACAGCCAAATTCATCAGGAGGGTAAATAAAATCATGCGAATGTCTACCATCGGCATAGTTCACATCAATCAGCAAATGGGTGCTATTAGGGCTAAACTGAGCAAATTTAACTTTACCTTCCATGGTGCTTTCATAGGTATCCCAACCACCCATTTCTCTTTCATAATAATGTAAGTCTCTTCTCTTTCCATTAACTATAAAACGAGTAGTCTCTTCAACCCATTTTATTGTTGGTAGTTTTTTCTGCTCATCAGTAATATCACCCTGTGATTTAATTTCATCTGAATTAATTTTCATTCTGGCTCCAAAAATATCAGCCAATAATGAAGAACTAAGCTTTAATTGGGGTAATAATTTAACTGAAAAACTTTTCTCCACTGTTACACCATCACGTTTTCCATACAGCTGAACGACATCTTCACCACAAACCAATGCATAACATCCATCCGGACTGAATCCTGCTGCCGAAATATGCCCTTTGACCTCAAAAGTTTTCTCTATTTTCCACTGAACCCTATCATCAACTTTATCCCCCCTATAAATCATGGCTCGGAATTTTTTCTGAGAAACCTGTCCAGTAATCAAAATACATAACCCACCGGGACTAAACCTGACATCATTAATAAACTCCCACCCACTCATAATAGTCTCTTCCAGCTGCCAATATTCTTCATTGGTATCGTAGTGATATAAATGAATTACTGGATTCCATGTGGTACTGCTAACCACCACTATACGGGAGCCCTCGGGACTAAATTTTACGAAGCCATTAGGGCGGTTCAAATTAAATGTACGTTCCACTTCCCAGTGGCCGATATTGGTGTGCCTGTAAATAATTGCCTTGCAGTCTTTTACTCCTGCTGCACCTGTTGCGTGCTTGCCCTGAACCATAAGTAGCCGCGAACCATCAGGGCTGAATTCCAGTTGATGAATATCATACGCTGGCTCCAGATCATCTAATACTACGATAGTATATTCATGTTCCCAACTCACACCACTATCTCGAAAAATATCGATCAATACTCTCTTTGGTTTATCCTTTTTATCCAAACAACCCATCAACGCAAGGGCGTTATCATTACTAACCCTTGTAAGTTTATGGCAAATGGAAATATCCTCAACTATAGGTAATCTCTCTACCCAACGAGGAGAGGCTATATCTCCAGTATTAGAAAACGAGTACGTATCGATGACATTTTCTGACAGATTAGACTGTATAAATAAATGATGACCATCGGGGCTAAATTTCAGTTCGTCAAAACCTGATTTATTAAGTGAACTATCGCGGGGAAACGTTTGTTCTTCTATCCAGGGAAACGAGCTATTATCTTTTTTACAATACCGATAGGTCTTAATCTTTTCTGGATAAAATTCCTTTACAGCCATATGTAATCCACTATCGCTATAAGTAGTGTATAGATTGCTTTCGAATAATTTAACCATCCAGTCGGACAGTATTAGAAAATGAGATCATATACTCCTCTCCAAATGAAAAAAGCACCCGTTCAACTTCTTTTTCAAATTCCGCAAAGCTCTTGATTGACAAGAGGTTGAGCCATTCATACTTTATTTTCCTCCACAGGATTTCAATCAGGTTGAGCTCAGGTGAATATGTTGGCAGAAAGCAGACCAGCAATTTCTTTTCAATCATCCAGTCATCAATTCTGGCACAAAACTTTTTGCTGGTGTGAATGCTGGCATTATCCACCATAACTACCGTGTAACGATCATTTGAGCTGTATTTTTCATCTGCCATTTTCTCTGCAAAGTCATCAAAGGCCGCAATCACCGTATCGCTATTCACTGAACCCACAACAGGATAATGAAATAGCTCACAGCTTCGGTTCATAAACCCCAGTACGTTGATGCGTTTACTTTTGACTGATGGTATTCTGAGCTGCTTTCCTTTTTCCTGCCAACCGTATGGCACACAAGGTTCCTGGGTAAAGCCGGACTCATCAAAATAAAATAAATTGATTAACCCTTTGCTCTCGGCTTCCTGGGCATCTTTCAGAGCAGTTTTACAGTCATGGAATTGCTCTTCGTCCCGTTTATGTTTGCATGATTTACGGAGTCTTTTGTAAACCAGCCCTGCTTTTTTACAATGTTTGCCAGAGTAATTTTTGATGAAGATTTACCGGTTTCATCCTCGATCTTGGATTTGACATACGATAAGCGACGAGGCTCTTCAGCCACTAATTCTTTTATGCGTTGCACTTCGGATTCGTCATATATGCACGGCCTACCGCCACCATGCCCCTTGTACAAGGCACGAATACCATATTCTTCCCAATCATCAATCCACTGAGAAGCAGTTTGATATCTAATTTCAAGTATTTCGGCAATTTGCTCAAGGGTAAAGCCACGATTGCTCAATAAAAGGCTATGGGCTCTTTCCCTTATACATCTCAGAGGTCCGTAGTGTTTGGCGAATTTCAAAGTTAATAAAACAGCTTCATCAGTGATTGTAGTGACGTACTTCATAGGGAGAGGGATTTAAAGACCAGTACTCTCTTTATAATAGAGTAAATGTATCATTCAATAGCTATCTGATCGTTAGATCAAGAAGTAGATTTCTCGTACTGGCCGAACATCCAGTTTATTTGAAACCAAACTATGACCTACTTAGACTACATGATCCCAATTGATCTCTGGAGGAATTCCCTGAAGTTTTTCACATGCGGTTATTTTACACTGACACGCTTTTGCTATTGCATCACTTTCATAAGCTCGCTTAAAAGCTTTTGAATTATCCATATACAATAAATACAGGGTGTTATCAGCGCCAACATATTGAAACATTCCACTCCCCCTGCGATTCCAAAATGATCGATCCTTAGTGGATGAAATATATTGCAGTTCTGCAACCTGCGGCTGCTCTTTAGAGCTTGCATTGTCTTCAATACCGCTGTTTTTAAAAAGGAGTATCCTGGGCTTTTCACGAAGTTTTTCCATAGCAAAAGCTCTGCTTTCAGTGCAATCAACTCTGCTCTTCCACAACACTTTCGTCTCTACTTCACTGCCCCAAGGATAGTTTTTCCCCGCATAAGCCTGACGAACGGCAAAAAATATAACAGTACAAAATAACAACAGAAAAAGATAACCTGCCCTGCCTCTTTCAAATAACTGCCGATGCTGCTTTATCATGTCCAAGCAACTTATTAACCCGTTAATCAACTACTATAGACAAAGAAGCTTCTGTTAGTTTATGGCAATTATTACTTCTTACCTCTCCAGTTATACCCGGAGGGCATAAAATCGGGTATTTACGGTAACTCTGCTAAACCACAGTACATTTAAAAACCAGATATGTGCATTTGGCTTATCCAGCGAAGCTGCTGCTAAACCGCGCCAGTCAAAGGATTAGAAAACATGCACTTTCTAAGTTGGCGCGGTTTAGCTGATAATTAGCGGTTTTTACTTTTCTTCTTGGCCTTTTTAACATGCTCCATCAGACGACGCTTTTTCTTTAGCTGTCGATCATTAAGCTTATTCTTTCGGCCTTCAAATGGATTTTCGCCGGAACGGAACTCCACCCGGATCGGAGTACCCATAATCTTCAACACCTTGCGATAGGTGTTTTCCAGATAACGCTTATAGGCATTAGGCACTGCGTCGGTCTGATTACCATGGATCACCAGGGTCGGTGGATTCATACCACCTGCATGGCAATAACGGAGCTTGATTCTTCGACCATGAACCAGGGGAGGCTGGTGCTCACTGATGGCATCTTCCAGGATTCGGGTTAACTGGTTAGTAGACAGCTTGCGGGTGGCACATTCATAAGCCTCTTCAATGGAATCGTATAAATGGCCAACACCCGTACCGTGTTTCGCAGAAATCATATGCAAACGGGCGAAGTTGATAAAGTTCAAGCGGCGGCTTAACTCTTCCTTAATCTGCTTTTTTTCATCCTCCTGCATACCATCCCATTTATTAATAGCCAGCACAACCGCACGACCTGATTCCAGCACAAAGCCAAGCAGATGAAGATCCTGGTCAACAATACCCTCACGGGCATCAAAAACCATAACCACCACATTGGCGTCTTCTATGGCCTGCAGGGTTTTGATCACAGAAAATTTTTCAATGGCTTCCTTGATTTTGCCACGGCGACGGACACCGGCCGTATCAATCAGGGTGTATTCCTGACCAAATCGCTCGTAAGGAATATAGACACTGTCCCGGGTGGTTCCCGCCTGGTCATAAACCACCACCCGATCCTCTCCCAGCAGGCGGTTAACCAGAGTGGACTTACCCACATTAGGGCGCCCGACAATACTGATTTTTATGCCCCGGGCATCAACGGCGTTCTCTTCCTCATCATCCGCTTCATGGGCAATGTCCTCCATGACATCATCAATCATATTGCGCACGCCACGGCCATGGACGGCAGCAATATGGTAGGCATTACCAACCCCCAGGGCGGCAAAATCCGTTTCAGCCTGATCCGCATCAAGATTATCCACCTTATTGAGAACCAGGTGGTACTGCTTGCCCTGTCGCCTTAAATGATCAGAAATCATTTCATCAGCAGCGGTCAAGCCAGCACGGGCATCCACCAAAAACAACACAATATCCGCTTCTTCAATAGCGGCCAGGGACTGCTCTGCCATGGCAAAGTCAATGCCTTCCTCATCGCCACTGATTCCTCCCGTATCAACGACGATATAAGGCTTGGCCCCCAGTTTGCCCTCACCATACTTACGGTCTCGCGTTAAGCCCGCAACATTGGCCACCAGAGCATCCCGGGAACGGGTCAAACGGTTAAACAAGGTGGATTTGCCAACATTGGGTCTGCCCACCAGAGCAATTACAGGAGTCATGATTTATCTACAACTAAACAACAAAAAACGGCAGTACAGCTATCTGTGGATCATCAAAACCATTGAATATTAAGAACAGCCACAAGATAGAGTAGGCATAAATAGAAAATCGGGCTGTGACCCAGGCCACAACCCGATCCAATCACTGATTTGGCTAGGCTAGCGTTTTTTCAACGCCATTAACTTACCATCAGCATTCAATACAAACAGCATATCATTATCTGCTACCGGCTGAGCCTTTATAGCAGAAGAGCCTGCTTTAAAGCGCCCCGCCAGGCTACCATCCACCTGGGAAAGCAGGTGCAGATAACCCTGATAGTCACCCACAACGACATAACTGCTAAAAGTGACGGGAGCGGTCAGAGCTCGGTATTCCAGGGACTCTTGCCGCCAGCTGGAAGCTCCGGTTCGCTGATCCAGCGAGCTGACGAAGCTATCCTGATCGGTAATATACAGAGAACCAAAACCTTCAGCCATTGCTTTGTAACTGGACATTTCCTTAGACCAGCGCACCCGGCCACTGTAGAGATCCAAAGCAACTACGTTGCCCTGGTAGCTCACAAGAAATACAGTATCCCCGACAATCAGCGGCGTGCTATCAATATCAACCATCCGCTCAAGTTCAGTACTGCCTTTGGGAATGGCAACCCTGGACGACCAGAGAGGCATGCCGTTTTCCATGCGAAATGCCTTGGCATCACCATTGGAGTAACCGCTAAAAACCGCTTCCCGTTCGATCACCGGCGCAGAAGAACCACGCAAGGTTAACGCCGGCTGTAGCGTATCCTGCTGCCACAGGGTTTTACCGGTTTTGGCATCAAGGGCTGTTAACTTATCGTCAATACTTTTAACAAGGACAAAAGAACCATCGGTGACCGGAGCCGATAAAATCTCACTGCTAACACGGGTTTTCCAGAGTTCACTGCCGTCCTTCTCATCAAGGGCGATAACTTCACCGTTCAGGGTTCCAAGAAGCACCTGGCCATAGCCAGCATTAACGCCACCCCCGACCCGAACCTCAAGTTTCCTGTTCCACAGCGGCTTTCCATCCTTACTGTTGAAGGCTGAGATAACACCGTCCGCATCAGTAACATAAACAGCCTCCCCGGAAACCACCGGAATAAGCTGCTCATACCGGCCATCAACCCCCTTGCCAATACTTCTGGACCAGACTTCAGTTAACTGAACAGCCTCTTCCTTGATAGTGGTCAGTGCCTTTGGCGTACGAACGACTTCATCATCCGAACTGAACAGGCTACATGCTGAAATACCTGAAACCAGGACTCCCAGCAATAGCACCCTGAAAAACCTTTCCATCCCTTTAGCCCTCTTGTGGCAGTGCCAGATCATCCAATTTCAGTTGCAGCAAAGGCCTTGGTCGCCCCTCAGCCTGACTGGAATCCAATGCCTTTTGGTAAGCTTCCTGAGCCTTTTTCTGCTGTCCAAGCGCCAGATAGGCATCGCCCCTGGCTGACTCCACACTGGCTACAAAAGACTTGTCCCCCGGTTTCAGGGAGCCAAGAATATCCAGCGCCTTTTGCGCTTTGCTGTCAGGCTGCGCAAGTAATACCCGGGCCAGGCGAATCCTGGTTAGCGCATTGACCTCAGGATCAGGCTTCTGTTCCAGAATCCAGTTCAGGGACTTTTCCGCCTTATCCAGCTCATTGTCCCTGACTTGCTGCTGTACCAGGAATAATGTCGCCATGGCCGCATAACGGCTGCCACTGTAATCCTTCTGAAGCGTATCAACCACATGGGTCATGGTTGATTCCTGTTCTTCACTCAGGTCACCACCCGCCACCTGACCCACCGTATCCAGCAGATTCTGGTATAGCTGGGAGGCAGCCACCGCATTTTCATACTGATTCTTTTGCCAGGCTTTATAACCAAAAACACCAACCAGGGTAATCAGCACACCGACGATGACAGGCTGCCCATACTCTTTCCACAGGCGTTTAAGTTGTTCTACCTGTTCTTCATCTGAATCGTAACTCACTGCTTACTCCTGAATACGTGTTTTCAGATAATCCACCAGCTCAGCTACAGCAACCTGACTCTGAGGTGTGTCATCCCTCAGGGACTTGACAGTAATCACGCCGGCGTCCAGTTCATCGTGACCAATGATCAGTGCATAGTGGGCACCACTACGATCGGCCCTCTTCATTTGACCTTTAAAGCCCCCGCCACTACAGTCTACCAGCATACGCAGCTCAGGCCAGCTATCCCGTATTTGCTCAACCAATGGCATCAATTTTTCCCCGGCCCCCATGGAAACCAGGGCAACATCCACTGATTGTGATACAGGAGCCGGTACCAGATCAAGGCTCTCCAGCATCAATACCAGTCTTTCAAGACCCATGGCAAAACCCACAGCCGGTGTTGCCTTGCCTCCTAGCAGTTCAACCAGCGCATCGTAACGCCCCCCGGCACAGACCGTGCCCTGGGCACCAAGGCTGTCAGTGACCCATTCAAACACGGTTCGGCTATAGTAATCCAGACCTCTCACCAGCCTTGGATTCACTTTATAGTTAATGCCTGCATCCTGAAGTCTCTGGCACAAGCCATCAAAGTGTTCCTTTGATTCTTCATCCAGGTAATCCTGAAGCACAGGCGCATCCGCTACAATTTTCCGGGTATTCTCATCCTTACTATCCAGAATACGGAGGGGGTTGATGGTCAGCCGCCTGCGGCTGTCTTCATCCAGCTCCGCTTCAAAACGGGATAGATAAGCAACCAGGTCAGTACGGTACTTCTGGCGTGCCTCAAGGGTGCCCAGAGTATTCAGCTCCAGTGTAACATGGGAAGCCAGGCCAAGCTCTTTCCAAAGCCGGGCGGTTAGCAGAATCAGCTCGGCATCAATATCAGGCCCTTTCATACCAAAGGCCTCAACACTGACCTGATGAAACTGCCGGTAACGTCCTTTTTGAGGACGCTCATGCCTGAACATAGGCCCCATGGTCCAGAGCCGCTGCACCTGATTAAACAGCAACCCGTGTTCTATACCGGCTCTCACACACCCCGCCGTAGCTTCAGGACGCAAAGACAGGCTATCGCCATTACGGTCCTGAAAGGTATACATTTCCTTTTCAACAATATCAGTACCCGCACCAATTCCACGGCTAAACACCGCCGATGACTCAACCGTGGGGGTTCTGATTTCACGGTAACAGTAAGCCGTCAGCAACGCCCTGACCTTATCTTCAAGGTAGCGCCAGGTGGGCGTTTGTTCTGGCAGAATATCATTCATTCCACGAATGGCCTGGAGTTGCTTAGCCAAGTTCAGAATTCCTCTAAATCCCTGTTAAATCATCCAGGCGGTGGTTTTATTGCAAAAAGCGATTGCCGCTCTGGAATAAGTCAGTAAAACGGCAAACTATACCTTGAGATGCGGTGATTACAAGGTTTTAGGTACGGAGAGAATTGGGAAGTTACTTCCGAACAGCTCTTTGGTCAGCAAAGCGGTTTATGACTGCTCCTCAAAGGCTTCTTGTTTCGCAGGCTACAGACTCTATAGCAACTATGCCGACACAGGGGGAGTAGAAGCACTGTGAACCAAAGACAGAATCTCTGTAAACGATCAATGAACCCCACCTTGATTCAGGTAGGATTTTGAGAACCTGTAAATAATTATATTTGTTATCCAGCTACAGCACCCGCAGCATTTTCTGGACAATCGGATCAAAATGCTGAGAAGATTTTTTCGCTGTGGTTATATGGGCACCATTCAATCCATCTCTTGATCTGCAGTCAAAAACAGGTTTCTTAGCTTCAAGGGAATACGGAACTAAACTATGAAGGTTTGGTATTTTTCCGATATTCCAATTGTCATCACCCCAATTATGAACTTGATTTAGAGGTCCAAGAACATCAATGATGTTTTCTCTAACGGCAGCTTCAATTCTACTTCCAAAGATAGACCAACCTCGCGTCATTCCTTCGGAATTTCTTCTCGCATTATGTTGCTGCATTACATAGCCAAGAAATGTTGGTTTCCCTTTCGGTAGGTCAATATTACTGGTTGATGCTGAGTTACACTGATCCCACTCACGGCGCCAGGTGGCTAGCTTTGCTCCAAGATTCTTTGTGCCTCTTATTGAGAACAAATCAGGAGACATTGGAACTATAAAGTAATCGCTTGCACCGAGTACAGCTCTGTTTAATGCTCCAAGGTTAGGTCCTAAATCAAGCATAACCACATCTGCTTCGACTTTTTCAGCCCCCCATTTTATGTATCGGTAAATAGCAGACTGAACTCTTAATGCCGGAGCATTACCACCTTTTGCGCTGCTCCATGTATCACCAAGTGAATCTTCATAATTACTAAGCAGAACATCACCAGGAACAATATGTAGTTTTGGATATTCTTTTCTGATTAAAGAAGGGCTTCTTTTTCGTATATCACCCAAACCTTCATAAACTTGCTCAATAGCATTCCATATACTGTTACCCCTTGGCTTCCAACTACGCTCTAAATCAGAATCTGATAACGAGTATGCTGATAAGTTGCACTGGCTGTCCAAGTCAACAATTAGGACAGATTTACCCCTCTTCTCAAGCAGGTGTGCTATGTGATACATATAGGTAGTTTTACCAACACCACCTTTATTGTTAAAAATACTTATTATCTTCATTAATACTCCATAGTTGAAGATTGATGCTAGTGCCGCCAAGCATTAAAGAACGCACTACCTCTGCTCATCCTGGCCTTGCCGAAGGGTGGGGCTAATGCACTTCGATAAACTTAATGCGAACGACATAGGAACTAATGCTTAGCTTTACTAAGCATCAACCAAGTAATATCGGATATTACACAATACCCAAGTATTATCCGGCAACATTTCTTATATCCGCAAGATATTGGGTATCCATAAAACGACAATTTATGCAAAAACACACCTTTGACCCACTCTCCTAACTCTGCTCGTAGGCATTCAACGTCAGCCTGGCCACCTTTTTCCCTTTTCTTAACTGTTGAGCCGACATATCAATGGTTTCACCGGCAAACTTAATCAGTTCCACCCCCGGCGCATTGCCCAGCCTGAGCTTGACGGAGCTGGGTGTTTCCAGATCCAGCTCACTGCCCGCTTTTTTCAAACCGGCCACCACTACATTACCCGACAGATCCTTCACCTCCATCCAGCAATCTTCCTTAAAGCGGATATAAAGGTGCGCGCGCTCTAGAGGGTGTTCACTGGCTTCAGAGCTGGCCACAACCTCCTCCACTTCAGTCACATCCTCATTCTCAGCCAGTGCCATCGAAGCTTCTGCGGATTCTTCAATAGGATCCTGGTCTTTTGTTTCAGCCGTGTTATCTGCGGTATCCGCAGAACCGGTTTCAGTGGAGCTGTGGGTTACTGACGACTCATCAGCGGCATCATCAGCAGAAACTTCTTCCTCTGCGTCCGCCTGAACCACAGCGACAGTGCTTTCTGACCAGGTTGAAAATAGCCTGTTCTCCTTACTGCCATTCCACCAGTAGTAGCTCAGAAAGGATATTAACAATACCGAAACAATCGTTGCTGCGTAGCGAAGTAATGAGGATGACCTTACCGTGGAACGCTCCAACTTCTGACCAAAACCCAGCCGGTCGCGAGAGACCGCAGGTGCTGAATCAACAACACTTGCCGCCAGTACCTCGGCATCCAAACCCAGCAACCGGGCATAGTTTTTTATATAACCACGGGCAAAAGCTATCGCAGGAAACTGTTTGAAGTCTCCCTTTTCCAAGGCCGCAACATAAGATTCCGTAATTTTAAGTTTACGAGCCACATCCTCGATAGAAAGACCCTTCTCTTCTCTGACCCGAGCCAGACAGTCCCAGGAAAAATCAGCATCCAATTGAACGTTTCCTGTACCTGTTTCTCTATCACTATTCATGCCTTACCAGGCTCCGATATGCTTGTAACTCCTTTGACCCCGGAAACAAACGCTCCAGTTGTAGGCCGTAACTGGCCGCTGCATTTTTGTCGCCATTGACACGTGCCAACTGAACGCCTAACCAAAGGCTTTGGGAGTTCTGACGTGCCTGCTTGGCAAACATCAGATAATGTGCCCATGCCTTGCCATAATCACCACTTTTATGCAGCACTGTCGCAAGTTCAAGGCGGGCACGGGGTAAATTACTGTTAAGTCTCAGGGACTTTTCAAAATGCGCCTGGGCAGAAACCAGGTTGCCTTGCTTATGGGCCACAACACCCATATTTTCATAAGCCCGGCTTCGCTTCTCATAATCAATGTTTTCTGCCGCTTTTGAAAATTCGCGATAGGCATCATCCAGTCGCCCCCGGGAAAACAAAAACGCACCGTAGTTGTTGCGAACTTCTGCTGCCCCGGAGTTATAGGATAGCGCTTTTTTAAAGGACTTTTCTGCCAGGCGTGTTTCCCCCTGCAGTTGGTAAACCAGCCCGAGCATACCATGGACGTCAGAGGAACGCGGCTCAATCTCCAGCGCTCGATTCAGGGGTTTCACGGCTTTCTCAATATAGCCTTCCTGAATATAACCCTTGGCAAGGTTCATATAATTATCAACGGCTTTGCCCTGCCCATTGGGCACCGATGGGGAGTGACTGATACAACCCACCAGTAAAATCGTTAAAGCATATACAACCAGGCCCTGTCTTGACCTCATTGGTAGCTCCTGCTAATGGCTATGCTGCCCCTTTTTTTATAGTCGGCACATCCTGAGTGGAATCCAGCTGCCTGGCCTCTATATAACGGGCACTTCGCCGGGTCCGGTCATTGACCTGACCCACCAGCTGACCACAGGCCGCATCAATGTCATCGCCCCGGGTTTTACGCACCGTTGTGTTATAGCCTGCCTGTGCAAGTAACTCCTGGAAGCGTCTGACCGCATTGTTACTGGGACGCTCATATCCGGAATAAGGGAATGGATTAAAGGGAATCAGATTAATTTTACACGGTGTATTTTTAAGCAGCCTGGCCATCTGCTTCGCATGCTCAGGCTGGTCATTGACTCCAGCCAGCAAGGTATACTCGATAGTGACCACCCGGCTTTTATCCGACAGCCCCCCCATATACTCTGCCGTGGCATCCAGAAGCTCTTCCAGAGGGTATTTCTTGTTAATGGGAACCAGCTTATCCCGCAGGGCATTATTCGGGGCATGAAGAGAAATCGCCAAAGAGGCATCCGTCACCGAGCCCAGTTTTCTCAGGGCAGGTACAACCCCCGATGTGCTGAGGGTGACACGACGTTTTGACAGGCCATAGCCCAGATCATCCATCATCAGGTTCATGGCATCCACGACATTATCAAAGTTAAGCAGTGGCTCTCCCATTCCCATCATCACCACATTGGTAATGGAACGATCCATTTTGGCAGGGACATTGCCAAAGTGTTTTGCCGCCACCCAAACCTGTCCAATAATTTCAGCCACCGTAAGGTCAGAGTTAAACCCTTGCTTACCTGTGGAACAAAAGCTGCAATCCAGCGCGCAACCCGCCTGGGACGACACGCATAAAGTACCTCGCTTGCCATCAGGGATATAAACGGTTTCTACACAGCTACCACTGGCAACCCTTATCACCCACTTACAGGTACCATCCTCGGAAAAGTGGCTGCTCACCACTTCAGGCCCCCGGATTTCAGCGATATCCTTTAAGCGTTCCCTTAAGGCCTTGCTGATATTACTCATCTCATCGAAGTCACCCACCCCGTTATG
The DNA here is from genome assembly GCF_025643335.1 of Endozoicomonas sp. Mp262. Taxonomy (NCBI): domain Bacteria; kingdom Pseudomonadati; phylum Pseudomonadota; class Gammaproteobacteria; order Oceanospirillales; family Endozoicomonadaceae; genus Endozoicomonas; species Endozoicomonas sp. Mp262. The sequence goes on along the minus strand of NZ_CP092489.1, from coordinate 3,520,533 downwards.
GTGAATCCACTTCAACATCTGCTGCGCCCTGAACTTTTTCTCGCCAATACTGACAAAAAAAGTCTCCATTTTTTCCCTGGACAAACCCAGCAGATTGGTTTTGGCGCTAACAGTCAATTTAGACATTCTATTACCTCGACACCGCCAGATACACTGGGTCGGCGGTATCTGGCAGCTCATCAATTAACGGGTTCTCGGACAAATGGCTGCCTGGTCAAAAAAGTAAGCCACTTCTCGCTCTGCTGACACGGGAGAATCAGAACCATGAACCGCATTTTCATCAATAGTACTGGCAAAATCAGCCCTGATCGTACCTTTATCCGCCTCCTGAGGGTTAGTCGCACCCATCAGTTCCCGGTGCCGGATAATGGCATTTTCCCCTTCAAGCACTGATACCACCACCGGACCTGATGTCATAAAGGCCACCAGACCGGAAAAGAAAGGACGCTCCCGGTGTTCTGCATAAAACCCCTCTGCCTCTTCCCTGGAAAGATGCATCATCCGGGTCGCAATAATCCTGAGTCCGGCCTTTTCAAAGCGCCCCATAATGTCACCAATTATATTCCGGGCAACAGCATCGGGCTTGATAATTGACAATGTACGTTCAACAGCCATTTATACTCTCCATCGTTGTCACTCCCCACCCGTAGACAAAGGAATGCTTTATCCACGGGTGGGAATTGTTCTTTTTATTAATAGCCAGGGGTGTTTACCCTCTATCAGATAGACAAACACCCCTTCATCACCGGATCAGAATACAACGCCTTACAAATTGTAAACGATCTCGCCCTCTGCTGTCAGTCAACCTCTTCAATCCAGGCCATTTGTATTGCTTCAAGCACTTTTTCGCCACAATGGCCCGGATCATCATCAAACCCTTCCAGGGCCAGAATCCAGTTTCTCAGATCAACAAAGTTGACATACCTTGGGTCTGTATCCGGGAAGGCCTCTGCCAGTTGAATCGCTATATCATAGACATCTATCCACTTCAGTCCCATGGTTGCTTTCCTCCCGTCAGTGCCGTTCAGACACCTGATTAATAGTGTATCTGGGGATTTCCACTACAAGATCTTCATCGCTAACAACAGCCTGGCAACTTAACCGCGACTCAGGCTCCAGGCCCCAGGCCTTATCCAGCATGTCCTCTTCCAGCTCATCGGCCTCACCAAGGCTTTCAAACCCTTCACGCACCACCACATGACAGGTAGTACAGGCACAGGATTTTTCACAGGCATGCTCAATATCAATGCCATGCTCAAGGGCGGCATCACAAACAGTGACTCCAGGCTCAACTTCAACCACCGCACCATCAGGACAGATTTCCTCATGGGGAAGAAATACGATTCGTGTCATCGTCAGGAGTTCTCCAAATCATCAATAGTGTGCCCGGAAAGTGCCTGCCGGATGCCCTGATTCATTCGACGCGCAGCAAATTCCTCACTGCCTTGACTGACCCGGTCAATCTCCAGGGCTATCGCCTCCGGATCACCGGATTGCCTGACCGTTCTCAGACTATCCAGATCGTTATTCAAGGCCAGCCTCTCATCCTCACTTAACAGAGCCTTGCCATCCTTTTCCAAAGCCACTGACAGTGCTTCAATAACCCTGTCAGCCTCCACCTCCTGTTCTTTCAGTCGGCGCTGATCAAGGTCCTCACCGGCATGATCATAGGAGTCCCGAATCATCCGGGCAATATCATCATCGTTTAACCCATAGGAGGGCTTCACCTGAATACTACTGCTGACGCCTGTTGACAGTTCTTTCGCAGACACATTCAGCAGTCCATCGGCATCTACCTGGAAAGTAACCCGGATTTTGGCTGAACCCGCAGGCAAGCCCGGAATACCTCGCAACTCAAACCGGGCAAGGGAGCGATTATCCTGAACCAGCTCACGCTCTCCCTGAAAGACATGAATAGCCATGGCGCTCTGGCCATCTTTGCAGGTGGTAAAATCCTGAGCCCGGCTAACAGGAATAGTGGTATTTCGATGAACCAGCTTTTCCATCAACCCCCCCATGGTTTCAAGCCCAAGGGACAGGGGAATCACATCCAGCAATAACATATCATCGCCGGAGCGGTTACCGGACAGTACATCGGCTTGAATAGCGGCACCAATGGCCACAACCCGATCCGGATCAATAGCGGTCAGCGGTTCCTTGCCAGCAAATTGCTCCACCTTTTCCCGGACTCGCAAGACCCGGGTAGAGCCACCCACCATGACCACTTCATTGATGTCTTTGGTTTTTACCCCGGCATCACGGAGGGTTCGCTTAAACGTTCGAATGGTTCGATTAACCAGAGAATCAATAATTTCATTGAATTGTCGTCGATTAATCTTGCCTGACCACTGCCTAAAACGGATATCCACAGAATCCTTCTCCGTCAGGGACTCTTTCACTGTTCGGGCAAGCATCAGCACTTCACGTAACACAGAGTTATTCAGGTGCCCTTCGTCCAATTGCACCTGCTGCAATATCCAGTGTGCCAGGGCTTTATCAAAATCATCCCCCCCCAGGGCAGTATCCCCCCCTGTGGCCAAGACCTGAAAAACCCCCTGTTCCATTCGAAGAATGGAGATGTCAAAGGTTCCCCCGCCAAGGTCGTAAACCGCAATCACACCTTCTGCCGCCTCTTCCGGGCAGTGATCCAGGCCATAGGCGACAGCCGCCGCTGTTGGCTCATTCAGCAGGCGATAGACATTGACCCCCGCCAGCTTTGCCGCATCTTTGGTGGCCTGCCGCTGGGCATCATCAAAGTAAGCCGGAACCGTAATAACAGCCCCGTCCAGTGCGCCCTCCAGAGAATCCTCTGCCCGTTTCACCAGGGCTTTCAAAATCTCGGAAGAGACTTCTACCGGACTCACGAAACCTGCCACGGTTTCAATATAGGGCATGGCACTTGATGACTCAGAAAAACGATAGGGCATAAGGCCTCCCATCGTTTCCACATCCTGAATTCCGCGTCCCATTAAACGTTTGACGGATACAATCGTATTAAGAGGGTCCTGGCTAATATGCTGGCATGCCGCCTTCCCTACTACCAGTCCCTCTTTTCCATACCGGACAACGGAGGGTAATAAGTGTTCCCCCTGTTCATCCTCAAGGGTTATAGCTGAACCTGACCTGACACTGGCCACAAGAGAGTTTGTGGTTCCCAGGTCAATACCCACCGCTTTTTTCCGCTGATGGGGAACAGGGCTTTGCCCCGGCTCAGAAATCTGCAGTAATGCCATCTCTGCCTCTTGGTCTATGGGGAGAAAATTGAACCAGAACTCTTTAAAAAAGTAGAGAAACCTGCCATAAAAACTTCGTGCCCGCTAGGGGCTGTTGATAGCCCGGCTCAATCCAGTAGCTCAGACTCCAGCTGTTCCAGCTCAGCAGCCACCTTTACCATGAACTGCATCTTCTGCACAACTGTTTCGGCCTGCTTCAGATGCTCGGATTGCCCCTGAACCCAAAGACGCTCAAACTCTTCAGAAAGTTCATCAAGGGAATCCTCCACTGCATTTATCAACCGATCAATGCCTGCTTCTGGATCAGGCAGCCCTCGCAATTCTGCCATCTGCTCTCTTAAGGCCATCTGCTCCATAAGAAACTCCGGATCCATAACGGTGTTCTGCTCCATATCCACAGAGAGGCCCGCCAGGTTCAGCAGATAAATAAATCGCTTCAGGGGTAATTTCAGAGTATCAAACGCTTCATTCACGTAAGCGGCATACTGGACAGATAGACGCTGTTGCCGATGGGCATCACCGGCAAAGCGATCCGGATGAACGGTTTTCTGTAGCTCCCGGTATTTCAGGGCCAGCTTACCATGATCCAGTTGGCATGAAACCGGTAATTGAAAAAGCTCGAAATAGTTTTGCGTAATATCCACTCTGAATCTACTTAAGTAAACAGATGAAGAAAAACCCGGGCAGATAGCTGCCAGTTCATATCGACAGCTGTCTGCTCGGGCCTGGAAACAGTTTTAGAGGGTTTGAACAACAATCACAAATAAAAGAGACTATTAAAATCCCGTTTATCGCAACCGCAGTAATGCGACGATATAGATTGCTTTCTCTGTGTCAGATCAAACGTTGAAACTTTCGCCGCAACCACATTCACTGGCAACATTGGGATTATTAAACTGAAATCCTTCGTTAAGGCCTTCCTTAACAAAATCCAGCTCGGTGCCATCCATATAGACAAGACTCTTTGGATCAATAAAAACCTTGACGCCAAAGTTCTCAAATACCGTATCACTCTCAAGCTGCTCATCAACAAATTCCAGCACATAAGCCATGCCTGAACACCCGGACGTTTTAACACCCAGGCGGATGCCTCTACCTCTTCCCCGCTTGTCAAGCTGCTTTTTGATATGCCTGGCGGCCGCCTCAGTCATGGTTATTGCCATGCACTACTCCAACATCTGAATCCATTATTCCATTGACGATCAGGCCTGGTCGTCTGTCGAATCCTGCTTCTTTCGATAATCGTCAATAGCCGCCTTGATCGCATCTTCCGCCAACAGTGAGCAGTGGATTTTAACCGGGGGAAGTGCCAGCTCTTCAGCAATATCGGTATTTCGGATACTGGAAGCCTCATCAAGGGTTTTCCCTTTCATCCACTCAGTAGCCAATGAGCTGGAAGCAATGGCCGAGCCGCACCCATAGGTCTTAAAACGGGCATCCTCTATAACGCCCTGCTCACTGACCTGAATTTGCAGGCGCATAACATCACCGCAAGCGGGGGCTCCAACCATACCCGTACCCACTGAAGATGAGTTTTGATCCAGTTTGCCAACATTACGCGGATTTTCGTAATGATCAATCACTTTTTCACTATATGCCATTGTAATCTCCTCCAAGGCCTACCTTTGTCAATGAGCAGCCCACTGGACGTTGTCGAGATCGACACCGTCCTGGTACATATCCCACAAAGGAGATAGCTCACGGAGTTTGTTTACAGCATCCCACACTTTATCTACCGCATATTCAACCTCTTCAACTGTAGTAAAGCGGCCAAAGCTGAAGCGAAGGGAGCTATGCGCAAGTTCATCACTCAACCCTAAAGCCCGTAAGACATAAGAAGGCTCAAGGCTGGCAGAGGTACAGGCAGAACCGGATGAAACGGCAAGGTCTTTCAGGGCCATCATCAGGGATTCGCCTTCTACATAAGCGAAGCTGATATTAAGGTTTCCGGCCACACGCTGCTCAAGACTGCCATTAATATGAACCTCTTCCATTTCGGCCAGGCGATCAATAAAGCGTTGCCTCAGGCTTAATAAACGCTCATTCTCTACAGCCATCTCTTCTGATGCGATACGGCAAGCCTCACCCATACCCACAATCTGGTGGGTAGGCAGGGTTCCAGAGCGCATTCCCCGTTCATGTCCGCCACCGTGCATCTGGGACTCAAGACGAACCCGGGGCTTACGGCGTACATATAAAGCTCCCATACCTTTGGGGCCATACATTTTATGGGCAGAAATGGACAGCAGGTCCACTTTCATGGCTTCCATATCAAGGGGCAGTTTACCTGCACTCTGGGCAGCATCCACATGGAACAGTACTTTGCGAGCACGGGTAATTTCACCGATAGCGGCAATATCGTTAATCACACCAATTTCATTATTAACATGCATCAGGCTGACCAGAATGGTGTCATCCCTCAGGGCACTTGCCACCGCTTCCGGTTGAATCAACCCTGCACTGTCAGGCTCCAGATAAGTCACCTCAAAGCCTTCTCTTTCCAACTGGCGGCAGGGATCCAGAACCGCCTTATGCTCAATTTTAGAGGTAATGATATGCTTACCCTGTTTTGCATAAAAATGAGCAACGCCCTTTATGGCCAGGTTATCCGACTCTGTAGCCCCCGATGTCCAGACAATTTCCCGGGGGTCGGCATGAATCAAATCGGCAACCTGCCGGCGGGCATTCTCGATGGCTTCTTCAGCTTTCCAGCCAAACACGTGGGAGCGGGAAGCAGGATTACCAAAATTACCCTCCATCAACAGGCACTGACTCATTTTTTCAGCAACACGGGGATCCACCGGTGTTGTTGCGGAGTAATCAAGGTAAATAGGTAGCTTCATCTGATACTTCTCCAAGCGGTCTGTATACTCTTGAGTGTCATTCATTCCGCCAGACCTAAAGCATAAGATCTGCGGCACTCTTTTTAATAAGTTCCTCAGGCCCTTGCTGTTGTCGGTCCTGACGGCACGCTACATGCTGGACTTCCCGCTTGCCTACCAGATCAGCCAGACTGATCCCCCCAAGAAAGGTGTGGATCTGCCGACTCAAATCATGCCATAAATGGTGTGTAAGACAGGTAGCACCCTGCTGGCAACCACCGTTACCCTTGCAGCGTGTAGCATCTACGGATTCATTGACGGCATCAATGACCTCCGCAACAAAAATCTTTTCGCATTCCCGACTTAGCAGGTAACCCCCTCCGGGGCCCCTCACACTGGACACCAGGTCATTACGACGCAGCCTTGAAAACAACTGCTCCAGATAGGAAAGGGAAATTCCCTGACGTTCCGAAATATCCGCCAGTGCCACAGGCCCCTGACCTGCGTGGAGCGCCAGGTCGAGCATTGCGGTTACAGCGTAACGTCCTTTAGTGGTTAATCGCATGCCAGGCCTCTCTCAGGCACAATAAGCCTCAATCAATCTATTTCAGGTTAAAGACGGGAATTAATCAACAAACCAAAGTATCTGGCCTGCCCAGTCATCTATGAAGAATTATGAAATACCTGAGTAAAACAGTCAACTATTATTACTCATCAATTCGGCGGGATAAATGAAAAGAATTAAAAATAAATATTTTTATAGCGGTGAGCCATCATATAGAACTCACGAACACCTGTCATCCGTGGAAAACACATCCCGGAATAAAGAAGGTATGCTTACCGGGAACAGATAGAGTGGAGCTCCATTCTCCCACTTCTATCCCCCCTTCAATTCACACAGAAGCCTCCGCTTCTTCCTTTACCGCTGCAAAGTCTTCTTCCTTGAGCTCAGGTAAAGGACCCACCTTGCAATCCACCCCCTGCTCCTTCAGGGTTTTGCACAATACCTCAATTCTCGAATCCACTTCCTGCAAATGATTCAGCATGGCGGATATGGCATGGGCTGTGGGGTCCGGCATTTCAGAGGTCACCGCATAGGCATCAAACCCCATCTTTTCCGCCATTGCCTGCAAACGCTCGTCCTCAGACACCCGCTTTTTAACCACCCTGCCAGGAATACCCACAACCGTTGCGCCTTCAGGCACCGCCTTGACCACCACCGCATTGGAACCCACCTTGGCATTCTTACCCACCGTAAAAGGCCCCAACACCTTGGCACCGGCACCAACAACCACGCCGTCTTCAAGGGTCGGATGGCGCTTACCCTTATTCCATGAGGTGCCACCCAGGGTCACCCCCTGATAAAGGGTCACATCATTACCAATTTCTGCGGTTTCCCCAATCACCACACCCATACCGTGATCAATGAAGAAACGCCTGCCAATGGTCGCGCCCGGATGAATTTCAATCCCGGTAAACCAGCGGCTGAAGGTAGAAATACTCCTGGCCAACCACTTAAACCCACGCCGCCAAATACCATGGGCAAGGCGGTGCAACAGCAAAGCATGCAAACCCGGGTAATTCGTCAACACCTCAAAGGTATTCCGGGCCGCCGGATCCCGGTCAAATACGCTGGCAATATCTTCTTTTACTCGTTCAAACATGGCCTTATTCATCAATTGTTATCATTGCAGAGGAAAAACCTCCCCACTCAACAAAGGCCACTATTTGAACGACTACATCAATGTTCTCCGAAACTTCTAGCGGCCTGAGACCTCATCACGGTCAAGAGCGCTTATCCAGACATCGCTGGGTTTCAGACAATACCCCCCTGAGAATACTGAGCTCAACCCTGTCAGGACGAACACGTCCGTACAGCCTGCGAAGCTTCGCCATAATTTTTTCGTGGCTGCTATGGTCAAGAAAGCCGATTTCAATCAATGTCTCATAGAGATGACTGTAAAAACGCTCCATATCCTCAACAGTGGCCAGGTCATGACTCCTCACCTGCGGCAGCTCAATATCGCCCGAAGCCAGCAATCCTGACATTCGCAACTCATAACACATAACTTGCACGGCTGCCCCCAGATTCAATGAACTAAAATCCGGATTGGTGGGAATATGCACCTGGAGATGGCAGAGCCTCAATTGCTCATTGGTGAGTCCTTTATCTTCACGACCAAACACCAGACCAACAGAGCCCCGGGAAGACTCTTCAAGAATTGTTTTAGCACAACTGCGAGGATCAACCAGCGGCAAAGAAACCCCTCTCACCCTGGCGCTGGTACCAACAACAAACTGGCAATCCGCAACAGCCTCTTCCAGGGAAGAAACCACCCGGGCCTGCGCAAGAATATCATCAGCACCCGAGGCCAGGGCCGTGGCCGTGCCAGAAGGAAAGTCATCAGGTTCAACCAGACAAAGTTGCTTAAGCCCCATGGTTTTCATCGCACGTGCGGCTGCACCGATATTTCCGGGGTGAGAAGGTTTAACCAGCACAATAGAGAGATTATCAAGCACTACCGAATTCCCTGATGATCTTGAATCAACGGGACAGTGTACCCGATACAAAACAGAAAATAACCATCAGTATAAATAACAAAAAACCCCGTATCATCATCACCCACCAACAGAATAAACCCTGCTTTTTCATTTATATACAACCCTTTTGTAAGAAAGGGTTGAACTGGCACTGGAATATTCTGGTATACTGCGCCGCCTTAATTAGTGGCTACCCACGATCTTTCTGCGAGCTGCAAACGATCATGAACAGCCCCTTAAACAGATCTTTCACATTTCAGACGTAGTCCAGCCTTATGCAACCCATGGTTAACATGGCCCTGCGCGCAGCGCGTGTGGCCGGCGATATTATTGTTCACGCTTTTTCAGACCTTGATAAACTCAAGGTTGAGAGCAAAGAAAGAAACGATTTCGTCACAGAAGTGGACAGGGCATCAGAAAAAGCCATCATCGACGCACTCCGCAAAGCTTATCCCGATCACGGTTTTTACGGTGAAGAATCCGGTCACCAGCCTGGCAAAGGCGAAGGTAAAGACTACCTCTGGATTATTGACCCCCTGGATGGCACCACTAACTTTATCCGCGGCATCCCACAGTTTGCCATCTCCATTGCCTGCCAGTACCGCGGTCGTCTTGAACACGCCGTTGTTGTAGATCCCATTAAAGGCGAAGAATTCTGTGCCAGCCGCGGCCAGGGCGCAACCCGCAACAGCAAGCGCATTCGCGTGAGTAATCGCAAGAGCCTGGAAGGTGCCCTGATTGGAACCGGCATTCCTTTTATGCGCCCCGGTATCACCCACCTGGACAATTACCTGAATATGATGCGCTCATTGCTGGGCGATACCGCCGGTATCCGTCGCGCAGGTGCCGCATCCCTGGACCTGGCCTATGTAGCCTGTGGTCGCCTGGATGCCTTCTGGGAAATTGGCCTGAAAGAGTACGATATGGCAGCAGGTGCCCTGCTGATTCAAGAAGCAGGCGGCCTGGTCAGCGACTTTAAAGGCGGCCCGGACTTTCTTGATAAAGGACAGGTGGTCTGCGGTTCTCCCAAATGCTTCAAGGAAGTGCTTCAGCGCATTCGCCCTTTTGTCATTGACGGTATGGGACGGTATTAAGCCTGAGTTCTACCCATCATTACCATACTTAAAAGACATTAAAAAACCGGGCATTAGCCCGGTTTTTTAATGTCAAATGCCATCAGATAAAAGCCATCAGGGTCTTTCATCCACCTCATCCTGCTTAACAGGAATCACCAGGTCTTCCCGACTGATCTTCATATACAGCAGCAAGTTGGAGGCAATATAAATAGAGGAATAGGTACCCACTCCGATGCCCACAATCAATGCTGTGGCAAAGTTATGAATCATATCGCCACCAAACAGGAACAATGCCACCAGCACCATTAAAGTAGTACCGGAAGTTGCCAATGTCCGTCCCAACGTCTGGGTCAGGGAAACATCAATAATTTCAGTAGGTCCACCCTTGCGGCGCTTGCGGAAATTCTCACGGATGCGGTCATAAACAATGATAGTGTCGTTCAATGAATAACCTACCACCGCCAGAATGGCCGCCATGACTGTCAGGTCAAACTGCAAGCCCAACAGGGAGAACACACCCAGCACAATGATCGAGTCATGGGCCAGTGCGGTTACCGCACCCACAGAGAACTTGAACTGGAAGCGAAAGGCAATATAGAGCATAACCAGCCCCAGCGCCATCAGCATACCCAGGCCACCCTGCTCCCTGAGTTTTTCCCCCACCTGGGGACCCACATACTCTATCCGCTTGGCCTCAACACGTCCCTCATAATTGGCATCCAGCATCTGGGCAACACGGTTGCCCAGAGCGGCATCATCACCGGCAATAGTGACAAGGATGTTATTGGCGGAACCGGATTCCTTGACGATAGCGTCCGGATGACCGTCCGCCGCCAACTGTTCCCTGACATCAGAGACATTGACAGGCTTCTCATAAAACAGCTCAACCTGGGTACCACCAGTAAAATCCAGCCCCCAGCTTATTCCCCGGGTAGCCAGGGAAACCAGCGAGCCAACAATGAGAACCAGTGACAGTACCGTTGCCATTGTCCTCAGCTTCATAAAGCCTATGATTTTTTCATCAGGCCTTGCATCTGACGCGGCATTTTCATTTGCTTGCGTCATGTTTTTTTTCTTACTCATGCGCTTATCCTGTTCATGACTGCCCACCTCAGATATAGAGTTTTTTCACATTGCGGCCACCGTAAACCAGATTAACCAGTGAACGGGTTACCACAATGGCAGTAAACATGGAGGTAAGAATACCAATGGACAGCGTCACAGCGAATCCCTTAACAGGCCCTGTTCCCACTGCAAACAGAATCACACCCACCAGCAGGGTGGTGATATTACCATCAAAAATGGACACAAAGGCACGATCGTAACCATCATGAATGGCTCGCTGAATCGGCCGCCCATTCTTGATCTCTTCCCGTATCCGGGAAAATACCAACACATTGGCATCCACGGCCATACCCAGGGTCAACACGATACCGGCAATACCAGGCATGGTCAGGGTAGCGCCAAACAAACTCATGGCTGCCGTCAGCAACATCAGGTTGCAGGCCAGGGCAATATTGGCCATCAAACCAAAAACCCGGTACACCACCACCATAAACATCACCACCAGCGCCAGGCCAATCAGGGTAGAGTTAATGCCCATGGCAATATTTTCTGCCCCCAGGCTGGGACCCACGGTACGCTCTTCAGCAAAATACATGGGGGCTGCCAGGGAACCGGCCCGCAACAGCAAGGCCAGCTCAGAGGCCTCACCTACAGAGTCCAGGCCGGTGATACGGAACTGATTACCCAGGGCACTCTGAATGGTGGCCAGGCTGATAATATGTTTCTCTTCCTTAAAACCGGGAACCTTGACCTTGATTTCCTTGCCATTCTCCACACGGGTTTCTGTCCGGGTATAAGGCTTTTGCTCGATAAACAGCACTGCCATAGCCCGGCCAATATTATGGCGGGTGGCCCGGTTCATGAGTGTGCCACCGTGGCTATCCAGACTGATATTCACCTGGGGTTGCCCCGTCTGGGTATCAAAGTTGGATTGGGCACTGGATACCTGGTCACCGGTAATGATAATGTCCCTTTCCAAGGCAGCCGGAGGCCTGCGGGAATCACGGAACTCAAACTCTTCGGTGGAGGCCCTGGAGTCCTTGGCCCCTGCCTCAAGACGGAATTCCAGGTTAGCGGTTTTACCCAGGATACGCTTGGCTTCCGCCGTATCCTGAACACCCGGCAGTTCCACGATAATACCACTACGACCCTGCCTCTGAACCAGGGGTTCGGAAACACCCAACTCATTCACCCGGTTGCGGACAGTGGTCAGGTTTTGGCGGACCGCGTAATCTTCAATTTCCTTAATACCCGCTTCCGTATAACCGTAGGAAAGAACATAACGACCGTTCAGCTCACTGCCTTCCACCACAAAATCGGGAAATTCCCTTGCGACTTTTTTCACCGCCTTATCACGGGTGTCTTCATCAAGAAATGCCAGCTGACGGGCACCATCCTGACGCTCGGGCAATGTTCTGTAACGCAGGCGTTCCTTTCTCAGCAGGGAACGTATTTCCGCATTGGCAATATCCATCTTGGTTTTCACCGCTTTGGCGGTATCTACCTCTAACAGAAAATGCACACCGCCGGACAGATCCAGACCCAGTTTCATGGGATAGGCACCGATGGCAGTCAGCCAGTCAGGGGTCGTGGGCGCCAGGTTCAGGGCAACCACATAATCATCACCCAGGCTTTCCTTAATCAGCGATTTGGCCAACTGCTGCTGATCGGCCTGATTCAGGCGGATCAGCAGGGAGCCGTCGTTGTGGTCTGATGCCTTAACATGAATATTCGCTTTTGTCAGTGCCTTCTCTGCACGCTTCAGCACTGAGTCAGTGATTTTGTGAGAAGCACTGACTCCGGTTACCTGCACAGCCGGATCAGCGGGATAGAAATTGGGCAGGGCATAAATGATGCCCCAGGCCACAACCAGTAAAATAAGCAGGTACTTCCACAGGGGGTATCGATTGAGCATGGCTCACCGGTCCTGAGTTAAAAGTGAAATGCCTGGATCAGGCCAGGCACAATCCGTTTCGCCATAAACAATCGAGGGCAGTCTCCTGCCCCCGGTTGTTTCACTATCGTTATTTGATAGCCTTAATGGTGCCTTTGGGCAGTGCCGCTGCAACAGAAGCTTTCTGGAAATTCAGCTCCATATTGTCAGCCACCTGCAGGGTCAGGAATTCGTCAGTGACATTCGTCACCTTGCCAACAATCCCACCGGTGGTAACCACCTCATCACCCTTGGACAGGCCAGCAAGCAAGTTCTTATGCTGCTTTGACCGCTTGTTCTGGGGGCGCCAGATCAGCAGCCAGAAAATCAGAACAAAGCCGCCCAGCATGATCAGCTGGCCTACCATACTCGGTCCCGCCGGAGCAGCTGCTGCATCGGCGTGAGCCAGACTGAATAGTGACAACATTCAAAAAACTCCTGATTGTAAAATTAGTCCCGTTAGCGACTACAAAGATACGGCAACATGCCGCAGCACCTTCGAGTCCTTTATTACCGCAAAAATCCAGACAGCGGTGGTTGCAAGCCCCACCAGGAAAACGACCACTGTTACAGTGGTCACACCCGGTCGGTCTCCCAGAAGATTATCACTCCTGGCCAAAAGTGGGCACTGCCTGCCCCCGCTTCTGATAGAATTCTGCAACAAAGTCGCTCAATTTACCCTGTTCGATGGCTCCCCGCAATCCAGCCATCACCCGTTGATAATAACGCAGGTTATGGATCGTGTTTAGCATGGAGCCTAAAATCTCGCCGCACTTGTCCAGATGGTTAAGATAAGAACGACTGAAATGGCGGCAAGTATAGCAGTCACAATGCTCTTCCAGGGGACGATCATCACGTTTATGCACCGCATTACGGATTTTAATCACCCCCTCATCGGTAAACAGGTGACCATTACGGGCATTACGGGTAGGCATCACACAGTCGAACATATCCACCCCCCGGCAAACCGCCTCAACAATATCTTCCGGCTTGCCCACGCCCATCAGGTAACGGGGGTGATTTTCAGGAATCCGCGGGGTGATATGGGACAGGATACGCATCATATCCTCCTTGCTTTCCCCCACGGACAGCCCACCAATGGCATAGCCATCAAAACCGATTTCTGCCAGGCCCTCCAGAGAGCGGTCACGCAGATTTTCAAACATCCCACCCTGAACAATACCAAATAAGGCAGAGGGACTATCACCATGGGCCGCCTTGGAACGGGCCGCCCAGCGCAGGGAGAGTTCCATGGACTTAAGGGCCTGCTTTTCATCCGCATCCCCCGGCGTACACTCGTCAAAGATCATGACAATATCAGAACCCAGGCCCCGCTGAACCTGCATGGAGATTTCCGGACTCAGGAACACTTTGGAACCATCCACCGGCGAGCGGAAAGACACTCCCTCCTCGGTAATTTTCCGTAACTCGCCCAAACTGAATACCTGAAAACCACCCGAGTCGGTGAGAATCGGCCCATCCCACTGGTTGAAATCATGAAGGTCCCCATGAGCCTTAATCACTTCAGTACCGGGACGAAGCATCAGGTGAAAGGTGTTACCAAGGATAATCTGGGCACCAATATCCTTGATATCCCTGGGCATCATCCCCTTAACAGTGCCATAGGTGCCCACTGGCATAAAGCAAGGTGTTTCAACAACACCACGGGGAAACGTCAAACGTCCACGGCGAGCATGACCATCAGTGGCCAGTTGCTCAAACCGCATAAAGCATTCTCTCGTCATGAGTTTGAATATTGCCTGAAATTATTAATAATGTCCGCGCAGTTAAACCACTGCACCTGGAAGCCTGTTCAAGAACCCAATGTGTCGTCAGGGCTGTCGCGTCAGCCACATGGCATCGCCATAACTGAAAAACCGATAACCTTCAGCCACTGCTTCCCGGTAGGCACCAAGAACCGCTTCCTGCCCGGAAAATGCACTCACCAGCATCAACAGGGTTGACTGGGGTAGATGGAAGTTGGTGATCATCACATCCACACTGCGGAACTGATAACCCGGATAAATAAAGATATCCGTATCACCCTGGAAGGGCTTGATTTCTCCTTCCAGGGAGGCCGACTCCAGGCTACGCACGCTGGTTGTACCCACAGCCACCACCCGGCCACCATTGGCCCGGGTCTCCCTTACCGCCTGGCAAACGGCCTCTGGCACTTCAATGTACTCAGAGTGCATGACATGGTCTTCAATATTATCAACCCGTACCGGTTGAAACGTTCCGGAGCCCACATGCAGGGTGACAAACACCTTACGAATGCCTTTTTGCTCCAACCGCTGCAATAAAGCCTCATCAAAATGCAGCCCGGCCGTGGGTGCCGCCACCGCACCATCACGCTCGGCAAAAACAGTCTGATACCTCAGCCTGTCAGCCTGGTCATCATCCCTGTCAATATAAGGAGGCAATGGCATATGACCATGCTCTTGCAACTGGGGCAGCACCGGCCGTTCAAAATGCAGCACAAACAAAGCACCACGGCGCTCTTCCAGGGTTGCTATCACCTGATCATCCGCAAAATACAGGGTTGCTCCCGGCTTTGGCGTTTTACTGGAACGAATGTGTGCCAGTACCCGCCGGTCATCAACCACCCGCTCCACCAGCATTTCTATCTTGCCGCCGCTCTCCTTGCGACCATAGAGCCGGGCCGGAATAACACGGGTATTATTCAGCACCAGCAAATCGCCGGGCTGCAACAAATCCTCAATCTCTGCAAACTGCCTGTGCCGGGTCTTGCCAGAAGCACCATCCAGGCATAACAGGCGACTGCCTGTCCTTTCCTCCGCAGGGAATCGTGCGATCTGCGCGTCGGGCAGATCAAAATCAAAATCACTGACTTGCATCGAGACTCGTTACCCTTCGTCAAAGAGTAATAAAAAAGGAGGGAAGGATACTGCATCTGACCAGGACTGTCAGGCGGGGTGATACCCTTATCTTTTCATGGCGTGAGAACAGGGTGGCAAGTACACCGCTCCTGGAAGCCCTCGCCCTATCAGGCAGATTTATACTCACGACCTACCATCTTCTTTTGACGGTTTCGGATCAACCCGAGAAAAGCCAGGGCAATACCCACAGGAATCAATAAAGGCAGTAACCAGGGGAAAATCACCGCAATCATAACAGCAAAAAAGAACAGGCCTATCCCGGCAAACAGGAACAGTACGGCCAGCGCCACCCCCAGCAGCATGAAAGCGACCATCAGGGAGATACCACCTCCGGCCAAACCCGCCAACGGCCCGATGACTGGCTCCTCATTAACCCACACAGACACATCTGCTGAAAAAAAACGCCATGCCAGCACTAAAAACAGGATTATTAAAAACCACCCGACAACCCGCTTCATATGACACCTATACCTTGATAGTCGAAACCGGAAGTCCTGTTCAATGCAGAAATAATGCCCCCAGCCAGACCGGAAAAAAACAATCGACGATTCAACAACCTGATTTGACCCTCTTTAACCGGATAGGTTCATTTATATATAGTAGGTTATAACTTCACTGCCACAAGACACTACACCACTGCTCCACGTAATCCTTCGCCCAGCCATTAGACAACCATAATCGCATAATAACGAAATACACAAACAGTCCCAACAGCACTTGCAAACCATCAATGCTTCCGTATAATACGCAGTCACTGGCCGAGTGGTGGAATTGGTAGACACGACGGATTCAAAATCCGTTGCCTTTAAAAGCGTGCCGGTTCGAGTCCGGCCTCGGCTACCAAATATCGAAAAAACCGGAGCATATTTGCTCCGGTTTTTTTATGTCTGTAAGAATGACTAGAAATAACATACCTGAATATTGGCCTCCTGAAAAAAACCATTAAAAAGGATCGAACTCAGCAGTGCCACCCGCTTGTGACTACTGGTCTAGACAAGGTTTGGGGTTGCTGACCAATAAAGCATCGAGCTGATTCTTTAGCCCTGTTTGTTGACATACAGCGTCCTTTTATCGTTTCTGAAAACCGCTATTCACTATTCTTCACTCAGTCATATGCAGGTCAAGGGTCAGCTTATTTTTTATTCCAACGACTGATTAAATCCTCAATATCCGACCCAGTATCAAAGCAGCGTATTTTCATCATTACTCCCCCCGATCTTAATAGTTATCACCAAACAGCCTTCACATATGGGTAGGCTTGTATTCTTTCATCGACAGTTAACAATGGAGCTGACAACACCCAGCCATGAATCAACATCCATTGATAGCTTCAATCTTTCTTTGGAAACCAAAAGAGATATTTCCCAAGCGGTGATTGACGAAACAATAATTTGCCCATCTTCCATCTGCTTTTCAATGAGTGATCGTGCAGTATTGCTGAGCCGGTCACTTTTATTAACCCACCAAACCAGTGTATGAGTATCCAAAACTATCAATTGGCAGCCTCCCAGTCATCTTCTCCCATTGGGTCTGCTGGGTCGTCAAAGGCTAAAACACTGCCTTCAAGCAGCTCTAAAGGGCTTTTATCAGGGCAACCCTTATATGGCTTAATTACTAAGGTAGGCTTACCATGAGATGTGATCACAACTGCTTCACCGCTTTGCTCAACACCTCTCATCACCTCTAGGGCCTGGGCTTTAAACGTAGATTTTGAAATTTCATTTTTCATATTATTGCCTATAGTCATTTAGTACAAAAACCACCTCGGTTTCCCCTATGTAGCCCTGGCTCTCAGGAATGAAGATCAGGTTCACTCCCCTCAGTAAACCGCATGGCACGGAATTATGCTGGGTAGCTTGGTAAGAGCTGGGGAGATGCCAGCTCTTACCCGATTAAGTTTTTAATTGCTGATGCAAATTGCTCGCGTTTTCATATGTAAAAACTATTTTCTATAAACTGAATACTTATATTTGATTTTCTAACGACATCAGGCTCCCTACCTTTGCCCGATGTCTGGCGGAGCTATGCACATGGTTTCTTCAATACCAAATAGCTTTTCATTAGGTCTTGATCCTGTCAGCGAAATAGTCAGGCAGCATCTGGTGGATCCGTATATTATTGACCAGGTTCGTGAGATTCAACGACGGTTGTCCGAGCATTTTAAAATGAAGGAATTGCCCGCTGTTATTATTGACAATCTGGGCACCGGGTTCGGAAAAACGGTAGGCACACTGCTTTCTTATACAGAATATGTGTCCACGTCAGATGATCGGAACCGTCACCTCGTTTTTACTACGCCACAAAAGGCTCAAATTGCGATTCCACCTTTTGTTATTAACGAGATTCGAAAAGCCGGGATTGCGATAGTTTGCTTTTTATCAAGAGAAGATAAGCGCAACCCCGACTTTATCCGTTGGGCAACCACCGAAGATAGAGCCATCCCCAATCGGGAGCGATATAAAACTTGGTGCAGGGCGAGCAAAAGGATCCCACAGCGGTTCAGGCTCGATGAGTTCACTCATTTAGACTACGCATTAAAATGCGTTGAAAATACAGAGAAGCAGATCTCCTACGCCAGAAAAGCCGGACTCGATGAGATTTGCTCTGAGCACGAGCGAATACTGGGGCAGGAGTTGCTGGCTTTAGAAAAGGCGTTAAACAAACTGGCTAAAGCCGTGTTTGATAAGGTAGCCACCCTGTCTCAGCTTCGTGATCTCTACCGCCAGGCCCACGAGTCTCAGAATCAGATCCTGGTCGAAGGCAAGAGAGCCTGCCCCTACCGGTTGTTTACCGAGGTGCTTGATCATCTGGTGCCACTGACCCATGTTCTGGTTGGGCCGACCATTATCCTGGCCACTACCAAAAAATTTGACCGCAACATTATTGCACCCGCCATCAAAAAAGGCTCTATGGAGGAGGGGGATAATGGTGATGGGGCAGAGCTTTATCTCAAAAGCAACAGCTTCCATAGCGTGGTCAGTGGCAATCTTTCTGACCAAGGAGTTGCCGCACTATCATACAGCGCAGCAAGAAAGACTTTTCCAGAACAGCTTCAAGTCATTAAAGATGACATTTACAAAACAGACGAAAGCAACATATTCCGTAAACAGTACTGTGCGTTTGACATCATTCTGGATGAAGAGCACGCAGCCCATAATATTTTCGTAGACAGCACGACCGATACCCTGGTCGATAAAGACATGAATCTGGCGCACGCACTGGCTACTGTAAATAGCATTCGGGCACAAGTGAGAACGGTGAGCAAGGACGAGCTTGGCAGAACGCCCTACCTTGCGTCCAAAACTTCTTTCTGCGATCAGATTGAAACCGTGCTGAATAATTCCAAAATTATGCAGCCGGAAGAGTTCGATCAGGTTCTGGGCCTGTTCACCGACAATATCGATCAGATTATTGTCAACAGCAACAGTGCCGACCGCATTGTTGCCCTGACCCGCGACATTTTTCGTATTGGCAGATGTACCTTTGTGAATGATGAGGCGTTGAAAAGGGTACGGTTGCGAAAGGCCTGTGGTGATCGGGTCTGTGAAATATACTATGGTGAAGAGGATATTCCCGGTGAGGTCAATCTACATCAGTTCTATCAGACAGTGCTGTGCATTCTTTGTGCTGGCAGCCGATTTGACGAGAAACCCCGGCAGCTTATTGCCTATCTCAGCGGGCGATCTCTGGGAGCGTCAAGAAACAGCCCGCTAGGCCTGTTGATTCAGCATGCTCGGGAAACCGGTCGGCACTCTGAAGGTGCTTTTGACGGAGTTGTGGACACAGACCAGCCCATCGACCTGTTCTTTGTCCACTTCTGTTACAAGCTTGTTTTCAGTCTGATACCGGAAGAAAAGCTGCGTTTCCCTTACGACGCCGCTGAGTCTTTTATCAACATTCGGTTTCACATTCGCCAGATTCGCGAGAGTCCCGAGGTCGCTTTGTTTCGAATGCTCTACAACACCCGCAACCGCGTCTTTCTATTGTCGGCAACCACTGGTCTTAAGCAACATCAGGCGGATAAGTATCACCGTCATTTTATGTATAAATACGGGCAAGACCCTGCCGCCAATCTGGGCATCGCTATCCGTGAGAGGAGGACAACAGGAGATGCGGTTACGTTAAGAGAGTTTCGTGCCTCCTATCATCAACCTGAAATTCACTCAATTCCTGAGGGTGCTGACACCATCGCCCAGCTACCCCCCAAGGTAGAAGCAGTATTCATGGATTATTGGAATAGCGCCTTGCTCAAGCCCAGTGAGTACCTGAATATCTTTCAGCAGCGGGAGCTGAGCCGACAGCTCAGCGCTATGTTGCTGGCCTGCTACGAGCAAAAACACACCTTTGCCTTGGGCATCAGTCAGCGTTTTGTCCGAGCGATGCAAAACCACATTACATTTTTACAAACCTCCCAAGCAACACCATTAGGGGGAGTAAGGGTTCTGGACAAGGATCGTCATGTTTTTGAAATCAAGCCATTCAACGATCATCGAAAACTGCGCGTCATCCTGTTTACCGCCAGCCTCGGCAAGAAAGCCGATGCACTGCGTGAGTGGCTCACTCTTGATGACGCTGACACCACCATCGCCATGCTGTCTTATCGTGCGGCCGCTGGCACCGGGGTCAGTTTTTATCCAAGGTACAGGCACTCGCTGGCAGGAGTTGACCAGCCCTACGAGGTCGATTTCGATCGGTTGGTGCTTATCAACGGTCCATTTTGGAGCCACGTCATCTCCCACAATGGCGAGCGCACCATGACCAGCATTTACAATCTAATGCTATTGTGGCGGGAAGACTCTGAAGGAACCCACAGAAGGCTTGGTGATTATCGGAATTTTCACTGTCTGCGGCCTGACCAGCGTCAGTTTCTGAACAGACAGCACCTGATTTCCCTGCTCTGCGAAGACAACCAGAGTCGTGGGCGAAATGAGCGCAAAGACTGCAAAATGCTTTGTGAGCTGTGGATTCCGGAGGATGTTATTCGGCAAAATTGCCTGACCTATAACTATCTGAATACAGACGACAACACGCCTGTATTTGAGCAGATGTCAGTCAACAACCGGGCCTATATGGAGTACTGCCTCCAGCGTCGAAAGGATTGGTTGTGCAAGCCGGGTGGTCGAGAAGCACTGGAAGCTGATTCACTGGCAGCCTCTATGCGTCTTAAAACCCTGGTCAAAGACCTGATTCCTAATGCCATCCATGAGGCCCGCAAAGGAGACCAGCAGGCAGCCCGGTTTCGGGATGAGCTGAGTTCACCCAAGCTGCTCAGTAATCCAGCGGCTGCTATTAAGGCCCTGAAAAACCTGCCTTATACCCGCAACTCTCAGGCCAGGCAGACGTTGATTGACTCCATTTACCTGTTAGTAAAGGACTATGGACCGAAAGACATGGTTTTCTGTTACAGCGATCAGAATCACGATGTATTGACTGATATGGACGGCGGTGTTGAGCAATACAGTCCTGCCAACTCGCTGTCAATTCATGACCCTTTATCCAGCGGCGTGAGCGTGGAGCAGATGGTGCGGTTGTTGTTGCGCAAATGCCAGAAACTGGTGACTCCGGATTTTTCGCAACTCCTTCCCCTACCGGGCATCATTCCGCACCTGCGCGGGGCTATTGGCGAATGCTTGTTCAGGCAGCTGTTGCAGATGCTGAATGTAAGATATCTGAGTGTCGATGAAATGTTTGATCTGCTCGGGCCGCAGGCGTATGAGCAATTTGATTTTTACATCTTTCACGACCAGTCTGTCACCTGTATTGATGTCAAGAACTGGTGCCGGGGTGATAAAAAGGAACCTTCCGAAACACTGATCAGGCATCTGCGCACCAAGCTTCATGCCGTAACTGAGTGCTTTGCTAACACCCGATTGACCGTTGGTTCAGTTATCTTGCTTAACACCACTCTGGAAACTAACCGTGACTGGCTGGAGGCCGAAAGCTTTAAGCTACTCACTGATTATGGGGAGCAAGTGGTTCAGTGTATGAATTTGTTTGAGGTGTTCCCGGCTTATCACAACTACGAAAAAGCCGACAAGCAGGGGTATCTTTCCGGTGTTCACAAACTGATGACGATCAAACGGCCCCTGCTGGATCAGTTAAACGCCATGAAGTTCTGTCAGACAGGAGAGCGCTAAATGATCGAGCCGCTAGATAACGCTTTGCCCGGCGCCTACACCACCGGCATTTACCTTGAGGGACTCAGTGAGTCGGAGTTTCAACAACGGGTTAAAGCCATACTGGCAAGACCAGCGTTTAGCGGTTTGCCTTTCCGAATTTTCTGGGGCGTCATTAATTATGAGCGAGACCGGGGCGTCACCTGGAAAGAGTATTACAGCCAGTTATATGAAAAAATCGGACAGCGAATACTGGATGAACAAGAAGCTGCCGGACTGGCTCGAGAGAAAATTCAATACAAGGTGTGCCGGTGCGATGTCGAGAACACCCATATCTATGTCTACCTGCTGCCCGCCGAATATCAGCGACAAGCCAATACCGATACTCTGGATGGGTTGCAGATCCCTTATGACCGGTTATTTCTGAAAATTCTTCGGTTGCTATTGTGGGGTAAAATGCTTCACGACGGGCTCCACGGCTACAAGCTTACCCCCACCTGCTACCAGTCAAAAATCCTACTGGACACGGTTCTTGATGACGACCCGAAACTGAAGCACCCAAGACTCCACGCTCTGGATGTGCAACTGACTTGGAAAAAGCCCAATCTACTTAATTTTTTCCTGGTCAATAAGATCATGGAGGTGAACCCTGATATCTCTTCAAGCAGTGCATTGCAGATTGTTAGTGTAGGCAGTTCCGCCCGTTTTCGTTTTATCCGATTTCTTGATGGTCGCTACCATAAACGCCATTACCTACTCTTTCCTCCAAAGTTGCAGGAGGGAGAAACGCCTCTGTTACGACATCACGCCTGGAATAATGGAGAGCACACGGTGGCCACACGAATGTGCGATATCAGGCGGACAGTTAATACATGGCAACATTTGATTGCCAGAAAACTGCTGGAACTGCTGACTCAGTGTGGCTTTAAAGTAAAGCAGTTTATATTCAGGCCTCAGTGGCAACAGAATCACTTTATCACGCAGATGCCTGAAGAGAAAAAACAACCGCTGATTGTGATCGACAACCTGGGTGATGGTCAGCCTGACCTGAAGGACTGGGCTATTCAGACAATACGAGAAAGTGGTTACTGGTCAAAGGTCAGCGTGCAGCAGCCCCCGCACTACCCTGAACTTAGCTCCTTTGCGCAGGGTACTGCCTATCTGGTATTGAATCAATGCAAGCAGGACAGTGGCAGCATGAAAGTTGTCGTCAGGAATAAGGTTGACAAAGAGGAGGAACTTTCCGCAAAGGACACTCTTGAACTCATTCGCTACAAAGAGGCCGATCGCCTGTTATCTACTGATTACTACTCAGGGTTGAAAGTCCAATTATTGGCGCAGATAGAGAAAGACATCCCCTGTCCAATAATTCAGGGGCTTGATTTCCCCTCACTTGGTCCGGAAAAACAGGCTCAACTTCAAATTAAGTCATTCAAGGAATCGCTCGTTCACAAGCTGGGAAAAATACGCACAGAGTTATCGGTCAAGCGTGCGCTGCACCAGAGTGGACAAATGACTCAGCTAGGCCTGGCAACCAATCGGGAGCGCAAGCAAGCTGACAATAACCAGCAACGTTATGGTGCCTTAATGGAGGGTTCCGTTTTTGCTATGTACGGCCGCACTAAACGAGCCAGCGATCAAAACAACCTGCCGGAATTCAGACGGGTTGCCCTGTGCTGTTTGCATGCTGTCAATAACAATATTCACATTAAAAAAAAGCAAGTCTTATCAAGCAAGCTTAAGCTAATGGACGCACTGGGAGAGGCGCAGGCTGCCACTGAAATCATCTGGTCTTTGCCTGATCGAAGCGGAATATTGATTGATTCAGCGAGCAAAAGAATGCTGATCTACTACACCGACAACACCGTACCCATGTTAACTGGCCGAGAGGGCGTTGATATTCCTGAGCAAGTGCGCAGGGAGGGAAGCTTAACCCGAAGCGCTGAACCTGATGTCAACCTTTTTCCTTACCTGAACAATAATATGCCAGCTGCTGGTAACCAACCAAATCAGCGGGAGCACTTGTATATCATGCATCTCGACCGCGAGCCGGAAAATGGCATGGAGTGCCTGATATTTGTATCAGGAAAGCAGTCGCTGAAAAATATGGACAAGCAGCGGCGTGTTTACCGGCTGCTGGTCATCGACTTCAAAGGCTGCCCATGTAATCCCATGGAGCAGGCATTGACAGATGCCTTTTTACATAGCTTTGATCGGGAGCTGCTCAACGAAAATGACAGTGCGAGAAGCAGTTTGTTTATTAAATTTCCGAGGGCATTGATGGAAAATTAGCACTCAGGGCAAGAAAAGAGAGCTTATGATTTGTGACACCTGATTTTCCCCTATGGCCACCCCGGCTCTCCGGGACAGAAATCAAGACCAGAAAGTGTCAAGAAGTATTGTTTGCAGACTATTTAAAGCAGGATTCAAGCAATAAATGCAAACCATAGCAAGAGCGAGTTTACATGTATTTTGTAATCGACCAGAACAGAAATCAGGTTACTGTCTATAAAACCCTCGGTACAGCCGCCCGAAAAGGTTTAGAAACACTGGGTGGAACTGTACCCAATGGCGGTGATCCCGTTAGAATTTTGTTTAAAAACCCCTTATACGGTGATAATTTTCAGGTTTTGGGGCTTTCTGCTACTTTCCGATTGATAGCCGAGCTCATCAATAGCGGTAAAAGCAGCCATGCTTCAGGGTTAGCAGTAAAACTATCGCAAGCAGTAGACGATATTCCTGAATTTGTATCATAAATGCATAACCTCTGTAACCAGAGGGTTGTTACAGAGCCTTTGAAGTGAATCAGAACTCAGGGGTACTCTGTTAAGCAACCAAACCAAACAGAGGACGCCAAGGATGGCCTTTAAGCACCTTAGCTCTGAAGAGAGACATTATATCGAAATCGAACTGAAAAATGGGACTTCTCAAAATAAAATTGCAGAAAAACTCGGGCGTTCACAGAGTTCGCTGTCACGGGAGTTAGGACGCAACACAGGGCAGCGTGGTTACAGGCACCAGCAGGCTCATCGTAAGGCTCAACAGCGTCATAAGGAAAAACCCAAGGCGGTGAAGTTGACGGAAGATATTAAGCGACGGATTGCTCAAGATATCCGGGCTGACTGGAGTCCTGAGCAAGTGGCTGGAAGGCTTGAAAAAGAAGGGATAATCAAGTTGCATCATGAGACGATTTACCAGTTCATAGAGGATGATAAGCGCACTGACGGTACCCTGTATAAACACTTGCGCCATCAGAAAAAAACGTACCGAAAGCGATATGGTTCAGCTCATAACCGAACAGGCATACCTAACCGGGTAGGTATTGAAGAGCGCCCGGAGATCGTCAACAACAGGGGGCGTGTTGGTGACTGGGAGGCGGATACCGTAATCGGCAAAAACCATAAGGGTGCCATTGCCACACTGGATGAGCGAAAGACTAAACTGCGCCTTGCTGTTCCGCTGCCAGGAAAGAAAGCAAAAGCGGTTAAACAGGCAGTGATTGATACACTCAAGCCCCTGAAAAGGTTTGTTAAAACGATCACTTACGACAACGGTAAGGAATTTGCTCAGCATGAAGCAATCAACAAAGCCTTGAGCTGCGACAGCTACTTTGCTGTGCCCTACCACTCTTGGGAGAGAGGCCAGAATGAGAATGCCAATGGGCTGCTCAGGCAGTACTTTCCCAAATCAATGGAGCTTCATAACGTCAAAGAAAGAGACGTTATCATTGCGGTAGACAAGCTGAACAGCAGGCCCAGGAAATGCCTCGGTTACAAAACACCATATGAGGCATTCAAAGAGTTAACTGGAGTGAATGCAAGAAAAGTCATGGGTTATGCATTTATGACTTGAATTCAGGATTTATAAAAAAGATACATACGTCACTAATTCAGCAAACCGGCGAAAGAACTAATAGTGTTCAAAAACCGGCTGTACTGGTTCACAAGAAAAGGGACATACTTTTTCCAGCCGCGTTTATAATTTTTTTACGAACGCCCTTTCAACACCGTAGCCAGGACGGTTAATTGATAGCCTTACGGCTCGCAAAAAGCCTCCCTACTGCCGGTGGTGCTGGGAGTACGCTCTTTTATATCGCCTGCCCGCGAGCTTTCCGTAAAAATCCTTTTTTAACATCCGGCCATTGCATAATTAATAACCCGGAGACCACCAGCATAATTCCCAAAGCAATGCTGGCTGTGAGTTTTTCATCAAGGAAAATAAAACCAAAGATAAAGACAATAACTGGTTCTGCCGTTGCAATAATGGAAGCGTTGGTGGCGCCTATCCAGTGAATCGCGGTATAAATAGACACGGTGGCCAGCACTGTACAAATAATGGCAATCAGTGAAGTATAAAACCACCCCTTCACATGATTGGATAACAGCGGCTGTCCTTTAGTCAGGCACATTATCATAAATATGACCGCCGATATGGTAGTCACCCAGGCCGATAGCACATAGGCGTCCACCGCTTGCAATGGGCGAGATGTGAGGCTGCCGCAAAAACCGGCATAACAGATGCCTGCACCCATGCTGAGGGCTACCCCCATCAAACTTAACGTGGTATTTCCATCCCAAATGATAAAAATCAAGCCTGCAAAGGCCAACGCCAAGGCCAGCACTTTATAAATAAAAACTGGCTGCTTTTGTATAACCACTTCATAAAGTAATACAAAAAATGGATACATAAAAAAAAGAATGGTTGCCATAGAAGGCGACATTAACGTATAGGCATAAAAAAATGCCGTACAATTAACACAGAATCCTATTAGCGTTGCTGGTAATAGTATTTTCACCTGCTCACGATTAAGGCGCCACTGTGCTTTTTTTGAGCACACAATAACCCACAAGCATGATGCACAGCTATTCCCGCATGATGAACGTCGATGATCGTTGGTATTGACAATAAGGCAGCAAAAATAATGAAGCCGATCAAAACTGAGCCGCCAATTAACAAAGCGGAGCTTTAAAGAAAAAATGTCACCCCTGAACGTAGCTACGATATGGCCGGTTATGATGTATCGAATGGAATCACCCTTTTCTCTTCAATACCATGAGTTACTGTGTAAAAAAGCCCCTCCCACGTTTTTATCAGCCAATGCAAAAAATAGCCCTGTATCCATTTCCATAATGCTATACGGACTCCTTTTGAGCGGGTTCTTAAAGCTTCCTGAAACTGGGGACAGCACAGTTCCTGTATTTGATCTACGAGAAAAGCAAGCATCGTCAGATAGGCCAGATTTGTGGCTAAGTGCTTCTCACCGTGACCGTAGTTATGTTCGAGATCGTAGCCTTGATTTTTCAGGGTGTTAAACGTCTGGTTCTCAATATGCCATCGGCAGCGCCCTCCTTTCATGACGGGTTCTATGGTTTCTTCGTTAAGCGGAATATCAGTCACCCAGCACCAGATATGCTGTTTACCTTTTTTATCGGTTTCGACAAAATCAAGCACATTAACCTGTTCTGCATATTTTGCCTTGTTCAGCCTGACGTCATTGGCATAGCGAAACCACCACTTAATTCCAGTCTCTTCATTAACTTTTTCAGCACGGTGAACTTTTCCTTCTTTATCCAGCTCATCCATCGCTTCAACCAGCGAGGCATGGTTGCCATCTTTCGCGACAATGATGTAATGCCAGCCATAACTCTTAATCAGTTGGACAGTGGGGTTGTCAGCATAAAGACTGTCCAGAAGAATAACGAACTTTAGACGTGGGTGATGCTCTCGTATGGTGGCAAACAACCGTTTAATGGCATTTTTTTCACAGTCATTTTTGGTCGAACCGTCCTGGCAAACTATGGCTTCCGGTGCCAATGGCAAGACTGTTTTTTGATCCGGGTGAGCAATGCATGCTGCCATTAACTGGTGGTAGTGAGCTTCGTTGGCCTTTCCCTTATTTTTAGTACAGCACTCCTGACAAGGTTTTTTATTATTGCAGGAGTAAAATAGCCCAGTTCCATCGATCGGGAGCAAGTAGTGATTTTTCAAGTTCCCGCAGTGAAATTCGAATGCCTTCAGTAATCCGCCCCTTTGGACGTTAGACAGCAATGTCTTAAAAGGCTTTTTGAACTCTACGGGATCTATTGGATCCAGGATTTCCCGCATACTGGTATCACAGGGAGCACGTTTTTTTATCTGATACAGGTGCTCAAGGTTATGCCTTACTTCTTGCTCTGTTTTATCACGCTCAAACGAGAGGAGCGATGGGTACTTGAGATGCATCATGGCAAAAGCGGACATGGAGGCATCATGTATTGTTATTTTTCTGGAATCCTTGTTTGGTCGGACATCTGGAATTTGCTCATAACTTTCAGAAATCGTAGTAATTAAACTGTTTGCACAAAGATGCTTACGACTTTTTTGGAATGGATAAGCCATGAGAGACAGCCATTGATAAAGTATCCCTATCAAAAGTAGACGTTATTTTGTGCGAAATCACTCCATTTGGAATTTACTGTAAGCCTTGCTGTTGCAGTGATTTAATTGATGTCACGGGAATAGCTGCATGATGCAGCAATAATAAATCGCATAAATAACAGCGTATTTATTTCAAGCCCTGTTTCAAAGGCTCGGGTGGTAAACACCGGCAATAAGGCATAGGTAGATGCAGAAAACAGTGCCAGAGATGACCCGCAAAGCTGCTTCTTATACATGGATTGAATCCTGAATAAACAATCTGCTTAATAATTAATATTTACAACAAACTCAGGCCAGAACAGCCTCTATAGAAATTCCAATCTTTGACCAGTTAATAGATTGCACGCAAGTAAGTAAATACCGAAACCACAACTAAAAAGGATAATAACCCCTTCCCCAAAATCAAGATTGCCCCAGCCGGAGTTACAGGATTCATCCGATGCGGTTAAGTGGTGACCATCCGTGTAAGCTGCCTGGGATTTTCTTGAAAAACCGTGAGATTTTGCCCAAATAAGCCTGACCGGGATTTCAGGTGGTTTATAAAACCGGCACTATATTGATCAATACCAAAAGCCTATGTCTTTTTCACCTGTGGTAAGATAGGGATAAAATGACTGAGCTTTCGTTCAATTTCATCCGTTACCCCTGCCTAGCGTGCTGTTATGCCAGACTCCCCTACCCAGAAATCCTCTAAAAGAAGACTGCCCAAGCCGTCTTTTTCAAAAACCCTTTTAACCTGTGTATCGGGAGTAGTCTTTGTCCTGGTGGTTACTCTCACTGTCGGTATCCAGCTGGACTTAAGCCCCTATAGAACCCGGATCACACAATGGCTCACGCACTCACTGCAAAGGGATGTCACCATAGCAGGTGACATGAAACTGACCCTTTCATTCTCGCCCTCCTTTTATTTTTCCGGCATCAAGCTGGCTAATATGAAAGGTTATGAATGGAAGCCTATGGCTGAGGTGGGTACGGTGGAAGCCAGAATTTCAGTACTCCCCCTGGTCACCAAAACATTAAAAATAGACTCTGCCAAACTAGAAAATATCCGACTTAACCTTCTTAGGAGTCGTCAGGGAAAAGCCAACTGGGTCTTTTTTTCAACCCATGAAACGCCCCAAAAAACAACTAATCCACCTTCTGATGAAGGCCTGCTTCCCTATAAGCTAGTGCTATCAGAGGACATTACTGCAAAAAATATTCAACTCCTCTTCCAGGATCAATCCAGCGGTACCTTCTTTGACTGGTCCCTGGCCACTATGGATTTGCAACAAAAAGACCATGACTGGCTATTAAAGGCAAACGGAAAAGTCATGGGGCAACCCTATGATCTCAGTGTTTACGGTGGAATTGACCAACTCATCAATAATAGCTCCGCTGAGTTGAAGCTGACTGGAAAATTCGCAGGTGCCCAACTCCAGGTCGAGACAGATATCGTGCCTTTTAAACAGGGAAACAGTCAGCTAAGCATCAACCTGAACTGGGAAAACACCCAACCATTACAGGCGCTACTGGGGCTTGACGTAGCACCAATGGCTCCGCTATCGCTGAAAAGCCGGATAATGTTGGGAAAAAACAACCTGTCTGTTTCACAATTACAGCTCAATAGCCCGATGGCACAGGCATCCGGAAAGCTGGACCTTCAGCTGGGAGAGCACAATACCATTGATGGACAACTCACCATTCCACAGGTGGATTTCAGCCCATGGATTCAATCTGCTGCACAGCCAAAACCCAAGGCGGTTTTCTTCGGTGCAGCGCCCCGGGTTAAATCCCCCCTACAGATGGCCCTGGATAAATGGCTGGTGAACACTTCAACCCATATCGCCATGGAACTCCATGAAATCAAGGGACTCGGCACTGATATCAATAATATTTCTCTCAATATCAAAGGGGAACAGGGTTTATTATCCGCACCAATGACAGCAGATATTGCTGAAGTTCCTTTTAAAGGTGAAGCAAGGATAGACAGCCGGGGCTGGGTATCAACGGTTAATATCGATCTTGAAGCCAATGATGCCCCATTGGGAACCATGGCCAGCTGGCTTAGCGGCATAAAAGGGGCTCACGGCCATCTTGACAAGGCCAAGTTAAGCCTGTCAACCCAGGGCACCAAACTTAAGGAATGGATTGGTAATAGTCAGCTGGAGTTTAATCTGAAAGATACCCGGTTAAAATGGGGAGAACAGGGATCATGGGCTATTGACCAGGCCACTTTTCAGGCGGGTATGACCAGAAATACCGATATCAGTGTATCCGGCCAGCTCATGTCAGTGCCCGCCAGTCTGAGGGTTTCATCCGGCACTTTACTGGAACTTATCCAAAAGAAAACCTGGCACACGGCCATTGACTTTTCCAGCCCAGCTCTCACCCTTAAGGCCAAGGGTGAGCTGGCAGCAGGCAGCTGGATAAAAGGCAGCTGGTTTAATCTTGATGTAACCAGCCAGAACATTCATAAAATGAATCCCTGGCTGGGAACCAACAGCGCAGAGCAAGGCAGACTAAAACTCACAGGAAAGCTCAGCACTGATGGTGAGCAGGCCCTGCTTACCATAGCGCCCATGCAATTAATGGATAGCACAGGCAAACTGACCGTTCGCTGGCGCCCTGAGCCGGAAAAAATGTATCTCTTCATGGACGCCCGGTTTAAGACGTTAAATCTAACGCAAATTGCCGATTGGGTCGGTTCACCACCTGCTAACAGTCCTGACCAATATCCTCAATCTGATGCTTCTAAAATAGCAGCCCATGGATTAGAACTGGATCTGCCCATTTTGTCTTCCAGCATAGCCATTGCTGATGCTGACTTAAACTTTGGCATTGATACCATTAACTGGTCCAACCAGGTAATAAAAGAGGTTCAGCTCCAGGGGAAAATTCGTGATGGCTGGCTCAAACAGTCTCCCTTTTCAGCTTATTATGCCGGTGGTAACTACCGGGGCAATATGCAACTGGATCTCCGGGACAGACTGATCAAGGCTGGATTCAACCTCTCTGTCACAACACCGGATATTGGTCAGATGATGGCTAACTTTGGTGTTACTGATAATCTGGACATGACCCTGGATTCCGCAAAAATTGGCATTCAGCTGAAAGGTCGAACCTTGCAGGAATTGATGGATCAAGCTTCCATTGATGCACAACTGGCAGGCGGCACCTGGAACCTGTTTGAAAGTTACACCGGAAAAAGTTTCCCTATTGCCATTAACAGAGGATCATTTATCACCGGGCCTGAAACAGCAACACAGCTGATTATTAATGGAGAGGTTGACTCCTTACCACTGGCTATTACCCTGGACGCTATATCTCTGGCGGAAGCCAATGATGGACGCAATAAGTTCCCTGTCACCCTGGATATCAAGCTCGGTGATATGATCTTTAACGCCGAGTCATCAATAGCCCTACCCATTAACAGGCAACAGGTCGACCTTGCCATACATGGATTCACCCCCAACCTCAGTCGTTTCAACCGGTTCATGAAAGTGGATCTGCCACCCTACGGCCCTATAACCCTGGCAGGAAACCTCTCTATGGACAGTCAGGGCTACCGGCTTAAAGAGCTTATGGTTAAAGTGAATCATAGCTATTTAAACGGCAATGGAAGCATTATTCCCGGAAAGTCCAATAAGGATAAAACCAACTTTAACCTGAAGTTGAAAGCACCCTTTATACAGATTGATGATTTTGCTGTTGAGAATTGGCAGGCCTGGCTACCTGCTGAAGACCAATCTGAACCCGACGAGCATCAAAAACAATTAGCACAGAGTAATAAGCCGGCACCTTTTCTAAGCCCGGACAGCCTGCAACTTATGAATGCTAATTTCCAGCTTGATGTGGATGAAGTACGTTCCGGTAATGACTGGCTCGGCGCAGGCCAGCTCCATTGGCAGTTGAAAGATGGGCAACTGACTGTTGAACCCCTGAAGGTTATGTTGCCTGGAGGGGAAATAGACTTTGCCGGTGTGGTTAAGGCCGTTGACCACCAGTTTGATATAGCCCTCAATGGTGGGGCAGATCACTTTGACTACGGCATTCTGGCGCGCAGGATCAAACCGGACTCCGATATGCAAGGCATGGTCAGCCTGGCAGTTGATGTTAACAGTCGAAGTGAGACACCGGATACCTTAATGGACAATGCCTCTGGAAATTTGAGGTTTGCCGTTTGGCCAAAACAGTTTGAGGCAGGCATTATCGACCTTTGGGCCATCGGCCTGGTGGATGCCGTAATGCCTGCTTTCAACCAGGACAATCAATCCCTGCTGAACTGTACAGCGGGATCTTTTGTGATGAAAAAGGGCCAAATGCAACAGAAAAAAGTCTTGCTTGATACCTCCAGAATTCAGGTGGGTGGCGAGGTTGAGGCGGACTTTGCCAACAAAACCCTGAACGTTTACTTAACCCCCAGATCAAAAAAGGCCCAGATTTTCAGCCTGCAAACCCCAATTCAGGTCACCGGTCAATTTGAGGACTTCAGCCTTAACGTTCCCCTGTCAGCCATTTTAAAAACATCGGTTCGGTTCACCACCAGCCCGGTGGTATCACCTCTACGCTGGCTATTGGAAACGCCATTGGACAAAGACGGGAGCCTGCTTTGCGAACAAATAATGAAGGGGAAAGCTTAATACCACTATGGGCTAAAAAACATATCTCTCCAGGCTGCAACGTTAGATTCGTTCCCAGGGTTCCGAGGCTGTCACACCCTCGGGGTATCGGGAACGAGAGGAGTAATAAAGTTAACAGTGAGCAAATCCCCCTACAATGAACAGTAATAGCACCTAGGGATAAAAAACAATGCCGCTGCGTTTAGTAGGGTGAGTTGTGCTACTAGTCACGATAGATAATCAAGCCAATCAGATTTACAGTTTGAGCACCATGATGCTAATACACTTATCAATGTGCCTCCTCATCCATGAATAACAAGCCTCACGCTGCAAGCCTTTCAACAATACTGATCAGCAGTATTATCACCCTGTTTTTTACTCTCTCTTTCCCTGCCAACAGTGTCGCCAATAATCACCCGTTTATTGAAAGTAAAACCAAGGTTGTCTTGACCGATAAGTAGTGTATAGATTGCTTTCGAATAATTTAACCATCCAGTCGGACAGTATTAGAAAATGAGATCATATACTCCTCTCCAAATGAAAAAAGCACCCGTTCAACTTCTTTTTCAAATTCCGCAAAGCTCTTGATTGACAAGAGGTTGAGCCATTCATACTTTATTTTCCTCCACAGGATTTCAATCAGGTTGAGCTCAGGTGAATATGTTGGCAGAAAGCAGACCAGCAATTTCTTTTCAATCATCCAGTCATCAATTCTGGCACAAAACTTTTTGCTGGTGTGAATGCTGGCATTATCCACCATAACTACCGTGTAACGATCATTTGAGCTGTATTTTTCATCTGCCATTTTCTCTGCAAAGTCATCAAAGGCCGCAATCACCGTATCGCTATTCACTGAACCCACAACAGGATAATGAAATAGCTCACAGCTTCGGTTCATAAACCCCAGTACGTTGATGCGTTTACTTTTGACTGATGGTATTCTGAGCTGCTTTCCTTTTTCCTGCCAACCGTATGGCACACAAGGTTCCTGGGTAAAGCCGGACTCATCAAAATAAAATAAATTGATTAACCCTTTGCTCTCGGCTTCCTGGGCATCTTTCAGAGCAGTTTTACAGTCATGGAATTGCTCTTCGTCCCGTTTATGTTTGCATGATTTACGGAGTCTTTTGTAAACCAGCCCTGCTTTTTTACAATGTTTGCCAGAGTAATTTTTGATGAAGATTTACCGGTTTCATCCTCGATCTTGGATTTGACATACGATAAGCGACGAGGCTCTTCAGCCACTAATTCTTTTATGCGTTGCACTTCGGATTCGTCATATATGCACGGCCTACCGCCACCATGCCCCTTGTACAAGGCACGAATACCATATTCTTCCCAATCATCAATCCACTGAGAAGCAGTTTGATATCTAATTTCAAGTATTTCGGCAATTTGCTCAAGGGTAAAGCCACGATTGCTCAATAAAAGGCTATGGGCTCTTTCCCTTATACATCTCAGAGGTCCGTAGTGTTTGGCGAATTTCAAAGTTAATAAAACAGCTTCATCAGTGATTGTAGTGACGTACTTCATAGGGAGAGGGATTTAAAGACCAGTACTCTCTTTATAATAGAGTAAATGTATCATTCAATAGCTATCTGATCGTTAGATCAAGAAGTAGATTTCTCGTACTGGCCGAACATCCAGTTTATTTGAAACCAAACTATGACCTACTTAAAGAAACCAGAATGGCCGAAGAAGAATGGTCTAAAGCACTGGAGAAACATACTAAAAAGCTGGCTCAAGCCTTTCAACAATACTCTCCCGATGATTACTGCAGTTATATCAAATGGGTGAAAGTCTCAAATTGACCGAGCTTCTTCAGCTTGCCAACCGGGGAAAGTAGTAGGCAGCTATTTTTTCAATGCTTAAACAGAAGGCAGCCAATCACAGGTATGATGTTGATAGCACACAACACCTTGCCAGTGAGAGGCCGCCCCATGGAAGTATGTCAGCTACGGACTGAAGCCGCCACCATTTCTTGTGATGCGATTCAACGGTTAGGCCACCAATTGCAGGCTCTGCGAGAGTCTGGCAATCCTATCAGGCACTTTGAAGAGTTTGAGCAGACCGTTAATGCTCTCTTTAATCAAGCTCAGCAAGATTTTTTAGCAGAGGCGCTGGCTGAGCTTGATATTGATACCCCAGCTATTGAGGTCAGCGGGATCACTTATAAGCAGGTGTTGCGCAGTTATAAAACCTACCAGACAGCGGTTGGTTCAGTCCGGGTTATGCGAACACTTTACCGTAACGGCAAAGAGCCGTGTATCGTGCCCATGGAGTTGAAAGCCGGGATCGTGGAAGGCTTCTGGACGCCTCGGGCTGCAAAGCAAGCTGCCTGGGTTGTTGCTCAAATGTCTCCCGGTGAAGCAAAAAGCCTCCTTGATCTCATGGGAGGTATGTCTCCCTCAGAAAGCAGTCTTGCTCGTTTCCCCAGGCAATTTAATACTCAGTGGGAACAGCACCGTGAGCCTTTTGAAGAGATGCTTATTGAGAAACTTAACGTGCCCACCAATGCGGTCACAGTAGCCGCCTCCCTGGATGGCGTTATGCTGCCCATGAAAGATGGCAAACGAGTAGAAAAGCGAGCCAGGAGCGCTTCTGAAGGCAAACGGACTCAAGGGCCAACAGGTTGCAAGGAGGCCAGTTGCGGAACTTTGTCGTTTTACGATCAACAGGGGGAGCGTTTATCAACAGTCCGCATAGGACGAATGCCAGAAACTAAAAAACTCACACTCAAGCAGTCTTTGTCAGCACTATTGCAAGAAGCGTTGCGACAAAAGCCACAGCTGTCACTGGTCAAAGTCGCTGATGGCGCCAAGGACAACTGGTCATACCTTTCCCGGGAACTACCAGCGGGTGTTGAGGTTATTGATTACTACCACGCAGCCGATCACCTGAAGAAAGCATTTGACCAGGCTTATGGAGAAAACAGCATCAAGTCCAAAGAAAAGTTTGTCACTTACCGACACGTCCTAAAAGAGGAACTCGATGGGGTTGAGCGCATTATTAAAGCCCTGGCTTATCAGCATAAAAAGCATCCGCGCCGCTCAAAATTAAAGACCGAGCTGGAGTATTTCAGAAAAAATCGCCAGCGTATGCGCTATGCTGAACACTTGTCGAATAACCTTCCGATCGGCTCTGGTGTGGTAGAGGCAGCCTGTAAAACCTTGGTTACCCAGCGGATGAAGTGCTCAGGTATGCGCTGGCGAAATCCGGGTGGTCAGGGCGTATTGACGCTTCGGTCATTAGTTCAGAGCCACTGGTTTGAAAATGGCTGGAAGTTATTTGCTGCAACTTATTGCGGGAAAGTCACCAAGGCTGCTACAAGCAATGTCATACCATTCCCAGAGAAAGGTGGCAGTGTTTAGTTGTGGTCAATATGAGACTTTCACCCTATCAAATTCAAGAAAAAAAACTGGGAACCGGCATTTAGTAAAGACCATGATATAATTTACAACCGCTGGATTGCTATTAGTGACCGATGGTCTTTGCGCTATAATAAACTCCATGAAATATTCACTGCCTGGGCCAATTTAAATAATGCATCCATCTATATGGAATGTTACTTACGGTATGGCAGAAAAGCAGATTTAATTCATGTACAAGAAAAGCTAGGAACCGTTTGGGCCATCTTACCAACCCCACAAAAAGTATCCGGGAATAAGCAATACCGGACAATTACAAGCCCCTTTCCCTGGAGATATACGTAGTCCGGATATTGCAAAACTGCCCTCAAAATTACGCCGGGCTTTATGGCTCTTGAAAACTGCACTTGCGTTGCCGGGAGCTGCAAAGGCCGGGAGTGTGTTTATAAAATATCCGGGCTAAGCCGCGCCCAATTTGATAGCACTGTGATGGGCGCGCTTTAGTAATCGCTTCGCTTAATGCACAGGTCAGAAATATCCGGTTTTCAAACGAGTTTTAGTTTAGGAAGCATTTTCCATTCCGACAATATACCAGGGTGCATTTGCCTCAGTGATATCTCGCTCAAGGTGCCATATATCATTAATGCCCTCTTCAACACCCTCAACCTCATCCCGATAACGGCCGGTGTACCTGATACTGACCTGCGCAACCCTTGCAGTATAATCCGCCCTCACAAGGCTGGCATCGATATATAGCACTTCTGTATGCTGCTTTCCTTTCAGCTGACTCCGTTCAGCCGCCAATTGCTCGTACAGGTCTGCCGCCAGGTACTCTTTCATAATACCCAGGTCATTGTCATTCCAGGCCCGCTGCAACCGGTGATAATGATCACGGGCACCCTTAAGGAAAGCCTCCTGATCAAAGCCACCCGGTAAATTCAGAGGTACATCACCCCCGCCAATAATCCCGCTGGTAGATTGTGGTACAGAAGGCTCCTGTAGCCTTTCTTCCAAAACGCCTGTATCTAACCCGTTACTGGATTGCAATACAGGTTCTTTCGCTGGATAGTCATGGGAAAATGATTTTTTGACATCATTCTGAGGGTGATACCCTGTTCCCGTCGTTGATACTCCTTTCTGTTTAAATTTACGGAACAGGAAGAAGGCACCGGCAGCCAGCAGTATCAATACAAGGAAGTCAAGTCCCTGAAAGCCACTAAAGGCACCACCACCGAACAGTGAAGCCAGCAGGCCACCAGCTGCCAAACCGGCCAAAGCACCACCCAGCATCCCCCAGCGAGATGATTTCTGCGGCTGTGCCCGGGTTCCCTGATTCATGGTTTGTTGGGATGACTGCCGTGTATGATCCGTTGCTTTTTGCCCGGAAGCTGAACTGCTTTCCTTAAGAGTATTACCAGACTGCGGTTGTTTTTTTGCGGGTGCGGGGGCGGTTTTATAAGTCCGCCCCATTTTCTTGCCGCCCATCCTTTTGGCATCAGCGGCTGGGGCAAACACCAGGGCAACAGCAACTGCCAAGCTCATTAGCGTACTAAATTTTTTCATATACCTGTATTTTGCTACTTATCATTTACCTTTCATCCTATGGGCAAATGACTATTTTTCAAGCACTATTTTCAGACATGCGCTCATAACTGACACACTCAACCTTGCCACCATCCATTTGGTAGATTGTATCCATCTGTTCCAGTACTACTTTCTTATGGGTGATCATAATGACTGCACTGTCCCTAAATGATTTCAGTACCGTTCTCATCAATGCCTGCTCACTGTCTGTATCCAACCCTTCAGTAGGTTCATCCATGATCAAAACCGGTGCCGGTTTTAACAAGGCGCGAGCAGCCGCTAACCGACGCTGTTCCCCACCGGAAAGGCTTAATCCACCATGGCCAACCCATAAATCCAGAAGATCCGCAGTATTTTCATAAGCGCCACCACCCAGCTTTTCCAACCCTGTTTTGATGATCACATCAACCAGCTGCCGGTCACTGGCATCCGGGGCTGCCAATAACAGGTTATCCCTGAAACTGGCGCTATAAACATGTGTCCGCTGGGGAATGAAAGTAACCGATTTATAGAGTGTCTTTTCGGTAAATGATTGGATAAGTCGTCCATCCAGCAAAATATCACCGGAGTCAGGCTCTACTCCCCGATTTAGCAACCGTATTAATGTGGATTTGCCACAGCCGGTTTTTCCAAGCAGAGCCACATGCTCGCCCGGCAGTATATCCAGGCATAAATTAGAAACAATCTGCCGCTTACCTGGATGCTCCTGTTGATAGGCAAAACTGACTTCCTCAAAACGCACATGTCCCTTGAGGTTAAAGCGCTCCTCCTGTTCCGGAAACACCATGGGTTTCTCATCAATCACCTCCCTGAGTCTCACCGCAGCTTGCCGGGTATAGCTCAAAAATTGAAAGGCACCAGGCAGGGGCATCAATGCTTCAAAACCTGCCAGCATGGCAAATACCATTAGCGCCATGACCGGGCCTGAAATATGCTGGAGCTGGTACTCGCCACTGGCCAGCCACAACATTCCCACCGCTGCGCACCCTGCCCCACCAACAAACAGAAATGACCCGAACCCCTCTAATCGGGCCATTCGTTGCTGATCATCCTGCATGGCTGCTTCGGTTTTGTGTAACAATGACCGGCTTTTATGGTGATAGCCATAAATCAATCCTTCAGCCATCCCTTGTAGATGATCCAGCACCTGCTGCCGAAGATCCCTTTGCCGGTTTCCCAAAGAAGCCCCTGTTTTACTACCCAACCGATAGAACAGAACTGGCATCAGCAAAATCCAGGACACCATAACCATCAGCGAAAACAGCGCCAGAACCGGACTGAACCACGCCAAAAATGCAGCAAGCAATACACTGATCATTACCGCTGATACCATTGGACTTAATAACCGCAAGTAAAGCTGATCCAGGGCATCCACATCAGCCACCAAACGGTTTAGCAGGTCGCCCTTTCGATAGCGGCTGATTTGCCCCAGGGATAAAGGTGTTAACTTACTGAAAAACCATTCCCTCAACCAGGCCAGTAAACGAAAGGTGGCATCATGGCTTACCAGTCGTTCAAAATACCGGCTGGCCGTTCTTAAGATAGAAAAGCCCCTGACCCCGGCTCCCGGCGTGAAAAAATTAAATAACTTGGCGCTGGCAACGGATAACCCGGCAATACTGGATGCCGTAATAAACCACCCTGACAGGGCTAACAACCCCAAGCTGGCCGCCAGCGTCACCACAGCAAGTAATATACCCAGCAACAGCAACAACCGGTGACGGCCATACAGCTTCAGAAACAGCCATAAATCACGCATTGTCGAGACTCCTGCCCTGCCCCTCAATAAATGTTTTAAAGGGACCATCCACCCGTATTAATTGTTGAGGATTTCCCACTGCCACCAGGCGACCACCGTCTATCATTAACACCTGGTCCATGGCCATAATCTGGTTGATTCGGTGAGTCACCGTAATAACCGTTGTATCTCTGGAAACTTTATCCAGAGCCGCCAAAACCCTTTTTTCACTTTCAAGATCAAGGCTCGCGGTGGGTTCATCAAGAATCAAAAGGCTCACTGGGGTAGCGATAGCCCGCGCCAGGGCAATTCGCTGAGCCTGTCCCACTGACAAATTCCCCCCCTGCTCCCTCAGTGGACTATCCAGCCAGCCTGGCAAACCATCCAGAATATCGATACCCTGAGCCCTGGTCAGGGCATCGATGACCTGATCCCGGCTTAAATCACGTCCATAGGCAACATTCTCCCTGACCGAGCCTTCAATAATTAAGGGCAGCTGTCCCAGCCAGGCCAAACCGTCCCGCCAGCTGGAAAGATCAAGACCAGATAATGGCTGGCCACTCACCAGTAACCTGCCCTTAAAGGGGTAAAACCCCATTAAGGTGTTAATTAATGTGGTTTTACCGGCACCACTGGGGCCTATCACTGCCACACGACTACCGGCAGCTATAGAAAAATCCAGATCATCCAGCAATGGCTTATCCGAGGTCCGGGAAAGCACCGACAACTGCCTGGCCTCAATAGATACTGCCCCCCTGTCCTCAAAGCAGCGACACCCCTGGTGCTCCTCAGGTTCAGGCTGCGCCATAATGTCCAGAACAGATTCTGCCGCCCCTACCGCCTTGGCCTTGGCATGATAAAAGGTGCCAAGCTCCCGCAATGGCTGGTAAAACTCGGGCGCCAATAACAATAAGAACAGTGCCGTATACAGTGTGACGCCATTACCGTAATCGCCAAAATTGATATATCCCAGGAAGTTCATGCCCAGATAAACCGCTGTCAGGGCAATGGAGACTGAGGCAAAAAACTCCAGCACCGTTGACGATAGAAAGGCCAACCGAAGCACTTCCATGGTTTTCCGTCGGAAATCTTCACTAGCCTCACCTAATTCCCGCTGAGTGGCTGCCGTCCTGCGAAATAATCGCAAGGCTTCCATCCCCTGCAAGCGATCCAGAAAAAAACCGCCCAGCCGCTCAAGGGCCTTGAAGTTTCTCCGGTTGGCTTCTGCCGCCTTGATACCCACCAATGCCATAAACAGGGGAATTAACGGTGCAGTCCCAAAAAATATCAACCCTACAGTCCAGTTTTTAGGAAACACCACCACCAGCATCACCAGTGGTACCAGAACGGCCAGTGCCATTTGGGGCAAATACCGGGCCACAAACTCCTGTAGTTCCTCGATCTGCTCAACAACCACCGTTGTCCAACCACCTACCGTCTGTCGGGAAACCGCTAAGGGTCCCAGGCGCTGAAGCTTATCCAAAACGGCTTTTCTAATCGCTCTTCTTACCTGGACACCCGCCTTAAAGCCACATTGCTCCCGCCCCCAGGCACAGCTGGCCCTGGATAGAACCACAGCAATAGACAGAAGAAAGTCAGTGGCCAGCCTATCCCGGGGAATGCCTTCCATAATCAGCTTATGAACTATATCAGCCAGCAAACTGGCCTGAACCAGCAATAAAACACCATTGAGCAGGCCCAAAAGAATAGAAAGGGTCAGCCAATTCCGGGCAGGACGAACCCGTGTCATCAGCCATCGGTAAGCCTGTTTTTCTGGGGGAATGTCTCGGTTACGACTCATCAGCTAAGGAATACCGCTTGGTTTGGGGAGGCGGCATTTTAACCGAGTGACTGGGACACGCCAAGGGGATAGCCAGGGATGAGATAATAAATAACTCAAATCCTATCAATAGCCTTAAATTCTAAAGGTGGCCTTTATTTCCCTATGGATATAAATAGCAATAGCCTCCTTATTAAAAATTCCAACCCTTTTTTTACTTATGAACTAATCTTTAATCAAATCTTCGTATCACCCTCTCAGACTTCTTAAGCAAACTCACCATGAAACATTCACCCATGGCGATTATCAGCCACCTGCTACTATTCTTTTATTCCCTGATTATGACGACCAGTCCCTCATATGCTACCCTCGTCTTCCACCAACTGGTATTAACAACAACTACAGACGATGATGTAACACTAATAGGGATTTATAACCTTCATTCATCTAAAATAAATAACGCAAACTTTACCCCCTCCCCCAATATTACTGTCAATGTTACAGATCTTGACTCAATGACAGGCACTCTGAGAAGATCAGCTCCATACAAAGGATTAAAAATGAAAACAGGCCTTTGTTATTCACAATTAAAGTCGGCTTCAGACTCAGAGTCTCCCATAATGGAAAGGGTTCAATTACACACCCTGCATATTGACATACCGGCAGATGATGTAGTGAGGGTTGATCCTCATATCTTTAATGGAAGCCAGTACATTGCTCTTAAAGATATTACCGATCAAAAATTTCATCGCTGGATGCCTAAACCGGGGCTTATTATTGAACAAATACCGACAGCTACAGAGGATAATCCAACTTCCTCCCAATTATTAGCTATCCATCGACCAAGAACAGCTGACTTTCAATACGCTTCAGGCTCTTGTCATAAAGCCAGGAAATTATCCCAAACAGATCAGTTACAAACATTAATAAAGCATGGCACAGTCTCTCAACAAGCATCCATCTCATTTCTGGAACCAGATACCTACACAACGCTTGTCTTCACATCAACTCCACCTCAAAATGATTCACTAGATACCTTAATGACTGATACTCCGGATGGCACTTTATACACCGAATTTAAATCAACCAGTAAACCTATCAGGCAAGTACATTACCAACAAAAAGAATCAGCCAAAAAAATAACAGGAAATGATCCTGTTCAATTATTTGAACAATATATGGATAGCACTGAGAGGGAGGCAGATGTTGCGAAAGTTATTTTTCTTCCGGGAGAAACCATGCAATTAGCCATTCAACAAAGTTTATCTGAGAATCATGGCTCCACTGAAATCAATATTTACACCCGAAGAAAAGGCTCTGATGAGAAGGAATTCTCAAAATATTTAGTTACACCACCTATACTATCTGAAGAGTTCTCCAAAATGCGACTATTCAAAGTTGAAGATACTCCTTACCAACAGGACTTTGAGTATTGTACTGATGAAACTTTCTCGCCAGAATGTAGCTGGTTTAATCCCTTCAAGTCATGGTATGAAATAACAGGAAAAAAAACACCCTCCTGGTCTCCCCCTATAGGTATCGAATCTGATAGTGATACAAGTGATTTAGAGGAATCCTCAGATTTTTTTCATCGAATCCGGTTATTCGTCATACAAAAAACCTCTTCCGATCAACAACAGATCACTCAACTAGAAAATGAACTCAAAGCCATAAGAATAAAGCAAGAGGATAACAGTGATAAATTAGAATCAGTCGAAATCCTTGAAAAAAAGCTTGAGTCCGTCCAACTTGAAATACAGCAATTAAGTGAAAAAATCAACAACACTGCATCACGAACTGAACAGGAGAAACAACAAAAAAAACTAGAAATCACCAGCAATAAATTAAAAGAAAAAGCAATTGAATTAGAATCTAAAATCGAAGAATTAAAAAAAATACAGAAACAACAGAAAGAATCAAACCTAGAAGAATTAAAGAAGGAACTTAATAACCTGGAGTCAAAGGTTGATCAAAAAATAAACCTGCTAAAAACAAGACGTTCATTTGGTGAGCAAAGAACAGTAGAATCAGAAAGGGTT
Organism: Endozoicomonas sp. Mp262; assembly: GCF_025643335.1. Classification (NCBI taxonomy): domain Bacteria; kingdom Pseudomonadati; phylum Pseudomonadota; class Gammaproteobacteria; order Oceanospirillales; family Endozoicomonadaceae; genus Endozoicomonas; species Endozoicomonas sp. Mp262. The sequence continues at coordinate 3,477,320 of NZ_CP092489.1, read as the reverse complement.
ATACAGGAACTACAGCAAAAATTTAATACATCACAACACTCTCAAGATCATCCATTGAAAGATCAAAAAGCACTTGACGATAATCAACCTAAAACCACACCTCCCTCATCTCCTTCAGCAATAGTTGTGCTGGGTGAAAAAAATAGCCTTTCAATGTCGTCTTCACTAACAGAAGAAAAAGAACCTAGTGACTCAAAAAGAGAAAATCAGCAACAAAGAAGACAAAGAAGACGTACCACCTCTATTTCTCCAGAAGAATTGTCAGGAGCCGCTAATTATGCTTCTGAAGATGGCGCACACTCGAATTAATACTGACAGATATTCATCCCTGATTTTTTATGCTTAATCATTCACTTATTATGAAATATACTACCAAATCTGCTCTTGGATACTCCACCTTATTGCTCTTGTTTTCTTTTTTTCTATCACCCCTTGGTTATGCAGTTATCTCATATCGACTCTATATTAGTGTTGAAGGAACACTTCACAGTGTGTACAGGCTCCCCACACCTTTTTCAGAGAATCAATGCAATCCAAAACTCCAGATTCGAATAGATGATTATGCATCAATACTGGGTTATGTGCGCCCTGACACCCCGGACTTTAACAAGTTTCCCGTATCATTCAACTCAACCTACTATGAACAGGAAAACGGAGAACTAGAGCCGCATTTTGTATTTGCCATACATGTAAACATACCTCGGGATACTGAGGGTGGACTGCACCCTTGCATTTTATATCGCAATGAATTTCAAGAACTGTCTAAAATTCCCTTTGTGGCAATCCCCGAATCAAGTGTTGTAATAACCTATCCACAAACGGATACAGCCCCTGTCACTCCCGGTTTTATCCCTCCGCCCCTGAAAACACCAGGATCATATCCTGTTCAAAAAGCGGATAAAACGCCAATGCATGATAAAAGACTGATCCAGATCACCAAAAGCGAAGCTGCATTACAGATAACTACAGTTTACTTTTCAGAAAATCCCAAAATGATCTTTAGTGTATTGCCCACAGAATTAACGGTCATTGAATGCCCTGAAGCAAAAACTTTATTTGATATGATGACTCCTAATCATATAGGTCTATGTACAATGGATAATATACCCGGATCTGAAGCGGTTTTATTACCTGTCTCTCAATTTACCGAACATCCAGAGTCAGCAAATCACTCAGATCTTCTTCCTGAAAAATTAAAAAGTTTTATTACAACAGACCTATTTAAAGAATCAGTTCAGCGGCAAAATCAAGAACATCATAAATTTGCCATTATTGACTTACATACCAAACGCATAAATGCTGTATGGATTGACTCTAATGATAATCCGTTAGTAAATAATTCCTGTATAACCGTCACTGAAAAAATAGCTAATAGAACTGTTTATTCTGAAGATATCAAATTTAACACCCCCCCTACAGGAAAAGAAATGTTGCACGTACATATTGAACAAGCTAAAAAAACCAGATATACCGGCGCTAATCTTAACCAGTTTAAACCTTTCAGCAGAACCACTGCATGGTTCATGGGTCGTTATACAGAAGAATCTGAAGTCCACATACATACCCTGCCAGAAGTTATGAATCCTAAGACACCTGAACAATTAACACTTCACCTACTTAGCAAGGAGCAAGAAGCAGGTCATCTTTTATTACAAACAGCATTCAATGAATTAAAAAAACTTTCAATCAAGACAGAATCACTGTCCTCCAAGAAGGATGTAATTCTGATAAAAGAGGAATTGCGTAATTATTTAGAAGAAAGAGAAAATGATTACTTGGAGTGCATGAAAGATGTGGGTGAAAAACTGGAAGAATTAAGTTATAACAGCGCAGAAACGATGGAACCCCCACCATTTGAAAATCCTGAAACACATAGGGGAAACACCAAATCTAAAACAATTAAAAGAAGCGCCATGAAGCGCATGAAAAACAAAGGTAGCTTAGATAAGCTTAAAGAAGATGAAAATCTTTTCGAATCCCAATACGGTTTAGACACCATTGAAGAAGATAGCAATGTCTCCCAACAACCCCCTTTAGCAAAATCGAAATCACTTAATGATTTAAATCCTGACACTAAATTAAGCGGAAACACCTCAGATTGTAAGTTCTCAATAACTGCTGGTTAACCCACACGAAAAGTCGCTGGATGCTTGTTCTATCAGGTCGGGCAACCAGGGAAAACTGCCACTGCCCATGATTCGATCTTTCAGATAATGCCAAAACGATAAACCGTACAACCGGCAAGTTTTTTTCAGGCTGGCAAACGTATCCCGGCACTTTCTTCCCGCTTTGCTTTTTGTGCCGCCGCTGATTTTTCGTCGTTTCACGTATTCCCGTATTTGGCTTTCGCTCAGGTTGTTATGGAGCGGAAGGCTTGGAGCATCGAGTACCTGTAGCAATTCCTTCTCTATAACGACCAGCCCTGACAGTGCGTCCTGTAAATCAGGAAAGTCTACCTGGGTATTAGTCAGGGCCTTGAAATCGCGACGTATGTTTTGAGCTTTACTTTTATCGGGGCTGGCCTTGAAGACTTTTAAATCGTTGTAGATAGCCCAGAACCATGTACGACACCAGTACTGTGCACTGGCTTGCTGCTCATTGACCGGGTGGACTTTAGCCAATCCCCGCTCCGCATGAACCCAGCATTGAGCATGGTTGAATACGTTGAACTGCTGAGCACCATCACTGAATGTGGTCAGGTGTCCCATACCATGAGCCATTAAGCTGCTGTAAATAAGCGCTTCTGCTGCTTGCTTGCGCCGGGTCTTTCCCGTTAGCCCATGGTCGTTAAGGGCTGCTTCCCAGGCTTCCCGGTTTAAAAACGTAACGCCCATGTATTGCCTGATGATGCTTAGCCACTTCTCCGGGTAATCAAATTTTTCCAGATAGTCCAAGGCGTCCTGCGTGACGGAATAAGTCTTCCAGGGGCGATGCAAGAGGCTCAGGAAGTTTTCCCTACTCTTACTGCCTGTGCTCTCAAACCAGGCAAATAGCTCATTGTTGATAATGGTACAGTAGCCATTTTGTCCTTTATGCCTAGCTCCGGTGTCATCGGTCTGGATGTAGCGGGAGCATTTGAACCCTGTTGCCAGCAAAGCGTCTTTTTCTTCATGAAAGTCAGTATGACCTTCAGTGAGTAGCCGATGAAGTTCTCCCGCGGACATTGAGATTCCTATATCCCACAACCAGTCCAACAGCTGCGGCTGAGTCACCGAGCAACCGTGATGCTGGTACAACAAATAGGACTGGAGTTGTGGTCCATAGTGATGTCCATGCAGGCTTTCGGGAGGTTTTGCTGTGATGGTTTGTCCGTCGGGCGTCTGCCATTGCTCCAAATGATACTCGACCGTGAACGCCTGAATAGTCAGCTCTTGTACAGAAAAAGAGCTAAATCCGTTTGGTGTCGAACCAGACGGGACATCAGATACTTCTACGGTGATGATTTTTTCTGTTGCTGGCTTATCAGGCTGTTGGCGATTTTTTCGTGTTCGTTCGCCAGGCTTCTCAACCTTACGTTTCCCTGAATTATCAGGCGGTTCGTTGTCATCACCGGGACCATTATCACCCTTTTTACCATCATCTTTTGGTTTTGTATTGGGTCTGATATCAGGCTTTGGCGGCAGTTTTTTAAGACGACGAATCTGCGCTTGCAGTGCCTCAACAAGCGCTTGAAGCTTCGCTATCTGCTCTTGCTGCTGAGTAATCTGCCCTTGCTGCTGAGCAACAAGATTCAGTAATCTCGCAGGTGAGTACACTTGCTCTTGATTGATTGGGGGTTGCATGAGGGAAGGATAGATGTATATCAGAATTTTGCAGCTATCCAGCAGTTATTGAGAACTTACCTCAGATTAGCTATTTTTATGCTTCAGCATTATATCGAGGCTGTTTTATTTTCAAATATATAACCATATATTTGTCAAAGAACTTCATCGAGTGCTGAATTGTGTAGGATCTACGATCCAGCAACACCTTACCAAACTTCATTTTATCTTCCTTTAATTTATACGTCCCCAAGTTACTGCAACAGGGAAAGCGCAATCTGGGGGCTGGTATTAGCCTGGCTCAGAATGGCAGCACCAGACTGTTGCAGGATCTGGAACTTGGTAAGATTCGCGGTCTCTGCGGCAAAGTCAGAATCCATGATCCGGCTTCGGGAAGCTGTGACACTCTCACGTACATTAGAAAGGTTATTAATAGCGGCAGCAAGACGATTCTGCACGGCACCCAGGGTTGAGCGCTGGGAGTCAATAGACGCTATAGCCTGGTCAATAATGGCAATGGAGCTTTGGGCTCCAGACTGGGTTGTCACCGTGATGGTACTCAGTGCACCACCAATATTATCAGAATCAGCAGCGCCCAGGGTCATACTGGTCACCGCCGTATTGAAAATGCCAGCATCACCCGCAACACTACTGTTAACATCTACTTGAGTCACCGTATTTTCTGCCACCAGCTTAATATCACCCGCGTTAATTTCTGCGTAAACGCCATACTGGTTCAGGGCAGCATTTATATTCTCAGTCAGTTCTGTAAAGCCATCACCAAGGGCTACAGCAACATCAACGGTATGTGTGCCTGTATCATTGGTTACAGCAAATGTCAGTGTTTCAGCCACAGCACCCACAACGGCATTGTCATATCCGGCAGCACTCAGATCCATTGACTTACCTGTGGTTGTCCCCAGGGATGTGGCCCTCAGGTCTGATAAACTCATACTTACCGTTTGGTTGGCATAGGCACCCACCTGAAATGACAGGATGGTAGTGGAACCATCCAGCAACTTCTTGGTACCGTAGGTTGTGGTGTCCGCGATACGGGAAACTTCATCCCGCATTTCGGTGACTTCTGCCTGCAGGGCCGTACGGTCTGCGGCGTCGTTAGAACCATTAGCAGACTGTAGCGCCAATTCGCGGATACGTTGTAAAATATTGGTGACTTCCTGCATGGCCCCTTCAGCGGTTTGAGCCAGGGAGATACCGTCATTGGCATTTCGAATGGCTACTCCCAGTCCCTTGATCTGTGAGTTCAGGCGGTTGGATATCTGCAAGCCGGCCGCATCATCCTTGGCACTGTTGATACGCAAGCCCGAAGACAAGCGTGTCATGGCGGTTTGCAGCCCTGCCTGAGTGGTTATCATGTTCCTCTGGGCATTGATAGAGGCAACGTTAGTATTTACAGTTAATGCCATTTTTCTTCTCCGGTTTATTTATAGCTATTTAGGTATTCCTGAATATCGTTTAAACAACTTTTTAAATCATTACGGCATTACTGCATTTAACCAAATTCGTTTTAAATAAAAAAAATCAATATAAACTCAAAAGCGCCAGTAAAATATATTTTTTAACCACCTTACATTTATCTCGTAAGAAAGAAGCAAATCTAAAGAAAATAATTTAAAAAAAAATCATTAACACCAGACAACAAAGATAAATAAAATAACACCCCTCAAAAGAAAAAACCCCATTAAAAACAAAAGAACTTCTTAAGCATCATTGACAGTTATTTAATATCGCCTACTTATTAAAAAAATCCACGAAAAAATAAAATTTTATTAAAATATCAAACCACAACAACTCACCATTCTTTTATATACAAAAACCAGTGACAAAAAAACAACATTTTTAAAATTCTTTTCTTCAAAATAAAAAAAAAGTCGTCATCTCCATCCATTCACTTATTCAAGAGTGCCATTTTATCGCCCATCTTTTAAAAAAGAAAAAAAACAATAACAACCCGTTCAAATAATTTTCTTATTTTCTCCCTTGAGTGACTTTATTCTATTGAAAAAACAAAAAAAAAGGGAATAACAAAAACTAATAGCTACCCTTATAAATAGCCACACCAATATTTTTTTAGGAGGCTTGCTTTTTAAAAAGCATTAAATAAGCAGTAAGGAATCTATTGCCCTGGGCATAGAGGCCTGAAGCATTATAAAAGGCCAACCATTAATGGAGTAAAAAAATGGCATTAACTGTAAATACTAACGTTGCCTCTATCAATGCCCAGAGGAACATGATGACCACCCAGTCAGGACTGCAAACAGCCATGACACGCTTGTCTTCGGGCTTGCGTATCAACAGTGCCAAGGATGATGCGGCCGGCTTGCAGATATCCAACCGCCTGAACTCACAGATCAAGGGACTGGGAGTGGCCATCCGAAACGCCAATGACGGTATCTCCCTGGCTCAAACCGCTGAAGGTGCCATGCAGGAAGTGACCAATATTCTGCAGCGTGTGCGTGAGCTGGCACTACAGTCTGCTAACGGATCTAACGATGCCGCAGACCGTACGGCGCTCCAGGCGGAAGTCACCGAAATGCGGGATGAAGTGACCCGTATCGCCAATACCACTACTTACGGTACCAAAAACCTGCTGGATGGCTCCACCAGTACCCTGTCATTCCAGGTAGGTGCCTATGCTAACCAGACCGTTAGCATGACTTTGTCGGATCTTCGGGCCACATCTCTGGGAACAACCACAGGTAAGTCAATGGATCTGAGTGCTGCCGGATATGACAACACCGTTGTGGGTGCTGCCGCTGAAACACTGACGTTTGCTATAACCAACGATACAGGAACACACTCGGTTGATGTTGCTGTAGCTCTTGGTGACGGATTTACAGAACTCACAGAAAACGTTAACGCTGCCCTGAATCAACATGGTGTGTATGCCGAAATCAGCGGCGGGGATATCAAGATGGTGGCAGAAAATACGGTAACCCAGGTGGATGTCAGCAGTAGTATAGCCGGTGATGCCGGTGTCTTTAGTTCTGCTGGCGGATCGAACACTGTAACCTTGGGAGCCGCCGACTCTGACAGTATCGGCGGTGCGCTGAGTACCATCACGGTGACAACCCAGTCTGGAGCCCAAAGCTCCATTGCCATTATTGACCAGGCCATAGCGGCCATTGACTCCCAGCGTTCAACCCTGGGTGCGGTTCAAAACCGCCTGACCTCCACCATAAACAACCTCTCGAACGTACGTGAGAGTGTATCCGCCTCCCGAAGCCGGATCATTGATGCTGATTTCGCCGCAGAAACAGCCAGCCTCACCAAGTTCCAGATTCTGCAACAGTCCGGTGCTGCCATTCTGAGCCAGGCCAATACCAGCCCTCAGATCGCACTCTCCCTGTTGTAACATTCCGAGACCTCCATAACGGGATTGTTGTCATGACACAATCCCGTTATTTCAAGACAAAACACACCATCTGTTATAAGATCCGGATCTTTTACCCAAGCCCGAATCTTATAGCAGACCTTCCATGCTTGATAATATCCGCGTCATCCTGATCAATACCTTCCACCCCGGTAATATTGGCTCCACCGCCAGGGCCATGAAAACCATGGGCCTCAGTGACCTGTGTCTGGTAAAACCACAGCGTTTTCCTGCACCGGAGGCAGAAAGCATGGCGGCAGGAGCCCAGGATGTTCTGGCCGGCGCCCGGGTCGTCAATTCCCTGGACGAAGCCATCGCTGACTGCTCTCTTGTTATTGGTACCAGTGCCCGTAGTCGTAATATGTCCATTCCTATGCTGGAACCAACCGGCTGTGGTGAAAAGCTGGTGAGTGAAGCCCAACAAAGTAAAGTTGCCCTGATTTTTGGCCAGGAAACCATGGGCATGACCAATGAAGAACTGTTAAAGTGCCATTATCATGTCGCTATCCCTGCCAACCCTGAATACCCGGTATTAAACGTATCCGCAGCGGTTCAGATTCTCTGTTATGAAATCTTTCAGGCCAGCCAACAAGTCTCGTATGCCATGGAGAAAGATCAGCAGCCTGAAGAACAACCATACCCACAGGTACAACAACTGGAGCGTTTTTATGAGCACCTGGAAACAACGCTGGATGACATTGGCTTTATCATTCGCCAGCATCCGGGTCTGGTAATGCCCCGGCTAAGGCGCCTGTTTAACCGGGCTCGTCCTGAAGCCAAAGAATTGCAAATGCTAAGAGGCATTCTCAGTGCTGCCCAGAAAAAATCAGGCACCCGATGAAATCTCACCGGAGGCCACACCTCTGTCATTAGCTTCAAAATAGCCAGGCCATACCCGAAAATACCGGGTCTGTTACAGATATCTTTTAATAATCGGCCAGCCTGACCACCTTTCCTGTGCTAGCTTTAACTCTGGATGAACTCTCTGTCAAAAAAACTGTCAATGGTTCATCAATAACACTGACTATACCCAGCCGAGCTAGCCAGAATGTACTTTCGATCTATTGTATTGTTGATCTGTCTGCTAAATCCGTTTTTTATCTGGCAAGCCGAAGCGCGTCATAGCCCTGTCCATAATTACCATCTTGATCTGTCCCATACTGATTTCACTATTAATGACGATCTAACCTATACCAAAGAAACCACCCTCAAATACACTGTTTTAACCCCGGTAGGTGCTGAAATACTGCAAAAGCACTCCCTGGGCTTTTTCTCGGAAAATGAAACCCTTGAGATACTGGAAGCCACCATTACTGAGCCAAAAGGCAAGGTCATTCCCGTAGAAGAAGATAATATATTCGATCAGGATTTAGGGGGACGGGATAACAAACGCCGGGCCATGCAAAAGATTGTTATTTTTTCCCGCTTAACGCCTGGCTGTCAGCTACTACTGAGATTTCGCTACCATATCCATAAGCTGGGACCCACAGGGTTAAACCTGGCCATGTCCCCTGAACTGGGCATCGAACAAAAAGCGATTACCAGCACATTCCGGCTGCCTGAAAACACCCCCCTGAAATGGGGGCAGCGTAATGGCTTCACCATCAAGGAGGAAATAAAGGATAACCGGAAAACTCTCCATGTCAGCCTGGAAAAAGCGCCCTATTATCTAGAACCGGAAATCAACATGGTCAGCCCGGACGATGTGCTGCCCCTGTTTGCCTTGACGTCAATACAAAATTGGGAAGAGGTGGGCAGAATCTATTATAACGCCAGCCAGGATCGCCATACCCAAAGCCCGGACATCCAGGCACTTGCCCACCAAATAACCAAAGACTCCGAGCCCAGCCTTGAAAAGGTAAAAAAGATTAGCCGCTGGGTAACTGAAAACATTAATTACCTTTCTATCCGCTTTAACTTTGATGACGGCATGGTTCCCAACAAAGTGGAGGATATTCTTCGTCATGGCTACGGGGACTGTAAAGACCAGACCCTGCTATTACAAACGCTACTCAAAGCCAAGGGGGTCGACTCAGTCCCTGCCCTGGTTAACTGGGGGGATAGCTATCAAGATTTTCCTGTAGCCACCTCCATGCAATTCAACCATGTCATGCTCTATATTCCGGAGCTGGATATTTATCTGAATCCCGTCTCAGCCTTTATGCCATTCGGTATACTGGAGGACAGCCTGACCAATAAGCGCGCAGTTCTGGCCAGTGCCGATGGAGACGTCAGAACACTTCCCGGTTTTTCGCCAGCAACCCATAGTTACCGGATAGAAAACCATAGTGAACTGCAAGCTGATGGCAACCTTAAAGGCACTACCAACGTGATGGGCACAGGTATTATTGATGCCCAGATACGGGAGATGCTGGCAGCCCAGGGAAGCTTTGAATGGAAAGCCAATAATATATTATCCGGTACGGTTACAGGGGGGTTTGGCACCATTACAGAGAGCATCCCCCCCTTCGACCAGAACCTTCTGGCAGAATACCGTGGGGAATGGCACAGCCCCAAGGCTTATACCATCAACCGGAATGGCTTTATCTTTATTACTGCACCCAGCGGATTAGGCGTTAAAGATGCACAGGCCCTGCGCTCATTTCTGGTAGAAAAAAAACGCCAGTTTCCCTTTCAGGTAGGCCCCAGGGATTTTCAGTGGACTAATACCCTAAAATTACCCAGCCACTATAAAGTCGCTTTTATGCCAGATAACCAGACACTTTCAAACAAGGCAGGGGATTTTATCAGCACCTACTCAGCATCTGATAATCAACTACACATCACCCGACGTATCATAATCAAGAAGAATATCTATGAAGCCCACGAATACCCTGATTTTGCAGAACTTGCCTATGCCGCAATCAATGATGCCAGAGCTGTTATCGGGATAAAAACTAACAACAACACTCACCTGCCATTCAATTGAACAAATCCCTTACAAATTTAAAAGAAACGACATTCTCCTTCCCTCAGGAAGGGAACTATTAGTTACCTTCCTTTGCCACAGATCAAGCCACAAATAACAATAAAAAGTAACATAACTGCGTTAATATCAAAAAATAAAGAGAATGATGTTATGAAGTATGAATCTGTTGGCATGCTGAATCAGCCTCGCCCCTTTTATATGATTTTCTTTGTGGAGCTGTGGGAACGTTTTGGTTATTACGCACTTCAGGGCGTATTAGCCGTTTACTTTGTGAAGCAGCTCGGGTTTTCTGAAGCTGACAGTTTTGTTACTTTTGGTGCTTTTGCTGCCCTGGTTTATGGCCTGGTTTCTATTGGTGGTAAAATTGGAGATAAAGTACTGGGAACCAAGCGTACAATTATACTGGGAGCAATAGTACTAGCCTTTGGTTACGCATTGATGGGGGTTTCGATTATTTATCCAAACCTGGTATTTCTATCCCTTGGCTTTATTTCAGTAGGTAACGGACTGTTCAAGGCAAACCCTTCCAGCCTGTTAGCAAAGTGCTACGACCAGAATGATTCGCGCATGGATGGTGGCTTTACCCTCTATTACATGTCCGTCAATATTGGCTCTTTTATTGCCCTATCGCTGGCTCCGGTCATCTCAGATAACTTTGGCTATACAACCATGTTTATTATATGTGCGATAGGCCTGTTAGCATGCTTGTACAGTTATTACCACTTTCGCACCTGTGTTCAGAATATTGGTTCACCTGCAGATGCTCAACCACTAAACAAACGTCATTTACTGTATGTTTTGATTGGAACTGTGATCGCTGCGTTTATCTGTGCCTGGTTATTACGTCACGTATTTATAACAAACATAACAATAGCCCTGATTTCTCTGGTAGTTGTTTGTATATTCTTTAAAGAGACTTTTCAGCTTCAGGGTGTAGAACGCAATAAAATGATTGTTGCCTTTATTTTGATGATAGAAGCCATTGTATTTTTCTGTCTATATGCCCAAATGCCAACCTCTCTTAATTTCTTTGCCATTAATAATGTTGATACCCACCTGCTGGGCTTCAATATGAACCCGGTGAGTTTCCAGGCTCTTAAGTAGGTCATAGTTTGGTTTCAAATAAACTGGATGTTCGGCCAGTACGAGAAATCTACTTCTTGATCTAACGATCAGATAGCTATTGAATGATACATTTACTCTATTATAAAGAGAGTACTGGTCTTTAAATCCCTCTCCCTATGAAGTACGTCACTACAATCACTGATGAAGCTGTTTTATTAACTTTGAAATTCGCCAAACACTACGGACCTCTGAGATGTATAAGGGAAAGAGCCCATAGCCTTTTATTGAGCAATCGTGGCTTTACCCTTGAGCAAATTGCCGAAATACTTGAAATTAGATATCAAACTGCTTCTCAGTGGATTGATGATTGGGAAGAATATGGTATTCGTGCCTTGTACAAGGGGCATGGTGGCGGTAGGCCGTGCATATATGACGAATCCGAAGTGCAACGCATAAAAGAATTAGTGGCTGAAGAGCCTCGTCGCTTATCGTATGTCAAATCCAAGATCGAGGATGAAACCGGTAAATCTTCATCAAAAATTACTCTGGCAAACATTGTAAAAAAGCAGGGCTGGTTTACAAAAGACTCCGTAAATCATGCAAACATAAACGGGACGAAGAGCAATTCCATGACTGTAAAACTGCTCTGAAAGATGCCCAGGAAGCCGAGAGCAAAGGGTTAATCAATTTATTTTATTTTGATGAGTCCGGCTTTACCCAGGAACCTTGTGTGCCATACGGTTGGCAGGAAAAAGGAAAGCAGCTCAGAATACCATCAGTCAAAAGTAAACGCATCAACGTACTGGGGTTTATGAACCGAAGCTGTGAGCTATTTCATTATCCTGTTGTGGGTTCAGTGAATAGCGATACGGTGATTGCGGCCTTTGATGACTTTGCAGAGAAAATGGCAGATGAAAAATACAGCTCAAATGATCGTTACACGGTAGTTATGGTGGATAATGCCAGCATTCACACCAGCAAAAAGTTTTGTGCCAGAATTGATGACTGGATGATTGAAAAGAAATTGCTGGTCTGCTTTCTGCCAACATATTCACCTGAGCTCAACCTGATTGAAATCCTGTGGAGGAAAATAAAGTATGAATGGCTCAACCTCTTGTCAATCAAGAGCTTTGCGGAATTTGAAAAAGAAGTTGAACGGGTGCTTTTTTCATTTGGAGAGGAGTATATGATCTCATTTTCTAATACTGTCCGACTGGATGGTTAAATTATTCGAAAGCAATCTATACACTACTTAATCCTTTCTGGATTGTTCTGTGCAGTCCATTACTGGCAGCATTATACAACAAAGTGGGCGATAACCTGACCATGCCCACTAAATTCACCATCGGCATGTTTCTATGTGCCGCTGGCTTCTGGCTTGCCTACTTACCTACCTTTTTCCATACTCCAACCGGAATGGTGAGCGCCTGGTGGCTAGTCTTTATCTACATGTTTCAATCCATTGGTGAGCTAATGATTTCCGGTCTTGGCCTGGCAATGGTTGCGGCACTGGTACCACAGAGGCTAACAGGCTTTATTATGGGTGCATGGTTTTTAACTTCAGCAGCTTCTTTTATCATCGGTGGCTGGATTGCGACATTCACTGCCGCTCCAGAAGGTGTCACTGACCCCTTAAAAACACTCCCCATTTACACCGGAACATTTGGAAAAATTGGTATTGCCACCACCATCGTTGCGGTATTGATGCTGATAACTATTCCCAAGCTAAATCAGATGATGTCTGGTAAAGATAAGGATGGAGAAATGAAACTGGCTCATGTCTGATAGCTTTTGAGTTAGAAACACGCCTAAAAGGCTGTTTCAAAAGTGGTAGGATGTTAGCTCTGGATATTAACGTACTACTGCTCGATTAAAAAACAGAAAGACACTCAGAGAGCCTGTCCTTATGGCCTTGCGTTAGAATAACAGTTGTCGAGACAGTTTTTCTGGCGCAACAAAAGGACAGGCATCACGCAATGGGCAAGGGAGCCTTATTTATCCGCGTTACCAATAAATAATGCAAAACTGGATACCTTCTCGAAATTATCACTAACCCGGTTCAGGGCAATATAGCGATATAGCTCTTGATGCCATATAGCTAGAAAATATTTGTTAGAGTTATATTTTTCTTATACTACTACAAAGGTTTTTCCAATACCGGATTGATCTTATGTTTAGTTTTATAAAAGTGTATCAATCAATAGTGAGAAAAAGAACAAATATATTTTTTTATTTATTCTTTCTAGAATTACTTATTTCTTTTCCCACTTCAGCGACGGAAGAAGGCATGGTTTTATATACCCCTATGGAATTTAAACAAGTTTTAGAGTCTCGAATAGAGTGTCCCTTTCCACACAAAATAGCCATATCCAGTAATGTTGATATAGTACAAGCTGGTCCTTTTGCTAATTTAGATGAAAAAACCAGTGTATTACATGACAAAGAATTAGGTGAGATAGATGAGTTACCAGCAATTCCCGCAGACTTGATTAAAGCCCTTAATAACAAGGGCTGTAGCTTGGTAGCCTCTTGCTAAAATCGCAGACTATCCGGTAGAATTTCACCACAATAATAATAACGATGCTCATGTTGTGCCGCTAACGAAACCAAGAACCATTGCTGAAAAACTGCTCAAAATAGTCTCTGATGAAGCGGGTCAAATTCCAGACTTTCGCAAGAAAAGCCAACATGACAAAATTGTCCTTCATGATGCGGTCATGAGTGGCCTGGCAGTCATGCACCTGAAATACCCTTCATTACTGGCTTTTGATCAGGATTGTGTCAATAACCCAGATAGGCTCAAGAACTTAAAGTCGATGTACAATGTCAGCTGTGTCCCCAGTGATACCTATCTGAGGGATCTGATTGACCCTATCGAAACACGCTATTTAAGGAAGTTCTTTACCCGCCTGTTTGCCTTTGTGCAACGATCTGGGCGGCTTAAGCAGTTCACTTATTTTGAGGAAGGGTATCTTGCGCCTATCGATGGTACGGGGCACTTTTGCTCAGGGAAGATTAGTTGTCCTGAGTGTTGTGTAAAAAAGCCAGGCAGCAAAAATCCGCAATACTACCATCAGTTACTGGCCTGCTGTCTGGTAAAGCCGGGCAAGAAAGAAGTATTACCTTTAATGCCTGAACCCATCATCAAACAAGTTGATGCGTCAAAGAATGATTGTGAGAAGGTAGCGCTCAAGCGGCTATTGGCGAATTTATCCAGAGAGCATCCGCACCTGCCACTGGTTCTGACTTTTGATGACCTGTACTCAGATGGACCGACCATCAAGTTGGTAAAGTCCTTTGGCTATAGCTTCATTATGGTGGCAAAGGATTCAACCCATGAGTCGTTATACCAGGCCGTCGATGAGCTGGATTGTGCAGACAAAGTGGTGCGCTATGAATATACCGATGATAAAGGGTTTACGCACTGGTTCCGGTTTGTGAATGGTGCCCCCATTAACAAGTCACACCCGGATGTGCTGGTTAACTTTCTCGAATATATAGAAATTGATCCAGAGGGCAACAAGAAGTACGTCAACACCTGGGTCACGGACATTGAGCTTTCAGCCGAGAACGTGAATAAATTCATGCGAGGAGCACGCGCTAAATGGAAAATTGAAAACGAAACGTTCAATACACTGAAAACACAGGGCTACCATCTCGAACACAATTACGGGCACGGAAAGCAGCATCTGGCCAGCAATCTGGCATGCCTGACTTTTACGGCCTTCCTCATCAACCAGATAGAACAACTGTCTTGCAAGCTCTTCCAGGAAGCGCTCAAGATAAAAAAGTCTAAAAAGGCATTCTGGCATGCCATACGAGGGCTGTTTGACTGGTTCTGCATTGATAACTGGACAGACGTATTTACAGCTATCATTGAAGGGCGAAGTGTGAGCTTGAAGTTGCTGACTGTCGATACGACATAGAGCGTTGATGTTAGCCCTGTGACCTGTGTTACCTGTCATTAAAACCGACTGCCGATATAGCAGCAGTCTGGCTCTGTTCATCCGCGATAAAATCATTTTTAATTAACTGAAAATGTGCCAGCCGGAATCTGGTTTGCGGGAATTGCTGATGAGTTACACGTTAAAGGTGATCTAAATCTGCTAGGGCGGATAACAAAATACCCTAAAAGGATATTCGTAAGTGGAAGTCTCGTTATAAACAGGCATGATGAATCTATACTCACTGAAGAACACTCATCTTTGCTGGAAAACGTAAGTATTGATGCCGGGCTTAACTTTTTTATAACCGGGAACAACCTGTTAAAGCTGCCCCACTCTGTGAGAGCGAGGAGTATTAATATTAAAAAATGCAGTAAACTAAGTAGCCTCCCAGAAGGCATGAATGGCATTAGTATCAACGTCTCAGAATGCCATCAATTAGTAAATCTCCCGAAACAAATACATGCCTATCTTGTAGTAATTGAAGATTGTGATGGATTAAGGGAACTCCCTCTCAACTGCCCATTTTCTAATGATTTTTTGAATCATGGCAGTATCGAACTGGCTTTCAAACGATGCCACAATTTACAACAGCAGATTCCTGATAACTGGTCAGGGATACCTTTTCAATCCTTAATGGTGACGTTTGATGTTAGTGATAAAGACAGATGCGATCTTTGGCTACAACACAAGCGTAGATGCAAATTAAATGGCTCATGCGATTGTGAAGTACCTGTTATTGGAGGGGGTCTATCTCAGAGTAATTAAAACGAAAGGGCATTCAAGCCCAGCATTGAAAAAACCAGCTATTTTAAAGGATCTAAAGCATTAAAGCATAGGACATCCATAAAATTTCCGTTGCAAATCACAACCTGTTCGGTCGATGTCCTATAAGTTTTCCAGGTTTGACAAAGGTGATATGGCTAAGAATCCACCTTAGCATTCTGCCAGTACCCCTCCATAGCCTCCAGAGACAAATCAGAAAAATTTTTCTTATCCTCCAGCATTTTCGATTCCATAGTACGAAAGCGGCCATCAAATTTCAGGGTGGCTTTCCGCAATGCCATTTCCGGATCTACCCCTAAATGGCGGGCATAGTTAACACAGGCAAAGAACAAGTCACCCACCTCCTCTTCAATCTGTTCTTTACCATCATGAGCCTGAGCTTCCTTTATTTCATCCAGTTCTTCCCTGATTTTCGCCTCGGCTCCACTGGCATCCTCCCAGTCAAAGCCAACCCGGGCTGCCGCCTGCTGGATTTTTTCGGCTTTTTTCAAGGCCGGTAAAGTGGCAGGTAAGTTATCCGGTAAGGCTGATGCGGATTCTTTTTTATGCGTGGCTTTTTCCTTCTCTTTTACCTTGATGTCCTGCCAACGTTTTTTTACCTCCTCAGGACTTATGTTGTTATTTGCCTGAACAGGCTCAGCCAGAGCACCCTCAGGAAACACATGGGGATGCCTGCGGATCAGTTTCTCCACCAGCTCACTGACCACTGTATTAAAGTCAAAACGGTCTTCTTCCTCTGCCATCCGGGCATGGAAGACCACCTGAAACAATAAGTCACCCAGCTCTTCCCGGAGGTTATCAAAATCTTTCCGGGTAATGGCTTCCACCACTTCACAGGCTTCTTCAAGGGTATAGGGCGCTATGGTGCTGAAACTCTGTTCCAGATCCCAGGGACATCCGGACTGCGGATCCCTGAGCCTGGCCATTAGATTCAGCAGATCATTCATATCTGCCACGGAGTATCCTCTATTTTTCTGAACCCGGTTTCCGGTAACGAACCGCTTCGATGATATTGGGCAGCTGTGCCACCTTTGCCAGCACCCGACCCAGTTTTTGAATGCTGCTCACTTCCACCGTCAGCAACATATTGGCAAGATGTTCCTCTTTACTGGTGCGGGTATCCAGTGCCACGACATTCACTTTGTCATTAGCTAGAACCACCGTAATATCTCTCAATAGTCCGGGCCGGTCATAGGCCACAATCATAATTTCCACGGGATAGGCATATTCAGGGGCATCCCCCCAGTTCACCTCAATCAGCCGCTCCGGCTCCTTTTCATGGAGATACAAGGCATTGGTACAATCCTGGCGATGAATGGTGACACCACGCCCCACTGTGATATAGCCAATAATCGGATCACCTGGAACAGGCTGGCAGCAGTTAGCCATTTGGGTGAGTAAATTACCCACGCCATCAATATTGATACCCTTGTCCGAGACTTTCTGCCGATGGGGTCGGGTACGCAACTCAAATGTTTTTTGCTCTTCCGGCTCCACCTGTCGTTGAGCCAAACCCACCACATGGGCCAATTTAATGTCACCCGCTCCCACCCCGGCATACAGATCATCAACGGTATGGCAATTGGCAGCAACGGCCAGGTCGAGCATTTTCACACCGTTGAGCGCTAAACGACGAAGTTCTCCTTCCAGCAGGCCACGGCCATCAATAATATTGGAATCCCGATCCTGCTTCTTGAACCAGTTAGTGATTTTTGCCCGGGCCCGGGTGGTGGTGACATAAGCAAGATCCGGATTTAACCAGTCTTTACTGGGATGACCATTGGATGCAGTGAGAATTTCAACCTGATCCCCGGTCTTCAAGGTGTGATTCAGCGGCACTATACGTCCTGCCACTTTTGCTCCCCGGCATTTATTGCCCACTTCCGTATGGATGCGGTAAGCAAAATCGATGGGCGTAGCCCCCAGTGACAGATCCACAACGTGGCCGTCTTTAGTGAACACATAGATACGATCCGGCTCAACATCAGCCCGCCATTGATCCCCCAGGCCATCAAGATCCCCCAGTTCCTCATGCCACTCCATCACCTGACGGAGCCAGGCAATCTTTTCTTCGTAGCTGTCACTCTGGCTATTAACGTCCGTACCTTTGTATTTCCAGTGGGCACAGACTCCCAGCTCCGCTTCTTCGTGCATACCATGGGTTCGGATTTGTACCTCAAGGGTTTTACCGGCAGGCCCAAATACCGCGGTATGCAGTGAGCGATACCCGTTTTCCTTGGGTGTTGCAATATAGTCATCGAACTCCTGAGGAATATGGTTCCATAATGAGTGAACAATCCCAAGGGAGGCATAGCAGTCCCGAACCTCATTGGTCAAAATTCTCACCGCTCGGATATCATACAATTCCCGGAAATCAAGGCCCTTACGGTTCATTTTGCGCCAGATGCTATAAATATGCTTAACCCGGCCAAATACCTCAGCCTCAATCCTGGCATCACCCAGCGCCTGCTGTAGTGAACTAACGACATCTTCTATGTACTGTTCCCGATCAAGCCGTTTCTCATCCAGCAATCGCGCTATCTTCTTATAGTCCTGGGGCTTCAAATAACGGAAAGAAAGGTCTTCCAACTCCCACTTGATATAACCAATACCCAGACGATGAGCCAAAGGCGCATAGATTTCAAAAACTTCACGGGCCACCCGCTGGCGTTTTTCCTTATCGGCATCCTTAACAGCACGGATGGCACAGGTTCGTTCTGCCAGCTTGATCAGGGCAACCCGGACATCATCAATGATGGACACCAGCATTTTACGGACTTTATCCAGCTGGTCCTGCCGCTGGTCGAGCACCTGTTTCCTGGCTGGATTAAGCACCGCACTGATAATTGCCATGCCCTGAACATCCTTGATCAGGCCTGCCACTGAATGGCCAAAGGACTCCTCTACCTTTTTTATGGGCAGCTTTTTCTCCCGGACAGCACGGTAAAGCACCGCTGCCACCATGGAGTCCATATCCAGTTTCAGTTCAGCGAGAATTTCAACCATCTCCAGGCCTGTCCTGAAACAGCCCGCCCCCGCAGGCCATGCTGTGTCAGAAATCTGCAGCCGGGCCTCCTGGTCAACCTGGCGGCTCATTTCACAGGCTTCCCGCAAACGTCCGGCCTCACTACTACCAAAGCTTCCAGCCAACCGGCTCAGCCAGGCATCCAGATCGATAGTACCGTCATAGCGAACAGGGTGATCTTCTCTTACCTTGACCATGAATCATTTTCCGTTTTTTTAACATATGCCTCTGTATTTTGCCTGAGAGGCCCAGGCCGCAAACTGGAGCTAGCGCACAAATAAGGCCATAGACTCAATATGAGCGGTTTGGGGGAACATGTCCATTACCCCAAATCGTTGAAGCTGGAATCCCGCTGCCTTTAACAGCCCGGCATCCCTGGCAAGGGTTGCCGGATTACAGGAAATATACAACACCTTGCCTGGCAGCTGGCTGCCCAGTTGCTCTATAACCTCTTGAGCTCCGACTCTTGGGGGATCAAGCACAACGGCATCATATTGCCTGTTGGCCCATTCTTGATGAGTTATTTCACCAGAAAGGTCCACAACAAAAAACTCACAATGGGTTAACTGGTTAATACCGGCATTTTCCCTGGCCCGGGCTACAGCACCGGCTCCGCCTTCTACACCCACCACCGTACCGGCTTTTTTTGCCATGGCCAGGGAAAAATTACCTAACCCGCAGTACAAGTCCAGTATTTGGTCTTTTTCATCAATATCAAGCCATTCTATTGCCTGAGCTACCATTTTTCGGTTGATCTGCCCATTCACCTGGGTGAAATCAGATGGCTGAAAAGCCATTTTTAACCCGCTTTCAGGCAGACTGTAGTAGAGCTTATCATCACCATCTGCCGCATAAAGACAGTGAATCTGCCGATCATTATCCTGCAAGAATAAATGCAACTGATGACGCTCTGCACACACACTTAAAATATTCCTGTCATGGTCAGACAGCGGTTTGATATGCCTGAGTAAAATAGCCCTGCCGTTATCTGCCAGAAATAATTCGGCATGACTAATAGACCGTTTGCCCTTCAGGGTAGGCAGCGTATTTCGCAATAATTCAGGCAAAGCCTGTAGGGGTTCGGCTAATACCGGACATACATTAATATCACAAATAGACTGGCTTTGTGATGCCCTGAAGCCCAGTTGCAGTTGTCCCTTTTGCCAACGAATGGCCAATCTGCAGCGATGCCGGTAACCATAGGGCTCTGACACCAGAGGTTCTGTGATATCAACAGGTGCAATTCCGCCAAAACGATTGAGCTGATCGAGGACAATACGCTGCTTTCCTTTTAACTGTCCTTCGTGGGACCAGTATTGCAAACTGCAACCACCACATTGGCCAAAATGTGGACAATCCACCTGGCAACGCTCAGTGGATTCGGCCAGTACTTGCCTGACCCTGGCATCCATAAACTTTCTATGGGCTTTAATGGGTTGAATAGTAACCGTTTCCTGTTCCAGAGCCCCTTCCACAAAAATAGTTTTACCCTGATATCTGGCTAATCCCCTGCCATCATGGGAAAGACCAGTGATCTGCACCTCCTCTTCTTTTTTCCAGTACGTTCGAGAGGGGGCACGAGAAAAATTCATAGACTGATTCCTTAACAAAAATATTGCCTTTTCCTATCTGCTTCTGCCAAAGGCTATCTAGGAGCCTGTCGGACTTAAGTCTGTTCTACTGCGGTCGAAGTCCGAATAGAAATGATCATTTTACCGTGAAAGAGAAATATTCGCAGGAGACCTTTCTCAAGGTTTATGTAAATAGCTGTGTAGCAGGATGCAGAAATTCCCGGCTAAAGTTATCCTAGGGGCTGTTGACGTTTGATCATGTGCGCAGCCAAAACCAGCGGTTTCGTGGCTAGACGCAGTAGCGCAGGAAGACTCACGTCTTTCAAGCTACTGCAACGACGGCACGGAATCGCTGGTTTTGGCCCTTCGGGTGGCTCGTAAAGCGGCTTTCCGACTGCGTTGGACTGGCTTGACGTAGAATAACTATGCCTGCACCAGTCCGTCTTGCGGAAAACCGCTTTACGAGCCACTGAGCCCACGATCAAACGTCAACAGCCCCTAGAATACATGCTATAGATACAAATAAAGAAGTCATTCTTATTTAAAAGCCGCTACCACGGAAGGAAGCCAATGGACTCTCCAAGAGCACCAGTTACTTCTGGACTACAACAGCCTCCAGAATCCCTTGCAGGTCAGGACAACACCCCCGGTGATAAGCCCATTGCAAAATTTGCGGCCTGGCAGTGTCATCAGCAACCAGAAGTCAAACCTTATTCCAAAAGGGATAGATTTTTTGCATTTATACGAAAACTTCCCCTTGTGGAAAGATTGATCGCGTACCTTGAAGTAAGGAAGGTTGTGAAAGTGATAGCAAACAAGCTGACGGGGGATCACTGGAAACCCAGTCCAGGTGATGATACTTCCTCCGGCCCATACAGTGGATTACCACAGCCGCCACCCCCTCCTTCGACCAAAGAAGAGTGGCAAGTTCTGCTATCTGACCTTCCCCAGCTAACACATATGAGTGCTCACAAGGTCTGGGATAAGGTGGCAAAAAAGCACCAGGTGAAACCATCGTTACATAAAGAAGTCCATGATCTGTTAACACTGGAGGATAAATTCCACGACCTGTGTAATGCAATGAACACTGCTGGAGACTGGATAACGTTCCAACCGTTTACCAAACCTGAAGTTCGCCATCTAGCACGCCAGTTAATCAATCGGGTGCAGCACCTTCATGACCAGGGTCAATACGGCTATTGCAAAAGGCTAGAGGATATTTTTATTGCTCCGGATGGCAGGCTTGGCCTTAACCCCTATAAACAGCTGGATAAAAAAGACTCAATACTGTTTCCGGATGCAAAAAAGTCACCCATGGGCTTTCCAGAGGTAGATGAAACATCAATGACGATAGAAGCCAGGAATAAACTGGATGACTTACGATCCGTTGCCTCTTTCATGTATGGTTTACTTTCAGGATCCCTGCCTAAGGATATGAATGATGATTTTTCCCAGGGACGGCTTGGCAACATTGAAAATGATACGGGCATTCCTCCAGACGCACAAGGGGCGCTGATGGAAATGCTCAGTGACAGCAGCCGCCCCCTTAAGGAGATACTAAACTATCCCTTTTTCATGGATGGGGACGAATAATTAGGGGCTGTTGACGTTTGCTCGTATGCTCAGCCAAATGCCACAATCCGGCAGGCAACTGTCAGCCTGCCGTTTCAAGTACCACAAAAGCCACTGCATTATCAGTTTCATCGGATAAGGTCAGATGGCAGCGGGTAATGCCACGGGCTTTTTGCAACTCCGCTGCGTAGCCATGGAGCGTCAACAGGGGAGCACCTTTCTCATCATTGCTGACTTCAAGATGCTGAAAGGAAACTTTGCCGATGCCTGTACCCAGTGCTTTTGCTGCCGCCTCTTTGGCAGCAAAGCGCTTGGCAAGAAAAGCCGCCGGGTTAGCTGCTTTTCTATAGGCTGCGAGTTCCGGATCAAGTAAAATGCGGCGGGCAAATCGTTCACCATGACGCTCAATGATGGCCTTTATACTGCTCACTCGAATGATATCTGTACCAATTCCGGCAATCATTTATGCAGGGCAGCCCTGAGCATCAATTTTTTCATTTCCCTGACCGCGTCTTTCAACCCGGAAAAGAGTGCCCGTGAAATAATTGAGTGGCCAATGTTCAACTCATTAATCCCTGGAATGGCAGCCACCGGCTCAACATTCTGATAGTTAAGACCGTGGCCGGCATTAACAACCAGCCCTTTTTCCAAGGCATAATCAACCGCTCCCTGGAGGCGCTCCAGCTCGGCTTTCATGGCCTGGGGGCTGTCGGCATCAGCGTAAGCTCCGGTATGCAATTCTATGACTGGCGCTCCACATTCGGCCGCTGCTGAAATTTGCACAGCTTCAGGATCAATAAACAGCGAAACCTCTATTCCCTTTGCAGCCAGACGACGACAGGCATCTTTGACAGACCCAATATTTCCGGCAACATCCAGGCCGCCCTCTGTTGTCAGCTCTTGCCTCTTCTCAGGAACAAGACACACGTTTTCAGGACAAATCTCTTCAGCAATACCCAGCATCTCTTCGGTGACCGCCATTTCCAGATTCATTCGCGTTTGCAGAACGTCCCTGATTAGCTTGACATCACGATCCTGGATATGACGACGGTCTTCCCTTAAATGTACGGTAATACCATCTGCCCCGGCCTCCTCTGCGTCTATGGCCGCCTGCACCGGATCCGGATAACGAATACCCCTGGCCTGGCGTAACGTGGCAACATGGTCAATATTGACGCCTAACAGTATTCGTTGATGTGGTACCATATTACATCTTCCTTATCATCATGTTGTGCCCTTGTTAGACCGAATAAACAATTCACGGCTCTTCAAGGGACGGTCACCAATAACCATCGTTAAGGCCTGACGGGTAAAGCGTTTGAATACCGGATAAAAGGCACTGTCGGTAAAATCACGGGCATCCAGCGCCTTGAGGGCAGCTACCTGATAACCATAACGGGAATCCGGTATTCCAGCTGAGTCATCCAACGGAACGAGTCCCACACCAGCCTGGAAACAATAATTTTTTTTAGCACTCAATGGTCTTCCCGTATCAGCCTCATGGGTTAACGAGGGCAGGTATCCCAGCAGATCCAATAATTCCAGTTCGAAAAACCTGAGTGCTGGCTCAAGCAGTTGCCCACTGGCCAACTGCTCAATAACTGTAGCATAAAGTGCTGCTATGCCTTCATCCGGCTGTCCCTGTAATACAGCCCGTAACAACAACTCATTCAGGTAAAAGCCACATAACAGGCCATCACCATCCAGCCGATAGCCTTGTACGGACTCAATAGTGGTCAGGGTTTTAAGCTCACCTTTACCTCGCCAGTTTATCGCCACCTGGCTAAAAGGCTGCAATAGCGTGCTGCGTAATGAGCGCCCCTTTCTGGCTCCTTTCACCACCATCGCCACCCGGCCATGATTTTCCACCAGAAAATCGGCAATCACGGAGCTTTCCTTGTAAGGCCGGCGATGAAGCAGCCAGGCCATACTCAGCTCACAATTCATAGCGGCGTTTACTGATGTTCATAACCCAGGCTCTTAAGGGCTCGCTCATCATCAGACCAGCCCCCTTTCACCTTGACCCACAGGTTTAGCATAATTTTTGAATCAAACATACGTTCCATGTCATAACGGGACTCTTGACCGATTTTTTTCAGTCGGGCACCCTTATCACCAATTACAATGGCTTTCTGGCCAGGACGCTCCACAAGAATCAGCGCACTGATGGTTAACAAAGGTCCTTTTGGTCTCTGCTCCTGACGGAACTCCTCAATTTCTACAGCAATTTCATAGGGAATTTCATCCCCCAGCTGCCGCATGACTTTCTCCCTTACCAGTTCCGCTGCCAGGAAACGGGAGCTTCTATCAGTAATTTGATCCTCAGGGAAAAAGTGTATGCTGTCCGGCATCAAATCAGCCACCTGTTCCTCCAGCTGTTCCAGGTTGTGTCCATGCTGGGCTGAAAGAGGAATAATGGCTTTAAAATCGGCTTTCCGGGCGAGCAGTTCAAGATGGGGAAACAGGGTTTCCTTATCCTTGATACGATCCACCTTATTCACTGCCAGGATCACGGGGCAACGAGCATCCCTGATCTTGTTCAGAACCATCTGGTCTTCATCGGTCCAGGTTAACCGGTCAACAACAAAAACAATCGCATCCACGTCTGCCAGGGCACTACTTGCCGCCCGGTTCATATAGCGGTTAATGGCTTTTTTCTGAACCTTGTGCATACCGGGTGTGTCCACATAAACGGTCTGCACTCCCTTTTCTGTTTTGATTCCCAGCACCTGATGCCGGGTAGTCTGGGGACGGCGGGAGGTGATAGACAGTTTCTGCCCCAAAATGTGGTTCAGCAGTGTCGACTTACCCACATTAGGTCGACCTACAATGGCCACATAACCACAACGATCCCCTCCGGTTATTGCATCATTTTCACCGGCCTGAAGTAGTTCTTCGGCGGGAAGAGAGCCTTCAGCGGGAAGAGAGCCTTCAGCGAAAAAAGAACCTTCGGCAGAGCGAGAGGTGTTTGTATTCATGGTGTAATTCCCAACAACTTCAAGGCTTTCCTGGCAGCTTGCTGCTCAGCTCCACGGCGGCTTGGTCCTTCACCAAGGGTATCCTGGTCCAGGCAATCCAGTTCACACACCACAGTAAAAACCTGATCATGGGCTTCTCCTGTGATACTGGAAACCCGATAAAGAGGTAAGGATTTTTGCCTTGCCTGCAGAAATTCCTGCAATCGGGTTTTAGGGTCTTTATTTTGCTGGTCAGTGGTTGAGAGGACAGCCAGCCGCTGCTCAAACCAGCTACGGACACGGGATCGACAGGTTTCCATTCCCGCATCAAGGTAAATCGCACCAATAATCGCCTCAACGGCATCCGCAAGGATGGATTCACGACGATAACCACCGCTTTTAAGCTCACCGGAACCCAGCCTGAGGAAATCCCCCAGTTCAAACTCCCGACCCAGCTCTGCCAGGGTTGCCCCCCGAACCATTCTTGCCCGCAGGCGGCTCAGCTGCCCTTCACGGGCATCCGGAAACTGTTCATACAATGCTTCAGCAATAATAAAATTAACAATAGAGTCTCCTAAAAACTCCAGGCGCTCATTATTGCGACTGCCACAACTACGATGAGTAAGGGCCAACGCTAGCTGGCCCTTATCGGAAAATTCGTAGCCCAACCTGCGCTCCAGGTGGGCAATTTTTTCAGACTTCACTTAGATTTAACTTTCCAAACGTGTTCAAAATTTAATACAAAATCAATATTGTAGATGAAATGGACACGGCGCTCATAATTGATATCAACACTTAGTCCGTCACCATGACCGCTTACCCTGAACTCATCACCGCCGAGTTCAACATTGTTACTTTGCAACCCTCGTTCAAGCCATTCACTGGCTTCCAGGGGCGTTGTGATGGAACCCGTACCTTCCTTATCCAGGGACGCCAGGACTCTACCTATGGCATAGTCATCCAGATAATAAGGAAACAGTTTGATTCCCTGCATAGCCGAGAACAAAATCAAGGCTATGATGATAAATAGGTTTAGAACCCCTGCACCTGCTTGCCTTTTCCCTGGCATAATCCATCTCCAATTGCTGCTTAACAGCTTATATTACCATTTTACCGCGGACTCTTCCTGTTTCAGACCCTGCTTTGTACTGATAATGATGGACAGGGGGAGAACCCTGCCCATCATTACTCAATCGCGCCATTATTTTTAAAATTGGGAAGGTCTGTCCACTTAGGCCAGTGCATCCAGATATAAACAGCCTTACCTACAATATTCTGTTGTGGTACATAGCCCCAGTAACGGCTGTCATTACTCCTGTCCCGATTATCCCCCATCATAAAGTAGTGACCCTCGGGTACAACCCAGCTACCTTCGCCAAGATCCGGCATGGCGGGTTCTTTTCTGATTTGGTGAGTCTTTCCTTCAATGGTTTCGTCGTATAAGCGGTAAAATGAATCGCTGTCACTTAATTGGGCAACAAAGTTCTGTGGCACAGGGTTATCATTAATAAACAGCTTTTTATTGCGGTAAGTTACCTTATCACCCGGCAACCCAATAACTCGCTTGATAAAATTGATGTTAGGGTTTTTTGGTTCCTTAAAAACCATCACATCCCCTCTTTTAGGATCATTCACAGGTAATATTTTCGTGCCCACAACAGGCAGGCGCAGGCCATAGGTGTATTTGTTGACCAGAATAAAATCACCCACTTCAAGGGTTGGAATCATTGACCCGGAGGGAATCTGGAAAGGCTCAAACAGAAAGGAGCGTAACACTAGAACCAGTGTCAGCACTGGGAAAATGGATTTGCAGGTGTCAACAATGCCCGGCTCTTTCTCCAGAGCCTCTATAACACTCAAGTCGGGTTCGTTACCTGCCGTTTCACGATAGTTATCAACAGCCTGCTGCCGCCTGGGCTGAAGCAGAAACCTGTCAATCAGCGCAACAATGCCTGTAATAAAAACCGCCAGTACTAACAGCAGCGGAAAATTGATATCCATGATTGTTTGTTCTCTGCTACTTATTATCTATTCAGTAACAGACCCTTTAAATGCAACCCACCATTTCTGCAGTCTCCAGAGTCATAACCAGAGACTGCAGAGGCAGGTATACATAAAGGGTCCCTCGAATTACTTATCTACCTTAAGCACTGCCAGGAATGCCTCTTGTGGAATTTCCACACGGCCCACCTGCTTCATTCGCTTTTTCCCGGCCTTCTGCTTTTCAAGCAGCTTTCTTTTTCGGGAAACATCACCACCATAGCATTTGGCTGTCACATTTTTACGCAACGCCTTGACTGTGGTGCGGGCAATGATCTGCCCCCCAATAGCTGCCTGAATGGCCACATCGAACATCTGTCTTGGAATAATCTCTTTCATTTTTTCCGTTAACAGACGCCCCCTTGACTGGGCATGATCCTTATGGACGATCACTGCTAATGCATCCACTTTTTCACCATTGATCAGAATATCCACCCGAACCATTTTAGCAGCTTCAAAACGATCGAAGGTGTAATCAAGGGAAGCAAACCCTCGACTGACTGATTTCAGCCGGTCAAAAAAGTCCAGAACCACCTCATTCATGGGGATATCATAGCTGAGAGAAACCTGTCCTCCCATAAATTGCATATCCCTTTGCACGCCCCTTCGCTCCACACAAAGGGTAATCACATTACCAAGATAATCCTGCGGTACCAGAATACTCACCTGGGAAATTGGCTCGCGAATCTCCTCAACCCCTGCCGGGTCAGGCAGCCTGGACGGGTTATCAACCTCGACAACGTCACCGTTTTTCATTTCCACTTCATAGATAACCGTCGGTGCCGTGGTAATCAGATCCAGGTTGTATTCCCGCTCAAGGCGTTCCTGAATAATTTCCATGTGCAGCATGCCAAGAAAGCCACAGCGGAAACCAAA
This sequence comes from Endozoicomonas sp. Mp262, assembly GCF_025643335.1. Lineage (NCBI taxonomy): Bacteria > Pseudomonadati > Pseudomonadota > Gammaproteobacteria > Oceanospirillales > Endozoicomonadaceae > Endozoicomonas > Endozoicomonas sp. Mp262. Next base: position 3,449,400 of record NZ_CP092489.1, on the reverse strand, counting down.
GCCAAGGGCGTCACTGCTTTCCGGCTCATAAAACAGGGACGCATCATTCAGGCTCAGTTTTTCCAGGGCTTCACGAAACGCCTCAAAATCATCCGAACTGACCGGAAACAGCCCGGCATACACCTGCGGTTTGACCGTTTTAAAGCCTGGCATGGAGTCAACCTGGGGGGTTTTGGCATGGGTCAGGGTATCACCAACCGGAGCTCCCTGAATATCCTTGATACCGGCAACCACATAGCCCACTTCACCCGCTTTCAACTCGCCTGTCTGCTTACGCTTGGGTGTATAAATGCCAATATCATCCACGCCATGGGCCTGGCCCGTGGATTTAACCAGAATTTTTTCACCTTTACGCAGAATACCATTCTTGACCCGTACCAGAGAGACAACACCCAGATAGTTATCAAACCAGGAATCAATAATCAAAGCCTGGAGCGGTGCATTAATATCACCCTCAGGCGCAGGAATGGTACTCACCAGTTCTTCCAGCACCTCCTGGATACCCAGGCCACTTTTGGCAGAACAGCGGACAGCCTCTGTGGCATCAATGCCAATAATTTCTTCTATCTCCTGGGCCACACGATCAGGCTCAGCCTGGGGCAGATCCATCTTGTTCAGAACCGGCATCACTTCCAGTCCCTGCTCAATAGCGGTATAACAGTTGGCTACGGACTGTGCTTCTACGCCCTGGGCGGCATCAACCACCAGCAAGGCCCCTTCACAGGCTGCCAGGGAGCGGGAGACTTCATAGGAAAAATCCACATGGCCCGGCGTATCAATAAAATTAAGCTGGTACGTTTTGCCATCATTTGCAGTGTAATCAAGGGTCACACTCTGGGCCTTGATGGTGATGCCCCGCTCCCGCTCCAACTCCATGGAGTCAAGAACCTGGGCCTGCATTTCACGATCACTCAGCCCACCACAGGTTTGGATAAACCGGTCAGCCAGTGTTGATTTACCATGATCTATATGGGCAATAATAGAGAAGTTGCGTATATGCTCTAGATTGCTGGAGTTTAAAGGTTTAGTCATACATCGCTTTAAATAAAGGGTACACAGGGGAAACGTTTATTGCCGCAACTGCGTATCAGACATCATAGAAGGAATCGGCTTAGTATAACTATATAGGGCAAGGTGTGATAGACGCAAACGCTAACTGCTTTGCAAAACAGGCCCTCGGGAAAACCCGGAGAGCCTTGTTAAATTAACCCCTAAAACTCATTCAGTCAGTCGAAAGGTAATATAGCCCGGTTGACCCTGTCGGATCACACGCATGGAAATCGAGCGGTTAACAGGTAATTTTTTCACTGTTTTTTCAAATACCGCAACAGAGTCCACCCGCACTTTATTGATGTCAGTAATAACATCACCCTGACGTACACCTATTGCCCTTGCCACACCAGAGACCACATTAGTGACCACCAGGCCGGAAATATCCTTATCAAGCCGAAGCTTACTGCGATAATCACTGTCCAGTTCTGCCACTTGAATACCCAGGCGATTTTCCGCTGATTCCTTGCGGGCAGGGCGGCCACCTCGCTCAGCGTTCTCATCAGGTAGTTGACCCACTTCAACACGGGTGGTCATACGCTTGCCGTTACGGATAAACTCAACGCTCGCCTTATCACCGGGTGCCACAACCCCCACTCTCATGGGTAAAGAGCCTGAGTGATAAATAGCGCGGTCGTTAAAGCGGGTAATAATATCACCAGGGTGCAGTTTTGCCTTATCCGCCGGACCACCAGGCACCACTTGATTAATCAGGGCGCCCATGGGTTTCTCCAGGCCGAAGGATTCAGCCAGTTCCCGATCCACTTCCTGAATGGCAACACCCAGCCAGCCACGGGTGACATAGCCCTTACTCTTGATCTGTTCCACTGCCCACATGGCATGATCAATCGGAATAGCAAAGGAGAGCCCCATAAATCCACCAGAGCGGGTGAATATCTGGGAATTAATACCAATAACCTCTCCTTTCATATTAAACAGCGGCCCACCGGAGTTTCCCGGATTGATAGGCACATCAGTCTGGATAAAAGGCACATAGGAGTCATTGGGCAGGCTTCTGTTCAGTGCACTCACAATCCCTTTGGTGATTGAATATTCAAAATTAAAGGGTGATCCAATCGCTGCCACCCACTGTCCTGGCTCAGCCTTGTCAGAATCACCAAGCCTGACCACAGGCAAGGGTCTTTTACTGTCGATTTTTAACACAGCCAGATCAGAACGTTTATCTGACCCCACCAGCTCTGCCCGGGTCTCACTTCGATCGCTCAATTTAACGATAATCTCATCAGCCCCTTCCACCACATGGTTGTTGGTCAAGATAAAACCATCACTGGAGATAATAAAACCAGACCCCAGAGACATGGGTTGGGGAGTGCTGGAAGAAGGCGCATCCGGAAGGGGAATACCAAAGTACCGACGAAAAATCTCTGGCAACTCCTCCCCACCAGGCCCATAAATTGAAGCCCTGCTTTTGGGTTTTGCCAGGGTACTGATATTGACCACCGCTGGCGATGCCTCTTTAAACAGCCGGGTAAAATCGGGTACTGCCACCTGTGGTACAGGATCATCCGGCTTTATATCCCTCGCAATATCCCTCGCAAAGCTGGTTTGAGTAATAAACAAAGAAAACAAAAGGAAGCATATAGTGCTTTTTATACAATGACTAACCTTATTCATAAACTGGACTTCTCCAACACCCGGTTTCATACAACAAGTAATCCCTGTTGGACGCTTCTGCATCATTAAGAAAATTTAGCGACGTGAGTATCCGAATGGTCAAGGTTTACAGGAATAATACCCAACACCTTAATATGACAAAGATCACTGGTTCTTCGACTTAACAGCCTGACAAGAACAAACCCTACAAACAACCCTGAGGCACCGGTCAACAGGGTAAAACTATCAGATAGCCCCATAAAAGACGCCAACCAGATAGCGGCCATTAAAAAAAGTAAGGGCACAAAATAAACAAGAACCGAAGCTTCAAGCAACGCCCCTTCAGAAATACCGATAATAACGCGATCACCCTCAGATAGGGTTCGGTCATTATCAATGCGAAGATAGTGCTTATTACTTCGGCGCTGGAACTTTTCAGCAAGGTGCTTGCCACAACCACTTTTGGCATTGCAGCCGTCACAGGCACTTTTTCTGGCAGTCTCCAACCAGGCCCACTGGTCGTTAACAGCGACAACCTCAGCGTGTTCCTCAATCATGCAAGAACTACTCCTCACTCACACCCGGCTTACTTCCAGCACGTTTAGGCCTGACAGATACCGCCACTCTCTCCGCAGTCCCCAGAGGTACCTCGCCAACCACCGTTACATGAAAGTAAGTCTCACCATTCCTGAATACTTTTGACACGGCAGCCAAGGCCCCAATATTTTCAGATGCCTGACTCAATACCTTGGTTTCATCGGGCTCAACAAACACTGAAAAACTGGCCAAGCCATCAGAATATATAACCGTATCGGTTTTATGCTCACTGACCGGAGAAGGTCTCTGACTATAGCTTTTAACACTAAAGCCCTCCGGCAACCAACCTGACTCCCAATTCCAGATACCCTCTTTATCCGGCACTTTATGTATGTCTATACTCTGGTCATAGGTTACATTTGATTTATCCATTGCAGCTAATTCCGGTGAACTTAACTCAACACCGGGTTCGATATGGGTAAACTGCAATCGTTCCATTATCTTTCCATGACTATCAATCATCACTGACTTCAATAACAGTCCAAACTGCGCATCAAGCCAAAGCTGGTAGCCATACCGGTAATGATCAACAGGAATAACAGACAGGACAACCGCTTCACGACCGGCAATCCGGTCTATCTGCCTCGGGCTGTAGCTCACCTTATAGTAACTACCAACCGGCGAATCAGAAAATTTAGGCACCATTGGCATCAGGGAGCCATGATTAAAACGGGTCACCCCTTTATCCAATGATGTATATGTCAACTGGTCTCCACTTCTAACCATCTCTCTTGGCAAGCCATCAAGGTATAAAATACGTTCCCGAGTTTTGCCATTCGCAGCTTGTTGCGTCACAGCCAGGGTTTCAAGACGGTTTCCTTCCTGATAAACAAAGACGCCTCTGTAAGACTGCTCTCTGAAGGCGGCCGACATTTTTTCAAGCCAGAACTGGGGAGGTTGCTGGTAGCCATATTGCTGTGGATTAGCCTGTTTGGCATAAATAGACACAGGAATTATGACTAAAAGCGCCAATAAACTCCCTTTGATAAAAGATCTTCCTTTCAAAATCATTGCACATCAAAACTCGTTAATCTTGCAAAAGGTAATACCCCCTGACCCGTACTCATCACTGAAAGTTCAGCATGCTGAAGCGCATAAGCCCTGAAACGCTCACGGGTGGCCCGGTCAGCAATACTCTGGGCATAAGCCAACTGTTCAGGTGAGATACTGTCATGCTGTTTTGAGCTATATCCGGCAAGAATGCCAGAGGCACCATAATCATTGGTACTGATTTGTACTGGCTGATTGAGGGTTGCCGGGGAAGATGAGTCTGCTACCATAGCCACATCCTGCTCTGTGTTTTGGTTATGAACCCCCAGCACAACTGCAAAGACAACCGATGCCGCTACTGCCACCCTGCCAAATGCACCAGCCCAGTTATCAATAATGCCTGCAAACCATGCCGGTTTTGTCCGTTGTGACCCGGAGTCAAAAGATGACAGTGACTCTTCTTGCTCAAGGGAGGCCATGACCCCCTTGGACAAATCAATACTGGCAAATTCATTAACATCCCTGCGAACCGAATCGCCAATCAGTTGATAGCGCCGGGCCTTATTCCGCAGTTGCCCGTCATCAGCAAAGGTATCCAGAACCCTGTGGAGTTCCAGTTCACTGGCCTGGCCATCCATTGATGCAGACAATGCTTCGTTCAGTCTTTCCCTGGCATGACTTTCTGAGTTCTTGTCACTCATAAAAACCTCCGGCAGACATGGGGGCATTGGTCGTTAACATAACATTTCACTCAAATCTGGTTTGGCTAAAGGGCTATAACCAGGACTATTTATCCCGACGCAATAGAGGTTCCACTTCCCGATCTATCGCTTCTCTTGCCCGGAAAATCCTTGAACGCACGGTTCCCACCGGACACTCCATCACCTCGGCTATTTCATCATAACTCAGGCCATCAAACTCCCTGAGCATCACTGCCGTTCGCAGCTCATCGGGTAACTTCCTGATAGCGCCATGAATCACCTGTTCAATTTCGTCACGGTACAGATTGTGCTCCGGGCTATCAACCACCCGCAGCGAGGATGCTGACTCCAGAAAATCAGAGTCATGTACATCGATATCTGATTCCGGCGGCTTACGTCCTTTGGAAACAAGGTGATTCTTGGCGGTATTAACAGCGATACGATATAGCCAGGTATAAAAAGAACTGTCTCCCCTGAACTTATCGAGAGCCCGATAAGCCTTGATAAATGCTTCCTGCGCAACATCTTGCACCTCCTGAAAATCATGGACATAACTGCCAATGAGTCCAAGAATACGATGCTGATACTTGACCACCAGCATATCAAATGCACGCTTGTCACCCTTTTGAACACGCTCAATCAGCTGTTGATCGGCTTGATTGGGATCTATCATTCAGAAAACCCCGACCATGCAGCATCACAGCACGTGTTCCTATTCACTTTCAAGCAGACATCCCCTGCGTTTATATAGACCATTGCCCAACCCAAAAGTTCCAGGCTCCATTAAAAATTTTTCCAGTATGCATAGATCGCTGATATGCCTCAATAACAGCCTACTATAGTGGTGGCTATTATTTCCATATACTATTAACAGGTTTGACATGAACTTTACCTGAAAGCAGCCTCAGTGATGCAGCCTTATCGAACAACACTACACCACTTTAACCAGGCTATAGCTTTTTCAAAGAGTTGTCTTCACAATCAGACTTTTTATACACGGCTCCGGGCTACTGTTAGTATTCACCCCATTCTCTCTTTCAGCCTGATTACGTGTATTTCCACTTATTCTATTGGTCGGCTTTTCGGCTAATGGCTTTAACAGGATATACCAGGAGCCTACCCGAGAATAAATACAGTCCCCTGACTCAACAATTAAAACCTAATAAACAACCCCAGAGTGACTCATGCAAAAATCCTACCTATATGATGTTGTTATCATCGGCAGTGGAGCCGCAGGCCTGACCCTGGCACTTCATCTACCCTCCCGCTACCGCATTGCACTGCTCAGCAAAGACTCCCTTTCAGCGGGTTCCACTTATGGGGCCCAGGGAGGAGTGGCCGCTGTTCTCAATGAGATTGAAGACAGTTTTGAACAGCATACAGAAGATACTCTCATTGCAGGAGCCGGGTTATGCAAAAAGCAGGCAGTTGACTATATCGTAAAAAATGGCCAGGAAAGCATTCACTGGCTGATTGATCAAGGCGTACCATTTACAGCCAATAAGCAGGCCACCTCATCCGAAAAGGAATACCACCTGACCAAAGAAGGGGGACACAGTGCCAGACGCATCATTCATGCAGCCGATGCAACGGGTAAAGCCATTTCTGACACACTGGTTCAAAGCGTCCGAAAACAGCATAACATTGATATTTATGAGCACCATATAGCCATTGATTTAATCACTTCCGGAAAATTTGGCGTCAGCAATAACAGCTGCCTGGGAGCCTATGCCCTTGACTGCAAGACAGGCAATATTCACAACTTCTTGTCTGGTGACACTATTTTGGCCTCGGGAGGTGCCAGTAAGGCTTATCTCTATACCAGCAATACCGATGGTGCTACCGGTGATGGTATTGCCATGGCATGGCGTGCTGGTTGCAGAGTAGCTAATATGGAATTCAACCAGTTTCACCCCACCTGTCTCTATCATCCAAATGCCAAGTCCTTTCTTATCTCAGAGGCTGTTCGGGGAGAGGGAGGACGGTTACTTCTGCCAAACGGTCAACGTTTCATGCCCTCATTTGATCAACGGGCAGAGTTGGCTCCCAGAGATATTGTTGCCCGCGCCATCGACCACGAAATGAAGCGATTAGGTGCAGACTGCCTGTTCCTGGATATCAGCCATAAGCCTGACAGTTTTATCAAGTCACATTTCCCCACCATCTTTGAGCGCTGCCTGAGTTTTGGCATTGATATCAGCCGGGAACCTATTCCTATTGTTCCCGCTGCCCACTACACCTGCGGTGGCATTGTTACACAATGTAACGGGGCAACTGACCTCAACAACCTATTTGCCGTAGGCGAGTGTGCCTTTACGGGTTTGCATGGTGCAAACAGACTGGCCAGCAACTCATTGCTGGAGTGTCTTGTTATGGCCCAAAGCGCTGCAAAAACCATAGAGCGGCAGCCCGGTTCGCTGAGCCAGGCACCATCCATTCCCCAATGGGATGAAAGCCGGGTGACTGATTCCGATGAAGATGTTGTTATATCCCATAACTGGGATGAGCTACGTCGCTTCATGTGGAACTATGTTGGCATCGTCAGAACCGACAAGCGACTCCAGCGAGCCCTAAACAGAATAACCCTGTTACAGGCTGAAATTCATGAATTTTATAGCAACTATAAGGTCAGCAGTGACTTAATTGAACTCAGAAATCTCGCTAAAGTTTCAGAACTCATTATACGGTGCGCGATGTCGCGTAAGGAATCGAGGGGGTTACACTACTCTCTGGATTATCCCTACTGCAATAAACAAGCTGAGGACTCAATCCTTGTACCCGAACCCATCAAAAGATTCAGTGACGGTTGATGGTATGCAGTGTGGGGTTATATGCCGTATTTACCAGATAGTAGCGCTTAGCTGTATCTGTTTTGATTTTCGGACGCTACCATAAAGCCATCAATCAACAGCTGAAGTCTGAGAGCGTGGATCTGTATGGGGTTCGCGCTATCAGGAAAAATAATAACAGAGGCTATCTGGTTACTGTTTTCCCTGTACAGCCTGACATTAAAACATATCAACAACGGGCTAACGAATGCCTGTCGGTACGGCCAGGCTAAAATCCAGTTTCCCCCCCGGTTAATCCGCCACTGGCCATCATAATACCTTACGGCAGAAATAGACGCCGGATTTAAGCGAAAGATATGCCGCTTGCTGTAAAAATAAGCGAATACACACTGAAACAGGAACAATAACAAAACCCAGGGCCAGGTCAGCGCTGAAAGAGACAGCATCAACAAGGCAGCGCAATGAATCAAAGCATACGCTACCAGATGTATAACCGATGTGCCGAGATTAACCTCAAGCAGCTCCTTCGCCATAGCGACCACGCTGCAAGACTTTCTGAACCATTTTAGCCAGTTCGGGATCGGCAGGCTTCTGGTCACTCATGAACCAACTGAATAAATCAGGGTCTTCACACTCTAAAAGGCGGGAATAAACCACCTGTTCATCCTCCGACAATGAGCAAAATGCTTCCCGGGTAAATGGCTCAAGTAAAAAGTCCAGCTCCAACATACCTCGTCTGCTACGCCACTGCAGCCGCTTGACATCATCCTCAGAAAACCCCATAAAAACTCCTTTGTTGTTACATAAAAACAGTGTGCAAAAAAACCGGTTGATTTCACTTTGCCACGGGTTCAGACATTATTCCAGAACCGATAATTCCAGACAAAACCTTCGTTAGCAGGATGGAGTACTTACTTCCTATTCTCTATTATGTGCAACTATCAAAAGATCGCTTTAAGGCATAGAGATGAGCATAGAGTGGAAAACCTACCTGGCAAGCCAGGGTGCAACCTTTTCTAAGGATGGACAAATTACCGACTTTCAGCAACAGGCCGTATTGAGCAAAGAAGCAGTGGTTTGCCCCCTTGAGAGTCAGGCTATTGTGGCAATCAGTGGCCCTGACAGCCAGCGTTTTTTGCAGGGCCAGCTCTCTTGCAACATGGAGACGCCCAAGCCAGAACAGTGGGCTACAGGTGTAGCCTGTACACCAAAGGGAAGAATGTATTCCAGCTTCACCCTGATTAATACCGGCTCAGGCTACTTACTTAAAATGCATCGGGGAATTGTCGGGACATTTATCCAGCACCTTGAAAAATATGCGGTTTTTTATAAAAGTAAAATCAGCCAACCCGATACCCCAATGATGTGCCTTGGGCTGTCAGGAACACATGTCACCGATGTACTTTCCGGTCAATTACCCATACTCCCCGAAAACCAGGATGCCATGGCCATTGACAACAGTTTTTTAATCAAAGCACCGGGCATGGATAATACCTATGAACTCTGGCTGCCAGAGGAACATCTGCCGCAGTGGTGGACAAAACTGACAACACAGCTACAAGCTGCCCCAGAATCTTATTGGCAAAGAAAAATGATCCAGGCAGTCATTCCCCAGGTTCGCCCTGAATACAATGAAAAATACATTCCCCAACACCTTAACTATCCTTCTATCGGTTATGTCAGCTTTCGAAAGGGGTGCTATACCGGCCAGGAAATTATTGCCCGAATGCAGAATCTGGGACAACAAAAGAGCAGAACATACTCCCTGGTATGCACCGGCACCGATAACGTTCTTCCCGGAGCAAAGCTGGAAAACGGCAAAGGGCAGGTTATAGGGGAAATTCTTGAATCCGTCTCCAGCATCAATAGCAATTCCTGTCACGCACTGGCAGTCATCAGAATTGAAGCCGCTGAAAGCAACGATGTTATATTAACGGAAAGCAAGACCCGCACTATTCAAGTATCGCCCATTCCTTACCCCATTGATCCACGGGCGGAATTACAGCAGTAGTTTTATAAAAGCCGGTTCATTGTGCCGGATAGTTATATCCTGCCTCTTAAGCGAAGCTGCTTTTAAGACTGTCTTTAAAGCGCGCCCTGCACAGATCTGTCAAATTCCGGTTATCTGGTTGGGCGCGGTTTGGTTTCAACCCATACACTTCTGAATTTCATTCAATTGAGCAACAGCTTCCTCAAAATCATAGGATTTAACCGTTTTATAAAACGCCTTAAGCTGAGTCCTGTCAACTTTATCTCCCAGGCCCTTAAGAAGATCCGGGATAGAATCCACCACCCCGGCATCACCCTCCTGTAATCGCCTGCGCACAGAATCAAGCAAGAAGTTGACTTTACCGATTTCAACCAATCCCTCACCAAAAATATTTTCACTATCATTTTCTGCCAGACTATGCAGCCCTTCCATGACTTCATCAAAAGCCCGAACAAACTCACTGATCATGGCCTCATCAGGCAAGGTGAAATGAGTTCTTACCGCATTTTCCACTCTGGCAGCCGCTTCATAGAGCCTGTCTGCTCCCAGGTTGCCTGCTGTACCTTTAATGGTATGGGCAATAAACCGCGCTGACTGCCAGCTGCCTTCAGCCAGGGCTTTCTGCAGTTTATTTACATCATCCTGATGATCATGATAAAAGCTCACCAATAACCGGTTATATAACTCACTCTTGTTTCTCACCCGGCCCAGTCCATCAACCTGATTAACCCCGGGAAGATCCTTATTATTTGTAACAGCATCAGTTGTTTCAGCCAGCTGACCTTTATCGTGGGTTAACGCTATATTACCAAGCCATCGCTCCACCACTTCCCGGAGCTTGTTGGGATCAAGGGGCTTGGCAAGATGATCATTCATCCCTGCCTCCAGACAACGCTCTCGATCTCCCGTCATTGCATGAGCTGTCATGGCTATAATTGGCAGTGTCTTTTTACCCAACTTATTTCTAATCAACCGGGTAGCCTGATAACCATCCATCTCAGGCATTTGTATATCCATAAAGACCAGGCTAAAGTCTTCCTGCTGAACCCTTTCCACCGCTTCCCGACCATTCACAGCCAGCTCAGTACGGATTCCCAAGGCCTCCAGCAGTTCTCTAGCCACCTGCCGGTTAATTTCATTATCCTCAACCAACAGCAACTTCCCTGAATACATCTTATTCCTGGTAGCCCCTGTTGACTGTGTATTCCTGGTTTGCTCGCTTTGACTATTCAGTGTCCGAAGGATAGTCTCTATCAAAATGGAACTGGTGACCGGCTTAATCAGGAAAGCATCCACCTTGCCGGAGGCCCGGGCAATAACCTCCTCCCTTCCATAGGCAGACACCATAATCAGAGCTGGCTCCTGCTTTAACGGCATGTTCTTGATTTTTTTAGCCAGTTCAATACCGTCCGTATCCGGCATCCGCCAATCCAGCAAGGCCACTGAAATCGGTTTATTTTCCTGTTCCGGTGCATTCCATTTCTTTAGAAGATGCAACGCCTGACTACTATTCTCTGCTTCGAGGGCATGGCAACCGAAGTCTTTTAGCTGACTGATTAAAAACTCCCGAGCCTCCGGGTTATCATCAACAACCAGTGCATTCACCCCTTTAAGCGCCTTCCGGGTGATAGAAAGCTGCCTTGCAATCCCTAAATTAACGGTAAACCGGAACTCACTTCCCTTGTTCAGCTGCGAATTAACCGCAATATCTCCACCCATCATATTGACCAGGCTACGGCTAATGGCTAATCCCAGACCTGTTCCACCAAATTTCCGCGTTGTTGAGCCATCAACCTGGGAAAACGAATCAAATAATCTAGACTGATGTTCGTGGCTAATACCAATGCCTGTGTCAGAGACTTTAAATTCCAGTGTGGCGGCATGCCCACCCTTGTCCTTACTCAGCAGGCGCACCTGAATGCTCACCTCCCCTTCGTGGGTGAATTTAAGCGCGTTATGGGTCAGATTAATCAGCACCTGCCCCAGCCTTAAGGGATCCCCTTTCAGGTGTCGTGGTACATCTGAGGCGATATCATAAACCAGGTAAATACCTTTTTCTTCAGCCTTGATACTGCTCAGGCTGTACAGATTATCGAAAACTTCACCGAGGTCAAATTCAATGGACTCCATATTGAGTTTACCTGCCTCAATTCTGGAAAAGTCGAGGATATCATTAATAATCCCCAGTAAGGCATGGGCAGAAGACTGAATTTTGTTAATGTAATCCAGCTGCCTGTTGCTCAACTCCGTTTTCTGGACAAGATGGCTTAAACCAATAATGGCATTCATTGGCGTACGGATCTCATGGCTCATGTTAGCGAGAAAGTTACTCTTCGCCTGGTTAGCCTGGTCAGCAGCTTCCTTGGCCTTATGGAGGGCATCCTCAGCCTGTTTTCTATCTGTTATATTCCTGCCACTGGCAAACAGGTAGCCCTCCCCTTCATACTCCATATAGTTGGCGGTAACTTCCACCGGAAACACTCGACCATCCGCTGTCATTCTCAGGGTTTCATAGGTCATATCCCTTTGCCGGGTCAGCTGATCCCAGAGGCGAGCCCAGGATGTTACTGTAACCGCCGGATTAATATCCATAATGGTTTTTTTCATCAGCTCGCCCAGGGAATAGCCAAGAGCCTTACAAGCCGATTCGTTAGCATACTTATGACTGCCATCTTTCCGGAACCAGTGAATATAATCTGCCGCACTATCCAGTGAAAAGCGGGACATTGAAAGCTCTCTTTCCCTCTCCCGCTGCTCCGTAATATCTACCAACGTGCCAAGAGCCCTCAGGGGCTCACCATTTTCTCCCCGAAAAACCACCTTTCCTTTGGTTCGGACCGTAGCATAGCTGCCATCCTTTCTCCGGGCCCGGAAAACAGACTGGAATGCGGCGTCACAGGAGGCAAACATCTCCTCATAAAATGCCACAGTTTTGCTTTTGTCCTGAGGATGAATCATTCGTCGCCAGGCACTGGGGGTATTCAATAATTCCCCTGGCTGGAATCCGAGTATTGTCTGGTATCGAGGACTGAAATAAATTTTATCCCCTGCCACATCCCAGTCCCAAAGCCCATCGGATGCAGCATCCATAGCCAGCTGATAGCGCTCTTCACTTTGACGCAAAGCATCATCTGACTTTTGCCTTGCCCTGGCCACAGCCAACAATTCCCCCACCCGTCTCAAGAGATCAATTTCATCATCCAGAATCTCCCGGGCATTGGGCCGGTTAAGTAACCCTATTCCCCCAGCGGTATCGCCAAATAGAATCATCGGGGTATAGATGGCATTATCGATACCAACACCTTGCATTGCTGCAACACCTTTGGCATTACCCGCTTCCCTGAGGTTTTCCTGGGTAATGATACAGCCACGCTGGATCCCCTTACCCATTTTCTTGATATCATGCTCAAGAATAGGCAGCAGGGTATCCGGTCCCATATCAGGCAGCACACTCCAGAATGCCTCTATTGTCGGCGGATTATCCCATGACACAATAAATGCAGTCTCAGCCTGCATATATTCAGCGAGTTCTTTTAAAAAGAACTCAATAGTCTCCCCAAAGGGTTTATCAATAAATTGCCTGGATAAATTACTAACCCGGATATTTCATAAATAAAGGCAAGTTCCGCCCAACCACTTGATATGATTGGGTCGACCAAAAAAATGCTTCGGAAAAAGCAAACCGGAACTTGCCATGACTCAATCTACACAAGAACAGCTTCGTTTTCACCCCTCAAATGGCAAAACTGTCCGTGCCGACTTCAATGGCGGGGCGTTATCTTCAGATTTTGGTGCGCTTTTGTTACGGGAAACCCTGCTGCATAGCGGACTTATTTCCAGGCTGAGCCAGAGCATTGATGACAAGCGCCACCCAGCCTACATTGACCACTCCCTGCAAGACCTTCTGGTTCAGCGAATCTTGCAAATGGCTTGTGGTTATGAGGATGCTAACGACAGCAACCGCCTGCGCAAAGACCCAATGCTCAAGCTGGCTGTCGGAAAAAATCCTTTGGATGAGGATAACCATATGGCGTCTTCCCCCACCTACACACGACTGGGGCAGTCCATGCGGCGCAAGGATATTTATCGGATGGCCGAGGCGTTTGTTCACCATTTTATCGCCAGTTACGACGTGCCGCCCATGGCTATTGTGATTGATCTTGATCACACGCCCGCCATTACTCATGGTGGTCAGCAAATGAATCTGTTTAACGCAAAATATCAGGATTATTGTTACCTGCCTTTACTGGTTTTTGAAGGGCTCAGTGGCAAGCTGATCACGGCTATCCTGCGTCCGGGCAAGACCCCGACAGGCAAGGAAAACGCTGCTATTCTCAAGCGCATCATCACGCTCATCCGTAAACGGTGGCCGAAAACCCATTTGCTGGTACGTGGTGACAGTCATTTTGCCCAACCTGAATTAATGCATATTGTTCAGGCTAACAAGCATTCTGATTATGTGCTGGGCAAGGGTGCTGGTCATAAAACAGCCTTACGCCCCAAAGCCAAAGAGCTGCTGGGTGAGGCTCGTCAGGCTCTCAAGACCAAAACGGCGCTGGCAAAGTTGAACGATATGCCAGAGCCTGAGCGACTCAGGCTGTACGGAGAGGCCGACTATCAGGCTAAAAGCTGGAAGGGGCTGGATACCCGGATAATCTATAAGGCCGAGGTTAACCAGAAAGGCGACAATCCCCGCTTTATTGTCACATCGATCAAAGAGGCTTCCTCTGAGGTGATTTATGAAGATTTGTACTGCCCAAGGGGGCAGGATGAGAATTTCATTAAGCACCTGAAAAGCGACCTGTCCGGTGACAGGTTGTCGGATCAACGCTTTCTGGCAAATCACCTGAGGCTATTTTATGCCTGTGCGGCTTACGTCTTGCACTACGAGTTAAGAATCAAGGCTCTGAAAGGAACAGAGCTGGAGAAAGCCCAGCCATCAACGGTGATAACAAAGCTCTGCAAAGTAGCGGTCAAAGTGGTTGAGTACAAAGACCGAATCAAACTACACCTACCCCGCTGCTGCCCGTTCAAGAAGCTTTTACAGCATGTAACGGAGGTCTTTTATCTAATGCCGCTGCCTCGGCCCGGATAGTACTCTTAATAACGCCCAATCTAATCAAATGGTGACCAGACGAGAGTAGTTTGGGGTATTCATTTGTCCTGAAAAAGCCAAATTGACTGATAATTATTCAGATTGGAGCCGAGTCGGAGCCTGAAGAGCTTTTGTCACAGAAAATAAAGCAGCAGCCCCACAGCAAAGTCAAAATTGAGTGGTCTGGGGTGGTGTTTCTGCTGCTTTATGAAATATCCGGGCTAAGCAAACGATCCAGCTCGGAACGTGACTTTAGCTCTTCCTCTACTTTCTCCCTTTCAGCAATTTCCAGGGTTAGCCTGCGGTTCCAGTAAATAATCAGAATCAGGGTAACAAGAACCAGTAACAATCCGATGAATAGTTCTTTATTCGGTTTCCAGCTACCGGGATGGATAGAGATCCAGCTACTTTCAATTTCTTCCTTATCTTCAGGAGAAATACTCTCTACCGCTTTTTCGAGAATGGCGGCTAATACCGGTTTGTCATTTCGGTTGCCTAAACGAAACTCATAATCAAACCCCGCCTCGCCAATAATCTGTAGATTGGTTATTTTAAGGCGGTCTATTTCATGGCTGGCTGATGCCAGATTGACAATCATGGCATCCAGATTTCCACTGGAAACCCGGTTTAGCCCGCTGGCAATGGAGGCTACCTGTTTAAACCGTATGGCAGGGTACTTTTTCCTGAACTGGTCATAGATGGTATAGCCAGGCACATAGCCCACATTCTTGCCACCCAGGTTTCTGGTTGAACGAATACTTTTGTCCGAGTTTCTAACAATAATAACGGTTGGGACTTTCAGTAAAGGGCGAGTAAAGTCCAGATACCTGGCTCGCTCATCGGTTTTGTGTATCAAGCCAATGCCATCCACCTCATGGCGATAGGCCATGCTCAACCCTTCAGGCCAGTTATAATCCATACTAATCTGAAAGGTGATACCCAAACGCTCTTCGATCAATTTGAGATAATCGATGGCAATCCCCTGGAGTTCCCCCTGATCATCCAGAAAAGAAAAAGGAGGGGCATCTTTTTCCAAAATCATGCTGATAACAGGGTTTCTTGCTATCCAGCGACGCTCTTCATCCGTTAGGGGGATGTTAATACCTGACTTATGGAAATAACGGTTATTACTATTAACAATCCAGCGCTCTTCCAGTTTTCTGAACTCATCCAGAGATATGGCACTAAACCCTTCATTGATCAAGGGCAACAGCTGAGGTCCCCGTTCAGCAAGCACCCCGGCACTGACAGCCTCATTAAGGTTAAAGTACTTACTACAAACCACTTCACCCACCAGATCCAGGCGGTTTAATGCCGATTGCACCACCACAGGCTCAGCAATAAAGGCATCAATTTCGCCTTTAAAGAGCGACTGTATCAGCCCCTGGATATTATCCCTCACCTGAATCTTTGCGCCTGGTAACCAGCGTTTTACAAAGTCAACATGACTGGAACTTGCCACAATCCCCAAAAGCCGATTATCAAGATTTGTTCCCGGATCATCGGAACGCAAACCGGCTCGATAATAGATTCGATAGCTTGAGCCATAATATGGGTTAGAAACCTGTAACCATTGATGGCGCCCGGAAGAAGGAGACAGCGCAGCATGAACATCCACCTTCCCCTCCCGAAGAGCCAAAAGAGACTCTGGCAAACTACTGGCACGGAAGCGGATGGGCTTACCTGTTTTTTCTGACCATAATTTCCAGATATCAACAATCAGGCCAGCTGGCTTACCAAGGGCGTTAATAAATGAAAGCGGGGCAAGGGAAGCATTCAGGGCAATCACCAGGCTTTCTTGATTCCCGGGATCGAAGCCAAGCCATTTTTTAACAATAGCCGAAGCAACCCCAGGGCTAAGACTGGCCATACCTGACTCTACTTTCTCTTTTATATCAACCCGGCTACGGGCAATGCCAGCCGATATTTTGATACTGTCAAAATCTGTTTCCAGAGCTTTATAATCGTTAATAATCCCCCTGCTATTTAAATGATAGCGGAGAGCATATTCCCCACCAATAACCGCATCAATCTCCTGTTCTGAAGCGGCATCAATAAGTGCCCTGTGAGAGCGAAAGGGTACCAGGCGAGCATGGGGGTATCGCTGCCTTAATGATCTTTCCAGACCTTCTGAACGAAGAAAGCCAACCCTGGCTACTTTAAAGACTTCATCCAGAGAACCCCTGGCATGTAATTTTTCTACAAATAAAACCGGCTTTCCCTCAAGAAGGACTGCCTCTGTCATAGGGAATGAATCATCCTGGGCTTCAGGACCAATCAGAGCGATAGCATCAATATCAGACCGTTCCAACCTACTGAGCGCCTTATTCTTTGACACCGCCAAAAAGGTAATGGGAATCCCGGACTTTGCTGACCATTCCTTCCAAAGATCAAGAACCATCCCGTCAGGCTTGCCCGCATCATTGGTATACATCCAGGGAGCATCATCGTGATAATAACCAATTTTAAAGGGCTGGGTTATCACATTTTTATCAGAGATCGATGGTAAGCCAGGGGATAAATCTACGTCAGCTGCCTTGGCAAGAACGCTGGCAGGAAGCACTACCAGCAAAAAGAGTATGAAGAGCCTTAAAGCACAGGGCACTTTACGGGAAAGGAAATAAAAATCACATTTTAAGGCGTACAGCATGGCGGCCCAAACAGCATTAGCAACAGATTAATAGCTATGACGAAAAAGTACCCAATCGCACCCTCTGACAGTCCTCCCTATTCTAACCTTAAATGATGGTCATATACCCCTGTTAATATTGAATTTTTCTACAGAACCCCCTCCTTGCAGCCCATACGCATCACTGTTTCATGTACTAAACTTACTTTTTATGAGCCTATTGATTCCCCCACCCTAATAGGTAGATCACTTAATGGATATAGTAGAAGAATCAGCAAAAAAACAACTGGATATCAGTAAAAATAAAGTCCAGGAAGCCCTGTCTCTTATGGAGGCTGTATCCAGCCTGAAAAACAAGCTGCATATTAAGGAGGGCTGTGGTGCTCGCTACATACAGAATACCAAACCTAATAAAGCACTGCTTCAGCAAGCAGAACATGCAATACTCACCCATTACAGCCCAAGCACATCAACCCCCACCTCTCGAAAAAAGAAAAAGACCAATCTGATACAGGCCATGAGAAGAAAAGGTATGGCATAATCCTATCCAGGCTGTATACAACTACTGTTTTGTAACGGATTCCACCACCGTGTTAACGATTTATCATTCAAACCGTCTGGATGTCCTGAAAGATCTTCTTGTTGCACTGATTGCCAAAAACCCGCCAGCCAATCCCCTGGCAGATGAGCAGATTCTTGTACAAAGTCCCGGTATGGCCCAGTGGTTGCGACTACAACTGGCTGAAGGACTGGGTATAGCTGCATCCATTAACTTCCCCCTGCCCGCCAGTTTTCTCTGGCAGATGTACGTACAGGTTTTACCCGAGGTACCCAAACGTTCAGCATTTAATAAAGAGGCCATGACCTGGAAAATCATGACCCTGGTCAATCAACTGCTGGACAATGAAAGTTTTGCTGCCTTAAGAAACTACCTTGCTGATGACCAGGGCCACTTAAAAAGCTACCAGCTGGCAGGGAAAATAGCCGACATTTTTGACCAGTACCTGGTCTACCGGCCTGACTGGATCTTGCGCTGGGAGGCCCATGATAATATTTCCGACATCACGGCGAATCACCCCTGGCAACCTGAACTGTGGCGTGCCCTGGTAAAAAAAACCAGCGATATGGGGCAGTCCCACTGGCACCGGGCCAATATGCATGAACAGTTTAATCAATTAATGACGGAAGGGACATTCAAAGACAAACTTCCCGAACGGCTCTTTGTTTTTGGTATTTCCGCCCTGCCCCCCCACTTTGTGGAATCCTTACAGGCTCTGGGACAGCAAACCGACATTCACCTGATGGTCACTAACCCCTGCCGCTATTTCTGGGGCGATATCAAAGACCCGAAATACCTGGCAAAACTTAAATCACGAAATTTTTCACTGCATATAGCAGGAGATATTACCGGGCAAGAACGTCAAACATCGTTTATCAAATCGCAACCTGATAGTCAGGAAACCAGTAATCCACTACTGGCCTCCATGGGCAAGTTAGGACGGGACTATCTCTATCAAATCCATGAAATGGAAGCCGGGGATATTGACGCCTTTGTTGATATCAACCCCGGTACACTCCTCCAACAAATCCAGGAAGATATACTGGAGCTGATTGACAGCTCCAGCCAAGACTCAAAAAAACCGATACCAGGAACAGACTGCTCCATAGAGATTCACAGCTGTCATTCAGGACTAAGGGAGGTGGAAGTCCTGCATGATCATTTACTGGATCTGTTTGACCATAACCCGGCACTGTCCCCCAAAGATATCGTAGTGATGCTCCCCGATGTGGACACCTACACGCCCTGGATTCAGGCGGTATTTGGCAGCCTGGACAAGCATGACCGCCGCTACATTCCCTATTCTATTTCCGATCGCAGTGCCCGTAATGAGCACCCCGTGTTACTGGGCATTCTTAAGCTCCTGGAACTCAACAACAGCCGATGCTCTGCTCCGGAACTGCTTGAACTGCTGGAAATTCCCGCATTACAGCGACGGTTTGATATTGACCAGAATGGCCTGGAAACCCTCCGGGGCTGGGTCCATGAGGTGGGTGTCCGCTGGGGGTTGGACCAAAAACAGCAACAGCATTTTGAATTACCCTCCATGCCCGTGAACACCTGGGCATTTGGCCTGCGACGGATGCTGCTGGGCTATGCCATGCCTGAAGAGAGTGGTATTCATAGCCATATTCTGCCCTTTGATTCCGTCCAGGGTATTAACGCCAGTTTGAGCGGTCAGCTGGCTGATTTTATTGAGCAAATCCAATGGTTATCGGAAACACTGGATACAGAACGCCAAATTGATGAGTGGATACGCTATATCAACCAGCTACTGGAACAGTTTTTTACCCCGGATGAATCGGACGAGTATGCACTGAAATCCGTACGGGATGCCCTTGACCACCTTCATGAACAACTTCAGGATGCTGACCATCGGGAACCTCTATCAAAAGCTATTCTGGTTAGCTATCTGAATGAACGCATTAGCAATGAACGAAGCAGCCAGCGCTTTCTCGCAGGAAAGCTTAATTTCTGCACACTCATGCCCATGCGTTCCATTCCCTTCAAAGTGGTCTGCCTGCTGGGCATGAATGATGGTGCTTACCCGAGAAGCATCGCACCGGCAGGGTTTGACCTTATCGCCAAGCACAGTCGCCGGGGCGACCGCTCTCGCCGGGAGGATGACCGTTACCTGTTTCTGGAAGCCTTGCTCTCGGCACAGGACCGATTCTATATCAGCTATGCCGGGCGCAGCATTCTGGACAACTCCCTACGGGCGCCCTCCGTTCTGGTAACAGAACTCATTAACTATTGCGAACAGGGCTTTGAAATAGCAGGAAAAACACTAAAGGATCATCTTGTCAGGGAACACTCGCTACAGGCATTCAGCCCCCGATCATTTCCACCTGAAAATCAGGATCACAATGGCAAGGTATTCAGTTATGCCCGAGAATGGCTGCCTGCCGCCAACCATCAGGGTGAAAAACCAGCAGCTTTTATGGGCCGACCTTTGCAGGTGATGGAAACGGCTAACGAACTGGAGTTAAGCGAACTGCTACGTTTCTATCGCAGCCCGTGCAAACATTTCTGTAACACCCGGCTCAAGGTATTCTTTGACCAGGATGAGCAGGCGCTGGAGGAAAATGAGCCTTTCGAGCTGGATACTCTGGAGCGTTACCACCTAAAGCAAGAGTTACTCGATACGCTTATCCGTGGTGACAGCCCGAATACGGTGCTAAAGCACCAAAGTGCCAGGGGAGCCCTCCCCTATGGGGCTTTTGGAGAGCTCTTGCTGGATGAACAGGTCAAGGCCACGACCTGTATTGCCGCCTTTCTCACTCCTTTACTATCAACACCGAAGCAGGATATCGACGTTACTATCACCTTGGCGGGTATGGAGATTTCAGGCTGGTTAAGTGGGCATTTTGAAGGGGGACTCATTCGCTATCGCCCGGCTTCCATTAAAGCCAGGGATATTCTGCTGGGCTGGATTGAACACCTTTGTTACTGCTCAATGGGCCAGCAAGGTGTTACCCGCATAGTTGGCCTCCAACAGAAGAAGGAGGAGTACCAGCAAATTATCTTCGAAAATCTGTCCACAAAACAGGCAGGCCAATACCTTGAAAAGGTCATTACTGTTTATAAGGAAGGATTACAGCACCCCTTACCCTTGTTTACAGAAACGGCGATGGCCTGGCTGGATCAGAGCGATCCTGATAAGGCCAAGGACAAAGCTCGCTTGTGTTTTGAAGGCAATCAATACAGCAAAGGTTCGTTTGCTGAAGGTTCAGACCCTTATATTGCCCGCATCTATCCAAGCTTTGAGGACAGTTTTTCTGAAATGACGACTCTGGCCAGGGAAGTGCTATTTCCCGCCCTACAGCACCAGGTAGAGGGGCAATAATGAATAATACAACAGGTTCTGTCTCCCCGCTCAATGCCCGCAACTTTCCCCTACACGGCATTCGCCTTATAGAAGCCAGCGCGGGCACAGGGAAAACCTATACCATTGCCAATCTCTATTTAAGGCTGGTACTGGGTCACGGTGAAACCCATAAGCAGGGAGAGGCCAGCGGCCACTCCCGGGCACTGGGCGTTGACCAGATTCTGGTAGTAACCTTCACCGAAGCCGCCACTGGTGAGTTAAGGGATCGCATCCGGGCACGAATACACGATACCCGCATGGCGTTTATCGAAGGAAAAAGTGATGACCCCTTTATCCAGGACCTGATTAACGATCTGGACCGTCACCCTGAGCGTATTGAACTCCTGCTGGCTGCTGAACGCCAGATGGATGAAGCTGCCATTTTTACCATCCATGGTTTTTGCCAGCGTATGCTGAAACAGCATGCCTTTGAAAGTGGTACCCTGTTCTCCAGCGAGCTGGTTTCCGACGAAAACATGTTACTGGAAATCAGTGCCGCGGATTTCTGGCGACGCACCCTCTATCCCCTGGATAAACCCCTGATTGCCCTGGCAAGAAAATTGTGGCCTTCCCCGGGGAAACTTCTGGCGGCGGTTCGCCCCTGGCTGAATAAACCAAACCTACAGGTCAATGCCAGCACCCTGCCAGACTCCATCACGTCATTTTATAAACACTATATAGAGCCAGCCCTCGCTGTTAAAAAACTATGGCTGGAAAACATGGAAGACATTCACAAACAACTTAAGGCAGCAGGCCTGAAAGGCAACAGCAAGCCTGTTACCCGGCTTGAAAAAATGGAGGCCTTTGTTCGGGGTAGCGAACTGGTTCCCAGTCTCAATGATAAATCAACAGAAAGCTGGGAGATCTATGGTACTGCCAGCCTGAAGAAAGCCCTGACAAAGTCGGGAACCCTGCCTGACCATCCGGTCTTCGCAAAAATTGATGAACTGCTGAATAACCCTGCCACGGTCAAAGAGGCATTTAAGGGCTTAGTCCTTAACAACGCCCTGATTAGCATCCAGCAGCAGCGAGCCCAGCTGAAAGCGGCCCGCCATGTATTCTCCTTTGACGATTTACTGAATAATCTGGCCACTGCCCTTGAAAATGATCCGGATCGACTGCTAGCCGAGGCCATTTTAAAGCAGTTTCCCGTGGCAATGATTGATGAGTTTCAGGATACCGATCCCCTGCAGTACACCATTTTTAAAACCATTTATATTGATAGCCAAAACAAAAATGGCCATAGCCAGGACACCAAAGCCGGCCTGTTTATGATCGGTGACCCCAAACAGGCCATCTATGCTTTTCGGGGTGCCGATATATTCACCTATATGGCCGCCCGTGAACAGGTTAACGCTCACTATACCCTGGACACCAACTGGCGTTCCTCCAGTGTCATGATTGCAGCGGTTAACCGCATCTTCCAGCAAGCGAAAGCACCCTTTATCTATGAAGATGATATTCCCTTTCATCCCGTTGCTGCCTCAGAAAAGGGACAGCATAAATCCCTGTTAATTAATGGTCAGCCTTTACCCGCCGGACAACTCTGGTTCATGGACAGAGATGATGTGGTGGGCAATACGGAATACCAGGATACCATGAGCCTGGCCACAGCAACGGAAATTAACCGATTACTGACGTTAGCCAATCATAATAACTGCCTCATCATGGAAGACGGACACAGCCGTCCGCTGCAAGCGGGTGATATTGCTGTACTGGTACGCAAAAAAGCAGAAGGCCAGCGTATCCGCGAAAGCCTGGCGCAACAGGGTATTGCCAGTGTTTATATGAGTAACAGTGACTCCGTCTTTGCCTGCCAGGAAGCCGTGGATATTCAAAGGCTATTATTGGCCTGCCTGATGCCAACCGATGAAAGAGCCCTCAGGGCTGCCCTGGCTACGCCACTACTGGCACTGGATGCAGCCAGTCTTGACCGGCTCAACCATGACGAGCAGGTCTGGGAACATACTGTAGAAGAATTCACGGGCTATCAGCAACTCTGGATGGAACGTGGTGTTCTGCCCATGCTACGAAGGCTGATCCACCAGCGGAAAGTTGCCGAGAACCTGCTGGCCGATGAATTGGGTGAGCGTCGCCTCACCGACCTGCTTCATTTGGGTGAGCTGCTGGCCGCAGCAGCTCTTGAACAGGAAAGCCAGCATGGGCTGTTACGCTGGTTTACCGAAGCCATTGAGTCACCCAATAAAGATGCGGCCGAACAGCAACTTCATTTGGAAAGTGAAAGAAACCTGGTAAAAATCGTCACTATCCATAAGTCCAAAGGGCTGGAATACAATGTGGTTTTCTTGCCCTTTCCCTGCTTATGGCAGAAAGAAAGACAACCGCTCTATCACGATGAGAAAAGCCGCCAGGCTATTCTTGACCTTTCTTCTCCTGACCAGGCTAGGGAATATGCGGAAAAAGAACGCCTGGCAGAAGACCTTCGTCTTTTATATGTTGCTCTCACCCGTTCCGTACACACCTGCTATATCGGCTTGGCTCCCGTCAAGGCCGGTGGCAGAAACAACCCCACCGACCTTCATCGGTCAGCACTGGGCCGGTTGCTGGCAAACGGTCAGGAAATTGAAGCCTCCGATTTAGGCACCATTCTCGAACAACTCACTGAAGGCAACCCGGCTTTTGCCATCAGTACTCCGCCAGCCACCCCACTGCCAAGATATCAACCCTCAGGGGATCAGCAGCCCAACCTTCAGGCCAGGGCGTTTACAGGCCATATTGAAAAAGATTGGTGGGTTACCAGTTATTCGGCCCTTTCTAAACATGCCACCGCCCATTCACACCCGGAAATCACCGTGCTTCCATCAGAAACTGTGGACCCTGATGCCAGCCAGGAGGCGGCAGGCCATGATATGGAGGTGTATCTGGAGCCTCAGTCAAGCCAGGCAGCTCCCTTAAGTCAGGGTGATAAACTGAATCTGTTTAATTTCCCTAAAGGCGCCCGACCCGGCACCTTTCTTCACACACTGTTTGAAACAGTGGATTTCAGTGAAACCGATAAGGACAAACTGGATACCCAGGTTCAGGAAATGCTGTTAAAAGAGGGATTTGAGGAACACTGGAGCCCCGTCCTGGTGACGATGCTGGAAAATTGCCTGCAATCATCCCTTGATGGAATAAATATGAAGCTGGCTGATATTCCGGAACATCACCGTAAAGTGGAAATGGAGTTCTTTCTGCCCATCCACCAGCTACAGGCCAGTGCCCTGAACCAGCTGATGACCCAACACGATCCCTTAAGCGCCCAGGCATGTAAACTGGATTTCCAGCAGGTTAAGGGCATGCTGAAAGGCTTTATCGACCTGACTTTTGAGTACCAGGGCAAGTGGTATGTACTGGATTACAAGTCTAACTGGCTGGGCGACTGCACTGACGACTACTCCCAGACCCATATGGCACAGGCCATGATTGACCATCGCTATGACCTGCAATACCAGCTCTACTCTCTGGCTCTGCACCGACTCTTGAAACAGCGGTTGCCTGATTACCACTATGACAACCATTTTGGCGGTGTCTTTTATCTGTTTCTTCGGGGTGTCCGCACCGATGACCCCGAACGCCATGGCATTTATCAACACCGACCTCACAAACAGTTTATTGAAAAGCTGGATGCCCTGTTTTCAGGCACATTAGATCAACAGTTTGCAGGAGTACAGGCATGCTTGAGCTTTTGAAACAGCTGGCCCATGACCGCCAGATTCGCCCACTGGATTACCAGTTTGCCCGTTTTATCAATAGCTTGAACAACGATAAAGTCCTGACCCTGGCCAGCGCCCTGGTGAGCCATCAACTGGGACTGGGAAATGTCTGCCTGTCCCTGAAACAAATCAGTCATGATCGTTTATTTGGACTCAATAAAGACCTTAGCCTTCAGCTGGCAGCAAATATTGATGTTG
The DNA here is from genome assembly GCF_025643335.1 of Endozoicomonas sp. Mp262. Classification (NCBI taxonomy): domain Bacteria; kingdom Pseudomonadati; phylum Pseudomonadota; class Gammaproteobacteria; order Oceanospirillales; family Endozoicomonadaceae; genus Endozoicomonas; species Endozoicomonas sp. Mp262. Next base: position 3,424,105 of record NZ_CP092489.1, on the reverse strand, counting down.
ATATACCCCAGTGGTCAGACTATTTGCAGCAGTTACCCGAGGTGGGAGAGGGTAGCCAGCCAACCCCGCTGGTGATTGACAATCAGCGCCTCTATCTTTATCGCTACTGGCAATACGAAACCCAAGTGGCCCACTACCTTAACAGCCGCAATAGTATCAAGGTCGAAATACCAGCCGCCAGCCTGATACTTGATCGACTGTTTCGAAGGGATTACCACTTTATTTTAGGCCAGTGCCAATCCCTGCAAAATTCCGAAGCCATTCAACAGGCATTGATAAAATGGCTTGATATTGAAGACACAAAAGTCAGCGTCATCAACTGGGAGTCTGTTGTTAACTGCATCAGCGTTGCCAATAGTGGCTCAGACCTGAAGGCACTGGATAAACACATTCCCGGCCACTGCTGCCTCAACTGGCAAAAGATCTCTGCCGCCCTTGCCACAACCCGAAACTTCTCGGTAATCAGCGGTGGTCCCGGTACAGGCAAAACCACAACCGTCACCCGGCTACTCGCCCTGTTAGTGGAGCTGAGCCAAGCCAAAGACAGTACCCCCATCATTAAGCTGGTTGCCCCTACCGGCAAGGCTGCCGCACGGCTCACGGAGTCTATTGGCAGTGCCCGCCTGCAACTGGACTGTACGGCAGAGGTAAAAAATACCATTCCTGCGGAGGCCGGTACGCTTCATCGCCTGCTGGGTGTTCTGCCAGGGCGTCCGGGCTTTAAGCATAACCGGAATAATCCCCTGCATTTGGATATTCTTGTTATAGATGAAGCTTCGATGATCGACTTGCCACTTATGAGCCGTCTGCTTGAAGCATTACCAAGCCATGCACGTTTAATTTTAATAGGCGATAGAGATCAGTTGGCATCCGTGGAGGCCGGGAGTGTACTGGGTGATATTTGCGCTGCCGCCGGAGGGGGATACTCCCCTGATCAAACCCGGGTTCTGGAGCAACTGACAGGGTTTGATCTGTCAGAGCACAGTCAGCAGGATGGAAAAGCTATTCATAATAGCCTCTGCCTGCTACAAAAAAGTTATCGCTTTGACGCACGGTCAGGTATTGGTAGTTTGGCTAATGCCGTCAATACCGGTAACCTGACTGACCTGAAACGAACCCTGTCCCGGGGCTTTTCAGATATCACCCTGCATCCCATGGATAATGACAAAACAGGTTACCCGCACCTTATCAATCTCTGTGTTAGAGGCTATCAACAGTACTTATCCCTGATTCAGGCCGGTGAGCAGGATAGGAACATTCTGAAAGCCTTTAATCGCTTCCAGCTGCTCTGCGCCTTGAGGGAAGGACGGTATGGCGTAGTCGGCCTAAACCAGGCCATTCGTTCAGCACTGGCCTATCACCAGTTGGTTGATGCGGAGGGTATCTGGTATCCGGGCCGGCCTGTACTTATCAGTCGTAATGACTATGCCCTCGGTTTATTTAACGGCGACATTGGTATTACCCTTAAAGATTCTGACGGACGACTCAGGGTTGTTTTTGAACTTCCCGATGGCACTCTTAAGCACTTGATTCCCAGCAGGCTTCCGGAGCACGAAACCGTTTTTGCCATGACCGTTCATAAAAGCCAGGGATCAGAATTTGAGCATACAGTAATGGTGCTTCCAGAACAGTTTAATCCGGTGGTCACAAGGGAACTGGTTTATACCGGCATTACCCGGGCCAAGAAAAAGCTGGATCTATTTTGCAGCAGCACCATTTTAACAAAGGCCATCAAAATGCCCACCGAACGGGTATCAGGACTCAAAGAGCGGCTTTAATTTAACAGTCCATCGGACACCAGGAGGAATGGCATCAGGTGCTATTCCTTATCAAACGGCCGGTTTGGAAACGGTTTCTGTGGCTCAGGCAACTGCCTGTAACGCTTTTTCACTGCCGCAACATAATGTAGATGGGACCAGGAGTGACGCCCGTATAAACTATTCTTTCCCGTTTCCTTCTGCCCTTTAATAATCGTTCGCTTACCAATAAGGCCCAACTTGAACTGCTTATGAAATAACTTATAGCCTTTAGGGGTATTCACGGGATCATTTTCCACCAGAAAATTATGAACCTTCAACTGATTATCATTCCGGGATCTTACCATTAATGCTGACAATCCCGTTGTTTCATCAAACAGCACACCCGATGGTGATAACCTCAATCCTTTAAATAATTTATCCTTAACTTCAGCGTCCTCTCTGCTTTTCATATCCATCAGCATATGAAAAATACCTGATTCCGGCTGGTGCCTGGTTAGCCTTAAGCCCTGCCCTCCTGGCGCATTCACTGAACTCCTGTTGAGCGAGGTTTCAGCCTCCCGGACACGATCCCAGTTTAGATCATAGGGTAGCTGGGCAATGGCCGAATCCTCTACAATGCCCTGAAGCTTGTTGATATCAACAGGAAGTTCCTCCTCAACCCAAAAATCCCCCTCCTTAAGATCCGGATCCTTTTTTCTTATGGAGGTGACCTGCCTTGTGAGTACGATCATCCTCCCCAGCAACGGGATTCGCTCGGCTATCTCGGCTAATTTTTGTAACCGCCCTGCTGACCTCCACCAACGAACACGCCTATACCCCAAACGCCCTCTGCGTTGAGCTTTATTATCAGTTTTAGGCTGAGGCTGGGCTAGCGGGCTATTATTCTGAGTTTTTTGGCCTGGTTCCACCCGATGATCACCTTTATTCTATTTTATTTTTACCTTTCGCAATCACGCCAACCCTCTCGGTCAGCCGCAGCCTTAAAAGTAATACTCACCATATAAGCAGCATAGAAAAGTATTGATTTAGCAAATCCATCCAAAAATAAAAGCCAAACCAGTTATTATTAACAATAAAAATTATTACTAAGTCATAATTTAATGATAACAGGCAACTAATCAATCAATTTTTATTCGCCTTAAATGATCCAAGTCAGATTTTTATTGCTCAGACTATCGATTCGGTCAATTTTCTGACTTAGATCAAAAAAACGCCAGCCTGAATGATTAGCATACAGTCCGCGTTAACATCTATTCACAACAACCATGGCAACACTAACAGACACTGACGTATATAAGTCAGCGATGATAAAGACATGCCATGGTCAAGAAGTACGGAGATTGTTTGGATGGAGCAGAAGCTTTCATTGCCTTCCATGGGACAAGCTGCCCTTGTTCTCGGAACCTTCCTGGCACTGGCCTTTTCATTTACCGCCAAGTTGAATCTCCCCATTCAGCTGGCACTGTTCATCGGCTGGTTTCTGGTAATGGGCCTGGGAATCAAGCTGGGCTATAAATACAAAGACCTGGAAGCGGCTGCTTCAGAAGGTATTTTTAAGGGGATGGGTGCCATACTGATCCTGATCGCGGTAGGTGCACTGGTTGGCACCTGGATCGCCGGCGGTATCGTACCCAGTATTATTTATTATGGGCTGATGACCATTCACCCTTCCGTATTCCTCCTGGCCACCATGGTGATCTGCTCAATGACTGCACTGGCTACAGGGACATCCTGGGGAGCTGCCGGAACGGCAGGTATTGCCATGATGGGTATTGGCCAGGGTCTGGGAATCCCAGCGCCTATGACTGCCGGTGCAGTACTGTCGGGCGTCTATTTTGGTGACAAACTATCCCCTCTTTCTGATAGCGTTATCCTGGCATCCTCCATGTCTGAAGTGGAAATTGTTGACCACATTAAAGGAATGCTTCCCATCAGTCTGACGGCTTACGTTTTAACGGGTATTGCCTTTACTATTGCCGGTTTCAGCTACGGTGGCAATGCCGACCTGGCTCAGGTGCAGGCGGTTATGACGGCAATGGACGCGAATTTCACAATCTCTCCATTGGCCTTTATTCCTGTTGCCATTGTCCTTTTCTTACTATCCAAAAAGCTACCCTCTTATCCGGTGCTGGCATTTGGTGCTGCCATGGGCATGCTCTGGGCTATCATCCTCCAGGATCGTTCTCCGGTGGAAGCCATGAGTGCCATTTGGGCACCACTGACCATTGACTCAGGCAATGCATTTATTGACAGCATTCTAAACCGTGGTGGCATGTCTAACATGCTGGGCTCTGTTGCCGTGATTATTTTTGGCCTAGGCTTTGGTGGCTTGCTGGATAAGGTTGGCATCCTTGAAACCATAGCCAAACAGTTCGAAAAGAAAGTCACCAATGAAGGTAATCTGACCGTCTATACAGTGATCACCGCTTTCCTGGCCAATGTGTTTGGTAGCGCCATGTACGTATCACTTATTTTGACACCTAAAATTATGGCTAAAAACTACGACCGCCTGGGCGCTGACCGCCGTATGTTATCCCGTAGTGCTGAGTTTGGTGGAACCCTGACTTCCGGAATGGTGCCATGGAGTGATAACGGTATCTTTATGGCAGGCCTGCTGGGTGTGTCCACCTTTGCCTATATCCCCTATATGTGGATGAGCTTTATCAGCATTGGCCTGGTTATTCTGTTTGCTTACCTGGGTAAATTCCGGCCAAATGATAACAAGTATGTAAAAAGTCAGGAAAACCTTGGCGATTATGCAGCCGCTTAACCGTTAATTTGATTTATTAAAAAACGCTCTGTGCCGCCAACCGGCATAGGGCGTTTTTTTAGTGATAACTATAAAAAATCGTTATAATCCAGCCCCTAATGACAATCTTATGGAAAAGAGTGTTGTGAAAAATAGCAACAGCCTTGCTTAGACGACACTTTCCAACAGCTGTTTAAGAGAGATATTGATGGCAAAAAGAATCTACGTCGCTTATACCGGCGGAACCATTGGTATGAAGCCAACCGATTCAGGCTATGCTCCGGGTGACAACCTAATGGCTCTGCTCAGTGAAAAGCTGCCAGCGGATGTGATGAAAAGCCTGCCTGAGTTTGAGCTGTTTGAATATGAACAGCTCATTGATTCCAGCAATATCCGTCCCGATAACTGGAAGCAAATTGCCTCGGATATTGCTGCCCGCTATGAGGACTATGACGGTTTTGTTGTACTGCATGGTACCGATACCATGGCTTATTCCTGTTCAATGATGTCGTTTATGCTACAGAACCTGAACAAGCCAGTCATCTTCACCGGTTCTCAAATCCCTCTTTGTGAAGCGCGCACCGATGGCCTTGAAAACTTTGTTGGCGCACTCTCTGTTGCCACTGACGATCGTATCAAGGAAGTGTGCCTGTACTTCAATGGACGACTAATGAGGGGTAACCGCAGCAGAAAACTCAATGCTTACTGGTTTGATGCCTTTGATAGCCCAAACTACCCGTGGCTGGGTCGGGCAGATATTCATATAGAACTGAATGAGCAACTGTTATGGCAGTCTCAGGGAAAAGAAACGTTCTTACTGGACTGTGATTCTGATCCCCATGTATTGCCCCTGTGTCTGTTCCCCGGTATCACAGCCCAATGGCTGGAAACCGCCTTCCAGCAACCCTACTCTGCCTTTATATTACGCACCTATGGAACAGGTAATGGCCCCGACCAGGATCAGGAACTGCTGAAAGTACTGACAGACGCCAGCGCCAAAGGCAAGGTTATTGTCAATCAGACCCAGTGCCACCGCGGCACCGTTCGCCAGGGCAGTTATGCGGCAGGGTCAGCCCTTGCCCGCACCGGTATGGTGAGCGGCTATGATGCCACACCGGAAGCCCTGTTCTGCAAACTCCACCATTTATTCTCCATGGGAATGTCTCCGAAACAGGTAAGGGAACAGATAGGTATCAATCTCTGCGGTGAGCTATCCCAGTAAATTCTGAAATGAGTTCAGCCAGGCTCCCTCAAGAATAGCAGCAATAAGCCTCTGTGTTCTCTGTGCCTCTGTGGTGAATCAAAACACCTGCTGCAGCACCGAAAGGTGAGGAGCCTGGGCCTCTATTCCCCATTAGCTTCCCTTGCTTTCTCTTAGCCACTCTAACGGCTGTTATACCTGTTCGGGAAGCTGCCAGTCTATGGGAGCAATGCCATGACTGGCCAGATAATCATTGGTTTGGGAAAATGGTTTGCTTCCAAAAAAACCTCTATGTGCCGACAGTGGTGATGGATGGACGGACTTTAATACCAGGTGCCTTGACTCATCAATATACTGCCCTTTTTTCTGGGCATAACTACCCCACAGGATAAAGACCAGGTTATCCCGTTTCTCATTGAGCTCGGCAATCATCCTGTCAGTAAAACGCTCCCAGCCTCTACCCTGATGGGAAGCCGCCTGCTTATGTTCTACAGTCAGGACACTGTTTAGCAGCAGAACCCCCTGTTTTGCCCAATATTCAAGAAACCCGTGACGGGCGGGTGCTATACCAAGGTCATCCTGCAGCTCTTTATACATATTGACCAGTGAGGGAGGAATCCTCACATCCGGTTTCACTGAAAAGCTAAGACCATGGGCCTGGCCTGGCCCATGGTAAGGATCCTGTCCCAAAACAACCACTTTCACCTGTTCGAAGGGAGTAAGATCCATAGCCCTGAAGTATTCACTACCACAGGGGTAGATCATTTTCCCATGCTGTTTTTCCTGAACCAGAAATGCCTTGAGGGCCTGCATGTATTCTTTACTGAACTCATCCTGGATATGGCTCTTCCAGGATGATTCAAGCCTGATGTCCGGCATACTGTAACTCCCATTTATAGATTATGGGAATTATACCGTTCAGCCAGCACATCAAAAGTCCCCAAACCACAACCCGCTTAAAAACCCGGAACTTTATATCTGTCTGGTCAACAAACCGGTTTCTAAAGCGTACCCTGCACAGAACTGTCAAATGACGGTTTTCCAACCTGGCCAGTTTTAGCTCACTTTTAACATCACCTTGATTTGTCGGCTTAACATGGCCTTAATCATGGCGGCACAGTGATCTTCTCCAATCACCAGGGCCTCATACTCTGCCTGCATGATCACTGCAATGAATAGCCGGGCATCCACTTGTGCCTCATTGGAACCAAGGCGACCAAAAAAATGTTCCAGACTATCCAGAAGGTATCGCTGATGACGAAAAGCCACTGGCTTCAAATTTTCATTACGAAGACACTCCAGCTGAAAAGAGCGCTCCACAATCAGATAATCCCGGTGTTCCCTGAGTTGGAACTGAACATAGCTAAAGGCCAGTTCTGTCATATTTTCCGCAAAAAGCTGTTTCGACTGGACAGAACCATCCAGAGAACCCAGCGCTTCCTGAAGCCTGGAATCCGACTCCTCCCAAAAGGCATTAAATTTTTCTGCGCCCATTTCAACAAATAAAGTGAAAGCATCAGTAATAAGATCCGAGATATCTTTAAAGTAGTAAGTGGTTGCAGAAAGAGGCACTTCAGCCTCCTTTGCCACCGCCCGGTGTCGAACACCCCTGACCCCCTCCCTGACCACGATTCTCAATGCCGCTTCCAGTATACAACGCCGACGTTGCTCACTATTGGCCCGACTGGCCTTTCGACCCTGGTACTTCAAGTCTGATGCTTTAATTTGAGCACTTTTTGTTGCGTCCATAGTGGAATGCCTTTTGCCTGAATGTTATAGATCATGGAAATACAGTTTTATAATCAAAGTGGCATAGCCCGTTTCCGGGATAGTCAGCCGTCAGGCAGTTATCAACGAGTACTTTTTAGCAAAAGATTCACCGCTACTCCTTGTCTATAGCAACCCGGTACTTGTCAACCCTGCTTCACACAATCACCAGCAAGTGCTTTTGTCACTGGCAAAAGCTATCAACAAACGGCTGTCCAAAATGCCAAACTAAAAATTAGCAGGAGTTTACAGGTCTGCCAGTCACAAATAGGGATTATTTATGGATGGCTATGATTTAAAGAGGGGAGTTAACAGGATAAAACGGAGCTGGCGCTCGGATTCCCAGCGAGATGCTGGGAATGAGGTGCAAAGGAAAAGCCCGATGAGAATCTATTGCGGACGCATATGAGGGAACAACAGCACATCCCTGATGGATGGAGAGTCGGTAAACAGCATTACCAGACGGTCAATACCAATCCCCTCTCCGGCAGTAGGTGGCAGACCATACTCCAGGGCGTTGATATAATCCGCATCGTAGTGCATGGCTTCGTCATCACCGGCATCTTTTTCTGCTACCTGCTGACGGAAACGCTCAGCCTGATCTTCCGCATCATTTAACTCTGAGAAACCGTTGGCAATCTCCCGGCCTGCAACAAAGAACTCAAAGCGCTCGGTGACAAACGGATTTTCATCATTACGACGGGACAGGGGAGAGACCTCGGTTGGGTAATCGGTAATAAAGGTTGGGTCCAGCAAACGGTGTTCAACGGTCTTCTCAAAGATCTCAATTTGAACCTTACCCAGTCCCCAAATAGCCTTGACTTCAATATCCAGGTTTTCAGCCACTTTACAGGCAGCATCCATATTATCAATATCTTCTGCCTTCAGCTCAGGGTTGAAATGCAGGATAGAATCAAACACGGACATACGAGCAAACGGCTTGCCGAAGTCAATGGTTTTTCCCTGGTATTCAAAGGCTGTTTTACCCATCACATCTTCAGCCAGCCCCTTCAGCATGGCTTCCGTGTGGTCCATCATATCATTGTAATCCGCATAGGCCTGATAGAACTCAAGCATAGTGAACTCAGGATTATGACGGGTAGACAGACCTTCATTGCGGAAGTTACGGTTAATTTCGTAAACCCGCTCAAAACCACCCACAACCACTCGCTTCAGGTACAGCTCCGGAGCAATCCGCAGGTACATATCAATATCAAGGGCATTATGATGGGTAATAAAAGGACGGGCAGTGGCACCACCAGGAATTACCTGAAGCATGGGGGTTTCAACTTCCATATAGTCCTGCTTGCGGAAGTATTCACGGATGCCATCAATGATTCTGGAGCGGGTACGGAAAACATCCCGGGACTGCTCACTGGTAATCAGGTCCACATAACGCTGGCGATAACGCATTTCCGTATCGGTCAACCCTTTATGCTTTTCAGGCAGCGGGCGCAGGGATTTGGTGAGCAGCTGAACCTGCGCCATATCCACATAAAGATCCCCTTTGCCGGAACGCTGCAGGGTACCCTCTACACCGATAATGTCGCCCAAATCCCAGGTTTTGATTTCCGCCAGGGTCTCTTTATCGAGGGCTTTACGGTTAACATAAAGCTGGATACGGCCGGACATATCCTGCAGTTCCATAAAGGCACCACGGTTAAGCATAATGCGGCCCGCAACACTGACCCGAATGCCCGCTTCGCTTAACCCGTCTTTGGAGGCCTCTTTATACTGCTCCTGCAGATCGCCCGCCAGGGAGTCCCTGCGGAATTTGTTGGGAAAAGCCACACGCCGGGAGCGGATAGCTGCCAATTTTTCCCGACGCAGGGCAACCAGCCTGTTCTCTTCCTGCGCTTCGATATTCTGTTCTTGATCAGACATAAATCACTCTATTTCTGTAAATGACCATCGCTGACTGCCTTCACCCAGGCTTCGAAAAAACGGGCACTGGACAAAGACATTGCCAGAAGAAGGTATTCGCCAGGATTACAACCCTTTCTTCAAACTTGCTTCGATAAACTTATCCAGACCACCATCCAGCACAGCCTGGGTATTGCGAACTTCAACACCTGTGCGAAGGTCTTTGATTCTGGAGTCATCCAGCACATAGGAACGAATCTGGCTTCCCCAGCCAATATCAGACTTACTGTCTTCAAGGGCCTGGGCTTCAGCGGTCCTTTTTTGCATCTCCAGCTCATACAGCTTGGCTTTCAGCTGCTGCATGGCCTTATCCCTGTTCTGATGCTGGGAGCGCTGGTTCTGGCACTGTACCACGATACCGGAGGGGGCATGGGTAATCCGGATGGCGGAATCTGTGGTGTTAACGTGCTGCCCACCGGCACCACTGGAGCGATAAGTATCCACCCGCAGATCCGCCGGGTTAATCTCAACCTCAATATTGTCATCAATCTCGGGAGATACAAAGACAGAGGCAAAGGAGGTATGACGACGATTACCGGAGTCAAAGGGAGACTTTCTTACCAGACGGTGCACACCGGTCTCTGTTCTTAACCAGCCAAAGGCATACTCACCCGTGAACTGAACGGTAGCGGACTTAATCCCGGCAACTTCACCGTCGGACACTTCAATAAGCTCCGTTTTAAATCCCCGGGCTTCACCCCAACGGAGGTACATCCGCAACATCATATTGGCCCAGTCCTGGGCTTCAGTACCGCCGGAACCCGCCTGAATGTCCAGATAGGCATTATTGGCATCCATTTCACCAGAGAACATCCGCCGGAACTCCAGCAGCTCCAGTTTCTCAGCCAATAGATCCAACTCATCCACCACACCCTGAATGCCGTCTTCATCTGCCTCTTCCACAGACATATCCAGCAATTCATCGGCATCCTGCAGCCCCTGGGTCAACTCATCAATGGTTTGCACCACTGATTCCAGCTGCGCCCGCTCCCGGCCAAGGGCCTGGGCATTGTCCGGATTATTCCAGACTTCCGGGTCTTCCAGCTCCCGCTCTACTTCCTGCAGACGCTCACTTTTGTGAGCGTAGTCAAAGATACCCCCTAAGCACGTCAGTTCGTGCGCTCAGGTCTTTGATACGTTCCTTGATGGGATTAACTTCAAGCATCGCCCAAATTACTCACAGATTTAACCAAACGAGCCATTCTACCTTATGTAGAAGAGGCTTGGAATCGTTGCTAGCCGCTGTCTTTTCCGGATTTATTGACTGAAATGCAGCAATGGAATAAGGGAACCGGGAACCTATCAAGACTATTCCGGTCAAAAGGTCAGACTGGAAAACATACAAATAACCGTAAAAATAACATTGAGAGGTTTTTATGTTATTTCATACTATGCGTACCCTACTGGCCCTGGCCGTTGCCATTCCCCTGACCTTTGTCGCCATTGCTGTTCATGCTGATGAAAACAATACGCTTTCACAGAATGAAGAAGGCCATGAGATCCCCACTATCGATCCATTAAATACCCAGGATGATACGGAAAAGAAAGAAGAGGACGCTAAGCCAAAGGAAGAAAAAAAGAGCGCTTTGTCTTTATCTCAACTCAACCATGATGAGATAGATGAAGATGAAGATGAAGATGAAGATGAACAAATTAAATAACCTTCGGAGAGCAATAGACTTATTCACATCGCGCCCTAAGTGAGATTTTATTACACCCAAGGGCGCAAATTTCAATTTAAACTCAATTCAGCTAGTTAGCTGGAAAATCAGATAGCTATATCTTGCTTACCCATACAGGCTATTTCTAAAATGTATCACCCACCGATTTATCAAACTCCGGCTTTCCAATTAGGCACCATTTAATAAATATCTTAACAATCAGTAAGAGCGAGCATGTAATATAATAACTAATTATAATCTTCTATAAAACCAGTTCTCTAATTGCAAACAACCATACATTCATTTCCAAAAATTTACTATAAATACTACTCCTACTCTTCAATTCGAATAACTATCACACTATGAAAAATAAGTTTGCTCTTTACTACTTAGCTGCTAATGCTGCATTACTCTCTTTTTTTACCAACGCAGCGCCACCTTCTGCCATCTGGAAGTCCTGGGAGAACCCTCCCCACCAGTATCAGCTACTTGATAGTACCACTTCACCTTTCTGCATCATGTCTACCAAGCAAGATACTACTGATCCAGCTCAAGCGGGATCCAGTGCCCTTGAGGAGCCTCCTTCCCCAAAAAAAGGCAGATTAGCATTTGAAGCTTCTCCATATATTTTCGGGGTTGTAAAAAAATCAGAAAATAACTGTGTTTGCGTACTAGAAACTGCTGATACAAAGTTAAAACACAATAAATTCATTTGGCTTTCTGCTGAGGAAGATGCTCTAAAAATTGACAAGCACTTGCCAAAAACAACTGACACAACTCCTAGGGACCTCCATTTTTTTTACTGGAATACCTGGACAGATCCCAATGAAACCAAGAGAGAAGAGCTTTGGGAACACGTTTTTGGTGTTAACTCCCTATCAGAACTTCAAAGTTCTCCCTTCTGGTTAACATGGGATGCTGAAATATTATCCCTGATTGACCCCGTATCAGGGCTGCCAGTTGATACAGCTTCTGCGGCCACAGGCAGTGGTTTTGATACAACAATAGCAGGGGCTTATAAGGTCAAACCTTGCATTAAGCTGGGCCAAATAGATGCCGACCCAATACCTTTAACCAGTCAATTTTACCTTACAGAACAAAATGTGCAGATAAACCCTTATTGTGATGAATTGGGAAATTTTATTCCTTGCTGGTCTCACTTTGTTACTCCCAATTATCGCTACAGCAACACTAATTTTCACCCATTAACCAACTTTGTTTGTTTACAGCTCATGAAAAAAAATATGTTTAAACACGGAGCAGGAACCGGAAGCAAGGATAATGGGCGTTATATGTTTGGAACTGTTGTTAATACCCGAGGCAAACAAGATACAAAACCCTATAATCAAGGGTACTTTTTGGGTATTGCCAATTCAAAACCGCCTTTAATGACAGCGTCCCATGATGATATTGTTACGAAAGATATACCTGATGAAGTAAGAGGAAAAAATAAAGCATCTCCACAACTTCAGATACAGTCAGGATTAGAAACAGTAGGAGATTTTTTTAGTGCTCTAAGGCAGAGCGATAACCCCGCTGTAGCGAATTTTGCAGATACTTCTGAGAATTTACTGGGCAATATTCATGAAGCTCTGACTAATTTCTTAGGAAAGAAATAGCAATAAACTATTCTTGATTTCAATAAAACAACTTTTTCATACCACACTGGACATAAGCAAACAGTGTGGTATAAAACAAGCGTTAACAGTCTATAAATCAGTCCGGCAGAATTAAACTCCCAAATAATGCTCAATCCGCCGGGCAAACGGCGGCAAGGAGTCCAGAATCATCTGCCCATACCGCTGTGTCACCACCCTGCGATCCAGCAGGGTGATTTGCCCGGTATCCTTTTCTGTCCTTAATAAACGACCACAGGCTTGTATCAGCCGGGTGGCTGCATCGGGAACAGTCATTTCCATAAAAGGGTTCCGTCCCTGCTTTTCCAACCACTCAGCCAGGGCTGCCTCCACCGGATCATCAGGTACCGCAAAGGGAATTCGGGCAATAATCACATGCTCACAGTAATTACCCGGCAGATCAATGCCTTCTGCCAGACTGGCAAGGCCAAATAGAGCGCTGGACTTACCCTCATCAATGGCCTCCCTGTGCCGCTTCAACAGTTCCTGACGGGAATAATCATCCTGAACCAGAATATTTTCCTGTATGGATGTGGGTAATCCGGCATACACATCCTGCATTTGCCGCCGGGATGAAAACAGCGTTAACGTCCCCTGTTGCTGCTGTAACAATTCAGGAATCAACTCAATAAGGGCATCAGTATGCTCATCGGCCTGGCGGGGATCAGCGTCCATCGCCGGCACCACCAGAGAGGCAGCGTCTCGGTGAATAAAGGGACTGGGAACCACAACACAACGGGATTCTGCCGGAATCCCTGAGCGCATTCGAAACCGGTTAAAGTTCCCTAGTGATGCCAGGGTGGCCGATGTCACCACTGCACCATAGCACTGATACCACAAGCTGGTACTCAGGGTGCTGGCAGAAAGGATGGGACTGCTAAAGACTTCCAGTTCCTCACCAAATGGCCCTTCTGTCCACTTGAGCCAGCGAGCCACAGGGGGTTCATCTTCAGAGTCGGTGACGGTATAGGTTTGCCAGAGCTGGCATTGATTCTGCAAACGTACCAGCATGGCACCCACTTCAGGGTACAACTGCTCAGCCTGCCACCGGTCGATTCCCTGAATCTCACCATCCATGGCATCATTAAGGTCTTTACAGACTTTTTCCAGCAAGGTTGCCGCTTTGCTAAAGCCCACTTTCAGCACCTGGGCTTGCGCCTTAACCGGATCAGAGACCACGCCACCAGGAAAACGATAAACAGCCACCTGGCTGTCACCCTGTATACGAGGCTCGAACTGCGCCCCGGAATGCAGCAGCTCCCGGGTAAAACCTATAGCATTGATCAGGGCGTCAAACTCTGGCTGAACTTTTTCAAGCCGCTCACCCAGCTCCCCGGGCAGTGCCTGCTGGGAAAGCACCTTTTGCAAATGCTTTGCTGCCTTTTCCAACCAATTGGCTGTACCTTTCAACCGGGAATGACAGGCAAAATGATTAATGGCTTTATCCGGTAAATGATGACCTTCATCAAAAATATAAATAGCGTCTTTCGGTGGTGGTAAAATAGCACCACCTCCCAATACCAGGTCAGCCATAACCAAATCATGGTTGGTCACCACTACATCGGCCTGTTCAAGGTCGGCCCGGGCCTTATAAAAGGGACACTGGTTAAAATAACCACAACGCCGACCACTGCACTGGGCATGGTCGGTAGTAATTAAGCGCCACTGCTGATCTTCCAGTGCATCAGGCCAGCTGTCACGATCCCCCGACCACCGGGATGCAGCAAACTTTTCCAGCATGTCCTGATACAGGGCCCTGGCAGAGCTGTCCTGGCCAATGCTAAACCCCTCTTCGGCAAACAACTCTACCAGAGAAGCATTGGCCTTCTCCTCCTGTAAAAGCCGATCCAGTTTAGTGAGACAGGCATAACGTCCCCGCCCTTTAGTCAGGACATAGGAAAATTTAAGTCCGGTATTTTTCAGGATATCCGGTAAATCCTTACTGATAACCTGCTCCTGCAAGGTCACCGTCGCCGTGGATATAACCAGTGTTTTTTCCGTGGATTGCGCCATCACCACACTGGGAATCAAATAACCGACGGTTTTCCCTGTTCCCGTACCTGCTTCAATGGCAATGACCGCTGGATCTGAAACCCGCCGCCCTTCACCATCCTCCTGAATGGCACCCAAGGTCCGTGCAATTTCAGCAATCATCTGCTTCTGGCCAGGACGCGCCCTAAGGGACTTATTACCCAGAAACGCGCTATAGGCCTTTTGTATGGCCTGTTTTTGGGCATCATCAAGAGGCACTGTTACTATCACCCATACTGATCTGTTTAACTGCCTGTTCTTTCTTGAATAACCGCATTAAGTAAAACCCTCCAAACAGTACAATTTGCACACGATCCAGCATGGGAAGCCTTCTTCCCACAGCCGCAAAACGCCATGAAAAAAACACCATTTCGATACTATGGATAACTAATACAGCCGGTGCAACCCAGTTAAGCAGATTACCAAGCGGACTGGTCTGGGGAACCAGCGTATTATAAATAGCAGCCAGCCAGAACAACAGGGTTAACCCTTTGCCAAAATACAACATATATCAACGTCCGGAAAAAACTGGGATTTTAACCAAACCACTCCCAGGAAAAAGCACTAGTTTATACTTATCAGGCAGTTAGGGGCTATTGCCCAATAAATAAGAATCTATTAGCATCCTTCCCCCCAGGGGCTGTTGACGTTTGCTCCATAAACAGGAAGAAACATGCCTTTTCCAGCCTCTCTAAACAGCACATGGTCGGCCGCATTAAACACAGCGCCTCCCCAAACCCTTTGGGTTCTTGTCAGCTTTCACATTGCAGTCATAACCCTCAGCAACTACCTTGTACAGATTCCTGTTGACATTGCCGGATATCATAACACCTGGGGGACCTTCAGCTTTCCACTTGTTTATATGGCTACCGACCTGACCGTGAGAATTTACGGTTCATCACTGGCCAGACGCATTATTGCCCGGGTTATGTTTCCGGCACTGGTTGCTTCATACACTGTGTCAGTTATGTTCCAAACTGGGCAGTTTCAGGGAATCCAGTCAATAACTACCTTTAGCCTGGAAGTGGCCAGAATTGCCTTTGCCAGTTTTTCTGCCTATGTGGCAGGCCAGTTTCTGGATGTTACCGTGTTTAACCACTTGCGCAAAAAAAGGCAATGGTGGTTAGCTCCAGCTGCTTCTTCTATTGTTGGTAACGGACTGGACACCCTGGTATTTTATTGGGTTGCATTTTTTAAAAGCAGTGACCCCTTTATGGCAAGCCACTGGGTTGAGATAGGCACCCTGGATTATCTTTTTAAGAATCTCATCGGTATCGTTTTTGCCTTGCCTCTCTACGGTGTTTTGCTAGCTGTAATACAGCGTTATATCACACTGCAATATCCTGCGGGTTCTGCCCCTAGCATCAAGTAATCCAATGACTGAAGCACATATAACCTCTTGTCCCTGTGGATCAAACAAAGCCTATTCTGCCTGTTGCGGGCTTTACCATTCAGGCAGCCCTGCCCCAACCGCTGAAACCTTAATGCGCTCCAGATACAGTGCCTATGCATTAAAAAACATTGATTACATCATCAAGACCACCTGGCGTTGTCAACAACCACAACTGGAGCAAGATAGAAATCACCTGCAACAGGATTCCACAAACTGGTTAAGGCTAGAGGTACTTGGCACTGAAGCAGGCCAACCCGAAGATCATACCGGTATCGTTGAGTTTAAGGCATGGTATAAAGACCTGCCTGCCAGCCATGAGCAAGTGATGCACGAGACTTCAGAATTTATCAGGGAAAATGGTCAGTGGTATTATATTCACCCTGCCCTTACCCGAGCCCCTGCCATGAAAGAAAGAAAGCCGGAGCGTAACGACCCTTGTCCCTGCGGAAGTGGCCGAAAATACAAAAAGTGCTGCATGTAGAGCAGCGAGTACATACAAGATAAGCGCCTCCCTCCCAGCACTATTTCCCATAAGGAAAATGACAGAAATTGGCATCGGGTGATCAGGACAGTTTGCGAGTCATCTCCTCGAGCTTTTCCAGATTCATATCCAGGCACAGATTCATAATCAACTTGATTAATGGTGCTGACCGGGGTCCTGAACTAACCATCGCCAGCTTGTTCTCCAATAATTCAAGATCCCCTAACTCCAAAGCCTCTGACAAAATAGCAGCCAGTGCTGCTTTTTGGTTACCTTTAAGCCCATCAATAAGAGCAGAGCACTCGCATTCGTCAACATAAGCACTATCACTACTACTACGCTCTGCAAAGGTAATATCCAAATGCTGTTCAATTAACTCAAACAGATGATTGGCATCAAAAGGCTTACCCACATAGCCATTAAAGCCCTGAGCCAACAGCTTCTTTTTCGTTTCCTCACTGACACTTGCTGTCACAGCAATAACAGGCAAATCTTGCCCTGATTCCATTCCACGTATTTTTTTTATCGCTTCCACACCATTAAGTACCGGCATTTTGATATCCATCAGAACCAGGTCATAATAACCGGAGCTCACGGCAGTTACTGCCTCCAATCCATTACAAGCCATTTCAACCCTGAACCCTGCACCCGATAGCAGACCCGCCATCATATCCCGGTTACTTTCAATATCATCAACCACTAATATCAAGGGTGCTTCTTCCGAATCCTGAATTTCAAGATGCTGATATCCGGACAATCGCCGATTTTTTATGACGTTAGTATCTGCCTTAACGGTTTTCAAGGGTAAATCGAATGAAAAGGTTGTTCCCTTACCTACCTGACTTGTAACTGTCAGGCACCCGCCCATGCAAGCCACCAGCCAGCGGCTTATTGACAGCCCCAAGCCTGTCCCTCCCCCTTCAAGCCCCGGTTTCAATTGCCTGAAAGGTTCAAAAATACGCTCAAGATCTTCCTCTGCAATCCCAACACCACTGTCTTCTATTAAAAACAACAGATGTTTCCCTTTATTGCTCACTGAGAGTCTTACCCAACCATTTAAGGTGTATTTCACGGCATTACTTAATAAATTAAGCAACACTTGGCGAACCTTTATCTCATCCACAATGATCACTTCCGGCAAATCCAGCAAATAGTTCACCTCCAGCTCAAGCCCTTTGCTGTCTGCCCTTTCCACAAGCATCGCCTGAACATCCCGCAACATCTGTTTCAAGTTGCAGGGGTGCATATGAAGTTCCACCTCACCCAACTCAATCTTGGTCAAATCCAGAATATCATTGATAACAGATAACAGATGGTAACCACTGGATTCTATAGCCTTTAACCATTTGTGATGCTTGACAGGCATTTCCCCGTCCCTTAACAACACCTGGGTATATCCCAGCACGCCATTCAGCGGTGTTCTTAATTCATGGCTCATATTGGAAAGAAACATCCCCTTCGCCATACTGGCTTTTTCTGCCTGCTCTTTGGCAGAACGAAGCTCCTGTTCAATTTTCTTTCGACTGGTAATATCTCTTGCAACAATTGATATTAACAGGCCTTCATTGGTTTCCAGGGGGTTACTGGTGATTTCCAGTGGAAAAACCCTGCCGTTGGCATCAATTCCCCTTGACTCATACTCCGCTAAACAAAGTTCAGCCCAGGATGCGGTTGCCAGATCCCCTAATAATGGGTGAAGCTCCCGGATATCCACCGGAGCCAATAGTCGCAAGGGCATATTAACCAGCTCCTCACGACCGTAGCCAAAAAGTTCTTCCGCTCTGCTATTTACCAGACTAATAATCCCTTCCGTTGTTGCTATAATTGTTGCATCAGGCCCGGAATCAAGCAGGCCTTTAAACTTTTCTGTATCACTTACCCGCTCAGTCACATCATTGGCCAACCCTTCTATGGTAGAATAGTTACCATTAGTCCCCCCCATATGACTCCAGAAAATTTCTACCCGACGACTGGAACCATCTTTATGACACAAATCCAGCTCAAACGGCTCAGACCATTCTCCCGATAACACACTATGGATCTGTTTGTTATAGCGATCCAAATTCTGAGAGCCTGAGATAAAGCGGGAGAACGGTCGGCAAAATTCCGCCACCGTATAGCCTAAAATAGCCTCTATGGATAAGCTCACATGGGTAATACAGCCATCACGGTCCAGGTTGAAGTAGAAATAGGTTCCACCCAGCTTTTGGACCAGATGACCAATGTTATTGGTTCGTGCTGCATGCAATGCCTGATCTCTATCATTAAGCTTTTCCAGTAATTGTTGAAAACTATCCGCCAGGCTGCCAATTTCATCACTGCTATTCACTGAAATTTCAGGCACTTTATTTTTATAGGTGAAAACATCCATAGCTCTCTTTAATGCAAGGACAGGCTGCGTAATTTTCAATGAGGCAAACCAGCTACAGGCAGTGATTAAAAGTAAGGATATCGCAAGAATAATTGCATTGGAGAGGATGGATGAATAACCTGAGCTCAATGCCTGGTCACGACTGATATAAGCAAAAAGCCACCAGTCAGTGGCCTTGACGGGAGAGCCAAAAAACCAATACTCCCTCTTAAACCCTGACTCGGTAAACATGACATAACGTACAGATTCGCCCTTATCAATCAGCCTGCCAATGTCGCCACCCAACCCCTGAATACGATAGGCATGACTTGTCTCGGAAAGGTTTCTATAACCAAACTGAACCGCTTTTTTATCCGTGGTATAGAGATAGCGCCCCTGCCGATCCACCAGGTTTAAAGCCCCAATATCTGATATTGCATAGTCCCCCACCGGGTGCCTATCCAGCACCTTTTCCACAAGCTGCTGGATATTAATATCAAAAGACAGGTAGCCCCACAGCTGACCACTCACCATAATAGCCAGTAAACAGCTGGTTACTTTATAGCCAGTGAGGCTATCTTTATACAACGGCGTCCAGGAACTAATACCTGGCAGGTTTTTAACGGGCTGCCTTATCATTTTGCTAATGGGGTTTGTCTCTTCAAGCAACCCACTCCATTGCAACCTCTTACCCTGACGCAGAAAATAACCTTGCCCCTTTAATTCCTGTGAGTCAGGCTGCAATTCATAGAGCACCACACTGGAGATTAAAGGATTACGAAGAAGCTTTGCACCGGCAATGGCATCCAGAACCGGTTTTTCATAGGGTGAACTCATTTCCTGGTATTGCTGGGCAATAATACCCGCAAGCTGCATAATATTACTGATTTCTGAATCAATGGCTCTTGAGAAACTCATGACATCATGCTGAATACGTGCCTCAACCTCCCCGGTGATATCCTCATAGGTCATATAAAAATAAATACAAAAAATAAGATTATAGAGTAAGGTTACCGGCACCACGGAATATAGGATTATCTTCCAGCGTATTGTACCAAGCACCTGATATCTCCAAGCAAGTCAATAAGCGAATCAAGTAATTTTGTATTCTGCAGTCAGGTTTTTATTGATATAAACTTACGTGCCAAAAAGCGGCATTTTAACAACCACACAACAAGAATAGCCGGATTAAATGACCATAGTGACACCGAGTCATATAGCCTTTAGCACTTTCTATATTCATTTATTTTCTAGCCCTAAAAAATTTGAATACCCATATGAAGTCTAAGGATAGCTCAGCTAAAAGGCAGGGGACTCATATTTTCGTTATTGCACCAGATAAATGCCTATCATTTGATCCACCAGCGCCTTTGCTGTCTTTATTTGCTCACTATTCAGCAACTCTGCCAGCGCCTCCTTTTGCTTCGCTGCCTGCTCAGTGACAGAGGAAGGCTGCTGCAGACTAAGCGTTGTCCATATATATGCCGAGATTAAATTCCGGTCAGTGCCTTCCCCCAGATAATAAGCCCGCCCCAGTTCATATTGGGCTTCAGCATTTTTACCACTTCGCCCTGCAGCTTGCATAAAATAACCGAAAGCTTTTTCTGTGTTTTTTTCTACCCCTCCCAGGCCATCCCGATAAGCCCTGCCAAGCCAAAGCGTCGCCTGAACACTCCCCTTTTCTACCAAGGGCAAAAGCAAATCTGCGGCTTTACCTGAAAGGGATGGATCCCCATGCCCCTGTAACAACTCGATAGCAATCGCCAAATTATCACTAGAGTTTACGGTGGATAGTTTTTGATAATCTCGCCCGAGAGGAGATATAGCCCACAAGGGAGTAGCCAATAGTATTAATACTGCACCCAGCCAGCCCCGATACTTCACTGTATTTAATAACATAATATGCCCCCTAGAAGCAGCACACAACAGACGTCGTAAAAGAGCATTACCACCACGTAAGCATTTGTGAGCCAGCTCGACTTGCCTTATTTTTTTTGCGTATACAAAGACTTTTTAGACCTATTTTCACCACCGTAGTAGCATACCCCTCTCCTGGCTCCCGAGTATACCCCGATGATCGTTACAAAGCGCGACATTGCCTATACAGAAACGGAGTCCCCGGATAGATATAATCCTTTTAGATTCAGTAAAGATTGATTACGCCCTGATGGAACATTTTGACGAAATAAGGCCTTACCACGATGAAGAGGTTCGACCAACATTAAACCGGCTGGTAGCCGACAGCTCTTTTCTTAATATACTGGCCCGACACAACTACCCTGCACTCACAGAAAACTGCGGGCCTCTTATGGAATGGCTGACAGGTGTGATTGTCCGCCGGAAGCTCAGAAATATCAACGACGTTCGCGGATTCCAAAGCATTGTTGAGCCCTTTCTCAGTAAAGTGATTGACAAAACCACCTCCCGGGTCAGTTACTCGGGGCTGGAACATCTGGAAAAAGGAAAGCCTTATCTTTTTCTATCCAACCATCGTGATATTGTTCTTGACCCCGCCTTTGTCAATTATGGCCTCTATAAAAATGACATGGAAACCCCTCGCCTGGCCATTGGTGATAACTTGCTAAGCCGCCCTTTTGTCAGTGACCTGATGCGCCTTAACAAGAGTTTTATTGTTAAACGATCCATCAGTGGCCGTAAGGAAAAGCTGAAAACATACCTGACACTATCTGCCTATATACACCACTCCATAGAAACCGGGCATTCAATCTGGATAGCCCAAAGCGAAGGGCGTGCCAAAGACGGCAATGACCAGACCGATACGGCGATCATTAAAATGCTCAACATGAGTAAAAGAGGCAAAGACCTTTCTTTTGCCGACAGCATACGAACGCTTAATATTGTTCCCGTCGCCATTTCCTATGAGTATGACCCCTGCGACTGCAGTAAGGCCAAAGAACTATATAACACCGAGCAGCATGGGCAATACCATAAGGCGGATAATGAGGATATGTTAAGTATCGCTGCGGGTATAGAGGGTTTTAAGGGACATGTTCATATAGCCTTTGGAGCACCATTGACCGGCAACTATCATAGCGCCACCGAGGTAGCCACGGCAGCTAATAATCATATCCATGCGCACTACACCCTGCATCCTTCTAACTACATTGCCTGGGATCTGATGAAATCAGAATATGACTCTTCCCGCATTCCTGCCATTGAAACACTAATACCGAGTTCTGTGCTTTCAGCAAAGAGAGTGGAATTCAAACAGCGGTTACATCGCTGTCCCAAAGAGCACCACCCCTTGTTGCTAAAAATGTATGCCATGCCGGTGATTAACCATTACCGTCAAAAAGGCTTGCTTTCCTAGTCTTTGGTTAGCTTTCAATAGCTGGGGAATAGGGAATAGTCTGAGACTCTATTCCTCTCTATTCAAGGTCAACTTTATAAATATAAAGACTTAGCGGTAGTGAACAAGCACTTACAGATGCGCCATTAGTTCTTGGCAATGAGTCAAAGGTGCATCAATATAGATAAATATAAGAAGTGGAAAAAGGCTATCGGTAATGTTAGAGCGTATAGAACAAAATTTATTACATCATCACCCCAGAACCATAAACTCCCAACTTCCTGAAGCCGCTGTTTTAATTCCAATAATAGATACATCCAGACCTGAGCTGATTTTCACTCGCAGGGCTGTTCATCTTTCTACCCATGGAGGGGAGATTGCCTTTCCGGGTGGCAAAAGAGACAGGGAAGATACAAGCCTTGAAATCACAGCCTTACGTGAATCCCATGAAGAGATTAATCTTGCTCCAGAGGCGGTAAAAATATTAGGAAGAACCGGATCTGTTATCTCCAGGTTTGGCCTGGAGGTCACCCCCTTTGTTGGGATCGTAGCGGACAATACAACCCTGATTCCCAATACAGAGGAACTGGATGTCATCTTCAAAGTGCCTTTAAGCTTCTTTCTGGAACCCGAAAATTTACGCGTTGACCAATTCAGGATCGCCCATAAAAACTACTCCATGCCCGCCTATCAATTTGAAAATCATCTAATCTGGGGGCTGACCGCTATTATCCTCGTGGAATTTTTAAACATCACCCTTGAGACAGACATTCCCCTTGATGTTCCCCAGTTCTCCGAGTCCTCAAGCCGGGAGCACGGTTTCATACAGGGCTGACCTATGGTTAAGGAGCCAGACACACTTTCACGGTTCTCACCCGGTTATCCTTGACCTGTAAAATCTCAAAGCGATAGCGTCCCAGCTGGAGACAAACGCTGGACTCCGGGATAAACTCCATGACTTCTGTAATAAGTCCGCTCACGGTTCTGGCATCTTCCACCGGTAAATCCCAGCCAAGTATCCTGTTTATATCCCTAATGGACGCAGAGCCATCAATGATATAGCTGCCATCATCCTGGGGAGTAATATCGTGACTGGTATCCGAGACATCCGTGGTAAAATCACCGACAATTTCTTCAAGAATATCCTCAAGGGTTACCAACCCTAAAATATCACCATACTCATCAACAACAATGGCGGTTCGTTCCTTGGCTTTCTGGAAATTAAACAGCTGAGTATGCAAAGGCGTACTTTCTGGCGTATAGTAAGGCTCTACCGTTTCCTGTAATAACGTCGCCTTATTAACTTCCTCAAGGCTTAACAGCCGGGCTATTTTGCGCATGTGGAGCATACCGATAAGATTATTGATATCGCCCTTATAGACTGGCACACGGGTATGCTGACAATCCCTGAGCTGGTCAAGTATCTCTTTGATATCATCCTCTATATCAATGCCGACAATGTCGTTTCGGGGAATAAGAATATCATCAACACTGACCTTCTCCAGGTCCAGTATTCCCAACAGCATCCCTTTTCTTTTTTGTGGCAGCCGCAAGCCCGATTCATTAACCAGGGTTCGCAGCTCCTCGGCACTGAGCTGGTCGCTACTGCCGTCACCCGGCTTTATGCCAAAAGGCCTCATTAGAAAACCACAGACTCCGTTTAAAACCACTACCAGCGGGTACAGTAGCTTTAATAACGGATACAGCACCCAGGATGAAGGAAAGGCGATCCGTTCAGGGTATATGGCAGCGATGGTTTTAGGCGTTACTTCACCAAAAATAAGGACAACCACTGTTAACCCTATAGTGGCAATGGCGATCCCGTTATCCCCCCAAAGTCTCACCGCAATAATCGTAGCCAGGGCGGATGCCAGGATATTAACAAAGTTATTGCCAATGAGAATGACACCAATTAAACGGTCAGGACGTTCCAACAGGCTTACCGTACGCCTTGCCCCACGATGCCCTTTTCTGGCCAGGTGACGCAGCCGATAGCGGTTAATGGCCATCATGCCCGTTTCTGAACTGGAGAAAAAAGCAGAGAAAAATAATAGAACAAACAACGTGCCCAAAAGAACACTGGTAGGAGCTTGGCTCAAAGGTAAACTCGCCTCTTGACCATAGGATTCAATGATATTGGGCTATTATCAGATTCATCGCACCAGAAGATCAATAGCCAGTCGCCAGCCAAAGTAGGAGATAACCAGCAACAGGAAACCGGCAACAATCCAGCGCATGGCCATTAAGCCCCGCCACCCCCACAGCCAGTGACCAATTAATAGCAGGGTAAAAATACACCAGGCCACTATAGACAGCATCGTCTTATGAATCAGGTGCTGGGCAAACATGTTCTCCAGAAATAGAAAACCGGTGGCCAGGGACAGCGTCAGCAAAATAACCCCCACCACCAGGAACTCAAACATTAACCGCTCCATGGTCTGGAGTGGTGGTAATGCCTTGATGATTCGCTTTTGCTGATGGTTTCTTAATTGGTACTCCTGATAAGCCAGCAAGAGAGACTGAAACGCCACCACCATTAAAATACCATAGGCCAATACCGAAATAAGGACATGAGCCACCATCGCCGAAGGGGGACGCCAGACAATATGCTCTATTGGCATCAGCCAGGCCGCCATTACCGAAAGCATAGTTACCGGTACAATAAGGATCAGCAGACTATCCGCCGGTTTCTTTACACTACTTAACAGAACGATGAGTGTCACCATCAGCATGGTTAATGAGGCAATGGTCAACACCCCCAGATTGATGCCACGGGACGTATGAATCACCCAATACAACGCCAGGGTTTGACAAACAGCACCCAGTGCTGTCACCCCAAGCACCCACTCTTTACGTACAGGGCCACCCCGAATACGGAACCACTGGCCAAGTACCCCCACCCAATAGCAGCCCAAGGCACCCAAGCTGGCTAACATGACGTTCATTGATTTTGCTGTAACCTCAACCCGATTCAGGATGTACTAGTACATCATTTCAATATGTTTGACGTGTTCAGCCTGAGCGAGAGCTTTTGTGACAAGGCGCAAGCACGCAGGAATACCGGGTGTCTTTCAAGTGCTTGCAACGCAGTCACAGAAGCTCTCGCTCAGGCCCGAAGGGTGGCTCGTAAAGCAGCCATCCGACTGCGTTGGACTTGCTTGAAAGACGCCCGGTATTCCTGCACAAGTCCGCCTTGCGTATAGCTGCTTTACGAGCCACTGAACACGTCAAACATATTGAAATAATGTACTAGTGTCAGAGTGCGCTAATAACCCTACTGCCCAAGCTGAAAGGAGAATAGTTAATAGCGCATAGTATGGATAGCTATTCTCCCGGTATTGATAAAAGGCAGTTGGATACCAGCAGCCCCTTAAAGAGTGTGTCATAACCCGGGACGCAACTCCAACCGATTAATAGACAAACTTATGTTAACAACAACTAATCCTATATAATGCCATTAAAATGAGCAGATATACCGTTCCATAGGCCTATTCGAATGTTCGAGAATTTAACAGAACGCCTGTCACACACACTAAAAAGCGTGACAGGCAAAGCCAAGCTAACCGAAGACAACATTAAAGACACCCTGCGTGAAGTGCGCATGGCTTTACTGGAAGCCGATGTCGCCCTGCCCGTAGTCCGTGAGTTTGTCAACCGAATAAAAGAGCGCGCGGTTGGGCAGGAGGTTCAGGCCAGCCTGAACCCGGGCCAGGCCTTTGTCAAAATCGTTCAGAAAGAACTGATCGATGTGATGGGTGCCACCAATGATGAGCTAAATCTGGCCACCCAGCCACCTGCGATCATCCTGATGGCAGGTCTTCAGGGTGCCGGTAAAACCACATCTGTAGCCAAACTGGGTAAGTGGCTCAAAGAACGCCATAAAAAATCGGTGATGGTGGTCAGTGCTGACGTCTATCGTCCTGCGGCCATCAAACAGCTGGAAACCCTTGCCAGTGAAGTGGGGTTACATTTCTTCCCCTCTTCCACAGAACAAAAGCCGGTTGATATCGCTAATGCTGCCATACAGGAAGCCAAAATCAAGCATGCCGATGTGCTGATTGTGGATACCGCCGGTCGCCTTCATATCGATGAGGGTATGATGGATGAAATCAAGACCCTGCACAGTGCCATCACCCCCATAGAAACCCTGTTTGTGGTTGATGCCATGACAGGTCAGGATGCCGCTAACACCGCCAAAGCCTTCAATGAAGCCTTGCCGCTGACCGGTGTGGTTCTCACCAAGGCTGATGGTGATGCCCGGGGTGGTGCTGCCTTGTCTGTTCGTCATATTACCGGTAAGCCCATCAAATTTATTGGTGTTGGTGAGAAAACGGATGCCCTGGAGCCTTTCCATCCAGACCGGATAGCATCCCGAATCCTCGGTATGGGTGACGTGCTTTCCCTTATCGAAGAAGCTGAGATGAAGCTCGATAGGAAAAAAGCCGACAAGCTGGCCAGCAAACTGAAGAAAGGCAAAGGCTTTGACCTGGAAGACTTCCGTGACCAGCTTCAGCAAATGAAGAAAATGGGCGGGCTCAGCGGTGTCATGGACAAACTGCCGGGCATGACCGGCATGAGCCAGCAGGTGCAGGGCCAGATGGACAACAAAATCTTTGTCCAGATGGAAGCCATCATTAACTCCATGACCCCTAAAGAACGCGCCAATCCAGACATTATGAACGGCTCCCGTAAAAAAAGGATTGCAGCGGGTTCCGGCACCCAGATTCAGGACATTAACCGGCTCATCAAACAACACAAACAGATGAGCAAGATGATGAAGAAAGTCACCAAAAAAGGTGGCATGGCCAAACTGATGCGCGGTCTGGGTGGCATGAAAGGCCAACTTCCCGGTGGTATGGGAGGCATGGGTGGAATGATGCCTCCGGGAGGTGGCAAGAAGTTTCCTTTCTAAGGTTTCATTCTATTGTCAAAACGGCTAAGGGTGTTCTCAACTCCATTTGGGAATACCCACTGCTGAAAAAACACACCTCTACGCGTTTTTTCTTTTCAAGCTCTCCACTCGTCTTCTAATTGTACAAAATGGATTCTTGGCAAGGCTGAGCCGCAGATGTTCTGGCAAGCTTTCAACAGCTATCTCTTCAAAGGTTATCCACTGATAGATTTGTAACCAGGATAGAATCATTGCACCCAATCCATCAAAAAGAAACTTGGCATCTTGCAATCTACTCTCAAACTCCCCCTTCACCAACTTCTTCCATAACGTAACACTGATTTGATCCGGCAACACCCCAGGAGAAAAACAGATACAGTTATCTCTTTTATCAACATCAACGATACCCCAGTTTATTGGTATCACACTCCTGTATATAAATAATCTCAACATAAACCTGCTTGCCGAATATTCATCAAGGCTATCATCAATGAACATATATGAGCTGGGAAGCACAACAAATGGAATTTCGCTACCGCATGTTAATTCACACCTCCAAATCAAATTATTCAAATAACAATCAAGCGACTTCCCCAATCTCCACGAAGATTCCACTTTATATGACCGTGAAACGAGCAGCTCATTAGAAAATACCGGCGGAAAAGAAAAATACAGTAGGGTTAAAATCAGCCAGGCTCCAGCCTTCAAAGCATACCTCTGACTGATTATAAAAAGGCTAACCATAATCTATTACTCCTTACTCACAATGCGGATGACCGAAACCAGCGGCCTGGCCAGTTGTCATAGCCACCATTATTCCTTAGAATATGCGCCCTTTGTGGTCGGCCCTGGTCGACCCTCGTGTTGTACGGCTGATTTCAGCACCTCAACACATACAGTTGCCGGAAACCAACTACAGGAAAACCAGTCCATGGTAACAATTCGTCTGGCTCGCGGCGGTTCCAAAAAGCGCCCTTTCTACCATCTGACCGTTGCTGACAGCCGCAATGCTCGTGGTGGTCGTTTTATCGAGCGTGTAGGCTTCTTCAACCCACAAGCGCGTGGTCAGGAAGAGCGTCTGCGTGTTGATAACGAGCGTGTAGCACACTGGGTAGGCCTGGGCGCTGGCATGTCTGACCGCGTTGCCCAGCTTCTGAAAGAAGCCAAGGCCTGAGGTTTTTGATCCGGTGGCTCTTGCAATGAAAGAGAATACAGTTGAGAGCGCAACGAAGCGCATCACCCTGGGCAGTATCTCTGCTGTTTACGGTGTCAAGGGATGGGTCAAGATCTATTCCCATACCCATCCCATGGAAAATATTCTCAACTACAGACACTGGATTATAGACCACAACGGTCACACCGAGACCGTTGAAATTGATCAGGGTCGCCGTCATGGCAAGGGCCTGATCGCCCATATCGTCGGCTGTGATGATCGGGAAAAGGCTCGCAGTTATTGCAACAGCCAGATCGTGATCAGTGCCGATGAAATGCCCTCTATCGATGATGACGAAATCTACTGGCATCAGTTAGAAGGCCTGGATGTTTTCTCCCGCAATAGTGCCGGAGACAATATTCTGCTGGGCAAAGTCAGCCACCTGATGGAAACCGGAGCCAATGATGTTCTTGTTATCCGCCCTTCAAAGGGCAGCATGGATAAACGGGAGCGCCTGGTGCCCTGGCTAATTAATCAGGTTGTGCTGGAAGTAAACCCTGAGAAAGGGTTTATCCGGGTCGACTGGGATCCGGAGTTCTAGTGTCCATGGATTCTTCAAAAACCCAAAAGAACGCCATGAACACTGCATTATGGTTCGGTGTCATCAGCCTTTTTCCGGACATGTTCCGGGCTGTTACAGAGCACGGGATTACCGGGCGCGCTGTAAAAGAAGGACTGATTGGAGTGGATACCTGGAATCCCAGGGATTTTACCCATGACCGGCACCGAACTGTGGATGACCGACCTTATGGCGGTGGTCCCGGCATGTTGATGAAAATTCAACCTCTGCGTGATGCCATCCATGCAGCTAAAGCAGCTGCAGGGGCCGAGGCCAAAGTGATCTATCTTTCCCCCCAGGGACGCCTGCTTGATCAGCCGGGGGTAGAGAGTCTAGCCGCATCCAAGCGGTTGATCCTGGTCGCGGGGCGCTATGAAGGCATTGATGAGCGACTAATACAGTCCGAAGTCGACGAGGAATGGTCGATTGGTGACTATGTGTTAACCGGTGGCGAACTCGCTGCCATGACACTGATTGATGCAGTTTCACGCTTTGTACCGGGCACCCTTGGTCATAAGGATTCCGCTCAGGAAGATTCCTTTGCAGATGGTCTTCTTGACTGCCCCCACTTTACCCGGCCTGAAGTCTTTGAAGGACAGAAGGTACCGGAGGTACTGCTTTCTGGCCACCATGGGCTGATCAACAGCTGGCGGCTAAAACAGTCCCTGGGCAGAACCTGGTTGCGACGTCCTGATCTGCTGCAGGGCAGAACACTGTCCAACGAGGAAGAAACACTGCTGGCAGAGTTTATCCGGGAATATCACTCAAACCCGGTTTGAGTGACAGGATAGCTTGACACCATAGCAAAATTGCAGCACGGAGCTTATTAGTAAGCAGCCGACTGAGTGGAACAAATTGACTGACTGGGAGCAAAACCAATGAGCAAACACAAGATTATCCAGCAGCTCGAAAATGAGCAGATGGGCAAGGAAATCCCGGCTTTTGGCCCGGGTGACACCGTAGTTGTCCAAGTTAAAGTTAAAGAAGGCAACCGTGAGCGTCTGCAGGCGTTCGAAGGTGTTGTCATCGGTAAGCGTAACCGTGGACTGAACTCTTCCTTCACCGTTCGCAAGATCTCCAGCGGTGTTGGCGTTGAGCGTACTTTTCAGGCATACAGCCCGCTGATCGCCTCCATCAACGTTAAGCGTCGCGGTGACGTTCGTCAAGCCAAGCTATACTACCTGCGTGAGCGTAGCGGCAAGGCGGCACGTATCAAGGAAAAGCTCAACTAATAGCGGCCTTTTTCAGCAGCTATCTACTTGTTTTACTTTTCCGGCAACTGTTCCTGAAAGGGTTTTCCGGTCCTTTCAGACCAAAAAGCGACCCAGGTCGCTTTTTCTTTATCCTCTCTTACCCCTCTTCTCATCCTTACTCAAAGTCCTTCAGAAAACCCTCGTACAACAGCCCAGCCTGGAAGCCTGATAAATAAATCCGGTATTGAAACTTCTTCCCATAAATCCGGTCTACACTTACCCACTACAAGACGCTAACCGCAACCTGGGCTATGGACAAGCCAAGAGGAAAGATTATGCACCACAGCCTGCTAGTTATTGTGATGTTTCTCCTGATAGGTCACCCCTTCCGATTAGCCATTGGAGAGAGCCAGCCTGCTGAAGACCCGAAACTAACTCCTCAATTCACCAAGATCAAGAATGATGACCTGGGAGCCGCCAAGGAAGCCATACAGAAGCAATTAAGAAAGCTGGATCCAGATATTCCTATCGAAAGTATTGACATCACGCCTATTAACGGACTCTACTCAGTTAATATTAAAGGGGGTCGAACGCTATACGCCAGTCCGGACGGTCGCCATCTTATCCGTGGTGATATGCTAGAAATTGATGATGGAAAAATCATCAACCTGACCAGCAAGAGTCGCAATAAAAATATTGCCGAGCAACTGAGTAAAGTCCCTGTCAATGATATGATCGTTTTTTCGCCTAAAGGTGAAACAAAGGGGGTCGTCTATGCCTTTACCGATATTGAGTGCGGCTACTGCCGGAAATTACACCAGGAAATTGCCGAAATGAATGCGCTGGGTATTGAGTTAAGGTATCTGGCCTACCCGAGAGGAGGAAAGCAAGCCCCGTCCTATTCAAAAATGGTGTCAGTCTGGTGCGCTGAAGATAGAAAAATGGCGATATCAAACCTTTCAAACAGCGTCAATATCCCTGAAAAAACCTGCCCTAATAACCCTGTGGATACCCAGCTTGAACTGGGTGCAAAGCTGGGAGTATCCGGAACACCCGCTCTTTTTCTTGAAGATGGTCGCAGCATTCCCGGATACCGTCCAGCCAAAGATCTGGCAAAGATCATGAAAATCAGCCCACCTCTAACTGACATGAACAACACGCCGCCAAAAACACCAGACCAAGAACGAAACATTCCAATACCCAAACACATTCCAGAAAATAAAGTACAGGTTGCTCCGGCAGCTTAGTGGTTGTTGAAAATCAAGGCAGATAAACTTATTTATTTGCAGACGTCTCGATATGAGAATAAATATATGGCTATAATTCAGCCTCAGCACTAAAAATCATTAAAAAAACGTCTGTGGAGTAGCTTTTTGAAACCAGTCAATGTAGGTATCTGTGGGCTTGGTACAGTAGGTAGCGGGACCTTTAACGTGTTATCAAGAAATCACGATATGATTGCAGCACATACAGGTCGCCCTATTTCTATAGCTCATATCGGGGCCCGAAGTAATCCCTACTTATGCAACACCAGGGAAATAAAGTTCAGTGAAGATATTTTTCAGGTTGCATACGACCCCGATATTGACATCCTTGTTGAAAGCATCGGAGGCTGTGACACTGCCAGGGAACTTGTCTTAACAGCAATCGAACAGGGTAAGCATGTTGTAACGGCCAACAAGGCACTTATTGCGGAACATGGCAGCACTCTATTCACTGCGGCAAAAGAGAGGGGCGTGGTTATTGCCTACGAAGCTTCAGTGGGAGGAGGAATCCCAATCATAAAATGCCTCAGGGAAGGCTTGTCGGGGAATCGCATCAACTGGCTGGCGGGCATCATCAATGGCACAGGTAACTATATCCTGTCAGAAATGGGGGACAAAAACCGTTCATTCAATGAAGTGCTGGAAGAAGCACAGGCTCTTGGGTTTGCAGAAGCAGACCCAACACTGGACATTGAGGGGACAGATGCCTGCCACAAACTGACCATTATGGCATCCATTGCCTTTGGTATTCCGCTGCAATTCCACAAAGCCTACACTGAGGGTATCGGTAAAATCACTCCTACCGATATTCAGTATGCAGAAGAACTCGGGTATCGCATCAAACACTTGGGGATAGCTCGCCAACAGGCTAAAGGTATTGAGCTAAGAGTTAATCCCGCTCTTATTCCCGCTAACCAACCCATAGCCAATATCAACGGCGTATTAAATACTATTGTCGTAGATGCAGATGCCGTGGGTCAAACCATGTATACAGGAGCAGGAGCTGGCTCAGAACCTACCGCATCATCTGTTGTTGCAGATATTATTGATATTGCCCGTTCTTTATCATCAAACACACACCCTGTTTTCTCACTAGGCTGGTCCCCTGACATAACATATAGCTCCCCCTCCATACTCCCTATTAATGAAATTAAATCCGGTTATTATCTCCGCCTTCAGGCTGAAGACCATCCCGGAGTCATGAACGCCATTACTCATATTCTTAGTCTTAATAATATTAACATTAATGCTATGACCCAAAAGGCCAGTAGAAAGAATGAGGTCTATGCTGATATCGTTATCCTTACCCAACAAGTGCAGGAGTCTGTGATCAACAAAGCCATCAGGGACATTGAGCAATTATCAGATATAGCGTCACCCATTACCCGTATTCGCATAGAACCTATGGTTTAGCCCCATCAATCAATGCCTTGGTTCCCTTATGTAACCAGGGCATTGATGGCAATTTACCTGCCAGTTATCAAGCCAGGGGATTTATAAAAGATAGCCATTAAACAGCAGGCTCAGCAAATAAAAAAGGAAATACATTGAGATATATTAGTACCAGAGGAACAGATAGCGCAGACTACAGTTTTATGGAAGTTCTCCTGAAAGGAATGCCTGAGGATGGTGGTCTCTACGTTCCTAAAGAACTCCCCCGTTTTTCTCCAGAAAAAATCTCGTCCCTGAAGGGACTAGCTTATAACGATATTGCCTTTGAGATCATAAAACCTTTTACAGGCGATTGTATTCCAGACGAAGTACTTAAAGAAATCATCGGCAATAGTTATGGAACATTTGATCATTCTTGCGTAGCTCCACTTTACCCACTTTATAGTAATGTGTGGGTTTTAGAACTTTTCCACGGCCCAACATTGGCATTCAAGGATTTTGCCTTACAGATACTGGGCAGGTTGTTAGACTATGCCCTGGAGCAAGAGGGCAGGCGCGCCATTGTTCTTGGTGCTACATCAGGAGATACAGGGTCAGCTGCTATAGAAGGTTGTCGGCATAGCAAAAACCTGGACATTATCATTCTTCACCCCCATAAGCGCGTATCTGAAATTCAGCGGCGGCAGATGACAACAGTGCTTGCCAGCAATGTCCACAATTTTGCCATTGATGGCAATTTTGATGATTGTCAGGAGCTGGTAAAACAATGCTTGATAGACCAGTCCTTTTTACCAAAAAATATAAATCTTGTTGCCGTAAATTCTATTAACTGGGCCAGAATTATGGCACAAATCGTCTATTATTTTTATGCTTCTGTGCAACTGGGAGGATCTGAAAGGGAAATAGTTTTCTCTGTACCCACTGGCAATTTTGGCGACATCTATGCAGGCTATATTGCCAAACGCATGGGGCTACCTATCAGCAAGCTGGTTGTAGCTACAAATAAAAATGACATTTTACATCGTTTTTTTCAGAACAATGATTATAGTCGCAAAACCTTATACCAAACATTATCTCCCAGCATGGATATAATGGTATCCAGCAATTTTGAACGACTTCTGTTTGATGCCTACCAACAGGATGCCTCAGCAATAAAAGAACTCATGTCTCAATTTCATGACAGTAATAAACTCACTATAAAGAAGAGCATATGGTTAGAAATAAAACAATATTTTAGCAGTTATAGCGCTCAAGATAGTGACATTTGTGATACCATGAAAAAAACATATAATGAAACAAGCTATTTATTAGATCCCCATACTGCCACAGGTATTCATGCGCTTAAAAGCATGGACTCTCTACCATTAACACCTCAAGTTTCACTTGCCACGGCTCACCCAATAAAATTCCAACAAGCTATTGTAGATGCACAACTAACAGCCCCTAAACCACCTCAATCCATGCGGGAATTACTGACCAAACAAGAAAAATACAATATAATCCCAAAAAACCTGGATAATTTAAAAAAAATAATTATTACATTAACCTGACAATAAAAAGGTGTCATTATGGCACCTTTTATTATGCAAATACTTTCTTCATTCTATGATTTTTTTTGAAAATCCTTTACAAATACCTCTAAGGAATTAATATCATAATTTTCACAGTACCCTAAAATAATCTCAGGATAATTTCCATAGTTATCCACTTTTTGCCAATTCATTGCTAGATTAGCAATTGCATCAACATCACCTATCTCTAGCATTTCACCAACCTGCTTTACTATTTCACGCAAAGTTGATGGTTTAACACTATGATCAATGACTACTTTACCAGAGCAGGATGCTACCGTAGATTTCTCAATTAATTTAGCATCATAATCAAGATGCCCACATATTTTTACAATCAAGTCATCCAGGTCAAGTGGTTTTTCCAAATAATCACAAAAACCCGCTTCATCATACCCCTTAATACTATTACTATTTCCAAATCCTGTAATAGCAATAACCTTTTGATCAGATTTACCCGGTAATTTTCGTATAAGCTTAGTGGCTGACACCCCATCAAGCCCTGGCATTTTTACATCTATTAAGACAAGATCAAAGTTATACTTACGACACAAATTTAGTGCCTGACTACCATCAGCTGCCTGATAAACTTTAAACCCGGCACTCGAAAGAGTATTAACAGCCACCTCCCTGCTTGAAACACAGCTTTCAACGACTAACAAGGATATTTCTTCATCTAAATTACCAGATAACTGTTTACAACTATCAAATTTATAACCGGATGGCCCTTCATCAGTAGGAATCATACAAGGAAGGCTAAAACAAAAACAGCTCCCTTCACCCACCTTACTTTTAATATTTAATTCACCGCCCATGATTTTAACAAGATTATAACTAATTGCCAAACCTAAACCAGCTCCACCCTTCTTTCTGCCTGCCGCTAACTGGGAAAAAGAAACAAAAAGCTTATCCTTATCTTCATCATTGATACCAATACCTGAATCTTCCACAGAAAATTTTATAAAGCCATTATCATTTACAAGAGAAATAGACACAAAACCACTATCAGTAAACTTAACAGCATTAACAATAAGGTTAATTAAAATTTGACGTATTTTAAGCTTATCTCCAACGATATAAGCAGGCACATTATTATCAATATCCACTTGAAAGCTTAGACCTTTATTTCTAACCAAATTAATAACTATCAACCGCACCTCATCAATCACGGCAGTTAAATTAAATGGTTTCTTCTCAACCTGAACCTTGTCATTCTCTAACTTTGCCATATCCAAGACATTATTGATAAGTTTCAATAAATGCCTACCACACTCCTCCATGGATTTTACTTTGTTTTTATGAAATTCAGAAAGACTGCCATCATTAATCAAAATCTGTGAGTACCCTAAAACACCGTTCAAAGGCGTTTTTAATTCATGACTCATATTAGAAAGAAATAATGTTTTGGCCTTATCAGAATTTTCAGCATTTTCTTTCGCCTTAATCAGCTCACGCTCAATTAATTTCCTTTCAGAAATATCCCTTACTACAATTGAAACCAGATAACCATGCTCAGTGCTAATAACGCTACTGGAAATTTCAACAGGAAAAACACCTCCATTTTTTTTGAGTGCAAAACACTCATATCTTTCGAGATTATGATATTCAGACTTATTAGTAGCAAGAGTTTTAAGAAAAGAGAGAGAGGCCCGACTACTTTCAGGAAAAATAATATCAAATGGCATATTAATAAGTTCATCAGGCATAAATCCAAATAGCTCTGAGACTTTATTATTAATAAGACTAATAATGCCGCACTCATTAGAAATAACAACAGCATCAGGAGCTGATGCTAAAAGGGACTTAAACTTCTCAGTATCAACAACTCTTTCAGTGATATCATTAGCCATACCTTCAATAGCTTTTTGTTTTGTTTTTATCCCCGGCATCAAACATAGAAATAATTCTATACAACATATAGAACCATCAGAACGTTGCATCTTCGTTTCAAACGTATCGTGCCACTCACCCTCAAAAATATCATAAAGCTTGTTTTGAAAAGAGTTTTTAACTGACTCAGCTACCAGATAATTTTCAAACTTCCCCTCAAACTCAAAAACATCATATCCAAGAACAGACTTTATCGATGGACTAACATGAGTAATATATCCATCACAATCCAAATTAAAATAAAAATATCGACCATGAAGCTGGTTAGCAAGATGACTAATATTATTAACCCTTGCTTCGTATAGAGCTTTACTCCTATCATCAAGACAATTAGTAAGTGTATTAAAGCTATATCTTAAACTATCAACTTCATTTATCGACTCCTCAAAAAGCGCTTCTGGTTCAATCGCTTTCACATAAAGGTTTACATTTTTCTTCAGCCTCTTTATGGGATCAGCAATTCGCCCTGCAACAATCCATAAAGAAATAATGACTACCAGAACAGCAGAAATGCTAAGCATCAGGCACACTATAAATTGATCATATATAGGCTGCATTATTGTTTGTTCACGCATATAAGCTGTCAACATCCAGCCAGAAGACTTAATGGGAATGGCTGTACACCAAAGCTTCAACCCTCGAATAGAGAAGCGGAAATGTATTATCTCACCATAGCGACAAACATACTCTAATAAATCCAGAAATAAACTATTAGGAACATCACGATCTAAACGCTTTATTCTATTCTTTAAAATAAAACTAATTAAATTTTTATTCTCCAAGTCTTCATAGCTAAAAAAATCACTTGCCCCATCAATGGGTTCCATCTTTAAAACCTGATCAGCTAAAACCCTATAGTGCTTAGCTGACTTTCCTCTTGTAAAAATTGTTACACCCTTATCATCCCTCAGAGTAAAATATCGACTAAAGTTTACACGACTATCACCCTCTGGTTTTTTTTTTATTATACCTTTATATAAATCACCATAATTCAGTTCATTATGGGAACTCAGCTTATCTCCATCCACATCAATGTGAATAACATAATGATTATGTCCGGCAGATATAGGAATTAACAAACTTGAGTGAAACTCATTAATATTTTTTGGGTTCGGGTCAGTAACCCACTGCAAATATTTACTGTTACTTTCTACCAGCTGATCAACACTTCCACTTATAGCTGAGGATACATGGGTGCCATATACCTTTTCATGGATAGAATATCCATCATACGACCAGTACGATTGCTTTTTATTATCCCCGTTATAATGGACAATCCCGAAACCAAAGATCGTCTTATTATTTCTAATAAGCATATTTAAGGCACTCAAAATAACACCTTGAGAAATATTTTCATTTTCATTCCTGGTAACTTCTTGGATAAGTGAACGCCCAATCAACATTAGTTCTCTAATATTGGTATCTATAATCGCCCCGGTATATAGCGCTTCCTGTATATGACGGCTACGAACCTCTGTTGATACTGAGTAAAAAGAAAAGTAAAGGCAAACCAGGGTCATAAGTAAGTAAAAAAGAATCGCTGGCAACAATACAGCCAACATGATTTTTTGCCTTATAGAAGACAATGATACTGCAAACAGTGATAAAAGATACTTGACCACATTAAACCAAATATACTCAACAGTTATTAAATGATAAAAATCAGAATCAGTACTTAAGTACTAGAACCATAGTTATTTCTAGTATCATCCTGATAACGTGATGATTATAGTAAAAATTGAGTACATATTTTAGACTATTACCCCCTCAGTACATCACCTCGATGAATTTGAGAAATACAGTGAATCATAAAGCAGTTATAAATCATTGACCCCATATCAGTGAATTGCTACTCCTCGGACAAACCTTGAATCCCACTACTGCATTTCTTAGCCCATCATAAAGGGCTTCAGACCCTTGTAATTTAAGCTGAAAATATTTAGATGATGAAATATCTGGTACAACATATGACAAACCAGTAAAACAGCCTTCAGGTTGCTTCATTTTTACATCCAGCCACTCAAAGTATTGATGTTGTAACTCAGTACACTTTTTATTCTTAACCCAGTCCATTTCCAAAAAACGCATATGTTCTTTAGTTTTAACTATGACAATTTCACTTTCACCAGTAATTGCACATGTTTTATCAAATTTATCTTTAGTATATTTCACCTCTTCAAAGTGGTCAGCATCATCAATACGAACAACTACCAATAAAAAAGCATCATCCCTGGGTAAAAGGGCTGATGGCTCTTTCAATTTCAATACATCAACGTGTTGAGCCTCCTCTCCACACTGAATAAATAAGTGATTTTCACCATTCACAAACTGCTTCAACTGTTCAACGGATTCTATCTCTATTTCTAAATTGAAAAAATAAGTATGGTAGGCAGGCTTATCTGTTCCACTATCATCTTTTTTTAATAACCCAGTTTTATCCCGAGATGGAAAAACCTTGACCAACTTTAATTCTGCACATCCGTGCATTTCACCACAATTTTGACAAAAAAGTTTTTCAGCACCAAATCCTGTTTCTTCAGACAACTCTTTTAATCCCGACCAAGCTCTTTTTCGTATATTTTCTTTAGCCTCCTGACTTTTCAAGGTTGTTCCATCATAACAAACCTGACCATATTTAATATCAAAATAAACTTCCTCTCTCTCCATCTGCTCTTCAAACCATTTCTCAATAATTCCAACCTTTTTACTTCCAACTTTATCTTTTAAAATATCTTTATATTCCTTTTCATCACTATCAAATGAGTACCCTCCTGTAGTATTAAGCATTTCAAAAGGCTTTAGATCATCATATCCTCCATCTTCTTTTTTATGCTTACCGTCAGAAAATATACGACAATCACTTGTCACAAATAATGCATATTTTCTACCATCATCTTTCGTTTTGAATAAAACCCCCATACCTGCCGTATATTCGGAAATCGCCGCAAAAGAATAATTTGGAACAAATAACAAAAGCATCAAAAAATAAATTCCAAATCGTAAAAACAGGCTGCAAAAAAAATAATTAAAGAACAGCATCATCAAAATCCTCGTATTATACCCCCTTTACTGTTATTTTTTACGCGTACAACGAACCTAATCTCACATCATTAAAGATCATCTTTTTATTAAACATTCAATTTCTTTTATTCCGAATCATTACCATTATCCTCCAGACCTTTTCCTTCAACAACCTCTTCTGACCATAGTTCTTTTGGAAAAAGCTCTCGAAACCCATCAGCTTTAACTGCTAGTCCTATATGATGCCCCATCTTTAAATGTTTCCGTTTATTATATCGTAATTCATCACCATTTATATCATAAAAATGAATACCTAAAGGTATACCTAGTGCATGCATTACAGCCACATCAACCTCCTCAGGAGCCCATGATTTCTGGGTTTGATCACTCTCTTTATCTTCAGAAATACCTAAGCAAATATGTGCATGGATATTTTCAGTGGCCTGTCTAACAATTCTATGCTGTCCTCGTTCTGTCATCCCAATCATGGCAAAAAACTTTGAAACACTTGGAAGCCGCTTCAGTTCAGGTTCCACTGAAAACCCATCAACTGTAAATAGCTCACCAGATAGCTCCTCTGGACTATCAACCTCACATCCCAATTTTTGCAAATAGTGTGACAGCCTGGAATTCAATGTTGATTCGGTCACAGTAACTGAACACAACTGCCCCAGATGCGTAACAGGTACTTCATCTTTATCCAAGGTATATTTTTCTTCACCTGAATACCTGACCTTAATACCATAGTCTTCACCGCCATATAGGGTTACCCCATCCTCTACCATTAAACCTTCGCCAACATCTCCGCTGCTCCTTTCAAAAGGTCTGTGAAGAATTGAAAAAATAGGTTTTGCCCCCCCCCTGTCATCATCGACTTTATCTAAAACAACAATAAAAACACTGACTTTCTCAACTTCTCCTTTTTTAAACTTACTCGTACCATCAAGGGGATCTATCAAAATATAACGCTCATACTTTTTTCTTTTATCTAATGATGGATATTTAGATTCCTCCGAAATTCTTGGTAGATCACGCAGCCTTCTATGCTTAGATTCAGATAATAATTTATTAATATAATCATCTGACTCTTTATCAGCAGAAGTAACCGATGAACCATCTGGCTTTAGCTGTTCATTTTCCTTATCTGGTTCTTGGTATCTATATTTACTCCTATCTTTTTCGTCTAACAATCGATTTTCTAACCAGTTTTTCTGAATTCGCTTACCAGCCTCTACAGCAACCTCCACCAAAAAGCCCACCTCTTCATCAGTGAGCTTGTCATTTCCTGCATATGCCTGGATTGAAATCATTGAGCATAATAAAAAGCAACGCCATATACCAGTAAGGATTGATTTATAAGCAAACATAACCATCTCAACAACCCGCCATACTTTGACTTAGAAAAAAGATAAAAAACAAAAACCCTTTATCAAACAAGTACAATACAATTACAAACCCTTAAATAACAACCTCTAGACATATTAGAATAGATTTAGAAAATAGCTGTATAATTAAGGAATATTCAACCACAAGTTTATTTCATTATTCACCAAGACCACTGCTTTAAAAGTATTGTCATAATGCGAAAAACCTTTATAGCAAAAAAACAACTGCCCCTAAAAACTTTATCCTAATGTAATACAGGATCACATTAGAATAAAAATCTGTAACTTCTAAATCATTAACAAATATCCCACATCTGAGGCAAAAAACAAAACATTTAGCCCAGTTACTTATAATCACCCAAGATCAGCATATGCTATAATGCTACTTTTATCATCAAAGCCATACATTATCGTGAACTTAAACTCCACATTCCTGATAAACTTTTTCCACTGTGTCGAACATCTTCTTTGCATACTTTATGATAGTAAGACCACATAATCACCACATAATTAATAAGATATTATTAATCACCTGTCATTTAATAAAAATCTTATTTTTTATAATATCTTATTTTTATAATCATAAAAATCTCATATTAACACTTCAACTCACCTCTGCTTCTTTCTCTTTGCTATATCATCCATATGGCTTTACTCATAACTGGGTTACCTATATTAAAGAAATGATTGAAGTGCGAAGCAGTTTTTGTAAGGAAGTTGAGTCATCCGTATTTTCATTCTTAACAGATAATAAGTGGCATGAAGTTTACAAATATGGTAATGCTTTTCTAGTCCGTCGAGAAGCTGAAATTGATGGGCCAATACCTTCAACACCATCATGTTATCAAAACTCTCCCCTGCCACCTATGCATGACATTATAGAGTATCCTCTTTCACCTTTTCAGAAACCATTAAGTACACAAGTACAATGCCTGGACATCAGTGATGGTAGAAAAGTAGAAATCCCTCCAGAAGTTGCACAGTTCCGTATCACAGGGCCTGCTACTGAATTGCTAGGATTTAAAAAAGGTCGTATGTATATACGAAAGGCTGATCGAATAAGTAAAAATATTAAGCCATCACTTTTTCCTGAAGAACTTGTTTTAACAGAAACCATTAAATCAAAACATGGTAGTTTTCATACGGCAACTGTGATACATAAACCTCCTATCTCAATGTCACTTCATCAAATGGATAATGAAATGTTCGATGAAATAGAATTGACAGAATCTCGCCATGATATAGATAATTATAGAAAAATTGCACACTGGATTTTGACCACAGAACGTCGAGAGGTAGGACGTGACCCTAAGCATAAAACCGTAGAAGCAATAATGCCAACGCTAGGTATCGGCTGGACATGTCATGCTCATGGTCTTATATCCCCTGAGTCAAGAACTGAGTATACCTACAGGCGTGCATTAAAAAAATTATTGTATGCTACTGGAATTTCCTCTGCGGAGGAACTTCACCGACTAATGAATAATTATGTATTGAAAATTTTCAAACGCGTTGCTTTAACTAAAAGAGCAGCAGAGTACATTCTCAACCAATATATAATTGCAGAACTGCTTCACATCCATGCAGGTATAAATTTATTTCGATCAAAAACTGATTTCTTTCAAGTTGATTTACCTGATAATACAACTGAATTCGTTTTTTTTTCAGTACAAAAAAGAATTCCTGAAGAAAAGTTTGCCCATATCATTTTAACAAAACTAAATAAAAGCAATAAAGAGCAGTCACAATCAACTGATATAGATTATAACAAAGGCACAAG
This sequence comes from Endozoicomonas sp. Mp262, assembly GCF_025643335.1. NCBI lineage: Bacteria > Pseudomonadati > Pseudomonadota > Gammaproteobacteria > Oceanospirillales > Endozoicomonadaceae > Endozoicomonas > Endozoicomonas sp. Mp262. The sequence continues at coordinate 3,381,685 of NZ_CP092489.1, read as the reverse complement.
AAAAATAATTAATGGCTTTCTGCAAATAATACAGCAATTCCGTTATTTCAAATCAGCAATGCCTGGGGAGTGGCTAAGGCTTGGATTTGATGCCAACTGGAAAAATGCTGCACTGGATGATAGAGAAGAGCTTGGTGTTATTGATTTCTCTCCTCCCCAGCTAGAATACTCCGGTAACCTTACACAATGCTATAAAGAACTCAACGGACCTGATAACAGTCAACCCTGGGTCACCATCACCAGAAGTTTATATGAAGTACTGGCTCAAATCTGCTATATCATTGCAAAAATATTTATGGATGCAGGTGATGCTGAGCACTACTTAAATAAATACCATATACCAAAGGATGATAATAATAAATATTTGAAAGCCTTTTGTTATTTTATGGATGATCCCTGTGAAAACAGTATGACTCAACTTGCCCTGGATTTTGCCGTTGAAAAAGACTGGGTAAGGCAAGAAATTGGTTTTTTCCTTGAAGAAGCACCTGTTTTACCGTATAACATAACCTCTCATCCTATGGACAATCCACCCCAATTCCATAAATACCTCAGTCATCTTTTAACACTGGCAGATGTTCCTCAGGAAAATAGAAAAGCAGTGGTTTCTTTTAATCAACCACCTAAAAGGTGTCTGGAAGTTTTAACGGCTAGCCTGATAGAACAAATCAAGGAAATGCGACTACAACGGGGTGATAAGGTTGACACTGTAACAGAGCTTTCACTGAATAATTGCGGGCAGGAGGATATTACTGACTGGGAAGATTCAACTGATCAGGAGGATATAACTGACCAAGAAGATAACTTTAATAATAAAGAGGTTCTTGCAACAACTTCTTTATTACCTCCAGCAGAATCATCCTGCTCAACATCCATTACCAATGAAGGTCAACCCGAATCAAACGTTCCCACATCATCGCCTCTTATGGCAGCTGATGCCAACGAAAATGCAGAGACTCCCATGGATAGCGATGAGGATTACCCTAGTCATTTTTTAGATGCAGAAGAAACCACGTCTTATTTTGAACAGCTCGATCAGTGCTCCCCAAAAGAGGCTACACCCTTCCAAAGCGGGGCCTCAAAACCTACAATGGTCGTTCACCCATTACAACATACAACAAGCTCTCAAGAAGATTTTTTACACGATGTTAGCAGAGGCTTATCTAACATTGTTTTTAACAATACAACCGATTCAGATGATATAAAAGATCCAGACTTAACCTATGCATTAAACCAAGCTTCTAAATACTATCCGCCTTATGCCATCAAAACAATATCTGGAAATAGTCCTTTTATAGAACCACATAAAATCCGTAACATATCGGATCATATGCTCCCATTAATTAAAACCTTTTTTCGTACTCATGCTATTCCAGTGCAAGTTGATCCTTCTACTCAACCCCGCCCTCCATGGCATGCTCTTCCAAAATGGGCTTTGGGTGAAAATTTTCATCCTACCCGCCGACATCCTAATGCTGGATTCCTAAGAACCATCGAGCTATCTTATCGCGAAATGTCCTGGCTGGATACTGCTGGGAGGTTAAAACGACCTTCTGCGCTCTTCTTAAGTTATCTTCATGACATAAAGAGATATAGAAGCAGTTATATAAATTTCAGCCTATTTCCTGCTGATTATCTTGAACCATTAGCTCACTGCACCCGTCTGTCATCACAAAAATATACAAGATCATCACAACACCGAGCAAATCATATAGTTATTATTGATCTCTCCTTTTTATTCCACAACCACGATGAAGACGTAAAATCCACCTTTTCCCTTTATACTGATTCTGGAACTTACAATAACCTTTATTTTACCCAACTCACACCTGAGTTGACCATTGAACATCTGAAAATCACATTAAACAATGAAAATACACGAATTTTTGTTCTAGTAACACTAGAAGCCGACAATAATTTATCTACACATAGAAATATCCCGGGTAATAGTCAATTTATGTTCAAGGGTGAATTCACCAGCCCTTCACCCATAAAAATGGAAGTGACTGGCCAGCCTGTTCCAGAACCCCAGTCAAACCCATTATTAATTGGCCGTTCTGCTAGCTGGGACAATTCATACAGTTCTTCAATACCAAAAAGCCCGGATAATAATGATCACCGGGCTATGCTCGAGGGTTCAGAAGAATTAAGAGCCGATAATATAGCAGAAGCTTTCAACTTGTCTCCAACAAGCACAGTGGATACCACAGATATATCCCTTCTTTCTAATCTATGCCCTCAATCATTTGAACCTATTTTTTCAAACAGTAATAATACTCATTATTCAAAAAAACCTGATCAATTGTATTATTGGATTCCTCATATGACTTACTATATCGATATAATTAATACTATAAGAAGTACAGCTCATCTAAATTCAGCTTTTATCTCAAATAAAAATATTTATGACCTTGTGACCAATATTGATTTACCCCATTTTATCAACTCTCTTAAAATGAATAAAAAAACCTCATGTTTAGCAACTGTTTTAATCGCCTATGCTATATCCAATATCACTCCGACAGAGCCAGACCAGGTATCAATACAACAAAATATACAACAGTTTCTTTTAGCATTACCCCAAAGCCATAGTAGATATACGCAATTCTTTTCATCAAGATTTTCAAAATCAGACTATTCTCTTGGATTTACTGATATTATAACTCGCCTCACCTGTCCAGACCTTTCTTTGCACTCTGAAAGTAAATCTTGGGATATTATTAGAGAATGCCATAAACTTCTGTATCAAGCACTAATTTTAACAAACCATGTTATTGATACTGGCAACCTATTGCCAGTTATTCGTGATTATCTACCAATGGTAATAGCAACATCGGACTCACTATGCTCAATATCTATTGTAAGTGGTACTTTATTTTTATTATTAATGAATACAATCAACCAGATTATTAACTCTTCCGGTGACTTAAGTGCTAATGGGCAACAAGAATCTTCCCTTCATCAAGTAATAAAAAGCTTCCTACCAGACTTCTCTAAAGACCTCAGATCCCCCCCAATACCGGTTTGCTGTCTATGCATGCATCCATCAAGCAATGAAATTTCTGCAAAAGACCATCTCTTACGGCACACTGCAAAAACGTATTGCGGCAACTGCTCCTTTGCCATAGATGAGAATGAGAGTTACTGTATTTGCCCTGAATTAACTAGCATCCCCACTGCTTATAATGAAAGGGGTCTGCGCTGCCTCCAGTGCCACAAAGTATATTTCTGTGATACTCACTTAAGGGCCCATACCTGTCTTCACAGGTCAAACACAGTAAAAGATAAAGGATTAAAATACCACTGCATTTATTGTTTCAATAGTTTCACATATTCCAGGGAGCTTCATACCCACATACGTTGCTGCCATCCACAGTCAACAGGTATGGAACAAAAAAATATTTCGCCTTTCCTTAAGCCGGCTCCCTGGGAGAAGCAGCCATTACTTCATTATAATCATTACCGAGAACGCCCATACGATGGCTCAGAAGCTCCCGGAAAAAGTTCATCCTGGAACTATAAATCAGCCCGTCGATTATCGGAGCCATATACACATTAACTATGCCGGTTCGCTCATTGTTCAGACCATTATTCTACACCGGCACTTCTCAACATAGTTAAGGGATACCCCCTAAATAGGGCCAAGGATTATAACTAGCTTTGGCATACCTCAGGGATATTACCTGTAGTTCCAACACAGAACAAATATTTAACTTGCCAGCACAATGACGAGATTAAAAAAGCAAATCGGTATTACAGGTCGCAACAGGAATGTTTATGCCAGTAATAATTAACACATGATAATATACCCTATTGCTCCAAAAGTGCCCCAAACAACCTATACAAATCCTCAACCTATTGACTTAAATGAAAAATACAGACCTCTCCAAGCATACCCCGATGATGCAGCAATACCTTCGCATCAAGCAACAACACCGAGATCATATGGTGTTTTATCGGATGGGGGACTTCTATGAGTTATTCTATGAGGATGCCAAAAAAGCGGCCCGGTTACTGGACATTACCCTGACAGCCAGGGGCCAGTCTGCTGGAGAACCCATACCCATGGCCGGGATTCCCTATCATTCTGTGGAGGGTTACCTTGCCAAACTCCTGCGCAGCGGTCAATCGGTGGCCATCTGTGAACAGGTAGGTGATCCGGCCACATCAAAAGGCCCCGTTGAAAGACAAGTAGCCCGCATTTTAACTCCGGGAACCATCAGTGATGAAGCGTTACTGGATGAACGCCAGGACAACCTGCTTATGGCCGTAACCCGCCATGAGACACTTTTTGGCATTGCTGTTCTGGATATCACCAGTGGCCGCTTTTCTGTCCTTGAAGTGAGTGGTGAGGAAGCCATGCTATCGGAGGTAGAGCGACTGAACCCAGCCGAAGTACTGTGCAACGAAAACCACGAATGGCCTATTCCACTGACACAACGCCATGGTTTTTGCAGACGGCCACCCTGGGACTTTGAACTGCAAACGGCCATAGAGCAATTAACCCGCCAATTCCAGACAAAGGATCTGGAAGGCTTTGGCTGTGCCCACCTTCATACGGCTCTTGAGTCCGCTGGTTGTTTGATACAGTACGCGAAAGAAACCCAACGTACAGCCCTTCCCCACATCCGCCAGCTGAGTCAGGAAAACCGCGAAGAAAGCGTGGTACTTGATGCCGCCAGCAGACGTAACCTGGAGCTCACCATTAACCTTTCCGGCGGCCGTGAACACACTCTGACTGAGGTAATGGACAACACCGCCACTGCTATGGGCAGCCGACTACTGGCACGCTGGCTGAATCGGCCTATTCGCAACCTGAAAAAACTGCAGGACAGACAATCCAGTATTGCCGCCATCAAAAATGGCTATCACTTTGAGGCTATCCATCACATACTGAAAGGCATCGGCGACATTGAACGTATCCTTGCCCGGGTGGCCTTGAAGTCAGCGCGTCCCAGAGACCTGGCCCGACTCAGGGATGCCCTTCACCTGTTACCTGAACTACAGCAATCCCTGGCCACTATTGATAGTCAGCCAATACACGTCCTTGCTGAAGGCGTCAGTGAACACCCCGAACTGGCAGAGTTGCTGCAAAAAGCCATCATAGAAAATCCACCGGTGGTTATCCGGGATGGTGGCGTTATCGCAGAAGGCTATGACCCCGAACTGGATGAGCTTCGCTCCATTAGCCAGAATGCTGGCGACTACCTTGTTCAGCTTGAACAAAGGGAACGGGAACGAACTCAATTATCTTCCCTGAAAGTCGGCTTTAATCGAGTACACGGCTATTATATTGAACTCAGCCGACGGGAATCTGAAGATGCTCCTGTTGACTATATCCGCAGGCAAACCCTAAAAAATACCGAACGCTTTATTACCCCGGAACTTAAGGAGTTTGAAGATAAGGCCTTATCCAGTAAAAGCCGTGCATTAGCGAGGGAAAAAGCATTATACGACAGCCTTCTGGAACAGTTACTCGGACATCTTGCTCCTCTGCAAGAGTGCGCCCTCTGTCTTTCAGAACTTGATGTACTTAACAATCTTGCCGAGCGCGCAGAAACCCTGCACTTTTCTCCACCAGACCTGGTTCAGGCACCAGGCATTGAAATAAAAGAAGGGCGTCATCCTGTTGTGGAGCAAGTGCTGGACTCTCCCTTTGTCGCCAACAGTACATCACTCCATAGTGGCCGACGCATGCTAGTGATTACCGGCCCCAATATGGGGGGTAAATCCACCTATATGCGACAAACCGCCCTGATTGTCTTATTGGCGCATATAGGCAGCTTTGTACCCGCCAGTGAAGCAAAGATTGGCCTGGTGGATCGCATATTTACTCGAATAGGCTCATCCGATGACCTGGCAGGCGGTCGCTCCACCTTTATGGTGGAGATGACCGAAACCGCCAATATCCTTCATAATGCAACCGAGTATAGTTTGGTGCTCATGGACGAGGTAGGCCGGGGAACCAGTACTTTTGATGGTTTATCCCTGGCATGGGCTTGTGCTCATTATCTTGCTGAATCCGTCAAGGCATTTACCCTGTTTGCCACCCATTATTTCGAACTGACCCAATTACCGGAGCAATGCAATAATGTTACCAATGTTCATTTAAATGCCACCGAACATGATGATCGTATTGTATTCCTCCATGCAGTGCAGGAGGGGCCTGCCAGCCAAAGTTACGGTTTACAGGTAGCTCAGCTAGCGGGTGTACCCCGACATGTGATCAATCAGGCTCAACTAAAATTGGCACAGCTTGAGCAGGAGGACTCACCTTCATCCCAAGTACCTGCCACTGCCAGCTCCCCCGTCCAGTCCGATTTATTCTCTGAACCACAGCCACACCCTGCCGTGGACATGCTGGAAACCATTAACCCGGATGATATCAGCCCACGTCAGGCATTAGAGTTGCTTTATCAACTCAAGCATCTAATGTGAAGATGACTATGACCTATAATACTTAACTGATAGAATCATCCCCTGACTTTATACCCCACCAGCTATCAACAAAATAGCTGGTGCTCCCAGGCATAAAATCGTGTACTCGCAAGTTTATGCCAACAGAAACCGGGGTACAGTAATTTCAGGAAGAATACTCTAAAATAGTCCTATATCAATGCGACTTTTTAATCACTGGAGCGGTTATCCAGTTTAAGGCAATATGTTTTACAGGAGTCTTTCACGTTGGTTCCCGCCATTTTGCCTTACAATCAGAAAGACTGTGTTGATCCACAAATAAGCGTGTGTGCCTACTTTTCAGGCGACAGCTTCTACAACTGAGAAGAGAGCTTATGAAACTCCCTGCAACGGCTCCAGACACTTTCCTGATACCCTGTCCTGTAACTTATTAGCCTGAACAAATGGAGTTTAAACACCATGGCTTTCATAGTGGGTGAAAACTGCATCAAGTGCAAATACACCGATTGCGTCGAAGTTTGTCCTGTGGACTGCTTCTATGAAGGACCCAACTTTCTCGTTATTCATCCTGATGAATGCATAGACTGCGCCCTGTGCGAACCCGAGTGTCCTGCCAATGCTATTTTTTCCGAGGATGAGGTTCCTGAGGACCAGCAAGCATTCATCGAGCTTAATGCTGAACTGGCTGAAATCTGGACCAATATTACAGAGAAAAAAGACCCTCTCCCCGATGCTGAAGAGTGGGATGGTGTTCAAGGGAAACTGGCACAGCTTGAGCGCTAAGGTTTTTCTCATATAACCTTAACCAGAAAAACAACAAAGGCCATATAGAAATACTATATGGCCTTTGTTACCTTACAGGGATATGTCTACTACTGTCCGCTAAAGAGCGATTCGCCGGATAGCCCCTGCTTTTCAAGAATACTCCTCAAGCGCTTAAGCGCCTCAACCTGAATCTGGCGCACCCTTTCACGGGTAAGGCCTATTTCTTTTCCCACCTCCTCAAGAGTGCTTGTTTCATACCCTCTTAAGCCGAAACGTCGAGTCACCACTTCCCTTTGCTTCTCTGACAACTCTCCAAGCCAGCGATCGAGGCTGTCATTAAGGTCAAGATTCTGCAACAAGTGCGCAGGATCAGACTCTTTCTCATCAGAGATCGTGTCAAGAATCGATTTATCCGAATCAGGGCCTAATGGGGTATCAACCGATGTGACACGCTCATTCAATCCCAGCATTCTCTTGACATCAGCCACTGGCTTGTCAAGTAGTTGCGCTATTTCTTCCGGAGTGGGGTCATGATCAAGCTTTTGAGTCAGCTCTCTCGCAGCACGAAGGTACACATTAAGTTCCTTCACCACATGAATAGGCAAGCGAATCGTGCGAGTCTGGTTCATAATGGCTCGCTCAATGGTTTGCCGGATCCACCAGGTAGCATAGGTAGAAAATCTGAAACCCCGCTCCGGGTCAAATTTCTCTACAGCCCTGATAAGCCCCAGATTTCCTTCCTCAATAAGATCCAGAAGGGTCAATCCCCGATTGACATAGCGGCGGGAAATTTTCACCACAAGCCGCAAATTACTCTCAATCATACGACGCCGCCCAGCTTCAACACCCTTTCTCGCAAGCCGTGCATAATGCACCTCTTCCTCTGGTGTCAGAAGGGGCGAAAAGCCGATTTCATTGAGATAAAGCTGCGTTGCATCCACAGACTTGTAAAAGGCATCGTCTTCGCGCTTGCGGCCTGAGCCGATAGCAGCGGAAGCCCCTTGAGCCTTGGGCCTGGCCTCTACCAAGGCTGGCCCTTCAGACACATCAATACTACCATCAGTGTCAAATTCCTGATCCTCTCCCTGGATCTTGTCCTCAGCATAACTGCTTAACTCTGAGTTATCCCTCTTCGGTGCCATAAGAGTCAGTCCTATCCGAAAGCCCCACTCTCTGCCGAGCAACCCAAAGCTGCGTCGACACCCGTGAGATCCCTCTGCTACCACTACACTTCTCAGCTCAACGCATCGGCAGATATCCCATAGGGTCGACCGGTTTACCATTTCGCCGAATCTCAAAATGCAGCTTAGGCTCCGTCGCTCCTGTAGAACCTATTTCGGCTATCTTCTGGCCCGCTTTAACCAAGTCTCCTTCCCGCACATGCAGCTCCCTATTGTGAGCGTATGCACTCAGATAGCTATTATTATGTTTTAGAATAATTAATCGGCCATACCCACTGAGTTCACTTCCAGCATAAACAACTTCGCCAGAAGCGGCCGCCATTACAGAGTCCCCCAAATTGCCTTCGATATCAATACCCTTATTCACTCGCCCATAACTGGAAAATATTTCAATAACTCGACCAAAGGCTGGCCATTGCCAATGAATTCCCCCTGATACAAGCTGCTCTTTCTTTTTAAAATTAACTGTATTTTTTTTAACCACGGATGATTTATGGCTGTCTTTTTTTGATGCAGTTACAGGATACTTTTTGGATGTTTTACGACCTCCCTCTATCTCCAGATTAATATTCTGGCCAGGGTAAATGACGTACGGTACTTTAATACCATTACTGTCAGCCAACTCATTAAAATCCCTTCCATATAGCCAGGCAATGGAGTACAGAGACTCCCCCTTTTTTACAGTATGCACCCCCCTGGTAACTTTAGGGGGGTGTCTCAGTTCTGTAACCTGGACACTTGCCGGGTCATGGGCGCATCCGGCTAATAAATAGGCTAAGAAAGAAATCATTAATATTTTAGAGCAAACGTTCAAATAATAGACTGGCCGCTTTCTTACCATTTATACCCCTCTGATCAAAAAGGCATTCCTCAAAAAAACTGCCTTGTAATCAACAATAGAAATAAAAAAATATAGTTAATTAGAAAAAATTATAACAAATCATCAAGCATGATTTGAATGGACGCTGGAGTCATTCAAGGAGTATATATAGTTGATGGTTGATGGTTGATGGTTGATGGTTGATGGTGAAGAGTGTGAGCTCCCATATAAGAAAATGAGAGCCTGTTTTTGGCAACTTTCTCTAACAGTCCCTAATCACTCCACTTAACATGGGAACGAAGCGGACAGGTTCAAGTTTTTTTTGTCGAAACCGCTCTCCATCCCGGATCACCAACACCAGCTCCTGATGATCTGCTTCTCCCACCGGGATCACCATTCGTCCCCCCTCAGGCGATAACTGTGAAAGCAGGTCAACCGGCAGTTTTGTCGGTGCTGCTGCTACCAAAATTCCATCAAAGGGGGCTGTACTGGCCCATCCGGTAGAACCATCACTCATCTTGAATTGGGTATTAAATACAGATAAAAGCCTGAGCCTTTCCCTGGCCTTGTCCTGAAGCGACTTGATTCGTTCAATGGAGTAAACCCTCTTCACCAGCTTGGCTAAAATAGCAGTCTGATAACCGGAGCCTGTCCCGATTTCCAGTACGTTGTTTAGGCTTCCGCCACCCAGTAAAGCTTCTGTCATCCGGGCAACAATATAGGGCTGTGACAAGGTCTGGTTATGGCCTATGGGGAGGGCAGTATCTTCATAGGCTCTGTGAGAGAGTGCCTCATCCACAAAAATATGGCGAGGGGTCGTACGAATAGCATCAAGAACACCTCTTGATTTAATGCCTTGTGCTATTAAACGCCGGATTAATCGTTCCCGGGTACGCTGGGAAGTCATCCCTATTCCATCGATATTCATCGCCCTCATAAATTGACCCCCAGCCACTTTCCTACCTGAGACAGGGTTCCGTGATGGGTCTGGTCATACTGTAATGGCGTGATAGAGATGTAATTATTGGCAATAGCATGAAAATCCGTTCCTTCTCCCGCATCCAGCTCACGTCCAACCTTGGCAACCCAGTATGCTGCCTTGCCTCTTGGATCAACCACCTTCACTGGCGGGGCGGGTCTTTCACGATGGCCTAAACGGGTTACTTTCATACCTCGGATATCCCCAAAGTCACAGGCCGGTATATTGATATTTAACACAGTCCCTTTTGGCACATCAAGGCGATCCAGTACTGAAAACAACCTTTTAACAACGCGACCAGCCGACTCAAGATTACTTTTGTCCCGTCCACATACAGACAGGGCAAGAGCACATTTCGACATAAACCGCCCTTCCATGGCAGCTCCAACCGTTCCTGAATACAATACATCATCACCTAAATTGGCACCCAGATTAATGCCTGAGATAACACGATCGGGAAGCTTATCCATCAAACCATTCAGTGCTAAATGCACACAGTCTGCCGGTGTACCATCAATACTGATAAAGCCATTATCATGCTCGGTCACACGCAGCGGCCGATCCAGCGTTATGGAACTGCTCAGCCCTGAGCAATCCCGGTCAGGTGCCACCACAACACAATCAGCCATAGTGCTAATGTGCTGATATAACTCAGACAGTCCCGCTGCTGCAAAGCCATCATCATTCGACAACAGTATTTTCACCTGGCACTCCTTCATTACAAACAAGTAACTCCCTAAGCACCGATGTGGCAAAACAGCCTTTGGGCAAACGGAATTCTAGGGTTAACGTAGCACTATCACACCATTGCCATGACATCTCGCCAGGCATCAATCTCAAGGCCCTGCGCTCCTGCTGCAAGCCTTGCGTTTCCAAGCCCTCACACAGTAATTGATATCGACCGCATACCGTTTCTTCTAACTGTTTACAGGCGATACCTGACAACAGGGTTCCTCTCCCCCATAAAGGGCCTGTGGGTGTCACTTGATTCTGTTCAAGACGCGCCTTTAACGACTCATCCAGTTCATCAAATATCAGGCTATTATTATCCTGAAAGCCCAGGACATCACCCGCAACCCAATCATTCCAGTTATTCAGAGCAACCCTCTCACTGAGCACCTGGTTAAATAGCCAGGAACGGGCAGCAGACAGATACATGGAACGCTTATTTCGCTGAACCCTCAGGCTACCCTCAAAGAGTAACGACGCTTTTTCCAGATTATTCCCATTCCTGCCAAACCGCTGATGCCCAAAATAGTTAGGGACCCCTTTGGCCGAAATTTGGCACAAACGTTTTTCCAGTTCAGCCTGCTTTCCATCGACCTGTCTTAGGGTAATTTTAAAGCGATTGGATTTTAACGCCCCTGTCCGTAATTTTTTACGGTGCCTCACGCTTGTGATAATTTGCAGTGATTCTGTCTCAAACCCTTGCCAGTCAGGATCTGGCAACCCAGGCAAGGATACACAAAACCACTGACGGGTTATTCCCTGGCGGTCTTTTCTCCCGGCATAGCTGATTGAGGAGCGTTTAACGCCAATATGCCGGGCCAGCTGCCCAGCCACCCAATCAGTATTGTGGCCTGTTTTTTCGATGCGCAATAACAGATGCTCGCCTTCACCCTCTGGCTCAAAGGGTAGCTCTTCATCCACAATAAAATCTTCAGGAATACTTTTAAACTGGCAATGCCCCAGTGGGCCACCCCAGGCATGGTGCCAGTCCAGGGAAAAGGAATTTTGATTCATGCAATATCAACTTATGGTCAAGATAGCGGATTCTAATTGGAAGCAGTCTACCCAGATTCCTGCCTTTAGGCCCTATGCGAGTTGCTTAGGACTGCTTCAGGGTAATCATACCAATTACTGCTGGATTTCGTCTTTAGCCTGATGCGTTACTTAGACGGATATGCGATAGCGTGGTCAATCACAGAGGCCATTATATTACCCGGAAGTAATGCGGGTTGCTATCGCCGGTACTGATATGTACGACTGAAATTGATAGATTATCAACGGGCATACACGCTCATTATCTATCCAAGAAAAAGCCACCTATAGGTGGCTTAATATGATAACTCAGAACGAATCTGCGCTCTATTCAAAAACCAGCGCCACTGCGTGAACAGCAATGCCTTCTTTACGGCCGGTATATCCCAGCTTTTCAGTGGTTGTGGCTTTCACATTAACACGGCTACAGGCAATCCCCAGATCTTCAGCGATATTGCTACGCATAGCCTCTATATAGGCTGCCATTCTGGGTGCCTGGGCAACAATGGTGCTGTCAATATTACCCGGAACCAGATTATTTTCCCTGAGCAAAGCAACAACATGGCGTAGCAGTTTACGGCTATCAATCCCTGAGAACCGTTCATCCGTATCAGGAAAATGGCCACCGATATCACCTAGCCCGGCAGCACCCAGCAAGGCATCACAAATGGCATGCAGCAATACATCTCCATCAGAATGCGCTATCAGCCCCTGTTCATAAGGGATTTCAACCCCACCCAGAATAATGTGATCACCTTCACCAAAACGATGGACATCAAAGCCATGACCAATACGCATTACAAGCTCTCAATCAATTTGGATTGTTGTTCAATATGCAGTGATGCCAAGGCCAAATCCGGCCCAGAGGTCACTTTAATATTATCCGTATGACCTTCTACCATCATGGGCTTGAAACCCGCATACTCTATTGCACTGGCCTCATCAGTGATCGGCACCTGATTTCTTACCGCCGTGGCAAGTGCTTTTTCTAAAATAGCAAATCTAAACATTTGAGGAGTGAATGCATGCCATAATGAGCAACGTTCAACTGTTTCAATCACGGAATCATCAGGGCCCGTGCGCTTCATTGTATCCCTTACCGGAGTCCCCAGAAGACCTCCCACCTCATGATCTTTGAGACACTCCACCAGCCAGTCAAGGTCAGCCCTTCGAATACAGGGACGGGCGGCATCATGAACAAGCACCCAATCTTCAGGTAGGGCATGGGACTTAAGTGCTTCCATCCCGTTCATAACTGAGTGACTGCGCTCTTTACCCCCTTCTGCCAGCAGAATTTTCTGATGATCAAGCAGGTCAATGTCCCTGGCGTACTCATCACCGGCTCCCAGCACCACAACAATTTTTTCAAGAGTGGGAAAATCTATGAGCCGTTCAAGCGTGTGCTCTATCAGGGTTTTCCCCCTGATTTCAAGGTACTGCTTGGGAATATCGACGTTCATTCTTCTTCCGACACCGGCAGCCGGAATAATCGCCCAGAATTTTGGCGCCATAGGTTGATCTGAAACAGCCACATTTACACCTTAGTCATAAATCAGATAAAAGGTTTCATCCCGTTTAATCATACCCAGTTCTTGACGGGCTTCCTCTTCAACGGTTTGCAACCCATTCTGTAACTCAATGATCTCATTAGTCAGTAAATTATTGCGTTGGTATAAACGGCCATTTTCCCTTTGCTGAAGCATGATTTTTTCTTTCAGCGATATGATTTCTGCCACACTGCCCTCTCCGCTCCAAAGCCGGAACTGCAAATAAACCAGTACGATCAAGAGGATGCCAATAAATAGTCTGCGCATTGACCTAACCCTGGCAGTAAAACTCACCGTTTAACAGACGACAACTGTAAAAACTATAGATAGTAACATCCTTGATGGCAGTAGAGCATTAAAAATGGTTCAGGGTATGAGGCGCCATTCTCAACCACCAATGCCTGTTATATGGATATCCCGGGGCACCGTCAATCGATCATGAAAAAAGGGGCCGAAGCCCCTTTCTATGCCTATTAGCACCTACAAAGTACCAATATAAATTATCCGCGCTTGAATTCAGCCATGCCGCGGTATGGTGCCTGGGCACCCAGCTCTTCTTCAATACGCAGCAGCTGGTTGTACTTGGAAACACGGTCAGAACGGCACAGGGAACCGGTCTTGATCTGGCCAGCGCAGGTACCCACAGCCAGGTCAGCAATAGTGGCGTCTTCAGTCTCACCGGAACGGTGGGAAATCACGGCAGTGTAACCCGCATCCTTAGCCATCTTGATGGCTTCCAGAGTCTCGGTCAGGGAGCCAATCTGGTTGAACTTGATCAGGATGGAGTTAGCAATACCCTTATCAATACCTTCCTTCAGGATCTTGGTATTGGTAACAAACAGGTCATCACCCACGATCTGGATCTTGTCACCCAGGATCTTGGTCTGGTAAGCAAAACCATCCCAGTCAGATTCGTCCAGACCATCTTCAATGGAGATGATAGGGAACTCTTCCGTGAGCTTGGCCAGGTAATCGGAGAATTCATTGGAGGAGAATATCTTGCCTTCACCTTTCATGTTGTACTGTCCGTCAACATAAAATTCGGAAGCGGCGCAGTCCATAGCCAGGGTCACTTCTTCACCCAACTTGTAACCAGCGGCAGCCACGGCTTCCTTAATAACAGCCAGGGCTTCAGCATTGGATGCCAGGTTTGGAGCAAAGCCACCTTCATCACCCACAGCGGTGTTCAGGCCCTTGCCAGACAGTACTTTTTTCAGGGCGTGGAAGATTTCAGCACCCATACGCAGGGCTTCAGCAAAAGTCTTGGCGCCAACAGGCTGAACCATGAATTCCTGGATGTCGACGTTGTTGTCAGCATGCTCACCGCCATTCAGAATATTCATCATGGGTACAGGCATGGTGAACTGGCCGGAAGTACCGTTCAGGTCAGCAATATGCTGGTACAGAGGAATATTTTTATCCGCAGCTGCCGCTTTGGCGCTAGCCAGGGATACTGCCAGGATAGCATTGGCACCCAGCTTGGACTTGTTGTCAGTGCCGTCCAGATCAATCATCTTCTGATCCAGGCCACGCTGGTCTTCGGCATCAAAACCGATCAGCGCATCACGGATGGAACCATTGATATTGGCAATAGCTTTCAGTACGCCTTTGCCCAGGTAACGGGACTTGTCGCCGTCACGGAGTTCCAGAGCCTCACGAGAACCGGTGGATGCGCCACTGGGTGCACAGGCACGGCCCATGGCACCGGATTCCAGGATGACATCAGCTTCGACGGTGGGGTTACCACGGGAGTCGAGAACTTCACGAGCCTTGATTTCCTTGATAGCGGTCATGTGTTACTCCGGGATAAAGAATTCGGAAACATCATTACAAAAATGAGAGGATACCCGCACCATCACGATGGATTCACAGCAGGGCAGTCAGGATAAAATACCCTTGCACTGACGGTTATCATCGGTTGCGGGAGCGGCAACTATACCATCGACAAATGCAGTGTCAAAGGGCTAGCTAGCCAGCACCAGCCGCATGAACACTAGGGTTGAGTACATCATGACAGCTTATGTTAGAAGCTGTAGAGAGGATGTTATCAAACGGGAAAACTGCCTGAAAAACAGGCAGTTTTCTCACAATAATAGAAGATTATCAGAAAACTAATTTTTGTGGATCTCTGGAAAAACCACAGACTTTTGCCTGAAGCTTTTCTCCCTCTGCCTTTATTGCGTATTAATGGGTGTAAAGGACTTGACCAGGTCATCAACCGCCTTGACCTGCTTGAGGAATGGCTCCAGCGTCGATAAACGCAATGCAGAAGGGCCATCGCAGCGGGCATTATCAGGGTCAGGATGGGCTTCCAGGAATAGTCCTGCCAGGCCAACAGCCATGCCTGAACGCGCCAGCTCTGTGACCTGATGGCGGCGACCACCTGAGGCTGCGCCCATGGGATCACGACACTGGAGGGAGTGGGTCACATCAAAAATCACCGGCATGCCACCACTGACGTCTTTCATGGTATGGAAACCCAGCATATCAACCACCAGATTGTCGTATCCCATACAGCTGCCACGTTCACAGAGAACAATCTGTTCATTACCGCACTCACGGAACTTATCAACGATATTGCCCATTTGCGGAGGACTTAAAAACTGGGGCTTTTTAACATTAATCACGGCACCGGTTTTAGCCATTGCCTCAACCAGGTCGGTCTGACGCGCCAAAAAGGCGGGTAGCTGGATAACATCAACCACATCCGCCACTGGCTGACATTGCTCAGGCTCATGAACGTCAGTGATAACAGGGATTCCGAAGGCCTTTTTGATTTCCTCAAAAATTTTCAGCCCCTCTTCCAGCCCTGGACCACGGTAGGAATGAATGGAGGATCGATTGGCTTTGTCAAAAGAGGCTTTAAAGACATAGGGAATGCCCAGCCTCTCCGTTACCTTGACATAACTTTCAGCAATGGCCAGAGCCAAATCCCTGGATTCCAGTACATTCATACCGCCAAAAAGCACAAATGGCTTGTCATTAGCCAGCTGAATATCACCGATAGCTACTGTTTTACTCGGTATCATTTTCTATTCCGCTTTTGTTATATAAGACACTGAAAAAGCTGTAAAGGCAGCCTTAAATAGCTGCTCCACAGATACCCCCATACGTCGATCGCCTGTGACCACCGCGCATGGGATAAACAAGCCTCAGGCTTCTTTGCTATATTTCAGCGCTTCAGCAATATAGGCAGAGAACAGCCCATGTCCATCACGGGGCGTAGAGGTGAATTCCGGATGGAACTGACAGGCTACAAACCAGGGGTGATTTTCAACCTCTACTATTTCAACCAGAGAGTTATCCTCTGACCGACCGGTAATGTTTAAACCCGCCTTCTTGAGCGACTCAATATAGTTATTATTAACCTCATAGCGGTGACGGTGACGTTCAGAAACTTCCTTTGCACCATAAGCCTTGAAAGCATGAGAGCCTTCTGCCAAACGGCATTTTTGCGCACCCAGTCGCATGGTTCCACCCAGATCCGATGCTTCCGTACGTTGTTCAAGCTGGCCTTCCGAGTCTTTCCATTCAGTGATCAGGCCAACCACCGGATGATGGGTCTGGCGGTCAAACTCGGTACTGTTAGCACCCTCAAGCCCAGCTACATTTCTGGCATACTCAATAACAGCCACCTGCATCCCCAGACAAATGCCCAGGAAAGGAATCCTGTTCTCACGGGCATGGCGAACGGCTTCAATTTTGCCTTCAACACCCCGGTTGCCAAAGCCTCCCGGAACAAGAATAGCACTGACTCCCTCCAGACAGCCAACACCTTGCTGTTCAATGGTTTCAGAGTCAATATAGCGAATCCTGACCTTGGCCCGGTTTTTCAGCCCTGCGTGCTTAACTGCCTCAATCAGTGATTTATAGGCATCCAGCAGTTCCATATATTTGCCCACCATGGCAATGGTGACTTCCTGCTCGGGATTCAGCTCACGCTCCAGAACATCATCCCACTCGCTCAAGTCTGCCGCCGGGCACTCCAGGCCGAACCGGTCAACAACAATCCGGTCAAGCGCCTGATCTGTCAGCATCCGAGGGATACGGTAAATGGTATCGGCATCTTCCAGGGAAATAACCGCCCGCTCTTCAACGTTGGTGAACAGGGAAATCTTGCGGCGGGCAGAGGCATCAATATGCTTTTCGCTACGGCATACCAGAATATCCGGCTGCAAGCCTATAGAGCGCAGCTCCTTTACCGAGTGCTGGGTAGGCTTGGTCTTAGTCTCACCGGCAGTCTTGATATAAGGAACCAGGGTCAGGTGCATCAGCATGGCCCGCTGATAGCCGAGTTCTACTTTCAACTGCCTAATCGCTTCCAGGAAAGGCTGGGATTCGATATCTCCCACAGTGCCTCCGATTTCAACCAGGGCGATATCCGCATCACCGGCTCCCTGAACAACCCGGCGTTTGATTTCATCAGTAATATGGGGAATTACCTGAACCGTTCCCCCCAGGTAGTCACCGCGTCGCTCCTTACGCAGCACATCCTGATAGACCCGACCCGTGGTAAAGTTGTTACCCTGTCTCATGGTGGTTCGGATAAACCGTTCATAATGACCAAGGTCCAGATCAGTTTCTGCGCCATCCTCAGTGACAAAGACCTCCCCATGCTGGAAAGGACTCATGGTACCCGGGTCAACATTGATATAAGGATCCAGCTTGAGCATAGTCACTTTCAGACCACGGGCTTCCAGGATCGCAGCCAGTGATGCAGAAGCGATGCCTTTACCCAAAGAAGAAACAACACCGCCTGTGACAAAAATATAACGCGTCATTATTACCTACTGAAATTTTGGCAAACTATATATCGCCTTTGCCGTCAGAGAGGGCAAAAACGGTCCAATACACAACAACCACGGGAGTCACAGATAATCTGTCTTTCTGTTCATGGCTGTTTTAGGAGAGTTAAGAAAAAGGGACACTCAAGATGGGAGATCAGGATACCAAAAGAGTGGCCAAACGTAAAACCGGACTGTTTTCATACTTTAATAAAGGTCGGTAGTCACACAAAGTAAGGCCGAGTTAATAACACTGTCCCTTCGGGGCATCGCTATTGATAGCCCCCAGGCTTTAACCGGCTCCTCAAACGATCAACAGAGTCTCCAACCGCATTTTCACGATTAAAAGAATCAATCAAAAAAACCGTATGACCCTTTCGCCAGGCACTATATGTGGCCGGATAATCCTCCATAGCCTGTTGCTTTTGTCCAAAACACAACCGGTCAAGCAGGAACCCTAGACCACAGCAAGTCAAATCGTCATCCTGAAGACGAATAAACGGATTACCGTAGCGCAAGTCATTTCGCCCCTCTCCTAACAGAAAAGCCATTTCATAATGTTTGTAAAAAAAACGATTGCATAAAAAAAGCTGTCTGGGAAACGTGACTTCAGTACCTAATAAAAACATTGGGGAGGCATTTGCTTTTGACATAGCATAGCGATATTGATCAATATCGACACACCTTTTTATCATATAAGACAGGTTTTTCTTTTCATTAATATCATACAGTGCATCATTTTTAATGACGTACTCCAACAGATCTTTGTCATCAAAAAAAAGAGGCACTAAAAAGGGATTAAGCCATAATTCAATACCATCAACAAACTTGACATTAACTTTAGGACGACCCTCTTCGCCTAAATCAAGAACCGCCCTTAAAAACTTATTCAATTTTTTTTCATTATCACCCCAGGTCTCTGGGGCCATGGCCATATAAGACCACCTCCCTTGACCTAGATCCTCAACAACCTTGTCATGCCGGGTACTATTGAGCTCAGTTAACATAGCGGGTTGTTCTTCCCGTACTATTGCACTAATGTTTCCTTTAAGAAGTACGCCCAACAACCCCCTGAGATCAGCTTCAATAGAAGGTATATTTTCGCGAACGTCTGCACAGGCACAACGCATTGTGGCAAAAGTATCTATAAAGACAAGAATACCCTCTATTCTACTCACTTGATGAGGGTTATCTTCAACATTATCTATAATTTCTTTATTGCCACTATCATAGAAATGCGGTTTAAACAAAGTAAATACATTTCTCAAGGCTTCTTCATGCTCTACCTTTAAGCTATTCAAACTTTCAATATCCCGGTTTTGAACATAGTCGAAAACTGAATATAAATCAGCTACCCCTTCAAATGAAACAGAAGAAACAATAATAAAAATAATTAATAACTTAAAATAGAAAAATACAGCCACAATCTATCTACCCATTCACTAATTAAATCACTCCAGAAATTATAGGCAATCAATAGCCGTTGTGTTATAAAGATTTTGTCGTTTAATATAAAAAGCTGATAAGATGACCACTGCAATCAGAATATCAATACTACTGCAGTCTTGGATTAATTTTAAAAATACAGTATCAGAACCACAACAAAGGCAGCTGTAACCTATGTTAACAACGCAGTCAAAAAAAATCCTGATCACCGGGGGAGCCCAGGGGATGGGTCGTCTATTCGCCGAGAAAGGCGTTCAGGAGGGAGCCCATATTATTCTATGGGACATCAACGAAGTCGGCCTCAATCGAACGGCAGAAGAACTTCGCAAACAAGGGGGGCAGGTTCGTACCTATACGGTGGATGTATCCTGTGCCGAATCCATTCACAGGGCAGCCGAACAGGTTCAAAATGATGTGGGCGACATTGACATACTTTTCAACAATGCCGGCATTGTGGTAGGCAAGAATTTTTCAGAACACTCCAGTAGCGATATTGATAAAACACTGGCGATTAATTCAGCAGGCCCCATGCATGTTACCAATGCCTTTTTACACGGCATGATCCGCAGCGGTGGCGCCCGTATCATTAATATTGCCTCGGCTGCCGGGCTACTCCCCAATCCTAAAATGTCAGTGTATGCTGCCAGTAAATGGGCGGTTATTGGTTGGTCTGAATCCCTCCGGCTGGAAATGGAAAAAGGCGGACACGATGTAAAAGTAACCACAGTAACACCCAGCTATATTGATACAGGCATGTTTGACGGTGTGAAAGCCCCTTTTTTGGTACCCATCATCAAGCCAGAGAAAATGGCTGAATTAACATGGCAGGGAATGAAACAAGGCAAAGTTTATGTCAGGGCACCCAAGATTGTTGGACTGCTACCCTTTTTCCGGGGAATCATGCCTGCCAGGGCCTTTGATTTTATTGGGGGCAAGTTGCTTCGCATTTATAGCAGCATGGATGATTTTAAGGGGCATGGACCTTCCCGGGAGCAGCCGGGTACTTAATACCAACCTCCCATTCTAACCACCATTTTCCATATCAGACCTTGTGGCTCTGCACCATCAAGAGCCACAAATACCCGTATTGCTACTTACCTTCACTTGCAGAATCTGAAAAACAAGCTACTTTTTCATGACTTGATAAGATCCTCTCTATCAATACCTTCAACAGACTAAAAATGATAAAAGGTAACCAGGGCTACAATGAAAAAACGAGCGGTTTTGCTGATTAGCCTGCTGTTAATAGCGCTTGCGCCAACCGCAACAGCCAGGACATACAGATTTGCTGGCACCGATGTTCACTGGAAAGGCTTCGAAGCGCGAACCTATGCTATTCATCCAGATACAGGTGAACTTGAAATAAACATTGTGGAATACGACGCCCACTTCAATAAGACGCGGACCCCACCCAAACAGATTCACGGGTACCCGGTTTCCGGCTTATACAACAGCCATAGCCCCTCTAAATCAATATTTGGTAAAAAAGCCGATGAACAATTTGGCAATTTCACTAATGTTTTTGTTCAAAGAACTGATGGCACTCCAGAGAGACTGACAGCCATTGCCTCTGACGATGGAGCTATTTATCTGTTAAGGGAAGTCGCTGATCCTGGTGCAGATATGAACCCACTTCCTGTGAGCTTCGAAACTGCCCTGAAAATTTCATCATCAGCCACAGGGCTGGGCTGGGGCCGGAAGACATCCCCCATTGGAAATATATCAGGCTTCAAATTACCTCTGCTTTACTGGATCCATGCCAATTTAGCGCTAACATTCTGGAAAGCTGAGTGTGCGGCCTTTGCTGCTTCCTCCATAAAAACGCCAGGTTATCTCTATGTGGTTCAATACGGCCAGCTGCAGGTCATTCAATTTGGGTACAAAGAGGGTTCTCTCAAACTATTCAATCAGGAGTTTTATACACTGGATGATTTTGTGGCAGAAGATCCTTTGAACACGGATAGCCATAAGCCTACCTTCTACAAAGCAACCGCCTTAAATATCAACTACGGGAAGAACGGGAAGAATAAGAGAGGAGAACCACAACTCTTCCTTGATATCATTGCAAACACCAGACACCCCAATGAAAACACGTATCCCTATACCGCACCTTTCTGGTTACAGGTACCCTTAAACCCGGATGGTAGCGTTGCCTCTGACCCCACGCCAGATACTCGACCCCAGGTAGCAAGAGGAAGGGAAATCGTTAAAACATTGAGTGTTCGCGAAGACGGTGATCACGAGAGAATAGGCTTCACCAGAACAATGAAAGCCGACTGGGCTCAACTGGCATCAAATATTCCGATGCTTTTCATGGAAGAAATAAAAACGGGTAAATCTCCGGAAAGCCTGATTACTGAAGATAACATAAACTACCCGCTTTTATTGAGAAGCTATCACAGTAAACTTGTACAACTTAATGGCGGAGAGCCAACAGGCGCTGACACACCTTTGAAATGGCGTTCAGCGAAACGCGATGAAAACGAGGAGTATACAGGAATTGATGTCCAAATGGTGTCAGTAAAAAATAGTCATTCCGCCCGGACAATGATCATTCCTGAAATAGTCGTTTATAGTGGTATTACCCTTCCTGCATCCCTATATGACGAGCAAGGCGTAGGAACAGGCTTCGATTTAATTGCCTTATCGCCAAGGGGCAATCCCTTATTCTGTGAACCAGGAGCGGGCCGGATTGAAAAATACCATACCCCCTGTTTAGGCTCGGCAACAGTAAAGGATCATCACTATCAAAGATATAGCCAAGCGATTCACGAAGATAAAGTGCTTTATCCCCTCTTGCCACTCCAGGCAGAATATATTCCATTGCCAAACCTTCCAGACAACACACCCTTTCAAGGCTTCGAGATAGTTCCTGTGTTTGAATAGGGGACTTTGATTTAGAAGGCCTCAGTCAATGGCGGGAGCACTCCATATTATCTGGTATCCCTCCTCCCCTTGTGCCCTATAGTTGTCACATACCCACAACCCTGGAGCTGCTACCATCTCATCCTTAAAAAATAAAAATGGAATCCGGTTTCTTAGCCAGGGAGGAATATTAAACGCCTGTAACCAGCGCTTTAGTGTCTTTCGTCCCGCCCTTCCTGCCACGGAAATCTTCATTGATGGATCAATCTTTTCCCGGGTTCGAATTTCAAGAATCCGGACAGGCAAGTTAACACCTTGTACCCCAAGGTCATCTATCTGCCTTGCCCTGACTCGCAAAATACCCAACGTTTCATGAAAAAAATCCGGCTGTGCTGACCAATCCCAATACACATTACCAACAGGCTTGCTCTCGGGACTTGGCCGGGCTGCAACCAGCAATCCTTGGTAGCGCCTCAGCTGACAACCTGGCCAACAGAACAGCGGAGTGGCATCAACACGGGCATTGACAGCCTGAGTAAACAGATTGTCCAGCAGCTCTCGCCCCGGCACGGGCAGCTCCTGACTCTTAAGCCAGAACCGGATAATCTGTTTTTGAGTAGCCGGCTTGAAACCCTGAAGTTTTACACAATCCACCAGCGGCTGATTTCCCAGCAACCACTCAGGGCGGGTCTGAAGCACCGAACGGGTTAACTCGGCAATATAATCAGCCAGCTGTTCATTCATTGAGACCATTTCATCGGCAAGTGCCGACAGTCTGACCGAAGCTCCCGGCCACCGCTTCTCCACCGCAGGTAGCAGAGAGTGACGCAGATAATTACGGGAAAAATGCTGGTCGTGGTTTGACTCATCCTCAATGTGAGGCAGGTTATGCTTACTGGCATAACATTCGATCTGGTCGCGGGAAACAGATAACAGGGGCCTGACCAATACCGACCTGCCTAAAGGCCGTGACCGGGGAATCCCTGTCATGCCATCAATCCCCGTCCCCCTGAATAACCGGAACAATAATGTTTCTGCCTGGTCATTCTGATGATGCCCCTGAACCAGGCAGTCCCCCGATGACAATAAACGCTCAAAAATCTCATACCGGGCAGCCCTGGCAGCTTGCTCCAGACCTTGCCCTCCATTATTTTTGACCTTTACCTCTTCCACATGAAAAGGGACACCCCACTCGCAGCAGATTTTCTGGCAATGCTCAACCCAGTACCTGGCATTGGGACTCAGGCCATGATTAACATGAACTGCACGAAGGCTCTTGATTTTCTGGCATTTTTTGAGTTCAACCAGCAGGTGAAGTAAAACGGTGGAGTCCACCCCTCCACTAAAGGCCACCACAATGGGGCTGTTAAGCCAGGGGCTAAGCTCCCTGCCAGCTATTTCAGTCAAATCAGCCGGATATCCCATGTCTCAGGACAAGGCTCCATAATTTCGTATCTTGGCGTATCGCCGTTCAACCAGAGCATCCGTATCCATTGTTGACAGGATATCCAGTTCCTCAAGTAAGACGGACCTCAATCGGCCAGCGGCTTCTTCCATATCTCGATGGGCGCCACCCAGGGGTTCTTTAACCAAACGGTCAACCAACCCAAGCTCCTTCAAACGTTCGGCTGTGACACCCATCGCTTCAGCCGCCGTTGACGCATACTCCGCCTTTTTCCACAGAATAGAGGCGCAACCTTCCGGAGAAATAACGGAGTAAGTGGAGTAGCCCATCATCACCAACTGGTCACAGACACCTATTGCCAGGGCGCCCCCAGATCCACCTTCACCAATAACGGTGGATATAATGGGCGTCTTGAGCCTTGACATTAAACCCAGGTTCCAGGCAATGGCCTCACTTTGCCCCCGCTCTTCTGCTCCGATTCCAGGGTAAGCACCCGGGGTATCAATAAAGGTGAATACCGGCATTTTGTAGCGCTCAGCCATTTCCATTAGCCGACACGCCTTTCTATATCCTTCAGGCTTGGGCATACCAAAATTCCGCCTGACTTTATCCTCTATTTCCCGTCCTTTCTGATGACCTATAATCATCACCGGTTTGCCATCCAGCCTGGCCATACCACCGACAATAGAGAGATCATCAGCAAAATGGCGATCGCCATGAAGCTCATCAAACTCGGTAAAGATATGCTTCACATAGTCCAGTGTATAAGGTCGACGGGGATGCCTGGCCAGCTGAGCGATCTGCCAGGGTGATAATTTGGAGAAAATGGATTCGGTCAGACTACGGCATTTCTCCTGAAGCGTATTTATTTCTTCAGAAATATTAAGCTCAGCATCACTGCCAACCAGCCGCAACTCTTCAATTTTTGCCTCAAGCTCGGCTATGGGTTGTTCAAAATCCAGGTAGTTAGGGTTCATAAAGTCCACTTGATCAGGCCGTTTCAATATACCAGTGTGTTAAGCCAGGCAATATTCAGATCCCACAGGCTCCGGCAACGAAAAGGGCATATAAAATATGGAAAAATACGGAAACAGTCCCCTAAAGTCGAGTAAAAAAGGGTAAGTAATGGTAAAAAGAATAGATATAGAGTAAGCGCTAATCAGTAAAGAGGCTATATCACTGGATTATAGATGAGGTAGAAGCTTTCACTAATACCAACTGACTCACCGCCACCTCACCTGGATATCCGCTTTTAAGTACTTTGATACTGCCTATATATAACCCGTGATCCACCCTTAGGCTGGCCAGCCACTCTAATAGCTGTTTTTTCTTGACCTGTGCTATTTCGAGTTCAATAGATTCTCCGGTTTTTCCTCGAATCTGTACAGAAACACCGTATTGCCTTACCGAGGCATTAACGATATCTGCCAAAGAGCAGCCATTACCACCGGTAATTTCTCTTTCCCCACGCTCACCTTTTATTTCTTCAACATACTTTTCATAAGTACTAAAAAAATCCTGAAAACCGTGATCCGGCTCAGGCTCAACGGGCACTCTTGGCAATAGAATGATGGCCAGGACAACCATCAACAGCAAGAGCAGCAAAATAACTGCCGTTTTTTTTATCATGGTCTAACGGGAACACCTTTTATCTATGCCTGGGTCAAACAGGCTACAGAAGTTAAATGGCATTGACAATCAGTAGCCACCTTTTAATGACCCTATAAAAAAGACCGTGCATCGCTTCATGCCTGGCCTGGCATAGTGATAGACTCAACCAGTGCCGCTAAGCGTCAATCGCCATACCCTTCGTACCAAGCCTGTCAAGGAGACGCCATGAAGCCAATAAAAACGTCGCACTCATTTATTCCAGCACCTCTTTGGAGGCGACTGGCAGCCATTCTTTATGACATGTTTCTGGTGATTGCCTTATTATTTGCAGTGGGTTTTATCAACCTTGGCATTCAAATGATAATTTATGGTGAAGCAGAGCTTCGCCAAATGACCAGCCAGGGGTCCTCTCTTGACGGCCCTGTTTTTTATATTGCCCTTCTTTTAACAATGTTCGTTTTTTTTACCTATTGCTGGACTAAAAAAGGGCAAACTTTGGGCATGCAGGCATGGAAAATCAAAATCATCAATAACAATGGGCAATTTATTACCTTCAGGCAAAGCCTGCTAAGATTTATCATTGCCATACCCTCCTTACTTCTTATAGGTATTGGCATATTCTGGATGAAAGCCGATCCCGACAAAAAAAGCTGGCAAGACCGGCTATCAAGATCAATCACAATACTGGATAAATAACCCAATCAAGAGGCTATTACTGCCTTACACCACCGGTTTCAACCGGGCAGTAAAGTGCCTGAGAACCGGAGGTTCATAGTCAAATGTCAATCCCCGGATGGTATCTGCCCGTTTCTGAACGGCAATAAGGGCATCCGCTATATAATCCATATGATCATTGGTATAGACCCGACGGGGAATGGTCAGGCGCATCAGCTCAAGGGGAGACTCTTTTTGCCGCCCTGTCTCGGGATCTCTGCCAAGCAAAAGGGAGCCAATCTCCACTGCACGAACCCCGGACTCCAGATAGAGTTCATTACAAAGGGCATGGGCCGGGAACTGTTCTCCCGGAATATGGGGAAGCATTTTTCTGGCATCCACAAATACCGCATGCCCTCCGGTGGGATATTGGATAGGAACACCGCCTTCACGGAGCCGCTCACCCAGGTATTTCACCTGACCGATTCGATAATGCAGGAAGCTTTCATCTGCCCCTTCGTACAGCCCCCTGGCCAGAGCTTCCATATCCCGGCCAGCCAAGCCACCATAAGTGACAAACCCTTCCATTGGAACACACCGGGTACGCACAGCCTGAAAGAGTTCCTCATGGTTGCGAATACAGCAAAGGCCGCCAATATTCACCATAGGGTCTTTTTTGGCAGACATGGTAAGCATGTCACCGTAACTGTACATTTCCCGAATGATGTCCAGAATCGGTTTATCTCCATAGCCGGGTTCGCGTTGCTTGATAAAATAGGCATTCTCGCAATACCGGGCAGAATCAATTTGGAAATAAAGACCGGTGTATCCCCGCCCCTGACCTTTCTCATCCGCTCAATCAAGCAGGGAAATAAGATTTGTTCGGCTCCACGGCCCTGATGAGTGGGAACCGTCAGGTCATAATTGAAAATATCTTTTACCGCTTCACTGAGGTTGTAATAATTCCGGCTGCCTGCATAGGACTCATCTCCCATCATCAATCCGGCCTACTGAACATCACTCATGGCACCGGTTCCAGAGTCAGTGAGCAAATCGATATAAACATCTCTACTTTTGAGCAAAAAAGGGTTGTACCCCGCTTCCACCAGGGCTTTTTTGCGATCTTCTTCCGTGGTCATACGAATGGGTTCAACCATTTTGATGCGGAAAGGTTCTGGAATTCGTTTCATACTGAGTATCCTGAATCGAAGCTATTGTTATTAATTCATCAATATGCAGAGAAAACACATACAGTGTCGTTTAATTTAACGCTATTCTGAGAATTGACGAACGCTGATGAAACAAAAATTAAAAGAAACTAACGTCAGATAGAGGGAAAATCATATCTACTCTGACAAAAATGGATATGATGTAAATCAATATTCAATCCTCCATAGAAATAACTTTGGAGCCCAATAGAACTCGCCAAAAAACCTGCCGCTCCTCTCATTACCACAATAAAGAAAACCCGAAATACCTATTGGTATTAATACCTATTATCAGCTAAAATTCGGCATGCTGTTGTATCTCTGCAATTTTAGCCCCCCTCGGCAAAGCAGGCTACAGGCAAAACTGAATATAGCAGTGACTGTTAATTAATACTTTCAGAAAGGCGCCACTATGAATATTTTGCTAATACAACACGCTTTAAACTTACTGAAACAAGCACTAAAAGCAATACCAATCTCATCTCCAACGACTGACGTCGCCTACAATTCAATTAAACCACAGCATAGATCACAAGCCAGACATCAAAACCAGTCAAAAAGGCATTGGGAAGAATAGGGAATAGGGAATAATAGTATAGGGTGATATTCCCCCGTTAACGACTCCCTATTCCCCCATTTGTTCAATGTTAAAAAACAACTTAAGCCGCTTTTTTGAGAAGATAGCCCCCCAAACAGGCACAAATAATCACCGGGGCTAATACCGCAAGCACAGGCGGAAAACCAAAGACCAGGCTGGAAGGACCCAGCAGGTTTTGTATGATCATAAACACTACCCCGGTGATGACACCGGCAAAAACCCTAAGCCCCATACTGACCGAGCGCAAGGGCCCAAAAACAAAGGAAATACCCACCAAAACCAGGGCAATGATTGAAAAGGGTTGCAGTGCTTTGGTCCAGAAGGCCAGGTCATACTCACCAGTATCAAGTCCCTGGTGCTCAAGATAACGGATATAGGCTTGCAACCCTGTAATGGATAAGCCTTCCGGCTTGACAACGACCACTTTTAATAGAGTGGTTGTCAAACGGGTATTCCAGGATTCCACCAGCTTCTCTTCAGTAATAAACCGTTCACCATCAAACCGGCTGTGTTTTACATTTTCCATCAACCAGTGGTCTTGCTGAAAAATAGCTCGCCTGGCAAAAACAGACTCTTGCAAATGCATCTCGTCATCAAATTTATAAACACTCACGCCATAAAGCACACCATTGGGCTCAACGGCATTGAAGTACATAAACTGATTACCTTCCCTGTGCCAGAAGCCCTCGCCAGAGTAAACCCCTTCTGATGATCGTGCGATAGTCCTTCGCGTTTCAGCAACCTGTTCTGAAACCGGCGCTAAATATTCACCTAAAAGAATACCTATGAACACAAGCACCAAGGCGGGCTTGATGGCCGCCCAAACCATTCGCCATAAGGAAACACCTGCCGCTCTCATCACCACCAGCTCACTGCTTGATGCCATACTTCCCAGCCCCACCAAACAACCGATCAGTGCGGCGGCAGGAATAAAGCCATAGATTTTTTTTGGCATTAATAGAACGGTATAGATAAATACATCAAGCACCTGATAATTGGCCCGCATATCATCCAGCTGGGCCAAAAAAGCAAATAATGACTCCAATACCACCAGGCCAATGAGCACAACGGCCATTGCTCCCAGGACATTGATAGCGATATAACGATCAAGCTTGCGCACGTGCACTTCTCCTGTGGGCAACCCTCAACTTCAACGGCCGATAGCAGTAAAAACCCAGTGCTATCGCCAGGTACAGGGCATGAACCCACCACATCCCTAACTCCGGAGGTAAACGACCATCATTAATAGCTCCCCGGCAACTGATCAGCAGCATGATATAGAACAGATACATCAGTATTCCCGGCAATAATTTTGCGAATCGTCCCTGGCGGGGGTTAACCTGGGCCAGGGGAATAGCCAGCAGCACAATAATAGGCACCAGAAGCGGTAATGAAATGCGCCACTGAAGTTCTGCCATATGATCCGCCCCGCCATTCTCCATAAGTTTCCGGGTGGGCATGGCCTGCTCTTTGGTGATTTCTTCCTTAACGTCATTTTCAGGCATTTGTATGCCATAGCTTTTATAGTTAATCGCCCTGACTTCTGGCTGCCCGGGGGTCAAATCATACCGGTAGCCATCCTCTAAAATCAGATAACGTGACTGTCCTTCCTCACGTTTTGCAAGCCTGGCATGATCTGCGAGAACCAGGGTGATTCCTGCGGTATTTTCAGAACGGGTATTACGGTGAGCAATAAATACCTTTTCCATTTTCTGACGGTCATCACTCAGTGATTCAGAATAGGTTGCCCTGCTACCCCCATCTATGGACTGGAAACGGCCAGGCACCATTGTGTCAAACTCAGTGAGGCCATCTTGGGTGGCAAGAATGGTTTCCACCTTTTGAATCCCCATTGGGGCTATATACAAACTCAGCAGTCCCACAAGGATCATCACAACCACAGCCGGAATCATGGTAAGGCCCAGCAACTGATTCTGGCTCAAGCCACAGGCACTCAACACACTCATCTCACTTTCAACATAGAGCCGCCCATAGGCCAGTATAATGCCAAGAAACAGTCCCAAAGGAATGATCATCACCAGGAATTCGGGCATACGATACCCCATGATGGCCAAAATAAAATCCGCTTTTAAGGTGCCACTTGCAGCCTGGGCCAGGTAGCTGACAAAGCGGCCACTCATTAATATCAGCAGCACAACAGACGACACTGCAAACAAAACCTGCAGTATCTGCTTGGTAAGGTATTTAAATATGATAAAGGGCATGCTTAAGCGCCATCATAAGGGTCAATAATCAACAAAACAAAATGGTTGTCCGGATGTAATAGCCTGATCAAGCCAGGATCAAGTTATTTTTTACTATATATTAAAAAAAGACGATAAAAAGCATTCACATCCGTCCTGAGCTCTGGTGAAATAACGAGTTCAACGTAATCCTGCAACTATTATCTCTTAATACGGACAAGTTGTCCTCCTGGAGCAATCATGGAATTTGTTGTAAAAAGTGGTGCCGCTGAAAAACAGAAGACAGCCTGCCTGATTGTTGGTGTCCAGAAGACGTCCCAACTCCCTGCTATGCAGGCTATGGATACACTGAGTAATGGATACCTTACCGGCCTTATTAAACGAGGGGATATCACCTTCAAGCCCGGCCATTCACTCCTGCTTCAGCATGTCCCGGAGGCGCTCAGCGAAAGGTTGCTGATGGTTGCCACAGGGGAAGACGATAAACCACTGACGGTTAGTCAATACCAAAAACTGGTAGGGCATGTCATCAGTACTTTAAAGTCAGCCAATGTTAAAGATGCAGTGATTGCCATTGATGATTTTAAGGTGAAGGGCCAGGAATTATCCTGGATCGCCCGACAGTTTGTGGAAGTGATAGAACATAGTCTCTATCGTTTTGATGACTACAAGAGCGATAAACCGAAAAAAAGTGCTGACGTACTGAAGAAAATCACCCTGTTAACTGACCGCAAAACGGTTAATGCCGTAAAAGAGGCCGTGGCACAAGGCCAGGCGATTGGCAAAGGCAGGAATGTAGCCAGAACCCTGGGCAACCTGCCTGGTAATATCTGCCATCCCACCTATCTTGCCGATGAAGCCAAGGCACTGGCTAAAACCCATGCAAAACTGACCACCAAGGTACTCAACGAAAAACAGATGCATGACCTGGGTATGCATTCACTACTTTCCGTCAGTGCCGGATCAGCACAGGAAGCCAAGCTGATCATGATGGAGTTCAAAAACGGCAAGCGTGGTGCCAAGCCTCTGGTACTGCTCGGTAAAGGCGTTACCTTTGACACCGGTGGTATATCCCTGAAGCCTGGTGCAGGCATGGATGAAATGAAATTTGACATGTGTGGTGCCGCCAGTATTTTCGGCGTTATGAATGCCATTGTTGAAATGGACCTGCCGTTGAATGTTATTGGCATGGTTGCTGCCGCTGAGAATATGCCGGGTAGCAAGGCCACCCGTCCGGGCGATATTGTCAAGTCCATGTCTGGCAAGACCATTGAAATTCTTAACACTGACGCGGAAGGCCGCCTGGTACTGTGCGATGCCCTGACCTATGCCGAGCGCTACAAGCCTGAAGCCGTGATTGATGTGGCAACACTCACTGGAGCCTGTGTGATAGCCCTGGGCCATCACACTACGGGTGTACTCAGTAATAATGACGAGCTGGCAGAAGAACTCCTGAGTGCTTCTAACCAGGCTGCCGATAAAGCCTGGCAGCTGCCCATGGGAGAAGAGTATCAGGAACAGCTGGACAGCAATTTTGCCGACATGGCGAATATTGGTGGCCGTCCTGGTGGCACTATTACTGCCGCCTGCTTCCTTTCCCGCTATGCAGAAAGCTACCCCTGGGCACATCTGGATATAGCCGGCACCGCCTGGGCTTCCGGTAAAAACAAAGGGGCTTCCGGGCGTCCTGTACCTATGCTGGTTCAGTATTTACTCAATAAGCTGAAGTAGTTTTACAGCAAAAGGCTGTCAGTTAAATAACTGACAGCTTTCTATTCCGGCTATTTAACCACCGTCTATAAGCTGCCCAAAGGCTATGATAGAATTACCGCTATGCCTCAAGTTATATTTTATTTACTCTCCTCTGATGCCATGACAGCAGACCTCTTTGCCTGCCGGTTGGCGGATAAAGCCTGGCATGAAGGCTATTCTGTCCATCTTCAAATGGACGATTCAATAGCCAGTAAGCAAATGGATAAATTATTGTGGAGTTGGCGCGAGGACAGCTTTCTACCTCACGCTATCCTCTCCGAAGACTCAGCCCATCAAAAAGCAGCCCCCATAACCATTGGTCATGACGCACAGCCAGACGAACAAACCTCAGGAATGCTGATCAATATGGCTACAACCCTCCCCCGCTTCTATCACCAGTTTCAGCGGATATGCGAGATTGTAACCCAGGATGCCAATAGCACTGAGCTTTCACGAAAAAAATTCCGCATGTACCAGCAGGCCGGCATTAAGCCAAAGACTTATAAGATGTAACCTCCCTGAGCCTGATGATAATAATAGCCCTACACAATAAATAGCACGTGGTCAGTATGTAGCGCCTACTATTTCATCGTCTTTAAGCTCAGGTTGTGACATAACTGGTACACTTGCATTATGTAACCACATTAGAATGCGCCTCTTGGCATTCTCACTAAAGCTAGGTAAATAGGTATCTGAAAACTCACCTATATGCTCTAAGACGCCACTTCTGTAATGTTCTAAACTTTCCTTCAGCTTATTTCCCCTAACGCCCGAAGGAATACAAATACCTTTTTGTTTCTCTATGGCCTTTAAGCAACCAATCATTTCACCGCAGCGAACTTTTCGACCATCCTGATGCGCCAGGCAGCCTTCTGGCCACAACCCGTTTATTACTACCCTGGCACCCTCTCCCATTAACGATGACAGATTGACTGTTCCCCGAAAACAGAACAGACAACCATTATTTCCACACCCTCCCGTGCAACCACCAAGAGGTTCTCCACATCCTCGATTATCCGGATCAAGCCCCATATAGGTCCCACACTGCATGCATGGCCAGGAATCCGCTGGAATCATGTCAATCCTGAAAGTTCCACTGGCACTGGCAAAAAAATAAAGGTTTATTAACTCAACTAATTTTTTATAATCTTTAGCACCCAATTTCATCAATTCTTTTTTTATATTTTCATAAACAGATCGTTTTTCCATAATTGAATATTCTATTTCCTTTTCAATACCAAAACCTTCCAAACCAAAAGAATGATCAAATACGCCACAATCAAAAACACCTATATCATTTATAAAAGAGCAAGAAAACGGGTGATCACCCCCCCCTTTTTTTACATAATATAATACGTCATCCTTCCGATCATAATCATTCAAATACTTCATAAAGAAATCCAAATGCTTTTTTATTTTTTTAGAAATTGATACTGGCAACAAATCAGAAAACATTAGATGTTTCATAATAAAAATATGAGGACGGATCAAACCATTCCAGTCATAAATAGAGTGAATTCTGCTTTCCATAGCCCGCTTCCTCTTCTCTCGAACACTCTCCTTTACCTTGGCAAGCTCTACTTTATCCGTTTCTTTAAGCCATACACCCTCCCATATGTAATCCAATGCCACTATCGGCTCAAACAAGCAAGGAGGGACAAAATTGCTGACATTTGGGAATGTCCTGTCTATACACACTGAACACAATTGATAATCACCACTTTCTCCTCCTTCCTTCATAATATGAATTGTTTTAGAATCTTCATCCCAAAAAGCAACCTTGCAAAGATTACACACGCCCTGCCTGGGCGTTAAAAACACAGACTGCCGCTGAGCCATATCCAATACGTCATCCCCCATCAAGGGCTTACTCACAAAGACATATCCATATTCACCACTTTTACTTCTACTGAACTCCCCCTCCTTTAAAGACACTGAACTAACCCAATCATCACCAGAGTTCTTACCATTTTCAGCACTGGCCTTCAGTATCTTATTGATGACACCCGGCCATATTGCCGCCAGGTTATTGGTAGACTCCTCACTATTGGACGACTTCGTCCTGGCACGTTTTTCTGGAATAACCACCCTGCTTTTATTTTTCTTACATTTTCGCTTTAATAATTTTAATTCATCTCCCTTATTAGCCATATCAGAAGTCGAAGCAGAATCATCATCTTCACCAGACTTAACTTCCATTCTAACAACCTTTATTCTTTGCCCATCAGTAGCTCGCTGTTCCAAATTATCAAAATAGATATAAACCCTCTGTGCATAAACTGAAAAGCAGCAGCCTGCTATCACAGCAAATAAAATCATTTTATTAAAAACAATAGATAATCCAATACCCGCATTCCTGAACAACATTAATAAACCTCCAATAGCGGTAAATCAATAGAAGCCCAGATAGTCTAAACCCTCATTCTTTAATCATCATATCATTTCGAACTGTAGCAATTTCTTATTATTCAAAGTTGCCAATAATACTGTTCGATTCATTATTGCAGTATCTAAACCGTAACCCGTTTGAAAACCGGATAGTTATAGCTTGCTTATCCAGCGAAGCTATTTCTAAAGCGTTCCTACACTAATTTATAAAATTACGGCTTTCTGACTGGACGTGATTTAGCTCAACAGGATATCGCGGTTTTCTCACCTGAAAAACCCAATCTTACCCCTATTTTGATTTACCACTTAGCCATTAGCCCACTGATAAGTGTATAATGCCCGGTTTACTTATCCCCTTATCCACAAGACTTCTGGAATTATGGAAAAGACGTTCAAACCCCACTCCATCGAACGCGCCCGGTATCAGACCTGGGAAGAAAAAGGCTATTTCGCCCCTTCCGGTGAAGGTTCCCCCTACACCATTATGATTCCGCCTCCCAATGTCACCGGCAGCCTGCATATGGGCCATGCTTTTCAGCACTCCATTATGGACGCCATGACCCGCTACCAGCGCATGAAAGGCAAGAATACCTTATGGCAGGTGGGTACTGACCACGCTGGCATTGCCACCCAGATGGTGGTGGAGCGGAAACTGGCTGCGGAGGAAAACAAATCCCGTCATGATCTGGGCAGGGAGAAGTTCCTGGAAAAAGTCTGGGAATGGAAGGAGCAATCCGGTGACCACATTACCCAGCAGATGCGCCGTTTAGGTAACTCTGTTGACTGGGACAGTGAACGCTTCACCATGGACGAAGGCTTCTACAAAGCCGTCCAGGAAGTCTTTGTCAGACTGTACGAGGATAACCTGATTTATCGTGGCAAGCGCCTGGTTAACTGGGATCCCAAGCTTCACACCGCCATCTCCGATTTGGAAGTAGAGAATAAAGACGTTAAGGGCCATATGTGGCACCTGCGTTACCCACTGGCTGACGGTGAGAAAACCGCTGAAGGCAAAGACTATATTGTTGTTGCCACCACCCGTCCGGAAACCATGCTGGGTGACACCGGTGTTGCCGTTAATCCGGAAGACCCAAGATACCAGGCC
Source organism: Endozoicomonas sp. Mp262 (assembly GCF_025643335.1). NCBI lineage: Bacteria > Pseudomonadati > Pseudomonadota > Gammaproteobacteria > Oceanospirillales > Endozoicomonadaceae > Endozoicomonas > Endozoicomonas sp. Mp262. Next base: position 3,346,195 of record NZ_CP092489.1, on the reverse strand, counting down.
CTGATTGGCAAAGACATTATGCTGCCCCTGGTTAATCGCCGTATTCCTATCGTTGCCGATGAGCATGCGGATATGGAAAAAGGCACTGGCTGCGTAAAAATAACACCCGCACACGACTTTAACGATAATGAAGTGGGCAAACGCTGCGGCTTACCCATGATCAACGTGATGACCCTGAATGGCGATATCTGCAATCAGGGCCAGGCATTCAATATGGACGGTACGCCCAATACCAGCGTAGATACCACCATTCCTGAAAAATACCAGGGGCTGGAACGCTTTGCTGCCCGTAAGCAGATTGTGGCTGACTTTGAAGCCGCCGGGCTGCTGGAAGAGATTAAGGATCATGACCTGACCGTGCCCTACGGTGACCGTTCCGGCGTGGTTATTGAACCGCTGCTCACCGACCAATGGTTTGTGCGTGCCAAGCCCCTGGCTGAACCGGCTCTGGAAGCGGTTGAAGATGGTCGTATAAAATTCGTTCCCCAGCAATACGAGAATATGTACTACTCCTGGATGCGTGATATCCAGGACTGGTGTATTTCCCGTCAGCTCTGGTGGGGTCACCGTATTCCTGCCTGGTATGATGCGGAAGGCAATGTCTATGTTGGCCGTAATGAAGAAGAAGTCCGGGCTAAACACAGCCTGGCCGAAGACATAGCATTGAAACAGGACAACGACGTTCTGGACACCTGGTTCTCTTCTGCACTATGGACCTTCGGAACCCTGGGCTGGCCAGAGGCCACCGAGCGCCTGAAAACCTTCCATCCCACTGATGTACTGGTCACCGGCTTTGATATCATCTTCTTCTGGGTTGCCCGGATGATTATGATGACCATGCACTTTATGAAAGACGAAGACGGTCAACCCCAGGTACCGTTCAAGCATGTCTATGTTACTGGTCTGATTCGTGATGAACAGGGTCAGAAAATGTCCAAGTCCAAGGGCAACGTCCTTGATCCGCTGGATATGATTGACGGCATCGATCTAGAAAGCCTGGTCACCAAGCGCACCGGTAATATGATGCAGCCCCAGATGGCTGCCAAAATCGAAAAAAACACCCGCAAGACCTTCCCTGAGGGCATTACCGCCCACGGCACCGATGCCTTGCGTTATACCCTGTACTCCCTGGCCTCCACCGGCCGTGATATCAACTGGGATATGAAGCGTCTGGAGGGTTACCGTAATTTCTGTAACAAAATCTTGAATGCCGGTAACTATGTACTGATGAACACCCAGGGCCAGGATTGCGGTCAAAACGGCGGTGACATCGAACTCACCCTGGCAGACCGCTGGATTCTTTCCAAGCTGCAACGGACCACAGCCCAGATTGAAAAGAACATGAGTGAGTTCCGGCTCGACCATGCCTCCCAGAATCTGTACGACTTTATCTGGAATGAATACTGCGCCTGGTATCTGGAGCTGTCCAAACCGGTAATCTGGGATGAAAGCGCACCAGAAGCACGCAAACGGGGCACCCGCCAGACACTGGTTCGTGTTCTGGAAAGCATTATGCGCCTGGCACATCCTTTTATGCCTTATATCACTGAAGAGATCTGGCAAAACATCAAGGAACTGGCTGGCGTTGAAGGTGAAACCCTGATGCTGCAAGCCTTCCCTCAGGCAACCCAGAGCCAGATAGACGAACAGGCTGAACAGGATATTGAATGGCTGAAAGGCTTTATTGTGGGCATTCGTAATATCCGTGGCGAGCTCAACATTGGCCCGGCTAAACAATTAGACGTAATCCTGCGTAACACCTCCAAAGACGACCAAAGCCGTCTTGAGCAGAACCGCACTTTCCTGATGTCCCTGGCAAAGCTGGCCAGTATCAGGATTTTGGGTGAAGGGGAAGAAGCACCTATGTCCACCACCCAGCTGGTCGGTGAAATGGAAGTGCTGGTACCTATGGCTGGGCTGATTGATAAGGATGCTGAAATCAAGCGCCTGACCAAGGAAGTAGAAAAGCTGGCCAAAGAAGTGCTGCGCTTCGAAGGCAAGCTGAATAATGAGCGTTTTATCAGCAAGGCTCCTGCCAATGTTGTGGAGAAAGAAAAAGCCAAGCTGGAGGATGCCAAATCCGCTAAAGCTACGTTAGAGCAGCAACTAGAAGCGATTAGTGCGCTTTAACGCTAAAAGGCATTTGACTAACAATTTAAAATAGCCGATTTTATCGGCTATTTTAAAAAAATATTTTTTATCTCATATAATTACTAAAAAAACAATTACAAATTTAAATTAATCTAGTATCATAGAAGATATTCACATACTACCTAAGTATTGATAGCACTATGAAAGATATCAAAAACAGCAGTGAGAAAAAATCACGTAAAGTTTATTTTCTAAGAAAATCCGTTATTCATAATTAATTTTTTTAGAGAGAGAGCAAAACCAGAAGATAAATGTTTTTACATAACAGGATTTATAGATTTTACCTCTAGGTAGTCATTCTAAACTCCTAGCCAGCTAAAGATAAATTAGACCAGCGTAGCGTTCAACCTGTTTAACTGAATAGCACTTAAGGCTTAAGTTCTATTCAATAATAGCAGATCATACCCACCACCAAATTATTTATCAAAAAACATCATTCACCCTACAGCTATATGGCAATACCATGGGAAATGTAAATAAAAATATTCTACTTGCAATTTTCCTCGTATCTTTACTAATAAGCAAAAATACAATAGCACTGCTAGTTGACTCTATTTCCATTATTGAATTTCAAGAGAATGCACCTGCAATCACAATCCCAATGCAATCAAAAAGCTTGAAAGATCCTAGCATACAAAAAAACGATTGGTTTTTTGAATGGGAAATTACCGAGGAGTTAAAAGCTAGTATAGTAAGTACCACACTTGCATTCTCTGATATTGACACAACTGAGGAAACTTTATTATATACCCAAAGCGCACATACCGGAATAGAGCTAGTTGAAGATAGCCTACAAACCAATTCAAAAAGCATTTCTTTTAAACCTACAACCCTTAAAGGAAAAATTTTCCTTAACAAACCTTTAGATTATGAAAACTGTAAGATTTTAATCAAAACAAAAGGCAGTAATAAAACAGCAGATTATTATTTTTTCATACATGCTGAATCAATGCCAGATGCATTAATACAACACTTTTCTGAAAAATACAAACCCTCTGCAAATTATATCAGAGTGAGTTCAAGAACAACAAAAGCCCTCACAAAAAAACCACCAAGAACCCCTCCAGTTCTTGTTGTCACACCGTTAAAATCGGGTGAAATATTGCCCATTATAGTACAAGGTAATATTGGACAACCTGCTATTTTAACTGGCTCTTTACACAATCAGTTTGCATGGGACTTTTGGAAAAGACCTCTACATCCAGTCCCAGGACTTTTACAAAGAGAGATACCACCGGAACTGACCATAGCTTACAAATTACCTGAAAAAATATATACGCGGTTTCAAAAAGATGCCTTGCATTTATATAAACAACAACAAGAAGCAACTCAACCTCAGAACTATGTAGAATATGACTATTGCGAATGGCCTGATTTATTTTTACAATTGGAGGATAAAATCCGAAAAAGTGTTGATGTGTTCACTATTCAACAAGGAAATTATAGTCATTGGGTTCTCGAAACCATATGTGAAGCCCATCAAGATAAGGAACTATCCCAGACTCAAAAAATATTGCTTGATTTTTGTCAGGAAAAAAGATTATTGCCACAGATGCTTTGGTTTTACAGCTTATACTTTTCCCCCTCAAAACAGACAATAATACCTGATGCAGCAATAACAAAAACCTCAACCAATCATAAAACACGCTATTTTTTGCATAAAGATCATCAAGAAACCTTGACTTCCAGTGATGATAAATATTTTGATTTATATGATTTTGAAGGAACATCAGCAAAGTTAATAACAAGACTAAGTGATATACTAGTTCGTGCAACACCTACAAAAAAAGATAAATTTAAACATCACATTAATTTTATTCGAAATTTATTCAACCTTCTTAACGAAGAGGCACTCGAGAAAAAAGAAATATGCCTAACAGCCCTCCATAACACCTGCAAAAGAGCCTGCCACCCCCCCCTATATCATTCATGGGATACCCGTACACAGACCAATTTGGCTAAATACGAAATAAACGACTTAATTACAGAAATGCTAATGTCTCCATATATCATTAGCTCCCACCATATGAGAGTACTAAGAAAAATAGGTAATGAGTGGTGCGTTCACCTCCAAAAAGGATTAACAAACATTGCCTTAAAATGGGAGAATCAAAGACTAAAAAAACATTTGGCCAGACCACCTAAAAAAAAATTCATCACTAATACGTTTCAAGAATACGTAAAATATATTAAAGAAAACTTCATACCAGAGTCTGTAGAAGTTTCTACGGCAAGGCATTTGCCATCATTAAAAGAAGAAGAATTCAAAAGAGCTCTAAGAAATGCAGAAAATCCTTCAAAATTATTAGATGAATTATGGAATTTACTCGCTAATGAACTAAGGGGTCACTTCGAACCTAACCATGACTTTCAAGAATTTATCTCATACATTATGGTGGCGATCATTCATCAAGGAGACAGCAAACTAGTTGACTCCTACATAGACCAAAGTAACCTAAAACATCACTTAAAATACATACTCAAGAATACAAAAGAAGCTCTACCAGCAAGATCCAACCTAAACCCAAAATATTTAGCGATCGCTGACGACTATGAACACCTTATCCAACAAAACTGTGACAAACGCAATTTTCTCCAATTATTGTTACAAAACTCAATAATTTCTTATTATTTTAACCTAATAGCCATAGCGCTAACTGAATTGGAAAATAGTCATATCATAAATTACAATAATGGCCTGGATTCATTAAATAATACTCTATGCCATCTAAAAAACATCATCACGACAGACCTCAACCCTCAACGTCCTTTTCCCCTCTGGGTATCACAACTAAGTACAATAGCCAATACCCTTTATCAAATAACCCATTGGATTAATCATATTGATCGTGAATTTCAATTTAATCCAATACTAAACATGGAAGCACTAGCGATTTCTTCTCAAATCATTAATCAAGAAATGTTAGTACATTCAAACCCTCTTTTTAATAGCGATCACGTCACTGACTCTCTTAGGGATTTAAATGAACTTTTAGATAATACTTATCAAAGATTACATAACTCAAGATCACAAATAATAGAGAAAAGCGCTCTCAATCCATTAGCTGCACTTTGCGATTATATTAGTAAAAATGGACAGCACAGTAATTTCGGCCATTTGCACTACATATTAAAATTTATAAAGGCAGCTGTTGATCTTAAAAAAAGAGAGGCCTTTGCTGAAAAAAGGGAAGAACGGTACTGGCCTGTAGATCAACAGCTTGCAAAACAAAAGCTTCATTCACCCGTTTTAGCAAAGATTGTTATCAGTTTGCCACAAAAGCTTTTAGGCAAGCTAAAATCATTCAGTGAAGCCATTTTCTGGAAAAAACTACAGTGGCCTTGTAAAGACTGGAGCTGGCAAGGATGGGAACGACCTGTATTAGAATGGAGTAAACCTGATATCGTTCATTTTGTTAATGCATCTGGATGGCTTAAACTTTATGACAATTTCACACATCCTTTGTCGCTAGGTCGAGAACAGCACTCTAACAAGGGTGTGGAAACCATTCCAACTTGCAATAGTATGGTTGTCACTCCAAAAACGATTAATCATATTCAGTTTTTAACTGAAATGGCTATAGCTCTTTGTATTCAAACTACAACGGAGTCTCTTAGCAATACAGATGATGATAATAAAAGGCATTTACAGCATATCGAATCCGTATGGCAAAAACTTATCGCTGATAGTCCAGATCCAACAGGAGCATGTCCAGTTACAGGAAAACTGAAGGCGCATTATAGTACTACTTTTAACTACAGAAATCACTTCCATAATTTGAGTCGAGCCGACCACTATCAGTATGAACATAGCAACAAGAAACAACTATACCCATCTGATATTGTAAAATTACTAATTGATGCAACTGTCAGACAACACAAAATAAAAGAACGCTTATTTGAGGTCATTGACAGCGCATCATCTGATGCATGGAAAGCTGTAATTACAAATTACTTTTCGAATTATGACCTTGATCTGGTTGAAGCACCCAATCTCAGAGCATTTGATCCAAGTGATGTCACCAAGCCCGAGCTAACAACTTTTTTCAGTGGCTACAAACTGCTAAGAGAGTGCTTTCTTGCCGTTGCTACCTGTGACTATGTCAAAAGTACAACATTACATACATTCGAAGAAAATAGTTTTGTTGTTAATATCTTATCTTTACCCTCTATCCCAGCCCCTGAAATAGAAGATGCTCGCTTTACTTGGCTAGCATCTCCCACAACTCTCGAGCCAACACAAAGTAGATTGCGCCGCTGGGTTATGACACCGCTAACAGAATGCCGATTACCCTGGCATACGCTGGTTTCAGCAACAAAAACAGCTCTATTACCTAACCGTTACAACCAAGTGCTATTTGAGTTGTCCTCTAAACTATTTTCCGATTATGTCAATGCCACAGGAACTCATCTTGGTCACCTGATGACCCAGGCAAAAAATCAACATGTCCCAGACACATTAGATGAGCAAATTAAAAAAATACAAAGACCTGAGTCATTTATAAAACTTCAAGAAATCTATTCTGAATATAGAAATAACATGTCTTCTCCAGTTAAGCGAGAGAAGGTTTTATTGAAGATGAAAGCAGTCCTTTCCAGGGGGGGACTGGATTATTACTGGGAAAAAATAGCCAATATGGTCAGACATACTGTTGATTGGTCTGCCGAACAAGATAAGATTGTTTTACCTGTGTACTTGACCTGGAGCATACTGACAGGACTTTATATACAGGATGGGAACCTGATACTGGATCAAACACATCAATTAGAAACAAGAGCTAGTGACTTAGCAAACAGTACAAGATCAGCAGAAACGGTTATGGCTTTAGAGGCAGCTGCCGGAATAAATACCACCCTTCCTCGCATCATTAATGATGCGGGTACATTTAATCCATTAGCATCGGTTACCCAGTGGGCAAATCAAAGCCATGCAATACATACTGAACTGCACCAGATATCTGAAGAAAACCACGGTTCATTTGGCGCAAATGCCAATGGCATCATTAGATTAAATATTGGTTCTACCACGCTTGCGACTGTTACAGGACTCATACAAAGTGCAGGGTGGTTTGGTGACCAATTGTCCATTATGGAAAAAACGCTGCGATTGGAGAAACTGGGTTTAATAACCGGTACTCTTCCAGCGCTTCATTGTGAACATTATTTAAAAATGGAGACAGGCGCAAAATCAATCTATAAACAAACCTGTGGATGCCAATGTCGTACAGACGGGCAGTTAAGCCAAAAAGCCTGTACTGACTCATGCTATGACACCTGGAACCGGGTTCATGATGCGGTGTCATGCATTGCATCATACCCTAACCGTCTCACTGAAGCATGCTTTAGTAAATGCTGTGATTTAAATCAATCTCCATGTGCAAGAAACAGTGCATCAGCCATAGCTTATTGCTGCTGCGGAGGAGTGTGTCTCTCTCCATTTGAAGCAGCCATTGGCTATAATCCTCACCAATATATAGAGGCAGTAATTGGTAGAATGGTGGGAGCTGCGGGAAGATCTATTGGTACTGGAACCCGGACGGTTCCTTATAATACATTTAAAGAAACCCTAAATACTTGTGTAGAGGATTCCAACTACGCAAAATTTGGCCGTTTTGCCGCACTTTTTTTAGATGGTGTGATAGCTGTAGGTGAAATTTCAAAATTTATAGTTCAATCCAATGCTGAAGAAAAACATGATTCAAGCAGTCGAGCCATCTCAAAAATTTATTCGCCTGAAAGATTTAATGCTGCTGACCTAAGCTGTATACAAAAATTTTATGGGACGCAACCAGCATGCTATTTATCTAAAGGACAGGATATTACTCCTATACCCTATCGATCATGTGATAAAACCATGAGCTGTCTCTGTTGTGGCCTGGGATCATTAGGCTTGGGGTATTCTGTTCAACAAGCAGTATTGGGAATTGATAATGTATTTTGTAAGCCACTAAAAAAAGGAATAAAGGCCTTTAATAGATCTGGATGGGCTGCTGGTCGTAATGCCTACGATCAAGAACTAAAAACTGTTGACATTAGCGATAGAACCGTCAAAGAAAAAATACCAGCCAATTCATCCATCTTTTGCTTTTCAAAGTCTTCCAGGCTAGCTGGATCAAAACGTGCTTCTCATCCAGGAAATAATACACAAACAACATTAGGCAATTTAAAAAATGGCGTCACAGGCCCCTGGAACAGGTCTCAAATAAAATCTGGTGATCCTGCAAAAATGACATTTGCAGGTGGCGTTGATGCTGTAGAAGGGTTTGTTGTTGATGCTGGAAATTCCCAGCAAAGCCATTTAAATATGCTAAACACACCCCCTCCAGCACGACAAACCGGACTTAAAATGGTAGAAGCCAGCTTTTATAGTGCGCTACGACAAAGTAAAAACCCCGCAGATCAATACCTTAAAATTATGAAGGAAAAAATTGGCTTATGCGCTTCTGGTGGTCTTATCCAACTTGCAGAGTTCATAGATGCCCACCTGATGCTTGAAGAACAAAACCTTATGAAAGACTGGCGAAATGCCAAGAAACATCTAACCAGTCATCAAGCTCACCATCAGTTTCTAGCCTGGCAGCTTAAAGAACGTACTCAGGGTTTGATACAGATCCACCACAACCCTTGTAGAAACGAAAATTTACACAGTATCAATAGCCATGGTGATTTAGAGCCTCTTTCCATCACTCAAACACTTTCCCAAACCCGTGCAGATCAAGCGGAAGTCGAAAAAAGGATTAGCTCTTTATCAAATATAAACCTTAGAAAAAGAAGTACCCTGGTAGAAGTATTTCCGCTATTACTCCAACTGGATCAGTATAAAGGCGGATTTATGAGCTATTTTATGGCGCAACCCGCTGTAAAAGTACTTTCAGGAAATACAAAGCCACATCAAGATTAGTATGAAGCTAAAAATAACCTAAGTTACCAATAAAAACACTTCCCCTACTCTTACCTTGAAGAGTAGGGATTTTTTTACTTAATTCTTAAAGCCTCTGCCTCAATCTTCTTCTTCCAAATCTGCGGTCCGGTGATATGTACTGAATCCCCGGTATGATCAACCGCTACCGTTACGGGCATATCTTCCACATCAAACTCGTAGATGGCTTCCATTCCCAGTTCAGGGAAAGCCACCACATCCGCTTTTTTAACGGCCTGGGAAACCAGGTAGGCTGCACCGCCCACAGCAATCAGATAGACTGACTCATTATCACGGATGGCCTCAATGGCCGCTGGCCCACGTTCAGCCTTGCCAATCATACCGGACAGGCCGGTTTCTTCCAGCAAGGTGCGGGTAAACTTATCCATTCGAGTAGAGGTGGTTGGACCCGCAGGACCAACCACTTCATCACGAACCGGGTCAACCGGCCCTACGTAGTAGATAAAGCGGCCTTTAAGATCCACAGGCAGCTCTTCTCCTTTGGCCAGCATATCAATAATACGCTTATGGGCTGCATCCCGACCGGTCAACAGTTTACCGGACAGTAAAATAGTATCGCCGGGCTTCCAGCTTTTTATTTCATCATGGGTAACGGTATCCAGATTGACTTTCAGGACACTATCATCCACCTCCTGAACGATCTGGGGATAATCCTCTAACAGGGGGGGCGTTAATACCGCAGGGCCTGAGCCATCCAGGGTAAAGTGGATATGGCGGGTAGCGGCACAGTTCGGAATCATGGCAACCGGCAAAGAGGCGGCATGGGTTGGATAATCCTTGATTTTTACATCCAGCACCGTAGTCAGGCCACCCAATCCCTGGGCACCAATACCCAGACTGTTCACTGCATCAAAAATTTCCAGGCGCAGCTCCTCGATTCTATTATCCGGGCCACGATCCCTTAACTCATGGATATCCACAGGATCCATCAATGACTCTTTTGCCAGAATCGCAGCCTTTTCAGCCGTGCCTCCAATACCAATGCCCAGCATACCTGGAGGGCACCAGCCTGCTCCCATTGTCGGGACAGTTTTCCTGACCCAATCCACAATATTGTCAGAGGGATTAAGCATAGCCAGCTTGGATTTATTCTCGGAGCCTCCCCCTTTAGCCGCAATATCAACTTCTACTTTATCACCCGGTACCATACTGATATGAATCACCGCTGGCGTGTTATCCCTGGTATTTTTTCTGGCACCCGCCGGATCAGCAAGAATGGAAGCCCTGAGAACATTGTCTGGATGGGTATAGGCCTGGCGAACCCCTTCATTAATCAGCTCATCAATGGTTCTGTCTGTTTCAAAGCGGGCATTCATACCAATTCGGAGAAAAGCAGTGACAATGCCCGTATCCTGACAAACCGGGCGCTTGCCCATGGCACACATCCTGGAGTTAATCAGAATCTGGGCCATGGCATCCTTAGCCGCTTTCGAGGGTTCGTTTTCCCATGCCTTATGAACAGCCTGGATAAAATCAACAGGATGATAATAGGAGATAAACTGAAGCGCTTCCGCTACACTCTGAACAACATCTTCTTCACGAATTACATTCATCAACGTATTCCTTCACCCATGGTATTGACGCCAACCTTATTTCTGATTATAAGCTTAAAGACAACTTAAGGGCTTTTTAAACATAGCCTGTTTATCACCCGGAATGATGAAATGAGTACTTCTTTTCTTCAAGCCCTTCCAGCCTGAAATTATACCAACCGTTTCAGGGGGAAACATTGATAAACAACAAATTTCGTAACTCTTCATCTATGACAGGATAAAAAAACAAGTTATGGAACCCATTTGAATATGCCCTATATTAATATCTTTGGTCATTCCTGCCAGCTTGATAAGGATGAAAACCTTCTCGATGGCCTGTTAAGACAGGGAATAAGGATTCCCTACTCCTGTCGCGCCGGTGTCTGCCACTCCTGCCTGCTTAAATTGAAAAGCGGCCTGCCTCCTGAAGGAAGCCAGCGTTCCTTAACCCCTCTGCAAATAAAAAAAGGGTATATTCTTGCCTGCCAAAGTACCGTGTCAGAAAATCTTGATATCGAATATATTCAACGGGATGAGATGCCTGCCACAATTATTGCAAAGGAAATGTTAACCCCCACCCGCATACTGTTGACTTTAACCACCCGCTTTCCTGTCGCCACTGATACCTTATCCTCTTCCCTGTTGCTTAGCCTGTGCTTTGCTGACAACCTCACTGGTCACTTCCCTGTGGAAAGCGTATCCGGTGAGAGTAATGAGATAAAAATAGCCCTGGAAAGAAAAGCCGGAGACCCCCTGAGTGCCTGGATATACGAACATGCAACACCCGGCGTCCAACTAATGATCAAAATCATCGAAAATAGCAATGACTGATCCCAGGATTTTCTCACTTTATATTTCCTGCTAGGCTAGGGGCTGTTGCCAGTATTAACCCGGAAAGGAGATGTAATGAGTATGAAAGAGCACATTAGCAGGAAACTGCAATCATCTATTAGACTCAGCCACGTGGAAGTCATAAATGAAAGCCATTTGCACAATGTTCCACCCGGCTCCGAATCACACTTTAAAGTCATTCTGGTGAGTGACGAGTTTATTGGCAAAATGCCCGTCAAGCGGCATCAGCTGGTTTATGGCATTCTTGCCAATGAAATAAGGCAGGATATCCATGCCCTGGCTCTGCATACCTATACTGAAAGTGAATGGCACGACCGATTAAAAAAAGCACCGGACACACCTGACTGCAAGGGAGGAAGCAACCACTGAGACATCCCTGTGCCAGGTGTCTTAAGGGCTTATTAAACGATGTGTGGAGGTGTTATGGAAAAAGACAGCCTTGGCAACAGCGTTTGGCACCTTCTGGAACCCGGCCAGTTTATCCAGGGTCTGATCGCTACGGATAACCCGTTTCTACGGATCTATGTGGTTACAGAAACCTGCACTCACAGCAATCATAAAAATAACCGCTGGCCAAGGCTTATTATGCCGCCATCAGCATAAGCTTGCTCGCCTAAACAACATCCATATTCTGTCTGTCCCCTGCGAATAGCCGTTAGCCAGGAGTCAGGCTATAACTTTCTGACAATGTTAAGTCCATGTCTGACTGGCAATATGACATTTTCAACATCCTCTCGTTTGAAAATATGTTTATTTAAATCGGCTATAATCTGATCTCTCTCATCCCTGGGTTCAAGCACCCCACCCCTCCAAAGTGCATCATCAATAATGATGAGCCCACCTTTTCGTAACATCGGCAATACTATTTCAAAATAATCAGCGTAAGCCTTTTTATCGGCATCAATAAATACCATATCCAGCTCACAGCTAATCTTGGCAATGGTATCCCGGGCCTTGCCGAACAGCACCTGGATTTTATGGCCATGGTGAGAGCGATCAAAGAATTCCCGGGCAATTTCAATGACCCGGGGGTTGGATTCGCAACAATAAACAATCCCCTCTTCAGGCACTCCTTCCGCCAGGGATAAGGCGGCATACCCCGTAAACATGCCTATTTCCAGAACTGACTTGCTATTGCTGATGGCAGCCAGCAATTTCAGGGTTTGTCCCACCAGCCGACCAGACATATTGTCAGGGTAACGGGTTCGCTCACGGGTGGCCTGAGCTAATGCCTGTAACACATCAGACTCACCGCCGGTCATTAATTCACAGTATTGCTCTATAGATGGATTAACCAAACAGTCCATAAATAGTCTCTTAGATCAACAGAATAGGGTAACTTGCAGAAACAGAATCAACAGGAAAGAGTTATGTCACAGGAAACAGTAGAAAAAGAAAGTCTTCAAATTAGCGGCGGGAGCAACCCGGGAGAAGGCTCGCCCGCCTCCTTACCCCGGGTACAACAACTCCCATTTTGAGAGTAGCACAAGCTTCAGCAGACAGACTCCACTCCCGGAGCAGTGGCAAAAAACTCAATGCCATAACCAGGGATTTACCAGAAAGCTACACCCAGTCAGCTGTCTTTTTCCTGACCCTGATTCTTGGCAGCAACAGGCCAAGGATAATGCCTATGAGAATAGTACCTCCACCGTACAGGAACCAACGATAACTGCTCTCCTGCTGTAACTGGTCATTGTCCGCCCCCAGTATTTGAACCCGATTTTTAAGCCTCTGGTTTTCTTCAACCAGCTGTTTATTGCGCTGGTCAATAGCCAATGTATCAGAACTGATATCCAGCACTCGCTTGAGTTCCACCTGCCGCGCTTCCAGATCCTTATTGGTTGTCTTGACTTTGGTTTCCAGCGTAGCCAGTTCGCTTTCCTTGGCCTTCAATTGCCGTAACAGCTGTTCACGGTCTTTATCCGCTTTATCTGCACGCGCCAGTGCCTCAGGGAGCAACATTCTGGCAGGGGGCCTTTTCAGCAGATACTGGGTACGAACATAACCCTCCAGACCAGAGGGGGTGACTACCTTGCTGAACTCATTACCCGCATCCAATTCCAGCACATTCATTTCAGTGCCTGTTTTAAGGCCATGGTGAACGATCTTATACTGATTACCCGGGCCCGCCCGCATGGGCACATAAATAACATCAGTAATATAGCGACTCTCAGCCACAGCTGAACCCACAAACAGCAAGCTGCAAAGCAGGGCTGTCACTGTTTTTTTAATCAACTTCACGGCAACACTTTCTTGAATGGCTTGACAATAACACGGCGGTAAACACCAGCCTCTATATAAGGATCAGCATCAGCCCAGACCTGAGCCGCTTCCAGACTTTCAAATTCAGCCACCACCAGGCTACCGGTAAAACCTGCTTCGCCCGGATCATTGCTGTCAATAGCCGGGCACGGCCCAGCCAACACCAGCCGCCCTTCAGCTTTCAGTACCTTAAGCCTGGCCAGGTGAGCCGCTCGAGCCTGCTTTCGCAGTGGCAGGCTGTTTTCAACATCATCGCTAATAATGGCATAAATCATCCGTTACTTTTCCTCTGTACGTATATGCCGGGATATAAAAAGAAACTGAATAATAACAAAGAGAAAGGTCAGTATCAGGCTACCGAACACCTTGAAGTCCACCCAAATGCTGTGGAAAGTAAATGCCACAAACAAATTGGCAGCTCCAAGGAAAATAAAGAACACCACCCAACTCAAATTCATGCGCAACCAAACAGAGTCAGGTAACGTCAAGGCATGATCAAGCATTCTTTGAATCAGTGGTTTTTTACCTACAAACTGGCTAGCCAGAAATGCACCCGCAAAAATCCAGTTCACAATGGGTGCCTTCCACTTTAAAAAAGACTCATTGTGAAAAGCCAGTGTCAGGCCTCCAAAGGCCATAACAGCCACCAAGGTAATAGCCTGACTTTTTTCCAGGGTACGCTCCTTGAGATAAAAGCCCCCATAAACCACCGCTGAGGCCAGCATCAGCACCATTGTGGCACTAAAAGGCCCTCCAAGCTCAAACTCGTTCCCGAACAGGCTGATAACCCGTGGGTCCATTTTATAGACCAGCAAAAAGACAATCAGGGGAATAAAATCAATAAACTGTTTCATAATTAGCCAATAAGAGTGAACAATACTGATCTTGATCAGAGGATCCAGAGTAAACCCACGTTCAGTTCCGGGCCGGATAATACACCTATGTGAAGCATATATGCTCACAGAGCCAAGGCAAAGGGTACCCATTGAAGAAGCTGATTAAAACAAATTTTCAACCATGGGTATAATTAGCTTCATTGTACATAACATCCAGCACAGGCTCATTTTGAACCAGATTGACCTACACTGCCACACCACTGCATCAGATGGCACCCTTAGTCCCCTGGAACTTTACCAGCGAGCCCATAAAAAGGGTGTCACGACATTGGCTATCACTGATCACGATACCGTAGCTGCCTGTGAGTTTTTACTCAACACCCACCTTCCTGACGGCCCCAGGCTGATTACCGGTATCGAACTATCCACTGCCTGGTCCGGTGTGGAAATCCATATTGTCGGATTAAACTTCCCTCTCAACACCCCTGACCTAAACCAAATAGTCCAACGCCAAAGCCAGGCTCGACATCAACGTTCACTTCATATAGCCAAACGGCTGGCTCGCCACCTTAACAGTGGCCTGACACAGGATGACATCATACACGGGGTAACAGCACTGGCTAAATCAACCTTTATTTCTGGTACTGATGACTTTCATCTCCCCACAGAACTCATACAAACAGGCCGCCCTCATTTTGCCCGGTGGTTACAGCAGGAAGGTTATGTAAAGAGTGAACAGGAAGCCTTTAAAAAACTGCTTGGCAATTCAAAACTGGGAAACCTTCGGGCCTTTTGGCCTGCCACCAGCCAGGCTGTGGCCTGGGTCCGGGCTTTAGGGGGCACCGCCGTACTTGCCCACCCGGGCAAATATGGAATGACCAGAACCAAACTCAGGGCATTAATAAAAGATTTTAAATTAGCCGGAGGTCATGCCCTGGAGATTGCCAGTGGTAATACCCCGGCCAGCCAGATACAGCAACTGGCTGGTTTCTGCCATGAATTTCAGCTAAAGGCTTCTCAGGGCAGTGACTTTCACTCCCCGGATAATCCCTGGATTGAGCTGGGACGACTGCCAAAAACACCCGATAGCATTAGCTATGTTTGGGAGGACTGGTAATGGCTTAATGGACCACCTGCCATTGAGCTTGAACGCAAAATAAAGTAATACTTAATATTTGTACCCAAGAAGTTTAATGCCCTTTAACCTCGCCGCCAACGGCGGGAAATAAATAAATCACAAGGATGTGAGAATGATTACCAAAAAAGCGCTAGCAGCTGCCATAGGCAGTATTATTGCTTTATCTGTTAATACCTCAAGTCCAGCATTGGCCAATATTAATGGATCAAATCCAACAATACTCAATGCCCCCCTAGACTATCTATACCAAATAGATACCGATATAGAAGTATTAACCAATAATCCAGAAATATATGTCGTTAATACCAACGATGGCTCACTTGCTTTAGATATGAATGCCAGGTCTCTCGCTGATACCACATTTATCCGCTATGACCGCCAAACCGATAATTTTTCTTTTTCAATAGATGGAGCGCTTACAACCCTGAATGCACCATTAATTCATCTAAGCAACAGTGATCCATCCAGCGTCGCCATTGATATCGGCAGTAGTGCCATAGGCAGCAAAAGGGCCACTACCCTGACATCCAACAATCAGGTACTGCTTGTTGAAGACACCATGAAAGGTATACTGACCTTGCACCGTGGCAGCACCATGCACTCCATCAATGATGCCGCAATTGAATTTTCCAGCGCAGGCCTGATGAATCCTCTGGCAAACTTCGTTATCTATGGAACAGTTTCCAGCAACCAGGATACAGCTATCGATTTTAGCCAGGCACAATCAGGCTTAAGGATGTTGGTTGAAGGTGGTCAAATTACTGGAGATATTCTTGGTGCCTCAAACCACAATGATACTCTTACAATTATTGATGGCTCGATAGTGCAGGGAGAC
Source organism: Endozoicomonas sp. Mp262 (assembly GCF_025643335.1). NCBI lineage: Bacteria > Pseudomonadati > Pseudomonadota > Gammaproteobacteria > Oceanospirillales > Endozoicomonadaceae > Endozoicomonas > Endozoicomonas sp. Mp262. Next base: position 3,329,649 of record NZ_CP092489.1, on the reverse strand, counting down.
ATTATCGACGTTAACACTTTAAACCTGGGGGGGGGGAGCAACAACCATTATTAATGGAGACATTGATCTAAGCGATAGTTCTGGAACAGGTACACTGACGATCAACGGACCTGTCGAGTTTACCAAGCAAGGGCAAAAGCAAATCACTGGTGACCTGAGCGCATCTTCCACTGCGCTGATGGTCATACCTATAGGAAACAACCCCACAACACCCGCAATAAATGTATCAGGTACTGTTACATTCACAGACAGTTCTAAAATCCAGCTCAATCCAGATCTGGAGTTTTTCAGTGGACAGACCCCTACTTTACTTTCCATTCTTCAGGCTGCCAGCGGTATTACAACCGAATCAAGCCTTACATTAAACCCTCCTCCACTTCTCGGCATCACTTATGTACCAGACAATGATGCAACAATAGAAGCAACAGTAACCCCAGAGACTCCAGACCAGGTAGCTGACACCATTAAACAAAATGGTGGAGGAAAAAGCGCTCAAGATACAGTAAAGGCATTTCTTGACCGCATATTGGTTGGTCATTCAGCAGTAAAAGAAGACGTCAAGAAAATCTATGAACATATTGCCGAGCTCCCTAGTGGTGCCGCGATAGCAAATGCGGGTGAGGAACTGCGGGTCAATAATGCAGGGGTCACCCAGGAAGTGAACAGTGCCTTACAAACAATGGCGGTCACACAAGTAACCCGCCACATTAACTCAACGCGCCTACCAAGCAGCATAGGGGCATCCAGCTCAACCCGGATTCCCAGCAGCTCAGGAACATCGAGTACAACAACACTCCCCGCTCCCGGCAACAAAAAGGGCGCTAACTATGGTGATAACGGTTCCAGTCATGGTCTTTGGATGCAGGCCTTATTAGCCGACAGCAGCCAGAAAAATCGTACAAATGACCAGGGAGGCAAGTTGCTCGGCTATGATGCCACTTCTGAAGGAATAACCCTGGGTTATGACCAGGAAAATGAGGGACTCACCCTTGGAGGGGCAGTAACGTTTGCCAATACCCGGGTTGATAAAAAGGATTCTCGAGATCATTCTGAACTTGCAAACTATCAAGTCAGCCTATATGGGTCATGGGAAAATGAACAGTGGTTCTCAGATGTCATTTTAAATGTTGGCAGAAGCTTTCACGAACGCACCCGTTTCATTGATGGCGCAAATCTGGACCCTATCAAATCCGACTTTATATCTAACCTGTATGGCCTTCAGGTGCTATCAGGTATGAAGTACATTTATAATGATTACTATTTGCAGCCCACCCTGGGTTTTAGTTACTCCAGGATAGAAACCCCATCGTACGAAGAAAAAAGTATTGGCCTGACAGCAAAAAAACAAACATACCAGCGCATCGAGCTGGGCCTTGGGCTGATTGCAAGCCGGTCATTTGAGTTATCCAGCGGGATATTGACCCCACAGATTCAGTTAATGGGATGGCATGACTTTAAAAACCAGCAGGTTGAAACAGACCTCCAGTTTGTGTCAGGCCCCACATTCACCAGCAAAGGTGCAGACCCTGAAAAAAACAACTGGCAGGCTATAGCAATGCTGTCCTATCAAAAAAATAACAATATCGAGTTTCTGGTGGGTTACGAACATATGGAAAGTAGCGGATCTGCCAGTAACAATTATTTTATGGGGGTTAAATACAGATATTAGGGGCTCCGGGCTGACAGCTATCTGGCAGGAGTTTAATCCGGTAACTCCTGCCAGTGGCTGCTCAGCTACACTCCACTTCAGCGGGAGTAATTATTATTGCTGGTATATTATTTCCCTGGCTTCCTTGTGTACCTGGTAAAGGAAAAACATCCGAGTCCGAAGAAGTATCTGAGCATGGAGAAACATCCATTTGTGACGATGTCTCGGTCATTTTATCCAGGGCCGTCAGAGAAACAGATTTGCGCCTGTCTCTCGAGATATTCAATCTTTTCTTCAATAATTCGGGTAACTCAACAACCCGGCTCCCCTTCGAAGACCTATGCAATAAATTATTTCCTTTTTTCCACACCTCTATTCGATAAGGCGTCTCTCTTTCCAAAGAGTTTGTTTTATTTTCCCCCCCCAAAAACTCTCCTTTTCCTTTCTTATCCAGTTCACTGCTTGAGCGGCTTTTTAGTTTTCTGAGCGAACTAAAAACCTTTAAAAAAGAGAATGCTCGAAACGGCTTATTTATCGCACTGGGAATAGTTAGGGGTGTCGAATCCGCCGTACCCAGATATTCAGATAAACTAACAGTGTTCTGATCTAATAAACCCTCCAATTTCGATTTACTATAAATTGAGTCCAGCGTAACACCCTGCTTTACCTCAAAATCAAACAGATCTTTACCATGAGCCCAAAACAATAGTTGCACCAGACTTTCAGCTGTTTCCCTGTAAAATATTGAAAATGGCTCAATGAAATTCAATAGGGTAATAAATCTAGCCACGTCCCTTTCAAATTCATTTTTATCACTCCACAGCAATAAATCATAAAAATAAACCAGCAACCATTCAAATAGTAATTTTGCTTGTTCTGGTGGTGGTTTCCTCACTTGATCATCCCTCATAACCAGATCTTTAAAGTACAACAGATGATCTAAAAATTTCGCATCTCCCGGATAGTCTTGACTACCTACAACCTTTTTAATGAAATATAAAAACCTTGAATATTCACACTTTAATTCTTCCTGTTCTTCATTACTCAGGCTAATCACACGACCATCATCCCTGTAGTATATTTTTCTATCTGCAACACGCCTATCATAATCTCCTGTCAGCCTATCCCTAAAAGAATGTATAAAGTCAAAAAGAATGGTTTCAGATATTTCAACCCACCCCCTCCCTTGATAAAAACTACTCGCTCTCAATCCTGACAATGGTTTTTCGCTAACAACTGCAAGAAAAAGTATTCTAAATGGCCCTATAAAGGGTAAATTATTTTTAACATCATCTTCTTCACCCCCCATTTCCACCCTTGGGCGTATCAATTTCATTAATTTAAAAAACCTTTCTCTATCAGCTTTATTCCCAAGTGGATCAGCAGGAATATAACCTAGCGTTGAACGCTTACCCGCAACACCAAACATTGACGAATCCGGATAGGTTTGAAGATAACAAGGAACAAAAACAGTAAAATTATGAGGAGCCGTTTTATCAACAGATGAATCCATACCTTGTTCATGAGATGCAGGTTCATCACTCTGCTTAGTGGATGTTTCTCCGCCTCCTCCATTAACAGCGATTACGCCAGTACAACAACAAGCCACGCATAAAAAAAAATATATTCTATAACAGAATGCAATACACATAATCATAACCAGGAAAAATAAGGCAATTAAAACTTATTGCCAATAACCAAGACAGAAATAGATTATTTCCAGAACCCACAAAATTACGACGCATTGATCCACAGGCATGAACTACTATGATAGGCGATTTTAGCGATTAGTGATAACATTGGAAGGCTATCTTGAGCGGACAGGTTGAACCCTTCAACCCTATTCAACCTGTCCACAATCATAGCAAACTGGTACTAGCTAAATTGCTGATTGCTAGTTTATCCAAACTTTTTACCCTCAGGGCTTAGGGGCTGTTGACGTTTGATCGTGAGCTCAGTGGCTCGTAAAGCGGTTTTCCGCAAGACGGACTGGTGCAGGCATAGTTTATTCTACGTCAAGCCAGTCCAACGCAGTCGGAAAGCCGCTTTACGAGCCACCCGGAGGGCCAAAACCAGCGATTCCGTGCCATCGTTGCAGTAGCTTGAAAGACATGAGTCCGCGTGACCTTTAGGTTATTCCTGCGCTACTGCGTCTAGCCACGAAACTGCTGGTTTTGGCTGAGCACACGATCAAACGTCAACAGCCCCTAACCATCATACAGCAATGATAACGCATTAAAGAAGGCCCACACCAAGAACCGCAATGAGCCAGTTTTTTCAAATTCATCCCGAAAACCCTCAGCTCAGGCTGATTCGCCAAGCTGTTGAAATCATCCGGTCCGGTGGGGTCATCGCCTACCCCACAGATTCCGCCTATGCCCTGGGCTGCCTGATTGGCGATAAAAAGGCCGTCGACCGCATCCGCCGTATCCGCCAGGTGACAGACAAGCACAATTTCACCCTGGTTTGCCGCGATCTCTCGGAGCTGGCCATTTATGCCCAGGTCAACAACAGTCAATACCGACTGTTAAAAGCCCATACGCCCGGCCCTTATACTTTTATCCTCAAAGGTTCCAGGGAAGTTCCAAGGCGGCTGATGCACCCAAAACGAAAAACGATTGGTATCCGCGTCCCGGAATGCCCTATTACCCAGGCATTACTGGCTGAGCTGGATGCACCTATCATGAGTACAACCCTGCTCCTGCCTGGCGACGAATACCCACTGCTTGACCCCTATGACATTCGCCAAACCCTGGAAAATCAGCTGGACCTGGTGATCGATGGCGGGTTCTGCGGCATGGAACCCACAACAGTGATTAGTCTGCTTGATGACATACCAGAAGTCATAAGAACGGGCAAAGGAGCAACGGCCTCCTTTTTCTAGCACAAACATTCCGGGAACCCTTTCCTATACCAACAATCTATCGTACTCTGTCCCTAAGACGCAGGTACGCGCCACAATGAGCCAGAACAGCGCCTTACCTGCACCGCCAACCAACCCAGGGAGAACCCATTGAGTGCTGTAGATCCCCAGTCGCGTGTACTGTCTGGCATGCGACCCACCGGCCGACTTCACCTCGGTCATTATCATGGCGTTTTAAAAAACTGGATAGAGTTACAACATGAGTTTGACTGCTTTTTCTGTATAGCTGACTGGCATGCACTCACCACACACTATGAAGACACTCACAACCTCGAAGAACATATCTATGACATGGCCATTGACTGGCTGGCAGCGGGTATAAACCCTGGTTCTGCCACGCTGTTCATTCAGTCGAGAGTTCCCGAGCAGGCAGAGCTCCATTTACTTCTGTCAATGATAACGCCTTTGTCATGGCTGGAAAGAGTGCCCACCTATAAAGACCAGCAGGAAAAACTCAGGGAAAAGGATCTGTCCACTTACGGATTTCTTGGCTACCCCCTTCTACAAACAGCGGATATTCTTGCCTACCGGGCTGGACAGGTTCCTGTGGGGGCCGACCAGGAAGCCCATGTAGAAATCACCCGTGAAATCGCCCGCCGCTTCAACCATGTTTATGGCAGGGAACCCGGGTTCGAAACCCATGCCGAGGCAGCCATTGGTAAAATGGGCAAAAAGGCCGCAACCCTTTATCGCAAACTGCGCCGGAGCTATCTGGAAAAAGGCAACGAAGAAGCCCTTGATACTGCCAGGGCACTACTGAAAGAGCAAAGCAATATCACCCTCGGGGACCAGGAGCGATTATTTGGTTACCTCGAAGGCACAGGTAAAATGATACTTCCGGAACCCCAGGCGCTGCTGACATCAACCCCTAAAGTGCCAGGTCTTGATGGACAAAAAATGTCCAAATCATATAATAACGCTATAGAGCTTCGGGATACACCGGACGCCGTGGCCACCAAACTAAAGCGTATGCCCACTGACCCGGCCCGGTGCCGCCGCAATGACCCGGGAGATCCGGAAAAATGCCCGGTATGGCAACTGCATAAAATCTATACCGACAAAGAGAGACAGCAGTGGGTACAACAAGGCTGTAAAAGTGCAGGTATAGGCTGCCTGGATTGTAAACGACCACTGATTGATGCTGTTCAGGCGGAACTGGACCCTATCAGGATTGAAGCAGTGGAGTTGGAAAACAATCCGGATGTGGTAAAAAGCATCATCGCCGATGGCTGCGAAGCCGCCCGTGATGAAGCACAGGAAACACTGAGGGAAGTCAGGGAAGCGATGGGGCTTGACTACCGATGACCACCACAGAAGCGGTTGCAGAACCAGAAGTCAAACAGGAAGAATCAGCTCAACTGGCCATGGCCTTGGTTAGGGGGGAACCTTTAACCAAACTGCCTGATGATCTTTATATCCCTCCGGAAGCCCTTGAGGTTTTCCTCGAGGCATTTGAAGGGCCTCTGGATCTGCTGCTTTACCTGATAAAGCGCAACAATATGGATATTCTGGATATCCAGGTTGCAGAAATTACACGTCAATACATGGATTATGTTGAATTGATGCACAGCAACCAGTTCGAACTGGCTGCCGAGTATCTGGTGATGGCCGCCACCCTGGCAGAAATAAAATCCAGAATGCTGCTGCCACGCTCCGAAGACTGCGAAGAGGACGAAGAGGATCCCCGGGCCGAACTGGTTCGCCGTTTGCAGGAATATGAGCGATTTAAGCAGGCAGCCGAAGATCTCGATGAATTACCTCGCATGAATCGGGATATTCACCCTGCCGGGGCTGAAGCACCAGACTTCGAATTAATCCGCGCCCAGCCCGATGTAGACCTCAAGGAAATCCTGCTGGCCATGGCAGAAGTGATGCGCCGGGCTGATATGTTTGAACATCACCAGGTTGAAGAGGAAGCACTTTCTGTCCGGGAACGTATGAGTGAAGTGCTCTCCCTTCTGTCCGCAGAGCGGTTTACCCCGTTTGTGGCTCTTTATCGCGTTGAAGAGGGACGCCTGGGGGTGGTGGTTACCTTTATGGCCATTATGGAACTGATCAAGGAATCACTGATCGAACTGGTACAAAGTGAAGCCTTTGGTCCCATTCATGTAAAGGCCCGTATTGAATAAGAGAAGAGTGACATCGAAAACCAAAACCCTATGAATAATGAACAGCCTGAACTGCATCTGATACTGGAAGGTATTTTGATGGCCAGCGATAAAACCCTAAGCATTGATCAACTGGTGGCGCTGTTCCCCGAAGAACAACGCCCCGAGGCCAGTGCTGTCCAGGAAGCGCTGGTGACACTCTCCCATGCCTGTGAAAATCGCGGCGTTGAGCTTAAGCAGGTGGCCTCCGGCTTTCGATTTCAGGTAAAACAGGAGCTGGCTCCCTGGGTGAGCAGGCTATGGGAAGAGAAACCCCAGCGCTACACCCGGGCCTTACTGGAAACCCTGGCACTTATTGCCTACCGGCAACCCATTACCCGGGGGGAAATAGAAGAGGTTCGGGGTGTCAGTGTCAGCAGCAATATCATTCGCACCCTTCAGGAACGGGAATGGGTTCGGGTGGTTGGTCACCGGGACGTTCCCGGGCGCCCCGCCATGTTCGCCACCACCCGCCAGTTTCTGGATTACTTTAATCTGGAAAACCTCAATGAGCTACCCTCCCTGTCAGAAATCAAGGATCTGGAAGAAGCCGCCAAGGCACTGGAAAACCAGCAGGTAGATATGCTGGAAACCATTGATCAGGAAGAGACTCCAGCCGCTGAGGCTGAAGAAACCACAGAAAGTGATGAAATTTCCGCGGAAACACTGTTTGCTGAACTGGATGAAATGGAAGCAGACCTTCCGGAAAACTTTGATGACCTGATTAAAAAACAAAAGGTAGAGGAGCTGGCTCTGGAGGAGTCTCCAGAACCAGAAATGCCGGATACCGAAGAAACACCTCCGGAAACAGCCCCTTCCACCCCTATTCAGGAAAGAGAATAATACCAATCGCTGCAATTGGTATTATAATTGCCCGTTCTTTTGACCCTCACGGTGGCAATGCCACCTGGTAGCCTGTATTCATGAGCACTGAAATAACTATCCCCTCTACTCCTCCCCAGCCACAAGGTGAAAAACTCCAGAAAATACTGGCAGGCGCAGGTCTGGGTTCCCGTCGGGAAATGGAACGCTGGATCAGTAATGGCCGCATTACTGTTAACAATCAGGTTGCCCAGCTGGGTGACCGGGCAACACCCCGTGACACCATTGCTGTGGACGGCAGGCCCGTAAAACTGGAGGCCTATACCTCAGGTATCCGCAGGGTTATTGCCTATAACAAGCCTGAAGGTGAGGTTTGCACCCGTTCTGATCCCGAAGGCCGTCCTACGGTTTTCAACAGACTACCAAAACTCAAAGGCGAACGCTGGATCGCCATTGGACGACTGGACCTGAATACTTCCGGCCTCTTACTGTTCACCAATGACGGCGAACTGGCCAGCCGGTTAATGCATCCATCCCATACCATTGAACGGGAATATGCGGTACGGGTCATGGGTAATGTGACCCCTGAAAAAGTAAAGCGCCTTTACGATGGTGTAGAGCTGGAGGATGGCCCGGCCCGCTTTACCGATATTGTTGATTCCGGTGGCTCTGGTATAAACCACTGGTTCCATGTCTGTATTCTTGAGGGACGTAACCGTGAAGTACGCCGTCTCTGGGAATCCCAGGAACTCACCGTAAGCCGACTGAAACGGGTTCGCTTTGGCAGCACCATTATGCCAGAGGGGTTGCGTGTAGGTCAGTGGCAAGAGCTGGGCAAACCACACATTGATGAGCTGGCAGCACTGGTTGATCTTGAGCCCGCGAAGGCTTATGTAAAGACGCCCTCCGAGCGGGCAGCTAAACAGCCAGCTCGTCCAAAAATCTACAAAAAAACGGCCCGCAAAACCGAAGGCTCCGAATGGCAAACTCAAAAACCTGATTTTTCCAAAAAACGGCCTTCTCAGAGAAACACCAGGCGAGCTTCAGGGAAACGTCACTGACTGTATCGGGGAATGGGGAATGGGAATAGCAACTCATACTATTTCGATAGTGTCGTGAAATTCCAAAAGGCACGTTTCCACGCTCTGAAGATGGCACTCCCCAAAAGACTCCTTAGACTCGTTCCCAGGCTCCTGCCTGGGAATGCATACCTCCTCATGCAGTAGGTCTGATATAAGTTGGAACATCCGTATGCATTCCCAACAGGGAGAGGTTGTCGCAAAAGTTATTTTTATTAACCACGGAGACACAAAGACACAGAGAAAAGCGTTTTTTTTTATCATTTTTGCTCCTGATAAGGGACAAAACAAGAAAACTTTGTGCCTCTGTATCTTTGTGGTTAAAACAAAGCATACTTTTGCGACACCCTCGGGACGCTGGGAACGAGGTGAGAACAACCCGCTGGTCTTTTATGGCTGGCGGACTTATTCACTGTTTGGCATTGTTGATAGAACAAATAACTACAAAGCACTTTATTCTATGACGGATTCCAGACTAAAATACTGTTTTTTTATACAGTACCTTATAAAACCCAAAACCTTATCAGGAGAGGGCAATGTCCATCACCCCCATGTGGCGAGTAGACCGGGACGGAAGCATGTTTACCGATAAAAAAGCGGCTGAAGAACACGATAAGATGCTGGAGCTGGCAGACAACCTGTCCAGCCTGCTGGAATCTAACCTGACCATCGAGGAAAAGCTGGCCGAGGAAATCGGTTTGCTACTTGCCCGAAACAAGGAAACCCTGGCCAAAGCCTTCAAAGGCAAGCCTGACCTTATCCTGACCATCGGGGAAGAAAAGGAAGCTGAAGAAACCACTTCTCCTGTCAAGCCAGTAGCTGCCTAATCCCTTGCACCAGCAAGTCTAAAAAACCGACATACTGGAACTGATAGAAAAATATGGGGAATAGAGAAATAGTACGAACTACTATTCCCCATTTACCATTCCCTATTCCCCCCTAAAGTTCAAACAAAACAAGTAACACTAACCATACCCTCCACAGACCAATCCCGCTATAATCCACAGAACTTAAGATTTCGGTCTTCCCTGTAGTGCAATTTCAGGGAATTCCGCTAATATAGCGCCCTTTTGTCTGGCAAGGTCAGTAGTCACGCATGACGAGTTTCGTTCCTGGACAACGCTGGATCAGCGACACAGAAACTGAACAAGGGTTGGGTACCGTACTCACCCTAGACGGCCGTATGGTTACCCTCCTGTTTCCCGCAACTGGAGAAACGCGGCTATATTCCATCAACAACTGCCCCCTAACCCGGGTGCAGTTCAACCCCGGTGATAAAGTAGAAAGTCATGAAGGCTGGGTCATGACAGTCACCGAAGTGATCGAACATGCAAATATTCTGACATATTTAGGTGTATTGGATGATGGCCAGCCCAAAGAGCTGCCTGAAACCGATCTCGGTAATTTTATTCGTTTTAACAAGCCCCAGGACAGAATGCTGGCCGGTCAAATTGACCAGAACAGCAATTACTCCCTGCGCTATAAAACCCTGTTGCACAATCATCGGCTGCGACAATCGGCTGTTCGTGGCCTTGTGGGTCCCAGAACAAGTCTGATTCCCCATCAGCTCCATATCGCCAGAGAAGTATCTGCCCGCTATGCGCCAAGGGTGATGCTGGCGGACGAAGTGGGTATGGGTAAAACCATTGAGGCAGGATTAATCCTCCATCAACAGCTTATCAGTGGTCGTGCAGGGCGAACCCTGATTGTGGTTCCTGAAAGTCTTCAGCACCAGTGGCTGGTTGAGATGCTCCGGCGTTTTAACCTGCACTTCAGTCTTTTTGACGAGGAACGCTGTCGCACCATCAGTGATGACAACCCTTTCCTCAGCGAACAACTGATACTCTGTAGCCTTGATTTCCTGTGCAAGGATGAACGTCGTTTGCAACAGGCCCTGGAGGCAGACTGGGATCTGATGATCGTTGACGAGGCCCATCACCTGGTGTGGTCTGAACAGGAAGCCAGCAATGAATACCTCTGTATCGAGCGACTGGCTAACCAGATTCCGGGCTTGCTTCTGCTGACAGCCACACCTGAGCAAATGGGTATTGAAAGCCACTTTGCTCGCTTGAGACTGTTAGACCCTGACCGTTTCCATAATCTGGCAACATTCCAGGAAGAAGAAAGCTCCTATGAACCCGTAGCCAATGCTGTTCAGGATCTGCTGGATCATGACCAGTTATCGGAACAGGCCAAGCAGCATCTTCTGAGCTTCTTGGGAGAAGCGTGCAAACCGGTTATTGATACCTATGAGCAGGGTTCACCCACAGGCAAGGTCAATGCCAAAGAGCAGCTGCTTCGTCAGCTTCTCGACCGTCATGGCACAGGACGGGTCTTATTCAGAAATACCCGTAACTCTGTGGGCGGTTTTCCGGGAAGGGTTGCCCAGGGCTATCCTCAGGCTCTGCCAGAGCTGTACCAGATTGCCCTGGAAGAGGAAGCGGAACTGGAAGCGCCCTCTATAAAGCACAACGTATACCCTGAGCTTGCCTATCAGACTCATATCAAAGTTGATGATATGGATCCCTGGTGGAAAGTCGACCCCCGGGTCGAGTGGCTGATCAATCTGGTCAAGCTACTGAAAAAGCAAAAAGTTCTGGTAATCTGTGCCCACGCCAATACAGCGCTCGACCTTGAGGATGCCATGCGGATTCTGTCCGGCATTCCAACGGCTGTTTTCCATGAAAACATGAGCATTATTGAGCGTGACCGGGCAGCGGCCTGGTTTGCTGACGAAGAGTACGGTGCGCAAATTATGGTGTGCTCGGAAATCGGCAGTGAAGGCCGTAATTTCCAGTTTGCTCACCACCTGGTACTTTTCGACTTGCCTGCTCGCCCTGATCTGCTTGAACAGCGTATTGGCCGCCTGGATCGTATTGGTCAGACCGAAGCCATTAAAATCCATGCTCCCTATATCGAAGGCACCGGGCAGGAAGCCCTTTTCCATTGGTATGAACATGGACTCAATGCCTTTGCTGACACCTGCCCTGCTGGCAGCACTGTGTACCAGGAACTTTATCCTGAACTTGAGCCAGCCCTGAAGCCTGGTTCCGGCATCAAGCTGGCAGACATACAGCCTCTGGTTGACAAGGCCGCCAGTATGAACCAGGAACTGAAGGCACAGATGCATAATGGCAGGGACCGTTTGCTGGAGCTGAACTCCCGCGGTCTGGTTTCCAATGAAGACATGATTAATGTCATTGAGGAACAGGAAGAGCCTCGTCAGCTGAAGCGTTACATGGAGAAGCTGTTTGAAGGCTTTGGTGTAGAAGCTGAAGATCATTCCAAGCACTGCCTGATCGTTCGTCCTGGCAGCCATATGATTACAGCTTTCCCCAGCCTTCCCGCTGATGGCATGACTGTCACCTTTGACCGGGATATGGCACTTTCCAGAGAAGACATGCATTTTCTCACCTGGGAGCACCCCATGGTTAGCGAAAGCATGGATCTGGTATTAACCACTGATATGGGTAACACCTCAGTGGCCCTGTTAAAAAACAAGGCCCTGAAACCCGGCACTATGTTGCTGGAAGCCATTTATGTGGTCGAAGCCAGTGGTGACAAGACCCTGCAATTGGATCGCTATCTACCGGTAACGCCCATACGCTGTCTCATTGACCCCACCATGAACAACCTGGCAGAAAAAGTGGCTTTCGACACCCTGAACGCCCAGCTTCAGCCGCTCAAGAAAGGGGTTGCCAAAAAACTGGTCCAGGCACAACGTGAACCGGTGCTGAAAATGCTGGCAGGGGCAGAGAAATCCGCCAAAACCAGTGTTCAGACCATCGTAAACAAAGCCTGTCAGGATTTACTGGCCGAGGTCACAGAAGAAATCAAGCGTCTGGCTGCCCTGAAAGCCGTAAACCCTAATGTTCGTGATGAAGAGATTGAACACCTTAAGTTGCGTGCTGCAAAGGGACACCAAAGCCTTCAGAAAGCCATGCTGAGATTGGACGCCATCCGTCTGGTGGTTGTTGGCTAACCACCCTCTCCTGACTTCAATTCCCGTTCCCAGGGTTCACCCCCTGGGAATGCGAATACTCCCTGACTGCAAAATATGCCCCCCCCTGGAAACACCTCTATATCGATGCTGAAAAGAGAAAACATCCATTGTTATCCTCTGTGAGTTCCCCAGCAATAGGCTCCCTCCAAACCCACTTGCTTGACCACACCACCATTAAGGACTTATACCCTAACCAAAAACCAAAAATAAGAATAAATACATTAAATTTCGCTAAAATACGCATTTAGACGTTTTTTTTTTATTAAAAAAGCGCTTAAAGATAGCATTTTAACCGATAGGTTTTGTTATAAAACATCCACAAAATCCAGTTATCTAATTTATAACTTGCGGATTCAATATACTTGTCTCCTGTCGGCTGAATCATGCACGCAATGACTACAGTTTATCTACAGAGGTCAAATGTATTACATCCTGCTTGTTAAATAACATAACGGAGCCTTTATGTGGAATAGACTGAACCGGTCGATGATGTTCTGCCAAATGATGTTTGGCCTATCTTTCTACGGTGTCATGATTGTCCTGACCCGTTTTTTTCTGGAAAAGTTAAACTACAGTGAAGCCGACACCATGATGGTTGTGGGTGCCTTTTCCTCCATTGGCCCCCTATTTGCCATTGCCGGCGGCTTTATTTCCGATAAATTCCTGGGTTCCAAACGCTCCCTCACCCTGGCTTACATAGCTTTCGCAACCGGTTATGCCCTGTTGGTCATGGGTGCTTCCGCCCTGAGTGTTCCCCTGTCACTTTGCGGTATCGCACTGGCCTCCTATGCCAGAGGTCTGATGTCACCCTCTTATCCAAGCTTGTACAAGCGTACGTTCAAGACGAAGGAGGATTTTGAGAACTGCTACCCCATTAACTACTCCGTAAACAACGTGGGTGCACTGCTGGGCCAATACCTGTACCCAATGTTAGTTCTTGTGATTGGATTTAACGGTGGCTTCACCTTATCCGCCATCATGGCTGCACTGGCTGCTGCCGTACTTATTATCTTCCACAAACCTCTGGTGGAAATCGGTGCAGATATCGATCAGGCTCCTGTAAGCGCAAAAAACAAAGTGATCTTCCTGATCCTCTCCGCCGCCATGATCGGCATGGTATTCTTCATGTTTTCTGACATGGAAACCGGTAAGTACATCGTATACGCCATTGGTGCGGGTGCCGTTTTATACTTCATCAGTCTGATGTTTAAGGCCAGCAAAGCCGATGCACTGAAGATGGGTACTATCCTGATTATGAGCCTGCTGACCACTGCCTTCTTTGTATACTATGGTCAAATGATGACCTCCATGACCATGGTAACCATCAATACCATGCGCGGTGACCTGCTTGGCTTCATCCCTCTGGCACCTGAAGCCTCCATGGCTATGAACCCATTGTGGTGTATCGTTGCCGGTCCTGTTATCACGGGTATATTCACCGCCCTGGAAAAGCGTGGCATCAATCTGTCCACAGCTACCAAGATCGCCATCTCCTTCGTTCTTGCTGTGGCTGCCTTTGGTATCCTGACCATGGCGGTGAAGGGCATTGGCGAAGATGTCATCATCAGCCCTGATGTATTCTTGATTATCCACGCCTTCCTGGCCTTTGGTGAGGTGATTGTTGGCAGTCTGGTGGTTGCCTTTATTTTGTCCGTTACTCCCAAGCATATCGAAGGATTCTCTGTCAGTCTGTTCTCCGTTGCCATGGCGTTGTCCGGCATCATTGGCGCGGTTATCTCCAGTATGGTCGCTATGGAAAAGGGTCAGGAAGTAACCCAGCAGTTCGTACAGACAGTTTACGGTGACTATTTCTCCATGCTGACCATGGCTGCCGTGGCTATGGTAGTTATTGCCCTGGCCTCCTCCCTACTGATTCGCAACATGCTTAACAAGGCAGAAGCGCTGGAGAAATCTGAAGGACTGGTTCTAGCCGAAGCAGTCTGATAGATCTCCCTGTTTAACAACCCAACCTCTGGCTTCCATCATCCTGAGGTTGCCCCCCTCTGCCCCCATGCTCCTGCGTGGGGGATCATCCCTTCAAAATCTACTACAATACCCGCCTCGAAAGCTGTTGCAGTTTTTAGCAAATAACTGAACGGCAATAAAACTGAATGCAAAGCAATAATAAATTATGGATGCATTAACAGACCTGAAAGCTATTCTCCATTCCAAACGGGCCAATATTTATTACCTGGAAAAATGCCGGGTAATGCAAAAAGATGGCCGGGTGCTCTACCTGACAGAGGCCAAAAAGGAAAACCAGTACTGGAATATTCCTATCGCCAACACCACCTGTCTACTGCTGGGGACAGGTACATCTATTACCCAGGCCGCCATGAGGATGCTGGCTTCAGCCGGAGTACTGGTGGGCTTCTGTGGCGGTGGCGGCACACCTTTATTGATGGCCAGTGAAGTGGAGTGGCTGACACCCCAAAGTGAATACCGTCCCACAGAATATCTGCAAGGCTGGTTATCATTCTGGTTCAATGATCATCAACGATTAAAAGCGGCTCAGATGTTCCAGCTGGCCAGGATTGACTACCTGCGACACACCTGGAGCAAAGACCGAGACTTGCAGGTAGAAGGATTTCACGCCGATGATGCGGATATCGGCCGGGCACTGAGTGGTTTTGAATCACAAATCAGTCAGGCAAAAAAGGTGAGAGACTTATTACAAACTGAAGCCCTGCTAACGAAACACCTCTATAAAATTGCGGCACGCAAGACAAAGTACGGTGACTTTACCCGAACCCGGGAAAGTGAAGACCTTGCCAATACCTTTCTAAACCACGGCAACTATTTAGCCTATGACCTGGCCGCTACAACCCTATGGGTGCTGGGTATTCCCCACGGTTTTGCAGTAATGCATGGCAAAACCCGTCGGGGCGCACTGGTATTTGATGTTGCTGACCTGATCAAGGATAGCCTGATCCTCCCCTGGGCCTTTATTTGCGCCAAAGAAAACGCCACTGAGCAGGAATTTCGCCAGCAATGCTTGCAGGCCTTTACCGACCATAAGGCCCTGGACTTTATGTTTAACCAGGTAAAATCCGTAGCTTTGAATATGGCAGAGGATAAATTGCCATGATGGTCACCTTTGTCTCCCAGTGCGAAAAGAACGCCCTGAAGAAAACCCGACGGGTACTGGATGCCTTTGCCAACCGCATTGGTGATAACGTTTGGCAGACCCTTATTACTCAGGATGGCTTGAATGCAGTTAAAAAGCTAAGCTGGTCTTCCGTTCACTGCCGCACAGGCAGCTTAGAAAGCTGGGCCTCTGTGATGGGATCAAGCTGCTGAGTTCACTGCCGCACAGGCAGCTTAGAAACGGAACCGGTCAAACCGACCCCGGTTAATCTGGTTCACTGCCGCACAGGCAGCTTAGAAAATCTCTTCCCGGTTATACATCTGAGTACCTACGTTCACTGCCGCACAGGCAGCTTAGAATCTGATGGCCTGGTTATGGCTGAAGCCGTCTGATACACCACTCTGTTAACCGAGTTTTTTCTAACAAGCCAACCCCTGGTTCCGGGGTTGGCACATAAGCATCGAATTAATATAAAAAATCTTGAACTCACTATTTAGCCTGACTTTTTCTTTTACACTTATTTCTATCAACATGCCTGTCACGAGTTAATTTTCTAGAAAAACATTTATGGCACTGGCCACATTCAAATGGCTTTAACTTTTTATGTGTTTCATTAATATGATTACGAAGCACAGATTTCTGATTAAACCTATAAGAACAGTGGTCACAAGGGAACTTTCTTTCCTCATAGGGTCGATGTTTATTTTTATCATGTATTTTCAATGTTGCAACGGTTGAAAATACTTTCTGACAAACCTGACATTGTACAGGTTTATAGCTCTGACAATCTTTTTTTCTATGGTCTGAATAACTCTGTCTACTATTTAAAATTTCCCCACAATAACAACATAAGAAATATTTACTTTTTGCATGAATAGCGTAAAAATGGCTTTCAAGACTCTGAAGACTGGACAACTCCTTTTCACATAAGTAGCACTCATAAGTACATGAGCTTTTTTTTCTTGGAATATAGCGCTTCCTCAGAAACGGTTTATGATTTTCCTGGTGCGCTTTTAAAATATAATCAAGATAGCATATCACTCCACACTTAAGGCAAGGATAAAGCTCTTGATGATTATGTTTAAAAATCTGATGTTTTTCTAAATTCCATTTTGTGTTAAAACGTTCCCCACACTCATCACAAAAAAAACCACTTTCCCACAAGCGAGCCATATCTTTAAGAGGTAACATATCACCACAGTTAATAGCGTTTTCTATATGACCAGGACTGTATTTTGTATATATTTCATCCCCCACCTCAATATCTTCAACAGCATAAAGAGCCATATTAAATTCACTCTGTTTAAAAGCAGCATTCACCTTTAACTTTTTCTTTTTTATACCCGGGGTAACATATTTTTCAAAGGAAATATCATTAACCATGCTCGCAATATAATCCCCATATCTGACATCTTTTAATCCATCAATGACGCGATGGCGAGAAAGGCTGACAATATGGGTGGATCGACTCTTAAAGCGTTCCTTATATCCCGCCCTGTCTTTTTCTGATACCTCTTTCAAAGGCCCTCCATAAAAACTAATTAATGACTTTTTCTTTATAAACTTTGTTGCAAAAGGACCATTTCCAGCAATAGGAAGTTTACTTTTTCTAACCCTAATTCCCAATCCTGCCATTTTTGCAAAACAACCACTCTTCTTCATAATTCCAGCCATCTCATCCCTCTGTCTTTTTAGCCAAAACCAGTCAATTTCCGGGTTAATGCTTACCTTGGCCAATGGGGGAGCACCGATAACTGGATCATTAATACCAAGCAAAGAGGGAGGCTCATCATCACCAATGTTATCACATGTGCTATCAATATTATTCACCTGGGTATAATAACTAACCGGGTCAGCCTCATGCCTATGATTATCTCCCCCACTTTTTTTTATACTCTTTCCCCTACTCCACTCTGTCACTATCGATAGTGTTAAACTATTATTTTCTGAAATATGGCCCTCAAGGCACCAGTAATCCGGTATTTTCTTACCCTTTAGAACACCAGCACTAAAACCATTTGCAGTTACACAATAGCCATAATTTTGTTTAAACAAATCACCAACCTTATCTTTAACAAATCTGTGATTTATTATAAACTGCCTGTTTTTATCATTTCCCGATTCATATTTATTTTCACCGCATGCCTGCGCATCAAAGGCCCATACCTTAAGTTTTTCACTACTGAAAGACCGTTCTGCAAACCCCATAAACCTATGGGTACAATCACTATCTTTTACGACACCATAAAGCGTATTCTCTTGAAAAATCAGACAAAGATTAACGCCTTGCATATACCCCGGCTTTTTAAAATACTCTTTACACCAGCAAACAACAAACCCGGCGATTAGACCAGAGGTCAAATACAACCCTCCTTCTATACCAGCGTCAAAACAGGTTATCTTCCAGCTCGCCTCAACTCTTCCTGAATGATCACTGGCAAAATCTATTTTTAAAGGATGTATCCTAAAATTATCAAAACAACATTTTTTGGGTAGAGAGCAGCTACCGAGATTCTCACTACAAGCATTTAAACCGTCATCATCGCCATGTTCTTTTTCAAAATCAACTACAACTCCATCCACTACCCCTCCTTCATACTTCACCTCTGCTCTACAGGCATGAGTACTCAAAAAACACCCCTCTCCTTTAGCGCCATATCCCCTCTCAATAATACCGAGGACACAACCTGTTACATATAAAAAGAAAATAAAAAACCTGAAAAAAAGCACAGTAAAATGCACCAAAATAAGTTATAGACTAAAGAAATTCAAGTGCAGATACATCACTAAAATTCAATTTTAGTACTCACTATCTTATTCAATAGCCTGTGACTTATATCTTTTAGAAGTAAAATAGAAAGAAATACTAAAATAACCACAAATGCATTTTTTACCCTAAAATAGAGCAATATACACTTAGCAAATGCCTTGATAAACTTGGAAAACCTGCTTACCTTAGCAACCTTGACTTTTCACTATGGTTAAGCAAAAGGTAAATATATCAATTGCGAGAAAATATCGAACACAGAGAGTTTTTTTTAAAATAAAAGCACTCTAAGCTCTTCCAAAAGGCAGCGGTTTATTCGGATTAATATCGGTAAAACGTCCATCCGCATCTTGAAGATAGGTGGGGTAGTTAGCAGCAAGCAACTGATTAAATGAATGCAGGGCAACATCGAATGTATTTGTCCTGACTAGACTCTCCAGTGCGGTTCTTTCCCCGCCGATTCCTCCTGTTTCCGCATAAAGTGCTTTATATTTTTCTGATGCTTTCGTTAATTTTTCCAGTGACGTAGATAGTAAATCCTGCACAGTCTCTTTTTTCCCTGCACGGCTTACTTTTTCTGAAAGCTTCTGCCATCGAGTCTGTTCCAGGATAAAGTTACGCAGCTCTAACTCGATTTTTTTCATTTCGCCAATTTGATGCTCCATAGCCGCAATCTGATGATGATCTATGATTTCCTTATCAGTGTCCAGCCTGGCTGTTGCTTCTGTAATATGCCCATGGATATCCTTAAGGATCATTTCCAGTTCTTCTGGAGATATGGCATCCTGATCCAGAGCATTTTTAAATTTAGTTATACCTGCAATAAAATGATTGAATACCCTTTCAACCTTATCAAGCACTCCCGGTGTAGATTGGCCAGTACCCGCCATATACATTTCATATTGCTTCTTCAAAGCATCAAAGCTCTTTTCCCAAGAGCCACCTTGGGCAGACTGCTCCATAATTGCCCTGGCCTTTGCCTGATCCTCCTTGTTAATCCCCTCCCCTTTATGCTGATGATACAAGGCGATGGTTCTCCTTGCCTGATTTTTTTTCTCTTCAATGTCTTTCAATTCAGCCAGATTATTACTTTCACACTGTTTTAGAAATGCCTTGGCATCTTCAAACGCCTGTTCACTGATTTCTACAGCCCTGCCTTGATAGTAAGAACGAACACCTTCCAATGCACCCTTTAATTCCTTGCCAGCATTTTCACTCTCTTTTGCCATATTGACCATGATCTTTGCCAACCTCAGACGATTATCCTTGTCACTGGTAAATGCCTTCCAACTTTCAGGCTTACCGCCAACCATCCAGCCGTTATAGCGGGTCATTACATAAGTCATGGTATTAGTACCAATATCCTCCCCTTTAAAGTGATAGTCGTATCGATCTGCAGCAACCTGGCCTGAAATCGAAACAGCTCCGGTAACAGGTACTTTACCACCTGCTTTTGCGGCAACCTCCTCACCGGTTAAGCGCCTTTTATACTGAAGGTGATAATTGCCATCCTCTCCCTTTACAAAAAAGAGCTCCATTTTCAGGTGCTTCAACCCTTGCAAAACGGTATCCACTCCCGCAGCGGGATCAATCAGTATGCCTGCCTCCCCATCAACCGGTGGCAAAGTGCCCATTAATTTTGTTAGCGCGGCCTGAATTGAGCTTTCTGCCAGAGAAGCAGTACCCACCATACTCCCTCTGAGTGCTATATAGAGATAATCTCCATCCGAGTCCGGGTTAGGCTCATCCCTGTTTTTGATATATCGGACATCCACCAGCCCCTCAAAAGGCCCTAATGCCAATTTGGCAATTCTGTCATTAAACTGTATAGATCCTTTTGCCTCTTTCTTTAGCATCAAGTGCTGTTCACGATCCTTTTCAGACACATGAATATCCGGCACAGACATATCAAGGCCAATATCCTCCAGCCAATCATCAGCAAGCCCTGTCTCTTCACCTAATGCCCGGGCAGAGCGTTGATGCATATCTTTCAGTCTTGCATGGGTGACTATCATCATTTTCAGCATATCTGCCGAACCTTTGGCCCCCCTTTGCTGCTCCTTTGAAGCCTTTCTTTTTCTGGCCTCAGCCTTTTCACTGGAGCTTGAGGTATCAGAACGGCAAATATTCACATCCCGGCAATAGTCTTTATATTCCTGATAGTTTTCTTTAAGTAACTTCCCCGCACTCTCCCTGAAAGCTTTTAACTCACCGGTAATAGCATCTTCGCCCTCATTCAGGGGAATACCTTTTCTATGTTTTTGAAAGGCAACATCTTCAACCACTGCAAGCCTTCTGCTCATAAGCGGAAGAATCACCTCTGCTGGGCAATGGTCATCATCTTCAATATCCGGATAGTAATTATTGATATGTTTTATACATGTTTTTTTCAGATCTTCTGATATCGACATATTGAAACATCTATTTTGATAATCAGACAGCCATTCAGGATGATTTTCCAATTGTTGAAGCAAGGGTAGTTTTTTTGTAAAGGTGTTCCCCCACTTAATGGCTGTCCTGTCAATGCCAGCCACTTTATAAATTCTTGCTCCTGCATGTGCCTCGGAGACATCCCGCTTAATTTTCAGAGGGATATTTTTTCCTTCAGAACCGTATTTTAAATGGGAGTGCTCCCTATCCAGGATGGGTAATTTTAATTCCCGAAAGGTTTTCTCCAATAAGGGCAATTCTGCAATCACCTTTTCACGGTGTTTTTTATCTTTTACTGCGGTGTACGTTGCTCTTTTAACCCCCCGACCGGGCCTTGGCTTATGTAAGCTAAGCAATACATTGTCTGCATAGAAATCAATAAACTCATCCAGATTGTTAAACACCTTGCCATCAATTCTTCCTATGACACCTGCCGCATAGCCCTTTGCAATGTCATTACCGGCCGTTACCCGCAAAGAGAGTTTTTGGTTGAGAAATACCCTTATCTTTGTATCATCACAACCCACAATTTGCGATGAAACCTCATAGCCACCATCCACTTTGGCAACATTCACATCCAATCCCAGCTGGGCTCTTGCCCTTAAAAAAGACTCTTCACTGGGGTTCTGATAGCAACCAAAAACCTTTCTAAGCCTGGCTTTGCATTCAAGCACCATTCTGCCATTAAAATCATCCTCAACAAGATCGCCAAGTAGTCCATAGGCGTTAATCAATGCTCGATACTCTTCCCCCCGACAAGTCCCATTATTCAGCTGCATGCCCTGTTTAAGTTTCGCTGAAAATCTATGCAAGGCTTCATAAAGATTCTCAGCATCCTCGGAATGACCTCCAGCCTCAAAACTCTTCAGAATGGGTCTCATCACTATATCAATGTACTCAGCGTGTTTAGGAAGCAGGTCTTTGGTTTTTTTCAGCAGCTGATCCACCATCTGCTGTATATTCTTTTTGTCCTGTACAGTGATATTTTCAACAACAGGGTTAGATAAAGAAGCTTCTTTTTGCCCGGGCCTGTGTGATGGCGATAATGGCAAAGACTCCTCTCTCTCATTACCGGCTGGAACCCTGTGTGCTTCTGAAGGGTCTGTCATACTATCAACATCTGGCACATCATCTTCCGGGAACGGCTCCACAAACCGGGGGTCATCAAACCCCAGATCCATTTTATCTTTTAGCAAACTTTTTATTGGATCGGACAGCTGCCTTTCGAGCCTGGGCTTTATCCGCAATTTTGATTTGGCGTTTAGATCGAAATCCACCTCCCGTTCACCAATACCGGAAGCTTCGTCAGTGGTCGCACTATAAACCGAGTCGGTGCTCAAGCCGGACACCTGCCTCTCCAGTTTACCGGATCGACTGACCTTATGATTTCCTGTTTCACCTTCATTACTGTTTTCCGGCTCCACAGGCTTATCCACCGGGTAATGACCCGACTTATTATTACTGCCAGACTTAGGCCCTTCCATAGCCTCTCCTACACAAATGTCCCTTTCCTTTATTAAGAGTAGAACTAAATCAACCTGCCAATCAGGAAGAGCCTCTCATCTCTTTAAATAGCACTTGTTAACGGTGCTTTTAAAAATAACCAGCTTCCCTTTCAGCTCCTATTGTCATATTTTTGACAGTTGATTATTTATACAGGGAAGCCTCTCCTTCCGGACGGGTTTTGAAACGACGGTGCAACCACATATATTGCTCCGGATGCTCCCGAACCCGGTGCTCAACAAAGCGATTAACCTGTTCGGCATCCGCCTGGTCATCACCTGAAGGAAAAGACTCCCAGGCTTTGTATAGTTTTAATACATAGCCTTCAGAACCCGGTTTTCTGGTTACTATCATAGGGACAATTCTGGCCTTACCCATCTTTGCCAACCGGGAGGTACCGGTTACCGTGGCTGTCTGCCTATCAAAAAATGATGCAAATACACTTTGTTTCGGCCCATAATCCTGATCAGGCGAATACCAGACAGTGCCCCCGACCCTCAAAACCCGCAACATGCCTCTCACATCCCTGCGCCCCAGCAAATTGCTGTTTTTGTCATAACGCATCCTTTGCTTCCTCTGCATATATTCAAAAACAGGATTCTTATGCTCCCGGTACGTGGCATCCAGGCTATGGCGCAACGCTATCATCGCACCGGCAATTTCAATGGTGGTGAAATGAAGAATAAGTAGAATGGTCCCTTGGCCATTCTGTGCCTGGAGTTGCTCAAGCCCCTCAAACCGTACCTTGTTTTCCAGTCTTGTTTTAGGCCACCACCAGGCCATCGCCACTTCCATCAAGCCAATTCCCACAGACTCAAAATTAGCTTTTAACAATGCTTCCCGTTCATAGTCCGGCATTTCAGGAAAGCAGTGTTTCAGGTTAACCCTGGCAATATGCACCCGTGACTTTGCCCAACGGTAAAAAAGCCTGCCCAGGCCTCTGCCAATGGCAAGAATCCATGAATAAGGCAAAAGCGTAGGCAGGATGCTCAAGCCAAGTCCCAGCCAGGTTAGCCAGTATCGGGGTTTAAGGAAAGACCATTGAAACTGGTCCGCTTCTGTTTTTCTTTGGCGATCTGCTGACATATTTAATATCAATGCTTGTGTATCGGTTGTGACTTCTCTAGGCTCTATTATTTCACAGCTGAGTAGAGCCGGTGTCACAATGAATCCAGACCTGCAATCAAACAGTTCTGTTATGGCCTTTCAAATGAAAGGAGGCCTTTATACACTGACTACCCTTGAATTGCATGCAGCAGATATAGCTCTTATCAGGGCGCAGCTGCAAAATATGACACGTAAAGCACCCAATTTTTTCCAACAAACACCTGTAGTAATAGATTTTGGAAAGCTTGACCCTGAGCAGAAACGTGTCGATCTCTCAGCGCTAAGGCGTATGCTGCATGAATTTGGCATGATTTTCATTGCCATCCAGGGTGGGACAAACCTTGATAAAAAAGAAGCCACAATAAATGGCATTGCCTGGCTTCCTGCTAATAAGACCAAACCTGAGGATCCAGCCAAGCCTAAAAAACCGGAAAACACCCAAAAAGTCGTCATGATAAAGCAATGCGATAATCCGGTGGAACAAAATAACGAAATACCTGAACAACCGAAGCAGGTTGATATCGGCACCCGAATCATTGATAGACCCGTCAGATCAGGTCAGCAAGTCTATGCCCCTGGCGACCTTGTGGTACTGGGGCCTGTCAGTACCGGCTCCGAGCTATTGGCCGGTGGCCATATACACGTCTATGGTCCCTTGAGAGGGCGGGCACTGGCTGGGGTTAATGGTAATAAGGATGCCCGAATTTTTTGCCGCAATTTCGAGGCAGAGCTGATTTCTATTTGTGGCCAGTATAAGTTACCTGCACATTCTGACCAGTCATACTGGAGTCAAAGCGTTTTGATTAGTCTCAATGACCAGTGCTTGCACATGGCCAAACTTTAAGAAATACTGCCCCATACGAAAGTTCAGTTAAAATAGGCAGGTAGTAACTTGGCACATATTATCGTAGTGACCTCAGGTAAAGGTGGCGTCGGTAAAACCACGACCAGCGCATCTTTTGCATCAGGTCTTGCCATGCAGGGACACCCAACAGTTGTCATCGACTTTGACGTAGGTTTACGTAACCTTGACCTCATCATGGGCTGTGAACGCAGGGTGGTCTACGATCTTATCAATGTTATAAATGGCGAAGCTGCACTGCACCAGGCGCTAATACGAGATAAACACGTCGAGAACCTTTGCATACTGCCAGCATCTCAAACAAGGGATAAGGATGCCTTAACCCAGGAAGGTGTTGAAAATGTCCTGAAAGAGTTAGCCAAGGATTTTGACTATATCATTTGCGACTCACCGGCAGGCATTGAGCACGGTGCTCAAATGGCACTGTATTTTGCAGATGAAGCCATTATTACCACAAACCCGGAAGTATCCTCCGTTCGTGATTCAGACCGGATACTGGGTATCCTGCAAAGCAAATCCAAGCGTGCAGAGAGAAAAATGGAGCCGGTAAAAGAGCATCTGCTGTTAACCCGATATGACCCTGACCGGGTTGAACGGGGCGATATGTTAAATGTCAGCGATGTTGAAGAAATTCTTGCCATTCCATTACTTGGCGTTATTCCGGAATCCAGCTGTGTATTGAAAGCATCCAATCAGGGTATACCCGTGATTCACAAGACTGATACCGATGCCGGCCAGGCCTATAGTGACATGGTATGCAGATACCTTGGCGAGCAGAAGCCCCATCGCTTTTTGGAACCTGCTAAAAAAGGCCTGTTACAAAGAATGTTTGGAGGGCGGACATGAGCCTGATGCAACTTTTCCGCATGTCAAATACTAAAGAAAAAAAAAGTGCGTCGGTTGCCAAGGAGCGGCTACAGATTCTTGTTGCCCACGAAAGGTTAAGTCGCAGCGGTAGCCATGATTTTCTACCAGCCATGCAAAAAGACATCCTCAAAGTGGTCAGAAAGTATATTGAAGTTAACCAAGAAAATATCAATATACGACTGGATAATGAAGGTGATTGCTCAATCCTGGAAGTCAATGTCCAACTGCCTGAGAAAGAATGACTGAAAGCCCTCAGGGGCTGAGCACACGTTAACAGCCCCTAATAACAAAGAGCCTGCAAGGCTCTTTGTCCAATCTTTATAAATCACTTACACACCAGCCTCAGTATCCTCACGTTATATTCAGTAATATTGATTCCAGCCAGTTACACTAAGGGGTTTTTCCAGTAGGCTTGATTTTTCATTTGGGCAACTGCTGACACCTAACTCTGACACCTTAATATAGCCAACTTCAGATCTATATGTTCCAAAAATACCGCCTCTATGCAATACCATTATTATTGGTTACGTCGCTGTCACTAACCAGTCCGGTAATTTATGCCAATACTAATAATCTGCAATACCACTCAATTATTACAACCACTAAAGCTGAACTGGCTTTAATTGAGCGCCCCATTGAGGCCATAGGAACACTCAGTGCAAACCAATCCATTGATATTACTCCCCAGGTCAGTGGCCGGGTCACTGCATTGAATCTTAATGATGGTAAGAAGATAAAAAGGGGTGATCTGCTTGTCAGTCTTGATCACCGGGAACAAACTGCCAAAGTAAAAGAAACTAAAGTCTCTCTGGCAGATCAGCAAAGAAAACTGTCTTATATGAACACCCTTTTCCAGCGAAAAGCGGTTTCAAAAGATGAGCTGGAAGCACAACAAGCCCAGGTAAACCTGCTGCAGGCCACATTGCTCGCAGAAAAAGCCAGGCTGGATCACTACACCCTGGTAGCACCTTTTGATGGGGTACTGGGATTTAATAACACCGGACTCGGCGCATTCATTAATAGCGGTACAACTCTCACTACCCTGGATGATATCAGCTCAGTCAAACTGGATATTGAACTTCCTGAAGCGGCACTGGATGAAGTGAAGCCTGGCACCTCGCTCACTGCATATGCCCGAGCCTGGCCTGATACCACATTCACAGGAACAATCACCAGCATCAACCCCCGCATCAACCCACAGAACCTCACTTTTAAGGTCAGGGCCATCCTGGATAACAGCAAAAGGCAACTAAGGCCAGGTATGTTGATGACAATTAATGTCCAGCGTCCTGCAACAGAAGCCATTGCAGTACCCTCCAGAAGCGTGCTTTTCCAGGGCAATAGTCGTTATGTTTATGTTGTGGGTGAGAACAACATCGCAGAAAAGCGTTTTATCGAAACCGATTTAACCCTTGGAGACCAGATTACCATTACCAAAGGTCTCACCCCCGGTGAAACCATTGTTGACCAGGGCGTTGTTAAAGTCAGGGATGGCTATCCAGTAAAAAACCTGGATGAAGTTGTTGCCGCCAGACCGGACAGCGAGGGAGACAGCCGTTCATGATACTGTCAGATCTGTCGGTGAAACGGCCTGTTTTCGCAACAGTGGTCAGCCTGCTACTGGTGACCTTTGGCATGGTTACATTCCTGATGCTGCCACTACGGGAACTGCCGGATGTTTCCTCCCCCAAAGTCACCATTGTTACCAGTTATAGTGGAGCTTCCGCTAATGTAATTGAGTCAAAAATCACCGACCCCATTGAAGGCCAGCTCTCGGGTATTGAGGGGATCAAATTTATAGATAGTACAAGCTCCAATGGCAGTTCCCGGATTCAAATCGAATTTTATCCTGATCGAGATATGGATAATGCTGCCAATGATGTCCGTGAAGCTATATCCAGGGTTTCCCGACGCTTGCCAGATGAAGCCGATGACCCCATCGTCTGGAAAGACAGCGGCAATGGCGATGCCATTCTTTATGTCATGCTAAAAAGTGAAACCATGTCCCCGGTGGAACTCACTGACTATGCTGACAGAACCCTTAAAGACCGGCTGAGCCTGGTGGATGGCGTCAGCTCCGCTGACCTGATGGGAGCACGGGAATACGTCATGCGGATCGAGCTTGATCCTGTTGCCATGGCAGCCAGGGGAATCACAGCTCCCGATGTGGAAGCGGCCCTGAAAAAAGATAACGTAGAACTGCCCGCTGGTGAGTTTGATGGCAGCCAGCGCACACTGCAGATTCGCCTGCGCCGTGATTACAATACAGTGGATGACTTTCGTCGTCTGGTTATCCAACAGGATGGCAGTGGTACAGTTTACCTAGAGGATATCGCCACCATCCGCACCGGCGCCAAAGAAGCCAAACAGCTGTTTAAAGCCAATGGCTTTAATACCGTGGGACTGGCTATTGTCCCCATGAGCCAGGCCAACCCACTGGACGTGATCGAAAAGGTAAAGGAAGAGATAGAGCAGTTCCGGCCTTTCCTTCCAGAGGGCACAGAGATCAACTGGACTTACGATGCCTCAACTTTTATCAATAGCGCCATTAATGAAGTGTATGCCACTCTGGCCATTACGGTTGGACTGGTGGTCCTGGTTATCTATTGCTTTCTGGGTAATCTAAGAGCCACTTTAATTCCCGCAGTCACTGTACCTGTTTCCCTGATCTCGGCTTTTATTGCTATCTACGCTTTGGGCTATTCTATCAATCTTTTAACCTTGTTAGCCCTGGTGCTGGCAATCGGCCTGGTTGTGGATGATGCCATTGTCGTACTTGAAAATATTCATCGTCGTCTGGAAACGGGAGAGAAACCATTAATAGCGGCCTATCGGGGAGCAAGGGAAGTAGGCTTTGCGGTGATCGCAACGACACTGGTACTGGTAATGACCTTTGTCCCCATTATTTTTCTGGACGGTACTATTGGCCGACTCTTTTCAGAATATGCCCTCACCCTTGCCGGAGCCGTCTGCTTTTCCAGCCTGATTGCCTTGACCCTGTCCCCCATGATGGGATCAAAGCTGCTGAGGCTTGATACTAAAGAATCCAGACTCAGTAAAAAACTAAATACCCTGATAGCAGGCCTGGAAAAAGGCTACGGTGTATTACTCAACTTAACGGTGAAGCGCAAATGGATTGGCGTCAGCCTCCTGGCCACGTCACTGGGTTTGACCGCATTGCTTTACCCTCTGATACCACAGTCTTTTACCCCTAAAGAAGACAATGGCTCGATTTTTATCCTGGTACGTGGAGCTGAAGGGGCCAGCTTTGAAAGTATGGAAGAAAGCATGGAACTTATAGAACAACGCCTGCTTTCTTATATTAATGATGGTCCAGTGAACAATATTACGGTAATTGCCCCGGGCTTTCGGAGTATGGGCGATAACTCCGGTTTTCTGGTGCTTAACCTGAAAGACTGGAAGGATCGGGAGCAAAGCGCTTTTGAGCTTTCAGCCCAGCTACGCAAAAAACTGGCCAGCATTCCCAATGTTACCGTTTTCCCGGTCTTACGATCATCCATTGGTGGCCGAACAAAATCCCCCGTGCAGTTTGTGGTGGGTGGCGGTTCCTTCGATCAGGTACAGCAATGGGCTGACATCCTGATAGAAAAAGCGCGAATCAACCCGGGACTCACTGATATTGACATTGACTACAACGAAACCCAACCCCAGGTGGAACTGACCATTGATAAAGTCAGGGCGGCAGAGCTGGGTGTTTCGGCAGAAGCTATCGGTAATACCCTGGAAATTATGCTGGCAGGCAAAACCACCACGACGTTTATGGAAAGAGGAGAGGAATATGACGTTTACCTTAAAGCCACCACGGGTCGTTTGATCTCACCGAAAGATGTGGCAGCACTCTACGTGCGCTCAAGTACCACGGGACAGCTAATCAGACTGGATAACCTGGTCAAGACCGAGGAGGTTGGTCAGGCCGCACGGCTGCCTCACTATAACCGCAACAGAAGTATCACTATTTCTGCAAACCTGACCAATGGCTACTCATTGGGCGAGGCTTTGGACTATCTTGACCAGCAGGCTGTAGAACTGCTACCGGCACAGGCTATTATTGACTACAAAGATGAATCTCTGGATTACCGCTCTAACCAAAGTTCCATTTATGCGGTATTTGGCCTGGCCATGGTGATTGTATTCCTGGTATTAGCTGCCCAGTTTGAAAGCTTTATTCACCCACTGGTGGTTATGGTCACCGTACCGCTGGGATTGGCTGGCGCATTGTTTGGCCTCTTGGTTACCGGGGAAACACTCAATATCTACTCCCAGCTTGCCATGATTATGCTGATTGGCCTGACCACCAAAAACGGTATTTTAATTGTGGAGTTTATTAACCAGCTTAGGGATAAGGGGCTTGCATTTCAGGAGGCTGTTATTGCCGGAGCTCAAAAACGACTGCGTCCCATTTTAATGACGGCACTGACCACCGTCGCTGGTTCCATTCCACTGCTAATGGCCCATGGAGCTGGTGCGGAATCCCGGTTTGCCATTGGTGTGGTGGTATTTTCAGGGGTTCTGCTGGCAAGCCTGCTGACACTTATCGTAGTGCCTTCTATTTATGCACTGATTGCAGGTAACACGCAGTCGCCGGAGTTTATTTCGCGAAAACTTGAAAATCAGCTATCAGCAACGACTGTCCAATAGAAATAGTACTGTTAATAACCCATGGTCACTGTGATAACCATGGGTTCTAACCTAACCTCGTTCCCAGCGTCCTGAGGGTGTCGCAAAAATTATTTTTATTAACCACGGAGACACGGAGGCACGGAGTTTTATAGTTTAAAGATATAAAAACTCTGTGCCTCCGTATCTCCGTGGTTAAAAAAAAGAGAATCAATCTCGTTTTGTGCATGTTGCATTTAGTTTCGCGACACCCTCTCCTCGCTGGGAATGCATACGGATACCTCCAACTGTTATAAGCCTGGGGAGGTATGCATTCCCAGGCTGGAGCCCGGGAACGAGCGGATAGACATTAATACTTAGCCGCATCAGGCTAATATTGATACCAGGCAGTCAACCAGGGTTTCTGGGCTGCAAGCAACTCATCAAACATGGCATGGCACTGTTCTAAGGTGCAGGCCATTCCTGTGACCGGGTCCATAGCCAATGCCTGTTTAGCTGATGAAAGATTACCGGTTAAAGCCGCTTCAACCACCAGCTCCTGCACATTGATATTGGTTTTATTCAGGGCGGCACAGGCTGTTGGCAATGCACCTACTTTAACAGGGTGCAACCCATCAGCGTCCACATAAATGGGTACTTCAACCATACATTCTGCGGGCAGGTTAGCAATCAGCAAACCGTCATCAGTCTGGTTAGGTAAGTTACCATTAATTCGTACCCGCTCACCGGTGAGCATGGCTTCAATTAATTTAGGGGCATTCAGCATATTTCTCTGAATTCGAAAGGGTTGATCCCCCGCTAACTGACACTCTACTTCATATCTGGCACTGGCATGGACTTTTTCCTCCAGTTCCAGCAAATTCCAGCGCTGGGGCAGAAATTTGTTGATCATGGCCTGATTTTTCCGGAACCAGGGCACATAATCTGACATATGCCAGTGGTTTTCTGTACACCAGTGGTTAAACATCTTGAGCACTTCACACCGTATCCCGTCACTGGCATAGGCTTTTTTATTATCGGGTAATGCCCGAATGGCCGGATAAAGATCCTGTCCCTGATAACGGACATCCAACAACCAGGTCATATGGTTGATACCACCAAAGGTGTATTCAAAGCCTTCCGGTACATCATGGTACATTAATGCCTGCCAGGCTTCAGGACTGTGCGGATGCTCCACCCAGACCCCCAGGCCAAGGTAACCCGCCAGTTGGGCGGCAGTATAGCGAACCCCGTAGCACAGCCCGATGCAGCGGATAGATGTCGCTTTATTAACAGCCCAGGTTAGAGGTGCCAATGGATTCGCATAATTCAGCAGTAAGGCATTGGGACACAGCCCTTCCATATCCCGTGCAACCGAGAGTGTCGGCGGAATCTGCCGCAATGCCCTGAAAATACCCCCGGATCCCAGGGTATCCCCCACTTCCTGATCAACCCCGTATTTTTTGGGAATATCCACTTCCAGGCGCCAGGGTTCAAGACCGCCCACCTGAATGGCACTGATGACAAAGTCTGCGCCGCCCAGTGCCTCTTTTTGGTTGGTGGTCATGACCAGCGTCACAGGCACGCCCGCCTGTTCAACCATAAGGCCAATAAGCCGGTATGTTTCCTTCAACTTCTGCGGATTTAAATCTTCAAGAACGATGGTTAAGGGGGGCAGTGCTTCACAGGCAAATAACGCCGACAACAGTTGTCGGGTAAACATAATACTACCCGCACCAATAATGGTTAATTTTTTCATTAATTGTTTTAAACCTCTCTGATTAATCCATACCAGGCAGGCTTTTATTACCGGGTATGGATCTATTATTCGTATTATTTTTTGAATTAAATACCGGGTTATTGACCCTGCTTTTTAAATATCACGGCGTAACCGGATACCGAAGCGATAATAATCAGGCCGTAAACCATGCGAGTCCAAAAACCGGATAAGCCACCAGCAATAATGCCGGCTTCAATCATGCCAATAACAATAGCGCCAATCAGGGTGCCAGACAGGGTGCCCTCTCCACCAAAGACAGAAGTGCCACCAATAAACACCGAAGCAAAAACCAGCAGCATGTAGCCCTCACCCTGGGTTGGCCACCATGAACCCATTTCATTGCAAACCATGACACCTACCAGCGCACTCACGGCACCCACCAGAACAAACAGGCCGGTACGGGTTTTATCTGTGGCAACCCCCATCATTCTAGCGGTTTCCTGGTTATCGCCAATAAAACGAATATTGTCACCAAAGTGATGCCGGTGGAGCAGCAGTGAACCGGCAACGGCCAGGATCAGGCACCAGACAGCCTGCATAGGCAGCCAGCCAAACAGGCGACCGGTAAGAATGCTGTTTAGCAGGGTCTCGCGGATTTCCACCATGCTGATGGCAATGCCATTAGCCAATAACGTAGCCAGCCCGTACCAGAAAAACTGCGCACCTATAGTAGCAATAATGGAAGGCACCCCCAGTCGCACCACCAGCAAGGCATTCAATAACCCTGCACCGCCGCCTACCACCAGGGCTGCAACCAGTCCCAGACCAGCCACTCCCGTTGCCTCGAAGGTCACTGCAAAAATATAGCTGGAAAATGCCATGATGGCAGGAAAGGACATATCCACTTCCCCCGCAACCACCATCAGGGTAAGCGCTAATGCCAGTATTGCCGGGAAGGGAATACTGGTCATCAGGGACAGATAAATCCTTGAAGAGCCGAAAGTCTCCGGACTCATAACCAGAAACAACAGCCACAAAATCACCAGCAGGGATAATGTGCCCAGTTTGTGGCGGTAGGGGTAAAGTTTATGCCAGAACGGCGTATTGTTACCGGAAGCCACGGGTTGTGGCAGTGCCGCAACGGCTGGAGGCTGACTCATTGGGTGCGCTCCTTGTGCGTATATTCACCCCTGGCAATGGCTATCAGCTGCTGACCCAGGGATTCCAGGGTCACCTCATCAGCATTGCACTCATAACAGACCTCACCACGGTCCACAAAAACATAACGATCCGCCACTTCATACACGTGGGCCATCGTGTGGCAAATCAGGATACAGGATCGGCCTGAATCCCGTATTTGTCGAATAAATGACAGGACTTTACTGGTTTCTCCCAGAGAAAGGGCATTGGTGGGTTCATCAAGAATAATAATATCAGCGTCAAAGTGCATGGCCCGGCCAATAGCCAGTCCCTGTCGTTCACCGCCGGATAGCACACTAACGGGCGAATCCGGTGAAATGCCCACACCCCGAAGTCCAATTTGCTTCAGCAGCCTGGCGGTAATCCGCTTCTCTTTAGCCATATCAATAAAGCCAAACCGGTTACGCAAGTGTCTCCCCACAAACAGGTTACGCCAAACCGGTTGCTTTTCTGCCAGGGAACGCTCCTGGTAGACGGTCTCAACACCCAGGGCTCTTGCCCTGTTAACATCATACTGCTGCCAACTGACGGGTTTTCCGCGAACACGCAGCTTACCGGACTCGGGACGGTGAAGGCCTGAAATCACCTTGATTAAGGTTGATTTACCGGCACCGTTATCACCAAGAATTGCGACTACTTCACCTTTATTCAGGCGAAAATTAATATTTCGAAGGGCATGAACACCGCTAAACCACTTGTTCACGCCCTGCAGTTCAAGCAGGGCACCCATGTTTAACGAAGTCCTTTTTTCGCCAAAGGCGCAATCACATCAATATTGTCACGGGAAATGAAGCCGCCACCGGTATCCACCTCCAGGCCAGAGAACCCGAACCGCTTGCTCAACACCAGCTGGATGACCGGCAAATACCCTTGAAGGAAAGGCTGACCATCCCCCACCAGGTCAACATAGCCCCGCTTCACGGCAGCTGCCGTAGCAGGTGACAGGCTGAAACCTGCGGTAATGATCTTATCCGGCTGAACACCGGCGGCACGTAAGAAGTTCTCTAACTGACCGGTCAGGGCGCCATGGTCAATCATAATCAGTTTGGTATCCGGGTGACGGGACAGGTAAGCTGTCATCAGTGGCATCCCCAGGGTTGGGTCCTTATCAAGCTCGGCACTGATTTCCATATAGTCAACGCTCAAGCCCGCTTCCTTCAAAGTATCCAGCATACCCTGGGTAGACAGCCCCCGATTGGGCTTGCTTTTCAGTCCCCAGACCAGGGCGCGGTCACCCGCCTTTAATGAAAAACGGCGTAGTGTTTCACTGGCAAGCATCGTACCCCTGGTTCTATTATCCGTCCCGGCATAACCAAAGCCTTCGCTGCGGTACTCGCTCATTATACGGGGCAGCTCGGTATCACTGGAGGTTACCTGAATGCCACTGTCCCGGGCCTCTTTAATCAGCCTGGCAAAAGCATCGTCTCCGGGATGCCCCATCACCACAATACCATCCGGTTTTGAACCCAATGCCTTACTGAAGTTCTCAATCATTTTTTGAGGACTCCAGTCTGAATACAGAAACCGGATATTACAGCCCAGGTCAATACAGGCCTGTTGCGCGCCATTTTGCACAACGGTGTTATAGGCACCACCCACAGGACCACCGGTATCAAACCAGATATCCATGCCTGTGCCACTTTTAGTCGGGGAGTTATCTGCAATGGAATAAGTCGCAGAGAGAGAACTGACTGCCAGAATAGCACCAGCCAGTACTTTGGATAGTTTCACAAAGTATCCTTAAAACCGTTCAATAGGGTTAAAAGCGGCATTTTATCTTCACAAAGCCTTGAGCCACTAGCTCGGAAATCACTTAACCCGAGTAAACATTGATACACGTCACTGCAAAAAACTGGCTGGTTAATGGATGATTCCTCATCTGTATTTTAAATCTGCTGAAACCAGCAAGTAATCGCAAAATAAATGGAGGTATTATTATGATCGAATCTGGTGACGGCTATGTAATTGCCTTCAAAAGAGATCAAATGGGAAGTGGCAGCGATGAGCTGGGAGCCACGTTGATCAAGGCTTATATCAACTCATTGCTGGAGTTGAACAATAAACCCTCTACCCTGGTGTTTTACAACGGCGGCGTTAAACTGGCCACCTATGGCAGCGGTGTAGAAGAAAGCCTGGCAGCGTTGGAAAGCCAGGGCATTAAACTGCTACTATGCGGCACCTGTGTTAATCACTTTGAATTAAAAGCAAAGCTGGCTGCGGGTGAAATCTCCAATATGTACACAATTTCCGAAACCCTGGCCCAAGCCAGTCACGTGGTTTACCCCTGATGAAACGGCTCACCTATTTCGATAATAGCGCCACCAGTTTTCCCAAACCTCCAGCCGTGGCCGCTGCCATTAGTCATTATCTCACCGAGATTGGTGGCAGCTACGGTCGCTCTGCCAATACCCGGACCTTTACCGTAGCCCGAACAATCGAGCAATGTCGTGATGCCCTGGCACAAGAGCTGGGTGTCAGCCAGGCAGAAAATATCGGATTCACGGCCAATGCCACCCAGGCCGCCAATACTGTGATCAACGGACTTGACCTTGAGGGTGGCCGGGTATTGATTTCACCCATGGAACACAATGCCATTGCCCGTCCCCTGGAAGCCCTGCGCCTGGCTGGAAAGATCACAGTGGAACCACTGCCAGCCCATCCCGATGGCACCATAGACTGTGACCGGATTCATGTACCTGAGGATACCCGCCTGGTTATCATCAATCATCAAAGCAATGTCAATGGTGTTACCCAGCCCCTTGAAACACTCCGGAAAACCATTCATTCAGCACCCGTCATGATTGATGCCTCTCAATCCCTGGGCAAGCATAACTTCCTGGCCGAGCAATGGGGGCTGGATTTTGTCGTATTTACAGGCCATAAAGGTTTAATGGGACCAACGGGAACTGGAGGGTTCTGGGCAAAAAATCCCGAGCGGATCAGCCCTTTACTACTGGGCGGAACCGGCAGCAACAGCGAGCACCTGTCCATGCCGGATAGCCTGCCAGATCGATTTGAAGCTGGTACACCCAATATTGCCGGCTTATTCGGCCTTGAAGCAGCCCTTGCCAACAAGCCAGAGCAAGCTTATACCCAAAGTAACCTGCATGAACTGCTGGCTGCCATTAGAGATATTCCTGCCTTTCAACTCTATGCTGCCACCAACCCCAGGCAGCAAGGCAGCCTGTTTTCCCTGACACACGAGAGCATGGATAGCGGTGAACTGGCCTGGAAACTGGACTCCCTGTTTGGCATAGAGACCCGTTCAGGACTCCACTGCGCGCCTCTGGCTCATCAACACCTGGGCACGGCACCATCAGGAACCTGCCGTATATCACTATCGCCCTACCATACGGCAGATGACCTGGGTTACTTGCTTGAAGCCTTTCAAGAGTTGGCTTGAGCTCATCACCAATAAAAAAATACAGGTATCGTTTTATGGCAAGACAATTTCTTCTTCTGGAAAATACTCGAGCTGTTATACAGGCTGAAAACCACCTTAAGGAACTGAACATACCTTGCCGGGTCATGCCAGTGCCCCGTGCCATATCATCGGAATGCGGAATGTGCCTGGAGATCACACCTCCGGTAAAAGAGCCTCAATTGGAAAAAATTAAGGCCCTTGCCTTGCCGAGTACAATTGTAGCGTTAGATTAAAGGCTGTTGAGGTTTGCTTATGTAGCAATTTTTAATTGCCATGATTCTGCTCTATTACAGAGGTCAGCCCAATCAAACTGAGTGAGCTTGCCCTCTTTTACCTGGCACTGACCGGCAATCCAGACATGGCTTACTTTGTGTCCACAATTGCCATAGACCAGCAAAGAAGCCGGGTCATAAACCGGCTGACTGGACACATGAGATAGATTCACTGCAATCAGGTCAGCCTCTTTGCCCGGTTCAATCGACCCCACCTTATCACTCATACCCAATGCTGCTGCACCATTTATTGTGGCTATTGCCAGGGCTTTATGGGCATCAACGGCAGTGGCATCACTGGCTACCGCTTTCGCGATCAATGCCGCCGTCTTCAACTCTCCAAATAAGTCAAGGTCATTATTACTGGCCGCCCCATCTGATCCCAGGGCCACATTGACACCTGCCGTGATCAACTGATGGCTTGGGCAAAAACCGCTAGCCAGCTTCAGGTTTGACTCTGGACAATGAATCACATGACTGCCACTATCCACCAGCAATGCTATATCTGTCTTATCAATCTGGGTCATATGCACTGCCTGAAACCTGGGTGAAAGCAACCCCAGCTTTTCCAGCCGCTGCAAAGGTCGCATTCCTGTTTCCTCTATGGCAGAAGCAACCTCATCAGCGGTCTCATGCACATGCATTTGCACCGGCATATTGAATGTTTCAGCAATGGCTGCCACACGCTCCAGCGTCCTGTCCCCTACGGTATAGGGTGCATGCGGCCCCAGGCCAATGGTTACAAGCGAGCTGTCTTTATAAGCACTATACAGGTCCAGTATTTTTTCAATGTAGTCATCAGGCCCTTTACCCCATGCAGACGGAAAGTCAAAAATGACCGGGCTAATCTGCGAACGCATTCCCACCTTACCCGCAATACGCGCCGTTACCTCAGGAAATAAATACATATCTTGAAAACAGGTACTACCCGATAACAGCATCTCGGCCATCGCCAATTCAGCACCGTCATGAACAAATGCTTCACCCAACCATTTCTGTTCCGCTGGCCAGATATGCTGTTCAAGCCAGGTCATCAATTCATAGTCGTCGGCCATTCCTCTAAATAGCGACATGGGTATATGACCATGGGCATTGATTAACCCGGGCATCACCACCTGTCCAGGCAAATCTACTCTTTCTGAATAATGATACTTCTGCCCGACCTCTGACTGAGGGCTTAAACCAACAATCTTCTGCTGATTAATGGCAATAGCGTAATCTTTATAAACCTGGCCTTCAGGAATAACGGGGATAACCCAGCTGGCAGTAACCAGCAAATCAACTGCTTGTTTTTTATGCATTATTTATTCTTATTTTTTTATAGCTCATTCAAATTACCACTAATATTGACCTCAGACAAAAGGGATTGTTGAACATACTACAGTCGAAGTGTAAAAATGCGGCCAGAATTTTATCCAATAACAGCTGTCCGTTCAGGAAGTATTAATGAACCAGCACGATTTCAACCAGCAGTTACTCGATTTTCTTCATGCTTCTCCCACCCCTTACCATGCGGTAAAAAATATGGGTGAGAAGCTTGAGGCCCATGGATTTCAAAAGCTATCTGAATCCGATAGCTGGTCCCTGACCACCGGCGGCCGTTATTATGTCACCCGTAATGACTCATCCATTGTCGCCTTTGTTATGGGAAAGGCCGATAAAGGCTTCCGCATGGTGGGTGCCCATACCGACTTCCCCTGCCTGAAAGTAAAGCCAACGCCGGAATTAACCAGGAACGGCTACCTGCAGCTGGGCGTAGAAGTTTATGGTGGCGCCCTGCTTAACCCATGGTTTGACCGTGATCTCTCCCTGGCAGGCCGGGTGCAATACATCACCACCGATAACCGCCTCACCAGCCAGCTGATCAACTTCGAAAAAGCCATTGCCACTGTCCCCAGTCTGGCCATACACCTTGACCGGGAAGCCAATAAGCAGCGTTCTATTAACCCACAGACTGATATCCCACCCGTACTTTTCCAGCTGGGCAAAGACGAGAAAGCGGATTTCAGGGCATTATTGAAAGAGCACCTGATCAGTGAAGGCCATACGGATTGCCAGGAAGTGATGGAATTTGACCTGTCCTTCTACGATACCCAGCGACCTGCCATTATTGGTATGCGGGATGAATTTATTGCCAGCGCCCGACTGGACAACCTGCTGAGCTGCTTTGTGGGCTTACAATCCCTGATTAACCATAAAGAAAGCGAAACAACCGCCCTGATGGTGTGCAATGATCACGAAGAAATAGGCAGCAATTCAGCCACCGGCGCCCAGGGACCGCTGCTGAAAAATATACTTGAACGAATCGCAGGCCCGGGGGAAGCTCTGACCAGGGCCATGAGCCAGTCCATGATTATCTCTGCCGATAATGCCCATGCCATTCACCCTAATTTCAGTGACCGTCATGATGGCAACCATCAGCCTCAAATTAACCAGGGGCCCGTGCTCAAGATTAATGCTAACCATCGCTACGCCACCAGCGATGAAACAGCGAGCATTTATAAAATGCTGAGCAGGCAGGTGGGGGCGGGTGTCCAGTACTTTGTTACCCGAACCGACCTGGCCTGTGGCAGCACCATTGGCCCACTGACTGAGGGAGAACTGGGTCTGCGCACCCTGGATATCGGCCTGCCAACCTTCGGCATGCACTCTATCCGTGAGTTAGCCGGAACAAAAGATGCCTGCCAGCTGGCTGAAGTACTGAACCTGTTTTTTGAACTGACCGAGCTGCCTTGTTAACCCTTTCCATGCCGGATTGAGCACTAGTAGCCTGTGGGACTTAGCTCTGACCTACTGCCAGGGACTGTTGATCAGGTTAATGGGGAAATTCAACGCCCCATTAACCGCTCTCAAAACGCTTTCCATTATAAGAAAAAGTACGTAAGTACAACTTCAGACTCCCTACTGCCTGTTTACCTTGCTACTCTCTCGCCCAAACAACACCTCATAACAGGATTTTTTTATGACAAGTCACCCAAGGCCAGCCTTCTGTAAACCCGTCCGCACCCAGCGAATTGATGGACCGGAATCCACGGCTGAACACCTCTCTTCCCCTTTAAAGCCATTACTAAAAGGCTCCAGTGAAGTCCATTCATCACTGCCGAAACCGGACCAACGATGTTTCGTTCTCGGGTACAATTAGCCCAGAGTCCTTACCACCTGAATATCAACATGTTATGTCCATATTCATAGCCTATATCTCTTAACCACACGCTATTATTCAGGTTTTGCTTGCAGGCCCGGGCTTTGTGCAACAGAAACTCAGGCTATCCCCTCCCCCGAAACCTGTATGGCGTTACACGGAAAAAAACAAACCTGCCTCTATTGTCAACCGGAAAAGCCTGTTAACTTGATAAAGGTCACAGTTGGCTGCGACTTCATTTAAACTGTATGATGCCCATTAGAGGACATTAAGCGCTTTCAGCCGATACACTTATTAACCCGGCCTGATTATATTGACGGGCGCCCGGATCACAGTATTGGAATGAAGTGCAAAGACCGTATGCCTGGGGGGTTATACAAGTTCCCCACAACGGGCTTTGAGTCTGTTTGAAATCTAGCACTCGCCAGGAAGGTCGCAGCAGGGCAGTCTATCTTTAAACAGCCTCTTAACAAGACAATATGACACGGAGCTTCACTATCCATGATATCGCCTCTGCAGCCAGCCAAAAATATTGCCCTGGTACTGCTTTTACTTTTATGTCAAATCACCTCAGTCTTTGCCGTTGACCAGGACATCAATAAGCCTGTACCGGAGTTAAAACCCAACTTGCAGCAGGCTATTGCCAGTGTCAATGTCTTCCAGATGCTCGACCGGAATCATTATCGAAAGATAAACATGGGGCTAAAAAGCTCTGAAAAGATTTTTGAACGGTACCTTGAACGCCTGGACCCCAACCGCAGCTTCTTTCTGCAGCAAGATATCGCAGAGTTTTCCCCTTACC
This sequence comes from Endozoicomonas sp. Mp262, assembly GCF_025643335.1. Classification (NCBI taxonomy): domain Bacteria; kingdom Pseudomonadati; phylum Pseudomonadota; class Gammaproteobacteria; order Oceanospirillales; family Endozoicomonadaceae; genus Endozoicomonas; species Endozoicomonas sp. Mp262. The sequence continues at coordinate 3,289,226 of NZ_CP092489.1, read as the reverse complement.
GGGAACGCCTGAACAACGCGCTGGAAAGCGGAGACCTGAAGCCTGCCTTTAACATTTTTAACCGCTACCGGAAACGGGCTGAAGAGCGTGCCCGATTTATGCTGATTCAACTGGAATCCGGCGTTGAAATCCTAAATACCAAAAGCCGCCCCGATGCCAGGCAAGCCGCTCTCCGGAAGTTCTGCCAGGAAAAACTGGAAAAATGCACATTAACACTGAAGCAACTGGACTTCATCGCCCGTTCATTTGACTTTAGCCAAGACGAAGAGCTATTGGTGAACCGGAAAAATGAACCCTGGCTAAAAAATCAGCATGAGCAACTGACGCTTTGGCATAAGCAATTAAAAGACAGTATCTTAAGCCTCAGACTCAACAACAAAACCGATGAGGAAGTGATCAGCCAGCTGGTTCGTCGCAATAAAAACCTGCTGCGACGCCTCCATCAAAGCAAAAGCGAAGATGCTTTCCAGAGCTATATCAACTCCTATACAGGGATTTACGACCCCCATACACAGTATTTTTCCCCACAAACCGCCGAAAACTTTGATATCAACATGAGTCTGTCCCTGGAAGGCATTGGTGCTGTCCTTCAAGCAGAGGACGAATATACCAAAGTGGTCAGTGTTGTCACCGGCGGCCCGGCAGAGAAGACGGGAAATTTAAAGCCCGGTGATAAAATAGTCGCTGTTGCCCAACAGGCTGACAAAAGAAAAAGCGAGCCTGGCAAGTTTGAAGATGTTGTTGGCATGCGCCTGGATGACACCGTAAAACTCATCAGGGGGAAAAAAGATACCCCCGTCTGGCTAGAGGTGATTCCCGCCACTAATAAAGACGGCCGTACAGCAACCTACAAAATTGTAAGGGACAAAGTCAAACTGGAAGAGCAGGATGCCAGTAGCAAGGTTATTGAAGTGGTATCAAATGGACAAAAAAAACGCATTGGTGTCATTGAGCTCCCCACCTTTTATATTGATTTCAAGGCTGCCCAGGCAGGAGACGTCAATTACAAAAGTACCACCCGGGATGTCCGAAGGCTATTGATTGAATTACAAAAAGAAAAGATTGATGGCCTGATTGTAGACCTGAGGGGGAATGGAGGGGGTTCCCTTCAGGAAGCCAACGACCTCACCGGCCTCTTCATAGACCACGGCCCCACGGTGATTGTCCGTGACAGCCGGGGCCGGACTGAAAAACAGCAAGACTCTGATGCGGGCCAGTTCTATAAAGGGCCTATGGCGGTCATGATTGACAGGCTGAGTGCGTCTGCCTCAGAAATTTTTGCAGGAGCCATGCAGGATTATCGGCGAGCCCTGGTTATTGGTAGCCAAAGCTATGGCAAAGGCACCGTACAGAGCATTCAGCCACTAAATCACGGCCAGCTTAAACTGACACTGGCTAAATTTTATCGCATATCCGGCAAGAGTACCCAAAACCAGGGCGTTCTTCCTGATATAGAATTCCCTTCCTTCTATGATGGCCGGGATATTGGTGAAAGCACCCTGCCAGATGCCCTGCCCTGGGATACCATTTCCCCCGTATCCTATCGTACTTACGGTGATTTCAGCCCCTATTTACCCCTGTTAAAGAAAAAGCATGATGAACGCACAGCCAAAGACCCTGACTTCATCTATCTGAATGAAATGAAAGCCTATTTTGACCAGTACGAGAATCAGGATAAGGTCTCCCTTAATGAAGAAAAGCGTAAGCTGGAGCTAGGAAAAATGCGGAGTCAACGTCTGGCCATTGAAAATAGGCTGCGCAAGGCTCAAGGCAAATCATTACTCAACAATTTGGACGAGCTTGAGGACATTCAGCAAGAAACAGATAAGAAAAAGGAGGATGACAAACCTGATGCATTTCTCAATGAGGCTGGCATGATTATCAGCGACCTGATTACCACAGAAAAAGCAACCACAAGCAATGCCCTCACTAAAAAATCCCATATGGGCGGCTGAATAAATGAATATTAGGCTGTGGTAGAACAGCCTAATATTGATCCCACTCCTACAATGCCTTTGACATACAGCCTCGTTCCCTGTGTCCTGAGGGTGTCGCGAAACTAAATGCAGCGTACACAAAACGAGATTGATTCTCTTTTTTTAACCACGGAGACACAGAGGCACAGAGTTTTTATATCTTTAAACTATAAATCTCCGTGCCTCCGTGTCTCCGTGGTTAATAAAAATAACTTTTGCGACAGTCTCGGGACGCTGGGAACGAGGCGCAACTACGCCAACATAGAAAGTGCATATTTTCTAGTCCTTTGACCGGCGCAGTTTAGATGTGGGGGGAAGTTCTCAACTTTTCCACTTCTTCATGATAAAGAGGTTTAAAACCAGCTAACTAATGCCCGATCAAGTTTATAAATATCATCCCTGAAGCGGACACGACCCGATTTATCAGGCCACGCGGTGAAGTAGACAAAATAAACGGGGATGGGTTTATTCAATACGATTTTTTCAGTGCTATAACCTTCCTTATAAACAGGTAAAGCAATACTCATTTCCTGATGCTCAAGAATACGCTCAATTAAAAGCTCAATCCCCTCCACCCTGGCACAGCCAGAGCTTAAAAAACGACTGTTCTTTTCAAATAAATCAGGTTTATCCGTATCATGTAAATAGACACCATGCTTGTTGAGCATATTTAATTTATAGCGACCCAGCCGATTTTTCGGACCCGGCTGCTGTTCCAGGCGGTACCTGAATGAACTCTTATTCAACTGTTTCCAATCAATATTATCAAGACTTAACCGCTTGGCATCATCATCCCAGCTTTCATAAACCCGAAAGCCTTCTTTCTTTAGTATGCCTGGCTGCCTTTTTTCATTGTTCAATAAATAACCCGCCGCTATTTTATGGGGCACTTTCCACACCGGGTTTACGTTAACAGAATCCACCGACCCCAGAAAAACAGGTGTTTGCTTATTTTTTGTGCCCACAATAGCCCTGTAGCGTTCCCTGTCATTGTCACTGGTCACCCATGCCACTTCAAATCCTGCAATATCAACCCATAAATAGGGATAGGTTAATTGATGCGGGAGCCAGCGAAGTCGTTCCAAATTAGCCTGTAGTCGTTTAATTCTCTGATTTGTCAATGCCAGAAGAGCTTGCCGGGTTGACACCCCTAAGCGACCATCAGGTACTAAGTGAAAACGCAGCTGAATATCAGTCAGTGTATCCAAGTGATCCTGAGAGTATGTACTCCCGGGATTATTATCCATCAAATCAATATCCAGTAACCATTGATTCAACTGCTCAACTTCGCCCCCCTGATCACCTTTAAACAAAACAAGATTGTCATCAAATATCTTTTCTGCATTATCCCTCCACCCCTTCAGTTTATTCAGGGTAGACTTCAAAAGATGGTACTCAGGAATCTTAGAATTAAAATCATTTTGTTTAGGTAGTTCAGTGCTTTCCAGTAACGGATGCTTTTTTTCGGGGATACTCCAGCCACTATGAAAAAGTGTTTTTTTAACACGACCCTGATCTAGGTATCTCAAATACTTAAGATAGAGAAGCCTGATTTCCTGCTCAGAAGATGCCTTAAACAAAGCTTCCCAGTCTTTTGGATTCACTGAAAGTCCATGGGAATCAATACTTCCAAAAAAGTCAACTATCTGACTTTTGAGCGTCTTTTCATCAGAAAATAGCAGTGAGGGTGTCAGAAGAATGATCACGAAGATAAGCCGATACAACAAAACATCAACTCCATTTTGAATGTTTTATCCGTTATAAAATTAATAGTAGTTAATCTTTCAGGAATGGATAGTTTGAAGACAATAATTAAAAATGGTACATAGAATATGTACCAGGGCTGTTGATAATATATCCTGCTCATGGGCTGCTTGAAAAACAACCACAAAAACACCAAAGGTCTTCATGAAATTATTAGCTTTTGCCGCCAGCAATAGTACTCACTCAATTAACAAGCAGCTGGTCACTTACGCTGCCAGCTTACTTGGGAAAACCTGCCAGATAGAAGTGCTTGATTTGAATGACTTTGAGCTACCGTTATTCAGTGAGGATAAAGAAAAAGAGCTTGGACAACCCGAGCTGGCACACTCTTTTTTATCAAAAATCAGTAATAGCGATGCTGTCATAACCTCCTTTGCTGAGCACAATGGTTCCTATAGTGTCGCCTATAAAAATATTTTTGACTGGTGCTCCCGCATCACCCCAAAGGTGTTCGATAGCAAACCCGTAATCCTGCTCTCCACATCGCCGGGAGCGCGCGGTGGTGCAATGGTTATGGAAATAGCCACCAAGACTATGCCCAGATTTGGCGCCCAGGTAAAGGCGTCTTTATCCATTCCCAGTTTTTACGAAAACTTTGACCCGGAAAAAAGGTGTCTTAAAAACAAAGACCTTCAACAGCAACTTGAGGCTACTGTAAACTGCCTCTTAGACGAATAATTTCACACCATAGCCGAATGGTCACAAAAATATTCTCAACAATTCAATACTGAAGATGAAATGTTTTAAACCCTCTAAACATCAATGAATCACACCGCCTCTGAGGAAGGTTATCAGGATCAAATCTTAAGTCAGGACAACTCTTCAACAAGTGGTCGAGTGCCACTCGCAGCTCCTCCCTTGCCATCAAGGCCCCCAAACAAACATGGGGGCCAGCAGCAAAAGCCAGGTGCCTTGTTCGCCCCCGGGTAATATCAAACTCATCAGGCCTTTCACAAAATTCAGGATCGTGATTGGCTGCTGACAATCCCACAGCAACCACATCACCAGGCTCCAGATCTCCCCCATCCAAACTTATTTTTTCCTTAATTACCCTGATAGTAAAAGGTACAGAGGTATCAAAGCGCATTATTTCCTCAATAGCATCCGGAACACGCTCAGGATTTTTTTGCAGCCACACCCATTGTTCAGGATGGGAAAGTAGCTGGTAGACACCATTACAAAGAAGCTCAGTGGTTGTAATATGCCCTGCCGTTAGCAGTAAACCACAGAGAGTGGTTGTTTCTCTCATGGTCAACTCACCGTCGCCATAGGATTTTGCCATATGGCCAAGCAGGTCATTGCAAGGCTTATCCACTCGCTCTTCAATAAAGCCCGCTATCAAACGGGCATTATCAATGCTGGCCTGATTAGCCTCCGATGCCACCGTCTGTAACTCATTATCTATAGGCGCTCCGAATAGTTTAGCTACTTTTCCTGCATTTTTAATATAAGACTCACGACAGTAATGAGGCATTCCAAAAATATCGCATATTACATCTGCCGGATAATGGCGCGCAACATTACCTAAATTCAGTCGTCCTTTCTGCTTTTCATTTTTTATCAGCCTGTGAAAGTTAGCCTCCATAACAGGAACCCACTCCTGCACAGTGCCTTTATGGAAAAAAGATGAGGCCAGTGCGCGCAATCGAGTATGTTCAGGGGGATCTAACTGAATCATCGAAACCTTGGCATTTTCCATATAAGTCTCTATGCTTCCAGGTTTCAGCTTGCCCTCAAGCTCCTGTAACATAGCCTGACGATTGGAGCTGACTCCGGAATGAGTCAATAGCTTCTTGACATTTTGGTAGCCTGTCACAATATGAAACCCCATAGTCGGCTCAAAATAGACCGGAGCCTGTTCCCTCAGGGTTTTATAGACAGGGAAAGGATTGTCAAAATGGGCTGGATCAGTAACAGTCATGGAGTTGCTTGTCATACTATGCAATACCTTTTTATTGTCTAAACCGTACCCAGTCAGAGAACCGTAATTTGATGGAACTGTGAAGGACGCACTTTAGTAATCGCTTCGCTTAATCAACAAGTCAGGAATGGTTTGCAAACAGGTTTTATTTTAGTAACCCATCATAGCCCAATAGCGGTTAACTACAATAGCTATAAAATGAAATAACACTCATTTGCAAACATAAATTCTTTTACCCAAATAATTTGCAAGATGCCTTGTTTTTCTTCACCATTGCTACCTCACTTATTAAACTGAATGACTGCTTTCCATTTAAACAATGATACGTCTTGCCAAATTTATTGCTTCATCAGGTTATTGTTCCCGCAGAGCCGCCTGTCGTTTGATTGAATCAGGCATAGTATGGGTTAACGGCAAGCCAGCAGGTCATACTATGAAAGTCAACCATCAGGATCAGATTTTCATTGATGGGGAGCCGCTTTGCCCTACAACAGGGGGAAAAACTTATCTACTGTATAACAAGCCAGCCGGTATAGACTGCGTTTGTGATCTGAACAACGCAGCCAGTATTGTCCATCAAATTAAGTTCAAGCACAGAATATTTCCGGTAGGACGGCTGGACAAAGACTCCCATGGACTCATGCTGCTCACCAATGATGGTGACCTATGCCATCGTGTTCTCCATCCTGACCACCATCATGAGAAAGAGTATAAAGTTACTGTTGATCGACCCATTGACCCGCTATTTTGTCAGGCCATGGCAAAAGGCGTTTCCTATAAAAAGGTAAAAACAAGACCCTGCCAGATCAACCAAATCAGCAAAAGCAGTTTTAAAATAACGTTAACTCAGGGGCTAAATCGTCAGATTCGACATATGTGCAAAGCGCTTGGGTACACAGTCACTGACCTGCAACGCATTCGTCTGATGAATCTAAAACTTGATAACCTGTCGTCTAATGTGTACCGCCATCTTACAGATGAAGAGCGGATAGAGCTTTTTAATGCTGTTTAAATAGCATCTGTCTATCAAACTACAATTCTCTGGTTGGGCAAGACTTAGCCAGCGATTCAAATGCCTGAAGTGAATTCAAATGAGAATAGCTCCAGAATAACCATTCAGACTGGAACCAATCAACAACATCTTTCTCCTTTAGCTGCTTAAATTTAACCTCATCCAGAATATAAAACCCCTCCAATTTCAATGAGGGTGCGTTATCTAGCATGATACTTGCCTGATAGGGGACAAGCATATTCTTTTCCTCAAGTACCTTACAATACCTGCCAGTCTTTTCATACTCCTGATCATAACCTATGAGAAATTGAATAATACTATCAAGCGCTTCGGTATTTTCACCTTTATCATCAAATAGCCGACTCCCTTTTTCCTTTATGAAGTGAGGTGCCTGCCTGTCAAAGCACACTTGACCACAATCGGAAAGTGCAAAAGGGTAACGCCGAATAAATGCAGGAACATACTGACCTTGCCAGCTCCCCTCCATACCAATTTGCTGATTTCTTTCCTGATCAAGGGATAACAAAGCAACCGGAAAGAAGTTACCCTTATCATTTTTAATAAAAAGTACTGGAAACTCTTTGCCTGCTTGAAAGAACTCCACCCCCGTAACAGGAACGGAAGTCATATTTTCCGTGAAAGAATAGTTATCAGCTTTATCAGTGAAGTGAAGCGATTGATGACTATCCCTGCAAAGAAGAGCCAAGTCATTATATAAAGGTAAAGCACCCACTTAAGCGGCATCCTGTTTTAAGTTATATTACAGAAAATCTTATCGTCCCGCATACTTCTTTTCGCGAGTAGAGCATACAAAACGCCCCTAATAATTATGCCCATAAAAATCAACTCCGCTTACTTTTTTAAAAATTTTTAGAAATTATAAAATAATATTTCATAACATATAGTTCTTATTAATTCATCCACTTCACAAGTAGTCCAAAATATATTTACACACAATAAATCGATAATGATAGATATCCCAAGGGCTTTATACTTAATTTCCCACCAAACCTCAGCCTTCTAAAAAGTTTATATTTCACTTCTCAAGAACCATATAATACTTATAAAATAACCCTATTTTGTCATTAAAGTGTTTAACTCATGAAACGAAGTACTTACTGGCTTTGCTTTTTTTATTTATATTTTTTATCCCATTTTACCTTTTCCGAATATTCCATTGATGAAAGCCAATCAGATTTAGAAGTCATCACTTTGTTAGAAGATGGTCAGTTATTTGACCACCTCTCTCTCTTAGATATTGACCCATCAATTGACGAACTCGACGGCGATAGCTTCTTTTCTCGTATTCTTATTGGCTTTGAGAAATCGAATAAACAACATTATTTATTTGCTGAAACAAATAATGTAATGATACTTATTCCTATTAATCATTCAAGAAAAATAGATATAGTAGCAAGAAAGAGTCTGGCAGTCCTTTGTAGAGCAGTTAAAGCAGATAACAGTAGAATAATAAACTATCGATTATGTGGTGAAAGCACTGTACATACATGCGAACTTATTGACTGGATTCTAAAGGATAAACTTAATGAAAACTCCAATAAATATGATGAATTACAGCCACATCAAGATGAGTTTTAACGGCATAGTATGGGTATTACTTCTCTTTAGGCAGAGTTATATACTCAAATATGACAGGTTCATCACGTAAGTAGCGTATCTTAATTTTTTGCTCCTCTACTTGAGCCTGTCTTTTAACAACATGTTGTTCTATCGGCCCCTTTATAGCCTGCCCTTCTGCATTAATAGCTGTACTTTCAGGAGCATCATAAATAATTGTAAAACCCGGTTCGCCATCTGGATCAATAAAGGGAACTATACTTGCAGTTGTCTGAGCCCACAGATTTTCACGCTGACCTGCACAACCACTCCCTAACAGGAGGCTCAGACAAGTTATTAATACGACAAGACGCCCTGACATACATTTTCCCATCATTGCAGCTTACACTTTGATAGTAGACCAGTATAACCAATAAATAGTTCAATCAGCAGCCCATATCAAACTTAGAGCGCATTTTTATTACACACAAAATCCAGCACATCAAAAAAACCACTATTTTTATTTTGTAAATCTATATTGATAGCACCCCCACCCTCCTGTTTTCATTAACAACTCTTTCTTTACGAGTGAGTGTAGAGATTTTGCAAAAAAATCATAAGGTTTATTTTTATCATACTTTTCACCACGCCATAACCGATAAATTTCTTTCATATTAGTAATATGAAACTCCCCTTCATTTTCATCCACCCAATCAACCAAATCACTTCCTTGTGCCAGTTGTTTTTTCAGAAAATTAATTAAGGGACTATGCTTATCCGTATTCCTGCTTACTTTCTTCAATCCTGTATGAGACTGCTCTTGTATTATTACCGTCTGCAATTCAGGGGAAATATTAGCAAGAATTTGCTTCCATCCATCATCAGAATCAATTCGATCATAGCTTTTTAATATCAGCTTAATTTCAGGGGTTACAATATAAACTTCATCACATATCCCCTCTCTCACTTTGTGAATAACAATGCAATCATTTTCTCTTTGATATCTACATTTCAAAACCACATCCCCATTATTATCTACCACCACCTCATTTACATGAACAACTGGAAAACTAACTCCTGGTTGTAATTTAAAATCATTTACAGCTATAAAATAATAAGGAAATGGCAATATAAGAAAATCAGGGTACCTAAATTCGTTTAAGCGATAACCTGTACCAAGAAAAACCACCACGCGCATCTCACAACCTTCTCTTATTTTTGTTTTAAATAAATCCAAAGAAGTTTTATCATGAAATAACCTAACATATGCTTCAGTACTACTCTTTAACCTCTTACTCGAAACATTATATCTTATTATAAAATCGTGAGACCTAAGAAAATTAATATACTCATTCAATAATTGTTGCTTTATAAGTTTATGCTGATCTATCTTTTGCAATCGTTCATCTGGAAATAGATAAACTGTAACTGGCGAAATATAATCAGGAACATCCACACGATCTTTTCTTAATCCCCCTACTATTTCAAGTTTTCCATTAATATCAATCAAAATCAAATAGTGATTAGAAAAGCCAGATGCATTTAAAGAACTTGAAATCACAATAAAAACCAAGAACAACACCGTACGAAAAAGTATAAACACCCTATCAACCTCTATAAAAACTACAACACCAACCAATATAAACTAAAAAACCAAGAAAGGTTTATGGGTTTAACTGTAATCATATACAAATCATTTAATAAAGTGACTGCAGTTCTCCGGACACAAAAACATGAGGAATATCACCCGTAATTAAGGTGTGTCCAAAAATCAGGAAAGAAAATAAAATATTATACCGCCAAGCTTAAAAAATCGGCAGTCAAGCTGACCGTAGAATCTGTCAAGCTAGCAACCGTTTTTCCCAGTCTTCGCACAGTAGCAAAATACTCCGTAAATACAGGGCTAATAAGAAAAAAGCCCACGCAATGGTTCATTGCGTGGGCTTTAAAGAGTGGCGGTGGGGGCGATACCCACTGCGAACTTTTTTGAGAACGGCTTACTTAGTACTATAGTTTTTATTTTTTATCAAATAATTCTTTGACTGTTTTCATGGGTAAAAACAAACGATCACGGCCTTCGTAGTGAATCAATAACTCAAAACCATATTGCTGATAAAAAGCGGCAACTTCCTTATTTAAGCAGTCTACTACCACAGCATATGCTCGCATATGCTTATTGATTTCGTAGAGGTGTTCTAATGCCTTGATCAATGTAACCTTGCCTAAACCCTTTCCTTTACACTCCTGATGTACCGCCAATTGAGCAATAAGAAATACGGGAACTGGATAGCTCGGTAGCTTTTTAGCCAACTTTTCAGGTAACGTTTTTCTGGAGACCGAGCAGGGTGTAATAGCCTGAATTTGTATCATAAATGCATAACCTCTGTAACCAGAGGGTTGTTACAGAGCCTTTGAAGTGAATCAGAACTCAGGGGTACTCTGTTAAGCAACCAAACCAAACAGAGGACGCCAAGGATGGCCTTTAAGCACCTTAGCTCTGAAGAGAGACATTATATCGAAATCGAACTGAAAAATGGGACTTCTCAAAATAAAATTGCAGAAAAACTCGGGCGTTCACAGAGTTCGCTGTCACGGGAGTTAGGACGCAACACAGGGCAGCGTGGTTACAGGCACCAGCAGGCTCATCGTAAGGCTCAACAGCGTCATAAGGAAAAACCCAAGGCGGTGAAGTTGACGGAAGATATTAAGCGACGGATTGCTCAAGATATCCGGGCTGACTGGAGTCCTGAGCAAGTGGCTGGAAGGCTTGAAAAAGAAGGGATAATCAAGTTGCATCATGAGACGATTTACCAGTTCATAGAGGATGATAAGCGCACTGACGGTACCCTGTATAAACACTTGCGCCATCAGAAAAAAACGTACCGAAAGCGATATGGTTCAGCTCATAACCGAACAGGCATACCTAACCGGGTAGGTATTGAAGAGCGCCCGGAGATCGTCAACAACAGGGGGCGTGTTGGTGACTGGGAGGCGGATACCGTAATCGGCAAAAACCATAAGGGTGCCATTGCCACACTGGATGAGCGAAAGACTAAACTGCGCCTTGCTGTTCCGCTGCCAGGAAAGAAAGCAAAAGCGGTTAAACAGGCAGTGATTGATACACTCAAGCCCCTGAAAAGGTTTGTTAAAACGATCACTTACGACAACGGTAAGGAATTTGCTCAGCATGAAGCAATCAACAAAGCCTTGAGCTGCGACAGCTACTTTGCTGTGCCCTACCACTCTTGGGAGAGAGGCCAGAATGAGAATGCCAATGGGCTGCTCAGGCAGTACTTTCCCAAATCAATGGAGCTTCATAACGTCAAAGAAAGAGACGTTATCATTGCGGTAGACAAGCTGAACAGCAGGCCCAGGAAATGCCTCGGTTACAAAACACCATATGAGGCATTCAAAGAGTTAACTGGAGTGAATGCAAGAAAAGTCATGGGTTATGCATTTATGACTTGAATTCAGGTAGTATAAAAAGCGCAAATAGAACGTTTACCATCAGGGAAAGGATAGTTCGCAGGCAATACCATCGTTCGGCTAATGCCAGAATGCATATGTTTTAGCGCTCTGGTTTGAATAAACACATCAAGCTCATTCTCACCGCAGCAAAAGCCAGCCCTGTCATGCAGAGATTTATCCAACTCTACAAACTGGTTTGACCCGCTCATTCAAAACCCTGCTCTTTCGTATGCTTCAATGCTGCCTGCATTTTGCTGCTAGGTTTGCCCGCCTTATCGCAGGCTGACATAAACTGATCAAACCGGTCCCCCTCAAGCACCAGTGTTTCATGCTCCGCGATCACACGTGTAGCATCTTCATTCATCAATTGAACCACATACTCAGTGAGGCTTTTTAGCCCCAGTAAAGCCGATGCCTTTTCTGCTTTTGCCTTTATTTCTTCACTCAGCCGAAGATCCAGCCTTGTTGTTGCCATCATTTGCCTCCAGAACCCATCTTTATTGTACAGAAATAGTCCGTACATTTAGCTTAGTACTCTTGAAGGCAATGTCAAACTGTACGGAAAGATGGCGGATAAAGTGGTTATCGTTTGCTGGACACACCTTAAGTGGGGGTGATATTACCTGAGTTGGTGTGTCCGGAGAACTATAACCACGTCACAAATTGGCGGCTATCCTGTGAACTAGGAATAGAGTCAAATTGGTGGGTGTCTTGTAAACTCGCTATTCACTAGCCACCTCAACACCATAGAAAGGTGTGGCAAATTTGTTCTCACACCTTTTCAAATCGACATAGAGCATTACCGGTTTATTCTGTGCCTGAGCACTAAGTAATACGGACAAGCCCTGAGTGTGCTGAAAACTAAGTGCAGTAGACCAATAGCCTGCCACCTTTTTTTTATCCGCAATGGTACAACTGCTATTGATGACGTCATTAGTAGTTACTGAGACAATGTGCATACCATCTTCCATAAAGGCAGAAACTTTTTTGATGGTGAAGGGACCTTCCCAACTATTTGCTGCAAAACTGGCGCTACAAACCAATGTTAGCAATAATCCTAAAATCAATCGCATGTTTTCTTTACACCTTTTGGTCTTACATAACATTTTTCAAAAAATAAACAACCATGGCTATCAGTCATCAACCTGAATAAATCCACTTACTTATGACCAGTCCTTTCACCCAGCGCTGACCAATCTGTTTTGAGTATTGCCGTAGCGAGGCAATGGTTCCTGCCGCTCGCTGGAAACGGTTACCCTCAGGTTGCATAGTCTTCAACCACTCTTGGCTATCAATACCCAGACGCACCAGTAAAGGAGGCAGGTCAGCAGGAATAACACCTTTTTTGTCTGGCCTCACAGAACGACCGGTCCAGTCAATCAGATAAAAATAATCCAGTAAGGAAAAAGGCACCGATTTATCAGCCGTGATACCTTTCCACTGCAATGGCTTTAAGTGATTACACTGTTTTTTCCCGCTATTTTGCTGCCACTGCCTTATCCGATCCTGAATCGACGAAAAATCAGAGGACTCTGGCATCTTTGCCTGTCCTGCCCGTACCGGGTTAAGGTCAACATAGGCCATACAGGTCAACACCGCTGCCTCATCAAGCAACGCCTGACTTTTAAAGCGACCCTCCCAGAAACGGCCTTTACAGCCATCTTCCAGGTTGGCCTCCCGAGCCAGATGTTCATTCAGACAACGCATAAACCAGCTAATATCCAGCAGACGGTTGCGATAATCATCAGCAAACTGCTCCACCCGCTGATATTCTGCTTTGCTCAGCTTGTCCCTTGCCAGGTAACGTTGAACCAGCAAAGGCCCCGCAAACAATTGCGTCCAGCGTTCAAGCACTTCACGAGTCGTCAACGCTTTACCCGCCGCCTCATTCACAAACAGCACCACATGGTAGTGATTGGACATCACCGCATAGGCGCATACTTCAATAGTAAAGACACCTGCCAGCACCTTGAGCCGATCAACTACCCAGGCTTTACGGTGCTCAAAGCTTTTCCCCGTCAGATGATCCTCACCACATAGAAATGCCCGCCGAACGCACCGCGCCATACAGTGGTAGTACGGCGTACTACCCAAATCCACCAACTGCCTACGCGCCCGAGTCATACCCTACCCCTCAGCCTGAAATTACTACAACTGAGTAAAAAGTAGACGCCCTGGCCTAAGAGTCAAATTGGTGGCTGTCCTATAGTCCTATAGTCCCCTACCCCTCAGCCTGAAATTACTACAACTGAGTAAAAAGTAGACGCCCTGGCCTAAGAGTCAAATTGGTGGCTGTCCTATAGTCCCATAGTCCCGTCTATTAGTGGTCTCATAACTATTTCCTAAAAAAAATAAGAAAAAAGAACTTTATTACTATCCATCCGATAAGCTACTTTTACAGAGCCATTACTGTAAGAGGATATAATGTAACTGTTATCGGTTGAGATAAATAACTCAATCTTCTTGACTGAACTCGGGGAGAAATACGAGGTCATTAAAAGTTTATCTTCTTCCGATAGGGATGAATCACCCTTACCATCCAAATTGCTCAAAATTTTTAACAGTTTTTCAAACCCATTTTCCCTAGCAAAATTTAGCCCCATGTCTTGCGACATTTCAAAAAATGAAACTTCTTGTTTACTCTTAGGGTAAGTCAATAATATTAGCTTTCTTCCTTCCAGCAGGGTTTCCGAAAATTCTTTGTTACCTTTTAAAACATAAACTTTAATACCTAACCCAATATCCTCATATAAAAAACCTTGAGTATCAGCGAATTTTTCAGCAGAAGTATCTCCAACAGCATATATCGTTTCATCACCCATTGAGTAGGGCAAAACCATATTACTGATTATTATAATAACGGTGAGTATTCGCTTTAGCATTTTAATCTTCCACAATTGTCCGCATAGTATCGGCCGCTATTTAACTCAACCTGAATCAACTTTTGCTCATAAGTGGGTGATGACGACATAAAGTCTCGAAACTGTGTAGTAGTGCCAAGGAAACCATTTAGGGTCTTTAAGTCCGCTAAAATACCAACACGACTAAATACCGTTCCAACTACTGAAAGAGTTGTACCTGCTGGATCTCCAGCAACCGTCACGTTACCCTTTGCCATATCCATGGCCTGTTCAAGCGCTCCCCCCTCATAGTCCCTATTCAAGTTATCAATCATCAGATCCCGATAAATACTCGCTTGACCTGGAGATCTAACAAGGAATGCTGCATCATCCAGCGTCTCAAAATAACCGAGAGCAGTAGCATGCCCTGCTATAGATGCTCTGTCCATAACAACTTTAGGGTCTAACTGACTTATTCTATCCCTATACTGCCTAGCTTCCTTGGCATGCATCTCATCATTAAACGCCCTCGAAAAAGCCCCAGTCACCGCCCCATTAGCAAACTTCCCACCAGTGATTTCCGAAGCAGTTCCTCCCACAACTGCCGCAGCAAACACCCGGCCAGCGCTAAAATCGGAGCCTTGATCGATAAGATCAATACCCGGCGCCGCCAACTGCGTTAACCCCGCAGACCAAAACCCATCACCAAACTTTCCACCATTAAGCACCGACATAACGCCACCGGCCATCCCATGTGCTACCGCTTTCGCCCCGTGACCTGAGTTCGACATAACGGTTAAGCAACCAACTCAACCAGCCCCGTATGCTGAATGCTCAGAGAAGGCTTCTTTTTTTGAAACGTATAGGCTATAAGCCCTGCCAGCAAGTTCACCATAAAATTGAACTTTGAGCGGTGGCGGGTGTGCTCTATCTGAGAGATATTTTTCAACTGATCGTTGACCGTCTCAATGATTGCACGCCCTCTCAGCAGTACTTTATCAAAAGCAGGCAGGTTCTGAGGTTTCATGTTTTTCCTGCGCGTCGTAATCAGGTCAACATCGTATTTTTCTTTTAAAAGCTGGGCTTTGGCCTTGGATATATAGCCTTTGTCGCCGAACAGCTTACCAAACAAGTGGCAGCACATATCTTCAAGAACAGCACGATCATCGGTATTACCTGATGTACACTTAACCGCCAGCAACTCACCGGTATCATTGATAATCAGGTGAAGCTTAAAGCCGTAATACCAGTGTGTAGAAGACTTACCCCAGCCTGCTTCATCTTTAAACACTTTATGGCGCAGAGCCCGACTTTTTTCACAGACAGCGATGCCGGTTGAATCTATATAAGAAATGCCAGACACCTTGCCATATCGTGTCTGCAAGAAAGCTGAGAGTACCATAAGCGCTTGTGGCATCAGCTCAACAAACCGATTGTAGCTGACTAGCCCGTGAAAGTGCTTATGCCAGTATTTACAGACATGATTAATATAGAAGTGCTTCAGACAACGATAGCCTTTAGCATGAAATAGGATGACGATCGTTGCCACTTCGCTGATTGATAGAGACTGTTTACGAATGCGCTTGCGGCCACAATGCTCGATCAGATACTGGTTTAGCTTTGGTTCAAATTGCTTGCAAAAATCGTCTACCCTGCAAAATACCTTGGTCAGCACAGCACTACTCCACCCCTAATCAGCGTGGTAGCTATGCTATATAAAATCAGTTCCTTATGTCGAACTCAGGTCTCAAGAAGATATGGGTGGTGATTATATGGCAGCTGATAAACATGTCAATAACTTTATCTCGTACCAAGGTGCACATATCCCTTAACCCGGCCTTCTTCTTTTAGCCGGTCAATCTTGATTTGCTGTACATTAACAAAATGCCTGTTCTTTAGTATCACCAGCCAGGCCAGCAATTTCTGATAGGCTGCATCTTCAACCCAGACAGCAACGCCTTTTTGATCCGGTTGAATTCGGCTGATAATAACACCGGTCTGCCGGGCCTGGGTTGTTACAATCGACGACAACTCTTTTTGCCCGGCACCTGACTTTTTCTTTTTCTCCAGCTCCCTGGCTTTATCAAGATGCTGCTGCATCCAGTTCATGGTTTCCAATTGTTGGCTGTAATCTTCTTGCTGCCTGCCGGACCAGTCATCAAGAGGCTCCCAAGCCAATAGATAAAACAGCGTAACAGTTATAAAAACAGTCAACGCTAACAGCGCATTGCGATCCTTGCTGGCAAGTCGTTCATACCAATCTTTGGCCTGCTGCCACAAGGGGTGCTGCTCAAGAAGTAAAGTGAGTTTTTCCATAATATTATCCCCGGGATTCCCTGGCCACAGTCATTCTGGCAATCACTCCACCCTTATCCTGGTTGGCACTATCCAGTCGTGTTTGCAGCCCTCCAGCCCTTAATTCATCCATAAACTTATTCACCACTTCCAGATTTGCAGCCTGAAATTCAAAAACCAGATGCCCTGATGAATCATTAAAATCCATTGCCTGTGGCACCAGATCAGCCTCCTCTCCTTGGGTAGAGGCGACCACTGAAATTTTTTGCAGTAATGGCAAAAAGGGTTCTCCCTCGGGATTCTGCCCCATATTTTTCAGTCGATTCTGCATCCACTTCTGTAAGTCAAATGTTCGCAACCCTCTTGACTTGGCATCTTTAACCTGCCGATCCTGCGGAAACACGCTTAAATAACTCTCGGCATTTTGCCCCCAAAGCTCATCAGCTTTCTGTCCAAAATAAATTCCTTTCCCGATCATTAAGCCAATTTCAAGCACCAGCCAACAAGCGGCCAAAGCAATCAGGGGACGCCATTGCTTAATTTGGCGACGGGCCTTTTTAGGGCACCGGTAAGAACCTTGTCTGAGATCAACTAACCTTGATGACTTTCGTATTTCAAAATAACTCTGGGCAAACCATTCAAAGATTGAACCATTAAATGCTTCTTCTTCGAGCAGCCATCCCTGCTGGGCTAAATCTTGCCTGACAGAATCAATTTTATTGTCAGGTGTTGGCATGGCTCCAGATGCGTAAGCCAGTTTGACCCGGGATACTCTGCCTGCAGTTTCTGTTTGTAAAAGCACAGCTTTCTCTTCAATCTCAGTGGCACGCTGTTTTAAAGCAAAAGGGACAGCCTCATAATCAATAGCAAGGGCTTCACTGCCAGGTGTTGCCATCATAACCATAGCGGAGTCCAGAATCAGAAGTGCGGTTTCAGGGGCAGCACTTAGCAACTGGCATTCAGCATAAATGTTATTAATTGAAAGACCGCTTCTCTCAAAAACAGACAAAATTTCTTGAATACTGGCATGAGGAATAGCTGTCAGTGTGACTTCACTGTTTTTGCGATGAAGATAGTGGGCAATATGAAAAGACTCAATATCCTGCGCAAGGTCATCTTCAATCAAATAGGGTAAAGCCGACTGAATATGTTTACGCTGGCCACTATTCAGTTCAAGGCGGCGACATATAACGAGATTTCCGGGCAATAATAATACCAGTTTATCCTGTATCGTCCTTTCACCGGTTCTATCCGCTTCTTCTTCCTCATCCTGCAAGGTAAACCATTGCTCTTTTATCTGTCCGATTTCAGAAACATGTACATCCCCCAATAGTTCTCCTCCCCCGGAGAAAGTCGCCCACTGCACAGCTGTTTCATCATCACATGTTGAGACAAGGGGGGGTATTCGAATCAGCAGGGTGTTTTTCATCAGTGAGCCTCAGGAGTCCTTAGTACTATTAACCCAGTAGCTATTAGGGCCAATTTCCCTTCCAGCAATCTGCACACGCCCTTCACCGGTTCTAACCAATAACGTTTTCAGATAAAACGTCGTATCACGGTAAGTGGCTTTAATATATGTCGAAAAATACTGGCTAAAAACGCTGACTGGAGCTGCTTTTATATCTGCCATTTTATCTTTAATGGCAGCGATGTTCCCCAGTTCCTCTATTTTGGTGAATCCTTCATTGCCTCTGCCATCAATAATTGCCATAGCATCACCTTCTGTAAGCTTATCAGATATAGACCTGATGACTTCAGGCTGCGCTGTATTCAGATTAATTTTTGAACCCAAAGGTAAAGCAGTCACCAGTGGTGACAGTAGTTCAAAATCCTTATCGGTCAGACCTTCTATCAACCGAAGCTCTGATATTGAGACCATTTCCGTGTTAGCAGCCCTGCGAGGAGGCTCCATCACCAAATACTTATTGTCTGCTGCCACTCCCTTGGCTGAATCAGGCGCTGCTCCAAGCCACTCCTGAATGCGACTGGCGAGATCGATATCTATGGCCTGGGTTACCAAAAGGTTTTGAAACATTTTTAAAAACTTTTTCCCTTCAGTACCCTCAGCTGTCAGCCAGTTAATATTAAACCGGCTCTGCTCATCCACCACAGCTATTTCAATGTAGCCCTGCTCAACGGCATAATCCACATTTTTTATGTTCCATCGTTTACTTTCATGATCAACCTGTTTTTTATTTTTTTTATCTTCTATAAAATCTTCTTCCAGCAAATAAGCCACATACTGTTCAGCTCCCAATGCATAATGCTTTGCCTGGGTTCTTTCAAGAAAACGGGAATTTTTCTCTGTATGTAAAAGCAAGTTGGTAACAATTTGCGAGGCCATCAGGGTAATCATCGAAAAAAGCAGCAGTACATACAGCAATGCCACGCCTTTTTGTTGTCCGGAATAACGGGAGTTCAGGAATTGATTCAACGTTCATCCTCCTCAAACTCTTCTTCATCAAAATTTCGCTTTTTCTGCCGTCTCTTGGAACCACTTCCTTCGCCTTTTTCTTCATCTTTCCCCTGAAGCTCTTTTTCTTTAAATGTCATAAGAGGAATCGTCGCTTCCAATAGTCCGTAATACTCATGCTGTACAGCCACTTCAACAGCCACAGGCATTACGGCCGACTCACGCTCTTCTTTTTTGCCGGACTCTTTCGCTTCCTTAAAGGGTGGCCAGGCAGGCTTCCATAATTTTTTTTCATCCATAAACCTAACCTGCACTGCCCTTACATCACTTAATAAGGTCTGTCTAATGACAACCGGATCAGGGGCCCGATCCAATACTGGCCAGTAATATCGTACCAACTCACCTTCTTCAAATGCGTAGGCAACCCTTTGCAAATCACTTCTGGTGGAATTCAATGGGTTTCGCCAGCCAGTCCGGGTAAATACCAGAAGATCCCCCTCTTTTGTTGGCCCAAAGACCGCTGGCTCTTTGTCACCAAACTCATTTCTGATTGATCTTGCTGACATTTGCATCAAATCTTTTTCAATAGTGATCTGGGTTCGTTGTATTTCATCCAGGCTATCCAGCAACCCATCGGTAACCTGCTGGGCTTTCGTTACAGATTCAAACAATTTATAAGCCGCTGTACTGATCATCGCAAAGATAAGAATAGCAATCATCAACTCAAGCAGAGTAAACCCTTTCTGAACATTCATTTTTTTGGCCTCCTCAAATAGGAGGTCAGAGAGGCAAGAGGCATCTTATTTTTATCTGGACGCATGGCTCCGGGAAAAACCTCTGTGACAATCTGTCTAAAATCCTGAACTTTAGTCTCCCGAACCACTTCCCTGACATACCAATCGTACCCGGCATAAACCTGAACCCGTCCCCTTGTCCCTTTTTCGGGCCAACGCTGATCCACATAGAGTTTATTAAGATATTGATCTGCTACCTGGGCTGAGAGAATCTTCTCCTGCATATAACTGGTTTGGCGAATACTGTTTCCACCCGACAGCATCAACATGGACGCAGCCACTGCAAATATAGCAAGGGCTACCATTACCTCTATCAGAGTAAAGCCTGATTCTTTACGATAAATGACAGAATAAGCATTAAATGATTTGAAGCTTTTCATTGTTTTCATGGGAGCTGTTATCAATGCACCTTACCTAGTTCGGGTATTTCATACTCGGGCTCCCGTTTTACCTGTTCCCTGACACCCTGGGTTACACAGGAGTCATACACAAGGTTCAAAGCTGTTTATGAAGTATCCGGGTTGCGGAATTGTTCCACTTCCGATAACCCATCAGTCTGTAACACAATCGACTGCTTCTGATCCCCAGCTGGAATGATAGACAAGCCAAACGGGGTAGACTCCCTATCCGAATAGAAGACCAGCGTTGGTTTATCCTCTGCCTGACTCACCGCCCTGACAGCATTTTCACTCTCGTCAGTCTCAAGCTGGACAGTAAACCCCTCTGGCATTTGGTACGGCTGAAACGGTTTGTCCACCAGCTGCTCCCATTCCTTACTTTCCACAGGAAGCACCCACCACTGATAACCACCGGAACTGTCTATGGAAAACCCATATTCTACATTTTCAAGTAAAGCCTTATCACGAGCCTGAGAAAAAAGTGTCTGAAGTCGGGTCGCCTGTTCTTTGACCTTCTTATGAGTGCCGGAAATAGAGGTTAATAAGGTTATTCCCAGCAACACACCGATAATCAAAAGAACAATCAACAACTCAACTAAGGTAAATCCATTTAGTGTTTGTCCCCGCGCTTTATGCATGACCTACAAAAACCTGTTTACTCAATAAAAACCATAATCATTACGCATAATTAGAGTTTATTAGCCTCCAGCAGCACGATTACGCCTTTGGTCTGCTTCTTCTTCCCAATTCTTAATCATTGCATTCATCCCTTCACCGCCCTCACGGCCATCAGCTCCCAACGAATAAAGATCATACTTTCCATGGTTACCGGGCTGAATATACAAATAGGGATTACCCCAGGGGTCAACAGGCGCTTTTTTCAGATACCCTTCCGGATTCCAGCTTCTGGGTTCAGGACTCATGGTAGGCTTTCGAACCAATGCTTCCAGCCCTTGATCAGTGGAAGGGTAAAAACCATTATCCAGACGATACAGCTCCAGTGCCTGGGAGATGGTTTCAATATCTGATTTAGCTACGGTAATCTTGGCCTGATCCGGACGGTTAAGTATTTTAGGCGCCACCATTGCTGCCAGTATCCCCAAAATAACTACCACAACCATTATTTCAATCAGGGTAAAACCCCTTTCGAGTCGCATTCTCATTAAGGTCACCCTCTGTCTAAGATCCTTTTTATACAGAATCTTTATTTTATTAACGTTAAACCCGGTTATGCTGTCCAGTACTTCTTCTGTAAGACTGCCCAACGCTTTCAGGTCAATTCAGCAGCTGATTCATGTTAAGAATAGGCAACAATATAGCCAAGACAATCACCATCACAACGCCTCCCATAACCACCAGCATTAAAGGCTCAAAAAGTCCCAATATCATTGAAATCCGGCTATCCAGCTCTTGCTGCTGATTCTGGGCTGTTTTGTCCAGCATACTATCCAGCTCACCGGTTGACTCACCACTGGCAATCATATGCAGCATCAGCGGGGGAAAGTATCCAGTTTCAGCGAGGGAATGATGGAGGCTGGCGCCTTCACTCACTCTTTTAGCGACATCCTGAACGCCCTTGCGTATTGCATCATTGCTGATAACCTGACCAGCAATAACCAGTGCCTCTACTAAAGAAACGCCACTACGGGTCAATATGCTTAAAGTACTGGCAAAGCGCGCTGCATTTAAGGTTCTACTAAAACGTCCTGCAATCGGCAGTTTCAATAAGGTCTGATGCCATGCAAACCTGATTTCCGGACGTTGCAGGATATACCTTAAACCACCGGTAATAATCAGAATTAATGCAAAAATGGCTGGCCACCAGCGCTGGAACCCTTCACTGATGGCAATAAGAATCAGGGTAATAATAGGCAGATCCTGTCCTGTATCAACAAAGACCTTCACCACATCCGGTACCACATACCCCAGTAAAAAACTGACAATACCCAGTGCCGCAATAATCAGAATAACGGGATAGAGCAAAGCCTGCTGAACCTTCTGGGCAGACTGCATCCTTGCTTCAGTGTAGTCCGCCAAGCGATTCAAGACCTTATCAAGGTACCCCGCATGCTCACCAGCCGCCACTGTAGCACGGTACATCTGGGGAAATGCATGGGGAAATGCCTCAAGGCTCTGGGCAAGAGTAAAGCCCTCAAGAACTCTTGAGCGGATAGCAATCAGCATATTTTTCAAACGGCGTTTTTCCTGCTGGGCAATAACCCCCTGAAGCGCCTCTTCCACAGGCATCGCAGCATGAATCAACGTAGCCAGCTGCCGTGTTATACTCGCCAACTCAATGGTTGAAATACCCCGTTGAAACAAGCCAGATAAAAAACCAGCACTTTTTTGCCGCTGCTCCTTAACAGTATTCACCGAAAGAGGAGTCCAGGCCTTATCACGGAGAAGCTGCCGTACCTGCCGGCCACTGTCAGCTTCAAGGGTTCCCCTCTGTTGTTTGCCCTGCTGATCGAGGGCAACGTATTCAAATGCAGCCATAGCCCCTGTTTATCTAACCTCCAGTGAATCAGTCTTTTTGTGTGACCCTGAGGACTTCTTCAAGGGTAGTCACTCCTGCAAGCACTTTTCTACTGCCATCCTCTCTGATACTGGATGCATTTTCACGGACGTAATCCATGATATCCTGCTCTCCCTTACCTGCATGAATCATCCTGCGGATATTTTCATCCACCTGAACAACCTCATAAATCCCTGTTCTCCCGCGATAGCCAGAAAAATTGCATTCCTTACACCCTCTGGCCCTGTATATTGCCTCAGCACTGACAGGGCTTACACCCAGTTGCTCACACTCAGCCTCATCCGGCATACAAGGTTCCTTGCAGTGTTCACACAGCACCCGCACCAGCCGTTGAGCAACAACACCCAGCAAGCTGGATGACAGTAAAAATGGCTCAACACCCATATCCTGTAGTCGGGTCAGGGCTCCTACTGCCGTATTGGTATGCAATGTAGATAAAACCAGGTGGCCCGTTAAACTGGCCTGAACAGCAATTTCCGCGGTCTCGGTATCACGGATCTCACCAACCATCACCACATCAGGATCCTGACGCAATATTGCCCTCAACCCTCTGGCAAAGGTCATATCCACCTTGGTATTCACCTGGGTTTGCCCTATACCCTCCAGGTTATATTCAATAGGATCCTCAACGGTCAGAATATTCCGGCACTTATCATTCAGAGAAGTGAGGCAGGCATAAAGGGAGGTGGTTTTTCCCGATCCCGTTGGGCCAGTTACAAGAATGATTCCATAGGGTTTGCCCAGGAGCTCCTCAATACCGCGTTTATTCCTCTCACTCATCCCAAGATGACCTAACTGCAAGCGGCCAGCAGCCTTATCCAGCAATCTCAGTACTACTCTCTCACCGTTACTGGATGGTAGCGTCGAAACCCTGACATCAACTTCTTTGCCTGCCACTTTCAATGAAATCCTGCCATCCTGGGGAATGCGTTTTTCGGCAATATCCAACCGGGCCATAACCTTGATTCTTGATACCAGCAGCGAGGCAAGCATTCGCTGTAATCGAAGCACTTCTCTTAAAATGCCATCAACCCGTATCCTGACAATTAAATGACTCTCAAAGGTTTCAATATGAATATCCGAGGCCCCTTCTTTTATACCCTCGGTTAGTAACGCATTGATTAGTCGTATAACCGGTGCATCATCACTTTGTTCCAGCAAGTCCTCTGTTACAGGCACAGCTTCCGCAATGCTGCTCAAATCAAGATCGCCACTTAACCCCGCGGCATCCTGCAATGATTCACTACTATTGGTGTGATAGCACTCTGAAAGAATCTCATTAAATGTTTCGGCATTAACCGCCTTGTAAATCAGACTCGCCCCTGCAAACCGGTTGGCTTCGGAAAAAATTTCGGCTGAAGGCGTGATATGGAAATACAGTAAAGGCTTTTCTTCTTCCCATCGCAGCACAACACCATGTCTCTTGGCAAAAGTAAATGGAAGCCGTTGATTCTGCACTACTGTACTGTCCTCGGAATCAGAAGCCAGGTCAGAGCTGGATACAGAGTTAGACAAGATATTCTCCTAACTTGGACATGACAATCGTTGCAAATAATAATACGCGTGTACTACTAAAGCTGATTGCACAAGAAATTCTGTCTGATATTTAAGAAAATGATTATTCACCAGATACAACATTATGTTTATTAAAAAAAACCTAGTTGTTATCTTCTAACAGGTCAGCCATTTCTTTAAAAAAAAGCACTCTTATGCTTTTATTAGTTGTACTAAAGATAATAGCTCACCAGCCATCTTTTACCTCCTGATAAGAGATTATTATGAAAAATAAAGTGATAGCATCCTGCTTCAAATGGGGACACAGGCATAACCGCCAGCTCATCACTTTGCTTTTGCTTTCTGTCATGTCCGTCAGTTTAAGTTACAAAGGATATGAAGCCTATACAACAGCAACTACCGCAACCAGAGGCTTCCCGCAGAACAATATCCAGGCAAAAGATAATACCCGACAGCAACTTAAGCCCAACGACTTTCAATTACTGTTTGGCTCCAATGAACGGCCTGAAGCTCAGCCTAAAACCGCCGATATCCCTAAAACAAGGCTTAATCTGACTCTGCATGGCGCTTTATCAGGATTGCTGGAACAACCGGGAAGCAGTGCCATTATCGAAGGTGGCAACCAGGATAAGCTTTACCAGGTAGGCGACAGCCTTCCCGGAGGGGCAACACTTTCAGAAATTCATTCAGATCATGTGGTTCTGATGAGAAACGGGCAACTGGAGATACTGCCTTTCCCTGATGCAGCAAAAGAATCAAAAGGGATTAATGCATATCATGCACCTTCGCACAAACCTCAGTCCGATACAAAGCCAAGAGACGACTATACTAAACAGCCGGACGGTGACTCACTTGAAGAGCGGATGCGAAAGCTCAGAGAGCAACTACAGCAGGCTAATCAAGGAAGCCCATAAAAGAATTAAAACTCTTTCACTCAATGGTTTTGTGATGACTACCAGCCCTTTGAC
The DNA here is from genome assembly GCF_025643335.1 of Endozoicomonas sp. Mp262. Lineage (NCBI taxonomy): Bacteria > Pseudomonadati > Pseudomonadota > Gammaproteobacteria > Oceanospirillales > Endozoicomonadaceae > Endozoicomonas > Endozoicomonas sp. Mp262. Next base: position 3,263,769 of record NZ_CP092489.1, on the reverse strand, counting down.
AGCCAGAACAGTCTACAAACAGCTATTTCACTCGGCCATGCTTTCCCTGATAATTTGTGGGCATGCCTTTGCAGAAGCTGCCGCTCCAGCCACGGCTGCTATACCTCAAAATGCTAAGGCCCAAGCCAGCACAGAAAAGCGGTGGGCCTTGAATCAGCAAAATGCAGATATTCGTGAATTTATAGCTCAAATAGCAAAAATCACGGAAGAAACCTTTGTCATTGATCCCAGAATAAAAGGAGGCAACACCGTTACCGTCATTTCCAGCAAGCCCCTGACCAGGGATCAGGTTTATGATGTTTTTCTGGAAGTACTGACTGCTAACGGCTATACCGTAATCCCCAAGGGACGTATTATGAATATCGTTCCAAGCACTACCGCAAAAACCTCCAGCGGCCACGGACAGGAAAAACCTCGTGATGCCATCATGACAACAAAAGTCATTGAGCTTCATAGCGTTTCTTCTGTGGAAGTCATTCCCATTATCAGACCATTGATTGCACAATACGGGCATGCAGCTGCATCGGCATCAAGCAATGCTGTGATTGTCAGCGATCTTGCTGATAATGTTGAACGGATCAGCAAACTGGTGAAAGAACTGGATGAAGCCAGCAATAACGATTATGAAGTACTCCAGCTAAAACATGCCTGGGTGGGTGATGTGGCCAAAATCATCCAGGACACCCTGATCACTGGAAAAGGTCAATTACCCGCCGGACTTCAGGTCATTGCCGATGAGCTGAGTAACCGCCTTGTGGTAAAAGGTAATGCCAGCAAGCGAGCCAGGGTTCGCAAGCTGGTTGAAACCCTCGACCGGGAAGGTATCCGTAAATCCACCACCAAAGTCATGTTTCTAAGTTATGGAGATGCCAAAAACCTGGCCGAAATTCTTTCAGAGGCATCCGACACCATCCAGGATACCCAGGCCAAAAAGGGGCAGGGACAACCCCCCAGTCAGCCACAACCTCCCACTTCATCAAGAAGCCAGGGAAAACAATCCCAGACAAAAACGGATGGCAAAGGCAGCAAACTTGCCAAAAATATATTTGTTAAAGCCGATGAAACCCAAAATGCCCTGGTCATGATTGCGGACCCGGACACGCTTAAGACTATGGAGCAGATTGTCCGTCAGCTAGACAGGCCCAGGGCACAGGTTCTGCTTGAGGCAGCTATTGTTGAAGTCACTGGCGGTATTAACGACGCATTAGGCATTCAATGGGGCATTGACGGCAGGAACACCAAAGCCAATCGTGGCGGCACCGATGATCAAATTGGCAGCGGCAGCCTCAGCTCTATAACAGGGGAGATTGTTAAAAATACATCCCTCAATCTGGGGACTTTAGCATTACGAGACAAGAATTTTGGTGTATTGGTTCATGCCCTGAGTACGAAAACCAATAACAACATTCTTTCAACACCCAGTCTCCTGACCCTGGACAACCAGGAAGCTGAATTCCTTGTTGGTGAAAACATTCCCATTAAGACCGGTTCGTATCAAACATCAAGCCAAAAAGACAGCACCAACCCATTCACTACGACTGAACGAAAGGATATTGGTATCAAGCTCAAGATAACCCCTCATTTAAGTGAGAAAAACAGTTTAAGGCTGGAGCTGGAGCAAGAAATATCAACCCGCCGCTCCAGTGAAAAAAGCACTGATGATATTATTTATGATAACCGAACGCTTAAAACAACTATTATTGTTGATGATGGCCAAACCATCGTCATTGGTGGCTTGCTTCAAGATGATAGATCAAAAAGTAAAAATAAAGTGCCATTACTCGGTGATATCCCCATTTTGGGCAACCTGTTTAAATACGATAATCATCGCACCACAAAGCGTAATCTCATGTTATTTGTACGCCCAACCATTATGCGCAACTCAGAAACCCTTGCTAATGCTTCCCAGAATCGCTTTAGCAAATTAAAACTTTTGCAAAAAAATAGTAAAGAAGCTCCATCTGACCACTTCCCCGCTTCGCCTGATGACTTATTTTTACCCGAAGCGGTTGATTTAAGAGAACAGGGTAAACCAGCCTGGACAAATTAAAAAAAGGAGGGGCGAACGCCCTCCCTATTAAGCATTCCACTTATATCCTCGCCCGATTGGGCGAGGGTTTACGACGATTTTGCTAAAGCACACTTAATATATAGCCAACACCAAATACCAGAAAAAAACGTCCGGTTAGTGGAGGAAGTCTGACCAGTTGAATATCCCCTGCATTACTGGAAAGCAGCTTTATGGGTTGCCAGACAAATAATAAAGAGGGCAATAAATAAAGCGGATTATTTAAAAACCCTTTCCAGAAAAGATAAAAGCTAACGGGATACACCAGAAACAGTAATAATCCATAAATGACTTTTGCAGGCCCCATACCTGTGCGTACGGTTAATGTGCGTATGGAATTACTACGGTCATCAAGATAATCCCTGATCTCATTTGACAGTAGCAACGCCGACGACAGCAGACTCACAGGTATGGCGGTCCAAATCACCTGATTATCCCATTGACCTGTAACTGCATAATAAGCACCCGAGACCATCAGCACACCGGTAAACAGAAAAACGGCAGGAACTCCCAATCCCATTTGCTTATAGTTAATGGGATCACCTGTATAGCTGTATCCTCCAATAACACCAACCAATCCCAATAGCATAAGAGGCCAGCCCACCTCCACTGTCAGCCAAATACCTATTAAACAGCCAATTATGGTCACGACTACGGCAATCAAACAATTCAGTTTTATTTGCTTAATCACCTCATTTGCCAAGTGGCCGGTTCGCTGCTTCCAAAATAGCAAGTCCGCATGATCATTAGCCAGGTTGGATGCTGCCTGCAACAAAACACCAGCAATAATAACCAGAGCTGCTCGGGAGACATTACCCTGGTTATGTACATAGGCCAGGACAACACCCAGCCCACAGGTCACCAATGCTACAGAGTAAGAAAAGGGCCGAAGAGCTCTGATTAGCCGGTATTTATCTGGATTCGGATGAGGGGCATCCATAGGCGGGCTCCTTAGCTAAAAAGATGGAAAGACTATTAGAAACCGGCAGAAATCAGCCATAGCGACATTCCGCATACTGGCATACAAAAAAGCATTTAATTTGCGGAAACTACTAGGGGCTGATGGATGGATTTAGGATAACACCTCAACAGTACCCACACTGTCTAAAATGGCAGTTGATAAAGAAAAGCTCTTTTACATTGAGCAAAAGAGCCAGTTGCAGGGAATAAGGAAAAACTTGCAAAAACAGGATTACCAGCCGGTGGCCTCTTTTAGCGCCTCACCAATATCTGCCAGACTTCTCACCGTTTTAACGCCAGCCGACTCAAGTGCAGTAAATTTTTCTTCAGCTGTCCCTTTACCTCCAGAAATAATGGCACCTGCATGCCCCATTCGCTTGCCAGGAGGCGCCGTAACACCCGCAATATAAGATACCACCGGCTTTGAAACATTGTCTTTGATAAAAGCGGCGGCCTCTTCTTCTGCTGAACCGCCGATCTCACCAATCATTACAATGGCTTCCGTTTTTGTATCTTGTTCAAAGAGCTTAAGGATATCGATAAAATTCGATCCTGGAATAGGATCACCACCAATCCCCACACAGGTAGACTGGCCAAAACCAAAGTCGGTTGTCTGTTTCACAGCTTCATAAGTTAATGTGCCGGATCGGGAGACAATACCCACCTTGCCCGGTAAATGAATATGGCCAGGCATAATGCCTATTTTGCACTGTCCCGGCGTAATCACCCCCGGACAGTTCGGGCCAATCAGCCTGACACCCAACTCATCACACTTCACCTTACACTCCAGCATATCCAGGGTAGGAATGCCCTCAGTGATACAAACAATCAGTTTAATACCAGAATTAGCTGCCTCCAGAATGGAGTCCTTACAAAAAGGTGCCGGAACATAAATGACAGAAGCATCGGCTCCGGTTTTATCAACGGCTTCCCCAACCGTATTGAACACAGGTAATTCCAAGTGGGTTTGCCCACCTTTGCCCGGGGTAACACCGCCCACCATTTTAGTGCCATAGGCAATGGCCTGCTCGGAGTGAAAGGTACCCTGTGACCCCGTAAATCCCTGACAGATAACTTTAGTATTTTTATCAATAAGAATGCTCATTATTTTCCCCCCGCAGCTTTAACCACCTGCTGAGCCGCTTCTGTCAGAGTACTGGCAGCTATAATATCCAGACCACTATCGGCCAGTTTTTCTCCCCCCAGATCCGCATTATTGCCTTCCAACCTGACAACAACGGGAACAGTGACACCCACTTCCTTGACTGCACCAATAATACCGTCTGCAATCAGATCACACCGCACAATCCCGCCAAAAATATTCACCAGGACGGCCTGAACACTTTCGTCGGATAAAATAATTTTAAAGGCTTCCGTAACACGTTCCTGGGTGGCCCCTCCGCCAACATCAAGAAAGTTAGCAGGCGCACCACCATGAAGCTTGACAATATCCATGGTTCCCATAGCCAGCCCAGCCCCATTAACCATACAGCCTATATTGCCTTCCAGGGCCACATAATTTAACTCCCACTGAGCGGCGTGGGCTTCCCGGGCATCTTCCTGGGAAGGATCATGCATCGCCTTTAGCTTGGGTTGGCGATAAAGCGCGTTACTGTCAATATTAATTTTGGCATCAAGGCAGTGAAGGTCGCCCTCTTTGGTAATAACCAGCGGATTTATTTCCATAAGGGCGAGGTCGCAATCCTGAAAGAGCCGGGCCAGATTGACAAAAATATTGGTAAACTGTTTTATCTGTTTACCTTCAAGACCTAACTTAAAGGCAAGTTCACGTCCCTGATAAGGCTGTGCGCCTGTTAAGGGATCAATAACCGCCTTGATAATCTTTTCGGGAGTTTCTTCGGCTACCTTTTCAATTTCAACCCCACCTTCCGTAGAAGCCATAAAAACAATTTTACGGCTGGATCGATCAACAACGGCTCCCAGGTAGAGTTCCTGCGCTATTTCTGTGCAACTCTCCACCAGAATTTTACTAACGGGCTGGCCATTTTCATCGGTTTGGTAGGTGACAAGATTTTTGCCCAGCCACTGCTTGGCAAAGGCTTTTATCTCATCCTTGCTAGTAACAAGCTTAACCCCTCCAGCCTTACCTCGACCACCTGCGTGAACCTGAGCCTTTACCACCCATTGATTCCCGCCAATTTTATCAGCAGCTTCTGCCGCTTCTTTGGCAGTATCGGCTGCAACACCAAGGGACACAGGCAGACCATATTCTGCAAACAGTTGTTTGGCCTGGTATTCATGAAGATTCATACTGACGCCACCATTTTTGTTGTTAAAATTAACTGCTTAATTCACATCCTTCGAGTGGTAAAGGGTTTTAACCAGGGGTACTGTCGCCTGAACTTTTTTATAAAACCATTTGCTTTAGCTAAACGGAACAGCGCTACTGAAACCCTATACCAGAGAACGCCGCAAGACATAACGGCAAATCATTATGCCTTGCGTGCAATGAAGCCGCACCCGGCTTCGTTTTACTGCGCGTGCTTAGCGACGCTTACGGTTTGCAATGTGAATAGCATGACCATCAACGGCCAGTACAGCTTCATGCAGTGCTTCACTGAGCGTTGGGTGAGAGAAAATAGTCAAAGCCAGGTCTTCACTGCTGGCAGCAAATTCCATGGCAATAACGCCTTGCTGAACCAGTTCTGCGGCACTGGGTCCAACCACATGAACACCCAGGATACGATCAGTGGCCTTGTCAGCAATAACCTTGACAATACCATGACTCTCATTGGCAGCCAGCGCCCGTCCGCTGGCGGCAAATGGGAAAGTACCCACCTTATACTCATCACCGCTGGCTTTGACTTCTTCCTCAGTCTTGCCGACCCAGGCAATTTCCGGATGGGTATAAATAACGGATGGAATCAGTTCATAGTTCATCTGTGCCTTTTGACCAGCAATCAGTTCAGCAACCACGATACCTTCTTCACTGCCTTTATGCGCCAGCATAGGGCCACGAACTACATCACCGATGGCATAGACACCAGGCACATCTGTACGACAATGCTCATCCACAAAGATGAAACCACGCTCATCCAGATTGACACCACTGTCAGGGGCCAGCAAGCCTTCTGTGTATGGGCGGCGACCCACTGCAACAATTAATTTGTCAAAGGTCACTTTATGCTCGTTGCTATCAGCATCCACATAAGTAACTTCAACTTCTTTGCCCTTAACTTCAGAAGCCGTCACACGGGAACCCAGGCGAATATCCAGTCCCTGCTTCTTAAAGATCTTCATGGATTCCTTGGCGATTTGCTGGTCAGCAGCTGCCAGGAACCGATCCATAGCTTCCAGCACAATAACCTCGGCACCCAGCCGTCCCCAGACACTGCCCAGTTCCAGGCCAATAACACCCGCACCAATAACACCGAGACGCTTGGGCACTTCCTGAAACTCCAGGGCTCCGGTGGAATCCACAATCACACCCTCAGTCAGCGGTGTCGGTGGAATTTCAACGGGACGGGAGCCCGTGGCAATCACTGTGTTTTCTGTTTCAATAATTTCTACGGAGCCGTCCACCTTGGTCAGTTCCACCTTCTTGCCTGCCAGGACTTTACCAGCACCCTGAAGCAGGGTTACCCCGTTAGCCTTAAACAGACCGGCTACGCCCGTGGTCAAGGTCTTAACAATCTTGTTTTTACGAGCAATCATCTGTGGCACATCCATCTCAACACCACTGTGGTTGATGCCATGGAGTGCAAAATCTTCCTGCGCTTCAATAAACTTGTGTGAACTATCGAGCAATGCTTTGGAAGGAATACAGCCTACATTAAGGCAGGTTCCCCCCAGGGAAGGGTTGCCCTTGTCATCGGACCACTTCTCGATGCAGGCAGTTTTCAGTCCCAGTTGAGCTGCGCGAATGGCACAGACATAACCTGCAGGGCCGGCACCGATGACTACCACGTCGAACTGATTTGACATAAGTTCTCATCCAAACAAAGGGTAAATGGTGGCTACAAAACGCCACCTGATAAAAAACCTATAATTCCAGCAGAATTCTTGCAGGATCTTCCAGCAATTCCTTAATGGTAACCAGGAACGTTACGGCTTCTTTACCATCAAGTAAGCGGTGATCGTAGGATAACGCCAAATACATCATGGGCAAGATCTCAATCTTGCCACTCACAGCCATTGGCCGCTCCTGAATTTTATGCATACCCAAAATAGCGGACTGGGGAGGGTTCAGAATAGGTGTTGAAAGCAGTGAGCCAAATACCCCGCCATTGGAGATAGTAAAGGTGCCACCCGTCATATCATCGATGGACAGCTTTCCTTCTTTGGCTTTAAGTCCATACTCCCGTATTCGATTCTCAACATCAGCAAGGCTCATATGCTCGGCGTTCCGCAGTACCGGAACAACCAATCCCCTGTCACTGGAAACGGCAACCCCCACATCCTGATAACCATGATAGACGATGTCATTGCCATCAATGGATGCGTTGACCGCCGGACTACGCTTCAGGGCTTCAGTACATGCCTTGACAAAGAAAGACATGAAGCCAAGGCGAACGCCGTGCTGTTTCTCAAACTGATCCTTGTAACGAGTCCTTAATTCCATAACAGGCTTCATGTTAACTTCGTTAAATGTCGTCAACATGGCGGCTGTTTGCTGAGCCTCTACCAACCGCTGGGCAACACGGGCGCGAAGCCGTGTCATGGGCACCCGTTTTTCAGCTCTATCACCTTCAGATAAAGGTACAGCTATTGCCTCAGGAGCAGCAACAACCGGCTGTGGTGCAAACTTGGCATCACTGGTCTGTGTTTGACCTGACTGTTCGATATGACGCATAACATCTTCTTTTGTTATACGACCACCTTTGCCGGTTCCTGTAAGCGCTGCTGGATCTATACCCTGTTCATCAGCCATGCGGCGAGCCGCAGGACTTAAAACAGGTTCATTTCCTCCTGCTGCAGCAGGCGCACTGGCCTCAGGCTTGGCCTGGGCAGGTGCTGCAACAGCGCCCTCTTCAAACCGGGCGATCAGTTCACCACTTTGAACCACATCCCCCTCATCCTTCACTATTTCGCTCAGCTGTCCATCTGCTGGCGCCACCACCTCAAGAACAACCTTGTCTGTTTCGATATCCACCAATAACTCGTCCCGGCTGCAGGACTCACCTGGTTTTTTATGCCAGGTAGCAACAGTGCCATCAGCGACAGACTCAGGAAAAGTAGGTGCTTTGATTTCAGTGGCCATTATTGTTCCTTAACCATACTTTTATACAGGGTGCACGAAGAGATATACCTGACTAAACAGTAAACGCGTCGTCCACCAGCTTTTGCTGTTCTTCAACATGCATCGACATATAACCGCAAGCGGGTGCTGCCGACCCCTCCCTTCCCGCATAATTCAGCAGCAGGGATTTGGGGTGAACAGCAACAGACCTTCGCAAGTGATGCTGGCTACAATACCAGGCCCCCTGATTCATGGGCTCTTCCTGGCACCAGACCACATGCTCAAGATTTTGATAACGCTTTATCAGGTTATCCAGGTCATCCTGTGGAAAAGGATAGAGTTGTTCGATGCGAATAATAACGGTATCTTCGATAAGTTCCGAGCGTTTTTTATCCAAAAGGTCGTAATAAACCTTACCACTGCACATAATCAGACGACGAATGGCAGATGGATCATGCTCATCGATCTCGGGAATAATAGTTTGGAACCCACCTTCTGACAGTTCTTCCAGGGTAGACACTGCCAGTTTATGACGCAGCAGGCTTTTGGGAGTAAATGCAACTAATGGTTTTCGCAGAGGGCGCAAAACCTGCCTGCGCAGCATATGAAAAACCTGGGCGGGTGTGGTTGGTACGCACACCTGGACATTATGCTGGGCACATAACTGCAAATAACGCTCAAGCCGGGCGGATGAATGTTCAGGCCCTTGCCCTTCGTAGCCGTGGGGAAGCAGCATGGTCAAACCGCACAAACGTCCCCATTTATGCTCACCACTGGTAATAAACTGGTCGATGACCACTTGGGCACCATTGGCAAAGTCACCAAACTGGGCTTCCCAGACCACCAGGGCACTGGGTGTTGTTGTTGAGTAACCGTATTCGAACGCCAGCACTGCTTCCTCTGACAGAAGAGAGTCCCAGAGCTGGAAGCGAGGCTGATCCTCAGCCAGGTGCGCCAGTGGGGCAATGGAGGTGCCGTCTTTCTGGTTGTGGAATACCGCATGGCGGTGGGAAAAGGTTCCCCTACCCACATCCTGGCCGGTGATTCTGACCGGATGCCCTTCCATCAACAGTGTGGCGTAGGCCAGCACTTCAGCACACCCCCAATTAAGAGGCTGGGCACCCGCCACCATTTTACGGCGGTCATCAACGATCTTGCTCACCTGTCGCTGCAGTATAAAGCCTTCGGGAAACTCACCCAGCTTTTGCCCAAGCTCCCGCAATGTGCCCAGAGCCACCCGGGTATCATGGCGGGCCGTCCATTCGTGTCCTAAATAAGGAGTCCAGTCAACAAACAGTTCTTTATTGGGTTCCTTGACCAAGGACTTAACCACATGCTCGCCATTATCAAGCGCCTCCCGGTAGGCATCAATCTGCCGCTTATCCTCCTCCGCCGTCAATGCCCCCTGCTCTAACAATTTGGCGGCATACAGGTCACGGGTGGTGATATGGCCTTTGATGACCTGATACATCATGGGCTGGGTTGCCGAAGGCTCATCGGCCTCATTGTGTCCCCGCCGACGATAACAAACCAGGTCAATGACAACGTCCTTGCCAAATTCCATGCGATAGTCGAGAGCCAACTTAGTGACAAACTGAACCGCATCAGGATCATCACCATTAACATGAAGAATCGGAGCACCGACTATCTTGGCAACATCAGTACAGTACTCTGTGGAACGGACATCCTCACGACGACTGGTGGTAAAGCCCACCTGATTATTGATGACGATGTGGATAGTACCGCCGGTCTTGTATGCCCGGGTCTGGGACATCTGCATGGTTTCCATCACCACGCCCTGCCCGGCAAAGGCCGCATCACCGTGAATAGCAACAGGGACTACCATCTTGCCCGACACGTCTGAACGACGATCCTGCCGGGCCCTGACAGAGCCTTCAGCCACGGGTGTTACAATTTCCAGGTGTGAAGGATTAAAGGCCAAAGCCAGGTGCACTTCGCCACCCGGTGTCATGACGTTAGATGAGAATCCCTGGTGGTACTTAACATCACCAGAACCCATGTCTACCTGCTTTTTCCCTTCAAACTCTTCAAACAGCTCCGCCGGGTTCTTGCCCAAAATATTGACCAGTACATTCAGACGCCCCCGGTGAGCCATAGCGATCACGATTTCTTTGGCACCATAGGAGCCTGCCCGCTGAATAGTTTCATCCAGCATGGGAATCAGGGACTCCCCGCCCTCAAGGCCAAACCGCTTGGTGCCTGGAAATTTGGTACCCAGGTATTTTTCCAGCCCTTCCGCGGCAGTCAGGCGCTCCAGCAAATGCTGCTTTGCTGACACCCCGATATCCGGCTGCCCCCTGACACTTTCCATCCGACTCTGGAACCAGCGCCGCTCTTCGGTATTGGAAATATGCATAAACTCCCCACCAACAGAGCCACAATAGGTTGCTGTCAGCGCGTCCCTAATTTCCCTCAAAGAGGCATATTCTTTGCCAATAAACAGCGTGGTAGCCTGAAATTCCGTATCCAGGTCCGCTTCACTGAGACCATGGTATTCCAGCGATAAATCCGGAACAGAATGTCTCTTCATAATACCTAGAGGGTCGATGGTGGCCTTTTGATGACCCCGAATACGGAAAGCACTGATAAGCCTGAGTACCTGAACCTGTTTACGTTCATGGTCACTGGCAACGACACCGGCCTGAACCGGTCTTGAACTCTGACGCTGTTGCGCCAACAACAGAAAATGTTCCCGAACAGTGGAGTGAGGGACATCCGGGCTGCTGCCATTGACCGAAGGCAGTTTTTCGAAATAATCCCGCCACTCCTGCGGCACACCATTGGGTTCCCTCAAGTAGCGCTCATAGAGTTCCTCGACGTATGCAGCATTCCCCCCGGCAATGTGGCCAGTATTCCACATCCGCTGCATCACACCTTCTTGCATGGTTAGTACCCCAATGGATAAACTGTAGGCAATTTCAAGTTAAACACAGGCCTCTCCTTATCACCAGATCAACCTGTGAACAATTCCAAAAACATAGATGCTATTGACTAAGATGGTATGGTTCAATATCAAGTGGCACTCTTAAACAACATTTGTCTTATATGCCCGATAGCCCGGGTAGGATTCAACCCCTTTGGACAAACACTGACACAGTTCATAATGCCCCGACAGCGAAAGACACTGAATGGGTCATCCAGGTCAGCCAGTCGCTCCTCTGTAGCTGTATCCCGGCTATCTGCCAGGAAACGGTAAGCCTGGAGCAAGCCCGAAGGACCTACAAACTTATCAGGATTCCACCAGAAAGAGGGGCAGGCAGTGGAGCAACAGGCACAAAGGATACATTCATAAAGCCCATCCAGCTTAGCCCTGTCTTCCGGCGACTGGAGCCGCTCAATAGCAGGAACCGGTTCTTCATTAATCAGATAGGGCTTTATTTTTTCGTACTGTTTATAAAATAGCCCCATATCAACCACCAGGTCCCGAATCACCGGAAGCCCCGGTAAAGGCCTCAATACCAGCCTGTTGCCTTTCACAACCTCTGAAAGGGGTGTAATACAAGCCAAGCCATTATTTCCGGAAATACTGATTCCATCAGAGCCACAAACGCCCTCACGACAGGAGCGACGATAGGCGAGCCCCGGATCTTGCTCCTTGATCAAATGTAAAACATCCAGGACCATTAAATCCTTACCCTCCGGGATTTCAACGCTAAAGTCCTGCATATAGGGCTTGGCATCGGTCTCAGGATTGTAACGATAGACACTTACCTTCATAGTTCTCATGCCTCTCTTAATAAGTTCTGGCCTTGGGTGGAAATGCCTCCATGGTTTTGGGAGCAAAATTAACCTTGCGTTTGGTCACTCGTTTGGTTGTTGGGCAATACAGGGAATGCGCCAACCAGTTTGTATCATCCCGCTCCGTATAATCATTCCGGGCATGGGCTCCCCTGGACTCTTTACGCTCTTCGGCAGCAACGGCCGTGGCATGAGCCACTTCATAGAGATTCTCAAGCTCCAGAGCCTCAATACGTGCCGTATTAAATGCCAGGCTTTTATCTTCCAGGTGAAGGGCGTTGATGCGCTCACGGATTTCATCCAGCTTTTTAAGCCCCGTTTGCATGCTCTCCCCTTCGCGGAATACACCGAAATAAAGCTGCATGGTGTTCTGGAGATCCCTGCGAACCTCTACCACTTTCTCTCCCTGACTCGTTTGGTTCAATCGATTCAAACGGGACAGTGCTGCATCAATATCGCTGTCTGAAGCATCCACAGAGTCAAAACCTTCTTTCAGGCTCTTTTCTATCTGAAGGCCCGCAGCCCGTCCGAACACCACCAGGTCAAGCAATGAATTACCACCCAGTCTATTGGCTCCATGCACAGAAACACAGGCCGCCTCACCACAGGCATAAAGCCCTTCAATCACTTCGTCATTACCGCTGGCATCCTGACGCAGGGCCTGGCCACCCACATTGGTAGGCACCCCGCCCATCATGTAATGACAGGTTGGAATCACCGGAATCGGCGCCTCAACCGGATCAACATGGGCAAATGTGCTGGACAGCTCACAAATACCCGGTAAACGCAGGTGAAGGGTTTCAGCCCCCAAGTGATCAAGCTTCAATAAAACATGATCTTTATTAGGACCACATCCCCGGCCTTCCAGAATTTCTATAATCATGGAACGGGCAACCACATCCCGGCCAGCCAGATCTTTGGCATTCGGGGCATAGCGTTCCATAAAACGCTCACCCTCACTATTAATTAAATAGCCCCCTTCACCCCGGCACCCCTCTGTCACCAGGGTTCCCGCACCATGAATGCCGGTGGGGTGGAATTGCCACATTTCCATATCCTGCATGGGATAACCCGCCCTCAATGCCATGCCGATACCATCACCGGTATTGATCAGGGCGTTGGTGGTAGAGGCGTAAATACGGCCGGATCCACCGGTGGCCAGTACCGTCGCCTTACTCTTGATATAGGCGGTCTCTCCCGTCTCAATACAGAGGGCAATAACACCGGCCACCTGGCCTTTCTGATTTTTTACCAGATCAACGGCGTACCATTCATTTAAAAAGGTGGTTCCGCCTTTCAAATTAGCCTGGTAAAGCGTGTGCAATAAAGCATGTCCGGTACGATCGGCTGCCGCACAGGTTCTGGCAGCCTGTCCCCCTTTGCCAAAATCTTTTGACTGACCACCGAAGGGACGCTGATAAATACGCCCCTCCTCTGTTCTGGAAAATGGCAGCCCCATGTGCTCCAGCTCAAAAACGGCTTGCGGACCAACGGAGCACATATACTCAATGGCATCCTGATCACCGATATAATCAGACCCCTTCACCGTATCATACATATGCCAGCGCCAGTCATCCTGGGGATCATCACTGGCGATAGCACAGGTTATCCCACCCTGGGCAGAAACTGTATGGGAGCGGGTTGGAAACACCTTGGTCACACAGGCGGTTTTGATCCCTGCTTCCGTCAACTGCAGTGCAGCACGCATACCGGCGCCGCCTCCACCTATAACGATCGCATCATAGGTAAGGGTACGAAGTGCAACCATGAATCAAAGCCCCCAGAGAATATGTGCGCCCCAGACGATATAACAGAACAGGGCTATAAAGCAGAAAAGTTGTATGGGAAATCGAATCAACACGGACTTACTGCCAAATGCCCGCTCATTCAGGTAGTCAGTGGTAATCGTCCACATGCCAATCCAGGCGTGCGCCACCACGGATAGAATGGAGAGTAAGGTGAATATTTTCATGGCAAGGTGGTCAAATAACCCCTTCCACTGACTGTACTCCATATCAGGGTTAAGAAGGATATACCCCACCAGAAAGATCGAGTAGACACCCAGGATGATGGCCGTCAGTCTCTGCAGCATCCAGTCATAGAGTCCACTTCGGGACAAGTTGGTAATATTGGTTACCATATCCACACCCCCGCAAGAATAATCAGTACAGCAGACACTAACAGTGTAATCACTGCACCAACTTTGCCGGACTGCTTGCCATCACCGATATCAACATCCATCAACAAGTGTTTTATACCCGCGACAAAATGGTAAATCAGTGCTGAAATAACAATCCATATTGAGAGCTTTACCGGCATGCTGGCCATAAGCCCTTTCAACAATTCGAACGATTCTTCAGAAACCAGCGACAGCTCCAGTCCATACAGAAAAATGCCGACACCGAAAAAAAGCAACACACCGGCAACCCTGTGAAGGATTGAGGTATAGGCCGGTAACGGCAACTTGATCGTGGTTATATCGAGATTGACTGGTCTTTTGTTATTCACTTGATTCGCTCCAACGCCTGAACGGCGCACACTACAGCAGAAGAGCAACCTACAGGACCGCTCCCCGGGATTTCATGAAAGCGGATACGAACACTCCAAAGTCACAGAAATTAACAGCCCGTTTCCCCTCATAAACCTCTACGACTTCGACTTCCCAGTATATATACTCCCAAACATCATTACAATCACACTAACTCATAAGACAACATACAAATAACACAACACAAAATACCTATACCCCCTCTAACAAAAAACCACGTTTGACAAAAACTTTTATCATTCTATAGTGGGCAAACTGCAACAATTGGACCCATCCTAAAAATAACTACCCTCAACAGGGTCCCACGAACTATAACCAGACGAAGCAGCGTGACAGGAGCCCATACATGGCTGAAAAGAAAGCAACCCTTTCCCTCAATGATAAAGAACCGGCTTTGGAGCTACCAATATACTCCGGCTCCATGGGGCCGGATGTTGTCAATGTTCAAAGCCTGACTGCCAATGGTCTGTTCACATACGACCCTGGTTTTGTATCCACGGCATCCTGCGAATCAAAAATTACTTTTATTGATGGAGGCAAGGGCACTCTCCTTCACCGTGGCTACCCTATTGAGCAGTTAGCAGAACATTCTGACTACCTTGAGACCTGCTATCTCTTGCTTTATGGCGAGCTACCGAATAAAAAGGAAAAGAAGCACTTTGAAAAAACCATCACGGATCACACCATGGTCCACGAGCAAATGATAGAGTTTTTCAGTGGCTTCCGGCGAGATGCCCATCCCATGGCCATTATGTGCGGTGTCGTAGGCGCGCTCTCCGCCTTCTATCATGACTCCCTGGATATCACCAATGAAAGGCACCGGGAAGTGGCAGCCTATCGGCTGATCTCAAAAATGCCCACACTGGCCTCCATGGCCTATAAATATTCCATTGGCCAACCTTTTATCTACCCCAGAAATGACCTTGGCTACTCCGGCAATTTCCTGCATATGATGTTCGCCACTCCCTGCGAGGATTACGAGGTTAACCCGGTTCTTGCAAAGGCCATGGATAGAATCTTTTTGCTCCATGCTGACCATGAGCAAAATGCCTCAACATC
Source organism: Endozoicomonas sp. Mp262 (assembly GCF_025643335.1). Lineage (NCBI taxonomy): Bacteria > Pseudomonadati > Pseudomonadota > Gammaproteobacteria > Oceanospirillales > Endozoicomonadaceae > Endozoicomonas > Endozoicomonas sp. Mp262. The sequence continues at coordinate 3,248,175 of NZ_CP092489.1, read as the reverse complement.
CACCGTTCGACTGGCCGGTTCCAGCGGTGCCAACCCATTTGCCTGTATTGCCGCAGGCATTGCCGCACTTTGGGGGCCTGCCCACGGGGGAGCCAATGAAGCTGTGCTTAATATGCTGGCTGAAATCGGTGATGCCAAAAACATCGATACATTTATTGCCAAGGCAAAAGATAAGGATGACCCCTTCAGACTGATGGGATTCGGTCACCGGGTCTACAAGAACTTTGACCCTCGGGCCAAGGTTATGAAACAAACCTGTGACGAAGTGCTTAACGAACTGGGGCTGCATGACGATCCACTGTTCAAGATCGCCAAACGCCTGGAGAAAATTGCATTGGAGGATGAGTACTTCATCAAGAAGAAACTCTATCCCAATGTGGATTTCTATTCTGGCATCATCCTGAAGGCGCTGGGCATTCCCACCGAGATGTTCACTGTTATCTTTGCCACAGGCCGGACGCCTGGCTGGATTGCCCATTGGCACGAAATGATCAGTGGCGAATATCGCATTGGTCGCCCACGCCAACTCTACACTGGGCCGGTTAAACGGGATTTTATAGCACTGGATAAACGATAAACCCGGAGTGTCAGGGGCAAATTAATGCCCCCTGACACACATAGGTGAGGCTCTGACCGGTTTTTCAATCAGCGCCTCAAGCCCCTTTGGGTTACTGCCATAAATAGCCAACAGTGACGTCCCTTTCAGATTTTCCTTAATCCAATAGGCATAGTCATCATCATTGCCATTAAAATGCTCCATCCCTTTTGCCTGATGAAGTGGATACCGGCTCTTTAACAGGGTATCAAAAATATCAGCCACATGATGGGCAACAGCATCCATGACAACCACCTCACCGTCATTGTGAAATTTTTCATCAAAATCCCTATAACTGAACTTTACTACTCTTAAGCGCTCACAGGGCACCGGAGCCCCCTGATGGATAACATTGGCTTTCTTCATAACCTGGCAGCGACTGGCAAAACCGGTTCAACGGTTGCTCCCCATACGCCACTTCCCATCAGCAGTACCGGAAACACCAGATATTTCCAAATTTTATCCATGACTGGCCTCGCTTATAGAAGTCAGGAACTATTGACACAGAGGAATTGATGGACTTATATCAAATAGTCCCTATTCCCTGTTAAGTAAAATATAAAAATTACCCAGAGGGTAAAATGGAACACCTGTTTACCACTGAAGCCCTGATAGCGCTGGTCACCCTGACCTCCCTGGAAATCGTCCTGGGCATCGATAATATTATATTTATCACAATCCTTGTGGATCGCCTGCCAGCCCACCAGCGCCCGCGAGCCAGAACACTGGGGCTAAGTCTGGCCATGCTCACCAGAATCGGCCTGCTGCTTTCTTTAACCTGGGTAATGCAACTGACCACCCCCCTTCTGACCCTGTTTGATCATAGTATTTCAGGTCGAGACCTTATTCTTTTGGGAGGAGGGTTATTCCTTATTGCCAAATCCACCCATGAAATCCACGGCTCCCTGGAAACTGGAGAAGAGGCGGAAAACGCCAGCTCAATAAAAAAACTGGCAGGAGGCTTCGGCCTGGTGCTAATACAAATTGCCCTGATAGATATTATATTTTCCCTGGACTCAGTCATAACCGCAGTAGGCCTGGCCAATCAGATCTGGGTTATGGTGACCGCTATTATCATCGCTGTTTTCATTATGATGATTGCAGCAGGCCCGATAGGAGACTTTGTCAGCAAACACCCGACACTGAAAATGCTGGCCCTGAGCTTTCTGATACTCATTGGTGTTTCCCTGATTGCCGAGGGGCTAGACTTCCATATTCCCAAAGGATACATCTACTTTGCCATGGCATTTTCACTGATGGTTGAAGCCCTGAATATCAAACTGCGACACCGGAAAACCCTTTAGATGCGAGATTAAACCCGGTGATCTATCCGGCCAGTTTGCACCTATACTGCTAAAGTTGTCATAAACATCTTTGCATTCACATTCAACCGGGAATCGCCATGCATAACAGCCACAATCTTGTGACCATCTCGCCAGAAAGTCATAACGTATTGCTAGAAATTGCCTATGCAACCCGTGATAATTTCACAGGAGAACCTATTTATCAAAAACCGGTTTGCCTGTTACACAAGGAAGCCGCAAAGCGGCTATCAAGAGCAGTGGAAACCATCACTCCCCTGGGACTAAGACTTAAAATATGGGATGCCTTTCGCCCCGTGGAAGCCCAGAAAATGCTGTTCGAGCACACCCCAAACCCTATTTATGTCGGAGATCCAGCAGTCAGCCCCTGCCCCCACTGCCGGGGTATTGCCATTGACCTGACCCTGACAGACCAATACGGCAAAGAGCTTATTATGGGAACAGCATTTGATGACTTCAGGCCCCTGGCTCACCACGGCAATAACCAGATTTCAAGAGAAGCCCAAAAAAACAGGCTACTGCTTGCAGGTGTCATGAATATTGCCGGCTTCGACACCTTTGATACTGAGTGGTGGCATTATCAACTCCCTGATGCCAATAATTACCCTTTACTAAAAGAGGCGGATATTCGAACAGGGATAATAGCTCTGTGAAATACACTCCATTACCTCCTTTACTTTCCACCCTTTCAAATCAGCCATAAAGCTATGCTACCGAGAGAACCTCCAAGACTCGAAAAGGCACAAGCATTGACCACCTGCCCCCTATTATCCTCTGAAGAGGCAAAAAATACCGCTTGAGCTATAGTTGGTATGCGATGGTTTATTCATTGACTACCACTTAGTATTGACGACCAATCAAAGATAAAAGCACATAACTTGTCTCATAGGGAGACAGCAGATGATCATTTTTATTTTATGCTCAACGTGAAAAATAGTTCCTGATTAATCTAGTGTACGATAGGTATTATGCATGAGCTGCATAAATGTATACTCACTAGCAGCACCTATTATGATAAAAAGAACCATATCAGCAAGGTATTTATTTATAGTACTAATATTTTTTTCCCTGGCTATCAAACCCTTAAACGCCTCATCCCAGATGGGATGCTGGAGTTTAAAAATTTGCACTAGCAACAACAAACCACATTCCCCCATTTTCATAAAGAATAGCCATGAGGGCTTTGTTCATTCTCAGGTGATTGAATACATGCCAGAATTTTCTATGTATTCAATCTATTCATTAAATACTGAAATAGGGCATATTCAAATAGCCGGTAGTGACTATATTGATTCTTGGGATATTATTTTTGATAAAAAGTCTGTTATAAAACAAATGCCTTTTGATGGACACCCATCACAGGCAGCATATGGCAGCCTCCAGCGAACGCCAGTCTGTCCACGCCAGCATACACTGGTCATTTATCCATCCCTTAGTGATCAACTGGATAACAATCCTATGGTCAGCCATGAAGCCGATACATTACATTTTGTCATACGAGTTGCTGACAACCACAATACTGATCAACCGGTAGGAACTATTCCCGGAGTGATTGATGTATTTTTCATCAATAGTTGCAATAACATGTGCTGGCATATTCTCATCCACCTTTCCCAGGTGACGTCTAAATCTTACCTGGTAATACCTTTAGAAGCCAGTATCGAGATACAATTTGAGCAGAGTTATATTTATTCCAATGGTGTCACCCATTTTATCAATCCGGCACCCGGAGCTACCGCCCAGATGCCAAGTATAAGTCATAATCATTCCTCTCTACCTATAGACACAGGCTTAATCGCCTATTACCAACCGATTGATGATACTGCTGATGCTTTGGAAAAATTTGTTACGCAATTCTGGTTATTTCAGCGATCTGAACTCACCCGGCATCACGGGTACGATGCAATGACAGTCAAAGAGCCACCGCCACTGCCCTCAACCCTAACAGCCCTCTCAGAGCTAATGATCACTGCCCCCACAGAGTCACTGACAGATCCCAGTGATATAACCGGTAGTCCCCCCCCCCCAGACGATGAAAGCAATCACATAAAACAGAATGCAGAACAACCACCTAATCAAACCGAGGAGCTGCCTGAACAGGATGACACCGAGAAATACATGGCTGCGAGCTTAGAATGTGCAGAAAAATCTTTCTCTACAGGGTACACAAATACTGATTCATTGCTTTTACCTAAAAGTAATGGCAATCATGCCATTGAATGGGATGAAGCACTTTATAACAAGCTGGACAGTGAAGAAAAAGACATATGGGCTGCTAAAAACACCCAAAAAATACCCCATATCAATGAAGAAAATCGTCAGAAAATAATAAGCAAAGCAAGAGGTTTACTGGATACTTACGAAGATTTAAACCTAGCTACGCCTATATCCCTTACAGAGCAACAATCGCCTAACAAAGATATTCAAAGACGTTACATACCTTCAGAACATTTAAGTGTAATTTCAAAACTTTTTCAGCCTGGTGTCATCGATGCAAGTATAGCAATGCATGAAAGGCAGCCTATTTACCATAGTTTAAGATTATTCTTAGCTAAATTATTAGACTCAATTCATAATGATCGCCACAACGCAGATAACTTTAATGAGCCTTTTTGGCGTGAGTTCAGCCAATTATTTGTCAGCGCAATAAAACACATCAAATATATTCTGCCGGGCAAATCTAATCTCTCCACCCTATTAATTTTTTTAAATACGGCAATAATTTATAACGATATTAATGCCTATATTAAGATTTTACCCTATTTACCAGATTCATTTAACCATGAAAGAAAAAAATCGCTCATCGCTGAGAAAAAAGAATTCATTGTATCTATATTCAATAATGGCTGGCAATTATTTCAGGCACATCAACAACAATTAACAGCTACCATTTACTCAAAACCTATTAATCTAGATGCTGTTACCATGCTCATACAAGGAGCCAAAGCACTGGATTTTTGGGATGTAAGCCCATGGCAGCAACAGCTTTTACAATGGACCTGAATCCGTGATTTCTTGATTTGCCCGGCAGTTTTGAAAATGTGCTGATTAATTTTTTCCTTTGAAAATAACTCGGGTTATTGATTGAAGTGTTTTTATGTCGTTTTTAAGCATAAATGCTGATCAAAATATCATCAAACTTGAAGACAGGTTGAAAGAAGCCCTACCGTTATCAATACAGTACTTTCTCATTTATGGCATTTTTTTCTATCTCGCTATTCAATCAACAAAGTGCATGCTGGCTTATTAATTGATGGAAAGACCTGAAACCAGGACAGTAACGACCAAAGCGTAGCCGGTATTGATGTCCTTTTTTCAGAAGACGGGCAGCCAGGTAGATGAGTTCCTGTATCACGGTTTTTAACCGGCGTCGTTTGGCTTTATGACGTACCGGCGCATCTGGCCCGAGCAAGCAACTCTGCCCCATGTAGCGCAGAATGTTATAGACCAGTGCACCCAAACACATCACCAGGTCGTTGGTGTCAAACTTGCCTGAAGGCAGGCGCTCTAAATCCATATCAGTCTTCAACTCACTGTGAAACTGCTCGCTGGTCGCATGATCCTCATAAAGATTAATGATCTGATCATCGCTGTAGTCAGCTTCGCTGAGTGTTGTCCACCATCCTTCCAGCTCATAATCGGGTGTCAGAAATCTCTGCCCTACAGTATCAGTGGTACGCTTGATAATGCGAATAATCAGACGCTGGTTACCATAGTTGGTTTCATAGACGGTTGAGAGTGTCGCATAACTCTTTCCTGGACGCGACTCCTCCCATTTGACTTGCTTTTCTTCAAAAATGGGGAGCCAGTGTTCCTTGGTGTGATACTTTCTTGGGTTGAGCTTGATAATGTGATTCACACCTTTGAACCCGGCGATTTCCCGGCGCGATTCCTCAGCATCGTGGCCACTATCAAGGCGAACCAGAATAGGCGCTCGGGTCAAACGTCGGCTGCGGTGCAGCACTGCTTGTAAAAAGCCAATAAAATCATTCTGGGAGTGCTGAGAGCCTGGGCGTAATTCACATCCCAGGCACCAGCCTTCGCAGCCAAAGTAAGCGGCAATAGGGGCATAACCAAAGAATTTTTTATACGTGTACTCGACCCCCTCCTTTTTGGTATTGCTGTTATCCATAGGGAATACGTCGATATCCAGTGGTATGTGCTGCTTCTTATCGAGTTTTTTCGGAAGGGGTGTGACGGGCACCTGAAGATTAACCAGGACATCGGTAAGGCTGTCCTCGATGAAAGGAATCAGTTGGGCGGCATCTTCATTGAAACGCTGTCTTAAGCGGCTGGCTGAAGGCATTTGTTTAATGCCCATTGCCAACCGGAACCAGTCGTTATCCCGGTTATTATCAACATTATCAAAATCACTTTTACCCTGAGCCAGTTGGCCGCAGTAAGCTCTGATCAGGTCGATATGAGTGATACGGTGCCTTTTTTTTATTTTGCGCAGGGATTTGCTTAACGCTGTCTTTTTGTTGAGTGCATGACCAACGAAATAAAGCCCTGCGACCGGTGTATAAAATTCCGTCTGTGATTGTTCAATTTTCAGTTTCACAAAAATGCACCCAGGTGGTGAAAATTAGAGTGGGTGCATTTTAACTTGGAACTTACGTTTTGTGGTTGATCCAGAGGAGTTGGGCTACAGTGAACTCACGGATTCAGGATGGAAAAAGCAGAGACTGATTGAATTAAAGGCTCGTGCCGCATCCAGGGAAAAAGCATTGGCATTACAACAGGCCAAAGCCGAAAAAAATCAAGCCGAGCTACTTGAATTGCTATCAAAAGAGCATCAACAATTGGAAAAACTTCGCAGTCAAAGGGATAAAAAGAAAAAGAGAAAACACATTCAACCCAAGCAGCAACTAGCCCAGCCACCAACAAGCCATCAACAAACACCCGATTTATTAAATGAATCACCTCAACAGCAGACTTTAATCAAGGACTGGCATTATTTTTACCAAAAGGGAACTGAGGCCTTTAACCAACAAGCCATTGATCAAGCTAAAGATTATTTTGAGCAATCACTGGCCCAATCCCCAACATTAATGGAACAGGCTCAAACCCATTCTGCACTGGCAGATTGTGCATTTCATCCCGTGCTAATCGTTAAAAACGCATTAGTTAAAAAAACAAAAACTATTTCAAGGCATCATGACTGTGCAAAAAAAGCAGAAAAGGATAAAACCCATGTTCCTATTGGCAAAGATCAACTTAACAAACTCGCTCAAGGGCTTTTTGATGACACAGGCATTATCATTCCCGCCATAGACCCTGTCGTTATACACCAATGCAATGCCATGAAAGACCTTGAGCATATTGTTATTGAAGAAGGAGATCATCAGTGTTATAGAGAGGAGGCAGAAATACTATTAGCCATCATTCGGCAAGAAAATAAAATGGCAAAACACCTTCGTACCCTGGCTAAAGAGGGACTGGATAATCTCATTAGTGTTTATCATATTAGAAAAAACATGATCCTTTTACTACAAACAGCTGAACCAAAGCCAGTATCTCGGGAAACAGTCTATTGCAAACAGCTGGAAAGCAGAAAACGGCAGCTCGAGGAAGGAACCCGGCCAAAAAAACGAAAATGCAGACAGCGTAGACGTTCTGATATAGCTAGCGAAGATATGCCCGACTTAAACTTTGACCAACAGTTCGAGGCATTGGATAAAGCGATTAATGAGCTTGATAAGGTCGCCAGGGACACGAAAAAAATAAAGCAGAAGTTCTGTGAAGATAATTGAGTATGGCCGGAGGTTGTAATTTAATTTGTGTAAACGCTTGTCGTTAATACTCCAAAGAGGAGAATAACAATGAGCGTTGAACTCGATAACAACCTGGTTGACCAGATCGTTGAGCAAGTTAAAACTCAAGACGATCTTGCTGATCTCAGTCGCCAGCTTCTTAAAGTGGCTATGGAGAGGGTTTTAGCCGCTGAGCTAGAAGACCATCTTGGTTACTCAAAGCACTCTCCCGAAGGCCGCAACTCCGGCAATAGTCGCAATGGCCATAGCAAGAAAACCCTCAAAGGTGACTTTGGCGAACTGGAAATCAATACCCCCAGAGACCGTAACGGGGAGTTTGAACCTCAGCTGATTGCCAAAGGGTCAACCCGGACCAATAAACTGGATCAACAAATCCTTTCCCTGTATGCACGCGGAATGACTACCCGAGATATTGCCGATGCCCTTCAGGAAATGTATGGCGCTGACATCTCCCAAACCTTGATATCCAAGGTGACGGATGCTGTGCTCGATAAGGTAAAGACTTGGCAGAACAGGCCATTGGAAAGCCTGTACCCAATACGTTATCTGGATGGCATCGTCGTCAAAGTCCATCAGGATAAGCGGGTTATCAAGAAAACGGTTTATGTGGCCCTGGGTGTTAATACTGAAGGTCAAAAGGAACTTTTAGGTCTCTGGCTTGCCGAAACAGAAGGCGCTACATTCTGGTTATCGGTTCTGACAGAGCTTCAGAACCGGGGTGTTGAGGATGTTTTTATTGCCTGTGTTGATGGGCTGACAGGCTTTCCGGAGGCCATCAACACGGCCTTTCCTCAAGCTCAGGTGCAGCTTTGTATTGTTCATCAGGTAAGGAACTCACTGAAATACGTCTCTTACAAAGACCGCAAAGCCATTGCCAGCGACCTTAAGAGGATATACCAATCAGCTACCGAAGAAGAGGCTGAAAGAGAGCTGACCGCCTTTGAGCAGACCTGGGGTGAGAAATTCCCGTCTATAGGGAAATCCTGGCGCAAGCACTGGGATAACCTGATTACCCTATTCGACTATCCTAAAGAGATCAGGAAAGCAATTTACACGACCAACGCAATAGAGTCGTTGAACAGCGTGATCCGTAAAGCTATAAAAAACCGGAAGATATTCCCCACTGACCAGTCGGTTCTGAAGGTGATTTATCTGGCTACGGAAAAAGCTTCAGCCAAATGGACTATGCCGATCAGGGATTGGAAAGCCGCCATGAACCGGTTTGAAATTATGTTTCCAGACCGGATCAAGGCGTAAATAAAAAGTGGCGTTTACACAAAATTATTTACAGGCTCAACACACTTCAACAAGCTCAGCATGAGCAGTAAGAAGATTAACGATTAGCGGCGCTAGTGCCCCCCAATCTGCATATCTATTGGGCCATCCTGATTATGATGCAAACCAAACTTACCAATAATGGTTGAACTTGCTTCATTCATACCGATAACATCAACACAAATACCCTTGTTACGATACTTGATAACCACCTTATCCAATGCAGTAACGGCAGTAATATCCCAAAAATGTGCATGCGTCAGATCAATGACAATCTTCTCAACATCTTCCTTAAAATCAAATGAATGCATAAACTGATCAGATGAGGCGAAAAAAACCTGCCCGGTTACAGTGTAAGTGTAGCCAGATAAATCATTACTTTTCTCACACCGGACAGATGTAAATTGTCTGATTTCATTTGCAAAAAACAAGGACGCCAACAAGACTCCAGTAATAACACCCAGTGCCAAATTATGCGTAAATACCACCACTAAAACTGTAGCAATCATCACAATATTAGTGGTCAACGGATGTTCTTTCAGGTTTCTAATTGAATCCCATGAGAAAGTACCAATCGACACCATAATCATAACTGCAACCAGCGCTGCCATCGGAATTTGTTTCAACCAGTCACTCAGGAATACCACCATAACCAGAAGAAATACTCCCGCTGACAGTGTTGACAGCCTGCCACGACCACCTGACTTAATATTAATCATTGACTGCCCAATCATCGCACAGCCCGCCATACCGCCCATCAGACTTGATACAATATTGGCAATACCCTGACCTTTACACTCCCTGTTTTTATCACTGGCAGTATGTGTCAGATCATCAACAATCGTTGCCGTCATCATTGACTCAAGGAGTCCCACAAGAGCCAAGGCTAAAGAGTATGGAAAAATAATCTTTAATGTTTCAAAAGCAACTGGCACGTTTGGCAATAAAAAGACAGGCAGAGCATCAGGCAGCAATTCCCGCAGACTTGATTAAAGCCCTTAATAACAAGGGCTGTAGCTTGGTAGCCTCTTGCTAAAATCGCAGACTATCCGGTAGAATTTCACCACAATAATAATAACGATGCTCATGTTGTGCCGCTAACGAAACCAAGAACCATTGCTGAAAAACTGCTCAAAATAGTCTCTGATGAAGCGGGTCAAATTCCAGACTTTCGCAAGAAAAGCCAACATGACAAAATTGTCCTTCATGATGCGGTCATGAGTGGCCTGGCAGTCATGCACCTGAAATACCCTTCATTACTGGCTTTTGATCAGGATTGTGTCAATAACCCAGATAGGCTCAAGAACTTAAAGTCGATGTACAATGTCAGCTGTGTCCCCAGTGATACCTATCTGAGGGATCTGATTGACCCTATCGAAACACGCTATTTAAGGAAGTTCTTTACCCGCCTGTTTGCCTTTGTGCAACGATCTGGGCGGCTTAAGCAGTTCACTTATTTTGAGGAAGGGTATCTTGCGCCTATCGATGGTACGGGGCACTTTTGCTCAGGGAAGATTAGTTGTCCTGAGTGTTGTGTAAAAAAGCCAGGCAGCAAAAATCCGCAATACTACCATCAGTTACTGGCCTGCTGTCTGGTAAAGCCGGGCAAGAAAGAAGTATTACCTTTAATGCCTGAACCCATCATCAAACAAGTTGATGCGTCAAAGAATGATTGTGAGAAGGTAGCGCTCAAGCGGCTATTGGCGAATTTATCCAGAGAGCATCCGCACCTGCCACTGGTTCTGACTTTTGATGACCTGTACTCAGATGGACCGACCATCAAGTTGGTAAAGTCCTTTGGCTATAGCTTCATTATGGTGGCAAAGGATTCAACCCATGAGTCGTTATACCAGGCCGTCGATGAGCTGGATTGTGCAGACAAAGTGGTGCGCTATGAATATACCGATGATAAAGGGTTTACGCACTGGTTCCGGTTTGTGAATGGTGCCCCCATTAACAAGTCACACCCGGATGTGCTGGTTAACTTTCTCGAATATATAGAAATTGATCCAGAGGGCAACAAGAAGTACGTCAACACCTGGGTCACGGACATTGAGCTTTCAGCCGAGAACGTGAATAAATTCATGCGAGGAGCACGCGCTAAATGGAAAATTGAAAACGAAACGTTCAATACACTGAAAACACAGGGCTACCATCTCGAACACAATTACGGGCACGGAAAGCAGCATCTGGCCAGCAATCTGGCATGCCTGACTTTTACGGCCTTCCTCATCAACCAGATAGAACAACTGTCTTGCAAGCTCTTCCAGGAAGCGCTCAAGATAAAAAAGTCTAAAAAGGCATTCTGGCATGCCATACGAGGGCTGTTTGACTGGTTCTGCATTGATAACTGGACAGACGTATTTACAGCTATCATTGAAGGGCGAAGTGTGAGCTTGAAGTTGCTGACTGTCGATACGACATAGAGCGTTGATGTTAGCCCTGTGACCTGTGTTACCTGTCATTAAAACCGACTGCCGATATAGCAGCAGTCTGGCTCTGTTCATCCGCGATAAAATCATTTTTAATTAACTGAAAATGTGCCAGCCGGAATCTGGTTTGCGGGAATTGCTGAGCATCAGGAAGATCCCCCATATCACCCACTGTTCGAATATCCAGACCAAGAATCATAGATACGGTTGTTAAAATTAAAATACAAACAAGAGGTGAAGGCAGCATTTCTCCCAATTTAGGGATATAAGGAAATAGATAAATAATTCCCAAGCCAACCAGGGTCATTGCATAGACATGCCAGGTAACACCTGTTAGCTCTGGCAATTGCGCCATAAAAATCAAAATAGCTAATGCGTTAACAAACCCTGTCACCACTGAACGGGAAATAAATCTCATCAAATCCGCCAGTCTCAAATAGCCAATAACTATTTGTATAACACCTGCAAATAACGATGCTGCCAGAAGGTATTCAAGGCCGTAGTCCTTAACCAGGCCTATCATAAGCAAGGCCATTGCTCCCGTTGCACCAGATACCATTCCGGATCGACCACCCGTAAATGCGGTAACAACACAAATACAAAAAGAAGCATATAAACCGACTTTTGGATCCACACCTGCGATGACTGAAAATGCAATCGCCTCAGGAATTAATGCCAGCGCAACAACGATACCTGATAACAAGTCTCCTTTAACATTAAACAACCAATCTTCTTTAATTTTCCCGATCATTCAGTATCTCTTTGTTCCAATTGATGCAGCAGAATCTAACCCTGACAACAAGGCTTTAGCGACAAACAACAGCAAGTACTTATCATTTCCAAACTATTCTTCTCAGCATCAGTTAAACAATACCCATTCAGTATCACAGCCGTTAAAGATTACGCACAGCACCACCTTTTACTCAGGCATCTGAAATAGTTTGCTTACAAACAATAGTATGAAAATAGATTTTAAGTGTTTTTTGATAGGACAGGTTGACAGAAACCGTCTTATAGCAAGACCTATATACCAGCCAGGCTAATACCGGAATCATAAATTTTTCAAAGAGGGATCTAAGGCGGAGTATTCGACATAAGACAAATCACATGGACATATGTAGGATATGGCGGCGCATTGTACTTGTTTTTTTAAAGAATTCCACAATTTAATTAAACTAACAGCAAGATACAGATGGAAAACAAACTGAACAATCTTTACCTCTTGCAAATAAGGAGGTAAACACCCCAGCTATTCCCGTGACATCAATTAAATCACTGCAACAGCAAGGCTTACAGTAAATTCCAAATGGAGTGATTTCGCACAAAATAACGTCTACTTTTGATAGGGATACTTTATCAATGGCTGTCTCTCATGGCTTATCCATTCCAAAAAAGTCGTAAGCATCTTTGTGCAAGCAGTTTGATTACTACGATTTCTGAAAGTTTTGAGAAAATTCCAGATGTCCGACCAAACAAGGATTCCAGAAAAATAACAATACATGATGCCTCCATGTCCGCTTTTGCCATGATGCATCTCAAGTACCCATCGCTCCTCTCGTTTGAGCGTGATAAAACAGAGCAAGAAGTAAGGCATAACCTTGAGCACCTGTATCAGATAAAAAAACGTGCTCCCTGTGATACCAGTATGCGGGAAATCCTGGATCCAATAGATCCCGTAGAGTTCAAAAAGCCTTTTAAGACATTGCTGTCTAACGTCCAAAGGGGCGGATTACTGAAGGCATTCGAATTTCACTGCGGGAACTTGAAAAATCACTACTTGCTCCCGATCGATGGAACTGGGCTATTTTACTCCTGCAATAATAAAAAACCTTGTCAGGAGTGCTGTACTAAAAATAAGGGAAAGGTCAACGAAGCTCACTACCACCAGTTAATGGCAGCATGCATTGCTCACCCGGATCAAAAAACAGTCTTGCCATTGGCACCGGAAGCCATAGTTTGCCAGGATGGTTCGACCAAAAATGACTGTGAAAAAAATGCCATCAAACGGTTATTTGCCACCATACGAGAGCATCACCCACGTTTAAAGTTCGTTATTCTTCTGGACAGTCTTTATGCTGACAACCCCACTGTCCAGCTGATTAAGAGTTATGGCTGGCATTACATCATTGTAGCGAAAGACGGAAACCATGCTTCGCTGGTTGAAGCGATGGATGAGCTGGATAAAGAGGGAAAAGTTCACCGTGCTGAAAAAGTTAATGAAGAGACTGGAATTAAGTGGTGGTTTCGCTATGCCAATGACGTCAGGCTGAACAAGGCAAAATATGCAGAACAGGTTAATGTGCTTGATTTTGTCGAAACCGATAAAAAAGGTAAACAGCATATCTGGTGCTGGGTGACTGATATCCCGCTTAATGGTGAAACCATAGAGTCCGTCATGAAAGGAGGGCGCTGCCGATGGCATATTGAGAACCAGACGTTTAACACCCTGAAAAATCAAGGCTACGATCTCGAACATAATTACGGTCACGGTGAGAAGCACTTAGCCACAAATCTGGCCTATCTGACGATGCTTGCTTTTCTCGTAGATCAAATACAGGAACTGTGCTGTCCCCAGTTTCAGGAAGCTTTAAGAACCCGCTCAAAAGGAGTCCGTATAGCATTATGGAAATGGATACAGGGCTATTTTTTGCATTGGCTGATAAAAACGTGGGAGGGGCTTTTTTACACAGTAACTCATGGTATTGAAGAGAAAAGGGTGATTCCATTCGATACATCATAACCGGCCAGATCGTAGCTACGTTCAGGGGTGACAATATTTCTTTAAAGTTCCGCTTCGCTAATTGGCGGCTTAGTTCTCGTCGGTTTCATTATTTTTCTACCTTATTGCCAACATCAACGACCATCGACGTTCATCATACGGGAATAGCTGTAAACACCCCTTCAAATACAACCCATCTGCAGCTAACAGGTTTAATAAATGCTTTGTAAAATTGAGAGTTGCCATGCAGGACAGACAGAAAAGCAGCCGAAAATGACTGCTCAAAAAGTCAGAAACAACTGTTTTGAAAACTACTTCAGTCTATCGTCAGAATCATTCATACGCGCTTGACGGTTTTGCTCTTCAGCCAGCACTGCCTTGATTTCTTCCAGCACGGAGTCCACATCAGCCTCTTCAGCACTTTCCTCGAACAACCCGGTCAATTGGGTGTCTGGCCCCAGTTTTCCCTCTTCATACAACGCCCAAATCTCCCTGGCATAGTTATTGTCCAGCAGCTCAGGAGCATACTGCCCATAATAGCCAGACATGTTGGCAACATCCCGTGCCAGCATTCTAAAAGCATTATTATTAGCCGCCGCATCCACCGCCTGGGGTAGGTCAATAATAACGGGGCCAAACTCATCTACCAGCACATTAAATTCTGACAAGTCACCATGAATCACCCCGGCACAGAGCATGCGTATGACGTATGTCATGACGACAGTAAAATCTTCCCGGGCCTGCTCCGCTGACATCGACACATCACTCAGGCGAGGTGCTACATCACCCTCATCATCAGTCACCAACTCCATAAGCAAGACACCCTCAAGGCAGACATAGGGCTGGGGAACGCGAACCCCCGCATTAGCCAACTTATAGAGCGCATCCACTTCAGCATTCTGCCAGATCTCTTCTTGCTGCCTGCGCCCAAACTTTGAACCTTTTTCCATGGCACGGGCACGGCGACTATTACGAACCTTTCGCCCTTCCTGGTATTGCACAGCTTTCTTGAAACTGCGCTTGGCGGCCTCTTTATAAACCTTGGCACAGCGAATCTCCGCCCCACACCGCACCACATAAACATCGGCTTCTTTACCGCTCATCAATCGGCGAACAACTTCATCCACCAGGCCTGCTTCAACTAACGGCTGAATTCGTTTTGGAATTTTCATGATACCTCTTTTACATGATTTGAACCCATGAGTATATAGTTTCAAGAAAACGGATACTTAGATAAGAAAAAAAACATAAATTATGGGAGCACATATAGACAGACAGGAGTAATACTGTTTATTACGCTTTAATCAAGTGAGAGTCCGAATTCCATCTGTGACTTATTAAGATTGACAAATAAAACAACACCTTTTAACCGAAAATATAATATTGATATTTAAACCGCCAATGTTAGAGTTCACTATTATTTTTTCGTAACTGTTTGACAAATAACAGTCACAGCATGGCAGCCTGTTTTTCCACAATCTCTTAACGTTAGCATGATTTTTCTTTACGTATGATCTGAATCAATAAACAAATGAGGTAATTGATTAGGATTTGCCCACCTTATTCGACTCTCTTTACTGTATTGCCCCATGAAACTTAAACCCCTGTTTTTTGGCCTGTCTCTAGCCTCGGTTCTTGCTGTCACTGGCTGTTCATCCCTATCCTCCAAACAAGCCATCGATTACCAAAATCAAAAGCAAGTCAACGAGCTGGTGCAAACCGGCCTTCACTACTACTGGCATGGCGGTGACCTGAAAAAGGTTGAGCAGGAATTCTTCAAAGGGATCACCCTGAAGGGTGACTATGATGTGGTGGCAGCCTCATTTGCTGAAGCCAGCCAGCTAGCACCGGAGCGTTTGGATCTTCGTTTTAGCCTCGCTTCAACCCAGATTATCAAGAAAGATATTGACAGTGCCCAGCACATTTATCTCGATATTCTGTCCCAGGATCCGGATAATTTTGATGCAGGGATTCTCCACGCCGCTTATGCAAAAGTATCAGGTAATAATGATATCTACAGCGAAGCCATTGCCAGCTTAAAAGAAAACCATCCAAAACAAACCCGGGAATATCTGGAAAAGTTTGACCAGGCTGAACAAATTCAGACCATTAAACTCAATACGCAGGCACAGGCCATTAATAACCCGCATCATTCCATTGTTATCCTTGGCTATGCCCTGGCGAAAGATGGCTCCATGCGCCCACCATTAGTTAATCGTCTGGAGCAAGGGCTGGCTGCTGCCAGGCTAAACCCCAAGGCTTCCATTATTGTTAGCGGCGGCGTTCCCCATCAAGGCGTAACCGAAGCCTATGTTATGCAACAGTGGTTAATTAAACAGGGGGTAGCACCCGAACGAATCTATTTGGATGATAAAGCCAGGGATACGGTGGGTAACGCTATTTACTCCACCGACATTATGGCTGACCTGGGAACCCGACATGTCACCCTGATCAGCTCTGCCAGCCATATGCGCCGGGCTTTGCTGGTTTTTGAAGAAACTGCCCAACAAAATAACCTGGACATAACATTTGATAACCTGGTTGCCATGGACTTTGACTCCATGGATCAGGCTATGCAGGTATCCACCAATGAAAAGCTGGTGATCTATCGGGATATGATGCGGGCATCAGGACTTTGGGCTTATCCCGGGATTCAGATTTAAGCACACAACAAGTAACTTCATTACCAGCCCTGTGTCGCAGGGCTGGTAATTAAGAGGCTCACCTCCATAACAAAACTAATCCGTAGTCTTAAATACATTGTAATAAACTGCCTGGTTAAATTATATTTATTATTCGCCCCATCAAAATACCCATTTTTTCGAATAGTCTACACTTCTATTTTCAGATCATTTTATTTAGTGCACTCACCACTTTTCCATCTCAGAACTATATAAGCAGGTCGCTTTATGGGTCGACAAGCGGTTTTCTCCAGCATGAAATTTCTGATCAATATATTACTTCTTTTATCTTCAATATCCATAACCATTGCCACCTATGGTGGTGTAAATGGTGAGAAACGAAAATGTAAAAGCCTACCCAACCTGTCAGGTAGTGGAACTTTGCGGGAAAGCAGAGAAACAGCCCATGAGCGAAAAAGACATTTAACAGAAGGTGGCAACAAGAGGAAAAGAACAATCACGGAAGATAGCGGTGTTGATCAAAGTAATGGATCCAGTTTTAACTTTGAAAGCATGAGACGTCTTGGTCAAACCACGTCAGACAGTCTTTCTAGCCTGAAAGGTTCAATACTTGGATCAAAAAACAAGTTTTCAAAAAAAACTGATGAGGACCCTTTACTTTCATGGAAACACCCTTCAGAAAGCACCCTATCAGGTAAAGTATTCCCATTAGAAACCGGTGCCCCCCCTTTTTTTCCTTCCCCAAAAGGGTCTACACAACCTGATCAAGATACAAAGTATACCGTCGCTTTAACCTTGGATGACCCTGATGGTTTGATTCGAACAAAAACGGCCGACCGAATCAAACAACTGATACAGGATGGTCAATTAGTCAGAAACCCTGATCAAACGGTTTACTATAAGATAAGGTATGGAACCCTGAGAGAAAAAGCGGCAACCATTGGCAAAACGGCAGGTCTAGCTGTTGGTGGCACAATCTGGATCTCAATTGCAACGTTTTTTGGCAGTGCCAATTTAATGGCCATTCACTATGAGGATGGTGCCTGTGGCAACTTTACCCAAAGTGATGACTTTTGGTTAAAGCTTTGGGCCATGTTCGGAACAGCTCCATTTACCGCAGATACTCTGAAAACGGTTACCTTAGATGCCAAAAAACTATTTCCGAAAAAATGTTGCACAATGCTAGCCCAATCTCAAGCCATTCAAAACGGATCCCAGAAAAAAGATGATGATAAGCTTGTCAATGTCACCCTTCTTTCTGATGTGGAGTCCAGGCTTGTAACTAAAGAGTTAAATGACGCTGCTGCAAAGTGGGGAAGCTCTGACCCCACACTCACTATAGAAAAATACGACAGTCCTTCAAATAAGTGTTCCTCTATTCCCAAAACCCTTTTTAAACTTTTTTTTGCAGCACTCTATGCCTCATACGATGCTTATAATGCGGGCATTGCGCTAGACTGCCTTGGCTGGGGCACCGCCGGATTTGTTGTTGGAATAGCTGGTAATGCTCTCTGTACTGGAGCCACCGGTTATTATGCAGCTGAAGAAGTATGGAGACTATGCGAAAACACCTTCTGTTCCCGCAACGAAGATATCCATAAAAAAGAGGTAAAAAAGGTTTCACAAAAGCTACGCAATATAACAGCAAAACAACAAGAAATAGATAGAGAAAAATTTAATGCTATTTTGAAAGAATCCAAACTTGATGGAAGCACCCTTGATGAAATTGACATCTATAACCACTTAAGAAAACAAGGCACTAAAAAACAAGCGCACCCCTGCTGCATACCTGCACGGAAAAACACATTGCAGGGGTTAGCCATCATGGGATACACAGCTTTTGCAGCCGTCTCCATGGCGTCAATTTTTAGTTCGCAGGCCTATATAAAAATGGCCGAAACCCTTGGCATAGGCATTAATGGTACAGAAATTTCCTATACTGCACTGAATGGAACCATTTCTCAGTTATGTGATGCAGCGTCGAGACGCACTCTATTAATACTGACTCCCGAAGATTACTCAACCCTGTTGCTGGGTGGTACATGGGCTACCACCAGCTACCTTGCCCAAGGAGCTGGAACCACTATTATCCTTGTCAAAACAATTCGTGATGGCGTACGGCTGTATCATATTTTAAAAGATCCAGAGTCCAGAGCCATTTTCTTCAGTCGGCCAATAGCAGAGCAGGTATTTGATGTAGCAGGCCTCACTCTTATGTCAGGCTTTCTAGTGGGATACTTGTGGAATATAGCTGGCACTTACTATCCCGCCCTTCAATCTACCTATCTCAGCCAATGCCTGGGATGGATCTCACCACCTGCCTGGTTAAAAGTTGGCGTTGGAATGGCATCGCTGGCAGGAACATTTATAAAAGGTGGACCATCAATGAGCAACGGACTTAACCACTTAGTTCATCATTTTTATCACACAGCTCCTGACTTGGCGGACACTATGACAGAACAAGCAAAAGCTCAAGGGATTCCACTAAATCCCGGTAAGCATTATCCACTGGTTCACGGCAACCCTCAACCGGGCATTGAATTAGTTGATTGATATGTTTCGGCCATTTACCAGAAGAAAAGCTTTTTGAGAAATGGCCTATTCAAGAAAATTCTTATATCCCCACCCGGATGGACGAGGGTTTACGATGATGTTGCTAATCCATCACAACCACCAAACCTAAAGCAGCCAAATATCCTGCCATTTCCTCGCCACAGTGCTTTAGTCGAACTTTCAGGGTGCTCAGTTCCCTGCGAACGGGATAACTCTTGCGCATCCGGTCAAACTCCAGCCTGGCAGCCTCTTTTTCCAGTTCCGGCAGTCGGCGCATCCAGGCATCATCCCGTCGTATATCGTAGATAGCACGAAGAGCGGTAGAAGCCGCACTGGCTACGGTGGAGTTTTCAGTAAAACTGATCATTCTCAGTGGTGCCATAGGTGTTATGGCCGCAGTGCGTACCCGGGCAGGCAGGCCGAAGTATTGGCAAAATGCCTTATAGATCATTTCTGTACCTGTCACCTTACCATCCAGGCTGTAACCGGCAATATGAGGAGACGCCAAATCCACCAGCCCGAGTAATTCGTGGTCAACCGAAGGTTCGTGTTCCCATACATCCATCACCACCTTTAGATCCTGCCCCTGTTTCAGGCAGTTTCTTAAGGCATCATTATCCACCACCGCACCACGCCCGGCACTCACCAATACAGTGCCCGGCTTCATCGCCTTGATCCTCTGGTCATTAATCAGATGATGGGTGGGAAATGGCCCATCCGTGGTCAGGGGAGTATGAAGGGAAAGCACATCACAGCACTGGATCAGTTGATCCAGTTCAACAAATTCAACCCCTTCTACCCTTTCACATAAAGGGTCATTAACCAATACCCGATAACCAAGCCCCTGCAAGGTTCGCATCAACCGACTGCCCACCTGCCCCTTACCAACAATGCCAAAGGTTCGCTGTTCCAGATTAAAGCGGTATCTCTCTGCCAGAATATCAAGGGCACAGAGCACATACTCACTGACGGCGGTAGCATTACATCCCGGTGCACTGACAAAGCCTATTCCCCTGTCAGCCAGCGCCGATTGATCAATATGGTCAACGCCTGCTGTAGCCGTGCCTACAAATTTCAGACTGGATCCCGCCACCAGCGCTTCATCCACCCGAGTAACCGAACGCACCAGTAATGCATCCGCCTGTTTAACATCCCCGGAAGTGATTGCCCTGCCTGGCAGCCGGATAATTTCCCCCATAGAGCCAAAGCATTCATTAATTAAAGGAATATTTTCGTCAGCAACAATTTTCATACCAGGTTTAATAGCCTTAGTGGTAATCAGTTAAAGCATCCATCCTATGCCCGGAACTGACTATTATCAATCATTAGATCCCAGCCGCCAGAAGGATTCCGGAGGGTTGTTGTTTGCAAGGCAAGTCTTCATAATGTCAGGCAAAAGCAATTTCCCGCTTCCTATAACCATTGGCACTCAGGAAGAAATGCCTGTCGGTATGTTTAACAGGTTTAAGCCTAAGACCATTGCCCGGTCATCCATTATTCTGGTCTTTATTGTACTGGCAGTCTGTTTGCTTCAGCGCGCAGGCTTTGTTACCCGTTGCCCACTTTCGGCAAAGGCTATCAACCAGGCGGAACTACTACACAGCTCCGTCGTGGATGCACTGGATGAAGAACCCTGCGAATTGAGCGATCATCTTCTGCAATCCCAGCTCCAGACCCTGGTCTTTTGGGTTGCCTACCTTCCCGTTATCTTTTTGATTTTGGCCTGGCTGACATCCGGTACGCCTTCCACCCCGGCATTCACTGAACCCATCCCTCCCGGTCGCAGGCAGCATCTGGTGCTGTGCGTGTTCAAAGAATAGATACATCGGTTATTAACCTGATTTTTTCAGAGGCTGCACGAGCAACCTGTATGTATTTATTCCGGAGAACCCCACTTGAGAAAACCGACTTACTCTATTGCTGCGCTTTTATTATTCGTTAGCACATTATTGACGGCTTTATCTCCCCTGAATGCCCGGGCCGAGTCCCATAGCACAGGCTGGATGGTCAACCCTGACCACCCACCGGTATCCGTGCGGTTTATGTTAACCGGGCAGGTAGAACCCATCACAAAAACTGTTGAAGGTGTACTGGAAATTAAGCTGGAGCAGGATTGGAAAACTTACTGGCATACCCCTGGCGAAGGAGGCATTGCTCCCACCCTTGACTGGAGTCCATCCGAAAACCTTAACAAGGTAGACTGGCACTGGCCTGTACCTCACCGCTACCAGGTTATGGGAGTAGAAACCATGGGGTACAAGGGACATGTCCTTTTCCCCATGACGCTTCACCTGGAAGATATAGGTCAGCTGGTCAGACTGAATGGAACACTGACGCTGTCATCCTGCACCACCATTTGCGTACTGACTGATTATCAAATCCAGCTGAACTTCGCCCCTGAACAGCTCCAGCCAATACCGGAAGCCATGCATCTCTATAACCAGGGAATCAGCACCCTGCCAAAGTCCGTATCACCCATAAAGCTGGAACAAGCACTCTGGAGTCAAAATCAGGAAACGGTACTGCTCAAGCTTGATAACCCCAATGGCTGGCAGACACCGGATATTTTTGTTGATGCTGGTGACGGCGACCTGAGTGATACGACCTTCCACCGTCCCCATATCACCATTGATGGCAATCTTCTCACTGCCACCCTAAAAGCCAGCAGCTGGCTTGAGGCCCCGCAACTGGAGAATAAAACATTGTCACTGGTGATCAGTGACCAAAACCTGGCCGCCAAACTCTCTGCCCCATTAACTACCGGGGTTACAGAGCAGAAAGCTACCATTCACCTGTTGATTGCTATTGGCATTGCATTACTGGGTGGCCTGATCCTGAATATTATGCCCTGTGTACTACCGGTTCTTGGCATGAAACTCAGCACAGTCATCAGCGCCAAGGGATTGGAAAAGCGCCAGATACGCAGTCAATTCCTGGCATCCGCTGCCGGTATTCTCACGTCCTTTTGGCTATTGGCCGGATTTCTGGCTGTTCTGAAGCTTTCTGGTCAAACCCTGGGTTGGGGTGTGCAATTCCAAAACCCTTACTTTATTGGGGTAATGGTGCTGATTACCGGACTCTTTGCCGCCAATATGCTGGGGCTGTTTGAGATACAGCTCCCCAGTAGCATAAGCACCTGGCTGGCAACGAAAGGCGATCACCACTCCACTGTGGGGCACTTTATCCAGGGTATGTTTGCCACCTTGCTGGCCACACCTTGCAGTGCACCTTTCCTGGGTACAGCGGTAGCCTTTGCCCTGGGAGCGGATTTAATCACTCTCTGGATCACCTTTACCGCTTTAGCTATTGGTATGGCAGCCCCCTGGCTACTGGTTGCCGCCTTTCCAGGGCTTGCCAATCTATTACCGAAACCCGGTGGCTGGATGAATGGCATTAAGTGGTTATTCGGGCTGATGATGTTGGCTTCCAGCCTTTGGTTACTCAGTTTGATGACAGGCTTTTTAGGCTTACCGGTCACGGCAATCATAGCTGCTGCGGGTCTTTCACTTCTGCTTTGGCGCCTTTGGCTGATTAAAGGGCCACGATCTGTGATTCTGGTACTTGCTACCCTTTCATTAAGTATCGCCGCCATCCTTCTGGCCAGTTTTATCACAGGAAAGAGTGCATCTCCCCTTCCTCCCGAATTGAAGTGGCAATCACTCAATAGGGCGTTGATCCGCCAGTCGGTGGATCAGGGAAAGACTGTATTTGTGGATGTGACGGCAGACTGGTGCATTACCTGTAAGGCAAACAAGGCAGGCGTCATCCTGCAAGAACCGGTTTACTCCAAACTTCAGGAAAGCAATATGGTCAGGATGCAAGGTGACTGGACCAAGCCCTCTGAAACAGTAACGGCATTTTTGCAGGCTCATGGCCGCTTTGGCGTACCCTTTAATATTGTATACGGCCCTGGTGCACCTGAAGGTATTCCTTTACCGGTTATCTTAACCAAGGATGCCGTAATCGAGGCTATTAACAACGCCAGTAATTAGCAATTTACCCGTTACCATTAAAGGCAGATCCTTATGATCTGCCTTTTTTACAGCACTCCTAACCAAGTTAACTTCCCTCCATACCCGCCGATACTCCCCATTAAGCCCAATGGCTTCTACCCGGTAGAGCCCTGATCAAACCCCTGTACTGGAATGGTTATGCATGGATAAAAAGCCTGTGGACACCGGAAATGTTATCGACATGTTTACCCGCAAACCTGTGGATGACAACAGCGCCAGTAAAATTATCAGACTGGCTCCCGAGCAGGACGGCCTTGAAATGCTGTATAGCAATGATGCCAATCCCGACAAGCTATTCAGTATGAAGATTCTATGCTGGGCCTTGATGAAAAATGGCGAAGTGGATGCACTGATTCCATGGCTTAACAAGGTGGTACCCGCCAGAGAGCTGAATGACCCCTTAAACGGGCACTGGGAAGGTTATTATGACAGTTACCACGACCAGGCCTTCTTCGAGCCCCCTTTTCACAAAGTGACTGAGCTTGAAACCGCTGCGTCCTATTTCAACCCTCCATCGGACGATGCGGATCTGGTTATTCAGGAAATCACTGACGGTATTGGCACCCATGCAGTATTAACCGAAGACCAGTTTAAAAGCATCATTCTGGTTCATGTCACCAGCTGGCGCCTATACAACGATGGCCGTTTGCTCGCCATGTTGGCAGATGAAAAAAAAGTGGATACAACACCGGTACTGACAGGAGATGAATGTCTTTTTCCCGCCCAGGAGCACCAGGATTTCCGCTACTTTTTCCACCATATTATTGCCAATAAAATCAAGCATGGTGACCCGGAGGCCATTGCTGCGTTCTCTAACCTGATAGAAGGCTAGCCCGTTTTACGGATTAGATAGTAGTAGCGATTTTCCCGCTCTTCATTTTCCAGCAGCTCATGATCCAAAAAATTACAGAACTTCGGAATATCCCGGCAGGTTGAAGGGTCCGTTGCCACCACCCGAACCACTTCCCCAGGCGCCATATCCCTGACGGCGTTGTGTAACATCATGACCGGCTCCGGGCAGAAAAGGCCACAGGTATCCAGCTCATGACTGATTTCAATTTGTTCCTCTAAAACCACTCTTTAAATACCCCTTATCAACCAACCATTGTTAATGCTAATCCTGCGATATGCCACCGCCAGGCCCAGGCTTCTGACCAGCATAAACGTTGTATAGGCAAGCCATAACCCGTGATTTCCCATAGATTGGGTTATATACCAGCAGGGCAAAAAAGCCCCCACTGTAGCCAGCAGGGTGGTATGCTGCATCATATCCGTCTTCACTGCACCTATAAATACGCCATCAAGCCAGTAACACCAAACAGCTACCAACGGCATCATCACCAGCCAGGGCATATATTCACTGGCAACCGAGGCCACTTCAGGAATATCTGTTAACACATTGAGTAGCAGGTCCCCGCCAAGGGCGAAGGCTAGCATAAACATCAGCCCACAGACTAAGGAACAGTAACCGGTCACTCGCACCACGCCTTTAAAGCGATCCAGCTGTCTCTGGCCCAACGCCTCTCCCGCCAGAGCCTCAGCGGCATGGGCAAAACCATCCAGGCCATTGGATATCAACATGAGCAGGTTTAATAACAGAGCATTAGCCGCCAGCACCTCATCGCCAATCTGTGCGCCCCTTGAGGTAAAAAAGGCCTGGGTAAATAAAAGGCACAGGGTTCTCACAAATAAATGCCGATTTAGCATGATCAGCTGCTTGAAAGCGCTGAAATTAAGAAGTACCCACCAGTCAAACGTATTTTTCCCAGTCCCCAATACTCTGCGCACCCAAATCAGACCCAGTGCCAGACTCAGATAGTCAGCAATGACTGTTGCCATCGCCGCCCCTTCGGTTGCCCAACCCAGCCCCAGGACAAACAACAGATCCAGCACGATATTGGTGGCATTGGCTATCACCAGCATCATCAAGGGTCCCCGGGGTTTTTGCATGCCCAGCAACCAGCCCACCAGGGCATAGTTGCATAATACCGCCGGAGCAGAAAATATCCGGGTTTCAAAATAGATGCGTGCCTGTGCCGAAACCGCAGGACTGGCGTCAAAAAAGGGCAGTGCATACCTGATAATCAGGGGAGAAAATGCCATGATCAACAGGCCAATCATTCCTGCCAGGGCCATTGACTGTAACAGCCAGCGCCGAATGGCCTCACTGTCCCTGCGGCCACAAGCCTGGGCTACCAGCCCCGTTGTGCCCATGCGCAGAAAGCCAAATGCCCAAAATAGAAAGCTGAAAATCGTCGCACCTATGGCCACGCCTCCCAGGTATTCAGATGAGGGCAAATGGCCAAGAACGGCTGAATCCACCAGCCCCAGCAGGGGAACAGAAATATTGGAAATAATGGCAGGCCAGGCAAAATCCCAGACCCGGCGATAAATAGCGTTGCTGGATGCCAAACGTGACTCCCCCGGGGTTAAAACAGTGGCAAAATTTTAGTTGGTGATTGGCAAAAAGGGTATGGGTATCAGCACTTAGCAGCACTGGAAGCTGACGATACCTGTTCATATGAAACATCAGTCAATAAATAAATGCTTCGCTCTCTGAGAGTTGCTGCACTAAAACAACTGAACCTCCTTCCCTATCTATAACCTTTGCAAAAAGGGCTCGCAGCAGCCCTTTTCCATAGGCATTCGCAGTAAAATTGATAGTTATACTTTTTTTATTATTAACAACGTCCTGTATTTTTCTATTTCCTTCAAATCCGTTATAAGTGCCTTTTAACAAAGAAATTAATGACTCACCTAACTCAACCAGCTGATCATTCGAATAGTTTGGCATCTGCCTGGAAGCCATTACCAGGGCTTTCAAAGCAACACGCTCTGCTGCAACAACATCTGCATAAGCAGCAGAAAAAACCAGATTCACAGTAATCAACAACAATAAAAAAATGACTTTCTTCATAATTTCACTACACCATAACCCGTTTGAAAACCAGATAGTTGTAGCCTGCTTATCTAGCAGAGCCACTTCTAAAGCGCGCCCCACGCAGATCTGTCAAATGATCATTTTCTAACTGGACGCAGTTTAGTCTTCACAGCTTATTATTTTAACTCATGGAAAATAGTCCGTTTTTTCCCAGCCACTATCAAAGCGATCATACCACCGCCAACGAAGTGTATTCTGTTACTCGTAAGCTGGAGGCTTTTGCTTACCCAGTAGACTTCTGGCATCAGCGCCCTGAATTTTTGCCCGATATTTGTAGCAGCCACAGATATTCCTTAGGTTTAAACCCTAAAAAAACTGCTTGGTATTTTGAAGGAGGAGTAACCGGGGTTATTGTTATTTCCTGAAACCCATGATTATAGGCATAATGAAAAATCGAAATATTAACAGCCAAGTTTGCCCGCTTGTATTTTGGTCGCTCAGATAACACATTTTCTGGTGCTGACACGCATCTTAAAATATTTATTTTCCCTAAAAAATCGAATTTTTCATATTGAGTAAATGATATAAGCCTGCCTTCATGAGAAAAGGAAAATACACAATTTTTTGAGCTAAGACCATGTTCTCTTATATAAACATCCAAAAGTTCTACGGCTTGCCTTGCAAGGATATACTTTTCACAACCTTTAACTAAATAAGATGTGATGTTTTTTTGATATAAAGTCCGCCAGCTTTTGATTTCATCACCTACATGCTGATAAAAACAATCAAATTCAGGTTCACCAAAACAATCTCCATGCACTATAAAAAAAGGTGCGCCCTCTTCATATTCTTCTCCAGTCCAAACCAAGCTTTTTGGTGGTAAATATTTAGTTGAATGAATATCAATATCTTTCATTAAAACAAACCACCGCCCCTCACCGAAGGAAAAAGCAAAAGCAGAGTAAATAACAAAAAAAATGAAATTCAAAAATCTCAAAAAAACCTCTTTTATCACTCCATGAAGCCAGGTGATATTTTGATAATAAAACTTCACAATAATCTCAGTACCCTCAAAGTATAAACAACACCCCGCAACCAAAAATTTCTCTAAAAGAATAGGACCAAACCATAAAAACCTCGACCCAAAGATAAAAAAACAACAAACCCCACTGAAAGATAGGTGTTTTTACGCACTGACGTTTATTTAAAAAACTTTTATTTTGACTTTTAGTTATATAGAAAAACTTCTATAAATTGATGTGATCTGAGACTGGTTTTCAAAGCCCGGGAACACATCATGGCTGTCCCGACTGCTCCGCTGGGGATTGTTGAGTTCACGATAAAATCTCAGCAACCTCTAAAGAGTTGACGGCCTTTGTCGGCCTGCAAGGGTAAAGAAGTCATGCCTTATTCAGGCAGCTTTCTGTTTCCCGGGCAGTTCGGCTCCACCCGCTGCACAAAGATGGAGTCATTAATGCGACGACAAGACCGTATCGCCCTCGGTTTTATGACCTTTGCCCTTTTTCTTGGGGCTGGCAACGTGATTTACCCCCCTATGCTAGGGCAACAGGCTGGTTATGAGCTGGCCTTTGCCGCTATCGGCTTCCTGCTAACGGCAGTGGGCCTGCCTCTGGTCACCCTGGTCTCCATGGCTCATGCAGGCGGACCTCAGGGAATGACCCGGCTGTTGCCAAAACGCTGGAGCACCCTGTTCTGGACAGCCCTTTTTATTGTTATTGGCCCTGCCTTTGCCATCCCAAGAACGGCGGTTGTCGCCTATGAATTGGGAGCCGTTTCCTTTTTATCAGACCCCCAAAACTGGCACCTAGCCTTATATACCCTGGGTTTCTTTGCCATTGCCCTCGCTCTCGCCTTTAACCCCGGTTCACTGGTGGGCACCATCGGGAAATATATGACACCGGCACTACTGCTGTTACTGGCTATTATCGGAATAGGCGTAATGGTCAACCCTCAGGATATCATTCAGGCTCCGGTGAGCACCTATGCCAGCACTCCATTCCCTGAGGGCTTAATCCAGGGTTATATGACCATGGACTGTTTGGGTGCCCTGGGCTTCGGTGCAGTGATTGGTCAGGCTATCCGTCAGTTAGGCATTACCAACCCGAAAGAAATCGCCAAATGCACCATCCAGGCGGGTCTTATCGCAGCTGCCGGCCTTGGACTGGTTTATGTCATGCTGATGTATCTGGGGGCAACCAGCACCAGCATTGCCAGCGGTGCCGAAAACGGTGGAAAAATCCTTGCCCTTTATGTATCCGCCCTGTTTGGCTTGCCCGGTAAAATTGCCTTAACCGGCGTTATTACCCTGGCCTGTCTGACCACTGCCATTGGTGTAAGCACCGCATGTGCTGATTACTTCAGTGAGCTGTCCGGCAATAAAATCGGCTATAAAAAAATGCTGGTTGTCATCATGTCTCTTTCTGCCCTGGTAGCCAATATTGGCTTAACACAACTGATCAGTATTTCTGTTCCGGTTATTGTGGCTATCTACCCACTGGCTATTGCCCTAGTGGTGATGAATCTGCTACGGAATAAAATGCCGACCGCCTCCAGAATTTTCACCCTGACGATTCCTGTGGTTTCTATTTTTGCCCTGATAGATGGACTCAATGCCGCCAGCTTATTACCTGAAACCATCAAACTTCAGATGGAACAGTGGTTACCATTGTTTGATCAGGGACTTGGCTGGATTGCGCCGTTTGCTATAGCTCTGGGTCTCTCATGGCTTACCAGCCTCAAAGGGCAGGTTGGACTGGTTAAAGGTGTGTAAGCAATAGGGACTATTATAACCTTACGAAATCCCCCTTAGAGGCTGCTTGAAAAACAGCCTCTTACATCAATCAATGCCTCTGTTACTGTACAACTCACTCTCTGACTTGCCGCGCGCTCATAAAATTTGCCACAGCACTGGCGGCAGTCCCTAAATGCTGGTCATGAGAAAATCCGGATAACTTTCTCGGTTTCAGGTCATGATTGCCATCTTCGAGCCAATGAATATTGACCATATCACCCAGAATATACTGGCTAACGGTATTTTCATCTCCCATGGTATCCCGTTCTCCCTGCAAAATAAGAACAGGTTTTGCCAACTCTTTCAGATGATCAACTCGAGGGCGCTCTTTTTTTCCGATGGCATAAAAAGGATAACCCAGGCAAACCACTCCAGAAACAGCACTTTTCCCTGAATGTTCTGACAACAATAACGTGGCCATTCTTCCTCCCATGGATTTTCCGCCAATAAAAACAGGAGCGGAGGTCATTACCACAACCTTATCAAGCACCTTTTGCCAATGCTCCAGCAACACAGGCTGCCGGTCTGGCGGACGTTTCTTACCGGAAGCCCTGCGCTGCTGCATATAGGGAAATTCAAAGCGAACAGTAGTCACCCCCCATTCACATAACAGCCCGGCCATCTTTTCCATAAAGTCACTATCCATTCCAGCCCCTGCACCATGAGCCAAAATCAGTACAGGTGCATCTTCACCCGCATCATTCCAGATAAAATTATCTTCCATTAATAGACTCCGCTACTATATAAAACTGCCAATAATAATTTTAGGGACACGAAAGGACTCTATTCTACACAGGCGTAACTATGATCAAACTGAAAACCTACCAGTTTCAAGGCACCCCTGAACAGATTGGGCATGGCCATGGCGAAGAACTCAGAAGCACCATCCAGGGATTTGTCCAGGTTCGAATGGATGCAGCGGTCAGGTATTTTCGTGAGCAGGGCATTAAAGACGATTCTCTCATTGATGGCCTTAGAAACACAGGAAAAGCCTGCTGGAAAATTTTCGAGACTTGGGACCCTGAAGGGTTTGAGGAACATAATGCCATTGCCCGGGCCGCCCATGTGGATGCTGCCGACCTTTATACCATTACCAATTATACCGATGTCCGGGATGCCTATATGCTTGCGGGTTCAAAGCCTGATGCAGAAGGTTGCTCTGCCCTGATGATTCCCCCGGAACATAGCCAATCAGGCAGCGTCCTGGCCGGCCAAACCTGGGACTTAAACCCTGAAGATATTGACTACGTCATTGCGGCTCATTGTGTCCCCAATAAAGGGCCAGCCCGCTGGAGTGTCAAACTGGCAGGCTGTTTAAGTTTAATGGGAATGAACAGCCAGGGCCTGGCTGTGGGCACCACCAATTTAAAAACCTGGGGTTCCAAACCGGGCATTGGCTATTTGAACCTTATTCACCGCTCATTACGGTGTAATACACTGGAAGAAGCCAGCAGAATATTGGCTGAAGCGCCTAAATCCGGCGCCCATACCTATTGGCTTGCTGACCCGCATCAGGGCGTAAGGTTCGAAGTCACCGGATTCAGCCATGACCAACAAAGTCTGGAAAAAGCGCCCATTGGCTGGACTAATCACTGTTTGAACCCACGCCATCAGGCAGAGGAATATGAACAACCGTCAGCGTCCAGCCTGACCCGTCTGGAACGCCTTCAAGAGCTAATCAATACCCGCTCCATCACGATTGAAACCATCAAAACAATTTTAGCCAACCGGGATGATGGAGCCAACAGTATCAACCGTTACCCGGAAGATAAGAGTTATGCGGCCACCAATGCCTGTATGATTGCCGATATGGCAAAGGGCGAGCTTCATGCTTGCCGGGGACCCGCGGATCAGGGCGAATGGCAAACATTAACATTTTAGGGGATTAATTGATTTTAAACATGGACTAAATAGTATCCCCCTATACAATTTAGTCTCCCTTTATCTCACAAGGCTGTAAACGATGCCAATACCCCAGTCCGGTATCACCGCCGAAGCTAACACCGATGCCCTGTTCCTGACCTTGCTGATTAATCAGGACCAGACGAATCTGGATACCATAAAAAAGGTTTGCGCAGAAATACCCGTCATAACCAGTAACCTGGCCAACCAATATCCAGATGCACGACTCACATCAACAATCAGTATTGGCAGCGAAGCATGGGACTGTTTATACCCTCACAAAAAGCCAGAACAGCTTCACCCGTTTAAACCTTTCAAAAGCGGTCATCGTGAAGCTCCAGCCACACCAGGCCACTTGCTGCTCCATATCCGCTCGAACCGAAAGGACCTTAACTTTGCCTTAATGCACGACACTCTGGAGAGGTTTGGTGACAGCGTTCTGGTTGAAGAAGATATCTGCGGATTTCGCTATCTAGACAGCCGTGACCTCACCGGATTTGTTGACGGCACAGAGAACCCGACAGGAGAAAACCGCGCACAGGTTGCCCTGGTAGGCAGCGAAGACGCTACTTTTGCCGGAGGCAGCTACATCCACTGTCAGCGTTATATTCATAAACTGACAAAGTGGAACCAGCAACCCATCGCTCATCAAGAAGAAATTATTGGTCGAACCAAAACCGATAATATTGAGTTCAGTGCCGAACAAAAAGCGCCCCATGCCCATATTAAACGCGTCAACATCAAGGATGATCAAGGCAAGGGCATGGAAATCCTTCGTCACAGCATGCCCTATGGCAACAGTAAAGAGGCCGGGTTATTTTTTATAGCCTATGGCAAAACGCCCCTGCATTTTGAGCTTATGCTCGAGAAAATGATAATGGCTGACAGCCATGGTCATTATGACCACTTAATGGACTACTCCGATGCTGTCACAGGCTGCGCTTTTTTTGCCCCTTCCATTGAATTTCTTTCAGGCTCTGTCCTCTAATACCTGCACCTCTCGTTCCCAGCGTCCCCGCTGGGAATGCATACGAATATTTCTAGCTAATATCAGGCTTACGGCTTGCGGAGGTATACGTTCCCAGGCAGGAGAGACTGTCGCGAAACTCAATTCTGTAGATAAAAAGTAGGGTTTTTACTCTTTTTTAACCACGGAGACACAGAGGCACAGAGGCACAGAGTTTTTGTATCTTTAAACTATAAATCTCCGTGCCTTTGTGTCTCCGTGGTTAATAAAAATAACTTTTGCGACAACCTCAGGAGCCTGGGAACGAGTCTACGAGTCTAGATCCACCCAGCAATGGCCGCGTTTTAGCCCCAAAAAGCAATAGCACTATTAAGGCCAGTTCTGTATGATTGACCAAAAAAAGTAAAGATTCTGTAAAAAAAATGATCATAGCAGATACAGTCTTTATGGGGAGTGATCAAAAATGCAGTACCAATGGTTTAAAAAACACCCGCCGCTTATCCGTTAATTCCTCCGGAATCACAGTGAACTAATCAGTCTGCCATTGACAAATATCAAAATATTTAAAGTATTGTTTAACCAAAATCAAAAGAAACAACAAATACAAACCGAAGGTGGCATGGAGCATGAGTACAGAAAAAATACAACCAATCCGCACCCCAACGGATTATAACTACAAGGTTGTCCGGCAGTTTTCCGTGATGGCAGTGGTATGGGGCGTTGTGGGCATGGCCGTTGGTCTCCTGATTGCCTCGCAAATGGTCTTTCCTGAACTCAATTTTAATTTACCCTGGACCAGTTTTGGCCGTTTAAGGCCACTGCATACCAACGCCGTTATTTTTGCCTTTGGCGGCTGCGTCCTGTTTGCCACATCCTACTATGTGGTTCAAAGAACCTGTCAGACCACCCTGGCCCTACCCTGGCTGGCAGCATTTACTTTCTGGGGCTGGCAACTGGTGATTGTGCTGGCCGCCATTAGCTTACCCCTGGGTTATACTGCCGCCAAAGAGTATGCCGAGCTTGAGTGGCCCATTGATATATTAATCACCCTTGTCTGGGTATCTTACGCCGTGGTCTTTTTTGCCACCATCAGAAAGCGATCTGCACGGCATATTTATGTGGCCAACTGGTTTTTTGGCGCCTTTATCATTACAGTGGCTGTCCTGCATGTTGTGAACAGTGCTGCCATTCCTGTCAGTCTGACCAAGTCCTACTCTGTCTATGCCGGTGCCATGGATGCCATGATTCAGTGGTGGTATGGCCATAATGCGGTGGGCTTCTTCCTGACGGCTGGTTTCCTGGGCATCATGTATTATTTTGTCCCTAAGCAGGCAGAACGCCCGGTTTACTCTTACCGTTTATCCATTGTTCACTTCTGGGCGCTGATAGCTATCTACATCTGGGCCGGTCCCCATCACCTGCACTACACGGCACTGCCCGACTGGGCTCAAAGCCTTGGCATGGTAATGTCCCTGATTCTGCTGGCCCCTTCCTGGGGAGGAATGATTAACGGCATTATGACTTTGTCCGGTGCCTGGCATAAATTACGGACAGACCCTATTTTGCGTTTCCTGGTGGTTTCCCTGTCCTTTTATGGCATGTCCACCTTTGAAGGACCCATGATGTCCATCAAAACCGTCAACGCCCTTTCCCACTATACCGACTGGACTATTGGTCATGTGCATTCCGGTGCCCTGGGCTGGGTTGCCATGGTCTCTTTTGGTGCTCTTTACCATATGATCCCCAAGGTCTGTGGCCATAAGGAAATGTACAGTACCCCCCTGATCAATGCCCACTTCTGGCTATCCACCATTGGTACGGTGCTTTATATCGTTGCCCTTTGGGTTAACGGTATAACCCAGGGTTTAATGTGGCGCGCCGTGAATGCAGACGGCACACTCACCTATAGCTTTATTGAGTCCGTCACAGCCAGTGGCTTTGGCTATATTGTCCGGGCAGTGGGGGGAGGTTTCTTTGTCCTGGGCATGTTGATAATGGCCTATAACGTTTATCGCACCACCACAATGACAAAAGCAAAAGAAATACCATCAGCCGGTCCTGAGGCGGCCTGATCCGGGAGTGGGATAACCATGAAAAAACATGATGTGGTAGAAAAAAATATAGCGCTGATGGTAGCCCTGATTGTTGTAGCCATCAGCTTTGGTGGACTGGTGGAGATTGTGCCACTATTTTTCCAGAAGGAGACCACCGAGCCTGTTAAAGGACTGAAGCCGTATACTGCCCTGCAACTGGAAGGACGGGATATCTATATCCGCGAAGGCTGCCTGGGTTGCCATTCCCAAATGATCCGTCCCCTCCGCGCGGAAGTGGAACGCTACGGTCATTATTCTGTGGCTGGCGAATCAGTATACGAACACCCCTTCCTCTGGGGTTCCAAGCGAACAGGGCCGGATCTGGCAAGGGTTGGTGGGCGCTATTCCGATGACTGGCACAGGGCGCACTTAATTAACCCACGGGATGTTGTTCCCGAATCCATTATGCCTGCCTATCCCTGGCTTGCAGATAATACCCTTGACGGTAAGCTCACCGGTAAAAAAATGAGTGCCTTGCGCCAGGTGGGAGTTCCCTATACCGATGATGACATTGCCGGTGCCCGGGAGGCAGTTAAAGGACATACTGAACTGGATGCCCTGGTGAGCTACCTGCAATCCCTGGGAACAACCATCAAGGGAGGCCGCTAATGGATATTAATACCCTGAGAGGTCTGGCAACGGTCTTTGCTGCCATTGCCTTTCTTGCTATCTGTTTCTGGGCCTACGGCAGTCGTCGCAAAGCCGATTTTGAAGAAGCGGCCAATCTCCCCTTTGCGGATGAAATACCCACAGAGCCACAAAAAAAAGGCCAGCAGAATAATAGCCATTCCAACAATAATAAAGGAGCCGAAACACCATGAGCAGTTTCTGGAGCGGGTGGATCATTTTCCTTACCCTGACTTGTCTGGCACTGGTGATTTGGGTTTTATTCTCCACCCGAAAAACACAGCGCCCGGATCTGACGGAAGAAACCACCGGTCACCATTACGACGGTATTGAAGAACTGGACAACCCCCTTCCCCATTGGTGGTTTTTGATGTTTGTGGCCACTTTGGTGTTTGGTGCTGGTTACCTGTTACTTTATCCTGGCCTGGGCAAGTGGGAGGGGTTCTTTGGCTGGACCTCCACTGGTGAACTGGAACGCCATGAACTCAAACATAGCCGTCGGTATGCCCCGGAGTTTGCCCGCTATGCCGCAACCCCCATAGAGGAACTGATTAACAATCCCAGGGCATTAAAGATGGGACAGCGTATTTATATGAATAACTGCGCCCTTTGCCACACCAGTGACGCCCGGGGTACTTTTGGCTTTCCTAATTTAACAGACAATGACTGGCTATATGGCGGTACCCCGGATGCCATAAAAACAACACTATTAATGGGAAGACAGGGCCAGATGCCAGCCTGGGTAGCTATTATTGGGGAGAAGGGCGTAAATCAGGTGACACACTATGTGCGAACCTTGAGCAGACTGGAAACCAGGGCCAGTAATGAAACCCTGGCGGCTGGAAAAGCCATCTATGACACCACCTGCTCTGTCTGTCACGCCCCGGATGGCACTGGCAACCAGGCCCTGGGGGCACCCAACCTCACCAATAATACCTGGCTGTATGGCTCCAGCCATGAGCAGATCGCTTACACCATCCGTAGTGGGCGAAATGGTGTGATGCCCGCCTGGAAAGATATTCTTGGGGAGGAGAAAGTCCACCTTGTGGCCGCTTATGTTTATAGCCTTTCCCATAAGGCTAAAAACGAAGAGTAGTGGTTAACAGGCTCGCTCCCAACCTCCACAGAGGCGCAGAGGGCACAGAGAATTATTTTCAAGAACAATGAAACCTCTGTGTTCTCTGCGCCTCTATGGTGAAAAAAGAATAAAAGAAACCGACTTTTATATACCGCTTATCCCCCATCATTTAGCAACTGAAGCGGTGAGCGCCGGATCAGCTTAAAAGTCCCCAGATAACCGGCACCTCCCACTAATAACGCCCCAAGCACAGGCAGGGCAAACCACATCAATGGGCTTAACGTCCAGGACAGATCCAGAACACGGGTAAACACCAGCCAGGTGGTGAGTTCTGAGCCCAGGGCAGCAAACAGACCCGCCAATCCTCCCAACAGGATAAACTCCCCTGTTTGTAACCATTGCAACTGACTTCTGCTTGCCCCTAATGCCTTTAACAGTGCACTCTCACGGATTCGTTCATCCTGACTGGTGGCAATACTGGCCCACAACACCAACAGCCCTGCCAGAAATAACACAACCAACATAGCTTCAAGGGCCAGAACACCTTGCTGAATCATTTGCCGGGCCTGATTAATCACTGAATCCATATCAATCAGCGTCAAAGATGGAAACCTCTGAATCATCTCGTTTAATAAAAATCGCTGCTCCGCTGATAAATAAAAGCTATTTAACCAACTGGCCGGATAACCTCCCAGCGCCCATTCAGGCATTACCATATAAAAATTGGGGCGAAAGTTTTCCCATTCCACATGGCGAAGGCTGGTAATGGTGGCCGTTAGCTGTTGTCCTGCAATATTAAACGTCAGCGTATCACCTAAATCCAAACCAAGCCGCACAGCCAAACCAGACTCCACTGACACCTCCGGGATTTCATCAGTGGACCACCAACGCCCCTTAATCAAGGTATTCATTTCTGGCAGTTGATTTGACCAGGTGAGATTGAGTTCCCGGTTAACCGCCCTATCCTTTAACTGATCGCTATTCAGGACGTTATCCAAAGGCTGCTCATTGATTGCTATAAGCCGCCCCCTCAAAACAGGGTACATTTGGCTTGCGCTGATCTTTCGGGTTTCCATAAACTCAGTCAAAGGCCCAATATCATATGATTGGATATTTAAGCTGAAAAAATTAGGAATATTATCCGGCAACTGTTCCTGCCAGTGATCCAGTAAATCAGTGCGCACTTTCAGCGCCACAGCCATCACCAGCAATGTTAGAGAGAAGGCCAAAAGCTGGGCAAGAGTCAACAGCCGCTGCCGGGATAAACGACTTAAGGCCGTACGCCATAAGACGTTAACTCTTTGCCTGGATAGCAACCGGGTGCAAAACCACAAAACAGCGGATATGGCCACACCTATGAAGGGCAATAGCACCGCTGCCCCCAGGGTAATGGACAGGGTCAGGGACAGATTGTCAGTCACAAACCAGGAAAGACAAACCAGACTAACCAGCGCCAGTCCATAGATTAACCAGACAGAAATCGGTGTGACCGGAGCCTGCTCTTTCTTTAGCACCCATACAGGGGTAACACTGTTCAGTTTAAGCAGGGGTGGCAGGGCAAAACCAAATAATACAATAATTCCCGTTACAGCACCCTCCACCAGCGGCACGCTATCAGCGGCAGGTAGCCAGACGGGTAACAAATCTGACAATAAATGAACAACCCCTTCCGAAAGCAGCCCGCCCAATATCAATGCCAAAGGCATGATCAGCGGTAGAATAAACAACAACTGGAGACAAACCATCACGATGGTTTCCCGTCGGCTGGCACCCAGGCAACGTAATATGGCAACAGCATCATAATGGCGCTGGGCAAAACGACGGCTGGCCATGGCAATGGCGATACCAGACAAAAGGATTGCCAATTGTGCTGCCAGGGAAAGAAAACCGGTGACCCGGGTTAAACTTCGGCTCAACCCCCGGTTGCCATCGGTCAAATCCAGCACCTGGTATTGACTGGTAAGGTTATCTTTAAGCCACAACCGGAACTGATCCACAGCCTGCTCCGGCCCGGCGTATAGATTACGCCATACAACCCGGCTGCCTGGCTGAACCAATTGCGTCTGCCCAAGATCGGCAATATTAAACATCAGCCTGGGAGAAAAACTGTAAAAACCTTTTCCCCTGTCACTCTCCAGAGTTATGACCTGGGTTACACGCAGGCTTTTTGCGCCAAGGGTGATAGTGTCGCCTACCTTAATATCCAGCAAAGGAAACAGTCGGGGTTCCAGCCAGACTTCTCCTGATTGAGGTACACTTTTTGCCAGTTTGTCTTCAGCAAATGGCTGGTCAGCAGTGCGAACGGCTCCACGAAGGGGGTAACCATTCTCAACCCCCTTAACTGAAACCATTTGCAAGCGGTCACCCGCTAAAATCACACTGGGAAATTCAATAGTCCTGCTCTGATCCAGTCCAAGTTCTTCCGCTTTTTTCTTTAATTCTGGTTCCGGTGATTGGGAACCCTGAACAACCAGGTCAGCCCCCAATACTGCTGCCACCTGTCGTCCCATTCCTTTCTCAAGGCGATTACCAAACAGGCCTATAGCGGTACTGATAGTCACTGCCAGCAGCAGGGCAACCGCCAATAAACTCAACTCACCACTTTTTAAATCTCGTCCTGTCTGTCGCCAGGCAGTGACCAATAATGACTGAATGCTCATACTTCAGCCCTCAGCCGACCATTGGCAATGATGACTGATCGGCTGCAACGACCTGCTAAATTGAGGTCATGGGTTACCAGCACCAGGGTTGTGCCATGTTCCCTGTTCATCTCGAATAATAAATCACTGACCCGGCTACCTGTTTGCTGGTCAAGGTTTCCGGTGGGCTCATCAGCAAACAGAATCCGGGGATGGGTCACAAATGCCCGGGCAATGGCTACCCGCTGCTGCTCACCACCGGACAACTTACCGGGATAGTGTCGGGTACGGTCAGACAGTCCCACTCGCTCCAGTGACTGCTTTGCCATAATCCTGGCTTTTTTATGACCCGCCAGCTCCAGCGGCAGCATGACATTTTCCAGGGCCGTTAAAGAGGGCAATAAATGGAAGCTTTGAAAGACAAAGCCAGCCACCTGCCCCCGCAACCTGGCTCGCTCATCCTCATCCATTCCCTCAAGGGATTGTCCTGCCAGATAAACGGCTCCGGAAGTGGGTTGATCCAATCCTGCCAGTAGGCCCAGTAATGTGGATTTGCCGCTGCCAGAGGCTCCCGTAATGGCAAGGGTTTCAGCCGTCTTGATTTCCAGGGAAACCTCAGAGAGTATATCCAGGTAACCGCCTCCGGGGCTTTCTACCTGCTTACCAAGGGATCGTGCTTCGACTATGACTTCCGTCGTCAGCTTATTATCACTCATTCGATCATCCGGTTTGTTATTATGCTGTTTACTGATAATGACAGCACAGGCTGATGCTTCATCACCTGATAAAAAAACATTGCTGGTATTTGGTGATAGCCTCAGCGCTGCTTATGGTATGGATTCTCGCAAGGGCTGGGTCAATTTGCTACAGGAAAAAATGGCAGAAAGCCATCCTCAATGGCGGGTGATCAACGCCAGTATCAGTGGTGAAACAACAGCCGGTGGCCATAGCCGGTTACCCAAGGCGTTGCAGAATCACTCCCCTGACCTGGTATTGCTGGAGTTGGGTGCTAATGACGGCCTTCGGGGAACACCCTTGCAACAAATAGAAAAAAATATTGCCGATATGGTTCAGCTCACTAAACAACAAGGGATCGATACCCTGCTATTTGAAATGCGAATTCCGCCCAATTATGGGCCGGCTTATACTTCCCGCTTCAGAGAAATATTCCAACAGGTTGCCCAGTCCCATAATATTTTACTACTCCCCTTCTTCCTGGAAGGTGTGGCCGGAATCCCATCCCTCAACCAGCCTGACGGCATCCACCTCAACGAACAGGCACAGCCCCGGCTGATGAATAATGTCTGGTTCTATCTGGAGCCTCGGTTAAGTGAAGCTCAGGTGAAATCTGAGGGCACAAAAATGAAATCAATAGGGTATTCCGGATAGTTAGTGCCTGCCAGAAACTTAAGAAGAAACCTTTTCTGATAGCCATTCCTGAAATTGTTTTTCCAACTCTTCAGAATCTTTACAATATTCTTTAAATTCTTTTTCGCTTTCATTTATCCACTTATCATTAAATCCCATTTCTTTAAGTCTTGGAATCAAAGTATCGGATATAAAAACATCCATTTGATTTTGTTTTTTTGCTTTTACAAATTTTATATGCTCCTCTTGCTGTTTTTTAGCTTCTTCCATATATGCCTCTCCTTTCCGCGCCTTCATAAAAGCACAAGCTTGATACACCCTGCAGTGCTGCAAATCAGGGTCATCATCCAAATACCAGTTTCTCAGCCCACCACCACAGCAAAAACATCGAACAAAATCACCAACCCCTACATAAAAGAAACCCGATTCTACCATGCACTCTATCTTTGGTTTGTCTTCAGGCCAACACTCAAAACTTTCCGAACGCTTTTCAGCATCTTTATAGTCTGGGTGTCTCATATCGCTCGCTTTTATATTAATTATTGTTTGCTCTTTGCTCTCTGTTTTTAATCCTTGTCTGATAGGCTTGTTATATTGCCTGTGATCTGGTTGTTGAGCTACATTTCTTAACCGATAGATAACATCTTGTGGTTGTTGATAATAAAAATGAGTTTCTATACATGCATATATTTTTTGTAAATAATCTTCAGACGAGTTTCTTAAGCACCTCATATAGTCACATAACGTGCTATTTTTTAAACACTCTTTCATGCTATGGAATAATAGCTCTTTGCGGTTGGGATATGCGCTGGGCAACAGGCATAATTTATTTCCCTGACACGAATTGGTGCGTATTTGTTGCCACTTTTCACAACTAACCAGACGAGGAATCAATATTGCCATAATTTGACATTCAAATTGCTCTTCAGTACAGAGACAATCTGATGGGAAAAATTTACCACAATGAGATAATTTGAGGTTAGTTACATATTGCCTGAACACATCGGATTCAAAATAATCTTGGCAATGGGCGTATGAAAAGAAGATCAGGGTGACACCCAAAAATAAAAAATGAATAATTTTAACAAAAAAATCAACTAGTCCAAGCACTTTAATCATATGAGCCTCGCTCCAGCCGCAGGCTTTTCGTTCATTCTCGATACCTGCTTTCACAGCCGCACCCCGTTTAAAAAGAGTACGCGTTGTCTGTCGTTTTTCAGCAGCATAATCTTCTCTCACCCTACTGCAATCTTTGTCAAAAACAACACCAAAAACACAGTATAGCTAGTTTTCTACCACCTAATATTTTCTGGTAACCTAAAATACCTCTTCGGCTAGCAACTAGCGGCTGGATATAAAATAATGGGGCAGTGTTTTCCGTTTGACCTGAGTTCAATCTAACAGCTATCAAGCCACTTCACTTGAAATTGAAATCACGTGATTGTCAGCAACCTCTCGTTGCTACAGCCACCAGTAACCAGTAAAATTCAAGCCAATCCTGCTTTTGGGATGTCCACGGAGGGCGATAACACATAAACAGACTCTATAACAATGAGATAACAATGCATGAGTGCCACTGATAAGCAGCCTCAGTCTGACCGACAACCAGAACCTGAGCTGATAGACCTTTACCAAAAACCGGAAAAAATCTATACCCGCAGCTTTACCGGGTTCTTTCGTAACCTGAGACTGGCAGGCGGCACTTTCCTGTTTCTGCTTTTTTTCGGTACCTGCTGGCTTAGCTGGGGAGAACGCCAGGCAGTGCTTTTTGACTTACCTGCCCGGCAATTTCATATTTTTGGTGCCACCTTCTGGCCCCAGGATTTTATCCTGCTCTCCTGGATTCTGATTATTTGTGCCTTTGGCCTGTTCACCATCACCGTATTTGCCGGACGGATATGGTGTGGCTATACCTGTCCACAAAGTGTGTTTACCTGGGTCTTTATGTGGGTGGAGCGTTTCACTGAGGGAGAAAGAAATCGCCGGATTAAGCTGGACAAACAGTCCCTGACCCTGTCGAAAGCACTAAAAAAACTGACCAAACACCTGCTCTGGCTCACCATAGCCTTTGCTACGGCATTTACCTTTGTGGGTTACTTCACCCCGGTGAAAGAACTGCCAAGCCTGATTCTTAATGGACTGGCGGGCAGCTGGACCTACTTCTGGCTGAGTTTCTTCACCCTGGCAACCTATGGCAATGCGGGCTGGCTCAGGGAACAGGTCTGCCTCTATATGTGTCCTTATGCCCGCTTCCAGAGTGTAATGTTTGATAATGATACGCTCGTGGTCGCCTATGATAAGCAGCGGGGCGAACAACGGGAACCAAGGAAGCGCAGCGCCAATCCCAAAGAGCTTGGGCTGGGAGACTGTATTGACTGTACGGTTTGCGTACAGGTTTGCCCCACCGGTATAGATATCCGTGATGGGCTGCAATATCAGTGCATTGGTTGCGCAGCCTGTGTGGATGCCTGCGACACCATTATGGATAAAATGGGTTATGAGAAAGGATTGATTCGCTATACCACTGACACAGAATTAACGGGAGGAAAAACCCGAACACTAAGACCCCGGCTCGCTGGTTATATCCTGGCACTGCTGACCATCATCGGCCTGTTTGCCTGGACCCTGGCTGACAGAATCCCCCTTGAACTTGAGGTCATTCGTGACCGCAATACATTGTTCCGTATGACCCGGGACAACGCCATTGAAAATATCTATATGGTAAAAGTAGCCAACAAAAGCCAGAAAGACCTGGATATCAACATTGCAGTCTCCGGCATCAAAAATCTTAAACTACACGACCACAGCCCCTTTTCAGTCAGTGCCGGGGAAGTGGCAGAGCATATTATCCGGATCACAGCACCGGCAGAACAGGGAGTAGCAACCTCACGTCCAATCACATTCAACATCACCACCTCGGACACCACCATAAAGCCACTCCGCTCAGAAAGCCGGTTTATGGCACCAAGAACAATACAGCCTAAGACAAATACAGGAAGTAATCAGTAATGAATAAACAGCCAACGTCCACCCATTCACCCTGGTATAAAGAACCCTGGCCCTGGTTTATTATCAGCATTATTGTGATCTCTATCACCTGGGGAACCATCCAGTTAGTGATCGCACTGCAAAAAGCGGACAGTGTGGTGGTGGATGATTACTACAAAAGCGGCAAGGCCATCAATATTGACCTTACCCGGGATCAAAACGCACTTCAGCTGGCCATTAATGCATCCATTCTTATAGATGATATGTCCGGAGAAGTGCGGGCCAAAGTGTCAGGGCAACTCCACCACTTCCCTGAAACCCTGAAGCTCAGCCTGCTATCCCCTCTATTTTCGGATAAAGATACCACCGTAACCCTTCGGCGCACGGTATCCGGAGACTACGTTGGTCAATTGGAAAAGTTCACGCCTGGCCGTTATTACGTTCAGCTGGAAACCCTGGATCACCTGATCCCGGAAGTGGGCTACGAAACCGGCTGGCGAATCAGCAGAAAAACGGATGTTAACCCTGATAGTGAGATCTCATTGCAAAACAAGTCCGGAACCTGATATTCCATACATGCTCAACGCTGTATTAACAAGAGCACTGCTGTATGACTGAAACCCAATGCTATCACTGCCAACTCCCCGTTAAAGGAACGCCTTTATTCTATGCCGAAGTGGAGGGCACTCAGCAACCCATGTGCTGTCCTGGCTGTAAAGCGGTAACGGAGGCTATCATAGCGGGAGGATTAACCCGTTACTACCAGCATAGAACAGACTCTGGTAAACAGGCGACAGCAATCAGTGAACGACTCAGGGAAGAACTACTTATCTATGACCAGCCCGGTATTCAACAGGATTTTGTCCAGCAGATAAACAACCATTCTTTCCAGGCCAATTTGCTAATTGATGGCATTACTTGCGCCGCCTGTATCTGGCTGCTCGAAAAACACCTGGGTTCCCTGCCCGGCGTAACAGCGGCCCATGTCAATCTAAGCACCCATGAAGCCCAGGTCACCTGGGATACCGGACAAATCAAACTCAGCACCATCATGCTGGAAATTACCCGCATCGGTTACAAAACCCTGCCATGGCATGCTGACCAGCAGGAATCCCTGTTTCAGGAGGAAAACCGCCGTTTTATCAGACGGCTGGCAGTTGCCGGTATCGGTGCCATGCAGGTCATGATGTATGCCATTGCCCTTTACTCAGGCGCTATCAGTAATGATATGAGCGAGTCTTATCGGGATTTTATTCGCACTATCAGTATGATTGTGGCAACCCCTGTCGTCTTTTATTCAGCCTGGCCTTTTTTTAAGGGTGCACTGCGAGATATTCGCATCAGGCATCCCGGGATGGATGTCCCTGTTTCCCTGGCTATTGGCGGTGCCTATCTTGCCAGCCTGTGGGCAACATACACGGGTGGGAATGAGGTCTATTTCGATTCGGTCTGTATGTTTACCTTTTTTCTGCTGACAGGCCGCTATCTGGAATTAAAGGCCAGACACAGTACATCCAGGGCCGCCAGGACACTCACTCATTGGCTACCCACCAGCTGCCTGAAAAAAAATCAGGACAGCTGGCAGCGCGTTCCGGTCAACCATCTCACAAATAACGACATAGCCCGGATATTACCTGGTGACAGTATTCCTGCCGATGGCATTATCATTTCAGGCAACAGTACTGTAGACGAATCCATGCTCACCGGTGAGTTTATGCCCGTAACAAGACAAAAAGGGCAAACCGTTCTGGGTGGCAGTATGAATATTGATAATGCCATTGATATCAGGATTACCCATACCGGCAACCAAACCCGTATTGCAGGTATTGTTAAATTACTGCGCAGGGCCCAGCAGGAAAAACCGGCTATTGCCCATATTGCCGATAGGGTATCAGGCTGGTTTGTCAGCGCAGTACTACTGATATCAACTGTCGTTTATAGTTTCTGGTTCCATTACGCCCCCGGCGATGCCTTCTGGATCACCCTGTCAGTATTGGTGGTAACCTGTCCCTGCGCCTTATCTCTGGCGACCCCTACGGCGCTCACCGCAGCAACGGGGCATCTGCATAAACTGGGTTTTATGATCACCCGGAGCCATGTCCTCGAAGGACTTAACCAGGTTAACCATATTATTTTTGATAAAACCGGAACTCTGACCCGGGGCAAACTCAACCTGGCAGAAACCCGACCCGTTCCAGGCTGCAAAGACAGTACCGAGGCGTTACTCGCTATTGCATCAGCCCTGGAAGCCCATTCAGAACACCCCATCGCCAAAGCCTTTGACAATGTGCCTGGAGCAAGGCTTCAGGCACA
This sequence comes from Endozoicomonas sp. Mp262, assembly GCF_025643335.1. NCBI lineage: Bacteria > Pseudomonadati > Pseudomonadota > Gammaproteobacteria > Oceanospirillales > Endozoicomonadaceae > Endozoicomonas > Endozoicomonas sp. Mp262. Next base: position 3,203,182 of record NZ_CP092489.1, on the reverse strand, counting down.
TAATGTAAAATCCCATATTGGTCAGGGTATTGAAGGTCTGGTAAATAATAGGCTCTACCGCATAGGCAAGCCCGATTTTGCTTCAGGACAATGCTCCCCCCCCGATAACAGACAGTGGCTGTTATTAGCCTCAGACAATACCCCTTTATGCTGGTTCCGAATTTCTGACAGTCTTAAGCCAGAAGCAAAAGAAACCATCAGACAGCTAATGGCTACCGGAAAGAAAGTCACCCTGCTAAGTGGTGACCGTTCAACCGTGGTCGCCTCTACCGCTAAAACCCTGGGAATTAACCACTGGCAAGGTGAGGCTAGCCCCGATGACAAACTGGCTTTTATCCGGCATTGCCAGCAACAAGGTGACAGGGTACTGATGATTGGCGATGGCATTAATGATATCCCGGTCTTGGCCGGCGCTGATATTTCCCTGGCCATGGGCAATGCCTCTGACCTTGCCCGCACCAGTGCTGATGCCATCCTGATCTCCCAAAACCTACAACAGCTGCCTGATGCTTTCAGGCTCACTCAGCAAACCCTAAGGGTAATTCACCAAAATCTGACCTGGGCATTAGCCTATAACCTGACCGCCCTGCCTTTGGCTGCTTCGGGTATGATCGCTCCCTGGATGGCCGCATTGGGCATGACCCTGAGTTCATTGATAGTGGTAGCTAACGCATTACGCCTTGACAGGCCCAGATTAAAAGCAGGAAGCAAACAACAGTCCACACCACTTGATTATCAGGAAACCTGACCATGGAAAGCCTGTTTATCCTTATTCCCCTGGCCCTGATTTTAGTCGCCATTGCTATCAGGGTATTTTTCTGGGCAGTGGACAATGGTCAGTTTGATGACCTTGAAGGTCCGGCACACAGCATCCTGTTTGACGATGACCCTGCCGTTGAAAAAACGCTACCAACCGGGACAAAAGTCAAAGATGACTAACATAACCCCCTATCTATCCGCCCTTATGATTGGACTGCTTGGTAGTGCTCACTGTATCGGTATGTGTGGCGGTATTACCTCGGCATTAAGCCTATCCATCAAAGATAACGGCAGACATTCATCAGCAATAATTCTGCTGGGTTATCACCTGGGCAGGATTGGAAGCTATGCCATGGCCGGATTTATTTTCGGAAGCCTTGGCTGGTTTCTTGGAGATATCAATGAATCAATGCAACTTGCCCTACGCTGGTTTGCCGGAGGGATGCTGATAGCCATGGGGCTATATTTGTCAGGCCTCTGGAAGGGCCTTACCGCCTTTGAACAGGCTGGCGGTCTGCTGTGGCAACGAATCCAGCCCATTGCCACCCGACTGCTACCCATTCAAAGTTTTTATGGTGCTTATGCCCTTGGTTCACTCTGGGGATGGCTGCCCTGCGGTATGGTTTACAGCACCCTGAGCTGGTCAGCAAGCCATGCCAACCCACTAAGCTCTGCGCTGTTAATGGCTACGTTTGGATTAGGCACCTTACCTTCCGTTCTATTAACCGGCTTATTCGCCAAACAGCTTAAAGCGATCATCCAGGCACAACTAACCAGAAACCTGGCATCAATAGTGATCATTGCATTAGGTATATGGACGCTGCCCGGGCCTCATCAAAAGACGATCATGGGCATCCTTTCCGGTCATATCTAGCAATGCCCCCCCAGGTGCTGATGAAGATACATAATCGAAGTCAATAAATCTTCATTATTTCCCTCACCGCTCATCAATACTCTCTATAATGAGCTAGTCTATACATCAATTAGAACTAGTCAGCAGCATTCCCGAGATAGAAAAGTAAGTAAAACCACCCAGCAAACTTAAAAAATTCAAGTAAAGCACACGATTGACATATATCAAAGAATACTATTAACAGGTTATTTAAACTAAAATTATGGTTTATCGTGTAAATGCGATTTACATGCGCTAGAAAAGCGAAAAAATATTAACGATGCTCTTAAAACTCCGTATTGTTTTCAGAAGCTACTGATAAGAGATGTCGCCTTTTCGGTAAATTTATACCTACGCAAAGAATACTAGAGATTCATTATGAGAGACGCCCCCATCTGGGACTCGGAACTGATATCACACTACAACCTGTCTGGTCCCCGCTATACCTCTTATCCTACAGCGGTTCAATTTACCGAAGATTTCGATCGCCAAAGTTATCAGTCCAACGCCTGGCGCAGTGCCATTACAGCAAAACCACTGTCCCTGTATTTTCATATCCCGTTTTGCACCCATGTATGCTATTACTGCGCATGCAACAAAATTGTGACCAAGCATAAAACCAGGTCCACAAGCTACCTGAAACACCTCTTCCGGGAAATAGAGTTACAGTCAGAATTCTTTGATATCCGTCAGCCCGTTGAGCAAATGCATTTTGGCGGAGGAACACCCACCTTTCTTAGTAATGAACAGCTATCGGCATTAGTGGACAAAATAGATCAGCATTTTGGACTGATGCGAGGTGACAGTGTTGACTATTCCATTGAGCTTGACCCACGGGAAGTGGACTGGCCAAAAATGTCACTGCTCAGCGATTTAGGCTTTAACCGGATCAGTATTGGTGTTCAGGATCTCAATCCCGTGGTTCAAAAAGCAGTGAACCGGGTTCAAAGTGAGCAGCAAATTCTCTCTGTACTGGACGCTGCCAGAACCATGACATTCAAGTCCATTCATATGGATTTAATTTATGGGCTACCTCATCAAAGCACTGAATCCTTTAGCTCAACCCTTGACCGCATCATCGAGATGGCGCCGGATCGCCTGTCACTATTTAACTACGCACACCTTCCCCACCGGTTTAAACCACAACGCCGGATTAACCCCCAGGATCTCCCTTCAGCAGAGACAAAGCTGGCAATACTGGAGCAATCCATTGAAAAACTGCTAAAACGAGGCTATACCTATATCGGCATGGATCATTTTGCCTTACCCGAGGATGACTTGGCCATTGCCCAGGATGCCGGGACACTGCACCGCAACTTTCAGGGCTATACCACCCACAGTCACTGCGATCTCGTCGGCATGGGCGTTTCCTCTATCAGCAAGATAGGCTCGGTCTACACACAAAACCAGGTTGATGAAAAAGCCTATGCCAGCTGTATTGAGCAGGACATCATTCCTCATTATCGAGGGCTGACAATGAGCCAGGATGATGAAATCAGGCAAGCCATCATCAACCAGCTTATCTGTCATTTTCACCTCGATATGGGAAAAATAGAGCAGCAATATCAAATCCATTTTCAGGATTACTTCTCCCGGGAAATGGCTCGGGTGGCAGACATGCAAAAAGACGGGCTACTCCTGGTAGACGACAACGCTCAATCGATCACAATACAACCAAAAGGCCGGTTACTTATTCGCAATGTTTGCATGATTTTTGATAAATACCTTAAAAAAACAACAGATCAACCTCTATACTCAAAGGTAATCTAATAATATCAGCTAAACAACAAACATTGATAAGCAAGTACTTACTACCACTATATACCAGAAGGCATATGGTTTTCTTTTAATAAAAGTCATAATTACTATAAAATTCCGTCTGCCATACGCCTTCCACTAAGCGATTCCGTGCATATAACACTTAAATTCTGGCCATATTTTCCATAAAATAGGGGCGTTTTTGCCAATACGACCTTGAGGCCACTCAATGACGTCCAAGCCCAACGTCCGACAGCCCAGCCATGTGGCCTGCAGAGATTGCAGTCTAAGCTCTCTATGCCTGCCACTTGCCTTGAGTATAAAAGATATTGATCAACTGGATCGAATCATCAAACGGGGACGCCCTCTGAAAAAAGGAGAGCACCTGTTTCTTGAAGGCGACCCATTCGCTAGCGTCTATGCGGTACGCTCAGGCGCGATAAAGACCTACACAGCCACTAATGAGGGTGAAGAGCAGATCACCTCCTTCTACCTTCCCAGTGAAATCCTTGGCCTTAGCGGTATGGATACGGATACCTATCCTGTTTCCGCCCAAGCAATGGAAACCACTATGGTCTGCGAAATCCCCTTTGAACAGCTTGAAAGTCTTTCTGATGATTTTCCCGAGCTTCGCAGGCATCTGATGCGACTGATGAGTAAAAAAATCCGCGAAGACCAACAGATGATGATGCTGCTTTCAAAAAAGAATGCGGATGAGCGCATAGCAACATTCCTCATTAACCTTGCCAGCCGCTTCCGTCGCCGGGGTTTCTCATCACAGTCCTTCAGACTCTCCATGTCCAGGAACGAAATGGGTAATTACCTGGGTCTGGCTGTTGAAACCGTAAGCAGGGTTTTTACCCGCTTCCAGAAAAACGGTTTAATTTCTGCCGTAGGCAAGGAAATTGAAATACGTAAGCCTGTAGAGCTATGCACCCTAGCGGGAGGGAAGTCAGTAGACAATACCCATGTACTTACAGCAGCGAGCTAGCACTGTCACTCCATCAGGAATGGATCGGGAAAACACCTTTTCTGCCAAGCCCACAAGCGTCATCCCCATAAAAATGGCGCTTGATATTTTGCATAGCATCCTATTAATCAGCCCTCCCTTCATGGCACCTTATGAGAATTGATGAAAATTATCTGAAATCACAAATCCGAGCTATTCAGGACTGGCCTAAAGATGGCATTACCTTCCGGGATATTACCTCTGTGTTTGAAAATCCCAGGGTGAGCCGGATGGTTATTGACAGCTTTATCCATCGTTATATCAACCAGAATATCAGTCATATCGCAGCCCTTGATGCCCGTGGCTTTCTGCTGGGTTCCACCCTGGCTTACGCACTGCATAAGCCCCTGATTCTTTTCAGGAAGAAAGGAAAGTTGCCACCAGACACCTTAGCCCAGGATTATCAATTGGAATACGGCACAGCCACGCTGGAAGTAAAGACGGATTCTTTTTCTCAGGGAGACAGAGTACTACTCATAGATGACCTTATTGCCACCGGAGGTACCCTTCTGGCTGCCGATGCACTCATCAGACAATCCGGAGCAACAACCATCGAAGCGGCAGCCATTATAGATCTTCCCGATCTTGGCGGTTCTACCAAACTGCAGGAAGCAGGCATCCCCACCTTCCCCCTCTGTTCGTTTAGCGGGGAGTAAACCGACAGACCGCCGGTACTTTTTCTTCAGACAGAACATCACCCAACGATAACCCTATAAAGCCCATTTATTACGGGCAGGGTATTCTATGGGAATGTGTTCGGGTGAACTGCGCCACTATATTATTCGCCCCAGCCTGAAACATATAGGTATGTGGAGCCTGGCGGGAGAAAACCTGCTGCTGGGCACTGCTGCCTGCGAATCGGGACTGGGAACCCACATCAAATTCCAAAACCACCAATCCCTGGGGCTCTATCAAATTTCGCCCAAAATGCATAAAAACATATGGGATAACTTCCTTGCCCCCCAACCGGAGCTTTCCAGCAAGGTAAGAGGGTTGGCAAGTCAAAGGGAGTTTCTGGCTCACCCTCATTACGAGCTGGTCACCAACCTGTCCTATTCCAGCGTCATCGCCTGGTTAATCTACTATCGCACAGGCTGCAATGTGAAAAAAATAACCCCCGGTGATATCTTGGGTCTGGGCAAGCTCTGGCATAAATACTTCCATAACCATCACCGCCCAAGCTCCCCTCAATACTTCGTCAGCTGTTATCATCAGCTTATTTCAGTACCTGAGACAACCCTATAACCGGCAGGTGCAGATTGCAAAAAGTTAAAAAATATGAGCATTGATAAAATGCGTTTATTGATCACGGGCTTCAGCGCAGCGAATGCACAGGTCAGTATATGGCATAGCCATCAAGCGCCCATCGGCGATTTCATCACCACAGACAGAGCAGTAGCCGTATTCCCCTTCAGTAATCCTGTCCAGCGCTTTATTTATTTGATTCAGCTCAATGGTGGCTTCATTACCCAAGGCATCAATCACTTCGTCATTCTCACGCTCTTGAGCCTGCTCAGACCAGTCAGCGCTCGACTTACGAGTCATACCCTGTTTGATTTTACCGAGACGATCAGTCAGCTCCTCCCTGCGGGAAAGAAGCAATGCTTTTAACTGCTCATGATTTACCATAATACGCCCCTGATCAGATACCTTAATTATTTCACCTTATTGCACAGCCTTATGCGGCCATATCGCGTGTCCACTAACCCAAAGAACACCCCATAGCTTAACACAATAGCAAACACTCACGGGCATAATTACCCCACCTTACAAAGAGGGAACAGGCAGCAAGGAGCATGCAACCACCCCTCTCTCAATCCGCTATCAATCATAAATCCCGACAGCCCCTAAACGTATATTCCTTACTTTCCATAATAAAACCTTTGATTATACTACTCTGTTTTTGCCCTCGGATGACGTGACTGATTATATTGGTGACGGCTCCGGGATTAGATAGCTATTTACTATTCAGATAGCGTCTATATTGCCGGATTATACAAAGGTATGCAGACCCCTCTTTCCCAAAAAATGAAAGCTGATAAAGTCAACTTCAATAAACTCCAAAAACGCCTGCGCCGCCAGGTTGGACAGGCTATTGCCGACTATCGGATGATCGAGGAGGGAGACCGTATTATGTGCTGTCTCTCAGGCGGCAAAGACAGCTACACCATGCTGGAAATTCTGCTCAATCTCAAGCATAACGCTCCCGTAAATTTTGACGTTATCGCTGTCAACCTCGATCAAAAACAACCCGGTTTTCCAGAGCACGTACTGCCGGACTACCTCGCAAGCATCGGTGTGGAGTACCGAATCATTGAGGAAGACACCTACAGTATTGTCAAAGAAAAAGTACCGGAAGGAAAAACCACCTGCGCCCTGTGCTCCAGACTAAGGCGAGGCATTCTTTACCGGACGGCAACCGAGCTTAAGGCGACCAAAATAGCCTTAGGCCATCACCGGGATGATTTGCTGGAAACCTTATTTCTGAACATGTTTTATGGCGGCAAAATGAAAGCCATGCCACCCAAGCTGGTCAGTGATGACGGCAAACATATGGTGATCAGGCCGCTGGCCTATTGCCGGGAAAAGGATATTATCCAGTTTGCCGAACATAAAGCCTTTCCCATTATTCCCTGCAACCTGTGCGGTTCCCAGGAAAATCTTCAGCGTAAGGCCGTTAAGGCCATGCTGAATGAATGGGACAAGCGATTCCCGGGAAGGATTGAAAGCATGTTCAGGGCCCTTCGTAATGTGGCCCCTTCACACCTTGCTGATGCCGAACTGTTTGACTTTAAAAACCTCAAGAGTGATGGCTCTCCCAACGAAAACGGCGATACTGCATTTGATCCGGTAGATCTGCCCATCGCCTATCGGGATGAAGAGTATCAGGAAGAAAAAAGTCCGTCGAATACTGCGGAAATGGTTAATATCGTCAATATTTAGAAGGGTTAAATGGTTAATGGGGTTTCGATCCTTTTGGGTCAACTATTCGCTCCTCCCCATTAACCATTTCCCCTCCATAAATACTATCAGGTACTCGGTGCCTGACCTTTCAGGTCATATTTGAGCAGCCCATTACTAGCAATCATGCCTGTTAGCTCATTGACATAGTCCTCCCCCCTAATGGAGTAGGCATGCAGCCCCTCAGCCAGGCTTGGACCCGTGACAGGCTCCTTGAGTAAGCGTCTTTCCAGACGAATATCCCTCATCTCCTGATAGTTCGGATGGGTATTCAAATTGTGGATATAGGCTCGCACTGAGTCAGAAACCGTTGCAAACCTTCTGACCTCATAACTGGCACCAGCAGGACGGCCACTGGGAACCAGGCCACACCCCTTACTGAAGCACCATTGACCAAAGAGGTTATGGCCTTCCACTGCAAACCGGGAGGTTCCCCAGGCAGACTCATTGGCAGATTGTGCCAGAGCCAGGGAAACAGGAATAATATCTACCCGGGCCAATACAGCTCTAAACAGAGTCCTATCAAATTGATCCCCCACATCAATTCGGTATTTCCCAGCCATATCCATTAACCACTGTTTCTCAGAGACTGTCATTTCAGGCTTTTCCTTTAGCCCTAAAATCTGTCCCCTGAGAACCCGCACCTTCTGGTTCTCCTGCTCAACCAAAGGTTTCATATAATCGAAAAACGCCTGTTTTTTCTGATGAACATCCCTGATAACACTAAAATCAGGTAATGCCTCAGCGGGTTTTACCGTTTCACCAGCATCCCGGGATAAAGCCACTTCCTGATGAGGTGCCGTTACCACGAACACTGATGATGCAGACCAGTCCGAGGAAGTATTAATATAGCCTGATGCCACAATACTCCCTCCCAAAACCGACAGCATGATAAAGTCTATTTTTTTAAGCATTTAATTCTCTCTATAACCTTGTTATCCACCCCTGCCAACTCTACAAACAGAGCTTTACAAGCCCCAAAAAGTATGTGCAAACTATGCTGGTCAACAAGGACATCCCATCCAAAGCTGACACTGGAATAATAACAAAAAACAACGAAACGCTTGTATCTGTATCTGCCTGCATCCTTTTATGTTCAGGGGCATACACTGTCACATATACATAGCTGAAAATAATGCAAGGACGTGGTGGCAGCCCAATGCAGGCTGTTTGCATGGAGAGCTTATTTATGATTTTAAGTCATGTCTGGGGGCTCATGACGAAGCCAGAGACTGAATGGAACCTGATCCGGGAAAAGCCCCCGGGGATACTGCAACTCTACCTTGGACAAATTATCTGGCTTGCCGCCATACCTGCCTTGGGAACTTATTATGGCACTACCCAGGTTGGCTGGAGTTTGCCTGGCAGCAGCGAGATAGTGAAGCTCACCCCTGAAAGTGCCGCATGGATGGCAGGACTGGCATGGTTGGCCATGCTGGCAGGCGTCGGAGTAATGGGCTGGGCCGTACAGTGGATGAGCCAAACCTTTGGAACCAAACCTAATCTGACCCAAAGCACCGCCTTTAGTTGTTATACGGCATTCCCGCTATTTCTTGCTGGAATCTGTGGGCTCTATCCTTCTCTATGGCTAGCCCTGATAGCTGGAACACTGGCAGCTTCAGCTTCAGCCTGGTTACTGTATACAGGTCTGCCTACATTTATGAATATTCCCAAAGAACAGGGATTTATTTATGCCAGTTCAATCTTGTGTATCGGCCTGGTAGTATTGGTAGCCCTAATGATTACCACAGTTATTTTCTGGGGCATGGGTATTGGCCCTGAATACATTTCAGTGATTAAATAAAACTAAAGTACAAAAGAGTAACAATCCACAGCCAGCACTCCATTACAATTTAGCTAGCAACCCATAGCTTCCTCAAAAAATTATAATGGAGTACTTTAACAGGTATACGCCCCCTCAATATATTTAATAAATTTCTGCACATCTTCTCGAAAGTTAACTAGACTGAATATTCTAGAATCTTCCTTTAATAAATAGAATATTTAGTAACAGAAACAAATCAAGATCATGATGTACTATTACCCTCTTTCATCGCAACGAAGAAAAAATCACCTCAAGTATTTTATTATTTTGGCATTATCATTCATATCTATTATCCCTTTAAACTCCAAAGGGATAAGCTTTCATGAACTCCTCGAAAATGCAAGAAAACGTGTTCGACTTCCAGAAAAACCCGATACCTACTCCGTAGAAACACCATCGTTAAAAAAAACCAGAACCGATATTAAAACAACAACAACACCAACACCAACACCAACACCAACACCAAAACTAGCACCGAAAGAGACTTATACAATACAAACAATGAAGGGAATAAAAAATTTTGGTAACACTTGTTTCTTCAATGCCTCAACTGCGGCACTTATGGGAGGCTTACATCATGATGGCTTTATAACTGTCTTACCTTCTGGCATAGAAAATATGGGACAGCATCATAAAAATTTAATAACTCACTTGACTGACTTTGCAACTTACTTCTCTGAAGATGTCGTTCAAGGTCTAAATAATTTAGGGGCGTTACTCAATAGCACAGCTTCCAGTTTCCAGAAAGACTTTAATGCTTTTGTAGAACTACGAAATCAAACTCCCGTCAAATTCAACCATGTCCAACAAGATGCACATGAGTTTATTCAGGTTCTATTTGAGATATTGGGAATAGATGATAAAAGTAGTAATGGGAAAAATATAAAAACCTATTTAAGGTCATTCTCACATTATGACTTCTCTGACCTAGAAGGTTCTGACAAGTGCGACTTTACCACAATGCGAGATGAACTTTTCCTCCCGGTAATCGTTAACATTAATACCGACAACCCAACTATACCAGGAACACTGGATGCTTTTCTAAACAATATTGAAACACTGTCTGTTGAGAATAGAATTCGTATTAATGAACAACGATTTCATGAAGAAATGGAAAAAAAAGCATTTGAGGATCGCCCCCCCCTTACCGATCCAGTTTACGATGCGTTAAAGAACGGCCCTGTGACTCCAATCACTAGAGTAGAGCAAAAGCTTGCAGCCCATCTCAATGACTTAAGATATATCATGGTGGTGCTACGCCCCTATACCAATGCACAGACCAAGTTATCCAAAAAGGTATTGGAGCAGGCAAATAACTATGATACAAGCGATACTATTACCATTACTATATTAGACTTGGACACTAAAAGGCACGACGAACCACAACCAAAACAAGTTAAATTCAGACTAAGGTCTGTTGTTGCTCATACAGGGCCAACACTTAATGCTGGACACTACAAGGCTTTTGTAAGGACTGGCGATGGAAATCACTGGCATCAATTTAATGATGAAGCAGTTACCGGACCAGGAAAGCTCAATGAGTTTGACGATGACCCTACCCTTGTTCATTACATTAATGTCTATGAGCTTATGGAGAATGACCAGTAACGAATATTACAAAAACCGGCTGTACTTTAATCATAAAGACTACAACCGGTTCTTCCTCCTTACTTAATCACTTAAAAAACTCTTTACCGGCACTCATCTTAAGCCGCAAAGCATTCAATTTAATAAACCCTTCTGCATCCTGCTGATCATAGGCACCCGCATCATCCTCGAAGGTGGCTACCTGAGGATCAAAGAGGGATTGATCCGAATCCCGCCCCACCACCATAACATTTCCCTTATAGAGCTTCAGCCGCACAAGACCGTTCACACTTTTCTGGCTTTCATCAATCATGGTTTGAAGCATTTTTCGCTCTGGAGACCACCAGTAGCCGTTATAAATCATTTTGGCATAGCGAGGCATCAGCTCATCCTTAAGATGCATTACCTCCCGATCCAGGGTAATGGATTCTATGGCCCGGTGCGCTTTCAACATAATGGTACCACCCGGGGTTTCATAACAACCACGGCTTTTCATTCCCACATAGCGGTTTTCAACAATATCGGCCCGACCGATGCCATGCTCAGCACCCACCTGGTTCAGATAATTAAGAACTCCCGCAGGGGATAAGTCCTTACCGTTAATCGCGACAATATCCCCCTGACTATAGGTCAGGTCAATACAGACCGGCTTATCAGGGGCTTGCTCCGGTGATGCCGTCCACCGCCACATGGACTCTTCCGCCTCAGTCCAGGGAGACTCCAGGCCACCGCCTTCATAGGAGATGTGCAGCATATTAGCATCCATGGAATAGGGTGACTTACCATCCTGCCTTTCAACGTCGATACCATGATGGTCGCAGTAGGCCAGCAATTTTTCCCGGGAATTAAGATCCCATGTCCGCCAGGGAGCAATCACTTTAATATCGGGCTTCAGGGCATAGGCACCCAGTTCAAATCTCACTTGGTCATTACCTTTGCCTGTAGCACCGTGGGCAATGGCGTCTGCCCCTGTTTCATTGGCAATTTCAACGAGACGCTTGGCAATCAGGGGGCGGGCGATGGAGGTTCCTAACAGGTATTCCCCTTCATAAACCGTATTGGCACGAAACATTGGAAAGACGTAGTCACGCACGAACTCTTCGCGCAAGTCCTCCACATATATCTCACTGATACCCATTGCTTCTGCTTTGATACGGGCCTGCTCAATCTCTTCCCTTTGACCAAGGTCCGCAGTAAAAGTGACCACTTCACAGTGATAGGCATCTTCCAGCCATTTAGCGATAACTGATGTATCCAGGCCTCCGGAATAGGCCAGTACCACTTTATTGATCTTGCTCATCGAGTGACTCCGATGCATGACTATTTATCATTATTTATATTTATTACAAACAGATTATTCATAGCCTTTACGGCCATGACTCGCTGTGGAGCTTCATCGGTAAAAAAACTGCATAATTCGCTTCCGCACTCGATACCAATAAAAATTCAGTTAAAAACGATAATAATTCAAAAATAGACTATTGAACAGCATCCCGTTATTTTTTTGGTGATGTATGGCAGTAAACATTAATAATCGCTATATCATGTTCAGTGGTTTTTCGTTACGATTCTGTTCCGGTTTATTCTATCTGCTACCTCAAGCCAATAGATTCATCTGGGGGCAATAAATTGAGGTACTGAACCGGCACAGGTAACCCACATTCATGAATCATTCACTGACAATAACCCGACCCGACGACTGGCATCTCCATCTTCGCGATGGCCTCGCCCTTGAAGAAACCGTAGCCTCGGCATCCCGCTCTTTTGGCCGGGCCATTATCATGCCCAATCTTCAACCTCCGGTGCTTACGCCAGAGGATGCCAGGGCCTATAAGTCCCGAATTCAGCAACATGTTACCGGGAACCGGTTATTCAAGCCTTTGATGACCCTATACCTGACAGATAACACCACCCCGGAACTGATTCATGAAGCAAAGAACAGCGGCGATATTTATGCATTAAAGCTCTACCCAGCCGGTGCAACCACCAACTCAAGATCTGGTGTTACCCGGCTATCTTGCATTTATGATGCACTGGAAGCTATGGCTGAATGCAATCTCCCCCTGCTTGTCCACGGCGAGGTGACTGATCCGGATATTGATATTTTTGATCGGGAAAAAGTGTTTATTGATCGCCACTTATTGCCTCTGTCACAACGCTTTCCAGAACTAAAAATTGTCATGGAACATATTACAACGACAGATGCCGTTCAGTTTGTCAGAAGCAGCAGGGACACTATTGCCGCAACCATTACCGCACATCATTTGCTTTATAACAGAAATCATATGCTGGCAGGAGGCATTCGCCCCCACTACTATTGCCTGCCCATTCTCAAGCGCAACAGTCATCAGCACGCCTTGCTGGAAGCGGCAACCAGCGGCAATCCCAGTTTCTTTCTAGGTACTGATTCCGCACCGCACCAGCAGGGAGCCAAAGAGTCCGCCTGTGGTTGCGCAGGCTGTTATACCGCCCCTGCCGCATTGGAAATATACGCAGAAGCCTTTGAAATGATGGGCAGTCTCGATAAACTGGAAAACTTCGCAAGCCATTTTGGTCCTGACTTCTATGGCCTGCCCCGCAACCAGGACCATGTCACTCTGGTGAAAGAGGCATGGCAAATGCCTGAATTTATTCCATTTGGGGATGACCGTGTCATCCCCCTGAAAGCTGGCGAAACACTTCGCTGGCGCCTGAAATCTGATTAAGGAGATTCCGTGAGGGTTGATAATGGCCACACAATGGCAGATCGTTTCAGAAGTTTTCTGCCTGTGGTGGTAGACGTAGAGACGGGTGGCTTCAATGCCACCACTGATGCCCTGCTGGAAATCGCAGCTATCCCCATCGAAATGGATGAAGGAGGCTATGTTCATCCTGGTGAATTAATATCCTTCCATATCAAACCATTTGAAGGAGCCAATATTGAGCCCTCAGCAGTGGAGTTTATCGGTATCGATCCTTTTCACCCACTGCGAATTGCCCATTCAGAAGAGGATGCCATCAATAAAATCTTCCGCAGTGTTCGTAAATCCGTCAAGGGCCAGGGGTGCAGCCGGGCAGTGTTGGTTGGCCATAATGCTGCATTTGATCTGGGCTTTGTGATGGCTGCCGCAGAACGCTGTAAGGTGAAGCGTAACCCCTTTCATCCTTTTTCATGTTTTGATACTGCAACTCTGGCAGGACTGGCTTATGGACAAACCGTGCTGGCTAAAGCCTGTGATGAGTCAGGGATTGACTTTGACAAGTCTGAAGCCCATTCAGCTCGCTATGATACGGAAAAAACAGCAGAACTGTTTTGTAATATCGTAAATCGCTGGAAAGATCTGGGAGGCTGGATATAACACCAGCCTCTCTCTATCTGGGGAATGGGGAATGGGAGCAGTATATGCTTCTAAACCCCAACCATTTAGAAAACCGGACTTTTGTGAGACGGCTGACAGCCTGGCTGACCTCATGGACTCTTCCTCATCATTCAGGCTGTCTTTGACCCATAATCTATCAGCAATTTCTTCAGGGTTCTGATTGATACGGTGAGTGAAGCTATTGACTGCCTTAAGTAAGTCTTCTGCCGTTTTGTGGCAATGGTGATAAGTGATATCTTCTCGTAACCAGCGCCACAGTGCTTCCACAGGCATAAAGTCGGGGCTATACGCCGGCATCTGGATAATATTCAGGTTGAGGCGAAGCCCTGCACCTCTCACAACATGAGTGGTGTGCCAGGAGGCACCATCCCAAACAATATCAATCTCCCTGTCAGGATGTTCTTGCCTGATGCGTTCCAGTACATTGACTGTGTGCTCTTTTCGTCCACAGGGATAAGGCCAGATTCTAACCTGTCCCAGGTTGTAGTAATAAATACCATAGAACGTAATCTTATCAGCCAGTTTTGGCGAGTGAGAGCTGACCCAGAAGCGTTCGCCTTTGCGAGACCAGCCATATCCAATGTCCGTCTCCTGATGTATATGAGCCTCATCAATGTAAACCAGTAGGCGTTTCTGGAACATGGCTTTCGATAGCAGTGGTTTCAATGTTTCCAAAAAATCAGCCCGCTTGCCGGTATCGGCTTTATTAAGCAGTTTTTTGGCTTTCTTCCATGAATATCCCAGTCGTTTGAGTGCTTGTCGTATGGTCTCACGACAACACCGTACCTGAAATTGATCCCAGCACCACTGAACCAGATACTTTAAAGTCCAGCGAGGGCGGATGGGAGAGTATTCCTGAGAAGCAGCTTTTTCTAAATTTCTGTCAATCAGGCCTGCGGCTGCTTTACTGATTATTTGGCAAAAGGGGGGCGGCCACCTGTCCGTTTATAAGTCATGGCTTCAGGCCCGCTATCATGGTAGAGGTGAATCCAGTTCGTGACGGTATCAAGGCGACGCCCCAGTTGCTTAGCGACGTTAGAGGCTGAGTCTCCCTGAGAAACTTGATAAAGCGCCGAAAAACGCTCACGTGTACGGGGATGAGAAGCATGTATGGATTGCTGAAGCAGGCAATCCCTGGTTTGATTCCACTTTTCTGGAGAGACTTTCAATACCATGGTCAAGCAGGCAAAAAGCGCTATATTACTGATTTTAACTTGACTGACAGGTCGTATTTATCGAGATAGAATGACATACTTTTTATACTAAAGCGCGCCCTTACACTGATCTATCAAACTACGGTTTTCTAAATGGGCGCGGTTTAGCTCCCATTTACTATTCCCTATTCCCAATATCTTTCAGTTATAAAGATTGTTCAGATACTCAGCAACAGCATTATCGTTAGCCAGACCAATCACCTCATTATCCGGCAACTTTGCACGAAGCTTCTTGTCTGCACCGCCCATCAAGATCCCTTTACCCACTTCCTGCAACATTTCAAAATCATTCAGGCCATCACCAAAGGCAATGGCATCCCTAAATTCGTAGCCCTTGAGTTTTAAAACCTCGGCCAAAGCCACCCCTTTACAAACACCCGGCGCCATCACTTCAAAGCAGGTGGGAAGAGAGTATGTCATCGACAGCTTATCACCATAAAGAGTCATCGTCTCTTCGGCTAATGGCAAAAGATCCTCATGGGATTCAGTGTTAAAGAAAATTTTCTGCACCCCTGTGGTTTCAATACCATCAAGATCACAGTGGGTATAACTAAAACCGGAGTCCTTATGGTACTCCAGTAACTTTTCGTGCTCCTGCTCTACATACCAATGGCTGCCCTGATAAACACTGGTGAAAACGCTCTGTTGATATTTACGACCCAACTCTATCAGGGGATTCACATATTCAGGAAAAATATCATGGCGGATAATTTCTTCTCCTCCGGGGCTATGGACACGGGCACCGTTGGAGGTAATCAGGTACATATCAATTCCCAGCTGGGCACGAATCTGATCCACATCCAGATAGTGCCGACCGGTGGCAAAAATAAATTTAATGCCTTTAGCGCTCAGGTTCTGGATAATTTCACGGGAGCGGTCACTCAATTCATGGCTATCATTTAACAGGGTTCCATCCAGGTCAGATACAACAACAGGATACATTCAATACCTCTATCAATAGAGTAAAAACAGCCCCAGAGAATAGGAAATGGTAAACGGGGAATAGTTTGACGGAACGCTTTTCTATTTCCCCCTGTTCAATGCTGACTGTAAAAATATAGGCTGAGCGGCACTCTCACTCAGTTCTTCTATCAAGCTCCCCATTCAAGCGCTCTATTTCCGCTTGAAGTACCATGACTTGATGTTCAAGCTCTTTTATCCGTACCTTGTCATCAGCACGGCTTTCCGGATCAGGGACACAGGCAAGGTCTATATCCCCGGAAAAAAGATGGGCATAACGGGACTCCCTTTTGCCAGCTTCGCGGGGCAGTTGCACCACCCACTCTTGCTTCACCATATCCCCAAGCACTTCTTCCACTTCTTTAACACTGGAAAACTGTGCCATACGGTTGGTGCGGCTGCGAATTTCTCCTGGAGTCTGTGCCCCCCGCAGAAAAAGGACACAAATTACTGCCCGCTGCTGATCCGTAAACTGTAGATTGCTAAATTCAGTATTGCAGAAACGATGCCGGTATTTACTCACCCTTGCTCCCGCCTCTTCACTCACCAGGCGCTCTTTAACTAAACGCCCGAGCGTTTCAAGAACCTCCTGAGCGCTTAAGGACAGCACAGGCTCTCTATTGCTCTTCTGATTGCTGGCACTCACCAGGGAATTCAGCGTTAAAGGATACTGGTCTGGAGTGGTGGTTTCCTTTTCCAGCAAACAACCAATAATACGGGTTTCATTCAAGGTCAAACAAACGTCCACAATCGAACTCCTTGCAATGTCTGAAAACAACTTCCCTCAAAATCCGCAAGAATACACCATTGGTTGGCAGTAGAAATGCCCTCAATCAAAAACGGGTTAAAATCTATCTGATTTCATAGATTTCTTACGCCTTTCGAAACCAAAGGTGCCAGAAATAATAAAAACTTACCGCTTCCTCTCGCTCCCGGTTTGCGACACCCTCTAAACGCCGGGAACAAGGGGCAGGAGGGGTAGATATCATACCCCTTGCTGCTTATTTCTAGCTGAATTGAATCTCCCCATTTTCCACACGGGCGAGAATCCTGTCCCCCGGACTATACTGGCCTGACAGAATAGCCTGGGCCAGAGGGTTTTCAACACTCCGCTGGATGGCCCTTTTCAAAGGCCTGGCACCATATACTGGATCAAAGCCCGCTTCAGCCAGCAGTTTCATGGCATCCTCGGAAATATCCAGGGACAGGTTATTTTCAGCCAGCCGCTTACGCAAGCGATCCAATTGAATCAAGGCAATGCCTTCTATCTGGCTGGCTGTTAACGGATGGAAAACCACCAGCTCGTCAATCCGGTTCACAAACTCGGGACGGAAATGGGTACCAACCACTTCCATCAGTGTTTGTTTCATTGAATCAAAGTCTTCACCTTGCAAAGTCTGGATAATATCTGAACCCAGGTTGGAGGTCATAACAATCACAGTGTTTCTGAAATCCACTGTCCGGCCCTGTCCATCGGTTAAACGTCCATCTTCAAGTACTTGCAGCAAAATATTGAACACATCGGGATGGGCTTTTTCCACTTCATCCATCAGTACCACAGAATAAGGCTTCCGGCGCACCGCTTCAGTGAGGTATCCGCCCTCTTCATAGCCTACATAACCGGGAGGAGCACCAAGCAGGCGAGATACTGAGTGTTTCTCCATAAATTCAGACATATCAATGCGAACCACCGCATCTTCAGTATCAAACAGGAACTCTGCCAGTGCTTTACATAACTCGGTTTTACCCACCCCCGTAGGCCCAAGAAACATAAAGGAACCATTGGGACGGTTAGGGTCTGCCAATCCTGCCCGGGAGCGCCGAACCGCATTGGCAACAGCCACCACAGCCTCGTCCTGGCCAATCACCCGGTTATGAAGAGCCTCTTCCATTCTCAATAGCTTCGCCCGCTCCCCTTCCAGCATTTTCGCCACAGGGATACCGGTCCACTTGGAAACCACTTCCGCAATTTCCTCGTCAGTGACCCGGTTTCGCAAAAGCTGGGTGCCCTGACTGGCAACCTCTCCGGCAGAGCCATTCTGCCGGTCAGCCTGGGCCAACTGCTTCTCCAGCTCCGGCAGGCGACCGTACTGAATCTCTGACATTTTTGCCAAATCACCAGAACGATGGGCAGCCTCAAGTTCAATCAGCAACTGCTCTTTTTCTTCCCGGATTTTCTGCGACCCCTGCAAAACCGCCTTTTCTGATTTCCAGATTTCTTCCAGGTCGGCATACTCCTTTTCCAGGCCAACCACCTGATCCTTAAGCCGTTCAAGACGCTCCCTGGACGCCTCATCCTGCTCTTTTTTCAACGCTTCCTGCTCAATCTTAAGCTGTATCAGCCGTCTTTCCAGCCGGTCCATCTCTTCCGGCTTGGAATCCATTTCCATGCGGATACGACTGGCCGCCTCATCAATCAGGTCAATGGCCTTGTCAGGCAACTGCCTATCGGTAATATAGCGCTGGGATAACTTGGCCGCGGCAACAATGGCCGGGTCGGTAATATCCACCCCGTGATGGACCTCATAGCGCTCTTTCAAACCTCGCAGAATCGCAATGGCATCCTCTTCGGTGGGTTCATCCACCTGCACTTTCTGAAAACGCCGCTCCAGGGCCGCATCCTTTTCAATATACTGCCGGTACTCATCCAGTGTTGTGGCCCCCACACAGTGCAATTCACCCCGGGCCAGCGCTGGCTTCAACATATTACCGGCATCCATGGCACCATCGGCTTTCCCCGCCCCCACCATGGTATGAATTTCATCAATAAACAGGATCACTTGCCCTTCCTGTTTAGCCAGCTCATTGAGCACCGCCTTCAGGCGCTCTTCAAACTCGCCCCTGAACTTGGCACCTGCAATCAGCGCTCCCATATCCAGAGAGAGCAACCTTTTGCCTTTTAAGCCTTCCGGGATTTCCCCATTAACAATCCGCTGGGCCAGCCCTTCAACAATGGCAGTTTTACCCACACCCGGTTCACCAATGAGTACTGGATTATTCTTGGTTCTTCGCTGCAACACCTGAACGGTGCGTCGAATTTCATCATCACGACCAATCACCGGATCCAGCTTGCCCTGTTCTGCCCTTTCTGTCAGGTCAATGGTGTAGGTGTTCAGGGCATTTCTGGCATCTTCCGCGTTGGGGTCATTGACGGACTCGCCACCACGAAGGTTTTTAATGGCAGTATCAAGAGCCTGTTTGCTGACGCCCTGGCTATTTAGAAGCTGTCCCAGCGCCCCTTTATCATCCATCATGGCCGACAGAACCGTTTCACTGGAAATAAACTGGTCACCGGATTGCTGGGCTTTTTTATCGGCCAGGTTTAACAACCGGATCAAGTGTTGCGAAGGGGCAACATCACCGGTGGGGTCTTTAATAACAGGGACATTATCGAGTAGCCGGGTTAATTCACTATGCAATGCCTGAACATCAAACCCTACTTGCATCAACAGAGGTTTGACGGATCCACCTTGCTGGTCGAGCAACGCCAGCAACAGATGAACTGGCTCCATTTGATTATGATCCCTGCCCACCGCCAGGGACTGCGCATCGGCCAGGGCTGACTGAAGTTTACTGGTCAGTCTGTCTGCTCTCATCACTCACTCTCCCGCTAGTTGCTGCCGGTTGATAACAGCGGTTCTCAACGGCTTATACACTACATATGGCGGCAGATATTTTGTTTTCAAGCATTAGAAATAGAGTGCTATGGATTTCTATTTCCCACAGTTTACGGTAATGGAGGGTACAGGGGTAACAGTGGATATAAGTTGTTTTGTTCCCTGGGAAGCGGGATACTCTTCTTTGAATTGTTCTGGAGTTAGAGAGACAGGCTGTATCATGGAGGTCAGCCCAAAGAAGGAAAAGTTTGTAGCTTAAATTTGACCTGACAGGCACCCTCTAAAAATCGACACCTGTCAGGTCAGCTTTGAACTACTACAGTTCAATGTAGTAATACCAACTAATTCAAACAGTCTCGAAATCAATAAGCACCCTCTTCACAAATTGTCACCGACGTCATCATATCGTTATAATCGCCGTCCTGCCCATGCCCACAAAAATATAGACGTACGTTTTTGTGGTCAACTGTTTGTCGATCTATCCTCGTTTGAGGTATAACATCAACTACTTTTGTTACCATTCTAGTCATACCTGCGAATTCTATTCTGTAATCTCCGGTTTTAGTTGTTTTAAAAGCAAACTGCACGCCCCCAACCTGGGAAGATTCACCTATAGGCTTAGTCTCGCAGTCATAACTCATTTCCTCAATAACCGTGCCTTCTGGGTCATAAACAGCCACTTTTTGTGTACCCGAAGTTATTCCGGATGCCGAAATGATAACATGACGACCTTCAGGTATATGAAATGTTTCATTAGCCGACCCCCCTTGAGAAATAATAGGGGTAAGGCCTGGATTACCCTTGTCTGCCAGAACTATTAAAGATAGTGACCCAAGTGAGAAAGCAAAGAGAGTATATACGACGTAACCTACGTAACTTTTTACTAACTTCATGATAATTTACCTATAGTGCAAGAGGTTACCAAGCGCTTTTATCTCCACCCTGTAAAGTGCCAATATTTGCCTCACGCATGTAATAAACACACTATCCAAGATTTAAGATAAAATAACGAACGCTGAAGCTAAAAATAGCCCCTAGGCAAAAGTACCAAAAGAATAATTATTTATATGATCATGAACCATGATATTCTGATGGCCTATGTCCTATGGATCTTGACATCCTCAATAGCCACTACCAGAAGCGCACCTCGCATTGTTAAATTAACGGGCTTGCTCTATCCATATGGCGGAAGCCATCCGCCCACTCGCCTTGCCATCCCGCCGATAGGAGAAGAACAAATCACTCTGCTGGTAGGTGCAATAGTCACCTCCATAGATCTGGTGAACACCAGCACGCTCAAGGCGCTGCCTTGCCAATAGATACAAATCTGCCATCCAGCGGTCACCGACACCGGCCATAAACGCTGATGAAGCACCCGGTTCTCCCTGCAAAAAAGCATCCCGAACCTCAGGGCCTACTTCAAAATGGGATTGACTGATCGCTGGCCCTAACCAGGCCATGATCTCTGAAGGTTGACACTTCATAGCCGCCACCGTTCGTTCCAGAACTCCGGATATAAGCCCCTTCCAGCCAGCATGGGCTGCGGCTACACAGTGGCCGGACTGATGACAGAACAGTACAGGAAGACAGTCTGCCGTGAGTACCAGACAGGGTACTCCTGCTTCTGTGGCAAAGGATGCATCCGCTTCAGGTTCCGGGTCACAGTCCATGGCATGGACCACGTTGGAGCCATGTACCTGCTTAAGCCAGCAAGGGTTTGCAGGCCAGCCCCAGTCATCAGTGAGAAACTGGCGATTATCCTGTATATTTTTCAGATCATCACCAGATCTCCCTCCCAGGTTAAAGCTGCTATAGCTGCCAGAACTCTTGCCACCCTTGCGCGTTGTCGCAAATGCCCTGATGGATGGTGGCGCCGGCCAGTCCACAGAGATATAGCGTTCAGCTAGCTGACTCATTCACCGCCTCCTGGTCATATTTCAGGGTTTCCAATAGGTGATTAAAATCTGCTGGAAGTGGGATTTCCCACGCCATAGGCTCACCACTGACAGGGTGAATCAGACCCAGTTTTCTGGCGTGTAGTGCCTGCCTGCCAAACCCTCTCAACCGATCTGCCAGTTCCGGACTGCACCCCTTTGGAAGTCTCAGCCGACCGGCATAGAGTTCATCCCCCACCAGAGCATGACGAAGGTGGGCCATATGCACCCTGATCTGGTGGGTTCGCCCCGTTTCCAGTTTAAGCCGAAGATGGGTATGTGCCTTAAACCGGTGCAAGACACGATAATGAGTAACAGAGGGCTTGCCTCCGGCCACAACCGCCATCTTCAGCCGATTTACCGGATGCCGGGCAATGGGTTGATCAACACAGCCGCCTGCGGTCATGACCCCTGCCGCTATAGCCTCATATTCCCGGCTCACCGATCTATCCTGAAGCTGGGCCACCAGATCCGCCTGTGCCACCAGGTTCTTTGCCACAACCATCAAGCCGGTGGTGTCTTTATCCAGCCTGTGTACAATACCTGCCCTGGGCACAGCCGCCAGCTCCGGGTAGCGGAATAACAAGCCGTTTAACAAAGTCCCCGAATAGTTACCCGCCGCTGGATGAACCACCAACCCTGCCGGCTTGTTAATCACAACAATATCATCATCCTCATAGATACAATCCAGAGGAATATTTTCAGGCTGCCAACGGTCTTCGAGAACCACCTCGACATCCAGGATCAGGGTCTCGCCGCCAAACACTTTCTCTTTAGGCTTACGAACCTGCCCGTCAACCTGGAGCACTCCCTGTTTGATCCAACCTTGCAGCCTGGCCCTGGAATACTCTGGAAAGCACCCGGCAGCAACCTGGTCAAATCTTCGCCCACCCAGATCATCTGGCACCTGACTCTCTTTCCTGATGACTTCACTCATTTACTTTTTCCCAAAATCAATAGCACTCTTTTGTGCCAGGCACCCTGTACATTAAGCCGGTGTTTTTCGTTTTTCAGCAGACTATGTTTAAATTAGTGGCTGAACCCATAATCACTGGGTACACTATCAGTATTCTGCCCTGAAGCTATTAGGTGGAATACCTTAAAGCCTGTCAAACTTACCCTCAAGCCATTTCCCAGTTACAGGCTACCGGGAAGTTTACCATACAGGTAAACAAACTGGGGCGTGCCGTTAGCCCTGTTAATATAGAGTGCCGGAGTACGGAAACCAATCAACGCCATGACAACATTGAAACCCAGACTGACACGCCTGCTGATCCTCCTGTTTATGGCTACGATCATGGCGGGCTGCGCATCCAATAGTGATAAGGACAAATTGCCCGAATCCCTGTCGGAAGCGGAAATTTACCAACTGGCCAACAAAAATCTGAACAAGGAAAACTACTCCGAAGCCATCAAGTCCCTTCGGACCCTTGAATCGCGCTACCCCTTTGGGGCATTTGCGGAACAGGCACAGTTGGATATTATCTACGCCTATTATATGAATTCCGAGCCTGAAGCAGCCCGGGCGGCAGCCGACAGATTTATTCGCCTGCACCCGCAAAGCACCAGTGCCGACTATGCCTTTTATATTAAAGGA
This sequence comes from Endozoicomonas sp. Mp262, assembly GCF_025643335.1. NCBI lineage: Bacteria > Pseudomonadati > Pseudomonadota > Gammaproteobacteria > Oceanospirillales > Endozoicomonadaceae > Endozoicomonas > Endozoicomonas sp. Mp262. Next base: position 3,179,710 of record NZ_CP092489.1, on the reverse strand, counting down.
CTAGCCTCCAATACCGCCTCCGTGAGCCTTATTGAACGTTATCTTCCCCTTGATATGACCCGGCGAGATCCGGGCCAGGCCAGGCAATCATTCAATGAATTTGCCGAGTTGCTCAGCCGCTACCCCGAGAGCCAGTACGCCCCTGACGCCCGCCAGCGCATGGTCGCATTACGTAACCGCCTGGCAACTTATGAACTTCATGCCGCCAACTACTACCTTAAGCGCAAGGCCTATGTTGCCGCAGTGAACAGGAGCCAGTACGTGGTGGAAAACATGCAGGAAACCCCCGCCGTACCGGAAGCCCTGGCTATTATGGTTGAAGGATACCAGCATCTCGGGCTGGTAGAGCCGGCCAATGAAGCCCTGCAAACCCTGAGACTCAACTATCCTGGCCACTCATCACTGGATAAGCAGGGTAACTTTGTCGGTTATAAAGTCTTTGATGATGTTGACCCATCCATACTCAACACGCTCACATTTGGACTGCTGGGTAGCTCCGGCAGTAAAAAGGTAAAGGCTGAACCCGCCTTACCGGAGGACGCTCCAACACCCCCTCAGGTAGTTGAGTAAGACCATTTCAGAAGCCGTTCATTGATGGTTTTAATGGCCAGTGCATCGCTTCAAGACGTTAGACTCGTTCCCGGGTTCCAGCCCGGGAGTGTATACCTCTCCAAGCTGTAACTATTAGAGACATCCGTATGCATTCCAAGCGAGAGGAATAATTGGTAGAAAGCCATCTGGAAAAAGACTGATGACCACAAAAGTCAAGTGCCCACACTGCGGCAAAGCTATCGAATGGAAACCCGAAAACAGATTCCGCCCTTTCTGCTCCGAACGCTGTAAGCTCATTGATTTCGGTGCCTGGGCAAAAGAGGAGCATGTCATTGCAGGAAACCCGGAGTTTGATGATTATATGTCAGACTCCAGTGACGAATTTAAACCAAACGGTTCATAGTACGGGTTGTAATAAGCCGTGGGGGCCACTCACCTGAAAACCCGGAGATAAACCTTGCCTGGTTACGTCGCCATTTCATAATTTCGATCAGCGACTCTCTGACATCATGCCTCCCAATAGTCTGACACTGTCGCTGAATATCACTGTCTGACAGGTTGGCAATCATAGCCAACCCTTTCTTTAACCCCTCGTCAACATTACTACCCAGCAAGGTCAACAGGGTTTTGCTATTCCGGTATTGCAGTCGATGCTTTTTGGAGGGTCTTAACAGGCGCTTTTTAAATGCCTCAAAAGTACAGTTCCCGGGCAAATTAAACTTGTTAAACAGCGCCATACCAAAATCAATGGAATAAACATCAAGCGGGCCGTCTTGAGAGGGAGCATACATATAGTTATCCAGTTTCAGGTAATCTTCATCCCCCAGGAAAAAACGTCTCAAAACCAGCTCCGTTGCCGGATTGTGGCATTCACTGAATTGAGACCCTCTCGCTATATCTTTAGCCTCTTTAAAATGATCAAGGTGCTTAAATGCACCATAATGCCTCTTTTGTTCCTTATCGTAGGTATAATACGATTGATAGCGCTCACCAAAACTCGTGTCCGAAGCCAGCTTGGCAGCTCTGTATAAATTCGTAGCAACCACTTCCTTCTGTATTAGTAATTGTGAATCAATATAATATAATCCTTTATATAATTGCCCGGTAAAAAAATATAAAAATCGCTGAAAAGAGCGTTTTAACCGGGTTCCCCGGCTTTCCTTTCCCGGCCCTTTGACATGCCACTTGCCATCAATTCCGGTTTTTCCCCTTGCCCTCTCTGATACCATCATCACTTTATGATCCACGGTATCCGTATAGTTTCTTGAATGCTCATCCTCTTTCCAAAATTCACTAAAGGGCATATCACCGTTGATAGCAAGCCGGTGTGGCGATGTACTCCCAGCTTTTTTCCTTACAGTCCGCTGCCAGAGTGCCAGCGTTTTCCTGCAGCGATCAATAACTGTGCCTAAAGGGTTGGCAATATAGCTGGCAACCTCACCACATCCCCTGACCACGCGCCCACCCCAACGGCCAAGGGTTTTTCGGGGTAATTTAGACCATAGCGAGACTCCAGCTCTTCTTAAAGGATCAGGCTTCATAGCAATCATCCGTGATTGTTATCAGAAATAGTTACTCCCAAAAGCATCTTATGGCAGCAACACCCTGAGCTCCATTTTTAACGACCCAGTCCATATCCTGCTCCGTCAGGCCACCCAGCCAGTAAACAGGAACCGGAGCACCTTGAGTTAACTCCTTAGCCCGAACTTCCCCCAGCGGGGCTTTTCCGGGATGAGTCCGGGTGGGCTTAACAGGGGATACCGTAATAAAGTCAACCCCCAGCGACAATGCCAGCGATATCTCCTCCTCACTATGACAGGAGGCAGCCAACAGCTGTCCATCTTGCCGGTTATCACTCCATTCCCCCAGTTGCCCTGCCCTCAGGTGAATACCGTGGCACCATGACTCTTCAAGGAGCTCCGCAGACCCCTTTAACATTAACCTGCCCCCCCGCTCACGGACAAGCTGACTCAATGGTCTGGCAAGCTCAATATATTCTTTCTCCCCTAACCAGGGAGCACGAAAATGGATCAGTTTCAGACCATTCCCCAGGGCTTCAGAAACCTTGTTAAACAGCTCGGATGGATCCTGGAATAGCCCCGTTATCATATAATGCCTTGTCAGCTTCAAGGCAGTAATGATCGGTTTATTGGCCTCAGGAAAATCCAGCCCGGATAATTTCTCTGCTGATACCCATGCCACTTCCTGCCCCTCCAACCCCTCAGCCTCTCCCCTGAAACCATCAATAATCCAGGTATCCAATAATACCGACTTATCAGGGTAATCATGTTTTATTTGAATCAAGGGCTGAAAAGCCATCGCATCAATACCCACCTCTTCCTTTAGCTCCCTCACCAGGGCCTCTTGCACATTTTCCCCCGGCTCAACCTTTCCTCCTGGAAACTCCCATTTCCCTCCCATATGCTTATCAATAGGACGCTTAGCCAGTAGCACTTTTCCCTCACTATTTTGAATCACCGCAACAGCAACGTGAACTCTCTTTCGATTCTGGCCAGCTATATCATTCATTATCAATTTACCCGTTTTGCGATCACCAAAAAATAAAAAAGCGAACAGCCGCATAGCCATTCGCTTTTTTTCAGCCCCTAGGGGCTGTTGACGTTTGCTCGTGTGCTCAGCCAAAACCAGCGGTTTCGTGGCTAGACGCAGTAGCGCAGGAAGACTCATGTCTTTCAAGCTACTGCAACGACGGCACGGAATCGCTGGTTTTGGCCCTTCGGGTGGCTCGTAAAGCGGCTTTCCGACTGCGTTGGACTGGCTTGACGTAGAATAACTATGCCTGCACCAGTCCGCCCGGCGTGCCCCATTGGGTATTGCGGAAAACCGCTTTACGAGCCACTGAGCTCACGATCAAACGTCAAGAGCCCCTAACTATTGTTAAGTAATCTTACCGTGACACTGCTTGAATTTTTTACCGGAACCACAGGGGCAAGGTTCATTTCTACCCACCTTACGCCCCTCGCGGACAAACGGTTGCACGGGTTCAAGGGAGTTGCCTTCATCCCCGGTGCCTTCAGGATTACCAGACTCATCTGCCGCTGCCTTTGCTGCTTCATGCTGGAATTGCATACGACGGGCTAACTCTTCCCGACGCTGGCGCTCCAGTTCTTCAGTCTGATCATCCTGCTGAACCTGTACATGGGACAGGATCCTGATGGTATCGTGCTTGATTTCTTCCAGCATTTGCTGGAATAACTCAAAAGCTTCCCGTTTGTATTCCTGCTTTGGATTTTTCTGGGCATATCCCCTTAAGTGGATTCCCTGGCGCAAATGATCCATGGTGGCAAGATGCTCTTTCCACTTGTCATCAAGAATACGTAGCAGAATATGCTTTTCAAAATTCCTGAGAACTTCACTGCCCGCCAGTTCTTCTTTCTGACGATAAGCGGAAATAACCTCATCCAGAATTTTCTGGCGCAAGGCATCTTCATCAAGCCGGTCATCAGCATCCAGCCATTCCTGCACCGGCATCCCCTGATTCATTTCAGTGGCTAAGGCATCTTCCAATCCCTTGACATTCCACTGTTCTTCCAGGCTTTGCGGAGGAATGTATTCACTCACCAGATTGTTAACAACATCTTCTCTAAGTGCATCAATACTGGATGAAACATCATCAGCATTCAGCAGTTCATCCCGCTGGTTATAAATCACCTTACGCTGATCGTTAGCAACATCATCGTATTCCAGCAGTTGCTTACGAATATCAAAGTTGCGACCTTCCACCTTGCGCTGGGCTTTTTCAATGGCATTACTCACCATACGGTGTTCAATGGCTTCACCCTTCTCCATTCCCAGGGATTTCATGATATTTTTCACCCGATCCGAGGCAAAAATCCTCATCAGGTTATCTTCCAGGGACAGGTAGAAGCGGGAAGAACCCGGGTCACCCTGACGACCGGCACGTCCCCTGAGCTGATTATCAATCCGACGGGACTCATGGCGTTCTGTCGCAATAATATGCAATCCACCAGCCTCAAGTACCTGGTCATGGCGTTTCTGCCACTCGACCTTGATACGATCTATCTCATCCTGGGAAGGATTATCCAACTCAGCTACGTCCGCCTCCCAGTTACCTCCCAGGGTAATATCCGTACCACGACCCGCCATATTGGTAGCCAGGGTAATGGTTCCCGGCTTGCCCGCCTGGGCAATGATCTCCGCTTCCTTCTCATGGAATTTGGCATTCAGCACCTGATGGCTAAGGTCAGCCTTATTCAGCGCATTAGACAATAGCTCGGAAGATTCAATGGACGCCGTACCCACCAGCACCGGACGCCCGGCAGCAACCGTCTCCTTGATATCGCCAATAATGGCCTCGTACTTCTCTTCAATGGTGAGATAGACCAGGTCATTATGATCCTTACGAGCCATGGGCTTGTGGGTGGGTATAACCACCACATCAAGGCCATAGATTTGCCGAAATTCAAAGGCTTCCGTATCCGCCGTACCGGTCATACCGGACAGTTTCGTGTAATTTCTGAAGTAGTTCTGGAAGGTTGTAGAAGCCAGCGTCTGGCTTTCTGACTGGATTTGCAACCCTTCCTTGGCTTCAAGCGCCTGGTGCAGACCTTCAGAAAGGCGACGGCCGGGCATGGTTCGGCCAGTATGTTCGTCAACCAGCAGAACCTCTCCCCCTTGAACGATGTACTCAACATTGCGAATAAACAGCACGTGAGCCCGTAAAGCGGCGTTAACATGGTGGAGCAAATTAAGGTTTTGAGCTGAATAGAGGCTTTCACCTTCAGGAAGCTGGCCTTCTTTCTGAAGCAGCTCTTCTATGTACTGATGGCCGTCTTCTGTCAGTTCAACCTGGCGACTCTTTTCATCCACGGTATAGTGACCAGGAACAGCCACCTCACCTTTATTCTCTTCTTCCTGGCGCTTAAGCAGCGGCACCAGGCGATTCATCTGCTTATACAGTTCAGAGGAATCTTCCGCAGGGCCGGAAATAATCAGCGGTGTTCTGGCCTCATCGATAAGAATGGAGTCCACTTCATCGACAATAGAGAAATAAAGGGTCCGTTGGGATTTGTCTTCTTTTCTGAAGGCCATGTTATCCCGAAGGTAGTCGAAACCAAACTCATTGTTGGTTCCGTAGGTAATGTCAGCGGCATAGGCCTGACGCTTTTCATCCGGGTCCTGCTGTGGAACGACAATACCAACAGTCATTCCCAGATATTCATAGAGTGGACGCATCCAATTGGCATCACGCCGGGCCAGATAGTCATTCACAGTGACCACATGAACCCCTTCCCCGGGAATGGCATTAAGGTAAGCAGGTAAGGTAGCCACCAGGGTTTTACCTTCCCCGGTCCGCATTTCTGCTATACGCCCCTCGTGCAGGGTAATACCACCAATCATCTGGACATCAAAGTGGCGCATTCCCATGACACGCTTACCAGCCTCCCGAACAACAGCAAAGGCTTCCGGCAACAAATCGTCAAGGGATTCCCCCTTGGCAAAACGCGCCCTGAACTCAGCTGTTTTACCTTTCAGCTGAGTATCGTCCAGACCAGAGATTTCGTCCTCAAAGGCGTTAACAGCCTTGACCAGCTTACCCATTCGTTTAAGCTGCCGGTCATTTCGGCTACCTACAATTTTCTTGATTAAAGAAGCAAACATAAGTTGGATATAGTCCCACACTCAATTTCCGGGCCGTCTTTCCTGCCGACAAACCCGGGCCGCCGGGGCAGACAAGCGCACAATAGCCCAACATTCTATGATAATCGCAGCAAAGTCTCACCCATATTAGCTCTATTTCTTGGGTCAGGCGGGATAATAGTAGCTTTAAAGGTTGGTTCTACAGTTTCCCATAAAATTCAGGGACTGGGTGAATGATATAAGTCAAAGAAAGAAATCAATCAAAGTCTATTCCGTGAAGAAACCCTAGGGGCTGTTGACGTTTGATCGTGAGCTCAGTGGCTCGTAAAGCGGTTTTCCGCAAGGCGGACTGGTGCAGGCATAGTTATTCTACGTCAAGCCAGTCCAACGCAGTCGGAAAGCCGCTTTACGAGCCACCCGAAGGGCCAAAACCAGCGATTCCGTGCCGTCGTTGCAGTAGCTTGAAAGACGCGAGTATTCCTGCGCTACTGCGTCTAGCCACGAAACCGCTGGTTTTGGCTGAGCACACGAGCAAACGTCAACAGCCCCTAGCAGGCATTTCACGCGCAATCAATGGGTTTCCATATCCCGATAAATATATCTGGCAGGATCCACCTTTTTACCCTTCTCCAGTACTTCCACATGGACATGATCACCGGTGGAACGGCCGGAAGAACCCATCCTGGCAATAGACTGCCCCCGCTTAACGATATCCCCGGCTTTAACATCCAGGGCCTCATTGTGGGCATAGCGTGTGATATAGCCGTTACCGTGATTAACCTCTACCAGCAGGCCATAGCCACTTCGATCACCGGCCCAGGTCACCACCCCGGCAGCCATTGCAAGAATTTCAGAACCCCGTTTACCGGCAAAATCGACACCGCTATGCCACGCGGCCCTACCCGTAAAAGGATCAGTTCTGCGCCCAAACCTTGAAGAAAGCCAACCTTTTCTAACGGGCAGGCCTGCCACAAAAGCTTCATTGTATAGTGTACGGCTGGAAAGAAGGGATTCGAGAAGCTCCAGCTGTTGCTCCCGATTATCAATCTGGACTGCCAGCTGATCAATGGCGTCCATTAAAGCAGGCCTGACAGAGGATAGCCCTCCTTCGATAGAGGACTCTTCAGGCCCTCCCAAGGGAGGAGACTGACTAAAATCAAACTCGCCATCATCAAGCCTTGTTCGAACCATCAGCCGTTCACCCAGGGCATCCAGCCGGGTGATTCGCCCCTGTAACTCAGCAAGGCGTAATGTTAATGCATCCAGCTGCATTTCTGTATTGCGCTTTACAGATTCGAGATCCTGCCTTTGCCCCCCAATAGCATCCTGCCAGTTTTGCAGGCCTTCATGGGTCAATAAATTGTCAGTGGCCTTGTCTGTCCAGAGACACACACTCACTCCAACACTGACTCCCATGAGCAACACCAGCATTATGGCGATCAGCAGGATTCTATATCCAGTCAATTGAATACTATGACTTTTCGAGTGACCACTTCTAACAACAATCACTTTCATATAAAGCCCGAACAACCTATTAACAGCAAAAGCGAATAAAGAACCCCAAAACATAGAGAGTCCTTGACTAACTCTATATTTTAGTAAGGTATATTGACTACGCTAGCAACGATTCGGGAAATTTTCAGGCCGGATGCTATTTAGAAAAACAAAAGGTCGCATAAGCGACCCCTTATTTATCCAGCAACCTGTCACCTGGTTCAGGACAGGTTCGAGTAACAGCTAGATTGACACTGCGGCAGGCTTGAGATAGGAAATCGGCGCAGATTCCATTTGATCGAAGGTGACCACTTCCCATGCACTTTCATTTGCCAAGAGATCTCTAACCAGTCGGTTATTCAGCTCATGACCGGACTTATGACCAACAAACTGACCAATTAAGCTATGTCCCAGCAAATACAGGTCACCAATGGCATCCAGCATTTTATGCTTCACAAACTCATCATGATACCTGAGGCCATCTTCATTCAGAATCCGGTAATCATCAACCACTACGGCATTATCCACACTCCCACCTAATGCCAGGTTTTGGGAACGCAGATATTCAACCTCTCTCATAAAACCAAAGGTTCTGGCACGACTGACTTCTTTAACAAAGGAGGTGCTGGAAAAATCAATGGATGCCGATTGGGAGCGACTTTGAAATACAGGGTGATCAAAGTCAATGGTAAAGCCCACCTTAAAGCCATTGTAGGGCTTGAATGTGGCCGTTTTATCATCGTCAGAAACAGAAATTTCTTTTTTTATCCGGATGAATTTTTTCGCTGCTTCCTGCTCCTGAATACCCGCAGATTGAATAAGGAACACAAAAGGACCTGCACTACCGTCCATAATAGGCACTTCATGGGCACTGACTTCCACATAGGCATTGTCAATACCCAATCCAGCCAATGCTGAAAGCAGGTGTTCAACCGTATCGATACGCGTACCGTCCTTTTGAAGAGAGGTACAAAGCGTGGTTTGCCCCACATTCAGGGCATGAGCCGGAATTTCAACCACTGGCTCCAGGTCTGTTCGACAGAAAATGATACCTGTGTTTACCGGGGCCGGTTTGAGGGTCAAATAGACCTTCTCTCCTGAGTGCAGGCCGACCCCTGTAGCACGAATAATGTTTTTCAGAGTACGCTGTCTGATCATGATAACGCTATTCCGCGACCTTATAGGCCCCTATTATTTGGATGCAACACCACATTGTAACAAAAGTTACACACGACACAAGCCGTGCCACCACTAAACTTCCCATTTAATCAGCTTGCCGACGGAGAAAAGCCGGTATATCGAGATAGTCAACATTATCAGATGACGGGGTTGCCCTCTTGTCAGAAGCCTCTCGCTCCGATTTCTTGTCTCCAGCGTCTTTATTTCGGATAACAGTAGGGATATCCAGTGTATTAACATCGAGAGACCCGTCCGGCTTGGTGGCCTTGGCTTTGCTTCCCTCAACCATTTTAAGGTCTTGCTTGTTAGTGGCAGCCCCTAAACCTGTGGCTACCACAGTAACCCTCAACTCATCGGTCATTTCAGGGTCAATAACCGTACCTACTACAGTAGTCGCATTATCTGAGGCAAATTCCCTAACAGTATCCCCCACTTCATGGAACTCACCAACAGACAGATCCAGCCCTGCGGTAATATTAACCAGTACGCCCCTGGCACCCTGCAGGTTGACATCTTCCAACAGCGGACTGCGAATGGCTTTCTCTGCCGCCTCAATAGCCCTGTTGGAACCTGTGGCAGAACCCGTACCCATCATGGCCATACCCATCTCGGACATCACCGTCCTGACATCTGCAAAGTCCACGTTAATCAAGCCGTCCCTGGTGATCAGCTCGGAAATGCCCTGGACAGCTCCCAGCAACACATCATTGGCTGCACCAAAGGCATTCAGCAGGCTAACATCGCGCCCCAGAACCGGCAGAAGTTTTTCATTAGGGATGGTAATCAGGGAGTCAACACTATCCTGCAGCTCCTTCATCCCTTCTTCAGCCACCTGCATACGGCGACGTCCTTCAAAGGAGAAAGGCTTGGTTACCACCGCAACCGTTAATGCACCCATATCCCTGGCCACCTGCGCAACAACCGGAGCCGCTCCCGTTCCGGTACCGCCACCCATTCCGGCAGTGATAAAGACCATGTCAGAACCTGACAGAATTTCTGCAATCCGGTCACGATCCTCCATTGCTGCCTCACGCCCCACTTCAGGGTTCGCGCCGGCGCCCAGACCACGGGTAATAGAAGCTCCCAGCTGTAAGTGGGTATGGGCCTGCAGATGCTGCTTTTTCAAAGCCTGGGCATCTGTGTTGGCACAAACAAACTCAACACCTTCCAGCTGACTGTTAAGCATATGGCAAACCGCATTACCGCCGCCACCTCCGACCCCTATTACCTTGATGACCGCTTCCTGCGGTATATTATCCACCAGCTCAAACATGGCTCTCTCCTTTTATCACCTTAAACTACACATTTTTAAAAAAATTCAAAGGGTGCTTAGGGGCTGTTGACGTTTGCTCGTGTGCTCAGCCAAAATCAGCGGTTTCGTGGCTAGACGCAGTAGCGCAGGAAGACTCACGTCTTTCAAGCTACTGCAACGACGGCACGGAATCGCTGTTTTTGGCCCTTCGGGTGGCTCGTAAAGCGGCTTTCCGACTGCGTTGGACTGGCTTGACGTAGAATAACTATGCCTGCACCAGTCCGTCTTGCGGAAAACCGCTTTACGAGCCACTGAGCTCACGATCAAACGTCAACAGCCCCTAATCAGAACTGACCTTGAAACCACGTCTTGATTCGACCCATCAGGGTATTACCCTGGTTGCCATACACTGCTTCCCGGCGTCCCTCTTTTTGCGCGTTACGACCATAATGCAGCAAACCTACACCGGTAGAATAAATAGGGTTATGTACAACATCATTAAGCCCCTTAACATCCTGTGGAAACCCAAGCCTCACAGGCATATGGAATATTTCCTCAGCAAGCTCTACCACTCCCTCCATTTTGGAAGTGCCACCAGTGAGTACGACACCTGCCGGAATTAAATCTTCAAATCCGCTCCTCCTGACTTCCGCATGAATAAGCGTAAACAGCTCTTCATACCTTGGCTCAACCACCTCCGCCAGAGCCTGCCTGGACAATTCTCTTGGTGCCCGGTCGCCCACACTGGGCACCTTCACCATTTCATCCGCACCGGCCAGCTGGGCCAACGCGCAGGCATACTTGATCTTAATATCTTCAGCATTTTGAGTGGGTGTTCTCAGGGCCATGGCAATATCATTGGTGACTTGATCGCCCGCAATGGGGATAACCGCCGTATGTCTGATAGCCCCGTCTGTAAACACAGCAATATCCGTGGTTCCACCACCAATATCCACCATGCAGACACCCAACTCCTTTTCATCCTCGGATAATACGGAATAACTGGATGCCAACTGTTCCAGAATAATATCATCCACCTCCAGACCACAACGCCGTATACAGTTTTCGATATTCTGGGCCGCATTAACAGCACAGGTAACCAGGTGAACCTTGGCTTCGAGACGAACCCCGGACATGCCCAAAGGCTCTTTAACCCCTTCCTGGGTATCAATAACATACTCCTGAGGTAATATATGAAGAATCCTTTGGTCTGCGGGAATAGCCACTGCCTGCGCTGCATCGATCACTCGCTCGATATCAGCAGCTGTCACCTCCCGCTCCCGGATAGCCACAATTCCGTGGGAATTAAGGCTTCTGATATGGTTTCCGGCAATGCCCGCATAAACAGAATGAATCTGGCAGCCTGCCATCAACTCCGCTTCTTCTACCGCTCTTTTTATTGCATGAACGGTTGAATCAATATTGACAACGACGCCCCGCTTCAAGCCTTTTGACGCGTGCGAGCCAATACCGATGATTTCAATATCACCCTCGGAGGTAATTTCACCGACAATGGCCACCACTTTAGAGGTACCAATGTCTAATCCAACAATCATGCTTCCATTATCAGCTGATGTCATGGCATCAATTTTCCTAAACCACAAAAACAGTCATTGTCACGATGTACATTCCCGGAGATATCATTTACTGCCTCTCCAAGCGACTGCTGCCCCATTGCTATACCGCAGATCAATACGCTTAACAGAGTGCCACTCTGACTCCAGCCGGGCATGGTAAAGGCGGACAAACCTTTGCAGCCGCTCCATTCTTTCATCCCGGCCAAGATAGACCTGAATATCACCAATATTAAATTGCCAGGCACCTGTACGCCCCAGCTCCAGTTCACTCACTGACAGCCCCAGAGGTCGCAATAGCTGGCTAATGGCCAAATATTGGAGCATCACCGCCTGCGCCTGACTTTGCGGGCCTTTGAGCACTGGTAATTCACTAAAGTGTCCCACATCCGATGGTGAAAAAATATCACCATCCCCAGTGATCAACTGTCGTTCATACCACCTTGCTACCGGCTCTTTCTCCTCCAGAGAAACAGTTAGCCTGTCTGGCCAATCCTTACTAAATGACACCTCTTTGACCCAGGCTTCCTCAAGCAAGGCCTCTTGCAGCCCTTTCAGGTCAAGCTGGAAAAAGTGCTGCCTTAAAAAAGGCTTAAGCACGGACTCCACCCGATCCTTATGTAAAAACCTGAATGGGGCATGGACTTCCACACGTTTTATCGGCTGGTTCAACCAAAGCAATAGTTTTGGCCAGGCAAAAACCAGCACCAGTAAAAGAAGCAGTGAAAACAGCAACTGTCCCTTTCTTTTGATGGAAAGAGGCCGTTTATTATGCTTACCTTTACGGAATAAGCCAGCCTGTTTTATCAAACCATCTCGATAATTTTCTCTACCCCTTACTGCCCTGGTGCTCTTTACCATACGTTTTAACTAAAAGCCTTCAACCACCAAGAGGTATTCATGGTTAATCTGAAACCTGCCTAAACAGAAAGCTCCAAAGCCTTCCCATGACATGGAACCACATCACCTGTACCTGCCAGAATCTCTACTACCAGCTGGTCAAAATCCAGGCCAACTTCTTTGGCCGCCATGGGAACAAGACTATGATCCGTCATGCCCGGAATGGTATTGACTTCAAGCAACCAGAAGCGCCCATTTTCATCCTGCATAAAGTCAACCCGACCCCAGCCAGAACAGCCCAACACCTCAAAAGCGGTCAGGGCAATAGCCTGCATCTCCTGCTCTTTCGCTTTAGTCAAACCACAGGGTACGGTGTAACAGGTATGCTCGGAAAGATACTTGGCCTCATAATCATAGAAAGCACCCTCGGCATCAATTCTGACCGCTGGCATCACCTGGCCGTTAACAATAGCCACGGTATATTCAGGCCCGTCAATAAACTGCTCAACCAATACCGGCCCATGATGCCCCTGCGCCTTTTCCCAGGCATCTTTCAAGTCCTGTTCCCTGTTAACCCTGGTAACGCCCACACTGGAACCTTCCTGGCTGGGCTTGACAAAAGCCGGCAACAGGGTAACACAATGTTCCAGCTCAGAGGCATTATTCACAATTTGAAAAGCCGGGGTAGGTAAACCAACAGACTGCCAAAGCAGTTTACTTCGATATTTATCCATAGCCAGTGCGGACGACATCACATCACTGCCAGAATAAGGAATACCCATATGTTCAAGCAATCCCTGGATTGTACCATCTTCGCCTCCCGTTCCATGAAGGGCAATAAAGGCCCGATCCGGTGCATATTCCAGAAGCCGCTCCACCAGGTTTTCAGCGGCATCAATAAGCTGGCAGTCAACACCCAGTTTTTGCAGCGCCGCGTATACTCTATCGCCAGAAGCCAGGCTCACCTCCCTCTCGGCAGACCGGCCTCCAAATAATACGGCAACCTTGCCAAATGCCTTGGCCTCATAGTGATCCGCTCTCTGCTCATACTTCATTATTTTCCCCTTTAAAGACCCGATTCCATGCTTCCCAGCTGTACGGCAAGAGCACCAATATCACCTGCCCCCTGGGTTAACAATAAATCACCATCCCTGAGCACATTGGTCAGTATGCCCTTTACATCTTCCGGGCTATTAACAAAAATTGGATCAAGACTGCCTCTTTGGCGAATGCTGCGGCAAAGGCTTCTACTGTCTGCCCCGGCAATCACAGATTCACCAGCCGGGAAGACTTCCATTAATAACAACACATCAACCCTGGACAGGACATCCACAAAGTCCTCATAAAGGTCACGGGTTCTGGAATATCGGTGGGGCTGGTAAACCATAACCAGCCGTTTGTCAGACCACCCTGAACGAACCGCCTTCACTGTGGCTGCAACCTCGGTGGGATGATGACCATAGTCATCCACCAGCATCACGTTACTGGAAGTCCATGGCAGTTGACCATAAACCTGAAAACGTCGGCCGACGCCTTCAAACTGACTCAATCCCTCTGCAATGACTTCATCTGGCAATCCTTCATCAGCTGCCACCGCAAAAGCCGCTAATGCATTGAGTACATTATGAGAACCGGGAATATTAATTTCTACAGGCAGGCGCCTGTGGCAGCCTTTTCTCTCAAGCTCAAAACAGGTCTGCATCCCTTTCTGCGTTACGTTAACAGCCCGGTAGTCTGCCTCTTCACTAAAACCATAGGTGATGATGTGTCGCTTAATTTCAGGCAGAAGCTCCCTAACTACAGGACAATCAACACAGAGGATGGCTACACCATAAAATGGCAGGTTATGGATAAACTCTATAAATGTCTTTTTCAGCTTCTCAAAGTCACCATCATAGGTTGACATATGGTCAGCATCAATATTAGTAACCACAGTCACCATAGGTTGCAGGTGCAAAAAGGAGGCATCCGACTCGTCAGCTTCCGCAACCAGATACCGGCTTCCCCCCAGTTTGGCATTAGTACCGGCAGAATTAAGCCGCCCACCAATAACAAAGGTGGGATCCATACCACTGTAACCCAGCACTGATGAGATCAGGCTGGTAGTGGTTGTTTTACCGTGGGTGCCAGCAACCGCAATACCATGCCGGTATCGCATCAATTCAGCCAGCATTTCTGCACGGGGTACCACAGGCAGTCGTCTTTCCCTGGCTTCAAGCACTTCGGGGTTATCCCCGGAAACTGCCGTGGAAGTAACCACAACATCTGTCTCTGCAACATTTTCACGTTGATGACCGGGATAGATTTTAATACCCAGGCTTTTCAGTCTTTCTGTAACCGCAGAGACTTTTAAATCAGAGCCGGAAATCTGGTAGCCCTGATTGTGAAGAACCTCGGCAATACCACACATACCGGAACCGCCAATACCGACAAAATGAATCCGCTTGATCCGTCTCATTTCAGGTACAGCAACAATAGGGATATTTCGTTTTAAATCACCCATGACAAACCTCCAGACAATGGTCTGCCACTTCACGGGTTGCCCGGGAGCGTCCAACGGATTTTGCCGCAGCTGCCATGGATTGCAGGCGAGCCGGGTCGCGTCCCAAACTCATCAATAACGTTGTCAAAGCTTCTTCGTCCAATTGATCTTGCTGAATCATCACCGCCGCCCCATTATCAGTCAAATAGCGACCATTGGCTGTTTGATGATCGTCAACAGCATAAGGGAAAGGTACAAGAATGGCTGGCCGGCCAGCAACCGCCAACTCAGACACTGTCAGGGCACCTGAGCGACATAGTACTATATCCGCCCATTCATAAGCCTGAGCCATGTCATCAATAAACGGCTCAACCTTATAGGATTTTATATCGTCGGCTTCCAATTTCCGGTAGTCAGAAAGGCAGTCATCAATATTATTCTTCCCGGTTTGATGCCAAATATCCAGCCCACCTTTATAACGTGCCAATAGCTGGGGTATCAGCTTATTAATAGCCACAGCGCCCCGACTGCCTCCAATCACCAGCAATTTCAGTGACTTGCCTGCATGATAATCATTTTCTGAAGCGATAGACGATCTTACCGGATTTCCTGTGGTAAACAGCTTTCTTTTCACTTTCTTGAATTTTTTTCCGGAAAAGGTTCCCGGGAAAGCTTCCAAAACCTTTGTAGCCAAGCTGGAGAGCAATTTATTGGTCAACCCCGGTATGGCATTCTGCTCATGAATAACCAGAGGGATACCCAGCAATTTTGCCGCAACACCTCCTGGCCCGGTCACATAACCGCCCATACCAAGCACACAGACAGGTTTTTGTTCTCTCAATAAAGCCATTGCCTTAAGGATGGATTTACCAATAAGCCAGGGTGCTTTCAGCCAGTACAGCATCTTTTTGCCTCTCACCCCGGTTATAGGTATAAAGCTAATCTCAAACCCGTGTCGTGGTACCAGGTCAGCCTCCATACTCCCTGGTGTTCCCAGCCAGTGCACTCGATAACCACGGGATTCAAGCTCTGCTGCCGTAGCCAGGGCAGGGAAAATATGCCCTCCCGTTCCTCCTGCCATAACAACAATCACAGGACCACTGTCATGTGGCACCATCTTTTTCCTTTTTGTACTTTTGTCTTGCTTTTTCCAGCCTTCGCTCATAATCAACTCGAATAATAATTCCAAACGCAAGGCAGTTAATTAATAAACTACTGCCTCCGTAGCTTATCAAAGGCAACGCCAATCCTTTAGTGGGCAATAGGCCAGTATTTACACCAATATTAATAAGCGCCTGACTGATAAACAGAAGGGATATGCCATAGGCCACAAAGCCATGAAAAAGCAGTCCCAATCGCTCAGCCCTGAAACCAATCTGTAATGACCGCCAGGCCACAAAAATCAATAGTGATAAAATGCCGAGGCTGCCTATGACACCAAACTCTTCAGCCAGTACTGCATAAACAAAATCAGTATGCGCCTCTGGCAGGTAAAACAGCTTCTGAATACTATTACCAAGCCCCTCTCCCAGCAGCTCGCCCCGACCAAAGGCAATCAGGGACTGGGTTAACTGATAGCCGCTATCAAAGGCATGGGCCCAGGGATCCATATAGGAGGCCAGCCTTGCCATTCTGTAAGGTTCTACCACAATCAGCAGAACAATCAGTGCGCACATACAAATAATAAGCAGGATGAAAGGCAGCACCCTGGCTCCCGCCATAAAAATCATACCCAGGGAGGCACCCATCAGTACAACCAGTGAGCCGAAGTCCGGCTCCAGCAGCAACAGGGCTGCCGAAAGCCCCAGTACAGCCATAGGCTTAAGGAATCCACTCCACTGATTCCTTACCTCATCCAACCGCCTCACCAAATAGGCGGCAAGATAGATAACAATACAAAGCTTGGCTGCCTCCGATGCCTGCAAATTAAAGATACCCAGCGGTATCCAGCGAACGCTGCCATTAACCTCCCGCCCAACAACCAGTACAAGAATCAATAAGGCAAAAGCCAGGAATAACAGTGACCAGCTATACCGCTCAATGGTTGCAATAGGCACCAGTAGCATCACACCGATGATACCGAGTCCGGCACACACGAACATGCCCTGTTTCAGCAAAATTCGGAAAGGATTGGAAAAAAGATTATTGGAAATATCCAGGGATGCAGAACTGGCCATCACCAGGCCGGTAAAGATAAGCAGCAGCAATGCCGCAATCAGCGTAAAGTCTATATGCTTCGAATCAGCACTATCAACACCCAATGCCGTCTGTTGAGTCAGCATGGGGCACTCTCCTTAAGCCGGTTAACAACCAGCTTGCAAAACTCATCCCCCCGGTGTTCAAAACTTTTAAACATATCAAAACTGGCGCAGGCTGGCGCCAGCAGGACGGCATCGCCAGGCTGGCTTTCATGCTCGCCTATAGCCACAGCATCTGCTAATGTCCGGGCACGGCTGATTGCCACAGAGCCACTAAGCTGGCTCTCAATAATCGATGCATCCCTGCCAATCAAGACCAGTCGACGGACATAACGGCTCACCGGCTGGCACAATTCAGAAAAATCCGCTCCCTTACCATCACCACCGGCTATCAGTACAATTTTACCTGCGATACTGGTTCCCAAACCATTAATAGCTGCCGTACATGCCCCCACATTGGTTGCTTTGGAATCATTAAACCAATTAACCTGATTCCGCTGTGCAACCCACTGACAGCGGTGTGGCAAGCCGGGAAACCGGCGCAAGGCATTCAACATAGGTTCCAGCTCCAACCCCACCGCCTCACCCAGCGCCAGGGCTGCCAGGGCATTCATATAGTTGTGCTGCCCCACCATAAGCATTTCTGATGTATCAAGCAGCCGTGTTGTTCCCTTTACTAACCAACAGCATCCTGACTCTTTATCAACCTCCAGCCCATACTGGCCAATATCCGGCATTCGGCCAGAAAAAGTTATTGCAGGTGTAGAGGCAGGTAACAGGGGAGCCGTCAAGGGATCATCGAGATTGTGAACGGCCACCTTGCACCCTTTATAAACCCGCTGCTTAGCGGCATGGTATTCAACCGGGGATGGGTATCGGTCCATATGATCAGGACTCATATTCAAAACAGTCGCTGCCGCCGCCTGCATTGAATCCGTGGTTTCCAGCTGAAAACTGGAAAGCTCAAGAATATAAAGATCCGCTTTTTGCGCTAATAACTCCAAAGCCGGTATTCCTATATTGCCACCGACGGCAACATTAATTCCGGCCTCCTCCGCCATAAGCCCAAGTAGCGTGGTGACGGTGCTTTTTCCGTTTGAACCCGTTATGGCAACGACAGGTGTATCACCCACAGCACGGAAAAACAGTTCAATATCTCCGGCTACTTTCACGCCACCGGCAATGGCTTCGGCAATTTCCGGCTGGGCCAGGGCAACCCCGGGACTAATGATCAGCTCATCTGCCCCATTGAGAATATCCTGCTTAAAGCCACCTGCAAATACAGGCACACGGGGATAGTCACTGGACAGTTCATCAAGACCCGGAGGATGCTGGCGGCTATCCACCACTGAGAATGGCAATCCCTTACGGGCAAGATAGCGGACACAGGACATACCGGTCTTGCCAAGACCAACAACAACCCGCCTGCAACTTGAGCTAATCAAAGCCACTATTCTCTCCATTCCCAGATCAAAACCATAACAACTCAGCGTATTTTCAGGGTCGCCAGACCAATCAGAACCAGGACTAATGTAATAATCCAGAACCGGACAATAACCCGGGGTTCAGGCCAGCCTTTCAATTCAAAGTGATGATGTAAAGGCGCCATTCTGAAAATACGACGACCGGTAAGCTTAAAAGAGGCCACCTGAAGAATCACAGACACCGTTTCCATAACAAAGACACCGCCCATGATTACCAGCACGATTTCCTGCCTGACAATCACAGCCACCACGCCAAGGGCAGCCCCCAAAGCCAGGGCGCCAACATCCCCCATAAACACCTGGGCCGGGTAAGTGTTAAACCAGAGAAAACCCAGTCCAGCACCGGCAATGGCACCACAGAATATAACCAGTTCACCCGCCCCGGGTATAGCCGGAATCAGCAGGTATTGGGCAAAACTGGCATGCCCACTGACATAGGCGAATACTCCCAGTGCCGAACTCACCAATACCGTGGGCATAATAGCCAGGCCATCCAGTCCGTCCGTCAGGTTCACCGCATTACTGGTTCCCACGATAGTCAGGTAAGTCAGCAGCATAAAAAACGGGCCGAGCTGAATGGAAACACTTTTAAAGAAAGGAACAATCAGCGATGTTTCTACCGGATCCTGCGCGGTATAAAACAAAAAGAGGGCAGCGCCTGCCCCAGCCATGGATTGCCAGAAAAACTTCCACCTGGCCGGTAAGCCCCTGGAGTTTTTCTCAACAACCTTACGATAATCATCAACCCAGCCAACCACGCCGAACACTGCCGTGACCAGCATCACAACCCAAATGTACTTATTATTCAGATTCCCCCACAGCACAGTGCTGATAGCAATTGAAACCAGTATCAAAGCGCCACCCATGGTCGGGGTGCCTGCCTTACTTAAATGGCTTTTGGGTCCGTCATCCCGGACACTCTGTCCAATCTGATGGTAGCTAAGACGCCGAATCATATGGGGACCCAGCCACAAACTTATACCCAGAGCCGTCAACACCCCGAAGATTGCCCTGAGCGTAAGGTAATTAAAAATTGTAAACCCATGATAATATTGGGATAAAAAATCTGCCAACCAGAGCAGCATCTAGCGCTCTCCCTTGTATTCCGGTCCCACCAGAGACCTAACAACATCCAACATGCCCATGCCCCTTGAACCCTTAACAAGCACTGACACAACCTCATCAGAACCTTTGTTGATAAGGTCCCCAATCCACTCCGTCAGTGCAGTCTTGTCCTCAAAGTGACACCCTCCCTTACCAAATGCCTGACACGCAAGGTTCGCCAGCGTCCCAAAGCCGGCAAAATAATCAATACCCACTTCTTTAGCGTATAAACCCATATCACGGTGCCGGGCTTCAGCCACTGAACCCAGTTCCAGCATATCGCCAAACGCCATGATTTTCAGACCGTTGTAGCCGGACAGATGCTCAATCGCTGCCAGGGTTGCCTTGGGGTTGGCATTGTAGGTCTCATCGAAAATCATGAGTTTACGTCCACCCCGGCTCACTTGATAGCGAAGGCCTCTTCTTTGATAAGGCCGGGCATTTTCCAATCCACGGACAACAATGTCCAGCATTGTTCCACCGGCCAAGGCTGCCGCCGCTGCACAACAGGCATTAAGAACCTGGTGCCGCCCCCAAAAGGCAAGGGTCACAGGTACAACCTGTCCCTGGGCGTTGAGCTTAAAACGCATGCCCTGCTCTGTGGTCTCTATCTCAGAGGCAAAAACGTCAGCCTCCGTGCTTTCCACGCTGAAACTCATGACGCTTCTGCCCTGAACTTTCAATACCCGGTCATACCACTCCTGGTAAAATGCATCATCCCGGTTTAATACCGCAATACCACCGCTATCCAGAGAATCCAGGATATACCCCTTTTCATGGGCAACACCGGCCACAGACCCTAGCTCTTCAAGGTGAGCCTCAGCAGCATTGGTTATTACAGAGATATCCGGTTTTGCCAGTTGGGCAATATATTCAATCTCCCCGGGAGAACTTGTACCCAGCTCAATAACAGCCTTATGGTGCTTCTCACTTATTTCCAGCAATGTTAAGGGCACACCATAGCCATTATTAAGATTACCGCGGGTTGACCACACTTCTGACTGCTCAGCCAATACAGCAGCCAACATTTCCTTCACCGAGGTTTTACCGCAAGAACCGGTGATAGCGGTCACCAGGCCCTGAAACTGATCACGGTTAAGCTTTCCCAGCTGTCCCAGCGTCTTAAAGGTATCAGCCACCCTGATTTGGGGAAGCCTGCAGTTCTCTGCCAGAACTTCAACCACCACAGCCGCCGCGCCAGCCTGTTCCGCTTGAGGAAGAAAGTCATGCCCATCAAAGTGAGGGCCTTTTATGGCAACAAACAACTCGCCACCCGTTAAAGAACGGGTATCAATACTTACCCTGTCAATCGCCACCGACTGACTTTCCCCGGCAACCTGCCCATTCAAACATTCTGCAATTTCCTTCAGGGTAAAAGGCCTGATCATTTGCGACTCCAGTTATCAAGTGCTTTCTGAACCTGCTCACAGTCATCAAAGGCGTGCCTTATCCCGTTCACTTCCTGATAACTCTCATGCCCTTTGCCAGCTATTAAAACGATCTCTTCAACGCTGGCCGCGGCAATAGCACCGGCAATGGCGGACGCCCTATCCGTCACTGTGGAAACCCGCTCCTGGTCTTGCGGAGCAATTCCCTCAAGAATGTCTGCGATGATGGCTTCAGGCTTTTCGGTACGGGGGTTATCGCTGGTTACAATCACTTCATCCGCCCCGGCAATAGCCGCTTCTGCCATTAAAGGCCGCTTGCCCCGGTCACGGTCTCCCCCGCAGCCAAATACGCAGGTTAACTTGCTGGCACCATGCTCCCGCAGAGCCTCAAGGGCATTTTTCAGGGCATCCGGCGTATGGGCATAATCCACCAGAACCAATGGTTTATTATTCCCCCCTAGCCGCTGCATACGGCCAGGAACGGTGGTTAGCCTGGAGATCAGGGGCACCACCCGGTCAAGACAGTATCCCTGAGCACCAAGAACAGCCAGAACAGTTAATAGATTTTCCAGGTTGAACCGCCCCATTAATGGCGCTTCAATGGGGTATGCTCCCCAGGGAGTATGAACAGTGGCCGCAATACCATGGGGCAACAGACGGATATCTGCCCCGTAGACATCCGCGGCAGGGTTTGTTTGTGACCAGGTAATCACCGGTATCTCATCCGGGCAAGCAGCCAGCATCATTTCGCTGTAATCATCATCCATGTTGATAACCGCCGCTCCCAAGCGGCAGTTGGAAAACAACATTGACTTGGCAAAGGCATAATCATCAAGGCTATTGTAAGAATCCAGATGATCACGACTAAGATTGGTAAATACGCCCACATCAAAATGCACCCCATCAACCCGCCCCTGTTCCAGACCATGGGATGACACTTCCATGGCTAAGGCGGGGGTATTCTGATCACCCAATCCTGCAATAAACTGGTGGGTGGATATCACATCTGACGTGGTATTAAGTGTTTGCTCAAGCGCTCCCGGCATGCCTTTTCCCAGCGTTCCCATCAGGGCACAGGGGCTATCCAACCCCTCCAGAAGCCGGGAAAGAAACCAGCAACAGGAGGTTTTACCGTTTGTACCCGTTACTCCAACCACCTTTACTTTGTCAGTATCTGGCCGATAATAACGACTAGCGATAACTCCCACTTGATCCTGTAAGTCATCCACAAAAATAAGAGGCGTTTCCCGCTTACCCGCCAGGTGTCTGAACTCGTGCTCACGCCCTGACTCAGCAAGAACCGCACAGGCTCCGTTGTTAAAAGCCTGTGAAATATAATCCCTGCCATCGGATGAAAAGCCGGGGATAGCAAAAAACAGCTCTCCCCCCTTAACTTTACGGCTATCAATGGCCAGCCCTGAAACAGGCAGGTCAGGCTCTACACACGGCAGGCCTAACGTCCGCAGTACATCATTCAGGGTTACTATTGGCTTTTCACTCATCACATAGTCCAATCATATTTGATGAAAACATCCCGGCACGTTTCAACAGCCCCTAGCCCGGATATTTCATAAACATGCTCCCGGCCTTACTTGTCCTTTGCGGTTCTAAGAAAGTTTTGTTCAGTCGACCGTACTCCCTGGTACGGCACTCCTTCACAAAATTCCTTAGAACCACAAAGCCCTGCGCAATGCTCGGGGCAGTTTATGAAATATCCGGGCTAGCCTGCTCCACCCAACTTTTCATCATCACGCCGGGCTGTCAGTACCTCCTTCTGGTCAGGGGTAACCCCTAACATTCTTAGAGCACGGGCATTGACCTTCGAAAACACAGGCGCGGCAGTTAGCCCACCGTAATAACCGCCTTCGGTGGGTTCATCAATAACAATGACCGTTGCCAGGCGTGGATTATCAATAGGCGCCAACCCGGCAAAAACACCAATATGACGACTGTTCGAATAACCATTGCTGCCCACCTTTCTGGCAGTACCGGTCTTACCACCCACCTGGTAGGACTGCACCTTTGCCCGTCGCCCTGAGCCAGACTGAACTACAGTAACAAGCATTTCCAGAACATCCTTAGCCACCTGCCTGTCCATGACCCGAACACCTTTCGGGGTCACATCACGCTTAATTAAGGAAATCGGCCTCATTATCCCCTTGGAACCCAGCACACTGTATGCCTGGGCCAACTGTAAAGGTGTCACGGTCAAGCCATAGCCAAAGGACAGGGTTGCCACTTCAATATTGCTCCAGCGATCACGATAAGGCAGATAGCCGGTGCTTTCCCCCGGGAAGCCGACACCTGTTGCCTGACCTATGCCAACGCGCCTTAACATATCAAGCAAATTATCCACCCCGATATCCATGGCCATTTTAGTGACACCAATGTTACTGGACTTGGTTAATACCGAGGTAACATCCAACTGCCCATAATTGCGTATATCCCGCACCGTATCATGCCCTATTCGCATATATCCGGGTGTGGTATTCACGGGTGTATCTTTTTCATATTTACCCGACTCAAGGGCCGCTGCTACAGTGAAGGGCTTAAGCGTAGAACCCGGTTCAAGGACATCCGTTACAACCCTGTTGCGCATCCGGTACGCTTTCATTTCAGCACGGTTATTCGGGTTATAGGATGGCTGGTTGACCATTGCCAGTACTTCACCGGTTTCCACATCCAGCATAACCAGAGATCCTGCGCGTGCCTTGTGATGGCCCACAGCTCTCTTCAGCTCCCGATAAGCCATGTACTGAAGCCCAAGATCTATGCTCAGCATCAATTCTTTACCCGGTTGGGCACTCTCAACCAACTCACCCTGCTTGGCAAGATTCCCCCGGCGATCTTTCAAATACCGAACCTTACCCGGTGTCCCCTTGAGCCATTTGTTATATCCCAGTTCAATGCCTTCTTGCCCGGTCTCATCAATATCGGTAAACCCTACAAGATGGGCTGTCACCTCTCCGGCAGGATAATAACGGCGATGTTCCTCCATTATTTGCAAACCAGGTACCTTAAGAGCCATAAGTTGCTGGCCCTGCTCAGGGGTCAGGTGGCGTTTCAGGTAAATAAATTCCTTTGACTGATTTTCAGTGATCCGCTTGGCCAGAGTGGACTTGTTCATTTTTAACTGCCTGGCCAACTCTCCCCATCGCTCCTTAACAGCTAACAAATCACTGGGATCAGCCCAAACAGTGATAACAGGGGTACTAACTGCAAGCGGCTTACCATTTCGATCGAAAATAACACCCCTGTGAGCAGGGATTTTTTCATAACGAACGGAGCGTTTATCGCCTTCATTTTGTAGAAAATGTCTGTCCAGTAGCTGGAGATCAACAACCCGGTAAACAATGGTCAATCCGGCAAGCAGGATGATTGACTTGAGGACAGCCAATCGCCACCGATTAGAGGGTTTCCCGGAGGTGAGCTTGTTTTTATGATTCATTGCATCACCATTTCAATATCACCGGCCTTTGGGACTTCCATACCGAGTTGCTCGACGGCCACCTGCTCGACCCGCCCCGGGGAGGTTAAGGTGCTGTGTTCCAGCAGCAACCGTCCCCACTCAACCTGGGCTCTGTTTCGATTTTCCAGCTCCTGTTGCAGCTGATTGTGTAAACGACGATTCTCGTAGGCGCTATAACTCACGCCAAAAGCTGAAACCACTACTGCCATCAACAGTACACCTACTGAAAGATTCTTTTTACTGCATAACGCACGCAGTGGTGATATATCCATAACCTAGGCCAGTTTCTCGGCAACACGCATAATGGCACTCCTTGCCCTGGGGTTTTCCCTAACCTCTGTTTCAGAGGGTTTTATGGCTTTACCCAATGCTTTCAACCGCTTGTTTAACTGATCTTCCCTAACCGGCAACCAGCTAGGCAAAGGATCACCCTTTTCATGCTTACGAATAAACCGTTTGGCAATCCGGTCTTCCAGGGAGTGGAAGCTGATCACCACCAGTCGCCCTCCCGGCTTCAGCAGTTCCAGTGCCTTATCCAGACATTCAATCAGGTCATCCAGCTCCCTGTTAATATGAATTCGGATGGCCTGAAAGGCCCGTGTGGCCGGATGCTTGCCCTTCTCCTTTTTAGGGCAGGCCCCTGCAATAATGCTGGCTAACCGGGCCGTGGTGACAATCGGCTCAATCTCCCGCTCCCGAACAATGGCCCGAGCCATACGTCGTGAAAACCGCTCTTCACCGTATTCCCAGAGTACCCGGCTAATTTCCTGTTCCTCAGCCCTGGCCAGCCACTCTGCGGCACTCTCACCCTGGGCGTGGTTCATACGCATATCCAGTGGGCCATCATTCAAAAAGCTGAAACCCCGTTCCGGGCAATCCAGCTGTGGCGAGGACACACCCAAGTCCAACAAAATGCCATCAACACCACCCGTAGCCGGTAACTCATTCAATTCAGTAAATGAGCCATGATAAATCACAAACCGGTGGTCATCCCCAGCCAAATCTTTTCCAACGGTAATGGCTGAAGGATCTTTGTCGATACCAAAAAGTTGTCCTTTATCCGCAAGGCCATCCAGAATTGCACGACTGTGCCCCCCTCGACCAAAAGTGCCATCGATATAGACCCCCTCTGGATCTGTTAGCAAAGCGTCCACGGCTTCGGTCAATAGTACAGTTTTATGCAACTCAGCTAATTTCATCATTTATAACGACAATGACTGCAACTCTTCAGGAGTTTCCCCGGAAGCGCTGGCCTCTAGTAAATATTGATCCCGACACTCATCCCAGGCTGTCTCATTCCAAAGCTCAAATTTCTTACCCTGCCCCAACAGGATGCAGCGCTTTTCCAGCCCGGCATAATCTCTTAAAAGTGGAGGCACAAGAATTCGGCCACTACCATCCATATCAAGATCGGTGGCATGGCCTATGAGAAGACGCTGAATCCGGCGAGTCATCGGATGAAAACTGGGTAATGCTTCGATTTTCCCCTGAATGGTTTCCCATTCATCCAGCGGGTAAATTAATAAACAGGACTCATCTGTATCAATGGTTGCAACAAGGGAGCCATTGCAACGATCATGCAATATCTGCCGATAACGGGTAGGTATTGCCATCCGTCCTTTAGCATCAAGATTGATTGCATTGACTCCGCGAAACAAGTGCCACGCTCCCTGGAATACCTGAATCCTTTTTGCTGTCCAACCCAGTTAAACCCACTATTACCCACATTACACCACTCAAAGACACTATAGGAATGTGCAAAACCCACGTCAAGCGTAGCTTCTACCTGAACGGTTATTTTGTTAACAGATGGAAAATAAGGAAAAGCCCACAGAACAACAGTTAATTATCGTTATAAATTAATAAACTAGATAATAAGATACCGTATTGCTGATGTGATATAAGCAGAAACTTTAAAAACAATATGGAAGCAAAAATTTAATTTTTATTTCAAAGAAAGATAAAAAGAAATGCAAGTTGGCCTGTAAGCCGGGTTCTGTCTACCTGCAAGGCAGGTACAGCAGCCATTCATCTGGGATGCATGTCACCACACACCTCAAGCAACCTACCCGAATTCAGCGCGGGTCACGCCATTGAATTCCTATTTGGTCTTGCTCCGGACGGGGTTTACCCTGCCATGGACTGTTGCCAACCATGCGGTGCGCTCTTACCGCACCCTTTCACCCTTACCGGCCAGAAAACTCTGACGTAGGCGGTCTACTCTCTGCGGCACTTTCCGTAGGCTTTCGCCCCCCAGGCGTTACCTGGCGTCCTACCCTATGGAGCCCGGACTTTCCTCCCTCTGATTATCCAGCAGGATAATCAAACAGCGGCTGCCCGGCCAACTTGCGGCGACGAATAATACCGGCCATTCAACTGTTATTCAACTGTCTTTTAATGTTAATGCCAGATCGTACAACTCTTTTTTACGATGCCCGGATAAATCGGCCACCACTGCCGCCGCTTTTTTAATGGGCAACTCTTGTAACAAACGCGCCAACAACTCCCTGGTTGTTTTATCGATGAGCTGCCCCGTCTCTTCCCTTTTCCCCTCAACAAGCAATACGAATTCCCCTTTGCATTGATTGGAGTCGTCTTCCAGACAGGCCATCACTTCACTTATTGTACCCGCCAAAACCGTTTCAAAGGTTTTGGTCATTTCACGGGCCAAAACAATATATCGACTCCCACCTAGCACCTCTGCGAAGTCCTTAAGGCTATCACTGATACGATGAGTAGATTCATAACACGCCCAGGTACAGGAAAAATCAGCCAGCTCCGCCAACCTTTTCTTACGACCGGAGGACTTTGCCGGTAAAAATCCCTCAAAAAAGAACCGGTCTGTGGCCAGGCCGCTGACGGATAGTGCCGCAATAATAGCCGAAGCTCCGGGCACAGGAACCACTTTAACGCCAGCCTCGCGCACTGTGCGTACGAGAAAATAGCCGGGATCAGAAATCAGCGGTGTTCCGGCATCGCTGATCAATGCTACCGAGTCTCCCTGCTGCAAACGCGCCAGCAATTTTTCCGCTTGCTGGCGTTCATTATGCTCATGACAGGATAGCAGTGGTGTACCAATACCAAAATGGTTAAGAAGCCGCCTGCTATGGCGGGTATCTTCTGCGGCAATCACTTCAACCTGTTTAAGCACTTCTATTGCCCTTGGAGTCATATCCCCCAAATTCCCGATGGGGGTAGCAACAACATATAATACAGCTTCAGACATTAGGGTCCCTAACAAACCAGCTCAACAAAGAAGATTTGCCAGTTTAACATACCGCCGAAAATGGGTGGCAGATTAATAATCTGTCACATCATTACAATCGTTTTTAAAAGGGGTCAAGATACTGTGTATTGATATAACAGCCTGCTAATAATCGACCATTATTACCCTATAGAAATTCACCCATACTGACAGCTTTTCCAATCAACTAACACTGACAACACCTGGCTTGTGTAAGGAGAAAGAACATGAAGCATCTTCTTATTAAACGGTGTTTAGAAACAGTCTGTTTTCTATTATTTCTACTCCCGCTAACCGCAATGGCCGCCAGGTTCCCTTATTTTTTCAGCCAGGATATGGTCATTATTTTCACTACTGACAATAAGCCTGTGGCCATTCGTAGCACCTCTATAGATTCCAGCAGGTCACTGCCAGCAGATGCTTCACTAAAAATTTCATACAACAAGATCCCAGGGCACGACAATCCCTCTGGAGAGACGGTTCATTTTAAAACCATAGCCAACTGCAAATCCCAATGGCACAAAGCCACTGTATTCGTGGTTGAAGTGCCTGACCTGGCGAGCACCGAACCCATCAGAATTGAACAGACTGGTGGTGAGGTCCCTGTACCCCTGGCAACTGCCTGGACAATAGGCGAACTTAAGACAACACAAAAGGAGACGGGTGAGGAAAAAGCGTCCAAATTCGTATTTTTAAAAAAAACCGAACAAAAAACCGATGTCTTTTTCTGTTTTCCAAGAGACTCCGAAAGCTCGAAAGTGGCCAGACTTGAGCTAGGAGACATACAAGAAAAACAACAAGATAATGGATTCACTGTTCAAAGAAAGGAATTAATTAATCACAACCTTGTCTATTTCAGTACTGGATGCGCTCCCATAAAACAAAAAGCGAACGAAAGGTACGAAGAAGACAGCTCACCAACCACAATAGAATTCTTACCTATCTCCAAAACCGAATTACCTATTAGTTTATGGGAAACTGAAGAAAGTGATATGGGTTCAGACGAGGAGGAAGAAGAGGAAAGTGAAGATGAAGATAGTGAAAAAAACAGCCGAAAAGCTGAGTCATCAGTTCACCCTGACAGTTTTTTCCCCCGGATTCACGTTAGTTTTATTCCGGGAGTAACCGGAGAAACTGAAGGCTATACCTTTATTACAGAACTCACCGTAATGGCTTCAGGTAATCCAGAAACACTTAAAAAAAGAATCTTTGTAACAGAAACATGGGGTCATGATTACCCTTCAAGAATAGATGCTACCGCCATTAGCATTCTATCAACCTCTAGAGGCAAAGACATAATACCTGAACATCGTGGCTTTCGAATTTTGTCCCGGGAATTCATTCAAAGCCATAGCGGGCAATACCCATGCTTTCATACAGTACAAATAAAAGACTCTGAATATCAGCACATCATTATTGATGCTCAAGAACAACAAACCCCTGTCAGAATATATTTTAGAATAACAGCTTCCTCTACCTGGTGGCAGTTCATCATGGAACGGGCACGGTCTGCATATGCCATAACCCCCGTTTCACCCGAGTTTACCCTTCTGCAAGAACAGCTAACCAGACCCTCTCCCAAACTCTATGTAAGCACTCCTCATTATCAGCTGTGGTACCAAACTGCCGAGCAAACTAAAACCCAAAAACTGACAGAGCGACTAACAGAAGTCCAGAAGGAAAATGAAACACAAAAACGAAAACTCGCTGAAAAAGAAAGTACTAAAAAACAAATTGAGCAACTAAGCAAGGACATGCAGGACATAAAGACAAGTATACAAAACAAACCAAAGTCCTGATTAACTTTCATACTATCGTGAAAAAGGACTCTTCATACTGAATTTTGCTGATATTTCAATAAGACTCCTTTGACGGAAGGATGACTTTATTACCTTCCTGTTTTCGCAACAATGATATCGCTATATACTTAGCATTCCAGACAACTTAATACTCCCTGAGCAATGAAGCCATTTATGAGGCAAAAACACATCATACGCCACGTTCTGGTTACAATCTCCCTGGCTGTTCTCGTCACTGGTTGCTCGGGTCCTGCCAGGATACGCACGGATTCTTTACCCAGCGTACCGGTTAAGGGGCAAAAAACCGCTGATCAACTGCTAACCAGGGCTGCCAATTCTCCTTTTCCAGAAAATGCAGCACTGATCATACAGGCATCCGATATATTGATGGACACCGACATCACCCGTGCCAAAAGTATTCTGGAACCCATCATTTACGATGACCTACCCACCCACCTGAAAGAAACCCTGGCAATGCAACAGGCCAGTATTGCCGAACAAACCGGGCAAAACTGGGAAGTATTTGAATGGCTGGACCGGGAAGCCATTATCAATAGTGCAGATCCGGCAACCGTTGCCAAAGCCCATGCCCTCCGGGCAAAGGCCTATAACCGTTTCGGGGAATATCCAGCGGCCCTGGATGAATGGCTGGGCGCCATACCCCTGCTTTCCAGGCAACAACAGGCCCTCTACCAGAAAGAGTTTTGGCAAACCTTGCTCCATGCTCCAAAATCACGCCTTGATAATCTGGCGAACCAAACACCTGAGGGCGATATAAAGGGCTGGCTCCAGCTGGCCTCCCTTTATCAACCAGGCGCCCCCCTTGACCAACAATTGACAGGACTGCAACAGTGGGTCAAAAGCTGGCCAACTCACCCGGGTAATGTCTACATTCCTGATAATTTTAACCAGATCAAAAGCAGCTCCAGTATCAGGCCAGAAAAAATTGCCGTACTGCTTCCCTTGACCGGCAACCTGGCAAAAGTGGGTATATCTATCAGGGATGGCATTATGGCAGCCAGCTATGAGGAGTTCCGGCAGCAGAAAAAAACACCGGAACTGATTATCCTTGATACCTACAATAAAGACATTAACCAACTGGCGGAACACGCCATAGGGCAAGGCGCCAAATTAATTATCGGGCCACTGGATAAAAATAATGTTGCCCGAATCAATAGCGATATCGCTGCCAGAATCCCGATACTGGCCCTGAACTATCTGGAGGACAAGGACAGCAGTATCAACCATGCCTCTGCCACCCTCTTCCAGTTTGGCCTGTCCACCGAAGACGAAGCCCGAATGGTTGCAGCCCGGGCAAGGCTGGATGGGCATAAACGCGCCATGGTATTAACCCCAAAGACCTCCTGGGGTAAAAAAGTCGCTCAGGCATTCCAGCAAACCTGGGATCATGGAGGTGGTGAAGTGGCTATTCAGGCCGAGTACGAAAAAAATGCCGAATTCAGCCAGCTCACCGGCAAACTGCTTCATGTTGACAAAAGCCATGAAAGAACCCGCAAACTCACCCGTTTATTAAGGGAGTCCCTTGGCTTTCAGGCCCGGCGGCGACAAGATATTGATATGATCTTTATTGCATCAAGCCCGGCAGAAGCACGACAAATCAAACCTGCCCTGTCATACCAGTTTGCGGGTGACATTCCGGTCTATGCCACATCCACGGTATTTTCCGGTAAAACCTATGCCACCCGGGATCAGGATATGGACAGCATCAGGGTACCTATCATGCCATGGTCGGTGCCTGGCACCACATCCCAGCTTGAGCTTGATATAACAAAAGCCTGGCCACAGGCCAGGGGACCCTATGGAACCCTGTATGCCTTAGGGGCTGATGCCTATAAGCTTTACCCTAAACTCCAGCAGTTACAAAACCTGCCAGGAAGCCAGGTGGAAGGACTCACCGGCTGGCTCAGCATTAACGCCGGACGCAGGGTTGACCGGGAACTGACATGGCAAATCTTTAAAAACGGCCGGTTAGTTCCACTGCCCGTCAAACAACCTAAAAAGAGTCATTTTGATGCCGTGGCAGCTAAAAAAACTCAGTCATAAAGGTGCACAGGCAGAAAAATCCGCCCTGCATTATTTAAAAAAGCAGGGCCTTAGGCTGGTTGCCCGCAATTTTGCCTGTCCACTGGGTGAACTGGATCTGGTCATGCTGGATGCAGATGTCCTGACCTTTATTGAGGTTCGCTTCCGTTCAGCACACCAGATGGTTGATGCCAAAAGCAGCATCACTCCACAAAAAGTCAATAAAATAAAAAAATCAGCAGCGTGTTTTCTTCAGCACCATAAGAAACACGCCTACAGGGAGTGCCGTTACGATGTGGTTGCGATTTCAACCGATGACGGCAGCAGGCAAAATCGCTTAGAATGGATTCAGGGTGCTTTTTAAGCAGGATTAGAAACGGCAGAGAACAGGTCGTTTTAGAATAGTCAGGACATTTTATATGCACGACCGTATAACCCGTCACTTCTCAGATAGCATTGACGCTAAAATCAGGGCGGCAGATACCTTACCGCCCCATATTGCTGAGGCTTCAGAACTGATGGTTCAGTCACTGCTAAATGAAGGAAAAATTCTTGCCTGCGGCAATGGCGGTTCTGCGGGTGATGCCCAACATTTTGTCTCCGAGCTACTCAATCGCTATGAACGGGAGCGACCTGCACTGCCCGCACTGTCCCTTTGCGCTGACAGCCTGACCATTAGCTCCATTGCCTCGGACTCCAGTTACAACGAAGTATTTTCCAAACAGATTCGAGCGCTAGGCCAGCAGGGGGATATTTTATTAACCATCTCTACCACAGGCAACTGCCCCAATATCGTTCAGGCTATTCAGGCTGCCCATGACCGGGATATACAAATCATAGCCCTGACCGGTAAAGACGGTGGTGATATGGCTCGACTGCTACACCCTGAAGATGTAGAAATAAGGGTACCCTCTGCCATTCCTCCACGCATCCAGGAGGTTCATACAGTGGTTATCCATTGTTTGTGTGACCTTATTGATGAATACCTGTTTTCAGGTGAGTAATTCACTGTCAGGTTGCTAAGGCAGAGCCTAAGGAAAGTTCATTAATGAAACGAGTGATTACATGGATTCTGGCCGGAATGGTCATCTTTTTATCCGGCTGCTCCACCATTGTTGGCAGTATCAATGAAGATCCCATCAAAATTGACCCTGCCGAAAGAACCTGGGGCAGTTGGCTGGATGACCAGACCCTGGAAACCGTTGCGACAGTCAATATCCAGAAAGCAGACCCCTTATTAAAACAAGCCCGCATCAAGGTGGTCAGCTTCAATGGCACCTTACTGATTATTGGACAGGTACCCAGTCCCGAGTTAAAAAACCTGGCAGGAGAAACCGTTAAAAACCTTGACCATGTCAAGCAGGTCTACAACGAACTCACGGTTAGCCCGGCAGCAGATCTGCTGGTACAGAGCAATGACTCCTGGCTCACCACCAAAATAAAAACCAGCCTGATTTCAGAAAAACGCGTGTCAGCAGACCGCATTAAGATAAACACAGAAAAAGGCACTGTATACCTGATGGGAATTGTCAGCCCGAAAGAAGCTCAGGCAGCCGTTAGCGTTGTTCGCAATACCCATGGGGTTCAGAAAATTGTCAAGGTGTTTGAATATACACCCTGATTTACAAAGGGCATACCGCTCTCCAGCCTGGAAATGCATACCTCTTCAAGCCGTAAAAGTCAGAAACTCCCATATGCATTCCCAGCGAGGAGAGGGTGTCGCGAAAGTCTGAAATAGACTCAATGCCGTCACCCTGTACAGTCCTTGTACGGGATGACGACGGAGAAAATTCAGACTTTCGCGACACCCTCAGGACACTGGGAACGAGAGGAAAACCTCCCGATCAGATTGAACACGTCAAACGCATTAGGGGCTGTTGACGTTTACTCGTGTGCTCAGCCAAAACCAGCGGTTTCGTGGCTAAACCAAAACTCGTTTGAAAACCGGATATTCCTGACTTATTCATTAAGCGAAGCGATTACTAAAGCACGCCCATCACAGCTCTATCAAATTATGGCTCTCTAACCGGGCGCACTTTAGTACGGCAAAGCAACAACAAACGCCCCCACAACTAGTTAAAAGCCGCAACCACCACACCTCTTTATTTTGAGCCAGGTCAAAGCATTTTTTATATAAAAAATGCCACTTACTCGGATATTACTTAGTTTTATAAGCAGTGCGCCTTGGTATGATGAGTCGATCAATAACAGTACAGAGAAAAAGGTTACTGATATGAAAGGTATCCAGATCACCACATCCTCCAATGAAGCCCTGGTAAACTCCATCTGGCTACTGGATGAGGCGGCTAAAGAAGCTCGCCTGGTATGTGGTAAGACAGGTCAGTTTGAACAAGACCAGGTTGTTGCCATGGATCAACTGGGTCAGTTCGAGTATCGTGAACTGGAACTGGCTACAGAAGAAAAAACCGTTCGTGAAGGCGGTCAGCATCTGAATGTAAATGTTCTGTCCCGCGAAATGCTGGAAGATGCAGCAGCCAATCCAGAGAAGTACCCATCCCTGACTATCCGCGTATCCGGTTATGCCGTGCGCTTCAATTCCCTGACTCCTGAGCAGCAGCGCGACGTTATCACCCGCACCTTTACCCAGCAGATGTAATCATCGGCATGTGTGCCTGTTTTCCTGACAGGCACTTCCACGCCCTATCAATACAATACCCTCTTCAGTACTATTCAGTAACACCCACAGTAGACCTGTCACGGTCAATACCAGAAAAAAGAAGCTCATCCACCTCTCGTCAAAGACTTCAACAAATATCTACTGGAATAATGCTCCATCCCAATTAACTGCCGGGATAGAAGAGATATTACAGCGGTCATCGCATTCATTACAGCTGGAGCAGCTCCAGATTCCACTGCCACTTTGTGCAAAAAATCCGCACCCATCTTACCTCCACTCCGACCAGCAACCCACAAAGTCTTTCCTAGGTAACAGGTAGCCGCAAGAGAAATCTTTGGCTTACTTAACATTGCTGAAAGCACAGGTATCTGTACCAAGCGACTTGTTACAAGCGTCTCCAGTAGACTGCCACGAAAATAATCAGCAAACGACTGGAATACGTAGTCGTAGAAAAAGCTGCGTTTATAAAGAAAACTACTTATACCAGGATCAAAACGCCCGTATCTTGGCTTTCCATCGCCATCATAAGTTCGCGAGTTAATAACCCACTCACCTCTTGGCAACAGAACCTCTACAGAATCCCCATGAGACTCAGTGCCAGGGTATGTTTTCGACATCATGTGTTGATCAATAATATGGGCTTTATTCATGGCACCATTAATCACATAAGTAATGGCTCGCCACCTTTCTATCATATCAGAATCAAGCAATTCTGATGGATCTCCTACATATAGCTTTACTGTATCGTGAACATGACCATGACTATAAGGTTTAACCGGTTTAATTAATTCAAACTTGGAGAGTATAAAGTATTCTTCATATCGCCCCATTTTTCTCAATATCAAATGGAGCCCTCCCCCCACTTGCTCCGAGTCTTTTCTATTATCATAAAACCTTATAAAAGTTAGCGTACCTTTATGGTATTGATCCATCAAGGAAACGGTTTTAGCCAAACTTAAATCCGAATCATATTTTTCAATAACCTCCCGATACTCATCACTTAAAAGATAATGCATCTCACCATTCAGGTGATCAGCATTTAAAACATAATGCGCACCACCATCAAGATGATCATCAATCTTTTCATTCAACCTATCAGGCGCTTCAAAAACCACCGGCTCATCCACTTCCTCCATAAGCAATGCCCTCAGACATGAAGAAAAAAAAACTAAAAAACAACTTACAAACAGCACAAAAATAGAGCTAAAAACCTTATTCATTTCTACAACCTCTCACCCAGATTACAGTCGATCTTAAATCTCTCCACAAAACTAAAAATAAAAATATTTTCCATAATTTATATAAACAAAAATTATCTTTTTAATTAAAAAATACAGCCTTAAAATTAACCAAAAGAATAATAAAGTCAATAAAATAACAATAAAAACAAAAGCAATGACGTACAAAAATAAAACAACACTAAAATAAAAATATTATTAATACGTAGACAGAAAATGTCGCTTATAAAAACAATTATTATTTATATAAAAAAAGCCGCCAGAAACGGCAGCTTTTTTCCTGTATGAAATAATGATTTATTTCACCACCTTCAAACTGGGCCTTCCCGGCTTTGGAGGCCTGGGTGGTTTAGGTGGAGTGGGCGCTTCCGGCTCTTCTATCACTTCACCCTCTCCATGGACAGCGGCAGTTTCTACTTCAAACACCATGCCCTGCCCATTTTCACGAGCATAAATCGCCATTAGCGCCTCTACTGGCACATAAATGGTGAGTGCTTCACCACCAAAACGACCATCAAAGGTCAATGCATCATTGCCTATATCAAGGGCGCGGACAGCCACTGGAGAAATATTCAGGACGATCTGGCCATCCTGCACATATTCACCAGGAACTGCAACACCCTCCCTATTGGCATCCACCAGAATATAAGGTGTACAGTCATTATCAAGAATCCAGTCATACAACGCACGAGCGATGTAAGGACGACTGCTAGTCATACTCATTGTTTTCTCCAGACCAAGAGCACCTGCACACCCTGTTTATTCCAAACCGGCAATATTTCAGGCTTCAGGTGCCCCGGACTTTATTCGCGCATTTCTCTTTCTACTTCCGAGAGACTTTCCTGGAAAGAGTCGCGCTCAAACAGTCGATCGCCATACTGTAAAATGGCCTTACCCTGCTTAGGCAATTCAATACCCATGGCAGGCAAACGCCATAATATCGGTCCGACACAACAGTCTACCAAGGTAAACTCATCACTCATAAAGAATGGCTTTTCAGCAAAGATGGGCGCAATGGCCATCAGGCTCTCACGCAGCTCTTTACGGGCGCGATTAGCCGGAGTTTCCTTGGTTTTTGGATCCAGAATAGTATCGACAAGTGCACACCAGTCCTTCTGGATTCGATGCATCATCAACCGACTCTGAGCCCGACTCACAGGATAAACAGGCAATAATGGTGGATGAGGGAAACGCTCATCCAGATATTCCATCATCACATTGGGTTCATATAGAACCAGGTCCCTGTCCACCAGGGTGGGTAGGCTATTATAGGGATTCAGGTCAGAAAGCTCCTGGGGAAGATTTTCCGGATTGACGTTTTGTACGTCTACCGCAACCCCTTTTTCTGCCAGAACAATACGAACCCTGTGACAGTAATGATCTGCCGGGTCCGAGAAAAAGATCATGGATGACTTTTTGGCAACTACGGCCATGAAGTACCCCCGCCTTCATGCAAAGGTTGAGAGATTTCGGCAATATCCTCTCCTGGGACTAAACCACAGAGAGAAGCAAGCCGCCTAACGAAATAACGGATTATATTAGCAAATTTTTCACCTGATAGGACAGCCCGCTACCACTAACTGCCATTAATTTTTAAATTTCACCATGAATCACAGGAACTCACCCGCCTATTTTGAACACCTATTGAGCCGTATTAACCAGGCT
The DNA here is from genome assembly GCF_025643335.1 of Endozoicomonas sp. Mp262. Classification (NCBI taxonomy): domain Bacteria; kingdom Pseudomonadati; phylum Pseudomonadota; class Gammaproteobacteria; order Oceanospirillales; family Endozoicomonadaceae; genus Endozoicomonas; species Endozoicomonas sp. Mp262. The sequence continues at coordinate 3,142,445 of NZ_CP092489.1, read as the reverse complement.
AATACCAACCATTGATCACCATCAATACGGTCAATCCAAGTAAGATGTACAATCTCCAGGCTAGTATTGCCAGATTTCCATCTACACAGTTGATATGGATTGGGGGGAAATTAGCCCCTCATACTATCCCCCCCACAGCACCCCCTATTTCCTGTTCAGTCAGAGCTATAAGGCTATATAAAACCTGGCAACCACTGTTTTTTTTATTCACTGGCATGGGAGGACTCTGTGCTCATTCTTCAGTTTATGTTTTTACTGCTGATGCTTTATACCGGTAGCCGCTTTGGTGGCATCGGCCTGGGGGTCATATCAGGGCTTGGCCTGGTAATTGAAGTATTTCTGTTCAAAATGCCTCCCACCTCACCCCCGGTAACCGTCATGTTGATCATTATGGCGGTGGTCACATGCGCTGCCATATTGGAAACCGCTGGCGGCCTGAAATACATGCTGCAAATTGCTGAAAAAATTCTCCGGAAAAACCCCAGGCGCGTCACATTGATTGCACCGCTGGTTACCTACGCCATGACCTTCCTTTTAGGTACCGGTCACGCTGTCTACTCCATCATGCCCATTATCGGAGATGTTGCCCTAAAAAATAAAATCAGGCCTGAGCGCCCCATGGCCGCGGCCTCAGTAGCTTCACAGCTATCCATTACAGCCAGCCCTATCTCTGCTGCCGTGGTCTACTACCTGACCCAGCTGGGAGGATTGGATCACACCATCAGCCTGATACATATTATTGGTGTCACCATCCCCTCTACCCTCATTGGCACCATCGCCATTGCTTTATATAGCATGCGCCGGGGTGTTGAACTGGAGGATGATCCTGAATATCAACGCCGCCTCCAAGACCCTCTCTGGAAAGAAAAAATCCTCTCTACCACGGCCACCAGCCTTGATGAAAAGCTGCCCACATCAGCAAGAAACTCGGTTCTGCTTTTTATCCTCGCCCTGGTATCCATTGTCGCCATTGCCATGACGCCAGAAATTCGAACCATAGCGGAAGGCAGCAAACCCATTGGCATGTCCGTTGTGATTCAAATGATGATGCTGGCTTTTGGCGGCATTATTATGCTGGCCAGTAAAGTACAGGTGGCCAAAATCACCGAAGGGGTTGTCTTTAAATCAGGCCTGACCGCAGCCATCGCCATCTTTGGTATTGCCTGGATGAGTGATACCTACTTCCAGTATGCCATGCCCGAATTCAAGGCTGGCATTCTGGAGATGGTGGGCACCTATCCCTGGAGCTTTGCCCTGGCCATGTTTGTTGTATCTGTGGTCATTAACAGCCAGGCAGCCACCTGTCGTATGATGTTACCTGTGGCTCTGGGAATGGGTCTGCCACCGCAATTACTGGTAGGCATTATGCCTTCCTGTTACGGTTACTTCTTTATCCCCAACTACCCTTCAGATATCGCAACCTGCAACTTTGATACCACCGGTACCACTAAAATCGGGAAATACTATTTTAATCACAGCTTTATGGTTCCCGGGATGATTGGTGTTGTTACGGCCTGTATTTTCGGCTACGGATTGGCAGGTTTTATTTTCTAGTCAATAGCATAAACTGTTTGCTGCATCCCTGGATGCAGCAGTCAGACTAAAAAAACCCATTTAAACGACAGGATTCAAAAAAAACGCATTAATAAAAAAGTATTATTTCCAGCCCGCCATGGCACTTCCTTTAAATAATTCAGCGGCCAGTTTCTCCACGGCTTCTGTCTGATAGGCCTTTACCAAGGCTGTAACCTTAGGGTCCGCCTGATTATCTTCACGGGATACAATAATATTGACGTAAGGTGATTCCTTACCTTCAATAATTAATGCATCCCTACTGGGCAAAAGACCTGCTGGAACAGAATAGGTTGAATTAATAAATGCCAGATCCACATCGTCCAGGGAACGGGGTAGCTGGGCTGCATCCAGCTCAATAAACTTGAGTCCTTTTGGATTCTCGACAATATCAGCCGGGGTTGCCTCAAGGTTATTAATATCCTTTAAGGTGATAAGCCCCCGATTATGGAGCAGAATAAGCGTCCGACCTTCATTGCTGGGATCATTGGGAATGGCAACTTTAGCCCCTTCCTTCAATTGGTCTATATGGGTGATTTTTTTGGAATAGCCTCCAATAGGGTAAATAAAGGTATTGCCCACAGCCACCAGCTTAAATCCCCGATCCTGCACCATACTGTCCAGATAGGGGCGATGCTGAAAAGCATTCACATCAATACTGCCATCCGAGAGAGCAATATTGGGTGACACATAATCAGAAAACTCAACCAGCTTAACGTCGATACCCTTTTCGTTCTTCAGGGTATCAGCAGCCACCTGCATCACATCCGCTTCGGGCCCGGCTATCACACCCACCTTCAATACATTATCTTCTGCCTTCCTGTCGCCGCAGCCAGCCATCAGTACCACAGTGGCAACCAACAACGAACCGGCCAGGGCTTTCAACGTCTTAACCGATGTCAAATAGTCCATAAAATCTCCTCATCCACCCTTTTTTCCACATCAGTGTCCATTCAGGGAAGATTACTAACGTTTGTCATAATGCCGCTGCAAATAATCACCTGCCATCTGGATCAACTGAACCAGAATAATCAGCACCACCACAGTGGCCAGCATAATTACGCCATCAAAGCGCTGATAGCCATAGCGGATGCCCAGGTCCCCCAGTCCGCCGCCGCCAATAGCGCCCGCCATGGCAGAGTAACTCACTAGCGTCACCAAGGTAATGGTCATCCCGTTAACCAGTCCGCCCCGTGCTTCCGGCAATAAAACCCGGGTAATAATTTGCCAGGAACTGGCTCCCATGGACTGGGCGGCTTCAACAAGACCTGAAGGCACTTCATTTAAGGCACTTTCTGCAATACGTGCCACAAACGGAATGGCAGCCACAGTCAAGGGGACAATGGCAGCGGTAGTACCTATGGAAGTTCCGGTCAACAAACGGGTCAAAGGGATAATGGCAACCATCAGGATAATAAAGGGTACTGAACGACCCGCGTTAACAATTCCTCCCAGTAACTGATTAGCCAGAGGGCTTTCATTAATCCGTCCCTGACGTGTGGTATATAGAAGAACGCCCAGGGGAATACCCAGAAGAAAACTTAAGCCACCGGAAATGGCCACCATATAGCAGGTTTCCCAAAGGGACTGTAATAACAGCATCCAGGCATTAGCTGACATAACCCAGCACCTCCACCTTTACACGCTCCTCAAGAAAAGCCAGGGACGCGGCAATGGCGGTATCATCCCCTGCCACTTCCACCATTAAAAAGCCCATAGGCTTACCGCCCACTGTTTCTATATCTGCCTGCAAGATAACAAAGTCAACCTCATAGTGCCGGGAAGCCTGAGTAATCAGCGGTTCTACAACCCGCTGACCCACAAAAGTGATCCTGACCACCGGCCTGGCACCCGGCTCCGGCTGCCGCTGAAACCGGCTTTCAATTTCAGCCACGGGTTTTTCATGGGTAGCACTGCGCACAAATGACCTTGCCAACTCTGTTTCCGGATTAACAAAAAAAGATTCCACGGAATTTTCTTCAATGAGCTGGCCATGGCTTAAAATTGCCACCCGGTCACAGATAGATTTCACCACATCCATCTCATGGGTAATCATTAAAATAGTGATTTTCAGTGTACGGTTAATGTCTTTTAACAGATCCAGAATGGCCCTTGTGGTTTGAGGATCAAGCGCGGAAGTGGCCTCATCACACAATAATACTTTGGGTTTGCTGGCGAGTGCCCTGGCAATGGCAACCCGCTGTTTTTGACCACCGGATAACCGGGAAGGATAACTGTCACGCTTTTCCTTCAGCCCGGTCAGCTCCAGCAGCGGCATAACGGCCGATTCTATTTCCCGGGCACTGGCCCCTGCCAACTCCAGAGGCAGGGCAATATTGTTATAAACCGTACGGCTGGACAACAGATTAAAGTGCTGAAAGATCATTCCCATATTGTGACGGGCCTGGCGTAGCTCTTTATCGGATAAGCGGGTCAAATCCCTGCCATCAACGATCACTTTACCCGATGAAGGTTTTTCCAGCAGATTGACACAACGAATCAGGGTACTTTTTCCCGCGCCACTGGAGCCAATAACCCCATAGATACTACCTTCAGGCACTTTCAGGCTGATTCCATCCAGCGCTTTTACCTTCACCCCACCCGAGGTAAACACTTTATTCAGATTATTTAATTCAATCATTGGTACTCCGGCTGCCACTCCAACCCATCTTAATCGATTTCGGGCGGGCAAAAAAAAACCACTCTGTGCTAATCAGAGTGGTTTTTCCGAAATTTTTATCCTGAAAACCCTTCTTTTAGCAACATTTGTTAAGCGCCCGCAATCCGAAGTCAAATCAGCGCAAAAAACAACCTACCCAAAAGCATGGAGGCTGTCAACCATTATAAAAGTCCATTTTTCCCATGATTCAAAACAATTAACTCTGTATTTATCTCTTTAACAGGCAAATATTAATGAAGCGCTGCCCAAATGGCACTGACCCCGGAAAAGCTGCATAAAAATAACAAAGCCCGCTTCATAACGGTTCGGTTAACCCTGGGAGCAACCATTCCCGCCAGCCAGTTGCCAATAAACACCCCCGGCACCATGGACAAACCATACAACAAATGCTGAATGCCAAACATTCCTCCAGCCCATAATACCACCAGGGAAATAATACAGCTCACCACAAAAAAGGCTGACAAATTGGCTCGAATACGATCCCCCTGCTCATTTTGCATCACCAGTGCCATGGGGGGACCACCAATGGATGATGCAGTTCCCATGACACCGGATAACACACCGGCAGTAAACAGTGAGCGTGGATTTGCCTGAAACTTAAACGGTGTCAGGCTGGCAGCCACGGCTATAAGAACGGAGCCTCCCAGCAGCAAACTCATGGATCGCGCTGACACCAGGGATAACAGCAGCCCCCCAAGGACTGAACCCGGTATCCGGCCAACAATGGCATAGCGAATATCCTGAATACGCAATGCACTGATATAACGGTGCGTGGTCAAACTGCCAATGAATAAGGCAGTCACAATAATCGGCCCCGGTATCAGTACCGGATTAATGGCATAAAGAATGGGTGCAGCCACCACAGCCAGTCCAAAACCGATGGATCCCTGAACCAGAGATCCAGCAGCAACCGCAGCTATGGCTAAAAGTAGTTCTACAGCAGAGAGTTCCATGGGGAGGATTCCACGACCTAATAGTCAGATATATTTTTTTGGAATCCAATTATATATTTTTAGAATATAAAAATAGAGCTGTAGTTCCACTATTGTTAGTAATCGGGAATAGGGAATGGGGCAATAGGGAATCGTTGAAGAAATATTCGAGTTGTAACGAGTCTTTACATCTCAGCAATGGCTTCCTGGCAGGATAACGGGAACAAGAAATAACCATTCCCCATTCACCATTCCCGAGCAAGAATCAAATCCCTAACATCTCTTTATAATGCTTCCTGCACACCGATAGATAGCTGTCATTCCCACCTATCTGCACCTGACCACCGGAACGCACAGGCTCACCGGTTTCATCCAGCCTCAGCACCATATTGGCTTTCTTTTCACATTTTTTGCAGATGCTTTTAAGCTCTGTCATCTCATCGGCAATTGCCAACAATGTCTGGCTGCCTGGAAAAGGCTGGCCAAAAGCGTCTGTCCGCAAGCCAAAACACAGCACTGGGATTTTCAGATGATCCACCACATCAGAAAGCTGCCACACCTGCTCACTGGTGAGAAACTGGGCTTCATCCACCATAATGCAGGACAGCTTTGCCTCTGCATGTTCACGGCCTGCTTGGTGAAACAGGTTATCACTTTCACTAATGGCTGCCGCGTCGCTTTGCAAACCAATACGGGAAGTGATTTTCCCCACACCAAAGCGATCATCAATAAAAGGCGTCAACAGCAGTACCCGCTTACCGGCACTGCGATAGTTGTGGGCAGCCTGTAACAGATAGGTGCTTTTTCCTGAATCCATGGAGGAATAATAAAAATAGAGAGATGCCATCGTTCGTCCAGTCTTGCGGTGACTCACCGTACTTTATAAAGCCTCCTAGCTTATAGAAACCCGGCACCTCAATCTATGGGGGTTCCCGAAACAGCTGTTTGTTTGTCCAACTAACAAAAATGCAAGCAGCAATAACAACTTTAAAACTAAACCCTGTTCCTCCAGTCAAAACAGTACAGCATAAAAATTTCCCTGTATAAACAGGGCCGTAGTTATGCAGCAAAGGACACCTTTCCAGGTGGTTTAAAAACAGATCTAATCCTTACTTTTTGATAACGCCATTATCAGGACACTAATCATGGAGGATTAGGTAAATAGCACAACATGTAATGGAGGTTACTATGCCAGCAATTCAAACCAATCGACAAAGCTCACCACAACCAAGTACAAGTACAGGTGGAAGCACTGCCCCGGACACGCCTAAAAATATAGGAAAAAGCAGACGTGGGCAACAGGTTAGTCATGCAGATACGAATCTACATAGCCTCGTGAAAGGTGGCATTCAAAAACACCCGACACCTGCTAAAAATACCAGAGGAAAAAAACCTTATCTTGGAAAACAAACCGAGTTTGATCATTTTCGATCAGAAGCTAAAAAAATTGAAACTGCCAGGAAAGAAGAGTTAAACGAAAAGCGCAAGAACAAAGAGTTAAAAAATAAAAATGAAGAATTAGAAATAAAAAACAAAAAAATAAAAGATACAGAAGAAGCTCTTGCTGACCTCCGCTCACAATTAGAAAACAAAGAAATTTCCGAGAGAGAAAAAGAAGATTTAACAAAACAGATAGAAGATTTGGATAATGAGCTAAATGGTTTAGAAAACGAGGTTGAAAAATTAGAAAAAGAAAGAGATGAACTAAACCAGCAATTAACAAAAACAACACGCCACAGTAAAGAGCTTGAAAACAAACAGGCACTATCAACCATGCGCTGGAAAGCAGGACGCCGCTTTCTAACAGGTTTTATTCCCTTTTGCGTGTTTGGTGGCCTTCCCAGCATGTTAGCACAAGGTGTTGCATGGGGTAGCCTTACCGTAGGAACGGTTTGGGCTGGTCGTACAATAAAGACCCATGAAGCACCTAATTATATCGACCCAGAGCAACCAATCCACCACACATCTGATAATCCAGATCCAGCTAATGGAACGATGGATACAAGTGAATAGTTCTAAATCATAAAAAAGGGCGGTGTCTATTGCACTGCCCAATAAAAAGGAGTTTAACCATGAAAACAGTCAAGAGAAAAGCAACGATCTTACCGAAATTGTTATTCATCTCTATACTAAGTTTGCTGACTATTACTGAAAATGTGTGGTCTGAAGAAGGCTGGTCACCTAAAAACAACCCAGTTCTTAATGGAGCTAGTAAAGCAGTTAATGCAGGATGTCGTGGTGCTTTTGGCTGGAGTCTTGGAAATAATGTAGCATTTAGCTGGCTATGCCGTAATATAATCACAGAAACCGATATTGATAAACTAAGAACCCTATCCTTGGATGAACTACTTAAAGAAGTCGGCGACCGTGACCTAGGAAAAAAAATAAGCGACTTGGACAATACTGAGTTACAAAACCTTTTTAATGAACTGGGTGATGACAGACTCTTTCACCTATTAACTATCAGTGAGAAAGAGATAAATGACATCCTTGCCCAAATAGATAAGGCAGCCGAAAAGGAAATTGAATTAGAGAGGGCAGCAAAAGAAAATCCGAATATCAATACTCAGCAAAACACTATAACAAAAGACCTCGAAAGAAAAACGCGGAAAATACTAGGCAAAGGATCAAAATATTTTAACCTGGTTAAGTACCATCATAATAGCAAAACCAGCAAAAATACTGATACCCTGGATAGCAAGCAGCTACAATACAGTTTTCTGAAAAACATGGTCATGCATATTGATTTAAAAATGAAAAACTCAATAATGAGTCGTGCTTACTGCCTAAAGAACCCTAAACAATGTAAAAATTATCCTAATTCTGGCAACACTGAAAACCAAAGCCTTATTAACCGTATATTCAATTATTTTTTAGATGCGCTAAAAAGCCTGTATAAAACGATGGAGTACAACTATATGGCTCCAGAAAACTTACATAAAGATGATGATAGTTTCATGTTCGACGATTCCGGGGAACTACTAACTATAAAACCGCCATCAACTACCTCCTCAGTTTTTGACAGGCAAGTACAAACCTCCACCATAGACCAGAATCAGCTTACCACAGACCAGAAAATGGCTCTGGATACACAGTTAACAAATAAATCTATCGATAAGCTACAGGAGGAGGTCAACAAAATCCAGGCAGTCATAAAAGCTTTCAATGATCGCCTGACTGGCACCAATAGCCACCTGTCTAACCATGACCAGGCATGGAAAATCATTGAGCAAAGTAATAACCAGTTGCCTGAAGACCAGCGCACCCATCTTGACAGTACTCCACTGTCCAAAGCCAGAGCAACACAGAAATCCCTGACTGAGGATAGCAAAGAGATCAGTACACACCTTCAGGCTCTCTATGGCAACAAGCTTCATGAGCTAAAAGGCACTGACCATACACAGGTGGATACCCTCTTGCAGCAGCTGCAAAAGGATCCCCGGTTAAACCTGGAGTCATTGCAACAAAAGCTCACCGCTCATGAGACCGCAGTGAGTGCTCAGGAAGGGGCGATCCGGCACTGGCTGGATGAAAGCAATCAACCGATCGCTACCATCATCGACAACCAAAACCGTCAGGCACTGGCTGAGCAACAACGTCGTGAAAACCGCATCACACGGGATATCAAAAATAAAGAGCGCTCCAGATATCACCGCCAGCTGATTACCGAACAGCAACGGGTTGCCGAACAGAACCGATTGGCTGAGGAACAGCGCAAGGCTAAGGCAGAACAAGCGCTAATTGAGCAGCAACAAGCTCACACTAGTATCAACACTCTCCAGATAGAAGTGGATAAACTCGGGGATATCATGGCGGCATTCAATAAGCGCCTGACTGATACCCGCAGCAGCCTGTTAAACCATAATCAGGCCTGGCAAATTATCGAGCAGGGCAACAGCCAGCTACCCAAAGACCAGCGCACCGACCTGGATAAAACACCTCTCTCTGAAGCCTGGAATAGACAGAATGTTCTTGCCAAGGATATTGAGGGGATTACCACGCACCTGAAAACCCACTATAGTAGCAAACTGTCGGGGCTTAAGGGCACTGACCATAGCAACATCACCCGGAAGGCCAATGACCTCTTGCAGAGCCTGCAAAAAGATTCCCGGTTCAACCTGGAATCACTACAACAGAAACTCAGCGCTCATGAGACTGCAGTGGCTTCGGAAAATGGTATTATCACAAACTTTTTAAATGATAATAACGATGTAATCCACATTATTGAAACCCTGGAGCAATACAATAAAAAAGCATCCCAGTATGAGATTTCAGATATAGCATCTATTTATTCAGAGGCTAGAGAATTCTTCAACAATGCTCAAAAAAATACTCGAACCAACTATATAAAAACAACTGAAAATATCAAAGACCTTGAAAAAATAAATGAAGAGGCATTAGAAGGCTACAACAAACTGAAAAATGAGCATCAAGAATTACAAAAAACATTAACTGCCAGCTCTAAAACAAGCAGTGAAATGCACCAGTGTGATGGATGGATACCATGCATTATCAGCTCTAACAAAACATTATCCAGTAGCGAAATACAGCAACTAAAAAAACAGATAATGGATGATGACAGTCGTCTGGACACAATACTGGAAAGTGCCACCTTACAAGAACCGGCAACCAGTAAAAAAATAGAGGACTTAAACGACCTGAAAGAATCCCTGACACAACAGCTAAAAACGCTAAAAGATGAAAAAAGAGAAGCTGACAGTAAAAAGGGAACCCGGCTGAGTCCTTTGTTTTCACTTTTCAAGAAAACAAAAGAACTTACAGACAATATAGATAATAAAGCGCTAACTACCAGCATAAAAGATAAAATAAATAACCTATCTAAAAAAAGCAGTGATTTAAAAGAAAGCATAGAGAAAATGGATAAAGTCAATAGCTTTAACAGAGAGTGGAAAACATTAATTTCCACAACAGAAAAACTTATTGATGAGATAAATATCCATATAAAGAATACAAAAGAAATTAACAAAAACTTTAAATCCCTAATCACTACAGCTCAAGAGCAAAAGAGCAAACAAGCTGAGTTGATAACAACTGTCGATAAAGACCTGGAGCAGCAAACCTTAAAAGAGTTACAGCAGACTATTGCTCAGACTCAGGAGCTAATCAATCAAAAGGTCATTCAGGTTAATGGTGATTTAGATGGCTTTAACCAACGCCTAGTTACCACTGAAAATGAACTTTCAACCCATGATAGTGCCTGGAAAACCATTGAGCATAACAATAATAAACTCGCTGAAAACCAGCGCATAACACTGGATAACACCCTGCTCTCCAAGGCCAGGGAAAGACAGAAGACCCTCACCAAGGATATTGAAGGGGTTACTACGCACCTGAAAACCCACTATAACCTTGATTTTTCTAACATCAAGGATCAAACACCTGAAGACATAGCCCGACAGGCTGAAGCGCTTTGGACAACAATGCAGAACGACCCCCAACTCAACCTGGAGCAACTCGACCAAGACATCACTGCACATGGCAACCAGGTAACTGACCCTAAAGGGGACATTCACTCACTACTGAGTCAAAGCATTCAGACAGTTACTACTGCCATTAATACGGTTGAAGAGCAGCGCAAGGCTCTTGAACTGGCTCAGCAACTGGAAGAACAACGCCAGCGAAACGCCTGGAAGAAACGCCAGAAAACCCAAAAGGAAGTCCAGAAAGAGATCCTGGATATCCATCAGGCAGGTGAGCGCAACCGTCAGCTGAAAAAGCAGGCGCTAATCGACGAACAGCAACGCATTGCCGAGCAGAACCGACTGGCTGAAGAACAGCGCAAGGCTCTTGAACTGGCTCAGCAACTGGAAGAACAACGCCAGCAAGACGCCTGGGAGAAACGCCAGAAAACCCAAAAGGAGGTCCAGAAAGAGATCCTGGATATCCATCAGGCAGGTGAGCGCAACCGTCAGCTGAAAAAGCAGGCGCTAATCGACGAACAGCAACGCATTGCCGAGCAGAACCGACTGGCTGAAGAACAGCGCAAGGCTCTTGAGCTGGCTCAGCAACTGGAAGAACAACGCCAGCAAGACGCCTGGGAGAAACGCCAGAAAACCCAAAAGGAAGTCCAGAAAGAGATCCTGGATATCCATCAGGCAGGTGAGCGCAACCGTCAGCTGAAAAAGCAGGCGCTAATCGACGAACAGCAACGCATTGCCGAGCAGAACCGACTGGCTGAAGAACAGCGCAAGGCTCTTGAGCTGGCTCAGCAACTGGAAGAACAACGCCAGCAAGACGCCTGGGAGAAACGCCAGAAAACCCAAAAGGAGGTCCAGAAAGAGATCCTGGATATCCATCAGGCAGGTGAGCGCAACCGTCAGCTGAAAAAGCAGGCGCTAATCGACGAACAGCAACGCATTGCCGAGCAGAACCGACTGGCTGAAGAACAGCGCAAGGCTCTTGAGCTGGCTCAGCAACTGGAAGAACAACGCCAGCAAGACGCCTGGGAGAAACGCCAGAAAACCCAAAAGGAAGTCCAGAAAGAGATCCTGGATATCCATCAGGCAGGTGAGCGCAACCGTCAGCTGAAAAAGCAGGCGCTAATCGACGAACAGCAACGCATTGCCGAGCAGAACCGACTGGCTGAAGAACAGCGCAAGGCTCTTGAGCTGGCTCAGCAACTGGAAGAACAACGCCAGCAAGACGCCTGGGAGAAACGCCAGAAAACCCAAAAGGAGGTCCAGAAAGAGATCCTGGATATCCATCAGGCAGGTGAGCGCAACCGTCAGCTGAAAAAGCAAGCGCTAATCGACGAACAGCAACGCATTGCCGAGCAGAACCGACTGGCTGAAGAACAGCGCAAGGCTCTTGAACTGGCTCAGCAACTGGAAGAACAACGCCAGCAAGACGCCTGGGAGAAACGCCAGAAAACCCAAAAGGAAGTCCAGAAAGAGATCCTGGATATCCATCAGGCAGGTGAGCGCAACCGTCAGCTGAAAAAGCAGGCGCTAATCGACGAACAGCAACGCATTGCCGAGCAGAACCGACTGGCTGAAGAAAAGCGCAAGGCCCTCGAGCTGAAAGAACAGCACCAAAAAGAAGCCTGGGAGGCAGGTCAGAATCTGCTCAATCTTTCAAAAAAGGCAACCTCTATTATGGATAGGGAGTATTTGAAAAAGAGTGTAAAGGAGTACTTTAAAAAGAAAGCTGAAAAAAATCACCCTGCCCGCTGCTCAGATGATAATAAAGCAGCCTGTCAGGATGCCTATACAAAAGATAGGAAAGAGCGGGCTCAACTGTTGGCTCAACTTAATGGGAAATCTGTGGATGACATCAATGTCATTGTGCCACCTGAACCCCCAAAGCCAATGGACGACACCCACCAGGAAGATAAGCGCAAACGCCAGCAACAAGAACAGCGCCAGAAAGAAGCCTGGGAGGCCGGTCAGAATCTGCTCAATCTTTCAAAAAAGGCAACCTCTATCATGGATAGGGAGTATTTGAAAAAGAGTGTAAAGGAGTACTTTAAAAAGAAAGCTGAAAAAAATCACCCTGCCCGCTGCTCAGATGATAATAAAGCAGCCTGTCAGGATGCCTATACAAAAGATAGGAAAGAACGGGCTCAATTGTTGGCTCAACTTAACGGGAAGTCTGTGGACGATATCAATGTTATTGTGCCACCTGAACCAGGATACCAAGGCACAACAGCACTGGTTCGCCACAAAGACTGGCTTGTTGATCATGGAGTAACACCAAAACCTGAGTACAAAGGCACAACGGCATTGGTTCCCTATAAAAACGTGTTTGTTGATAATGGCACAACGCCCATTCCGCCACAGCCACAGTTCAACAGGGCCGACTTTGATTTGAGTAAATATGACCTTAGTGTATTTAATAAAGAGCAGTTCCAGTGGCTGATCTCAACCGATAAAAACACGGTTAGATGGGTTTGGCGACAAGTCGCATCAAAAATCCACCCCAACCAGACAAGTGGTGGTAATACTGCTCTTGCCATGCATTACGGCGAATTCTTTAAAGAGCTTCAAATGTGCTTTAAAGGGTCCAATCCTGGCCAGTGTGCTGCTGACCTGGTGTCAGACAGGGATGCAGACCAGACTGAAGCTGTAGATCGATATAAGTCTCATATAGCAGAGGCAAAAGCAAAGCTGGAACGACCTGATAAAGACTTTATGGAGCAGTTTGGGGCTATCAGCCTGACACAGTCTAAACTGCTTCAGGGAACCCTTGACCTGGGTCCTTTGGCTGCGCTGCATATTATACAGGGTAAAAGCTATTTACCTCGACTCGCTTCCAAATCCCTGAGTCTTGACAATCTGTCCACTGAAGAACTGATGGCCTCGAGAAGTATAACTAGCCATGACCCTGCCTTTAATAAAGGACCCGGCAACTGGCATACCTTTATTCAGGTTAATGGCACCAAGGGATCCTGGAGACAGCAGCAAAACCTTCCCGGACAGTCATTTACAGGTTACGGACTGACTGTTGGTCTCTTCAGGGAGCTGGATGAGCATTGGATGGCAGGCATCATGCTTGGCAACCGAACAACGAATATCAGCATGGAGAGAAGTTCAGCCAAAACAAAAATTGATAGCATCATATTTGGCCCCTTTGCCTCATGGTCAAAAGACAACTGGCATATTGATGGCGCTTTGACAATTATTCAAAACAACTATGCTATCGAACGCCAGGATGCCCTGGGCAACAAGCTAAAAGATGACGTGAGTGGTATGGACTGGAGTACCTATCTGGGTGTTGGCTACGATATCCACCTGGATGATACAGTACCTGGCTTAACCCTGACACCTACATTCAGTGTTTTATACTATAACAGTGAGATTAAGGGTCTTAAGGAAAAAGGTAACAGCCCACAGGCTATCAAGAACCGTTCTCGCAAACGTTATCAGGTAACGACGCGGGCAGGTGCAGAACTCACTTATTTACTGCCTGACCTGGAAAAACCCACTGAAATAAACGTCAGTCTTGGGCTTCAGCGCCAGGTGATGAATGAGCACAGTGGCACTTATGATTATTATCAAAGTTCCGCTGAACATGCCTCAAATAACCCATATACAACGCCACGCGTTCATGACAATGGTGTTTATTATGGGCTGGGTATCACCCGATTACTCTCGGATACCTCAAACTTCAAGCTTGATTTCTCCGGGAATCTGAGCCAACGCAGCCGAAGCAACAGCCTTCAGCTGACCTATGAAAAGAAGTTCTGATAACTTGCTCCTGAATCCGTGATTTCTTGATTTGCCCGGCAGTTTTGAAAATGTGCTGATTAATTTTTTCCTTTGAAAATAACTCGGGTTATTGATTGAAGTGTTTTTATGTCGTTTTTAAGCATAAATGCTGATCAAAATATCATCAAACTTGAAGACAGGTTGAAAGAAGCCCTACCGTTATCAATACAGTACTTTCTCATTTATGGCATTTTTTTCTATCTCGCTATTCAATCAACAAAGTGCATGCTGGCTTATTAATTGATGGAAAGACCTGAAACCAGGACAGTAACGACCAAAGCGTAGCCGGTATTGATGTCCTTTTTTCAGAAGACGGGCAGCCAGGTAGATGAGTTCCTGTATCACGGTTTTTAACCGGCGTCGTTTGGCTTTATGACGTACCGGCGCATCTGGCCCGAGCAAGCAACTCTGCCCCATGTAGCGCAGAATGTTATAGACCAGTGCACCCAAACACATCACCAGGTCGTTGGTGTCAAACTTGCCTGAAGGCAGGCGCTCTAAATCCATATCAGTCTTCAACTCACTGTGAAACTGCTCGCTGGTCGCATGATCCTCATAAAGATTAATGATCTGATCATCGCTGTAGTCAGCTTCGCTGAGTGTTGTCCACCATCCTTCCAGCTCATAATCGGGTGTCAGAAATCTCTGCCCTACAGTATCAGTGGTACGCTTGATAATGCGAATAATCAGACGCTGGTTACCATAGTTGGTTTCATAGACGGTTGAGAGTGTCGCATAACTCTTTCCTGGACGCGACTCCTCCCATTTGACTTGCTTTTCTTCAAAAATGGGGAGCCAGTGTTCCTTGGTGTGATACTTTCTTGGGTTGAGCTTGATAATGTGATTCACACCTTTGAACCCGGCGATTTCCCGGCGCGATTCCTCAGCATCGTGGCCACTATCAAGGCGAACCAGAATAGGCGCTCGGGTCAAACGTCGGCTGCGGTGCAGCACTGCTTGTAAAAAGCCAATAAAATCATTCTGGGAGTGCTGAGAGCCTGGGCGTAATTCACATCCCAGGCACCAGCCTTCGCAGCCAAAGTAAGCGGCAATAGGGGCATAACCAAAGAATTTTTTATACGTGTACTCGACCCCCTCCTTTTTGGTATTGCTGTTATCCATAGGGAATACGTCGATATCCAGTGGTATGTGCTGCTTCTTATCGAGTTTTTTCGGAAGGGGTGTGACGGGCACCTGAAGATTAACCAGGACATCGGTAAGGCTGTCCTCGATGAAAGGAATCAGTTGGGCGGCATCTTCATTGAAACGCTGTCTTAAGCGGCTGGCTGAAGGCATTTGTTTAATGCCCATTGCCAACCGGAACCAGTCGTTATCCCGGTTATTATCAACATTATCAAAATCACTTTTACCCTGAGCCAGTTGGCCGCAGTAAGCTCTGATCAGGTCGATATGAGTGATACGGTGCCTTTTTTTTATTTTGCGCAGGGATTTGCTTAACGCTGTCTTTTTGTTGAGTGCATGACCAACGAAATAAAGCCCTGCGACCGGTGTATAAAATTCCGTCTGTGATTGTTCAATTTTCAGTTTCACAAAAATGCACCCAGGTGGTGAAAATTAGAGTGGGTGCATTTTAACTTGGAACTTACGTTTTGTGGTTGATCCAGAGGAGTTGGGCTACAGTGAACTCACGGATTCAGGTTGCTGTAAACCACCGAAGGCCCGGTTATACCGGGCCTTTTTATTTCTTTGCCTTATCTATCATACATTCAAAGGTCAATGTCCCTAATCCACTCTGGTGTCCGATACTTCCAACCGCGGAAGATTCTTCCTGAAAAAGGACTCAATCATATTGCAGGGTAACAACCTTGGCCGTTTAGTAATGGTTAGGCGGATAGAACTGCCACTAATAGAGTACTCCCCCTCTACACGACCAAAGGACGACACGGGAACAATAAAAGAACCCGCTGACGGATCCCCGGACATCTGACCATTATTTTTATCCATCAAATCTGAAATTTTATGGTACAAGGATTCCGCTTCAATGGAAAACTGAACCTCAAAAGGCTTGCAGGACGCCATGGAGTCAACTCAAACGTGGTTTAATAGAAACCGGAAACAGAGGAAAGCCATCCATCCTTCCAGTTATTTCCGGGGTTTTTCCTACAGTATGGAGTTTTTACTGCTACTCTGTCTATTCCCGGTAAGGCTCCTAGCCACGGGGTTGTATCAGTAATGGCTGCTCAATAGGCATAAACCGGCTAGCGGCGTTAATCAGTGAGGTGGCCGAAAACATAGGCACCCCATACACTTCAACACCCACTTGATGCTTCTGCCTCAAAGTGTGTACCAGTATGTCAAAATCCCCATCGCCAGAGGCCAAAACGATAACATCAGATTCCGAAGCACACTCGAGCATATCAATGGTAATACCCACATCCCAGTCTCCCTTGCTGGAACCATCACTGCGCTGAATATAAGGCTTGAGTTTTACCGTAAAACCAATCGCTCTCAATATATTCTGAAATTGCCTCTGTTTTTCATCCTGCCTGTCAATCGCGTAGGCGTAGGCATTAATCACTTCTCTTCCCTGAGTAATCTTTGCCCAGAATGCATTGTAATCAAAATGGGCACCATAAGCCTGCCGGGTGGTGTAATAAATATTTTGAACATCTACAAACACACTGATTTTATCGGGCAATGGCACTTCTCCAATTCATAAAAGTAATGGTGTATTAGGGGCTGTTGAGGTTTTATCATGCGCTCAGTGGTTCGTAAAGCGGCCTTACGCAAGGCGAACTGGCGCAGCGCGTAGTTATTCTACGCCAAGCCAGTTCAACACAGCCGAAAGGCCGCTTTACGAATCACCCGAAGGGCCAAAGCCAGCGCTTCTGTGCCGTCGTTACAGCAGCTTGAAAGACATTAGTATTCCTGCGCTGCTGCGCCTAGCCACGAAACCGCTGGCTTTGGCTGAGCACATGATAAAACCTCAACAGCCCCTAGCTATCAGTTTTCGGTTCCAATCTCCCGGGAGGAGAAATAGAGCACTGCCCCCGGTCGAAGTTGGGTTCTACTTCCTTATTAACAATCTTGCCAAGCTCATCTGCTCCACCAATATAATGACCATCGATCCAAATCTGGGGAACAGTCACCGGGGTTTTGGTGCCAATAATAGGTTTTACCCTGGCCAACATTTCATACAGCGCCCTGGGGTCACGGATCACATCATGGTACTGGTACTCAATACCTGCTTCATCCATGGACTGCTTTGCCCTGATACAGTGAGGACAGTTTTCCTTGCCAAAAACATGATTCCCCTCAATGGCTGAGGATCGGCTATAATGCTCGATCACTGCCTGGGTCAGCACCCCCCGGTTTAGCGCTGCCCCTTGGGAAATAACCCTGTCTTCAACCATAATAATGGGGGCATGCCACCCTCCCTTTTTCAGGGGCTTCCACCATTCACAGAGCCAGTCACGCATATCCAGCTCAACCGGTATGCCCGATAGTTCATTGTCAAGGGTGTCCTGAATAACATCTTTTGTCAGGGCACATTCACCGCAGGGGATTTTAATAGTAAAAGGCCCCCAGGATCCGGCCCATTTAAACACCGTAATCTTTACCTTTTCCACCACTATCCCCTTTAGAAGCAGCTTTATAAGGCTGCTTATTGTTTTTGTATCAGACAGGCTCGAGATCTAGAGCCCAAACCCGAATTAATCCTTAGCTCCAGAGTTTACTTTACAGGAAAAGCGCAAAAATAGCTGTTTGCTTAGAAAATGCATTTTTTCCTCTATTTATTATCTACTTGCTGGACTAACTGATCATAACTGATATCACCAAACCGGCTGTTCAACACCTGCTCTCTCTCTCGGAGATAGCTTTCAATACTCTCTTCACCCCCCTCACTTTCAAGCCCCCTGGCTCCAAAGGGACATAACTGATGAATTTGACTGGCTACCTCATTAACCATTAACTGATTCAAGGGCCTTGCTGGCTGGCAGCGAGGTACTTTGTCTACAGTACGTATCAGGAAGCCAATATTCATTAATTTATCAAAACAGTCTTCCATTAAATCTGCCGGTAGATTTAAATGCCGGGACAGCTCCCTGGCGCTCCAGCCCATTTCTCCAGAGACAAAACGTTTGGCCACCAGATAGCTGATTGTCAGCAGCAACCGTTCGTCCTGTGCCGGACTCAAGCGAAATTCATCTTTGCGAATTAGCTGGTTCTGCGGATTTTGGTGATAGAAGGCAATACTGGCTCCTACCAGCAGCATCAGCCAGCCAAGATAAAGCCATACCATAAAGACAATAGCAGAAGCAAAAGCCGAATAAATGGCCGTCTGGTTGCTGGAGCTGGCAATAAAAGTAGAAAATATCAGCCCCATCATTTTCCAGGCAATAGCAGTCACCAGACCGCCAATAAAGGCAGAACCAATGTTGACTTTGGTATTAGGGATATAAAAATAGATAAAGGCAAAAGCAAAGGCCATCAAAAACCACGGAACCAAAAAACCTGCAAAGGCTATCAGGTTACCCATTAATGGCAAAGCGGCTATGTATTCTACCACGGCATGACTTCTTACCGTTGCCGTAATACCAATAGAAAGAAAGATTAATAAAGGGCCTATCAGTATGACACTCAGGTAGTCACTAAACCGCTGGGAAAAGGTCCGCCCCCGCCGAATCTGCCAGGTATAATTAAATGACCCCTCGATTTTCTGCATCATGGCTATAACACTATATAGCAACAGACCAAGACCTACAGCACCTAAAACCCCTACCTTGATGTTATCAACAAAGCCAATAATGTTAGAGACCACATCAAACCGCTTCTCTCCCAACGGCCCCAACAAGTTATTAAGAGCAGGTTCAATTTGGTTATGGACCCCAAAACCTTTCAGGACTGAAAAACTAAGTGCCAACAAAGGCACCAAAGAAATGATGGTGGTATACACCAGGCTCATTGCCCGCAGGCTGAGCTGGCCATTAGTCAGATCTCGGCTTACTGCATAAATAATACGCAAAGTATACAATAATAATCGCTGAGGCCTGTGTTTTCTGGTTAAGTCTGTTTCCCAGAGCCACTGGTTTAGCTGAGCTGCTAACTCATGGGGGTTGGCAAGTTTCATAGATTTCTGGCATTACCACTAACTATTTATGCTAATACCTTAACAACTAAAGCCCTCTTCCGTCAGCAATAACAAGAGAGTCAATGATTTTCACGAGGAGTGTAGTAGTTCATTTTCTGTTGTGGAACTAAACCTTTTGCATAAACTGGAATACCCTCCTGTTCATCCTTCCTGGCACGTTTATTACCCTCATGACCCTCTTTGTCTTCTTTTTTCCGAAGCTGATTAATTGTACGTTTATATCTTTCTACAGTAATCTTTTCCTTAGAAACCTCCTCTCTTGCTTTAAGCAATGTGTCTTGAAGATTAATATATTTAGCTTGCATATCCGTAAAATTTTTATTTTCTGCTACTACTTTATTTTCACTCGCCGCCAGTTGCGCAGTCAATTTATTTTTTTCATTAATCAGTTCCTGCTTTTCCAAGTGAGCCTGCCTCAACTTTTCACTCAATTCTTTTTTCTTATTTTCTGCACGTTTAGCATCAGCCCTGGCCATATTGCTGTTTACTTTCAATCGCTCTACTTCTAATTTTAATGACTTATTCAATTGTTCACTATCTTTTTTTTGCTTTTCACAATATACACATACAGTAGATTTCTCAGAAGAAGTAGTAACCGGAGATACAGGTTGTAGCAGGACTCTATCAACGTTTGATGATTGGGCATTTTTTTTAAATTTAACTTGTTTTAGTACAGTAACTTTTTTCTCACTCTCTTTGCTCACCTGCAATTTAACCGATGAATCTGCCTCAGAGATCACTTTAGCTTCAGGATTTATTCTTTTAACTGGAACCTTTGAACCAGATAATGCAGCCCCTTTCTTTACTTTTATTAAATCAGACTGCTTTTCTGAAGTAGAGTTCATAATAGCTACCTGACTTTTCTTATCTTGAATTTTAACTGATTCAACAACTTCCTCTGAAGGGCTATTTTGAATAGCAGTCTTAAATCTGTTAACCAAGCAATCATTCCAATAGGAATCAACAACCTCACTCCAAATACCATCATGAAAACCCTCTTCAAACCCTTTTTCACATCTGGCATAATGAAGAGGCTCATCAGGCCTAAAAGCAATACTAATCGTTTTTGGTGATGAAGAATAGAGCACCATTAAATTATGCAGTGGTCCACTCCAGCCTACAAAGCAGTGACTCAAAAAAAGATCAACCTTAGGTGAAACTGTATATCTTCGATCAACAGTAATACTCTCTCCACTTATTTTGGCCATCTCTTCATAATCTGGCAGTAGCTTACCATAAAACTCAACATGCCTTTTTTGATAACACATATAAAGTAGCTCTTTCATCTTATAAATCCTATAACTATTCTTAGCCACCTCTTTTCTATCGGCAAATTTATTCTCTGAAAACTGTGCTTTAACAGAAAACTGACGAGTCAATTTCCCCATATCATTTGTATCATCTATTTCATCAACATCTTTTCCAGGCTCTGTATAATCTTTTCTTTCACTACGATTTATTATATTTTCAGGTGCACACTTCAACATAAAATCAAACAATCGCTCTCCCCAAAGCTCTGTATTTTCAAATGGAATACTAAACTCTCTTACTTTCACCTCATCTCTAGCAGTAACACTCATTTCCTTTGGAAAAAGAAGCACCTGAAATCCAACTTTTTCACAACCGTTATTACTTAAAAACTTAAAAACTTTATTTTGAACTCCTTTATCAATCTCACCCTTACCATCGACAGAAATCCCTTTCCTCATACTCTTATCAAGCAATTTTTTAATTCTCGGAACCTCAGTTATACGATCATGATAGAAGACAAAATAGACCTCTTTCCTGGTTTTGCTATCATCTTTTTTCTTTCCTGAAAACACTCTAAGTAGGTCATAGTTTGGTTTCAAATAAACTGGATGTTCGGCCAGTACGAGAAATCTACTTCTTGATCTAACGATCAGATAGCTATTGAATGATACATTTACTCTATTATAAAGAGAGTACTGGTCTTTAAATCCCTCTCCCTATGAAGTACGTCACTACAATCACTGATGAAGCTGTTTTATTAACTTTGAAATTCGCCAAACACTACGGACCTCTGAGATGTATAAGGGAAAGAGCCCATAGCCTTTTATTGAGCAATCGTGGCTTTACCCTTGAGCAAATTGCCGAAATACTTGAAATTAGATATCAAACTGCTTCTCAGTGGATTGATGATTGGGAAGAATATGGTATTCGTGCCTTGTACAAGGGGCATGGTGGCGGTAGGCCGTGCATATATGACGAATCCGAAGTGCAACGCATAAAAGAATTAGTGGCTGAAGAGCCTCGTCGCTTATCGTATGTCAAATCCAAGATCGAGGATGAAACCGGTAAATCTTCATCAAAAATTACTCTGGCAAACATTGTAAAAAAGCAGGGCTGGTTTACAAAAGACTCCGTAAATCATGCAAACATAAACGGGACGAAGAGCAATTCCATGACTGTAAAACTGCTCTGAAAGATGCCCAGGAAGCCGAGAGCAAAGGGTTAATCAATTTATTTTATTTTGATGAGTCCGGCTTTACCCAGGAACCTTGTGTGCCATACGGTTGGCAGGAAAAAGGAAAGCAGCTCAGAATACCATCAGTCAAAAGTAAACGCATCAACGTACTGGGGTTTATGAACCGAAGCTGTGAGCTATTTCATTATCCTGTTGTGGGTTCAGTGAATAGCGATACGGTGATTGCGGCCTTTGATGACTTTGCAGAGAAAATGGCAGATGAAAAATACAGCTCAAATGATCGTTACACGGTAGTTATGGTGGATAATGCCAGCATTCACACCAGCAAAAAGTTTTGTGCCAGAATTGATGACTGGATGATTGAAAAGAAATTGCTGGTCTGCTTTCTGCCAACATATTCACCTGAGCTCAACCTGATTGAAATCCTGTGGAGGAAAATAAAGTATGAATGGCTCAACCTCTTGTCAATCAAGAGCTTTGCGGAATTTGAAAAAGAAGTTGAACGGGTGCTTTTTTCATTTGGAGAGGAGTATATGATCTCATTTTCTAATACTGTCCGACTGGATGGTTAAATTATTCGAAAGCAATCTATACACTACTTATTATAAACAAAAACCCCACCCTCTACAGGCACCATTAATTGCTCTTCACAACGTAAACAAGAAGTTTGAAACTGTATCCGCCTCTCTTTTTTTATACCAATCTCATATAAACTATATAATCTAGGATTTGAGATAATAATAACTTTCACCATAAGATCTTCTTCGCCTTTATCTGGAAGATCATATTGAAAAAAAGGGATATTTTTTAATTCACCCTCCAACTCCTCCTCACCCATAGCCTTACTCTTACAAGGAGTGAGCGCAATCATTACCAATGCCAGAAACAACAAAGCATTTAAATAATAGTTTAATACCCAATATTTGAATAACATAACAACCAGCATTCATACTTTTCTCGACTTTAGAGTTACCAAAGAACAATAGTACGATTTTCATCTGAAATCGGTTAATAGCAACCATCTCCAAACAAAATACAAAGATGGTTGCTATGCTCACTTCAGATCATAAAGAGATCCTCCGGGAGCTTGCCTTATATACAACGTTTCTTGCTTCAGCGCTATCCCCAACAGCAGTACCTACGTTCTGCGAACTTCTTTTTGGCTGCATGCTATCCGGGCAAGGCTTTGTCACTCAGGCGCTGTTATCTATTAATAACTTTCAATGCGTATGGAGCAGTTACCACCATTGGCTCTCTCAAGGCAAGTGGCGGTGGAGGAGCCTCGCATGCCGGCTCATTCAGCTGGTATGCTCAAAAGTACCACGGGGTGAACTTATCAACATTGGTCTTGATGATTGGGTGGTGGAGCGTTTTTCTGACAAGGCTCCCGCTTGCCGAACCCATCACCAGCACAGTAAAAAAAGGAACCGGCCAACGTATATCTGGGGACAATGCTGGGTATCCCTGGCTGTTGTATTTGAGCGGGCTAAAGATGAAGTATTTACTGCCATCCCTGTGCTTTCCTTTCCATCTCCTGCTTCAGGCAATGCCAGTAAGCTAAAAATCGCTGTTGCCATGCTAAAAGTAGTGAGGCAAGAGGTGAAGGTGCAAGGACTGCGCTTGCTGACAGACTGTTGGTATATGAACTGGACGCTAATGCAACCCGTTCTGGAAATGGGCTATGAAGTAGTAGGGCAAATCCCGTTAAACCGGGCATTGTATGCCTTACCGTTGGAGTCCACTGCAAAAAAACGTGGGCGACCCAAAAAGTATGGCATCAAAATGACGCCCCCGGAAGTGGAGAAGCTACCGGAATATCAAACAACCGTAAGAATATACGGCAGATTTCGAAAGATACGTTATCGCACCCGGGTATGTCGGGCTCGCTTCCTGAAAGGCCGCAAGGTTCGGGTTGTCTGGGGTCGGTTTGAAAAT
Source organism: Endozoicomonas sp. Mp262 (assembly GCF_025643335.1). Taxonomy (NCBI): domain Bacteria; kingdom Pseudomonadati; phylum Pseudomonadota; class Gammaproteobacteria; order Oceanospirillales; family Endozoicomonadaceae; genus Endozoicomonas; species Endozoicomonas sp. Mp262. The sequence goes on along the minus strand of NZ_CP092489.1, from coordinate 3,118,540 downwards.
GATAAAGGACTGACAGAAAGCCGTATATTCATTGCAACCAATACTGGACTTGAAGGTATAGACATCCTTCGTATTTATGCGAAAAGATGGCCGGTTGAACCCATGTTTCAGCAAATTAAACATTCATTTGGTTGCCGCCAGTTATGGCAGCAAAAGCTGAGAACTCTGTTGCGGTGGATGCATCTGAAGATGGCTGGATACGCATTATTGCAACTGTTGACCGTCTGTAAAAATCAAGCAAGCGTGGGCATTTCAAGGATTCCTTGGCGGGATCAGGATACAACCACCGCTGGCATGCTAAGATTTGCACTCGCAGGAATTATCCCCAGATTACCTATTCGTGAGGGCTGGAACCGATATAGCCAAAAATATGAGTTCAATTTTAATAGTTTGACTGACGGAATAGTCAAAGAAAAGAAAAAAGCGGCATAAATAGCGGCAACAACGCAATAATCAAGAATAATACCGAATCTGAAAAAACGTTTGGATGTATTTTTGCACACAATTTTTAAAATATAACCAAACGTTCATGTCATACTAACTCTAAAGTTAAGATACTTTTAACACCTGTAAGAAAAACAAATATAGCCTATAGATGCACATACTGTAACAAAATACATAACTGCCCGCTCATTTTTAAAAATACTTTGCCGTATAACCACCCTTAATTTTTCCGTCAATTAAATAGTGGTAGCAAACAAAATATGCAGTAATTGTACTATCACTTCCTACACTTACAAAAACAGAATAAGAAATGAAAAATACTTGGCTAAAATATAAAAACCGCGATATATACCACAATAGTTCTTTTAACCAGGCAAACAGTCATTCAAATCACCAAGACTCACATAGCGTAACGAGAGACATGCTTTTCATCTACTCTCTTCATAAGTATCCGAGCCAGTCCCTCTAAACACACTTTCGCCTTCAGGATCCACTCCTTCTAACACAACATAGCCTCATGCCATTATCAATAATATAATGCATGACCACCCAACAAAGAATAAAGTCCTTTTCTGCTAGAAAGACTGACACGGTTATCAACTCTATTCACATAATTAGCTGCCAATATATTTAAAAAGCAATCACACCGTTGACTCGCTTGAGACGCTTATTTTGATACGTTTGAAATCAGTCTACACCCTGAATAAAACATCCCTGATTATCAAACTTCACCCCAACAAGCTCAAAGCATCCTGAAGCTGCTTATCAGCATCATCAAACTCTCTGGTAAAGGGACTGTCAGGCTTTTCTGGAGTCCTGTTTTGGCTACTCCGGGAACGTTGATCATATTGCCCCCCATAACGAGTCTGCCGCCCTCCATGATAGCGATCATTTCGCGATGAGCGGTTATTAGCATACCTTGTTTGTCTACGACGCTGCGGCTGCTCCCATACAGGCTCCTCCTCTTGACTGCGGCCAGGAGAAATATGTAACAAGCGCTCCAGGCTGCCAATATCCGCCAAAGATAAAGTCAACCCTTTTCGATTACGGTAACCGTTCATAAAACGCTTGGTATCATTTTCAAGACCTAAACGTTTTGCTGAAAACATAATCGATATTAATGCTGATTCAGCATCTTCAACAGCGACTGTAGACCCAGCAAGGTTAATTTCAAATGTTTTGTTATCCCGGCGATCAATGTAAAACTGATATGGGCTGATCTCATTCAGATTAGACAGTAGATCCCTGATAAAACGAAAATCCAGTTCTGCGTATTTCACTTATAACTCTGTTTTTTACTAGACGTTATCATAATATCCGTGTACAGCCCCTTATTTCAATCAGAATTTGGCACATTTTATTAGATAAGGATAATTTTCTGCTTGTAGCACAGATTCATCAGCAGGTTCCTGCTCCTCTTTATATTCCAATATCCATTAAAACAAGCAGCAACAACCATGAATAAACTCATAGTAAGCCTACTCACTTCCCCATCACTGGCAGAATAGCCGGATACTTTCCTGCACGGTCATTCTGTATGATACCAGATCCCAAAGTGATATGAAAATTGGCAACCGCCTCCACGTCCCAAACCTTCTTACCTGAATATTAGATCCAGCTCTCACCTCAACATGAAAGCAAATGATAGGGTTGGCCCAGTTCTACCCGCAAATCACGCAAAAATTACCCCAAAAAAGACAGAAAGATCAAACCACAGTAATTGTAATAATTACTCCTCCTGACATATAAGAAAAGATATATTATATATCCCGAAAGCCTGAGAGAGCATTTTATGGAACATTGTCGTTTAAATATAACTTATAAGCATTAAATAAATCTATCAAATAATTTTTTATTATAAATATATAGTCAGTATTCCGGCTCAATGGACAAACAGGAAGTACCTGTGATGAACGACTATCATTCTATTAACTATTTCAAAGAGTCAGCTGTCATAAGATACTGTCTTGCTCAAAACTTTCTACCGTTTGAGATACTTAGCGATGAAGCTGTTTATAGTTCTAATTCTGGCTTTATTATTAGGGGCAAATAACCGTTTACATGCGAACGAATTTAATCAATGCCTATCCAGGCTTAAGCAACAGGCCAGCCAGTCGGGTATCTCGGAAAAAACGATAAGGGAAGGCCTCACCGAAGCTAAATTCTTGTCTGAAGTCATTCGACTTGACCGCTATCAACCTGAGTTTAATAAAACGCTTTCCGGTTATTTGGAAATCGCAGTATCAGATGAACGCCTGGCAACGGGAAAGCGAATGTTAAGCAAGTACCAAACTCTGCTCAACAAACTGAGGGAACAATACGGCATTCCTCCCCATACACTGATTGCATTTTGGGGACTCGAATCCAACTTTGGTCAAAATATGGGACATTTCAACATCATTGATTCCCTTACTACCCTGGCATGCGACAACCGGCGTAGTGCATTTTTTACCTCTGAGCTTATAGCTGCTTTAAGGTTGATGGATCAATACGGTTTTAGCCGGGAAGAACTGATAGGCTCCTGGGCTGGGGCTATCGGTCATACCCAATTTCTGCCATCAAACTATCTGCGATATGCCATAGCAGCCAAAGATAATGGCTCTCCCCCAGACCTCTGGGGAAGCATTCCCGACGCCTTGACTTCCGCCGCTTATTTTCTCAACCAGCTAGGTTGGCAAAGAGGCTGGAAATGGGGACGAGAGATTAATATTCCTCAGAATTTCAATTTCAGCCTGACCGGCCTGAACCATAAAAAAACATTGGGTGAGTGGCAGCAGTTAGGTGTTCGAACAGTGTTTAATGGCCCCATTCCTCCCCATGATGTGTCCGCATCACTTCTTATCCCTGCCGGGCACCAAAACACGGCCTTTCTGGTCTATCCCAATTTTGAAATTATCATGAAATGGAACCGTTCCATTCTATATGCCATTGGCATTGGTTATCTGGCTGACAGGCTTAATGGCCACCGTCCTCTAAGCAGTCCTCCAAAACCAGAACTCACCTTAAGCAAATCCCACATTCTAGCCCTGCAAACCAAACTAAATGCCATAGGCTTTAATTGTGGCAAAGTCGATGGCTTAACAGGTGCTGCAACCCACCAAGCAATTGCTAAGTTCCAGCTATCACGGAACATGATTGCCGATGGCTATCCAGGAAAAGAAGTCTTTGAAGCACTGGGAATAAAGCTAAATCTCTAGGACCTGAGTTCGACATAAGGAACTGATTTTATATAGCATAGCTACCACGCTGATTAGGGGTGGAGTAGTGCTGTGCTGACCAAGGTATTTTGCAGGGTAGACGATTTTTGCAAGCAATTTGAACCAAAGCTAAACCAGTATCTGATCGAGCATTGTGGCCGCAAGCGCATTCGTAAACAGTCTCTATCAATCAGCGAAGTGGCAACGATCGTCATCCTATTTCATGCTAAAGGCTATCGTTGTCTGAAGCACTTCTATATTAATCATGTCTGTAAATACTGGCATAAGCACTTTCACGGGCTAGTCAGCTACAATCGGTTTGTTGAGCTGATGCCACAAGCGCTTATGGTACTCTCAGCTTTCTTGCAGACACGATATGGCAAGGTGTCTGGCATTTCTTATATAGATTCAACCGGCATCGCTGTCTGTGAAAAAAGTCGGGCTCTGCGCCATAAAGTGTTTAAAGATGAAGCAGGCTGGGGTAAGTCTTCTACACACTGGTATTACGGCTTTAAGCTTCACCTGATTATCAATGATACCGGTGAGTTGCTGGCGGTTAAGTGTACATCAGGTAATACCGATGATCGTGCTGTTCTTGAAGATATGTGCTGCCACTTGTTTGGTAAGCTGTTCGGCGACAAAGGCTATATATCCAAGGCCAAAGCCCAGCTTTTAAAAGAAAAATACGATGTTGACCTGATTACGACGCGCAGGAAAAACATGAAACCTCAGAACCTGCCTGCTTTTGATAAAGTACTGCTGAGAGGGCGTGCAATCATTGAGACGGTCAACGATCAGTTGAAAAATATCTCTCAGATAGAGCACACCCGCCACCGCTCAAAGTTCAATTTTATGGTGAACTTGCTGGCAGGGCTTATAGCCTATACGTTTCAAAAAAAGAAGCCTTCTCTGAGCATTCAGCATACGGGGCTGGTTGAGTTGGTTGCTTAACCGTTATGTCGAACTCAGGTCAAGAGGTGTTTTGATTCACCACAGAAACACAAAGAGCACAGGATAAAACACTCCCTAGGCTTTTATTGATGGTCGGCTTGCCCACTTATAGATTTCCGCTACAGTAGAGATAAAACACCCCATCATCGCGAAGGTTAACCCAATAATAGTTACCGGACTAAACAGGATAATTAGCATTTTTTGTCGACTACTACCATTCCCTGAAGAGTTGCCATCAATGGCAAAGGTAGCGGCAGAGCCATCCCATGAGACATACGGAGACATTTGCCAAATCAAAATAGCAAAGGCTGCCCCACAAAATAACTTAATCAACAGCTTCATAGGCTTCCCCATTATTTAACCGGCAAGTTTATTGAAGCCATGCTCCGGACCTTTTCCAACGACAGTTGGAAGAAAACTGCCGACTGAGAAAGTCAGCCTGATCCGGTAGAATTCTTCGACTATTGACCAAAGCCAGGTATTCCGCAGTATTTGGGCGATATGGCAACGCAATCAGGGACATCCCCGTCTCCTCCAGCAAATGATTATCCTTGTGCTGATTACACCGTTTGCAGGCTGCCACCACGTTTTCCCAAACATCCCGCCCTCCCCTGGAACTGGGAATAATATGATCACGAGTCAGCATACTGCGATGAAATGGCTTGCCACAGTACATACAATGGTAACCATCCCTCTCAAACAACGCCGGATTACTCAGCGCCGGGTTATCACGGGGACGCACCAATTTTGCACCACCACAGGCAATGATACTGGGTAACTCAATCACTGTTTTATAGCCACTGATGCGATTAGTACCTCCACGAATACGGTAAATAATATCCCCCATACTCCAACAGACAAGATCTCTCGAATATAAACAGACCGCTTCCTGCCAGGTCAACCAGTCAATAGGTTGCCCGGCTTTATTTAGCCGGAGAATATGCATAAGTACGACTTCCGTTTTCCATAACGATTTTTTTGCAGATACCGTGCTCTGTTAACATAAGCTTGTAATACCAACAAAACCTCGACCTACTTTCTCTAGTTGTACCGAAAATTCAGGCCAGTTTAAACCTGTTATTTATTGATCAAATCATGATCAGCATCAGTGTTTTTTTATCGCAGCAAAAATATAATGGCAAATTTACTGGCTTAAGTAACAAGACTGTCTGAATGAATTCAACAATGATGGAACCGGTTCCGATATGCAAGCCATTGACGGTTTCCGCAAAAATTACCTGGCAGTAGCCCAGAATGGATCAACCCCTATTGATTATCCCTATACCTATAACTTTGCCACCAATACCGGTAAACAAATAACCGGTATGGATCTGGATAAGGATGGCAAAGTCGGTAGCCCCGATGATGCCATAGGCTTTGGCCAATACCATGGCCAATATGCATTTACCGTATTGTCACGCTACCCTCTGGATACGGACAACATGCGGACATTCCAGAATTTTAAATGGAAAGATATCCGCGCAACCAACCCGGTAATAGCAGATAAAGAAAGCTGCAATGCCGCCAGGGATAAAAAAGACAATGGTCCAATCTATAACTATTGCCTGAAAAATATCGGTAACGCCTGGTATACCGAGGAAGAGTGGAACAACCTGCCGCTCTCATCAAAAAACCATGTTGACCTGCCAGTCAAACTTCCCAATAACAAGACTGTACACTTCCTGGTATCCCACCCTGCTCCCCCTATTTCTGATAACCCCATCAAGCACAATACATTGCGTAATGCGGATGAAGTCAAATTCTGGGTTGACTATATATCCGGGAACCCTGCCGACAGCATCTATATCTATGATGACAAAGGCACTAACGGCGGCTTGATGCCCAATGCCTCTTTTGTAATTGCCGGGGATATGAATGCCGATGCTTATGTGGGGGATGGCGATAAAGGCCCTATAAACAACCTGCTAAACCATGAGCGAATTAATCAGCAAATCAGCTCAGGTAATATTCCAACCTCCTCGGGAGCCGTTGAGTATGTTCAGCTGGGCGTAGATAGCCGCAAGCTGTTTATCCGGAAAGCATCACCAATACCAGCAACCTCCATCTGGACCATGTTTTACCCTCTTCCGGCCTTAGCGTAACCGGCTCAGGCGTATTCTGGCCTGCATCAGATGAACCCTATCACTATCTGGTCAAAAAACAGGACTGCAAGAATCCCATGGAAAAAAATTGTTATGGGAAAGAAGTCGCCTCAGACCATAGGATGGTTTGGGTTGATTTAAAGCTCTAATTGATAATGCCAAAAAAGCTCCTTTTTATTATGAAAAAGGAGTTTTTATTTAAAATATTCTAACTAATCTACAGGAACACCATATTCTCCCATAAACAGCCTTAACTTTTCCGCCATTTCACAGAAAGGCCTGTTAGATTGCATAAACTTTTCCAACTCATCTATTTCCCGCAAGGGAAAATCCTCCTTAATGACCTTAAGCTCTTTATTTTTTACTGGCCTTCCATATTTTTTTAACCAGGCTAGTTTTTCACGGAAGTGAAATTTTCTAAATACATTATATAAAACTATGTGCGTATATCTTTCATTTACCAGAGCATCAGAATACTCCCAACTGAAATGTACCGTATCATCCGCACCATAAATTAATAAAATTAGTATTTCATCAACTTTCTGAGCATAGCTCAAAATATGATAATAATGATCATCAGTAAGTTCTCAATAACTGCTGGATAGCTGCAAAATTCTGATATACATCTATCCTTCCCTCATGCAACCCCCAATCAATCAAGAGCAAGTGTACTCACCTGCGAGATTACTGAATCTTGTTGCTCAGCAGCAAGGGCAGATTACTCAGCAGCAAGAGCAGATAGCGAAGCTTCAAGCGCTTGTTGAGGCACTGCAAGCGCAGATTCGTCGTCTTAAAAAACTGCCGCCAAAGCCTGATATCAGACCCAATACAAAACCAAAAGATGATGGTAAAAAGGGTGATAATGGTCCCGGTGATGACAACGAACCGCCTGATAATTCAGGGAAACGTAAGGTTGAGAAGCCTGGCGAACGAACACGAAAAAATCGCCAACAGCCTGATAAGCCAGCAACAGAAAAAATCATCACCGTAGAAGTATCTGATGTCCCGTCTGGTTCGACACCAAACGGATTTAGCTCTTTTTCTGTACAAGAGCTGACTATTCAGGCGTTCACGGTCGAGTATCATTTGGAGCAATGGCAGACGCCCGACGGACAAACCATCACAGCAAAACCTCCCGAAAGCCTGCATGGACATCACTATGGACCACAACTCCAGTCCTATTTGTTGTACCAGCATCACGGTTGCTCGGTGACTCAGCCGCAGCTGTTGGACTGGTTGTGGGATATAGGAATCTCAATGTCCGCGGGAGAACTTCATCGGCTACTCACTGAAGGTCATACTGACTTTCATGAAGAAAAAGACGCTTTGCTGGCAACAGGGTTCAAATGCTCCCGCTACATCCAGACCGATGACACCGGAGCTAGGCATAAAGGACAAAATGGCTACTGTACCATTATCAACAATGAGCTATTTGCCTGGTTTGAGAGCACAGGCAGTAAGAGTAGGGAAAACTTCCTGAGCCTCTTGCATCGCCCCTGGAAGACTTATTCCGTCACGCAGGACGCCTTGGACTATCTGGAAAAATTTGATTACCCGGAGAAGTGGCTAAGCATCATCAGGCAATACATGGGCGTTACGTTTTTAAACCGGGAAGCCTGGGAAGCAGCCCTTAACGACCATGGGCTAACGGGAAAGACCCGGCGCAAGCAAGCAGCAGAAGCGCTTATTTACAGCAGCTTAATGGCTCATGGTATGGGACACCTGACCACATTCAGTGATGGTGCTCAGCAGTTCAACGTATTCAACCATGCTCAATGCTGGGTTCATGCGGAGCGGGGATTGGCTAAAGTCCACCCGGTCAATGAGCAGCAAGCCAGTGCACAGTACTGGTGTCGTACATGGTTCTGGGCTATCTACAACGATTTAAAAGTCTTCAAGGCCAGCCCCGATAAAAGTAAAGCTCAAAACATACGTCGCGATTTCAAGGCCCTGACTAATACCCAGGTAGACTTTCCTGATTTACAGGACGCACTGTCAGGGCTGGTCGTTATAGAGAAGGAATTGCTACAGGTACTCGATGCTCCAAGCCTTCCGCTCCATAACAACCTGAGCGAAAGCCAAATACGGGAATACGTGAAACGACGAAAAATCAGCGGCGGCACAAAAAGCAAAGCGGGAAGAAAGTGCCGGGATACGTTTGCCAGCCTGAAAAAAACTTGCCGGTTGTACGGTTTATCGTTTTGGCATTATCTGAAAGATCGAATCATGGGCAGTGGCAGTTTTCCCTGGTTGCCCGACCTGATAGAACAAGCATCCAGCGACTTTTCGTGTGGGTTAACCAGCAGTTATTGAGAACTTACGATCATCATTTATTAAGAAAGCATTTGGATCAGCCCCATAGAATAACAAAATCGAAAGCATCTCCACCGTTTTTTCCCCCCATAGAGGGTAATGAAAAGAAATATTCTAGAATAGGCTGCTCTATTCTATTAAAATATTTTTTTAAGTCTGCTTTATCTTCAACCTGGTCTATAAAGCTTTGGACTCCAACAACATCCATATCGGCTATTAATTGTTCTAAACCATCATAGTTACCAGCCAGGCAAGCTGAAGAAAATAAAACTAAAACAAATAAAAATATCTTTTGCATTTTTATTTCAATTTTCTAGTTACAAAGACCGATTATAGCGTATTTTCATCTCCCATCGATGATTAAGCTTTTCTACATTTACACCTATGACAAAGAAACAGAAAATCTTTTTTCATGCTATTTTCCAGAGCTACTTTATGGCTATTTTAGAAAAACAAAAAAAAGCCCCCTTCCGGTCAACGGAACCAGGGGCCACTTAAACGCCTATCCTTGTTATGAGCGAGGCATCCATGCACTCTCTATCGATAATATCTTGTTTCCAGGTCGTCCTTATTGTTGTTTTTTTCAACGCATCCTTGCAAGATGCTATCGATAAAGCCAGACCAGGCACTCCGTTTCTTATAGTTTTGCTTCCTTGCGGGGCTTCATCCATAAAGCCATATGCCTGATTTGCAGTTTATTAAAAGCACACATTGTGCCAACTTTATAAACCTCCCCATTATCAACGCCTGAGGGAGTAACCCTCAAAAATCACCATAGGTGATTTCGGGTAGTTGGGGTCGATGACTGTCACGAACAGAAACAGCACCACAGTTTATCATCTTCAACAAGCAATATACTTGCCGACGAATGTCGTTTTTTACACAATACGTAGCAGCTGAATCCCACAATAACCTTAGACAATTCACAGCCTGCTAAAGTTAGCTGCCTAGCTGTCAGTGAATTTGTCAGCACTATAACAAAGGACAACTTTTGAACAGCTCAAACTATGATCTCGTGGTCTTTGGCGCCACCAGCTTTGTTGGAAAAATTCTGACCCGGTATTTACTCGAATACTTTAGTAACGGTTCTGATAACTGCAAATGGGCCATTGCCGGACGATCCCAAGACAAGCTTGAAAAGCTCAAACGAAAACTAGGTGACTCCGCGAAAGAACTGCCTATCTTGATCGCTGATGCAAAGGATGAAACATCCCTAAAAGCACTTTGTAACCAAACCCGTGTTATCATATCCACTGTCGGCCCCTATGCCCTATACGGAGAACCTTTGATAAAAGCGTGTGTTGAAACCGGTACAGACTACTGCGACCTGACCGGTGAAGTACAGTGGATCAAGCAGATGATTGAGTTTTATCAAGGTGAAGCAAAAGAGTCTGGTGCCCGGATTGTTCACTGCTGTGGTTTTGACTCTGTGCCCTCGGACCTGGGCGTCTATTTTTTACAGCAATATGCACTCAATGCTTTTAAGGAACCCTGTACCACTATCAAGATGCGGGTAAAAAAATTAAAAGGAGGGTTTTCCGGGGGGACTGCCGCCAGTATTGTTAACATCGTAAAAGAAGCAAGCAAAAGCCCCCAGCTCAGAAAAGACCTGGCCAATCCTTTTGTGCTATGCCCCGAAGGACACCGCTATAGCGCCATGCAATTCAATATTAAATCCCCCCGTTACGATGATGACTTTAAATCCTGGTCAGCACCATTCATCATGTCTGGCATTAATACCCGCATCGTTCACCGCTCCAACGCCCTGGCCAATAACCTTTATGGCGGTAATTTCAAATACGATGAGGCCATGCTGACAGGCAGGGGACTCAGAGGCAAAAAAAATGCAGCACTATTAACGACAGGACTGACAGCACTTATGGTAGGCGCAGCAATAAAACCCAGCCGCTGGGCACTCAAAAAGTTCATACTCCCCAAGCCCGGAGAAGGCCCATCCCCAAGGAAGCAAGCTAAAGGCTTTTATGACCTGCATTTCCTTGGCTCAACTGAAAGTGGCAAAACAGTCTACACACGCGTAACAGGTGACCGGGATCCCGGGTATGGATCAACAGCAAAAATACTGGGTCAAGCTGCCATTTGTCTTGCCTACGACATAGCAAAGAGTGATCAACCAGGTGGTTTCTGGACGCCGGCCACCTTGTTTGGCCACAAACTGATTGATCGCTTAACGGAGTATGCAGGACTGACTTTCCAGATTATGGCTAACAGCGATTAAATTGAAAAAACCTATTTTTATAAACCACGCCTTGCCCTGACCTATCAAACAGCAGCTCCCCAACTGGGCGTGGTTTTATTCAATGGATATTCACACGGTTATACACGAGTCACAGATTTTGTGGATAAAGCATTGGGTAACCCGTTAGTTGCAACAAAAATAACGTAAATTATCGTATAAAACAAAACTGTCTATTTTTTAGACACCCTTGGATAAACCACTGAAATTAGTCAATATAGGAAATAGGAAGGATTTTATTCACACCAGCCCTGAAAATTTATTCACTGTTGCGAATGATTAATGCCAATCACCCATAACAGTTGCATAAACTGTGGTTAGAATGAGTGACTGGTGTTATCTGACAGGATAAGAAAAGTAATAGAATTCCCACAGGCATTCTGGCCGCAAAACAGGTCTGTATAGAATACAAAAGTCATTGTTGGAAGCATAATGCTCGGCCTGATGCCTTTATTTAAGTAAAAAAAGAGTCTTTTAATGTATCTAGTTCCGACACATTCTTCTTAATATATCCATAGCTTTATCAGCATCTACGACAGCATTATTATAAACCTCAGGAGGAAGGCCAGGGTGATCATCTGCTATCTCAACCCGGGCAAATAACTTTCCTTTTGCTCCCATTCCATTAACCAGAACGATCTTATCCAGTGCAGTAATCGTTATTTTGCTGGTTTGAGAACTTTCAAGCCATATTTTTTCATTATTAAAGAAACCATTGACGGTAAACATATGGTCGACCCGCCTTACCTTTACGGCATCGCCTGCCCTTAATTCACCATCCCATGATGACGGCCTTTGCAATATGGCCACTCTGGCACTCAATCGGCTTAACCTCTGAAAAGGTCGTGGTAACGCACTGCAGCGTATATCCTGCCAATCAGGCTGTTTTGAATTTCCCGAGATCCAGCAGTTGGCCTCCCGATCAAAAACAGGTCGCTGACAAAAGCCACTGAATCCACCCTCATCCCATACGACAAAATTAAACTTTTCTGGAAGCTTGCTCCATATTTTTTCATGCATGCTCATCTTATTGTCCTTATTCCCTGCTGCCACCGGATATCCCCTTCAGTGCGCTATTCCTGAAAGCACTCCACTCGTCAACCCGAATATTCCGGGTAAAATGCCTAGGGGCTGTTGACGTTTGATCGTGAGCTCAGTGGCTCCCTCCCTTCAAATTATTATCACATATTGCCTAAACACCCTAGCAATCTCGTAGAATTAACTGTTTTTTATAAATAGGGCATCGTCTTCTATCAATAATCGATCAAAAAACAACCTAATCTGTTTAATGCTTTTTTTACCGTCTTGCAGAAACTAACTCAGTGCTTTTCCAATGGCTTATCCACAAGAGCAGTGGAAAGGTGTCTTTTCATCACGACGGAGGCTCTGGAAATACAAAATTTTTATATTCTCCAAATATAAACCTCCGTACCTCTGCCTGGTATAAAATACCTTGTACTATGACTACAGTAGGGCAGTCTACTGTCAAACAGCCTCTAGGGGCTGTTGAAGGCGCGAAATACAGTAATATTCATGGATTGGATTATATCCCAAGCACTGGATTTACCGCTTCGCTCCGCTCTTTTTCTGCCTTGATACGCAGGGTTCGTTCAAGTAGTTGACTATAGATTGGACGACCACCCAACCACTGGGCAACCAGTGTAGCTCCCAGACACGTAATAATCATAGGTAATATCAGTGAATAATTATCCGTCATTTCAAGTACCAGCACAGTGCCGGTTAATGGTGCCCGGACGGTTGCAGCAAATAGCGCTCCCATACCGGCAATGGCAAAGACACCCGGGCTTGTCACCAACTCAGGAACCAGGGCGTTCGCTATATAACCAAAAAACAAGCCAGCCAGGGTTCCCAGAGCCAGCATAGGCGCAAAAATACCTCCGGGAGCACCTGAACCATAGAAGACCATGGTCAAGGCAAATCGCAATATAAACAGGCTAAATAATGTGAAGAGCGAAAGCGGTGTTTGAACAACATCATTAATAACTTCCAGTCCACCACCGGTCAGCTCTGGTGTTGTAATACTTAAGCCAGCCGCCAGCATACCCAGCAAACAGCCCAGAATCACAAAGCGATACACACTGCCAGCGACTAGCTTGGCATAACCATCCAAAACCACCAGCAATACTTTGTTAAAGAAAATTCCCAGAAAACCAAACAAAGTTCCCAGACCGAGGTACAACCAAAGAGATTGAAGCGGCTGCTCATGGAACACGGGCATGGACAGGGCTGGTGATTGATCCATCCACATTTGTACTACCAAGGCTCCGGCAATGGTACCGATAAACACCGCTTTCACAGAGGTAAAGCCATAACGGAACTGCAGACGCATCTCTTCGATAACAAATAAAATACCCGCCAGAGGTGCATTAAAAGCGGCAGCCAGTCCTGCGGCTGCGCCAGTGGCTAATAGTATATGACTGCTGTTATTGCTGAGCCGAAACAAATCAGCAATCATTTTTCCGGAATAGGCCCCCATTTGAACCGAAGGTCCTTCCCGACCGAGAATCATGCCACTGGCCATAGTACAGATACCCGCAATAAACTTCACAGGCAGAACCCGTTTCCAGGGTGCCGGACGAATATCCTCAAGGGCACCTTCTACCTCTGGAATGCCACTGCCCCCAGCCACAGGAGCAAACCGAAACACCAGCCAAAAGCCAAACCCTGCCAGCAATCCAGCGCCAAATACCAGCACCACTTCGCTAGTCTCACCACTACTGGCTAATATTATCCGAAACTCCGTTAGCCAGGACTCCACCCAGGCATACATTCCGGCAAAAGCTCCACCAATCAATCCGGCCAACAATGCCATGATAAATAATGCAGGTGACCGCTCTCTTACCGGATTAAAAGAGAAGTTCTTTTTGCTATTTTCTGGCCGCATCCTTTGTCGCTGCATAGAAATTCAATGCCCTCGTAAAAAATAACGCACACTACAGCGCTGGCCATTTACAGACTGGTCCTGTAGCAGCATACGAATATGGTTGTTAAATATTGGAGTTTGGGTGCGAAGACAATAGTTCACCCCGGATATCAAGCATCCGGGGTTATGTTCTTTTGACCTGAAAAAAAGAACCGTACGGCATAGCTATAGTTTAAGGGTATCTAACCAGCAGAAACCTACCTGGCCTTGCCAGAAGGAGCCGATCATTGTTGCCGTTTTCAATTGAAGATAACCTGATTATCAGGTTGCGACAATAGCGGATGGTACGGATAAGAACTATACCAAATGAAATTTTTGTCAAGAACTATCCAGTCACTATGAAAGCACAGAAATAACGTTTGAATATCATAACCATGCGCACTCTATTTTCTATAGCTGAAAAACCCTTGACACTTCACCCAAAAAGACAGAACCACCCCCAGCTTCTATCCACGGCCATCATACAGCCCTCTCCAGCCAATAAATATCACCCTATCCTCGCCCTGACATGCGCCCTCACCACCGCAGCCAGCAGAGGCGGATTATCCGCAAAAAGAGTGGTTAACTGGGCAACAGATAATTGGCGTATCGCACGATAAATGGACATATGATAGATTTCACGGCTCATAAGAGTGTTCCTCGTATCTCTTCTGCCTGCCCTTTGACCTGACCCCAACAGGGAGTTAAGGACAACCTCTTTTCTTGTTCTGTAAAATTTTTGGAATAAAGCACCCATCATGGGGAGTGCTCGTGTAGCTATAGGCTATTCTCACAGTGGTAAAAGTATATCCCAACGGAATAATACTGTATATAAACACAGTATTCCAGATTATCTAATCCTGAGGATAAATAGCGATCAAAGTAATGGCGGGAGAATTTTTGGTATTGCACAACCCGCATAACAGGAAAATATATGGCTTGACTTTTTAACTAATCTGAATCGCTAACCAGTTCGGGTAAAGAGTCATAGCTACTTCCTTGAGCCTCCAGGCCTTTGGTATGGGGGTTTGACATATGAGTAACATCATAAAACTCAATAGGAGAGTTATCTTCAAATAAAATAGTTAAAACCTTATAAACATCGGTTAAGTGACGTTTATCATCAGGAATAGTCCAGTAGCCTGTAAATGGCTGAATAATATTCCACTTTCCATCCCGTATCCGTACAATAAAAACTTCAAGCATCACTTCATCAGGAGTCATTCCATGAGCTTTCAGTAGCCAGCTTTTCTTTTTATTTATTTTTACCTCCTCAACAAAATCACATAAAACACCCTCTTTCCGACCTTCAAGCGTATCGCCCATTAACGTGGTAACATAACCAATAAAGTTTTGTTTATTATTCTTCTCACACTGCTTCATATAAGTATCCCCATTCATCTCAAACCTGCAAAAATAAGGACATTCAAGAGCAAACCTGATAATTCCAACCTCGGGATTTACTAGCGGAGGTTCTACAGAAAATGCCTGACTTAATAATGAGTTCAATGGTATAGCTTCAAATTTACAAGGCTTTGAAAGCTCAAATGTTTTTCTTTTTCCATTTATTCCTCTGGCAATTTTTTTTAATAACCGATGATGTTTTCCAGACTCCTCACTCAAACTCAACCTGCCAAACATATCGATTACAGACTGATAGTCCGCTTTATCATCATCTGTTTGACCAACAGGCATTCTACTATTTTTAGCCAGTTCACCTGATTTTAGAAGGTTTTTCCTAAAAAAAACTGTATTGGCAACAGGTTCTATATTATAAACATTAACGTCAAAATATAATGTCTCCAACCCTTCAATTAAATCTTTACCCATTGCAACAGCAACAGACTTTCTCCTATTCAATAGATAAACCGCTTCCTCAGGCAGATCTACAACCATTAAAAAATAACAAGATGTACGCTCTATTTTAATCTCTAAAATTGCACATTTTTCATCTGATAACCTTTCTACAATCTGATCAAATTCCGGTAACATTCCTACCCCTGCTCCTTTTACCGGCACATCAAGATGTTGTAGCCTCACCGATTTACCCCCAACATTGATATCTCCATATAAATATCGCCTGCCCAACAAATCAAAATAATCTTCTAGCAAGTTCATCCTTGTCTCTAGATAGGCCACATCTTTTACAGAGCTATTGAAGTGCAGGCCAATACTAAAAAGGCAGTCATGTATAAGCGAGATTGCATTTTCATCAACCCCTGTACACTGTAAACCAGTTGATATACCTTCAGGGCTATAGCCTACATATTGCACTGCATCTCCCCATTCCTCCCATACTTCTGTTTTTTGTGAAAATGACCTAAGCGCATGATCAGAAGGTGCTTTTTCAGTACTGCTCTCTGGGTATATTTCTACTATATCATTTTTCCATGTCGCCATATTACTAAAGACATCTGAAACATGAGCTGAATCACCAATGGGTTTACCTTGGGGCTTATAATCCAAAACACTATTGGACTGTTTTAAAGACTCTTGATAACACACCTCACAGATATATCCCGAGCCATCGCTTTTTTCTATAATTTTCGCATCAGGGTGTTTTTCACAGCTAAATGCTAAAGAATTGAAAAAAATTAATAGGCTGATAATCGTGGTTGCTATTTTATTTTTTACCTGCGGTAAGTTTGTGATCATAAAACTTATCCACACTTCTACAGAATAATTTATAGAGTATAGAGTTAATCCATTTAACCCTATAGCCAATCTATACTTTTTATGGATAGGTATCACCTGATTCAAAGACAGATCATCCAGCTTTACTAAGCTGATAGTTGATTTCCCTGCTAACAGACTCAATCAGTGTATTTTTATTCACCTTTTATTGCCTTCCATCATAAAAATAGAGCATCTATTAGGTTTAGGATAACTGCCGTACTTATACCAATCACTCCTTCTGTCCGATATTGAGTCAGTTCTAAAGAGTAACGGCACCGTAACTTGAAAGAGTGATAGGCATAACCCTTAAATGAGTCTGGGGAGGCATAGCCAATAAGCAGTTATGCCACGGACGAGAGCACTAGTAAGGAGCAGTCATGGCGATCAAAATGAATATGGAAGTTATGGAGCTGGTTTATTACTTCTGGCAGGCTACCAGTGACAGGGATAAGGTTGGGGAAGAATTCATCATGTCCATTGCGGATCATGAGTTAATGCAGCCGGTATACACCGAACAGTTTACATCCGAGTCTGTACGCCGGGCTTTGAGCGCCATCAGTAACCGGGAAAGATTCAGCGCTGATCACAAGTGTGAATCACGTTTCTGGAATAACAATATGTGGGCCATGGAGGATATGGGGCTGATGGAGGCTATGATGGCCCCCCTGAAAGTCATGTCATTTAAAGATCCGGGTTTAGAGGGTGATTATGAAGTGGTAACTCTGCCTCTGCACATGGATGACTTCTACCTTAAGGGTAACACATTGTATGTCAACTTCTTCCGCATCCAGGCCGACCTCATGGGCGGAGATGAGCTAAAAATGGATGGTGTCGAGTTCGGACAGTGGGTAGCACAGACACTAAAGAGTGCTGCCTGATATAGCAATAACGCCTGCAGCAGCCGGACTGCCGCAGGCTCCATTGTTTCTTTTAGTCTATTATCATCAAGCGAAGCGATTACTAAAGCACGCCCATCACAGCTCTATCAAATTCCAGTTCTCTAACTGGGCGCGGTTTAGATTCAGACTTTTAAGACGATGTCTTAGTTAATCGTTTTTTTTCCGATACCGTATTTAACGAATGCTTTTGGACTCGCTGTCTCTGGGTGTATATCCGCTCTGGGACCTGAAACCTTATGTTTCTTTCTGGGTGAAACCCTCCGGCCAGGTTGACTTGAAACGTTTTCTTTAATTGGTGAGCTATCCCTACAGCCCCCTTCCTTTCCTGCTCTTAATTGAGGCTTCACTACAGTTAAAGTTATCACCGATTTTTTGGGACTTATGGGTTTAAAGGGTGAGTCTTCGGTTTTATCTCCACTGATAACAAAGACATCAGCCGCTGCTTCAATCCGTGCTTTTTTAGGCTCTGGCTCACCAGCAGAAGGGTTTAAGGAGCTGGCTCCCCTGCAATCGGTACTGATAACTTGAGTCACTCTTGCTGACAGTATTTGATTAGAAGGGTTTGAGCGTAACGGATCTATAACACCACCGAGACCCTGGGTTCCCTGTGCATCATCATCGGGAGTAAACAGACGCCTTTTGGCAGACCTTAAGGTAGCTCTCGCAGGAGCTTGGGTCTCTCCTGAAATCGAGTTGATTAATGCTGCATTCTGACTGTTCGTTGTATTGGGTAACATAACGGTTCCTGCTTGGTTGAAAAATCACACCACAGTAAGCCGTTTCAGCAAAAGAGTTCATAACAACCCTGTTCGTTTTACTAACATCCTCTACAACAACCCTTCAAAAGCCGCCTTAACCCAGTCGCTCCTGTAAATTCGTCAACCGCCGGGCCGATTTAACATTACGGGCTGCCATACCTACAGCCTTGGCTTGCCCGATCAGCACCACAAGCTGTTTACCCCGGGTAACACCCGTATAAAGCAGGTTTCGCTCCAGCAGGGTAAAGTGCTGCATGGCCATAGGAATCACCACACAGGGATATTCAGACCCCTGACTTTTATGGATGGTGGTGGCATAAGCCAGAGAAACCTCATCCAGCTCACTCACCTGATAGTTCACCTCCCGGCCTTCAAAACTAATCATCAGCTCACCTTCTTCCACATCGATGGCCGACACCGTGCCAATATCACCATTAAAGACTTCCTTATCGTAGTTATTAACGGTCTGGATCACTTTATCACCGGGAGCAAAAGTCCAGCCAAAACGGGTGACTTTAGGATGGGCGTCAGCATTCAATACTTCCTGCAAGGCAATATTCAGACTTCTTGCCCCCAATCCTCCCCGGTTCATAGGGGCCAGCACCTGAATATCTTTTACCGGATCAAAGCCAAACTTTTCCGGCAAGCGTTTAGTGACAACAGACATCAGTTTGGCAAATAACTCTTCTGGTTCATCACCGGTAATATAGAAAAAGTCCGTTTCCTCCCCTTTTTTTGATTGACGGGGAGCCTGCCCCCGGTTTATAGCATGGGCTCCGGTAATAATCCGGGAAGTGGCTGCCTGGCGGAAAATTTCTGTCAATCGAGCAACAGGCACCTTATCAGAATCAATTAAATCACTAAGCACCGCCCCTGGCCCCACCGATGGCAGCTGATCCACATCACCCACCAGCAATACAGCGGCATTATCAGGCACCGCCCGCAATAGCTGATTCATCAGCACCACATCCACCATAGAGGATTCATCCACCACCAGCAGATCCGTTTCCAATGGGTTCTCTGCATTCTTTTTAAAGTCAAATGTGGATGGATCGAACTCCAGCAGCCGGTGAATGGTGGTTGCTTCCTGCCCGGTAGATTCGGACAACCGTTTAGCCGCCCGTCCTGTTGGGGCACACAAGGTGACATGGGCACGCTTGGCCACAATAATTTTTAAAATACTGTTAACAACAGTGGTCTTACCCACACCAGGGCCACCGGTAATAATACAGAACTTTTTACGCACAGCCTGCTCAACCGCTTCTTTTTGGGAAGCGGATAATTGAATGGTATTTTTCTTTTCCACCCAGGGAACGGCTTTTTCCAGATCAATATCACACCAGGCTGATTTTCCTTTTAGCAACCGGGTAACATGATTGGCAACACCCAGTTCCGCCCGATGTAAAGGCGTCAGAAACACACAGGGTTCTTCATTAATGGTTTCCGGCGTTAAATGCCCTTCTTTGATCTCGGCCTGAATGGCATCCTTAATGGTTTCTTCAGGGATTTCCAGTAGCTTAACCGATGAATCCACCAGCTTCTGAAAAAACTGGGCGCAATGCCCCTCCCCGGAAAATTCCTGAAGCACATGGCGAACACCAGCCTGGGCACGAATCAATGACACCCGGTCAATGCCCAGTTGCATGGCCAGCTGATCCGCGGTCTTAAAACCAATACCGTGAATATCCAGTGCCAGCCGATACGGATTTTCCCGAACTTTTGCCACCGCTTGATCGCCATAGGTTTTATATATTCGAACAGCCCTGGCCGTACCCACACCATGAGACTGGAGAAACACCATGATCTCCCGCACCACCTTTTGCTCAGACCAGGCTGAAGTGATTTTCTCCCGCCTTTTTTTACCGATACCCTCCAACTCCATTAACCGGTCAGGTGCCTCCTCAATAATATCGAACACCTGTTCACCAAAGGCTTTCACAAGCCGTTTGGCAAAATGAGGGCCAATACCCTTCACCATTCCTGATCCCAGGTATTTCTCAATCCCTTCAATGGTGGTTGGGGTCACTGTTTTAATCTGCTGAACCTTAAACTGCACACCGTGACGGGGATCGTTAAACCATATTCCCGTGGTCTCTACATATTCCCCCGCGGTAATGGACGGTGTACTCCCGGTCATGGTTACCAGATCCCGTTGCCCCTTACACTTGACCCGAATCACAAAAAAACCGGATTCTTCACTATGAAAAGTAACTCGCTCCACTGCTCCCTCTAACCGTAATATCGGTTGATGATCAGTCATCGTCGCACGTTTTTGTGGAGGGGAATTGGTTTGATACATAGCAGTCTATTACAACAAGGAGAAATACCCGATCATAACAGAGCAAATGGCAGAAAAAAGTGGGAATATTCTTTTGATCATATACTCAGCCACAGCCAGCAGTTTAGTGGCCATGCTCAGCTGTATACTTTCGTTCAGCCAGTCGCATTTATAACAGGCTCATAAGGTTTTACGGGTATAAGCCAGTTCCCCAATATCTTATAACCTGATTTTATTAAAAAGCTCAACTCCACAGCAAAAAAAGTAATGTTATTATTTTGATCATCCATGGTGAAAATATTTTTAATATTCAATGGAGATGCAACATAGACCCATTGATGATGGCTCGCAATATTTTGCAGCCATTGAATGTTAATAGCTTTTGTCCACCCTTTCTCACTCAGCACATCACAAAAACGAAGCTTTCTATAATAATCCGTATCTGTTAGCCTGCCGATAATGGCAATATTGTGTTTTGTAAAATAGTGAATGGTCTCAATAGACCGAATATCATTTTTCTTCAAGGCCCCTATCAACTGCTGATAGCCATAAGGGTCTTTTCTATCAACATCAACTATTCCTTTTTTTGTAGCCGTGAAGATATTTACATTACCTGAATTTGTATCATAAATGCATAACCTCTGTAACCAGAGGGTTGTTACAGAGCCTTTGAAGTGAATCAGAACTCAGGGGTACTCTGTTAAGCAACCAAACCAAACAGAGGACGCCAAGGATGGCCTTTAAGCACCTTAGCTCTGAAGAGAGACATTATATCGAAATCGAACTGAAAAATGGGACTTCTCAAAATAAAATTGCAGAAAAACTCGGGCGTTCACAGAGTTCGCTGTCACGGGAGTTAGGACGCAACACAGGGCAGCGTGGTTACAGGCACCAGCAGGCTCATCGTAAGGCTCAACAGCGTCATAAGGAAAAACCCAAGGCGGTGAAGTTGACGGAAGATATTAAGCGACGGATTGCTCAAGATATCCGGGCTGACTGGAGTCCTGAGCAAGTGGCTGGAAGGCTTGAAAAAGAAGGGATAATCAAGTTGCATCATGAGACGATTTACCAGTTCATAGAGGATGATAAGCGCACTGACGGTACCCTGTATAAACACTTGCGCCATCAGAAAAAAACGTACCGAAAGCGATATGGTTCAGCTCATAACCGAACAGGCATACCTAACCGGGTAGGTATTGAAGAGCGCCCGGAGATCGTCAACAACAGGGGGCGTGTTGGTGACTGGGAGGCGGATACCGTAATCGGCAAAAACCATAAGGGTGCCATTGCCACACTGGATGAGCGAAAGACTAAACTGCGCCTTGCTGTTCCGCTGCCAGGAAAGAAAGCAAAAGCGGTTAAACAGGCAGTGATTGATACACTCAAGCCCCTGAAAAGGTTTGTTAAAACGATCACTTACGACAACGGTAAGGAATTTGCTCAGCATGAAGCAATCAACAAAGCCTTGAGCTGCGACAGCTACTTTGCTGTGCCCTACCACTCTTGGGAGAGAGGCCAGAATGAGAATGCCAATGGGCTGCTCAGGCAGTACTTTCCCAAATCAATGGAGCTTCATAACGTCAAAGAAAGAGACGTTATCATTGCGGTAGACAAGCTGAACAGCAGGCCCAGGAAATGCCTCGGTTACAAAACACCATAAGTAGTGTATAGATTGCTTTCGAATAATTTAACCATCCAGTCGGACAGTATTAGAAAATGAGATCATATACTCCTCTCCAAATGAAAAAAGCACCCGTTCAACTTCTTTTTCAAATTCCGCAAAGCTCTTGATTGACAAGAGGTTGAGCCATTCATACTTTATTTTCCTCCACAGGATTTCAATCAGGTTGAGCTCAGGTGAATATGTTGGCAGAAAGCAGACCAGCAATTTCTTTTCAATCATCCAGTCATCAATTCTGGCACAAAACTTTTTGCTGGTGTGAATGCTGGCATTATCCACCATAACTACCGTGTAACGATCATTTGAGCTGTATTTTTCATCTGCCATTTTCTCTGCAAAGTCATCAAAGGCCGCAATCACCGTATCGCTATTCACTGAACCCACAACAGGATAATGAAATAGCTCACAGCTTCGGTTCATAAACCCCAGTACGTTGATGCGTTTACTTTTGACTGATGGTATTCTGAGCTGCTTTCCTTTTTCCTGCCAACCGTATGGCACACAAGGTTCCTGGGTAAAGCCGGACTCATCAAAATAAAATAAATTGATTAACCCTTTGCTCTCGGCTTCCTGGGCATCTTTCAGAGCAGTTTTACAGTCATGGAATTGCTCTTCGTCCCGTTTATGTTTGCATGATTTACGGAGTCTTTTGTAAACCAGCCCTGCTTTTTTACAATGTTTGCCAGAGTAATTTTTGATGAAGATTTACCGGTTTCATCCTCGATCTTGGATTTGACATACGATAAGCGACGAGGCTCTTCAGCCACTAATTCTTTTATGCGTTGCACTTCGGATTCGTCATATATGCACGGCCTACCGCCACCATGCCCCTTGTACAAGGCACGAATACCATATTCTTCCCAATCATCAATCCACTGAGAAGCAGTTTGATATCTAATTTCAAGTATTTCGGCAATTTGCTCAAGGGTAAAGCCACGATTGCTCAATAAAAGGCTATGGGCTCTTTCCCTTATACATCTCAGAGGTCCGTAGTGTTTGGCGAATTTCAAAGTTAATAAAACAGCTTCATCAGTGATTGTAGTGACGTACTTCATAGGGAGAGGGATTTAAAGACCAGTACTCTCTTTATAATAGAGTAAATGTATCATTCAATAGCTATCTGATCGTTAGATCAAGAAGTAGATTTCTCGTACTGGCCGAACATCCAGTTTATTTGAAACCAAACTATGACCTACTTATGAGGCATTCAAAGAGTTAACTGGAGTGAATGCAAGAAAAGTCATGGGTTATGCATTTATGACTTGAATTCAGGTTATTTATTTGCAGGTCAATACTATTTTCTACATACGTGGCAAGTTCATCTTGAGGACTGGTGATTTCACTCTGAATCAGTAATTTTATTACATCCCTGGATAAATCATGAGAATTATCATTGCAGTTTTTTTCCGCCCCATCCAGGAAAAAAAACAGTAAAAAAATAATATAAAATATGAAACTACCGTGTCGTTTCATTACTTTACCCCGCTAAATGCAGCTGCCTTTCAATAATCATCAATCCAAGCTCAAGCATCAAATAGCAAACTGATTGGTATTTTTTGCAAAAGAGCATATAAACGATACTGTCAACATAATTTGAAAACCAAACACAAAATTAGCCGCCAAAAACACATCAATCCATATCAGCAGAATAAATCTCCAGCTATTTTCTCACTGCGTTTTAAGTGAATACAATAAGTACAATCGACTTTAATATTGAACAAAAGTGTTAAGTAGCATTGAAATTCAACAGCTTCTCTTTCGATCCAAAAGGGGCGGAAGGCTTGGGGCTACGGAGTTCTGGATGGTGAAGCAGGGAACGCCAGACAAACCATAATTTTGGAGGGACACTGGTTGACCGGCCCGGTTTACACTATGCTCATCAATCAATAATAATGCGGTGAAAAACCTCAAGCAGCCGTTGACTATGTCTGAACAAGCGCTACAAATACTGCACTCGGTCTTTGGTTATGATGAATTCCGCATCCACCAGCAGGCCATCATCGAGAATGTTTTACGCAGGAACGATACCCTGGCAATTATGCCCACCGGCGGTGGCAAATCCATTTGCTACCAGATTCCTGCCCTGCTGTTTCCCGGCCTGACACTGGTGATTTCACCCCTGATTTCACTGATGGAAGATCAGGTGAATCAATTAACAGCCCTGGGTGTTTCTGCGGCACTGCTTAACAGTACATTAAGCGCTGCAGAGTATAATGATACCCTGAGCAAGGTGCACAGTGGTTCCGTTAAGCTGCTTTATATGGCACCGGAAACCCTCATGCTAGAGCGTACCCAACAACTACTGGGTACGGTCAACATCGACTGTCTGACCATTGATGAAGCTCACTGCATCTCGGAATGGGGGCATGACTTTCGACCAGAGTACCGGCAGCTTGCCCATGTACGTCAACAGTACCCTGATGCGGTCTGTGTAGCACTCACGGCCACCGCAACGCCACGGGTACAACAGGATATAAAAAACATCCTGCACATGTCCGATGCCAATGCCTTTATCGCCAGCTTTAACCGGACCAACCTCTTCTGATCTGGCAAGAGTTTTCCGGACACTTTTTTAGGCTGCCTTGGCAAGCTCCTGTTCATACTTGAACGGAGCCAGGTAGCCGTTAGTTGAGTGCTTTCTCTGGCGATTATAAAACACTTCAATGTATTCAAAAAGCGATCAGGTATTGTTTGGGGATTTGCTATATGTTTTGTCTCGTACATAGCAGGCGCATAAACCCTTCCAGCATCATAACTTGACGAGTGGTTAGTAAGATATGAAGGAGCTTCCATAAAATCAGAAAAGATCAAAAAGTTTGACTTATTGTATCTTTGCACACGTTATCAAAAGTAGGGTGCAATGTAGGATTCAATGATAGCACCGTGATAGCACAGGCTTTTTACAGGGCATAAAAAAAGACCTACTTTTACGTAAGCCTTTGATTTTACTGGCGCTCCCGACAGGATTCGAACCTGTGACCTATCCCTTAGGAGGGGATCGCGCTATCCAGCTGTGCCACGGGAGCTTTACAGCCAGCTTTGGAGAGTCTGTCCGTGCTGGCGTGGATGCATTCTAACGAAATTTTTCCTGTATTCCAACAACTGCTCATCGGTATTAAGGGGATTTTCCACTTTTTCTTTGGGTTGAGCCATTTCCCTCAGACAACCGACGCTCAAAATTCATTATTTTTTCTGCCAACCGACGGCTGTCAACGGTAAGCCGCCCCTCAAGATAGGCTTCTCTCATTAACCTGAATCGCTCTTCTGCCGCTTCAACGACCACTGTATCCTTTGGCTGATATTCAGGCTCAGATGGTTCTTTCATACTATCCTGACTCCGTCAGCAAATACCCGGGCATCATAAACCCTGATACTTTCTTTATTCTAAATTGGTTAAGCAATATTACCCTGGCTGATAGTTAGTATCTGAACAGAATGACGAGATATCAGTTCTTTCTCATTATAACAATCAACAAATTATTTTGATTATAGAATTGCCACAATAGTCCGGGATGATATTTTTCAGCCATGATTCATTCATCGGCTGGATTCACGCACTAATTAGCCGGAATCTATCGCAACCTGCATTCAACACCCTTTAACCGTGGTTATTAGTTCAGTTTATAGGATAGAGTGGCTTACACTGCCTGCAGCTGTGAGTAGTTAGCTCTATTATTTTTGTAACGACTGTCTATAAGCTCAACTTTATAAGCGCCGATAATATAGAATAGTTTAATCAACTGTTATCACCATTGCGGCCAGTGCTGCTATAAAGCAGGGAATGATGAGGATCGGATTTTGTATAATTCATTAATAGACTATGCCCGCCATGCTGCATTTCTACTGCTCACTTGCTTTATTTGCAGTGCCTCTGCAGCGCCCACAGGCAAGCCAGTATCCTATGATGATCCTTGGGAACCCGTGAACAGAACCATCTTTACGTTTAACGATACCCTTGACCGTTATGCTCTCAAGCCTGTTGCCAGGGGCTATAATACGGTAACCCCCAAGCCTGTGCAGGGGCTTGTCACTAACTTCTTCAATAACCTGGGTGAAGTCCGTAATACGGTCAATTCCCTGCTACAGCTTAAAGGCTCTAAGGCTATGATATCCTTCGGGCGATTTGCCGTTAATTCCACCATTGGCATGCTGGGTCTTATTGATGTTGCCTCACCTCTTGGTATCGAACAAAAATACGAGGACTTTGGCTTAACACTGGCCCAATGGGGCATCCCGTCTGGCCCTTATGTTGTTATTCCCTTTTTGGGTTCCCGAACGCTCAGGAGTAGTACGGGTATTTTACCTGATGCCTATGTCAACCCTCTGAATTTCGTTAAACATGACAGTGACCGCTGGTCAGCACTGGGCGTTAATATTATTAACACCCGGTCTTCTCTCCTGGATGCCGAAGACCTGATTATGGGAGACCGCTATTCGTTTATTCGTGATGCTTACCTGCAACGTCGGGAGTATCTTATTACCGGTGAAATTCCTGAAGATGACTTTTAGGGGCAGTTTGACTTTATGCCACCTCTGGATCATTCTTGAGTCCACGGTTCACTTTCGGCTGAATCGACAACCGCTATCCAGTCAGGAGCTAGCAAATTCTATGAGTGTGGCCAGCAACACGATTCTGGTCATTGACGATGACACTGTCGTCAGAGAGAGTATCGTGGCCTATCTAAAAGTCAGTGGCTTCAACATCCTTGAAGCAGAGAATGGTAACCAGGGGCTTGCCACTTTTCATGAATGCCACCCTGATCTCATCCTTTGCGATCTAAGGATGCCTCAGAAGGATGGGCTATCTGTGCTCAGAGAGGTTCGTGAAGCATCTCCTGATACCCCTTTTATTGTCGTGTCAGGAGCCGGGGTTATGGCCGATGTCGTCGAAGCCCTCCGGCTCGGTGCCAACGACTTTATCACTAAACCCATCCCTGACCTGGAAGTTCTGGAATATGCCATCAACCGGGCCCTGGAAAATGCCCAGTTGGCTGAAGAAAACAAGCGCTACCGGGAGAGCCTGGAAAATGCCATCCGCTCCCTTGAAAGCAGCCTTCATTTACTAAGAGAAGACCAAAAAGCAGGCCGTAAGGTGCAGATGAAAATGCTGCCTCATTCTGCTCTGGAATATTGCGGCTTTAAAATTGATCACCAGATCATTCCATCCCTGTATCTAAGCGGCGACTTTGTAGACTATTTTCTCCTGGACAAAAACCGGATCGCCTTCTACCTGGCTGATGTTTCCGGCCATGGTGCGTCCTCTGCCTTTGTCACAGTTCTACTGAAACATATGTCCATTAGCCTGCTACAGGATTATCAGTCCCACGGAAGCAAGATCAAGGTCAAACCCTCTCATGTGCTCAATTATATTAACAAAAACCTGCTACAAACGGATCTTGGCAAGCATGTGACGGTCTTTGGCGGGATTGTTGATATACAGGAACAAACACTGACTTATTCATTTGGCGGGCACTACCCTTTACCTATTCTGGCGTATGACAACAAGGCTCACTTCATAGAAGGGCGCGGTCTGCCCCTGGGACTTTTTGAAGATGCCAGCTTCGAAGACACTACCATTGACTTGCCCTCCCGCTTTACTTTAACTATCTTCTCCGACGGCATCCTGGAAGTGTTGCCTCAAAAAAGCCTCCAGGATAAAGAAAATCACCTATTATCTGTAATCAGAGAAGGAGCCAACACCGTCGATGCGCTGACAGAAAAGCTTGGCTTACGCAATTTAAGCGAAGCGCCTGACGATATCGCCATCCTGATGCTGGCCCGGAGCTGAGAATGAATCCAGGAAAAATTCAATTTGCCGAAAGCGAAGGTACCTACCTGCTAAAGCTTCTCGGCGAAGTTCGTTTGACCCTATGCCCTACTCTGGAAGCTTTCCTTGACAGGGTACTGAATGAACCCGGTTTTGGTTGTATCATTATTGATCTCTCGGAAACGGATACCATTGACAGCACATCGCTGGGACTTTTGGCAAAGCTCTCAATCAGGGTAAACCAAAAACTGGGACAAACTCCGATACTTATCTCCCCTCAAGGAGATATCACCAAAATATTGCTCAGCATGGGGTTTGAGAAGGTCTTTATTATTGTTCAAACGTTAAAAGATCCCATCCCCGTTGTGATGAAAGAGATACCCTGTGAAGGCACCAGCAGTAATGAGCAGGCTACCCACGCCCAGGTGCTGGATGCCCACCGGGTACTGATGAACTTAAGCGATGAAAACCGCCAGGCATTCAGTGAACTGGTCAAACAACTCGAGCAATACGGCGGCATCAACTGTGATCAGTTCAAAAAGCCCCTGAAGAAATCAGGCACAGGTTAAACCGCCTCTTCTATATTTCTCATAAGCTGTTCTACTTGCCGGGCCGCATCAATCAGCACATCTGCACCTGCCCCCTGTCGATGGGCGTTTTCGCTAATATGTCGGCGAAAACGCCGGGCTCCGGGTACGCCCTGGTACAGACCCAGCATATGGCGGGTGATATGACTTAAGTAAACACCTTGTCTCAGCTGGGCCTCAATATAAGGCACCATTTCTTCAATAACCTCGAACCGTTGCTTTATCGGACGATCACAGCCATAAAGCTGCTGGTCCACCTTAGCCAGCATATAGGGATTTTGATAAGCCTCCCGCCCAACCATGACCCCATCCAGCTTCTCCCTATGGATAGCAATCTCGTCAAAGGAGGCTATACCACCGTTAATGGTAATTTCAAGCTCAGGAAAATCCTCTTTTACCTGATAGACCCATTCAGGCTTCAGTGGTGGCACCTCCCTGTTTTGTTTAGGGGACAGTCCCTCAAGAATGGCAATCCGGGCATGAACAATAAAGGTCTGGCAACCTGCCTCGGCAACCTGCCCAATAAAGTCTGTTAATTCCCCGTAGGATTCACGTCCATTAATACCAATGCGGTGTTTCACCGTTACCGGAATATCAACACTATCCCTCATTGCCTTAATAGCCTCAGCCACTGTCTGTGGCTCAGCCATCAAGCAAGCACCAATACGGCCATTTTGAACCCGATCACTGGGACAACCCACATTCAGGTTCACTTCCTGATAGCCCCGTTCCTCAGCCATGCGGGCACAGGCAGACAAATCAACCGGATCGTGGCCTCCCAACTGTAATGCCAGGGGATATTCAAAGGCATCATGCTCCAGAAAGCGATCCCTATGACCATGAATCAATGCACCTGTAGTGACCATCTCTGTGTAAAGCACTGCATGTTTGGACAAAATCCGATGAAAGTACCGGCAATGTTTGTCCGTCCAATCCAGCATCGGTGCCACTGAAAAGGCCCTGTTAAGCGATTTCCCGTTTTTTTCTGTACCTGTCAAAAAATTCAACCCGTAAATCCAGAACAACATCGAGCCACTGTAATGACACCCTAAGCAGCCCTGCGCCAAAACAATGAAAAGAAAACATACTAAAACGAAAAAGCTTATTCGTTAAGCTGTGTATACCGCAATACTAACACTCTTCCCTACCCAGCGAGTGTTCTCAAGTGGTGCCATAATCCCGGGGCTATTTATTATTCAGCAGTTATCCCCCATAGCAGCTATTCCCGCATGATGAACGTCGATGATCGTTGGTATTGACAATAAGGCAGCAAAAATAATGAAGCCGATCAAAACTGAGCCGCCAATTAACAAAGCGGAGCTTTAAAGAAAAAATGTCACCCCTGAACGTAGCTACGATATGGCCGGTTATGATGTATCGAATGGAATCACCCTTTTCTCTTCAATACCATGAGTTACTGTGTAAAAAAGCCCCTCCCACGTTTTTATCAGCCAATGCAAAAAATAGCCCTGTATCCATTTCCATAATGCTATACGGACTCCTTTTGAGCGGGTTCTTAAAGCTTCCTGAAACTGGGGACAGCACAGTTCCTGTATTTGATCTACGAGAAAAGCAAGCATCGTCAGATAGGCCAGATTTGTGGCTAAGTGCTTCTCACCGTGACCGTAGTTATGTTCGAGATCGTAGCCTTGATTTTTCAGGGTGTTAAACGTCTGGTTCTCAATATGCCATCGGCAGCGCCCTCCTTTCATGACGGGTTCTATGGTTTCTTCGTTAAGCGGAATATCAGTCACCCAGCACCAGATATGCTGTTTACCTTTTTTATCGGTTTCGACAAAATCAAGCACATTAACCTGTTCTGCATATTTTGCCTTGTTCAGCCTGACGTCATTGGCATAGCGAAACCACCACTTAATTCCAGTCTCTTCATTAACTTTTTCAGCACGGTGAACTTTTCCTTCTTTATCCAGCTCATCCATCGCTTCAACCAGCGAGGCATGGTTGCCATCTTTCGCGACAATGATGTAATGCCAGCCATAACTCTTAATCAGTTGGACAGTGGGGTTGTCAGCATAAAGACTGTCCAGAAGAATAACGAACTTTAGACGTGGGTGATGCTCTCGTATGGTGGCAAACAACCGTTTAATGGCATTTTTTTCACAGTCATTTTTGGTCGAACCGTCCTGGCAAACTATGGCTTCCGGTGCCAATGGCAAGACTGTTTTTTGATCCGGGTGAGCAATGCATGCTGCCATTAACTGGTGGTAGTGAGCTTCGTTGGCCTTTCCCTTATTTTTAGTACAGCACTCCTGACAAGGTTTTTTATTATTGCAGGAGTAAAATAGCCCAGTTCCATCGATCGGGAGCAAGTAGTGATTTTTCAAGTTCCCGCAGTGAAATTCGAATGCCTTCAGTAATCCGCCCCTTTGGACGTTAGACAGCAATGTCTTAAAAGGCTTTTTGAACTCTACGGGATCTATTGGATCCAGGATTTCCCGCATACTGGTATCACAGGGAGCACGTTTTTTTATCTGATACAGGTGCTCAAGGTTATGCCTTACTTCTTGCTCTGTTTTATCACGCTCAAACGAGAGGAGCGATGGGTACTTGAGATGCATCATGGCAAAAGCGGACATGGAGGCATCATGTATTGTTATTTTTCTGGAATCCTTGTTTGGTCGGACATCTGGAATTTGCTCATAACTTTCAGAAATCGTAGTAATTAAACTGTTTGCACAAAGATGCTTACGACTTTTTTGGAATGGATAAGCCATGAGAGACAGCCATTGATAAAGTATCCCTATCAAAAGTAGACGTTATTTTGTGCGAAATCACTCCATTTGGAATTTACTGTAAGCCTTGCTGTTGCAGTGATTTAATTGATGTCACGGGAATAGCTGCCCCCATAGCATCGTCAAATATTGACCTATACTTCTGCCATTTAGCGACATTTTCAGAAAAGGCATCATCCTAATGACGCATGATTGATACCGTTTCTCAAAAAAAAACCGTTTTAACCTCATCCTTGGAGTTCAGCCCATGCGATTTCAACTAACAGGAAAAGTAGCAGTTCTGGTACTGCTCAGCTTGATCATTTCCGGCTGCGCAAAAGATAGCGGCCTACCCCGATGGGGTCAGTGCGCACTTGCTGGAGGCGGTATTGCCGGAGGGCTGGGCGGTATTGCCGGAGCAGCTAACGGCAGTGTCGCCGGCCCCATCAGTGCCGCTGGCGGAGCTATTATAGGCGGGATTATATGTGCCATGTCCGGGGAGAAAGAAGCGAAGACCGTATCGGCCCAACCCAAACAGGAAGAAGTGGTGGTGGTGGTTGAAGAGCCCCCCAAACTGCCACCGGTTACTGAGCATTTGGGATATGTCCTGTTTGCCTTTGACTCTGACAAATTGAGTCCGGAATATAAAGAGAAATTGAAGCAAGTGGCTGAAACCGCTCGCAAAGAAAAAGATATGAAGATAGTCCTGAATGGTTTTACGGACAGTACAGGGTCAGTGATTTACAACAAAGACCTGGCCAGGCGTCGAGCCCGCTCTGTCAAACTCTATCTCAGGGAAACCCTCAAGCTGCCCAGAGTTCAAATTATTATGGGTGCCGGTGGAGTAATAGAGCGGGATAATGAAACAAAACAAGATCGCGCTCAAAACCGAAGGGTAAATATTATTGGCACCCATGCAGATGAGGATCCAACGGATCCACCTGCAAGCCAGTAAATTAAGCTGGCAGCCCATCAGGCAAATCGATAGCATGGCGCTCCAGTTACTATGCCCCTAGGAGCGCCGAATGGCAAAAAACAGCTACTTTCAGTTTAAACAGTTCAGGATTGAACAGGGACAGTGTGCCATGAAGGTAACCACCGACGCCTGTTTACTTGGCGCCATAACAGAAGTAGAAAATACTGGAAGTATTCTTGATATTGGTGCAGGTACCGGGCTTCTCAGTCTGATGGCAGCCCAGCGTTCTCAAGCAAACATCACTGCCGTAGAACTTGATCCCCAAGCCTGTCAGCAAGCCTCAGAGAATTTTGATAATAGTCCCTGGCCAAACCAGCTCACCGTCATTAACAGCACTATACAGGATTTTGCGGCGACTGCCACTCAACGGTTTGACTGTATTATCTGTAATCCTCCCTTTTTCCATAACTGCTATAAAGCATCCGAAAAACGACGATCCCAGGCACGACATACGGATACACTCACTTTTGAAGAACTGGCAAGTGCAATCAGTAAGCTGCTGAGGGATACAGGGCTAGCCTGGGTCATGCTCCCGGTGGATTTTAGCCATCTATTTGCAGAAGCGGCCAACAGGTATGGGTTAAAGCCAAACAAAATAATCAGCGTACGTTCTTCTGATCAACACAAACCCCATAGGCATATCACTGTGATTGGGAAGTCCTGTGATGTGGCTATTGATGAAGTACTGAGTATTTATAAACAGCACCCTCAATACAGTGATGGTTTTAGCCACTTATTAAATCCCTACTATCTATTTTTCTAGCCAACAATAAAAAGCCTCCAAATCGGTGGAGGCTTTAATCTATTAATCTTAAATTAGAAACATTTAAAACCTGACTATTGATTCTAGAACGAACATACTTGATATATTCGCTCGCCGCTGATGATAAATTATTTCTAATTTAAATCAACATCAACCAAATTACCAGTCTCTCCAGGATCACTTCTTTTCCTTTGAGGTTTGATACCATCATTTTCTGATGTTGCTGTGTAATCTGAAGGTGAACGCCTGGAACTCTTACCTGAACTATAGCCCATATCAGAAGGCAGCGAATCCAGTGCATCTTTAAATGAGCCATCATCCTCTAAATCATCAGGCCACTTTAATTCACCACCCTCTGTTCTTTCTTTTAAAGTAACAGGAGTCTTTCCTGACCCTATATTATATTTCTGCCTAACCTTGGCATCAAAATCATCTCCAATACCAAGACCTCGACCAATATGACTACCATTGGACTCAATAAGGTCATCTAAACTTATCCCCTCTTCTGTTTGCCCTTCTCCAAATAACATCTGGGCATTTTTTGCCATTTTTTCAAATGCTAAACAGTAGTGCATACGTTCACTCTTACTAAAATCAAATACATCTTCATCCCCTTCAGACTCTTCGAGGATAGTATCCATTTCTTTCTTAACCATTGGATACAAATATTCCAGGTCTTCACATTGCATTTCCATAGCCTTTTTAACTTGAAGATCCCTGGGAATCTTCATTTCTTTTGCTTTTAAAACATAGAAATCAAGCCCGTGAACCATCATATCACCGGGAAGTCCCTTCTCTTTAAAGAAAGAAGCTAATCCCCTGGTACCAGCAAAAAACATCCTGGCAGACTGATCAAGAATGGCCGCTTTAGCTTCATGGCTATCCATAAAAGCAACCATATCTCTTGTATTTTTCACTCTGGCTCTTCTTACCAGCCTGTTATATTCATCAAGTATTTGCTGGCCCTGCTCCTTGATCTTAAGTTTATTTCTTGCTACCTGATGAAGACCGTAAGTCATGGCTTGTCCTGCGGCAGCTGCGCGAATACCTGATAACGCCAGGTTAACATCATAGCTATCGGTTAAACGATTCCGTGCATCATTCGCCACCTCAATTCTAGCTAGAATAGCCGCCGCTTCTCCAGCTAAACGCGCAGCCTCCTCCAGGGCATCTCTCGCATCATCAAGCTCTCTCTGAGCCTCTTCAATTAAATGTTTATCCCTGCTCGACATCGCTTCACTTTTAGATTGCTGTGCTCTGCGACATCTAACAAAGGCATCCTTATACTCTTTTTCCACGTTTTTTTCATATGAAGGATCCATGCCCAGAATAAGATCGTGATTGACATTCCAGAAGACCGCCTCTTTGGTACGATCAGATAATTGCCCCACCTCTTTTAAAGGAATACCATCCGTCTTACTCATACTGGACAAACGCTTACCACTGGCTATTTTAGCCATAACATAGGAACCTTCTTTCTTAGCCACGACAATGGGCCTTGCGGTTCTTGATCTTAATTGTTTAAATCCAACTTTCACCTCAAGATAAAATCCTTTTGCTTTTCTACCCAAAAAAGCAAAAGCAGTCACTACATGCCTTTTGACGCCCCAACTCAAAAACTTATATTTAATTGTTGATGCCGCATTAAAAAGTCTTGGTGCCTGAAACCTTAATACATTACCCAGGGATCTTTTAATTGGGTTAGGCATATCATCTGCTCCATGATGAAGTATTCACATATTTAATGCTTATTATAGATAAAAAAACAAAGTAAAATTTGGAATTTATATAACATTTATGTCAACTCTTTGACAGGAGAGATTGATTTAACCATCTCCCTCCTGCCAAAACAAAAAAGACTTAACCTACCGAATAAGCCCTCCCGATTTTTTCCAACCCTCTTTTACCCCCACGAGTGCAAAACAACAAGCAGCCAATAAATTAATGCGACTGCTAGCAACGTCTGGCACTATATACAGAAAAACCATCCCGAGTGACCAGGGTTTCACAGTGGCCAAAAGCTTTTTTGATAATGGGTTGATAGCGAAGGAAACTATTGGCCACAATTCTTAGCTCGCCACCAACAGTCAGGTGTCGGCGAGACTCAACCAAAAACTGCTCAGTCACCTCATAATGGGTTTTCACCCCCTGATGAAAAGGAGGGTTAGAGACAATCAGGTCAAACTGACCGGTCACTTCAGAAAGCCCGTCACTGGCTAACACCTTAAACTGGCCTACCCCGTTGTCCTGCAATGTTTTACGACTGCTTTCCAAAGCCAGGGCATCACAATCAATTAATGTAAAATCAGCTTCAGGGAAGACTGAAGCCAGGGCAGTCGCCACAACACCTGCTCCGCAACCAAAATCCAGCACCCTGTTCTTTTTAGCAATACCTTTAAAGGTATCCAAAAGTACATCTGTTCCCCGATCCAGCCGACCGTGACTAAAGACACCCGGTAGAGTGGATACCTTTATTGTTTTATCAGCTAACTGAACAGCGTAGCCCTGAAAGTAATCCTGACGATTAAAGTTATCAACCGATTTTACTGGCTGTGACCCTTCCAGCAAACCACAATGACGGGCGCTATCCAGACTTCTGACATCACCAAAGTAGTGTTTTAATCGCTTTCTCCAGGATTTAATACCTTCTTTATTCTCACCCACCAGCCAAATGCAGCCGCTTGAATCCAATACAGAAAGCGCCATATCGAGCCAAAAATCCATTAATGGCTTACTTTTCTGAAGAAATATCAATACGCCATCATAAGATGTCTTTTGAATGCCTTCTAGCACACTACCAAAGCACAGGTGCTGGCGATCTCCAGCATCTGCCCAGGCAGATTTCAATGTACGAAATACAGAAAAATCCCGGGTCAAACCCTGTAGCTCTGACACCCTATCATCAGCCAGCAGGGTAGCCGCCAAACCATCCGCCGGCATTCCCACCATCAACAACCGCTTACAATGGAGAGACTCGGCATTTCGCAACACAAGCTGGGAAGAGTTAGACAAAACCTCAGAAATCATAGATAGTGTATTAACCAAATAAAAAAATGCTCCCCTTATACCGGAATCACTCCAGTAAGAAAACTGGATAATTACGGTATTTTTGCATGATAAAGAGTAACTACCAATTTACAAGCCACCGTTTGGCTCTTAGCATTGCCCGCCACCCCAGTCTGGAGACCACCCCATGGATCAACCAAAAGGTGAGCAGGTTCTACGAACCTTGGCTATGCCTGCAGATACTAACCCTAACGGCGATATTTTTGGCGGCTGGTTGCTGTCGCAGATGGATATTGCCGGAGGCCTGGCTGCCAAACAACGATGTAACAGCCGGGTTTCCACTGTAGCGATTGAATCCATGAGTTTCCATCACCCCGTGAAAGTAGGTGACGTGATTTGCTGCTACGCAGAGTTTTTAAAGGTCGGCACTACTTCCATGCGTATTAAACTGGAAGTCTGGATCAAATCCTTCCCCTATGAAAAGACAAGAATCAAGGTTACAGAAGGTGTGTTCACTTTTGTCGCCATTGACGACAAAGGTCGCCCCATACCTGTAGACCGCTAACCCTTTCCATCAATCCAATATCAAACCACCTGAATAGCATTGCAGGTATACACCTGTACGTAGTGGAATAGCTTCATGAAACAGAAAACCATCCTGGTCGGCATTGCCGGCGCCTCTGCATCCGGAAAAAGCTTACTGGCAGAAACCCTGGTTGAAGAGCTACAGTCCGAGCACCTGTGCGTTATCTCAGAAGACTCTTACTACAAAGACCAGACTGAACTGAGCATGGAAGATCGCATCCGGACCAACTATGACCACCCGGAATCCATGGATCATGACTTGCTACTGGAGCACATGAAAACCCTCCGGAAAGATCAGTCCATTGAAGTACCCATATACGACTACACCCAGCACAACCGGTCAAAGGAAACGCGTCATATTAACCCGGCACGGGTTGTTATTTTTGAAGGGATACTGCTGTTTACCAACCCGGAGATCCGTAATGCCTTTGACCTGCGCTTTTTCATGGACACCCCTCTGGATATCTGTCTGATCCGCCGGATGAAAAGGGATATCCTTAACCGGGGCAGAGATGTTGACTCTGTCATCAAACAATACCTGGAAACCGTCAGGCCCATGTACCTCCAGTTTATTGAGCCTTCCCGCCAGCATGCTGACCTGATTATTCCCCATGGGGGCAAGAACCGCATTGCCATCGACCTGATTAAAACGAAAGTTCTGGATCTGATCCACTAACAACAGGAAGTGATAGTTGTTTAGGACTGTCCACCCTGTATTTTTCTGAAAATACGCTCACCTATTGGCTACCATGGAAGGTAGCAAATACAATAAAACACCCATAAATCATCAACCTGCCGCTGTAAAAAGCAAAATTGCCCCCCTCCAAACGATTATGTATACTCGACCGGTATAAGCGTCAATCGCCCCTCCAGGCGCTTCCAGGCTGCCCATAACAATCAAGCCTGTAGCTTGTACACAAAAGGTTACATCAATACTCTGCCATTCATCCTTCTTAATCTGCAGAAGCAATGAAGCAGGGTGTTTTTTTGGCTGTTAATAAACTCTCAAGAGAGTGTACGAGAACGTTATGCGCGTTGAAGCCGATATCAAGCTGGGTTTTAAGGATGTTCTGTTCAAGCCCAAGCGCTCAACCCTGAAAAGTCGCTCCCAGGTCAGCCTGGAACGAACTTTCCGCTTTGTTCACACTAATACTGAATGGACAGGAGTCCCAGTCATCGCTGCCAATATGGACACCGTTGGCACCTTTTCCATGGCATTGGCGCTAGCTGAGTGCAAAATGCTGACAGCTGTTCATAAGCATTACACCACTGATGAATGGAAAGCTTTTCTGGATAACGCCCCGGAAGGCATTGAAGAATATATAATGGTGAGCTGCGGCACATCCGATAGCGACTTCTCTAAACTCAATGATATTTTAACTACAAACGACAGGCTGCGTTTTATTTGCATTGATGTTGCTAACGGTTATTCCGAGCATTTCGTAAAGTTTGTTGCCAAAGTCCGCCAGCAACACCCTGACAAAGTCATTATGGCGGGTAATGTTGTCACCGGAGAAATGGTGGAGGAGTTAATTCTCAAAGGCGCAGATATTGTCAAAGTCGGCATTGGCCCTGGATCCGTCTGCACTACACGAGTAAAGACCGGTGTCGGATACCCCCAGCTTTCCGCAGTTATTGAATGTGCAGATGCCGCTCATGGCGTTGGCGGCCAAATAGTCTCTGACGGCGGCTGCACCTGTGCCGGGGATGTTTCCAAAGCCTTTGGTGGCGGTGCCGACTTTGTGATGATTGGCGGCATGTTTGCTGGTCATGATGAATCCGGTGGCGAAACTATCGAACAAGATGGCAAGCAATTTCGCCTATTCTATGGCATGAGTTCTGAAACCGCCATGGGCAAACATGCAGGCGGTGTCGCCAACTATCGCGCTTCTGAAGGCAAAACCGTTAAAGTTCCTTACCGTGGCCCCGTGGCAGAAACCGTACAGGATATTCTGGGTGGAATTCGTTCTACCTGCACGTATGTTGGTGCTGCCAAGCTAAAAGAGCTGACCAAGCGCACCACTTTTATTCGAGTGCAAGAGCAAGAAAACCGGGTATTTAATTAAGCAAAATCAAATAATAACAAAACAACATACCCCATAGATTAAATCTATGGGGCTTAAATCATCAGATAGCACTGTTATTTTAACTCTCTCATAAATACCCTTGGCACAACCGACCTTAATTTTTTCACAACCCTTTCCTTTTGATATTTTTTTTGAAAGTAATCACACCATAAACCATAAGAGGTAATACTCAAGCCATTAAAAATAGTCTCGGCTGTTTTTAAATACTCATTTTGAGAAATCTCCTCAACCTCACCACGAACAATGAATTTCTCCTCTCCAGTCACCGCTTTCATCCTATGATAACTTTCATTGGTAAAAGGTATAGTGCCATCAAAAAAAGAACAGTTAAGCCCGTTTCTTTCAGGGCTATATTTGATAAGAGCCATACCCCACTTCATAACTGACAAATTAAAAACAGCCTGCATTGGCATTTCCAAACCAACAAAAAGAAGACTAGCTAAAAGATATGTCTGGCCATAACGAGTTACAATTCTCGCCCACTTCCTTGTATTTCTATCTCTCAGCCTCTGATCAATCCTTTCAACAATAGTATAATTGGAAACCTTAAATTGTGATTCATTAAAAATAAAGTCCTCATCATCAAGCTC
This sequence comes from Endozoicomonas sp. Mp262, assembly GCF_025643335.1. Classification (NCBI taxonomy): domain Bacteria; kingdom Pseudomonadati; phylum Pseudomonadota; class Gammaproteobacteria; order Oceanospirillales; family Endozoicomonadaceae; genus Endozoicomonas; species Endozoicomonas sp. Mp262. The sequence continues at coordinate 3,078,971 of NZ_CP092489.1, read as the reverse complement.
CAACGCACACTCCAATTTCTCTATATCAGGATTATTTTCAGCAAAGTCAAGAATCTCTTCTATATCCCCAGTAGTCATATCCAGCAAACCAGTAGAAATAAAATTCACTGTGAAATTATTAGAAGCATCAATAAAAAATTCCTCTCCACTGACCACCACGCCATCCACAACTTCATTCTTTTTTGCAAGAGCATACAGCTTATCCAACTGGTCATCATTCAAGTTATAGCGTTTTTTGCTGTCCCTCCCATTTTCTCCATACAGCCCTACACCTCCTTCAGCACCCTGTATTTGACTTAGTTCCTCTGCACGACCAACAGCACAGATATAGCGTATAAGATTCAACCTCTTTATCTCTTCATCACGCCTTTCAAGCTGCTTTTTATATGCCGACTTACAGGAAAGCAAACCAGGCATACCTGCACACTTTCTTTCTAATTTTTGATAACACCAGTCACCTAGATAATCAATAAAGGGGTATAAAAAAGCAACACAAAACTGCACACCAGACTTTGTTAAAAATCGTGTTCCATGAAATGTCTCTGCAATATAATCTCGAAACTGAGCCTCAGGTTCCCCCATCACATAAATCTGGTCATTAATATGTTTGCAGGCTCCTACTTTTCCCTCATAAACACCAATAGTTCCTCCTAAATTTCCCAGAGCCTCAATTAATGAGATTTCGGCAAAACTCACGCCAAAAGCGATAGCTATTTTAAGCATCAACTCAATACGTGAACTTTCATCAAAGAAACGGTGAATCCTCTGCTCAATAACCGCATCAGGGTTTTCATTATAGTTTGTAATACTTAAAACCTTCTGGGAAAACCGCCTTCCCCTATACCTCTTGGATTTTTCAAACGTATATGCATAAACTAAAATCAACTGCCTGGGTTCCAGCCTGATCAACTTTAAAATACGATCACCAAAATCTTCCCGACTAAGCAGATCAATAAACTCGGCAGCTACCCTTTCATTATACGCAACATCTGCAAAGCTCATTTTAAAGCTATCAGGCAAATCAGCTAAGCGCTGCTGAACTGAATAAACGGTTTTTTTTGAGATTCTTTTTAAATCCATACTCCCATTTTCAGTGCTGGCATAATCATCATCCAAACCAACTTCATACCTTACATACCCAGCTTTATCATCCGTTTTTTCCTGACTTCCAATCAACAGCTGTCCAACCCCCTCCTCAATAGACTTAACATCCCCCCCCTCTTTTTCTTTCTGAGGCATTGCTAAAACCGAAGAACAAAACCCTATCAAAAAAACAATAAAATATAGCTTCGACCGCTGCATTTTCACTTTCCCAAAAACCGGCTATTCACGCCAAAAAAGCCTACCCAGTATAAAAAATTATTTTCTTTAATTATTATTTATATCAAGCTTTCGAAATATAGACCAAAAATACAACTACAACTATTTTTTAACTTCATTATTTATTCAAAAAAGGCTGAACATTCATACCTATTAAAATTCATAGAATGTCCGCCTAAAGATTCACACGTTCAAATAAATACAACAATACCCATCAATACTGTGCATTAATCCCCAATCGCTCAAACTCCGCCTTAATTGCATCCAACTGCTCATTAGACGGTGGCTTTACACTTTCCAGATCGTAGGAATCATTTAACACATCCCATTTATGCACACCCAGACTGTGATAAGGCAGAATCTCAACCTTTTCTACATTTTTCATCGGCTCAATAAACTCGGCCAGCATTCGGGCGTATTTCGGATCAACAGTGTAGCCATCCACCACCACATAGCGAATCCATGTGGGTTTATTGATTTCGTGAAGATACTGGGCAAAGTGCTTGGTATGGTGACTGGTCACATAGGTGAGCTTTTTATGGAGTTCTTCATCCATATGCTTGATATCCAGCATCACCATATCACTGTTATCCAAAAGACGCACCACCTGGGGGGTAATGGACTTGGTAAAGCCATTAGTATCCAGACAGGTATGAATTCCCTCTTTGCGACAGGCATCAAAAAGGTCAGCCACAAACTCTGCCTGTAAAAGAGGCTCACCACCGGTTACCGTCACGCCGCCACTTAAGAAGGTGCGCACCTTTAGAATCTTATCCAGTACCTCTTCATGGGACATGATTTCCCCACCCTCACGAAGATCCCAGGTATCCCGGTTGTGACAATAGCGGCAGCGCATCAGACAGCCCTGCATAAAGACAACGTAACGAATACCCGGCCCATCAACAGTGCCAAAGGAATCCATGGAATGGACACGTCCCAAAGCCATGATTCATCTCCTGAATACAAAGAAAGCGGGACACCTCTCATGAGGCATCCACAGTATTTCATACAATAGTTATTTCTTTTAGGGGCTGTTGACATTTGATCGTGAGCTCAGTGGCTCGTAAAGCGGTTTTCCGCAAGGAGGGCTGGTGCAGGCATAGTTGTTCTACGTCAAGCCAGTCCAACGCAGTCGGAAAGCCGCTTTACGAGCCACCCGAAGGGCCAAAACCAGCGATTCCGTGCCGTCGTTGCAGTAGCTTGAAAGACGTAAGTGTTCCTGCGCTACTGCGTCTAGCCACGAAACCGCTGGTTTTGGCTGAGTACACGAGCAAACATCAACAACCCCTAATCCAACCCAAAAGAAATAACACTGATGGTATTTCTATAAATAGCAGAAGGCCGGGCTAAGCCGGCCTTCTCGATTTACTGTCTACGCTGAGGCAATTACAGGGCAGAAGTAAAGGTACGGGTGATAACGTCACGCTGCTGCTCTGGTGTCAGAGAGTTGAAACGTACAGCGTAGCCGGATACCCGGATAGTCAGGGAAGGATACTTCTCTGGATGCTCTACTGCATCTTCCAGCATTTCACGGTTCAGGACGTTAACGTTCAGGTGCTGGCCACCTTCACGATCCACTTCATGGTGGAAGTAACCGTCCATCAGGCCTACCAGGTTCTTGCGACGACCGTCATCATCCTTACCCAGTGCCTTAGGCACGATGGAGAAGGTGTAGGAAATACCGTCTTTTGCATAGGCAAATGGCAGCTTGGCCACAGAACTCAGGGATGCAACCGCACCACTGGTGTCACGACCGTGCATTGGGTTAGCACCCGGGCCAAAAGGCTGGCCTGCACGACGTCCGTCTGGAGTCGTACCGGTCTTCTTACCGTATACCACGTTAGAGGTAATGGTCAGGATAGACTGGGTTGGCTTGGCATTGCGGTACATCTTGTGAGATGCCACCTTCTTCATGAAGGTTTCAACCAGCTCACAGGCAATGGTATCAACACGCTCTTCGTTGTTACCGAACTTCGGATAATCACCCTCGATTTCGAAGTCGATAGCAACACCGTCTTCATCACGTACAGGCTTAACCTTGGCATACTTGATCGCAGACAGGGAGTCAGCAGCAACGGACAGACCCGCAATACCACAAGCCATAGTGCGGAATACATCACGGTCATGCAGAGCCAGCTGAGCCGCTTCATAGGAGTACTTGTCGTGCATGTAGTGGATGCAGTTCAGGGCGGTGACATACTGAGTTGCCAGCCAGTCCATCAGTTTATCCAGACGCGCGTAGACAGTATCGTAATCCAGCACTTCATCAGTAATTGGCGCTTCTTTAGGACCAACCTGAATCTTCAGCTTCTCATCAATACCACCATTGATGGCGTACAGCAGGGTCTTGGCCAGGTTTGCACGGGCACCGAAGAACTGCATCTGCTTACCAACAACCATTGGCGATACACAGCAGGCAATGGCGTAGTCATCACTGCTCATATCCGGACGCATCAGGTCGTCGTTTTCATACTGGATGGAGCTGGTGTCAATGGAAACCTTGGCACAGTATTCCTTGAAGCCTTGAGGCAGTTGCTCAGACCACAGTACAGTGATGTTAGGCTCAGGAGATGGACCCATGGTGTACATGGTGTTCAGGAAACGGAAGCTGTTCTTGGTAACCAGTGTGCGGCCGTCCAGACCCATACCACCAATGGATTCTGTTGCCCAGATTGGATCACCGGAGAACAGCTGATCGTATTCCGGAGTACGCAGGAAGCGAACCATACGCAGCTTCATGACGAAGTGGTCGATCATTTCCTGAGCATCGGTTTCTGTAATATGACCGGCTTTCAGGTCACGCTCAATGTATATATCCAGGAAGCTGGCTACACGACCCAGAGACATGGCAGCGCCATTCTGGGATTTAACAGCCGCCAGGTAACCGAAGTAAGTCCACTGAACAGCTTCCTGTGCATTGGTGGCAGGCTTGCTGATATCGCAGCCATACTTGCCTGCCATATCTTTCATCTGCATCAGGGCACGGATCTGCTCCATGATCTCTTCACGCAGCTTGATGGTATCTTCCAGGTTTTCACCGGTTTCCAGAACCGCGTCCAGGCTAGCGTGCTGCTTTTTCTTGTCAGCGATCAGATGGTCAATACCGTACAGGGCTACACGACGGTAGTCACCAATAATACGACCACGGCCATAAGCATCAGGCAGACCAGTGATAACACCGGACTTACGGCAAGCACGAATGGAAGGTGTATAGGCATCAAATACACCCGCATTGTGGGTCTTGCGGTATTCAGTGAAGATTTTCTTAACCTGGGGATCAAGCTTCTTGCCATACACTTCGCAAGAAGTCTCAACCATACGGATACCACCGTTAGCGATAATAGCACGCTTCAGGGGCTTATCGGTTTGCAGACCAACAATTTTCTCCAGATCCTGACGAATGTATCCAGCATCATGGGAATTAACAGTAGAAGGCAGGTCTGTATCAAAATCAACAGGTGCGTGGGTACGATTCTCTTCCTTGATGCCCTCCATGACATCAGCCCACAGGGTTGTGGTTGCGTCAGTGGCACCAGCCAGGAATGAATGGTCCCCTTCAAAGGGAGTGTAGTTCTTCTGGATAAAGTCCCGGACATTGATTTCTTCTGCCCAGTCACCCAGTTTAAAACCTTCCCAACCTGCTGGCAGATCGGTACCTTGAATGCTCATTTGATTGGCTCCTCGTTTTTGAGAAATCCTTGGGAGTGCCGAAAATTACTCTTTTTTCAGCCGATGTCGAGCACACAACTGCTTGACTCATGTCAAAACATGAAAGCAGTCATTGAAGTATTGTTGAACTATATCAACTCGAGATATTACTGCTCGTACACAGCTATTGTTAGAGAACCCAGCGCGCTCCAGTACACCAAAAACATTATCTTATGTACGGTTATTCCACTATTAGTGCTAATACTTAACTTGGTATTAAAATCTATCCTCCCCCTGTTATTCAATAAATACACACGTCAACTGTCAGACAGAAAATCTTAAAAAAAGACGCTTGATAAGTTTTTTCCCCAAATTTTTCATAAACAACGAATTAGTTATTACTACACAACCTACATTCAAAAATATTATGAAACATACATATTAATTAGAATCTATACTGCTATGCTATGCAGTAACTAACCAAAAACCATGAAATACAAGAATAGCAAAAGAAGGGGAGACAGTATTACCCCAGAATTCCTCAGTATTTTCCAGTAGCTTACAAAGAGGAAAGCTTATACCTCAACGATGGTCATTAGTTGATCGAATTAACCGTTTAATTTGGCAAATAGAACAATTGCATCTTTCAAATCTCTTTAGGTACTGTTACCTATTCATGGATCTGATGCTATTGTCTACTATCAAAGTAATAATTCAACAACATTATAGTGGAATGCATTTAGCCTGGAGGCACCCATGAGCAAATACTCATATACAACAGTTTATGAAGAATTTACTGGATTAAAGCCACCCGAACCCAAAACCAGCAAGCCACGAAGAAGAAGGGGCTATGGTCACCCTTATAGAATGCGGTTAAATATGCAGGATGAAGCTCAACCAAACCTGGAAAATAATCTGGGGGAACAGCCAGAAAAATCATTTGAAGCCACCGATCATCAGCCAAGGTCAATTTTTAGAACTTCTCAGTCAAGAAACCCTGATACTAGCAGCAGGTTAGATGAAAGTAGTCATTCACATCATAACCCTCACCACACACCTAAGGTAACTTATAAAAAACGTCGCCACTATAATCTGTCAAATATGCAGAGCGAAACATTGAACTAAGCGTGCATACCACCTGGATATTTCATAACAATGCTTTAAAAAGCATTTTTTCATTATATCCATAAAGTGTTTCTACGGGTTTGCTTATTAAGGTAAGTATTTTTCATTAACCTTACGTCACTTGTTTTACGAAAGGTTCTTATTTATCCATATCCAAAGTAAACAAACCTTTATTAACACATTTAATTATTATGAAATATCCCTTCTTACCTAACAGCATTAGCCAAGTATTAACCACAAGCCAACCAGCAGCATCAAACTTCCGGCAACGCGATTCATTACCCGAACATGGGAACTTTTTTGTAGCAGATATCCCAGGGTTTTACCCCCGCTGGCATAGATCAACAAACATATTGACTCTAAAAGCAGTATCAGGCTAATCAAGACCACAAGCTGTGGAACCAGGGCATAGTCAGCACGTATAAACGGAGGTAACAAAGCAATAAAAAAAGCCCAGCCTTTAGGGTTAACGACAGCGGTTACAAACCCCTGCACTGCCAATTCCTTAGCTGAAACGGCCTGACTTTTTTCCTGACCCTGAGGAATCGACATCCGCCCCCTGGATAGCCACATCTGTATCCCCAAAAAGACCAGATAGCAACCCCCAAGCCACTTTAATACTGTAAAAACCGATGGATAAGCCAACATGACGGCTGCTATACCAATCACCGCAGATACAGCCACTAGTGCCACACCGGTAAGCTCTCCCAGCATCATCCATAGGGTTTGACGTATACCTATTGTCATCCCCATTGTCATTGCCAGCATCATACACATCCCCGGCGTCACCGATACCAGAAAAAATGTAGGAATAAATAACACTAAAACCGACAAGTCTACCATAGCAGCCCTTATTCTCTGGTGCTTATGATGCTGTTATATACCTGATCATCACACCAGCTGCCACCGCTGATCCAATAACCCCGGCCACATTAGGTCCCATTGCATGCATTAAAAGATAGTTGTGGGGATTTGCTTCCAGCCCAACCTTATTAGATACCCTTGCAGCCATAGGCACAGCAGAAACCCCCGCCGAGCCAATTAAAGGATTGACTTTGCTGCGACTCACTTTGTTCATCCCCTTTGCCATCAGAATGCCTGAAGCCGTTCCTATACAAAAGGCAACCACTCCCAACATAAGAATACCCAAAGTTTCTATTTGCAAAAATTTGTCAGCAACCAGCTTTGAACCTACAGATAACCCCAAAAAAATAGTCACACTATTAATCAGTGCATTTTGAGCTGTGTCTGATAATCTATCCACCACCCCACACTCTCGCATTAAATTGCCAAAACAGAACATACCTAATAACGGCACCGCATCAGGTAACAGCATGGCAACCAGCAATAATAACAGCAACGGGAAAATTATTTTCTCAAGACGACTCACCGGCCTGAGTTGACTCATGATAATCTGACGCTCCGCCTCTGTAGTCAGCAGTCGCATAATAGGAGGCTGAATAAGCGGTACCAGCGCCATATAGGAATAAGCTGCAACAGCAATAGCGCCGAGTAAATGTGGTGCCAGAACACTGGAAACATAAATGGCGGTAGGACCATCCGCTCCACCAATAATTCCTACAGCCGCAGCATCAGCAAGGCCGAATGACATGACTCCGGAAGTATTGAGCAATAAGGCTCCCAAGACTGTAGCAAAAATTCCGAATTGTGCCGCCGCCCCTAACAATAAGGTTTTCGGATTAGCCAGTAAAGGGCCAAAATCGGTCATTGCCCCCACTCCCATAAAAATCAATAAAGGTGCCACACCACTGGCAATTGCAACATTATAGAACTGATATAGAATTCCATGACTAAAGCCATAATCCTCAACGATGCCATCCACAGCCTCCCGTATAGAAAAGGGAGCTTCAGAATAGCCCGTCAACAAATCCCCGGGCGACAGAGAGCTAACACCAAGCAATGAGCCAATTTCCAGCATAAGAGCCTGAGAACCCTGATAAACCGCCTGCTCAACAGCAGAGAGAGCCAAGCCTGCCTCGGGAATATTGGCCAGAATCCCCCCAAACCCTATTGGCACAAGCAGCAAAGGCTCAAATTTCTTGTGAATGGCCAAATAGAGCAGCAATATCCCAACCACAATCATTATTAACTGACCACCGGTCAGGTTGTATAATCCAGAGCCATACCAAAGATTTAACAGCTTTTCCATTTCAACCCATTCCCTGTTTATGAAAGCGAAAGTAGAGAATCACCCACGGCAACACTGGCACCTTCTTTCACATTAACACTGGTAATTTGGCCTGCCCTGGGAGCTTTTACCTCTGTCTCCATTTTCATGGCCTCCAGAATTAACAGCACATCACCTTCACTAACTGTATCTCCGGCCTTCACCAAAATTTTCCAGATATTACCCGCTAAAGGTGCTGGCAATACCTCAGCACCCGAGGCATTCTGTGGAGAAGCGGCCACGACTTGATTTTCAACCCGGGTTAACTCCCCCCCTTCCATGACTTCAACCAGATAGGCATTGCCATTAACTTTCACCGTGTAAATACCCGGTTCAGATGACTCTGAGTCATGACCGGACGAAGCAGTCACTGCCGTTGTTTTAATATCAGGTGCAGGCTCAAAGGCAGCGGTATTATTGCGATTTTCCAAAAACTTCAAGCCCACCTGTGGGAACATGGCATAGGTTAAAACATCATCTTCCCTGTCAGCGGCCAGGCTAACCCCCTTATCATTAGCAATACCCTGAAGCTCGGCCGTGATCTTATCCATTTCATTATCAAGCAAGTCGGCGGGACGGCAGGTAACCGGTTTATTACCATTCAATACTTGTGCCTGTAATTCCTGGTTGAAAGGTGCGGGCGCTGCACCATACTCACCTTTTAATATTCCCCGGGTTTCCTTTGATATTGTCTGATAGCGCTGCCCGGTCAATACATTCAAAACAGCCTGGGTTCCAACAATCTGTGATGTGGGGGTGACCAGTGGAATAAACCCAAGGTCTTCCCTGACCCGTGGAATCTCGTTAAGCACCTCATCAAACCGGTCACTGGCTCCCTGCTCCCTTAACTGACTTTCAAGATTAGTTAACATTCCCCCGGGAACCTGGGCAGTTAATATACGGGAATCAATCCCCTTAAGGGCCCCTTCAAATCCTGCATATTTTTTTCGAACACCGCGAAAATGGGATGCAATAGCCTCGAGAGGCTTTAAGTCCAGTCCTGTATCCCTTTCTGTACCTTTTAATGTGGCGATAATTGACTCTGTCGGGGAATGGCCATAGGTCATGGACATGGATGAGATTGCAGTATCCACTCGATCCACACCGGCTTCGACTGCCTTTAGAATTGTCATGGATGAAAGGCCAGAAGTGGCATGACAATGTAGCTGAATTTCCAGGCTGGTAGATTGCTTTAATTTTGAAACCAGCTCATAGGCATCATAGGGCGTCATAATACCCGCCATATCTTTAATGCAAAGCGAATCAGCGCCAAGGCTTTCAATTTCACAGGCCAAATCTATCCAGCTATCCAGGGTGTGCACAGGGCTTGTCGTATAGGATAGGGTTCCCTGAGCGTGTGCTCCCTGTTTTTTAACCGCCCTCATTGCCCGATCCAGATTTCGTGGATCATTCATGGCATCAAAAACCCTGAAAACATCCATGCCATTGGCTACCGCCCTTTCAACAAATTTATCCACCATATCATCCGCATAATGCCGGTATCCCAGGAGGTTTTGTCCCCTGAGCAGCATCTGCTGGCGGGTTTTCGGCATCACCTTTTTCAGCTCCCTAAGGCGCTCCCAGGGATCTTCGCCCAAAAAACGGATACAGGCATCAAAGGTAGCTCCGCCCCAGGTTTCCAGGGACCAGAAACCTATATCATCCAGCTGTTCTGCGACAGGTAACATATCCTCCAACCGCAAGCGAGTTGCAAACAGCGACTGATGTGCATCTCGAAAAACCACATCAGTGATCCCTAAAGGACGGGTTGCCTCTGACATATAGCGTGTAGCTCCATTTGTTTTTGTTATTTTTTTAGCTTGCGGTGCTGATGAATGGCTGCACTAATGGCCACTATGACTTCATTATCAGCATCCTTATTAACTTTCCCGGTATTAGCGGCAGGCTCAGGATAGAAATAACCGACCATTTTTGACATCAGTCCGGTTAAAATAACCAGCAATGTCAAAAATAAAAAGACAACACCCATTCCCATCCCAAGAAGATAAAGTCCCTCTGTAATGCTATCTGGCATAATCATCAAATCCATGTACCAATTAAGGCATTTGTTATTTATATTTAATAGATGACGTACAAATTGATAACTGAGATGGAGTACGGTCTGTTTAACCGTTATTTTACCCAAACCAGCTATAGAAACAATTAATTCAGGCTTTTATTATACAAGGAGGTATAAATTGCCTACTCTTGGCACATCGCCCTCCCAGCGTCACTTTTTTCATCGAGTCACACAATCAAAGATTGGACAGGCTATTTCTCACCGCTGGCGATCACGTCGGTTACGCAAACACGACCCTCTTGGTGCTATTTTGGCAGATGCTGCCAGATTGCTTACGGATAAAGACCCTCTATTCGATGCATCCCTTGATGAGAGAAAGGCAGAGGCGGTCAATATTGATACTATTTTCTCCAGCGAAGGTTCCGCCTGGGAGCGACTCAAGGAAGGAGCCAGCGAAATAAAGGCCAATGTCAAACATCATGCCAAGTGGGGTGCCTTAACAGGAGCGGCTATTGGTGGTGGTACTGGCCTGGCACTGGGTGTTGTTGGAGGCCTGGGTGCTGGTGCCACCATTGGCCCGGGAGGATTCATTGCAGGACTTATTGGCCCCGGCCTGATGTTTGCGGGTATTGGCGGTATTGCCGGTGCCGGGGTTGGAGCACTGCTTGGATTATGCCGGTCTGCATACTATTTAATTGCCAACCCTGAAGCCAAAGCACTGCTTCAGCTTAAACGCCTAATGAAAGATTACAATAAAATAGCACTGGCAATAAAAAACAATAGAGCCGAAGAAGGTCAGTACATTAGCAAGCTTAAATCACTCTGGCTTGACATTCAGGGGCTAAGAATGGGAATCCAGGCATGGCGTTACAATAAGGCAGAGGAAGAAACCAAAAAATTATTGGAGACTCTACAAAGTAACCCTGGGCCACACCACAAAGCCATAAAAAAACATCTCGAAAAAGGGGCTGATCCCTTTATGCTTGTTCACTCTGATTCCGCAGATGGGGGTAATGCCCCGCTATTACAAATATGCCGTATGGGTGATGTAAAGAGCTTTAAAATCATGCTAAAAGCAGCAGAAGAAAAAGGTAACTACCCAAGCCTGGCAACAATAAAGACGTTATTACATACCATTAAACCACTTGACCATAGCCTTTTAATAGAAGGGCAGGCTGCCATTCATAAAACCCTGGAACAGATGAAGGACAGTATGGAAAACTGCTCTAACCAGCTGTGTGAACTGTGCAAAAAAGAAGGCTCTGAACCAGACATAAAACAGGTAACACTTCATTTGGAAGCAGGGGCAGACCCGCTACACCCTGATGAAAACATGCCGAGGGACACAGATACCAAAGAAAAACCTGCGCACGCTCTCCACTGGGCTTGTCACAGGGGTCATGCCAATACCTTTGCCGCACTGGTCAAAAAAACACCTTTAACCCTTGAACAGATTAAAACATTAAAAGGCATGGCCACAGAGAAAAAAGAGGCACTATCAGATAGCACACAGAAGAAAAACTATGACAAGATTATACGAACCCTCGACACAGCTCTTGAAGTACCCACAGACCAAAGAAAAACATGGGAAAAAATAAAAAGCCTTCCCGAGCAACTTGCACCTGTGGATGATGAAACTATTTTGCTTGATACAGGAAAAGAAGGTTTTTCTCCCGCCGCACCAGTAACGCTACAGGATATCAGCTTTACCGGTTGTAGCACTGCTGATTCCGCAAAGTTACTGGAGAACGTCTCACAGGATAACTCATAAAGCCTTCTCCCACTCTGTTGGGAAAAACATTTTGCTCCTCCGTTTTTCATGGTGCAAAATGTTTTCCTTTCACCATAGGGGCTGTTGTCAGGCTTGCTCAATTGAGAATATCTGAATACTCCCAGGTCTTTAAGTTTCTCTGACTACTATGGTTAAGAAACCTGGGAGTGCCCAGCAAACTGCTAACCACCCCCACATTCATATAGTCCTTACCAAACTGGACCAACAAGAACGTATTATACTCCGCAGCACCACTTCTAAAGACCGGTATATTGGTGCGGGGTACTGTGTATGTATGCCCCCAGACCTGATGCACATGACCAACAAACACCGCAATAACATTTTTAGTATTTGATGCCATCAAATTAACAAACTGGGGATTATAAATTCCCATATGCTCGCCATAATCATGGAAATTGATCACGATATATTTACCAGCCCGTGAGGCACTATCCAGATCCCGTCGCAGCCATTCAAAAGCATCGGTGATACCTATTTCTGAAGCGGTATAGGCGGGATGATTATTCAACTGGATAAAATGATAACGCCCGATATCAAAAGAGTAAGCCAAACTCCCCTCATCAAAACTGGTAACCCTGTTGCTTTCAAAGTTAGGTACGCCATTACAACTCACCATAGTCTTAATATAATGGGTGGCATTTTTAGCACAGCCATTATAACCAAGGGCCATATATTCCAGGTTACGGTTCCACCAGCAACCCTGCCCCCCCCTATTCAGGTTATTGGCATAGTCATGGTTACCCAGCCCCGGAAATAACTTTAGTTTTAAATTGGCAACACCTGGCTCATCAGTGGCCGCTGTATGGTAATACTGTTTATAGAGATCCACCTGCCAGTCATGCCAGTAGGCGGTCAAATCACCATTCAAAATCAAACCAAGCGGTTTAGTAACAGCGCCTCCCCCCCTGGTAACGTAGGATGTATTTGGCCACTGACCGGTAATATTGGTACCGCCATGGGTGTGAGCCACCTGCTGAATGGCATTCATTGCCTCCACTTGCTGGTGATTGCTTTTTTTCCCAAACACCAGCTCTGAATCTGCTGAACTACGACGACCGGGAGGACCCCAGGGTAACTGGGTATCAGAGGCTATCAGCAAAGTAAAAACCTCCGGATCAGCACGGGTATCCACTGCCCGGGTAAAACTCGTGGACTCACAGGTACTGGGGTAAGCAATGCTCCGCTGTTTTCGATCCGGCGTATAAAAAGCACCAAAGAAGCCCTTTGAACATTGGCTGGTCAGGTTATTATAACTGTAACCATCCCGGCATTGCGCCCTGCAATAAACCCCTTCCTGATCATAATTTTCCGGACAAACGGAATAACAGGTGGCGGACTGGTATTGCATTCCCCGGGGGCAGCTGACAATGGTTTCAGCCTGTAGAGACAGGCAACAGATCATCAATAAAAATGTGGTGGCATACCGCCGGGCACTAAAGAACAGGTTAAAATTCATGGGGAAGTGTATTATTTTTTTATTCATTGATTCATTCATTGTTACCTTACTTTCTGGCAAATCACAAATAGGGAGGGGAGTCGCATTACTCCTCATTCCCTGACACCGGCACTTCTGCTAAATTTTCCCATTTTCAGAATACCCGTTTACAGCATGCATATAACCCTCGCCCCAATGGAGGGCGTCGTTGATTATTTGATGAGGGAACTTCTGTCAGAGGCAGGCGGCCTTGACCTCTGCGTCACAGAATTTGTCCGTATTACCAATACCAGACTCCCATCCTCCACCTTTTACCGGCTTTGTCCGGAGCTTCGTCATGGTTGCACCACCAGAAATCAAACTCCGGTTCATATTCAATTGCTGGGCAATAACCCGGAAATGATGGCTCTCAACGCAGAAAAAGCGGCCAAAATGGGAGCTTTGGGTGTTGATTTAAATTTCGGCTGTCCGGCTCGCACTGTTAATAAACATAAAGGGGGTGCTGTCCTGTTGAAAGAACCAGAGCTGATTCACCGCATTGTCAAAACCATCCGGCAACAAGTACCTGAATCAGTCCCGGTCACTGCAAAAATGCGCCTGGGTTATGATAATACGGATTTGGCCCTGGAAAATGCCCACGCCATCGCCAGCGCTGGCGCCTCCGCACTGGCGGTTCATGCCAGAACCAAAGTCCAGGCTTACCGTCCACCCGCCCACTGGCAGTGGCTTGCCCGTATCAGGGAAAGCATTGGTATCCCGGTGATTGCCAATGGTGATATCTGGACGGTGGAAGACGCCCGGCAAATCCAGAAAGTTTCGGGTTGTCACCGGATCATGATAGGGCGGGGAATTTTAAGAAACCCGTTATTGGCCCTACAGATCAAAACTGACCAGGCAGGCCTGTCCCAAGACCATCTCTGGAGCCAGGCTCTGCCCCTGCTGCAAGGATTTGTCAAAAAAGTAATGGATTTCAGCCATTATCCTGCGCAAGAGCATCCTTACTTTATTACCGACACCAACCGCTATATCACCGGCCGCCTCAAGCAGTGGCTGGGCATGATGAGTAAAAACTCTGAACAGGCTATGGCTCTATTCCAGCAAATAAAGCGACTAAACTGTTCCCAAGCCATTTCAGATAGACTTTTCACCTCCTGAGAATCCGGAAGACCTGAATAATGCCTAATAGCTCTTCTACCCATGCCACTATGAACGCCACCCTGGAATGGGATGATAACGGTCAGCCCGTGTCGAGCCAGTTTGACGATGTCTATTTCTCCAAAGTCTCAGGCATTGAAGAAACCCGTTATGTTTTTCTGGACCACAACAAACTTCAAGAGCGCTTTAGCCAACTACACAGGGCAAAGACCCCTAATCAAACCTTTGTAATCGGGGAAACAGGTTTTGGCACCGGCCTGAACTTTTTATGCGCCTGGCAATTGTTTGAACAACATGCGCCAGCAACAGGCCAGCTGCACTTTATTTCCACAGAGAAGTACCCACTAAGCACCCGTGACCTGAAAAAAGCCTTATCACTATGGCCCGAGCTTGCCACATACAGCCATTTGCTCCTTGAGGCCTATATGCCTGCTTGCCAGGGATTCCACCACCTGATATTTGCCGAAGGTCGCATCCGCCTGACCCTGCTTGTGGGAGACGCGCTGAACACCCTTCCCGGCATTGAAGCCAAAGTTAACGCCTGGTTTCTTGATGGTTTTGCCCCTTCCAAAAATCCGGGTATGTGGCAACCCGGATTATTCAGAACCCTGGCTGAGAAAAGTGCTGAAAATGCCACTTATGCCACGTTTACCGCTGCCAGAATGGTAAGGAATGGTCTCCAGCAAGCCGGATTTTCTATTGAGAAAACCCCGGGGTTTGGTCGAAAGCGCCATATGATTTGCGGCCAACTTCAGCAAATGCCAGAACAAGCAGTACCTCAGGCAGTATGGAACCAAATACCCAGTCACCATTCCCCTGACCGGAGTGCAGTTGTTATCGGTGGTGGCCTGGCAGGCACCAGTTGTGCACGCTCCCTTGCTGAACGGGGCTGGAAGGTCACGCTACTGGAACGGCACCCGCAGTTAGCCACTGAAGCCTCCGGCAACCCCCAGGGCATCCTCTACGCCAAGCTATCGGCAAATAACACTCCGCTAAGCCAACTGGTATTACAGGGCTATAGCTTTACACTCAACCGGTTAAGGCAATTGGAGAAACAGCATCCCGGCCTGCAACATCCCTGTGGGGTCATCCAGCTATGTACCTCTGAATCAATCACTCGCCGCTATCAACAGTTGCACTATCAGTTACCGGATGAGGTTCTGCAGTTACTGAATAAAAAGCAACTCTCCAGCATCGCCGGCTTGCCTATTGAGCATAACGGGCTGTATTTTCCTGAAGCCGGCTGGGTCAGTCCTCCCTCTGTTTGCCAGGCCCTGGTTGACCATCCCCATATTACGGTCAAAACCGGGGTGGCTATTGATGAGCTGATTAAAACCACTAATAACTGGCTATTAAAAAGCCAGGAACAGCCATTCATGACAGCGAATACCGTGATTATCGCTGGCGGATTATCCAGCATACAATTGCCCCAGTTATCCCACTTACCCATCAAGGGAATTCGCGGACAGGTCACCCGGGTTAAAGCCACTGAACACAGCAGCAAGCTTGGCAGCGTAGTCTGTGGTGAGGGTTATGTGGCACCGGCCTGGCAACAGGCCCATACCCTGGGAGCCACCTTTGATTTTCACTCGGACGACCTGTCGGTCAGTGATGCTGATCATGAACGAAACCTAACCATGCAATCAGCATGGCTACCGTCATTTACCCAGGCTCTTGATGAAGGCCGTTGTCAGATAGAAGGAGGAAAAGCAGGATTCCGTTCCACAACCCCCGACTATCTCCCTCTTGTTGGCCCCATTGTTGACAGGAAAGTCTTTTTGAATGACTTTGCACCACTAAGAAAAAACCGAAAGCACCCCTTTAGCAAGGCCCCTGAATTTCTCAGTGGACTCTATATAACCGCAGGGCATGGCTCCAGGGGACTGATCACCTGCCCGTTAGCAGGAGAAATTCTGGCAGCAATGATCAATGGGGACCCCAGTCCGGTTCCACAGGATATACTGGCTCACCTTAACCCTGTCAGATACCTTGTCAGGGGGTTATCCAGAAATGAGCCCCCGGCAACCACCACTCAGCCAAAATAAGAATTATTCACAACAAATTACGGATATTCACTTACGGAAAACTTGAAGAACACGACTATCTTAAGTGGCATGTTCATTTAAATTCTGAAGGGTTTTAACTCAGCAAACTGCGTTCGGGTAGCCTGTATCTATTTCCCGGGTTACCCGCTTTTTTTATTCGTTAGGCAAACAGACTCCAGTTCCCCCAATACCGCAGTAACCTCCTGGATTTTTTCCCAGATACTGCTGATGGTACTCCTCCGCATAGTAAAACGTGCCAGCCTGCTCGATAGCAGTGGTTATTTTGCCACCTTCCTGCGTACTGAGAGCTTTCTGATACCGCTCCAGCGATCTTATGGCCAGCTCATGCTGCACCGGGGAGGTCACAAAGATTGCTGACCGGTATTGGGAGCCCTTATCATTCCCCTGTCTCATGCCCTGGGTGGGGTCATGAGTTTCCCAAAAGAGCCGGATAACACTATCGGTGGCAATGATCTGTGGATCATATCCCACCAGCACAACCTCAACATGCCCCGTCAGCCCTGAACACACCTCTTCATAGATGGGGTTGGCTGTATACCCTCCCATATAACCCACAGCCGTTGTCCAAACACCTCCCTGCTGCCAAAAGAGCCTTTCTGCCCCCCAAAAGCACCCCATTCCCAGATAAATCAATTCAATATTATCAGGAAAGGGAGGTGCTAATGAGTGCCCGTTAATAAAGTGTCTTGATGGCACAGAAACAGGGGTTGACCGGCCTGGCAGCGCCTCTTCTGCCGAAGGCAGTCGTTGTTTATCAAAAACAGCCATTTCAATTAACCTGATACTGGAGTAGAGAGTGGGGAATACTGACCTCCCATTCCCTACTGCCTGTTTAAGGATATTAGCGCTACTGCTAGGGACTGTTGACGTTTGATCGTGAGCTCAGCCAAAACCAGCGGTTTCGTGGCTAGACGCAGTAGCGCAGGAATACTCACGTCTTTCAAGCTACTGCAACGACGGCACGGAATCGCTGGTTTTGGCCCTTCGGGTGGCTCGTAAAGCGGCTTTCCGACTGCGTTGGACTGGCTTGACGTAGAACAACTATGCCTGCACCAGTCCGCCCGGCGTGCCCCATTGGGTATTGCGGAAAACCGCTTTACGAGCCACTGAGTTCACGATCAAACGTCAACAGTCCCTAACTACTTATTAACGATTCTGCGCCCCTGCCAGCAATTGGGGATCAAGGCGCTTATCAAACCAGTTTATACGCCAGTCCAGGTGTGCCCCGGTAACTCGACCTGTCGCTCCAACCAGACCAATCGTATCCCCCCTTTTAACCACCTGCCCCCTGGCCACAGATACCCGGCTAAGATGCAAAAAACTGGAAGAGAGGCCAAAGCCATGATCCATAATCACCGTTCCCCCGGAAAAATATAAATCTGACTCTGCCAGAGTGACTACACCATCAGCAGGAGCAACCACTGGCGTACCCACCGGAGCCGCAACATCCACACCATAATGGGGTCTGCGAGGCTTGCCATTAAAGTATCGCTGACTCCCGTAAACACCGGTTACAGGCCCTGTTAATGGCCAGCTAAACCCTTCAAAAAAATCGGTATAACCGGAATCAAGGGTTCTTGCCTCTTTAACAAGACCATTTTCAAGTTGAATTCGGGCAAGTACAGCCTTGGCTGGCTGAATATACTTTTTTGCTACGCCATTAATCCTTTGAATTTTATATTCCCTGGGTTGCAGTTTTAGCTCGACCTCTTCAGGGGGCTTACCGGGTAAAACCTGTTGATAGTGTTGTACCAGTTCAGCATTACGACCAAATCCCAGTATAAACCACCCCTGTTTTGAAACTCTAACCGCCTCTCCTTCATAGAATATCTGGGTTCCCGGCTCGGCATGGCCAATGTAAATCCCTCCTGGAACCAGCTCAGAGCTGAGTCCACGCTCATCCAGAACCGGTGAAGCCCTGACAGCCATAGCCACTAACGCCAAAAATCCTGTGATCAATAATTTTTTATAGCTTAAAATTCTCATTTTTTTACATCCTTATTTCTTTATTTTATTTATTACAATATTCCTAAATCACTTCCTTCCTGACAAATACTACATTTGTGCTAGCCTCATACAGCCATAGATTAAAAGCAAACCCCCAGATGTCATAACCGGATATATCAAATTCATAGCAGGCTTTACTCTCAATGAATAAAAAATTGTCTACTTCGATAGTCACGCTTTTGATGATATTGCTATTTGAATCTGATACTGCATGGGCTGAAACCCTGCAAGAAGCTATAAACACAACCCTTGAGAATAACCCCCAGGCCCAGGCATCCCTCAACCGTTTCCAGGCCAGCGCAACGGCAGTGAATGAAGCACGAAGCGGTTATCTGCCCACGGTAGATATCCACACCGGCATTGGCTACCAACGACTGGATAGCCCCTTAACCCGTGACAGAGGCGATAAGCCACCCCTCAACCAGCACAATTTCAAGGTTCACCAAAACTCACTTTCCATTAACCAAAACCTTTTTCACGGTTTCTCTACAACCCATGAGCTTGAGAAGTCGAAAGAACAAAAGTATGCCGACCAGGAAAAACTAAGGGTCACAGCTGAATCACTGGCCCAAAAAGTCAGTGAGGTTTACTTCGATGTACTCAACTCAAGAAAACAAGTAGAGATAGCCCAAAAAAATCTGGAAGTTCATCAACGCATACATCGTTTTATACTGCATCGATCAGTACAGGGCATTAGTAACGAGTCCGAGCTTTATCAGATTGATGGACGACTTGCCCGTGCACAGGCAGAACTGATTAAAACCACTCATCACCTGAAAGATGCTGAAAGCAGCTATATCAAGTTAACCAACCAGTTTCCTGGCGAACTGACGCCCCCTTCTTTCGAATACGCCTATCTGCCTGAAAGTCTGGATGAAGCCATTAAGATTACCGTCAGTGAACACCCGGCACTCCTCGCCATGGGCCATGAGGTGAAGTCATCAGAGGCCGCCTATGACCAGAGCCGCAGCCTTTTCCTGCCTTCCGTCAACCTGTCTGTCACCAAACGCTGGGATAAAAATGTCAATGGCATGGAAGGGCGGCATGACGATACCATGGCCGTCGTATCATTATCCTACAACCTGTTTAGCGGTGGTGCCCACTCGGCAAAACGTCAGGCAGCCGCCTACCGAGCCGAAGAAAGCAGGGCCAACCAACAGGAAACACACCGGGATATCCTGGTTCGACTCCGTCACGCCTGGGCAAGGCTTCAGCTAACCCTGGAGCAGGAACCTCACCTGGCAAAGTATCAGGATGCCAGCCAAAAAACCGCTGACTCCTACAAAAAACAATACGATATTGGCAGACGCAGCCTGATTGACCTGCTCAACAGTGAGAGCGAAAGTTATCAGGCAGAAGGCCAGTACACCCAGGCACAATATCAGGTACTCGCGGCACAGTTTGATGTTCTCGCCTGTATGGGGCAGATTCTGAATAAGCTAAAACTGCATATTCCAACAAGCTGGCATGTCAAAGGAATTTATAATAGCAATAATTAGGGGCTGTTGACGTTTATACACCCTACTCCTGTGGAACTCTCCAGATTTGAAGCTCTGCGGTAGAAACCGTTACTACATAACGACCACATGGACTTAATGCAGCTTGAAGCATTGGCACGTCAAAATTCAAAACAGTAGAAGTGTCTGTTAACCATGGATACTCCTCTACCGGATAAAGTATCTTCCCTCCCGGATTCCCTTTAATGGGATTCAATTCATGTTTATGTTGCCTTCGCCAGATATAGGCTGTACTTTTACTCGCTTCAATATGTTGTTGCAATGTCGGCAAATGTTGATCTTTATGACCAAACTTCGCAAAATTAATCTTACCTTCCCCTGGATGCCTGAAGCTTGCTACAGGATTATCTGGCATCGTACCACACAAGTGACCGGTCGTTGACCACCCTGCATTCGAGATATTTCTTTGAAATATTAACACTTGACCATCATCTAATGATAAAGCTACCCGATCCTTATTCTCACTTACTGTTGAGCATTTAATAGGTTTATTTCTAAATTTTAAACCAAATAATTTACCCCCATATTCGTATTCCCAGAGATACAATCGACGCCTTAACCGATGGTTCCCCCATACATGAAACACCTCTCCTTGGATATGAAGCAACTGCCGATAGTTTGGGGTCATATAAATCGAACTACCCTCCTGTGGAACAAAACCAATCTTACACTCAGTGATGGAATTGCAATCATAATCCCTGATTAAAAGGGTATCAGGGCCTACTCCTGGCACTATAATTACACCACTATATGCATCAACACTGGCTTTCTTTAATATCACCTATACCTCTCCCAACTTCAATTTCAAGTGTTTCGAAAGCATCTTCTAGCACTCCTTTTTCTTCATCCACAGGACAGACTGTGTAGCTTGCGTTTTTATGAATGATCATTATTCGCTGTTTTTTCCTGGAAAACTCAGCCCTGATAGCATCATCACTCAATTCATAATATCTATACTGATGAGCTGGAAAAATATCGCTTTCATTATTTTCTCTGATAAAAACAAAAAGTTTTTTCCGGGAAATAAGAAATATATAATTCTCATTATAAAATTCGAGGCCGATGATCTCTCCCAAGTCCCCAAACTGATCCAGTTTAATAGGTGCTCCAGCAAATGTAATGCCCATTGATAATGTGAAACCAAGAAAAAAAATACAGATAACAGCCTTCACTCGCTTAAACATGACGGCCTCCTTGAACACAAGATCAGATATGCAAATCATATGATTGTAGTTAACAGATCATTAAGCCATTCAATTTATAGTAATATCAATCGCACATTTTAAAGCCCTATTGAGAGAGTCCATTATTCAAAAGCAAGAAGTGTATTTTTTACGTGAATTCATGGTATAAGTAGTCACGCATGCTCATATAAGATCTGATCACAGGTTTAAAACGAGTCATATACAAACAACAATAAAAACCAGGAGAAATAGCATGGCTATAGACTATATCATTCTGGCCATCTCATTAATTATCCCCACATGCTATGGCATGGCACTTTTACTGGGTATCACACTCTCCCCTGAAAAATAGTGTTTTTCTATAATGCCCAGCGTCCTGGCCGCTGGGCAAGCTCTTTATTACCAGTATAAAGCAGTGACTTAAGAAGCAACCCTGCGGTGTAAATGGTTATAATCTTCATCCATAGCGTCAGAAGACCGGCTAAGAAAAATATCTATATCACGGGCAAAACTTATCACACGACTCCAGTCCGTGAATTCCGTATCAACACTTGTATCCGTGGGTCCTCCGGTCATTTTCATGATCAATCGGATCATACCTTTATTAAAAAAATCATATTGCGAATACAGCAAAGCACCCGCAAAGACCTCTACCTTATCAGGCTGCCATTGGATAGACTCAAGGTATTTCTTCAAATACAGATTATTGTATGGCTGTGCCCGTTCGGGCTTTCTTGCGGTGAGGTTTACAGAGAAAAAAAAGCTGGGCTTGCTATTTAACTGCCGTGCATATTGATCAACAAATTTTCTAAAAGGCGCATGGTGCTTACCATAACGAATGGAACACCCCAAAACTATTGCATCAAACTCATCCCATGCAAAAGACCCGGTCATGCTATCTATTGAGTATACTTCAACCCCATGTCCCGCTTGCCGAAGGCAGAGGGCTACTTTTTCAGAAATTTTCTTTGTCTGGCCTTCACGGCTCATATATAACAGCGCTATACGAGACATGTTTACAATCACTCCATCCCGGAAACAAGTGGACAGTCTATCAAAAAACTGTCCTATAAAAACGATTACGCAGATCAAGCCGGAACTGTTCATTTTCCAGGCAAGCGTTCATCCCGCCCCAGAAAAAGGCGCATTAGCAGAAAGAGAGTAAACACTGTCCCCATTATCGGTGATACCCAGGCATCCATACCGGGAGTCAAGCGCACTGAAATTTCATAGGCACCGATAATTCCCAATAAAATGAACCAGGAAAAACCTTTCAAGACACCACTACCATAGCGATGGGTGGCTGCCGCCAACCAAAAGCCAATGGCCGCCGACAAAATGGCATAGTCATTGTTTTCATTGCGGGGATTAAATAGCATCAGGTAACAGGCTGGCAGCGCATACATATAGTAAGCAGCCATTTCCGGTTTGTAGTGTTTTTTGGCATACCAGGCCAGCCATAAGGTGACAGGAGCCAGTATCAGTCGAACCACCGTTTGAAACTTTTCAGGAACAAAGACCCCCATTACCTGGGGAAAAATGCCAAAGAAACTGGCCCAGTCCGCTTTATGGACACCCAGCTCCACCGCATCCACCAGGGTTTGTATGAACCCCAGATGCTGATCAATGACATACCCGGGACTTGCAAAAAGCATTGGCAGCAAAAATGCCACCAGCAGCCCCAAGGGTAATCGCCAGTACATGGGCCGATGAAGAGCACCGGACAGTAAATAGAACACAATAAATGTGGGCTTGAAGACTATTCCCAAGGTCATAAATACAGCGGCCCTATTCCACTGGCTGGAGGTTAAGGCCACTATAGACAACAGCATCAATCCCAGGGTGGCTATATTGGTTTGGCCATTCCTGAAGCTTGAAAAGCTGATAAGAAAAACAACCAGGGTCATCAGGGGGAAAAAGCTTTTCTCCTTCTCCCTGGCGATAAAGCGACAAAAGGTAAACAACCCTGCCAGTAACAGGGGAAGCTGAACCATCCGCTCAATCACCTCCGCCAGCCATCGTGGCAACTCTGCGATAAAAGACACCAGAAAAGCAAACTGGGGCAGGTAAAGAAAACCATGATTGCCAAAATAAACGGGTTCCCCCGCAATCCAGAACCGGGCAGCTTCCAGGTAATTATTGACCACCGTCCTTCCAGAAGGGTCACTAATACATTTATAAAAAATAAAAGCTGTGACCAGCCCCCAGAATAGCCAGGTAAACTTTTCCGCTTTGCTAAGGGTGCTCCACCCCTTTGACACAGGTTGTATCAGTGGCATATGAGACATCTTGAATGTGTTGCTAAGTTAAAGTTATCAGTATTATCCATGAAAATTATAATTAAATAAAAAACGGTTATAGCAAAGCTATAACCATTTTTTCTAACCTGGATATTTTGACCTCATACTGGCTGCAAAAAAGCCCTCAACATCCAGTTACGACAACCCTGCAAGTAAAGACCATAAGGGCGGGCAAGTAAAACAAATCCCCCCACCTGCATGGCACAAGCCACTACAATCTGGTCAACAGAAGCACCTGCACTGGCAACCAGTCCTGCATAGACTGGCAACTGGAAGGTAACATAGGCAATAACATCCAAAAAGGTTAAACGCAGCTGGCTTGCCCCACTCGCTCTACCTTTGCACATAATCCAGTCCCGGTACAAGCCATAGGGTCGGGCAATCATAAGGTTGACAGGGATGCTGAGCAGACGTGACATCATTGATTGCTCAATACTAAGCCCTGCTATCATGATTTCTATAAATAAACCTGTCACCAGGCTGAATGTTATCAAGGCAAATATATCTGCCAGCACTTCCCTTTTGATCGCCATATTACCCTCGGAAACAGCCATACATACCTATGGCCACTTCATTTCAGTGAGCCTGCTGGTCTTGATTTATTGAGATACAATAGATAAAAAGCGTGCAAAAAATATAACTATTCAAGGAACATTTCAACAGTTTTAAGCTCTTATTATTTTAAATAACACAGACTTATAAACCAGAAAATAAACATAATACAGTTATTAACCCCAGAAAATAAAAGTCACTTATTGTTATTTATTGTTAGAAATTAGCTGGATAGCTGGCAGTAGCGTTTTATCAGCGCTCCCGTTATTCTGCCCTCAAAAGCTACAGGCTCAGCTCAAACCACTTTTCACTTGCATACAGCAACAAGGCGTGTATGTTGAAGCTTCTTCAATTAATGATGAAAATTCACAGTAGGCTTATGCATAGTGAGATTTCCAATAGCCTTGAGCAATTAAGGTCTATACAGCCACTTGTTCATAACATTACCAATCAGGTAGTTAAAAACTCCACTGCCAATGCTTTACTGGCTATTGGAGCCTCCCCGGTAATGGCCCATGCCATTGAAGAAGTCAGCGATATGGTTAGACTGGCAGGCAGTCTTGTGATTAACACAGGCACGATCACTGCAACCCGATTGGAAAGCATGTTAGCTGCTGCAAATACTGCCAGCGTGCAAAATAAACCCTGGATTCTGGATCCTGTGGGTGCCGGTGCCACCCCTTTTCGCCTCGAGTCAAACCAGCGCTTACTTGGATTGAAACCCTCCGTAGTCAGAGGCAATGCCTCCGAAATTATGGCATTATTTTCCGGCCAATCCGGTGGCAAGGGCGTGGATAGCAGTATATCCAGCGAATCAACGCTCCAGTTTTTGAATGAAAAGGCAGGCGAGTACAATCTCACCATTGCTGTCACCGGAAAAACCGATCTGATTGCTGATGGTAAGCGGTTAGCCCGTATCAAAAATGGTCACCCGATGATGGCTCGGGTCACAGGCACCGGATGTACTGCAACAGCATTGATAGGCGCCTTTTTGGCTACCTGCCCATCGCCCTGGCAGGCGTCAGTATCAGCCCTTGCCTGCCTTGGCATTGCCGGTGAACTGGCAGCTAAAGAGAGTAAGGGGCCAGGTTCACTTCAGGTTAACTTACTGGATCAGCTTTATGGCCTGAGTCAGGAAAAAATTGAGCAATATCTAAAATTAGAATACTAAGGAGTCAATATGGTCAAAATGCTTCCACCGGTTCCAGACCCATCCATTCTTGGTTTACCAATCAAGCTACTGCCAACAACTGTTATTGCGGCACCCATTGAGCGCCTGATTAACCGCTTGTTCAAGGTTCCTGTAGAAGAAGGTGACTTTGATTTTCTCGAAGATCGCTGGCTAAAGATACATTTCAGTGATATTAACTTTAATATTCATTTGGGATTTGATGGAACCCGGCTTAACATTGTGGAACCCCGTCCCTGTGATGTTGAGTTCAGGGGAACCATTCCTGCCTTTATATCACTGGCTACCCGTAAGGAAGACCCTGACACTCTGTTTTTCCAGAGAAAATTAATGATTGAAGGCGATACCGAGCTGGGTCTGGGAATTAAAAACCTGCTGGATAGCCTCGAGATGGAGCAGCTTCCCGCTGAAATCCGGGCAATACTCACTTTAAGCAATAAAGTCCAATCTGGCCTGAGTAAATTGATTCACTAAGGATAAGGTGCGATAAAAAGGGCTTGTATTCTTGCAACGACCTTGTAAGGAAACCGGGATCACTCCCGGCCAACGGGGCTAATCACTGACCGGGCCAATAGACCAGGCATCACCTGCCGTTTTCCTTATGGCCTGCCAGTCCCTGGGAAGGGTTTCAATCCCCTCCATGGAAGGATCTATGGCAATAATATCAGCCAATGACACTTCAACCTCCGCATCATCAGAAATACCATCCTTTCCAGCTATTGTCAGCACACCATCTTCAGGGTCATAGAAGATAGAAAGCGCAAACTCTGTGCCATCAACAATAGCCTGGGTTGTCTTAATTTTTGTCATATCCCTGATACCCGATTCTCAAGGTCTTTCTTCAAGGATAATCAGCATCAGGAAAATCATCAATATTAAAAATGCCCTTCTATGATGCTAGGGTTAAAGAATCGGTTATTTTAACATATGCACAACAGAGTCTAACATGTCACAAGCATTCTTAAAGGTCTTGGAGGCATTCTCATCAAAAGCATGAAGTCGCTCATCCTGGTTAGCATAATGTATTAAACAGTCATAAGCAGAACCCCTCAACCCATCACATAAACGAGAATTTTCTTTGTTTAAGCCCGATTCAGAAATAACCCGAGAAACAAAACAATATAATAACTCAGCTCTTCTAACAGCCAGGTTAAACGCCTCATAAAAAGCAGAATCATAACTATAACAATAGTTGTGAGTATAAAAAAGATAGGCCAGATTAATAAATGCAATAGCAGAAAGTCCATAATGGGTTTTGTCTTCAGCATCTGTGGCAACAATAGAAAGATCCATAAATATATCCGAAATAGCCGGATAGAAGTTTCTAAAAAACTCCGGATATTGTTGATACAAAGTTAATGCTTTGGATTCATATGATCCCGACAACAAAAAATCATGTAACTTATGTAACCCATGTAAACTATCAAAACAATTAAACTCATAAAGCCCATACTTATAAAAAACCTCTATTGCTCTTAATTTTATATTTTCCAGTTCACGTACTATCGCTGTTCCTATTCCCCATCGTTTTTCGGAAGCCAAAAATCGCTTATGAAGAAGCCTTGCTTCTCTCCATAAAATATCGTCCTCAGTTTTATATTTAGATTTCTTTATTGTCATCAAGTACAGATAAGCCTCATCGTAACAACCAGCAGAGTCAGCATATCTTTCTTCACAAAAATAATGCCACCCTAGCTTTTCAAAATTTTTATAACACCATTCATAATACTCTTTTCTAATTTCAATCTTAAGTGATGATATGCATTCATTTCTTTCAATTTTTTTCAACCATTCAATAGCCTTTGAAAATTCACCCAAATGATAAAATTTTTTTACCTTTCCAATACCTTTTCGACAAGAAATATATTCATCATCCTCGTCCAAACCTTCACTGGGACCACCTCCACTTCTAATAAGATGATTTCTGGAATCAATTATATTATCGCCATAGATTTCAGTACTTTGGCTTCCCAACAAAAATTTTGAACTGTTCTTACCAGCTAACACAGGCTGACTAAAAACAAGGAAGCAACATAAGAAAAAAAATCTAATCATCCCATAATAAGACATAACTAATTCTTGCTACAAAGACCTTCAAACAATATTAGCACTACCCTCGAGGAAAATTTGCTGATGAAATATTACACCCGTTTTCTGATACCGTACGACTGCAGAAAGGCCGCGCAGGAGTAGCTACCAAGAGCAGCAAAATCCTGCGCAAGATTCGGGGCGGTTTAGACAATGCCAGAACCGGATTTTATACCCGCATCTCCATACCAATAACCGCTGCAATAGCTATCTTGTATAGGGTGTTCTGGCACCGTCCTTAACTGCATGCTCTGAGAAAGACGGTCAGCAGCAGTAAATATATCATCAGAATGCGCTGATAAGCGCATAACCGATACCCCTTTATCTTTCATGACTTGCCACTGATCCAATAAATCGAGGCACTGTCCCGACATGGTTTGAATACCATTAATGGTAAACAGCTGTTCATCTTCCTGAGTGGCCAGGGGAATACCTGCCGGTGATCGTATACAGGAAAATTCACATTGATCTTTAGCCAGGCCATTGGCTCTTGCAGTAAAACAGCGGGCAGAATAGGCCAATGGCATATAGCCATAGCTGAACACTTCTGTTTCCAGGCCGCGGACTCCCAAGGCTTCAGCCTGGTGAAGAATTTCAGTTAAATTATTACCGGATAGCTCCAGTGGCAGTACCCAACCTTTGAGACCCAGTTCAAATAATAGCCTCAGGGTATGGCCGTTATAGATATTCACCGATGGGCCTGTATAAAAAGGTAACCCTTTTGAAACTAACAGCTGAACTGCCGACATATCATTGGCTTCAATATGGAACTGGCTGTTTTCACTGACCTTGGTGACCTGGGCAAAATCTGACTCTGACTCCAGCAATGTCATGGATGAAAGGATCACCTCCTTTCCCGCCTCCTGCAATTGACAGGCAATGCCCATCCAGTCATTAAAACGAAGTTGCCTGCGCTTCGAACACACCACCTCTCCTAAATAGACTCGGTCAAAGACAGAATCAGCCACGCTGTTATAAAAGGATAAAACGTCTTCTTTCGGCCAAAAATAAAGCAACGGACCCAGTGCCAGTTTCATGCGTCTCTCCGGTTATTGCCAGGGCCTGCTGTATGCGCCCAGTGTTGTCTGAGAGCCTTCAGAAAGTTTTTCCAGGCTCTGTTCCCAGTTCGGTTTTGGTCTATAGCTGGCTGGGCTTTTTTGGTAGCTGTCCAAAGCCTGCCGCCAAACTCGGGTTACTTCTGCCACATAGGCCGGGCTTCTTTGACGGCCTTCAATTTTAACGGCGCTGATTCCCATTTGAGCAAGCTGCGGTATCAGGTCAAGTGTATTCAGACTGGTTGGTTCTTCCAGGGCATGGCCAACGCGATTTTCCACTCTGAAGCGCCCTTTACAGAGAGTGGGGTATCCTGCCTGTTCATCTTGATGAAACCGGTCAATTAACTTACCACCCAGACGGGTTTCCATTCCCTGTGGGGTTTCCTGCCAGCGTACAGCAGAAGCAGGAGAGCAGGCACCGGAAGTATTGGGAGACTCCCCCGTCACATAAGACGACAGCAGGCAGCGTCCTTCCGCCATAATACATAAACTGCCAAATGCGAAAACTTCAAGTTCTACAGGACTCCTGGCAACAAGTTTTTCCACTTGCTTTAACGAAAGGACCCGGGGAAGAACAGCGCGGGTAATACCAAATTGATTATGGTAAAACTGCAAGCTTCCCGGATTGGTGGCAGACCCCTGCACAGAAAGGTGCAAGTTGAGTGAGGGATAGCGCCGGGCCGCATAAGACAAGACCCCCATATCCGCTGCAATAAGCGCATCCACCCCTAGATCCGAGCATAAATCCACCGCTTTTTCCCAACGCTGCCAGTTTCGTGCCTGAGCATAAGTATTAACAGCAACAAAAAGGCGAACTCCCTTTTTTCTTGCATAGTCCAGCGCTTTATAAGCACGACGGTCATTGAAATTCAAACCGGCAAAATGACGGGCATTTGTTTCATCTCTAAACCCGATATAAACAGCATTAGCACCGTTATCCACAGCCGCTTTTAGAGATGGGAAATTCCCTGCAGGGCAAACCAGCTCCATAAATATCCCCGATTTATTTTATGGATATAGACGCTAGCACAACAGGAATGGCGGCAGTATGACCATAATCAAGAGAGGGATTACTACTTGTACTATTTCAATGTGTTTGACATGCAGTCTCATTCCCGGCGTCCTGAGACTGTCGAAAAACTGATATTTATAGCTTGCTTATCCAGCGAAGCTGTTTCTAAAGCACGCCATGCGTAGATCTATCAAATTACGATTTTCTAGCCGGGCGTGGTTTAGGCTCTATACCTTGAGGGTTTCAAGGGGAAAGCATGAAGTGTTTTATAGACAGAACCTTCTTCTGTTGTATGGCTTTGCATCAAAACCACTTCCCCCACATCCATCACAAAACTGGGCAAATTAAAAAAATCACTATAGGTCACCTGCCGGCGCTTACTGAAACGCGCCAGTGTTACATGAGGCGTGAAATTACGCCTTTCACGCTTAAAGCCAATACGAACCGCCCCTTCTTCACAGATAGCCGCAATCTTTCTTAATTGCTGCCCGGAATGCATATGGAGAGCCAGAACCTTGGGACGACTGGCATCCGGAAAAAAGTCAAAGCGTCCGGTCATGCAGTCAAATGAAGACAGGCCTGCTAATTGCTCTTCAAGATACGCTACCAGCTGGTTCAACTGCTCCTGACTACTATTGCCAAGAAACTTTAATGTCACATGCTGCTGCTGTGGTACAACCCACCTGAACATTTCCTGCTGAGCCCCAACTAACCGGTGCCGTGCCTTTTTATAAAGAGTTGCTGCCAGATCCAGGGGTAGCCTGACGGCAAGAAATGCCCGAATAGGTTGATGCTCTGCTTTGTTGTTCATTCGTCAAACTTACAATGTCATACCCTTGAAAAAAACAGGCGCCAGACTTTCTTTCAACAGGTAATGTGGAATGGATTATGAAAATTGCTTGTCAGCAAGCTGCTGAAATAATCGGCGATTAACCTTTATTCCAGAATAAACGTCCGATTCAGGAAATAAAAGAACCCTGTCGGGAATCTTGAATTTTGCAATCTTGCCCTCCAGTTGATGTTTTGTAAATAACTCATCCAGTAAACCGGAAGTTGTTTGCACGTAGGCTATCGGACGCTGACCGAACTCTTTATTACCCACAGCAACCACTACCGCCTGTATAATTTCGGGCAGCCCCATTAAGGCCTGCTCAATCTCCTCGGGATGGATATTTTCACCACCGGAAATCATCATGTTATCCATCCGCCCTTTAACAAGGAGCTGTCCCGCAAACCATTCCCCTCGATCCCCGGTATGATACCAGCCCTCATTATCCACAAAAGGTATCAGGCTACCCTCTTTATAGTAACCCAACGCCAGAGGTTTACCTTTCACCAGGATTTCACCGTCGGCTGCCAGCCTGAGTTCTCGATAACTCAGTACACTTCCGGAAGAAACGGTTGTTTTGTTA
The DNA here is from genome assembly GCF_025643335.1 of Endozoicomonas sp. Mp262. Lineage (NCBI taxonomy): Bacteria > Pseudomonadati > Pseudomonadota > Gammaproteobacteria > Oceanospirillales > Endozoicomonadaceae > Endozoicomonas > Endozoicomonas sp. Mp262. The sequence continues at coordinate 3,047,906 of NZ_CP092489.1, read as the reverse complement.
AAGACAGGTTCACCTGTGCATACCTGAGAACTCATTTCAGTCATGCCGTAGGTGGTTAATACCCTGACTCCCTGGGACTGGGCTTTTTTAACGAGGCCGGGGGAGGCAACACCACCTCCAAGTAATATATACCTGACGCCAAGGCCAAATAAATCCGCAGACTCTATTTCCAACAGTCGATATAACTGGGTATTGACCAATGATAGATGGGTTATGCTTGCTTTTTTCAGAAAGTGACTCAGGGGAACTGTTTTTTGATAAAGCCACATGCAGGCTCCCGCCAATAAACTCCTGAATACAATGGCCAGCCCTCCCACATGAAACAGAGGCAGGGACAATAACCAGGAATCATTGCCAGTCAAGGGAATCACCTGTTGGGAACCCACAGCACTATAAAAATGGTTGTAATAACTATGAGCTACGGCCTTAGGTACTCCTGTTGTTCCGGAAGTGGCCACCAAATCCATAACGGTTTCTGCATCAATGGTCAGCTTTTTCTCTGGTATTCGAGCCTCTACCGCTTTGGCAGGCCTACTGACAACAATCATGCAGCCCACTGCCTTATCCACCTGCTCTCCTCCAGAAACAAGCCATGAAGCCCCAATGTTCCGACCATACTCAACTATTCTTTTTTCTGGAAATAAAGGATTCAAAGGGCAGAAAATAATTTGACTGCGCAAACAGGCAACCATCAGAATAATTGTATCCAGGGAGCAGGTGGTCAACACCATCAGCCGGTCATCTTTTTTGACACCCTGATCCCTTAAGGCATGACGATACTGTTCAACCCAGGTGTCCAGCAAGGCGGCAGATACCTGGCTGGTAATAACACCGGCATAGTGCTGCCCTGCCAGCTGTACTAAACACTGTCGGGGAGAAGCCAAGGCCCGTTCTCTTAAGGGGCAGGGCATTACTGTCTGGACTGTTGCCACACTAACTCCATTTGATTCAAGGTTTCCGCAGGTAAGGACTGGCCTGGCTCTGGCATACGGTCTATCAGTTGAGCAGAAAACGCAGACAGGGTATCCAACCCCGGGCACTCTCCCGGTAGCCAGAACGCACTGAGCTGTTGCAACCAGTGAACACCCAGCGCAGACTCAAAGGCTGAGCTGAAAATAGTCCGGGCTTTTACTCCCCGGGCAGCCTCTATTAATGCTTCACACTTTCCAAGCCCTCCAACCAATGTTGGCTTAATAACCAAAGCCCTCAGGCCCGGGAAAGAGTGAAGGTCTGGCAATACACCACACTGCAGGCTTTCGTCCAGTGCATAGGCCATACCGGTTTTCTGATAAAAAAATGGCAGTTCCCGGGGATTGCCCAGTGGTTCTTCTATATAAGCGATACGCCCGCTCACACCACTCCCCTGTCGTTTTTCCAGTCCTCTTACGAACTCAACAGCCTCGGCCATGCCCCAGCGCTGGTTTCCATCTATTCGCAAAGAAACGGTTTCCGGCAACTGTCGAAGCACCTGAGATACCCGGTCAATATCCTCTGATAAAGTCCCTCTGGCCACTTTAACTTTAAATTCCTCCGGCCACTCCCCCACCCACCCTGAAAGTCTTTGCCGGATCTCACTGGTATTACCAAGTAGCAGAGGGGCAACTGCCGGTGCTTTTTGCCAGCACCTTATTGAAAGGCCATACAGTGCAGATTCTATGGCAAAGGCCACAGAGGGTAGATCCCCTTCGGATACCCGGTCAGGATGATAACTACCCGAGGCAAGAATAAAATGGCATGCCTTAATCAAGTTCTTTTGGGTGTCCCCAAAGGATTCCAGACTGAAGTCAGGCAGGGGAGCGGCCTCACCGTAGGATACCTGCCCCTTTTTATCCATCAGTTCTATCACCAACCCTGTTCGCTCCCTTAGCCGGGTTGACTTCAATGGCAGGGGATAACGAAGGGGCAAGCAATAACGGAAAACACGCGCTCTGGTAATACTGGATGCACTGTCCACTAAAATGCCAGTACACCGGCCTAAGTCTGATGAAAACATTAAGAACCTGTTTTATGCATTCCCGGCGGGAACGCCGGGAACGAGAGCAGCAAGTACATTAGCTCAAGTGGAGAATAGCATTAGGGATTGCGACCAAAACGGCTAAAGTCCGGTGTCCGCTTTTCCAGGAAGGCGTCGCGGCCCTCTTGAGCCTCTTCGCTCATATAGAACAGTAATGTTGCATTACCGGCAAGTTCCTGCAAACCGGTCTGGCCATCACAATCGGCATTCATTGCGGACTTCAGGCAGCGAAGGGCCAGGGGCGAGTGCTGAAGGATATCACGGCACCACTGCACGGTTTCCTTCTCAAGATCAGCCAGAGGAACAACAGTGTTAACCAACCCCATATCCAGCGCTTTCCGGGCATCATACTGACGACACAGGAACCATATTTCCCGGGCTTTTTTCTGCCCCACCACCCGTGCTAAATAACTGGCTCCAAAGCCGCCATCAAAAGAACCCACCTTGGGACCTGTCTGGCCAAAACGGGCATTATCCGCAGCAATGGTTAAATCACAGACCAAATGGAGCACATGGCCACCACCAATGGCATAGCCTGCCACCATGGCCACAACCGGCTTGGGACAGGTTCGGATCTGGCGCTGTAAATCCAGGACATTCAGATGGTGTGTACCTTTATCATCTTTATAACCGGAATCACCACGCACACTTTGATCACCACCGGAACAAAAGGCCTTTTCTCCGGCGCCTGTCAGAATGATAACGCCCACTTCCTCGTCAAAACGTGCAGATTCCAGGGCTTTCTGGATTTCCACAATCGTTTGGGGACGAAAGGCATTATGTACCCTGGGGCGATTGATGGTGATCTTCGCCATACCATCGGCCTTGTGGTACATAATGTCCTCATACTCTCCGGACAAATTTTCCCAAAACACGGGTTGTCCTGCGTGCTCACTCATAACTAACTCCTTTATCCGTCCAATAAATCTCTGATAACGGCAGCCATTGCCAATGGCTGCTCTCTGTGAATGTTGTGACCACAATCATTGATCGTATGTAAGCGGGTCAGACAACCGGTACGGCCAAGTTGCTCGCCCACCCCTTTAAATTTCTGATCCCTGGCACCGGCCAGGTAGTGCACAGGAAAACCGGCTGTTGCCAGCCTCCCTGAATAATCCGGTTGTTTGGCCAGACTGAACGCCTCCAGCATTTTTGCCAGAATAGCCGAATTCTGCCTTTTACGTTGATCCACCAGTATTTTTCTTCGAGCGGCGGGAATATCATGAAAGACCGGTTGTTGATACCAGTCATCAAGCACTTGCTCAAGGGGTTGGCACATAAAACGTTGAATCCAGGCGTGGTCTGATTGCCAGCGCCGGTGTCTGTCACCTTCACAAGACAACCCCGGGTGCGCTGACTCAATGATTAGCCGGGTGATACATTCAGGCCTGGAAAGCGCATAAGCCAAAGCAATCCTGCCGCCGAGAGAGTATCCCAGCACAGAAAACCGGCTTAACCCCAACCCTGCTATAACATCATCGATCATCAGGCAGGTCCTCTGGACTGGATCGCCATCGAGCAAGACCTTCTGGCTCTTTCCATGCCCGGGCAAATCAATGGCAACAAGATAAAATGTTTCTGCCAGTGCTTTTGCCAGATCAGTCCAGTCTGTAGTGGCACCTAAAAATCCATGTAACAGCAGCATTGCCGGATGATCAGGTTCTCCCCAGGTACGATAAGACAAACTCACTTATATGGCCTCAACCGCTTTCACCACCTGGCCAATATGGGCAGCAGCCTGCCCTGGTGCAGTTTTCACTTCAATGATCGAGCAACCGGGCTGCCTGAATGCCGCATTCAACTGGTCACGGAACTGTGGGCAAGAGGTTGGCGCAGAATAGGAAATCCCAAACATTGTCGCAGCCCCCCTGGCATCAAGGCCATGGGGCGTCTGGAAATAGGTTTCGGCTTGTTCGGCAACACCGGACAGGGGCAGCATGCTAAAAATCCCTCCCCCATCGTTGTTCAGCAAAATAATCACCATGGGATGACCGGATTTTTTTGCCAGTGCCAGGGAATTGAGGTCGTGAAGAAAGGACAAATCACCAATCAGCAATGCCAAAGGCCCCTTCCGGGCCACAGCACAGCCTGCGGCACTGGCTAAGACACCATCGATGCCACTGGCACCCCGGTTAGTAAATACATGACCGGTATGCGCCGTTGAAAAGATATCAACCAGCCTGACCGGCAGGCTATTCCCCAAAAACAGGCCACAGTCATCTGGCAGAAAATGCCCCAGATTAGCACCAATCCATGATTCCGTCAGTTCAGTGTCATTTCCCACCTGCGTCCTGACGCTTTCAGCGATGGTTAAACCGAGGTCAGATAATGCATCTGCCCAATCATTACAAGAGGCCTTTATCTCACCTTTCATACAAATCACTTGTCGTGTAAGTGATTCACAGGATGTATCAATGGCACCTGGCAAACGATGTGTCTGACAATGCCCCGTATCCAGTCTCCGGTTTCCCTCACCCAGCATCACATAATAGTGCCAGTTTCGCTCAACCAGTCTGGTCAGGCGCTTGGAAACAAAATGGCTACCCACCTGCAACACCCTGTCAGCCTTCGCCATCAAAGTTTTACCCTTTTCGCTGGCTAAAATCAGATCCACATGGGGTAATGTCGCCGGATGCCCGTGCAGCTGGGACTGAACATCCGCCAGGATCGGCCAGCCTAATGCGCGAGCCAATGACAGGATAACTTCACTATCAATACCCGGATCTACCCGGCCAACAACTAAAATACCCTGACCCTGAACAAACTCCTGCAAGAAGGAGCTGTCTCCTCGAATCACCCCTTCACTCGGTAAGGGGTAAACAGTATAGGGCCGGTTTGAGGGCAGCCACCGGGAGCAGGACTCCATGAGATCCGAATAATCCTGCGTGTTACCCTTAGGATAAAGAGGCTCCCTGAACATACAATTAATATGCAGGGGGAGTTTCTGCTGGCAGGAGCGGGCAAATGCCTGGTCCAGGCTCGTCAATACCCAACTTAACGGAAGTTCTTTGGCCGGGGTGGGTAATTCAAGCACTGCCCCGGGATAGCGTCCATAAATAGCCTGCTGGTCAATAGCCTGATTAGCGCCACAGTCGATCAATTCAGGGGGGCGATCCGCAGTGATAACCACCAGTGGAACCCCTGACTGCCTGGCTTCAATGATTGCCGGATAAAGATTGGCCACTGCGGTGCCTGAAGTGGTAATGATGGCAACAGGCCGCCGGCTTTGCCTGGCAATGCCCAAGGCAAAAAAGCCCAGGCCTCTCTCGTCAAAATGAATATGCTTCCGAACCCCCGCATGACTGGCTGCCGCGAGGGTTAAAGGTGCTGACCGGGATCCCGGAGCAATACAGCAGTCCCTTATTCCAAGCCGCCAGAGTTCTTCCAGAATAAGGCTTGACCATAAAGTATTTAAATTAGGATGCCTGGTGGGAAAATTCATCAACTTCTTCACAACTCAATGTACGTTGTAGATTGGCTAGAATGCCCTGAACGGTTGCAATCTTGTTATCAAGCTCCCGCCACTCGCTTTCCGCTGATGATCCCCTGACAATACCAGCGCCTGAATAAAGAGAAATGGAATGAGGTTTGAATAGAGCACTGCGGATGGAAACATTTAACTCGGTTATATCTGAACCAATGATACCACAGGCCCCCGCATAAAGCCCCCTGCTATAAGACTCATTATCATTTATAAAGTTCATGGCCTTATCTCTTGGCGTGCCTCCAACGGCAGGGGTGGGGTGTAAGGCTAAAAGCAACTGCTCATCACACACATCTGGCTTGATCACCCCACGGATGAGATACCGCAAATGCAGAAGGTTTTTTAACTTTAATACAGAATGGGAACGATCGGATTCCAAAGCGCTACACAAAGGGGTCAGCCTTGATAAGATATCATTCAAAACCAGCCGGTTCTCGTGGATATTTTTACTATCCGTCATTAGCCTGGCTTCTATTTCCATTTCCTCAATAATATTTTCACTTCGCCTGGCTGTGCCCGCCAAGGCTTCGGTTTGCACAATATTACCCTGCCTTTTAAATAGGCGCTCGGGTGAACATCCCAAAAACACTGCGCCAGGGTCTCCCTCAAAAGCAAAGCAATAGGAATGGGCACTTGAATGCTGCCAGCTCTGCATAAGAAGCCAGGGTGACAATCCCTTCTGTGGCAGCTCGGCTTGCCTGGAAAGAACCACCTTATCAAGTCCCCGGGTAAATTCCTGGAAAGCCGATGCCATTATGTTTGACCAGCTTACCCGGTCAGGAACATAGGAACCCTCCCCCATCCGGGGACATGCCAGCGGTGAAATTTTCTGGCTCCAGATGAGTTGTTGCAATTCACCTTTAAGTTGCAACACCCGCTCACGCCACGGGGATCTGGAATCCAATACCAGATGACAGGCTATGGAACACCCTTTTCGGGTTTGGGTTACTTCAATAAGAGGAAGAAAAATTTGTCCGAAACCAAACTCAGGCCAAACCTGTGAGGGATTATCCGAGAAAGAAAAGTACGACAGACATTTTGCATGACGGGCTGATAATCCTGACAGCAACTTCCTGGCCTTGCCAAAAGCCTGTGAAATCTCTGTTCTGGAGCTTAGCTTGTATTTCCAGGCCACTCCCAGCCCGGCAATGGCAAAGTCTCCATCCTTGCCATACCAATAAGCCTTGGACAGTCCCTGACGCTGAGAAGCCAGCCAGCCCAACAGATGGGTAGCAGGCAATGGCTGTTCAAGCCGAACCAGTTTTTGTTCAGGTGAATGATTAGCCTGCAATAATGCATCCAGTCTACATAATAGTGCTGAGACAGCATTACTTGAGAGAATATCCAAAACTTCAACCTATGAAGTAGCCGTAAAAAGCCGCAAATTCTACGAAGAACCTGTATTCCCGGCAACAACAGCATCAGAACCCGTGTTAATATAGTCTAGCCCGGGTATTTCATAAACATGCTCCCGACCTTACTTGTCCTTTGCGGCTCTAAGAAAATTTTGTTCAGTCGACCGTACTCCCCGGTACGGCGCTCCTTCACAAAATTCCTTAGAGCCGCAAAGTCCAGCGCAATGCTCGGGGTAGTTTATGAAATACCCGGGCTAAAAAACTATCAGGTAACTTGATTAACAAATATGGCGACAAACGGTGAATCAGCCAGGCAATGGCTAAAAGAAAACCATGGGAAAATTTCCAGCGAACGGATACAGCAAATCAGGGCATCCATTAATCAGAAAATAGACAGGCTGGAACCTTCAAATGAGGAGTACGAGGGCTTTGTAGAAGCACTGGATGTTATTGACCATTATCTATCAGAACTATCCAGGGAAAACCAAACCTCTGATAAAACTGACAAGGACTTAGACTTCAGTCCATTGATTCCTGAAACCTCCGGGCACTCTTGCCTGAGTGAAGAAGAGAAGACCAGACGCTTCAGGGAGTTGTTAAAAACCAGTGCTATTTAATCCTTAACTTTTTGCACTGCTCCATAACAAGATCATAACTCCAGCTCTCCCCCTCAGGCGGCACCACATCATGCTCAATCAATTTCTGGCACATTTGCATAGGGTTGAGCCCTTTCTTTTTCAGCCGTTCCAATACCTGGCGAAGCTCATTATCCTCTTTCTCTCCTGAAACCTTGCTATGTTCTCCCCGCTTACCCACATTGACCTTTAACTGCTTCATGCTTATACCTCAACCAATCGCAGGTTCATTATCATCAACGGACTCATTACTCTCTCTGCCCGCTTTATCACACAGCACTTTATCAAAACAGTCAACAACATCCTTACCGGGAGGGGGTGATAAAAGGCTCACTAAAAAGACAGCAAGCGTTGAAAGAATAATGCCCGGCACGATCTCATAAAGATCAAACAAGCCCCCATCCAGCTGTTTCCATACCACAACCGTCATTCCTCCAGCAATAATGCCTGCCAGGGCACCCCTGGCTGTCATTCTTCGCCAATACAGCGAAAGAACCAGCACAGGCCCGAATGCAGCCCCAAACCCTGCCCACGCATAAGAGACCAGTCCAAGCACAGAACTTTCGGGGTTCATTGCCAACACGGTTGCTATGATAGAAATACCAACAACCGCACAACGTCCCACCAACAGAATTTCTTTCTGTGGTGCATCCGGCCTGAACATATCCCGATAAAAATCCTCAGCAAAAGCCGTTGAACAAACCAGAAGCTGGGAGTCAGCGGTACTCATAATAGCCGCAAGAATAGCGGCGAGAAGAATCCCTGCTATTACAGGATGAAACAAGGTATTCACCATCAACATAAAAATCGCTTCAGGGTCATCAAGGGATACCCCCAGCTGGCGGGTGTATATAATACCGGAGAGTCCAACCAGCAAAGCGCCAAAAATACCGACACCGGTCCAGGTCACGGCTATTCGCCGGGCAAACGGTAACTGATCAATGGACTGAACCGCTTTAAAGCGTGCCATAATATGCGGTTGCCCGAAATAACCCAGCCCCCACCCCAGCAAAGACAGCAGGGTAATGATGCTCAATGCCTGTCCATCAGCGGTTGTAAATATATTAAGAAGCTCAGGGTTAATCTCGCTGATTTTATGAAAAACAACCCCGATACCACCACTGACTTGCAAAGCCATGACCGGTACAATCAACAGGGCGGCAGACATGAGCAATCCCTGCGCCAGGTCTGTCCAGCAAACCGCTAAAAAACCGCCAAAAAGTGTATAGGAAATAACACTTAATGCCCCTATAACCAAAGCCCAGTGATAATCAATACCAAAAACAGACTCAAACAGCTTTCCTCCCGCCACGAGACCGGAGCTGGTATAAAAAAGAAAGAAAACCAAAATAAAAGCTGCAGAAACAGGCTGTATCCAGCCTCTATAGTCATTAAAACGGTTAGCGAGGAATTCAGGTAAGGTCAGGGAATCTTTAGCAACAGCACTATATACTCTCAACCGCCTGGCAACCATAAGCCAGTTCAACCAGCTCCCTCCCAGCAATCCCGCTGCCAGCCAAAAAGCTTCCAGACCACTGGCAAAGGCATAGCCGGGTAACCCCAGCAGTAGCCAGCCACTCATGTCAGAAGCGCCGGCACTCATGGCTGTAGACCAGGGACCCAGGGAGCGCCCTCCCAAAAAATAATCAGCAGACGTCTTGGTTCTCAGCCATGCGATGTAGCCAATGGCGAGCATAACAACAAAATAGACCATAAAGGTCACTGTAATCACTGCGCTATCATCCATAGGAGCCTCTCCTTAATCAGAAAGCATCAGTAAAAGGTAGAACAGATATTGTCCAGTTACAGTACATTTGACCTAAAAATGGCCTGTTTTATCCTTAAGTCACTTTGATAAATTAATTTGCAGTAATAATTATTTTATTATTTCCTTTGAAGCGTCCTTCACAGTTAAACTGCAAAATAATTTCATCCATAAAAAACCGCTATTCTTTAACGGCGGCAATCACTGAAATCTCCACCAGCAACTCGGGTCTGGCCATACTGGCTTCCACACAAGCCCTTGCAGGCGCATACCCTTCAGGCACCCAGGCATCCCAGACCGCATTCATCTCGGAAAATAATGCCATATCTTTGATGTAGATTGTTGCCGACAGCATATGTTCCCGGTCACTGCCTGCCTGTTCAAGCAGAGCATCCACTTTAGCCAGCATGGTTTCTGTCTGCTCCCTGATCCCTTTACTGGCATCCGCAGCCACCTGCCCACACAAATAAATAGTACCATTGTGCTTAACAATCCGGCTCATACGTTGCTTGATTTCCTGACGCTCAATCGCCATCTAAAACTACTCCATACACAGAATTAAATATGTCCGGAATTTTATCAATAGCAACAATGGAAACCTATTGCTAATAACCACCTTCATTCATGCATAGTAGTTAAAGCGCTGCATCTGATAGGGTACAACTTTTGCCTGAAGATGGCGCTTCAAATACAACGTCAACTGCCTTTTTTCATAAAAAGGAGCCGTGTGGGTAACACTGTTTTCATCTAGCAGAGAAATATAAATCATATCTTTCTCATCCAGATTAAGGGACTGCAAAAATATCAGCGTTTCATCAATATGCCTATTGACTGCTGACGGCTTACAGACACCCGCCAGCACAGTGATGCCAACAGATATACCCGCTGCCTTGATATCCTTGATGGCAGTTCTTACCTTTAGCAGATTGTCAGACTTACCCAGCTTTCCCCTTAGTTCTCCCCACCCGGTTTCCAGTCCGATTATAATTCTCCGTATATCCCGGCTGGCCAGCGCCTTCCAGTCCTGCCGCGACCGGGGTGCCGAGAAATCCGGATCAGCAAATGCCGCAATCCCCCTTGGGAAGCAGCCCAGTTTGTTTTCAATGATCTCAAGACACTCCATCAACCGTCGTTGAGATAGGGCCATGGCATTGGCTGAACCCATAAATAAACCACCCCGGGCCTGAATTTCTGCTTTTCCCAGTAAGCCAATAATGCCATCAATATGTTGCTCAAAGTCCGGTTTCTTAACCACTGCAAAAGGTTTGTCTTTATAAAAGGCACAAAATGTACATCGACGGTTTGGACAACCAACGGCTGGTTGAACCACACAGTCCTGATACCTGTCAGGTGGAAGAATCGGCACTGGCTCGGAATAGACTTTATTATACAGGCTACCAAGTTCCAGATAGTCATCAGGCCGGTAACTGGCCGCCTTGTGTAGGATCTCCAGCAGTAATGGGTTTTCAATAACTTCCGCCTGAAGCCCCTGGCTTATCAACCAGTGTCGTGCATTAATAAATACCTGTAGACCTTCTTCCTGACCCAGCTGCGAGGTTCCTTTCCCCGAGACCAGAGAACCATCCACACATCTTCGGTAAAACTGCCCTTCCTGCCTGAAACTGCTCCAACGTCCCTGCATATCAAGCCGAATACTGGTTTCTGTTAAGCCACATTCCAGTTTATAACCTCCAGCCAGGCGACGAACTGTTAAATTCCCACTCATTTCACATACCAAAAAACAAGACAACAGCGATACAAACACCTACAAGACAAGCAAAAAACGAAAATAAACAAAAAAATATCACGGAAAACGCAATCATCTTTCGTTTTTTTGACATAAATCACTTTATTACAGATCGTTCTTTTTTAAAGTCGGGGCATTCTTATAAATGATAAAGCGTTAACGCAATAGGGAATATATGAGTAATAACCAGGCGTCACCATTACCCTCCTCACCGTCGGGCAAACCGGCATTGATGGATCGCTTCCTGAACGGCATTGAACGAGTAGGTAACAAGCTTCCCGACCCATCCATGCTTTTTATCTATGGACTGGCTCTGATTTTTGTTCTGTCCGCAGTTCTTTCTCTCTTCAGCTACGACCTGATTCATCCTGTCACCAAGGAAGCCCTTGAAGTTAAAAACCTGATAACCGGCGACTATCTCGCCCATTTTCTCAGCACCATGGTTAGCACCTTTATGGACTTTGCACCTCTGGGTATGGTTCTGGTTGCTATGCTGGGTATTGGTGTTGCAGAAAGCTCCGGGTTTATTAATACCTGTATTAAAAAAGCGCTTCGTATTACCCCTAAAAGGATACTGACCCCGGTATTGGTTGCCATTGGCATTTTGAGCCATGTGGCAGCAGACGCAGGTTATGTACTGGTTATCCCTATTGGCGGCATTATCTTTTATGCCGCAGGCCGTCATCCATTAGCGGGTATTGCCGCAGCCTTTGCCGGTGTTTCCGGTGGTTTCTCTGCCAGTTTTATTCCCTCCAGCATCGACCCCTTACTGGCAGGCTTTACCCAAACTGCCGCACAGTTGTACGACCCCAATTATACCGTGAACCCTCTCGGCAACTTCTTCTTTACTGCCGCTTCATCCATTGTGATTATTTTGCTGGGCTGGTATATCACTGAAAAAATTGTCGAACCCCGTCTGGCGGATCACACACTGGATGACGATATTGAAGCCGCCCCGGATATGAGCTCCACCACTGCCGAGGAAAACAGAGCCTTTAAGTGGGCCGGGTTGAGCATGCTGGCAGGCATTGCCCTGCTGATTCTGGCCTGTTTACCGGAAGGTTCCAGCCTCCGTGATAACACCGGTTCTTTAACCAGTTTTTCTGCACCGTTGATGCAATCCATTGTGCCACTGATTTTCCTGCTTTTTCTGGTACCCGGTATTATTTATGGCAAGGTGGCCGGCACCTTTAATAGCTCTAAGGATATTATTGACTCTCTGGGTAAGACTCTGGGTAGCATGAGCGGCTATATGGCCATGGCCTTCTTTATCGCCCTGTTCCTGAAAGCGTTCAATGACTCCCACCTGGGTATACTGCTGGCCCTGACAGGTGCCGAAGGTCTTCAGGCCCTGAACCTGTCTGGCCAATTCACCATCGTTGGCATTATTATCCTGAGCGCGCTGGTCAACCTGCTGGTTGGCTCTGCCTCTGCCAAATGGGCGCTGATTGGTACCATTTTTGTCCCCATGCTGATGAGTGTTGGCATTTCCCCGGAATTAAGCCAGGCCGCTTACCGGATTGGTGACTCTTCCTCTAACATTATTACCCCCATGCTGCCTTACTTCCCTCTGGTGGTTGTCTATTGTCAGCGCTATATGAAGGGAACCGGTATTGGTACCGTAGCCTCAATGATGATGCCATATACCCTGTTCTTCATGGTGGTATGGACGCTCTTCCTGCTGGGTTACTGGGCCCTGGGCTTGCCTCTCGGCATCCAGGCAGGCTATGTATACCCCCCCATGTAAGCCTGAACTGAATTAAGGCTATCTTAAGGAGAGGCTCTGCCTCTCCTTTGCTATTTGACCAGGCAAACTCCTCTCAAACAGTCTATGCTTTCATCGACTAACGTAATAGGCATTCAGTCCAAGACTGCATAACTGCGAACTTTTGCTTAAATCGGATGTCAAAATAAACAGATTCATCGAAAAATCAAGGAGTTGCCTATGTTTAATCTCAGTAAATTATTAGCAGGAATAACGCCCTTAGGCTGGGTACTCATTGCCTTTTGCTTAGTGGTATGGATCGTTATTACCTACTTAATGGGACTGTATTCTGAAAAGAAATGGGGTGACAGGGAATCAGGTGCACTTATTGGTTTCTTTGTACCCGGGCTTATTTTTACGCTGCTTTTATATATTATTTAAAATAGTCTAACTATAAAAACAGCGTAGATAAACTAACAGCTTAATTTCAGGATCAAGTTAGCAACTTCATGCCAATATTCTATTTTCCATAATAATTTTCCAACTCAATAGATCCCCCGCACTGCATCCATTCTTGCTGAAGCTTGCTATCGGTCACCTGAAGGTTGGATTTTATAATATGACACACATCAATTAAATCATCCTCTTGAAACTTTTTTAAATGCTGCAGGGCACTTTTATCCAATGTTCCATCCCCTTCTTTTATTTTAGAAACCTCTGGTCTAAGTACATCCATCAACCCTGTAACTACGGTAGTTGCCCCTCCGGTCATTCCAGAAAAAATAGCTTCTGCGGGTTTAACCAAAAGCTTCCCAAAGGCAACAATTATATCGTAGGGAATATTTCGATCATCTTCAAAGACAACCATTAATACTGACTCACTCTTCTCATCCCACTCAATCAAACGTTGAAATCCCCTATTCATTCCTTTTTTTAAGGCAAACGGTAAATCCACTCGGGAGTATCTCACAAACTTCCCATTCTTATCATAATAAAAAATCAACGCGAAAATTTCAGGCTTGGTAAATACTTCTCCAGTCTTTTGAATTGAAATTGACTGAACTGCCGTCATTACTAAGGGTGCGCTTTTATTTTCAGGGCAACTGGTAAGGCTATCGGTTCTTTCAATGACTTCTCCCGGAGCGTGTCTTATATGAAGGAATGATTTCGTTGCAAGGTGCTTATCCAGTATGTCATGAGTAATCAATACAGGCTTCCCTTTTTCTTTATCATAAATAGAATAATATACCGAAGCAGTATCATCAGGCTTATAATGACGATAACCGACAATAACCTCACCGCCTTCACTTTCATATTCTAAAGAAAGCATAACGGTTTTTTCCTCTTTATCATAATTTCCATGATGGTACTGTTGACCATATTCTTCTACTTCATGAGCTTTACCCTGAATATATTTCCATGAAAAGCCCCCTTTTATTTGGCTCTCATCAGAAGCATGCGTTTTCCAGTAATCAGGAAGATCCACCAGATACAGTGCCTTTCTTACACCTGAGCTTAATTCAGTCTGAGGTTCCATCAGAGCCATTATTGTTTCTTGATTATCACTCAAAACCTTTAAAAAATCTTCACGGGCCTTGTCAAACTTTTTCTTCGCCTCCTCCCTATGCCCACCAGCATTTACTATTAAAGAAAAAAACAGGGAAACAAAAAGCAAAAAACCAGGCCATTTCACACTAACCATAACAACAATCTCTTATTTATAAAAAAACGAAGTAATGAAAGAATATAAACGATAAAAAAATCAACAAAAGAAAAAGCTTTTATTTAGCAGAACAAAGAACAGAATAAGCCATAAAAACAAAACCTGCCATAAAATATATGGCAGGTACAGAAAGAAAATGCGTGAAAATAAGAGCAAGGCCTATTAATTATAACGGTTATTTTTTCTGGTTAGCTGCCCCCTCCAGATCCAATGAAACCCCTTACCCATATCCAGCCCCGCCATATAAAGAGCAGGTATCAAAAACAGTGTAATCACCGTGGCAAATAAAATACCAAAACCCAATGATACCGCCATGGGAATCACAATCTGGGCCTGCAAACTGGTTTCCAGAGTAATAGGTACCAACCCGAGAAATGTGGTAAGGGAGGTTAAGATAATGGCTCGAAAACGCTCACCTCCAGCCTTGAGAAGCGCCTCTTTCACAGCCAACCCTTGACTGCGCCCTTTATTGATAAAATCAACAAGAATAAGACTGTCGTTCACCAATACACCCGCAAGGGCAATCAGGCCATAAACAGAAAGTAAACTAAAGGAAATATTAAACAGAATATGTCCTATTACAGCTCCCACCAACCCAAAAGGAATAATGGCCATAATAATAATGGGCTGTAAATAGGAGCGTAGAGGAATGGCAATCAGGGCATAGATTAAAAACAGCGCCATAATACCGGCAACTTTCAACTGCTGAACCAGTTTTTTCTGCTCCAGACTGGAACCATCCAGGCCACTACTAACGCCAGGATAGGTGGCAAAAAGCTCTGGCAGAAAGTTATCTTCGATATCATCAATTATGGCACCGGGTTCAATACGACGGGTATCCACCTCAGCCATCACTGCCACTGAACGGGTACCATTGGTTCGACGAATAAAACTGGAACCTTCACCCAGTTCAATGGCAGCCACTTCATGAAAAGGGACTTCACTGCCATCACCGGTACGAATACGGACACGGTCAAGGTCGGTCAGGTCATTGCGTTCCACTTTAGGGTAACGCAGCATCACCTTAACTTCCTCCTGTCCCCTTTGAATACGCTGCACCTCCTCACCATAAAATCCCTGGCGCACCTGATTCCCCAACTCGGCTAATGTCAACCCTAAGGCTTCACCTTCCGGGCGAATATCCAGGGTCACCTCATCAACAGGCGCCTCGGTGGTATTTTCCACATCAAAGACACCGTCATAGCTTTCCAGTTTATCCGCCAGCGCCTGGGCAGCATTGCGGAGCTGATTGTAATCATCACCACTCAAACGGAAATAAACCGGCTTTGAGCCACCGGCATTGGTACTGGCAGAAAAATTGAGGGTCTGAACCCCGGGAATATTCCCGGCATACTGACGCCACTTATCCACCACCTCAAAGGCATCCATGCTCCGCGCTTCAGACTTTGTCAGCTCCGCTACCATGAAGCCTTCCGTATCTCCCTGGGAACGAACAAACAAACTGTCCAGTAAAGCCCCTTCGGGGTGTTGACTTTGGTATTCCTGATCCAGCCTTGCAATAGCCTGTTCCACCTGATCAATGGCGGCATTACGCTCAGCCAGTGATACTCCAGCATTCATTTTGAGTTCCATTTCAATAAAGTCACTGGGCAATTTTGGAAAAAAAACAAATCGCACCAGGGGACTCTTGGCCAGGCCCAAGGTTAAAACCAACACCCCGGCAAAGAGCGCCAGGGTGATATAGCGATTATCAACGGCCCTGGCCAATAAAGGCTGATAGCAACGAACAACAAAGCCCTTTAATTTTTGGTCAAATTGTTGCTGAAATGCCGAAAATCGTGCTGATAACCCTGAAGTAGAAGCCATCTTAGGAGGCGCCTTCATATTTGCCAGGTGGGAAGGTAAAATCAGCTTTGACTCCACCAATGAAAACAGCAGGCAGAGAATAACCACAATACCAATGGACTCAAAAAAAGGAGCCCCCTGTCCCTCTACAAACAATACCGGTAAAAAAGCAGCCATGGTTGTCAATACTCCAAAAGTGGCGGGTACAACCACCCGACGCACCCCCGTCATGACACTTTGAAGGCTATGCCCACTACGCTCCATTTCCGTACAGGCGCTTTCTCCAATAATAATGGCATCGTCAACAATAACCCCCAACACCAGAATAAAAGCAAACAGGCTAATCAAATTGACAGAAACAGGTGTGGGGCCATGGGGCATTAACCAGAGCGCCCCCAAAAAACAAACGGGAATACCCACTACCACCCAGAAAGCCACCCGCAACCGTAAAAAAAGGCTCAGTACCAGAAATACCAGCAAGGCACCGTAGACCATATTTTCCAGCATCATATTCATACGACCTTGCAGGTAGTAGGAAATATCTGCCCAGGTATCCACACTCACACCCACTGGCAGGCTATCCCTGCGCTTCTCAAGATAATCCCTCACCGCCCTGGCCGTTTCTATATCACTCTGCTTACCTTCAGACTGAACCTGAATAGAGACTGAGGGCTTACCATTAAAACGGACAACCGCTTCATCCTCCTCAAAGCCATCATGGATGGTGGCAATATCGCCCAACCTTAAACGGCTGCCATCTTCATTGGTACGAATAACAAAATTGGCATAATCAATACCACTATAAGCCTGCCCCCGGGCCTTGACACTAATATCACCTTCATCAGTTCTAATGGCTCCACCGGCAATATCTATAGACGACAAACGAAGCTTTTGGGCCAGTTCGGTAAAGGTCAGGCCATATTTTCGAAGGGTATGCTCAGATACTTCAATGGCAATCTCCAGGCCACGCTCTCCCATAACCACCGCTTTACTCACCTCAGGAAGGGCCAGCAGTTCACCGTGAAGCTTTTGTGCCAGGCGTTGCAGGGACAGCCGATCCAGATCTCCATAAAGAGTGGCAAACAACACCATTTTTTCCTGCTGCAACTTGGAAATCACCGGTTGTTCTGACTTATCCGGCAGGTTACTCAGTCCTTCCACTGCCGTTTTAACCTCATCATAAATTTCATCGATATCAAAGCCCGTCTCCACTTCAACAAATACCCTGCCAATCCCTTCCCTGGCAATGGCGATAACCTTTTTAATACCGGTTATATCACGGACAGCTTCCTCGAGTTTGAAGACCACACTTTGCTCTACATCATCAGGCCCAGCCCCCGGATAAGGCACCTCAACCCTGATTGTATTGATATCAAAATCCGGAAAAATCTTTTTCTTGATCATCCAGGCAGACGACAAACCAGCCACAATAATAAATGCCATCAGCAAGTTTGCCGCAACGCTGTTAGCAGCAAACCATCCTATCATTCCGCCCGTTAATCCATTTTGCTGATTATTATTATTTTCGTGATCCATAAAGCTGATCTTACCGGTTTGACAAATTAATCATCTGTTGCTCATCTTTGGCTATATCACGGGTGACACTGCTCTTAACCTGCATACCTTCAACAGGGTTGCTTAACGCAGTGAGGCTTACCCACTCTCCAGCCCGCAAGTTTCCTCGCACAAAAACATCAGATTCAGTGGCGTAAATAATGGTGATATCACGAAAATGAAGGGTAAAACGGCTATTCTGTTGCCGGTTAAGCACCATCACCTGCCCACTGCCGTAAAGTGCAGAGCGGGGAAGCCTGAACAGATTATCCATGGTGCGTCCCTGTAGCCGGGCATAAATAAAACTACCTGCTTTTAATGGCATCTCCCGGGGAGTTTTCAGACCATAGGGATCATCCACCCTCACCACCAGATAATGCATTCTGCTGCGCTCATCTACGATTCCTTCAGCCCTGGCCACCCTGGCATCCCAGCTTAATGTCCTTTGCCCCAGCCGTTGTTCCAGGGTGACTTTGACATTATTGAACGGGTGACGGTCAATAGCCGGCAAATCAACAAACTCAAGATCCGTGGGCTTGATAGGCAATCTTACTTCTGAATAGTCCACAGAAAAAAGGGTCCCGGCTTCAGTGCCCGGTGAGACATATTGACCAATATTAATGCTTCGCTCCCTGACCATGCCCTCATAAGGTGCTTTGATCACCGTTTTCTCCAGATCCCTGCGCGCCTTCGCCAACTGGGCTGATGCCGCCTTAACATTCGCCCGGGCTTCCGCCACATAAGGTTTTCTCAGTAACAGTTCAGGAGCATCAGCAAGATTCCTGCCAGAACGCTGCCAGTTTTTTTTCTCTGCCTCAGACCTGGCAACCTCCTCAGCCAATTTTGCCTTACTGGCTGCCAGGCCGGCTTCAGCCTGGCGCAGTGCCACCTGGTAATCGCTGTCATCAATAGTAGCCAGCACATCCCCCTTATTAAAAACAGCACCACTGACAAATACCGGTGATACGGCTTTCACAACGCCGCTGGCCTCCGTCACCAGCCGTGTTTCAATGGCTGGGTGCACAACACCCTGGCTATTAATGACAAGATTTACCGATTCAGGCGATAACTGACGAACCTCGACAAAAGGGGCAACCAAAGGTGATTCCTCCTTTTCAGGGGAGCCTTTCAACTGGCTCAGCCCAAAAAATAACCCGGCACTGAGCAAGAGAATAGAAAGGGATACTGTGATCTGTCTGACTACAAGCCCGTTCGCCATCTTTCCTTTCCGTGTTTATGGTATTTTTCGGGCAGTTTATCACTAGTTTTATGCGGGGTATACGTATACCGCTTACTTTAAGCTTTCAGCCAATAGTTCCTCAAATCCCTTAGACCAAAGTATAGGACTACACTTTGGTCTAATTCTTTTCTTATCTCCAAATCATTAAATTAACCATCAACACCACTTCAAACCCCAAATACACATACAAGGAAGTAGCCCATGAAAAAAGCCCTTATCATAATTATTCCGGCAGCCATTGCCATTACCGCATTAAAAGTATTTGATTCAAAAAATGCCCATCAGGAAGGCCTTGGTATGCCCACCCATAAAGCCGACAATATTTCAAATCATGATAAAAATTCATTGAATTTCAACAACCCATTTAAAATTGTTTCAGGAAAAAATAAAAAGGATATAAACAAAGCCCGTACACTTATTGAAACCACTTCCCGTAATACAGCCGAATTGCCTGATCAAAATAGCCCGATAAAAGAGGTTGCCACTGCCACTACTGCAAGCCCTTGGCATATCAATAACTCTTATATTAATGAACGCTATCAGTTTGCCCCACAGGTTCATGAGAAAATGCCTGTCAATATTAATGCCGGTCAAGTTAATGCGCTTGAGGTGGGTAGCCAGATGGAAATTATGTTACCGGACTATTCAAAACATACCGCTGTTATTTCAGGTATCACCTATAACGGCAGCTCAAAAACAATGACAGGGCATCTGGCTAACAGTAAAACCTCCGAAATCATCATTACGGCGGGTCGCAACAGTGTTTATGCCACCGTAGCCACGCCCACAGGAAGCTATTCCATGCAGTCCGCTGATGGTGAAGGCGTGCTTTATAAAGTACCGCCCCGCAGCGACATTGAAACACTGGAAACCGATGCCCTGATTCCAGATAACAGTTAGAGATAACTAGAGACGCCCGTATGCATTCCCAGCGGGGACGCTGGGAACGAGGTGCAAATGCTAAAAGGATAAAGCGCAAATAATACAAGGAGCAGTATCATGAAAATAACAAACACTAAACAAAGCACATTCAAAGTACTTTTAAAAATAGTTACCGGTGCTTTGCTGGCTACCGGCCTTATCAGCACAGCAATAGCCGCACCTATTCCCAAAAAAACCTACGTTGATGTCATGTTTCTTTATTCAGCGGGTGTTGAACGTGAAGCCGGCGGTGATGCCCAAACCCTGATTGACCATAAGGTTGCAGTTACCAATAAAATTTATGCAGACAGCGGACTGAATATTGTCATCAGAAATGTTCATTCCAGAAAAGTATCCACCAGTGATAAAGATAAAACCGATGATGTATTGGATCGTATGACCAATAATCAGGCTGAATTCACCGGTGTTAATGAAGAAAGAAAGCAGCATGGTGCTGATACAGTGGTCATGCTCCGCCCTTATGCGGGAGATGGTGTTTGTGGACTGGCCTGGATTGGTGGTTATCGCAGCAATGGCAATATGGCGTGGTCGAAGAATTCTATGTACTCCCACACCAGCATTACCTCCTGTGGTGATTATGTAATGGCCCATGAGCTGGGACACAATATGGG
This sequence comes from Endozoicomonas sp. Mp262, assembly GCF_025643335.1. Classification (NCBI taxonomy): domain Bacteria; kingdom Pseudomonadati; phylum Pseudomonadota; class Gammaproteobacteria; order Oceanospirillales; family Endozoicomonadaceae; genus Endozoicomonas; species Endozoicomonas sp. Mp262. Next base: position 3,027,325 of record NZ_CP092489.1, on the reverse strand, counting down.
ACTTAATCACTCTCGCCGTCAGGCTCCTGAAGGAGGCGCTTACCGTTATGCTACAGGTTATGGTGTAGACGGACAGTTTGTCACGGTCATGGCCTATTTTACCGCATTCGGGACGCGCAATAAGATTTATAAGTTTGCCAGCCCGGGCCTGACCTGCAAGGGTGTACCCTGCGGCATAAGCCAGGGTGATCCGCAAAATGGTGCCAATGCTGTAGCAGCACTGCGAAAAACAGTACCCCAGGTTGCCAGATACCTGCCTTCTAACCAGAGTGCCGACAACCACGATAACGGCGGTAATAACACCACTCGGGGCATGACCAAGCTATTTGAGTATCGCGACATGAAACAGGTGACACCCGGTGGCCAGCCCCTTGACAGGTTTGTACAGATTCCTGACGGAGCCAGCCAGCTTGTGGTGACAACATCCGGTGGCAGTGGCGACTGTAACCTTTATGCACTCAATAAAGGATGGCCGGATGCCCATCATTTCACCCATAAATCAGCCACTGCGGGCAACACTGATGAAAAACTTGTTATTAACAACCCGGGCAACCTCTACACCCTGTCACTTTTTGCACAAAAGGCAGACTGTAAGGGTGTAACGATGAAGGCTTACTATCAATAGAAATTAAGGGTCTCCCTTCGGGGAGACACTTAATCTCCCAGGAATATGTTTCTTGAATTCGTCAGTATTCGGTCAACAAATGGTAAATAATTATTATTAAACCCTTGCGTTAGATCAATATTTAAACACGCCTTTCTCCTTTACTATTCGACTGTCCGAAACAATCAAAATATCGGCACACTGTCTTTTGTGCTGCAAAAAAAACACCTCCTCCAAACAAAAAAACAGGGTAATAATGAAGAAGCATACTCTATGGGGAAGTCTGATCCTGGGCTCCGCAGTAGCTCTGACCGGCTGTAATTCAGGAAGTGATTCTGATTCGTCCAGTACAGGTGATAAACTGCCCTCTGGCGGTGCCACGGTTAATTTTACGCTGTTGCAAACCACGGACCTGCACCATCACGCCGAAACCTATGCCAGGCTGGCAACAGAAATCAATAGGATAAAACAAGAAAAGCCTGAAGACTCGGTGAAGCTGATTGATTCCGGCGATTTTGTGATGGGTACGGTCTACGACATGACCTTAACCTCATCTCCAACCAATGGTAATGAGCCTCCGGCAGCCTTCCAGTTTTTACAAGACGTTAATTACGATGTCGTAGCACTGGGCAACCACGAGTTTGACTATGGTGATGAGTCCCTGGCTCGGTGGCTGGATAATTCTGCTGGCGAGAAATTTCCCCCTATTGTTGCAACCAATATGGTGGCTGATAACTCACCTTCTATAAAAAAACACGTTGATGGTGAGGTGATCAGACAAAGCTTCATCCAGACTTTGTTTAAAGGTACTGATCAAGAAATCACCGTCGGCTTTATTGGCCTGATGGGGCCTGAAGCTGTCACAACCATCACCAATGCACCCAAAATTCGCTTCAACAACAAAACTGAAGATCTACAGACTCAGGTTAATGAGCTGAAAGGAGAAGGTGCTAATATCATTGTTGCCCTTTCCCACAGTGGTCTGACCAATATCAGCGACCCCAAAAATCCCGTGGGAGATGATGCTGACTACGCCAAAAAGCTCACAGGCATTGATATTATTGCAACCGGGCATGCCCACACCCTGATAGGCAAAGCCGGTGGGGATCAAAAGCCCATCGAAGTTAAGAACGGTGACCACACAACCTATATTTTTGGTGGTGGAGCCTACGGTGATTTTCTGGCACAGCTGGATGTCACCTATACCAAAGGACAAGGGGTTACCGGGGTAAAACTGGTCAACCACGATATTAAAACCGTCACCGTTAACTCTAAAGACAAAACAGTTAAAGCTATTAACGAACATGTCACTGCTGCTCAGAAGCGGATTAAAGAGCTTGCACAGATTGAAGATTTTAACCAAATCGTTGCCAAACGAGGAAACACTGAGTTTGCAAAACCAGAAACTCTGGGTGAATCCAGCCTCGGCAACCTTTTAGCAGATGCCACCCGCTACAGCTATACAGCATACGGTCAGGATGAAGCAGGTGAAGGTGACTACACCATTGAAACCAGCAAACCGGTATCCCTGGTAGCCAACGGCGTTATCCGCGGTGATTTTGCGAAGACAGCGGATATCTCATTCTCAGATATGTACGACGTTTTGTCACTGGGTCTTTCTATTGATCCCCAACAGCAAGAACTAACCGGCTCCCCACTGTTCAGGGCCTATCTGACTGCACAGGAACTTAAAAGTGTTGCCCGCTTAATCGGTTACGGGCTGGCCTCTGGTGATGGGGATTATTTGGCAAAGCTGGCATTACAGGCAAGAGACGAAAAAGTCGTTGCTGCCGGCATTAATATCACTGGCTTTCTCAACGGTATTTTTGCCCGCAAAGATCTCGGAGATAACATTCTTGAACAGGTCGATTTCGAAATACTGGGAGCCAGGCTGGGTTCCGTCGGCATTGACCTCGAAGGCATTATTAATGACCTTATGATCGGTAAAGATTTCAACCTCGACGTTATCATAAGTCATACCGATCTAGAACTATTCGGAAAGGCACTGGCCTCTGTCAACTTGACAGTTTGGGATATTCTGAAACTGTTGAATAATGATCCCCTATCTAACCCCGATACGATGAAAATAGTTCCTCCTTTGCTGGAATTACTTGAGTCAGGTACAACCAGTAAGCTATTGGCATCCAGCACTATCAAGCTGTTCATCATCAACCAGATTCAACCGGAATGGTATCTGAATGCCTCTGGCCTGCGTGCAACTTTTAACGATGAATATGAAGTGGCTAAGGTTGAGCTTTATGAAAAGGAGGATATTCACTCCCATGGAGATAGCGCCCTGACACCACTGTTCGATAGGGATATGAAAGACAGCAAAACCCTTTACCCGGTGATTGCTGATCAGTATATGCTGCTGCTGATGTATGGCCCTGAGTTCAGCCTGCTGAGAAACCTGCCACAATTTGCCATTAATCCTAAAACAAAAGATGGCAAGGTGATTGAGTTTGATATTAACAGACAGGATACTCACAAAAACCTGATGGATATGGCGGTACGTGACACTAACTATAACGAAGTAAAAGCATGGCAAGCCCTGCAAACCTTCTTTGAAGCACAGGCCAATGGTAGTGATTCCTATACAATCCCTGATAGTCAATATAATGAAAAAGCAATGGCTGATGGGCAGAATAGCAGCCGGATAAACTTCACGGTTTCCCAGTAAAACAGTATCTATAACCTTTCAACGACAACCTTACCTCTGCTCTTTTTTCCACAATAAAAAGAGCAGAGGTGACACCCCCCTCCTAAATAAGTACAATCCGAATCATCTATAATAGCCTGTTCCTGATTCTCATGGACTCAGTTCCCATGGAAAGACAATTCAAACAAGAAGGTTTCTATGTTTGGGAAGCGTTTGTGGATTCTGTTGGCAGTGATACTGCTTTCTGCCTGCTCAGGGCCGTGGAATGATCCCCACCCCTCTGATAGCGGTGACGAGATTATTTACCAGACAAACTTTCAGCTGCCTCCCCAGCATCTGGATCCGGCTGTTTCCTACTCCACTGATGAGAGTGTGCTGATAGACCAGATTTATGAGCCACCTCTGGGCTACCACTTCCTGAAACGCCCTTATGCGCTTGAGCCATTAGTAGCTGAAGCCATGCCTGAGATTATTTATCTGGATAGCCAGTTTACGGCGGTTGAAAAAAATGATCCGGCCATTGCCTACAGTAAATATATTATTCGCTTAAAATCAGGCATCCGATACCAGCCTCACCCCGCCTTTGTAAAAGACAACGGTAAATTTCGATACTTTTTCAGCACCGCCAGCGAAGGGGCACCTTATGGGGAAATCGCCGATTTTGAGGCCACCTCTACCCGTGAATTGACGGCCGATGATTATATCTATCAGATAAAGCGATTGGCTGATCCTGCCAACCGGGCGCCACTGATCGGCTTTATGGCCCAGTACATTGTGGGAATGGAAGCGTTCACAGAGACCCTGAAAAATATTGAAAGGGATGGCTGGCTGGATTTGCGCCGGTTTCCAATGCGAGGGCTGGAAAAAATTAATGATCATACCTATACCATTACCATCAAGGGAATCTATCCCCAGTTTTCCTATTGGCTGGCCATGCATTTTTTTGCGCCCATTCCCTGGGAAGCTGACCGGTTCTACCACAACCCCGGCTTTAAGGAAAAAAACCTGACACTGGACTGGTATCCTGTGGGCACCGGTGCCTTTATGATGACCCGCAATGACCCTAACCGGCAAATTGTCCTGGAAAGGAACCCCAATTTTCGCCAGGAATTTTACCCCTCTGAAGGGACTCCGGGAGACAGGGAAGCGGGTTTTCTGGAAGATACCGGAAAACAGCTCCCCTTTATCGACAAGGCAGTATTTACCCTGGATAAGGAAGTGCTCCCAATGTGGAGTAAGTTCCTCCAGGGCTATTATGACCGTTCAGGGGAAAACCATGGCAATGTTAATCAAAACTTTGATCAGGCGCTGGTAATCGGCCCCAGTGGTATTGAGCTATCACAGGAAATGGCCGAGAAAAAAATCTCCCTGTCCGAGGATATCAAGCCTGCCGTCTTCTACAATGGCTTTAATATGCTGGATCCGGTGGTGGGCGGTTACAGCGAAGAAAAAAGAAAGCTGCGTCAGGCCATCGCCATTGCCTGGAATATGGAAGAGTATATCGAGATATTCCATAACGGCTCCTCCCTGCCCTTTATGGGCCCGATTCCACCGGGCATTCCCGGCTATATTGAGGGCCAGCAGGGCATTAACCCTTATACCCATAACTGGGTTAATGGCCGGGCAGAACGTAAAAGCATTGATGTTGCCCGACAGTTAATGGTTGAGGCCGGTTACCCGGGAGGGCGGGAGGCAGAAACCGGAAAACCTTTGACACTTTACTTTGATGTTCAGTCCCAGGCCAGTACGAAAAGCACTCAGGACTGGCAGAAACGACAGTTGGAAAAGCTGGGCATTCAACTTGAATTCAGGGCAACGGACTGGAATCGTTATAAGGAAAAAATGCGTAGCGGCAACCATCAGCTATTTCAGTTAGGCTGGCTGGGAGATTATCCAGACCCTGAAAATTTTCTATTCCTGCTCCATGGCCCCCAAAGCCCCATCCTTTGCCAGTGCGATGGCAACAATCCTTCCAATTATAACAACCCCGAATTCAACCAGCTTTTTAACCAGATGAAAACCATGGCACCAGGCTCGGAACGAGATGTTATTGTCAGCAAGATGCTGGCTATTGTACGCCAGGACTCGCCCTGGTTTACGGGTTACTACCCCAAGGAATACTACCTGAACAACCAGTGGGTCTATAACACCAAGCGTCATGGCATTAGCAAGGCAACCCTGAAATACCTGCGGATAGACAAGAGCCTTCGGAAGGCCAAACAAAAACAGTGGAATCAGCCAAGCCTGATACCTTTAATAGCCAGTATGAGTGGTTTCTTTTTGCTATTAATCCCTGCCGTACGTGCCTACAGGCGCAGACAGAGGCTAACCATTAATACCTGATATAACCTACTGCTGGGGAATGGGGAATGGGGAATGGGGAATGGGGAATGGGGAATGGGGAAAAGTATAGACTTCTATTATCCATCTACCATGCCCTATTCCCAATATCTCAATTGAAAATGGTATGAATATTAGCGGTAGCACCAGTAACACGAATGCAAGGATAAAATAACAATGCTTGCCTACATTATAAGACGGCTGTTCTATGCCATACCCATTTTGATCGGGGTCAACCTGATTACATTTATGCTGTTTTTTATTGTCAACAGTCCGGATGATATGGCCCGTGCCCAGTTGGGAGACAAGCATGTCACGGCTGAGACCATTGAATTATGGAAAGAAAGCAATGGCTACAACAAACCCCTGTTTATCAACTCTGAACAACAGGGACTGGAGCAATACACGGATACCATTTTCTTTACCAAATCCCTGAAACTGTTTGCCTTTGACTTCGGACAGTCAGAAAGCGGACGGGATATTACCAGCGATGTCTCCCAGCGCATGTGGCCAAGCCTGAGTATTGCCCTGCCCACCTTTATTGTAGGTCTATGGATTAATATCTGTATCGCCCTGCTGGTTGTCATGTTCAGAAATACCGGACTGGAAACAGGCTTTATCGCCCTGTTTGTAGCGCTGATGTCCATTTCCTATCTTTTTTATATTATTGGCGGGCAATACCTGCTTGCCCGACTGTGGAAACTAGTGCCTATCTCGGGATTCCAGCCCGGTATAGAGGCCATCAAATTCCTGATCCTACCGGTGATGATCGGCATTGTTTCAGGTATTGGGGCTGGTGCCCGCCTTTACAGGGCACTATTTCTGGAAGAGGCGGAACAGGACTACGCACGAACTGCCAGAGCCAAGGGATTAAGTGAGGCGGGGGTACTTTTTAAGCATATTTTGCCCAATGCCCTGATTCCCATCCTCACCAATGTGGTGATTGTCATTCCCATGCTGTTTATGGGAAGCCTGATTATGGAGTCATTCTTTGGTATCCCCGGATTAGGCAGCTATATGATAGATGCCCTTAAATCCCAGGACTTTGCCATTGTCCGGGCCATGGTATTTATTGGGTCCTTACTCTATATCGCCGGGCTTATTCTCACTGATATATCGTATACCGTAGTAGATCCACGGGTCAGGCTGAATTAAGGGGATAACCGATGAAACCTGTTTTTCTCTGGAGTGACCTGCTGCTTTATATCCTGCTGATATGTATTATCTCCTTTGTTGTCAGTCTGATAAAAAACCCTCAAAACCGCGAACGCTGGAGTCAAGTCTTTCAGTCCCGGCTGGGGCTTTCCACATTCCTGATTATTCTTACCTATATTGCTATTGCCGTTACCGACTCCGTTCATTTCCGTAAAGAACTGCCCCCTGTTGAAGGGCAACCTGCCCACACTGTTTACTACTCCAATGACGTTTACAGTGTGTTGGATATACTGCTGGGAGAGATCGGGGAAAATAATGAAAAAACCTACTCTGCCCCTTTTTCCCTGAAATCTTACGCCAAGGAAAACAGGCAGGATAGCCAGGGCCGAACCTACCGTGATTTTCCCGAGTTGCAGTATGCAGGCCAGCACTTGCAACCGGGACAAAGCAAAGCCGCAGATATCCTTTGGCAGAGCCTGATAGCCTGCTTGCTGGGACTGGTTATTGCCGCCAGTTTAATGGGCATTCACCACTGGCTGATCAAGGGAAAATATTCCCCCTACCCCTGGTTTACCGGCTACCTGACCCTTGCTGTGATTTGCTGCCTGCTTGCCTGGCTCCTTCATATGGGACACCTCTATCATGTGCTGGGCACAGACAAGGCAGGCAATGACGTGCTTTACACCTGTTTTAAAGGTATTCGCACGGGTATCCTGATTGGCACCCTGGCTACGCTGATCATGATGCCCATCGCCATTATCTTTGGCATTGCTGCCGGTTACTTCAAAGGCTGGGTGGATGATATTATTCAATACCTCTACACCACACTGAGCTCCATTCCCGGTATCTTACTGATAGCCGCATCGGTGCTGCTGTTCCAGGTCTGGATTGACCTCCATCCTGAATACTTTGACACCAGCCTGGAAAAAGGCGACGCCCGTTTTATAGCCCTCTGTTTTATTCTGGGGATTACCAGCTGGGCCACCCTGTGTCGTTTGTTAAGGGCAGAAACCCTTAAGCTGAGCCAGCTGGACTATATCCAGGCAGCCCACGCCTTTGGCGTCAGTCACTTCCGCATTCTTCGCCGACATATATTGCCGAACCTGATCCATATTATCCTGATCACTTTTGTCCTGGACTTCAGCGCCCTGGTGCTTGCTGAAGCTGTACTGGCCTATATCGGGGTAGGGGTTGATTCATCCATCCATAGCTGGGGCAATATGATCAGTGCTGGCAGTGCCGAGCTCAGCCGGGAACCGGCAGTGTGGTGGAACCTCACAGGCGCCTTTCTGTTTATGTTCACCCTGGTACTGGCAGCCAACCTCTTTTCAGACCTTGTCAATAACACCTTTAACCCCAAGTCGGTTACCACTGGAAAACCCTCTCAGGAGACCCGTTAATGGCAACCCATCCCCATCAATCCCCAAGGCCAAAACAAGCGGAAACCCTCCATGAAAAGCTCAGGATTGAAGGCCTGTCAGTGGTATTAAGGCAGCATCCGGAAACGCAAATCCTCCACAATATCAGTTTTCAGCTCAATGCCGGTGAAGTGTATGCTCTGGTAGGTGAATCAGGCAGTGGCAAGTCAGTAAGCTCCTTATCCATTATGCGCCTGTTACCAGAAGCCCTCACCATTACCCAGGGCAAAGTATTGCTTGAAGGGCATGATCTGTTTCAACTGACAGAGCAGGAAATGACCTTCCTTCGTGGTAACAAAATAGCCATGATTTTTCAGGATGCCCTCACCTCACTTAACCCGGTTCAACGCATTGGCAACCAGATTATGGAAACCCTGAAGCTACATACCCCATTAAAAGGGCGGGCACTCAGGGAAAAAGCCCTGGATTTGCTGGAAGAGGTTGGCATCCCTGAACCGGAAAAGCGAATAAACGGGTATCCCCATCAAATGTCAGGAGGCCAGCAGCAACGGGTTATGATTGCCATGGCCCTGGCCTGTGAACCGGATATACTACTGGCAGATGAACCCACCACCGCCCTTGATGTCACCATTCAAAAGCAGATTCTTAAGCTGCTGAAAAAACTGACCAAATCCCGAAACCTGGCTGTTTTGCTGATTACCCATGATATGGGTGTAGTACGCCAGGTTGCCCACAGGATAGGCGTCATGTACCAGGGGCGAATCATTGAGGAAGCCAGGTGCAAGAAATTCTTTTCAGCGCCTGTTCATGCCTACAGCCAAAAATTAATCAATAACCTGCCTGATACGGACTCATTCAGACCCGGGGACTCCGGTTCATCCCTGTTAAGGGTGGAAGACCTTGAGGTTCACTTCCCTATTCGTAAAGGTATTTTGCAAAGGGTCTGTGGACATACCCAGGCCGTTAACGGCATCAGTTTCTCCATCAAAAAAGGTGAAACCCTGGCTTTAGTTGGGGAATCCGGTTGTGGTAAAACCACAATCGGCCGAGCCATCTTATGCCTTGAGCAGGCAACCGCCGGGACTATCTGGTTTAATAACCTTAAGATCAACCGGTTACAACGAAAGGAACTACTACCCCTGAGACGGAAAATTCAGGTTATTTTCCAGAACCCCTATTCCTCCATGAACCCGAGAATGACCATCGGGGATATTATCGAAGAAGGAATGATCAGCCTGAATTCATCCCTGCCCACTCAACAGCGGAAAGAAAAAGTCATTCACTTATTAGAGCAGGTTCGACTGGAGCCTGAGCATCGCTTTCGCTACCCCCATGAGTTTTCCGGAGGGCAGCGACAGCGTATTGCCATTGCCCGGGCACTGGCAGTGGAGCCTGAATTGATTATCTGTGACGAGCCTACTAGCGCCCTGGATGTATCCATCCGGGCAGAAATTCTGGACCTCCTGCTTACCCTTCAGAAAGAACTGAAAGTATCCTACCTGTTTATCACCCATGACCTTTCCATTATTCCTCATCTGGCTCACAGGGTGGCTGTGATGAAAGACGGTCTCATCATTGAACAGGGCAAAACCGAAGCTATTATGACGAATCCCCAGCAAGCTTATACACGGCAGTTGTTGCAGGCTGTACCCAAAGTCAATTAAAAGCAATGGCCGAGCAGCTCGGCCTTATTTATATTTCATTTTAAATTAGCAGGTAAACATTGCATTAGTTCTCTATAATACTTTAGAGCAAGTTTTGCAACCTCAATTGTTATTATTGATCTTTCATCACCTGTCACATGGTTTTTATGTAAAAGTTTTATATTTTCTAAATATTCTTTTGCCTTACTGACATCATTAGAATTCACCCTACTCTTATACCAATCTGTATTCATAACACCGCCGGCTAATTCTTTAAAACGACGCACTGGTCTAGACCAGCTCAGGCCAGTATCAATCTTTAAATTTAAATCCCAGTTTTCATTTAAATTTTTATAACCTGTTTTTTTATGAGTATCATAGTCATTTACAGCTTCTTCTAGTTGCTTAAGCACCTCCTTCAATTGGCCATCGATAGTGGTCTCAACCTTAATCTTTTTCATGGAACGAAAATCAACTTTACCATTTTCACTGGAATATGAAGTTTCTTCCCTTGAATCATAAGTTCTTTTCCTGCTCATAAGTAATTTCCCTTTTTGTGAAGGACCAGGTTCTGCCACCCTGGAAGACCCAGGACCTACCATCGCATTTACTCTTACTTGATGATATTTTTGATACTCTTTTTTCAGCCCGACAATAGCATCTTCACTACTTTTAGTTTCCCTAAGCCCTTGCTCTTCATTAATTGAAAACGCCCCTTGCCTCATAGCACTCTTATGTTTTTCACTCTGCTCCCATACCTCCATATTAATTTCTGCCCCCTTAAATCTCTTAGCTAACAATGCCTCAACAGTTGATAGTGAGTGTGGTGGTTCACCCTCTTTTTTCAGCAAATACTTAATTGACAGTGCTTCAAGTATTTGAACATCTGTTTTATCCTCTTTATCAAAAAAAACACCGCATTCACATCCTTTTATCATATTGAATACCCTCTGCCCATTTTGTAATTTTTTTAGCTGATAATATCGATCAGCAAGTTCTGCCGCTTTCCATTTATAAGCAGGATTTAAATTTGAAGAATCACAGAATGAATTATCTTCTGGGCTAAACAACAAGTGCACACCCGCTTTAACAACGGGTTCTAATAAAGAAGGAATATGTAACTCACCATTAGTCACCTTCACTATATTTACACTTGGCTCTTTTTCAATAATATGTACGACCAGCACTTTTTCTTGTGGTGATGCTTTCATTGGTGTCCAGGATGTAACAATATGAACATCAGAAATATCACTGACAATTAACCGCCCCCACTGAACATCATCACCTTCTATTGTTTCTCCCACTCTTTTTAGCTCAATTCCACCATGTACAGGTTGAATATAACTTTGAAAACTAACTATAAAATATCCGCCCTGCTGTATATTGGCAAAACCCAAATTATCTAGATTTGGCCCCAGGATTTTTTTTAATTCATCATACTCTTTTTTGCCGAGATAATACCTTGCATATTCAACAGGTTCTTCTTTTGATACATCACCACAAAATAAAGGAATTTCACCTTCCTCCCCTTTAAAACTCACATCTTTTTGATCATAGGTATAATTTAAATAGACCTTTTCTTTATTATCTGAAACCTGTCTTTTTTCAAACTTAATGTTCGGGTTAGCAGCAATAGAAAAACCAGCATAAAAAATTGATAGCAGCAAGCAACAAGGCAAAAGAAAAAACCTCTTGCTCATCGATACATTAACTCTTTTCATAACACCAGTCCTAATAATTTAAATTCATATTAAAGAAACCTTCTATCAAAATCCTTTTATTTGATATAAAGTAGACCAATAAAATTAAACATCAACAAAAAACCACACTCACACTCTATGATGACGTTTACTGCCAGTACATCATTTCAATGTAATTAGTGGGCGATGTTTTCCTCTCACTCCCAAGCTCCAGAGGGTTTCGCAAAAGGTGTTTTTAGTTCACCACAGCTCGCAGTTTTTCAAGCTGAACTAAGTTATGCTCCACCCTCAGAACGCTGGAAATGAGGCTGCACATCAAAGGCATTGAAATGATGTGCCAGAATGAACCCAGCACCTAAACATGTATCAATCTTTAGGTCATATCCACATCTACTGACCCATAGGGTGACTATAAAAAGACTGGCTAATCACTAAACAGAACCGAGCTGAAGTTATTATGACTCCCCATCAATAGGCTTATACACGACAGCTGCTGAGATCTGTAACAGATAAGGCCGATAAAATCAGCCTTATCTGATAATCTTATTTTCAACCAGCCGGTAAAAAGTTTATTAATTTTTTATATAATTCCAAGGCTTCTTCACCAACAGCAACAGGTATTCTTTCTTTTGCTTTTTCTAAATAAGGATATTTTTTATAGAGTTCATCTATTTCCTCCATTATTCTTTTAACATCATCAGTATACCAACCTGCCGCCTCAATACCTTCAGTTAATTTTTTAAAAGCACATATTGATGCAGGCAAAATCATTCCATATTCTTTCTCAAAATGTATTCCTGGTTGATCAACAACCTCAATTCTTTTCTTTCTGAGATCAGCTCCAACATTTACATTTTTTTCTACTTCCTTAACCGCCTCCCTCAATTGTTCAAAAAGAGTTAACTCACCCTTTTTCCAGCTATTCCCGTGACATCAATTAAATCACTGCAACAGCAAGGCTTACAGTAAATTCCAAATGGAGTGATTTCGCACAAAATAACGTCTACTTTTGATAGGGATACTTTATCAATGGCTGTCTCTCATGGCTTATCCATTCCAAAAAAGTCGTAAGCATCTTTGTGCAAACAGTTTAATTACTACGATTTCTGAAAGTTATGAGCAAATTCCAGATGTCCGACCAAACAAGGATTCCAGAAAAATAACAATACATGATGCCTCCATGTCCGCTTTTGCCATGATGCATCTCAAGTACCCATCGCTCCTCTCGTTTGAGCGTGATAAAACAGAGCAAGAAGTAAGGCATAACCTTGAGCACCTGTATCAGATAAAAAAACGTGCTCCCTGTGATACCAGTATGCGGGAAATCCTGGATCCAATAGATCCCGTAGAGTTCAAAAAGCCTTTTAAGACATTGCTGTCTAACGTCCAAAGGGGCGGATTACTGAAGGCATTCGAATTTCACTGCGGGAACTTGAAAAATCACTACTTGCTCCCGATCGATGGAACTGGGCTATTTTACTCCTGCAATAATAAAAAACCTTGTCAGGAGTGCTGTACTAAAAATAAGGGAAAGGCCAACGAAGCTCACTACCACCAGTTAATGGCAGCATGCATTGCTCACCCGGATCAAAAAACAGTCTTGCCATTGGCACCGGAAGCCATAGTTTGCCAGGACGGTTCGACCAAAAATGACTGTGAAAAAAATGCCATTAAACGGTTGTTTGCCACCATACGAGAGCATCACCCACGTCTAAAGTTCGTTATTCTTCTGGACAGTCTTTATGCTGACAACCCCACTGTCCAACTGATTAAGAGTTATGGCTGGCATTACATCATTGTCGCGAAAGATGGCAACCATGCCTCGCTGGTTGAAGCGATGGATGAGCTGGATAAAGAAGGAAAAGTTCACCGTGCTGAAAAAGTTAATGAAGAGACTGGAATTAAGTGGTGGTTTCGCTATGCCAATGACGTCAGGCTGAACAAGGCAAAATATGCAGAACAGGTTAATGTGCTTGATTTTGTCGAAACCGATAAAAAAGGTAAACAGCATATCTGGTGCTGGGTGACTGATATTCCGCTTAACGAAGAAACCATAGAACCCGTCATGAAAGGAGGGCGCTGCCGATGGCATATTGAGAACCAGACGTTTAACACCCTGAAAAATCAAGGCTACGATCTCGAACATAACTACGGTCACGGTGAGAAGCACTTAGCCACAAATCTGGCCTATCTGACGATGCTTGCTTTTCTCGTAGATCAAATACAGGAACTGTGCTGTCCCCAGTTTCAGGAAGCTTTAAGAACCCGCTCAAAAGGAGTCCGTATAGCATTATGGAAATGGATACAGGGCTATTTTTTGCATTGGCTGATAAAAACGTGGGAGGGGCTTTTTTACACAGTAACTCATGGTATTGAAGAGAAAAGGGTGATTCCATTCGATACATCATAACCGGCCATATCGTAGCTACGTTCAGGGGTGACATTTTTTCTTTAAAGCTCCGCTTTGTTAATTGGCGGCTCAGTTTTGATCGGCTTCATTATTTTTGCTGCCTTATTGTCAATACCAACGATCATCGACGTTCATCATGCGGGAATAGCTGCCCTTTTTCTTTTTAGGGGAAGAATCACCTTCCTCACCTGTACGCTTTCTCTTTATGCTTTGAGGCATTGAAACCTCATTAATTTCGGCAGCATTAAGTCTATCAATTAACAAACCCTCAACTGTACGTAATACATGTGCAACCTCCCTCTCTTTTTTTAGTAAATACTTCATTGTTAATGCTTCAAGTGCTTCGACTTGCGCTTTATCGTCTTTATTCAGAAAAACCCCACATTTACACCTTTCTAACGTATCCGATACTCTCCTCCCCTGTTGTAAATAGGGCAGCTGATGATATTTATATGCAAGTTCTACTAATTTCCATTTATAGGAATGATCTTGTTCAGGAGAACTATAGAAAGATTTATCATCGGGGCTAAGCATCAGGTGTACCCCAGCGTTAATAACGGGCTTTAACAAAGAAGCAATATGCAACTCGCCATTAGAGGTCTTCACTATATCCCTACCAGGCTCTTTTTCAATAATATGTATAACCAGAACTCTTTCCTGCGAGGATACTTTCATCGGCGACCAGGATGCAGCAATATGAACATCAGGAGCATCACTAACAACTAGCCATACCCATTTAACATCCCCATCTTCTATTACTTCCCCACTTCTTTTTAACTCAATTCCATCATGACCAACCTGGACATAACTCTGAAAGCTAACAACAAGATATCCCCCTTGTAGTATATAGGAAAAACCCGCATTATCTAAATTTGGCTCGATAATCTTTCTTAATCTATCATATTCTTTTTTACCAAGATAATACCTTGCATACTCAACAGGTTCTTCTTTTGATGCAGTACTGCAAAGCAAAGGAATTTCACCTTCTGCTCCTGTAAAACTCACATCACCTTTATCATAGGTATAATTTAAGTAAACCTTTGCTTTATTACCTGCAAGCTGCCTTTTTTCAAATTTAATATTCGGACTGGGGTTAGCGGCAATAGAAAAACCAATATGAAAAACCGACAAAAGCAACCAGCAAAACAAAAGAATCTGCTTATTTAGCGATACAACAATTTTTTTCATAATACCAGTCTCAGTAAACTTACGTTCATCAGCTATTCCCGCATGATGAACGTCGATGATCGTTGGTATTGACAATAAGGCAGCAAAAATAATGAAGCCGATCAAAACTGAGCCGCCAATTAACAAAGCGGAGCTTTAAAGAAAAAATGTCACCCCTGAACGTAGCTACGATATGGCCGGTTATGATGTATCGAATGGAATCACCCTTTTCTCTTCAATACCATGAGTTACTGTGTAAAAAAGCCCCTCCCACGTTTTTATCAGCCAATGCAAAAAATAGCCCTGTATCCATTTCCATAATGCTATACGGACTCCTTTTGAGCGGGTTCTTAAAGCTTCCTGAAACTGGGGACAGCACAGTTCCTGTATTTGATCTACGAGAAAAGCAAGCATCGTCAGATAGGCCAGATTTGTGGCTAAGTGCTTCTCACCGTGACCGTAGTTATGTTCGAGATCGTAGCCTTGATTTTTCAGGGTGTTAAACGTCTGGTTCTCAATATGCCATCGGCAGCGCCCTCCTTTCATGACGGGTTCTATGGTTTCTTCGTTAAGCGGAATATCAGTCACCCAGCACCAGATATGCTGTTTACCTTTTTTATCGGTTTCGACAAAATCAAGCACATTAACCTGTTCTGCATATTTTGCCTTGTTCAGCCTGACGTCATTGGCATAGCGAAACCACCACTTAATTCCAGTCTCTTCATTAACTTTTTCAGCACGGTGAACTTTTCCTTCTTTATCCAGCTCATCCATCGCTTCAACCAGCGAGGCATGGTTGCCATCTTTCGCGACAATGATGTAATGCCAGCCATAACTCTTAATCAGTTGGACAGTGGGGTTGTCAGCATAAAGACTGTCCAGAAGAATAACGAACTTTAGACGTGGGTGATGCTCTCGTATGGTGGCAAACAACCGTTTAATGGCATTTTTTTCACAGTCATTTTTGGTCGAACCGTCCTGGCAAACTATGGCTTCCGGTGCCAATGGCAAGACTGTTTTTTGATCCGGGTGAGCAATGCATGCTGCCATTAACTGGTGGTAGTGAGCTTCGTTGGCCTTTCCCTTATTTTTAGTACAGCACTCCTGACAAGGTTTTTTATTATTGCAGGAGTAAAATAGCCCAGTTCCATCGATCGGGAGCAAGTAGTGATTTTTCAAGTTCCCGCAGTGAAATTCGAATGCCTTCAGTAATCCGCCCCTTTGGACGTTAGACAGCAATGTCTTAAAAGGCTTTTTGAACTCTACGGGATCTATTGGATCCAGGATTTCCCGCATACTGGTATCACAGGGAGCACGTTTTTTTATCTGATACAGGTGCTCAAGGTTATGCCTTACTTCTTGCTCTGTTTTATCACGCTCAAACGAGAGGAGCGATGGGTACTTGAGATGCATCATGGCAAAAGCGGACATGGAGGCATCATGTATTGTTATTTTTCTGGAATCCTTGTTTGGTCGGACATCTGGAATTTGCTCATAACTTTCAGAAATCGTAGTAATTAAACTGTTTGCACAAAGATGCTTACGACTTTTTTGGAATGGATAAGCCATGAGAGACAGCCATTGATAAAGTATCCCTATCAAAAGTAGACGTTATTTTGTGCGAAATCACTCCATTTGGAATTTACTGTAAGCCTTGCTGTTGCAGTGATTTAATTGATGTCACGGGAATAGCTGTACGTTCATATCAAAGAAGCCTGCTATTAAAATCCTTTTATTCGATATAAAGTAGACCAATAAAACAAAACATCAACGCAAACTAATATCTCACTGTCCTTAAAAAATCTCACA
The DNA here is from genome assembly GCF_025643335.1 of Endozoicomonas sp. Mp262. NCBI lineage: Bacteria > Pseudomonadati > Pseudomonadota > Gammaproteobacteria > Oceanospirillales > Endozoicomonadaceae > Endozoicomonas > Endozoicomonas sp. Mp262. The sequence goes on along the minus strand of NZ_CP092489.1, from coordinate 3,010,459 downwards.
CTGATGAATGGTATGTTATAATCACTGAAAAATAGACAAGCTCCAGGATCAGTTACATACTTAAGCCAAATAATACAGCGTGATACCCTATGCAAAAACTTAAACAGGATTTTTTCCAGCAACTGCCCCCTGGAATAGAGTTCTGCTCTCTCAGGTTAGTGCAACTGGATGAAGAATATTTAGCCGTCAAAAAAAACCGTGTGGACAACGTCAGTACTGAGCAGAATCCGGGACTGATGATTTGCGTCATCCATCGTGGCGGACTGGGGTACGGTGCTACCAGCCAGCTTAATAAAGAAGGTATCCGGTGGGCCATTGATGAGGCTTGCCGCTGGGCTGAACTCAGTGCCCGGCATTCGGTCTTTAACTTTAGCCAGATCCCTATGCCTCACTTAACCGGGAGTTACCAGTCCCCCGTTGCCCAACCCTGGGAAAGTGAATCGCTAAAAAGCAAGCTTGATCGTTTATTGGCCGAATCGGCCAAATTAAAAACCTCCGATGATATTGTAAACTGGGGGGCCAGTCTCTCGCGGCTTAAGTCTGAAACCTGGTATCTCACCAGCGAAGGTGGTGAAATTCATCAGGTACGGGATGCCCTCCATCCCGACCTTTTTGTCACGGGTTTCCGGGGGGAAGCACAGCACCGTCACCTGGCTGGTGCTATTGCCGCAGGTTGTCCCCGGCAGGGAGGGCTGGAGCTTCTGCAACAGATCTTCAACGGACAGGCTGAACAGCTGGCTGACCAGGTCTTGCAACTGTTGGCGGCCCCGCAGTGTCCTGAAGACTTGCGGGATTTATTGTTAATGCCCAGTCAGATGATGCTGCAAATCCATGAATCCATCGGACATCCCCTGGAGCTGGATCGCATTCTGGGTGATGAACGCAATTATGCGGGAACCAGTTTTGTGACCCCTGACATGGTGGGTTCATACCAATACGGTTCAGAACTACTGAATGTCAGCTTTGATCCTGGCTTGCCCCAGGAATTTGCCTGCTATGGATTCGATGACGATGGAAGCCTTGCTGAAAAACAGTTGCTCATTGAGCAGGGTCAGCTTAAACGGGTACTGGGTGGTCACCTGTCACAGGCCCGGGCTGGCCTCCCCGGTGTAGCCTGTAGTCGTTCCCAGAACTGGAACCGCCCTCCTCTGGACCGTATGGCAAACCTGAATGTGGAGCCCGGTGAAACCAGTTTTGATGACCTGGTTGCCGGTATTGAAACAGGAGTACTGATGGAAACTAATCGCTCCTGGTCCATTGATGATTCACGTAATAAATTCCAGTTTGGTTGTGAATGGGGACAGTTAATAGAAAACGGTAAGCTTACCACTGTGGTAAAAAACCCCAATTATCGAGGTATTTCCTCCGCTTTCTGGCGCAACTTAACAGCTGTTGGCAACCAGGAAACCGTCGGAGTCTTCGGTTCCCCATGGTGTGGTAAAGCCGAACCCAACCAGGTTATTCAAGTGGGACACGCATCACCAGCCTGCGTATTCGCCAATGTGGAGGTATTTGGAGGATGAGGGATTACTTTGAATCATTGTGTGAAACACTTAACACAGCCATTCAAGGACAAGAAATCTGGCTGGCTGGCCTGGAAGCGGAAAATACCAGGTTCTGTCGCTTTAATCATGGAAAAATGCGCCAGCAGGGAACCATTGATCAAACCCAGCTCACCCTAACCCTGGCTAATGGCCAAAAGCACAGTAGCCACCAGTTGATGCTAAAGAAAAATCATGCCGACGATAAAAAGCGACTTAAAGCAGCCATTAAAGACTTACGGAATCGGCTGAAAAGCGTGCCGGATGATCCCCTGTTTCTGCTTAATGAACAGATCCAGCATACCGAGCAACTGGCATCACATGAACCAATAGATGTCATGGCCATTAGCCAGGCTGTTACCGGAAGCTGCCTAAAAGACGACTTTGTTGGCATATTACTGGGTGGAGAACAATGGTCAGGGTTTGCCAACTCCCTGGGGCAGCGGAACTGGTTTGAAGCCAAGGATTACACCCTGGATTACAGCCTTTATCTGCACACGGATAAAGCCGTTAAAGACCGGTTGGCAGGCACTCAGTGGCAGCAAGAAAGCTTTCTGGCCCGGCTGGAGCAGCAAAGAACCCACCTTGCCCTGCTGGCAGCACCGCCCCTGACATTAAAACCTGATCATTACCGGGCCTATCTCACACCCACCGCGTTAAAAGAAATCATCAACCTGATGAGTTTCAGTGCCTGTGGTGTTCAGGATAAATCCAGCCCTTTGCGTCGATTACATGATAAGGAACTGAACCTTCATCCCATGATCAATATAACCATGGACTTGCAGTCGGGCTATGCGCCTCGCTTTCAGGAAGAAGGGTTTGTGATGCCAGAAAATTTACCCTTACTGAATGGCGGTATGAGTGAAAACCTGTTGATATCCCCCCGTACGGAAAAGGAGTATGGGATTCCACATAATGGCGCGCCCACTATGGAGCAGGTTGATTCATTGGCTCTGGATAGTGGCAATTTACCTCAAAGCCAGGTTTTGCAATCTTTGGAGGATGGACTCTTTATCAGTAACCTTTGGTATCTTAACTGGTCTGATGCCAATTCTGCCCGCATTACGGGTATGACACGTTTTGCCTGTTTTCTTGTTGAGAATGGCCAGTTAAAGGCTCCCATCACCGCACTGAGATTTGATGACAGCCTTTATCAGATGCTGGGTGAAAACCTGGAAGCGTTAACCCGGGAACAGGAGGTATTAATGGACAATGACAGCTATTTTCGCAGAAGCCGTGGTGCCAAAACCTTACCCGGGGCTTTGCTGAAGAGCATGCGTTTTACTTTATAAAACAACGAGATACAGCAGCTTCCTGCATCATTTCGTTCGCACTGTCCCAAGGGTGTCGCAAAAGGCATTTTTATTAACCACAAAGACACGGAGGCACGGAGATTTATAGTTTAAAGATATAAAAACTCTGTGCCTCCGTGTCTTTGTGGTTAAAAAAAAGAGAATCAATCTCGTTTTGTGCACGCTGGATTTAGTTTCGCGACACCCTCTCCCCGCTGGGAATGCATACGGATATTTCCTATTGGTTCTGCACTACTACCGTCAAGGGGAAATCTACATTCCCAGGAAACCCCAGGAACGAGATAATATCACTATCAAAATTTCATAGTGGCGGTTACCTTAACGTTACGCCCTATTCCCGGTACACCTTCGCTCAGGTATGGCTTATACCTTCTGTCAAACAGATTCTCAACAAAAAGCTGAAGCTTCAGACCACTAACAGCCTTTGGCTCCCAGTCCCAGAATAGATGGTTGATCATATAGCCCGGATATTTCATAAATAAAGGCAAGTTCCGTCCAATCTGTTGGTACGATTGGATTGACAAAAAAATGCTTCGGAAAAAGCAAACCGGAACTTGCCATGACCCAATCTACACAAGAGCAGCTTCGCTTTCATCCTTCAAATGGTAAAACTATCCGTGCGGACTTCAATGGTGGAGAGTTATCTTCAGATTTTGGGGCTCTGCTGTTACGGGAAACCATATTGCATAGCGGACTTATTTCCAGACTGACCCAGGCCATTGATGACAAGCGTCACCCATCCTACATTGACCACTCTCTGCAAAACCTCCTGGTTCAGCGAATTTTGCAAATGGCTTGCGGTTATGAGGATGCCAACGACAGCAACCGCCTCCGTAAAGACCCCATGTTAAAGCTGGCTACCGGACGAAACCCTTTGGATGATGATAACCACCTGGCTTCATCTCCCACCTACACACGGCTCGGGAAGTCCATGCGGCGCAAAGATATCTATCAAATGGCTGAAGCATTTGTGCATCATTTTATCGCCAGTTATGACTTGCCACCTATGGCTATCGTGATCGATCTTGATCACACACCGGCCATTACCCACGGATCGCAGCAAATGAATTTGTTTAATGCCAAATATCAGGACTACTGTTATCTGCCTTTGCTGATTTTTGAAGGTCTCAGTGGCAAGCTGATTACTGCCATCCTCCGTCCAGGCAAAACGCCAACAGGCAGGGAAAATGCCGCTATTATCAAGCGTGTCATCAAGCTTATCCGTAAACGGTGGCCAAAAACCCATTTGCTGGTGCGCGGGGATAGCCACTTTGCTCAACCTGAGTTAATGCATGTTGTTCAGGCTAATACTCATGCTGATTATGTGCTGGGTAAAGGTGCCGGTCACAAGACGGCCTTACGCCCTAAAGCCAAAGAGTTGCTAGATGAGGCTCGTCGAGCTTTCAAGGTTAAAACAGCCTTAGCCAAGTTGAACGATATGCCTGAGCCAGAACGACTCAGGCTGTACGGTGAGGCCGAGTATCAGGCTAAAAGCTGGAAAGGGCTCGATACCCGGATAATCTATAAGGCAGAGGTTAACGAGAAAGGCGACAATCCCCGCTTTATTGTCACCTCAATCAAAGAGGCTTCCCCAGAGGTGATTTATGAGGATCTGTACTGCCCAAGAGGGCAGGATGAGAATTTCATTAAGCACCTGAAAAGTGATCTGTCCGGTGACAGACTGTCAGACCAGACCTTTCTGGCCAATCACTTGAGACTGTTTTATGCCTGTGCGGCTTACGTTCTGCATTACGAGCTGAGAACCAAGGCTTTGAAAGGAACGGAACTGGAGAAAGCCCAGCCATCAACGGTAATCACAAAACTCTGCAAAGTAGCGGTTAAGGTGGTTGAGTACAAGGATCGGATCAAACTGCACCTACCCAGCAGCTGCCCATTCAAGAAGCTTTTGCAGCATGTAACAGAGATATTTTATCAAATGCCGTTGCCTCGGCCTGGGTAGCAGCCTCCACAACGCTTAGCCCGCCTAAATAATAACCAGATGAGAGACGTTTGGAGTATTCATTCGGCCTAAAAAAGCAGAATTGATCGTTAAATGTTCAGATTGGTGTAGTCGGAGCCTGAAGACCTTTAGTCACAGAGTGATAAAACAGCAGCCCCCACAGAAAAGTCAAAATTGAATGGACAGCCTGCTGCTTTATGAAATATCCGGGATAGCTGGATGTAGGCTTATAAAGAGTATAAAAATGGGCATCAGGATCGATATCTTCTGCAGTACTACCGGTTTTATGGACATACTTGCCCTGCCAGCCAAAGCGCATATTGTATTCATGCAACTTATAGCCTATCCCCATATTTACCTCAGCGGGAGGTACCTCATTAACCGGCACATCAGGGCCATTTGGATCCCGTGGTGTACCATTATATTTGCTGGTCATGATGGAAAAATTGAAATTGGCAAAAATACGCGGTGAGTCATAATATAACTCAGCCTCAATACCCCGAATATTATATCCTTTCTTATTCGCATACTGGTTTTGCCCGGCATAATCCTCGTAGTACTCACCAAGACGCCGACCTATATTATCCTCCACTTGACCTGAGTTCGACATAACGGTTAAGCAACCAACTCAACCAGCCCCGTATGCTGAATGCTCAGAGAAGGCTTCTTTTTTTGAAACGTATAGGCTATAAGCCCTGCCAGCAAGTTCACCATAAAATTGAACTTTGAGCGGTGGCGGGTGTGCTCTATCTGAGAGATATTTTTCAACTGATCGTTGACCGTCTCAATGATTGCACGCCCTCTCAGCAGTACTTTATCAAAAGCAGGCAGGTTCTGAGGTTTCATGTTTTTCCTGCGCGTCGTAATCAGGTCAACATCGTATTTTTCTTTTAAAAGCTGGGCTTTGGCCTTGGATATATAGCCTTTGTCGCCGAACAGCTTACCAAACAAGTGGCAGCACATATCTTCAAGAACAGCACGATCATCGGTATTACCTGATGTACACTTAACCGCCAGCAACTCACCGGTATCATTGATAATCAGGTGAAGCTTAAAGCCGTAATACCAGTGTGTAGAAGACTTACCCCAGCCTGCTTCATCTTTAAACACTTTATGGCGCAGAGCCCGACTTTTTTCACAGACAGCGATGCCGGTTGAATCTATATAAGAAATGCCAGACACCTTGCCATATCGTGTCTGCAAGAAAGCTGAGAGTACCATAAGCGCTTGTGGCATCAGCTCAACAAACCGATTGTAGCTGACTAGCCCGTGAAAGTGCTTATGCCAGTATTTACAGACATGATTAATATAGAAGTGCTTCAGACAACGATAGCCTTTAGCATGAAATAGGATGACGATCGTTGCCACTTCGCTGATTGATAGAGACTGTTTACGAATGCGCTTGCGGCCACAATGCTCGATCAGATACTGGTTTAGCTTTGGTTCAAATTGCTTGCAAAAATCGTCTACCCTGCAAAATACCTTGGTCAGCACAGCACTACTCCACCCCTAATCAGCGTGGTAGCTATGCTATATAAAATCAGTTCCTTATGTCGAACTCAGGTCGCTATAGCTTTTCTGACTGTAATCATGGCCAGCTGCCGGATTATTAAAACGGGGAGCCAGATTTTCAACACCCTGATTGACAACATGATCGTAACGTAATGATGGTGTTATGGTCAGATCATTCCAGCTCACTTCGTCCTGAAAAAATACAGACATTGTTGTCTGTTTACCCGATGGCATATACCAGGGCTGATAAAGGCCATGGTTATATTCTCCGCTTTTAACATGAGTGGGCTGAAGGTCAAGCATCAAGGTGTCCTGCTTGCCCTGAAGGTATTGAACGCCGTAGGTCAGATCATGTGCCAGCAGACTCGTTTCTATTAACTGGTTATTTTTCAACTCTGCAAACAGGGTTTTATAGTGCGTCCAGTTTTCATTGCCCATATTTGACCCTGAGTACTTACTGGCTTCTTCAGGACGGGTATCATGCTGCTTGGTATCGACGTAGGATAATGTCAGGTCAGTATTCAACCACTCAACAGAAGGGCTGGTAAACTGGTGTTTAAAAATTGTATTGGTGTCGTCAGTCTCACGCCAGACGGTTTTCCGATAGAGTTCATCCACTGCATACCCATCAAATAACCCAGCCTTCGCCGCCCAGGGAACCCGGCTGGCATCCCGGCCAGAAATATGGGTCAGGCTTATTTCGTGGCCATTGCCAAAATCATATCCCACTTTAGCCAGCCCCGACAGAAAGTTCATTCCGGAGTAGTTAAAGGTATTGCCATCGCCTTCCTTCATATTCCCTGCCCGACGCTTGGTAATATTTACCAGGACATCAAAGGGATTATCCTTATCTCCGGCATATACAGTGCCTGAATACAGTTCAAGATGGTTATTAGAGTGGAAACCGGTTTTTACCATTCCTCCCACCACCTGCCCTGGCTTCAATAGATCTTTGGCATCCTTGGTTTTCATATTAACCACACCGCCAAAGCCGCCATTGCCATTCATGCTGGAATGTGGCCCCTTACCAACGTCTACGGATTTCAATAGTTCAGGCTCCAGAAAAAGGGAGCCCTGCTGATACTTCCTGAACTGTTTGGGTGCACCATCCAGCTTAAGCTGGACATGCTCAACATCCATACTGCCAAAGCCCTGGATGTTGATGGTCTGGCCTCCGGCTCGTGGACTGCCAACCAGGGAGGTAGCAGGCAGGGTATCCAGCAATTCCTGAACCGAGCTGGCCTGGCGGGTTTCAATCTGGTCATGGCTGAGGGTGGAGGCTCCCACATTGGAAGCCTCAACTTCATTGGCAATCACGGATACCGTTTGCAGAAGAATTACATCCTGTTGCACTTTATCCATTTTCTCTTGCTTATCCGGTTTACCCGCAAAAGCCCCTGGAGCCACCAATACCATTATGGCAACTGCTACTGCTTGCTTGCTCAAAACGACAACACCTGTATTTCATATGCTTGCAGGCAGCAATTGGTATAAGAGGCCGTTTAAAAATGAACTGCCCTCAATAGCTCGATGGCAATAAAACCCCTCAGAAATGCTCAACACCTCTGGAATAGCCCCCTATAAATGTAGGTATTATTGATATAGCAGCTCTATAACGCAGGTAGGTAAAAACGCAGCCAATATAAAAGCCTGAAGCGAAGAAAAATGTAAATGAGATTTATTCTCAATTATATAATCAGTCTGGGTAAATGAAAACAATTTGCCTGTTTTATGTAAAGCAATAGGCGTTATTTGACAAAAAAAAACCTGAAATTAACAATGGAAGAATAATTTTCAGCCGAAGAAATGAAAACTTAAAATTACACCACATTAGAAATATAGCTTTATGACTGAAGTTGGATATCAAAAATAATCTTTATATTTCTTCGCTCGAAGAAGAAGTACTTGTCTTTTCACTTTCAAACTCACTTCAGTTTCAGGCGCACTAAAAAAACCTTTTGGAAAAAATTTTTTGGGCCCCAAAAAAGGAGTCTGCCTTTCAACTATTGAGATATAGGAAACCTCAACTATTCCATCAGGAATAAATTCTTGACCTCCACCCTCATTAAAAAGCATGACTTGTTGATAATCTTCTTTAAATCTTGGCAGTAAAATCCCCGCTTTATCCATCATATCTATCCCGAATTTTTTATGCTCACGACTATAAAAAACACCCTGATAATCCTTACATATGCCATTTGTTAGTACCAGCTGACATCTAGTGTGCTCATTAATTTCAACCAGCTCAGATATTTTCCTTAGCAATACAACCAACTGAAAACGATCTACAGAAGGTTCATTTCTTCGCTTACAGTCTATATGCGCTGCTGTATCAGCGAAATAAATGTTTTTTTCACCCTTTTTTTCGATGATGTAATATGGATTTACTTTTCTATTGAATATATCAAATAATTGCTCTACCGACAGATCTTTGCTTTGATAGACTACTGCATACTGCTCTCTAGGCATAACATAAACGACAGGCAACATTACCTTCTCATGCCACAATCTATAACAAACACAATCATCCCTATAGACACCTATTTCATTTTTGATACCATCCAGATCACCTGCCATTAATTTAAAAGCAATCAATACCACCTGAATCCGTGATTTCTTGATTTGCCCGGCAGTTTTGAAAATGTGCTGATTAATTTTTTCCTTTGAAAATAACTCGGGTTATTGATTGAAGTGTTTTTATGTCGTTTTTAAGCATAAATGCTGATCAAAATATCATCAAACTTGAAGACAGGTTGAAAGAAGCCCTACCGTTATCAATACAGTACTTTCTCATTTATGGCATTTTTTTCTATCTCGCTATTCAATCAACAAAGTGCATGCTGGCTTATTAATTGATGGAAAGACCTGAAACCAGGACAGTAACGACCAAAGCGTAGCCGGTATTGATGTCCTTTTTTCAGAAGACGGGCAGCCAGGTAGATGAGTTCCTGTATCACGGTTTTTAACCGGCGTCGTTTGGCTTTATGACGTACCGGCGCATCTGGCCCGAGCAAGCAACTCTGCCCCATGTAGCGCAGAATGTTATAGACCAGTGCACCCAAACACATCACCAGGTCGTTGGTGTCAAACTTGCCTGAAGGCAGGCGCTCTAAATCCATATCAGTCTTCAACTCACTGTGAAACTGCTCGCTGGTCGCATGATCCTCATAAAGATTAATGATCTGATCATCGCTGTAGTCAGCTTCGCTGAGTGTTGTCCACCATCCTTCCAGCTCATAATCGGGTGTCAGAAATCTCTGCCCTACAGTATCAGTGGTACGCTTGATAATGCGAATAATCAGACGCTGGTTACCATAGTTGGTTTCATAGACGGTTGAGAGTGTCGCATAACTCTTTCCTGGACGCGACTCCTCCCATTTGACTTGCTTTTCTTCAAAAATGGGGAGCCAGTGTTCCTTGGTGTGATACTTTCTTGGGTTGAGCTTGATAATGTGATTCACACCTTTGAACCCGGCGATTTCCCGGCGCGATTCCTCAGCATCGTGGCCACTATCAAGGCGAACCAGAATAGGCGCTCGGGTCAAACGTCGGCTGCGGTGCAGCACTGCTTGTAAAAAGCCAATAAAATCATTCTGGGAGTGCTGAGAGCCTGGGCGTAATTCACATCCCAGGCACCAGCCTTCGCAGCCAAAGTAAGCGGCAATAGGGGCATAACCAAAGAATTTTTTATACGTGTACTCGACCCCCTCCTTTTTGGTATTGCTGTTATCCATAGGGAATACGTCGATATCCAGTGGTATGTGCTGCTTCTTATCGAGTTTTTTCGGAAGGGGTGTGACGGGCACCTGAAGATTAACCAGGACATCGGTAAGGCTGTCCTCGATGAAAGGAATCAGTTGGGCGGCATCTTCATTGAAACGCTGTCTTAAGCGGCTGGCTGAAGGCATTTGTTTAATGCCCATTGCCAACCGGAACCAGTCGTTATCCCGGTTATTATCAACATTATCAAAATCACTTTTACCCTGAGCCAGTTGGCCGCAGTAAGCTCTGATCAGGTCGATATGAGTGATACGGTGCCTTTTTTTTATTTTGCGCAGGGATTTGCTTAACGCTGTCTTTTTGTTGAGTGCATGACCAACGAAATAAAGCCCTGCGACCGGTGTATAAAATTCCGTCTGTGATTGTTCAATTTTCAGTTTCACAAAAATGCACCCAGGTGGTGAAAATTAGAGTGGGTGCATTTTAACTTGGAACTTACGTTTTGTGGTTGATCCAGAGGAGTTGGGCTACAGTGAACTCACGGATTCAGGTACCAAAAAGACTAAAAAAAAATACCTATAATGTACCATAATCTTGCCTGGGGCTTTTTTGATTTCACCTTCAGGATAGACCTCTTTGCGCCGCATAGACTTTCCAGTCGAGCATAGGTGGAAGTTGAACTTTCTGGCTTACTGTAACTCAATTATACTTTAGCCCATTGTTAAAACAGGCCTTTCCGGAAAAAGGCAGCACCCGGAAGGCTGTTTGATAATGACAGTATAATAACCATCAAAATAACGATATCAGGTAGGTTATGAGTTTCCAGGAACACTACGCCCGGTTTCACCGGCAGCAGCAGGAACACAAGACATGGAAGCTGCTTCGGGCCAGTAACTCGGCACTGATTCTTGCTTTTATCGCAGATATTTTTCAGGAAACCAATGAAGTGCCTTTTGGACGCGCCTGTATTGCCCTTGAGACAGAGCTGGCTCGCCTGAGAGAAATCGACCTGCTGGAAGGGGATGTCCGGGCTGCTACCTATCTGAGAAGCTGGATGAATGAAGGCTGGCTGCGGGAGCTCAATGATCAGCTCACGCGCACTGACGCCTGTGAAATGGCCCTGAGATTTGCAAAGGGCCTGAATGAAAGGGAAAGCAATGCCACCGCTTCCCACCTGCGCATTGTCCAGGATGCAGTAAGGGATCTTGCCGTCGCATTAAGTCCTGATCCCAAAGAACGCATAACCGTTCTGGAAGCCAGAAAGGCTCAGCTGGAAACAGAAATTGAGGCCCTTAAAGCCGGAGTCGTTTACGAGTTGCCCAAGCACGAGCAGCGGGAGCGCATTAAAGAAGTCTACCAACTGGCTTCCGTTTTAACCGGCGACTTTCGTCGTGTCGAAGATGAAATCCGCACTCTGGAGCAGCAACTTAGAGTGCAAATGATTGAATCTGATCATCACCGTGGCGATATATTAAAATCGCTACTGGAAGGTGAAAATGTGCTGGCAGAGTCAGATGCCGGCAGGGCTTTTGATGGTTTTTTTCAGCTTTTATGTAACCCTGACCGCAGTATGGAATTCAGGGAGCAGCTTCGTTCGGTATTGAGCAGACCGGCAGCGTCCCATCTCACCCCACAGCAAGCCCGATACCTGGACCGGTTGATAAAGGAATTGACCCATGAAAGCGACCATGTCTTCCGGGTTCGAAAGCGTACAGAAGAAAGCCTTCGGAGTTATATCGAAAGCGGTGCCCATCTGGAAAATCGTGCGGTTAATAAACTGCTTGAACAGCTGGAAAAAATGGCACTGGCACTTCGGGAAGAAGGTGTCAGCCTGAAAATTGATAGCGGGTTATGTATAAATAGTGGCTCAGCCAAGGTTTTTTCGCTGGACAGCCTGAAGCTAAAGGCTCCGGAAGAATCCCTGGACACCAGCCAGGTAAGGGTACAGGAAAACCATTCAATTCCCGGTGATAGTATTCTGCATTACCTTCAAAGTGTTAAAGTCACCGAAGTTGCACAAAAAATACGACAACTGCTAACCCGGCATAGTCCCCTGACCCTCTCTGGTGTAATTCAGCACCTGCCCGTCTACGAAGGCCTGGAGGAACTGGTTGCCTACCTCCGGGTTGCCCAGGCCATCAATGCCACGGTATTGGAAAATAAGGAGATGGTAATCATTTATGGCAGGGACGGTGAAATGCTTCAGGCGACTATTCCCTGCTACCTCCTGTCATCAGACCAATTCCCGCACCATCTTGAGGAGTTAACCCTGTGAGCAATACTTCCCATCAGGCATCAACACTCTTCGATCAGCAAATTTATGCTGAAAACCAGCACAAACACCCTATAACAAAAGACCTGGACACCTCCGCATCCACACAGGAAAACGACTTCCCCATTGCAGAAGCATCTGATGATTCCAGTGTTGAATCAGGTAAACAACCGGATGAAGCTCCTGCCTCAGCAGATCGCCTGGTTCCAGAAGCTCGCAGAGCCATGATTCGTCTAATGCGCCAGGGGGTTATTACGTCAAAAAATCATTCAAGGCTATTTAATTGCCTTTGCCGCCACCAGGCCTTGATTCAGGATCATCTGGCGAATATGTATCTGAAAATGATGCTGGATCCCCAATACGGGATCGCCCTTCTTCAAGAGCAGGAGAGCGAGGACATCGAGCATGAGGAGGATGAACCCGTATCCCTGATCAGTAGACGAACCCTGACCCTTTACGACACACTGCTGTTACTGGTACTGCGCAGGTATTACCAGGATCGGGAAAAGTCAGGGGAACAACAGGTCTTTATTGATACGGAACAGATTGAATCACTGCTGACCCCTTTCCTGCCGTTAACTAACAGTAGCCGCAGTGATCGGAGAAATCTTAATGGCGCACTGGAAAAAGTGCGACAACGAAAGATTATTTCCGGGTCAAAGGACAGCGAGCGTTTTGAGATTACACCGGTTATTCGCTACGTAGTTAATGCCGACTTCCTTCATAAAATGCTGGATAGTTACACAACCATGTCAGGGCAAATACAAAACAACAGCCAGCAAAGCTTCAGTGAAGAGGGAGTTAATAATGACTAAGGTATTAATGCCCTCCTGTCCCAGTCATGAAACAACCTATGACCAACTGTTCAGTACAGGCCAGATTCGCCTGGCGGAAATATCTGTCTATAACTGGGGTTCGTTTCATGAATTGCATACTGGCAAAATTGACCCGGACGGTACACTCATCACTGGTGATAACGGTTCAGGAAAGTCCACGTTCATTGACGGCCTGATGGCCCTGTTGCTGCCGGCAGGCAAAGCCAGTTTCAATGTCGCTGCCGCCCAGGGAGACCGCTCTGACCGTAACCTGATTTCCTATATCCGGGGAAGCTATGGCACGGAACACGATGGCGGCCAAACCAATACCCTGAATAAACGTCCAGGCGCCGTTATCTCTGGCCTAAGGGCGCTATACCGCGGTGACGATCAGTCAGAAATCACACTGGCTGCACTTTTCTGGATGTCCCAGCCCTCCAACGCCCTGAAGGATCTCAACCGACTGTATCTGGTGGGCAAGCGAAACGTCACCCTGGAAGAGCTGCTAAAAGGGTTTGGCAAAGGCAATATGCGGGTACTGAAACAGCAACTTCGAACCGATCCTCTGGTTACACTCTGTGATGACCGCTTTAATGAGTATCAGGAAACCTACCGCCGCCTGCTGCGAATGGATAACCGTAATGCCCCGGCACTTCTGTCCCGGGCACTGGGACTGAAAAAAATTGATGACCTGACGGATCTGATCCGAAAGCTGGTGCTGGAACCCAGCAAAGTTCAGGAGAATGCCCGAAAAGCCGTAGCTGAATTCGACGATCTTGTGGCCATTCATAAAGAGCTTGAAACGGCTCGCTCACAGCGGGATCGATTGGCGCCGCTCCCGGAGTTGGCTAAAAAGCTGTCCTCTGCCCAACATCAGATCAAGCAGTTATCAGCACAACTCTCTGGTCTCCCGGTCTGGTTTGGTGAGCACCGCCACCGTCTCTGGACAGCACGGATGGAAAAACTCAGTGACCAGATAGCTGACTGTGAACAGGAACTGGAAACCCTTTTACGGAATGAGCATGATGCCCAATCCCTGGTGGAAAGCCGTTATAAAGATTATATCCAGGCCGGTGGTGACAGAATCGATGCCCTGAAAAAAGAGCTTGAAGGGCATAAGGGTAAACTGTCAGATATTAATGCAAGAGCCAGGGACTACCAGAATACAGCAAAATCCCTTAGCCTGAATGCCCGGCTTGATAAAGGTTCTTTTGAAAAAAATTCCGTCATCATTGACAGTCGTTGTGAAAACCTGGAAGCGGAAAACCGAAGATGGCAGGATGCTTTCGCCCAGGCATCAGCCCTCTATGCCAATGCCGGGGATGCAGGCAAGGCCCTTGCCCAAGAGATTGCGGAAATCAGCGCACGTCCTGATTCGAATATCAATCCGAAATACCAGCAACTGAGGGATGAACTCTCAGCGTCCCTGAACCTTTCCAAGTCACACCTCATGTTTATTGGTGAGCTCATTGATGTCCACCAAGAGCACAAACCCTGGCAAGGTGCCATAGAGCGGGCACTGGGAGGTTTACGTACCACTCTAGCCGTACCGGAAAGCCATTTTTCACAGGTGACCCAATGGTTAAACCAGCGCCATACCGGGTTACATGTCCGGGTTCAGGTGGTTCGTAGCATCTCTGGCATGGCAGCATTTAAACCGGACGGTTACCTGAAAAAACTGACATGGCGGGAACACCCCTACCGGGAATGGTTGAAACACCACCTGGCCCGTTACGATCTGCACTGTGTGGAAAGCACCAAAATTCTCGATCAAACGCCTTTTTCAATGACCCTTCAGGGACTGGTTCACCTGGATAAAGGACGTTTTGAAAAAAAAGACCAGAAAAAAATTGATGACCGACGCTTCTGGCAACTGGGTTTTTCCAACAAGGATCGCCTCAGCCTCCTGCAACAGGATTTAAAAAAACAGGAAGCGCAAATCAAACAGTGCTTGAAGACTGTAGAAAACACCAGGGCATCCATGGATCAGGCCCGGAAACAGGCGCAATTATGGGAAAAATTGAGGTGTTTCTCCTGGGAAGAAATCAACGTACCTTACTGGCAGAATCGCGTTAGCCAATGCCAGCAGGAGTTGGACTTCCTGCAACAATCCGGTGGCAGCCTTGAGCAGGCACACCATCGATGGGAGGAAGCCAAACGGCAGTTGATTCAGGTTCAGACTAAAAGGCAGGAAACCAGTAATAACCATGCGGTACTGAAAAGCCAGAAAAAAGACGCCGCCCATGCCCGGGAAAAAGCCGCAAAATCTGCCTCTGAAGGGTTAGAAGATTCCGTTAGAACCTTGCTATTGGAACGGATTGGCGAACTGGTGGATGATGACCTGGAAAATTCCATAGGTCTTCAGGAAGAACACCAAAACGACATCAATAAGGAAAAAGACCAGGCATCCAAGGCTTCTGAAAGGGCATCCAACAGCGCCGTGGGTATCATGGTGGCATTTAGAACAGATTGGAGCCATGTCACAGCAGACTGGTTAACCGGCATTGATGGCCTGCCCGATTATATTGACTATCTTGAAAAGCTGGATAATGAGGGCTTACCCGCTCTGGTTGAGCGTTTCAGGGAGCGTCTAAACCGCCATGCCACCCAGTCCCTGGCAGCAATCAGCCAGAAAATGCTCGCTGAAAGAGAGGAAATTGAAGACCGCATCGGCGTGATCAACCAGGTACTGGTTCGCACTGAGTTCAAGAAAGGGACTCACCTGCGACTGGGCACCAAACGAGAGGAGTTTGAGCATGTCAGGCAGTTCAAAAAGCAGCTCAGGGTAATTCTTCAGCAAGCCACCAGTGATAATCATGAAGCCCGCTTCCTCAATCTGAAAAATATTATAGAAATTCTGGATAAGGCCACTGCCGTTACCACTGCCAATAACCTGGAAAGCCTGAGGCTGCTGGATTCAAGATACCAGCTGACTTTTTATGCAGAAGAAATTGATAACGCCAGCCATGAGGTCATTGATGTTCTGGCGTCGTCAACGGGTAAATCCGGAGGGGAAAAAGAGTCTTTTGCAGGCACTATCGTCGCTGCCAGTCTCGCTTATGTGCTAACACCGGACGGTTATGATAAGCCCATCTACAGTACTGTATTTTTAGATGAAGCATTTTCCAATACCGCCGAGTCTGTGAGTCGTCGTGTATTAAAGGTCTTTCGGGAGCTACACATTCATATCAATCTGATTACTCCCTACAAAAACCTGAACCTGGCCCGGGAATCCGCCAGATCATTGCTGATAATGGAGCGTGACCCCAATAAGCATGAGAGCCACCTGTGTGAAATCACCTGGGAAGAAGTGGATAAAAGGCTGCACAATACTGACAACCTTAAAAAACAGGCCCAGGCACTAAACATCGAGATTGAACCGCTGACCGGCCTGTCATCATGAACTGGGGACTGACTATCGAGACCGCCATTGAGCGGCTTCGGCAAAGGGAGTGGAATCGCTGGGATCGCTTGCGGGATCGACTGCTGGGCAAACGTCCGCTACCGGTTCGGGTATCCCTGCGAGCGCCTACAGGTGAACAGGCTTTAAGCAACCTTTCACACTTTTATGACTATATCCGTCAATGGCGGGAGTGGAAACCTGCCGCACAGGTGCAGTGGCAGGAAAGGCATTACCACCAGATAGGGCGACAGCGAATACCGGTTGCCCTTGAGCTGCATTCACTCCAGGACCTGTTTGAAGCCCTTGGACAGGAAGCCACGGTTAAAAGCAAACAGTGGGAAACACTGATCTGTCGTTTTCTCCAGGTTGACTCACGCCTGTATGAAACAGTTATCAGAAATTTGCCCGGTCTGGAAAAACTGCCCAAAAGCGATATTGAACCCCTTGCCAATCTATTACCCCAGCTTAAAAAAAATATGGGTTCAGGACTGTACCTCCGAGCTTTGCCGGTTAAGGGCGTTGACACAAAATTCATTGAAAACAATGAACCATTAATCAGTGACTTGCTTCAGGTGATACACCCTGATACCCCCATCAGGAATGCCCGATATGGTCTGAGCCAATGGCTTGGATGCAAGGAAAAACCGAAAGGCTGGCTGATAGTCCGACCGCTTTGCCCTAAAACCAAGCGGCAGATGATGGGGCTTTCCGAGCTAAAAATGACCACCAATGCGTTAAAAGAAACACCACTGCCGGGCACTCATATTGTGGTTATTGAAAATGAGCAGTCAGGTTATAGTCTGCCGGATCTCCCCAATACAGTGGCAGTGGTGGGTGGCGGAAAAAATATTTCATGGATGAGCACTTCCTGGTTATCCAGCAGGCATATTGGCTATTGGGGTGATATTGACACCTGGGGGCTTGCCATTTTAAGCGATGCACGTAACTATCAACCCCACTTACGTCCACTTATGATGGACTGGAACACCCTCAACCAGTTTTCAGACAGAATGTCCTATGAAGAAAATCCGGTACCAACGCTACCTGATAACCTCACCGCAGACGAAATAAGCCTGTTTAATCAATTAAACAAGGGACAACCCCAACAAAATCGCCTGGAACAGGAGCGCTTACCCCAAGACTATATAGAAGACTCTTTGCTGGAGTGGATTAACCAATAAGTTACCCTTTATCATCTGGCTCATTATTTTTCTGACAGTTTTTTCTATCAGCGGATATAGCAGCAACTATCTTGTCCTTACTTTAATGAATCAGCCTCTGCCCGCACTGGTCAATCACTGTATTGCCTTGATGGCCAGTGTATTGGTTATAAGAACAACAGGTTCTCGTTTGTCGGGAATATTAAGTCAAAATGAAAGCCTTGCCGTTTCCAGCACCAGTTTTTCCGGGAAAATCGCGTCCATCACCTTAGGTACTGCAACACTCAATAACCCCGCTGAAGCGGTACTCACTGATGAGTATCACAAGAAGCATTACATCATGGTGATGCCCTGCTCGGAAGAAGAGTCCTTCAGGCAAGGCGACGATGTTGTACTTATAGAACAGCAACAGGGTTTTTGGACCGCTATCAAATTCCACAATATATAAAACCAACAGGGCAGAACCATGGCAGAATCCGGTTTAACCTACATTATCAGCATCAGTGCATTTGCCCTGATCGCTCTCATCACCATTGGCTTAATTTTTACCAAACTCTATATCAGGGCCACCAAAGAAGTAGCCTTTGTAAGAACAGGTCTCGGAGGGGAGAGAGTAATAAAGGATGGTGGCTGTATCTGCCTCCCTGTGTTGCATGAAACCATCCCTGTCAGTATGAAAACCCTGCGAATAGAAGTGGAAAAAATCCGTAAGGACGCCTTGATTACAAAAGACCGGATGCGGGTTGATGTGAGGGCAGACTTTTACCTGCGGGTTGCCCATACCATCGAGGGTATATCCATGGCTGCACAGACACTGGGGCGGCGTACTCTGGTGGTTGAAGAATTAAAGCAGCTGATGGAATCCAAGTTTGTCGATGTACTGCGTTCCGTTGCCGCTGAAATGACCATGACAGAAATGCATGAACAGCGGGCTGACTTTGTCCAGAAGGTACAACAAAACGTGGCCAATGATCTTGAGAAAAATGGCCTTGAACTGGAATCCGTTTCCCTCACAGGCTTTGACCAGACAGACCTGGAATTCTTTAATGATAATAATGCCTTCGATGCCGAAGGCCGGGCCCGCCTTACCAAGATTATCGAAGAGAAACGTAAAGAAACCAATGATATTGAGCAGGAAAACCGCATTCAAATTGAACGTCGCAACTTAATGGCTGAGCGTCAATCCCTGGATATAAAAAAAGATGAAGAAGAAGCCCGCCTGGCACAGGAGCAGGTTCTTGAATTTACTCGGGCTGAACAAAAGGCAGAAATTGCCAAAACCCGTGAACAACGTGCCCAGGAAGAGCGAGAGGCAGAAATAGCCAAAGAGCGGGCAATAGAACTGGCAGAAATCGAAAAAGCCAGGGAAATTGAGTCCCGTGAAATAGAAAAGCGTAAAATTCTGGAAGAGGCCAAAATCCAGCAACAACGGGATATCGAGGTGGCTGCCCAGGAAAAGAAAATTGCCATTGCCATTAAGTCCGAGGAAGAATCCGCCGCTCAGGCACGGGCTGCTGGTGCAGAAAAAGAAAAAGTGGAAAAGGAAGAGGCCGTCATTACTACCCGGCAGATTGCGGAAGCAAACCGACGCAAAGACATTGAAGTGATCAACGCCAAAACTGAAGCCGAAAAAGTAGCCGTCAGTGTTACCGTTCAGGCAGAGGCAGAAAAAAGTGCCGCCGAGGATCAGGCAGAGGCGGTCTTGATAGAGGCAAAAGCCGATGCTGACGCAAAAAAACTAAAGGCAGAGGCCGATGAAACGGTATTTGCTGTTGAAGCCGCTGGTAAGAAAGCGCTCTATGAAGCAGAAAATACCCTTAGCAAAGAGCAGATTGAACTGAAAAAATCCCTGGCTATCCTAAAAAGCCTGCCGGAGATTGTTGCCAATGCTGTTAAGCCTCTGGAAAATATTGAGGGTATTAAAATACTCCAGGGTTACGGTGCCAGTAATGGCCATGCTGCCAACGGCAGTGGACAATCCGCAGGCAATGGATCACTGGCTGAGCAGGTTACCACAGCTGCTTTGAATTACCGTGCCAATGCTCCTGTTGTCGACGCGTTGCTACAGGAAGTAGGGCTGGTTGATAAAGAAACCGGCACACTCAATCATCTGATTACCGGAAACACACCGGTTACGGCTGAGGTAGAAAATATTCTCGACGCCTCATCTGATCTGCCCCAGTCAATGCAACCCTACAATACCATTTCAGAAGTTCATCATTCCAGGGAGCTTTCAACGCCTGTTTCGCAGTAGAATACGAGAAAATGGGGAGGTAAAGAAAAATATCTGGATCTTGCTTGAAAAACAGCGATTTCCTGCGAGATCCAGAGTAGCCATTACGTATGCATGTTGTAGAATCAATAACAAAAGACCTCTCAGCTGTATTGAATAAACATCAAACCGGGATAATAAACACTCTCTCTCAAGCCATGGAAAGTTATCCACTGTTCACCGATAACAACGCCAAAATCCGGTTAATAGATGACACCAGTCCATGCCTTGAAGTGATAAGGAAATGAAATGAAGATCTGGAGCAAAGTCATTACCGCCCTAAAAGGTGCAACTAACGAAGTGGGTGAGGCTATTGCCGATAATAACGCGCTTCGTATTCTCGACCAGGAAATCCGTGAGGCCAGCGACCAACTGCAACACTCCAAAACCCAGCTGGCCAGCATTATGGCAAAGCACAAACTGGCTACCCATAAATGCACTGAACTTCAGGATAAAATAGCAGAATACGAAGCCTATGCCATCAAGGCACTGGAGCAAGGTAATAAAGCGCTGGCAAAAGAAGTAGCTGGTAAAATTGCAGACTATGAAACTCAGCTAGGCTCAGACCAGGAACTGGAAAAAAGCTTTGCCGAAAGTGTTAGCTGCTTAAAAAAAGCTATCGCTGAATCTGAATCAAACCTCCGTCGTCTGAAGCAGCAAGTTGACACGGTAAAAGCCACTGAATCCGTGCAAAAAGCTCAGGAATCCTGTGCGGCAAGGCACAGTGGTGTAAATTCAAAAATGGCCACAGCCACAGATTCCCTTGAGCGCATTAAACGCCGCCAGGCTGAACGAGCTGCTCAAATGGAAGCCGCCAGTGAAATAGCCGGAGATACAGTGGAAGCTGATTTACAGAGTAAACTCAAAGCTGCCGGAATTACCAAAGACAGTTCAGATGCCCATGCTGTTCTTGAGCGCCTTAAAGCGAAACAAAAGTCTCCAGCCTAAACTGCGCCCATCACAGCTCTATCAAATTACAATTCTCTGACTGCGCGCGGTTTGGCCCAGCTATTGAAATAACCTTCATAACTGAAGGGTTATGAGCTATTTTGTTCAACAAACTCCCTCTTTTGGTAACTGAGAGTCAATATGCTGCCTGTCACCCATTATATAGCTGGCTTCCCTCTTTTTATTGCCTATTTTTTTATCGCCCTGGCGCTCACCAGCGCTTATGCTTTTATTTATACCCGCATTACCCCCCATGACGAAATAGCCCTGATAAAAGACAATAAATCAGCGGCATCCATTGCTTTCTCGGGAAGTTTACTTGGCTTTGTATTTCCACTGGCCAGTGTTATTACTCACTCTATCGATATAGTGGACATGTTAATCTGGGGAACGGTTGCCCTGGCCATACAACTCTTCGCCTTCTTTGGTTTACGGCTTTTTTTTCCAAAAATTTCCGAGTGTATCGCCAACAACGAAATGGCAACGGGCATTTGGCTGGGAACGGTCTCCCTTTCAGCTGGCCTGCTTAATGCCGCTTGCCTCACCTATTGACTCTATAACATTGAAACAATCCAAAAGGCTTAGGCTTGCCATTCCTGGCCTTGAGGAAACCGCTCCACTTTTACTGACTGGCTGTGGAAACTTTCCAGGGAAGGCTTAAATATCAGTATTTTTGATAAAGACCAGGTTGTTAAACACATTTATGGCACGTAAACACACTGCCACCTCCATTCAGGATAAAAGACCTGATACCTGAATACTCCATAGATCGTGAGAAAAAAGGTATGCTGGTATCAATTAATTTTCTTGAAACGAGCCTCCTTCTATGACGCTGCCTGACTTGCTGGGGCACCAGCCTTTTTATCTGTTTTTTTTATTTTCCATTGTTGTGGGCCTGATCGTTGGCAGTTTTCTTAATGTTGTGATTCACCGGCTTCCCATTATGCTGGAAAAGCAGTGGCACAAGGAAAGTAAAATCACTCTTTTCCCGGACTGTGAAGAGGAGGACTCTGCCCCTTATAACCTGGCTATTCCCTCTTCACACTGTCCCCAGTGTCATCATAAAATTCGGCCCTGGGAAAATATTCCCATTATCAGTTACCTCCTGCTCAAAGGTCGCTGTTCTTCCTGTAAAACCCGTATTTCAATACGCTACCCGGCTATTGAACTTATTACTGCTTTACTGACACTGACCATTTGCTGGAAGTTTGGTTTTTCTGCGGAAGCACTGGCCTACTGCCTTTTTGCCTGGAGCCTGCTGGCGCTGGCCATGATTGACTTTGATACCAAGCTATTGCCTGATGCCATTACCCTGCCCCTGATTTGGGCGGGGCTGATAGTTAACAGTTTTGATACTGCGGTTTCCCTCCATGAGGCCCTTTGGGGTGCGGTGGCAGGCTATCTATCCCTGTGGTCTGTATACTGGCTATTTAAACTGGTAACAGGAAAGGAGGGCATGGGCTACGGTGACTTTAAACTACTGGCCGCCCTGGGTGCCTGGCTTGGCTGGAGTATGCTGCCAATGATCATTCTGCTTTCGTCGTTAGCAGGTACGGCTATCGCCCTGATTTTGATTGCGCTGAAGTTACACCAGCGCTCAAATCCTATACCCTTTGGTCCCTATCTCGCCCTGGCTGGATTGATTGCCTTAATGGGGGGAGATCAGATTATCCAGACCTATGTTCAAATGATGGGAATTTAATGAACATTCCAGTGAATAAGCCATTGGTTATCGGTATTACGGGCGGTATTGGCAGTGGAAAAACGGCTGTAACCGATTATTTTGCCCGTCAGGGCATTGCTATTATTGACGCAGATATCGCTGCCAGAATGGTTGTTGAACCCGGACAGCCCGCCCTGGATGCCATAGCCCTGCGCTTTGGCGATACCCTGCTGCTACCCGACAAAACACTGAATCGCCGGAAACTGAGAGAGATTATCTTTAATGACATCGCAGAAAAAGAGTGGCTGGAAAAACTACTGCATCCAATGATTAACCGGCTTCTTGAAAAACAGCTGGCAGAAGCCCAGTCCCCTTATGTCATTCTGGTTTCACCACTGCTTGTTGAAACATCACAGCATGAATTAGCTGATAGAGTACTGGTGGTTGACACGTCCGAAGCCATTCAACTGGAACGCTCAATGGCAAGGGATACCATGACAGAAGCCCAGGCCCTCAAAATCATCCGAAGTCAGTCCACCCGGGAACACCGGCTGGGTTATGCTGATGATGTTGTCGATAATAGTAGCACCCTGGAACACCTGCATGAGAGCCTGAAAATTTATCACCAGAACTATCTGGTGTTGTCCAGGGGGTGTAGGTAAGAGAAAAGAGGAAAGAATCATTGCGTCTTTCCAGAGTCCCCTTAGAACTGCTGCAACCAGAGTGTGAAAAACTCAAGCCCACTGAAGGCGCTATATTTGTTATTGCTTTCCATTAACTACAGTCAGCCTTCAGAATCCTACAAAGAGAGCATCAATGGAATTGATCAGCAGATCCCTTGAATCCTGTGCAGAAGCCACATATTCGCCAAGCTGTTTTTTTGAAACAGCCGCCATCTGGGGGATTAATACCAGCCAGTCCTTGTCATCAACAGTGACTTGGGGGTAAAGCTTCAGGGCTTTCCGGTAATGGCTGGCCTCATCCAAAGGGGCAACAATGGCCGAGCTTTCTGTTTCTATCAGGTCTGACTGAAGCACAATCAGGTAAGGCTAAATACAAATATTTCCAGGGAAGACCTGAAGGGTGGGCAAATGGGAAGTAGCCAGATTCATTGGCGGTGCAACCCTGGCTGATCCCGATTGCCCTCCTTCAATACAATATAAAGCTAATCAAAGGCCAGGACGCCAGCCGTTGGTCACAGGATACCGTCTATCCCGGCCAAAGCCCCTTGGCGTTATCCTTACCCCTATAGGTGCCTGTCGACGCTTATATTCATTAATATCAACCAGCCGCAGAACCCGGTACACGGTTTCCCGGTCAAATCCTTCCGCAATAATGGCTTCGGCACTGCAATCCTGCTCAATATACATCTCAAGCATTCGATCCAGCTGCCCATAAGGTGGAAGGCTATCTTCATCCACCTGGTCGGGTGCCAGCTCAGCTGAAGGAGGACGGTCAATAACGCGCTGGGGTATTACATAGCCAAGACGGTTTCTGTATTCACACAGTTCAAAAATCAGAGTTTTGGGTACATCCTTAAGAACATCGAAACCTCCGGCCATATCACCGTACAGAGTGGCATAGCCCACGGCCATCTCACTCTTATTGCCTGTAGTCAGCACCAGATAGCCTTTCTTGTTGGAAATGGCCATCAGCAATACACCCCGACACCGGGCTTGCAGGTTCTCTTCCGTGGTATCACGGCCAAGACCCTGAAACTCGTTACTTAGCGTTCCCATAAAGGCATCAAACATCGGTTCAATGGGCAGCACCTTATAGTCAACATCCAGTAAGTTCGCCTCTTCCTCGGCATCTTCCAGGCTCATATTGGAGGTATAGCGGTAGGGCATCATCACTGCCTCAACACGCTCCTTACCCAGAGCGTCCGTAGCAACAGCCAGGGTCAAGGCTGAATCAATCCCGCCTGACAGGCCAAGCACTATTCCTTTAAAGCCATTTTTGTTCACATAGTCACGAACACCCGTTACCAATGCCTGATACACCCTGGCATGCAGATCAGGACATGGCCGGACTTCGCTTTTTACAAAAGCGCCCCGTGCTTTATCGAACTGAACAGGGTACAAACCTTCCTTAAAGTAGTCTGCTGCAACGGCAACGTCCCCATCACTATTCAGGGCAAATGAGCCACCATCAAAAACCAGTTCATCCTGGCCACCGTGCAGGTTCACATAGATAATGGGAAGCCCGGTTTCAGTGCATCGTTCGCGGATAATATCCCGTCTCAGCTGTTGCTTGTCACGGTGAAACGGGGATGCATTAAGACTCACAATCAGTTCTGCACCGGCTTCTTTAGCCGCCATTGCAGGTCCGGAGAACCATAAGTCTTCGCAGATACCAAGGGCTACTTTTACCCCCTTGCATTCAAACAAACCAAAGGCTGAGCCAGGGGTAAAATAACGCTTTTCATCAAAGACCTGATAATTTGGCAAGTGTTTTTTGCTATAACAACAAATAATTTCTCCATCCCTTAACACCACTGCCTGATTTTCAAGGCCATGATCTCCCATAACCGGCAAACCAATAACCAGGTCAATACCACGGACATCTTTAAGCCGGGTAACGGCCTGCTCAATCCGAAGCATAAGGCTTGGTCTTAGTAACAAATCTTCCGGGGGGTAGCCACACAATGTTAATTCTGGAAAAACAATTAAGTCGGCCGCCTGATTATCCCTTGCAGATTCTGCGGCATCTATGACTTTTAAGGTATTACCATCAATATCACCCACCATTAGGTTAAGCTGGGCCATGGAAATATTGAGCGATGATGACATTAAAGTGCCTGAAAGTAGGGTTAGTAAAAAGCTGGGTAGTCTACCGCGAACGGCAGGCATTATACCAATCGCTATGGCACCTGCCGATTTTTACAAAACCTGCCTCGAGGCTCATAGTGGTTCTATGATGCGGGAAGGGATTCTCGATTAAATACTGAAGT
Source organism: Endozoicomonas sp. Mp262 (assembly GCF_025643335.1). NCBI lineage: Bacteria > Pseudomonadati > Pseudomonadota > Gammaproteobacteria > Oceanospirillales > Endozoicomonadaceae > Endozoicomonas > Endozoicomonas sp. Mp262. Next base: position 2,984,927 of record NZ_CP092489.1, on the reverse strand, counting down.
TAGTTTCAAATTTATAGTCCATGGCCTGAGCCGGACCCTGTAAAAAATGCCCCTGGACATAATCAATACCGGTATGCCACAGGAGAGCCAAAGCCTTGGTATTCTGGACATCAGGAACGATAACCTTTTTTCCCTTATCAAGCAGTTCGGTCAGAACCTCACTGAACTCGTCCTCTTCTTCACCATCACTATCGTCTCTTACCAACCCCCTGGTAAAGCTGGGATCAAGCTTTACAAAGTCGACACCCATGGATTCAATGGTTTTCAGGGGATCAACACTACAACCGAATTCACTGACAGATGTATTGGCACCCATATTTTTTACTTCCTTAAAAAATTCCAGTGCAGGCTGACCATAACGAACAATATTGGCTTCACTCAGCTCCATTGTTATGGCCTGGGAAGGGACTCCTGTGGCTTTCAAGGCTTTGTTGACCCAGGGTAAAAAACTGTCATCCCTGATCACAAATCCTCCCAAATGCAGTAATAACCGGGTATCATAGCCTTCCTTTCTTTTTAAGGCCAGCGCCTTGATGGCTTCAATAAACTGCCAGCGATCAACCTTTCCCCAGAAGGGGCGATTATCCAGTTTAGGTCTGAATGTGGTGGCCTGATGTTCGCGCCCCCGGATATCAGTCATGGTAAATAACACTTCGTAATACTCTTCTTCTGATCCTTTCAAGTTGACAACAGGCTGATAATATAAAGTCATGGCATTTGTTTTCATTGCCTGCCCCAGCATCATGGCAATATGTTTCTCCACTGTCTTTACCACATCAACCTTTCTCTGCTTATAAAAGGAAAGCTGTCCCCCTCCTTCCTTTTCTGCCTGGGCGCAAGCATGCCGGGCCCTGACTAACAGGGTCTTTGCATCTTTTCCGGTATCACAAAGAATGATTGCCCCCAGGCTTAAGGAAAGGTTAAATGTCTTGTCATTCACCCTGAACTCATGACCTGCCACTTTATCAGTCAATGCCCTGGCAATATTCTGAACTTCCGTTTCACAGCCAACATTCAGCAACATAAGAAAGTGTCCACCTCCCAGGCACACCCCCATATGCTTCACACTCAATACATCGCTAATTCTACTTTCAACCTCTTTCTCAAGGCTTTTACTGTAGACACTGCCCTGATCATCGTGGATAGCTTGAAGGCCATCAATGGATCCATGCACAAGCGTTGATTTATCTTTTCCGGAAACCACTTTTTGAAGATTAATTTCAAGCTGATCTACCAATTCCTTTTTAGTCAGGAATATAGAGGGTCTACTCCCTGTTTTTTTATGAACAACGGCACTCTTTTTATGCAGTGGTTTAATCTGAAGGCTTAAAGTAAATGCCCCATCAAATGAAGTAGGCTTAATAATTGTTCGGATAGCCTCACCATCATCACAAGCCAAAGAGCACTGCAATACAGAGAGAGCCTGACCAGTCTCTTCTATACCCACCAGAAACTCAGCTACATCTTCCTGCTCTGCATCAATCACAAAATCTGCAAATGATTTACCCAGCAAAGAGTGGTCTTCACTTACTTTAACCAACTCATAGAAGGCCGGGTTAGCGTAACAAATCAATCCGTTACTGATATAAACGATGGGGTCCAGTTGATCGTCCAGCAGCAATCTTCTCTGCTTTTCCGATTCATTGAGCACAATACTCATTCGCCGGTAATTTCTTCTGATATAAAGATTTTCTATCTCGCGATTAGCCAATAGCAAAAGCATACTTTCATTTCCGGGAGGAACCACATTCCTAACACCCGTTTTCAGATACTCAAGTTTCTCATCCCAATCTTTATACTCAGTAATATAAATGGTAGGAATATCACGATGCTGGTGTTCGATGCTTTTCAGCAATGAAGATAAAGACATGTCATCAGGAAGCTGGGATATGATGAGAAGATCCCATTTTTGTTTTTTCAAAAACGCTTTTTCAAGCTCATCAAGTGACTGGATATGATGTGCGCGTGTCGCTTGTCCAGCATCACGAAATACATTCACCAGCCTATCAGCCTTTTCAGTAGAAGAATCAACAATCAATAGCCGGGTAGCATCACGAATATCCTGTTTCATAGTATCGTTTCAATCCGTTGGTGGTTAATCATTCCAGATTCCGGTACGCCGTCCCCGGCTATCCACAGTCAGCTCCAGGCCATTATCGCGGGAATGCTGAATCCCCCTGGGGGTAGCAACCAATCTTACACAGGGTCCGGTGACTCCGGTCAGGCAAGCCGCTGCCCTGACACTGTAAGCTTCCCCCTCAGTAATCATGGCGTCAGAACCATATCCCAGCTTTGTTAATTGAGTGGTATATTCAAGATTCTCGGTAAAATAGCGTTCCTGGCGTTGCATCGCTTCAAGCATAAAGGCCATGGCATCCGTCCGTCGGGATTCTGTAACATAGCGAATATAGTTTGGGTAGCCTATTCCTATTAATATCCCCACAATAGCAAGAACGATAAAAATTTCGACAATAGTCATTCCACTATTTTTATTTTTCATAATCTTCTGTTTTTTTTATAAAAATTATTTTTACAAACGTCCTGTTCCATCCTTTAAATTCTAGCAGGACTCATTCAAAACTCACTTGTTTACCTGGTCAATCTCTATAATTTGGTTTATCCCGACATTATTTATTACTTGCTGTTTTCCGTCAGGCCAGATAACGGCTAACTTATCGATGCCTTCATCCTGATTCAGGCCAAAGTGGGTTTCCACCGGATTTTGGGAAATATAGTTATTTTCAATCATAACCTCTCTCATCTGCTTACCGGAGGCTGTTTCAAGATAAATCCTTGCCCCTACACCATAAGTATTGGGAGTACGACCTCGCAGTCTTATGGTCAAAAAATTATTATTATTTCCAAAATCATTTCGATAGAGTGAAACACTCCCCTGATTATTGACAATAAGAATATCAATATCACCATCCCTATCATAATCCAGGCAACTGATTCCCCGCCCCTGTCCAGGATCAGCAATTCCCAGCTGTTTGCTACTTTCACGAAAGGTTCCATCCCCCTTATTCATAAAGAGTTTGGATTCCCCGTCCAGGACTTTACCCCTCAGGTAGAGGGTATCCAGCTTTTTCCCAACATAATACAGGGCTTCCAGATCTTCTTTTTGCTTGTCAGTTAAACCGGCAGTAACAGAACCTTCAAAGGCCTTATAGGTTTCATACGGTAAAACGTCATGGAATCCCTGAATATTTATAACAGGAAATAAATAGTGCAAATCTTTTCTGACTTGTGAAGCATCAAATGGCAGACCATTAGTATGAAAAATATCCAGCCAGCCATCATTATCAAAATCTGCCGCACAGGCTCCCCAGCCCCATCCTCCCTTCCTGACACCGGCAATATCTGTCACATCAGAAAAAGTGACCTTGTCTTCGCCAAACCCGTCATTGCGATATAGCCGGTTGCCATTGGCAAAGGAATCATAATCCTCAGAATCCGGTTCAACGTTTTTCATAGGGGGGTAATAAATACTGGTAACAAACCAGTCAAGATCGCCATCATTGTCAAAGTCAGCAATGGCAGCGCCCATGCCATTGTGATCAGTAATTACCTGCTTGTCTGTTTTATTAAGAAAAAGTTCATTATCTTTATTTAAAAACACCTGGCTTGTCATAAAATCTGCCGTTGATAGCAGATCAACCTTTCCATCGTTATTCAAGTCAGGAAAGTTCGGGGTAAAAGTAAAGTCTCTCTCGCCAAAATGACCGGTTAACCGAAACTTGCGAGCGCCTGGAGTAAATAAACCATTGCCATTATTAAGCCAAAGATGCTCTTCTTCCGCCTTGGATGGCCTGGACCAGTGGGCTAAAAAGGCATCCAAATCACCATCGCCGTCTACATCTCCAAATCCTGCCCCCAATGTGACATGTCCCACCCTGAACCCGGGCTTGCTCACCCGAATAAACTGAGAGCCATCATTAATCCAGATTCCCGGACTGGCTCCATAGATATTGCCATGAAATAAATCGAGCCAGCGGTCACCGTTTAAGTCCACCAGCATCGGCCCTGTCAGATCTTCTTTATCATCAATACCCCAGTTATTTTCCGCTGGAATAAAGGTTCCATCGCCCTTGTTCAGATAAACAATGGCACCTGCGGCATTCCCCTGGTTAATAATCAGATCCGATAGGCAATCACCGTTAATATCCCCCGCAGCAACGCCCCCTGAAAATAACAGGTGTTCCATAACCACCAGACCGTCCCCTACCAGGGATGGTTTAAGGGTATTAAAGTCAAACCCCCGGTTGATGGCTATACCGCTTTCATTGGTTACCCTGGAAAAGCCCTGCCCCGAAGAAGGATGCCTTGTTAATTTACACTGAGGGGCGTACTCTGGCACATGTTTCAGTACAGGCAAGACGGTCTTGTGGTCTGATGGGGGTTGGCTGACGACCGATATCTTTATAGTGTTATTAAAGCTACCGGGAATTTTTGCTGTCAATTGATGTTTATCTGAATCACTTTCATTGGGTAGCCAGGGTTGAAGGCATTTTCCGTCCTTGATGCAGGGATCTGTCAGAGTCTTTAAAAATTCAACAACATCACTGATGTTTTCCGCGCTTAATTGAGGCATTCCCATTTGCCCGTCTTCCAATAACTTTTTTAATGCCCGCCGGGTATTGGCGCGGGCTTCAGGATAAACAACATCAAGTCCTTTGAACTGAGGCAGGTGTTGTAATGTAAAGTCATAGCTTTCAACGCTTTTCCGGGGATCAAGGTGATGCCTGATAACCCCTTCCAAATCAGTAAAGGCCCCTGTATGACCATAAGGCGCCGTCACTTCAATATTAAGCAGAGTAGGAACCCTGAAGGCAAACATATCCTTATCATTTCTGGTAATCGGATGACGCCCTAAATCCTGTCCATAGACAAAATTACCCCGACCAAACTGGGGTATAGCCAGATTATAAAAGTTTTCATTGGTGAAAAAGTCACCTGAATGACACCGGGAACAGCCACCACCGCCGTCTTTGACCGCTGAAAAAAATAAAAGCGCCCCTCTTTTAGCCGCTGTACTGATATCCCCCCTGTTTTCAAGATAAGCTTTCCAGGGATTACTGATAAAAACCTGTGAACGCTGATATTCCGCCAATGCCCTGGTTATATTCTGGAACGTGATCACTTCTTTTAACGGCGCATCAGGTCGCTCAAATGCTTTCCGAAATCGTGCTTGCCAACCACTGCCTTTAAGCTCACCTGTTTCCCCCTGAAACCTTTTCTCCAGAAATGACCTGACGGCACTGCTCCCGCCAAAATGGGATGATAACCCCCTCATTTCTGCGGCCGCAGTCACTGGAAAACGTGCCTGTGCCTGTAACAAATCATCCCCGGCCAGGGTATCAGGTCCCCTAAAAATACTGTCGGGTGTTTTAATACTCCGGTTTTCAGTAAGAGCCTTATGAGAGGGATTTATTGTTTTTTGAGTCTGCCGGTCAAGCAGCTCTCTCGTGGAGAGATAAGAGCCATCCTGCCAGGTAATAGCCTCAACCCGGCCATCGTAAAACAGGGAAAAATTATAAAAAGCCGTATTAAAAGTAGAGGGAGAATTCCTTTCTACATTAGGTCCCCCATCGGCCTCAGGATCAATATAGAAATTTCCGTCATGACGACGCCCTGGCCCGATATGATCACCGTCTATGGCACCAACCCCTACCGGCAGTGAAAGACCATCACCTCCAGCCAGTAGTGGATGATGGCAGGTGGCACAGGCCACATCAAAATTAATACTCAGGGCTTTGCTAAAAAACAGCGACCGACCCAGTTGAGCAAGATCAGAACTCTGGATATCCGGTATTTTACTGTCTTTGGCAGGATTCCCACTAATCTCCAGGTTATCGATTAACAACCGCAACTTATTATCTAAAGAAACTGGCTCACGGGCTTCGACACCATAAGAAACCCAAAGAGCAAAGGACGCTACAAAAATGCAAAGAGACCTGATTATTAAATGAGTCATCAATACCTTAGCAGGATAAGTAGCCTTCATATCAAAACATACTGATTGATAACCAGTTATTAGCTGTAAAAAAACAGTGCCTAATCCCAACGACCATGTCTCACACCAGCTCCTGGATTTTCTGGATCATTAACGGGTGCTGTATCAGAAAGTGACTCAAAAGGAAAAGGGATCACTTTCGGGCTTTCAGAGGTACCAAAGGCAATGGTGCATAAATCAACAGGATCAGGAAAACTCCAGGTGTACTTTTTAATACGCCACCATTTAATTCTACCCCAATCCCAAAATCCATTATGGCCTGCCGCCCGCCCTGGCAAGACGCCTTTCCAATAAAACGTCACATTGGTAGAGCCTTCCGGAACAATAAATACACGCCCATCTCCGGGATTAATATCATCCGATTCCCATTCCCGCCTTGCCCCACCAGGGTCATTGTATTCCACCCGACAACGGGCAACCCAGAGAATATTGCCATTAAGGATGGTATTGGCAAGACCTGAATCAAACCCTACGGCAGTCCAGGATGCCAGGGCACCAATACCCCCTGCGGCACCATACAAAAAAAGAGTGCCAAAAAGAGCACCAATATTGAACTTAGGTGCAGCACAACCAAACCGCCAGGGTTGTTTAACACTAATTTCCCACCATGGCGGTATGAAATATCCTAAATGGGCAGAAAGCTGTTCACGGGAAGGGTTGTTGCCCAGTGCATCAGGATAATCCCGCCTGCGCCATAGCTCCAGATTTACATAACTTAACTCCATACTCATATCTGATGAAGCACCGGAAGCCCCCTGCTTTGCAACACTGCTAAGCCGAAAGCGCCTGCCTGTAAAATTGGAATAGGGTAATTTAGCCCTTAAATCCGCAGGCATATTGAAATTGCCGGTATAATAAAGGACAGGTGTTTGACAGATTGCATCCTTATCGGTTGCACTGCAGCCATTGGGATACAATGTGGGACTCAGGGACTTGTTAGGCACCGGATGTCGAAGCCAGTCAGGGTTAGCCTCTACATTCAAATATTGATTATCAAGTTCGGTTCGGGCAACCTGCTCAACCCTGAGCCTTTGCTGTTCATTACTGGATTTTTTTTCCTCCAGACTGACCCTTTCCAGAATACCCAGCATGGTAAAGGTCAGGATAATTATAACGGTCATCGCCACAGGAAGAATATAGCCTCCTGCTTTCTTGTGCCTTTCCATGAGCATCCTATCTCAAGTTTTTTCCCTTATTCTCACTCATTCTCATAAATCAGCCTGTCCCGCCAGCTATAATCATCTCGGGTGGCATTTAACCGTTGCAATGTGGTAAAGACAAAACGCTCTTTGCCATCTGTAATTTGAAGATTGTTAACGCCCATAAAGGAATAGGATCTTTGCCGGTGGGTGCCAGGCCCCCAAAGTTTCTCTCCACCGGCCAAAATACCAATATGGACACTTCTCACATACATCCAGTTGGAAATATCTCCGGGCAAACGATAACTGGTCACTGCATGGCCACCCTTATCGGCATAGCCATAGAGCACTTGCATATTCTCAATACCACTGACCATTAATTGCTCGCTACCATTGGATGAACCATTATCCGGATCAAATCCCTGGCAATACAGTCCGTTATTGCCATCAGAATCGGCCTTTATGAAGTACCGGTTAACGGTTGTGTCTCCGGATGCAACACTATTCCCTGTACAGTCTGTATTTGAAGCAGGGTCAAGCACCACAGCAATGGCATCACTGCTGTTACCCGAACCATTTGCAGTACAGGTGCTACCGCCACAAGTGCCCGAATAAAACAGGGTATTTTCTATATGCTGATAGGTAATCCACCCGCCTTTAGAGACTCTGGAAGGGGCTCCCCCGCCGGTTTGCATCCAGCAAGACCCCGTTTTTATCGCGTTTCCACCAGGTGAGGAGGATGAGTTAATACAATTACCTCCGGTAACAGTATTATCGGTGACATCCCCCCCTGTAATATCCAGCCCAAGGGCATCCAGGTTATCCTTCTTTCCTGCCATAAATGTGCTCACTTGAGAAGAGGCACTGACTGAATCAAACCCGCCTGGGTTGCTATTATAATTGGAGGTAAACGTCGTTTGGAGACTATCGTATTCTTGCTGAAAAGAATCCTTCAGATTTCCGATTTGATCACTTTTAGTCTGTTCATCTGCAGTGGGCGGAGTACTCATGGTTGCATCAAAATCCGTTTTAGCCTGTTCTAGTCTTTTAGTTGCAATAAACAAAGGCTGAAGCACGACTTCCACCGGATTAGTAGAACCACCACCTCCTCCCGCATGTCCAGCAAAGCCGTTAAGGCAGGAAATACTCATGCTGGGTGCGAAACCAGGCAGACCATCAATAACATATTTGTTGGCCCATGAGATCCCTGAACAGTTACTGGCCGTATCACACTGCAGCTGACATTCATCCAGGGTCATGCCGGCAGTACTGGTACTGTCTGTAGCGCCTGAAAACCGTGAGTTATAAAAAATGTTATAGCTACCCGGCCCCACCAAACCGGAACCACTACCGGCTTCTCGTACATCATGGGTTAAAAGGAATAGGGCATGCTGAGCCCGCTCACGAGCCAGGGAGCGGTTTTCATGGTAGTTGGCCGCCATCAAATTGGAGAAGAACATCTGAAACAGCCCCCCCATCATAACAACTGAGATAAGGGCCACGAGCATCAGTTCTATTAAGGACAAGCCTTTTTGATTCATCCCTGTGCTCCCTGCTGAAGGCACTCTATAACATTGCTACTCAAATCGAACGGTCCATCCCTGCAGTTCCCCAATATCCTGACCCGCTCTGTCTTCTATCTTTAATGTCCAATTACCATTGGTTGTTGCTGTGCTCAAATCAGTAGCTCTATTAATAATTTGATCCGGCACAGTGCGTGTAGCCCCTCCCTGACGGTTACTGATAACATAATTTTGCCCATCGGGGCTGGTTAATGAAACCAGCAAATCGCCTATATAGGTATGATGAAGGTCAATTTCCACCACCATCTTACACCAATCCCCTCTGTTAGGTGCTATAACCTCCATAGTGTCAGTAATCGGGCTGCCGCAACATTCCGGAATGGCAACGGTTCTACTTGTTGTAAACCGTTCAGCTAAAGGGGCTGTTCTTAGCAGCATTGCAACAGTGGTTTCTTTTCTTTCATAGCCGCCCCCTATTTTACCGGCCGCATCCCAGCTGGCTGTCATTTCAGCCCGGTTGTTACCGGCACAGGTGCTGATTTCGGCATTAGTTAAAGCGTCGTAACACTTTAGCCCCATTGCCAGGTTCCTGATATCGCTTTTATTGTTACAAAAAACCTGCTGTACGTTGTATTTGGACATCTGGGCGAGGGTACAAGTACTGCCAACACAGTTCTGAAGGGTATTACAATAACTACCAGAGTTGGCAGAAGCGAGCTCTGTCTTTATTTTAGGGATATCACAAGGTGCAAGTTTGGCACGCTCCAGCAACTCTTCCGCTAACCACATGGCCTGGGTGCGTTGACTGGTATTACTGATATCATTCAGACTTTTTATATGGGCATCACTGATCCAAATTAAAACCATTGACATCAGTGCAGCACTCACCAGCACTTCAATCAACGTAACACCTGATTGTGTCCTTGAATATCTGTTCACGGCTTCCTGCCCAACCCGATAATGTTCACTTCATGGTTATTTTAATTTCAACTCAACAGCCCCCAGTGCAAAGAGGCGTGAATATCCATACAGTTATTGAATACGCTGAAACATCCGTATGCATTCCCAGCGGGGACGCCGGGAACGAGGCGCCTATCTTGTATGAATATTAATACTTAGCTGCATTAGCAGCTACTCCTGCGGGAAGTTTGCTCCAGTCGCCCTCCCCCTTTTTTCCTGCCGAAGACCTCTATGGTCTTGACGGGACCTGTTCCACCATATCTCAGGCAAATATCAAACTTCTGGCTATTATCAAAATTAGCCCGCCCCCGACTGTCAAAAGTCAGGTATTGATTATAATTCCAGGTTATTTTGAACTCATCGGGAATATTGTTATAAACACGGATAATCTCATCCCCACCATTCACTGCCCGATTCGCATTTTGATCCACAAAAACAATCCAGCCATCCTCCCAGTCGCTTCCGGTACCTGAAGCACAGGAGCTGGCATTGCTGCTCTTGCATACAGAAACTGAACCGCTTCGCTTGATCGCCTCACTTCTGGCCAGAATTAACGCACCGTACAGCCGCTGCTCCATATAGCGAACGCGATACTCCCTGACTAAGTCACCCATCGTTATAAAGCTGGATGCCAGTATGCCAACTATAGCCACAGCCACGAGCACTTCTATCAGGGTAAATCCGCTCTGCCCTGACTTTAACAGGCTGCTTTCATCAACAGTAACAGCACACTTACCGGATTTCAAAAATCTGGCGCCAGGACTGTCTGCCAGAGGACGAAAATTCATGGTTTAGCTCCCTGCTTTTGATACTGCCTCCTGTGCCCTGTGTGACAGCACTAGATTTGCCTTCTTCCCCCTGATGAATAGCCGGTGAAGATGAGTAGCCTCTTCCCAACCTGAACTTTCTTAATGAAACAGGCTCTTCATTATTGTTTACAACCTCTGTTCCCAATACCGCCATGGGGCTGGCTGTACCGGTAGTATAATCAAGCCCGTGCAGAAAACTGACACCATCAATACGGCAGCTGTCTGCCGAAGGCTGATACTCTGTAAAAAAAACGGTAGAAAAAAGGTTCGCAGACCCGGTGACATTCTTTCCTGAAGGACTGGAACCATCTGCCAATAAATCAACCTTCCAGCCCGGCTTCTCTTTCATAGTCTGTTTCAATTCCTGAAAACTATCAATAGTTTCACCATCAATAACCAGTGCAGATAACTGCCCGTCACTATTAGCCCTGACATTACCTGTGGTGAGCACCTCCACACGGGATGTATCCACCAGCCCGGTCAAGGCAATTTCACCGTAGGAATGCTCACCCTCACTGTTAACCGGTTCCTTGACCCCGTAAAAACTATTTTGTGCTAAATCTTTATTATCACTAGCAGTCAATAAACGACCTGTGCCGCCATATATCCAATAATCATTACCCTCTTTAAGGGTCAGGGGCTTTGCAAGCATAGGCTGACCTGTTGCCAAAAGGGTGGAAACACCGGATGCTGACATGGATGTTCCTACTTTTAACCGGAGAAACTCGCCACTTAAGGCATCACCGCCTGTTTTAACGGAGCCAAAATACACTGCATCATCCTGATAGTCCTTATTCCAGTCAGCCACGGACATATCTCCACCATAGCCATTGGTCATCGTTGTAATCAGGGGATTAAGATTATTAACGAAAGACCGGCTGTTCAAATCATATGCAAAAACCTGAAGGTTCTGATGGCTGGTTCCAGAGCCAAGGGCATTCCTGATCCCTTGCTCACCTGTACCCGCAGGTCCTGAGGCAAAAACAAGATACCATTCATTTTTTACCGGGTTATTCCAGTTATTATTGGCTCCTGCCTTTCTTTTCTTTACCAGGGCTGGTTTGGATGTGGTGAAGCCAAGGCTTGGAGAGGTGATTTCTGCCAGCAACACCGGAGGTTTTTCAGGGTTGGTAACATCCAGGACAACATAGGCTGAACGCAGGGTACGGCTGTGGCCTTCTGCATTAATATCGATGGCTCCACCTCCCAGGCGCATCCCTGCCACAAGAATGCTTCCCCATCCTCCCGGATGGTCGTTATCGGGCGAAAATATATTGACATCAAAGACCTGAGGTTCGCCATCCATATAATAAACATGGGGATAGTCAGCCTCTGTCAACCAGCGCAAGTGGGGTAACAGGTTCATGGGGGCATAGGCCCAAAGCTCGGCTCCCAGTGAGTGAGCTGTTTCACCAGTATTTCCAGTGGTTTTATAGGTGTAATTTGCCCCATCCCAGAAGCCACCATTAAACGCGTGAATTAAACCGTCATTTGCACCTGCATAGACAACATGGCGACGATTTTTATAGTGTTCCCGGAAGGTGCTATAGCTGCTATCAAGGTATAGGGCATCGAAGCCATCACTGGGGGACGCAGCCAGGACAGGAGTGGAGTGAATAATATCGCCCAGCCGCCACACCTCTTCAGTACCATCATGGTCATAGTCAATGGTGCGGGGTCGGGTACCCGGAATCTCCTTGCCCCTGACATAATTAACCACATCAGCAACCTTACTTGCCGGAACACCAAGATAACCTTCTCTATTATTAAATGTATCCTCAACAAACGGATGAGTCTCACCGTAATCAACAACACGGTTATTATTACTATCCAGCCAGGTCAGTATATGCCTCCCTCCGGAAGCTAAAGATTCGTATGAACGCTGTTCCACCAGATTGGTTATACCCGCCAAAAACTCCCGGGCATCCCAGAGGGTTTCCAGATAATGAAGGGGTAAGCGGGACCCTTCTGCCACTTTTAAACCGTTATTATCTATAGCAAAACGCTGTAACCTGGTCTGGCGGGTTTCTTCATCAAAAACCAGCTCAACGATTTTATCGGTTGCGTAATCATCAAGCCGGGCATTACCGTTTGAATCCTCTCTCAGCCACCCCCGGGTATCTACAAACAGGGCATGAAGCATGCCCCCCCAGGTTATTTTTTTGTTATGGATTTCAAGCTGGGGTTGAAACAATGCCTGGTAAATAGCCCCTGTACCCTTAGTGTCGTTAGCCACCAGGGCGACGTTACTGGCAGAACTCACCTGAGTGGAAATATCCTGTAGAACCTGTCCTAGCTGCGCCTCCAGCAAGGAAGGGTTTCTGGACAAAAAATAGTTATCGGGAAAACCATCAGCCCCCGTCTCTCCGGTAATATTATTGCGATTATCCCACTCCCGGGTATCGTCTTCGTCAGGGGTTCCATTGCCATCGGCATCGTAGCCCGGTGAGCCATCGCCATCCAGATCAGTAAAACCACCGTACTTGGCTGCAAACCATAAAGGTTTGGGCAATTGGGTAGCAGAACTGCCAGCAGTATTAAATATTGTTGTTACAGCCATTCCCTGCCCCTGACTGATTGCTGTGCCTGTATCTTCAGCCATTGGTAAAACAATACCGTCTTTATCCGTACCAGAGATTGTGTAGGAATACCAGGTTTCCGCCCCGGCATTCTTGGCCTCCTGCCTGACAGTAACCTGAATCTGTGAATCTCCCACATGAGGAGAGCAGGCATCACCGATACAATATTCAATACTGGAACTGGCATCGTAGTCATAGTCATTACCCCATAGAGAGTCCTCCCAAGTGAAAACAAACTTTCCTTTCTTTTTGCTCTCAACAAATTCTTCAATGACAACATCTGTCAATGAACATTCGCTGCGATTGCGATGGGCCTGACAAACGGGCTGAAAAGTCACAGGCTTTCCCGCTACATCAAGAGAAAAGGAAGGCACATTTTCTGCCAGCTGAATGGCATAAGTCTTTACAGATTGAATTCCATCCAAATCTGGCCTGAGATCTGTAACCAAGCCATGCCAAGCCAGTCCAGAAAGATGATAACCTCCTTCAAACTGCGGTTGTTCCGGGCAAATTCCCCGTATATCCGACAGCTTGCCAATTTCAACTTCTTCGCACTGCCGACTGCCTCCAGGTTTATCTGAGAAGAAGATTCCAGGAAAGCTGACATTAGGGTTAATTGAAGCCTCTGCCTCTCCTAACTCATCGGTAATTTCACTGACTCCTGCTGCACCATTGATGCCTGGTATATCATTAGCTGCCCCGAACTGGTCAGTATCAAATGAGTTTAGCCCTGTAGACAGGATAATAATGGAGCAGTTTGCACAGGCATTAGTGGCATTTTGGGTGCTCTGCCAATTCTCTTTAGTTAAACCCGGGATAAAATAGTCATCACTCTCCGTATCGTATTGGCTAGAAGGTCTGTCTTCCCCTGAAAAATAGCGCAGTGCTTCCAAAAACATTTCAGCTAATGGATTACCCCAGTTGCTGCAATGCCGATTTGACTTTGTTGCGCGACTGGCATTTCCTGTAAATGTACCTACAGATATGCCATGGGTGCTACAGTCAACATACTTACTCTGATCATAGCTGTATTTTGCTATACGAAACTTATTTAAATGATAAATAATGCCCTGTGCGGAGCTGTTAAATACTCCCGTACCCATATTGATTTCATCTTTTGAGCTGTCACTATTTCCTGTTAATCCGGAAATATTTTTTCGCAGTAATCCCCCAGAAATATTATTGTCGTAACTGCCACTGATTAATCCAAATCGTACACTGGCTTCCTCGCCATAACGTTGTAGCAAACCTATCGGTTTATATTTTCCGCCTACATAGCTTTTACAATACTTTGAGTCCTCTGCACCTTTCCCGGCAACACAGTCCTCAATATAAACATAATGCTCAGCCAGCTTACTGGATTCACCAGGACTGTTCTCATCCCTGTTGTTATTATCCCACTGGCACTGCTTTACCTCTGTTGAGGCCCATCGGGGCCAACTTCCGGATGCCACCCTGACAACCGGCTCACCATTTTCAGTAACGGCCAGATTGCATAAACTGATGGAGCCATCACTAAAAGGTGTCAGGGCGCTAACTGGCGCCTCAGTGGTTTCCTTATAAACCTTAACAAATGCATGAATATCCCGAGGCAGATAAGCGCGTTCCAGCACCGTTTGATTGGCTGTATCTTTAAACCGCTTACCACCAAAAAGCACTTTTCTGAGAATATCAATCCGGGACATGGTGGCCCAGTTCAGGAAATTACCGCTCCAGGGTGCCGAGCTGGTTGTGCAAAAGTGTTTATTATCACCCGTTGCCGGTTTTTTAGGTTGGTAACGCTTCTTGGCAGTGTTGTAGCTATAGCACCATTGACTAGTAAAGTATCCTGAGTAGTCAAAGTTATCGTTATACGTGGTATCCAGTTCACCATCGGCGTCCAGGTCGGAGTAATCACTGTAAGCTTTCTTGAACAGTTCATGATCCACGGATAGCACCAGCATCACCAGTGGATCAGAATTCTTCCCTACCAATGGCGGTGTTGCAGAATAGAGTGCCGCACTGGGTTCTGCCGATACCAAAGACCACCGAAAAAGCAGCAGTGTGAGAAGACAACTTAAGTAGAGCCTGTTCATAACCACACCTCCCTGTTAGCCCGAACCATTTAATAATTATTTTTCTTATAGGTGCTCTGGAGCATCACCCTTGATTTGTCAGAGCCGCCACCCGCCAGTGTGGTTATCCGGAAAAACCGGGCCCAGTCATGGGTGTTGGTGATATCGGGATCAGGCCCCTGTGTTTCCCTGGGTAAGTAGCAGCGAAATTCGATAATATAACGAGCCTTGATTAAAACACCTTCTATAGTCAAGCTAACTTCTTTAACTCTGCCGCTATCTTCCCATAACCCTAAGTCTTTCCAGGGTGCAGTGGTATATGATTGGCAGGTTCCTATATTCTCGGGATTAGCCCCACTAAAACAGAGTCCATTATTACAGGACGATGTGAATGTGGTTAAATCCAGTGCAGTGTTTTCTACATACCTTTCTGCTTCCAGTAACGCAGCTTCTCCGGCATGGAAAGCAATCTGATGATCCTTGTAATTACCGGTTATCTTTTCTTCAAGGGTGGCCGAATTTATTGCCGCAAGACCGGCAATGGTAAGAATTAATAAAAGAATTAAACTGATTAATAATACGCTTCCCTGCTGGTTCATTTACTTCGTCCTGTTTCTAAGCCCCACCGTAGCCATAAAAGCACGGCGAATATATTGATCTTCCGGCGTTGTCTTTACCCCGGCAAAAAAATAAGGCTGCGGCTCAGGAGCCACATCCTGAAAGCTTCTGGCAAGCAATTCAATTTTTACACTGGTGACATCATGCCAGCCCTTGCTGAAAAGCCCTATATCCGAAGCCGAACGGTATTGATTAACGATCCCGTCACCATCGGTATCCTGCCCATATAAAAACCTGAGTCCCTCAATACCTTCAACCAATGCCTCAGCAGAATGCCTGTTACCTGAAGCCGTCTCTCCCCCTCTCCTGCGATAAAGGGTTGGCACGCCATTACTCTCACGAATGTAATAAGCCGTAGAAACCACGGGAGCCAGTAATGAGTCACTGTGGCCAAAGGTATCATCGCCTTTGCCATTATCCATGCAGTTAAAATGACCTTTAATTAAACTGGTACAATTGTATAAGCTGCCTGCAGTAGCAGCCCAATGAGACACTGATGAAGCCGTGGTATCTGCGCCTCCAATAACCACTGAAATCTGGCTGCATCCCGGCGCAATAAGGGCTAACAGATCCCCCTGATTAAAACCATGCCCCCCTGCCACCGATATGATGGATTCCGTTGTATTATGACTGGATACAGAGACGCTGTTTTCCCAATCTATCCAATGCAAAGCAATGGCCTCCGACAGGGCATTGTGGTCAATAATATTAGCGGTATCATTGCCTGCCGGAATGCCTGAAATGCCTTTATCAACATGAGCCATCCACTGACGGGCAGGATCGTTACTATAAAGGGCATTGGCGAAATTGACCCAGGGCGGACACCCGGAATGGGCAGACATCCGAATCTCCCGCACCAGTAAATCCATAGCGGTACGGGCATTTTCCTGTACTCTGGCCAGTTCCTCCTGAAGGGTATAGGTTCTATTGGTGGATAAATACAGGCTCCCCACGCCTGTAATTAAAACCATGGCAAGCAGCAGGGCAACCATCAGTTCAACCAGGGTAAAACCCCACTGAAACCGACTCATATTGCCCCCCTGACGATCAAGTCACCTGCTGTAATAGCCTTCTCGTTTTTATCAAATTTAAGGGTAATCACATACAGTCGGCCAGAAGCGATTTCTTCATAGGTAATAACACCCGATGCATCAGGTAGCTGACAATGAAGTTGAAACTTCCACTGTTTAATATCATAGTCTGCTAATTGTTCAGGATTGCATAAACCGGTTTCACAACTATCAGGGTAATGCTGGTCAGCGCAGGCAAGGGGAATTTCATCATCAGCACCCACCTGGTAACGGCTTTGGCTAAGAGCCACTGATTTATTAAGACGAATTCTGTCCAGTATATCCGTAGCGAGAATTAATCCCTGGGAGTGGAAATACGCCACCTGATTATACTGCAAACTACGGGTATGGAGTCCGGCCATACCCAGTGCGCCAATGGCAATGACCACAAGGGCCACCATCACCTCAATGATTCCGAACCCTTTCGATGCCAGTCCTTTGGTCATTCGCGCCCTCCTTGCCCTGTGAGTTCAGTTCCTAACAGCTATCAAGATCAGAGACTCTGGCCCTTCCCGTCATACTGATAGATATAGACCGGGCTGCAACAGAGTCTGCCAGTGTTTCACACAAGGTGAAGGTTCCTGCATCCCGGGCCTGTCCCCGACTATCAAATCGCAAATAGTGGCCACGATTCCAGACTATCTGAACATCAGCAGGCTGTTGCCCGTAAACCCTGATAGGGTCATCCCCTTCATCAAGGCGACCATCACTGTCATTATCAACAAATACAAGCCACCCCGACGCCCAGTCTTCGCCCTCATCAATACACTGCCCCGTTGTACTATCCACTGTACGACACAGGCTTACAGGGTAGCCACGATTAATGGCCTCACTGCGGGCTAACTGAATACTTCCATAAAGTTGATGCGTCAAAGCAGCAATACGCCGGTCAGCCAGCATGGATTTCATTGAGGGTACAGCAATAACAGCCAGAATAACCGCTATGGCGAGGGTTGCAGCCAGTTCAGGAAGGGAAAACCCGCGAAAAGAAACTTTCATCATTTTCATGGGGCGCTTGGCCTTCAAAGTCTTCTTACGTTAAATTTAGCCTTAGAAGTACAAACAAGAGGGGGAGATATTCGACAGAACCTTTAATAAGCTCCGGTATCTCCCCCCAAATAAGGTTATTACAATAAAATACCATTACTGTTATTTTTTTATACTTTTAATGTATTAATTGCAGCCCCTAGGGGCTGTTGACGTTTGATCGTGAGCTCAGTGGCTCGTAAAGCGGTTTTCCGCAAGGAGGACTGGTGCAGGCATAGTTATTCTACGTCAAGCCAGTCCAACGCAGTCGGAAAGCCGCTTTACGAGCCACCCGAAGGGCCAAAACCAGCGATTCCGTGCCGTCGTTGCAGTAGCTTGAAAGACGCGAGTATTCCTGCGCTACTGCGCCTAGCCACGAAACCGCTGGTTTTGGCTGAGCACACGAGCAAACGTCAACAGCCCCTAACAAAAACCCGGGTTGTTATCTGATGTTTCTCGCCCGGCACAAGTTTTTTTGCAAGAGAGGGTGCCGTTGCCGTTTCCACGCACACCATGCTGGCATAGTCCCGGGATGGTATATCAGTCATAGCTTCTGCCAGCACAGACCCCGGATTCCAGACAACAGTACTGTTACTACCGGCTTTTTCCACCACAATTGAGCGCTTCAATCCTGGATCGTCAATAATACAGGTTGAATCGGTATTCAGATAAATCCGGTCAACCTCGCCTTTTATGGTTACCTCGCCAGACTGGGTGCACACTTGTTGATTATTGGTAGAGTCAAGATATGTAGTACCTTGCAGTCCTTTAATCCGGATTTTCTCAACATCAGAAACAGCAAAGTAACTATGGAGAGCCTGACTTAACCCAAAAGGCTGATCCCCGGAGTTAACCGTGTCCAGAGTCACTGCCAGCGCCCTGCCAACCACAATGGTAATGACCGGATTCCCATCCACAAAACCTGGCCTGGTTGCTGCCGCTGACGCATCCAAACTCAAGACTATCTGCGTTTCACCGTTTTCCAGCTGTTTAGCTTCCACCAATTCCCAGGTGGCTATTCTGGCATAACCGTGATTAGGGCCGCCTTCCTGCCGCTTACCAAACCATGGCCAACATAAAGGAATCCCCCCTCTGATGGCTTTACCCTCCTGAAAAACAGCATCAGGACTTAGCCACAGGACTTGTTCCTCTCCATGGGGTTTAAAGCTGAGCACCTGACCACCATACAGAGATATAACGGCTTTGGCGTGACTATTTTCCACAGACAAAACCGGCAGGTTGCCCATAAGCGTCTGTTCAAACAGGGACGTATCAATAGACAAAGCAAACTCCTATCACGCTTCAATCGCTTTCAGTCTCAGCTCTTTTGGCATGGTAAACACGATATTTTCTTCTTTGCCATCAAGCTCTTCAGATGATAGCGCACCAAGGCGTTGCAAGTGCTCCACAGCTTCCCGAACCAATATTTCCGGTGCAGACGCCCCGGCGGTTATGCCCACCGCTGTTTTCCCCTGAAGCCAGGTAGAGTCAATATCATTGGCATTATCCACCAGATACGCTTCAGCACCTTCACGCTCTGCCAGTTCTCGCAACCGGTTAGAGTTGGAGCTGTTAACAGAACCCACAACCAGTACCAGATCACACTCACTGGCCAACAGTCTTACTGCATCCTGACGGTTTTGGGTGGCATAGCAAATATCGTCTTTCCTCGGCCCCTGAATATCAGGAAAGCGTGCTCTCAAGGCATCTATAACCCGGGCTGTATCATCCATAGACAGTGTGGTTTGGGTAACATAGGCCAGGTTTCGTGGATTTTTCACATCCAACTTGCTCACATCCTCCTCATTTTCCACAAGGTACATATGTCCGCCCCTGGAGTCATCATATTGCCCCATGGTGCCTACCACCTCTGGATGACCCGCATGGCCGATAAGCACACACTCCCTGCCATCCCTTGAGTAACGCACAACCTCCATATGCACTTTTTTCACCAACGGGCATGAGGCATCAAAAACCTTTAAGCCCCGCCGCTCTGCTTCCTGCTCCACTGCCTTGGATACACCATGGGCGCTAAAAATAACAATCACATCATCCGGTACTTCATGGAGCTCATCAACAAAAATGGCTCCTCTTTGCTTAAGGTTATCTACCACAAACTTATTGTGAACCACTTCATGACGAACATAGATGGGGGGCCCAAAGACATCCAGGGCACGGTTAACGATTTCAATAGCCCTGTCAACCCCGGCACAAAAGCCCCTGGGGTTCGCTAAATTGATTTTCATAATAAAACCACTCCATTTACCTGTAACCAGGGCGCTTTCTCAATTAAGTCAACCATTACTCTTTGCACTGCTTACCCGAGTACTCCTTGGGTATTCTAGCCAACATCAATAATCTGTACTTTAAACAACAGGTTTCTGCCTGCCAGGGGATGATTGAAATCGATAGTTACACACTCCTCATCAAAGCGCTGAACAACGCCAGGCAATTCATTGCCAGCGGCATCTGCGAAAGAAACAACCAGGCCTTCTTCCAGCTTGATTGCTGAATCAAATGACCCACGTGGCACACGTTGAATATTAGCCGGGTTTGGCATGCCAAAGGCCTCTGCCGGAGCCACTGGCTGATGTTTTTGATCCCCTGCTGATAGCCCCATCAGAATTTTCTCAAACCCCGCTGGCAAACGGCCATCACCAATAGTAAGGGATGCAGGTGTACCACCAAAGTTACTGTCAACAGTAGCGCCATCCTCAAGCGCCAGTGAAAAATGTAAACGAACCTTACTTCCTTCTTTTATTGTTAAATTAGCCATTGTCCTTCCCCCTTGGTTAACCCTGATCACACCCGGTTATGGCAACGCCTGTTGAACCCCACCCGGCATTAAGCCTTATGCTCACGAAACATATCAAGAATTAACATGGCAGCTCCCAATGTAATTCCGCAGTCCGCCAGATTAAACGCCGGAAAATAAAAGCGATCATAGTGCAATAAAATAAAGTCCACTACATAGCCATGAGCCAGCCGGTCATAGAGATTACCCAGTGCTCCTCCCAAAATCAGGGCAAGGGAGCAGGCCTGCCAGGCTTCATGCTTTCTCAGCCGCCGTAACCAGCTTATCAGCATGACACTGACAACCACTGCTACCGAGCTAAGAAACCACCTTTGCCAGCCTGATCCCTCACTCAGAAAGCTAAAGGCAGCCCCGGTATTATATGCCAGCGTCAGGGAAAAGAAGGGAAGTACGTGAACTTGCTCATACAGATGAAATTCCTTCACTACGAGCAGCTTAACCAGCTGATCCAGAACCAAAACCAGACCACTTAGCCAAAGCCAGTGCAGCATGCCTGACCTGTTTTTTTTCATGCTTTAAGCCATCCCGTCAATGTCAGAGGCCAATAATAAACAGCCACCAGGTCAACCGAACCCAAAGCCCGGACAAAACCTGAATGAAATACTCTTGATTTCATTACAATATATTGACTGTTCCCGCCATATTCCACCCCGAAAGCTGAACTTTTAAGGCAAAAGCAGGGATAGCCCGGATATTTCATAAATAAAGGCAAGTTCCGTCCAATCTGTTGGTACGATTGGATTGACAAAAAAATGCTTCGGAAAAAGCAAACCGGAACTTGCCATGACCCAATCTACACAAGAGCAGCTTCGCTTTCATCCTTCAAATGGTAAAACTATCCGTGCGGACTTCAATGGTGGAGAGTTATCTTCAGATTTTGGGGCTCTGCTGTTACGGGAAACCATATTGCATAGCGGACTTATTTCCAGACTGACCCAGGCCATTGATGACAAGCGTCACCCATCCTACATTGACCACTCTCTGCAAAACCTCCTGGTTCAGCGAATTTTGCAAATGGCTTGCGGTTATGAGGATGCCAACGACAGCAACCGCCTCCGTAAAGACCCCATGTTAAAGCTGGCTACCGGACGAAACCCTTTGGATGATGATAACCACCTGGCTTCATCTCCCACCTACACACGGCTCGGGAAGTCCATGCGGCGCAAAGATATCTATCAAATGGCTGAAGCATTTGTGCATCATTTTATCGCCAGTTATGACTTGCCACCTATGGCTATCGTGATCGATCTTGATCACACACCGGCCATTACCCACGGATCGCAGCAAATGAATTTGTTTAATGCCAAATATCAGGACTACTGTTATCTGCCTTTGCTGATTTTTGAAGGTCTCAGTGGCAAGCTGATTACTGCCATCCTCCGTCCAGGCAAAACGCCAACAGGCAGGGAAAATGCCGCTATTATCAAGCGTGTCATCAAGCTTATCCGTAAACGGTGGCCAAAAACCCATTTGCTGGTGCGCGGGGATAGCCACTTTGCTCAACCTGAGTTAATGCATGTTGTTCAGGCTAATACTCATGCTGATTATGTGCTGGGTAAAGGTGCCGGTCACAAGACGGCCTTACGCCCTAAAGCCAAAGAGTTGCTAGATGAGGCTCGTCGAGCTTTCAAGGTTAAAACAGCCTTAGCCAAGTTGAACGATATGCCTGAGCCAGAACGACTCAGGCTGTACGGTGAGGCCGAGTATCAGGCTAAAAGCTGGAAAGGGCTCGATACCCGGATAATCTATAAGGCAGAGGTTAACGAGAAAGGCGACAATCCCCGCTTTATTGTCACCTCAATCAAAGAGGCTTCCCCAGAGGTGATTTATGAGGATCTGTACTGCCCAAGAGGGCAGGATGAGAATTTCATTAAGCACCTGAAAAGTGATCTGTCCGGTGACAGACTGTCAGACCAGACCTTTCTGGCCAATCACTTGAGACTGTTTTATGCCTGTGCGGCTTACGTTCTGCATTACGAGCTGAGAACCAAGGCTTTGAAAGGAACGGAACTGGAGAAAGCCCAGCCATCAACGGTAATCACAAAACTCTGCAAAGTAGCGGTTAAGGTGGTTGAGTACAAGGATCGGATCAAACTGCACCTACCCAGCAGCTGCCCATTCAAGAAGCTTTTGCAGCATGTAACAGAGATATTTTATCAAATGCCGTTGCCTCGGCCTGGGTAGCAGCCTCCACAACGCTTAGCCCGCCTAAATAATAACCAGATGAGAGACGTTTGGAGTATTCATTCGGCCTAAAAAAGCAGAATTGATCGTTAAATGTTCAGATTGGTGTAGTCGGAGCCTGAAGACCTTTAGTCACAGAGTGATAAAACAGCAGCCCCCACAGAAAAGTCAAAATTGAATGGACAGCCTGCTGCTTTATGAAATATCCGGGATAGTATGCCTGTTATGAATACTATGAAAATTGCCACTTACCGAAATAAACTAGGAATTAGCAGTTGGGTGGTAGTTTTCTGGGGAATTTTGGGGTGCCTGGTAAGGCATGACTTGTAACCAATAACCAGAAGGTACAAAGCAGTGAGGTGAGGTGAGCTGAATTAGTTCAGGTAACCCGCGTAATAGAAGGTTTAAAAAGTACAGTGTACTTCCCAGCTTCAGAGGATACTTAGCAAGCTACATTTAAATATACGTTTTATAGCTATCAGAGAAAACACTCAGACCATGACTACGTGGCACCGTGTTCAAATATAAACAAAGACTTGAACAAGGCAGCTTAAAAAGTGTCTGTATATCATATAAAAGGCACCACCCAGAAGGGCAGTGCCTTTTAGAAGAAAAAGGAACCCTTATAGCTTAGTTTTAAACTATGCTTTAGCTCTGAGGGTCTACCATCCTCTTCCTAAGTTCTCTGTCCTTAGACAGGTTCTCTCTTGCAACAGTGGCTCTTTCTGCGGGAGTAGCATCCCTCATAAAATACAGTGGTTGTTTCAGCTCTGATCCAGTATACATGCTTATAATATCATTAAAGTCTCTGAAACCTTTAAATCCATACAGGGTTCCTGGATCTCTCAGATAAATATCAAGCATCGCCAGCCTATAGAGAGCCTTTAAATCCCGATCCAGCTCGCAGGCACCCAGCGCTAAAAGCGCTTCAAGACTTTTTACCGTTTTCCCTCCATCTTCAGAACAATAGACATTAACGGCCTCTGTAACTTTATCCTTCAAAGATTCAACGGCTGGAAAATTTAAAGACTTATCTAGCTCCATAAGGTCATCCAGAGGGTTCCCCCCCCCACAACCCGTCAAAAATGAAATGACAGGTACAAGCCGTTCCACCACTTTATCTGTACTCACAGGAAAAACCATGTGTTGTTCAGTCGGCAAACTTTCAGGTGACACAGTTTTAAACCTGACTATCTTCATTGTAGTGGCGGAAACATAAGCTTCACCAATACCTCTAATTTCGAAGCATAATTTACGATCTATTTTACCCGGATCAGTTGGCGTCTTCCCGGAATTTAATCTTTGTAAAAAATTATAACCGGTAGGGTTTTCATGCATTTCCTTGTAAGCCATATCCCAGTAAGTAAGAGGAATAAACCGTAAAGGACTGGCAAGAATGTCTTTATTTTTATAGTTTGTAATTTCTGATATCGGGCACCCAGGCGGAACGTAAGATAAATATGCCAATAATGCAAAACTCTCTTCTTCTGAAACGGTATCCTTCTCTGGATCCCTTCCTGATAGGGTCATTAAACGCCGCCCTTCTGATTCGAAACGCTTAGGGAAATCACTACCTGCCGGTTCCTCAAAAGCAAAACCAGCCAGGTTAGTGCTGCACTTACCCATCTCTGTTTCAAAATCCTCAGATATCTTCCATCTTTCATCAACAAGTTGCACCCATCGCTTACCTCCATCCCATTCATAATTGATTTCTTTAAAAGCTATTGCACCGTCTCCTAAACCTTTCAATAAAGCCTTATCAAGCTCCTCCTCAGGCGAAGCCCACGTACCAGAATAAGTAGCCAAAAGACAACAACCCAATAAGACCTTTGCAAAAAGGTTTGTCGTTTTCTTATACATCACAGCAAACTCCATCGTTGTCAACAACAGTGATTTAAAGCTAGCTGATCCCCCGGGAGCACTTATATTATTAACAAGTACCCTTTAATATTTTTATTCCGTATCTAAAAAAGGCAGTGGATTAATACCACTGCCTTAGTTAAATGCTATTTAGAGCAAATCGGTCAATCAGGCGTACTGTCGCTGCTCACCCTCTCCCTCGATATTGTCGATACAGCGACCACAAAGTTCTCCATGTTCCTCATGACTGCCCACATCTTCGCGACGATGCCAGCAGCGAGAACATTTTTCATGGCTGGACTTAACTACAGCAACCTTCAAACCTTCCAGTTCGGTCTCTTTAGCATCAACCGCCTCAGCCAGGTCACGAACATCTGCACGGGAGGTGATTAAGACAAAGCGCAGCTCTTCATCCAGCTTTTGCAGCTGCTCTTTTAATTCAGCAGACGCATACAAGGTAACTTCTGCCTCAAGACCCGCACCAACAGCACCTTCACTACGCGCTTCTTCCAGTGCCTTGTTCACGGCAGTTTTAACAGCCATCACCGCTTCCCAGTACTCATGCCCCATTTCATCACCGGCCAGAGAGTGCAGTCCTTCATACCAGGTGTCCAGGAATACAGACTGGCTACGCTCGCCTGGCATAACCTGCCAGATTTCATCGGCAGTGAAGCTGAGCACAGGTGCAATCCAGCGGGTAAAGGCTTCCAGGATATGGTACATGGCGGTCTGGCAGCTGCGCCGAGCCAGACTATCCGGCTGAGTGGTGTACTGGCGATCTTTAATGATATCCAGATAGAAACCACCCATTTCCAGGGCACAGAAGTTGTGAACTTTCTGATAGACATTCAGGAAACTGTAACGATCATAAGCTTCTACTACTTCCTGCTGGAGGCGATGAGCCTGATCTACAGCCCAGCGATCCAGGGACAGCATATCATCCCACTTCACCAGGTCTTTTGCCGGGTCAAAGCCGTTGATGTTAGACAACAGGAAGCGTGCCGTATTACGAATACGACGGTAACTGTCTGCTGTCCGCTTGAGGATATCGTTGGATACCGTCAGCTCGCCACTGTAATCCGTAGCCGCTACCCACAGACGCAGGATATCAGCGCCCAGGCTGTCAAACACTTTCTGGGGCGCAATGACATTGCCCAGGGATTTAGACATTTTCCGGCCATTGGCATCCACAGTGAAACCGTGGGTCAACAGCTGTTTATAGGGAGGCACACCGTTAATAGCAATGCCGGTTTTCAGTGATGACTGGAACCAGCCCCGATGCTGGTCAGAGCCTTCAACATAGATATCCGCAGGTGAGCGCAGTTCTTCACGGCGATCCAGTACAGAAAAGTGTGTTACACCGGAGTCGAACCATACGTCCAGGGTATCAGTAACCTTGACGTAATTTTCAGCATCCTCTGCACTGAGAAGATCGGCAGGTTCCAGGTCAAACCAGGCATCCATGCCCTGCTCTTCCACTTTCACAGCCACCTTTTCAATCAGGCTGGCAGTTTCAGGATGCAGCTCTTCCGTTTCCTTATGGATAAACAGGGCGATGGGCACTCCCCAGGTGCGCTGGCGGGAAACACACCAGTCAGGACTCTGCCCCAGCATGGACTCCATACGGTTGCGTCCCCAGTCTGGTGTGAACTGGACATCTTCCAGGGAAGCCATGGCATTATCCAGCAGCTTTTCTTTGGTCATGGAGACAAACCACTGGGGCGTCGCCCGGAAAATCAGAGGCGTCTTGGTTCTCCAGCAGTGGGGATAACTGTGAGTCAGTTTTTCCTGGGCTAATAGACGACCGTGTTCTTCCAGGACGGCAATCACCTTAGGATCGACCTTGTAAACATGCTCTCCGGCAAATAACTCCACTTGGCTGCGGAAGATACCGTTATCATCCAGATAGTTTAATGTTCCGATACCGTTAGCCCGACCCACATTAAAGTCATCAACGCCATGATCCGGTGCGGTATGAACACAGCCCGTACCCGCATCAGTGGTGACATGGTCACCCAGAATAAACGGAACGACCCGGTCATAGAATGGGTGGGATGCCTTCTGGCCTGCCAGGGCTGAACCTTTGGCCCGTGCTACAATCCGGTACTCTTCCACACCATAGCGGGTCATGGCGCTCTCAACCAGGGCTTCTGCCAGGATCAAGCGGGCAGGTGTCCCATTGACGCTGCATTGCACCAGGACGTAGTCCACATCAGCGCCAATGGCAATAGCCTGGGAAGAAGGGATGGTCCAGGGAGTGGTGGTCCAGATAACAGCGGCCACCTCACCCTCGCCCTTATGGGAGGACGATTCAAAGCTAAAGGCATCCACGACAGCCTGTTGATCAATCACCGCATAACGCACGTCGATCTGGGTTGAGGTCTTGTCATGATACTCCACCTCAGCCTCAGCCAGGGCAGAACCACCCACCACACTCCAGTAAACCGGCTTGTAGCCTTTGACCAGGTGACCATTTTCCGCAATTTTACCCAGTGCCCGGATGATATCGGCTTCAGTCTGGAAGTTCATGGTCAGGTAAGGGGTATCCCACTCACCAAAAATTCCCATGCGCTTGAAATCTTTCCGCTGGCCATCCACCTGCTTCAGGGCATACTCACGGCACTTTTTGCGGAAGGTCTTGAAATCCACCTTGTCCCCGGCCTTGCCAATCATAGTCTCCACTTTATGCTCAATGGGCAGGCCATGGCAGTCCCAACCGGGAACATAGGGCGCATCAAAGCCACTCAACCCCTTGGACTTGACGATAATATCCTTGATGATTTTATTGACGGCGTGACCGATATGGATATCACCGTTGGCATAGGGAGGGCCGTCATGCAGAATAAATTTGTTACGCCCTTTACTAATCTTGCGAATTTCTTCATAGAGATTCATGTCGTACCAACGCTTGAGCATTTCCGGCTCGCGCTTGGCCAGATTGCCGCGCATAGGAAACTCAGTATGCGGCAAATTTAATGTATGTTTGTAATCGGACATAGTTGTTTACCAGAATCTCTTCACATCATTGAGCGTGAGCAATGTTTAAGTCAGACAGCGGGGACATCGCAATGGGTCCTGACCGGAATGCCTAATTGCGTTTTCTCCCGAAAATACCACGGGCTTGTTCCACATCGCCGGCAATAGCGGTACGCAGGGCATCAAGAGAAGCAAATTTTTGCTCACTCCGGAGTTTTTCAATAAATTCCACCGTGAGATCCATACCGTACAGATCCCCCCTGAAGTCCAGCAAGTGAACTTCCAGCAAGGGCCTGCTTGAAGTCACTGTGGGCCTTACGCCCAGGTTGGCCACCCCGTCATAGGCGGCTCCTTTCATTTTGACCCGAACGGCAAATACACCGGTCATTGGCAAAATCCGGTGTTTTACACGAATATTTGCTGTTGGAAAACCCAGTGTGCGCCCCAACTGTTGACCGGGGCGTACCCTGCCAACCATTGTAAACGGGCCACCGAGCAATTGGCCGGCAGATTTCAGGTTGCCACTCTTTAACAGGTCGCGTATGCGAGTGCTGCTGATACGCCCACAGCCCTGGGTCACGGTCTCGGTATCATTGACCTCAAAACCGCACTGTTTACCCATCTCACATAAATGACTGAAGTTGCCCTTCCTGCCATAACCAAAACGAAAATCATCACCTACGATCAGATAGTGTATTCCAAGACCATCAGCCAAAATATTTTGGACAAAGTCTTCAGCACTGATATTACTCAGCCGGTCACCGAAAGGAAGGCACAGCACCTGGTCAATGCCACATTGCTCGAGCAACAACAGTTTCTCACGAAGAGTGATCAGCCGGGCAGGCACCTCACCACTGTTAAAATGTTCATGGGGCAGGGGCTCAAAGGTTATAACACAGGCTTTTACCTGTCTCCTTTGAGCTTCCATCTTAAGTGCCTTGAGAATAGCTCTATGACCAAGATGAACACCGTCAAAATTACCTATGGTGGCAACACAGGCACGATGCTCCTGTCTTATATTATGCAATCCACGGATCAACTGCATCGGGCGTCCCAATAATGCCTGACAAAAGGCGGCATTATATCCCAGCTATAGCATGGGGTCATTTCGTTTAATGTCTGAAATGACGGGGACGTACCCCGGAAATTAAAAGCATCCCCGCATAAACGGCTATTCCCGAACCCACCAGAACCCCTGTATCGATAACCCGCTCCATCAAAGAGGCAGCAAGCCAGACACTGACATCGCCCTTAAGCCATAACAACACTGCTGCCATAGCCCCGTTAGCCAGCAGTATTTGCACTGCATATTTAGCCCAGCCTTTACCGGGAACATAAACGCCTGTGCGCTTAAGGCCCAAATACAACATTCCGGCATTCATAAATGCTGACAGCGTAGTGGCCAGGGCCAACCCCGCATGTTGCAAGGGAAATACCAACGCCAGATTAAAGACCATATTGGCCACCATGGCCTTAATGGCAATACTAACCGGTGTTTTGGTATCCTGCCTGGCAAAATAGCCGGGGGCCAAAATCTTGATCAACATAAATGCAACCAGTCCCAGAGAATAAGCCTTGAGACTCATTGCTGCCATCAACACATCCCGATCCTGCATCTCACCATAGTGGAACAGCGTAGCAATCAGGGGTTCAGCAAGAATAAACAGGGCAACACCAGCCGGCACACCAATCAGTAAAATCAGCCGGATAGCCCAGTCAATGGTTTGAGAAAATTGCCCGGCAGAGGCACTGGCATGCTTACGGGACAGGCTGGGTAAAATAACAGTGGCGATGGCTATACCAAACACCCCCAGCGGCAACTCTGACAACCGATCAGAGTAGTACAGCCAGGAGACACTCCCGGTCTGTAAAAATGAGGCCAGCACGGTATCCAACAGCAGGTTTATCTGGCTAACGGACACCCCGAATAAAGCCGGCACCATCAGTTTCATGATCCGGCGTACACCCTCATGCTGATGATCCCAGCGGGGCATAGGTAATAGTCGCATTTTCTGCAGGAATGGCAGCTGCAACAATAACTGGGATATCCCCGCCACCACCACGCCCCAGGCCAAGGCTACAACAGGCTCTGAAAACCATGGTGTCAGAAACAGGGTGGAGCCAATCAAGCTCAGGTTGAGCAGTACCGGAGTAAAAGCCGGTACTGCAAAACGGTTATAGCTATTTAAAACGGCGCCGGCCAAACCGGTCAGGGAAATCAGCAATAAATAGGGAAAGGTTATTCTTAACATGTCCCCGGCCAATGCCAGTTTGGCAGGATCATTATGAAACCCGGGAGCAAAGACCTTGATCAGAATGGGTGACCCCAGCATACAAAGGACGGTCACCATAATCAGCGTACCCGCCAATGTCCCACTGACCCGGCTGACAAGCCCCCGAACTTCATCAAACGGTCTTTTGGTTCGGTATTCTGATAGCACCGGCACAAAGGCCTGGGAGAAAGCCCCCTCAGCAAACAGTCGTCGCAGGAAATTAGGGATTTTAAAGGCCACGAAAAAAGCATCGGCTGAAGCCGTTGAGCCAAAATACCCAGCAATTACAACATCCCTTACCAACCCGAGAACCCGGGAAAGCATGGTCATAACACCAACCACAAGGCTGGATCGCAATAACCCGGGGGACTTTCCGGGCTTCTTTTGAGAGGAGGTTTCTGACATAGGAAGTCAAATGCCTTGGAGGTCAAGGATTAAGAAGAATAGAATCTGTAGAAAATAACAGAATGTACCGGGTAAACACTATATGCTAGCCCGGATATTTCATAAACTGCCCCGGGTGCTGTGAAATTACCTGCAAACCAAGAATAATCGCGAAATTTTCTTACATGAAACCCGGTTAGATCAAGTAAAATATGAATAACTATGCAACCCTCGTAGATCATGAGTAGGCCATGAGTAACTCCAAACAGGACGCATTAATCCGGTCGTTCCGACAGTTATTGAAAGAAGAGCGGTGTGGCTCCCAGGGACAGATTGTTACCCAGCTAAAAAAGCAGGGATTTACCAATATCAGCCAGTCTAAAATATCCCGCATGTTGAGTCGTCAGGGTGCTGTCAGGGCGAGAAATGCCCGTCATGAACTGGTTTATTGCCTGCCTCCCGAGCTGGGTAAAATGGACAGCAATATTGCAGTCAAAGATTTGATAGAGGAAATTGACCACAATAATGCGGTAATCGTTATCAAGACCAGTCCAGGAGCCGCTCAAATGATTGCCCGGTTGCTTGATTCCATCGGTCGGAGTGAAGGGATTCTTGGTTGTGTGGCGGGCGATGATACCATACTGGCGGCTCCCTCCAGAGTGGAAGATATCGAGAGCATCATGGATAAAGTGATTGATCTATTCCAGTAGGAGTACCATGACCGAAGCAACCCTCAAAGTGGATGACAGTGACAGATCCAGTTTTTCTGCATCCTTTAGCGGGGTCTGGAAAACAGGGTACAACACACCATCTATTGATGATTTTTGTCAGCAAATAGCGACCCGTTCGCCAGTCAGGGTCAATTTGATGGCTGCTCAGGAACTTCAGTGGGACTCCCGCTTAATGGCGGCCCTTTTAAAAGTGGCACGGGCCTGTACTGAGCATAATTGTGAACTCAATACCCGTTCCATGCCCCCTGAAATCTGTCGTTTACTGGATCTGGCCACCGCAGTTCCCATTCATGCCGGCACACCTGAAAAAACCACCCAAGCATGGCCCTGGCTCAGACAATCACTGGATTGGGTGACAGATTTCCTTCGGTTTATTGGTGAATTGTTTTTAGCATACATGCGGTTTTTTTCAGGTAAAAGCGCTACCCGCCTCAGGGATATCACCGCCTTTTTTCAGCAGTCAGGGCCATCAGCACTTGGCATTGTCACGTTAATCAGCCTTTTGACCGGAATGATTCTCGCCTATCTCGGAACAGTTCAGCTTCGGCAGTTTGGCGCTGAAGTTTATGTGGCTAAATTAGTGGCCATTGGCATGGTTCGGGAAATGGGCGCATTAATGACTGCCGTGATTATGGCAGGCCGCACAGGGGCAGCGTATGCGGCACAACTGGGTACAATGCAGGTTAATGAAGAGATTGATGCCCTGACAACCCTGGGTATCAAGCCGATAGACTATCTGGTGATTCCCCGGATGCTGGCACTGATCATGGCTATGCCCCTGCTGTGTATTTACAGCAATGCCCTGGGTATTTTGGGCGGTGGGCTCGTGGCTACGGGGATGGACATTACTCTGCGCATGTATTTTTCCCAGTTGCTTGGAGCAATGACCATGGTGGATATCATCACCGGTGTTTTTAAAAGTCTGGTGTTTGGCTTACTGATTGCCATGGCGGGTTGCCAGGCGGGTATGAGATGCGGTCGGTCATCGGCTGCGGTGGGAATGGCAACAACACGGGCTGTGGTCACTGCCATCGTATATTTGGTAGTGGCTGATGCGGGTTTGAATATTCTTTATTACCAATTAGGCATATGATGTTGCAGTCTACTGATTTAACGTCACAGCCTGCCGTTATCAAAGTACAGAAACTGGAAATGCGTTATGGCAGCCATCTGATTCAAAAAGAGTTGTGCTTCCAGGTTATGAAGGGGGATATCTTTGTGATTATGGGGGGGAGTGGTTGTGGTAAAAGTACGCTATTGAAGCATATGACCGGTTTATATCAACCGGCTGCCGGTGCCATTTGTTATGCAGGAAAAGACTATTTTTCCGCTGATGAAACTGATCAATTAAAAATGCGACAGCGGTGGGGAGTCACCTATCAAGGGGGGGCTCTATTTAGTGCTATGACCCTGGCAGAAAATGTGGCACTGCCCATTAGCCAGTACACAACCCTGTCTGCTGCCGAAACCCGGGAACTGGTCAGTTATAAGTTGGCTCTGGTGGGACTGGCGGGTTATGAAGGCTATTACCCATCAGAAATTAGTGGCGGTATGTGCAAGCGGGCTGGGCTGGCAAGGGCCATTGCCCTGGATCCGGACATTCTGTTTTTTGATGAGCCTTCTGCCGGCCTTGATCCTTTAAGCGCACGGCGTCTGGATGACTTGATACTTCAGCTGCGTGAATCCCTGGGAGCAACTATCGTGATAGTAACCCATGAGTTAGCCAGTATTTTTGCCATTGGTACTAACGGGGTTTTTCTGGACTCGGTCAGTAAAACGCAGCTGGACCAGGGGTCCCCTGAATACATGCTGAATCATAGCCCAAAGCAAGTGGTGAGGGAATTCCTGAGCCGGGGAGAGCCAAGTGCGGATGGAGTACAGGCATGACTAAACGAGCAAATCCAGTGCTGATTGGCAGTTTTGTAGTGGGTACTGTGGCACTGGTGATTTTATTTATTGTATTAACCGGGCATGGTGACTTTTCCCGCTATGACCGTCTTCGCTATGAATTAATTTATGACACCTCAATCAAGGGGCTGAACATTGGCGCTCCTGTGACTTTAAGAGGAGTGAAGATTGGCGAAGTGACCCAAATAAAGGCCCGGTATTATCCTGACCATAAGAATGTATTGAACGCCGTCTATGTGGATATTTATCCTGATGCTGTGGTTCAGGAGAATCATTCAGATACTAGTAACTTGCCTGAACAGTTGATCCAGCAGGGGTTCGGAGCACAGCTGAAGTTGCAAAGCCTGTTAACCGGGTTGCTGTATATAGAGGTGGACTTATACCCGAACAAGGTGCGCTCTATTACTGTAAAAACAGATTACCCCCAGATTCCCACCGTACCCAGTGATTTGGAATCCCTGTCCAGAAATCTGGATAATATGGATTTACCCGGGATGGTTGCCGACTTGCGAACGGTTATTAAAAACCTTAGGGCTGTGACGGACAGTCATGAAGCACAAACGCTGGTGATAAGCCTGGGTCAGGCTATAGGCTCTTTTGAGAAAATGTCCAAAGATATTGGGGGCAGTTTTAAAATAATGGGTGATCAGTTTGTGCCTATGGCAAAGGATATGCGGATTTTATCGCAAACCATGAACCGGCATTTGCCTGAAACCATAAGTGAGTTAAATAAGGTGATTCATCAAATGGACAGTTCCCTGACAGCTATGGGGACAGTGGCTGTTCAAATGCAGGATGTGGTGGATCCAGAATCACCTATGTTTTTCCAGCTGGAACAAAGTTCAAAGGATATCGGGCGGGCAGCCAGGGCTATTGAGTCCCTGGCAGCAATGCTGGAACAACAACCCGGAGCCATATGGTCTGGAAGAAAGGAGGTTAAAGAATGAATAAAACGCTACCACCGTTAATAAACCTGGTGCTGGTCAGTTTGCTGTTGGTGGGTTGCTCCGGTTCGGTACAAAAATATCGCTACTATGTCTTGCAACCCCTTGCCTCAGGGCTGGACTCCAATACAAATGGGTCTGTTGGCATTAATCCGGTGATTATTCCTGACTGGATGGATCGGCAGTCCCTGATTTGGAGTGACGGCTTGTTTCGGTTATATAAATCTGACCTGGATCGCTGGGGGGAACCATTATCCAGGGCTATAACACGGGTGACAGCTGAGAACCTGAACCGTCTGACGAACGGGACTTTTATTACCACAGGCCCCTGGTCACAGAGCCAACGGCCGGAACATACTGTTGATATAGACGTTTTGTCGGTAGCCAAAGAGAGTCAACGGATGGTTCTGGATGTGCGCTGGGTTATCAAGCATAAAAATAAAGTTCAGGCTATCGGCCATAAACAGTTTGCTTCTTCCCTGGCAGGACTTGGAACAGCCGATGAGATGGTAGAAGTCTTTAGTCAGTTACTGCTGGATATGGCAGAGGAAATCCGGCAACAATTATAATATTTTCTTAATAACCACCCACAGAAGTATCACTACAACGATTTTTTTTTCAAGAGCCTGTGTCAATGTTATTCACCCGGGTCAGTTCTCTAGCCATTTCTGACTGTATGACCCGTAGTTTGGGTATAAAGTTTTTAGTCATGTTTTGCATGATCTCTACGGTGGCATTGATCATCTCTGGTTGATGACTGAGCATTTCCTGTCCGGCCCTGGTTTGGTAAAACCGGGTAATGTCCCTGATGGTTTGTAAACTATAGGTTTGTACATAGGCATCAATTAAAGGCGGTGCCATTTTCTCCCAGCTAATTTCCTCCCGCATCGCAACTTTCATTTCCAGGGTGTACTTATCAATGATGGGCTTGGTTTGCGTTGATCCTTTGATTTGTAATACCTGGTTGGCAATGGCCTGCTCCATTTTGCCATAGGCAATAGAAAGTACGGATTCTGCATGGCTTACCTGTAATAATTTTGCTGCGGCTTCCCGATGCGCCTTATTCGACCCTGAAGACGAATACAGACTTTCCGGTGACATTGAGGTGCAGGAAGCTGTAAAAGCCAGCAGGCCTATCAGAGGTAGCTTCATAACATATTACTCAAGTTTATTATCGCGTTAAGAGAGTGAGTATAAGCCTATGGGTGAGGTGTCGCTGATTTCATTGCTCAATAATTGAATGGTTTTTTGGGTAAATTCAATAAAGTGTCTTACGGTAGAAGGGGTAAAGCGGCGATGGGGGTAGAGGGCATAAATATCGGCATCATTGACTTGCCAGTCGGGCAGAATTTCAACCAGATCCCCCTGGGTGGTGTAGTCATAGCATAGAAAATGGGGTAAACAGGCGATACCGATGCCTGCAAGGGCAGCATCCATACTGCAACTGAGATTATTGATTTTAAATGGACCTGTGGGTTTGTGTTTATACACCTGCCCCTCTTTTTCCAGCTTCCACCAGGGACTCATTTGTGGTGTCCCCAGGCTGATACAGGCATGTTTTTCAAGTTGGGAAGGTTCTGTGGGGGGGGGGTGATTTTCCAGATACGCTTTGCTGGCATAAAGACCCCTTGATACAGAAAAGAGGTGGCGGGCGATAAGGGAAGAGTCTTCAGGCTGGCCAATGCGAATCACAAGATCCAGCCCTTCTTCCACCAACCGGGATTCACGGGTGCTGAGTTCCGCATCAATGGATACTTTTGGGTATTCCAGGAGAAACTCATTGATTACCCTGATCATCAATCGCTGTCCCAGGTCTACCGGCATGAGTATGCGCAGCGTTCCGGCCGGTTCATCGCGAATTTCTGTAAGGGCCTGTTCAGCCTCCTCCCAGGCAGCAATGATATCCCGGCAGCGGGCATAGTGGGCCTTGCCAATATCCGTAAGACTCAGGCTACGGGTTGTACGGGATAGCAGCCGAACCCCAAGGCGGTTTTCCATCGCTGTGAGTTTCCGGCTAACCGTAGACTTCTGCATTTCCAGACGTTTGGCTGCAGCGGTGATGCCGCCACAATCAACCACCCGGGTAAAAATAAGAATCTCATTAAGGTCAAGCATAACTTATTACTATTGTTCCACAAGCGAAACAGTGTTTTTGAGTTCAAGGGTCTAATCATTCAGGTGCAACAATGGTACAGTTTTCGGCCAATTCATCAATCCCTGCCCTTTGAAAGAAAAAATCTCTATGCCCTCAAAGCTTTCTGCAAAACTGATTGCACTTATTGTTCTTATCCTGGCTCTGGCTGGTAGCACTGGCTATTGGTGGCTTACCTCTGGCCGCTATGTTGAAACCACAGATAACGCTTATATCCGGGCGGATAAAACGATCATCAGTTCCAAGCTGCCAGGCTTTCTTGAAGCGGGCTGGATTAAAGACAATCAAAGGGTAAAACCGGGGACTTTGTTAGCAAAAATAGAGGCCGATGACTACCAAACCAGTCTTGAAATGGCGGAATCCAAAACCAAGGCGACCCTGGCGGATATAGCTAGCGTTCGAGCTCAAATAAACCTGCAAGACTCTTTAATTCATGAGGCCGAGGCCGCCATTTCCGCTGATGAAGCCAGTCTGGCACAGGCTAGGGATGATGTTAGACGTTATACCCGTCTTGCCCGTTCAGGCTATAGCGCCGAAAGGGAACGTGAGTCAGCTGTTGTCGCCCGGGAGGCCGCTTTGGCGAGGCTCGAACAGGCCAGGGCCACTCTGGATTCCAGCAAAAAACAAAAAGCAGTGCTCAATGCCAGGCTGCAACAGGCCATTGCCAACAGGGATGCCAGCAATGCCTCTCTGGATAAGGCCCGGGCGGATATGGAAAAAGTGATGATCAAGTCTCCGGAAGCCGGCGTCATTGCCCAAAGGCTGGCACAAAATGGTGAATATGTGGGATCGGGCACTCCTCTGTTTTCCCTGGTGGATCTCAATACAGTTTGGATTGTTGCCAATTTTAAAGAGACCCAGATCGATCATATGAAGCCCGGTCAACCCGTGGAGATTGATGTGGACAGTTTTTCCGGAATGCCGCTGGTAGGCTATATCGACAGCATTGCGCCGGGCAGTGGTGCGGAATTCAGTATTCTTCCTCCCCAGAATGCCACCGGCAATTTCACCAAGATTGTTCAGCGTATTCCGGTGAAGATTATGATACCTGAGGGGCAGGCCCTCGCCGGCAAGCTTCGTCCGGGGATGTCTGCCCTTGTGCGTGTTGATACCCTTGATGCGGCTGTGGACCTTTCCCGATTCAATACGGCCAATAACAATCAGCTTCCTGAAAAGCCGCAGTCATTAGCTATGAGTGGAAAAGATCATGGCTGATAGTCAGCAGGAAAACACCCCGGTAAGCTTGCAACAGTGGCTGGCCGTTATGGGGGGGGCATTGGCTGCCTTTATGGCAGTGTTGGACATCCAGATTACCAATGCCTCATTACAGAATATTCAGGGAGCCTTGTCCGCCAGCCCTGAAGAAAGCACCTGGATATCAACGGCCTACCTGGTTGCAGAGGTCATTATTATTCCTATGACCGGCTGGCTGTGTCGCGTCTTTAGCCTGAGACGATATATGCTGGCCTCCGTTGTCCTGTTTATCATTTTTTCTATTCTGTGCGGGTTATCCTGGAGTCTTAGTTCCATGATCACCTTCCGTGCATTGCAGGGATTGTTTGGTGGAGCCTTAATTCCCCTGGCTTTTACCTTGATCATGACCCTGCTTCCGGAAAAGGATCGTCCCAAGGGCATGGCCCTGTTTTCGCTCTCTGCCGTTTGCTCTCCGGCCTTTGGCCCGGCGCTTGGTGGCTGGTTAACGGATAGCTGGAGCTGGCATATGATCTTTTTCATTAACATAGTGCCAGGCGCAGTGATGTATATCCTGTTAACCAGGGGTTTACCAAAAGGTAAGGCAAACCTGGCAGCGCTTAAACAGGGCGACTGGTTTGGTATAGTCACCATGGCGGTGGGACTGGCCTGTTTACAGATTGTGTTGGAAGAGGGTAATCGAAAGGACTGGTTTGGTTCCGATGAAATTGTTTTTTTGTCGCTTATCTCTGCCACAGCGCTGGTTGCTTTTATTATTCGGGAGATGACCTGCAAACAGCCATTAATCAATCTTCGGTTAATGGCGCGTCCCCGTTTTGGCCTGGGTTCTCTGGCTAATATGGGTATTGGCTTTTGCCTTTACTCTGCCGTTTATCTGTTACCTCTATATCTGGGCATGGTGCATGGCTACACACCCACCCAGATTGGCCTGGTTATTATGTGGATGGGCGTTCCGCAACTGTTCATAGTGCCAATGGTGCCAAAGCTAATAGAACGGTTCGGCACTGTTAACCTGGCTATGGTTGGCATACTACTGTTTTCCAGCGGCTTTTGGTTATCTGGCCATTTAAACCCTGATTTTGCAGGGCCCCAGTTTCATTTAGTGCAGTTACTCAGGGCTATAGGGCTTCCCTTGATCATGACGCCCCTGATGATCACCACAACCCAGGGGATGCCCAGGCATGAAGCGGCTGATGCCTCCAGTCTGTTCAATATCCTGAGAAACCTCGGTGGGGCTATTGGGATGGCCGTCATGGCCACACTGCTGACCAACAGGACGCTACTGCACGACACCAGGATTCGGGAGGCTTTACCCCAAACGGTAGAAAAGCTCTATCATGCTTATCCTGCGGCCTCTTATATGGAACCACAAAGCACCCTGGCGATGTTTTCCATGGAAATTAACCGTCAGGCCTCTATCATGGCTTACGCGGATGATTTTATCTTACTGACCTGGATCATGCTGGGCTGCATGGGGCTGGTTTGGCTTGCAGGGCGGTACGGTAAAAAGGAAACCGTAGCTAACAGTTAATGGTATTTTGGGGTGAGGGATATTTTCTGACACTTCCCAGAAATTTCTCACCCCTGGCTGTTCAGGAGAACTCTATTATGGAATAAGATTATCGGATTTTATCTATGTTTTTTTGATTTAATCGAAACCCATATAAAGGCACTCCTAAGTAGTCACTCAAACGAAATCAGATATTTTTGACCAAATAGATCAAATATACGTTTGACCTCTTGTTCGAATTCCTTGAAATCCATTATTGACAGCAGGTTCAGCCATTCATACTTCACTTTTCTCCACAATATTTCTATCAGGTTTAGCTCAGGTGAATAGGTTGGTAAAAAACAGACTAAGAGCTTTTTCTCAATTGCCCAGTCTATTACTCTTTCTCTGAAAAGTTTGCTGGTATGAATGCTGGCATTATCCACCATGACGATGGTATAGCGCTCATTAGAGCTGTACTTGGGTTCTTCCATCCTGGCGGCAAAATCATCAAAGACACTGATAACTGTTTCGCTGTTAACACAACCTGTTACTGGGTAGTAGAAAAGGTCATTGGCACGATTCATAAATCCCAGCACATTGATACGCTTACTTTTTACAGAGGGTATTTTTAGCTGTGAGCCTTTTTCTTGCCAGCCATAGGGGACACAAGGCTCTTGACTAAAACCAGATTCATCAAAGTAAAACAGATTGACAAGCCCTTTATCCTCAGCATATTGGGCCTCTTTCAAGGCAGACTGGCAACATCTGAATTGCTCCTCATCGCGCTTATGGCTGCAAGCTTTACGAAACCGCTTATAAACAAGTCCCAGCTTTTTTTAAAAGTCTCGACAGGGTTTGCTTTGAGGCAACCTTACCGGTTTCCTCTGCAATCTTTGTTTGAACATAAGACAGCCTGCGAGGTTCCTCGGAGACAATCTCTCTAATGCGTTGTGCTTCCTGGTCAGTATAGATAGGTGGTTTTCCACCTTCATGTTTTTTGTACAAGCCGCGAAGGCCATAATCATCCCAGGCATCAATCCAGTCAGAGACTGTCTGATATCGAACTTCAAATATTGCAGCAATCTCGCTCATAGAATAACCACGTATGCTGAGTAAAATAGCATGAGCCCTTTCCCTTAGGTACGGATATGGCCCATGTCGAATAGCTTCTCTCAATGTTTTTATGACAGCGACATCGGTTACTGGATCAACAGTTTTCATCGTGACAACAGCGAAATTAACGATATTAGGCAATGAGTATAGCCAAATTGGAATGGGGAGTTATTAAACGGTCGTACAGTTATTTTTATCTATTAGCGGTTGCGTGAGTACTTAAGCATTTTTTCTATGCTACATTTTACGAGATCTATTATTTTTTATAGTACCATAAGAGTCTTATTTAATATGTTTATAAAAAAAAACATCACTTTATTGATATTATTCTCATGCTTTTATATCAGCAACTCTGAAGCAGGAAGGTCTTTAGCAGTAGTAGATAGATGGAGACAGGCAACCCAACAAAACAGACTGGAAAAAATTCAAGAAATGCTAAATAAAGAAAATAAAAAAGGAATGCTTTTAAATGTAAAAGTAGACGGAGAACTTCCCATAATATATGCACTAGAAAAAGGTTTTTTTGATTTAGCGCAAACACTTATATCTCATGGAGCAGATATCAACGTTTATAGTAGTTCTAAATTATCAGCACTTTCATTATCTTTTATTTTTAAGGATAAAAATATTGCAAAAACCATTCTAATGAAACAGCCAAATAAAGATAGTCAGATTCAAGCCATTAACCAATCTCTTGATAAAAGTGAATCTGAAATGATAAGTGATATTCATTTATTACAAGAATATGGTATCGATATTGATCAACAGGATAATGAAGGCTTTCCGGTACTATTTAGAAAAGCTGTAAACGGTGATATGCCCTCTGTTAGCAAACTGTTATCCGTTAAAGTAGATGTTGATGCTTCTGCACATACGGGTGAAACTCCTTTACTAGGTTGTTGTTGGGCCGGGTATAAAGACATCGCCACCGCTTTAATAGAAGCTGGCGCACAAGTCAATAAACCAAACCACAATGGCGACACCCCCCTGATAGCAGCAGCCAGTAATGGACATAGGGATATTGCAGTTTTACTTATGGATCATGGTGCTGAACTTGAGGCCGTAGGCGGTTATGGTTTTACCCCTTTTATTGCTGCGTGTGAAAATGGAGATAATAAGGTTATTCAGGCTCTCATTGAGAAAAAAGCCAATTTGGAGGCCACCGATCATCGTGGCTTAAACGGACTTATGTGGGCTGCTATCAAGGGACACTTACCCGTGGCTAAAATGCTTATAAAGCATGGCGCAAAAGTAAACACCGTGGATCCAAATGGGTTCACTGCTTTATTATGGGCATCACATAATGGGCATAGTGAAATAGTGGAATTATTGCTACAAGGGCAAGCTAATATCTCT
This sequence comes from Endozoicomonas sp. Mp262, assembly GCF_025643335.1. NCBI lineage: Bacteria > Pseudomonadati > Pseudomonadota > Gammaproteobacteria > Oceanospirillales > Endozoicomonadaceae > Endozoicomonas > Endozoicomonas sp. Mp262. The sequence goes on along the minus strand of NZ_CP092489.1, from coordinate 2,943,736 downwards.
TTCGTTGACGAACAGGGTTGCACAGCCCTGATATGGGCTGCCATAAATAATTATGAGAAAATTATGGATATTTTAATCAGTCATTCATCAGGCCTTACTGATCCTCTGGCATTTCTCAATACCACTAACCTATATGGAAATACGGCCCTTATGACGGCAGCCTGCAATGGTATGTTGCAGACAGTGGAAAAATTAATCACGCAGGGTGTAAATATTGAGATATCAAATTATATTGGAAGCCGAGCCCTCCATCTGGCAGTAAAAGAGGGTCGCTATGAAACAGTGAAAGTATTGCTGGAAAATAAAGCCAACCCAAATGCAAGGGACTCTATGGGAGCAACACCATTGCATTATGCCTGTAGCAAAAAAAATAATAATAAGATGATAACCTTATTACTAGATCATCAGGCGAACGCTTCCTTGACGGATAAACTGGGAGCCTCACCACTATTGCTTGCAGCAATGCATGATATTGGTTCCCTGCAAATAACATACGATCAATGTATACGAGGAAAACAGGTTATTTTTATTACACGGATAGCGATTACAAAACCATTACAGCATCTGAATTTCCTTCAGAGTCATATGGAAAATAAAGGCAGTTTTTGTTTTGAACTAACTCGGAAAGCCAACCCTTTACTTAATATTGCCACCTACTACAGCATCAAAAATGCTCTGAAAAAAGTGCGTTTCAAGGATTCAGCCGACATTACTATACATAGGAAAGGAAGTGGTTCAAAATTAGCTCCTATTCATTGCGCAGTATTAGGTGATAATATCGAAATATTTAAAACTGTATTATGTAATACCAGAAATATTGATGTGCCTGGAAGGGTTACTAGAAAGTTTTCCTCTCCTCTATTGCTGGCAGTTGAGCTGAACAAGAAAGAGCATGTCACTCAATTATTATCCCATACCCCAAAACCAAACATTAACATTAAAGCGGGTAACCTCAAGAATACACCTTTACATATTGCTACTGAAATGAATCTTATTGATATGGTAGAGCTGTTAGTGAATCATCAGGCTGATGTTAATGCAAAAAACAGAAGAAAGAAAACGCCTTTGCATATTGCCCTGGAGAGAAAGTCGAGCCCCAAAATAATAAAAAAGTTGCTTGATGCAGGAGCTGACATAACAATCTTAAAACATGCAGAGGGTGAATATCATCCTAGTGTATCCGCTCAGGACATGCTCCATACGATGGATAGTGACCACTATCAACAGGAAATCCAATCTCTTTTTGATCAACTGTCAATCAATGAATAATATCAGGTCATGCTACTTAAATCCCTTATTTCTCCACTGTCTATATGCAGCATAAAGTGGTCACTGGGGTCTCCATTCAGAAACGCTGACAGTGTTCCGAATATTTTCCCAAACCTATCTTGAAATAAAACCATGAATGGTGCGTTATCAGAGATTCTGTTGTTTTTCCAAGTCAGCAGATAAGGACTGTTTTTTAACTGGTGGGCTATCAGCTCATACTCACGAAGCCTTTCCTGGCTGATATCCTTGAGAGCAAGTTGATCCGCATTACGCAAACGGTAAAAATCCACCGCCAGGTCATACCCACTCCATTGATCGAGCGCTTTCAGGCTGGTGTTTTTTGAGGCCAGAAGCATCTGCACTTCATCTTCGGCTTTCTGCCACTGATGTTTAAAGGATTCAGACTCGGCTTTCAATCGCTTCAAGTCAAAGCCTGCACGCTTGACCTGCCCCAGGCTCACACTGTTAGACAGTCGTGAAAGAATCAGTATATCTTTACCTGTAAACTGGAAGAGCATATTTCTCAGGTCTTCTGACCACTCTTTTGGCAAAAAACGCATGCGGGTTAACTCAGCAATATGCCAGTTGGTAAACTCCCGATAGTTTTTCGATTTCAGGATATCAGGGTTCCATAGCTTGTTGGATTCCATGGCCTTCAGGTGAAGATATTCCTGTTGATAATGCTCGAACAGTTCATCAAAGCGGGGCACATTATCCAAAACAACCGTTTTTACCTCTATCTGATCGCCAGCATCAATGCTCATCAGCTTGTAGGCCGGAACATACGCCGCCATTGAAGGTGCCTGGATATTGAACAAGAATTTACCATCGTCGTATTTGTGAACACCAGTATCATTGAAGTGCATATGCCCACCCACATGAACTTTAATGCCGGCTTCAGCCAGAGCGCGAGTCACATCATCCCTGGGGCTACGCTTCAACTGGAAATTCCCCTCCCCAAACAACTCTGTCAGTGTGTCCGATGCGCCATTATAAAACTCGCTCATTGGGAAATGACTAAACGCCACCAGCTGCTTCCCCTCTACTTCTGCCCGTCTGGCCACTTCTTTCATCCACTGGATAACCTGTTGCTTATGGGTCAGCATTTTGTTGTAACCAGCGTTACCAGAACCATCAAAGTTGCCGGGATTCTGTGGATTGCGGGTATCGGCTATTGCCTTTGGTATATAAACATTGGCGTCAATGGCCAGTAACCACAATCCCTTGACAGGCTCTACCAGATAACTGGTATCGGGCACCATAAAGCAGTTGGTATAACTGCTCTTTCGATATTTACCGCCAGTGCCCTCATGGCAGATCTCATACATCCTTTTTTCGTAAGAGGACTGATTAAGCGCCTGCTTGAAGTCGTAGTGGTTTTCATCATAGGTGCTGTAGGGGGTTTCCCAATAGAGGTATTCCTTCTGTGGGAAAAAACCATAATTTGACAAGGTACTGACCAGGCCTTCATACCCCTGATGGACTACTTCCTCGGTACAAATGGTGGCCAACTCGTGCCCCGCATCAACTGTCGCCCATGATTGACTGTAGCCTCTACACTCATTGACTCCCTTGCTGAAGATGCGCTGTTCCTTTCCGTCGCGCCCAAGGTAGTCGCTTTTTCCTGCGGGCAGATTATAGGGACGTACGGGGTCATGATTACCGGGTGCCGCAAAAAACACCAGTCCGTAATCATCAGCGTAACGGCGCAGGATTTTTTCCAGCCCCCGAACATGCACCGGCTGGCCATCATCGGAAAAATCACCTGGCAGAGCAACGTACTTGACCCCTCTTTTCACCACATCATCAAGAGCGGCCAACAGTGCAAAGTAGTTTTCGTTGAACAGTCGAGTAGAGGTCAACTGGGCATGCATGGTCCTTATGGTAGCCTTTTGCCCACTTTTGCTGTTGGAAATCCCCTTGAATGAACCGTCTCTAAAGTCACCATAAATATCATGGAAATGAATATCAGGCATAAAAGCGATTTGAACGGGCTCCATGTCTCTATTCAATGATTGAAGCTCGTTGGCTTGTACCGGGCCAGGCTCTGATACCTGATCAGAATGTTGGATGCCCTGGCAGCCTGAAAGGAAGGCAACCAATGCCACTGACAAAACCCCTCGGACGGAACTGGTCAAAGGCCTTCGGGAAACCGATAGTCTTTGATCAACCAATGCTTTACTTCTACTTTGCATTTTCCAACTCCCCCAAGAAGAAAAGATTAAGCCCGTTCATGCCTATCAAACCGCTGCTGCAACGCTGTACTTTTCTTCCAGTTGTTCCTGAACTTTATCCAGCTCTCCCCCATTTAAACGGTAAAATTTGCGGTAAATAAGGTAGGAAACAAGACAGAGTAGAGAGGGTGCAATGTAAACAGCCTGGAGGCCTAAAATAGTTTCAGCGGTCTGCACCTGGTTTGGCACATAGTCAATAATGGTCAGACTGATGCCCACCAGAAAACCGGTCAGCGCTCCTGTACACTTGATCACCAGGGTATGGGTGGAGTAGGAAATGCTTTCTGCGCGAATCCCCAGCTTGTAGTCGCCATAATCCACGGTATCCGCCACCATCAACAGCACCATTAACCAATAAAGCGCATTGGACAGGCCAAAGGCAATACCGGAAATAGCAATAAGAACCTTGGAGTCCGGGGCAAAGTTGGCAGCTATATACAGTACTCCGGCAGACACAACTGGCATTATGATGGACGCAGAAAACACCGTACGTCGTCCAAAAATGTCAATCAACCGGGTAAAAACCAGTAGTGATCCAACCCCGAAAATACCGGCCCAGAGCATGTAAGTGGAAAACAGGTTGTTGTCACCCAGAACATAGGCATAGAAATAAAGATTGAGGCCACTGGTCATATTCACAGCAATGTTAAACAGCAGGGCCAGCACCAGCAAAATAACAAACTGGTCATTTTTGAAGATCAGTTTCATGGCATCCTTGAGATTAAAGGCCGCCGTCGTTTCTTCACTGACTTCAAATGACTCCTTTGTCCAAATGCAGGTAACAACTGCACTGATCACTGCCAATCCGGCGGCAATCAAAGCAAACAGCATATATCCCTGGCCATCATCCCCGCCCCCCAGGAATTTGACGGCCATAATGCCCGTACCGCTGGCCAGATACCCCCCCAGTGAGGCACAGAGCCTCGGGTAAGGCATTAACCTTTCCCTTTCCCACTTGTCCAGGGTAATGGTGGGGATCATTGACCAGAACGGCGCATCCAGAAGGGTGTATGTCATTCCCCAGCCAATATAGGTGATCGCTATAAATACCAGCTGCTGTGAGCCAGAGAAGTTGTGGGCGGAAAAGAGAGCAACAATAAACAGGGCGTTGAGGATATTGCCCACCAGAATCCAGGGTTTGTATTTTCCCCAGCGGGATCGGGTTTTGCTGACAATGTACCCCAGCATCGGATCGTTCACCGTATCCCAGATGCGGGCAAAAAGGAAAACGGTGCCAATAAACGCGGCGGAAACCCCAACGATGTCGGTGTAGTAAAAGAACAGGAAGGTGTTAATGACCGCCAGACCAAAGTCTTTACCAAACCCGCCAAAGCCATAGGACAATTTGGTGGTTAAACTCACTTTATGAGCTTGTTCAGAACTCATGACTCCCCCTTAGACTGGTTCAGAATGCAATATCCGGGTTAACAGGTGTAATTCCTGCTGTCTTTTTTTTCATGGAGCCTGCTGTGACCAGAACGCCTACAGGCTTTGATTAATACCTTGTCAGTGACAGATAGCCGGATTCAGGAACAGGGATTTCATTCAGCCCCTTATTCAGGCTTAGCTGCTCCTTCTTGATAATACGGCCAAGGCAGTCTACGGTTTGGGCTTTAACAACCACTGCTATGGCACTTTTCACAACAAGGCTTTTTTCCATAGCCCCATTCACAAGAATGATGGTTTGTTCTTCTGTAGAGAAAATATCCACTACCATACGGGCATGAACGGTAATGATCTTTTGACTGCCAAGCTGGCTTTCAATAACCGGGTACTGCATTTCAGGATAAACAGCCCTTAACTTGCCCTTGAGCAGAAGCGCCCGGTTTGCCCGCCAGAAACCCAGCCAGTGCCGGATCATCTGCCGATGCGTTTCAGACAGCTCTTTTATGTCCGGTGAGATCTGGGGAACAGAAAACAGGGTATTGATAAAGTGCAGACTGGCACTTTCTATAGAGTCCTCAGGGGACCAGATAAACATATCGGAGTGAACTGCCGTATTTCCGGAAAAGAGCCGGAGATCCATGATGCTCATGCGGTTCATGATGGAGTCGTTGGGACAGTCGTGAACTCGAAACATGTTGCCGTACTTACGGATCATCGGACCGATGTAGCGCTGGCGAAACTCGATCATAATGTCCGGCCTGATGGTGGTCAGCGCCTTGCGGACCGCCATCATCAAGGCATCAACCGCTTCCGGCAGAGATTCTGTATCACGGTCCTGATCAGGTTCAAGAGCCCGCCCCTGGGCAGAGGCCATATTGAACTCATCGATAAAGTCCAGCTTCAGGCCATCCAGCCCATAGTCTTCAACAACACGGCAGTAGGTGTTAATCAGATACTCACGAACCTTTGGGTATCTGGGATCCAGTGTTCCGGTCTGGTTCTGCTCGCTGTAGAACAACAGGTTGTCTTTGAATTCATTCCAGATTTTGCAACCCTGCCCGATAAAAGGCACGCTGAGCCAGAGCATGTATTTCATGCCCATTGCCTGCACCCTGGCGACGTGGCCTTCCATATCCGGAAAACGGCTCAGGGCAACCTGCCAGTCACCACAAAAACGGTAGCCGCGGTTATTGTCTTCTGTCTGCCAGCCATCATCGAGAATGATCGTCCGGCAGCCCATTTCCGATGAAAGACGACATTGATCTTCGATTTCCTGTTGTTCAAGATTCTGATGGAAGCTGTACCAGGTTGAGTACACAGGCTCCAGAGCCGAATCAGGAACCGGCATCTGGTCATTGCCCAGCACCTCTTCATACCAGTGAGCCATGCTTTCAATCGCTTCATAATAAGGTATGGAACGGATATCCAGGCGTAATCTTCCCCCATAGCAGGTACGAGGTGCTGAGGGTTCGCTGAATAGCCGCATGCGGATGCGACCGACGCGGTCTTCTTCATAGGCACCGGCATGAACTTTTACACTTTCTCTGGCATCTGAAAAGGCAAAACCCAGTCGGTTTTCACCCGTCTGGCTATAGAAGCACCCCACCGGCGCAACCTGGCTGATCTGGCTGTCATAGTACGGCCACCATTCCGGAATGCCTTTGTTGCGTATGGATTTTGGGTGTCCGTGGAGACAGGGAGTCCAGCAGGAATGCATACTGATAAAGGGGAAGTGGATATCAATAATAGTTTCTGGAAAAACTATGGGTGTTTCAGAAAAAATATGGAAATCAATAAAAAGAATATCCCCTTCCCTGCGTTTTATATGACTCATGCTTAAAGAGTCACTGTCTTGGGGAATGGATAAATGGACAGATAATTGTTCTATATTAAGCCGCTCTTCCACGAGATAGCCCCTGATCAGATCGCGTTGCCCTTCGATTTGTTGCATAAAAACAATTCAGTCGGGCAATCAGGATAAACGTTGATGTCAGAAACCCAAGGGGTTGTCAGCAGCTGTGCCCTTGAGGTTGACACTACTTGGCGAACACGTGTTCCTTATGGTATCTGGAACAGTTGTTCGCTTCATCTGATATTCACGAATAAGATGGACAGGCTGTAGTATCCTGTGACACAGATCAATATTTTCAGGCTGTGTCTATATCATCTCATTAGCCCGGATTTCCCAACTGTGATGTGCTGATATAATGTCTCCATCCTTTCACTATTTTATTTGATTCAGCCATTCGGTAACTGCAGTTTATTTGTGTTTGCCTGGCTTTACTGATTCCTGTCCATGAATAAGCCTAAAATAGTCAATAGTACCCAGATAGCCCGGTTAGCAGGCGTTTCCAGAAGCACTGTTTCTAAAGTGATTAATAACTACCCCGAAATCCCGGAAGAGACAAAAGAAAAAGTACAAGCCGTTATCAAGGAGCACCGTTATACACCCAACACTTCCGCCCGTGTGCTTAAAGGTAAGGCCCAGGATGTCATTGCCCTTTATGTCTATGCTTCTGCCATTGACAGCGAAGCAGACTCTCTCTGTCAGTTGGGTTCTCATTATGTAATGGGGGTCATCTCCAATTTCATCATGGCAGCCAATCAACAGGATCATAGAATAATGATAGAGCTGCTTAAGTACGGAGAGGATGAACAGGAGGTGCTGCACCGGATTCAGGGGCATTTTGAGTCGAAAAGTATTGCTGCCGCCGCATTTCTCGGGCTACCGGTAACCCCTGGATTTATCGACAGACTGGTGGCTGAAAATCTGCCCATTGCGGTTATTGACCGTCCTGTTGATACCCGCATGCAAGCGGTAAATATCTATACAGATGACTATCAGGGGATGCAGGATGCGACTCATCATCTGATAAACAAAGGTTATCGTCGTATAGCCTTTATCAGTGGTGACAGGGATAAATATTCTGCCCGTATGAGAGCTGAAGGGTATCACCGGGCTATGGAAAAATATAATCTCAATGTGAATGTTATTTCTGGGGAGTACTCAGAAAAGTCCGGTGCTAATGCAGCGGATACATTATTGGCAATGGCACCTCGTCCAGATGCCGTCGTTTGTGCTTCCGATGCCATTGCCTATGGACTGATCCAAAGGCTGCATTTGGTGGATCAGGACTATTTAAAAAAGCTCGGCCTGGTTGGTTTTGATGACAACGCCTTCAATGACTTTCAGTACCCTCCCCTGTCTTCAGTAAAAGTAGATTTTGCTGCCATGGCACACCGCACAGTATCGGCACTGCTGAAGCCGGAAACCTTTGACGCAACGCCAATCCCGATCAAGCTGGTTGTGAGAGCCTCTAGTGCATCATTTCAAAGACGTTGACGTTTAGCATCTCCATTCACCCTGAACTCTGAGTCTGATAAAGAACTCAGGATGAACGGAGATTCTATGGGTATTAACACTGAGTGGCATTCGCTGTTTAAAAATGGAAAAGATTCCACTTGTGTCTTGGTTTCTAATTTTCAGGTGAAAGGCTTAATAAATAAACTATATTTAACTGTCTATCCGTGCAAAGGAGTCATCCTATGCTAAATTTTTCACGAATAAAAACTGTTATTACTGTCTTAATCCTGTTGTTTTTCTCTCAACTAAGTTATTCATTAATGGTTGAGGGTGTAGATATAGAGGAAGCAGTCAAGGAGGGTAAATTAAATGAAATTAAAAAATTGGTTCAAGAGTACCCTGATTCATTGGGGTGAAAGTCTCAAATTGACCGAGCTTCTTCAGCTTGCCAACCGGGGAAAGTAGTAGGCAGCTATTTTTTCAATGCTTAAACAGAAGGCAGCCAATCACAGGTATGATGTTGATAGCACACAACACCTTGCCAGTGAGAGGCCGCCCCATGGAAGTATGTCAGCTACGGACTGAAGCCGCCACCATTTCTTGTGATGCGATTCAACGGTTAGGCCACCAATTGCAGGCTCTGCGAGAGTCTGGCAATCCTATCAGGCACTTTGAAGAGTTTGAGCAGACCGTTAATGCTCTCTTTAATCAAGCTCAGCAAGATTTTTTAGCAGAGGCGCTGGCTGAGCTTGATATTGATACCCCAGCTATTGAGGTCAGCGGGATCACTTATAAGCAGGTGTTGCGCAGTTATAAAACCTACCAGACAGCGGTTGGTTCAGTCCGGGTTATGCGAACACTTTACCGTAACGGCAAAGAGCCGTGTATCGTGCCCATGGAGTTGAAAGCCGGGATCGTGGAAGGCTTCTGGACGCCTCGGGCTGCAAAGCAAGCTGCCTGGGTTGTTGCTCAAATGTCTCCCGGTGAAGCAAAAAGCCTCCTTGATCTCATGGGAGGTATGTCTCCCTCAGAAAGCAGTCTTGCTCGTTTCCCCAGGCAATTTAATACTCAGTGGGAACAGCACCGTGAGCCTTTTGAAGAGATGCTTATTGAGAAACTTAACGTGCCCACCAATGCGGTCACAGTAGCCGCCTCCCTGGATGGCGTTATGCTGCCCATGAAAGATGGCAAACGAGTAGAAAAGCGAGCCAGGAGCGCTTCTGAAGGCAAACGGACTCAAGGGCCAACAGGTTGCAAGGAGGCCAGTTGCGGAACTTTGTCGTTTTACGATCAACAGGGGGAGCGTTTATCAACAGTCCGCATAGGACGAATGCCAGAAACTAAAAAACTCACACTCAAGCAGTCTTTGTCAGCACTATTGCAAGAAGCGTTGCGACAAAAGCCACAGCTGTCACTGGTCAAAGTCGCTGATGGCGCCAAGGACAACTGGTCATACCTTTCCCGGGAACTACCAGCGGGTGTTGAGGTTATTGATTACTACCACGCAGCCGATCACCTGAAGAAAGCATTTGACCAGGCTTATGGAGAAAACAGCATCAAGTCCAAAGAAAAGTTTGTCACTTACCGACACGTCCTCAAAGAGGAACTTGATGGGGTTGAGCGCATTATTAAAGCCCTGGCTTATCAGCATAAAAAGCATCCGCGCCGCTCAAAATTAAAGACCGAGCTGGAGTATTTCAGAAAAAATCGCCAGCGTATGCGCTATGCTGAACACTTGTCGAATAACCTTCCGATCGGCTCTGGTGTGGTAGAGGCAGCCTGTAAAACCTTGGTTACCCAGCGGATGAAGTGCTCAGGTATGCGCTGGAGAAATCCGGGTGGTCAGGGCATATTGACGCTTCGGTCATTAGTTCAGAGCCACTGGTTTGAAAATGGCTGGAAGTTATTTGCTGCAACTTATTGCGAGAAAGTCACCAAGGCTGCTACAAGCAATGTCATACCATTCCCTGAGAAAGGTGGCAGTGTTTAGTTGTGGTCAATATGAGACTTTCACCCATTCATTGAGTCTAATCTTTACTAAAGAGGATAAAGAAAAAGAAGACATGACATGGCCTGCATGGGCGGTAATATTTGCTGCTCACTTCGGCAGAGAGAACGTTATTACATATCTCGCGGAGCAAATTGAGGGAGTGCTTAATGAACAAGTCATCATGATAGGTGAAACCATGCCATTGTTTGCCGGTGCAGTGATTGGGGCAACCCTGAACGGCAGGGTTGATATGATTGAGTACTTGAAGACGCAAGTGGAGGATCCACTGAATAATACTGTCATCATAGAAGGTAAAGTGGTTAAAGTGGGTGTAGTGGCATTGGCAGTGGCTGCTAATGAAGGCAGGAAAGATATGATTGAATACTTTGAAAAGCAAGTGGAGGATGTACTGAACCAAATAATGGTACACGAAGGCATAACCATGACGGTTGCGGCCGCGGCTGCGATGGATGCTATTTGTGGAAGACGGGAAAATATAATTCAATATCTTGAGCAGCAAGTAGCCGGGCTGTGGGATCAACAGGTCACCAGGGATGATGGGACTACCCAGTCAGTCCATCAAATGGCAATAGAGGAAGCTGAAGATAACCAGGAGATGATGGAACTCCTTGACAAGAGGGCGGGAAGCCAATAGCAGGCTTCCACAACTCCATATGAATCACAAGTCAAAACAGCCTGCTGTTTCCTGGATTGCTTCCGCTTGATAAAGAAGTAAAAAGTTCAGGAAGCCATGCCTGCCTGAACCGCACCAGTCAAATATCCGGACTAGAAAGCAGGCGCTTTCTAAATGGGCGCGGCTCAGGTATATATGGTTGAATGAACGAAGTTAGGTGTCTCAGATTCCTCTCAGGATTACTGGCATTATAACATCAAAGAGGGTTCATCTACTCCACAGGCTCTTCTGGTAAGTATTACGCCTCTTCAATTCCCTGGCTACGCAGGTAATCGTCATAGCTTCCATGGAAGTCAACGATACCACTGTCTTTTATTTCGATAATACGTGTGGCCAGGGAAGAAACAAACTGGCGGTCGTGGGAAACAAAGACCAGTGTGCCTTTATAATTTTCCAGCGCCAGGTTCAAGGACTCAATGGATTCCATATCCATATGGTTGGTGGGTTCATCCATCAGCAGAATATTGGGTTTTTGCTGGATCAGCTTGCCAAACAGCATACGGCCCTGTTCCCCTCCGGAAATCACCTTAACGGATTTACCGATATCACGCTGGGAGAACAGCATCCGACCCAGTACACCACGAATGGCCTGTTCATCATCACCTTCATTCTTCCACTGACTCATCCAGTCGTACAGGGTCATATCCTGCTCAAACTCATCACTGTGGTTCTGGGCGTAATAACCAATATTGGCATTTTCTGACCACTGAATAGTGCCGGTTCGGGGTGTCATTCGTCCTGCCAGGGTGTGTAGCAGCGTGGTTTTACCAATACCGTTCTGGCCAATGATCGCGATGCGTTCACCCACCTCAACCATCAGGTTGACCTCTTTAAACAGGTCTTCCTCGTATCCCTGGCTCATTTTTTCTACGATCAGGGCATTACGGAACAGTTTCTTTTCCTGTTCGAAGCGAATAAAAGGATTCTGACGGCTGGATGGCTTAATCTCTTCCAGTTTGATTTTATCAATCTGGCGAGCCCTGGAGGTGGCCTGTTTTGCCTTGGAGGCATTGGCAGAGAATCGGCTAACAAAGGACTGGAGCTCGGCAATCTGGGCTTTCTTCTTGGCATTTTCAGCCTGTAGACGCTCACGGGCCTGGGTTGCCGCAGTCATGTATTCATCGTAGTTGCCTGGCAGCACCTGCAACCGGCCATAATCAAGATCCGCCATATGGGTGCAGACACTGTTCAGGAAATGACGGTCGTGGGAAATGATTATCATGGTGCAGTCGCGCTGTTTTAGAACATCTTCCAGCCAGCGAATGGCATTAATATCCAGGTTGTTGGTGGGTTCGTCCAACAGCATGATGTCGGGGTCAGCAAACAGCACCTGCGCCAGCAGTACCCGCAGTTTCCAGCCAGGTGCCACGGCACTCATGGGGCCATAATGCTGTTCTATGGGAATATCCAGACCCAGCAGTAACTCACCGGCACGGGCCTCAGCGGAATAACCATCCATTTCACCGAACTGCACTTCCAGATCAGCAACCCGCATACCCTCTTCTTCACTCATATCCCCTTTGGCGTAGATGGCATCACGTTCTGACTTTACTTTCCATAGCTCCGCGTGTCCCATAATCACGGTATCAATCACCGTATACTCTTCATAGGCAAACTGATCCTGGTTCAGCTTGGCCATGCGCTCGTTGGGGTCTTTCATCACTGTCCCGGAGGTGGGTTCCAGCTCGCCACCCAGAATTTTCATCAGGGTTGACTTGCCACAACCGTTTGCGCCAATCAACCCGTAGCGATTGCCTTCGCCAAATTTGACGCTGATGTCTTCAAAAAGGGGCTTGTCCCCAAACTGGATGGTGATATTGGCTGTGGAAATCAAATTTTTGTCCTGCTTTGTGTGCTAAGGGAAACCAGCGGGGCAGACTACAGTGATAGAGGCCTCTACGCCAATAGGTACTTTACAGACTTCCTTAATTGTAACAGCCTCAGGGGGTTGATAGGCGAGCTTTATTATCTATGGTATGCGCTTGGTAAAAGACATATACAACCTTAAAATCTCACACACGATAATAAGGTCACATCAATTTCAACATTACGTAGGGTTTTACGGTCAGCCAAAAACAAAGGCGTAAAGAGATGCTGAGGCCTCTAAAAACAGGGTCTGAAAAACCAGTTATACAGACTGGAGGGATATATCAGTGTATACCCTCTGCCTCTATTTCTCTCCTATATGAATATTAAAGGCCCAATATGTTATCAATACTGACAAGGCTGTCATTTTTTTAGTTCAGAATTAAAGATATATTTGCATAAAATATAGAATATATAGCGAGTTATAGGATTTTACACCAGCAAATAAACAGTAATTTATAATATCTCATCATAAGTGAAAAGGAGGTTCTATTATGATGCATTGTAACTTTATCGATAATGATAATGCTGGTTTATATCGTTCTAAACATAGATTCCAGGCAAACCCTATAAGCTGGCTATCCCGCATGATTTCATCCATCGATTTACAGAGCTATACAAAACCATCAAATCCTCTAAAAAAACTACCTGATACAAAACTGGTACAACGTGAAACTGTGGCAACATGCACGGCCCTTGATGATCAGCAAATAAAACTATTAGAGGCTATTGCGTTTTTAAATATAAAACCAGGCAAAGATGACCCATTAAATGATAGCACTGCAATACAGGACAATCTAATTGAACTTATAAAGAAAGAATCACAAAAACAAGGTATTGACCCAGCAAAAATGACAGAAAATCAATTCAAAAAATTATTAAAAGAAGTCATGAAAGACTTAAATAAAAGAGGGATCAACATTGGCAATAAAACGTTAGAAAAAGGGTCTAATTATAAAAGATGCCTCACTCGACATAAAAAAAACTTCCCTAAATACTGTGAAGACTATGAAAAAATATGTGCTTGCGATAAAATAATGGATGAATATATTGCAACCTGTAAAAAAACAAGTGGTGACTACTGGGTTTATCGTTATGATTATTCCGAAATGGGTGGTAAGTTAATAAGAAATATTAAAAAAGGAAAAATGCCATTTCGAAGCAGCTATTCCCGTGACATCAATTAAATCACTGCAACAGCAAGGCTTACAGTAAATTCCAAATGGAGTGATTTCGCACAAAATAACGTCTACTTTTGATAGGGATACTTTATCAATGGCTGTCTCTCATGGCTTATCCATTCCAAAAAAGTCGTAAGCATCTTTGTGCAAACAGTTTAATTACTACGATTTCTGAAAGTTATGAGCAAATTCCAGATGTCCGACCAAACAAGGATTCCAGAAAAATAACAATACATGATGCCTCCATGTCCGCTTTTGCCATGATGCATCTCAAGTACCCATCGCTCCTCTCGTTTGAGCGTGATAAAACAGAGCAAGAAGTAAGGCATAACCTTGAGCACCTGTATCAGATAAAAAAACGTGCTCCCTGTGATACCAGTATGCGGGAAATCCTGGATCCAATAGATCCCGTAGAGTTCAAAAAGCCTTTTAAGACATTGCTGTCTAACGTCCAAAGGGGCGGATTACTGAAGGCATTCGAATTTCACTGCGGGAACTTGAAAAATCACTACTTGCTCCCGATCGATGGAACTGGGCTATTTTACTCCTGCAATAATAAAAAACCTTGTCAGGAGTGCTGTACTAAAAATAAGGGAAAGGCCAACGAAGCTCACTACCACCAGTTAATGGCAGCATGCATTGCTCACCCGGATCAAAAAACAGTCTTGCCATTGGCACCGGAAGCCATAGTTTGCCAGGACGGTTCGACCAAAAATGACTGTGAAAAAAATGCCATTAAACGGTTGTTTGCCACCATACGAGAGCATCACCCACGTCTAAAGTTCGTTATTCTTCTGGACAGTCTTTATGCTGACAACCCCACTGTCCAACTGATTAAGAGTTATGGCTGGCATTACATCATTGTCGCGAAAGATGGCAACCATGCCTCGCTGGTTGAAGCGATGGATGAGCTGGATAAAGAAGGAAAAGTTCACCGTGCTGAAAAAGTTAATGAAGAGACTGGAATTAAGTGGTGGTTTCGCTATGCCAATGACGTCAGGCTGAACAAGGCAAAATATGCAGAACAGGTTAATGTGCTTGATTTTGTCGAAACCGATAAAAAAGGTAAACAGCATATCTGGTGCTGGGTGACTGATATTCCGCTTAACGAAGAAACCATAGAACCCGTCATGAAAGGAGGGCGCTGCCGATGGCATATTGAGAACCAGACGTTTAACACCCTGAAAAATCAAGGCTACGATCTCGAACATAACTACGGTCACGGTGAGAAGCACTTAGCCACAAATCTGGCCTATCTGACGATGCTTGCTTTTCTCGTAGATCAAATACAGGAACTGTGCTGTCCCCAGTTTCAGGAAGCTTTAAGAACCCGCTCAAAAGGAGTCCGTATAGCATTATGGAAATGGATACAGGGCTATTTTTTGCATTGGCTGATAAAAACGTGGGAGGGGCTTTTTTACACAGTAACTCATGGTATTGAAGAGAAAAGGGTGATTCCATTCGATACATCATAACCGGCCATATCGTAGCTACGTTCAGGGGTGACATTTTTTCTTTAAAGCTCCGCTTTGTTAATTGGCGGCTCAGTTTTGATCGGCTTCATTATTTTTGCTGCCTTATTGTCAATACCAACGATCATCGACGTTCATCATGCGGGAATAGCTGATTTCGAAGAGATTATGTAAATAAAGGAGACTCAATTTACGGCTATGGTTTATACGCAGGTTCAAATAAAACAAGATGGAGTAGTTTTCGATACACTGGTGGATGCCTTTTAAAAATAAAGATTAAGGAAGGTATACCTATTCTACCCCATACTGAAGAAATTCCAGACGAAGTAAAACAGAAACTGGCACAAAAACTATATCAAGAAAATAAAAACTTATTTAAAGATGACAGTGAAGCTAAGGATGCTTTAAAAAGACACCAGAACAAATACCTGAAACAACCCGTAATAGTTGAAATAAGTGGTTCTGAGGCAATGATTTTAAAGCAGCCAGACATTATTGATACCGTTGAAATATATGAAAATGACCATCCTACTAAAATGGAAGAAATATCCCACTTTTCCAATTATAGCGGCCTATATGCCAGGGAAGATGGAAACTATAACCTCCAGATCAAGGGAAAGCCAGCCAACTTCAAAGAAGTAACTATTCCCGATAATGCCAAGCTTGAAGAAACCGATAAAATAGCATTTGGGCATGATGTGTCTGATGTGCTCCCTGTTTTCAGATACACGGATGATGCGGGCCAAGAGTGCCTTGTTGCCCGAAAAGATCAGGATATGACCATGACCCGGCAACTGGCCAGAAAAATCCCCGGACTTGGTTATATGCTTCTACCTCCCACTTATTATCAAACAAAGAAGGTATCAGACTGCCCCAACTACAGAATGATGGAACCTGTCGATGACTTTCTGAGAAGTCATTATCAGGAGAAATTAAAAGGTCCAGAGGGCATTACCTATATGAAAGAAAAAGCAGAAGAAAATACCCGTCAGTTATGGAGGCAGTTTAGTGTTAAGAGAGGGACTTCAGAATAGAATCATTAAACAGGGTGGTTCGTGACTACTACACATAAGCAGTTGACATAATTTACCGGGCTGCGGAACACCCTTGCCAGATCACACAATGCAAGCGGGAAGGTAATTCCTTATACATCCCGCTCTATTAACAAAGATAATCAGGCAATAGCAATACCGCGCTGCCTTAGATTACGTTGCAGTAAGAACATAATAACGCACAGGCCGATTCCGATTATGATACCCACAATGCCCATTTCAGAGAAATAATCTCCGTAGGCGTGGAGGGCTGTCAGCTTATCAATACCCGTTTGAGGAATAGCCACCAGTTTACCCAGCTGGCCAGATACCAGGTTGGACATGGAACTGGACAGATACCAGGCACCCATGGCAAAGGCAATCATGGAAGGATGACAGTAGAGACCGATCATGGAAAGGCCAACGGCACTGACGAATAGCTCGGCAATGGTGATAATAAAGTAAGCCATGCCAACATAGTTGGCACTGGCAACCGCATCACTGTTAGCAGTGGCAGTGCCTGCCCACAGAACAATCATTGAAAAACCGGCAAGCACTACACCCACGGCAAACTGGTAAGGAATAGTGAACTTTTTAAAGGTGTGGTAGAAGCGGGGCAAGGCAGAGCCGATTAACAGAATCACAAACGGGTTGATCATCTGAAACTGTGCGGCTTCCAGCTTAATGCCAAACAGGCTGAGGTCAGTACTGTTTTTGGTGAACAGAACCATGGTGGTGGCCATCTGGTTGTACAGGACAAAAAAGACCACAGCCACCAGAATCAGGAAGGTGGCAACCAGCTGTTTCACGCGATCATCGCCTTTCAGCATCAGGGTACGGATGCAGAATATGCTGATCCCTGATACACAACCAATCCCTATCAGATAGGTACTGATGCCAGGATTCAGGTAAGCAAAAAATGCCAGGGCATAGCCAATGACCAGGTAAGCCAGTACAGGTATACTCCGCTGTCTGGTCATGGGAGTTGCATCCATATCATCAACAATGTTGCTGTAGATCTTTCTCTTGGCAATAAAATTCAGTGCTGCCAGGGCCTTACCTATTACAACAAGAGCCAGCACAGACATGACGCCATAATGGCTTTTCATAAGTAGTGGTGCAATACCAATACCGATCAAGCTGCCCACATTAATAGACATGTAATACACGGTCATACCGGACTTGCTGCCCGCATCGTCCCCCTGATAAATGCGGCTAACCAGGGCAGAGGATGGTGAGGTCACAAAAGAGCTGATGGCTGGAATCAGCGCATAAGCGGCAATAAACACCTTATTGCCAAAAATATGCACATAAGAACTACCAAGGTAAACCAACCCGAAAGCAACAGCCAGCAGGGTAACACCGAGGGTAATACCCCGGCGCAGTCCCAGGTATTTATCAATAATGTAACCACCTACAAAAGGCATGATATAGCCAACCGCCTGGGTGACCCCCATAAACTCATAGGCCTGGGTTTCGGTCATTCCCAAACCGTCTTTAGCCATGGGTAGTGTCAGGAAGAGGATAAATATGGAGCTGATGGAGTAAGAGGCAAACTGACTGAGAAAGGTGATTACGGCAACATTAGACACCTGACGTTTTATTAAGTGACCGTCAGCTGAGCCGGTTAGTGTATGTGACAAAAAAACCCCCTTGAGAACGATTATCTCAATAATGATGGGAAATAAAGCAGTGTGAACGCTGGATTCACTGCATTTTAATTATTGGCGTATGTACAAATCATGATGTCGTATAGCGCATAGACAATAAGTCATCGCACTGAGTCAATATCAAGAAAGTGTAGTCAAGCACTGACTGTCTTTTAACGCTACCATGTGGCCTTTATATTACCATAGGTAATATACGTAAGCCGCTACGTACCACCTTAACCGTGCAGTGTTTTATACTTTCCCCGGATATTGGGGATCGTTCAATTATGCTATAATTTTTAGCTTTTTGTTTAAACAGGAAGGTTCCGATAACCATACAGAAGCAGGATTTAAGACTGTCCGTCTTTTATACAAAAGTGGAGGGATTTCGGATGGCTTCCAACCTTTTAACTGAGATCATCCAGGAATTTCAGCATTCTGGCACAAGCGTCAATTTTATTTTTCAAACTTCTCTCTTTATCTTTTTTTCCTTCTTTTATACTTGCCTGGATACCTTTTTCAGCTATTTCTTTTTTTTTATTAATAAGCTCCCGAAGCTGTTCGATATTTTGAATTAAGCTTTTATCATATTGAATAAGTTTTTCAAAAGCTTCATAGCTATCCCACTGCACAGTTAATGCCAGTAATGGGTTGGTATCAATTCCCGGATGTTCGAACCCTAAATAAGGGGGGAGTGTTTTGATAATATCCTCTGTATCAAATGAGCAATCAACACCACTATCTAACAACCATTGTATAACCTGTAAACTATTTTCTATTTGCACCTTGGAAAAACAGGTCGGATCTGTTTTAGATATAGCATGATGTAAAGGGCATCTCGTTTCAATTTTATTTTCATTATTATCCAACATGCGGCTATTCAACCACTCCTGAAAATCAGCTTCCTCTTTCAGAGCTTCAAGTTTACTCATGTCGCCAGTCTTGCATATTTTATCAAACTCATCATAGGTTAGACCTGCCAGCAATTCCCGCAAACCAGATTCCGGCTGGCACATTTTCAGTTAATTAAAAATGATTTTATCGCGGATGAACAGAGCCAGACTGCTGCTATATCGGCAGTCGGTTTTAATGACAGGTAACACAGGTCACAGGGCTAACATCAACGCTCTATGTCGTATCGACAGTCAGCAACTTCAAGCTCACACTTCGCCCTTCAATGATAGCTGTAAATACGTCTGTCCAGTTATCAATGCAGAACCAGTCAAACAGCCCTCGTATGGCATGCCAGAATGCCTTTTTAGACTTTTTTATCTTGAGCGCTTCCTGGAAGAGCTTGCAAGACAGTTGTTCTATCTGGTTGATGAGGAAGGCCGTAAAAGTCAGGCATGCCAGATTGCTGGCCAGATGCTGCTTTCCGTGCCCGTAATTGTGTTCGAGATGGTAGCCCTGTGTTTTCAGTGTATTGAACGTTTCGTTTTCAATTTTCCATTTAGCGCGTGCTCCTCGCATGAATTTATTCACGTTCTCGGCTGAAAGCTCAATGTCCGTGACCCAGGTGTTGACGTACTTCTTGTTGCCCTCTGGATCAATTTCTATATATTCGAGAAAGTTAACCAGCACATCCGGGTGTGACTTGTTAATGGGGGCACCATTCACAAACCGGAACCAGTGCGTAAACCCTTTATCATCGGTATATTCATAGCGCACCACTTTGTCTGCACAATCCAGCTCATCGACGGCCTGGTATAACGACTCATGGGTTGAATCCTTTGCCACCATAATGAAGCTATAGCCAAAGGACTTTACCAACTTGATGGTCGGTCCATCTGAGTACAGGTCATCAAAAGTCAGAACCAGTGGCAGGTGCGGATGCTCTCTGGATAAATTCGCCAATAGCCGCTTGAGCGCTACCTTCTCACAATCATTCTTTGACGCATCAACTTGTTTGATGATGGGTTCAGGCATTAAAGGTAATACTTCTTTCTTGCCCGGCTTTACCAGACAGCAGGCCAGTAACTGATGGTAGTATTGCGGATTTTTGCTGCCTGGCTTTTTTACACAACACTCAGGACAACTAATCTTCCCTGAGCAAAAGTGCCCCGTACCATCGATAGGCGCAAGATACCCTTCCTCAAAATAAGTGAACTGCTTAAGCCGCCCAGATCGTTGCACAAAGGCAAACAGGCGGGTAAAGAACTTCCTTAAATAGCGTGTTTCGATAGGGTCAATCAGATCCCTCAGATAGGTATCACTGGGGACACAGCTGACATTGTACATCGACTTTAAGTTCTTGAGCCTATCTGGGTTATTGACACAATCCTGATCAAAAGCCAGTAATGAAGGGTATTTCAGGTGCATGACTGCCAGGCCACTCATGACCGCATCATGAAGGACAATTTTGTCATGTTGGCTTTTCTTGCGAAAGTCTGGAATTTGACCCGCTTCATCAGAGACTATTTTGAGCAGTTTTTCAGCAATGGTTCTTGGTTTCGTTAGCGGCACAACATGAGCATCGTTATTATTATTGTGGTGAAATTCTACCGGATAGTCTGCGATTTTAGCAAGAGGCTACCAAGCTACAGCCCTTGTTATTAAGGGCTTTAATCAAGTCTGCGGGAATTGCTGTAGACCTGCATGGGCAGTTAATGAGAAGAAAATGAAAGACAAAAACAGTGATTTTGTTTTAAGCATTAGAGCGACCTTTTCTCTGTTTGCACGAATCAAAATCTATAGTTCAAATATAGAAAAAAAGAAATGGTTAAAAGCAAAAAAACCATGCTGGAGCGAAAAAAACCGTCAATACGGTCATAGGACTGGGCACCAGCCAGCTTATTGCTGATAAACGACGAGCCCAATGGCTGTTGGCAGGATGAATAGTGCTGAGTTACGAGAGTGCCTGATATCAGCTGGATAGGTTTATCATATTGCTTACCTGGTGTTAACACCGAGATGCTGTCAATGTGCTAAACCAAAACTCATTTGAAAACCGGATATTCGACGTATTCATTAAGCGAAGCGGTTACTAAAGCGCGCCCATCACAGCTCTATCAAATTGCGGTTCTCTAACTGGGCGCGGTTTAGCATATAAACTGTGAGCACAGTAACCTTAATCTTATAAAGAGAAGGCTATTCCCATGGCGACACTGACCATTAGAAACCTGCCTGATGAACTGGTTGAGCGACTCAAACTAAAAGCCAGCGCTGCTGGCCGTTCCATGGAGCAAGAAGTGAGAGAACTGCTGGAAGCCAGTTACCCTGAAAAACAGGATACCCTTGATCGAATCAGGCATCGCTGCGACTCTAAATTGCCTTTAAGTTAAGAATAACTTTTTGGTTTGTGACGGACCCTCTATCTAAATCAGGGCGATCTCAACCGGTAACCCTTCTCTATTTTTTAAGAGAGAATATAAGATCAGGTATGAATACTACATGTGTAAAAAGTTTTAATACATTTTGATAAAACTTAATTAACCACAGACCCCATCTGGAATATTGGCAGGTACATGGCGATAATCAGGCCTCCCACCAGGACACCCAGTACTGACATGATCAGGGGTTCCATCAGGCTGGTTAAGCCATCCACCATATTGTCCACTTCATCTTCA
Organism: Endozoicomonas sp. Mp262; assembly: GCF_025643335.1. Lineage (NCBI taxonomy): Bacteria > Pseudomonadati > Pseudomonadota > Gammaproteobacteria > Oceanospirillales > Endozoicomonadaceae > Endozoicomonas > Endozoicomonas sp. Mp262. The sequence continues at coordinate 2,922,094 of NZ_CP092489.1, read as the reverse complement.
TAATAGTTGGCCACTTTGTCGAGCATTTCATCCAGGGCACCGGATTCTTCACCGATTGAGACCATCTGTATTGCCATTGCAGGGAATACACCGGCACTTCGCATTGAGAGCTGTAACTGCTGACCCGTTGAGACATCCTCTTTGATTTTATGGGCTGCCTCTCTATAAACCACATTACCGGCAGCTCCGGCAACAGAGTCCAGGGCATCCACCAGTGGCACACCTGCCGCAAAGGTGGTTGAAAGGGTTCTGGCGAAGCGGGCGACAGCAGACTTGTCCAGAATCATCCCCAACACAGGAATTTTAAGCAGCAACCGATCCTTGCCATCCCGTGCCGCCTGGGAGCGTTGCAAAACCTGTTTGATAGTAAAAATAATGGCCACCACACCGCCCACCACGTAATACCAGTTCGCCTGTATAAACCGGGACAGGTTGATCACCATTTGAGTAAAGGCAGGAAGCTCAGCACCAAAGCTGGCAAAGACTTCCTCAAACTGGGGAACCACCTTGACTAACAGGATTCCCGTTACGATAAAGGCAATAATAACGACGGCTACAGGGTAGTTCATGGCTTTCTTTATTTTTGCCTTAAGGGCCTCACTTTTTTCTTTGTAGGTAGCGATTCGGTCTAAAAGGGTTTCAAGGGCTCCTGATTGCTCTCCTGACTCCACCAGGTTGCAGTAAAGATCATCGAAATATTTAGGGTGCTTGCGCAGGCCATCGGCCAGGTTGCTACCACCAGCAACATCATTTTTTATCTTGGTAATCAGATCCTTGAGCGCCGGCTTTTCCAGTCCATCGGCGGTGATGTCAAAGGCATTGAGTAAGGGAACGCCCGCCTTGGTCATAGTGGCAAGCTGGCGGGTAAAGAGAGCGATATCCATGGGCTTTATTTTTCCGCCTATAGACCCTCCCAGGGCAATACCCTTCTTTTTAATTTTGGCGGAAACAATGCCCTGTTTTCTTAATTCAGCCTTAAGTAGCGCAATAGTGCTCGCCTGGATTTCGCCAGAAACCTTTTGTCCGTTTTTGTTTTTTCCTTGCCAGAGGTAGGTGGTTTTTTTTTGCTGTTTTCTGGCCATGACAGTTAAATACCCTGAGACGTTCCGACTTAGTGTTAGATCGGCCATGAAACCAAAAAGCACAGGGTTTTTGTTGTTAATTGATTGTTACTGGTGACTGAGCAATAAGGAATTAGAGTGTGGTTAATGAGGAGTTAAAAGCTCATACTATTCACCATCAACCAGGACTCGCTCCCAGCACCCCCAAGGTGTCGCAAAGGCCTCAGGAGCCTGGGAACGACTTCAAAGACATTGAAATAATGTATTAGATACCCTTGACACTGGTTCGAGCCAGGGTTTTGACATTGATGGCGGTCAGGCGTCTGCCCCAGACACAGCCGGTATCCAGAGCATGGATATGAGGCAGGTGACTTTCTCCTTCCAGCGCAGCCCAATGACCAAAGATGATGGACTGGCCGTACATGGGGGCATGCTTGTAGGTGAACCAGGGGGCAAACCCTTTATCAGGGATTGCCGACTTGTTCTTTAGATCCATCCGGCCCTGCTCATCGCAAAAACGCATGCGGGTGAAATAGGTGGCAGCCAGCCGGAGCTTTTTTTTACGGTTCAGGGCATCTTCCCAGCCCAGGGGTTTGTCGGTCTTGAACAGGGTTTTTAGCAGTTTATGGTAATTGTCAGCCTGCAGGGCCTCTTCCAGTTTTCTGGCATAGATTCGGGCCTGGTTCAGGGTCCAGATCGGTGGTATACCGGCATGAACCATGGTTATATCCCTTTTTTTACTGTGGTGCATAAAGGGGCGATGGCGAAGCCAGTGGATCAGCTCATCCTTGTCAGGAGCCACCAGAATTTTCTTAAGGGTATCCGCCTTCTTTTGTCGTCGAATACCGGCGTCCACAGCCAGCAGATGAAGATCGTGATTACCCAGTATGGCAACACAGGATTTCCCCAGGCTCTTTAGAAAACGCAGGGTTGCCAGAGAATCTGGCCCCCGGTTGACCATATCACCCGCTACCCAGAGAGTATCCTTATCGGGGTCAAACCGCAGCTTGTCCAGAAGTCGTCGAAGAGGCTGATAACATCCCTGGATATCACCTACAGCATATACCGCCATACAGTACTTTCCTTAGCAAGAGGTGTCTTCAAGATAATCAGTGATTTTGACGAAATCAGCAAGGTGTAATTGTTCGGGGCGTGTTCCGGGATCAATGCCCAGTTGCTCCAGAGCCTCGGCATTTAAATGTTTTTTAAGGGTGTTTCTAATGGTTTTGCGACGCTGGCTGAAGGCGTCCCGCACGACGATTTCCAGGCGAGCTGTATTTTTGCAAGGGTATGGCAACTCTTTGTGGGGAACCAGGCGGACAATAGCAGAATCCACCTTGGGTGCGGGCCTGAATGAGCCGGGCCCCACGGTAAACAGGTAGTCCACCGCACAGTAATACTGGGTCATAATACCCAAACGGCCATAATGTTTTTCCCCGGGAACGGCTGCCAGGCGCTGCACCACTTCTTTTTGCAGCATAAAGTGCATATCTGCGATCAGCCCCTGGAAGCTCAGCAGGTGGAAGATCAGTGGCGTTGAAATGTTATAGGGCAGGTTGCCAGCCAGACGAAGCGGTCTGTCATCTGTTTTCAGGGTGTTGAAGTCAAACTTCAGGGCATCCGCTTCATGAATCCTGAACTCCCGGTTCAGGCCAAAACGAAGTTTCAGGGTGGGTATCAGATCCCGATCCAGCTCCACCACATCCAGTGCGCCAGCCCTCTGCAACAGTCCTTCTGTTAAAGCCCCCTGTCCGGGACCAATTTCAACCAGCTTCTCTCCTTCTTTGGGATGGATGGCCGCAACAATACGCTCAATCACACCATGGTCATAAAGAAAGTTCTGGCCAAAGCGTTTACGGGCTTTATGAAAGGGAATAGCGGTCTGGGACATAGGGCCTTGCTACCGGGTTATAGGAATCTATCCGAGAGCAGGCACCCACTGAAGAGGCAGTAAATGGGCCTAAGATCTTGCTTGTGGTGATCAAATAGCCTGTTGCTACTCTCCTCACAAACCGGGGTCTTTTGCTCAATTTTCTACCATTCTCGCTACGGGTACTGCTCTTGGACAGACTCTACGACATCAAGCATAAGATGTCGTCACTATATAAGGGGTTAGAAAAAAGGCGAGTATGATAAACCAATGTGTCATGGGAATTCCAACTTCGCCATTATTTATTGAGGGTTTATGGGAAGCGGGTCTTGCAGGAAACCCATCCATTTGGCCTTGGCCCATATGAAAACTCAATGAGTGCTCTGTAAACCTGGTAAGCTCTTAGACTATAGGCTGTGTAATTCGATATCTTGAGGATCTCCGCCCTCTGTGGCAGTACGGGCATAGGATCTACGATAGCAGCGAGTAAAAGGGCGGGCTAACCAGCTGCCAAAATATTGTGCTTTTTTGCTTTTCCATAGGCATATCGCAATAGCGGGTAGCACTACAAACCCGGTTGTGACTGCTACTATAGCGACTATAACATTTGCATCAGTGGCTGTATTTTCATTAGTAGCTATATTTTCATTTATTGAGGCATTGCACCTTCGTTCTTAAATACAGATCGAGCATCTTTGTTCAGATAAGCAAACAAAGCCTTGACATCCTTATCAACTTGCTTCCGCCCTTTCTCTTTGTCGAGCATATCTTGAAGAGTACAGCCAGGGTTTGTTTTGCATAGTTTAATGATCGCCTGTAATAAGGGTTGGTCATGGGCTTTCAGCTCTGACCCTTGAAGTAGGTAAGCAAAAAAACGTTTTATTGTGCACCCGCAAAAATGAGGAATAGACAAGATTCTATAAAGTGAATAAAAGGGTGAAGAAACAATATCTTCAGAAAGAAGAGAGGACGCCTTTCGATTAATATTAAACTCTTGGTCAGTCAGAGTACGGAATTTAATGTAGTCCAGAAGGCTATCAGTTGTCTGGATGGCAATTTCATCCTGTTCAAACTGTTCTGCCAGGTTATTAGGATGATTAAGCAGAATAACCGCATTAGCACTGCTTAATCAAAGAGCCAGAAAACATGCACTTTTTAAGTTGGCACGGTTTAATCAAATTTAGAAGACTCTATTAATCAATAAACCCTATCTAAAAAAACCGAACCACTTACATAAAGTCAATGCCATAGAATGTACTCCTGCCATTATTCAGCTGGCAATATAAAACAGGAATACTAAAATCAGACTGTTCGTTACCTGCAGATGAGATATGCACTAAACTGCCTTTTTCCACTTCATATATTTTATCATCAGCAGATGACATTATGGGATCCATACCACTAAAATTGCCCATTACCTGCAAATTAACACTAATGCCGTAGTTTTCTTTGATATATTCAAAAATAGCGCTCATCTGCTCATTATTATCAACATCAAAATCATCACCAGGCTTTAATTTTTTATTGGCAACCAGGTGTTCCCTCAAAGAATTTGTAAATATTTCTGCCAACCCATAATTAGTACGACCAAATAAGGCTGTTCCTATTGCATCCGGCAAACAGGTTTTCACCCCCAAGTTCTCTCCTGTTTTAAACTTATGGCAATTAAAATTGACACTTCCTAGATTACTTAAAAATAGCTTAACTTTTGCATCCTGCGCTTTCAAATGAGATTTTACACCTTCATTTCTAACCAACTCGGCACATTTTTTACCAATATCAGCAATCCCCTGGCTATCTAAAACAAGTGTATTTCTATCTAAAATATTTTTTTCCAACTCTTTTTCCACTTCTTTCAACGCACTTTCCAGCATCTGCCTGCTAATCTTTTGAGACTTGATATTTCCATCTCGAGAGGTAACCTCCGCTTCAACGCCTTCCTTAGGTGAAATCATGGGTTCAGATGATGAATTGCTTATCTTCATTTTATTTTTCCCTTGCACAGTATCCAGTTACAGTTTCAACTCCTGTAGCAGATATCGGCGTTGAAGAGGCTTACTTCAGAAACAGTGCAAAAAATGATCTGACAGACTGTAGGTAAAGCAGCAAATGGTTGATTGATAGGTAATGATGCTGGAGTCAAATTAATGGACACCTTATAAAACCATGCTACAAAATATAAAGCTCGGGTTAAATATTCTAATCTATTGTTTGTTTACCATATATTCTATCCTATTAACTCTTCTAGTGTCGAGGTTATTATAATGGCTTTTTTTAGAGAATACTGCCTTTCCTGTTGCTTCGTAGCTATAACTCTCCCTCAATTATCATGGGGGGGGGTTAGAGAGACTGGATGACAATAGAGGTTTTAAATACATACCAGACAAAGGTGAAGCTTTTGAGTGGCGGCTGGAATATGCACTTTGGACTGGTATTATTTTTCAAGAAAGAGCACAAAAACACACACCTAAATCCATGCTGAACTTTGCAGAGAAACCGCATGTTACCGTATCAAAGGTATTTCGTGTCACACTAGCGGAGGAAAAAAATACAACTGACTTTTCATTGGGCAGCGAGGATGCTTTTATTGTTTTGCTAGATTCAACTAAAGGTTCAATGAAACCACTTTTCATTTTTTACAGCAAAGACCCTATTTTCCTGTCTTTCCCATTTCAAGAAAAAAAAGAGCACTGGCTGACAGTTCAAGTTCCTGATAATTTTGAAAATAACACAAACACCTCCGTGAAACTCACTTATACTAAAAAAGAAGAATGGATCGATCCCCGGCATCAAAAGATGGAGATAGGAGAAAAAACAAGCGAGAAGGTTGTAACTCGCTATGATGGTCAATATCCTGAATACGTCACTCTCTTTTCTTATACTATCACCTTGGATTTACTTGCAACCATTCAGGAATCGCTGGATATCAACTAAAAGATATATATTCACCTTCCACTGGTTACGCTAATCATCATGTTTACCATCAACTCGAATAGCAGTTTTGTCACCGGGTATTATCAGTGTTTACAGGTAAACGCCCACCATTTACTGATACCCAGCAAGGTGGGTATACCTCCTTTAAACTGCTGTTTGGGTACTAGCCCAAGCCAGCTGTCAGGTTGCATTTTTTTGAAAAAACAGTATTATTTTTTTATATTTATCTTCATTTTTTTTAATATTTATTACCCCCCCCTTAGCGCAAAATTAACTGAGCAACAGCTTGATTCAGTTTTAAAAACCGTTGTAGTTCTAGATGAGAGAGAAGAAGAAATTGATACTTATTGCCTAGATAAAAGAAAAACTGGTTTCTTCTATCACAGGTTAAACAAGACAGGATACCTAGGTTATGTTTCTAATACTTTCTTATTCAATTTTTTAAATAATAAACATCAGTCACAGCCTGATCTTACTGAAGGCTGGATCAATATAATCCCTGCCGCTTTAGTGATTGCAACCCTCATGAAACCCATGATTAAAATCAATCAACACCTAGAATTAGTTGATTTTTATTCAAGTGATACATATTGTATATTGACACTAAAAAACGCAAATTACAGATCAAATAAAACCGTACTAACAAAGATTGAAATTTTCTTTTTCAATAAAGGAAGATATGAAATAAATATAAGTTCAAAATTTCAGAACAGTTTTGTGTGGAATGCTCCTTTGTTTTTTTATATACAGGTCAGTTAGTAACTATTATTTGATTGTTGGAAAGGTAGCAGGAATATTTTCTGCCGATTACTTCAACAGCGACCCTAAGACATTTATTAGTTCACCGAAGGGTTAAAACCACTGGCTTTAGCCAGTGGTTTTTAAATTTTCAGATAACATTCCCTAGCCAGCCGTAATCAAGCTCAGCATACTAACGACCTGAATCCCGCATCAAATCTAAGCGGCCACTTCTACATAGCACCTGTATCCATACCATGTTCCCGGCGAGAGCAGATAATTAACTATCAACCATTTCCATAGCTGTCCGGATGGCAACCATTAGACTGCCAGCACAGGCCTTTCCCGTTCCAGCCAGGTCAAGCGCTGTCCCGTGGTCAACAGATGTCCGGATAATAGGCAAGCCCAGCGTGATATTCACCGCATTACCAAACCCTTTGTATTTGAGAACCGGAAGTCCCTGATCATGATACATGGCCAGCACCGCATCACAGTGATCCAGGTATCGGGGAGTGAACAGGGTATCTGCAGGAAGCGGCCCCGTCAGGTTCATACCCAACTGATTCAGCTCTTCAATAACCGGTGAGATAACCTCAATTTCTTCCATCCCCATATGCCCGCCCTCACCTGCATGGGGGTTAAGCCCACAAACCAGAATTCTGGGTTTATTGATTGAGAATTTCTCCTGCATATCCTTATGAAGGATATTCAGTACCTCAACCAGAGAGGCCCTGGTTATTGCCCTGGATACCTGTGACAGGGGTAAATGAGTGGTTGCCAGGGCCACCCGAAGGCCCTCGGTAGCCAGCATCATCACCACCTTCTCCGTCCCGGTCTGGGCTGCCAGGTATTCAGTATGGCCACTGAAAGGAATACCAGCGTCGTTTATAACGCCTTTATGCACAGGCCCTGTGACCATGGCATCAAATAGACCGGAAAGACAACCCTGGGCTGCCATTTCCAGGGTTTTGAGAACATAGTGGCTATTAGCGGGATCAAGCTGACCCGGCTGGCAGGGCTGACTCAGGGAAACAGGGTAAACCAGCAAATGTCCGGCTTTACCGGGAGTCCTGTTATCAGGGTCGAAGGTGTCCAGGCAGATATCCAGATTAAGCTGTTTTGCCCTGTGAGCCAGCAGCTCGGGATCAGCAATCACTACCAGCTGTGCCGAGTGCTGCCGTTGGGCAATCATCAGGCAAAGATCAGGGCCAATACCGGCAGGTTCACCCGCTGTTATGACTAATCGTGGGATACGGGATAATGGGTCATTCATTTCAGTTTGATCTCAACATAAGCCTGATCACGAATTTCCCGCAGCCAGACAGCCAGCTCCTCTTCAAACTTGCGGTTACCCAGTAGCTCCCTGATCTGGTTGCGACGAACCTGGTTACTGATATCAGACTGCCGTTTACCCAAGACTTCCAGAATATGCCAGCCATAACTGCTCTTGAAGGGTTCGCTGACAGTATTCTGAGGTACCAGGTTCATAACCGTCTGGAATTCAGGAACTAGTGACGCAGGGCTAACCCAGCTCAGATCCCCGCCGTTAAGGGCTGATGCGGTGTCATCAGAATAGGCTTTTGCCAGCTCACCGAAATTTTCACCGGACTTGATGCGGTCATAGAGACCTTTCGCCAACATCTGGGCTTCAAGATTGCTGCGGATTTCATTAGGTTTGATCAAGATATGGCGAACATGCACCTGTTCCTGAACATGCTTTTCATTGCCACGGTTATCCAGCAATTTGAAAATATGGAAACCACCAGGGCTGCGAACCGGTTCTGAAACCTGGCCTTTTTTCATTTTCATGGCCTGTTCAGCAAACAGGGTTGGTAGCTGATCCGGTTTGCGCCAGCCAAGGTCACCGCCATTCAGGGCATTTTGCCCCTTGGAATAGGTAATGGCCATTTCAGAAAAGTTAGCCCCTTTTTTCAGCTGGGCAGAAATGTCTTTGGCCTGTTTTTCGGCGGTTTTGATCTGCCCGGGGCTGGCATTTTCAGGGGTGGCAATGAGGATATGGCCCAGGCGATATTCCTGTTCCATTTGCGCCTTGCCTTCCGGAGAGCTCAGGAAACTATCAATCTCCTGTTCACTGACATGGATACGTTCACCCACCTGGCGTTGACGCACCCGGTTAATAATCATTTCCCGGCGGATTTCTTCCCGGGCCTGGGCAAAGGAAAGGCCATCCGCCTCCAGGTTTTTCTTGAACTCCTGCACAGTCATCTTGTTACGCTGGGCGATTTTGCTGATGGCATCATTAAGGGCCCAGTCATCAATGCGAATACCGGCACGCTGCCCCATTTGCAGCTGGATATTCTCAACAACCAGCTGCTCCAGCACCTGCTTCTTGAGGATGTCCTCCGGAGGCAGGGGCACATTCCGGCCAGCCAGCTGGCGGTGCACTGTTTCAACCCGACTGTTCAGCTCGCTATTCATTATCGGATCTTTATCGATAGTGGCCACTATCCAGTCCAGTGGTACCACTCTGGCGCTGACAGCACCACCATGCAGGCTCAGCAAGCAGAGGGCTGCCAGTGCCAGTTGTTTCAATCCCTTCATATTACTTCTCACGTTGAGTATAACCTTGGATACCTGTCAGATATTCAGTAACAGAGCCGCTGGAGAGGCCACCGAGCCCCTTAAGTACAAATTGCAGGAAAACCCCGCTTTTGGAGTTAGGATGGTCGATATTGTCGTCCGGTTCAATCCAGGATCGCCATAATAAGCGAACTTGATAGCAGCAGCTGTTATATTCGACACCGGAAAGTATCTCAAGGTTCCTTTGATTGGTTAGATCGTATTGCCAGCGACCCAGGGCAGACCAATTGTTGGCAACGGGCCAGGCAAAGGACAGGTCACTTTGGCTGAGATTGTTGGAAGCCGTCTTGTAACCTTTGTTGTGATCGCCTGGATCAACCCAGATGTTGTTATCGTTTTCATCCTTAAGATACCGGTCAACCTGATCCCGGAAACGGTAGCCAATATTAAAGGCCTTTCTTCCCCCCTCGGGGTGATAGCGGTAGTAAACACCATAATTATCAATCTGGTTGTCATTAGTATCCCATACCAGATCCTGTCTGATACTCATGGAACGATTGATGTTATAGACCAGCTCTGAAGCCAGGGGAGAGGTTGGGTGCTTCAGTTCATCCCTGATTTTTGTCTGTTCGGCAGTGAGGTCATGATCCCAGTCTGATTCGGATTTTTTACCTGTCGTTGGATCAATATAAACCTTTCGATCACTGAAATAGACAATTTGTCCAATACCAAAATGGGCCCGTTCAAAACCATCATCCTCCATCAGGCGGGTGGTTACCCCCAGGGAAAGCTGATTGGCATCCGCGAGACGGTCATAACCGGTAAAACGGTTATCACGCCACAGGGAACTGTAATTAAAGCCCATGTGGGCGGTATCAAAGATAGGGTTCATCTCCTGGCCTTCCACATGGGGGGCGTAGAGATACTTCATCCGGGGTTCAAGGGTATGGGTAAACTCTGTTGAGCCGATGGTGGTCTGGCGGTCAAAGTATAAACCGCCATCCAGGCTGATAGACGGCACAGTGGTTTTGGGCGACTCGGTATAATCCTTGGCCTTAAAGTCATCATAGGAACCACCGAGGTCATCCACCACTTCAGAGCGAACCAAATTGCTTAGCTTATACTGCACATGACGTACTTTAACGGCAGGCGTCAGGAAACCATAACTCCCACGCATGGGGAAACTGGCACCAGTTTCCAGATACAGCCGTTCCCCTTCAGCCCGGGATATACCGTAACCTTCGTCGTATATACTCTTTTTGACCTTGTCAGCAGGATCAAAGGCAGGGTCAGTGGTTTCGTGGAGGAAGCGCCAGTTATCATCCCTGGAGAATTTGGTGTAGTCCGCCAGATAGCCGACATTGAAGTGTTCAGCCGCCAGCCAGTCTCCTTTTAGCTCAAGCTGAGGTAACTTGTTATAAGGGTCATCGGAGGTTCGACTCATATTCTTGTAATTATGGGCATTAAGCCTGAACTGCCAGTTATAATTTTGATCCCCACCCACATAACGGGTTTCTATTTTCTGATCCAGTGGGCCGCTATTGGAAAGATTAAGCTGGCTGCCAAAATCATCCAGGTAATCCTTATCACTGGCGTTGGCATAATCCACCTGGATATCCCAACGGGAGGTTAGCTTGGTATTGTGACGCCAATTGACCAGCCAGCGTTTTTCATCATAGTTGGGATTTTCATCCTTAAGCGAGTCTTTCCCGGCAATACCGGCAACACCCAGTTCGCCCTTATTATGCTCGGTCAGGTAGCGAGCCTCGGTTTCCAGCAATAACCCCCTTTTGCTTAACAGCCGGGGAGTAATGGTGGCATCGTAGTTGGGGGCCAGGTTCAGGTAGTACGGTATGCTGATATCCAGGCCGTTATCGCTACCGGAGCTAAAGGACGGGTACAAAAAACCGGACTGGCGGCGGTCATCAATGGGAAAATACAAATAAGGGGTATATAAAATAGGCAGTCCCTGCACCCTCACCGTTGCATCCCGGACGGTACCGAAGCCGGTGGCAGGATTCAGCTTGAAGCTTTTACCTGACAGTAGCCAGCCCTCATCTTCGGGAGGACAGTAAGTGTACGTAGCATTGGTCAGATCCATGGTGGTGTCTTCATTTCTGACGACGGAACTGGCCTGTCCCCGCAGCTTGCTGCCATGTATGACATATGTCGCATTTTCTACAGATGCCCTGCCACTGTCCATCTGGGCAGTGCCACGATCACCAATAATCAGAATGCCAGGTTCCCGGATCACCGTATGGCCTTCAAAACCTGCCTGATTGCTCTCTTTATCCAGGGTGACTTTGTCACTCTTAAACTGGCGGCTGGCCTGACGAAGATTGACATTGCCCTCAAGGGTTACAATGGACTCCTGATCATAACGGGTGCTATCGGCTTCTGCCACAATGGGTTGTGAATCAGGATTGCCCTTGAAGTGTATCCCTGGCCGGTCAGGCTCTATATAGGCACCACAGCTGTAGCAGGGTTGTTCGGCTTTTTGTTCAGGAGTCAGTTTTTCATAAGGTACCCAGTCTAAAGTGGTTTTTAGAGCGGGCGGGGTTTTTACCTTTTTTGCAACGCCTGTGGTTTCTTCAGACTGTTGCCCCGTTTCTTTTTCTTTTGTTACTGCAGTTGCAGATTTGGGTAGTGGTGCTCTTTTTATCGGGCTGTACTTTTTAGAAACCGGGGTGCAATCCCAGCCTTTTCCGCTGGCTGCGGGTGAGCAGCTCCATTCACTTTCTGCTTGAACAGAGCCGTCCTTTGCATAAGCCCTTGGCAGCGGGTAACTGGCTAGCAAGCTGGCAGCTATCGCCAAGGCTAATGTCCTTGGTTTAAACGGTATTGGGTGCATCTCCATGAGCTCAACAATCCTGGGACGGTTTTTTGCTTTCACTGGCTTGGCCTTCGATAGAGAAAACACGTGCAATCTGTTTGCAACGTGCCGTTTGCATAATGTTACGCTCTTTGACCAGTGAGTATGATTAAGGAATCTGAGGCTTTCATGATACTGTGTTAAAAGCAGGCTCGAAACCTTTTTTATAACCTGTTTCAGGTACTGGGGGCCTGTCCATAATTTTTTGCAAAAGGCGAAGGTAATGAGAAAATGCGCCTTAGAAAACAAAGTCAGGCGAAATGGGGAGTCTGGTCAGGTTTTGGTTTAGACTTGTGTTCTGCTAACCGTCAATAATACAGGTGACCGGGTTTCATGGTAACCAGCAAGATTGAGCAATTACCGGAATTGATAAAAGCACATGACCGCCGCGGACAGTTGGCGGCATGGGTCGTTGAACAATTATCAACCGAACAGGGAACCGATGGGCAGCTTCCCTTGAAAGCAATCAGCAATGATGCCAGCTTTCGAAAGTATTATCGGGTTCAGGGCCCCCAGGGTTCCCTTATTGCAGTGGATGCGCCTCCTGAAACAGAAGACAGTGCTGCCTTTATTGCCATTGCCGAGGATTGGCGAGGACATCATATTAACGTTCCCTTCGTTTATGCCTTTGATCTTGAACAGGGCTTTATGCTGCTGGAAGACTTTGGTGACTGCCTGTTACAGGAGTGCCTGAATGAGCAGTCCGTGGAGGACTTGTATAGCCAGGCACTGAAAACACTACGGTCTATCCAACAGCTACCCGCAGGTAACTTGCCTTGCTACGATGAACAGCTGCTCAGGTTTGAGCTATCTCTCTATCCTGAATGGTTTCTGCGCTCATTCCTCGGATTACAGCTAAGCGATAAAGAGCAACGGATGCTTGAAGAGCTGTTTGATCACCTGGTTTTTTCAGCATTAGAGCAACCCAAAACTACAGTTCACAGGGATTTCCACTCCCGAAACTTGATGTTAGGTGCCGATGGTGAATTGGGAGTGATTGATTTTCAGGGAGCCCTTTACGGCCCTCTGCTTTACGACCCTGTATCACTATTAAAGGATTGTTATCAGTGTTGGCCGCCGGAAAAAGTTCAGCACTGGTTATTAAACTATACCAACGGTCTCTCTCAACTGGCGTCTGTCAGCTCTGAACAAATCCTGAAATGGTTTGACTGGATGGGCTTACAGCGTCACCTAAAGTGTCTGGGTATTTTTTCCCGACTTTGGATCAGGGATAAGAAAGCCAGCTATCTGGGGGATTTGCCCACCACCTTTAATTACGTGCTGACTGCCTGTGCCCGCTATCCGGAATTACAGGAACATGCCCAGTGGTTGGAGCAGCGAGTCATGCCATTACTCGGTGCAGAGGTGATTCGGATTCAGGAAGAGGTAAAGGCATGAGGGCCATGATTCTGGCTGCCGGCTTTGGCAAGCGCCTGAGGCCAATAACATTGCAAACACCAAAGCCATTAGTGCCTGTTGCGGGAAAACCCCTGATCGTTTATCACATTGAAAACCTGGCCCGTGCAGGTATCCGGGACATTATTATTAATCATTCATGGCTTGGGGATCAGATTGTTTCCCATCTGGGTGATGGTGAGCAGTGGGGGGTCAGGCTCAGGTATTCTGCCGAACCTGAACCCCTGGAAACCGGGGGCGGAATCCTGCAGGCCATGCCCCTGCTGACGGAAGGGGGCAATGATTCGTTTATCGTGATCAATGGAGATGTGTATACGGACTACCCCCTGAACCAATTGCCTTCATCTATAACAGCCCATGCCCATTTGGTGATGGTGAATAATCCTGACTTTAAGCCAGTGGGTGATTTTTCACTGGCTGCTGGCTATGTGCTGGATGACAAGGATCGATCACTGACTTTCAGTGGTATTAGTGTATTATCTAATGCTCTTTTCAATGGTTGTCACCCGGGGGCTTTTAAGCTGGCTCCACTTTTGCGAAAGGCGATGGCCTGCCAGAAAGTAACCGGTGTTCATTACACCGGACACTGGACTGATGTGGGCACTATTGAACGTTTGGAACATCTTGGGCGTTATCTGGATAGTCATCCGGAAACCACTCCGGGAGTATGAGTAGAGTTTCATGACTGCGATTGTTATCGGCATTTTTTTAGGGTTGCTTTTTGGGGGGCCGTTTGGCGCTGTTTTTGGTGGCTTCCTGGGTGCCTGGATCAATAAGAATTATCTGCAGAATGGGCCTGGTGTCACCGGTGGCGGTGCCCGTTTTAACCGTCAGCGAGCACAAAGTGCTTTTTTTAATGCCACCTTTTTGGTTATGGGTCGCCTGGCTAAGGCTGATGGTCGTGTCAGTGAGGATGAGATAGAGACGGCCTCTGCCATTATGCGACAGATGCGTTTATCACCAGAACAGCGCAAAATGGCAATATCCCTCTTTAATCAAGGCAAACAGCAGAATGCCAATATTGAGGCTACCCTCCATGAGTTCAGGCAGGCGGCAGCATCCAGTACACTGGTTCCCATGTTCTTGGAGATCCAGCTCCAGGCCGCTTATGCCGATGGTGCTTTAACCCAGGCTGAGCGACAGGTGTTTCATCAGATTTGCCGTATTCTCGGGGTAAGCTCCGTTGCCTTTGAATTGTTGCATAAGCGCTTCCTGGCCCAGCGGGCATTCTATCAGCAAAGTGCAGGGGGACGGCAGCAACAGCATTTTCAAAGGCCGAATGCGGCCTATGAGCTGAAGCAGGCCTATGAAATTCTGGGTATTGAGAGCAATGCTTCCGATGCAGAAGTCAAGCGAGCCTATCGCAGGCTAATGAGCCAGCATCACCCCGACAAGCTTGTGGCCAAAGGACTACCGAAAGAGATGATGGAGGTGGCCAAGAAAAAAACCCAGGAGATTCAAGGGGCTTACGACAAAATTCGGGCAAGTAGAAAAAAATAGGCTAGGCTTGTTAATCCAGCAGGCTACTGTGTATTGATAATCCATGTATATTCCCAAAAAAAGAGTGCTGTATTGGCATATTCCGGCCACCACCAGAGTTTACCTGAACTCTGGCTTCCACCATCTATCAGCTTACTGCTTCGTCCCGGCAAAACGGGTCAGAATAAAGGCAGCGCCTGCTAAAAGGCTTATCGCTGAAGGAAAGGCAATGGCTGGCGGCCTCCCTCTGTTGGAAAGGACGGTTTCTTTTATCGGCTAGTGCCTGAGAGCCTCAATAACCGTCAGCCATCCCCCCTGATTAAAGAAAAGCAGTTCCCATCTAAAGGTGAAAACTCAGCTATTCCCGTGACATCAATTAAATCACTGCAACAGCAAGGCTTACAGTAAATTCCAAATGGAGTGATTTCGCACAAAATAACGTCTACTTTTGATAGGGATACTTTATCAATGGCTGTCTCTCATGGCTTATCCATTCCAAAAAAGTCGTAAGCATCTTTGTGCAAACAGTTTAATTACTACGATTTCTGAAAGTTATGAGCAAATTCCAAATGTCCGACCAAACAAGGATTCCAGAAAAATAACAATACATGATGCCTCCATGTCCGCTTTTGCCATGATGCATCTCAAGTACCCATCGCTCCTCTCGTTTGAGCGTGATAAAACAGAGCAAGAAGTAAGGCATAACCTTGAGCACCTGTATCAGATAAAAAAACGTGCTCCCTGTGATACCAGTATGCGGGAAATCCTGGATCCAATAGATCCCGTAGAGTTCAAAAAGCCTTTTAAGACATTGCTGTCTAACGTCCAAAGGGGCGGATTACTGAAGGCATTCGAATTTCACTGCGGGAACTTGAAAAATCACTACTTGCTCCCGATCGATGGAACTGGGCTATTTTACTCCTGCAATAATAAAAAACCTTGTCAGGAGTGCTGTACTAAAAATAAGGGAAAGGCCAACGAAGCTCACTACCACCAGTTAATGGCAGCATGCATTGCTCACCCGGATCAAAAAACAGTCTTGCCATTGGCACCGGAAGCCATAGTTTGCCAGGACGGTTCGACCAAAAATGACTGTGAAAAAAATGCCATTAAACGGTTGTTTGCCACCATACGAGAGCATCACCCACGTCTAAAGTTCGTTATTCTTCTGGACAGTCTTTATGCTGACAACCCCACTGTCCAACTGATTAAGAGTTATGGCTGGCATTACATCATTGTCGCGAAAGATGGCAACCATGCCTCGCTGGTTGAAGCGATGGATGAGCTGGATAAAGAAGGAAAAGTTCACCGTGCTGAAAAAGTTAATGAAGAGACTGGAATTAAGTGGTGGTTTCGCTATGCCAATGACGTCAGGCTGAACAAGGCAAAATATGCAGAACAGGTTAATGTGCTTGATTTTGTCGAAACCGATAAAAAAGGTAAACAGCATATCTGGTGCTGGGTGACTGATATTCCGCTTAACGAAGAAACCATAGAACCCGTCATGAAAGGAGGGCGCTGCCGATGGCATATTGAGAACCAGACGTTTAACACCCTGAAAAATCAAGGCTACGATCTCGAACATAACTACGGTCACGGTGAGAAGCACTTAGCCACAAATCTGGCCTATCTGACGATGCTTGCTTTTCTCGTAGATCAAATACAGGAACTGTGCTGTCCCCAGTTTCAGGAAGCTTTAAGAACCCGCTCAAAAGGAGTCCGTATAGCATTATGGAAATGGATACAGGGCTATTTTTTGCATTGGCTGATAAAAACGTGGGAGGGGCTTTTTTACACAGTAACTCATGGTATTGAAGAGAAAAGGGTGATTCCATTCGATACATCATAACCGGCCATATCGTAGCTACGTTCAGGGGTGACATTTTTTCTTTAAAGCTCCGCTTTGTTAATTGGCGGCTCAGTTTTGATCGGCTTCATTATTTTTGCTGCCTTATTGTCAATACCAACGATCATCGACGTTCATCATGCGGGAATAGCTGGTGAAAACTACAATAGATATTACAAAAAAATATTAACCAGTATTCGGTCATGGCAGCTTATTAAACGCATGTAGTACTACACTTATTTACCTGTAGATTTTTACACTTAAAAAGGTGTGTACCGTGTTAAGGTGGTTTATTGTCATATCGTTTATTTGTTTTTCGTTAATCAGTAAAGTTCAAGGCTTTGTCGATGAAAAATTATTTAACCTGGGAGTTCGTTCCGGCGATCCTTCAAAAGAAGGGTTTGTTTTATGGACAAGAATTAATGAAGAAGAAATAGCCGACAGAAATAATTTACCTGTAAAGGTCAAATTACAGGTTTACGAAGATGAACAGTGTAGCTTGCTGGCTAAAGAAGTTGATTTAGAAACAAGTGAACGGGAAGATTTCACTGTTAAATCAGATGTGACGGGGCTTAACCCTAAAAGCATTTATTATTATCGCTTTAAATACGGTGCTGACCAGTATAGTAGAACCGGGCGTGCCAAGACATTACCTGGCCCCGATTATAATGGCCCCATAAGATTATTAGTGCTTACTTGTCAGAATAAAAATACAGGTGATTTTAATTTATATAATAAATTAGCCTTGGATGCCTGGGCGGATAAAATCGATTATGTTTATTTCTCAGGCGATGAAGTTTATGAATATGAAAGTTATGACTATGAATGTGGTTGCTGTTGTGCAAGAAGGCCACGTGCATTTCAACTGCCTTCAGAACAACCTTCTGCAATTAATTATAAGGATTTCAGGGCAATTCGTCATGAATATTTAAAAGATAAAAAGCTCCAGGATTTTTATGCATCCATACCTGTTATTTCTATTCATGATGATCACGAAATTGCCAATAACTGGTATGGGAACCAAAATTCTGAAACCAAAAGGGCTGTTATTCCAGGGCGGGTATATAAAGGAATGGATCATGAACAGATCGCAGAGGATGGTCTTAGGGCATTTGAGCTGTATACTCCCATAAGGTGCTCAGAAGAGAAAGTGGGACAAACTAATCGCAAAAAATATTTTCGTTCATTTTTATTTGGACAAACTGCTAAATTCCTTGTGACTGATTCCAGAAGTTTCCGGGATGGACCGGATAAGGATATCGATGATCCCGAGAAAACCATGCTGGGACAGGAACAGCTAGGCTGGTTTATGAAAGAACTGGCAGACTGGAGGGAGTACGGCCTGACTGTATGGGGAAATCAAACCATGTTCGAACGATTTAGCCGCTGTCCAGTATCCTGCGGTAAAACCAGGGGTCTATTGAATGTGGATCAATGGGATGGGTATCAAGCAGAACAAGATATGATCAGACAGGCGATGTTGAGTGGACCCGGCAGCCAGAATCGTATGGTCTGGCTAGAGGGGGATATGCATACATACCAGCAGAATCATACTGTAGCCACTTCGAAGGAAGGGCATGTATTAGCAAAAGCCCTGGGTTTAATGACACCTGCAGTCACTTCACCAGGTTTTAAGGAAGAGATAGGATGCTGCGGACAATCATCCTGTGTAATGTCGCTATTTTCTAAATTATGCCTATGTACAAACCGGAATATTAAACATTTTGATGCCGATATCCATGGTTATCTTTTAGTGACCTTGAATAAAGATCATGTTGACTGGCAAGTATATGATGTTTCCATTGACTGGCTTCCAGAAGATGCAATGCAAAACTTGAAACATAAATGCAAGGGAAGCTATAGGTATATAAAAGGTAAAGTAAAGAAACTGCCTACTACTAAATAAGAAAAGGCTCTATAGGAACGTCTCTGAAACAACAGGTTAACCTGGCACGATTAACCGGCAATATGTGTCCGTGCCAGAAACTCTTTGGACTGCATTTCATGGAGTCGACTGGCGGTTCTTTGAAATTCGAATGCGAGCCTGCTTCCAGTATAAATTTCATTGATTGGTGAATAAGCAGAGAGGATTAGTGTTACATTTCGGTCATAGAATTCATCCACCAGGCTGATAAAGCGGCGAGCCTGGTCATCTTTACTTTCATCCAGTTCTGGCAACCCTTCAAGTAACACGGTATGGAAAAGGCAGGCTAGCTCCATGTAGTCATTTTGGCTTCTGGGGCCATCACACAGGGCTTCAAATAGAAACCACCCTATCCCCTCATGTCTCTTCACACAGTGAATAGGCCGGTTCAGAAGGGTTATGGGGCTGGTTTCCACATAACGGGTTCCGGAGACTAGGCTATCAAACGTGGCTGCCAGGTGAGCCTGGGCATTCTGATTGAGGGGGGTATAGTAAGTGGTTGCCTGCTCAAGAATCCTCAGTCGATAGTCAGTGCCTCCATCAATATTTAGTACTGTAGTGTGAGTGTTTAATAAATCAATGGCAGGTAAAAAACGAACCCTTTGCAGGCCATCCTTATAGAGGTTATCGGGTGCCACATTGGAGGTGGTCACCAGGATAACACCCTTTTTAAATAAGGCCTCAAGCAGACCCGCCAATATCATGGCATCGGTGATATCTGAGACAAAAAACTCATCAAAGCAGATAATTACGGATTTTTTAGCCATGCCACTGGCTATCTGTTGAAGGGGGTTTTGGACTCCAGCCAGAGAGCGGAGTTCCTCATGTACATACTTCATAAAGTGATGAAAATGCATGCGGGTTTTATGCTCAAAGGGGAGGCTTTCATAAAATAAATCCATGAGCCAGGTTTTCCCGCGCCCCACTCCACCCCATAGATACAGGCCCTTTAGGGGTGTCTCCTTTTTTGGGAACCAGAGCTGGAAGGCTTTTTTTAAAGGACTGGCTTTGGGGGTGACAAGCTGGTCATAGAGAGCCTGAAGGTGCCTTATTGCCAGAGCCTGTGCCGGATCGTCGGAAAAACCGTTATGGGCTAACTCTTGCTGGTAACGAGTTTCAGGCTTTTCTGGCATTTTTTTCTCTAACCACTTTAATCCTTTTGATAGTTACACTATACATTGCCAGAAAAAGATTATAACTTTAAGGCCACATAGATTGGGCGCAGCCCCGCTGAGTGAGGCAATACTGTGGAAAATGTGAACGTAATTTGGCTGGCTGGCAGTTTGGCATTTCTAGGCGGGGGGCTTTGTGGTGCGTTATTATACCATCTTTTTGCAGGTTCCAGTTCCCGTAATGGAAAGTTAGCGGGCCAACTGGATGAGCTTCAACAAGAGTTCAGGGATTATCAGGACAAGGTTGCTGACCACTTTACCACCACGGCTCACCTGGTGAACAAGTTGACGGATACCTATAAAGACGTGCATCAGCATATGGCCAGTGGTGCTGAAGTACTATGCCAGGATGAAAAAGTCAGAAATACCCTGGGTGATGCCCTGCTTGGCAGTAACTCCTTGCTGTCCGGAAAAGCCTTTAAACGCAGAAATGAACGGGCAACGCCGGTGGAGCAACCCAAGGACTATGCACCAAAGCATAAGGCAGAGGATAAGGGAACACTTTCTGAAGATTTTGGCATGAAACCACAGAAAGAAGCGGTAAGCGAGTAGTATCAAAATAACGGAAGGTAAAAAAGAAGCCCGGCTAACCCGGGCTTCTTTTTATACAGGATATGATATTA
The DNA here is from genome assembly GCF_025643335.1 of Endozoicomonas sp. Mp262. NCBI lineage: Bacteria > Pseudomonadati > Pseudomonadota > Gammaproteobacteria > Oceanospirillales > Endozoicomonadaceae > Endozoicomonas > Endozoicomonas sp. Mp262. The sequence continues at coordinate 2,901,618 of NZ_CP092489.1, read as the reverse complement.
ATTATCGTTTAATCGCATCCAGGTATTTTTCAGCATCCAGTGCTGCCATACAGCCAGTTCCCGCTGATGTAATGGCCTGACGATAAACATGATCCATAACATCTCCGGCAGCAAAGACCCCTTCGATAGAGGTTTGGGTTGCATTGCCTTCCAGGCCACTGTTGACCTTGATATAACCGTCTTTCATTTCCAGCTGACCTGCAAAGATTCCAGTGTTGGGGGTGTGACCAATGGCGATAAACACCCCGGTGACGTCCAGGTCCTGAGTTTCCAGGGTATTCACTTGTTTTACCCGCAGGCCTGTTACACCGGAGTCATCTCCCAGCACTTCATCAACCACACTGTCCAACACTAAACGGATATTACCGTTATTCACTTTATCCATGAGTTTATCTTGCAGGATTTTTTCAGCACGGAACTCCTGACGACGATGCACCAGTGTTACGGTTTCAGCAATATTAGACAGATACAGTGCCTCTTCAACGGCGGTATTGCCGCCACCCACCACCGCAACATGCTGTTTGCGATAGAAGAATCCATCACAGGTTGCACAGGCGGACACCCCTTTACCCTTGAAGGCCTCTTCGCTATCCAGTCCCAGGTAACGGGCGCTGGCACCGGTAGAAATAACCAGGGCATCACAGGTATAGGCTTCATTGCCTTTCAGGGTGAAGGGGCGCTGACTAAGGTCAACCTCTTCAATATGGTCAAAAATAACCTCGGTATTGAAACGCTCGGCATGTTCACGCATTTTATCCATTAGTTCCGGCCCCTGAAGGCCTTCAGCACCACCGGGCCAGTTATCAACTTCTGTGGTGGTAGTCAGCTGACCTCCCATCTGTATGCCTGTGATAATAACAGGCTTCAGGTTAGCCCGGGCGGCATAGACGGCTGCCGTATAGCCCGCAGGGCCTGAACCCAGAATTAACAGTTGAGCGTGTTTGGTTTCACTCATGAGGGACTCCGTTATGGTCTATGCCTGTTCAGTTGAACAATAAATAAAGTAAATAAAATGGCGGTAATGATAACGACTGGGACTATGAAGTGGAAATTGGTATTAGTTATTGAATAAATAGTTGAAATCTATTTTAGGTGTAGAATACGGTGATCTCATTATGGCTGGAGATAGATTTAGTAATACTCCAGAGCAAGACAGCGTTTTTTCACGGTAAATCATATGAACAAAACCTCTTCCACTTCCGGTCCGGGCTTTTTTCTGGATGGACTCCGGATGATTTTTAACCCGGCACTGCGCTGGTTTGTACTGTTGCCGCTATTAATCAATATTGGTGTATTTAGTGGTATCGTCTACTGGGCCTCGCGACAGTTTTCTGCCTGGATGGATTTTTTACTGGGGTGGTTGCCTGAATGGCTTGGATTTATTGAGTATGCCCTCTGGCCACTGTTCTTTCTTGGTATAGTTGCCGTGGTCTTTTTTACCTTTACCGTTATAGGCAATCTCATTGCATCTCCCTTTAATGCACTGTTATCGGAAAAAGTACAGCGTATGGAAGGGGCAGAGTTACCGGATATGGCGCTGAAGGACTGGCTGGTTATTTTGCCCAAAAGTATTGGTCGCGAACTGCGCAAACTTCAGTATTATTTACCAAGGGCATTGATACTACTGATTCTTTCTTTTATTCCGCTGGTTAATCTGGTGAGTCCATTTCTCTGGTTTCTATTTAATGGCTGGATGATGGCAATCCAGTATTGTGACTATGCGGCGGATAACAGAATGATGTCGTTTACTGATATGATGCAGCGGCTGAGGCAAAACAATCCGGGAGTCTGGGCTTTTGGGGCTACAGTTAGCCTGGTTATGTTAATTCCCTTGGTAAACTTATTGATTATGCCTGCGGCAGTTGTGGGCTCAACACTGCTGTGGGAACGTCGAATACAGGCAGGAGGACAATAGATGAGCTGCCTTTTTTGTAAAATGGTTGAAGGGGATATCCCCGTTGACAAGGTCTTTGAAGACGATGACCTGTTGGCATTCAGGGATATTAATCCAGCGGCCCCCAATCATGTGCTGATCATTCCCAAGAAACATATTGGCACCTTGAATGATGCGGTGGAAGATGATCAGTTACTGCTGGGTAAGATGATGCTGACGGCCAGCCGGTTAGCGAAGGAATTGGGTGTGGCAGAGGATGGCTACAGGGTGGTGGTGAACTGTAATAACCAGGGTGGGCAGTCCGTCTATCATATACATTTGCATCTGTTGGGAGGCAGGCAGTTACAGTGGCCTCCGGGCTGAAATATCCCTAGGAGCCTGTCGGACTTAAGCGTCCGTAGCGAGGATCGTAGAAAATTGAGGATAAAAATTCGCTTTTGTGAGGTGAATAGTGGTTCTATTTACCGAACAAAAGCGAATTTTTAGACCAATTTGCTTCGACCGCAGCAGGACAGACTTAAGTCCGACAGGCTCCTAGGGGAGGATACCCTCCCCTCCTTCACAAGCGGTCAACAATCAGGCAGCCTGAACGTCGTAGCTATGAGTAATTTCTATACCGCCTTTGCCCAGCATTATAGCCACGGAACAGTATTTATCAGCGGAGAGTTCAACCGCACGCTGAACCTGGGATTCCTTGATATTGTTGCCTTTGACCACAAAGTTCAGGTGGATTTTGGTAAATACCGCTGGAACCGCATCAGCACGCTCTGCCTGTATGTCAACTTTGCAGTCCTGAACATCCTGTCGGGCCTTTTTCAGGATGCTAACTACATCCACGGAAGAACACCCACCCAGACCCATTAAAATCATTTCCATTGGACTGGCTGCTGACTTACTGTTTTTATCTGCATCCATTACCACGGTATTATTACTATCAGTCAGGCCCATAAAGCGTTCGTTATCGACCCATTTTACCTGTGCTTTCATTCAGGAAGATGCCTTTTTTGCATGTTGTTTGTATCAGCATGCAAGGGTATAGAAAAACTGTCTGTACCGCTACGGCTTAGCCCTACCCTGCTGCCAAAAAATTGGATGGGCCATTAGTTATGCGCATCTGCCCAGAGAGCAAGGCTTTTCCTGTAAGACTGAAAAAATACGACTATGCTGGATCAATGATATTAAAGTTCAGCAGGATCGATTGATGAAAGCTTGCAAAATCCTGGGGGCAGTGATGCTTTTGGCTGCCTGTGCAGAGCAGTCCCTTGAGGTTGATGTTCATAAGGTTTCAGTGGAGGGGATTGGTGCTGATGTCGGTGAAATCATTATTAGCCAGGGAAAAGAGGGGGTGGTGTTTAATGTTTCCCTCACAGGTTTGCCCCCGGGTGAGCATGGCTTTCATGTTCATGAAAATCCTTCCTGTGCTGTGGCTGAAAAGAATGGAGAACCTGTTGCTGCCCTGGCCGCAGGGGGACATTATGATCCAAAGAACAGTGGCAGGCATGAGGGGCCTTATGGAAAAGGCCATTTGGGAGATTTACCCAAGCTGATCGCCGATGAAAAGGGTGACGTTACTATGTCTGTGACGGCACCACGGCTTAAACTGAAAGATTTAAAAGGGCGGACTCTGATGATTCATGCAGGTGGGGATAACTATTCTGATAATCCGCCTATGGGAGGAGGTGGTAGCCGGATTGCCTGTGGAGTAGTATATTGATGGCTTTTTTACACTGCGTCAATGCATTTTATTTCTCTAAATATAAGTTGCTTTTAATTATGAGTATCTTGTGTATTTCATTTTCATGTCTTGCTACTGGCGTGACATATAACCAATCAAAAAGTGAGTGTGAAAAGGCACTTAATAATCCTAAAATCAGAAAAAAGGCTTGGGACAATCATTTATCGCTTTTTCATAGAATGGAAGATCAAATGGAAAATAATTTAACAGATCAACCTTTAATTTTTTCCGCTGGTGAAATGTTCACCCATACTCATAGGCTTTGTCATAAAGATGCCAGACATTCCAATATAAAAGATCAAGATATACAGTATTCTCATTTATGCTGGCATAGTAAGATCGCTTTCACTTATCCAGTGTTACGTATTCAAACAGCTCACATTCCATTAGAAAAGTTAAAAGAATTGATGCCAGATAAAATGTATGAAGATTTATGCTATGAGTTAATAATAAATGGTATTAGTCATAGCCTTCCTGATTGTCTACAGAAAAAAATGATGGCTGCCGATGGGGTTTTACGATTATCTGATAGTTTAGCCACAAAGCATGGAAAAAAAACAATGCATGCTGTTGTTTATTTGAATGAAGGAAAACCATCAGAAAAAACTGAAACTGATCATGCTTTGATTATGTCATGCGTTTATAAAGACTATGATGAGGAATCCGAAGAGAATCCAGCATCTTGTTTACCACACAAGAGTCCATTGTATACCTTTTTTCATTGCTTGAGATACTACGTGAATGGATTTTCCTTTTGACTGTAGCTTTAAAAAGCCACAGTCATAGAAAAAGACTATAAACATTGATTAAATAATCTTTTTAGTGCAATACCCGGATTATCCTGTCGCATAAATGCCTCTCCCACAAGAAAACTATTTACATTATGGTTAAACATGGCGGCCACATCCTCTCTGGTATGGATACCACTTTCTGTAATCACCAGACGGCCATCCGGAATATAGGGAAGTAACCCGAAGGTGTTGTCGAGGCTGACCTCAAAGGTATGAAGATTACGGTTATTAATGCCCAGTAAAGCGCCCTCAAGCGATAAGGCCCTTGCCAGTTCATCACCGCCGTGAACTTCAACCAGTACACTCATACCCAGCTCCTGGGCAATGCCATTAAAATCGGCCAGCTGGGTATCTGATAGCGCAGATACAATCAGCAGTATACAGTCAGCGCCCATTAACCGCGCTTCGTAGAGCTGCCAGGGATCAACCATAAAGTCTTTTCGCAGGATGGGCAGTGAACAGGCATTTTTTGCCTGTTTCAGATAGTCAGGGGAACCCTGAAAGAAATCACGGTCAGTTAATACGGACAAACAGGTGGCTCCGGCCTGTTCATAGTTTTCCGCAATCGTTGAGGGTTCAAAGTGCTCTCGAATAATGCCTTTACTGGGAGAGGCCTTTTTTAACTCTGCAATAATGGCTGCTTTGCCGGAACGGGCCTGCCGTTGCAGCCTGGCAGCAAATCCCCTTGCTGGCGGACAATCTGCCACCTGGGCACGGGCATTGGCGAGGGTCAGCTGCCGCTGGCCTTCACTGACCTCTTCATACTTACGGGCAATAATTTTTGTCAGGATGGTTGGCAAAGACATGGTTACTGATCCTCGATAAATACGCTGCAGAAGCTGGCCAGCTCCTGCATTTTTTCAAGGGCGAGGCCGCTGGCAATGGTATCCCGGGCCATTGCTATGCCCTGACCTAATGTATTGGCAATACCTGCAACATAGATAGCAGCGCCACTATTCAGGGCAATTATGTCTGCCGCTTTGTGGGCATGTTGACCCTGACGCCGGCCCAGTGCATCCCTGATTAGCGCCAGGGATTCCTCTGAATCTTTAACACTGATACCAATAAGACTTTGGGAGTCGATATTAAAGTCTTCCGGCTCGATGGTGAATTCACGGACTTCGCCGTTTTTTAACTCCGCCACACAGGTTTCGCTGGCAATACTGATTTCATCCAGGCCATCCCGGGAGTGAACCACCATGACGTGATTGTTACCCAGCTCCCGGAAGACTTCCGCCAGGGGACGGCACAGTTCACGGGTAAAGACGCCAACCACCAGGTTATCCACACCTGCCGGATTGGATAAGGGGCCAAGAATATTGAACAAGGTTCGTATACCCAACGATTTACGAATACTGGCAACATTTTTCATGGCCACATGATGAGCCGGTGCAAACATAAAGCCAATGCCAACCTCCCTGATACAACGGGCTACCTCATCAGGATTCATAGCAAGGTTAACGCCTGCTTTTTCCAGCAGGTCAGCACTGCCGCTGGAGCTGGATACCCCCCGGTTACCATGTTTGGCAACATGGGCACCCGCCGCCGCCGCTACAAAAGCGGAAGCGGTTGAAACATTAAAGAGGTGGGCATCATCCCCTCCCGTACCGACAATATCCACCAAATGCCCGGCGTCCACTTCCACATGAGTGACCAGCTCCCGCAGCACTGTTGCAGCTCCGGTGATTTCATCAATACTTTCACTTTTCATTCGCAGCGCTGTGAGCAATGAGCCGATCTCAAGGTCGGTACACTGGCCTGTCATAATTTGCTGCATCACAGCGATCATTTCAGAGCGGCTCAAATCGAGGTGCTGAACAACCCTGGCAATAGCATCTTTAATATGCATTATTTAGTTTCCTGTTATTCTTGGGGCTATTGCTTGAGGAAATTAGCCAGCATGTCATGACCATATTCGGTCATGATGGATTCCGGATGAAACTGAACCCCTTCCACCGGTAAGTCCCGATGACGGATTCCCATAATTTCATCATTTTCCCCACTTTCTGTCTGTGTCCATGCGGTGACTTCCAAACAGGGAGGCAGCGTCTCTTTTTCAATAACCAGTGAATGGTATCGGGTGGTGTTAAAAGGAGTGGGCAACCCTTTAAAAACACTCTGATCCTTATGAAACACCGGTGATACCTTGCCATGCATCACTTTTCTGGCCCGAATCACCTTGCCACCATAAACCTGACCGATACTTTGATGCCCCAGGCAAACACCCAGGATCGGAATTTCACCCTGAAATCGTTGTATCACATCCATGGAAATACCGGCTTCGTTTGGTGTACAGGGGCCGGGCGATACCACGATATGCCCGGGGTTCAGCCTTTCAATATCAGCAAGGGTGATATGGTCGTTACGATGCACCTCCACCCGGGCACCCAGCTCACCAAAATATTGCACCAGATTCCAGGTGAACGAATCATAATTATCAATCATTAACAGCATGCGCTTCGCTCCTCTGGACTGCCTGTTTTCAGGCCTGTCTGGGCCATGGCTACAGCCCGGAAAACGGCCCGTCCCTTATTCATGGTTTCTTTCCACTCCAGATCCGGCCGGGAGTCAGCAACAATACCGGCTCCAGCCTGTATATGCAGCTGGCGATCTTTGATCACGGCCGTACGAATGGCAATTGCCGTATCCATATTGCCATTCCAGGCCAGATAACCCACGGCTCCGCCATAAATTCCCCGTTTTACCGGTTCCATCTCATCAATAATTTCCATTGCCCGGACTTTAGGGGCACCGCTTAGGGTTCCGGCAGGCAGGGTTGCTCTTAGTACATCCAGGGCATCCATCCCCGCTTTGAGCTGCCCAGTCACGTTAGATACCATATGCATAACATGGGAGTAACGTTCAATAGCCATTTTTTCAGTGAGTGTGACACTGCCGGTTTCAGCAACACGTCCAAGGTCATTGCGTCCCAGGTCTATCAACATCAGATGTTCAGCCAACTCTTTGGGATCATTAAGCAGCTCCTGCTCCAGGGCTTTATCGCGCACTTCCGTTTGTCCCCGTTTACGGGTACCGGCAATGGGACGAACGGTGACTTCACCCTCCTCCAGCCTGGCCAGAATTTCAGGTGAGGAACCCACCACATGGAAATCACCGAGATCCATATAATACATATACGGTGATGGGTTCGTACTTCGTAACGCCCGGTAAAGATTTAAGGGGGCACTGTCAAAAGGAATGCTCATGCGCTGGGAGAGCACCACCTGCATGGCATCTCCAGCCAATATATAGTCCCTGATTTTTTCTACGGATCGGGTAAAGTCTTCCTGACCCAGTCCAGACTGGAAATCATCCTCCCCGGCCGGGTTCAGTGAGGCCTGGACAGGCGGCTGAATATTGGCCGTATTCAGGCGGCGAACCAGTTCATCCAGCTTATGGTTGGCCTTATCAAGGGCTGCTGGTATTGACGGGTCTGCATGGGTTACCAAAATCAGTTTGCCACTCAGATTATCAAAAACCACCACATCATCAGAAACCATGAGCAGGATATCCGGCGTATTTAGTACATCCTCAGGAACAGAAGCTTTTAGTTTTGGTTCAATATAGCGGACGGTATCATAGCCAAAATAGCCCACCAGACCGCCATGAAAACGAGGCAGGCCAGGTAGCTCAGCCACTTTATAGCGCTGCTGGAATGTTTTTATAAAGCCAAGAGGATCCTCGGCAATGTGCTCCTCAACCACCTGGCCATCGGTTTCAACAAGGATCTGGTGTCCATGAACGCGAACCAAGGTTCGACAGGGCAAGCCTATCATGGAATAGCGACCCCATTTCTCTCCCCCCTGGACGGATTCCAGAAGATAGGAATAGCGGCCATTAGCCAGTTTCAGATAGGTTGTCAGTGGTGTGTCCAGATCGGCGAGGATTTCCCGGGTTACCGGTATACGGTTGTATCCCTCGCGAGCCAGGTGCGCAAAATCATCAGGCGTCATATCTGTCTCATTATATAGCTGATTGTTAACAGAAGAAGGTTATTGAGCAGGGACTCAATAGGGCATACAGGGTTCAGGCTTGACGCCAGGCACACCATCGCCAGGAAGAAGCAGGGGAAGAAATCAGGAATACGGGGGAGCACGAAGCCTTCAGGCCTCGCTGAGGTATTACGCATTGGCAGGCAGGGATGCTGCCATAAGTTTGAAAATAATTCACTGCAGTCCCTTCTCACTCGGGTTGGTTTATATGCAGTTTCCACTATGGATAATGAAGACTATATGAGAGGTCAGGGGATTGCAAATACAAATGGCTGAGTGTTTTATGAAGAGAGGGATGACCTGAGTCCGATATAACAACCATCAAACCACCTCAACCAGCCCTGAGTGTTTAGTTTCCAAGGATCTCTTCTTCTAAAACGTATAGGCTACAAATCCTGCAAGCAAGTTGCACATAAAATTGAACATAGCCTTGGCTCAAATTACCTACAAAAGTCGTCTACTTTACAAAATACATTTGTCAGCATAGTGATATTCCATCTCTAATGAGTTTGGCAGCTATACTATATAACACCAATAGTTTGCATAAGACTCATGTCAGACGTTTTATTTTTTAAATGCGTTACGTTTTATATTTCTTTCTGATTCTTATACAGTCTTTAGCTTCATACTCAGCTGATATTTTTGAACTTTGTCAGAAAGGTCGCCTGGAAGAGCTTAAAACTCTCGATATTACCGAGATACTGAATAGTAGAGACCGGTATGGAACCCCTCCTATCCATTACGCTGTTTTTGGAAACCAAGAGGAGGTTATTGACTGGCTTATAGCAAAGGGAGCTGACCTGAAAGCGGAAGATCGTGCTGGCTTAACCGTGATTCATACAGCTGCTTTTGGAGGTCACCAGTCACTTCTCGAGTCTTTGGTTGCCAGAGGATTGGAATTTACCCCTAGTAAAAATAAAATGACAGCAGTTCATTGTGCCGCCCGAGGTGGCTGTCTATCACTTCTTCAATGGCTGGTAGATCAGGGGTTGGAACTGAGGGCTACCGATAGTCAAGGACAAACAGCCGTTCATCATGTGGCTATAACTATTCCTTTAAAATGGCAGCCAGTTCTTGAATGGCTAGAAACTGAAGGTTTGGATCTGCGAGCAACTAACAGTAATGGATTAACAGTGGTTCATTTAGCTCTTAATTACTACGTGATGGAGGGAGCTCCTGAGCATCGTCGTCACGAAATGCTTGAATGGCTGGCAGATAAAGGGGTAGAACTAGGGGTTGCAGAAAATGGGGGAAAAACCGCTATTCATTATGCCGCTTTAGGAGGATACCTTATAATTCTTGAGTGGTTGGTAGCTAAAGGGTTGAATCTGGGAGCTACAGATAATGTTGGGAAAACCGCTATTCATTATGCGGCTGTAGGGGGACATCAGGCTACTCTCGAATGGTTGGAATCCAAAGGGTTGAATCTGAAAGCTACAAGCAATATGGGGAAAATAGCTGTCCATTATGCGGCTTTAGGAGGACATCAGGCCACTCTCGAATGGTTGGAATCCAAAGGGGTGGATCTGAAAGCTACAAGCAATCTGGGAGACACAGCTGTTCATTATGCAGCTTTGGGAGGGCATCAGGCCACTCTCGAATGGTTAGAATCCAAAGGGTTGGATCTGGAAGCTACAAGCAATACGGGAGACACAGCTGTTCATTATGCAGCTTCTAAAGGACGTCAGGCTATTCTCGAATGGTTAGAATCCAAAGGGTTGAATCTGGAAGCTACAGACAATGTCGGGAAACCAAATTTTCATTATGCGACTTCCAGAGGGTATCATATCATTCCTGAGAAGTTGGGATTGGATCTGGAAGCTACAAACAATGCTGGGAAAACAGCCGTTCATTATGCAGCTTCTGGAGGGCATCAGACTACTCTCAAATGGCTAGAATCCAAAGGGGTGGATCTAGGAGCTACAGACAATGCTGGGAAAACAGCTGTTCATTATGCAGCTGATGCAGGACATCAGACCACTCTCGAATGGTTAGAATCCAAAGGATTGAATCTGGGAGCTACAAACAATGCTGGAAAAACAGCTGTTCATTATGCAGCTTCTAGAGGACACCAGGCCATTCTCGACTGGTTAAAATCCAAAGGGTTAGAGTCCAAGGTGCTAAGGGCTACCAGTCATGATGAGAAGACAGCTGCCCTAAAGCTTGACGGAAAAAGCCCTGCATTACCCCAACAATCAGGGGGGCAGGCTTGTCTGTTAATGTGATAGAGGTTACCTGTACATGGATAATAGTCTGATAGAGAATGCTATATGCCCCTTTGTGATAGGCCGTAAGGCTTGGTTGTTCAGAACCAATCAGAAAGGAGCAAATAGTAATGCCAATCTTTACAGCCTGGTGAAGACTGCCAAAACCTGCGGTCTGTAGCCGTATAACTATTTGAAGAAGGTGTCTACCCGACTGCCCATAGCAAAAACACTGGCAGATATTGAACAGCTGCCGCCATGGAATCAAAACTCTTCCTAAATCACGGCAGGGTTAATTAATCGCTTACAGAGCAGATTAGTTCCGAAAGGGTTTTAACCACAAGGTCGGGATTTGATGCCTCAATAGGTTGTCCGTGATTGTAACCGTAAGGCAACCCGATGACTTTAACTCCAGCCGCCTTTGCCGCTTTGATGTCATTGCTGGAATCGCCTACCATCAACGAGTTTTCTGTGGTTGCGCCACAATGTTTCATAACATGCAACAGAGGCATAGGATGTGGTTTTTTTTCTGCCAGACTGTCACCGCCAATACTTAGCTCAAAAAAGTGATCAATCTTCATAAGCTGAAGCAACTTTTCCGTGAAGAACTCTGACTTATTGGTGACAATGGCCTGTTTCACCCCCTGGTTATTCATTGTCTCCAGAAAATCCATAACACCCGGATAAACGTGACTATGCTGACCTATTTCTATGGCATAGTGATGCTTGAAACGCTCATAGCCCTTTTCGAACAGCTGTTGATCTACTCTGCCAGGTTGGTGGCCATTCATATCATCAGCGATGGCTCTTTTCACCATCACCGGAATGCCATTTCCGACCCAAAGTCGTACTTTGTCGATGCCGGCAACAGGACGACCAAGGTCTTCCAACATCTTATCAATAGAGATAGCCAGGTCTGGCACGCTGTCAACCAGCGTACCATCAAGATCATACATCACCAGCGCAGGGGGCTGACCGTTAAATAGTTGGGATAGCTTCATTGGATATGGTTGAAAATAGATAGAATAAAGAAGCATATATTATTATTTCTATTGGGTCTCTGGAAGTCACTATATGGCTAATCCAGGCAGCCCTAATAATGCTGAATGTAGTTTCAATCAATTTTTATTAAAGAATGGTATAATTTACTCTTTTATTTAATTCCCTTTCTTAGCCCGGATATTTCATAAATAAAGGCAAGTTCCGTCCAATCTGTTGGTACGATTGGATTGACAAAAAAATGCTTCGGAAAAAGCAAACCGGAACTTGCCATGACCCAATCTACACAAGAGCAGCTTCGCTTTCATCCTTCAAATGGTAAAACTATCCGTGCGGACTTCAATGGTGGAGAGTTATCTTCAGATTTTGGGGCTCTGCTGTTACGGGAAACCATATTGCATAGCGGACTTATTTCCAGACTGACCCAGGCCATTGATGACAAGCGTCACCCATCCTACATTGACCACTCTCTGCAAAACCTCCTGGTTCAGCGAATTTTGCAAATGGCTTGCGGTTATGAGGATGCCAACGACAGCAACCGCCTCCGTAAAGACCCCATGTTAAAGCTGGCTACCGGACGAAACCCTTTGGATGATGATAACCACCTGGCTTCATCTCCCACCTACACACGGCTCGGGAAGTCCATGCGGCGCAAAGATATCTATCAAATGGCTGAAGCATTTGTGCATCATTTTATCGCCAGTTATGACTTGCCACCTATGGCTATCGTGATCGATCTTGATCACACACCGGCCATTACCCACGGATCGCAGCAAATGAATTTGTTTAATGCCAAATATCAGGACTACTGTTATCTGCCTTTGCTGATTTTTGAAGGTCTCAGTGGCAAGCTGATTACTGCCATCCTCCGTCCAGGCAAAACGCCAACAGGCAGGGAAAATGCCGCTATTATCAAGCGTGTCATCAAGCTTATCCGTAAACGGTGGCCAAAAACCCATTTGCTGGTGCGCGGGGATAGCCACTTTGCTCAACCTGAGTTAATGCATGTTGTTCAGGCTAATACTCATGCTGATTATGTGCTGGGTAAAGGTGCCGGTCACAAGACGGCCTTACGCCCTAACCCGGATATTTCATAAAGCAGCAGGCTGTCCATTCAATTTTGACTTTTCTGTGGGGGCTGCTGTTTTATCACTCTGTGACTAAAGGTCTTCAGGCTCCGACTACACCAATCTGAACATTTAACGATCAATTCTGCTTTTTTAGGCCGAATGAATACTCCAAACGTCTCTCATCTGGTTATTATTTAGGCGGGCTAAGCGTTGTGGAGGCTGCTACCCAGGCCGAGGCAACGGCATTTGATAAAATATCTCTGTTACATGCTGCAAAAGCTTCTTGAATGGGCAGCTGCTGGGTAGGTGCAGTTTGATCCGATCCTTGTACTCAACCACCTTAACCGCTACTTTGCAGAGTTTTGTGATTACCGTTGATGGCTGGGCTTTCTCCAGTTCCGTTCCTTTCAAAGCCTTGGTTCTCAGCTCGTAATGCAGAACGTAAGCCGCACAGGCATAAAACAGTCTCAAGTGATTGGCCAGAAAGGTCTGGTCTGACAGTCTGTCACCGGACAGATCACTTTTCAGGTGCTTAATGAAATTCTCATCCTGCCCTCTTGGGCAGTACAGATCCTCATAAATCACCTCTGGGGAAGCCTCTTTGATTGAGGTGACAATAAAGCGGGGATTGTCGCCTTTCTCGTTAACCTCTGCCTTATAGATTATCCGGGTATCGAGCCCTTTCCAGCTTTTAGCCTGATACTCGGCCTCACCGTACAGCCTGAGTCGTTCTGGCTCAGGCATATCGTTCAACTTGGCTAAGGCTGTTTTAACCTTGAAAGCTCGACGAGCCTCATCTAGCAACTCTTTGGCTTTAGGGCGTAAGGCCGTCTTGTGACCGGCACCTTTACCCAGCACATAATCAGCATGAGTATTAGCCTGAACAACATGCATTAACTCAGGTTGAGCAAAGTGGCTATCCCCGCGCACCAGCAAATGGGTTTTTGGCCACCGTTTACGGATAAGCTTGATGACACGCTTGATAATAGCGGCATTTTCCCTGCCTGTTGGCGTTTTGCCTGGACGGAGGATGGCAGTAATCAGCTTGCCACTGAGACCTTCAAAAATCAGCAAAGGCAGATAACAGTAGTCCTGATATTTGGCATTAAACAAATTCATTTGCTGCGATCCGTGGGTAATGGCCGGTGTGTGATCAAGATCGATCACGATAGCCATAGGTGGCAAGTCATAACTGGCGATAAAATGATGCACAAATGCTTCAGCCATTTGATAGATATCTTTGCGCCGCATGGACTTCCCGAGCCGTGTGTAGGTGGGAGATGAAGCCAGGTGGTTATCATCATCCAAAGGGTTTCGTCCGGTAGCCAGCTTTAACATGGGGTCTTTACGGAGGCGGTTGCTGTCGTTGGCATCCTCATAACCGCAAGCCATTTGCAAAATTCGCTGAACCAGGAGGTTTTGCAGAGAGTGGTCAATGTAGGATGGGTGACGCTTGTCATCAATGGCCTGGGTCAGTCTGGAAATAAGTCCGCTATGCAATATGGTTTCCCGTAACAGCAGAGCCCCAAAATCTGAAGATAACTCTCCACCATTGAAGTCCGCACGGATAGTTTTACCATTTGAAGGATGAAAGCGAAGCTGCTCTTGTGTAGATTGGGTCATGGCAAGTTCCGGTTTGCTTTTTCCGAAGCATTTTTTTGTCAATCCAATCGTACCAACAGATTGGACGGAACTTGCCTTTATTTATGAAATATCCGGGCTAAAGCCAAAGAGTTGCTAGATGAGGCTCGTCGAGCTTTCAAGGTTAAAACAGCCTTAGCCAAGTTGAACGATATGCCTGAGCCAGAACGACTCAGGCTGTACGGTGAGGCCGAGTATCAGGCTAAAAGCTGGAAAGGGCTCGATACCCGGATAATCTATAAGGCAGAGGTTAACGAGAAAGGCGACAATCCCCGCTTTATTGTCACCTCAATCAAAGAGGCTTCCCCAGAGGTGATTTATGAGGATCTGTACTGCCCAAGAGGGCAGGATGAGAATTTCATTAAGCACCTGAAAAGTGATCTGTCCGGTGACAGACTGTCAGACCAGACCTTTCTGGCCAATCACTTGAGACTGTTTTATGCCTGTGCGGCTTACGTTCTGCATTACGAGCTGAGAACCAAGGCTTTGAAAGGAACGGAACTGGAGAAAGCCCAGCCATCAACGGTAATCACAAAACTCTGCAAAGTAGCGGTTAAGGTGGTTGAGTACAAGGATCGGATCAAACTGCACCTACCCAGCAGCTGCCCATTCAAGAAGCTTTTGCAGCATGTAACAGAGATATTTTATCAAATGCCGTTGCCTCGGCCTGGGTAGCAGCCTCCACAACGCTTAGCCCGCCTAAATAATAACCAGATGAGAGACGTTTGGAGTATTCATTCGGCCTAAAAAAGCAGAATTGATCGTTAAATGTTCAGATTGGTGTAGTCGGAGCCTGAAGACCTTTAGTCACAGAGTGATAAAACAGCAGCCCCCACAGAAAAGTCAAAATTGAATGGACAGCCTGCTGCTTTATGAAATATCCGGGTTAGTTTTTTCTATGCCTGTTTATCTCAGTGAATCTGTTGCCCAGCGGATAGTTGACCGAACCATGGCTATCATTGGCCACAATGTCAATGTGATGGATCGTAGGGGTGTCATTATTGGTACAGGTGATAATAAGCGGCTTCACACGGTCCATGAGGGTGCAGTGCAGGTACTTACCTCTGGCCAGTCCTGTGATATTTATGAAGATACGGATAATAGTATGAGTGGAGCCCGTATAGGGATTAACCGACCTGTCCGTTTTCGGGGGGAAATCGCAGGTGTCATTGGTATCTCGGGGAATCCCGCTGAAGTTTCACAGTTTGCTGATTTAGTGGTAATGACTGCCGACCTGATGATAGAAAATGCTGCGGTGATGTCAGAGAATCATTGGAGTATGCGTCAACGTGAAAATATCATTTCTGAAATGATTCATGGTGAGGCAGAGCGGGATTCGTTATTCAGTATCCGAACACGACAGTTTGGCATTAATCCCAACCTGCCCAGGGTGGCCATTCTGGTTAGTATAAAAAACAGCCAGAATGATAGCCTTTCTGTTGATGAGGTGGAGCATATTCAATATTTGCTCCGTAAGGGCCATCCTGATGACCTGGTGGCTTTAATTTGCCCCTCCGAATCCATTATTCTCCACCCGGTGAGCCTGAAGGAACAGTGGCACCCGGATCAGCTGGAGGGTTACCTTGAAGCCCTTCAGTCGCGACTTAGAGGTCTTCGGCGGATTGAGTTCAAAATTGCTGTAGGCCGTTATATCAAAGGACTGCCGGGTATTCCGTTATCATATCAAAGTGCCCAGGAAGCCTTTCAGCTGGGGACACAGCTTGCCCCGGAAAAGTCAGTTTACCGTTATGCTGATTTTCAGCTGGATAGCCTGATGCTTGATTTGCTGCATTCCTGGAAAGGGAAGGAGTTACAGAATCATATCCAACCTTTACTGGATACGGATATTAAGGGAACCCTGAGAAAAACACTCAGGGTCTTTATTGATGCCCAGGCGCATCCAGGACTGACTGCTGAAAAACTGCATATCCATCGCAATACCCTGGCGTATCGCCTTGAGCAAATTCAGATATTAACTCGAAGAAACCCAAAAGACTTCAGTGATTTGCTTTTGCTTCACTTTGCCTTGCGAATGCATGAGTTAAAGGAGTATCAGCGATTATAATTACTTTGATAAAAGGCTTTTGCTGATGTCAACAGTCTTTTTTCTGTGTTTGTGGACAGTAAAAGTTGTGTAAATAAGATAAGAGCACACCTATTTGTGCGAACGCACAAAAAAGTGCCAGAATTTCACTCAATATCCGGTCATGCTGACGATAGCTTTATGGTCAAATAGCCTGATAATAACCGGCACTAAAGTATTTGAACAATTGTGTCGGTTAACAAAAAAATGATTCAAATCACCACCCTCGGTGCATTGAGTGGACTTGCCATTTCCATTGGATTGATTCTCAGAAAAGTGCCTCCTGCCTACGGTATGATGATAGGTGCGTTATTAGGGGCTCTGATTGGCCTTGCCAGTTTGGGGGATAGTGTTGTCTTAATGATTAATGGGGTAAAAGGCATTACCCCTTCTATACTAAGAATTCTGGCTGCCGGGGTGCTGGCTGGTGTATTGATTGAATCCGGTGGTGCCGGTGTCATTGCGGAAAAAATTGTAGATGCAGTGGGTGAAGCCAGGGCCGTGATTGCCTTGATTCTGGCCACAGCACTATTAACGGCAGCAGGTGTTTTTGTTGATGTTGCTGTTATCACTGTGTCGCCTATTGCCCTGGCCATTGCCCGTCGTGCGAACCTTTCTGTTTTGTCGGCTTTGGTAGCAATGATAGGAGGGGGTAAGGCTGGCAATATTATTTCACCCAATCCTAATACCATTGCCGCTTCAGACGCATTTCACCTGTCCCTGACTGATGTCATGATGGCGAATATTATTCCAGCGCTGGTTGGGCTTGTTATAACGTATTTTGTTGCCAGGACGTTAGTCAATAAAGGGACTATGATTAAAGCTGAACCGGCAGCAGACAAAATGGAAGATGTTAATCGTCCAGGTTTGCTGGCAGCACTCACTGCTCCTTTGGTTGCAATCGGTATGTTGGCGCTAAGACCTATTGTCGGCATTACTATTGACCCCATGATTGCCTTGCCCGTAGGTGGTGTTGCCGGAGTCCTGGCTATGGGACGTATCCGTGATGTCAACCGCTTTGCCGTTGGTGGGCTACAGCGAATGAGCGGCGTTGCTATTATGTTGATTGGCACCGGCACTCTGGCGGGAATTATTGCCAATTCCGGATTAAGTGATTCTTTAGTCAGCTTACTTAAGGTATCCGGTCTGCCTGCTTATTTGCTGGCTCCCCTCAGCGGTATGATGATGTCGGCAGCGACGGCATCAACAACCGCGGGTACAGCTGTGGCATCCAATGTGTTTGGGCCGATTATTCTGCAGCTGGGTATTCCTTCCCTGGGAGCAGCGGCAATGATGCATGCCGGTGCTACAGTTCTTGACCATATGCCCCACGGTAGTTTTTTCCATTCCACCGGTGGCAGCGTGGGCATGAATATTCGGGAGCGCCTGAAGGCGGTACCTTATGAGACGCTGATTGGCTTTAGCATGACCGTTACAGCAACATTGCTTTATGGTGTATTTAATTTCGGATAAAGGATGTAACGAATGAAAATTATTATTGCACCAGACTCCTTTAAGGAAAGTTTAACCGCAGCACAGGTTGCCCAGGCCATTGAGAATGGTTTTCGCAAAGTGTTGCCTGATGCCGAGTACGTCAGGATTCCTGTGGCTGATGGAGGGGAAGGGACACTTCAGTCACTGGTAGACGCTACCGGTGGCCGAATCATTGACCAGACAGTAACGGGACCATGGGGAAAGTTGCGGGTGGCTGGTTTCGGCTTGCTTGGCGACGGGCTGACGGCAGTGATTGAAATGGCCCGTGCTTCAGGGCTGGAGCTGGTTGCTCCGGAAAACCGTAACCCTCTTTACACCACCTCTTTTGGTACCGGGCAACTGATTCGTGGAGCCCTGGGCATGGGAGTCAAACGGATTATTGTGGGTATTGGCGGTAGTGCCACTAATGATGGTGGTGCCGGTATGATGCAGGCCCTGGGGGTTCGTTTTCTGGATAAGGCAGGGAATGAGCTTCCTGCGGGTGGCGCAGCCTTGGCGGATCTTGCTGACATTGATATCAGTAATGTTGACCCCCGCCTGGAGCACGTTGAGTTTATTGCTGCCTGTGATGTGGATAATCCCCTCACCGGAGATAATGGTGCTTCAGCTATTTTCGGCCCGCAAAAAGGCGCAACGCCGGAAATGGTTGAGCAATTGGATCAGGCACTGGCTAATTACGCACGGGTACTGAACAAAGTGCTGGGCTGTGATGTAGAAGCCACTCCCGGTGCTGGTGCCGCGGGCGGTATGGGCGCTGGCCTACTGGCTTTTATGAACGCCACATTAAAACCCGGTATTGACATAGTCATGGAGGCCGTTTCACTGGCCAGTCATTGTGATAGTGCAGATCTGGTGATTACCGGTGAAGGTCGTATTGATGGGCAGACTGCCCAGGGAAAAACACCTATTGGTGTCGCCAGAGTCGCCAAGCAGTTCGAACTGCCGGTGATTGCCTTATGTGGCTGTGTTGGCAATGGCGCGGAAGGGGTTCATCAGTATGGTATTGATGCCTTGTTTCCTGTTGTTCATGGTGCGGCCACTCTTGAAGAGGCCTTCTCCAGGGGGGGAGATAACCTTGAGCGGGAAGCCCGTAATGTAGCGGCTGTCTATAGCCTGGGAAAGTAGCTGTATTAACGATTTCTGCCAATAGACGGTTCTCGTTTATTGGCAGAAAAAGAATGGTATACGCCGAGGGAAACTTTAATTTACTCATATCACTATCCGGGAAAAATTAAACGCCCTCTCATTAGGGGCTGTTGATGTTTTATCACGTGCTCAGCCAAAGCCAGCGCTTTCATGGCTAGGCGTAGCAGCGCAGGAATAACCTAAAGGTCACACGTGCTCATGCCTTTCAAGCTGCTGCAACGACGGTACGGAAGCGCTGGCTTTTGGCCCTTCGGGTGGCTCGTAAAGCGGCCTTCCGACTGCGTTAAACTGGCTTGGCGTAGAATAACTACGCGCTGCACCAGTTCGCCTTGCGTAAGGCCGCTTTACGAACCACTGAGCTAGCGATAAAACATCAACAGCCCCTAGAAGCTGGTTATGATCTTTCGCCATTGGCAATAGATCATAAATAGCTTGTTAGAAAGGGAGAGAGGCTCAGGCGACCATGGTCATGATTTCTTCCACAGAAAGATGTTCCAGCCCCATAGCTGCCAGATTTCGACCGGTTTTCATGTAGTCCGTATGGTTGTAAGCATTATCAATGGTCAGGCAAGCATCAATCATGGGAATAGAGGTATTTGTCAGGCGTGCAAACTCTTTACAGGGAACCAGAAGATAGGCAGCATCCTCAGTGATATAGCGATGGCTGGCATTATCCGGAGCAGAGTTTATTTTGCCGTGGGTTTCGGATGTGCGGTTAACTTCATAGACTGTTTTGCAATCCATGGCATAGAGGCTGTTCATGGCCTCAAGTTCCGGAACCAACTCCAGGTTCATGGCGTTGCCAATTTGCAGCCGTTCTTCTTCCATCACTGCGGCGGCCCGTGCAGTGGCTTCAGAACAGCAATCTTTGTAGTAATTAAAATCTCCCTTAAAGTTTTCCAGCAATCCCATGTTTAGGGTTGTCAGCAATGGATGACCACCGAAGTTTATATTTTCAAGCCCCGCTGCTATTACATTTTCCAGCGGTTTCATGGGAAGGGGCATAATAGGGGACAGGCGATCCAATACTTCCTGATTACGGCTGGCTGGCAGGGCTGAAAAAGGCAGATATTCCTTGATCCCCATAATGGCCACTTCAGCAGGCCCACTGATTCGGCAGGCCCATGGGATAGAAATGGCATCAACAAAGGTAATATCCAGCGTATAACCATTGTCTTGCATATGTTTTTTTAATGCCAGTGAGCCGTAGTTGCCAGGCATCATAACCAGCATTTGACCGTCTTTCAGGTGGGGTAACATGGCGTCAAAGAGGGGTATCTGGGCAAAGGATGGCACCGGAAGAACAAGAATATCGGAGAAGCTCACCGCTTCCCTGATATTGTTGGTGACGGTATGAACTTTGCTGAAACCGGAAAAGCTTAGAGTGACACCATTCAGGGAATCAATGGCATGGATTCCACCTTTTGCTTTTATATCCTGTAAAGGTGCATCAAATCCTGGAGCACCGTAAAGGCATACATCAGCACCATTGCGACTAAAATGATAGGCCGCTGTCAGTCCGGCATTACCTGAACCAATAACCGTTACACGCTGTGCGCTTGATTTACACATAAATGACAACCTGAATTGTATCTAAAACGAGAAGGTTGCCCGGGCCAAAATTCCTTCTTTTGTTGCATAAATACTATAAGGCGTTAACCCGGCAGGTCTAATCAGACTATCGGGGAAGGTCATAACAAAATGTTATAGAATTACCATTTCTTCACACTCTGATCCTTTTTTCAAAATGAAATTCAAACAGCTCAGTGCTTTTCGAGCCATTATGCACTGTGGGACAGTGACCGCCGCAGCAAGGGCTTTGCATATTACCCAACCCGCAGTAACCCGATTGCTACACAGTCTTGAGGACCAAACAGGGTTTCCATTATTTGAGAGAATCAGTGGCAGGCTGGTGCCCACTGATGAAGGTCGTGCTTTTTTTTATGAGGTTGAAAAATCGTTTATTGGTCTTGAGCAACTGGAAAAGAGCGCTAAAGCAATAAGGGAGCGACCTTCCGGTATTTTTCATATTGCCAGTATGCCCATGCTTTCCCTCAGTGTGATTCCGGAGGTTATCGGGAAGATGGACAATGGCTCCCTGAAAACACTGTTACGAAATTATCGCTCAGACCAGGTGTTACAAGTGATAGAGGTGGGAGGATGCGACCTGGGATTTGCCATTCTGGATGAAGCAAAAGGAATTAATGGGGAATGCCTTCGTTTTGAGGGCGACATGTGTTGCCTGTTGCCTGAAAATAGCAGTCTGCATGAACTGCCCGTGATATACCCTGAGCATCTGGATGCATGTCCACTGGTTTGCTACGAACATGCTGAACCCCAGGATATGATTGATCAGGTTTTCAAGCAGCAGGGAGTCGCTTATAAACCGGCAGCTGAGGCCTCCTTTGCCATGAGTGTGGGGGCTTTAGTGGCAGCGGGTGTAGGGTATGGTATTGTTGATCCTTTTACAGCTATTCACTTCAGTCGCTTTGGTTTGTCATTTAAACCCTTCAAGCCAGCACTGCACTTTCATTTTGATATCTTGTTTCCGGCAGGTTACCCTTTGTCGTCATCAGCGAGTAATTTTCTTAAGCTGTTTTTTAAAACGGTGAAAGATGAGGGTATTTGTTATCGGTTGATTCCAGTGTCACATGGTAATCTTATTGAAAAGGTGTTAAGGACTATTGACGTTTGATTAGTATATGTAATGTCATTGAGCAGGTACTTAAGCACGTAAGAATAATAGGTATAAGTAAGTGATAAAAGTCATTACCGGGTTATTGTTGTTTCCTGCCATTTTGGTGTTGGTGTTTTTAGTTGCCTGTTCCACTGGTGGCTACAAAGGCCCCGTGTCTGACCATTTTGATGGTAAACATTTTGTTAATCAGGAGCCAACCAGGGACAAAACACTAAAAGATGTTTTACGTTGGCGCCTGAATCGCGAGGAAACGGGTTCCTGGGAACGGCGGGAAAAGAACTTGGGCAGTGTTAAGCTTCCTGCCTCTTATCCAAAGGGGGTTCTGGCAACGTTCATTAATCACTCCACGGTACTGGTTCAGATTGATGGCCTGAATATTCTCACAGACCCGGTCTGGTCTGAACGAGTTAGCCCTATCTCCTTTATAGGCCCCCGCCGTTATCATCCACCCGCTCTAGCTATCGAAGAACTGCCCCCCATAGATGCAGTGGTGATATCACATAATCATTATGACCATATGGATCTTGCTACGCTGAAAAAGCTAGAGCAGCATTCCCGGCCTCTTTTTATTGTGGGCCTTGGCAACCAGGAGTTACTGGAACAGGAAAAACTCACCCGGGTTGTTGAACTGGACTGGTGGCAAGAACTGAGTCTGACACCTTCGGTTTCTGTGGTGGGAACACCTGCCCAGCATTGGTCTACCAGAACACAGCTGGATAGAAATAAAACTCTCTGGCTGGGCTATTTAATTAAAAGCGACCAGCACCGTGTTTTTTTTGCAGGTGATACCGGGATGGGGCCGCACTTTGAACAAATTAGAGCGCGTTACGGTGCGATTGATCTTTCCTTATTGCCTATTGGGGCTTACTTGCCTCGCTGGTTTATGAAAGACAATCATCTGTCACCGGATGATGCCCTGCAAGCCCATCATTTGCTGGATTCCAAGCAGAGTATGGCAATCCACTTTGGTACTTTTAACCTGGGAGATGATGGTCAGTTTAGTGGTGCAGAGCGCCTTAAAAACTTATTATCCCAGCCTGATAATGAAGGGGCGGTATTTATGATTCCATCTCCGGGAGGCCAGGTCATGGTATCAGCAGCTTCTCAACCCGATTAATGGCTGAAAGGGTGAAACTATTTTTGTCAGATTTTAACAGTTCCGGGTAAAGCGCACTTTAGAAGCCGCTTCACTCACTGAGCCGGATATAAAAATCCGGCTGTCACATTAGGGGGCTTTCTCAATTAGTCATGAGACCCGTTCCTCACACAGGCATTCAGGCAAGGCGTACGACGCAGGGCAGGGTGGTTCCCTGTTCAAGTCGTACAACGCGGCATGAATGCCTGTGTGAGGAACCCGAAGGGCCAGCCGTGATGAGCGCCATGCCGCGTTGCTCACTGCTTATGTGGAACAACCACACTGCGCAGTTCGCGCCTAGCCTGGCGCTCATCACGACTGGCTGGTCACATGTCTAATTGAGAACGCCCCCTAGTTATGGTTTAGGAAGATGTCGTGTACCAAAGTATTAGCCATAGCAATCCGCAGTACCAATTAGGGTTAACACTCTCTGGTGGAGGGGCCAAATGTATGGCTCATATTGGCTTGTTACAGTATCTGGCAGAGTATGGCGTGGAGCCGGATATTATATCTGGAACCAGTGGCGGTGCGTTAATCGGGGCAATGTATGCTGCGGGCCATAAACCGGCCTATATACTGGATTTTTTCCTTAAGACCCGAATGTTTAGTTTCCACCACCTCTCATTTAATAAAATGGGTATTATTCATACAGAAAAAATGATCCCTTACCTTAAGCCCTACTTCCCTAGTGACTGTTTTGAGGCATTAAAAAAGCCACTCTACACCATTGTAACTGACCTTCAACAGCCTGATATGATGGTCTTTAATTCTGGCCCCCTGATCCGGCCTCTGCTTGGTTCAGCTGCATTTCCTGGTATGTTTACGCCTGTAGAGTGGCAGGGTGCCGTTATGGCGGATGGAGGAATTGTCAATAATTTCCCGGCGCACCTGATCAGGGATCTTTGCCATTTTCAAATTGGCATGCATCTAAGCCCTGTAAAGCCTATGGACAATAAGCCATTTAAAAATACCATTGATCTGCTGGATCGGGTTTATGATATCTATAGCGTCTCCCAGGTGGTTGATGAACTTGGACTACCAGATGTCCTGCTTGAGCCTGACGGGATAGAAAAATACGGTGCTTTTTCTGTTAAAAATGATGAACTTGAGGAGTTATTTGATTTAGGGTATGAGTGCGCCAGGTGTTATTTTGAAAATGAAGGAAAAAGCTGGTTTGCTGAAGTGATGAATTCAGTTATTAAAAGACCTGCATGGATGGCTTAATGCCATCTATTGCAAATTTCCCTGTCATCAATAATTACCAGGAATGGATATAATTCAACAAAATCCCGTCTTGAGAAAAGGTTGGAATAAGGGCGCTTTTATCTTCTTTACGAGTCGTAAAATACCATGATGAAAAAATACCGAGCGCAGCGCCAGCCGTTACATCGATAATATCATGTCTTTTTTCATGGACTCTACTGTAACCCACAAAGCTGGCCGCTATATAGGCGGGTATGGCATAACTTAGACCATATCGAAAATGGATAAAAGAGGCACTTTGAAATGCGGCAGAGGTATGTCCGGAGGGGAATGAAAATTTATTGGACTTATCAGGTCTTTCTTTTCTTGTTGTTTTCTTTAGTAACTCTGTTGTCAGTGACGAAGTGGCAAATGATTTCAATAACTGCATGGTTCCTTCAAAATCAGATTGAAGTAATGTGGATGAAAAAGCAATGGCAGGCAATGCATACTGCACATTATCTCCCATCTGCTTTATATTAGCATGGGTTGATTTGATAGTGGTTATTAGCACTACATACGCAATGCATAATTGAATATTTTTTTTCATTGATTCTGATTTATTTGTTAAAGGGTTTTTTGATTGTTTTTTTTAATAATTGGAAAGCTAGTTTAAAAAAAGAAAAGTACCAAATCTTTATTTTAATTTTTTATTCGATCAGTGAAGAAAGCTATGCCCGTTAAGGGCATAGAAAGTGAAATTTACATATAGCCAGAAGCAGTCATTGATATTATATTGCAGAAAGACTCTGGAACTCAGCCACTACAAAATGATCGGTCATACCACTGATATAGTCGATAATAAGTCTTGCTCGATAGTACCATTCCAGATCATTATTCAGATTCTCAGATGTTACTGTTTGTTCAGCTTGCTGCACCGCAGAGCAATAGGCCGCTTTATACTTCCGGGATAGCCGATGATAAAGCCGTTGCTGAATGAACAACCCACCATCATCTTGATAGGCAATGGCTTCAAACTGCTTTCTTGGCAGTTCCAGCAGAGGCCGATATATATTCATTAGTCCAGTGAGGGCTGAGTATCCCCGCAACTCCGGAGTTTCTTTTTCCCGATTGTTAAAAATATGACGGATTGCCACTGTTTTTAGAGTCTTTAGTGCCAAATGTTGACTGGAGCCACCATCAATGAGAGGTTCGTCCAGGGTGCCGTTATAAATGGCCTGATGATTTTCCAGATAACGGGAAGAGGCATAATCCACCAGATCCCTCACCAGCCGGGTTCTTAAGCGGATAATAAAGGTTTGGGATCCGGCATCCGACCTGGCTTCCTTAATAATGTCGAGAAGATAGGTATTATCATTGCCACTAAATTCTTGCCAGACTTCCTTAAGACGGTATTGTAATTCCCGGAATGACAGTATGCCCTTATCCACAGCATCTTCAAGGTCAGCAATACAATAGGCAATATCATCGGCCGCTTCCATAATATAGACCAGTGGAAAACGACAGCCTTCAGCTATATTGAGGGATTGCCATAATTGTCTGACAAGGGGTTCCTCACTGTAGTAAAACCCGGGTTTCTTTTGATGATAGTGGAACGGCTGATGTTTTCCTGGTCGAGGCTGATAGGGTGGCCGGGTGTACTTCATCAGGGCTGCTATTTGTGAATACGTCAGGTTTAACTCCTGAAGCGTATGAATAATTCGCAGGCCCTGGGCATTGCCTTCAAAAACACAGAGGTCTGGCAGCAGGGTTTCTCGAAATAATGAAGTGTGCCCATCCTTCCCTTTCAGGGACTTCCTGTGACACTCTGCCGCATGTTCAGCCATCCAGCAGCTGATGGTTTCTTCTCCAAAATGACCAAAAGGCGGGTTACCCACATCGTGCATCAGGCAGGCCATTTCTACCAGATTGGTAAAGGCGGTTTCAATACTGGCCAGACCATGTATTTCCAGCGCATCAGCTGCCTGAAATTTAGCCAGAATGGTTCTGGAGAGATAGCGTCCGGTTTGCTGTACTTCAAGGGAGTGAGTCAAACGGCTGCGCACTGCCGCATTGGTTTCCAGCGGATACACCTGGGTTTTCTGCTGTAGCCGCCTGATGGCCGCTGACTGAATAATTCGCCCACGGTCACTTTCGGTCTCTTCAACCAGATTACGATGGGTTTTAACTGAGCTGGGTTTCGGGCGGTCACAGGTGATTTTGGTCAGGTAATCCATAGCGCTTTGATTTGCTAATTATTAATCCAGACTAGCATATTGAGCTATGTGCGGCATATTGAAATCAGGACAGTTAAGCGGCGTTAAATTAAGCAAGGCTTAAGGCTGTTGAGATTTGACCATATGCTCAACCAATACCCCATCAACCCATGCCAATATTTGAGTAAATATTGTTTCGGACTATGCTCTTTGATTATTATTGACTGGTTATTTATACAGTTTACCGTGACCCTGTATGCGACTGATTATTGCTGAAAAACCGAGTCTTGGAAGGGCGATTGCTGATGTACTGCCCAGACCCCACAAAAAGCATAATGGCTATATTGAAACGGCAGGTGGTGATTATGTCACCTGGTGCATAGGTCATCTATTAGAACAGGCTGAGCCTGATGCCTATGACCCGGCCTTCAAACAGTGGCGCCTTGAACATTTACCCATCATTCCCAGTCAGTGGCTATTGCAACCCCGAAAAAGCAGCAGGAACCAGTTAACCGTTATTAAAAAACTGCTGAAGCGGGCTGAAATCATTGTCCATGCCGGTGACCCTGACCGGGAGGGACAGTTACTGGTGGATGAAGTTCTGGAATTTCTTAAATTGTCTTCGGTCCGTCGTAAGGAAGTACGACGACTGTTGATTAATGACCTGAACCCTCAGGCTGTCAAAAAGGCCTTGGCAAGACTGAAATCCAACAATGATTATGTGCCTCTATCGGTGTCCGCCCTGGCTCGGTCAAGAGCGGACTGGATATACGGCATCAATTTGACCCGGGCTTTTACTCTGTTAGGACGTAGGGAAGGATATAACGGGTTGCTGTCAGTAGGGCGAGTGCAGACCCCCATACTGGGACTGGTGGCTCGAAGAGATCAGGAAATAGCGCACTTTCAGGCTAAACCCTATTTTGAAGTCTTTGCGGTGCTGGAAACCGGGCAAAAAGAATCTTTCAAGGCCCGGTGGCTTCCCAGTGAATCATGCCAGCCGTGGATGGATGAGGAAGGACGGGTATTGGATCGTCGTCTTGCCGAAAACGTCATAGACCGAATTAAAGGGAAAACCGGGGAGGTGGTTTTAGCGGAGGACAAGCCCGGTAAAGAGCTACCTCCTCTGCCTTATTCCCTGTCGACGCTTCAAATTGATGCAGCACGGCAATACCGTATGAGTGCAGGGCAGGTTCTGGAAAGCTGCCAGAAACTCTATGAAAAGAAAATGATTACCTATCCCCGCTCGGATTGCCGGTATTTGCCAAAAGAACACTTTCAACAGGCACCTGAGGTTCTGGCTGCTATCCGCAATAATGATCATCAATGGGCAAAAGCCGTAGATAATGCCACACCCGATAAACCAGGACGGGCCTGGAACGATGCAAAAGTAGGCGCTCATCATGGGATTATTCCCACATCCAGACGCAGCGCCATTGATAAAATAAGTCGGGCGGAGCAACAGGTTTACGGGCTTATTGCCAGGCAATATATTGCCCAATTTTATCCAGACCACAGGTATCAAACACGACGAATCCAGGTACGTATTGAAGGGGGGCTATTTCAGGCCAGTAATCGCCAGGTGGTGGATGATGGGTGGAAAATACTCTATCAACAACAGGAGAGAAAAGATCAGCTGGATCTGCCACGATTACCATCGGTTAAGAAAGGGGAACAGCTGAACTGTATCGATGCAGAATTAAAAGAACGGGAAACCCAGCCACCTCGACCCTTTACCGATGCAACACTGCTCTCTGCCATGACCGGTATTGCCCGCTTTGTGAAAGACCCGGCCATTCGTAAAGTACTCAGGGAAACCGATGGGCTGGGAACAGAGGCCACCAGGGCTGGAATTATTGAGCTGTTATTCTCCCGCAAGTTTCTTACCCGTGAAGGGCGAAATATTCATGCCACTGCCACAGGGAAAGCCCTGATTGAAGCCTTACCGGAAAAAGTCAGCCAGCCAGATATGACCGCTAGCTGGGAGTCATTCCTGGACAGCATTGTTGAGCGTAAAGGAAGCTATAACACGTTTATGATTAATCTGGATCATGAACTAAGGACTTTATTGGCAACAGCAATGACTAATGGCATGCCAACAGTTCGGAACTTGCCACCTGTAAAGGAAAAATTTAGAAAGCGAAAGGGCGCTGTTTCTCGTAAAAAAACAGTTGCAAAAAGAGAATAGTAGAAAGCCAGGAAAAATGAGTCCTTATAGTGTACTGGTATTTTTCGGGATAAGTTGAAACGTTTTTTATTTAACCCTTAGAAACCTTTTTTATCTGCTATAGTCTTTTATTTGGATGAATAGTTATTTTTTCTACTTTAAAAGGCTTAGACCATGTTGCTTTTTAGGTTCTTTTTGTTTTTTTTTGTTTCTTTTCACAATTTGCTTTATCAATAGAAGTAGTTAAAAAGGAGGTTGAATTTGAAAAATCACATGGATTTTCCTGGGAAGAAGAAAATCAGATTTTCGCAGAGTGGATAATGGATGATTATTTATCACTCTCTACTGAGTATTTAGATGATTCTATTTCATTGAGCGGTGAAGAGTGGCAGGATGATACAACCACTCAAAATTTGCTGGCATATCTTTCAGAGAGTGATCAACAGCCTAGCGTTTCTGTTGAGAGTCCGTCTAAAAATGAGTTTTTCCCGATAAAACTTGAGCAATCACAAAATGATACTTCCTTATGTTCAACTTCGGATGAGAACCATGGGATAAATCTTTTTTGTGCTGAAAGCATAACTGAAGAAGACTGGAATACTTTTCCAGATCAAAGTGAATCATTACATCAAAATTATCATTATGGGGTACAAGATAATGAACCATCGGTAGTTTCAGTAGAAGTTATAGCGTTAGAAACGATTTTATTAAAGCCGGAGGCTTTGATCGACTCTCCCTCTACCCAACATCTTGCCTCCACTCAAATAATAAACCTGGATAGCCAGAGACTAGGCAATCAAGGCATAGATCAACTGAATGAGCATTCTTTTGGCATTGATATTGATCATCACCCTGAAAGTCTTAAAACGTCTATAAAAAAAGACTGTTTTAAAAAAATAGCAAGAAATTTCATGAAACGAATGCCAAGCAATGACAACACCTTTCTTATAACTTTATTCGATAGCGAAAGTGATTGCATGCATTGTTTAAATAAAGAAAGTAAAAAGAAACAAAAGTCTTATAGAAGGAGAATCTATGATGTAATTAACGCTTTTGTTAGCTTTGGCATCATTGAGATAGTTGGTAACTGCTGTGAAGAAAGCGAACAATGTAAAGACTTTCATATTCAAGAGAAGGATATAATTGGCGAGTATGATGGTTTTTGTTTTTGTCACCCCAGGAGGATAAATAAGAGATATAGGGTGACAGGAGTATTTAAAGATGGTGGAGAAGCTGTTCAACGGAGAAGGGAAGGTGTAAAAAAAAGAGAAGACAGAAGCTTGCGAAAATATGGATGTGACGTAGCTCGCTATATATGTGAATTATGGCCAACTGATGCAACAAAAATAATTAGAATAGATGAACTTTCTAATATAATGGGTATAAATATTAGAAATAATAAAAGACGCATTTACGACTTGACAAATATTTTAGAAGGAATTGATATTTTATCCAAGGAAGGTAAAGGGAAGTGGACTGTTAATTGGATGAACAGGTATTTCAGCCACCTAAAACCTGCCACTAATCATTCTCAGCTTTTATTCTTGTAAAAGTAATCTTTCCCATGGCACTAAAGCAATTTGGGAATTATTTGGATTAAAGACAATCTGAATTATTAGCAGGAAACTATGAGGGCTAAATGCTTTGGATTTAGCCCCCCTAAAAGTTATACTTCCGCAGCTAAACGACAGCCTTGATCTATGGCCCTTTTAGCATCCAGTTCAGCAGCCTTGTCAGCCCCACCAATCAAATGGAGCGTTTTTCCTTGGGTAGTGTCAGCTAGCTCCCGCAGTGGTTCCTGGCCAGCACATATAACAATAGTGTCCACACCAAGAACCCTTGAGTTACCGGCGATGCTCAGGTGAAGTCCCTGATCATCAATCTTGTGGTATTCACAATCAGGAATCATTTTTACACCACGGCTGGCCAGTGAGGTACGATGTATCCAACCCGTGGTTTTGCCAAGACCCGCTCCCGGCTTGGTTTTCTTACGTTGCAACAGATAAACCTCCCTGGATGACTCTGGCTTGCCCTTTGATGGTAAAAGTCCACCACGACTTTCAAGGGTAATATCAACACCCCACTCCTTCATAAAGGCAGGGATATCAAGAGTGGTTGAGGGTCCTTTCTGGGTAATATATTCACACAGATCAAAACCAATCCCCCCGGCACCAATCACTGCTACTTTATTACCTATAGGTGCCCCCTTAAATACATCCAAGTAGCTTAATACGGATGGGTGATCCATACCCGCTATATCCAGTTTGCGGGGAGCAATACCCGTAGCAATAATAACCTCGTCAAAATCACTGTGTTCCAAGTCTGAGGCTGATACCCTGGTATTCAGTTTAAGGTTGACGCCGGTTAACTGAATCTGTCGTTTAAAATAACGAAGGGTTTCTTCAAACTCCTCTTTTCCCGGCACTTGTTTAGCGATATTAAACTGACCACCGATTTTATCGGATGCCTCAAACAGCGTAATATCATGTCCTCGAGATGCTGCCGTTACTGAAAAGGCCAGGCCAGCGGGACCTGAGCCAATCACGGCCAGTTTTTTAGGCTGTACTGTTGGCTCATAATTAAGTTCTGTTTCATGACAGGCCCGGGGATTCACCAGACAGCTGGTCAATTTTCCCTGAAAAACATGATCCAGGCAGGCCTGGTTGCAGGCGATACAGGTATTAATTTCATCGCTTCGCCCGACTTCTGCCTTATTTGCCCATTCAGCATCGGCCAACATTGGACGAGCCATGGAAATAATATCCGCATCGCCTCTGGCCAGTACTTCTTCAGCCACGTCAGGCATATTAATTCGATTAGAAGTAATCACCGGAATGTTGAGGTCTTTACGGATCTTTGCCGTTACCCAGGTAAAAGCCGCCCGGGGAACCATGGTGGCTATGGTTGGGATACGGGCCTCATGCCAGCCAATACCGGTGTTAATAATGGTTGCCCCTGCC
The DNA here is from genome assembly GCF_025643335.1 of Endozoicomonas sp. Mp262. Lineage (NCBI taxonomy): Bacteria > Pseudomonadati > Pseudomonadota > Gammaproteobacteria > Oceanospirillales > Endozoicomonadaceae > Endozoicomonas > Endozoicomonas sp. Mp262. The sequence goes on along the minus strand of NZ_CP092489.1, from coordinate 2,870,214 downwards.
TTTTCTATCTCTTTGCCCAGCTGAACTATTTCCTCCCAGCTACTGCCGTCTTCTACCAGGTCAAGCATGGACAGGCGGTAAATAATAATAAAATCCTTGCCTACCCGTTCACGGGTTCGCCGGATAACTTCAATGGGCAGACGAATGCGGTTTTCATAACGCCCTCCCCATTGATCCTTACGATGATTGGTTCGGGGAGCAATAAACTGGTTAATAAAGTAACCCTCTGACCCCATAATCTCTACACCGTCATAGCCCGCTTCTTTAGCAAGGGAAGATGTGTGGGCAAAGGCCTCTATTTGTCCGTCAATTTCATCGGGAGCCAGTTCCCTTGGCTTAAAGGGATTAATCGGTGCCTGAATGGCGCTGGGGGCTATGTTCATGGGATGATAGGCATAGCGACCGGTATGCAGGATCTGCAGGCAAATTTTACCGCCTTCATTATGGACAGCCCGGGTCACTACTTTATGTTTAGCCACCTCCTCTGTTTTATTTAACAGGGCGGCGGCTGGCATACCGCCCCCTTCAACATTTGGGCCAATACCGCCTGTAACAATCAGGCCAACTCCGCCCTTGGCCCGCTCTGCATAGAATGCTGCAAGGCGTTCAAATCCCTGAGGGCGCTCTTCAAGGTTGGTATGCATTGAACCCATTAGAACGCGGTTTTTCAGGGTAGTAAAACCCAGATCCAATGGCGAAAAAAGGTGGGGGTAATAGGTGTTTGTAGCCATAGTATACCTCTTTCTTATTAGAGTAGTAATCAGCTCTCGTCTTGTGAGAGAGGAGGGGTTACAGGCCACAGATCATCAAAGTCTGCAGGCTGTTTCTGAACATTGGCCTGGAATGCTTTCATCATTTCATTAGGTTGAAACATGCCGCTCTGCCAGGTGGCCATATATTTCAGGCTATCTGTTACGGAATGATCCCGGGAAAAATTCAACATCTCCTTACTGCCAGCCACCGCAAGAGGAGAGTTGGCCACTATCTGGCGGGCAATATCCATAACATGAGCCAGCATACGCTCCTTATCCGGGAACAGTTGGTTGATAAAGCCTCTTGCCAGTGCTTCCCTGGCAGATAACTTTCTGCCCGTGTAAGCCAGTTCACGCACCAGTCCCTCAGATAATTGGTGGGGCAGCCTTTGCAGAACACCAAGATCGGCGGTCATTCCCAGCCGGGTTTCTTTTACTGAAAAATAAGCATCTTCTGTGGCATACCGACAATCACAGGCGCATACAAGATTGAGGGCTCCCCCGATACAGCCGCCATGGACGGCAGCTAAAACCGGAATCCGGGTTTCTTGCAGTTGGGTAAAAATAGCCTGGAGTTGAAGAACGGTTCTTCTAAGGTTTTCACTGCGTCGCCCGGGATCTCCTGATATCAAGCTTGAGTCAGGAGACATAAAAACAGATAAATCCATACCTGAAGAAAACATTGAGCCCTCTCCAGACAAAATTATAACCCGTGCACGACAATGATTTTCTATATCCCGGATTGCTTCCGGAAACTCTCTCCAGAAGTCAAGGTTCATGGCATTCCGTTTGTCCGGGCGGTGGAGAGTGATATGGGCGATATCAGCATCAACTGATACCTGGATGGATTGGTAGGCCATGGCAAACTCGTATTTTATAGATATTTTTATAGTCTGAGTGGTAAAGTAAATCTGTAATTTGACGGTGTCAAGATTGTTTTTGAGTGAAGCATTATGGATAAAACCCAATCCTATCATCATGGCAACCTGGAGCAGGTGCTTATAGAAGAAGCAACACGCATGATTGGCGAATCCGGAGTTGAACAATTATCCATGCGGGGGCTGGCAGAAAGGGTGGGGGTGTCACGGACTGCCGCTTACCACCACTTCAAAAACAAGAATGAATTGCTATGTGCCATTGCAGAACAGGGTTTTTATGGCTGGGAAAAACATTTTGACGCGCTATTTAACACTAAACCCATCCCACTAAAACCGTGGCTTTCTGATTTTGTCCAAACGTATATCGCCTTTGCCCAGCATCATGCCGAGCAATATGACCTGATGTTTGGCAGGCCAGTCTGGAAAAGAGGCGCACCTACCCAGTCGCTAAACGCGGTGTCTAAAAAGGCTTTTCAACGATTTGTGGCGTTTATTCGTGAATGGCAGCAACAAGGTATTTTTACCCGGTCGATAGATGGGCTGCGCCTGGCTCAAGTCACCTGGGGGATGCTCCATGGTATATGCAGATTATTGAATGACGGTGTTTATCTTGAGGGAGAGGCCGTAGAAAACATGTGTAATGCCATTGTGAAGGTTTTAGCTAACAGTATTGTCAGCGTTTCTGACTTTTCCGGAACTACAGGCTAAAACTTTAGTCTTAAGCATTATGATTACTCGGTTAAATTCAGGATTTTAAAAATAAGGAGGTTTTTATGTACACAAATGGAACAGCTCAATGCCCCCCGATAGGCCCTTTCCAGTGTCCGTTAGACCCACCGACAAAAAATGCCGGCAAGGGGAAAAGTTATGCGCCAGATTATAAAGATGTAATGCTGGGTATAACACCTGCAACAAAAAGGGCAGGCTGGTCTAGCAATATAAACAAGAACGTTTCTACTCCACCAGGTAATGTTATCCCAAAAATTAAGGGACAGTGCCATGCTCCGGACTATAAGGATGTGATGTTAGACGTAACACCAGCAAAACCACGGGCAAGTTTATTAGGCAAGGCCAAAAAAGTGGATACCCCTTCATCCTGGTTTAGCTGGATTCCTGAATGGCTTCCACAAACTGCCTTATTAGGTTTGCAGTATGGCATTCCTGGATTGGCCGCCGGTGGATTGGGTTATTATTTAGGAAAACAGTCTCATCAGCAGGTTATTGAAGATCTTCAAAACGAAAAAAACAGCATTGAAAATGCGGCAGCTGACATTAAGTTGGGTTCTCAAAAAATGGCCGCTGATAATGAACAGTTAAGAAAAACACTAGCCAATATGTCCGCTGAAAATGAGCGGATGAAGAAAGAATTCCAGGCAATGAATGAGAAAATGAATAAGCTGACTGAGAAAAAGCCTGGGGTAATAGAGAACAAAGAGAAAAAAGATGCTGAAAAAAAGCCCCCTCAAATTCAAAATGCTACAACCGTTTCTCATCCAGTACAGAATGCTCAGCAACCAGATCCCTGCAATCCAGAGCACAGGTGTTGCCGTTTATACTCAAGGCAGGCTCAGCCGTTCTTTGTCCAGCCTTATATGATAGCGCCACCTATTTATGTAGGCCCACCGATAAACTATTGGCCAATGGCTCAGGTATCAGTAATTAGCCAGCCATGTTTTGGATTTATGCGCTATGGATATCTGGGGTATTAAGTGTTTGGGGCTAAACCGCACCCACATAGAAAGTCCTTTAACTGGTGTGGTTTAGCCATTATTAACTCTTCTGTAGTCATAGATTTTTGAGTCGTTATTCTGCAAGATTATTCACAACCTGATCACTGCCAACCCTGACCACCAGCAAGCGTTCCTCTATTGACAACCCCCCTATAAATAGGCATAGTTCCCGCCTTTGATATGGTATATGGGCTGAAAAATCTTCTTACCCGGGAAGGCTTTTCAGTAACCGCGGCACGGCCATGTACCCAGCAGGGTGTCCGAAGCCTCCCTGTTATCAACAGAACGAAATCCCTATTTCAAGGAGCTCAACGGTGGCAAACTCACCCTCCGCAAAGAAACGCGCCCGTCAGGCTGAAAACCGTCGCCAGCACAACGCAAGCCTGCGTTCCATGGTTCGTACTTCCATCAAGAAAGTTGTACGTGCTATCGAAGCTAAAGACCTGGAAGCTGCCAAGACTGCATTCCAGGCGGCCGTTCCTGTCATCGACCGCATGGCTGACAAAGGCATTATTCACAAGAATAAAGCTGCCCGTCACAAGAGCCGCCTGAACGCTCAGGTTAAAGCACTGGCTTCCGCCTAAGCTTTAAGCTTTGCAAAAAAACCGGCTACATGCCGGTTTTTTTTATGCCCCTACCTCAACACCATTTTCATTCATAGATACGCCGCCCCTGCACCAATAAGGCTTGACATCCATTCGAGCTGATTCCTGGGCTGCTCCACCTACACTCGACCACCTTTCAAAGCTCTATAGACACATCTGACAAGATTGTTAGCACCCGTGACAGACGATGGAACTTCCTTATCATCCTGTACGTCCAACCAATTATCTTTCTTTGACTTAATTAAACTCAGTGAAAAACAAAAAATAATAAAAAATGGGTAATTTATGCTATCAAATACTAACCAGACTGCACCAATCACTGGCAATGTCATTAATCCCAAACAGGTCTCTTATCTCGAAACGGAGGAGAACCGCAGCACAAAAGCCATAACAATCCACTTTCTCGCTGGCAGAGACAGAACTGTCTCGATCAATAACACAAACTGTCAAACTGAAATAAATACACTTGAAGCGCTTAAGTGCCCAATATGCTTAGAAATAAAGGGGCAAAAGGTATTTCGTACACGCAAATGTCAACATGTAATCTGTAACAACTGCTTCGAAAATCTAAAAGAACCTACGACATGCCCTACCTGCCGTACTCCGCTATCCACAGATGATCCTAGAATGGATCCTCTAGCAACGTCAATGCTGGAAATTAACCGGGATAGCCTTATCAAAAAAAACCAAAAAGATATTGAGAAACAGATTAAGGAACAACTCGATACAGAGGAAGAAGAAATAGCACAAGCCATCAAAGAGGCCATCGCAGAAAATGACGTAATCGAACTCAAAGAATTCAATTTAAACAAGGATTCATCCGCCCTGCAAAAAGCTCAATCTGAATTATCCCCCAGATCATTACTATCCTCCGCGGCAGAGCAAGGAGCAAATGATGTAATCGCGTATTTTTTACAAACAGGTCTTAAACCTCACCCAAATGAAGATTTAATATCAGACGCTATACTCAATGAGCAATACGATGCAGCAGAGTCTCTAATCCTCCACGCAGAAAACTTTCCCTGTATTAAGATAAATCCTGAAACAGTTCATGATACTCCCGGACAAAGCCATCCTTTATGGAATATCGCAAATATTAGACAGGAAAACTTACAAATACTTCAGGTGGCAACACTATTACTGGAAGCAGGAGCCAATCCTAATTTCTCTATAACAAATTTCAATGGAAACAGTGTCAGCAAAAGCCCTCTCAGTCTCGCCTGTCAGTATGGAAATATGCAATTGGCTGAACTTCTCCTGAAACATAACGCTGATGTTAGCGGTCATAGCTCAGAATTCATGCCTCCTATTTTCATTGCTGCCAGATACTTGCAACCAGACACGCTCGAACTACTGGTAAATGAAGGAGCTGATATTGACCTGAATCCGTGATTTCTTGATTTGCCCGGCAGTTTTGAAAATGTGCTGATTAATTTTTTCCTTTGAAAATAACTCGGGTTATTGATTGAAGTGTTTTTATGTCGTTTTTAAGCATAAATGCTGATCAAAATATCATCAAACTTGAAGACAGGTTGAAAGAAGCCCTACCGTTATCAATACAGTACTTTCTCATTTATGGCATTTTTTTCTATCTCGCTATTCAATCAACAAAGTGCATGCTGGCTTATTAATTGATGGAAAGACCTGAAACCAGGACAGTAACGACCAAAGCGTAGCCGGTATTGATGTCCTTTTTTCAGAAGACGGGCAGCCAGGTAGATGAGTTCCTGTATCACGGTTTTTAACCGGCGTCGTTTGGCTTTATGACGTACCGGCGCATCTGGCCCGAGCAAGCAACTCTGCCCCATGTAGCGCAGAATGTTATAGACCAGTGCACCCAAACACATCACCAGGTCGTTGGTGTCAAACTTGCCTGAAGGCAGGCGCTCTAAATCCATATCAGTCTTCAACTCACTGTGAAACTGCTCGCTGGTCGCATGATCCTCATAAAGATTAATGATCTGATCATCGCTGTAGTCAGCTTCGCTGAGTGTTGTCCACCATCCTTCCAGCTCATAATCGGGTGTCAGAAATCTCTGCCCTACAGTATCAGTGGTACGCTTGATAATGCGAATAATCAGACGCTGGTTACCATAGTTGGTTTCATAGACGGTTGAGAGTGTCGCATAACTCTTTCCTGGACGCGACTCCTCCCATTTGACTTGCTTTTCTTCAAAAATGGGGAGCCAGTGTTCCTTGGTGTGATACTTTCTTGGGTTGAGCTTGATAATGTGATTCACACCTTTGAACCCGGCGATTTCCCGGCGCGATTCCTCAGCATCGTGGCCACTATCAAGGCGAACCAGAATAGGCGCTCGGGTCAAACGTCGGCTGCGGTGCAGCACTGCTTGTAAAAAGCCAATAAAATCATTCTGGGAGTGCTGAGAGCCTGGGCGTAATTCACATCCCAGGCACCAGCCTTCGCAGCCAAAGTAAGCGGCAATAGGGGCATAACCAAAGAATTTTTTATACGTGTACTCGACCCCCTCCTTTTTGGTATTGCTGTTATCCATAGGGAATACGTCGATATCCAGTGGTATGTGCTGCTTCTTATCGAGTTTTTTCGGAAGGGGTGTGACGGGCACCTGAAGATTAACCAGGACATCGGTAAGGCTGTCCTCGATGAAAGGAATCAGTTGGGCGGCATCTTCATTGAAACGCTGTCTTAAGCGGCTGGCTGAAGGCATTTGTTTAATGCCCATTGCCAACCGGAACCAGTCGTTATCCCGGTTATTATCAACATTATCAAAATCACTTTTACCCTGAGCCAGTTGGCCGCAGTAAGCTCTGATCAGGTCGATATGAGTGATACGGTGCCTTTTTTTTATTTTGCGCAGGGATTTGCTTAACGCTGTCTTTTTGTTGAGTGCATGACCAACGAAATAAAGCCCTGCGACCGGTGTATAAAATTCCGTCTGTGATTGTTCAATTTTCAGTTTCACAAAAATGCACCCAGGTGGTGAAAATTAGAGTGGGTGCATTTTAACTTGGAACTTACGTTTTGTGGTTGATCCAGAGGAGTTGGGCTACAGTGAACTCACGGATTCAGGATTGAGAAAAAAACCTACTCCGGCCAATCCCTCTTAGATATAGCTCAGGAAGCCCGGAATTCCTCTAACGACCCTGACCGCGATATAAGACTCCGTCGCATAAAAAAAATCCTACAGGACGCTAAGCCAGCGGCCAGCAAGATAAGCCACAAGCGAAAACACCCTCACAGCGATGACACAGACGCTCCCAGTACTTCCCGCCCAAGAATGGGTTATAGCCTGTAAATAATGTTGAATAAGCGCTACTTTTTATTTATATCCTGATCCGGTCTGGAAACATAACTCCAAACCGGTTCATGGCGGCTTTCCAGTTCCTTATCGACACAGTCCATCAGCCAACAATCATATTATCCCTATGAATCAACTCTTCCTCGCCCTCATAGCCTAGTAACAGGCGAATCTCTGAGCTTGACCGTCCAATAAGTTTTCTCGCCTCTGCCGAGCCATAGTTGATAAGCCCCCGGGCCACTTCGCCGCCCTGCTCATCAACACAGGCTACCATTTCGCCCCGCTGGAAATATCCTCTAACTTCCTTGACACCCACAGACAAAAGACTTCGCCCCTTCTCCCTCAACACCTTGACCGCTCCTGCATCAAGAACCAGCTCGCCAGAGGTTCTCATATGTCCCTGAAGCCATTGTTTTCTAGCTGCAAGACGCCCTTGATCTGGCAGTAGCAAGGTACCAAGAGATTCCTGTTGATACAGTCGACCAAGCACATTATCAATTCTGCCACCCACGATTACCGTAGCTGCCCCGGAACCCGCCGCCAGCCGCCCAGCCCTGAGTTTGGTCTGCATACCACCACGCCCAAGGCGACCACTACCGCCACCAGCCATGGCATCCAGCCTGGAGTCACTGGCCTGAGCCTCATGGATCAACCGGGCTTCCGAATTTTTCCTGGGGTCACAGGTAAACAGGCCATCCTGATCCGTGAGGATCACCAGGACATCCGCCTCAACCAGGTTAGCCACCAAAGCGCCAAGGGTATCGTTATCACCAAAACGAATCTCGTCGGTAACAACCGTGTCATTCTCATTTACCACTGGCACCACATCATGCTCAAGCAAAGCCCTCAGTGTGGCCCGGGCATTAAGGTAACGCTGCCGGTTACTATGGTCAGCATGGGTGAGCAGTATCTGGGCTGGCTGAACGCCCTCTTTGTCAAAGGAGGCTTCCCAGGCCTGAACCAGCCTCGCCTGGCCCACAGCAGCAGCAGCTTGCAGCTGGTGCAAGGCATCCGGTCGCTCAGCCCAGCCAAGACACTCCATGCCCGCAGCAACAGCACCTGAGGAGACCAGTACCACCTCTATACCTTGCTGACGCAGCATACAGATTTGTCTTACCCAGGCATCCATACTGCCCATATCAAGTCCCTGACCATCATTGGTTAACAGGGCACTGCCAATCTTCACCACCCAACGCTGGGCTGACCGTAACCGGCTACGCTCACTCATTCATTTCACTCCCAAGAAATCGGGTCACTCAAAGCCTGCATTCAAATGAATAGTATTCGCTTAGGGAGCGTAAAAAACCTCAACATCATCATCCGCATCTTCTTCAGCTTCCGCCTCGGCAGCTGCCGCTTTTGCTGCGATCCTTCTGGCACGACGTTGCTCGGCAAGTTCCCGCATTCGAGCCCGGGCCTCTGCCTCCATTCGTGCTCTTTGCGCTTCTTCCGCCTGTGCCATCTCTTCATTTTCAGCTTCCTGGAGATTGCGCTCTTCAATGAAGTTCATGATGTCCTGGCAGAGCGACTCAGTACCCTTGCTGGCTATAGCCGCAGTACGATAAACCGGCCCCTCCCACTCCAGCTCATCAATAATGCGCTGGCAAATCGTCTCCTGCTGATCTTCAGGGAGCAGGTCAACCTTATTCAGTACCAGCCAGCGATCCCTGGACGCCAGCGCCCCACTGAACTTCTCCAGCTCATTAACGATAGCCTTCGCACTCTCTACAGGATCGGTTTCATCAAAGGGTGCTACGTCAACCAGATGAAGCAGAATTCGACAGCGAGCCAGGTGTTTCAGAAAACGAATACCCAATCCGGCACCTTCAGCAGCCCCTTCAATCAGTCCCGGGATATCCGCCACCACAAAACTGCGATGCTTTTGCACACTGACCACCCCAAGGTTAGGAACCAGTGTGGTAAACGGATAATTAGCCACCTTCGGACGGGCATGGGAAACAGACCGGATAAACGTCGACTTACCTGCATTTGGCATACCCAGCAAGCCAACATCGGCAATAACCTTCAACTCCAGTCGCAGGGTTCTGGCCTCACCTTCAGAACCTTTTGTAGTCTGACGGGGTGCCCGGTTAACACTGGACTTGAAACGGGTATTACCAAGGCCATGAAAGCCACCCTGAGCCACCTTTAGTTTTTGCCCTTCGCGGGTCAGGTCACCAATAACCTCTTCTGTCTCATCATCAACAATCGTTGTACCCACAGGGACTTTCAGCTCAATATTCGACCCTTTGGCGCCGGTACAATTGCGGCCGCGCCCCTGTTCACCACTTTCGGCCTCATAATGACGCTGATAACGATAGTCCACCAGGGTATTCAGGTCATTGTCAGCAACAATGTAGACACTGCCACCATCACCGCCATCTCCCCCGTCCGGGCCACCCTTGGCAACAAATTTTTCCCGTCTGAAGCTCAGGCAACCGTTGCCACCCTTTCCAGCCTGTACATTAATCAGCGCTTCATCTACAAACTTCATTATCAACCTCCTGCAGCACCAGGCACAATTTAACCGGAGCTATCTTCCGGTTAGCATACTTCACTTCCAGAGCCCAGTGCCCACAGATAAACTCTCAACCACTCACCGTCTGGCGAAAAACTTATCTGCAGACACTGAAAGTTTAAACACCATACTATATAAAGAAAGCCCCGCACTAGGCGGGGCTTTCTATGACCAGTATCAGAAACAGCTCAAAGCGTGCTCGTCAACCGGACAAGCACAATTAAGCCGCTTCGATGCGAACGTACTTGCGCTTCTGAGGACCTTTAACCTCAAATACCACTTTACCGTCAGCCTTGGCAAACAGAGTGTGGTCTTTACCGATGCCTACATTTTCACCGGCGCGGAACTGGGTGCCACGCTGACGAACAATGATGTTACCGGCGCGAACAGCCTGACCGCCAAAGCGCTTGACACCAAGGCGTTTACTTTCTGAATCGCGACCGTTGCGGGTACTACCGCCAGCTTTCTTGTGAGCCATTCTCTCTCTCCTTAGCCTGCAATACCGGTAATTTTCAGCTCAGTGAACCACTGACGGTGGCCCATCTGCTTGCGATGATGCTTGCGGCGCTTGAACTTGATGATTTTAACCTTGGGTCCACGGCCGTGGCTTACCACTTCCGCAGTAACCTTGGCACCATCAACTACAGGTGCACCTACCTTAACTTCTTCGCCATTAGCGATCAGCAGGATGTCGTTGAGTTCGATACTGTCACCGGCTGCGGCTTCCAGCTTCTCAACCTTGAGGGTTTCCCCTTCGGCAACGCGGTACTGCTTGCCGCCGGTTCTGATAACTGCGTACATTATAATCTCCGAAAATCCTATAGAGCCTCTTTGTCAAAGGCATCCGACCAAAAACCCGGGATCAGCTCCCAGGTACTGCCGGAATTTTGCTATCTAAAAATCACTGATTGACAACCGGATAACACCGCATGGGCATGGCAGCACTGTGAAGCACTGTAGCACCAGACAAAATGGCACGTTATCCCGGATTCTCAGATAGGGGCGCAAATTTTAAGGAAATGCAACGGAACTGGCAAGTCTCATTGGCTATATTTACTCCATGAAAGATACTTACCCGCGTGATTGGCAGGGTTACGGTCAACAACGTCCACGGTTTCAATGGCCTTTGGGCAACCGGCTGGCAATCAGCCTGGTACTTAATTATGAAGAAGGTGCAGAGCGCAACCCCCTTGACGGCGATGATTGCTCTGAAAACCTGATGAGTGGTTTCTCCGCCCTGCCTTCTTTATCTCAGGCTCGTCACTTCTCTTCAGAAAGTCTGTATTCCTACGGTAGCCGGGTGGGGTGCTGGCGCCTGTTAAAATTATTTGAAAGGTGCAAGGTACCAGCCACCATCTTTGCCTGTGGACTCGCACTGGAAAGAAACCCGGAGTTTGCCGGATACCTGCAAGGCTCTCCCCACGAAATTGCAGGCCATGGCTATCGCTGGATAGACTACAGCAAGGTTGACGCAGTCCTTGAAAGAGAGCATATCCATCGCACCCTGGATATTATCGAAAGCAGTACCGGAAAAAAGGTGACCGGATGGTATACAGGACGAAAAAGCCGTAATACCCGCGAACTTGTTATTGATGCCGGCTTGACCTACGACAGTGATGATTACTCTGACGACTTGCCCTGGTGGCTAAATACCGGAAGCAAGCACCATCTCATTATCCCCTATACATTACTGAATAATGATTGCCAATATACCTTATCCCCGGGCTGGAGCACTCCCGAACAAGCCTGGCAACACCTGAAAGCCACCTTTGATACCCTTTACCATGAAAGCGAAGAGCACCCGACCCTGATGTCTATCGGTATACACTGCCGCCTGTCAGGCCATCCCGGTAGAAGCCAGGTTTTAAAAAAATTTATCGAATATGCCCAGGCCCATAACCATGTCTGGTTTACCACCAGAGCGTCCATCGCTGATTATTGGCAGGAAAACTGTCCACCTGCCCCTATGAAGAAGGAGGGTAACAATGATAACTCCAGTCTCTAAAACCCTGCCACTGGTCAGACCTCTCACCCGGGAAGAGACCCACATCATGTTTGACTGGGTCAAACAGGAGGGCTGGAACCCGGGCATCAACGATGCAGAAACACTCTACCAATTTTTCCCTGCCGGTCTTCTGGGCTGCTTTATCGACAACCAACTGACAGGCGTCAGTGCTGTCTTTAATTACTCCCCCGGCTTTGCATTTTTTGGCCTTTATATTATCAAACCCGAGTACCGGGGGCTGGGTTATGGCTTAGCCATGACCCGGCATAGACTACAAATTGCAGGTCAAAGAAATATCGGTCTTGATGGGGTTATGGAAAATATTTCCAAATATCGCCATATTGGTTTTCGATTTGCGTACACCACATTCCGTTTTGAGTTCCGGCCGATAATCACTCCCCCCACGCCACCGCAGCTCATTGCAAATTTCGAAGCCATCCCCCTGGCCGATCTCCTGGATTATGAAGCCAGGCTTTTTCCAGCATCCCGTTCCTCTTTCCTCAAGGTATGGCTTGCCCAGCCCCACACCATCAAAGCAGCATGGCTACTCAACAATCAGCTACAAGGCTATGGGGTAATGCGCCACTGTATCAACGGCTATAAAGTGGGTCCCCTGTTTGCTGATTCGCCCGAAATTGCGGAACAATTACTGTTCTACTTTCTTTCAAAAAGCCAAGGACAGCGCGTTTTTTTAGATACACCGGAATTGAATGAAGCCGCATTAAGAATAGGTGCAAAACTCAAGGCTAAAGAGGTATTTAAAGCCGCCAGAATGTACACAGGTTATATCCCGAACCTTGATTATCAGCGAATCTATAGCATTACTTCGCTTGAGACCGGATAACACCATCGGTTCCCTGCCTATTGACAGACTTACCCCCTCTCCATAGGATTGCAGATTTAAATCCACTTACACAGCCCTATGCCAGACAGAAAGCAACCTTCTTTTCAGGTCGTTGTACGCGAAGACTTCGAATTGGTGAACAAGTGCATTCGCGAGCAACTGCATTCTGATGTTGCCCTGGTCGACAAGATCGGGCAATACATCATTCAGTCCGGCGGCAAGCGGCTCCGCCCATTACTGGTTTTACTCACAGCACGGGCATGTGGCTACAAGGGTCATAACCACATTCCCCTGGCAGCTATTATTGAGCTGCTTCACACCGCCACCCTGCTACATGATGATGTTGTTGACCAATCGGATCTGCGCAGGGGGCGGGATACGGCAAATGCCGTATGGGGCAACGCCCCAAGCGTGCTTGTTGGCGATTTTCTGCACTCCCGGGCCTTTCAAATGATGGTAGGGCTGGAAAACCTCAGACTGCTCGACATTCTGGCCAATGCCACCAATGTCATTGCCGAGGGCGAGGTGATGCAGTTAATGAATGTTCGTGATGCGGGAGTAACCGAAGCGCACTACATGGACGTCATTCGCTGCAAAACAGCCATGCTATTTGAAGCTTCAGCCCACACAGCGGCAGTGCTATCGGGTGTCAATCAAAAAATGGAGAAAGCCCTGGCCAATTATGGCAATTATCTGGGAATGGCATTTCAATTGGTTGATGACCTGCTGGACTACAATGGTGACAGTGAGCTGATGGGTAAAAACCTGGGAGATGATCTGGCTGAAGGTAAACCAACGCTACCCCTGATCTATACCCTGAGTTATGGCAATACCGGTCAGCAGGAACTGGTTCGCCAGGCTATCCAAAAAGGGGGACTGGATAATCTGGATAAGATCATTGAGGCAGTGAGGTCCTGTGGAGCCCTCAACTATACATCAGAAAAAGCCAGACACTATTCCGCAAAAGCGATTGACTGTCTGACGCATTTGCCAGACTCCCCGCACAAACAGGCCATGATAGACCTTGCCTTATTCGCCACTGAAAGAACAAACTGACACTCACTGATGCAGATAAGCGTTAATATCCATAAAGGATTAAATACGCTGAAACCCCCATATGCATTCCCAGCAAACCGCTGGGAACGGGGTAAGACAGTTGAGATTACTAAACCGCACCACGCTAGGGGCTGTTGACGTTTGATCGTGAGTTCAGTGGCTCGTAAAGCGGTTTTCCGCAATACCCAATGGGGCACACCGGGAGGACTGGTGCAGGCATAGTTGTTTTACGTCAAGCCAGTCCAACGCAGTCGGAAAGCCGCTTTACGAGCCACCCGAAGGGCCAAAACCAGCGATTCCGTGCCGTCGTTGCAGTAGCTTGAAAGACGTGAGTCCGCGTGACCTTTAGGTTATTCCTGGGCTACTGCGAAACGTCAGCATTTTTTCATAACCTCTGCTTAATCAGGCCGCTCAGCTTCTGGGTATCCTCTGACTCTCCCGGCCTCTCTGCTAAAGTGATATTCTATGGTCTGTACTACTTTAATGAAGGACAAGTCAAAATATGGCCTTATCCCAAAGGGAATAAAGAACATACAGTAAATGTTCTGGAGCGTATCCGGTTGGATAACCCAAATCGGGATATTGGTATTATTTGGGATGGTGCTTCTGACCATAAAGCCATTATTGTACAAGAAGTAGCAAAACAGCTCAGATACCGCTACCCGCTTACAGTCCCGATTTTATGCCTGTAAAGGCTTTGTGGCGATAGCTTCGGGAAGATTTAACCTACCATTACTGTTATGGATCAAAAGATGAACTTGCCGGTGCTGTCAATCAATTTTGCCAGGAGATTAATCAAGACCCAATAGCTGTGACTGACCGTCTGTGGGTTGTCAGCAATTCCCGCAAACCAGATTCCGGCTGGCACATTTTCAGTTAATTAAAAATGATTTTATCGCGGATGAACAGAGCCAGACTGCTGCTATATCGGCAGTCGGTTTTAATGACAGGTAACACAGGTCACAGGGCTAACATCAACGCTCTATGTCGTATCGACAGTCAGCAACTTCAAGCTCACACTTCGCCCTTCAATGATAGCTGTAAATACGTCTGTCCAGTTATCAATGCAGAACCAGTCAAACAGCCCTCGTATGGCATGCCAGAATGCCTTTTTAGACTTTTTTATCTTGAGCGCTTCCTGGAAGAGCTTGCAAGACAGTTGTTCTATCTGGTTGATGAGGAAGGCCGTAAAAGTCAGGCATGCCAGATTGCTGGCCAGATGCTGCTTTCCGTGCCCGTAATTGTGTTCGAGATGGTAGCCCTGTGTTTTCAGTGTATTGAACGTTTCGTTTTCAATTTTCCATTTAGCGCGTGCTCCTCGCATGAATTTATTCACGTTCTCGGCTGAAAGCTCAATGTCCGTGACCCAGGTGTTGACGTACTTCTTGTTGCCCTCTGGATCAATTTCTATATATTCGAGAAAGTTAACCAGCACATCCGGGTGTGACTTGTTAATGGGGGCACCATTCACAAACCGGAACCAGTGCGTAAACCCTTTATCATCGGTATATTCATAGCGCACCACTTTGTCTGCACAATCCAGCTCATCGACGGCCTGGTATAACGACTCATGGGTTGAATCCTTTGCCACCATAATGAAGCTATAGCCAAAGGACTTTACCAACTTGATGGTCGGTCCATCTGAGTACAGGTCATCAAAAGTCAGAACCAGTGGCAGGTGCGGATGCTCTCTGGATAAATTCGCCAATAGCCGCTTGAGCGCTACCTTCTCACAATCATTCTTTGACGCATCAACTTGTTTGATGATGGGTTCAGGCATTAAAGGTAATACTTCTTTCTTGCCCGGCTTTACCAGACAGCAGGCCAGTAACTGATGGTAGTATTGCGGATTTTTGCTGCCTGGCTTTTACACAACACTCAGGACAACTAATCTTCCCTGAGCAAAAGTGCCCCGTACCATCGATAGGCGCAAGATACCCTTCCTCAAAATAAGTGAACTGCTTAAGCCGCCCAGATCGTTGCACAAAGGCAAACAGGCGGGTAAAGAACTTCCTTAAATAGCGTGTTTCGATAGGGTCAATCAGATCCCTCAGATAGGTATCACTGGGGACACAGCTGACATTGTACATCGACTTTAAGTTCTTGAGCCTATCTGGGTTATTGACACAATCCTGATCAAAAGCCAGTAATGAAGGGTATTTCAGGTGCATGACTGCCAGGCCACTCATGACCGCATCATGAAGGACAATTTTGTCATGTTGGCTTTTCTTGCGAAAGTCTGGAATTTGACCCGCTTCATCAGAGACTATTTTGAGCAGTTTTTCAGCAATGGTTCTTGGTTTCGTTAGCGGCACAACATGAGCATCGTTATTATTATTGTGGTGAAATTCTACCGGATAGTCTGCGATTTTAGCAAGAGGCTACCAAGCTACAGCCCTTGTTATTAAGGGCTTTAATCAAGTCTGCGGGAATTGCTGGTGGGTTGTTTCCTCACTGGATGAAGAAGTGGAAAAGTTGAGAAAAACACCCCCATCTAAACCGCGCCAGTCAAAAGGCTAGAAAACATGCGCTTTCTATGTTGGCGCGGTTTAAACAACAAGGCATGGAGAAAATGGGACACGACTATCGGACTCAGCGTAACACAAACGAATTTTAAACACTTCCATTGCTTTCAGTCTGTCATGGTAACCTGTCAGCTTTCAGCCAGTGATTGTTCATTCAATTACTTAAAATTATCTATAACATTTTCTATCCACCCTGCATATGGAGTTAAGTCTGTATACAAAGCTGACTCCCAAAGGAGTCGGTCATATTTTGATGGAGGAGGAAAACTTGAGTTAATAAATATGTGACTATAAACACCGTATAAATAATTTTTACCATATACATTTACAATTAATGGTGCTCCATGTATGAAACCACCTAACGTCTCGAATGGAGAAACAAATTTATGCCTTAGTTGATTATAACCATTTATTTCACTTTCTTTAATAGGTTTTCCTGCATCATCAAATGTTTGAAAAATGAGATTTAGGTGGCTAAGGTGAAAACCATCATTTTTCAGGTAGTGATGTACGCAGATTAAATCACTTTGATCATTTTCAAGGCTTCTCATTATTTGGTTGCAATTACTTTCATTTTTATTTTTCGGACTAACAATGGCTTCATATTCAAATGACTGTTTATAATAAGGAAAAAATTTTTCGCCTAAAACAGAAGCCTGTCCTTCCAAAAGAATATTATCTCCTGGCAATGATAAAGGTGCAATTGGTAATATCTTGAGATTAGTAATTGGTTTTTCTAACTTTAGTAATGCTATATCAGCTCCTTCCCATGGTAAATTCCGAGCATTTGGGTGTGACTCCTTTCTAACCACATTATAAAACTTAGTTTTTTTACCGGTATCTTTTGATAATACTGCAATATAGAGATTTTCAGGAAAATCCTTCTGTCTATTTTTTATACAACCACTTGATGATATAACCCAGTCAGGAGCAATCATAATACCTCTACACCAAATACTGGAAGTGCCTTGAGAGTCTAGTATTAATACCAAACTTTCAAACTTGGATGAATCCCAAGAATTAGCTGGAGGAATCGGAGCTGCAAATATTGAAAAACTGAAACTCATTCCAAAGCATATTGAAATAAATTTCAGTGAGATGATAGTGGTTATTGGTATTTTTTTACATGCCATATTCCTTCCCCTTATTTATTTGGTGTTTTTTCATTAACTATAGCCACTCTCCATAATTTTACGAAATCCTACACCCGGCTCTATTTCAGCCATATTCAACCAGTTTTTCTGCAAGCAATTCGTAGTAATTCCAGCATCCACCGAGCCTTACCTTCTGTAGTTCAGAGTAGGTCAGGGCAACAAGGTGAGCATGCTGTTCACCATCAATACTTTGGTTCAGCTTTTGCTTTTCTTCAGGACAAGTTGGATATGGGACTTTTGAGACATAATTTACTGAAAATCAGGATCATGCCTAGGGGCTGTTGATGTTTTATCGCGTGCTCAGCCAAAGCCAGCGTTTTCGTGGTTAGGCGTAGCAGCGCAGGAATGCTCATGCCTTTCAAGCTGCTGCAACGACGGCACGGAAGCGCTGGCTTTGGCCCTCCGGGTGGCTCGCGATAAAACATCAACAGCCCCTAATGAGCAGCAGCATTAACTTGTTGCCAATCAAATTGAAATAATGTACTAGCAGGCTTACTCAATACCCGAAGGGTCACAAAGCCAGTGCTCGTAATAAAACATCAGCACCCCCTAAGCAGCAGGTGCAAAAAGCCCTTTAAGCTGAGCTGGCCGTTGTTTGGCTTTTTCAAATTGCGGATGCCCCTGGTGGCGAACCTTACCCCAAACTGTGGGGCCGATACGATTCATGCCAGTGGCTACTTTATAGCCTGGCTCATTAGCATTTTGCAGCAGCAGCTCCATATTGCCGCTATTCCAGGCAAATAGCTGTGATCGTAATTGATCCTGGCGAGAAACAGGCTCCCAGGGATCAGGGACATAGCCCAATGCATCCACTTCCGCCGCCAGTCTTTTTACTGTAGCGTCTGCCTCACCGGTACGATCTTTGCCACTTTTACAGTTAAAATGAGATACAGCCCCGATTTTATAGGCCAGCAAACTAATACGGGCCACCATTTTATAGGCATCCTCCCCTTCCTGTTTATAGTCACCGGTAAGATAAAGTTCCCTGATTTGCCTCGCCAGCTGCTGAACGATTTTCTTGTCCTGATCAGAAGCATCCGGTTTTTCCATAAATGATTGGACCCACCCTCCTGGCTCCCAGGCTCCCGGCCTGTCAAAATCACCCATTAAGGTCTTAAGCGCCTTGATGTTATACTTTGGGGCTTCATCCCAGGCATGCTCCTTAAAACCGATAAAACGTTTGTCGTGATCCTTACTGCCGTAATTTGTCTCTTTCTCCCCCAGTTCTTTTAAAGACAGTAGATTTACTCCAAAATTAAAGGTAGCTGTTTCCAGACCAACCTTCACTGAATGAACGGTGCCTTCCGCATCCCGAATAGCCACCGTCCCACCAGCCTCAAGCTCCCTTTTAATCTCTTCAAGTGCTTCCACCTGCTCTTTTTGCATCTCCAGCTCATTATCTTTCAACCCTATATCAACGCCCTGTTTTACAAGTTTCTTGACAAGGGTACTGTTTCTAATAGCGTCCGTAGATAGCAAAGAGGTGGACACCAGCCTGACAGGCACAGTCTGCCCCTTTAGTGAATCAAGCCATTTTTCAGGGTGATTTTCGAATTCAAGCCTTAAGGCCGCAACCACTAACTCTGTGGCCCGTTGCCTGGCTGCCGTTTGCCTCTCTGCTTTATCAGGAACAAACATCGGTCCAGGGCCAATGGTTCCCGAGCGCAGCCCCCTAAAAAGAGGATTTCCTCCCCCTTCCCCTTCTTTTTCTCCTTTATAAAGCCCGGTTTCATTAAGGTTAACCGCATGTCTGGCCTCAGAGTTACACAGGGAAGGGACTCCCTCCCCTTCCTTATATTGCAATATACATTTTCCCGGCGTTGATTCTTTACCTGGAGATCCCGTATACAAGGATAAAGAAGATGCCGGTATTATTTGACTGGTATAAAGCCCGGTCTTATCGCCTGCCTCAATAGCCAGTTGTTTCGATATTGGCTGCCAACCCTTCTTTAAAACTTCAGCTCGTGCCTTACCTTGCCTGCTCTTGATTTTATCTTCGCTGCTGGCAACCCCTTTTTGAAATAACAGTTTTCGAATAGAGGTCACATAGTCATGGGTTCTTAAACGCCCCTTGCTCCGGGCCTCATAATCATAACCATCAATACCCTTGCCCACATAATCCAACTCTTTAACCAAATCCCCCCTTAATTTAGAAAGGCTCTTTATCCTTTCTTGGTCAGGTATTTTTTTTGCTGCCAGAGATTGAAGCTTATTATCAACCACCGTTATAGCAACTTTTAACTCATTCGCTTTTACTTTTTGCCATTTATCATGACCAAGGGGGTTATCATCACTGTTTACATCAAGCCGGGCCATAAAGCTCTTTATCTTATCCTTCTGACATTCAAGATCAGCTATCATGGCTTTATACAGAGCCTGTAACGGTTCAGGAAGCATACTTAAAGAGTGTTCCGCTTGCTTTTCAGCATCCTCTAACTCCGAGAGCAGAGACCCGGCAAGCTGGTTACACTCTTGAAATCCGGCCTCCAATGGCGAGCTACCCAGCAATGCAGCTGTGCGACCGCTGAGTTGCTCCATATTCAACATTGATTTTGAAACCCGCAAAACAGTCAGCTGACCCGTATATTCTTGAATAGCCTGGTTAACCACCTCAATGACATGATCACCGAAAACTATTCCATCCCTCCCATAGTGTTTCCTTAACACAGCTGCCGTGTCCGGTGAACATTCCTGAAAACCCGATTGATGCCTGGATGATAGATACCAGGCTGTACGATCCACTGCAAAGTCTCTATTCTTTTTCAGGTCTACAGGCTGCCAGCAAAGATGTTGACGAAGGTTATCAACTAGTCGTCTCTGCTCATGGGCAGGTAACGCTTTCCACTTTAACCCCGTTAACTGCTTAAAGGGTTTTTGTAACAGCCAGCGTTCAGGCTCAGCGTTTTCTGCCACAGGAAACCACTCATTAACCACCAACACATTCCTGCGTCTATAGGAATCAAAATGTTCAGCCTGCTGGTCTATACCCTGCTGCTCTTTTTTCCAGCCCTTTGACAGTCCACCTGAATCTTTCTCAACCTTTAAACGCTGTTCAGGCAAGTCAGCCTTTACCGGATGGTTGTACCGCCTGTCTCCCTGGATAGAACCCGGATCCGTTTTTTCATTCTCGTCAGGTTTAGCTGCAAAATCACCGGCATCTGGGAATATAGCCCCTGACACCTTATTACCCTGATTCACTTTAGCATCACCATCCCGTTGATCCTTTTGCCCAATAGCTGGTGAACCAGACTCGGTCACTGATACCCCTGAATGACTTTTGGAGGGGTAGATATTAGTTGGGCTAAAGGGTCTGATCATACGATCATAGAGGGATCTGGGGTTAAATCCCATCGCAGTGGTTGATAAACAAGGGTTCTGCATAGGCGGGTAATTAGGTATACCTCCACTATGGTAGCCATACAATGAAGGCATCGATATGCCATGAAGGAACTGAAAGGGAGGATTAAAGGCAGTGACTGACCGGTTATATATTCCTTCTCCATCCGGGAAAAGTACCCGGGAATTAATACAATTCTTTACCGGACTGCCAAAAAACTGCCCGTAGGAAGGTGCCCCCCATACAGGAAATGCACCTTGCGTAGCGAAAAAATCTGGCACACCTTCCCCTTTTTTTATAATTTTTATGCCATCAGAACCGGTTAGACAAGCACCACCACTGATCTTCCACTATTATAAGTAACCACCACCATACCCTATTACCCCCTATCTCATAAATGGGGGACAATAGATAATATTGACGGACGAAAAACCCCGGATCAAGTCAGGGAAGGTATTCAGCTTAAAAGCTATAACAAAAGTTACTATCTTGCATATGCGCTAAGGATTTGGATAGGATTGCGGCCAATTGTATTGGCTAATACATCTATAGACACATCAGCAGATGCGTAAAAATTAAGATTTTTAAAAATGTCAAACTCTTCTATAGCCCATGAAGTGGGGCTTCGACGCACTTTTGCCATCATCTCTCACCCGGATGCCGGTAAGACGACCATGACAGAAAAGCTTCTGTTATTAGGTGGTGCCATTCAGCTTGCCGGAACCGTTAAGGGGCGCAAGAGCGGGCGAATGGCAACTTCAGACTGGATGAAAATGGAGCAGGAACGGGGTATTTCCATAACAACATCGGTGATGCAATTTCCCTATCATGACCGGATTGTAAACCTGCTTGACACCCCAGGACACGAGGATTTCTCTGAAGATACCTACAGAACCCTTACAGCGGTTGATAGCTGCCTGATGGTTATTGATGGGGCAAAGGGTGTAGAAGCCCGAACCATAAAATTAATGGAGGTCTGCCGCCTTCGTGATACCCCCATATTTACCTTTATCAACAAAATGGATCGCGAGGTTCGGGAACAGATTGAGGTGCTTGATGAAATCGAGTCTGTTCTGAATATTCAGTGCGCTCCCATTACCTGGCCTATAGGTATGGGCAAAAGCTTTAAGGGCGTCTACAACCTTTACACCGATACGCTCCATATTTTCACACCTGGACAGGGTAATGTTATCCCCGATGATATTCGCATTCAGGGTATTGATTCCGCTGAAGCCCGCGAATTCCTTGGTGAACTCTATGACGATCTTCACGATGAGGTAGAACTGGTTAAAGGCGCGAGCCACCAATTTGACCTGGAGCTGTATCAGGCGGGCAAAATGACCCCGGTGTTTTTTGGCACGGCACTGGCCAACTTTGGTATCCGGGAAATGCTGGATGACTTTGTAAAATGGGCTCCCTCCCCCCTGCCTAGGGCTACTGATCATCGTACGGTGGAAGCCAGCGAAGAGAAATTCTCCGGCTTTATTTTCAAGATCCAGGCCAATATGGATCCAAAACATAGAGACCGTATTGCTTTTCTGAGAGTTTGCTCGGGCAAATATACCCGCAACATGAAAATGAAGCATGTTCGCATCGGCAAAGATGTAAAGATAGCCGATGCAGTAACCTTCCTTGCAGGTGACCGGGCTCATGTAGAAGAAGCCATCTCCGGCGATATTATCGGCCTTCATAATCATGGCACCATCCAGATAGGAGATACCTTTACCCAGGGCGAACAAGTAAAGTTCACGGGTATCCCCCACTTTGCTCCCGAGCTGTTTAAGCGGGTTCGGCTCAAAGACCCGTTAAAACTAAAACAGCTGCAAAAAGGACTTCAGCAGCTGTCTGAAGAAGGTGCTACCCAGCTATTTATGCCCATCAACAACAACGACCTTATTCTGGGTGCTGTGGGTGTGCTGCAGTTTGATGTTGTTATGCGACGACTGAAAGATGAGTATAAAGTAGAAGCCATGTACGAGCCTGTCAATGTTAATACAGCTCGATGGATCGAATGTGACGATACAAAAAAACTGGAGGAATTTAAGCGAAAGTGTGTAGAAAACCTGGCTATTGACGGCGGGGGTCACCTGACTTACCTGGCACCCACCAGGGTCAACCTTTCTTTAGCCGAGGAGCGTCACCCTGACATTGAATTCAGAACAACCCGTGAGCATTGATAACTAAACCAAGGGCTGAGCAATAGCTCAGCCCCATTTAAACCTTGAATCAATCAGTGCTAATGAGCCACAAGCTGGCCAGGAATTTTCTTCATGGCCACTGCCTTAAACTGCATCACGGAACCATCGCTGAATTTAAGCTCAAGGGGTACCTCACTTCCTTCCTTAATGGTTTCCTTTAACCCCATCAGCATAATGTGATGGCCACCCGGTTTCAGTACTGCTCTGTCACCCGGTTTAATCTCCAATGCCGGGATATGCTTCATTTTCATTGTCCCGTTTTCCATAACCGTAGTATGGAGCTCTGTTTTCCTGGCAAGGGGACTACTTGCGCTTACCAGTGACAGTACCTCTTCGCCCTGGTTATCAATAGTCATATACGCCGCAGAGGTATCCATACCCGGCATGGCTGCCCGTACGCTGATATTACTGATATCAAGAGCGTTATTGTCACTAACGGCACGTCTTTCCATCTGCACATTCTGCATGGCTTTAACCGGCATGCTAACAGCCAGCGTTTCCCCATTGGAAAAACTCAGTTTCACATCCACTTCTGTGCCCGGCTCCAATCCCTGCTTCAACCCCATC
The DNA here is from genome assembly GCF_025643335.1 of Endozoicomonas sp. Mp262. Taxonomy (NCBI): domain Bacteria; kingdom Pseudomonadati; phylum Pseudomonadota; class Gammaproteobacteria; order Oceanospirillales; family Endozoicomonadaceae; genus Endozoicomonas; species Endozoicomonas sp. Mp262. The sequence continues at coordinate 2,846,767 of NZ_CP092489.1, read as the reverse complement.
AGCATCACATGATAGCCGCCGGGCTCAAGCTTAACCGGTTTCCCGGGTGGCAAGTCCAGCCCTTTCACCTCATACATTTTAACCATGCCGTCTTTTATAGAATGACCATGCAACTCTACCCTCGCGGCAATATCTGATGAAACCGCTGCCCCCGTCAGCTCAATGGACTCTTGCTTACCATTAATCAGGGTAATATATCCGGAAGTAGCCTCGTTATTGGCTATCGACGCCCTGATATATTGATCAGAGTAACTGATTTCCCCTTTATCGGACTGTTGACAGCCTGTCACCAGCAACGTCACCGCCAGTCCAATCCCCCCCAATACTCGAGCTTTCATAACACCATACTCCTCAATAGCTCAGGCATTTAGCCTACCCTTCGACACAATGAGCAAACCACCTCAGCAGGTATAACTGCGTTAATTAAAATACGTTTTCAGGGGTTAGCCTCATGGCTGATATACCCTGGGTCATACCTGATTCCGGATGAAGCTCAAATACTACACTCCAGTTACCAGACGGTGTCGCTATAACCAGTCTGGCCTGCCAAACCATTTCAGGATCAGTGGCACAAAAAGCAATACTGCCCTTACCTGAATACCTTTGTTTTAACCCGTCAAAACCCTGTTTTCGTAATTCAAAGGGCATCAGCGCCATAGGCATATCACGACCTGAGAACTCCATAGTCACATGGTTTGCATTAATATTTTCAAGCTCCAGAGAAATATCAAGATCCTGCAAAACAGGCAAAGACTCCGGGACTATGGATAGTAAAATGCGGGCATCGCCAGCATCCAGTTGACAGCTATCACGTAAAAAACAATCCTGGACATAGCTCCGGATCACAGCATCCGGCTTTGCAGATAGGGGTAACCAACGGGGAATCATCCCCACCACTAATACTCCAACTGCTATACATATAATGGCAATATACTTATTTTGCTCAATCATCGCGAAGCATTATACGTATTTTTACAAATACAAACAAAGAGTTATACCGACAAATCTTATGAACTGCCTTTTGACCAATAATCAACCGTCTTTATTCGATAGTCACTGCCATCTGGATTTCCCAGATTTTAATCACGATAGGGGGAAGCTCCTTAAGCAATGTGGTTTATCAGGAATAAGAAGTCTATGTATACCTTCTACTCAATTTACCAACTGGCATGACGTGATAAACGTTGTTGGTCGTCAGAACCAGGAAGGGCCAGAAATCTATTATGGTTTAGGGCTGCACCCCTTTTTTATTACACACCATTGCTCATCCCATCTAGAGACACTTGAGAACCACCTTCACCGAAAAAGCCGCCATTTAGTAGCCGTTGGTGAAATAGGACTGGACTACAATACTCAGAATCTGCGGGATAAGCGTGAAAAGCAGGAGCTCTATTTTGACCGGCAGCTGGATCTGGCCAATAAACACCGTTTGCCTGTTATCATCCATGCCCGCAAGTCCCACGATGCCATTTTAAAAATATTAAGGAAGCATATGCTGGAGAAGGCTGGAATTATTCACGCTTTCTCCGGAAGTGAACAGCAGGCGAAGCAGTATATTGATATGGGCTTTAAGCTGGGATTTGGCGGTGTTCTTACCTATGAGCGAGCAAAAAAAACACGGAAGCTGGCTTCCATACTGCCATTGACCAGTATCGTTTTAGAAACCGATGCCCCGGACATGCCTCTCTCCGGGCATCAGGGAGAAAGAAACTCTCCCCTCTACCTGCCAAAGATTCTATCCTCCCTGGCATCGCTAAGGCATGAAAGCAAAGCTGAAATAGCGTGCCAAACCACCCAAAATACCGAAGCCATTTTTGGCATTTCACACCTAGGGGGCGTTCTCAATTAGTCATGAGACCAGTTCCTCACACAGGCATTCAGGCAAGGCGTACGACGCAGGGCAGGGTGGTTCCCTGTTCAAGTCGTACAACGCGGCATGAATGCCTGTGTGAGGAACCCGAAGGGCCAGCCGTGATGAGCGCCATGCCGCGTTGCTCACTGCTTATGTGGAACAACCTCACTGCGCAGTTCGCGCCTAGCCTGGCGCTCATCACGGCTGGCTGGTCACATGTCTAATTGAGAACGCCCCCTAAGTTAATGCTCGTTCGTTGGCAGGCGATGGGCCCATTTTTGCCGGGCTACCTGCTGCATATCAACAGCGATGTCACTTTCGTCGACAATTTCACGCCCCAGCAGCGTTTCAATCATATCTTCAAGAGTAACAATACCCCGGATATCTCCATATTCCGTCACCACCATCGCAATATGACTGCGCTTTTCCAGTAGCGTTGTCATTAACTTCGGCAAAGGTTCATTTTCCAATACCACAAGAATGGGACGTTTAAGCTCGGCCAGAGTCACTGGCTTTTCAGTTCTATTGTTAGCCGCCAGAATATCCATTTTCATCACAAAGCCATTGATATCATCTGGCTCGTTGCCATAAACGGGAATCCGTGAAAATGCACTATCGGCATGCTCTTTCAGATAGGTTTTCGTATCCATGGTTTGCGGCAGGGTGAAGAGTACGGATCGAGGGGTCATAATCTCAACAATTTTAAGATCCCGGAATCTCAGCATATTTTTCATCAAGTCAGATTCCTGCCCCTGAAGGGCTCCCTCTTTCTCTCCCAGGTCTGCCATCGCCCTGATTTCATCCCGCAAGTAAGGATTACTTTTATCCTTCGGTGTCAATTTACGGGTAATCAATTCTGTGATCCAGATCAGGGGCAGGAGCAGCTTCACCATAGTTCTGACACACACTGTCATAAAGGGTGCCAGCTTCTGCCACCAGGTGGCTCCTATGGTTTTCGGAATAATCTCAGAAAACAGCAGAATAAGCAGTGTCAGTACAGCGGAAAAAATACCCACCCAGGTTTCACCAAAGACTTTGGCAGCCTGTGCACCAGCACCAGCAGCCCCTGCGGTATGGGCAATGGTATTTAAGGTCAGAATGGCAGCCAGAGGCCTGTCTATATTATCGTGGAGTTCCCGAATTTTACCGGCCCACTGACTGCCTTTTTGTTCAAGGCTTACCACATAGGCTGGTGAAAGGCTAAGCAGAACAGCTTCAAAGACAGAACATAGGAAGGATACCGCCAGGGCAACAAATACATACGCGAACAGCGTAATCATGCGGACTACTTACCTCAACTTGTCATTTGTAAGGGCGGTTGGAACCAGGTTCAGAAAGAACTGCAGAGAAAAATGCACTGGACTTGGGCAGGCCAGAGCCTTAGGTAAAGCTTCCACGAACGGAGTAAGACCTCATAGATTTCAGACAAGCTTCACTATATCGCTGAACAGCGATTAAGCCAAGAATTTTCTACGTTAGAAACACGCAATGGCAAGTATTCATAACTACATAGTTATGGAAACAATCACAAAATTCCAGAAAAATTGTTGAAGATAAGATTAAAGCAAAAAAAAACAAAAATATTTAAAGAACAAATATAAAAAAACAAGCAGGAGGCTTAGCCCGGATATTTCATAAATAAAGGCAAGTTCCGTCCAATCTGTTGGTACGATTGGATTGACAAAAAAATGCTTCGGAAAAAGCAAACCGGAACTTGCCATGACCCAATCTACACAAGAGCAGCTTCGCTTTCATCCTTCAAATGGTAAAACTATCCGTGCGGACTTCAATGGTGGAGAGTTATCTTCAGATTTTGGGGCTCTGCTGTTACGGGAAACCATATTGCATAGCGGACTTATTTCCAGACTGACCCAGGCCATTGATGACAAGCGTCACCCATCCTACATTGACCACTCTCTGCAAAACCTCCTGGTTCAGCGAATTTTGCAAATGGCTTGCGGTTATGAGGATGCCAACGACAGCAACCGCCTCCGTAAAGACCCCATGTTAAAGCTGGCTACCGGACGAAACCCTTTGGATGATGATAACCACCTGGCTTCATCTCCCACCTACACACGGCTCGGGAAGTCCATGCGGCGCAAAGATATCTATCAAATGGCTGAAGCATTTGTGCATCATTTTATCGCCAGTTATGACTTGCCACCTATGGCTATCGTGATCGATCTTGATCACACACCGGCCATTACCCACGGATCGCAGCAAATGAATTTGTTTAATGCCAAATATCAGGACTACTGTTATCTGCCTTTGCTGATTTTTGAAGGTCTCAGTGGCAAGCTGATTACTGCCATCCTCCGTCCAGGCAAAACGCCAACAGGCAGGGAAAATGCCGCTATTATCAAGCGTGTCATCAAGCTTATCCGTAAACGGTGGCCAAAAACCCATTTGCTGGTGCGCGGGGATAGCCACTTTGCTCAACCTGAGTTAATGCATGTTGTTCAGGCTAATACTCATGCTGATTATGTGCTGGGTAAAGGTGCCGGTCACAAGACGGCCTTACGCCCTAAAGCCAAAGAGTTGCTAGATGAGGCTCGTCGAGCTTTCAAGGTTAAAACAGCCTTAGCCAAGTTGAACGATATGCCTGAGCCAGAACGACTCAGGCTGTACGGTGAGGCCGAGTATCAGGCTAAAAGCTGGAAAGGGCTCGATACCCGGATAATCTATAAGGCAGAGGTTAACGAGAAAGGCGACAATCCCCGCTTTATTGTCACCTCAATCAAAGAGGCTTCCCCAGAGGTGATTTATGAGGATCTGTACTGCCCAAGAGGGCAGGATGAGAATTTCATTAAGCACCTGAAAAGTGATCTGTCCGGTGACAGACTGTCAGACCAGACCTTTCTGGCCAATCACTTGAGACTGTTTTATGCCTGTGCGGCTTACGTTCTGCATTACGAGCTGAGAACCAAGGCTTTGAAAGGAACGGAACTGGAGAAAGCCCAGCCATCAACGGTAATCACAAAACTCTGCAAAGTAGCGGTTAAGGTGGTTGAGTACAAGGATCGGATCAAACTGCACCTACCCAGCAGCTGCCCATTCAAGAAGCTTTTGCAGCATGTAACAGAGATATTTTATCAAATGCCGTTGCCTCGGCCTGGGTAGCAGCCTCCACAACGCTTAGCCCGCCTAAATAATAACCAGATGAGAGACGTTTGGAGTATTCATTCGGCCTAAAAAAGCAGAATTGATCGTTAAATGTTCAGATTGGTGTAGTCGGAGCCTGAAGACCTTTAGTCACAGAGTGATAAAACAGCAGCCCCCACAGAAAAGTCAAAATTGAATGGACAGCCTGCTGCTTTATGAAATATCCGGGTTAGTTACTATGAAAATATCAACGACTCCAGTAGGAGTACCCGTTTCAGAAACAGCGTCATCTGAAAAACAGCTAAAACCCATTTCCCAGTTTGCTGGAAAAAAACAATCTATCAATACTATTCAATTACCCAGTTATCTTAAATGCAAAAACGGTTCAACTGGCAGTTATAATAACCCGGCAAGTCTGTCTAACAGAACCCTCTCCCACCAAGGAGGGACATTTACAGTGGCTTTCGGAAGCACTGTTATGAATCACAAAAACAAACTTACACCCACAAACAGCAATATTCGACTGGATGAAACGCACCGCCGACCACAGAACCCTCAAGCCACCGGTGAGAAAAAACATTACGCTTTCGGACGCAGGAGTGACGGCAACGGCTTTACCTCTACCAGCACCAGTGCTTACAAACCAAAAGCCAGGAAGCTGAAAGCAAGAACCACTAAGATACCGCCTTCTCCTGTGAAGACCGCATTTGGCAGCACACCTAAACCACAGGATATTGTGTATGTTAACCAAAATGCCACTTTAGCTGAAATATCCTCGAAGGTGGCTAGCAATCCAAGAAGTATAGGCGTGAAGCGTAAGCATGAACACAATCTTGAAGACTTGGAACACAGTTTCAAAAAACTAAGGCTGGCAAACAAAAATGGATAGCAACTATCTCAATAATTACGGTAGTTACTATCCATCCATTGCCATAAGTGCTAACCAGAATGTTAGCGCTTCTGATCAATAGTACAGATTGTCTCTATTTCAGTGAACTTTGCCGCTTAATAGAGATCATAATTAAATAATACACTTAAATAAATACAGGAGGCAGTTATTATGTTTAACCCTCATATCCCACAAGATATTTCAGCTCTCCAGACATTGTTCTCCTATGCAGATTATGCTGAAAAAACCTATAACCATATCAAAACATTTTTTGGTGGCCTTTTCAGAAAAGTAAAGGTAGTTGAACCTGGACAGGTAAATCAACAACCACTTCTTTCTACCGTATCAGAAACAGCCGCTCCCACAAAAAGTGTAAAGGAACAGCGAACTGTTACTGTAAAGACAGAAGTGCCCAATAAAATGAATCAAAAGTTTGGTTATAAGGAAGGTGCAAAATACACACCTCAACATACCAGCCAGGGTTCATCAAAAATTCCGGTATCAACAAAGCGTTCAGCCCCTAAAGCTGACTTAACACCGGCTAGCAGTTACGGTTCGCTTGCAGACAGCAAAAAAACCAGCACCTCAACTGAATCCCTTGCATCCGTAGCCTCTTCAACAGCATCAAAAGGAAGCCGACGCTCTTCTGTGGATTCCGGGATATCCATCAGCTCAACAGGCCAGGGAAAGAAGAAAGGTTATAATATTGCTTTCGGAACAAAGGTTCCAACCAATGAACAGAGAATCATCCAGGGCAAAGATAAAACCACAGCTGAAGTCACATTCAATTATGACTACAGAGCAAAGGCCATCAAAAAATAAGTCTTCAACAATGCTAAACCGCGCCCAGTTAGCGAATCGTAAGTAGTGTATAGATTGCTTTCGAATAATTTAACCATCCAGTCGGACAGTATTAGAAAATGAGATCATATACTCCTCTCCAAATGAAAAAAGCACCCGTTCAACTTCTTTTTCAAATTCCGCAAAGCTCTTGATTGACAAGAGGTTGAGCCATTCATACTTTATTTTCCTCCACAGGATTTCAATCAGGTTGAGCTCAGGTGAATATGTTGGCAGAAAGCAGACCAGCAATTTCTTTTCAATCATCCAGTCATCAATTCTGGCACAAAACTTTTTGCTGGTGTGAATGCTGGCATTATCCACCATAACTACCGTGTAACGATCATTTGAGCTGTATTTTTCATCTGCCATTTTCTCTGCAAAGTCATCAAAGGCCGCAATCACCGTATCGCTATTCACTGAACCCACAACAGGATAATGAAATAGCTCACAGCTTCGGTTCATAAACCCCAGTACGTTGATGCGTTTACTTTTGACTGATGGTATTCTGAGCTGCTTTCCTTTTTCCTGCCAACCGTATGGCACACAAGGTTCCTGGGTAAAGCCGGACTCATCAAAATAAAATAAATTGATTAACCCTTTGCTCTCGGCTTCCTGGGCATCTTTCAGAGCAGTTTTACAGTCATGGAATTGCTCTTCGTCCCGTTTATGTTTGCATGATTTACGGAGTCTTTTGTAAACCAGCCCTGCTTTTTTACAATGTTTGCCAGAGTAATTTTTGATGAAGATTTACCGGTTTCATCCTCGATCTTGGATTTGACATACGATAAGCGACGAGGCTCTTCAGCCACTAATTCTTTTATGCGTTGCACTTCGGATTCGTCATATATGCACGGCCTACCGCCACCATGCCCCTTGTACAAGGCACGAATACCATATTCTTCCCAATCATCAATCCACTGAGAAGCAGTTTGATATCTAATTTCAAGTATTTCGGCAATTTGCTCAAGGGTAAAGCCACGATTGCTCAATAAAAGGCTATGGGCTCTTTCCCTTATACATCTCAGAGGTCCGTAGTGTTTGGCGAATTTCAAAGTTAATAAAACAGCTTCATCAGTGATTGTAGTGACGTACTTCATAGGGAGAGGGATTTAAAGACCAGTACTCTCTTTATAATAGAGTAAATGTATCATTCAATAGCTATCTGATCGTTAGATCAAGAAGTAGATTTCTCGTACTGGCCGAACATCCAGTTTATTTGAAACCAAACTATGACCTACTTAATTTGATAGAGCTGTGATGGGCGCGCTTTAGTAATCGCTTCGCTTAATGAACAAGTCAGGAGTATCCGGTTTTCAAACGAGTTTTGGTTTAGCTATAAAAGGGCTACCATGCGTTTATATGGCAGCCCTTGACTTCTAAGAAACTACAACCAGTCAGTTAACATTACCCCAACACTTAACCGATTAACACTGTCATTATAATCAATCAGGCTTTCGCCATAGCCATTAAAATACTGCACATAACCTTTAAACCGTTTATTAATCGGGAATGACCAGTCCAGCTGGACTGCACCTTTATTTTCATATCTCAAATTATTTCGCAGCATAATTGCAAAATTATAGCTATTTATTTGATAGCCAAGCCTCAGCTCGCCATATCCCATATATTGATCAATATCCGGATTATCATCACCCTGTGGATCACCATCAAATTTTTTGTCCTTTTCCGGAATTCGCCACCAGGGCTTGAAGCTCATATAAAAGTTTTCTTGTTGCAGAATAAAATTGGCATAAACCCGGTTCCAGCTGCGAGACAGACTTCCTCCACGGCCATTGGACTGGTGGTTAATGCCGGTGGTTATCGCTCTCAGGTTCAGCCCCATCACCTCATATTGAACAGGAAAAACCAAAAAGGCCTCTGGTTCATGATTCGTTTCCCTGAAAGGGGATGAATGACTGTTATAGGCCTGCCACCAGGAGGTGTTGGTATAAGCCACATACAAATCCCCATAACCGTTGAAGACACCATAAAATACCGGTGCTTTTACACTCAGCTGAAATTTGATTTCCGTTGAGGAGAAATTATCAGCGGCCGCTTGTTCGCCGGCTCGTTCAAAAGGCTCATAATTTGGGCTGGCATTATAGGATACGGGCAGGATGTAGTTAGGGCGGTGGGGTGTTATAACAAATGGGCTATCCCTGGTGGTTTCTTCCTGAACTGCCCGATTAGCGAGAACATCAGCTTCTTCCAAAGTATCTTCAGGTTGACTGTCTTCCCTTAACTTTTGCTGACAGGCTGCCCGGATTTCAGACAAGGTAAGCGATTCATCTGCAAACCGAGCCTGCCTCATAAGGCACTGCTCGTACGTTTCTGCCCTAAGGTCAGAGGCTATAAAAAAACACGGTAACACAGCAAGAAACAGCTGTTTACTGCAAATAATCTGACTAATATCCGTTTTTTTTAAAACTGTCATAGATAAGGTGCTCTCACTGGGTTCTCTTTCTTAATATTGTACGTTTCGAGAGTCAGTTCACCATATAGCTCATAAGGAGATACTTCAAGACAGGCAATAGCAAATTAACATAATGAATGATTAAGACGGGTTTTCACTGTCAGCCTTTTTTGCAGGCAACGAAACAAACAGGCAGGATAAACTTAACAGGGCAACGGCTGTTATATATAACCTGAATCCGTGATTTCTTGATTTGCCCGGCAGTTTTGAAAATGTGCTGATTAATTTTTTCCTTTGAAAATAACTCGGGTTATTGATTGAAGTGTTTTTATGTCGTTTTTAAGCATAAATGCTGATCAAAATATCATCAAACTTGAAGACAGGTTGAAAGAAGCCCTACCGTTATCAATACAGTACTTTCTCATTTATGGCATTTTTTTCTATCTCGCTATTCAATCAACAAAGTGCATGCTGGCTTATTAATTGATGGAAAGACCTGAAACCAGGACAGTAACGACCAAAGCGTAGCCGGTATTGATGTCCTTTTTTCAGAAGACGGGCAGCCAGGTAGATGAGTTCCTGTATCACGGTTTTTAACCGGCGTCGTTTGGCTTTATGACGTACCGGCGCATCTGGCCCGAGCAAGCAACTCTGCCCCATGTAGCGCAGAATGTTATAGACCAGTGCACCCAAACACATCACCAGGTCGTTGGTGTCAAACTTGCCTGAAGGCAGGCGCTCTAAATCCATATCAGTCTTCAACTCACTGTGAAACTGCTCGCTGGTCGCATGATCCTCATAAAGATTAATGATCTGATCATCGCTGTAGTCAGCTTCGCTGAGTGTTGTCCACCATCCTTCCAGCTCATAATCGGGTGTCAGAAATCTCTGCCCTACAGTATCAGTGGTACGCTTGATAATGCGAATAATCAGACGCTGGTTACCATAGTTGGTTTCATAGACGGTTGAGAGTGTCGCATAACTCTTTCCTGGACGCGACTCCTCCCATTTGACTTGCTTTTCTTCAAAAATGGGGAGCCAGTGTTCCTTGGTGTGATACTTTCTTGGGTTGAGCTTGATAATGTGATTCACACCTTTGAACCCGGCGATTTCCCGGCGCGATTCCTCAGCATCGTGGCCACTATCAAGGCGAACCAGAATAGGCGCTCGGGTCAAACGTCGGCTGCGGTGCAGCACTGCTTGTAAAAAGCCAATAAAATCATTCTGGGAGTGCTGAGAGCCTGGGCGTAATTCACATCCCAGGCACCAGCCTTCGCAGCCAAAGTAAGCGGCAATAGGGGCATAACCAAAGAATTTTTTATACGTGTACTCGACCCCCTCCTTTTTGGTATTGCTGTTATCCATAGGGAATACGTCGATATCCAGTGGTATGTGCTGCTTCTTATCGAGTTTTTTCGGAAGGGGTGTGACGGGCACCTGAAGATTAACCAGGACATCGGTAAGGCTGTCCTCGATGAAAGGAATCAGTTGGGCGGCATCTTCATTGAAACGCTGTCTTAAGCGGCTGGCTGAAGGCATTTGTTTAATGCCCATTGCCAACCGGAACCAGTCGTTATCCCGGTTATTATCAACATTATCAAAATCACTTTTACCCTGAGCCAGTTGGCCGCAGTAAGCTCTGATCAGGTCGATATGAGTGATACGGTGCCTTTTTTTTATTTTGCGCAGGGATTTGCTTAACGCTGTCTTTTTGTTGAGTGCATGACCAACGAAATAAAGCCCTGCGACCGGTGTATAAAATTCCGTCTGTGATTGTTCAATTTTCAGTTTCACAAAAATGCACCCAGGTGGTGAAAATTAGAGTGGGTGCATTTTAACTTGGAACTTACGTTTTGTGGTTGATCCAGAGGAGTTGGGCTACAGTGAACTCACGGATTCAGGTATAAAGCAGGGCCTGAGGCCACCCCCAAACCTTCTGCCAGTGCCGTAGAAATAAAGGGAGCAACACCACCAAATAAAGCAAGTCCAATATTGTATGCTACTGCTATCCCCGTAAAGCGCACCTCCGTAGGAAAACAGTGAATCATCAAGGGAGACAATAGACCTGCCGTTACCCCAGTGTACATGGCACAAATCATTAAAATAGTTTTCAGTTCAGCCTGCCCAGAGGAAAAATAATCAAATGTTGGCCACGCCAATATAGCCATCAGCAACGCCACAATAGCCAGCAATAGTTTCCGGTTAACCAGGTCATAACAAAGCCCTGCTATCAATGGTATGGGAGCATGAATAACAAATGCCAGCGCCGTATGCCTGGCAACCTGCCCCTTTGAATAGTCAAGTATGGATGAAAGATAACCCGGCATGTAAACCCCATAAATGTTAACTGTTACCCCACAGACTGACATCGCAGCAACAGCGAACAATAAACCCCGCCAGTGGTGGTTTATTAATTCTTTCAGTGGCACCTGGGATCGCTGTCTAACCTGATTTAATGCCAAAAAAAATCCAGACTCATGAAATCGCCGCCGAATGACATAGCTTATTACTCCCAGGACACCCCCCAATAAAAACGGCAGTCGCCACCCCCACTCCATCATTCGCTCTGGCCCAAGGTAAAATGCCAGACCTCCATGAACAAAGGTTCCTAATGCAACCCCTAGCATCAGGGCAAGAAATAATATTCCCAATACCAACCCCTGCCGCTCGGGAGCGCTTTCACTCAAATAGGTAATCGCTCCGGGTATTTCCCCACCCAGTGAGAAACCTTGCAGCAACCTTAACAACACCAGAAGTACCGTAGCCCAACCACCAATAGTCACATATCCCGGCAATAGGCCAATAAGCACGGTACTTAAGGCCATTAGAAAAACAGACAGGGTAAATGTGGTTTTTCGCCCATAACGATCACCATAGTGACCAAAAACAAGGCCTCCCAGCGGGCGGGCAAAGTGTCCCACAGCAAATGCGGCAAAAGTTCCAAGAATTGCCAAAGACTGATCATCCGCTGGAAAAAAGTGTTTTGCGATGTAACTGGCCATCAAGCCATACATAAGGAAATCATAAAATTCCAGCATCCCCCCCAAGGATACAGCAAACGCCAATTTGTACTGTTCAGAGGATGCAGTGATACAACGCTTCATAAGAAACCATGAAAAACATTGGTAAAAATGGGATGACTACGATGCTTAACTTAGACTAATAAGAATCCCTTGACGTCATAAAAGAAGGGATAACGGCTTTTTTATCAAAAATATAAATATAGCCTCTATTTTTAGGGTTACTCTCAATAATGGATTGAAAGCCCACTTTTACTCAATTTTCTACTACACTCCTTTTTGTTTCCTGACCTCTCCATAGCCCCCTAATGCAGAAGGCAGTTCTTTAACGTTATGGCCAGACCAATCCATAGTATTCCAGCCTCATTGCTACTCCTGTTATTTTTGTTTCTGACAGCCTGTAACAGTAACAATGAGCGCTTGCCGGACAGCAATCAAATAATTAACAAAAGAGATCCCGCTGTTGAACTGATCCGGAAATATATAAGCCAAATCTATAAAGATAAGTTAAAAATCAATGAGATACAGATAGAACAACTCTCATGGGTCATAGATAACCCTGTTACTACTCCGGATATGGACACCCGGGAAGTTATCGAAACCATTCATCGTGAAATACCCCGGGCACTTGCCAGAGTCTACTGCCTTCAACTGCTTCGGAGAGGCTCCGAACAGGACTACAGTATCTTTATTGCGCCTCAAAGGGCGGCAGATAGTAGCAACACACTCAATCACAGCAGCTTTGCTACATTGTCGAACAAGATCCGCAAGCTGGATGCTGCCTCTTACGAAACCCTCGAGGCCACTGCCATTATCAGTGCCGTGACACTTTCCCCCACGGCTAAAGACAGAGCATTCAAATATATCAGGCACCCCTCTGTTGACAGTGTACAGTTTTTAACCCAGACAGCGCCCTATGCAGGAGATATCTACCCACTGGCCAGGCATGTTATGGATAAGTATCACCGTTCAGCAAAAACCTTTGAAGTTGCCTTTATGCCCCACAGCCATCTTCGCCATATGATGTATAACGAAGGGTCCCTGGCCATGTATAAACATATTACCCAGGCTGCCAATACCGGCGCTATCACCCAGGAAACCCTGGATTTCTGGTACGACCACTGGCTAGCCAATATTGCGGGCTTCAGAGGGCACCTGGCTCCAGAGGGTTCACTCTACCTGGATCAAAACACCTTTATGGCCATGACCCGGGTTAAGGATATCCTTGATGATATTCTTCAAGGGGTTCAACTCAATCCGATGCAAGCCTATCTGACCTCCCGGGCCCAATGGCTAAATCTTGACAAGCTGACACGAGATACCGGTGAACTTATCGCCCTGGGTTCTATAGCGGCATCCCTCAGACTGTTCAGTCCCGAGCAAGGCAAAGAGCTATTTAATGGCATCAAACAACTGGGCAGTGTTGACCTGCAACGCTGGATAAAACATGTACAAGAACAGTTAAAAGTACAACCTTATCCCGCTGAAACTCACGGTCCTGCCCTTTTTGCCAATGCCCGGGAAGTTGTGGGACTCACAGAAACCATCCGAAAAGTACTGCCCGTGTACATGAATGTGCTTGATGAAGAGAAAAAACTGAGAAAAACCGGGAAATTACCTCCTGATCTTCCCGTTTCCTTTCAGGAAATGGCCAGTAAAGAAAATATTGACCTGATATTAAGGGCAAAGCAACCTCTGGCCATAACAATCAACCTTATCACAGGCATCGCCTCCATCAATAAATCATCTTAACCACACTGAAATGTATGGAGTGACTCCATACATTTGCCTCTAACATGGAATTGAGTTCTAGAATAAAAAGGTAAAACAGACAATATCTTTAATGTAAAAATCAATACACCTGTTAAGAAACAACAAGGAGGACGCATGTTTCTGCAGAAATTCAGTCCTAACCAGGATGGCAACGATTATGTAATTGGTGATTTACACGGAATGTATGATTTATTAATCAAGACACTGAAAATGGCCGGATTTAACCCGGATAAAGACCGTTGTTTTAGTGTCGGTGACCTTATTGACCGGGGACCTGATTCGGAAAAATGCCTTTCACTCATTAATGAGCCCTGGTTTCATCCCGTCAGGGGCAACCATGAAGACACTATGATTGAAGTTACCAGAGATCCTTCATCCGCGTTAATGGCTGACTGGGTTATCAATGGTGGTCATTGGCATCTGCAGGTTTCATCAAAAAAAATGAATGTCTATGCATCCTGGGCAGACGCACTTCCGTTCCTGCTTGAAGTTGAGCTGGAGAAAGGAAAGCGGGTAGCTATATGCCATGCAGAATACCCACTGCCTCACTGGAGCCCGGAATCCATAATGAACAGTACAGAGCTTACCAGACAATTACAGTGGTCCCGGAAAAAGGTGCGTAACATGGATCAGTCATTTATCGACGGCATTGATCATGTTGTTTGCGGCCATACTATTGTACACACCCCATTAACCCTCGGTAATACCCACTTTATTGATACAGGAGCCTACTCCAGCAATATTCTGACCCTCCAAAAGCTGTCAGACTTAAACGTACACAGATAACTGTTTTTTCATCCTTTGGAGTTCTTACCACATGTTGCAAGCAGCCCAGGCTAAAAGCTTGAATGATATTGACTGGGACAACTGGCAGGCAAAAGACCCTGCCACCCTGACGTTTATTATTAAAAACCACAGGATATTACTTATCAGAAAAAAGCGAGGGCTAGGGGCAGGAAAAATAAATGGCCCGGGAGGACGGGTGGAAAAAGGAGAAACCCCTCTGGAGTGCGCTATCCGAGAAGTGCAGGAGGAACTTTGTATCACCCCCACAAACCCCGAATTCGTAGGCGAAAGCCTATTCCAGTTCACTGATGGCTACTCGATCCACGTGCATACGTACCTTGCAAGGGATTTCACTGGTACGCCCACTGAGACAGATGAAGCGATTCCCCTTTGGTTTCACCTGGATCAAATTCCTTATGATGAAATGTGGGAGGATGACCGTTACTGGCTGCCTTTACTGATAAAAAATCAGCCCTTTAAAGGCCGCTACCTTTTCGACAACGACAACATGCTGGATTTCCAGCTTATACCTCAATGACTAACCACCCAATTTCTTTTGACACACTCAAGAAAGCATCTATCTTTTTAGAGTGAGTCACGAAGTGTTCTCAGCCAGCTATGAGTTGGCTGGCTCTGTGTCGTATGTCTGGCGAGTCCGTCGTGTATTGCCTGATGACCTACGCAAGAAACGATTCTCATGGTTACCTGAAAACACTCCCTGAGTCCGCTGATTTTCGCAACTCGGATTATCTGAAAGAATGAGTACCATTATTCAAGCTTATGCTGTAAACAAAGCGGGTCAAAATCTAGAAGAATGGCAATATCAAGCTGACCCTTTAGCCGCGACAGATATCGAAGTTCATGTCACCCATAATGGACTCTGCCACACTGACCTGCACATGCGGGACAATGACTGGGGTATTACACAATATCCCCTTGTACCTGGTCACGAGGTAGTAGGTATTGTGACTAAAACAGGAAGTCAGGTTACTGAAATAAAAAAAGGGGATCGGGTCGGTTTTGGCTGGATACGAGACTCTTGTCGTGTTTGTGATCACTGCCTGAAAGGCCAGGAAAATATCTGCAGAGAAGGTTATTCCGGATTAATAGTGGGTCATCATGGCGGGTTTGCCGATCGCATCGTAGCACCTGCTGATTTTGCTTATAAGATACCGGACACCCTGGATTCAGCCCATGCCGCACCTTTACTCTGTGCAGGTATCACTGTCTATACCCCACTAAGAACGTACCTCCGGCACCCAGCCATGAAAGTAGGGATTATTGGGGTTGGGGGCCTGGGTCACCTGGCTATTCAATTTGCCCATGCCATGGGTGCTGAAGTGACAGCATTCTCAACATCACCCGATAAAGAAGACGAAGCTCGCGGCTTTGGAGCACACCACTTCAAAATCCTGGGTTCGGAAACCTATCAGTCACTAGCTAGCAGCCAGGACATGATATTAAATACAGCGTCTTCTGTTATAGACTGGCAGGCATGCTTTGATCTGCTAAGTAATGATGGAGTACTTTGTATTGTGGGCATACCGCCAGCAAGCGATATTACCTTGCCTCTCACATCTATGGTATTCGGGCAAAAAAAACTGGCAGGCAGCATTGTTGGAGGGCGTCACTTTATGATTGAAATGCTGGCAATGGCAGCAGCCCATAACATTAAACCACTTATTGAAACCATGCCTCTAAGCCAGGTTAATGAAGCCATGGAAAAAGTAGCACGAAACCAGGCTCGTTATCGCATTGTGCTGACATCAAACCATTAATATTTTCAATTTATAAGGCAACGTTATGTTGCCTTATAAATCAGTCTTCCAGGAACTCCCGGTTACTAACCGCTTTCCTTAATAAGGATATGCGTTCAAGGTCTGTTTTTGCATCCAACTCTTGTTTTAACAGCATCAGGGTTTTCCCCTGCTCTTTCTGCAGCAGAAATCAAATAAAGACTGCTGATCTCAGCGCTCCTGTTATCCTGTGACAGAGCAATCTGTCTGGCATTAGAGGCTAAACCGCGCCCAGTTAGAGAACCGCAATTTGATAGATCTGTGATGGGCGCGCTTTAGTAATCGCTTCGCTTAATGAATAAGTCAGTAATATCCGGTTTTCAAACGAGTTTTGGTTTAGCTCCTGACACTTCGCCGGATTCCCCAAATAAAACCAGGTCGAGGCCAGCTGAATAGATAATTCCATCACTGCTTGATAATCCTTTAAACGGTAAGCAATATTCAATGCCTGATCACCCAGCTCTACATGACATTTCCAACAGCCTTCTCGCTTAAACACATCTTCTTTGCTTAACAGCCACTGAACGAACGCCCTATCTTCTTTGACAGGCGGAGTGATAGATGCACAATAATTCTGTTCAATTATTTTTGCACAGCCGGTATCTAGGAGCCTGTCGAACTTAAGGCTGTCCTACTGCGGTCGCAGCAAATGGGTCTAAAAATACGCTTTTGTTCGGTAAATAGAACCACTATTCACCTCACAAAACCGTATTTTTATCCTCAATTTTCTACGATCCTCGCTACGGACGCTTAAGTCCGACAGGCTCCTTGAAAGACTCAACCAAAATAAAGTAATAGATCTAAAGCAGCCAGCCTGGTTTTAATCGAAGTCTTAACCACCTTGCAAATCTGTATAGGTAATGAACACCACTATTAAAGCTCAACATTTCTAGGTATTAAGCTTTCCGGAAAAATATGCCATTGCCCCCATAAAAAGCAGTTGGCAAACACGTTATTGCTTATTTATCATATTTTCAGGAGTTGGTTTTGCCAGACAAGGACACCCAAAGCATTGATCTTAATCATTTACGGACACTGATGGTTCTGTACCAGGAAGGTAGTGTACAGGCTACGGCAGAAAGGCTCAGGATCACTTCTCCAGCCGTCAGCTATTCCCTTAAAAAGCTGAGGGAGGCCCTGAACGATGCCTTGTTTGTCAGGACTAACCGGGGCTTATCGCCAACAGCACGCGCCCATTCCATCATGAAGGAGCTACCAGACCTGGTAGGGAATCTTGATACCCTGCTGCATCGGACTCCATCATTTGATCCCACACAACTGGCATTAAATTTAAATATTGCGATTCCAGAAGTCATGGGATGCTGGCTCATTCCAAGAATTTATCATCGACTGAAGCAAGAGGCCCCAGGTGTTCTCCTCACCTCTTCAATCTGGACCAGTAATAGCCTGAAGCGACTGGAAGAAGAAGAACTAAACCTGGGAATTCATCTAATTGATGAACACCCAAAATCATTAATCCAGACGCCTCTTTTTGATGTGACGCCCACCATTTTGTGCAATAACAACCACCCATTAATGCAGGAAAAGAGGTTGACCCTGGAGTCTCTCAGCCAACACTCATTCCTTGTCCATGAGCTCCCTAACTACAGCACTTACATTGCACCTTTTGAGCTTATATTCAAAAAACATGGATATACCGCCAAAATAGGAGCAAGAATCGGCCAGCTATCCGCCGCTCTCAAAATGCTCAAAGAGTCTGATCTCATTATGTTTACTGCACTGGAGTATATTCCATGCCTTGGCGATCATATTGATCACATCGCCGTTCCGCCACAACTCCATGCGATGCCCCTTCAAGTAAAAGCGTTCTACCACAGTCGACAGGGTCAAAATCCGGCATATTGCTGGCTATTGGATATTATTCGGGATGAAATTCACCAGCAGGGACTTAGCCCCTGCAGCTAACCTTGCAAAGGTCATATTTTTCAGAATTTTTGTCGTAAATCCGGCAGCATATAAAATAACCTTAGGGTAACTCAAATAGCATAAGCACGCCTGTTATTACAGAACCTAAATACAATAACAAATTATCCAGCTATTATTAGGGGGTATTTATCCCCCCCAGATTGACAGGAAAAAATATGGACAACAACAAGTGGTCTATTTGGGCTGAACAACTTCGAGCTATTGCACAAAATGGCATAACCTATAGTAAAAACGGCTTTGACCTGGAGCGCTTCCACCAGTTACAGGTAATCGCCCATGAGATGACAGCACAACTTGCCGATGCGCCCCGGGAAAAAGTCGATGATTTTTTCCTGCCGGAAAAAGGTTACGCAACACCTAAAATAGACCTTCGGGCAGGTGTCTTTAAGCAATCGAGAATTCTATTGGTAAAGGAAAAAGAGGATGGGCGCTGGTCATTACCTGGAGGCTGGGCAGATGTTTGTGAAGCCCCATCCATTGGCGCTGAACGAGAAGTGCTGGAAGAGTCAGGCTATGAGGTTAAAGCTGTCAAGCTGGCAGCTGTCAGGGATACATTACAGCATCCCTACCATCCAAAAAATCCTCATCACTTAATTAAACTGCTGTTTTTATGTGAACTCAAAGGAGGCTGTCCAACAGAAAACCTGGAAATCAGCGAGATTAACTTCTTTCCGGTTGAAAAGCTGCCCCCGCTTTCACGGGGGCGCACAATTAAAGAGGATATTCAGCTACTCAGTAAACACCTGGACAATCCTGGTCTTCCAACAGAGTACGACTAGGCCGTACCCCCCACTGTAATTTCATCGATCTTTAAAGTAGGCTGGCCTACCCCGACAGGAACGGACTGACCGCCTTTACCACAAATACCTATGCCCGGATCAAGCTGCAAATCATTGCCAACCATAGACACCTGATTCATAACATCAGGGCCATTACCAATCAGGGTTGCACCTTTAACCGGCACGGTCTTTTTGCCTTTTTCAATCAGCCAGGCTTCACTGGTGGAAAAGACAAACTTGCCCGACGTAATATCAACCTGGCCGCCGCCCATATTGTCGACATAAATCCCTTTATCCACACTGGCAATAATCTCCTCAGGATCATGCTTACCAGCCAGCATATAGGTATTAGTCATCCGAGGCATCGGTAAATGAGAATAAGACTCTCGACGTCCATTCCCCGTAGGACGCCCCCCCATTAACCGGGCATTAAACTTGTCCTGCATATAGCCTTTCAAAATACCGTCTTCAATCAAAACAGTACACTCCGATGGAACCCCTTCATCATCCATATTCAGAGAACCTCTTCTGCCCTTGAGAGTGCCATCATCAACAATCGTGCATAAAGGCGATGCCACACGTTCTCCGATTCGCCCAGAGTAGGCTGAACTGCCTTTACGATTAAAGTCACCTTCAAGACCATGGCCCACAGCTTCATGCAAGAGCACTCCAGACCAGCCAGGCCCGAGTACCACCGGCAATGTACCTGCCGGGGCTGCTACCGCCTCAAGATTCACCAGAGCCTGGCGAACAGCATCCCTGGCATAGCCAATTCCAGTACCATCTATCAGAAACTGCCGATAATCACCACGACCACCGCCGCCCGCTGTTCCCCGTTCTATACGTCCCTCTTTTTCTACAATAACACTGACGTTAAGCCGTACCAGAGGACGAATATCCCCAGCCAGGGTTCCATCAGAAGCAGCAACCAGAACAACCTCATGTACCCCTGCCAGACTGACACTGACTTGTTTGACCCGGGAATCCATTTTCCTTGCTTCCTGGTCACAGGCATGAAGCAATGCCACTTTATCTTCAGGAGTCAGTGTACCTAGAGGGTTATCAATGCTATATAACGCCAATGGCCGGCTCCGTTGCCAAGCCTGTACCTGCTTTTGCTGACCCAGCCGGGCAATACTCCTGGCTGCATTAGCCGCCTGCTGAAGCGCTGGGACAATAATTTCATTAGAATAGGCAAACCCGGTTTTCTCACCACTCATGGCTCGAACGCCCACACCACGATCTACATTAAAACTGCCCTCTTTAACAATACTGTCTTCCAAACTCCAGGATTCATGTCTTATCGACTGAAAATAGAGATCTGCTGCATCAACATTATGGCCGAGAATACTATCCAGAATCCCTCCCAGTTCATTCTCACTGATATTGGCGGGGGCCAGTAGCTGATCACTTGCTTTTGTAAGAATATCTGTCATAAGTAATAACTTCACTCAGGCCTGTAGATATATACGATACCTATGGTAAGGGATCAGTCAGGTGACGTCTATTGAGGCCTATGTTTTAAAACTATTGATGAGATAAAAAAACAACCAATCGCAATAAATATTACATGTGAGTATCCATTGATGTTTGAAGATTAGCTTTTTCAATGGTTTCAATACAAATATCATCTGCCCCTTTAATTTTCAGAACAGCCGTAAAACAGTCTCCTCCTAAAAATTCAGCCTGGCATTGAATTTCGGCTCCTTCTGATGGAATATCACTAATCCTCAAAATTTTCCTGCGTTCAAGGGCCTCTCTCTGCTTTGCAAGTTCCCTTTCTTCTGCATTCACTTTATATATTGTTAAAGTTGATCCTACAGCAAGCCTTAAAGCAGCAAAGCCCATGCATATAAGCTGCAGAGGATCCGGATCAGCATCATAGCCAAAGAAAGCATTGGGAATTGACATAGGAAGCCGCTTCTCTGACCAGACACTATCAGGATCTCCTCCTGTCAAATCTCCTACAGATTCATCGATGCCAATAACCTCAGCAAATGCGTGCCCCATTTTTCCAGCTAAAGCAATCGAGCAACCTACAGCTCCCCCCCCCCCAATAACAAGTCCACCCAGCGCCACCTTTTTAGCATTCATTCCAGAGAAACATTTTTTAATGCCGAACCCTACAGTTCCTATAACAGCAGAGGTTGCTACCACAGCCACTGAAATGGACAGTGCAGCAATTCCAATTCTCTGGGAAAATGTTGCATATGACTCATCTCCAGAATATACAGAAAGCCCTCCTAGCAAGCCGGTTTCAACTCCCTCCCTAAGCTGATTTACAATAAGAATAAGAGAGGTGGCATAAATATAACTTCTAATTTTTTTCGAAATATCAGACTGCTCATCTACTCCAATCCCATCGGCTTCCACCAGACTAAGTCTAACTTGTGGCTCCTCCTGCATTTCTTTTGAACTGTATGCATTATTTTTGTATGCAGTCACTTCAACCGCACCTATATTAAGCTCAGAATTCTCTTTCCGAAGGCCAAGAACTGTTCGGTGAGCCTGTCTCACAATATCCATTGTCATCTTATACAAGGCATTATGACCGATAAGATAGGTCACACCTTCTAAAGCCTCTATCATTTTCTTCACAACAGGTTTCTGAACAAATGGCGCTAAAGTTGCCACAACAGCAGTTCCAGAAGCTGCAATTGATATTAGAAATGTTCCCGCCGATACAGAGGCCAATATCAACACAGTTTTCTTATGTCTTGCATAATCTGGTGCAGATTGATAAATCGCATTACCAATAATCCAAACTTCTGCTGTTTCCCTGACTGAAAAACCCAAAACCTTCATGCTTATCCAGTTTAAAACGATTCCAGTAGCTGGTGCAGATGTCGTAGAAACCTGCTCAGCCAGCGATGTCATAACATCCACAGGAACAGGAATAGAGGATGTCATCGAAAAAGCTTTGTTGTGAGCAAATACTATGAAAACGGTCACGCATACCTGATATTTCAGTCTATTGAACTTCACGACACTCACCAGATAGTACAAATACAGAGACAAAGAATAATGATTTGCATTTAAAACATTAACAAATATTCATTCCTGATAAATATTTAATTTTTAATCCTTTTAGAAACTTTATCTTGAAGAACAGCATCTGATGAATGGCAAGCTCTCACCTTTTCTACGAGACAAAGACCCTATAGGCCTGTGATAGCAGGAGTTTAAAAAAGTATGAGGTAAAAAATTATTTTTGCTTACTTTTATTCTTAACTCCCTTTTCCATTGGCGTTGACTGTTTACCCGGCTTCACTGCCTTATTGGAAAACAACTGGTCGAGAGAAACCCTGGGTTCATCAAAAGATCCTTCAATCCGGTAGCGAATACTTGCCAGTTGGTCCACCTGCTTACCCACCAGCTTGTCGGCGATATAAAAAATACCCGCAACCTGTGGAGCAGCTCCCAGCAAAACACTAAAAATAGGCAAGTTTGAACTAACCGGTAAGGTAACAACCAGACTGACGTCCATACTTTCAGAGACAGAGTCAATGAGGCCATCCAGTTTAAAGTTAGAGGATGGCCCTTCAATCACAATCGGGGAATCAAAGGTAGCTACCCCCTGACTTAAACGGAGCGTGCCATGGAGGTCATCAAAACTGACTCCTGATGAATAAAGGTCTGAAAAATCAAGCTTTAGCCGTCTATTTAATGACTCGGTGTTCAAAATACCAAATAACTTTAAGGCACCAGCACCACCTTCCAGTTTTTTAAGCCTGCCATTATTCAGATCCAGGGCAACTGTACCTGACAGATCTGCAAAGGCCATATCCATAGGAGAGCCTGGCCAGTTTAAACGACTACTAATTCGACTCTCCTTAGCCTGAATAAATGGAGGTGACCCAAACAGTTCAAAGATTTCATCAATGTGCCCCCCCTTCAGCAACCCCTGATAATAGGTATGCTGTACACCATTATGTTCAGTCCAGTCCGCAGAGCCCGAGAGTTCCATATTGGATAAATTACCATCAATGGACTCAATTCTAAGACCACTGGGTACCTTCCTCAGCTTCATGGCTAACTGCCCTTTAATTTTTTCCCCCATACTCAAAGACTCGATGGAAACATCAACAGCTGGAATAGCAAGGGGACTCATTGAAAAGAGCCTATCAGTTTTTCCTTCAACCGGTTTTTCTCCCTGATCCGGCTCAGGTAATACCAAATGGTCAATAGCCAGCCGGTAAGGCACAGACTCCCTCCCGGGAATCCAAAGACTTCCGGTAAGGAAATCACTATCTACGGTTAACTTCAGAAACTCGCTATCCGGTTGAAAACTAACTTGAAGATTTTCCCAGGTAGTATCTCCATAGCGCGGTTTATCCACCTGGATCTTATCAACATTTAATAATCCGAAAAATGAACGGGCATCAGCACTGACCGGCTGATATTCAAAACGCTTGCACCAGGCTTTAATATCCAGCTCTGGCAAACGGCCAGCCACTGTAATTTTTCCCGGAAGCCCATCTTCCAATGGCTTACTATCCCTGGTTTCAGGATCAAGAAAAACAACACCTTCCTTTATGGCATTACCAGCTAACTGGAACTTGCCCCTGCCGATTCCGGCAAGGTTAAAGGATAACCACTTATCCTCGGCCTGCGCCTCCAGTGCCATCCTCAATGGCTGAATGCTATCAGGTGATTTTCCTACTGGTGCGGGCAAATCAACCTCAACACCTTTTAGATCAGAGTTAACCGACAGTTTCAGGGCTGACGCCTCATGGTTAATCTGTAAGTCTGCCCCATACTCCGCATTTCCCTCTAGCAGGCTCAGCATATCCAGCTCAAGCCACTGCTGCAGCGGTTCTCTATCAACATGACCATCCCAGTGAATAGCAGTTTTCTTAAACTTTTTATTTTCTACAGTGGTTTTGATATCCGCTTCAATAGGATGCTCCAAAAACCGGCCTTTTAGCCTTTTTGCCCATAACCCGTTGTGGGTACTGAAACTAATTGGGCCGTTTATTTCCTCAACAGCGATATTGTATTCCGGAATTCCAAACTGGAAATCATCCAGCTGCGCCCTGACAAGTACATCGCTATCTTGAACATGCTGAATAGGAATATCAATTTTCAAGGCCGCATCAAGATCACCTGACAGCTGCCATTTTTCAGCTTCTCCTCCCATTAATTGGTTCACAGGGGTCTTGGTTAAAAATTTATGAAGCGTACTTCCCCTTACATTACTCGCGCCTCTAATTGACACCACCGGATCCTTATCTAATGGCACTGTTACGGCAGTTTTATCGAGATTCACCCCCATCACCTCGCCCCGCCTGGCAAGCACTTCTACCTGATCATTATTGACATAGACATCACCTGCCATCCCATGTACTTCAGGCCAGTCAGGGTGATAATTGAGCCGGGCATTCTCCACATCAAAAAACAATCCCCAGCGAGAGCTGCCTTTCTCCCCCCCACTCAACACACCATTATACAAAAAGCCCCCTTCGTCTATATCTGCCTGCTTTATAGCAGAATCCAGCCAGTCAACCAGCTGAGGTGACAAGGCATCCAGCTTTGCTGGCAAGTACTTGCCGGTATATTGGGCATTGCCCTCCTTCATCCCTACCGTAAGTGCCATTTCAACGGGTTGCTCATCCAGCAGGGGAATATCCAGACGAAGCTGGCCGGTTAACTGTCCTTCAGCCCCGTCCAGCTGTATCCGGTCACCACGAAGGATATACGTATCATCAACCACATCCCAATAAAGCCGGGCTTTGGCTGAGTTGTAATGCCATACATCCCTGAATACCCTCGACAACCCTAAATTGAAATCGGAGCTATCCAGCAACAGGCTACCTTTTAACAAGCCCATTCTTAGTTTACCACTGACGTGTTTTGCTGAAGGGGCATCCTCCCAGGCATCTACAGACACATCAGCCAACCGGGCCTGAAGATCAAAATCAAAAGGCTTTCTGCCTGGATACAGTCGCATAACCAGGTCTTTAAGGGAGCCTTCCGGATTCAATACGCTAAGTAATTTCTGGGGTAATTCCGGCAATAAGTCTGCCTGCAGCAAAAAAACCTTTAACCGGGATAGGTCAAGGTTACTGCTTGCCATTGTAATGCTGTATTCCGGCCGGGTTTCCCCGGTCATATACCAGTCACCCGCATCATAAGTGGATTGCTGATCCATGGTGATCGACAGCTGGTTTAACCAAAACTTCCAGTTCTTTCCTTTTTTCCCTTCAAGAAAAACGTTCGAATCACCCCTCAGCTTATGGCTCACAGCAGCCGGTGTTTGATAAGTAAGTTCAGGAACAGAAACGCCCCCATACAGTTGCCAGTCACCATTTTGATAGCGCCATGACAAATCAGAGGTGATCACCGCTTTTTGAACTCGGTCATTACACCCTGACCAGAGTGCACAAAGGTGCTCAGCATTCAGGGAATGAGCCACTATGGAACCCGTCCAACCCATAGACCAAAGATCTACACCCTGTCCACGCCCGGATACTTCAATAAATCCGTCGCTAAACTCCAGCCGGGTACTAAGCTGCTTCATACCGCGCGTTTCAACCAGAGAAAAGTAAGGCGTTTTAAATTGTGTGACGGACTCACCGGAGTGAATGATGGCTAGCGAAATGTTGGTAATATCGATGGTTGACTGAAGCTGGAGCCAGTTTAATAGGGAAGGCCTGCCAGAATTTCGTTCCTCTATGGCGCCTATACTGCCGTCAATGCCAGAAATACCCCAGCGCTGTTGCCCCTGATCAACGATTTCCAGAGAAGCACCATCAATCTCCAGATGGTTAAAAACAGGTGTTCGGTATAATAAGCTTGAACGTAAATCCAGGGACAGATCCAATCGATCAACAGAAAAACCCGGTTTCTCTGCATCCCGACCCTGTAGTTTTAATCCTCTAATGGATAAGGCTGGTCTCCCTTCCGCCCATTCAGCACTGAGCTTATCTACATATAATGAGGTTTTTAGCTGTTCACTCAGGTATTGGGTAATATGCTGCTGTAGTAATGGCAGAAAGGCCACCAGTAACCTTGCCCCTCCAACAATTAAAATGATAGAGACCAAAAAGGCAATAAATAACCGCCAGCCCCACCTAGCCACCCTCTGCAACACTGACTTCATCTATACAAGAACCACATCAAACTGTTCCTGGCTATAAATAGGCTCCACCTGAAACCGTACCGGCTTGCCTATAAACTGTTCAAGGTCAGCCACATTATTGGACTCTTCATCAAGAAGGCGATCCACAACTGATTCAGATGCCAATACCCGATAACCATCGCTTTCATATGCCCGGGCGGCTCTTAATATTTCCCTGAATATTTCATAACAAACGGTTTCTGCCGTTTTTAAGGTTCCCCGCCCACTGCACGTGGGACACGACTCACACAACACATTTTCCAGAGATTCCCGGGTACGCTTACGGGTCATCTCAACCAGCCCCAGATCACTGACACCTGTGATATTGGTCTTGGCATGATCTTTTTCCAGGGATTTATCAAAAGCCCTTTGCACCTGGCGTTGATGTTCCGGCTCTTCCATATCAATAAAATCAATAATGATAATACCACCCAGATTTCTCAGGCGCAGTTGCCTGGCAATGGCAACTGCGGCCTCAAGATTGGTTTTAAAAATGGTTTCTTCCAGATTCCGGTGCCCGACAAAAGCCCCGGTATTAACATCAATGGTGGTCATTGCTTCCGTCTGGTCAATGATAAGGTAGCCACCTGACTTTAACTGCACCTTGCGACTCAAGGCTTTATTAATCTCATCCTCAACCCCAAACAGGTCAAAGATTGGCCTCTCCCCCGGATAGTACTCCACACGGCCATCCACCTGTGGCACCAGTTTTTTGACAAATTTATGAACCTTTTGGAAGGTTTCTTGAGAATCAATGCGAATTTTTTCAATATCCGGATTCACCAGATCACGCATGGTTCTCTGGGGCAGAGGCAAGTCTTCATAGATAACCGCAGGCGCCCGGGTCTCCCGAATGCTTTCCTCAATACTGCTCCATAGCCGGTGCAGAAATAATATATCAGCCCGAACCTCCTCTTCACCAATCCCCTCAGCCGCCGTCCTCAGGATAAATCCTCCCTGCTCCTGGCGACTTTCCTGTTCCAAACAGCCTTCAACCAGTGTCCTGAGCCGTTCCCGCTCCTCTTC
The DNA here is from genome assembly GCF_025643335.1 of Endozoicomonas sp. Mp262. Taxonomy (NCBI): domain Bacteria; kingdom Pseudomonadati; phylum Pseudomonadota; class Gammaproteobacteria; order Oceanospirillales; family Endozoicomonadaceae; genus Endozoicomonas; species Endozoicomonas sp. Mp262. The sequence goes on along the minus strand of NZ_CP092489.1, from coordinate 2,819,421 downwards.
ATCTTCAATCCGGAGAGAGATACCCACATGGTTATTATGGGGCATCAGAACCAGGTACCGGGCCGGTAGCGATATATGCGTGGTTAACCGGGCTCCTTTGGTGCCGAGAGGGTCCTTGGTAACCTGCACCACCAGTGCCTGACCTTCATGTACCAATCCAACGATAGAAATCTCATTTTGGTCATCGCCATTCTTATCATTTCTCGGCGCAATTTCACTGGCATGAATAAATGCCGCCCGCTCAAGGCCTATATCTACAAATGCCGCCTGCATACCAGGCAAAACCCTGACCACCTTTCCTTTATAGACGTTTCCGACAATCCCCCTACTACAGGAGCGCTCTATATAGATCTCCTGAAGTACACCATTCTCCACCAGCGCCACACGAGACTCCATGGGCGTGATATTCATCAGAATCTCTTCACTCATCCCCTTCCCCTCAACTTCCTTCAAGTATCATGAGTATTGTGCCAAACTGGAATGCCAAACCCTCTTAACAATTCTGAAGTATTATGTAACGGTAGCCCCATAACACCTGAATAGCTTCCTACAATGGATTCCACCAGAACAGCACCCAGTCCCTGAATAGCATAACTCCCGGCTTTATCCATGGGCTCACCGGTTGCAACATAGTCTTGCATCTGTTGATCTGATAGTGCGGCCATATGCACCTGGGTAATGGAAACCGATGTTTCTAGCCTATCCGCCAGAATCACTGCAACCGAAGTTAGCACCTGATGCTTTCTGCCGCTTAATCTTGTCAGCATATTCAGCGCATGCTCCGGACTTTCGGGCTTACCCAGTATTGAGTTATCCAGCCTGATAGAAGTATCAGCCGCCAGGACAGGATGGTGTGGCAATTGTTCTTGCTCTATTTTTTTCCAACCCCTCTCCGCCTTCTCCACTGCCATCCTGAGGACATAATCACCTGACTGCTCTCCAGGCCGTGGCCGTTCATCAATCTCACAGCAAATGGGATGAAACTCAACGCCAATCTGGTTTAACAGCGTTTGTCGGCGCGGTGATTGGGAAGCCAGGTAAATCATTAATACTCCAGATCCAGGTACGGTGTCAGACTACCCTGAAATAGCGTCTTAGAAATCGAAGGATAGAAAGAACCCAGGGCCAAAAAGCCGCACTGGTCAGGGCAGGAAGCAAATACCATAACGAAGGCATCGAAAAGCCTGCTGCACTTTTTACCCAAAGACCCAGCAGTTGATAACAGCTGATAATCACAAATACTATAAACGCCTGTTGCCACCAGGGAAACATGCGTAACCTCCGGTGCAGACTTAACATCACAAAAGCCACTAAAGTCAGGCCAAGGGCATTAAGGCCAAATAAAACCCCCAGAAATACATCCAGAAGCAGGCCCACTATAAAAGCAAAGACCAGCCCAAACCGGTTCGGCAAGGCCAGAATCCAATACATAACCACCATAGGGACCCAGGCCGGTCTTGCTACGGAAAGCCAGGCAGGCAAAGGTAAAATACTTAATACCGCTGCCACCAGTAAAGACATCCATACCACCCAGTGGGCATTCGGATGCTGAACACTCATGGTACACTTCCTTTTGGCAAGTCTGGCAAGGTTTGTTTTTCTCTGAATACCAGTAAGACCAGACGACTTCGATTAATTTCAGCCACCGGCTGAATCAGTACTGTAGCAAATGGCTGACCCGGTTCATGAATAACCCTCTGCACTTTCCCTAGCGGATAACCGGCCGGGTAGCGCTGCCCAAGCCCTGAACTGGTCAATAAATCCCCAACCTTGAAATCAGCGGTATCAGGAATATGCAAAAGCTCAAGCTGGTCAGGGTTACCAGTACCTGCGGCAATGGCTCTGTAATCTGTTCGATGGTTCTGCACCGGAACCCGGCTGGACATGTCAGTCACCAGCATGACCCTGCTGCTAACAGGACTGACCTCAACCACCTGCCCCATCACACCACGGGCATCCAAAATAGCCTGGCCGGCAAAAACACCGTCCAGGCTACCTTTGTTAATCATGACGATATGGGAAAAGGGGTCTGGATCAATACCAACAATCTCCGCAATCACCACTTGCTCATCAACCAGCTCAGAGGAATTCAGGAGTTCTTTCAGACGAATATTCTGGGCAGTAAGCGATGCCAGCTTTTGAACCTTTTGCTCCAGAATAAGATTTCGAGCTTTCAGACGGGCATTTTCCTCGAAAAGCTCACTGCGGGATACCACCAGGTCACTGGCCGTTCCCCACATTTGCGACGGCATGTCTGCCAACCAGTATACAGGGGTGGCCGCCACCGTCAGCCAGGACCTGACTACAGAAAGGTAGTTATATCGATGATCAACGAACAGTAATACCAAAGACAGCAGCAATAACAAAACAAACCGTGTCATGAATGACTGGCGCTGACTAAATATGGGTTTAATAACCTGCTCCTGTAAAGTTCACAGCTGTCCCGAAGTACTTTGAAGCAGTGCAAGCCAGATCAGGAAAGCGACTGCCTATACCAAAATGGCATGACTACAACCGCCGCCCTATCCGTAACTTATTATTCAAACGCACTATTGCTCATAGTAGGGTATGAGTTAGTCCGTAGACAGAAGATCCATTCTGTGTTTATCCATCATTTCAATTGCCCGGCCACCGCCTCTGGCAACACAGGTCAGCGGATCCTCTGCAACCAGAACTGGCAAGCCCGTTTCTTCACTGATCAGCTTGTCCAGATCTCGCAACAGGGCTCCGCCTCCTGTCAACACCAGACCCCGCTCAGCAATATCCGATGCCAGTTCCGGTGGAGACTGTTCAAGGGCACTTTTTACCGCCTGGACAATGGAGGTTAAAGATTCTTGCAGAGCATCGAGGATCTCACTGCTGTTCAGGGTAAAGCTTCTCGGAATGCCCTCAGCCAGGTTCCGGCCTCGAACATCAATCTCCAGCAACTCGTCACTGGGATAGGCAATGGCAATTTCCTGCTTGATGCGCTCTGCCGTGGCATCACCAATGAGACTACCGTAGTTACGACGAACATAGGTGACAATGGCATCATCAAAACGGTCACCCCCTACCCGGACCGACTCGGAATAGACGACACCACTCAGAGATATAATGGCGATTTCAGTGGTGCCACCACCGATGTCAACCACCATTGAGCCACTGGCCTCTTCAACGGGAAGGCCTGCACCAATCGCAGCAGCCATAGGCTCCTCGATCAGGTAAACTTCCCTGGCGCCAGCACCCAATACGGACTCACGAATAGCCCTTTTCTCCACCTTGGTAGACTTACAGGGCACACAAACCAGTACCCTGGGGCTAGGCTGAATAAAGCTATTCTCATGAACCTTATTGATGAAGTGCTGGAGCATCCGCTCACAGACATCAAAATCAGCAATAACCCCGTCTTTCATCGGACGAATGGCAGTAATGTTTCCTGGGGTTCGCCCCAGCATCCTCTTTGCATCAGCCCCTACGGCAACTACACTCTTCTGGGCACCCAGATTGCGTATAGCAACAACCGATGGCTCATTCAGTACAATGCCCTTTTCTCGGACATAGACCAGTGTGTTGGCCGTTCCCAGGTCGATCGACAAGTCGCTGGAAAACAGGCCCCGTAACCTTTTCAACATGTTGTGGTTTACCTTGAGTCAAGGCTATCTGTAACTGCCGCCAACTCTAACAATGCAGAAAATCCAGAGCAAGCTGAATACACAGCACAGCGTAGCCTCTTGAGTGTCCTTACAGGCAGCCGGCAAGGGCTTGCTTCTGACTGGTCACACCTTACAGAACCAACTACTCTGTCATTTGCTTCTTTGCACGACGGCTCAAGTTATAATCAAAAGACTAACAGGAATGTAGCTTAAATATGAATATGTTATCTGGATATAGTAGCGATTCACAGTGCCAATCCCCGATATTTAGAAAAATATGCTATTAATCTCCGTAAAATTCCCCCAGAGTGCCGTTCATAACCTTTTGGAAGGGCAAAATAGCGAGAAAACAGTGGCCTTTGTCACCGTTTGCAGCGCACCAAGAATTATGAACAACCCCTGACCCGTCAGGATTTCCAAAGCATCCCCTTGAAATTATCCTGTATTGCCTCATGATAGGCGGTTTTAATCAATCAGATAACCACCATGGCCATAGACAAGTCTCAGGTTAAGGCTGTTGCGCACCTCGCACGCTTAACCATTGATGAAAGCGATGTAGAAGCCACCACCGGCACTATCAGCCAGATTCTGGCACTGGTTGACAAAATGCAGGCTGTTGACACTGACGGTATTTCTCCCATGGCCCACCCGCTGGATGCCACCCAGCGCTTGCGGGCAGATCAGGTAACCGAAGAGAATCAGCGCGAGAAACTGCAGAGCTGCGCGCCAGCTACAGAAGACGGGTTATTCCTTGTCCCCCGGGTTATCGAATAATCCCGCTTCCAAGACATACCGTTACGGCACTTAATCAGACAACCTATCTATGTACGATAAAACACTTGCAGAGCAAAGCCGGGCACTGGCCGACGGCAAGATCTCCAGCGTTGAGCTGACCCAAAGCTATCTGGAGCGTATCCGCCAACTGGATACCCGCTACAACAGCTATATTACAGTGACTGAAGAGCGCGCCCTTGAGCAGGCTGCGGCCGCAGACAAACAACGGGGCAACGGTGACGCCAGCGCCTTGACAGGCATTCCTCTCGCCTATAAGGACCTGTTTTGCACCGAAGGCGTTCGCACCAGCTGTGGCTCAAAAATTCTGGATAACTTTGTTGCTCCCTATGAATCCACAGTGACTCGCAAGTTCCATGAGGCAGGTGCGGTCATGCTGGGTAAAACCAATATGGATGAATTTGCCATGGGTTCATCCAATGAAAACAGCCATTATGGACCGGTGACCAACCCCTGGGATACCAAGGCAATTCCCGGGGGCTCTTCCGGCGGTTCTGCGGCCTGTGTCGCTGCCCGGCTGGCAGCAGGCGCCACAGGAACCGATACCGGCGGCTCCATCCGCCAACCCGCCTCCCACTGTGGTATCACAGGCATCAAGCCCACCTATGGCCGGGTATCCCGCTACGGCATGATTGCCTACGCCTCCAGCCTGGACCAGGCAGGTCCAATGACCCGTACAGCCGAGGACGCGGCTATCATGCTCAACACCATGGCGGGCTTTGACCATCGTGACTCCACATCCATTGATAAAGCAGTACCGGACTATACGGCTACCCTGAACGATTCTCTTGACGGCCTTACCATTGGCCTTCCCAAAGAGTATTTCACCGCCGGACTGGATGGGGAAGTAGAGCAAACTATTCACAATGCCATTGCTGAATACGAAAAGCTGGGAGCCAAGGTAAAAGAGATTAGCCTGCCCAACAGCGAGCTGTCCGTAGCCGCTTATTACGTTATTGCCCCCGCAGAGGCTTCTTCCAACCTGTCCCGCTTTGATGGCGTTCGCTTTGGCTATCGCTGTGAAAACCCCAAAGACCTGGAAGACCTTTACAAGCGCAGTCGCACCGAAGGTTTTGGAGAAGAAGTCAAGCGTCGTATTTTAGTGGGTACCTATGCGTTATCTGCCGGTTACTATGATGCTTACTACGTCAAGGCCCAGAAAATTCGCCGCCTGATCCGTGATGACTTCCTGAACGCCTTTCAAGAGTGCGACATTATCATGGGACCCAATGCGCCGACACCTGCGTTCAATATCGGTGAAAAGAGTGATGACCCTGTGGCCATGTACTTATCCGATATCTACACACTTTCCGTTAACCTGGCAGGACTACCCGGCATGTCTGTTCCAGCAGGCCTGGTGAATAACCGTCCTGTAGGCCTGCAAATGATCGGCAAGCACTTTGATGAAGCCCGGATGCTTAACGTCGCCCATCGTTTCCAGCAGGCTACTGACTGGCACCTGAACACCCCTTCCACCCTGGTTTGATTGTGAGGTATAAATAATGGCATGGGAAGCAGTCATCGGGTTGGAAATTCATGTCCAGCTCGCCACTAAAACCAAAATCTTTTCCGGGGCATCCACAGCCTTTGGGGCTGAACCAAACACCCAGGCTTGCGCTGTGGATCTCGGTCTACCGGGCATTCTTCCTGTTCTGAACGAAGAAGCCGTTAACAAAGCGATTAAATTTGGCCTGGCCATTGAGGCAGACATCAACAAGGTCAATGTTTTCGAACGGAAAAACTACTTTTATCCCGACCTGCCCAAAGGCTATCAGACAACCCAACTGGAAAAACCCATTGTGGGTGCCGGGCATGTGGATATTGCCTTGAGCGATGGTTCTGTAAAAACCGTCCGCATCCATCATGCCCACCTGGAAGAAGATGCCGGCAAAAGCCTGCATGAAGATTTCCAGGGCATGTCCGGTATAGACCTTAACCGTGCCGGAACACCATTAATCGAGATCGTCACCGAACCCGATATGCGCAACGCTGAGGAAGCCGTGGCTTTTGCCAAAAAGCTGCACTCCATTGTCACCACCATCGGTATTTGTGATGGTGAAATGTCCCAGGGCTCCATGCGTTTTGACGTTAATGTCTCTGTTCGTCCAAAAGGTCAGGAAAAACTGGGCACAAGGACTGAAACCAAAAACCTGAACTCCTTCCGCTTTATGGAGCAGGCCATCAATAAGGAAATTGAGCGACAGATTGACCTGATTGAAGACGGTGGTGAAGTCATACAGGAAACCCGACTGTACAACGGTGATACCGGTGAGGCCCGTTCCATGCGCAGCAAGGAAGAAGCTAATGACTACCGCTATTTCCCCTGTCCAGACTTGCTGCCTGTAGTTATTGAAGACAGCCTGCTGGAACAGCTGAAAGGTGAAATGCCAGAATTACCAGAAGCTAAAAAAGCACGCTTTATCAGTGAGCTGGGTCTGGGAGATTACGACGCTGAAGTGCTCTCTTCTGACAGAGCTACCGCTGAGTACTTTGAAACGGCCGCCAAAGCTTCCGATGATGCAAAACTGGCTGCTAACTGGGTGATGGGAGAGCTGGCTAAAACCCTGAATCAGGAAAACCTGTCCATTGCTAACAGTCCTGTGAATGCTGAAATGCTGGGCGGATTGATCGCTCGCATTAAAGATAACACCATTTCCGGAAAAATAGCCAAGCAGGTTTTTGAGGCCCTGTGGAAAGGTGAAGGCACTACCGCTGACGAGGTCATCGAGAAAAAAGGACTTAAGCAAGTCACTGACACTGGTGCTATTGAGGCCATGATTGATGAAGTCCTGGCAAATTGCACCCAGCAGCTGGAACAATATCGCGCTGCCCCGGTGGAAAAACGTGGCAAAATGCTTGGTTTCTTTGTTGGACAATGCATGAAGGCTTCCAGGGGCAAAGCAAACCCTGGTATGGTTAACCAGATTTTAAGAAAGAAACTGGATAACTAGTCCGCCAAAACCAGTCCGGGTTTGGTCACGTGTCTAACGATGCTGACCAGGCCCTGAAATCAATAATAATTTACTCATACATTGATACAAAAAAGTCAAGGAACAGAACAGCCTACTAAACTAGAATTAAAATTTCTCATTATCAGAATATAACATTGACATAAACCCAAGTAAGTTATGCCAACAAAAAATCCCCGCATCCGAAAGCTGGTACTAATTCTATCTATAGTACTATTTCTTTTAGCAATGACTTTACTGGTCGTAGGGCTTTGGCCCTATAGAAGTGCGATTTTTGTTAAAAACAGAAGCTGGGAAAATCTGAATGATATAGTCACCCCATTCATTGCCATAAAAACGCCCGAGGGAACAGGGCCGTTTCCCGTAGTGCTGGTATTTCCAGGCTGTGAAGGTGTTAAGCCGGAACGGGCAAAACCACGAATGGACTGGCTGGTGAACGCCGGATATATGGCCGTGATGGTGGATAGCCATTCTGGCAGGGGACTTAATGAAGATGCCGTATGCAGTGGCTATGCACTCTGGGGTTCTGAACGCGCTGGAGACCTGTATATTGCCCTGAATTTTATTAAGCACCACCCACTGGCCAACACCAATAAAGTTGCGATTTTAGGCTATTCCCATGGCGGATGGACCATCCTGGATGCCCTTTCATACAATGGCAAGCTGCCACGAGGCCTTGATTCTGCGCCTGAAGACCTTTTTTCCATGATAAAAGCTGCGGTGGTTTACTACCCCTACTGCGGATACCCCTCCAGGGCCCGATACAGTTTTAGCAGCCCAATTCCGTTGCTGGCCATTCACGCCGGACAAGACTCCACCGTTGACCCTGAAGCCTGCACACACCTTATGACTTCATGGCAGAACCAGGGATTGCCCATTACCAGCATTACATACCCAAACATCAAGCATTGTTTTGATATTGCAGGGCACAAAAATTTCGACCCCAAAGCTCATGACAAAGTGCTATCAGCCCTGGCAGAATTTCTAACAAATACTCTCAATAAAACCTAAAAAATACTCTCTTGAAATTCGCTCAAAAATAGTAAAAAGTATCAATAGCGGTCTGCGAAGCTAGACAATAAATATTCATATAAAGCATTTATACGGTAATTTATGCAAAAACAAATCGCAGTCATTGGACTTGGTCGTTTTGGGCAACTGCTTTGCAAGGAACTCATGGCCCTGCAAGTCCAGGTTTTAGCTATAGATAAAAAAGAACAGGCTGTTAGGCATGTTTCAGCTGACGTGACTGAAGCCATTATTGCCGACGCTACAGATGAGCGAGTCATTAATGAGCTCAACCTGGCATCTTATCACTGTGTTATTATATCTTTTGGCGATAATACTGGTGCCTGTCTTCTTGCAGCCATTGGCCTAAAAGAAGCGGGCGTAAAAAACCTGTGGGTTAAATCTAACAATGAGTTACAGACAAAAATCCTAAGAAAGGTTGGTACAGATCATATTATATCTCCAGAAAAAAACATTGCCAAAACCCTTTCACGACAGATGGTTTCAAACCTTCTTTTTGGATCTGTTGATCTTGGTGATGACCTCACCATTTATGAATTAAAAATATACGAGCATTTAGCAGGCAAACCCCTCAGTCATATCAAGATTCCCCATACAACCTATGCCCTGGCAATAAAACGCAAAAAGGAGCTACAACCTGTAACAAGCCAAGATATCATCCTGGATTCAGGGGATATTTTAATCCTTGGTGGCTCAATTGAGGATTTACAACAGCTATTAAATAAATTCTAGCTAATGAAAAAACTTACCAAACTGAAAATAAAACATTATAAAAAAGTATCCCCTGCCACCAGCCGGCTTAATAGCCCTGGTGGAATTATCCTCATATGTTATGGCCTTGTGCTTATTCCATCAACCCTATTCCTGATGACAGAGTATGCCTCAGTCACTGGCCTAAGCTGGATAGATGCTCTTTTTACAGCAACATCAGCACTTACTGTCACTGGCCTAACAATCGTTGACACCAGCACACACTTCTCTACCGCTGGCCATACATGGTTGATTATACTTATGCAGCTGGGCGGAATCGGTCAGATGACGCTCGGTGTTTTTATTTTGTTAGCATTAGGAAAAAAAATAAGCATACGCGATCAAACACTTCTTAAAGAAGAGCTCAATCAACAATCAACAACAAATATTTCAAGACTCATAAAAAAAATCGTTATTTTTTCATTAACAACACAGTTAATTGGCACCATCATTCTTTCCATTGCCTGGATTCCTGAGTTTGGCACCCGGGAAGGTTTTTATACAGCGTTCTTTCATGCTGTATCCGCTTTCAACAATGCCGGATTCTCATTATTTCATGACTCAATGACCGGTTACTCAAAAGCGCCACTGGTCACATTGACCATTACAGCTTTATTCATCATTGGTGGAATTGGTTTTACTGTTATTGACGACATAGTCAGTAAGCCTCGAGGGTATAGGCGGATTTCGCTTCACTCAAAAATAGTATTAATCACATCTTTCATTTTACTTATTAGCGGAACCCTCATTCTACTGGCCCTGGAAAGTAATAACCCTAAGACACTGGGCGGCCATAATTTCTGGGAACAACTATTAATGGCTTTTTTTCAATCAGCCACAGCCCGGACGGCAGGTTTCAACTCAATAGAAATCATCGAAATGACTCATGCAGGGCTTTTAGTCATGATGATTCTGATGTTTATTGGTGCAGGCAGCTCTTCCACAGGAGGCGGCATAAAAGTCAGCACCCTTGCTGTGGCTGTCATTGCCACAAAAAGCTTCCTGCAAGGCACCTCAACCTTTGACATCTTCAAAAGAAGCATTTCCGACACCATCATTTTCAAGGCTTTTGCAATTATCGTTGTCAGCTTTATCACATTGCTGACAGCAACATTTCTACTGATGATTACAGAAAATGCCAGATTTGATGTGTTACTTTTCGAGTCTATTTCTGCATTCAGCACTGTAGGACTCACGGCAGGTCTAACCGCTGAAATGAGCACCCAGGGAAAGATGATCATAACCTTTCTCATGATTATTGGCCGTATTGGCCCCATCAGTATTGCTTATCTCGCTACTCGACCGAAAACCATGAGAGTTAGATATGTCAATGAAGATATCATAATTGGCTAATAATACAGCTACCCGCTAGCCTACTCCCACGCTCTGGGTGATTGGTATTAATATATCTGCCGCCCCTAAGACTGCAACCTTTTACACATCGGGTTATCCCTTATATCAGGCAACCTGGTCAGTGTTACTAACCGGGTCGTTATACATTTAATCCCCTCTCCCGCTATAAAATCTTCCTCATCACTTAATAAGGATAAAAGCGAAAATTAAAAAACCCTATAAAGGAGTTAGCTATGGCACTGACAATCAATCTCGAGGAACATCATAGCTATATCTTATTTGAGATTATCGGTAAGATTGATGCTTATAATGCAAAAATTGTGGCAGCGGCATTAAATGATGCACTTTACAACAGTCATAAGCATCTACTGCTGGAGTGTAGCCAACTCCAGAGCATTAACAGTAAAGGCTTACAACAGTTTTTAGCCACCCGGCGTCAAATGCCTTTTTTCCGTACCATGCTTTTCTGTAACCCCATCTCTTCAATCGCCAGCTTATTTGAATTGAGCGGAATTACACAGTTCATTCCTGTCATTCCAGATATTATTGAAGCGGAAGCACTGTTACAGGAACTGGACGTCGCCCAGGGACATATAGCCAGTCAGCAAGCACTTAAATATCCTGATTGAGGGCTTAGTTGGCAGAATCAGGAAATAGGAAACCTCACCATTACCCATCCCTATTTCCAGATTATCGTGATCATATTAAGTTTCTGAAAAAGAAACTGGACATCCTTGAGCAATAAGCTCTCAAAACCATCAAATTCTGAAGGTAACCCAAAACTAAGCGTTAGGGTTGTAAAGTGCAGAAGAAATACCAAATATCAGCAATGGGCAGCCACCACTGCCACCACCATTCACTTTAGGCATCAATTTACCCATGTGGGTAGTGCTTGTACCGTATGACTCCCCACGTCCAAGGTCGTTAAATATCTGTTGAAGCTCAGTACACCTTGTAATGATAACGCCCACACTGATTACATTAAGATCATGCAATAGCCGAAAATTATTCAAATCCCTGTCATAAAAAGGGTCTTTATTATTCCATTCAATCTCTAAGCCAATTTTATTGCGATAGCAGTCAATACCGTGTGTAGGTGAATCCTTTTCCTCACGATCAACAACTATTCTTGTGTCGAAGTGTTTTTCTACCCAATTCCTGCTGTACAAAAATTCATCAATAAACTTTGAAACTTTTGATTTTCTGCCGCCACGAGTTGTGATGTATGTTTTTTTCAGCTCAAAAGCTTCAAGTACATCTAAAATATCTCGCCACTCTTCTGGAAAGTCATGCTCAAGTATTGTACTGGCATGTTTGCGCTCATGGATTTCATAATTGTCCCTTATCTTTTGTGGTAGTGCAGCGATACTCATAACGTTACCCAAAGTAGACCTGAGTTCGACATAACGGTTAAGCAACCAACTCAACCAGCCCCGTATGCTGAATGCTCAGAGAAGGCTTCTTTTTTTGAAACGTATAGGCTATAAGCCCTGCCAGCAAGTTCACCATAAAATTGAACTTTGAGCGGTGGCGGGTGTGCTCTATCTGAGAGATATTTTTCAACTGATCGTTGACCGTCTCAATGATTGCACGCCCTCTCAGCAGTACTTTATCAAAAGCAGGCAGGTTCTGAGGTTTCATGTTTTTCCTGCGCGTCGTAATCAGGTCAACATCGTATTTTTCTTTTAAAAGCTGGGCTTTGGCCTTGGATATATAGCCTTTGTCGCCGAACAGCTTACCAAACAAGTGGCAGCACATATCTTCAAGAACAGCACGATCATCGGTATTACCTGATGTACACTTAACCGCCAGCAACTCACCGGTATCATTGATAATCAGGTGAAGCTTAAAGCCGTAATACCAGTGTGTAGAAGACTTACCCCAGCCTGCTTCATCTTTAAACACTTTATGGCGCAGAGCCCGACTTTTTTCACAGACAGCGATGCCGGTTGAATCTATATAAGAAATGCCAGACACCTTGCCATATCGTGTCTGCAAGAAAGCTGAGAGTACCATAAGCGCTTGTGGCATCAGCTCAACAAACCGATTGTAGCTGACTAGCCCGTGAAAGTGCTTATGCCAGTATTTACAGACATGATTAATATAGAAGTGCTTCAGACAACGATAGCCTTTAGCATGAAATAGGATGACGATCGTTGCCACTTCGCTGATTGATAGAGACTGTTTACGAATGCGCTTGCGGCCACAATGCTCGATCAGATACTGGTTTAGCTTTGGTTCAAATTGCTTGCAAAAATCGTCTACCCTGCAAAATACCTTGGTCAGCACAGCACTACTCCACCCCTAATCAGCGTGGTAGCTATGCTATATAAAATCAGTTCCTTATGTCGAACTCAGGTCAAAGTAGAATAAGCGACGAATCCTATCACTGAGGCATATTTAGGGAAAGCTGGGGCACAGATAGCACCCCTTTTAGGCGGGTTTACCTATGTTTTGCCAGTACAAGACACTCCTCGACATCTCTATGCCTATCGCCCTGCCTGCCCAATGTCATATGCTTGTAATCTGTTGCTACCATATCCAAGGTGTAGTCCTTACCAAACACATCAACAGCAAGTGCCTCTAAAGTATCCATGCTTATCATGCCGTTTTTACTGTAGCTCAGCACCAAGTTGCTGCCTGTACTTTTTACACCCTCAAACATATCCCTAAAAGCTTTACTTACTTTGGTTCTGATGCAAAAAGGCGACTGATGCCTGCCTTCTCTGTATCTGCCTTTTACCAGCTTTCCACCTTTTATCTGTAGCTCTGGGTAGTCATACTTAACAAGCGTCTCTATCGCATGGTAAAACCGGCTGTAATGCACAAAACAGTAAGGTGGATCGGCATATACTGTGCCACCAGCAAAGCTTTTAAGACAATCCACAAAATCAAGTGAAGTTGTTATGTGCTTCTGCTGGGCTTTGGTTGCAGGTATATCAATCAGTGCATTATTGTATTTCCTTACAAAATAGTGCATTAAATCCCTGCGCCTATAAATCATAATATCCTTCATGGATTTTATGTTCTTTGCATCACGGTACTGTGCATAATGTCCCGTTCCCTGGCTTGTATAGGCCATTGCATACATCAGACTCGTCAGTATTACAGGGTAAATCGGCTTCCCCTTATACTCATCAGCAACTTCTCTAAAGGCGTCAATCCAAATACACTGCAAAGCAGTCCACCATGTACCAGCGTAATTCTTAGTGAATAAATGGTAAGTATGGTTAAAATCTAATTCGATTAGTTTCCTATTGTTTTTTTCTACATCATTAAAATGCTGCAAGCTCTCAATATCTTTATACTGTAACCTATCAGTAATTAAATACAGGTGCTTTTTTGCAATGCATTCAGCTTTTTGTACAAGATCATCCGCTGTAGGCGCATTTTTACCCTTGTACGCAGTCAAATAAGCTTGTGCTAATACAGCACTGTATTCTTGTATATCATTTGAATGCACTGGCACTTGGTTACGCAACGCACCAGCAAGACTTGCACTTCCTGCAAACAAGTCAAGAATTGTACCGCCTGCATATACTTCATTTATGCCATTAATAACAAAATCCATAATTTTGGATTTTGACCCCATATACTTTATGTAATGCGGATATTCATATGCCGTTAAAAGGCTTGATTGCGGAGCTTCACTTAACATGTGTATACCTTTAAAATGCTGCATGTTTCTTATCATTTTTAGGCTTTTCAAGTGGCAACAAGTCTTTATGTACTTGTTCCAATAGCCATTCCTTCATAGTTAAACCTTTTTTCTTTAAAGCCCTTCGTATTTGCAGCTTTAATTCAGGGTCTAACTCTATAACCAACCTACCACTATTTCCTACTGCCATACTCTAGCCCATATAATGTTATGTTACATAACATATATTGCAACAATAAAATCAGTCAGGCAATCTTACGAAGGAATCCTCGATGATCTAAAGTGAGCATAGCAGCCCTCTCACTTTTAACTTGGAGATGATTGCTGATAAAAATTGAATCATAGTTCTTTGGTAAATTTAAAGTCGAGTCAGCCTTGCTATCACTCAAACTTCCGTTGACTGAAAGCGATCACCCCGATCCGTGTGTGGCAATAACAAATTGAGCAGTACGGCCGTGATGGCACACAAACTTACTCCTTTTAAGGTAAAACCACCCAGTTCTAAAGCCAGGTCGCCAATCCCGAAGACCAGGACAATTGAAACAATCACCAGGTTTCTTGGCTTACCCAGATCAACCTGAGCCTTTATCAAGGTATTTAAACCCACTACAGCAATAGAACCAAACAGCAAGATCATAATCCCCCCCATTATCGGGGTAGGAATTGTGGCCAGGAAGCCACCTATCTTACCAATAAAGGCCACAATAATGGCTATAACGGCCGCCCAGGTCATAATCACCGGATTAAATGCTTTAGTGAGCATAACGGCTCCAGTGACTTCAGAATATGTGGTATTCGGTGGCCCACCCAAAAAACCAGCAACCGATGTGGCCAAGCCATCGCCCAATAATGTATTTTTTAGCCCTGGCTTCTCAAGGTATTTCTTTCCCGTTACCGAGCTTATTGCCAACATGTCGCCTATATGTTCAACCGCTGGAGCCAGGGCAACCGGTATCATGTACAGTACTGCATTAATATTCCATTCAGGTGTTGTAAAAGCAGGTACCGAAAACCAGGCACTGTCCAGAATAGGCTGGTAATTAACACATCCCATCAGAGCGGCAGTTAAGTAACCTGCGGTAATGCCACATATGATAGGAATTAACTTGAAAATCCCCCCTGCCATGGTAGCAACCAGCAGGGTAGTCAACAGGGATATGCTTGCCAGCAAAATCGCCTGCCCTTCACTGATACCAGAAAAACCACCTGCTCCCTCAACCGCTGATGTAGCCATCTGTATGGCAACAGGTGCCAGGCCCAGTCCAATAACCATAATAACCGGCCCAACAACCACTGGGGGAAATAGTCGGTATAAAATGCCACTACCACGAAGCCTAACCAAAAGACTCAGAGCAACATAAAGCAGGCCTGCGGCCACTAGCCCCCCTGATGTCGCCGCCAAACCCCAAGTCTGTATACTAAAAGAAATGGGGGCAATAAACGCGAAAGAGGATGCCAGAAAAACCGGAACCTGACGTCGTGTAATAAGCTGAAACACCAGTGTACCCACACCGGCAGTAAAAAACGCTACGTTAGCATCAAGCCCGGTAAGGAGAGGCACCAACACCAGCGCTCCAAATGCCACAAACAGCATTTGGCCTCCCAATAATGCCTGTCGTATAACAGAACCTACCAATCCACCCGAATCTAAAGATTCCTGTTTACTTGTTTTACCCATTTTCACCCTGAATGCAATCGACCTGTTAAAGACATTTTTTCAAGTTAAAAAAAAAAGGCCAGAAGGCCTTTTTAAATTAGCGAGTGCCGAATATCCTGTCACCGGCATCACCGAGACCCGGTACAATATACCCTTGTTCATTTAGTCCTTTATCAATAGAGGCCGTAAATATCTTTACATCCGGATGGGCATCCAGAACCTTTTTGATCCCTTCTGGAGCAGCCACTAAAACCAGACAGCGAATTTCAGTGCAACCCGCCTTCTTCAACATTTCAATGGTTGCCAGCATAGAGCCACCAGTAGCCAGCATAGGATCAAGGATTAAGGCAATACGTTCATCAATATTGCCTACCAGCTTTTCAAAATAAGGAACGGGCTCCAGAGTTTCCTCATCCCGATACAGACCGACAACACTGACCCTGGCACTGGGTAATAACTCCAGAACACCATCCAGCATCCCCAAACCCGCCCGGAGGATGGGGACAATGGTCATTTTCTTGCCCTTGATCTGTTCAACAGTCACATCCCCAGCCCAGCCTTCAATCACTGCCTCTTCCAGTTCGATATCCTGGGTAGCCTCATAAGTCAGCAACGTACCGACTTCATTGGCCAGGGTGCGAAAGCCTTTAGTGCTTATATCCCGTCCACGCATGATTCCCAGCTTATGCTGCACCAGCGGATGCTTGATTTCCTGTACACTCATGCCAGACCTCGATTATCTCTCTGGAAAAACCCCCTGAATCAGCACCAGCATTTTTTTGCTGCATTCATAAAACAAGAGGCGTATAATTGCAGATCCCCTGCAATATCTATTACTGCAGTTATTTTTCCTGCAAGCAATTATTGCTTTTAAGGGCGTAAACCCTCTTATTTTCACATAATAATAAACGAGATTCCCATAGGTTTTTCCAACGATTACAAAAGTAAAGCTGCCACTTGCGATAACAAGTCAAGCACGGTATTTTTGATCCTTTTTTTCTAAAGCCGGTCAATCCGGTATACCATCATCCTGCGGGGTTTTCACGTAATGTCTGTTGATCTCAACCATATCCGGCAAGTAAGGGAAGAAGCCGACTGCCTCTACAATGAGCAGCAGATCGATGAAGCGATTGAGAAGATGGGGCGGGACATCACGGAATGTCTTCGCGATAGCAACCCTCTGGTCTATTGCGTAATGAACGGTGGTCTGGTAATCACTGGCAAGTTGCTGACCCAAATGCAGTTTCCCCTGGAAGCATCTTATGTACACGCAACCCGTTACCGCGATCAGCTAACCGGTGGAAGACTGGACTGGAAGGTTCGACCTGCTCAGGATATGACAGGCCGCACTGTTGTGATTGTGGATGATATCCTTGATGAAGGCCATACCCTGGACGCCATTGTGGATTACTGTA
Organism: Endozoicomonas sp. Mp262; assembly: GCF_025643335.1. Taxonomy (NCBI): domain Bacteria; kingdom Pseudomonadati; phylum Pseudomonadota; class Gammaproteobacteria; order Oceanospirillales; family Endozoicomonadaceae; genus Endozoicomonas; species Endozoicomonas sp. Mp262. Next base: position 2,802,166 of record NZ_CP092489.1, on the reverse strand, counting down.
AAGAACAGGGTGCTAAAGAAGTACTGACGGCAGTCCTGATTGACAAAAAACATGACCGCAAAGCCCGCCCGGGCCTGAAAGCTGATTTTTGTGGGTTGGAAATTGAAGACCGCTATATCTTTGGCTACGGATTGGACTACCAGGGATACTGGCGTAATGCCAATGGCATTTTTGCTTTAAAAGGGCACTGATACCCATCGCACTAACTATGCTATTGGTCTGTCAACCAGATAGCAAATAAAAGGCTTCTACTTCTAGAAGTCTTTTCTATTCCAATCATTCACCAGGCCTTTTTAAGTTGCTTAATCGCTTTATCCATTTGTTCTTGAAGATATTCCACTTCACTTTTTAACGATTTCAATCGTTCTATCTGGTTTTCTTTATTAACAATTTCATTCTTCATTTCTTTATAGTCTTGAGATACTTTTTGAGCTTCTCGAGCAGCTTCTTTTCCACCAAAACCTAAAGTAATAACTTTCATAAAATTAGCAAACCGTCTTTTATTATTTCTTTCCTGTAATTTATCACTCCTTTCTCTTTTTAATGTTTTTAACTTATCCCTCATACTTTTCCTTTTCTCTGAAATGGCTCCCTTTTTTTCAAAGCTTGTCATTTGTGCAAACTCTTTTTCCATACCAGATTCTTGAATTTTATTATTAATAGCTTCTCTAAACTGAGCAACGACTTCAGCCTTAGCATCATGCCTTTTATTATTTGTTCGCTCTCTCAGGGATTTATCACCTCTAATCATGGACTGCTTGCTTATTGCCAGCTGTTCCTTATCCCCCATCCAACTTTTGGTTGACTGCGATACGGTCAAGCCCACTTTATTAAGCACAGTGTTTAGCTTATTCACTTTTCTTGAGGTGACTTCCTTTTGAACTGGCTTACTCCCTTTATTTACCCCATCCCGAATATGTGTTTTTGCTTTTTTTGCCGGAGTAACATCAGAACCATTAAAAGACCCCGATCTTTTTACTCCGCCTGTCTGAGCATTATTAAGTGGACCGACACCTTGACCTCCACCTGCGCCATTTATATCCATACCCCCTCTAACCCCCGCAATAAACAATCCATATACTTTTAAGTATTATTTAAAAAAAAACGCTTACTCAATCCTTATATATTAATTAGAAATATCAAACCATCTTATTTAAAAGAAATCCAAAAATAGCGACAATTCCTACGATAACTATAAACACATCCAATACTTTATTCTGAAATTTAGCCAGTCTTTTGACGTTATAGTAAGCATAAACAGGCATCACATAGAGAATCAATGCTAAAACCGGAACAACAATCGCCTCAATCATGCCTATCACACTCCAGTCTGCATATCCTGCCCCCCAACAAGTCAACACAATAAACAGCACTACCATCCTGCGCACTTTGACATAATTAAGGGGGCGCTGGGGACAGCGTCTCAGCCATTGTTGGGTAACCATTCCCTGAAGTCCCTCCAATGCTCCCAGATAGACTCCAAAGAAAGAACTGACAATAGCCAGAAATGCAATCACTGGCGCAATAAAAGAAAAAACACTATTACCGGTTCTCAAGGCCAGAATCGATAAAACCGGCAAGTTATCCGCCTTGGCCTGGATCAGCTCAGAAGGAGTAAGGCTCAACACACAGGAAAAAACAAAAAAGAGAATTACTGCCATCAGCAGCAAGGTATTCTTTTTTAAAATATCTTCTGTCTTTCGGGAACAAGCCTCCCGGCTTCCCATTGTCATTCGATAGGCTGTAGCGAAAGCAGAACAGGCCGGTGAGTGATTAAACGAAAAGATCAATAGAGGGGTCGTAAAAAATAACGTCACCAACATATCCCGAAAAGAAAATGCCTGAGAGAATACAGAGGTATTCCACTGGGGAATCAAATAGGCAGACACTAAAAGCAGGGTCAAAACAAGAGGGTAGACCATAAATTTTACCGCCCTCAGCATCCATTTCTCACCGGTATGCATTATGACCACAAGCCCCGACACCAACAACAAACTAAGCCATAGCCTGGATGGCAGGGGCCAGTGGAGCTGGTTTTCAAAATAGCTGATCACAACATTGGTGAGACCAATGCCATAGAGTAATAAAATAGGATATACCGAAAGGCAGTAGGCCCAGGTTAAAAAACGCCCTGCTTCCTCCCCGAAGTGCTCCCTGACAGTCACCGTTATATTAGCTTCAGGCTCCTGTGAAGACAGACAGAATCGCACCAGATTGCGATGGGCAAGCCACACCATAGGCCCGGTCATAACACTCAAAATAACCAGGGGCCATATACCTCCAACCCCGGCACTGATGGGTAAATAAAGCACTCCAGCACCAATAGCAGTACCGAAAAGGTTGAGCATCCATCCCGTATCCCTTGAGTTCCAACCACCCAGCGAACCCGCTTCCCTGGAAGAGTTTGTTTTATTAACAGGGTTTTCAGGCATAGCATCCCCACTATTGGTATCAAAAAACCAATAATTATAGTTAATACTAAAATATCAGTTTGCCAAGACTGCATTATAGACCGCTAGCCAGACCATCATTTTTCTGATAACAATGACCCCTAAGCCAATAAGAATAAATAAAGGCTACTGTTATCATGCTGGATTTTATAAAAAGAAACCATAAACTGCTCTATACCCTCGATGGACTTCTCGTCCTGGTTATAAGCGGTTTTATTTATAAAGCGTTCATTAAAACATCAGAACAGGATAAATCGACGGAACCGGCATCACAACCACTGCACCAAAGTCAGGGAACAGCCCCGACAAGTAGCAATATCACCCCTCAAACCAGTGCATTAAAGGGTATTGATGTATCTCACTATCAAGGAGAGATTCAGTGGCTCGATGTGGCCAGCCAGTACCACTTTGCCTTTATCAAGGCAACAGAAGGCACCCATTATATCGACCCTAAATACCAGGAAAACATCCGGGGTATTATTAGTACCGACATACTCTATGGGGCTTACCACTTTTTCTCTCCTGACCTTGACCCGATAAAGCAGGCAGAGCACTTTATATCCGCAACGGCAAACCATAATTTAATCCTCCCTCCCGTACTGGACGTAGAGGTTGAACCTTCAGGCAGTAGCCATGAGTTAAGGACAGCCATTAAACAGTGGCTTACCCATGTAGAAAAAAACACAGGGTGTCGCCCCGTCCTCTATACCAATAAACACTTCTGGAACCGGCACTTGAACAATAATTTCGAGAACTATCCTCTTTGGATTAGTGACTACACAACCAATGAAAAAGCGCTAACGGGCATTCCATGGGAGTTTTGGCAATACACCGAGCAGGGACAGGTACAGGGAGTCTCCAACCCTGTGGACGAAAACCGTTTTTATGGTGATTTAGCTACACTAAACCAGCTCAAGTGTTCCTGATAAAAATAAAAAAGGCGTATTAAACGATGGCCAAGCAACAAACTCACACACACACCTTTCACTGGCCAGATCATATCATCAAATACAGCTTTCTAACGCTGTTGCTGATAGCAGCCATCACAACATTCTGGATGGCTACCGATGGTGATCTCGGAAAAATAAATGACAAACTGCTAGCCCGGATATTTCATAAATAAAGGCAAGTTCCGTCCAATCTGTTGGTACGATTGGATTGACAAAAAAATGCTTCGGAAAAAGCAAACCGGAACTTGCCATGACCCAATCTACACAAGAGCAGCTTCGCTTTCATCCTTCAAATGGTAAAACTATCCGTGCGGACTTCAATGGTGGAGAGTTATCTTCAGATTTTGGGGCTCTGCTGTTACGGGAAACCATATTGCATAGCGGACTTATTTCCAGACTGACCCAGGCCATTGATGACAAGCGTCACCCATCCTACATTGACCACTCTCTGCAAAACCTCCTGGTTCAGCGAATTTTGCAAATGGCTTGCGGTTATGAGGATGCCAACGACAGCAACCGCCTCCGTAAAGACCCCATGTTAAAGCTGGCTACCGGACGAAACCCTTTGGATGATGATAACCACCTGGCTTCATCTCCCACCTACACACGGCTCGGGAAGTCCATGCGGCGCAAAGATATCTATCAAATGGCTGAAGCATTTGTGCATCATTTTATCGCCAGTTATGACTTGCCACCTATGGCTATCGTGATCGATCTTGATCACACACCGGCCATTACCCACGGATCGCAGCAAATGAATTTGTTTAATGCCAAATATCAGGACTACTGTTATCTGCCTTTGCTGATTTTTGAAGGTCTCAGTGGCAAGCTGATTACTGCCATCCTCCGTCCAGGCAAAACGCCAACAGGCAGGGAAAATGCCGCTATTATCAAGCGTGTCATCAAGCTTATCCGTAAACGGTGGCCAAAAACCCATTTGCTGGTGCGCGGGGATAGCCACTTTGCTCAACCTGAGTTAATGCATGTTGTTCAGGCTAATACTCATGCTGATTATGTGCTGGGTAAAGGTGCCGGTCACAAGACGGCCTTACGCCCTAAAGCCAAAGAGTTGCTAGATGAGGCTCGTCGAGCTTTCAAGGTTAAAACAGCCTTAGCCAAGTTGAACGATATGCCTGAGCCAGAACGACTCAGGCTGTACGGTGAGGCCGAGTATCAGGCTAAAAGCTGGAAAGGGCTCGATACCCGGATAATCTATAAGGCAGAGGTTAACGAGAAAGGCGACAATCCCCGCTTTATTGTCACCTCAATCAAAGAGGCTTCCCCAGAGGTGATTTATGAGGATCTGTACTGCCCAAGAGGGCAGGATGAGAATTTCATTAAGCACCTGAAAAGTGATCTGTCCGGTGACAGACTGTCAGACCAGACCTTTCTGGCCAATCACTTGAGACTGTTTTATGCCTGTGCGGCTTACGTTCTGCATTACGAGCTGAGAACCAAGGCTTTGAAAGGAACGGAACTGGAGAAAGCCCAGCCATCAACGGTAATCACAAAACTCTGCAAAGTAGCGGTTAAGGTGGTTGAGTACAAGGATCGGATCAAACTGCACCTACCCAGCAGCTGCCCATTCAAGAAGCTTTTGCAGCATGTAACAGAGATATTTTATCAAATGCCGTTGCCTCGGCCTGGGTAGCAGCCTCCACAACGCTTAGCCCGCCTAAATAATAACCAGATGAGAGACGTTTGGAGTATTCATTCGGCCTAAAAAAGCAGAATTGATCGTTAAATGTTCAGATTGGTGTAGTCGGAGCCTGAAGACCTTTAGTCACAGAGTGATAAAACAGCAGCCCCCACAGAAAAGTCAAAATTGAATGGACAGCCTGCTGCTTTATGAAATATCCGGGCTAGGCAATATCTATCAGGAAAACCATGAATTTATAAGCTCCGCTTCAGACCGGGCAGAATCCATGCTCCTAACCCTGTCAGAACTACATGCCGGACTGATGGTACTCCAGAGCAGCCAGTTTGGTATCAGCTTTATTATTGATGCCAACATTCGCCTGGGCAATGTTCTGTCTCAAGTGACCGACCTGGTGAGTGAGGGACGCAGCTATGCGCTGTATAACATGGTGGCACTTCATGCAATAGACAGCCTTATGCACCTGATAAAATGGATGACTCCCTGGCTTTTACTGCTATCAGAAGCGGCACTTCTATGCCTTATTGCAGCCGACTCATGGCTGTCCCATAAAACCCGTTGGCAAATGTCGCTCATTCGGTGCAGTGAAGCCACATTGGCTGTTACCCTGCTGTTAATGGTTGTGATTCCTGCCTCGGTTTTTCTTGTTAGCCATTCCAGCAAGGCTGTCACTCAAGTATTCTATAACAAAAGCTACCAGGCCATTGTCGACACCCATGAACATATTCTTCAGGATGCCGATGCCAGCTCCATCAAAAGCGAAGCCAGTAGTGCCCTCAGCCAGTTTAAAAGCGCCAAGGTTAAGGTTTCCCAGAAATCCAGCTATCTGGCAACCAATATAACCCGCTATATTGCCATTGCAGCTCTGGAAGTCTTTCTATTACCGCTGCTATTTGGTGCATTAATGTTCTGGCTATGTATTTCACTGATTAAGCGCCATAGGCACTGGCAAAGTTAACAAGGAATAGAGCAATGCTCTATTCCTTACTTACATATCACAAGAATGTCTTCATCCAAGCCCGCAAGTTATAGGCAGATATTCCAGATTTCATCAAATGCGCTTTTAACTGAGCAAATGTTATTTTTCCATCTCTCAGGAAAACTCCCAAATCATGTAGATTCTGCTTTAGCGGATTTTTCTTATCAATCCCCATACTTCTTAACATAAGGTATATACCTAAACTTCGATTATCATAACTTCCTTTATCTTTATTTCTTGACATTCCAAAATCTATCAACTTCACTTCACCTCTATCATTTACTAAAACATTTTCACCATGTAAATCACCATGAGTTAACCCTTGTTTATGAACATAATCTACAGCACCAAGAAGTTGAATTAAAATCCCTCTAACCTCCTCTTCTGTTTTTTTATTAAAATCCACTTTATCAAGTACAGTTCCATCAAAAAACTCTGTACAAACAACACTACCTTCAACAAAATTATCTGGAAACTCTGTTTCTAACTCCACCGCCTTTACTATTGTTTCATTACCTAGTTTACTTAGTGCTCTTTTTTCTGCCCTCCCGTTAACAGGATCTAGTTTCAGCATATATTTATTGCCATCTACGCCTTCCACCTTTATTGCCTTTTCCACTGGTTTTTCAGAAAAAAATCGGTCTCTCATATAAGCTTGAACTCTTAGATTATCTTTTTCTATTAATCTCACTTTTCTTTTAACTTGTTTGGAATGTCCTATCCCAGACTTTCCTTTTGTTATTTTTTTTTCAAACTTATCATAAATCTGAGCAGGCCAGCTACCAAATTTAGTAACAATAGAGTCTTCAGAAATAGAGTTTATTTTAAAAATAGAATTAAACGTATTTAAAGCATCCATAATATACCCTCTGTTTTTTTATATTTCTATTTTTGACAGGTATTGATATGTATTAGTTTCTTTTACAGGATTAGACTTTCGTCGCATGTGGTTTATAAATATACAAATAAACCTTAATCACTTACCTTCTTAGTTTTATTCACAAGCACAACTGTATTTGTAAAAGTGCAGCTTAACAATCAGGACTTTTGCAGGCTCGATTTTCGCCCATAGCTAACCTCCTCGCTTATCTTAAAGCAATGCAGGCGACAGTGACATTCCTTATCACACTCTGGAAGTGTCAGTGGCCTCAATGATGATAAATTTTGTACTAAAGTACCATTACCAGCACTCAGGGGGGAGTTTATTTCCAAGATGATCAAGGGTGATGCTCAGGCAGTCTGTGTCCTGAGCCTGAACCCCTCCTGATACAGGCTCAGCCGTCAAGGTATACCCCCCATCCTCTGCCACAACGCTTATGTCATAAAACCCTTCCGGTGACTGACCGTCCCCAAGCTGGTCAATATCATTAACATAGCTATGATTTAAGGTGTACAGGCGTTCTTGCTCTGCTGCTGCAACAGTCAGTGCAACATAAGCATCAGAGCGCCGGGTTTCCAATACATATTGCTGGTACGAGGGATAGGCTATTGCTGACAGTATGGCAATAATCACAAGGGTAATTATTACTTCTATAAATGAAAACCCCAAAACAAGCGTCCTTTTCATTTCGGGCTCCTCAAGCTTTTTATTATTCTTATTACGCAACAAATCATGCAATACAACAAGACTGCCCTACACGAGAACAGCTCCTTGCGTTACTCCAGCTCCGACAGGGTACTAAACCTTACAGCTTACCCTGACTATCTTGCCTTTACCTACCAGCTTATAGTGAACGCCAGCGGGTAACAAACAGGAATCAGCCGCGTTAAGTTTAATTTCTTCATCATCACTAACAATTTCAACATTTCCTTCCTGACAGAAAAGTAGTTCCACTGTTTCAGGACTACGACAATCAGTAAGACTATCAACGGTTTCAATCTCGAACGCAAAGTCATCCACCGGAACCGGATAATTTACACTATTTCCTTTAACCTCAGGATCAACCTTGATCTGATTCGATAATTTTGGAATAAACCGAATGGTGCCCAGCAGCTCAGCAACATCCACATGCTTTGGCGTAAGTCCGCCGCGAAGGACGTTATCAGAGCTTGCCATGACTTCCAGACCTGTTCCTTCAAGGTAGGCATGCAAGGTTCCGGCATCGAGAAACATAGCCTCACCCGGTTCCAGCTCAACCAAATTAAGCAGTAGCGGTGAAAACACACCAATGTCCAGTGGATATTTATCATTCAGCTTCACCAGCTCCTGCAATGCCGGCTCTTCAGACTTCATGGCAACGGCAAGCGCTTCAGTAACCGCCTGCTTTCGCAGTAGATCGTCCAGTTGCATCAAGTGGCCATAAAACCCCTTTAAACCGGCTTCTGATAAATTGCTTTCAAAAGCATCAAGCAGTTCTGTCAGTACAGAACTATCAAGCTGGCGAAATAATGTAATAATGTCGTTTAAAGGACGAAAGCCATTCATAGCCCGAAAAGGCGTCAAGGCATAAATCAACTCCGGTTTATGATTATCATCCCGATAATTACGGTGGCCAGCATCAACCGGAATACCCGCCTGATTTTCTCTCTGAAATCCTTTCTCAGCCTGCTCTTTGGTAGGGTGAGCCTGTATGGACAGCGGTTCAGCCGCAGATAACACCTTAAACAGATAAGGCAGTTGTTTGCCAAATTTACGGCTAACCCCCTCTCCCAGTAACTGGTCTCCGTGTTCAGCAATTAAGTTATTTAAAGGCTGATCACCCCGCTCCTTCAGTTCCGCCATGGAAGGTGATTTAGGATGTGCCCCCATCCAGATTTCAGCCTGAGGCCGGTTATCCGGGTTTGCTATTCCAAATAACTGCCTCAACGCATCACGACTTCCCCAGGCATAAGGTTGAATACGATTCTTTAATTTTAATGGACGATTGAGATTCATTAACAATCCAAGGTTCAGGAGTTCAATTTGGTCATCACTAAAACATGACTGAAACAACTTAGTGCACACTCGCCACAGCCTGTACATTGATCTTCTTTCAATACAGGCCATTTATTGCCAGTGACTTTAATGGCGCTAGCAGGACAGGCATCTTCACAAAGATCGCAGTACATCCCCATTTCAACCTGACAGGTGCCAGCCAGCTTTGGTATCACCTGCTTCCGGTAGCCTGCCTCTATATTCAATGCCCCGGTTTCACAAGCATTAACACACTGCCCACAAAAGTCACAACTGCCATAACTTAGATCCAGAACAGGGCGGCCATTGAGAACCTCATCCTGTTCTTCTGACTTTCTCAATACCCTCCTGGGGCACTGATCAACACAGGCGTCACAGTTATTACATAAGGCAAGAAACTGTTTATTTTCCAGTGCCCAGGGAGGCCTTGGATGCTGACTTACCGGTATAACTGATTCACGGCCACCGGTTAACCGCTGAAAAAAAGCACGACGATCCGGTGAAACAAGCGGCTCTTCTGTTGTTTCAACCATATAATTACCGATATAACCGGACAATCTGGTATTGGGCACCTGAAGTCTGTGCCAGCTGTTTCAATGTTCCTTCAGTCAATTTAGCCACCCCCTGATAAAAGCCGGTAGCCGCTTCACTTGCCATAATTTCCAGGAACCGTCCGGACCAGGTTAAAACATGGTGTGTCAAAAATAATTGAATGGCTTGTAGCCATGGCTCTACTGGCTGCTGTTGTTCAATGGCATTAACAGCCTGATTCAGAAGATGGGAAATAAAGGCCAATTGAAGCCCTAGATGGTCATCAGGCTCGTGTTCTCCAGTGTTTATCTCCACGCCAAACTCTCGATAAAACGACCGGACAGCCAATGTGGGTTCCGTCATTACCAACTGTTCCTCGGTGAGGTAAACAGATGCCCAGGGTGCTGCTTTCAATGCTTCTGGCCCAATAAACAGCGCATTAAAATCCTCCAGAAGTCGCCGTGGCTTATCATATTCATGACTACCAAGATAGTCCTTTATTAGGACAAGTCCGCTCTTGACTAAAGGCTCATCCCCGTCAACCGGCCAGTGATTGAAAAGGTCTTCCTCTATAAACTCAGTCACGGATACTTCAGAAGGCGGCTGGTGAAGGGCGGTATAAAGAAAGCGACAGGCAATTTCCAGCCCCACCAGCGTTTCCAGTTTTTTGTGCGACATCAAAGTAGCCTTATTAGTAAAGAGCCATTGGTATAACTTAAAAAAATACCGCTTTTATCGACGGTGATAAAAGCGGTATTTATACGAAAATGTTTAAAAAAACATCATACCATAGGCGTGTTACATCCCACTGGCAAAGAGGTGAAGATCGTAGAAGAAAATACGGCCACAGATCTCACTACCAACTACCAGAACCAGACTAAATGCAGATATGCCGGTATGGGCGTTATTGCCACGCATGGCAGAGACAATCCAGCAACTCAGTCCCAGGAACAACAGAACCATACGGATCAACAATAGCTGACCATGATAGTCCATCAGGGAGAATGGGTTGATTGGCAGATGGAGCTGCCCCAGCCAAAACAGGTACAGGGAAAAACCAATAACAGCCACGCCTAGGGCGATCATTGCCGTAGTTGCCAGTGCCCGGTCACTGTTTTTCTGGAACTTGCCCAGTTTTTCAGACTGACTTCTCAGCAACATGGCGGCAGCAGGAAGACCTACAATAGCCGCAGGCAGTACAAACTGGAACACAGTCCAGCCACTATTCCAGGTAGGCACTGTGGCAAGGGTGTATACATTGGCGATAGCCAGCAACAACAGCACCCCGATGACCATGGCGGCAGCCAGAACCAGCTTTTGTAGTTTTGGCAAGATACCCATCAATGACATAGCCACATAGACAAATACAGCACCACCAAATAAGCTGGTTGTCATAATCTCTACACTCAGCGCAGAGAAGTGCTCAAGACCAAAAATAACATTCATAGCCCGCAATGGCTGCCCCAGGTGGGTCATTGCCGCAGCACCGGCAACAGCTAATAGGCCCAGAACAACAATCATCAGCTTACTCAGCAACTGACCTCGCTGCTCATCCCGGTTAAGCATTAACAGAAGGCCAAGCACCAGAAACAGTCCCACTGTCCCCTGGGCTATCACGGTAAATAAAACCAATGGTAACTCATGCATGGGTTACACCTCCTTTGTATTCATGATACGCCCGGTGGTATCACCCGATGGGCGGGCGTGACGGCTGGCCTTGATAACCAGGGATGGCTGGGTCATAGCGGGATCAGGCAGAGGAGCAATGTCTGCCTTGGTTCCGTATTTTGCCCGCAGTTCATCGATGGGGCCAAAATCCAGCGCCCGAAGCGGACAGGACTCAATGCAGATGGGCTTCTTACCTTCTTCAACGCGGTCATAACAACCATCGCACTTGGTCATATGTTTTTTCTCAGCATTAAACTGAGGGGCACCATAAGGGCAGGCCATTTCACAATAACGGCAGCCCACACAGACATCGGTGTCCACCACCACCAGGCCATCCTTATCCCGCTTGTGCATGGCACCCGTAGGACATGCCTTGGTACAGGCAGGCTTGGCACAGTGATTACAGCTAATGGAGGCGTAGTAGGCAAAGACATCCTGATGGAAGGTGCCATCATCATTCTTTATCCAGCTACCACCACCGTATTCATAAACCCGGCGCCAGTTAACACCGACATTCAGGTCATTTTCATCTTTACAGGACAGCTGACAGGTTTTACAGCCAGTGCACTTCGAGGTATCTACGTAAAATCCAAGTTGGGTCATGATTTATGCTCTGTCAGGCCTTGGCCACTTCTACCAGGTTGCTGTGTTGAGGATTGGCTTTTGCCAGCGGTGACGGGCGCTGGGTGGTCAGCGTATTCATGCAGGCGCCACGGTCTATGCCATTTTTATCGGGTGCGTACCAGCTACCCTGGCCCATGGCGACGACACCCGGCATGATACGCTCAGTGATTTTTGCAGGAATACGAATTTCACCACGGCCATTCCAGACTTTCAGCATGTCGCCATTACTGATGTTTCGCTTTTTCGCATCCACAGGATTAACCCAGATTTCCTGGCGGCAGGCATCTTTTAAAACATCCACATTGCCATAAGTGGAATGTGCCCTGGCCTTAAAGTGAAATCCGAACATCTGCAGAGGATAAGTTTTTACCTCTGGTGCTTCATGTCCCTCCCAGGAAGGAACGTATTCCGGCAAGGGTCGTATAATATCAGTCTCGCCTAACGTCCAGGTATCCGCTATTTCAGCCAGCCTTTCGGAATAAATTTCGATTTTTCCGGATGGCGTTGCCAATGGATTCGCTTCAGGGTCTTTGCGGAATCCTTCAAAAGCGATGCCGGGCTTGCCAGGATTTTTTTGTTTGACAATCCCCTGCTTTCTGAATGTGTCGAAGTCAGGTAATGCAGGGTTGTTTTTGCAGGCTTGCGCATAAATGGCACGTAACCAGCTTTCCTGATCACGGCCCTCTGTAAACTGTTGTTCTACCCCTAGCCTTTTGGCTAATGCCGCACAGGTATCATATATTGAACGACACTCATAAAGGGGCTTTACGGCAGTATCACAGAAAATGGCATACCCCATATTCCCGCAACTGCCGTTGGGTGCAAAATCCGGTTGTTCCGCTGCGGTAATATCCGGCAGCAAAATATCCGCATAACGGGCACTGGCAGTCATGTGGTTATCAATCACCACAATCATTTCGCACTTGCTGTCATCCTGAAGGATTTCATGGGTACGGTTAGTATCCGAGTGCTGGTTAATAATGCAGTTACCGGCATAGTTCCAAATAAACTTAATGGGTTGCTTCAGCCGTTCAGCGCCACGAATCCCATCCGTTTTGTCGGTCATTTCATGATGACGGTAGATGACATCCGTCCACAGAAACATGGGAATCGCTGTTTTAACCGGATTCGTCAACGTAGGAAAAGCCGCAAAAGGCATTGAGTAACTGCCTTCACGGGCACCTGTACCCCCACCCGCAACACCTACATTTCCGGTCATTACTGCCAGCATGGCAATGGCACGACAAGCCTGCTCACCATTGGCAGTTCTCTGCAGCCCCCACCCCTGCATAATATTGCAAGGCTTGGCCATGGCTATTTCACGGGCCAGACGAATAATGGTTTTCGCCGGAACCGCTGTTATTTTTGCCGCCCAGCCCGGTGTTTTTTCAATACCATCAGGCCCCTGCCCAAGAATATAGGACTTCCACGAAGAGCCTTTCGGTGCACTTTCAGGCAATGAGCTTTCATCATAACCTACGGTATAACGGTCCAGAAATGCCTGATCCACCAGATCTTCCTGAATCATCACCCAGGCCATACCCGCAACCAGCGCTGCATCTGTGCCAGGCCGCAAGGGAATCCACTCATTATTGTCTGACAGTGTCGTGTCAGTCATACGTGGATCAAAGGTAATCATCCTCGCATTACTGCGTTTTCTGGCTTCAGCCAGTTGATAGATGACACCACCGCCACTCATGCGGGTCTCTGCCGGGTTATTGCCAAAATTCACAACGAGTTTGGTGTTAGCCAGGTCAGAGATACAGTTGTTTTTGTTAGCACCATAAACATAGGGCATACCCACAGCGATTTGTGCAGTACTGTAGGTGCCGTAATGATTCAGGTAGCCACCCCAGCAGTTCATCAGCCGGGCAATGGGGCTGGCACCCGGTGGCCAGGACTTTGAAACAGTCCCTCCCAGGGTTCCGGTGGCATAATTCAAATAAATAGCTTCATTGCCATACGCTTTTTTAATACGTTTAAGGTTACTGGCAATAGTATCCAGGGCTTCATCCCAGCTGATACGCTCAAAACGCCCTTCTCCCCGTTTACCTACCCGTTTCATCGGATAACGGAGTCTGTCCGGGTTATATACACGACGACGGAATGACCGTCCCCGTAAGCAGGCTCGAACCTGATGATCGCCATACTCATCGAATCCTGTGTTATCGGTTTCGGTATAGACAATGACATCATCTTTAACATGGTGGCGTAGCGCACAGCGTGAACCGCAGTTTACAGTACAGGAGGACCATACCACCTTTTCAGGTTCAGACGCCGCCGATGCATCAATCAATGGATCAATGGCACGCTGCCCGGCTATTGATTTCAAAGGCAAACCGCCACTGGCAACAACCGCGGCACTTCCCGCTGTGGCTCCCCACTTCATAAACTGCCGCCTTTTTAGAAGTGACAGTAATACCTTATCGAACCTATCTCTCATGCTATCTCCGCAATATTCCTATCTCAGGCTGGAGCCAGTTCAACAAGGTTGGTGTACATGGGATTACCCTTGGATAGCGGTGTATTCCGCTGGGTTGTAAGCACATTGACACAACCTCCACGATCAACACCATCACGCCCCGGGGTGTACCAAGCGCCTTCAGCAAGCGCCACAACACCAGGCATGATTCTGGGTGTCACCTTGGCAGCAACACGCGTTTCGCCCCGATCATTCCAGACCTTCAACAAATCACCATCCTTGATACCCCGGGTTTGGGCATCCAGTGGATTTACCCATACCGCATCAGTAACAGCCTCACGCAGTACTGCAACATTGTGATAAGTTGAGTGGACACGCCCTTTAGTGTGATAACTGATTAGCTGCAGCGGATACTTTTTCGTTAACGGATCGAGATGACTTTCCCAAGTGGTCACATATTGTGGAATGGGCGTGATAACATCCCCTTCAGGCAGTATCCACTCCTGGGCAATAGTGGCCAGCTGATCAGAATAAATTTCAATTTTCCCTGAAGGTGTTCCCAAAGGGCTGGCTTCAGGATTCTTTCTGAAGTCTTCCAGGGCAATCCGGCCTTTTTTAGGCGCTGGGCGTTTAAAAGGTCCATCTTTTCTTAACTGTTCAAGAGATGGCAGTTCTTTATCTTCTTCACGAAGCAAACCATATAAATAAGAAACCCACTGTTCATGAGTGCGGCCTTCAGTATATTGTTCTTCAATACCCAAACGCCTGGCCAGTCCAGTACAGACCTCATAGGCACTACGACACTCATACAGTCTCTCAATGGCTGGTTCCAGTGGAATCACGGCACCAAGGCTACCAGAGGCATAACCATTGCTGGCAATTTCATGATTCTCAATGGTGGTGATATCCGGCAATAAAATATCAGCAAACCGGGCTGTTGGAGTCATATGGTTATCCATCACCAAAATAAACTCACACTGGCTGTCATCACCCAGGATTTCTTTAGTTCGATTTATCTGTGAATGCTGATTGACAGTTACATTACTTGCGTAATTCCAGATAAACTTGATAGGAGACTTCAGGCGATCAACACCCTTTACCCCATCCGTTTTTGAAGTCATCTCATGATGACGATGGATAGCATCTGTCCATTTAAAGAAAGGAATAGACGCCTTAACAGAATTTGAGCCAATGGGTAGCGTCTTGACAGGGTAGCCATAGTTAGCTGGCATTTCAGCGGTATTGGTACCTGGCAGGCCAATATTTCCGGTTAAAATCGGCAGCATGGCGATAGCTCGACAGGCCTGCTCGCCATTAGCCTGACGTTGTATACCTGTTCCCTGAATAATATAAGCTGGCTTGGCTGTGCCTATCTCGCGGGCAAGCTGAATAATTTTATTGGAGGGAATACCTGTAATCCTGGCAGCCCACTGTGGTGTTTTTTCAATACCATCAGAACCCTGTCCAAGAATATGGGCCTTATAGTGACCATTTTTCGGTGCCTGTTCCGGTAAGGTTTTTTCATCATAACCAACACAGAACTGCTCAAGAAACGGCTCATCCACCAGCTTTTCATTGATCAGCACCCAGGCAATTGCTTCTACAAGGGCAGCATCCGTTCCAGGTCGGATAGGAATCCACTCATCCTCTTTCCCCAGATTGGTATCCGTATAGCGTGGATCAATAATAATGGTGCGAACATTACTTCCTTTAACTGCATTAATATGCTCGTAGATTTCACCGCCACCACTCATCCTTGTTTCTGCTGGATTATAGCCAAACATCACCAATAGCTTGGCATTGCTTATTTCACTGGTATAGCTTCCAAAGGCCGCTGGCTTACCAGTACCATAGGTATACGGCATCGCACAGGTTATTTGTCCCCAGCTATACGTTCCATAGTAGCCAAGGTAACCACCCAGCATATTCAACAGTCGTTTTGACGCATAGGGGCCATCAGTTTTATAGCCCTGGGTGCCACTACCATACTGATAATAAATTGCTTCATTACCATAAGTATCAATAGTGTGTTTAAGCTGTTTAGCAATCGTGTCCAGCGCCTCATCCCAGCTGATACGCTCAAACCGTCCTTCCCCACGCTTACCGACCCGTTTCATTGGGTAACGAAGACGGTCAGGGTTATAAACACGACGTCGGATTGATCTACCACGCAGGCAGGCCCTGATCTGGTGGTCACCGTAAATATCAGGGCCACGGTTATCAGACTCCACATGGGTAATCACACCGTCTTCAGTATGCACCTGAACAGGGCAACGACTGCCGCAGTTAACCATACAGGCAGACCAGGAAGTTTTGCTGTCACCGGTATCATTTCCAGCCTTGACCTTATTCACTGAAGAGGCCATAGCCTTAAGAGGAAGGGCACTACTGGCAACAACGGCGGCACTGCCTGCGGCAGCCCCCCACTTCATAAAGTTTCTCCGTTTCAATGGAGACAGAAGTGCCCGATTGAGCAAATTCTTCATAGGCTATTCCAGTGTATTTAAAACGATGACTACCCCCCGGTTAAGTCAATAGGGGCACTATTGATCAAAAAGACCCGATAAGGCAGGTGAGGTGAGTAAGAGGCTGTTTGACAATAGCCTCTAAAATTTGCCGAAATTTTAATTGGTTAAATAAAATACTGCGATTGATCCAAGGCAAAAAAAGTCCAGCTCTACGGCATCTTCTTATTTTTTTAACTCCTGCCTTCGTCATTAAACTTCGTAAAATTGCTTATAAGACCCTGACTTTTCAGCATAAACATTAATATGATATAACATAACAAAAAAGGGTAGCGAGATGACCATAGGCTAGAAGCCTCGTCTTCATCTTTATAACCTAAAGCCTGTTATTGCTTCAGGATAAAAACCGAAGGTTGTTCATGGTCTTTTAGTGAAGGTGAAAACCAGGAAAAAGATAGTGGATAGCCCCTCAAAACCATCACCATGGAAAACAGACCATGCGCTACAGTCCGGCTCTTATTGCAGGTGCCCTTTCTTTGGCTCTTATTCTTCCAAATACCCATGCAGAACAACGCCATCATGAAGCCCATGTACATGGGCAAGGACAGTTGAATCTGGCAATAGACGACAGCCAGGTATATATGGAACTCAAGCTTCCTGCCCATGACCTGTTAGGTTTTGAGAGTATTAACAACAAAGCTCAGCAGCAGGCTCTTGACCAGGCATTGCTCCAGTTAAAATCGCCATCACTGTGGTCATTTCCTCAACAGGCTCAATGCCTGCTCACTGTAGCAGACGCATCCAGCAATAAGCATCAGCATGATGACCATGAGGATCATCACAGCGAGCACCATCACGATAGCCATCATAGCGATCACCATGATGATGAACACCATGACCCTCATCATGACAGCCATCAGGCAGATAGCGACAGCAGCCATATGGACATATCTGCCACTTACACATTTAAATGCAATAACACAAAAGCCATAAACGCCCTATCCACAAACCTCTTTAAGCAGTTTGAACGCAGTGAGTTAATAAAAGTTCAGGCTATAACAGGCAACGGTCAATATTCAAAAACTCTCTCTCGCACTGCACCCAAAGTAACATTCTAAAATGGCAAAAACCCAAAAGGTAATCCAGCTGAACGATATTCAGTTCAGCTGGAAGAGTGGTCATCCTGTCCTGACCATTTCCGACCTGACTATAACTGCAGGTGAAAAACTCTTTATAAGGGGTCCCTCCGGATCGGGTAAAACCACATTACTCGGCCTTATTGGAGGCGTACTTACACCTGACCAAGGCTCAGTCAACATTTCAGGAACAGACATCAATAGGCTCAGCCCAGCCCAACGGGACCACTTTCGAGCCAATCATATTGGTTTTATCTTCCAGATGTTTAATCTGATTCCCTACCTTTCAGTCATCGAAAATATTTCACTACCCCTTGGCTTTGCCAATGACAGGGCTCGCAGAATTAACGGTGATACTGCCTCCGAAGCCATTCGCTTGCTTAGCGCTATTGGACTGGATGACAAAAAGCTGATAAAACGCCCCGTCACAGAGCTGAGTATTGGTCAACAACAGCGGGTTGCCGCCGCACGTGCCTTAATTGGCCAACCCGATATATTAATCGCCGATGAACCTACTTCAGCCCTGGATACAGACACCCGAAAAACCTTTCTGGAGCTGCTTTTTTCAGAATGTGATAAAGCTGGCAGCACACTCCTTTTCGTTAGTCATGACCCCACCCTTGAAGCGTTCTTTGATCGCTCGATTGAGCTGAATGTTATCAATCAGGCCATAAAAGGTGGCAGCCAAATATGAACATTGCTTTATTAGCCTGGAAGAGCCTGAAAAACCGTAAGACAACAGCAATACTCACCATTCTCTCTATTGCTGTCAGTGTAGCGCTTCTCTTAGGCGTGGAACGGATACGGGTAGAGGCAAAGAACAGCTTTACCAGTACATTGTCTGGTACAGATCTAATTGTTGGAGCCCGTAGCAGTCCCATCAACCTTTTACTTTACTCCGTCTTTCATATCGGTAATGCCACCAATAATGTTTCCTGGCAAACCTATCAGGAATTAAACAGTGATCCGGCGGTAGCATGGAGCATCCCCATCTCCCTGGGCGACTCTCACCGCGGCTTTCGGGTTGTGGGTACGGATAGCCTTATGTTCAAGAGATTCAGGTATGCTGATGGGCGGTTACTGGAATTTTCTGAGGGACGAGCCTTCAGTGGCTTATATGATGCCGTCATAGGTTCAGAAGTGGCAGCAAAACTGAATTACCAGTTAAACCAGAAAATTATTCTAAGTCATGGTATCGAGAAAAAAAGCCTGCAGGATCATACCGACAAACCCTTTCAAATCTCAGGCATTCTGGAAAGAACCGGTACACCTATAGACAGGGCTATTCTGGTATCACTGGAAGGCATTGAAGCACTCCATATTGACTGGGCTAACGGTGCACCTCCCATACCGGGCTTTTCGGTTTCAGCAACCAAGGCGGAAGCCATGAACCTTAAGCCTGCCAGCATTACCGCCTGGTTTGTGGGCTTAAAGTCAAAAATCGCGGTCTTTAGCTATCAACGAAAGGTTAACGACTATCGCGACGAGGCCCTAACAGCCATATTGCCAGGTGTTGTGCTTCAGGATTTGTGGCGACTTATCGGTTCTGCTGAAAAGGCTCTGCTGGCAGTATCCATTATGGTGATCATTGCAGGATTAATTGGCATGTTAACCACAGTGCTGACTTCCTTAAATGAACGTCGCCGGGAAATGGCCATCTTACGATCTGTGGGAGCCCGGCCGGGTCATATCTTCCTGCTGATGATAACCGAGTCAATTATTTATGGTGCTGCTGGCACCTTGCTGGGCTTTTCATTAGTCTACGGTCTACAGGCTGTGTTACACCCGGTACTTGAAAGTCAACTGGGCCTGCACTTAAGCCTGGCCTGGCCTGGTGTCTTTGAGTGGATTCTAGCCACCCTGGTCTTGATAAGTTCCACAATATTAGGGGCTATTCCAGCCTGGCGAGCCTATAAAACGTCACTGGCTGACGGTTTGACAATAAAACTCTAAGCGTTAAAGGACTAATTAGGAAAGTATGACCCTACAAACCAGGTTATTGGCAGTATTAATGACTGCCTGTCTATCTACGCAGTTATTTGCAGAAGCAAAGACAGAAAAAGTGCCGGCGCCCTCCCAATCAGCGCCTTCTAAACAGCCTAAACCAGCGCCACCTTCTCCTAAAGATAAGCAATCTGCCATTAAGGAAATAAGCTGGGATAACCTGATGCCTCCCCCTGACCAAAAAGTAGTGGATCGCTATCAGGCCGGTAACATGGAATATGATGAAGTAATCGCCTATCTGGATAAGCTGGGTCAACAGACAGTCACCGAGATGAACAATGTCTATGGCAAACTGCCTGGGTATCTGGTTCCCCTCAATATGGATAAAAGCCAGATAGCCACAGAGCTGTTACTAGTGCCAACCCTTGGTGCCTGTATTCATGTGCCCCCCCCACCTCCAAACCAGATTGTCTATATATCCTACAAACAAGGCATCAAGGTCACCGAGGCAGGTTTCACTCCCTACTGGATCTATGGCACATTGGCAGTGGAGAAAAAAACATCCGAATTCTCGGAAGTGCTTTATAGTATGCAGGTAGATAAAATTATTGAATATCAGTGATTTAGTCATTCCCAACAGGATAGCAAAGTCTATCTCCTGAAATAGGCTTTGCCACTGCTCCCAGACAGCGAAACTTTCTTCACTGGATATAGTCAGATATATAAATAAATAGTCATATATCCAGGGCTAAAAAAATGGGACCTATTCGAGATTTTTTTATGGGTGAAGTACGCTGCGGTAAAGCTGTTTTTCAGCTTGAAGCAGCTACTCAGCACTTTCAACAAATTATAAAGAACTTCAATCTTAATCCCGGGGGATTAATGCTGGAATCCCTGAGTGATGAGCAGCTTCTGGCAATAGCCCTTAACTTTGATGACTTGTCACCTGAAGCAAAATGCAAACTGGAAAAAACACCCCCATTGAGCAAAATTTCAGCAGAAAAAAGACTGCAACAACTACTTAGGAATTATCAACAAACCAGCCAATCATCAAACAACTGGCAACTATCGAGCTTTTTAAAAAAGCCCTTTGCAATACTTGCCTATTGGCTACTCATAGCAAGGGGCGTACTGCCTTATGTTACAGGCACCTGGAATCAACTTGCTGTTAGTATAGTCTGCGGACTTTTTTTATTCCGAAACAAATATCTTGAATCTCAAACAGATGTACAGTCTGAACACCGGGGAAGGCTAAGTCAGGCTAAAAAGCTGCAAGATTTTCTTGTGGAAGAAGTAGCGATAGAAAAACATATACCAACCCCGGAAACCACTTTGGCATTACCACCCCCCCCAATAAAAAACAAGGTACAAGTTGAAACTCAAACTGATTATAAAGGTCAACAGGACGTTATCGATTTACAAAAAGAAACTCCCGTAGAATTACCTGAGGTTCTTCATCTAAAACAGCGCATAGCAGAACTCAATCAAGAAATTAAAGACTTAAATTACTCTCATGAAATAAAAATTGATGATTCTAAAAAAACAATCCAACAACAGGCTGAAGAAATCAGTCAGCAAACTTCAGCGTTAAGGCAACTGCATGAAGAAAGAGAAGATATTTTGGTGGAAATCCACGAAAAAGAAGCACTTCTTTCCAATAATAGACACCTTAAAGAGGAGTTAAATAAAGCAAAAAAACATTTAGTTGATGAGTCTGAGCGAAACACAGAACAAGAAGATAAGTTATATCAAGAAATTAACGGTCTTATGACAAAGCTTTCAAATGCACAGTCCAGACTAACAGAAATCGAACAGTTAAAAAATATAGCCCGTGATCAGGAACAGGAAATTTCCCATCAGGCATCAATGATAAGAAAGATAAATAAAGAAAAGAAAGCGACCGATTTGGAAATAAAAAACCTTAAAACGCAGCTTGATACCGATCAAAAATACCTGGAGGAGTTAGAGGCCCACTATGAAATGAGAGAGAAAAAATTAGTTAGAGAAGCAGAATGGCTAAAAAAGAAGCTTATCGATGAAGAGTCAAGAAATGAAATAATGGAAGATCAATCAAGAAATAAAAACAGTGAACCACTTGAGGTGATTGAAGAACCCACTATTAACACCGACTCTAAAGATGACTTCACTGATACCCGGACATCTTTTTCTTCAAGTGTATCCTCAACGAATGATACCCCTGCCAGCCTATCCATCGACCATCATATCACCCTATTTTCCGAAAACAGGGAGTTATTCATCACCGAATTTTTTAATCATATTGACAGGATCAATCTCCTGAAAGATAGAGGGTGCGAAGAGACCTACCGTTCATTAGCAAACAAACACCCTGAAATATTTACAAATTGCTCCCTGACCCAACACGCTTCACCTCTAACGGAAGAAAAGCTTAAGATAGAAATAACAAAAAATATTCAAGAAGCAAGTATTGATTCTTACCAGGCATTTATCAAAGACTTTTTTTCAATACCGGATGAATCATCATTTGATGATCAGGGGAGTGAACAACATTGTTAGCTAATATAACTTTTTAAGTTACATCCTGTTATTTTATAAACTTACAACCATAAAAATTGTCCAATAATCAGCATTCTGAAATAAGTAATCATTATATAAGCTCAGCTTCACGCCATAGGGAGAAGCAATTTATTATTTAAAATAACTAATAGAAAAATGAAGTCAAATAATAAAAAACAATGGTTTAGAGCCAGCATTTTATACTTCTTCCTCACTATTAATAGCCATCACAGCTATGGGTACATTCCGGGAGATGTCGCTATCTATGGTATAGGAACACTGCTTCTAGGTATTCCTCCTTTTGTCATGATGCATCTATTTGGTCACAACGATACAGCTACAAATAAAGAGTCTTCCTCATTAGAGGCACTGGAAAAAGAAATAACTATTCCACCCGGTACCCACCCCATCTACCCTGTGGCCAGCTATCACAGGGGGATACTGGACACTGACAATAGAACTCAGCCGCCCATGTGCTTACTGCCCACGGAGCAGTGTTTTCCTGATGAGCAACCGGATGAACAGGCATCTCCCCTGCCAACCTATGGACCTCAGTTGCCCACAGGTTCCCGGTTAAGTGATGGCAGTTTTTACTCCAGCCAGGCCCGTAACACGAAAAAAGACACTGAACCTCCTCCGGAGAAAGTCACTGTTCCCCCCAGTATCCAGCCCATCTATCCTGTGGCCAGCTATCACAGGGGGATACTGGACACTGGCAATAGAACTCAGCCGCCCATGTGCTTACTGCCCACGGAGCAGTGTTTTCCTGATGAGCAACCGGATGAACAGGCATCTCCCCTGCCGACCTATGGACCTCAGTTGCCCACAGGTCCCCGGTTAAGTGATGGCAGTTTTTACTCCAGCCAGACCTCCCATAACAAGAAAAAGGACTCTGTGCCTCCCCCGGAGAAAGTCACTGTTCCACTCAGTATCCAGCCCATCTACCCTGTGGCCAGCTATCACAGGGGGATACTGGACACTGACAATAGAACTCAGCCGCCCATGTGCTTGCTGCCCACGGAGCAGTGTTTTCCTGATGAGCAACCGGATGAACAGGCATCTTCCCTGCCGACCTATGGGCCTCAACTACCCACAGGTCCCCGGTTAAGTGATGGCAGTTTTTACTCCAGCCAGGCCCGTAACACGAAAAAAGACACTGAACCTCCCTCGGAGCAAGTCACTGTTCCGCTCAGTATCCAACCCATCTACCCTGTGGCCAGCTATCACAGGGGGATACTGGACACTGACAATAGAGCTCAGCCGCCCATGTGCTTGCTGCCCACGGAGCAGTGTTTTCCTGATGAGCAACCGGATGAACAGGCATCTCCTCTGCCGACCTATGAACCTCAGTTGCCCACAGGTCCCCGGTTAAGTGATGGCAGTTTTTACTCCAGCCAGACCTCCCATAACAAGAAAAAGGACTCTGTGCCTCCCCCGGAGAAAGTCACTGTTCCACTCAGTATCCAGCCCATCTACCCTGTGGCCAGCTATCAC
The DNA here is from genome assembly GCF_025643335.1 of Endozoicomonas sp. Mp262. NCBI lineage: Bacteria > Pseudomonadati > Pseudomonadota > Gammaproteobacteria > Oceanospirillales > Endozoicomonadaceae > Endozoicomonas > Endozoicomonas sp. Mp262. The sequence goes on along the minus strand of NZ_CP092489.1, from coordinate 2,778,418 downwards.
AGGGGGATACTGGACACTGACAATAGAACTCAGCCGCCCATGTGCTTGCTGCCCACGGAGCAGTGTTTTCCTGATGAGCAACCGGATGAACAGGCATCTTCCCTGCCGACCTATGGGCCTCAACTACCCACAGGTCCCCGGTTAAGTGATGGCAGTTTTTACTCCAGCCAGGCCCGTAACACGAAAAAAGACACTGAACCTCCCTCGGAGCAAGTCACTGTTCCGCTCAGTATCCAACCCATCTACCCTGTGGCCAGCTATCACAGGGGGATACTGGACACTGACAATAGAGCTCAGCCGCCCATGTGCTTGCTGCCCACGGAGCAGTGTTTTCCTGATGAGCAACCGGATGAACAGGCATCTCCTCTGCCGACCTATGAACCTCAGTTGCCCACAGGTCCCCGGTTAAGTGATGGCAGTTTTTACTCCAGCCAGACCTCCCATAACAAGAAAAAGGACTCTGTGCCTCCCCCGGAGAAAGTCACTGTTCCACTCAGTATCCAGCCCATCTACCCTGTGGCCAGCTATCACAGGGGGATAGTGGACACTGACAATAGGGTTCACCCGCCCATATGCGCTTTAACCACTGATCAGTGTTTTCCTCATGAAAGGCCTGATGAAACATCACATGCTTTACAAATACAGGAAACACCGCTTCCCATTGGCCCAAGACTGGAAGATGGTAGTTTTTATACCAGTGGAAGCCCCGAGCAAAAGCCAAAGACAACAGCTTCAAAAACAGAAGAGGCTATTTTAAAGAAAAGTGAAAAGCAGAGCAGTAGTACCGAGGCCATACACAATCACAACCAATCAACCGAAGCCATTGACACTGCTAAGTCCAGCATGTCCAATCAACTGTTTATTGACCTTTCAGAGATCATGGCTCTTACACGGGGCAATAGGCTGTTATCATCCTTTAGTTACGGCTTTAGCACCCTAAGCCTGGACGATACTTCTCCTGATGAACTCATAGCCTCCACTGCTATCAACAACTATAGCCCTGCATTTAAACGTGGAGCCGGAAGCTGGCACAACTTTATTCAAATTCTTGGGGTAAAAGGAAACTGGCAGAGCAATACCGCAAACAGTTCATATAAAGGTTTTGGCCTTAATATCGGATTCTTCAGGGAAATCAACGACAGCTTAATGGTTGGAATAATGGCAGGCCTCCAAAATATTAATTTAAATATTTATAACAATAAGGGGGCTGGAAAAATCGACCGATTATTCATTGGGCCATTTATATCATGGTACAAAGATAACTGGCACATAGACAGCGCACTGACGTTTATCACTAACAACTACACTATCAACTGGAAAAATGGCCAACAATCCTCAACATCTGAATTCAAAGGCACAGACTGGAATCTTTTCCTTGGTGCAGGCTATGACATCCACCTGGATACCTGGACCCCTGGATTGACCCTGACCCCTAACGTCGGGCTGTTATTTATTGATAACCAGTATGGCAAACATAAAGAACAAGGAAGCAAGAAACCCCCTGTTTTTTTAGGTTCCAGAAATAGAAGACAACTGATTGCCCGTGCCGGCCTAGAAATGACGTACTTACTTCCTGATTTTGAAAAGCCAACTGAAATCACAGCCCTTTTTGGCATTCAAAAACATCAAATGAATCACCAGAAAAGCCACTACAATCTTCCCGGCAGCACTATTCAGGATATTGACACTACCCCCGGTAGAAAAGATATGGGTTTCTATTATGGGTTCCGATTGACCCGACTGACCGGAAATAACGGCAGTATCAGATTAGACTACTCTACAACCAATACCCATCACGGAAAAAGCGACAGCTTGATCATCACTTTCGAAAAGAAATTCTAGGTTCCTTTCAGATGTTATTCCGACAACTTATTGATACAGAAACCCACACATACAGCTATCTCCTGGCCGATCAAAATACAGGAGAAGGCATTATTATTGACCCTGTGATAACCCATGTTACCAAATACCTTCAGCTACTCAATGAACTGGGCATCCAGCTCACTGTCTCAATAGATACTCATACCCATGCAGACCATATTACGGCAGCCTCAACGCTTAAGGCAGAAACTGGATGCATGATTATTCAGGGTAAAGAATCACCGGCGAAGGGTATCTCAAGGCATATCTCTGAAGGCGAGTGCATTGAGTTTGGCCAGCACGCATTAAAGGCCATCCATACGCCAGGACATACCCCCGATTCTTATAGCTATTTTTTAGCATCGGGTAGCGAACCCAAGGTATTTACAGGCGATACCTTATTGATTAGAGGAACCGGGCGAACCGACTTTCAGGAGGGAAGCTGCACTTTACAATACGAAAGCCTTTTTAATAAATTACTCCAGCTACCGGAAGAAACTGCCGTCTATCCCGGACATGACTACAAGGGCTGGACTGTCAGCACCATTGCTGAGGAAAAGCGCCATAATCCAAGACTACAGGTCAACTCCATCAACGAGTATAAAGAAATTATGGATAACCTGAATCTCGCCCCACCCAAAATGATAACCACTGCCCTACCCGCCAACTTAAACTGTGGTGGTTCATAAAACTCATAATAATGGACTCAATAACTGCATGGTATTCTCAAGCAGTTTTCGATGGAAGGGACGCTTTTTCCATTGATGCCCCACCACCGGTTCAGCTTTTGCCAGATAGCTATCCATTAACGCAGCTATTGTTTGGCCAAAGACTTCATCATACACAACCAGGGTCAGTTCAAAATTCAGCCAGACACTGCGCATATCCAGATTAACCGTACCAAACAAAGCGGTAACCCGATCCACAAGGGCACACTTTGTATGCAGTAAGCCACCGCGGAACTGATGAATCTCCACACCACAGGCTAAAAGCTCTTCGTAATAAGCACGACTGGCATGATGCACCATCCGTGAATCATTTTTCTCGGGCACCAGCAGCTTTACACAAACACCTCTCATGGCAGCTGACTTCAATGCCGTCAGTAACGATTCATCAGGAATAAAATAAGGAGTCGACATTAACAACTCCTCCTGGCTTTCATAAATTGCCGCCAGCAATACCTGATGCAATACTTCTCTATCAAGACCCGGCCCTGAAGGCAGTACATGAACATCCGCCATTTTGTCCTTAGTATGCAGACTGACAGGCAGTTCATAGGTGCGATTGAAAGACGGTAGCCCTTCACCGGTTTCCAATGCCTGATCCCATTGGACAACCACACCTAAAACGTGGGCTGCAACGCCTTCAATTCTCACCATGGCATCGACCCACTGTCCAATCTGTGCGCCCTGCCTAAAAAACTCGGGATCGACTAAATTAAAGCTTCCCGTCCAGGCCACCGCATCATCAACCACCATCACTTTCCGGTGATTTCGAATATCTATTCTCTCCACCAGCATGCGCAGCAAGCCTACCGGCATGGACTCGGTGACACGGATACCCGCTTCATTAAAACGCTTTCGCCATGGACTCTTCAAAAAAGAGCGACTCCCCACTGCATCGAGAATAATCAGGCAATGAACGCCCCTTTTCGCAGCGGCTATAACAGCCATGGCAAGTTCCCGGATTCGCCCCACAGGCTCCCAGATGTAAAATTCCAAAACCAGACTTTTTCGGGCACCTTCAATATCCGCCAGCAATCCAGCAATAATGTCATCAGACTGGTGATATAACTCCAGCTTATTTCCCGGCAACGCCGGGATAGCCATGGTGTGTTCAGCCAGTCGATAAATACCACTATGACTCACCACAGGATGACTTTCCGGCTCACTATCATAAATCACCCTGGATAGGTGCTCTGACCATTGCTCATAATCAGGGTACAGTTTGGCTATCCGTTTCAGGCGCTTCGAACCCAGGCGTCTTGAACCAAATAATAGATAACAGATGAAGCCGGCAAATGGCAGGGCAAAAAGCAAAACCAGCCATGCCAGAGAAACCCCTACAGGACGTCGTTTCATAATCACCATAAGGGCAAACAAAATAATACTGGCCAGGTAAGTCGCCCCTACGACAAAACTAGATAAACTGCCATCCATTACTGACTATTCACCTACCTTTTTTAGACTTGTTGTCATTGTCCTTGCTAACCCCGGTTTTGGGCAAGTTATTTTGGACAGGGAACAGTATATATGGGAAATGCCAATAAACAGCTATTTCCCACAAATGGGTGACTAAATGCTCATAAAAATAAGGCCTTATTCACCACAGAGGTACAGAGAGCACAAAGATTCATTTTTTTAAGCGTATGAAAACCCAGTATTTTCTAGACCTATGAGGTAAAAAAAGAAGTCAAAAGACCGCACCTAAAATCTGAACTCCAGCGCTGCCTGAATAAAGTGCGCATAGGATTTACTGGACCAATTACCGGTATAGGACACACAAAGGTTAAACTGCTCATTCAGCAATGTATCCACACCCGCCCCAAAGTACATACTGTTGTTATCCCGGTATTCACACTTCAATTTACCAAGCCCTTTACTGTCCAATTCTCCCGTTTTAAATCCATTATGCTCCCAGCCAGCTGATACCCTGAGTTCAACAGGTTGCTGAAATTCAAGTCTGTCGTAAGTGACCTGGCTCCCCAGGCGGGTTGTCCAGCCTTTTGATGTGGCATTGTTCGTTGTACTGGCCAGCCAGGGAAGATGGGCATCCTTGCGGTTTTGATGTGAATAAAGTACCTGTAGCTCGGGGGTCAGTATTAACCCCGGCACTAAACCGGACAGGTCAAAGTCATAACCCGCTCTTCCATAGCCATCCCATTGATTACTCTTATACTCTTTGCTTAATCCTCCGTATTTATTATTTACAGTATTCCAGCAGTAAGTTACCAGCCCCTCCACATGCCAGGCATCATAATACCAGGTTACTGTTGGACCCAGACGAACCGCCCCCATATCAACTTCGCCTTCCGCTTTCCTTACTTCTGCATTCAGGTTTTGCCAGGCCATATAAATGCCAAGTAACCACTGTTCACCTACGGCCGTTGATAATCCACCCTGTACGCCATAACCACTGGCTTTATAACCCGCTGCCTTATCACCCTGATCCTGGCTGGCAAAATACCCATTCACTTGAAGCACTGTAAACCAAGGCATCGCCGTAAATGTGTCCAATGTCTCGGAGAAGTAATTCTCACGTTCATCTTCCTGAGGAGCACCATTATCCGCTGAAGCCATAAGTAAGGCCGGAGGTGTTAACTGCAAGAGATTTGCCTGGCGGTTTCCTACAGCAGATAAGGACCGTTTGCCACTTAATATGCTCCGTGTCTCATCAGTGAATGACGCATAAGCATGCATGGCTGCATTGATAGCCATGCGGTCGGCGATGGCGGGATGAGGAGCCACTTTTTGTGGTGCTTTTGATAAGCTTTCTGAAAGTTCAGACGGGGTAAGTTCGGTTAAGTTAACCCAAGGCTCTCTATTTTCATCAAGTCCCGTAACCGGAGAAAAATAATGACCAGGCAGTCCTTTTATTTTATAAATAGTCTCAAGGTTTGTTGATATTTCAAATGCATTATCCACCGTTATTTTTTTTGTTATGGTTTCACCATCAACTGTACCAAATATGCAAGAACTAAATACAAGCCCTCCCCCAGCTAAAAAAACTGATAAACCACGAATACAAGAAGAACTAATTTTCACGACAGCTCCCGGGTAACAGTCTATCTGGCTATGGGAATCCAGAAAAATTAAAGGTTCTGCCTCCAAAATAGTCGATAAAAACAAGTTATCCAGTAACCCTTGTCCTATTGGTTACCTATTTAATATTTCATCCTTACAGGAATTCTTTTACTTCCCCATTGACCCGGCCTGTCTTCGAATACACCTGCGAGTTTTTCACCACAGTATCGACACGCGGCCCCCTTTACCTGCCAATTCCCTAACTGATACCAGTCCCTTTCTATCAGTAATTGCTTGCATTGGTGACACCAGGTGCTATCGCCTTCGCTATCATGTACATTACCGGTATAGGCATAACGCACCCCGTTTCCCAGAGCAATACGCCGGGCGTTTGACAACGTATCAGGAGAAGTAAGGGGGTGATCCAACATTTTCCAGTCGGGATGGAAAGCAGTGAAATGCATAGGAACATCAGGGCCAAGCTCCTCTACAACCCAGGCTGTCATTCGATCCAGCTCCTCATCTGAATCATTTTCTCCCGGAATTAGCAACGTGGTTATTTCAAACCAAACTGAAGTTTCATGCTTGAGGTATTTCAGTGTTTCCAGAACAGGCTGAAGGCTTCCACCACAGATTTTTTTATAAAATGACTCAGTAAAAGCCTTTAAATCAATATTGGCTGCATCCATATGTCGATAAAACTCCTGCCGAGGTTTATCACAGACATAGCCGGCACTGACAGCTACAGACTTCACACCCAGTTCGTGGCCAGCCGATGCAACATCAATGGCATACTCATGAAATATCACCGGATCGTTATAAGTGAATGCCATGCTATAGCAGCCCATTTTTTTTGCTGCCAGAGCCAGCTGTTCTGGCATGGCCTGGTCAGCCAGTGTATCCATCTCCCTGGACTTGCTCATATCCCAGTTCTGGCAAAACTTACAGGCAAGATTACAGCCGGCAGTGCCAAATGATAAAACAGGGGTGCCTGGATAAAAATGATTAAGCGGCTTCTTCTCAATAGGGTCAATACAAAAGCCACTGGACCGACCATAGCTGGTTAATACAATCTGCTTGTCATGACAGGCACGCACAAAGCACAAACCTTGCTGTCCCTCTCTCAACTTGCAGGCCCTTGGGCACAGATCACACTGTATTCGTCCATCTTCAAGCGTATGCCAATAGCGAGTGGGTACATAGACAGGGGCAGCACCTTTTGCCAATAACATCGATAGACCTCCATGAATTAATACGGGTATCCAAACCAGTGTCTATAATTATAGGTCGGGTAAAATACTGACCATACAAGTTATGAAATATCCAGGCTAGATATTCAGGTGTGTTCTCAACTAACATGCAGCCAGCCGATAACCCTTTATTAAAACGCCTACCACTTTATTACCATTACATCCGGGGGAGTCATTCATATGAATATTCGCCAGCCAGCCGTCGCAGGCACGTTTTATCCCGAATCCCCTGATCACCTTCAGTCCATGATCTGTGAAATGATGGATGACGCTGAAGAAAGAAGACTATCGCCCAAAGCATTGATTGTCCCTCATGCCGGTTATATTTATTCCGGCCCTATTGCCGCCAGTGCTTATCGCCTGTTAAAACCCATCCGTAATACCATTAAGCGGGTTGTGCTACTGGGTCCCTCTCACAGGGTGGCGTTTGAAGGTATCTCCGTGCCAACCTGTGATGCATTTGCAAGTCCTCTGGGAACTATTCCACTGGATACAACGGCAATCAATAAACTCCTTTCCTTAAGCCAGGTTCATTTACTGGATGAGGCCCATGCCTCTGAACATAGCCTGGAGGTACAGCTTCCTTTCCTTAGAAACTGCCTGAATCACTTTAAGCTTATTCCTATGGTGGTTGGTGATGCCTCTCCTTATGTGGTTGCAGAAGTGATAGAGTCATTATGGGGACAGGATGAAACCCTGATCATCATCAGTACTGACCTGAGCCACTATCTCAATTATGAAGAAGCCTGTCACAGGGACAAGCAAACGGTTAAAGCGATTGAGCAGCTAAGTGACTCTTTAACAGGAGGACAGGCCTGTGGTTGCTACCCTCTTAACGGCATGCTCAAACTGGCCAGACAGCGGGGAATGGAAGTCATAACCTTAGATGTCAGAAACTCGGGAGATACCGCCGGTGATAAAACCAGGGTCGTAGGTTACGGTGCCTTTGTGATTCAATAAAACAACCAAGCCCGGCTATTCTGACCCAATAAAATACAGGGAGGTACAGACTTTGGATCTCAATATAACACCCGCCGACAAGAGAGAACTACTGCGACTGGCTCGCCAGACTATTGCCAGAGGCTGTACCCATGGCGAACCCCCAGCTGTGGATATAGACAACCAGCCAGAAGCTCTTAAACAAACGCTGGCCTGTTTTGTCACCCTGCAAAAACAGGGAGAACTTAGAGGGTGTGTTGGTTCACTTAACGCTTATCGTACGCTGATAGAGGATGTCGTTCATAATGCATTTGCCAGTGCGTTCAGGGATCACCGGTTTCAACCTGTTGCAGAAGACGAGCTAGCTGATATCAAAATTGAAATTTCTATTCTCAGCCCTATGGAGCTGATACCCGTCAATACCGAGCAGGAACTGTTAAAGGCAATGATACCAGGCAAGGATGGTATCTATTTGCAGAGCACTCAATATTCAGCGACTTTCCTGCCACAAGTGTGGGAACAGCTATCAGAGCCAAGGGAATTTCTAGCGCATTTAAAAAGAAAGGCCGGGCTTGACGCCAATCAATGGCCAGAAAATATGAGCTGCTATAGATACCAATGTCTCAAGCTAAAGGAGTAGCTCTGATAATCTAAAGACTGATAATAATATCCATCGTTTCAAATAATAATCCAGTGAAATAAATAATCACCTATTATATTTTTCATCATAAAAAGCAATATTATACTACAATCTATTCTCAAGCTGAAAATGACCATGAAAATCATGTCACATGATCCAAGTTCACCCTTAAACCCTAATAGACCAGCAGCAAATCACAACACCCCTTCAATAGTATTTTTCATATTCTTAACACAACTATTTCTTCTATTTCCCTGGCAAAAGGTAATCGCTAGTGGAAAAAAATGTAATGAATGCCTTGATCAGAACTTCACCTGGCATCAAGGACATTGGTTATGTAATAAGTGTTTTACTATTTATACAGAACAAGCATTTAAGACTCTACCCCCATCAAAGAAAAATACTATAACGTCAGCACTTGATACATTAACCCAACAAGTTAGTAAAATGTCTTTCACAGAAAAAGCAGGGACTTTCGCTGCTGCAACGGTAGTAAGTACTCACGCAACCGCTAATAGATAAAAATAACTGTACGACCGTTTAATAACTCCCCATTCCAATTTGGCTATACTCATTGCCTAATATCGTTAATTTCGCTGTTGTCACGATGAAAACTGTTGATCCAGTAACCGATGTCGCTGTCATAAAAACATTGAGAGAAGCTATTCGACATGGGCCATATCCGTACCTAAGGGAAAGGGCTCATGCTATTTTACTCAGCATACGTGGTTATTCTATGAGCGAGATTGCTGCAATATTTGAAGTTCGATATCAGACAGTCTCTGACTGGATTGATGCCTGGGATGATTATGGCCTTCGCGGCTTGTACAAAAAACATGAAGGTGGAAAACCACCTATCTATACTGACCAGGAAGCACAACGCATTAGAGAGATTGTCTCCGAGGAACCTCGCAGGCTGTCTTATGTTCAAACAAAGATTGCAGAGGAAACCGGTAAGGTTGCCTCAAAGCAAACCCTGTCGAGACTTTTAAAAAAAGCTGGGACTTGTTTATAAGCGGTTTCGTAAAGCTTGCAGCCATAAGCGCGATGAGGAGCAATTCAGATGTTGCCAGTCTGCCTTGAAAGAGGCCCAATATGCTGAGGATAAAGGGCTTGTCAATCTGTTTTACTTTGATGAATCTGGTTTTAGTCAAGAGCCTTGTGTCCCCTATGGCTGGCAAGAAAAAGGCTCACAGCTAAAAATACCCTCTGTAAAAAGTAAGCGTATCAATGTGCTGGGATTTATGAATCGTGCCAATGACCTTTTCTACTACCCAGTAACAGGTTGTGTTAACAGCGAAACAGTTATCAGTGTCTTTGATGATTTTGCCGCCAGGATGGAAGAACCCAAGTACAGCTCTAATGAGCGCTATACCATCGTCATGGTGGATAATGCCAGCATTCATACCAGCAAACTTTTCAGAGAAAGAGTAATAGACTGGGCAATTGAGAAAAAGCTCTTAGTCTGTTTTTTACCAACCTATTCACCTGAGCTAAACCTGATAGAAATATTGTGGAGAAAAGTGAAGTATGAATGGCTGAACCTGCTGTCAATAATGGATTTCAAGGAATTCGAACAAGAGGTCAAACGTATATTTGATCTATTTGGTCAAAAATATCTGATTTCGTTTGAGTGACTACTTAATTTTTTCAGCATATACAGGCCATATTAAAATAACAGCTTCTATTGGAACTATACTCGCTGCCAAAGAATATATAAAGGCAAAATATTTTACGACAAAAGATAAAGTAGAAAAGGAAAATCTTGAAATGGAACATCTTCCATCATTTCTTGCAGCAAGAGAATTTTTAAATAAAATCGAAGATAAGCCCAGCCAAATATATACAGGAGATCATAACACTGTATTAACCACTTTTAAATCCTGTCTTGATAGGGAAATTTCCGTCAGCAAAGAGGCAATTGAACTTTGCCTGGTATTCCACTGGGCAAATGCCCCTCCACAAGATTTCCTCGATAGGTTTACTAACTTTTCTGATGATAGAGTGCTACTTGAAATGGCTAGAGTTGAACAAAAAGAATACCCTCCCGATATTTCAGCACTTAGATACGTTATAGCAAAAAAACCAGAAAAAAATCAAAAAGCGCTTTTCGATGCTATCAACAATGCTGAACATAAGGATGCCGCCCAGCAGGCAGTAACGTCATTTCTGGCAACCAGTATGAGAGCAGGTCAAACCTTCGCATTATTCTTAAAAAAATTGGGCGTCTTTGGTATACATATGACAGCTGAAGGCTCATTCTATCTATATGACCCCCTTGTAGCTAAAATATTTTCATTTGATGGAGTGACACAGCTATTCCCGTGACATCAATTAAATCACTGCAACAGCAAGGCTTACAGTAAATTCCAAATGGAGTGATTTCGCACAAAATAACGTCTACTTTTGATAGGGATACTTTATCAATGGCTGTCTCTCATGGCTTATCCATTCCAAAAAAGTCGTAAGCATCTTTGTGCAAACAGTTTAATTACTACGATTTCTGAAAGTTATGAGCAAATTCCAGATGTCCGACCAAACAAGGATTCCAGAAAAATAACAATACATGATGCCTCCATGTCCGCTTTTGCCATGATGCATCTCAAGTACCCATCGCTCCTCTCGTTTGAGCGTGATAAAACAGAGCAAGAAGTAAGGCATAACCTTGAGCACCTGTATCAGATAAAAAAACGTGCTCCCTGTGATACCAGTATGCGGGAAATCCTGGATCCAATAGATCCCGTAGAGTTCAAAAAGCCTTTTAAGACATTGCTGTCTAACGTCCAAAGGGGCGGATTACTGAAGGCATTCGAATTTCACTGCGGGAACTTGAAAAATCACTACTTGCTCCCGATCGATGGAACTGGGCTATTTTACTCCTGCAATAATAAAAAACCTTGTCAGGAGTGCTGTACTAAAAATAAGGGAAAGGCCAACGAAGCTCACTACCACCAGTTAATGGCAGCATGCATTGCTCACCCGGATCAAAAAACAGTCTTGCCATTGGCACCGGAAGCCATAGTTTGCCAGGACGGTTCGACCAAAAATGACTGTGAAAAAAATGCCATTAAACGGTTGTTTGCCACCATACGAGAGCATCACCCACGTCTAAAGTTCGTTATTCTTCTGGACAGTCTTTATGCTGACAACCCCACTGTCCAACTGATTAAGAGTTATGGCTGGCATTACATCATTGTCGCGAAAGATGGCAACCATGCCTCGCTGGTTGAAGCGATGGATGAGCTGGATAAAGAAGGAAAAGTTCACCGTGCTGAAAAAGTTAATGAAGAGACTGGAATTAAGTGGTGGTTTCGCTATGCCAATGACGTCAGGCTGAACAAGGCAAAATATGCAGAACAGGTTAATGTGCTTGATTTTGTCGAAACCGATAAAAAAGGTAAACAGCATATCTGGTGCTGGGTGACTGATATTCCGCTTAACGAAGAAACCATAGAACCCGTCATGAAAGGAGGGCGCTGCCGATGGCATATTGAGAACCAGACGTTTAACACCCTGAAAAATCAAGGCTACGATCTCGAACATAACTACGGTCACGGTGAGAAGCACTTAGCCACAAATCTGGCCTATCTGACGATGCTTGCTTTTCTCGTAGATCAAATACAGGAACTGTGCTGTCCCCAGTTTCAGGAAGCTTTAAGAACCCGCTCAAAAGGAGTCCGTATAGCATTATGGAAATGGATACAGGGCTATTTTTTGCATTGGCTGATAAAAACGTGGGAGGGGCTTTTTTACACAGTAACTCATGGTATTGAAGAGAAAAGGGTGATTCCATTCGATACATCATAACCGGCCATATCGTAGCTACGTTCAGGGGTGACATTTTTTCTTTAAAGCTCCGCTTTGTTAATTGGCGGCTCAGTTTTGATCGGCTTCATTATTTTTGCTGCCTTATTGTCAATACCAACGATCATCGACGTTCATCATGCGGGAATAGCTGGGAGTGACACCAAAAGATCAACTAATTACGTATATAAAAGTAATGTTTGAGTATTCTGGAGATATAATAAAAGTCTATAACATGCCAAAACTGTAAGGGGTGACAGTGGGAATTAGCAATCAGCATAAGACTTTAACCCTTCTCTCATTACTCGCCAAACAGTCAACAGGGCAATAAATCAGTGTATTATTATTTAACTGAATATATAGATAAAAAATCAATCAGACTAGTAACATTAGCATTACTCATGCTAATCACTGGTGAAACACAGGCAATTCTCTGTCCTCGCTGTGATATGAATACTGATGGAGTTGTACATAGCCAAGATCCCGAAATATGGTTTTGCACTAACTGTAATCTCGAGTGGGAATTTGGTGAAGATACCCGGGAGGGATATTCAACAAAAAGAATTAGGGCAATGGAAATTGTCGCTGCCTGCACAACAGGTGGTCTACTTATGGGAAGTATGGCAACTTATTGGTTAAGTGGCGGTGGAGATCTTGGTGGTCTCGCTGCCTTCATGCTTGGAGGGCCTATTGGGTCTTTCTTAGCAAACAGATTTGCCTGCTCAGTATATTTCCCCCAAAACCAGCTTAACAGCTATATTCCTTCCACTTTTATAACCACCGAACAGCTATTAGAATTTATAGGCGTCTATCCAAATCCTAAATCCCTGGACTTTGACAATTACAAAACCTTGATGAAAAATGCCATTTCAACACATAACCAAAGAAAAAGTCCCATAGCCGTTGGTGTATCACTAATCCATTTAATCATGAAGTCAAAACAAGGTATGGGTGAACCAACAAAGGAAAACTATGAAGAAACACTGTTAACAGTTTACTCTCAAACCAATACTCAACCTTTCCCGTTTTTTGAAGACTTATCAAGTCACAAAATATCTAACTATCTACAACAAGCAGTTAACACCTACTTTGAAAAAAAAGAAATAGAACCTATTATCAGAGCTGCCAGGCCAAAAGATATTATTGTTCTCGATATAAGGAATGAACTTCAATTAGCTTTATTCGTAGAGGTAAACGATAAAGTTCTTTTATATTGTCCTCAAGCTAATACAGAGTCTATGTTCTTAATGACCAAACAAACCACATTACAACTTATCAATAACATAACGGTACATTTGCGATCCCCCGTCCCAACCATATACTGGCCAAGGGCACCGCAAAGCCTTGCCTCTTCGTAAAAGAGAAACAAAAACAGGCGCATCTGGAGATATATAAACACTCCAGGTTTCTTACAAATTAATAACACCTCAAGAAATAGATGACATTCTGATTATGCCATCTATTTCTCAACGACCTATCAAACTATCTCAAACAAATGATGTGTCTTCTTACCCAGCTTCACCAGGAAAAACCGCCCATAAAGTGCCCGTTCAACAGAAAAGCACTCCGGCAAGTTCATATTGTCTTCCATTCCCCGGGCTTCACCATTAAACAGTATGGCTTTACGTCCCAGGGCATCCTTAACCTGCTTACCGGATTTTACCATACCCACTTCAGCAAACAGTTGGGTCATGGGCTGACCTTCCAGCTCAGAATGGTTGACTGTTGCAGAAGGCAGTCCATCCAGTTTCAGTTGCTCCAGATCCTGTTCGGACAGACTGCTTAGCTCTCCGGAAAACAGTGCTTCGGTAATCCGCTCCGCAGACTGTAGCCCTTCTTCACCGTGCACCAGACGGGTCACTTCCCGGGCTAGGATACCCTGTGCAGTCTTCCGCCCCTGAATATTGGCATCCACCTCCTCAATACCACGGATTTCTTCCATACTGAGGAAAGTGAAGTAACGCAGGAATTTGTAGACATCCGCATCAGCGGTATTAATCCAGAACTGGTAGAAAGAGTATGGGGTGGTTCTTTTAGGATCCAGCCAGACAGCGCCGCCTTCCGTCTTACCAAATTTGGTACCGTCCGCCTTGGTTACCAGGGGCACGGTCAGGCCAAAGGTCTGAGCCCGGTTCTGACGACGGGCCAGATCAATGCCACCTACAATATTGCCCCACTGGTCACTGCCACCCACCTGCAGGGTGCAACCATGGCGACGGTTAAGCTCGGCAAAATCCATTCCCTGTAACAATGCATAGGAAAACTCGGTAAAGGAGATACCACTGCCTTCCCGGTTCAGTCGCTGCTGGACAGACTCTTTATTAATCATGGCATTGACAGAAAAATGCTTGCCCACATCCCTCAGGAATTCAAGAACATTCAGGTTTCCTGTCCAATCCAGATTATTGGCAACTACCGCAGAGTTCTCACCACAATCAAAATCAATAAACTGACTCACTTGCCCCTTTATCTTGTCGGCCCAGCCTGCGACGATATCCGGTTTATTAAGCTGACGTTCAGCCGCCTTAAAGCTTGGATCACCAATCAGCCCTGTAGCGCCTCCCACAAGGGCAATAGGCTTATGACCTGCCATCTGGAAACGCTTTAATACCAACAAAGGCACCAGATGACCAAGGTGTAAACTGTCTGCAGTCGGATCGAAACCACAATACAGTGTTCTGGGCTGTTCGCTCAAATGAACTTCCAATTCCTCAACGGCAGTGGTCTGGGCTATGAGCTGGCGAGCCTGGAGATCTTGCAGTAGCGGGTTTTGACTTTCAGACATGGAGTAATCCTGCATTCAAAAAAACGGGTCCAACACTTACCCCTGGCAAGGCTTTCAGGTATCTGCTTCGGGAACCCGTATCTCCCATAGGGAGAAATAAACTAAGACATAAAATCAAGCTGATAAAAATACAATAAAAACCGTCAATTACAAACTGATATAGAGAGTAGAAAGTATTTTTTTTGGCAACCAAAAACTTACTGGCTCAGCTGGCAGTAATGTGTTGTACTACTTTCAGCAACCAATCTGCCGTTATTTTCACGGCTAAGTAATAGACATTAACCCAAATCTCAATTGCCTATGGCTATAAAAAAAGCAATAAGGTAATTTTTAGGGTTATAATTTAGATAGATATATTTTTAACAACGTAATTTATATACCCTAATGAAGAAGGCCACAACCAAAGGTGCCATTCGAAGGAGTCGAGCAACGCGCCTAGCACAGTTTCCCAAAAAACATCTGATCCTGGTCAGTGGGCTTGCTGCTATTACACTGGGAATTATGACCCTGCTGCCCTCAGAGCAAGTCGAGGCAAAGCGTTCAGAACTCCCCCTGATTATTGATGCCCATAAAATACCCGATACACAGCAAGCCATTGAAGACGTCCTGATCGCCAAGGATAACCATCATACTTCCAAAACTCCACTGGATGCCGTGGTAGCAGATCTCGATTCTGAACTGGGCACATGGAAGACGGTGACCATAAAATCCGGAGATACCCTTTCTGCCCTGTTTAATAAGCAAGGCCTGGATGCTGGAGTGGTTTACGGTATCGCTAACACGCCTGAATTCGGTAAAACCCTGTCCCGTATCCGCCCCGGGGAAACCCTGGACTTCCGGATCAGTAAGGCAGGAGAACTTACCCAGTTTCGCTACATTCAGTCAAAATTAAAAAGTATTTTTTTCAACAAAACAAATAACGGCTACCAAGGGGAACTGATCCAGCTTAAACCACAAACCCGTGTAACCTTCAGCAATGGAAAAATCGAAAGCTCCCTGTTTCTGGCCAGCCAAAAAGCCGGATTATCCACAAACCTGACCATGGAGCTGGCAGGTATTTTCGGTTGGGATATTGATTTTGTTCAGGATATTCGAACCGGTGACCACTTCAACCTGATCTATGAAGAAAAATTCCTGGATGACCAGAAGCTTGAGGATGGCAATATCCTTGCCGCCAGTTTCACTAACCAAGGTACAACCTATACAGCGATTCGCTATACCGACAGTAAAGGTGAAACCGGCTATTACTCCCCTGACGGGAAGAGTATGAAAAAGGCATTTCTGCGGACACCCGTAGAATTTACCCGGATCAGTTCCCGTTTTAACCCTAACCGCCTGCACCCGGTATTCAAAACCAAGCGTCCCCATCGTGGCGTAGACTACGCCGCACCCACCAACACACCGATAAAAGCATCCGGAGACGGTCGTATTCAATTTGCCGGATGGCAGCGGGGTTATGGTAATGTGGTTTATATCCAGCACCCTAACAATATTGTCACCGTGTATGCTCACCAAAACAAACTCCGCAGGGGATTAAAAAAAGGCCAGCGAGTCAGACAGGGGCAAGTCATTGGCTATGTAGGCAAAACCGGATGGGCTACGGGTCCCCACTTGCATTACGAGTTCCGGCTAAATGGCGTGCACCGTAATCCAATGACGGTCAAACTGCCCGATGCCTCACCTATCCCCAAAAGAGAAATGGCAAGATTCCAAAGCCATAGCCAACGTTTACTGGCACAACTGGAGAAATCACAAGATACCCTTCTGGCCAGTAACTAGCAGCCTGTCGGACTTAGCCGATCGTAGCGAGTAAAAGACCGGTTTGAGCCATTTTTTATGCTGATTCGAGGCGAATAGTGGTTCTATTTAACGAGAATCAGCATAAAAAATGGCCAAATCCGGCTTTTTCGCAGTAGGTCAGAGCTAAGTCCGACAGGCTGCTAGACCTATATCCCATACCCCTCATTCCCGGCGTCTCGCCGGGAATACATAGGAGTATTTCAGTCCAGTTTACAGGATAGTAACGCCTAGGGCTGTTGAGGTTTTATCGCTCGCTCAGCCCGATTTAGTTTAAAATAAAAAAAATTGTTAATACCAAACAGGGCTAACATGTCAGAAAAATACATTGGGCTTATGTCAGGAACCAGCCTTGATGGCATGGATGCGGTTCTGGTCACCCTCCATAAAAATAAAGTTCAGTTACTTGCCAGTCACACTATACCTTTGCCTGACAGACTTCGTAGCGATATTACAGCCCTTTGTCACAGCGGCAATAATGAAATAGAAAGGCTGGCTACCACCGACCTTGAGATAGCTCGCCTATCAGCTCAAACCGTCAATGAACTACTGGACCTGGCCGATGAAAAACCTTCCGCAATCACAGCCATCGGTAGCCATGGCCAGACTATCCGGCACTTGCCAGACAAAGGCTACACCCTGCAGATAGGAGATCCAAGCCTAATCGCGGAACTCACTGGAATCACTGTTGTAGCAGACTTCCGCCGCCGGGATATGGCGGCAGGAGGACAGGGTGCCCCGCTGGTTCCGGCATTTCACAAAATGCTCTTTTCCAGCCATCAGGAAAACCGGGTTATTGTTAACATTGGCGGCATTAGCAATATTTCTATTCTCTCCTGTGATGCTTCCCGACCCGTTACAGGTTTTGATACGGGTCCAGGCAATCTGTTAATGGATTACTGGTGTCAGAAACACAAAGGCACGGCATTTGACCGAAGTGGTCGTTGGGCAGCTTCAGCCCAGCCCAATTCAACCCTGCTGGGTTCCATGATGTCTGAACTTTTCTTTCATCAGCCACCACCCAAAAGTACCGGCCGGGAATTATTTAACCCTGACTGGCTCAGCCAGCAACTCACATCATTTCCCAATCTACGTCCTGAGGTCATTCAGGCCACGCTTTGCCAACTGACTGCCAAGGGCATAGCGCTCGCAATCAATAAGTATGCACCCAATACAAAATCCCTGTTTGCCTGCGGCGGCGGGGCAAAAAACAAAACGCTGATGAATTATCTCCAGACTGAAATGCCTGACAAAAATGTGTCCACAACGTTAGAGCTGGGAATAGAACCTGGCTGGGTTGAGGCAGTAGCCTTTGCCTGGCTGGCCCATCAGACAATGCATCAGGCTCCGGGTAACTTGCCTGAGGTGACAGGTGCCCAAGGACTCAGAACACTAGGAGGAATATACCCGGCATGAGTATAGCTGCGGATACACCGCAGCCTATCCGACCATTCGGTATGGGTATTAATAGGGGAAGCAGTTGATGGGGAGTTATGCATAGAAAGAGATGAACAGCCCAAAAACGTATACCATCAACGACTCCTGATTACCATCAGATAGAAAATGATGACCCACAGCCACAGGTGGACTTCGCGTTAGGGTTTTTCACCAGGAACCTTGACCCCTGAAGCCCCTCTTCATAGTCCACCTCAGCCCCTACAAGGTATTGATAACTCAGGGAGTCCACCACCAACTCAACCCCACCATTGGCAATCACAGTATCATCTTCCGCCAGCTTCTCATCAAAAGTAAAGCCGTACTGAAATCCGGAACACCCACCACCTGTCACATACACTCTCAACCTCAGCTTCGTATTCTCCTCTTCCTCAACCAGTTCTTTCACCCTGGCTGCGGCATTATCCGTAAAAATAATCGGGCTTGGGTTAACGGTTTCAACTACGCTCATTCATCCTCCAATACTATTGGCTAACTGCCAGTAGTATAAATATCTTACAACTAGCTCTGTGCGCCACAGGTGCGCATTATCGATTTAACCCAGTAAAACAGTCAAATATCAAGCTCTGCCTCAAGCTCTGACTGATTACTGGTCGATAGTTCTTTATCCCAGTCAAACTCCTCTTTAAGTTGCTGGATGGAGCCACTTCTGATTTTCACAGAAACCAAAATAAGTTTTGGTGAAAAACCATCCGGCAACTCAAAATCAAAGTAGTCCCGGTTTTCCGGCAAAGACTGAAAATACCTGAACCCTAAAGGGTGACTGGGATTATCCAGACCGGCCAGTTTAAACAATGACAAGGTTTTTTGCTCATTATTCATCAGCCCTGTTATAGACACAGAAAGGCTGCCCCTGAGAAAGGGGTTACTTCGTGACACCTGGGAAACCATCAGGCGAAATCGAAAGCGACCGGTATCATCGCCACTTAGCAAATCAAGAGTGTGAACCCTTACACCCGGGTCAGCATCCTCAGGTGCAATGATATTCCTGTAGAAAGCCAATTCTTTTTTGAGTCCGGCCTTTTCATCCTCCAGCCCCCTGACAATCCCACGAATACTCTCCAACGCTAATTTATCAATTTTTCGGGCACTTTCAAGCAGCGTTATTTTGTGTAAATAATCCTGATTCTGCTCCGCCAAAGCCTCGTTACGCTCCTGTAGCTGTAACTTTAACTGTTCCAACTGATAACTACGGTCATCTGCGCTGTGCTCACCCCAGAAATAAAAACAAGCCAACAAACCAGCAAGAAGAATCAGCAGTGCCAAATACATGGCCTTCCCAAGCCTTCGATGAGGCCTGAGGGAATTGCTACAAGGGCTATCATCCGGCTTTATCGACATTAACAGGCCACCTTTAATACTCTGGGTATTTAACAAAAATGCTTGGCTATATCTCTAGGGGCTGTTGAGGTTTTATCATGTGCTCAGCCAAAGCCGGCGGTTTCGTGGCTAGGCGCAGCAGCGCAGGAATACTGACGTCTTTCAAGCTGCTGTAACGACGGCACGGAAGCGCTGGCTTTGGCCCTTCGGGTGATTCGTAAAGCGGCCTTCCGGCTGTGTTGAACTGGCTTGACGTAGAATAACTACGCGCTGCGCCAGTCCGCCTTGCGTAAGGCCGCTTTACGAACCACTGAGCTCATGATAAAACCTCAACAGCCCCTAGCAGCCTGTCGGACTTAGCTCTGACCTACTGCGAAAAAGCCGGATTTGGCCATTTTTTATGCTGATTCTCGTTAAATAGAACCACTATTCGCCTCGAATCAGCATAAAAAATGGCTCAAACCGGTCTTTTTCTCGCTACGATCGGCTAAGTCCGACAGGCTGCTAGTACATCATTTGCTGCCGGAGGGAGTCCTAGTATGATATCTCCCCTTATGACACATCCTCAACCCGGAAGATCATGTTAGACCAATGGACAACCCGGTGGGTTCACCCACCCCTTGAAAAAGGTGCTTCAGTATTAAACAAAAAGGGAATTCACCCTGACCATGTCACACTGACAGGATTCCTCACAGGAATGACGGCTATCCCTTTGCTGGCAACCCAACACTACCTCCTTGCCCTGATCGCCATCCTGATTAATCGAACCTTGGATGGCCTGGATGGAGCACTGGCCCGACAGAATAAAGCCACCGATGCTGGCGGCTACCTTGACATTACCCTGGATTTTATTTTCTATGCCGGGGTTGTTTTTGGTTTTGCCCTGGCTGATCCCGTAAACAATGCACTATCCGCCAGCCTGCTGATATTTTCCTTTATGGGCACCGGTTCAAGCTTTCTTGCTTACGCTATTATGGCGGAGAAAAGAAAACTTACCCACCCCCGCTTTTCCCACAAATCTCTTTATTACCTGGGCGGTCTTGCAGAAGGAACAGAAACCATTATTGTCTTTATGCTGTTCTGCCTGTTACCGGAGCATTTCCCCGCACTGGCCAAAGGGTTTGCCCTGATTTGTATTATTACCGCGTACACCAGGGTATGGGCGGGCTATAAAACAATCAAGTATTCCGAGAAAAAAAAAGCCTTTGATTAATCAAAGGCTTTTTCTATCCGTTATTACTCAGGCTTGCTGAGGATGGCTATTGGTTAACGCTTCAGCCTTTGGCTCACCAACAGGTAAAACAGTACGGCCATATTGTTCATTCAGCACTTCAGCCATGGCCAGATACATGGCACTGGCACCACAGATAATACCTTCAAAACCAGCCAGCTTACCGATCAGGGCAGAGCCAGTGAAATCACGGGCAGCCAGCAGGAAGAACAGAACAGCCAGGGATCCAAAAATAAACTGCAATACTTTATTGGCTTTCAATGTACCAAAGTACATAAAGGCGGTAAAAATACCCCAGAGCACAAGATAACAACCCATGAAAGCGGGCGGTGTCGCATCAGCAACCCCAAGGGCAGGGAAGATCATCAACAGCACCAGGGACCACCAGAACAAGCCATAGGACATAAAGGCTGTAAGTCCAAAAGTATTACCTTTGCGGAACTCCATAACTCCCACAAAAACCTGGGCCAGGCCGCCATAACAGAGCCCCATGGCCAGAATCATGGAACTGACAGGGAAAAATCCTGCGTTATGGATATTTAACAGTACAGTGGTCATACCAAAGCTAATTAGACCTAATGGAGCCGGATTGGCAAGCTTACCAGACACGCTGTTTACCTTGATTGTAATGAAAATGAATTCAAGTAGCTCGAAAGGCTGCCATTAAATAATGGTAGTCTCGGCAAGGGCTGTTGACCTTTGATCGTGAGCTCTGTGGCTACTTCCTGATGTGTATTTTTGCTGTTATGAACGGGCAAAAGATAGTCTTTCCGATCACGTAGCGACGCCTATTATTCAGTTAGAAAAAACCAAAACAAGCGTGGAAACCACTGATTACCAATAAGATAAAAAGCAGATTCTACTGTTTTTCAGGCAACAAACGTTAAGGATTCTTAATCACTTCTAAGCTCCCCTTTTGGAGAAATGGGGGTCGGCAATTTAAAAACAACCAGATAAGTCGACACCACAAAGGTAATAATCGCTGCGGCTTCTATTAATAATGCCGTGTCATGGGATATTTTTCCTCCGGCCAGGGCTCCACAGGCTAACAGCAGTGAAAACTCACTGCTTTGCCCCAGCCTGAGTCCCATCTCACTGGCATTGTCTGCCCGCTCACCAGCCAGGCTCTTCAGCAAAACCCTGAATATAAAGGGCTTGGTCACCAGGACAAGCAATGCACAGGCTATCACGGCGATAAAAAGGTTCCAGGATAAAAATGGATTAAACTGCGCCCCCACAGAAAAAAAGAACAGGATCAGAAAAAACTCCCTGAGTGGCTTTAGCCCCTCGGCAATGACCAGGGCAATAGGTGAGGTGGCTATGGCAACACCAGCGATAAATGCACCTATTTCATGGGATAATCCAAGCCACTCTGCCATCTGGGCTGCTGCAAAGCACCAGCCCAGGGACATTAGAAAAATATATTCAGATATAATATCAAACCGGCTAAACAGTGGCAGAACCAGATTACGCACCAGCCACCAAGCACACAATGAAAAAGCGCAGGTTTTCAGGGGTAATAAAACAGCATCCAGGTTAAACCCCTGCCCTCCACTATAAAGTATCAGGATAGTGAGAATGGCCAGAATATCCTCAAATAACAAAATACTGATCATTACCTCACCGGTTCTGCGATGGTGAAGTGTAGAGGTTGGTATCAGTTTCAGACTAATGACTGTACTGGAAAATGAAAGTGCCAGACCGGAAATGATGGCATCAATCATGGAAAAGTCGAAACAAGTGATCAATAAAGCCCAAATCATAATGCCTGTGGCTGTAATTGACAGAAATGTGACCACTGCCGTTTGCTTAAGCTGTCTGACGAGACTACGAGGATGAAGATGCAACCCCAGAAGAAACATCAATAGAATAATCCCCATATTGGAAATGGAGTCTATATGACCATCATTGACGATGAGGCTCGCACCATGGGGGCCAACAATCACCCCCAACATAATATAAGCCATAATAATGGGTTGCTTGAGCCAGACAAACACAGTGCCTAACAAAGAAGCGCCCCCAAAAATAATAGCCATCTCCAGAACCAGATGCTCAAACGCTCCATGCACACGGATACCCTGCTACAAAACTACTTTAGTCCTGTATAAGGTAGGCTATGATTTATACTTGTGTTGATATAAATTTAAACCATCAGGGCAATCCCATTCAGTGCACAGGTCTCATCCAGCCCGAACATAATATTCATATTCTGAACGGCTTGCCCCGCAGCACCTTTAACCAGGTTATCAATGACGGCAAGCACGATAACCTTGTCACATCCCTTAATATGATGTACCGCTATACGACATTGATTGCTGGCTCTGACAGAGCGGGTTTCCGGATGGCTTCCGGCAGGCATTACATCAACAAAGGGTTCATTTCGAAAACGATTCTCAAAGAGTGCTTGTACGTCAATATTTCTATCTTTGAGAGAACAGTAAATAGTCGCATGGATTCCCCTGATCATTGGCACCAGATGCGGTACAAAGGTCAAGTCCATATCAATACCGGCTTGCCCCGATAATTGCATTTGCTTTAGCCCTTGGTGTATTTCGGGCGTATGGCGATGCCCATCAACACCATAGGCTTTGAATGATTCAGAAACCTCACATAGCAAATTATTCACATTTGCCCCACGCCCGGCACCACTTACACCGGATTTTGCATCAACAATAACAGAATCAGTCACCCTTCCACTCTCGATTAAGGGCAAGAGTCCTAACTGAATAGCAGTAGGATAACAGCCCGGGTTAGCCACCAGGCTCGCCTTACTGATAGTTTCACGGTTGACTTCAGGAAGACCATAAACAGCGGCTTTTAGCAATTCAGGACAAGCATGGGCAATACCATACCACTGCTTGAAGACTTCTTCGTCCTGCAATCTGAAATCTGCTGCCAGGTCAATAATCCGAATACCTTTTTCAAGGAGCTTTGGCACATGCTGCATGGCTGTTCCATTGGGTGTAGCAAAAAAAACCAAATCACAATCCCAAAGTCTTCTATCCTCAAACGATGCAAACTGCAGATCCAGCCTTCCCCTTAATCCCGGAAAAACCTCACTCACTGAACGACCAGCCTCAGCACGAGATGTGACTATATGGATGTTAATATCGGGATGGCCCGACAATAACCGCAGTAACTCAGCGCCGGTATAACCCGTACCCCCTACCACTCCAATATTTATCATAATGACATCTTTATTTTTATTGAGTGGATCTAAGCCTAACGAGTATTAATTTCAATTACTAACGACAAAAGTAGTTTTTACGCTAATAGGATTTATGGCAAGCTTTCTTTAAAATTCCAGGCTAAGTAAAAGGCAAGACGTTTATAACACATGACAGATAAAACAGCCCTTATCAGAGAAACCTTTCCCGTTGGCCCCTTGCAGTGTAACTGCACCATTATTGGCGACCCCCTCACAGGCAAGGCTATTGTAATTGACCCGGGTGGCAACCCGGAGATCATAATGGCGAAACTGCAGGAGCTAAACCTGAAAGTGGTTGCCCTGATTCATACCCATGCCCACCTTGATCACTTTATGGCCAGTGGTGAAATCAAGAAACAAACCGGCGCCCCTATCCATCTCCATGAAGAAGATAAATTTCTCTGGGACAACCTGGAAACCCAGTGCCGGATGTTTGGAGTACCCTATCAACCAGTACCCGACCCTGATCACTGGTTAAAGGACGATCAGGAACTTCCCTGCTGCGAAGGCGTCGCCATGCATACCCCCGGTCATAGTCCCGGCTCCACTTGCTTCTGGTTTGAAAAGGAAAAATTACTGATTGCCGGGGACACGCTGTTCCGCAGGGCCATTGGCCGAACTGACCTGTGGGGGGGAGACTTTAAAACCATTGAAAAATCCATTCGTCAAAGGCTTTATATCCTTGATGAAGAAGCCGTGGTAGTGACAGGCCACGGCCCGGATACCACCATTGGTGAAGAAATTCGCGAAAACTGTGTAATCCGCGGATAATAAAGAATCAGAAAAAATCGTACCGGAGGAGTTCAGCATGTATCTCAAACAACTTGCAGCACTCGTTGCAACGGCCGTTTTGGTATCAGGCTGCCAAACCACCAACCCCTACACTGGGGAGCAGGAAGTTAACAAGACCGCTAAATATGCAGGAGTGGGTGCACTGGCTGGAGCGGTCATTGGCGGTATTGCAGACGGTGGTGACGGAGCATTGAAAGGAGCCGCCATAGGTGGTGCTGCTGGCGGGGGCTATGGCTATTACACCGACCGACAGGAGGCAAAGCTTCGTGCTGAACTGCAAAATACCGGGGTTCAGGTTCACCGTCAGGGCGATATTATCCAGCTGGTTATGCCCTCAAATATTACCTTTGATTCCAGCAAGTCAGATATCAAGGCTGACTTCTATCCGGTTCTGGGATCTGTGGCCAAGGTTTTTAAAGAATATAATAAGAATCTGATTCAGGTTGTTGGTCATACGGATAGCTCTGGTAACGATAAAATAAACCAGCCACTTTCCCAGGCACGGGCAGATAGCGTCGCTCAATATCTAATTGCCCAACAGGTTCCCCAAACCCGCATTACCGCCTATGGAAAAGGTGCCTCCATGCCCATAGCGGATAACTCAACCAAAGCCGGACGTGCTGCTAACCGCAGAGTGGAAATCAACCTTCTCCCTCCTCCAGCCAAAACCCGGAGTAAGGGTTAAAATCCAAAAAGGCCGGTTTTCCCGGCCTTATTTATAGTAAACGGTGAATGGTTTAAACCTGGTTAGCGGCAGGCTTGGGTGAATACTCATAAACAATAGAATAAGAAGATTGTTCCAATTGGGAGGTGGGACAAGGGGTTGAGCCATAAGAACAAAATACGCAGCAATCACCGCTTTCGGGAGTCATCAGTTTTTGGCAGTTTTTACACTCGTATAAGTTAATACAGGCATCCACAGGCATAGTTTCAACAGCACTGTAACCACACCCTGGGCAATTGATAACGGATGTGGTTTTCAGAGTTTTCGTCATTATTATTCTCCATACAGACACTTTTACATATACATAAGGTAGAGATATCGACCTTCCATAGAACATCTTTACCCTCTACAAGTTTTAACAGTGAATCCTGAAAATAGAAAGACATAAAAAAAGCCGGATTAAATCCGGCTTTTTAATCGTATGCTACGAGTAGTCCGCTATCAGGCTTTATCCACATCTGCCTGAATGGCTGTCAGGGCGATGGTGTAAACAATATCATCCACCAGGGCACCACGGGACAGGTCATTAACAGGCTTGTTCAGACCTTGCAGCATTGGGCCCACACTGATGACATCTGCACTGCGCTGTACCGCCTTGTAAGTGGTGTTACCGGTATTCAGGTCCGGGAATACAAACACGGTAGCACGACCAGCCACATTACTGTCAGGTGCCTTGCTGCGAGCAACCGATTCAACAGACGCTGCGTCATACTGCAGAGGACCATCAATGATCAAGTCAGGACGTTTCTCTTTAGCAATCTGAGTGGCTTCACGTACTCTTTCAACATCTGCCCCCTGACCGGAAGCACCAGTGCTGTAGCTGATCATGGCAACGCGGGGTTCCACACCAAAAGCAACGGCAGAGTCAGCACTCTGAATAGCGATATTGGCCAGCTGCTCTGCTGTAGGGTTTGGATTAACCGCACAGTCACCGTATACCAGCACCTGATCAGGCAGCAGCATAAAGAAGATAGAGGACACCAGGCCACCGGCATCACGCTTGGGCTTAACCAGCTGGAACGCAGGACGAATGGTGTTAGCAGTAGTATGAACCGCACCGGATACCAGACCATCCACTTCATTCATGGCCAGCATCATGGTTCCCAGAACCACCGTATCTTCCAGCTGGGCTTCTGCCATAGGCGCGTTCAGTCCCTTGTGCTTGCGCAACTCAACCATAGGCTCCACATAGCGGCCACGGACGCTATCCGGATCCATGATTACCAGACCTTCTGGCAGGGTAACGCCGTTATCACGGGCAACCTGTTCAACCACTTTCTTTTTACCCAGCAGAATACACTGGGCAATACCGCGTTCCTGACAAATCGCTGCGGCTTGAATAGTCCGTGGCTCATCACCCTCTGGCAGAACAACACGCTTATTAGCGGCGATGGCACGCTGAACCAGGTTGTACCGGAACGCAGGTGGTGACAGACGGCGCTCTGCCAGTCCTGCACAGAAGCTCTTAAACCACTCGGTATTAAGACGCTCTGCCACGGTGTTCATCACGTTCTCAACACGATCGTTATCATCCACAGGCAGTTCGTTGCTCATACGATCCAGCTGGGTTGCGGTCTTGTAAGAGTCCCACTCAGTCAGCATCACAGGCAAGCCACTGGCAATGGCCTTGCTACACAGTTCCATAACAGACTGGGCTGGCTGAATACCACTGGTTAACAACAGACCCGCCAAAGGTACGCCGTTCAGGGCTGCCATGCAGGTAGCCAGGATAATATCATCACGGTCCCCCGGAGTGATTACCAGGTTCCCAGGCTTCAGATGATGCGCCATATTGGCTGGGGTACGGGCACTCAGGGTATAGGAAGTGACCCGGCGGCTATTGATTTCACCTTCGTTGATCAGTTCACAGCCGAGGTGACTGGCAATATCCAGTGTTCTCGGGGAAGACAGGGCGCTATCCCATGGAATATAGCCCAGAGGCTCAAAGGACTTACGGGCAAACTCGGGCAGGCTCACCGGGTGACCATCTTTGGTCAGCTGGCTGAATTGATCCTGCTGCAGCTTGTTAAGGATATAACCAATCATCTTTGGATTCTTGATACCACCAAAGCTGTCAGCGGCAATTTCCAGTTTATCCGCCGTATCTGCCAGCTTGTCATCTCCCGCTTCAGAAACAAGGATGACATCCGCATTCAGGGACTTGGCCATATCGCTGTTCAAACGGTTGGCATAAGGCATATTGCGGGTAGGAACCAGCCCTTCTACCACCATCACCTCAGCATCGTCAGAGGCTTCATTAAACAGGGCAACGATCTCTTCCATCAGCACGTCACCCTTGTTATCACCCAGCAGGTCTTCTGCACGGTGAGAAGAGATCGGCGCTGGCGGTTCATGATCCATGATTCGCTGAACCAGCTTGGTGGAACGCTCAGGACCGGTATCACCCACGTGCAGCTGGGCAATGGGCTTGAAGAACTTTACCCGCAGTCCCAGATTATCAAGAGCCCTTACCAGGCCCAGGGTGACAGAAGTCAGGCCGACGCCATATCGGGTTGGAGCAAGAAAAAACGTACGCATGTGTCCGGTTTCCAGCAAATAAATAAAGACCCTTATCCATAAAAATGGATACCAGGCGCTTTGTTTAGGAAGTGTAGTTAACGGAAAACAGGAGGACTAAGCCTCCTGTTCCTTATAGGGGCAGATCAATAACGATCAGGACACGAGTCCGTGGGTATCACGGGCAATCATCAGCTCTTCGTTGGTGGCCACAACGATAGCAACCGGGCTGCCTTCTTTGGTGATCACACCGTTCTTGCCACGGAACATCTCTTGGTTCACTGCCTCATCCATTTCAAAGCCGAAGATGGATAGACGGTTCAGGACATTCTTACGGATAGTGCTAGAGTTTTCACCGATACCACCGGTGAATACCAGCGCGTCGATACGACCCATTTCAGCGGCAAAGCCCGCCAGTTTCTTGGCCAGAACGTTGCAGAAGACATCCAGGGTCAGCTGGGCACGCTCATTGCCCTTGGCGGCTGCTTCTTCAATGGCACGGCAGTCATTATCCAGCTCGGACAGACCCAGCATGCCACTCTTCTTGTTCAGGATCTCGGTGATTTCGTCCAGGCTGTAGCCACATTGCTTGTTCAGGAAGCTGAAGACGTTAGGATCGATATCACCGGAACGGGTACCCATAACCAGGCCTTCCAGAGGAGTCAGACCCATAGTGGTATCAACGGACTTGCCATTCTTGACGGCACAGGCACTGGCGCCGTTACCCAAGTGAGCCACCAGGATCGCGCTGTTTTCGTAATCCAGACCCAGCATGTCCGCTGCGGCCTTGCTCACAAAGCGGTAGCTGGTGCCGTGCATGCCGTAACGACGCAGACCGTGCTCACGGTACAGGCTGTGAGGTACGGCATACAGATAGCTTTCTGCAGGCATGGTCTGGTGGAATGCAGTATCAAATACGGCAGACTGTGGCAGGCCCGGGAAGAATTTCATGGCTGCACGGATGCCCTTCAGGTGGGCAGGGTTGTGCAGGGGAGCCAAGTGACAGCAGTCTTCGATGCCCTTCAGGACTTCATCAGTAATCAGGGTGGAAGCAGTGAATTTCTCACCGCCGTGAACCACACGGTGACCGATGGCTTCAATGCGATCCATCAGGTTCTGGTCACGCAGCAGGCCGACCAGGGCTTCGATAGCAGCATCATGAGCGGCCTGACCCAGCTGCTGGGTGTTTTTCTCACCGTTCACTTTCCAGGTTATGCTGGCTTCACTGCTACCCAGTCGCTCAGCGAGGCCGTTAATGCTTTCTTCTTCGGTCTTTGGGTTGATCACGGAGAACTTCAGGGAAGAACTGCCGCAGTTGATCACCAGAATGCTATCTTTGCTCATAGAACTATGCCAATGGTTTATAAGGTCGTGTTACCTGCACCGAGTGCTCTTCAAATGAACATTCATTGAAAAGTCAGGAAACTCGGCAGGCATTCACAGCGCCTGGAAAGAACCCGGGAAGTCCGGCTTACAGGCAGGCGCACAATGATTAGAATTTATCCAAATCCCTCACCTCCAAAATCATCAGGAGGCTCAGGTGCGATAAATGATATGACGAATTGAATTATAACGGCAGTTTTCCGTGGAGTGACTGCGTATTGATGCGTATACAGGTTATTCCTAGTCGCAACATGTTCAGAGCTGTTACAAGACAGGCAGGTAAGCCTGAACCCACTGGATTACCGGAACAAAGAATCTGCCTAGATAGTCCTCCACCAGCCCCTGGTGAAAGTATCCCGTAACACCTGCTGCCACCAGTAACAGAATAGGGATATAAATCCCCAGTAGCTGGCTTAGCCCACCCGGACCTTCTGCTGGCGGGCCAAATGGATTCCAGTTTTTAGTGCCCGGTGAAAAAATCAACACGGCCAACAGGAAAACATTGAAGGCCGGTACAAAAAGAAGCACTGACCAGCTAGCGCTCCTGCCAGTATCTCGAAGCCGCATACCCACAAAATAGAATAAGAGGAACACTGCCACACCATGGCTGCCAAGAAGGATCAGCAGCTCGTCCTGAAAAGTCAGGTCTAGCGCCAGTGGCGGCAGAATATATAGCGGCGCGTACCAGGCAGCCAATTCAACAGCCACCACTAGCCACAATAAGCTTACAAAGGTTGCTCTGGATAATCGCGGAAGCAGTGTAAAGGGTCGCTTTGGCTTGACGGGGTCACCATCTTCACCCCTGGCATCATCGCTTTCCATGACAATGACCGTTTCTTCATTGTCTTTTTGGTTAAAAGAAACATCCATGTTTTTTCCTTTAGCCTTTATAGGTGTAACGAAATCATCTCCGTTGCTGTTATCGGCTATTACAGGCCAAGTTTGACCATCGCCTTCATCAGAATGGCCTGACTACTGCCAAAATAATAATGGCTATTAAAATCACCGCAGGCACTTCATTAAACCACCGGAAAAACGTATGGGATTTGGTATTGGCACCTTTCATAAACCTCTTCAGATAGCGTCCACACAAATGATGGTAACCTATCAAGCAGGCAATCAAGGTTAGCTTTGCATGCAACCAGCCACCCGCCATATATCCCTGGGCGTTGTAACTGAGCAACCACAAACCAAACACCAGTGTTGCTACCATCGCTGGTGTAGAAATGCCCCAATACAGTTTACGCTCCATGACCAGGAACTGTTCTTTACAGGCCTGGTCCCCAGTCATGGCGTGATACACAAAAAGGCGGGGTAAATAAAGCAGACCCGCAAACCAGCAAACCATGGAAATCAAATGGAAGGCTTTAACCCACAGCATACGAACTCCTTGTTGGTATTTTTTTATTAAGTGCGATGCAGCTCTCAGTTATGTAGCTATTTTATACTCGGAGATAAACTGAAATAACTGAGACCAAACTACCCAATTCACCATACCAGCACAAGATTAACTGTAAAATGCCTCAATATCCTGACGGGTAATTACCCCGGAAATAAGCAGTCTCTGCTTCCATCGGGTTTGAATATAAAGTGCATCCACCTCATACTGATTCATTATCTTTAAGGCATCATCCAGGGAAGCCTGAAGGCTGATGGATTTTGCGGACTTCACGCCCTGAACACTGCATAAATCCAGCGCCTTATCCATTGCCTGGAAAGCCGTAGCCTCCCTTAAGCTCCTGATAGCAAGAACTCCCCAGCCGCTGGCGCCATCATCAAAGACAATCCATTCAGAGGTTTGGGCTAATTGCTGCTGAAGGCTTTCCAGACTCAGGTGCCGGGGGAATATCTGAATATTGGTATTCATAAGGCCTGCCACACCGGCTTTACAGAGCACATCTTTCAAAGGCGATGCACCCAGCATCTGACCATTCACTTTCAGCTGCATGGTAAACAGGCCATGCTGGCGAAAAACCTGGCTGGCCACCAGACAGGCAATAATAATCGCAAGCATTGCGGGCATAATAATGTGCGGATTCCGGGTCATTTCCAGTACCGTCATCAGCGCTGCCAGTGGCGCCTGAAGGACTGCTGCCATCATGGCCACCATCCCGATCAATGCATGGTAGACACTATTGGCTTGCGTCAAATCAAAAAGCATTGCCCCTATGGTGGTAAACATTGCTCCTGCCGATGCCCCAATAAACAGGGAGGGGCCAATGACGCCCCCCGGTACGCCCAGGCCAATAACCACAGCGGTAATACAGAGCTTTATAACCACCAGGGTGAACAGAAAGTTAATGGTAAAGACTTGTCCTCCTAATATGCTGCCAATGGTATCGTAACCAACACCCATGACCTCAGGTACTTCCATACCGATAATTCCCATTAGCAACCCGGCAACCAGTAGCGGTTTAACGAGTTCACCCTGTCGCCTGGCGGCCACCCACAGGTTAAGTTTTATAAAGGCCGCTGCCAGGCCTCCTATAAAGCAGGCAGATATCACGGTCACCCCCAGTTCATCCAGAGACACCATCGGTACCACCGGAATAACAAAGGCAGGGTCTACCCCGTAGACCATTTGAGACATCAAAGCCGCCGTTACTGATGCCGCTGTCACCGGAATAAAGCTGCCCAGGGAGTATTCCCGCATAATCACTTCCATGGCAAAAATAACACCTGCCATTGGCGTATTGAACGAGGCGGATATCGCCGCCGCAGAACCGCAACCCGCCAGTGCCCTCAAACAGTTATCAGGCAACCGGAATTTTTCCCCCATGATGCTGCCAGCCCCGGCCCCCATATGCACTGCCGGACCTTCCCGCCCCACGGAAAAGCCACTGACCAGCGCCACCAGTGCGCTAAAAAACTGAATCGCCAGGTTACTGAAAGGGAAACGGCCACGATTAAAGTTAAAATTCTGGATAACATGGGTAATCCCAAAACTACGGCGCTCTGGCGGAATCATTCTTACCAGGGCGATGACCAGTAAAGCACCCGCGATCGGCAGAGCCAGCCTTGCCAGTGGCGGCAAACCTGCAAACCCTTCATCACCCGGCAGTGGCGTGTAATCACTCACCAGAGTGATAACCTCTCTGAAACCAATTAATAATCCCCCGGCCAAGACCCCCGTAATCAGACCCAATATTGTTAATTCCGGCAAAGCCTCCGGCCTTGCCAGACGAATCCTGAAGGCGTGCAGGGATAGAGGACCGGGTGAGGAGTGTTTATGGAACAAATCAACGTCCTTTTCTTCGAATACTATTATTTATACGAACCCTCAGCTTTTCTCCCATCGGTTTTGATGAGAAAAACAAGCAGTTTAACGGATTGCCTGGCAGCGCCTCTAGTTGTAAAACACGCAGCGTCTTACTTGCCTGATGGAACTGAGCCATGCTGTCCGGAATCGTCACCCTGCTATCGTTTACCGTAGCAGGCAATGTCATTAGCGAGTCATTACATTTACCCATCCCCGGTGCTGTTATCGGCCTGATTCTACTGATGCTCTACCTTCAACTCCGCGATGAAGTCCCGGCACCCTTAGAGAAAGTCAGTCAATTCTGTATCCGCTACCTCTCTGTTCTATTTATTCCGGCCAGTGTGGGTATTTTCTTTATGACGGATTTACTGGCCGCGCAATGGCTGCCCATTAGTTTGGCACTGTTGGTTGCCACCCCTGTATCCCTGGTGCTAACCGCGTTAATCATGCAGGGGTTGCTGAAGTATTTCGCCAGAGAGAATAAATAAATGGACGCCTTACTCCCGGTACTCATCAATAACCTGAAGCACCCTTTAACCATATTGCTTATTACCCTGGGAATTTACCAGCTAGCTGAGACCGTGTTTATCAGGCTGGGGCGTAAGGGCTGGCTCCACCCATTGATCACCAGCAGCATTTGCATTTACCTGATCATTAAATGGACTCCGCTGGATTTGCAAACCTATCTGACCCACAGTGAAATTCTAAAGACCTTATTGGCTCCCTTTACTGTTGCCCTGGCGGTTCCCTTATCAAGTCAGATGCAACATCTCAGGACCCTGGCGGGTCCATTGATTGGCACACTCATCCTAGGTGGTATCCTTGCAGGTGCCGCAGGCGTGGGGATTGCCTGGGTTTCAGGTGGAACGCCTGACATTCTTCTGGCCCTTTCACCCAAGGCCGTTACAACGGCAGTGGCCATGGTAATGGCTGAACAACTGGGCGCTATCGTACCCCTTGTGGTGTCTGCCGTTGTTGTCAGTGGTATCTTTGGTGGCCTGATTGGCCCTTCCCTGTGCAAGGCATTTGGTATTACGGACCCAAGAGCCATTGGCTTTGCCATGGGGATTAATGCCCATGCCGTTGGCACAGCACGCTCATTCGAGATTGATGTGAATATGGGAGCCTATGCCAGTCTGGGAATGAGCCTGAATGCAATATTCACCCCCATGCTTCTCCCCATAGTCATTCACTGGCTGATGTAGATATATTTGTTTTGAAAAAAAGAGTTAAGTGCCTAGTCATAGGGGTAGGCACTTAAATGGTAGACTTTTCTAATCAATCAGATTCAATCATTTATACCTACTGGTCACAACCACTTTCTTCTTCCGATTTCTCACCCCCGCTTTTTGATGAATCCGCTGTCCCGGGTAAGGCCTCAGATAAACTTCACTGCTATAGGCATCCACATGACAGGGGAAGCACCGTTCATCGCCATATTCTTCACAGTCGGGTTCTTCAAATATTCTGAAGGTATAACACGATCGTATTTTCATATAAAAACTCCTGGCAACGTTTGCAGATGCTCACACCTTCCATACATGAACGGCATAGCGAGTTAAAAGACAATATAACCAAATGCCAAACTGGCATTACAAAACACAGCAATGACGTCTACTCTCATTAATACCGAAGTACCTGTTTTTAACTGAGTAACACTGAGTAAAAATACCGGAAAACCCGGTATTTTCCCGCACCTATATTTATAGGACAACCTTCTGAAAGCCAGGTTCATTGACAAAATAGACCGCTTTGGAATAGTGCCTGTTTTTTTTAATGAAATGATTCCTCTTTCGGGATACTTACACACGTTCTGGTGTCCAATTTAAGGGGAGGCAATAAGAAAAGCAGTTAAACCAATAGTTCAACTACTAGGGGCTGTTGATGTTTTATCGCGAGCTCAGTGGTTCGTAAAGCGGCCTTACGCAATACCCAATGGGGCACACCGGGCGAACTGGTGCAGCGCGTAGTTATTCTACGTCAAGCCAGTTTAACGCAGTCGGAAGGCCGCTTTACGAGCCACTCGGAGGGCCAAAGCCAGCGCTTCCGTGCCGTCGTTGCAGCAGCTTGAAAGGCATGAGCACGTGTGACCTTTAGGTTATTCCTGCGCTGCTACGCCTAGCCACGAAAACGCTGGCTTTGGCTGAGCACGCGATAAAACATCAACAGCCCCTAGGACTTATGGTCAGAAGGCAAAAGCGTTAAATATGTATAAAAAGGCATTTATTTATGTGCGAAGGTCATAAAAAATACTCCCTTAGCTCCACCAAAGCCCTGTTTGCTGCCGCTCTTCTCGGGTTCCTTTGCGCCTGGCTTGACTCGCCGGTATTAATGCATATCAGTGAAGTCATCGCTGATATTTTTATCCGACTACTAAAGCTGGTTAGCCTGCCTATCATTTTCTTTTCCCTGATTGCCACGCTTTCAGGGATGGGGGGAATATCAGATGTTCGCCTGCTTGGTGGACGGGTGCTGAAATACACCCTCATGACAACCCTTATTGCGGCCGGGATAGCATTAGCGCTTTATACCACCATAGATCCGGCCAGTACTGCCACCCTTGTGTCCCACAATAGTAGTGATCAAATAGAAACTATCAGTTACTGGCAGTATCTGCTTGATATCATTCCTTCCAACATGATTGAACCCTTTCACAGCAATAATGTGATTGGTGTGTTATTCATAGCCTTGCTACTGAGCGCAGCAATCCTTTCCCTTGAAAAAAAGCATAAAGAGACGCTACACCATTTATTTGAAAGCTTGTTTGCCGCAGTAATGAAAATGACGGCCTTTATTTTAAAGCTCATGCCCCTGGCGGTTTGGGCTTTTGTCAGCCTGTTTGCCAACGACATCAAAAACCAGCAGGTGATACAGGGGCTGGTTCTCTACCTTTTATGCGTAGTACTTGCCAACATTATTCAAGCGGCAATTGTTCTGCCATGCCTTCTGAAACTAAAGGGCATTTCCCCGTGGCAAGCCATCAAGGCCATGTGGCCTGCCCTGACCATTGCCTTTTTTGCCAAATCTTCCAGTGCGGCGCTTCCGTCGGCAGTGGATTGCGCAGAAAAAAGACTGGGGGTAAGCCACCGGGTGGCCCGGTTCAGTATGCCCCTGTGCATTACCATTAATATGAATGCCTGCGCCGCCTTTATTCTTACTACTGTACTATTTGTCTCTCAAAGCAATGGTGTCCACTATTCAGCACTCGAACTCGTTTCATGGGTTTTTATTGCCACCATTGCTGCCATTGGTAATGCCGGAGTGCCTATGGGGTGTTACATGCTATCCAGTGCATTCTTATCAGCGATGGGCGTCCCATTACAGCTTCTGGTTATTATTCTGCCCTTTTATACCTTTATTGATATGCTTGAAAGCGCCATTAATGTCTGGTCAGACTCCTGTGTTACCGCAGCGGTGGATAGAGAAATGCAGCTGGCCGAGGCTGATATTACAGATGCCGCCGAGAACTCCTGACCAGTACATCATTTCAATGCAATGAATGGCTGATATTTTTTCCTCTCGTTCCCAGGCTCCTGAGGATCTCGCAAAAGCCTGGAACAAGAGGAAAAAACACTTCCCAATTCACAGCGTACTAACCACATTACAAATTCCGGCGCATAACTGGCTTAAGTCAGCTTCACTGATAATATAGGGAGGCATAACATAAACGAGCTTACCGAAAGGCCTCACCCAAATACCCTGCTCAACAAGACGCGGTTGAATGTCTGCCATAACCACGGGGGATTTCATCTCAACCACGCCAATGGCACCCAGAACCCTGACATCTGCCACTCCCGGCATATCAACACAAGGCTGCAATCCTCGCAATAATGTCCGTTCGATCTGGCCAACTTGAGAAACCCAGTCGCCCTTTCTCAAAATATTAAGACTGGCATTACCGGCAGCACAGGCCAGTGGATTAGCCATAAACGTAGGACCATGCATAAACGCGCCCTGCTCTGAAATGGTGGAACTGACATGGCCTGTGCAAATGGTTGCTGCCAGGGTCATATAACCTCCGGTTAATGCCTTGCCCACACACATAATGTCAGGCACTACACCGGCATGTTCACAGGCAAACAATTTACCGGTGCGACCAAACCCTGTGGCAATCTCATCATGTATTAGCAGTACATCGTATTCATCACAGAGCGCTCGCAGCCTCTTCAAGTACTCAGGCGCATAAAAATACATGCCACCAGCACCCTGGACTACAGGTTCGATAATCACCGCCGCAATTTGCCCATTGAGGTTATCCAGAGCCTGTTGCAGCTCATGGATATGCCTGTTTTCAAAGGCCTTTCCCAATCGGCAGCCAGGGCGGGATAAAAAATGATGCCGGGGCAAAATACCGGTAAACCAGTGGTGCATACCATTTTCCGGGTCACAGACGGACATGGCACCAGAGGTATCCCCATAATATCCGCCCCGGATCGTAAGCATTTTATTTTTATTGACTTGCCCCCTGGCCTGCCAATATTGCATAGCCATTTTTATGGCCACTTCAACGGCAACGGAGCCAGAGTCGGCAAAAAAAACCGTCTCAAGGGGAGCGGGTGTTATTTCCACCAGCTGTCTTGCCAGGTCTATTGCCGGTTTATGGGTAAGTCCCCCAAACATCACGTGGGCCAGAGAGTCCACCTGTTTTTTAAGGGCTGCATTCATTTCCGGATGGTTGTAACCATGGACCTTGCACCACCATGATGACATTCCGTCAATCAACTCCCGTCCATCGTTTAGTCTGAGGCGCACACCACTGGCACCCACCACAGGAAATATATCTGGTCGGTTAACAGTAGAGCTATAGGGGTGCCAGATATGCTTCGCATCAAAGGCCAGATCATCTTCAGTTAAGGTTATACCCAAAATATTCCCCAGTGACTAACTACTTTACGGGTTTGGCAGTGTAATCAATTAACCACATCTGGCAACTCCAATATTCCGAAATTATAGCCTGTATATTTCATAAATTGTCCCCAGGAAATTTCATGTTAAAGTGTTAAACAACTGGAATAAAAACACACGGATAGTGTTAATGACAGATTCATCCACTACAAGCTGGAAAACCAGGCATTTTTTTCGAGGTCTGGCATTTCAGGATGAAATGGCCAGTCTGGCAGAAGAGCTATCAAACAGTTTTTATAACCATCGCTACAACCAGTTTGACTACCATCCCGACAACCGCCTGGTCATCGCCATTAATAAGCATCGCAAAGACATAAAAATACAATGGCAGGATTTCGACTGGGGTCTTAACCAACGTTAAAATAAACCACAGAGAGTAATAAAGGTGAACTAT
Source organism: Endozoicomonas sp. Mp262 (assembly GCF_025643335.1). Lineage (NCBI taxonomy): Bacteria > Pseudomonadati > Pseudomonadota > Gammaproteobacteria > Oceanospirillales > Endozoicomonadaceae > Endozoicomonas > Endozoicomonas sp. Mp262. The sequence continues at coordinate 2,740,412 of NZ_CP092489.1, read as the reverse complement.
GCCAAACCCTGACAAAAAAGAATGGACAAGCTACTTTTTTCGGGGATTACCACTCAATGAAGAACTCTCGGCCATGATGGCCGAGATTATCAGCGAGTTCTATGACAGTCAATGTCGCCAGTTTAACTACAGTGCCTGTAAAAACTCCAAGGCTTATAACCAGCTTCAGCTATTAGCCCAATCACTGAACACATTTGACCCAATGACAATGCAAACTGAGCAGGAACGCAAGGCATTCTGGCTTAACCTCTATAATGCCCTGATCATCCATCTGGTCATTATCGAAAAAGTGGATAAATCCATCCTGCAAGTCAAAGAATTTTTTACCAGCTTTCGTTATCAGCTTAAAGGCATTGATGTCACCCTGGATGAAATTGAACACGGGATCCTGCGCGCAAACAGTCCCAACTATATGCAAGTCCGACGCCCTTTCAGAAAGGACAGCCCCGGTTATACCCTCATGCTGGAGCTGGATCCCCGTATCCATATGGCGCTATTCTGTGCCAGCATGTCTTGCGCTGACCTTAAGGCTTACTTCCCGGACACCATTGACCAGGAACTTGATACCACGGTTATAAAGTCCCTTGAAAAACTGGTACGTATAGAAGGCCGAAAAATCTTTCTGCCGAAATGTTTTATGTGGTATAGCAATGATTTTGGTGGCAAAGAGGGCAGCCTGGACTTTGTCAGCCGATACCATCCAGACTCAACATTAAGCCAATTCATTAAAAATAATAAAAACCACCTGAAAATCATCTGGCTAACCTTTGACTGGAGCCTAAATAAGGGGTGAGCATATTCTCATATGCGGCCAACAGGCGTAGAATAACCACCTTTTTAATAAAACTATTTATATCATGGCTGCATTGTTCGTTAATCAACTAACAACCCTCGACTTTAGCTACTTATGCCCTGGGCGTGGACTGGTAGGAGAAACCTGGCTCGTCGACGTCATCCTGAGGGGCGAACTTGATGAACAAGGCATGGTGTTTGATTTTGGACATGTCAAAAAACAGATAAAGTCTTCCCTGGATCGGCTGGCTGATCACCGCCTCCTGGTTCCGGTAAAACAGCCTGGTACCTCAGTAACTTCCTCCAGTAGTCAACTGACTGTAAGAATGGCAACCAATAAGCAGGGTTTTATTGAATGCAAGGCACCCTGCCAGGCGATACTGCTCGTTGATGCCACAGAAATAACCACTGATACACTGACCCCCTTCCTGGAACAGTCATTAAAGTCAGAGCTTCCCGACAATGTTTCCAGCATCAGCCTGAAATTATATCCCGAGCAGGCTACCGGCAGTTTCTACCATTACAGCCACGGCCTAAAAAAACACCTGGGCGACTGCCAGCGTATTGCCCATGGCCATCGATCCTTAATCAGTATCACTGTTGATGGCCTCCCTGCTCCGGAACTGGAAGATAACTGGGCTCAACAGTGGAAAGATATTTACCTGGCCAAAAAAGAGGACTTACTGGATACATTTAATCAGGATGATATGAACTATCACCGGTTTGGTTATACATCAGACCAGGGGGACTTTGAACTAACTCTTGCTGCTGACCGGTGCTACCTGATCGAAACAGACACCACTGTCGAATTATTGGCAGAACATATTGCCAGAACCATCGCCAAAAGGCAGCCCGGCAAGAATGTCATCATTAGAGCCTGTGAAGGGTTTAAAAAAGGAGCCCTGGCTGAATACCAGGTTGATGGTTGATCACTTGTTCGTTCCCAGCGTCTCGAAGTTTCTCGTTCCCAACGTCCCGAGACTGTCGCGAAACCCAATTCTGTAGATAAAAAGTAGGGTTTTTACTCTTTTTTAACCACGGAGACACGGAGGCACAGAGTTTTTGTATCTTTAAACTATAAATCTCCGTGTCTTTGTGTCTCCGTGGTTAATAAAAATAACTTTTGCGACAACCTCTCCCGCTGGGAATGCATACGGATATTTCAGCCCAGCCAAAGCCCTCTTAGCTTTATCGCTCCACCTTCAAATAAAAAGTAATTAAATAAAATAAATATAAAACAAAAAAGAATATAAATACTATGGTGTAACTACACTCTTAACTGCCTGGACTAAGCTTTGAGTTATAACCACCAATAATAACCATTCACTAAAAGTACCGGGAAGTGTATGAGCAATAATATAGAAGGACACAATCACAGACCGTCATATGACACCTCCACTATTCTTGATGATCTAGCTAATAGAACAAGTAAGGAAAACCTGCCTACAGTCAGTGCCAGTGAAAATGTAGACACCCAAACAGAAACGCAAATAACATTTAATGATCTTAAAAACAGCTTTGAGGGTTTAAGGGAAGGCCCTAACCTGAATCATGAACTGCAAATGCTGATTTCCACCCTTATTTCCAGCATCGTTGCAGAAACCCAGCCTCAGGAGGCCCCACAAAATACCTCCACAGAGAGTCGTTCAGGAGGTGTTGATGCAGTGGAGTCCACAGGGCCCGCCAATAATCAGGGAGCCATGCGTAAACTTCAGCAAGTGCTGTCATCAGACAGCCGGTTTATCCAGCAAATGATGGACTACCTTAGCCTTTCCAGCCCTGCCCGAAAAGACGAACATATGCAGAATATGGGGCTTGAATATAAGCAGCTGCCTCCCACTCTTTCTGGCTATCACAGCAAGCGCCAGGAACTACTCGACATTACCAAAGCCCATTTTGAAGGAAGAATCGATACCTCAACATTCCGGCAACAAGTGCAGCCTCTTATTAGCTATATAGATCCGGCCATTATGGTGATCGACAACAGTCTTAAAATGGAAGAGGCCAGGCTTGCACACGAATCCAGGATACGGAAATAAAGGATGCCTCTATGAAAGCCTTCAAAACTTTATTTATAACCGTAGCAGGCTTTCTTACATTTATTGGCCTCGTTACCGTGTTTGCCATTAAATCATGCTCATCTACCGTCAGTCATCTGGTTGACCAGGCCTTTAATATTCAGCAGGAAGTTACAGTGAAAAAGGGGGCTTATTACTTCAAAGTCCCACTTATACCCAAGGATTACTTTATTGAGCTATCAGAACCCTCTCTGGAAAATTTTTGCATCAATCCCGATCACCCCATTATATATCGTGCCGCAAAGGGTGGAGAGCAGTGCTTCAACGGTACCTGTCGTTTCTATTTCAATCAGCAAATTCCTGACATGTTTGAATACCTGACAAAAGACGAACAAGAGCAATGCTCAGTAATCAACCAATATACAGTAAAAAAGTCCGAGGTTAAAAAGCTCTATGAAATCAGCTTACTGGTTCCCGAAAAGGTCAGTGACCTTTCACAGGAAACCATAAAGATAACAGCCAATCAGGACAGTCAATTTGAATCACACAGCCACCTGAGTATCGGCCATCGCACCAGAATTGACCTTGAGTATTCCAAGCCTGTAACCCACGATCAACTGATTGTTAATGGTCAGTTATTTTACATTGAAGTTGTGCCAATGACCCGCTAGCTCAAAACTACAGGGACTTTAAAAACGCGATCAACGCCTCTCGCTCCTTTTTGCTCATATTAATTACATTTTTCCTGGACTGCTCCGCCTCACCACCATGCCAGATAATCGCTTCCATTAATGTCCTGGCCCTGCCATCATGCAAAAAGGTGGCTCTAGGGTTAACCTCTTTTGATCGACCGATTCCCCATAGCGGTGCTGTTCTCCATTCACTGCCACTGGCCTCGAACTCAGGCCGTTGGTCAGACAAACCCTCTCCCATATCATGAAGCAGTAAATCGGTATAAGGCCAGATAAGCTGGGTTGACTGCTCTGCTCTTTTAGCCCTGAAAGGTGTGATATAGCTGGGGGTGTGACAGGAAGAGCAGTTAGCCCTGTGGAATAGTTTTTTTCCTAAAAGCACCTCTTCATCCTTAGCTCCCTTGCGCACAGGAACCGCAAGGTTTCTGGCATAAAAAGTCACCTGCCCCAGTATTTCATCAGACACTTCAGGCTGCTCACCCGCCCGGCGATCCAGGCAGGCCTGCTGTTTCGCCGTACAGGGTTCTTCTGGAAACAGGGTTGTTGTCAACCCCATATCATCACTAAAGGCTATGGCTGACTGCTGTAATATATTAGGCTGGGCGGCCTTCCAGCCAAACCGCCCAATAACCGTCTTGCCTTTTTTTATATCCCAGACATTATTAACCCGCCCGGAAATACCATCACCATTAAAGTCACCCGGATCTTCATTTTTCAATATATCAATGTCTGATATAGCTTCCAGAAGTCCCAAACCTATCATGGTCGGGGCTATACGGGCAGATATCATCATATTTTCAGGTAAAGGCCCATACCCCAAGCTTTTGATGGATATGACCGGTTTCCTTAACTCTATCGACTCACCATCACTGAAGAGAACCTTTTCATATTGATACTCCACAAATCCATACCCTTCAGGCACCACCCCCGGCAAGCCAAAACTATGAAGCATCCCCCCATAAACCGGATCAGGAATTGAGCCTTGCTTAAGAATTCTACCCGAGTCCCCCACAGCCCGGGCAGGAATACTTAATTTAACCAGCATCGGTGCCTTTAGCTCTCCATTCATTTCCGGAGCATGGCCTCGACCATCTTTAATATGGCAACTTTGGCAGGCATTGGTATTAAATAATGGCCCCAGACCATCGCGAGCCTTGGTGGAAGAGGGCGCTGAAACCCAGGGGTTGGTAAAAAAACTGTTACCTACACTGAAAGTGAGCCGGTTACTCATACTCATATTAGCGGACGGGAAAGAGAAAGCGTCCCGCCCGGAAGCATTGACAGAGGTATCCCCTCCCGGCCTCTCCTCCCCGGGTTCATACATCTGATCATTGTTCCAACAGCCCGTGATCAGCACCACTCCAACCAGTATCAATAGTTTTCTTTTCATTATTTAAAAATCATGATCTGCATTATCCGGATTAAGCTGATCAATGCCCATTAATTGGGCAACTTCTTCAACAAGGCGGGTTTGTGCCACCAGGGCATTGATATTTTTATGAATCAGGGCATGCCCTTCCAGATTACCTGTCGCTATCAGCTGATCAAATGCTACCTGTTCTTTTTCCGCCGAGTCCACCAGAAGCTGTAAACTCTCACGGGTTTTCTGGAAAGCTGCCATAACCCTGCTTGCCATTTCCGGCTCTCTCGATCTCACCCATGCGGCAATACTGGGACCATTAAGCTCCTTGCCATCAGCGCGCTGATAGTATCCTGAATAGACATTAAACGATGCAATACCATTGTAATAATGGGAATGATGGGTGTTATCACTAAAGCAATCCTGCTCCTCCTCAGGTGAATTTGCCTCCAAGGCCACCTTCATTCTCTCCCCAGCCAACTCGCCCAGGGCAAGGCTGCCCATACCGAACAGCATTTTCCGGAGTCCCTGGCCAATATCCTCACCCAAAAGCTTTTCCCTGTAATTCCCTATCATCCCCGGATGCCATTGTTGCGCCATATACTCCAGATCAGAAACAAGAAGGTCTGCCGCCGCAATTAAATACTCTCCCCGGCGCTGGCAGTGACCATTAGTGCACTCCGCACCCAGGCTATAATCGGTATAAGGCCGGTTACCCGCCCCGGGGCCATTGCCATTTAAATCCTGCCCCCATAACAGGAACTCAATGGCATGATAGCCAGTGGCTACATTCACTTCACTGCCACCCAGCTCATTTAAACTGGCAAGTAACTCCGGACTCAAAACGGTAAGATCGGTTTGCTGTGATCCCACCTGTAAAGTTTCATTGGCAATAATATTGGCCAATGCACCTTCATTGCCGTGCTCATAGGTGTAATTATCCGCCTGAACATAATCCACCAGCCCCTCATCCAGAGGCCAGGCATTTAACTGCCCCTCCCAGTTATCCACAATGGCATTGCCGAACCGAAACACCTCACTCTGGGAATAGGGAATACGCGCCTGTTTCCAGGCTTGCCTTGCTTTCGTCAGGGTTATTTCAGATGGGTTGTCTACAAGATTTTGCACGGCCACTTTAAGTGCCTTTGCTGTGATCAGTGCATCCTCAAAATTCCAGTAAGCCAATTCAGCATAATGCTTAATGATTGCCTTGGCTTCGGTCTCGCTTATGGCCAGCGAACTCTTTTTATTAGCCAGGTCATCAGAATTATCACAACCCGCTATAAAAACCAGCCCAAAAATAAAACAACCCGCTACAGCTTTCTGAAAAAAGCTCGCCATCCCTGCTCACTCCTCTCTTATTTTTATAATAATATTGATCACAATAATTTATAGTGAATGACCCCATCCTTCAGGTCAAATAAAAAACCCTGCCATTCAGCAGGGTTTTTTATCTATCAAATACAACTATCAGGCATAAAATGCCTGGTAGGCACGATAAATTTCATGGATATCAAACTTGGAAGCGATTTCCATTGGAGAATGCATAGACAGCAGTGCCGCACCTGCATCAATGGTGCGAATACCGTAGTGAGCCAGGAACATGGCCACAGTACCGCCACCCCCTTCGTCTACTTTGCCCAGCATACCGGTTTGCCATTTAATGCCCGCTTCATCAAACACAGCACGTAGTTCAGCTACATACTCAGCATCCGCATCATTGGTCATGGCCTTACCTCTGGAACCGGTATATTTGGTTAACACCAAACCATGGCCCAGCCGGGAAGCGTTCTGCTCGTCATGCACAGACTTGAACAGAGGGTTAATACCGGCATTCACATCAGAAGACAATGCCCGTGAATTCCAGAAGCACTGACGAGTTACACGTGAGCTGTAGTCACCACGGCGGGCTTTGGCCACCAGTTCATCCATAAAGAATTCCAGGTAGCGAGACTGCAGGCCAGTGCCACCGGCAGAACCTGTTTCCTCTTTATCAACCAGGAAGCAAACCGCTGTTTTTTCCGGAGTGTGATCCAGATCCAAAATCGCTTTAACAGAAGTGTAGGCACAGATACGGTCATCATGGCCGTAGGCACCCACCATACCACGATCAAAACCAACATCCTTGGCCTTGGCGGCAGGAACCAGCTGCAATTCTGCAGAAATGAAATCTTCTTCAATGATGCCGTACTCTTCGTTCAACTTCTGCAGAACGTTGTACTTCACCAGCTCCTTCACATCATCATCTTTGATGGATGCAGGCATGGAGCCAACCAGGATATTCATCTCCTCGCCCTTCAGTACTTCAGGAGCCTTACGATCCCTTTGTACTTTATGGTCAAGGTGAGGCAGCAGGTCAGGAATACTGAACACTGGATCACTATCTTTCTCACCAATGGTGATCTCAACTTTGCTGCCATCTTTCAGAACCACCAGGCCATGCAGGGCCAGAGGTCTGGAAGCCCACTGATACTTCTTGATACCACCGTAGTAGTGGGTCTTCATCATAGCCAGTTCAGTGTCTTCATACACAGGCTGCTGCTTGAGATCCAGGCGGGGAGAATCAATATGGGATACCACAAAGTTAACACCCTCTGCGATATCCTTGCTGCCCATCACGGCCAGCACCAGGTTCTTGCCACGGTTGTTGAACCAAACCTTATCGCCTGGCTCAAGGATTTCTTTGCTTTCAACCGCAACAAAACCCTTTTCTTCAGCCATGCGAATGGCTTCAGTGACACACTTGCGTTCAGTTTTACCTATATCCAGGTAATGCTTATAACCTTCACAGAACGCAAAAATCTCTTCTCTTCTCTCTGGAGACAGCTCTTTCCAGCCGCTTTCACGCTTATACAACATTGAACTCTCCTATTTCTGTCGGACTCCCGGGAGTCCGACTATCTTATTTCCCGTATTCCAATCAGGCAGGAACCACTTCACCTTCAGCGTCTTCAGCTTCTTTCTTGTCTGCCATCAAGGCATTCAACTTAGGCACCAGCATAGCAATAATAATGCCAATCGCCGCAGTCACAACCGCGAGGATAATGAAGTAGTCCCCATAAATTTGCAAACTCTCAACAGGGGACACATCGCCACTTTCCGCAGAAGAGAAGCTGGCCACCCAGGCACCGGCAAAAGAAGCAAGGGCCAGCGTCATATTCCATGCACCAAAGCAGAAAGCCCGAATACGTTCAGGAAACAGCTTGGCAATAACAGACATACCCAGGGCACTGATTAACAGTTCACCCACCCCAAAGAAGAAGTTGGGAGTAATAATCCAGAAGGAAGACACCATACCACTGTCATCGGCAAAGTATTTGGAAATCCCCGCGGAACCAAAGGCAATACCACAAACAATCATACCAAGGGCATATTTGCCAGGCATGGATAGATCTTTACCACGAGCACCCAGGTAACTGTAAATTTTTGCCAGAATAGGGCTTAGAATAATGATAGAGAGGGGATTCAAAGCCTGGTACTGAACCGGATCAACCGGAATACCAAAGATAGAAGGAGTCACATTGTTAATAGCAAAGAAGTTCAGGGATGTCGGCATCTGGTTATAGAGCACAAAGAAAATCAGAGCCTGCAACATCAGCGCCAAACCCACCATCATGCGTTTACGGGCATCATGGGCTTCCTGCTTCATATTTTTGACAATCAATATGCAGATGATAACTGCCCCAAAGACCATTAACACCCTGGCCATCACCAGATTAGTGAGCAGGTAACTGGCTATGCCAACAGCCACAAGAGATCCCACCAAAAAGGTTGCGTACTTTTTCACCCCGGCAGGCACTTTATCAGGAGCAGAGCCAGCTTCTTTCAAGCTGCGTTTCATGACAAACAGGCCTACCACACTAATCGCCATGCCAGCACCACAAAGGGAAAAGGCAAGACTCATTGACACCAGGCTGGCAATAGGCGGAATAACCATCATTGTCAGGAAAGAGCCAACATTGTTAACCATATAGAGGTAAGTGAAGGCACCATCCAGACGGGGATCATGACTGCCATCGTAGGCACTGGCAAGAACCACCGGAGGACAGGTACTGGCTGTTGCCCGCCCAATAACCACAAAACCCAGTCCAGCGAACAAGGGTAAAGTGGTTTTATTAACAGCGGACAGCGCAATAAGGAAATAGCCAATGCTCTGGAATATTGTACCAATGGTCAGGTTACGCTTGGCACCTAAATAATTATCAGCAATCCAGCCACCTATAAACAGCAGCCCAGCGCCCAGCGCCGTGTAACCACCGAAAATAGCAAAGGATTCAGCCTGACTTAACTGTAGGTATTTATTTAAATAAACTGGAAGCAATGCCCATAAGCCGTAAAACGAAAAGGCCCACCAGAATTGCCAGAATAGAATGACATAAAAGGTGATTGGATGCTTCTGCTTGGTGTTGGGCATAACTATTCCCTATAGCCAGGTTCCCATTACGGGTGTTGTTAGTTTATACACGTCTTTTGTCTTTTATTTAACCAATCAACCTCCCTTGTGAAGTACACTTCCAAGTACAGTTAACTGGACACTTTAATTATTATGTGACCGGATTTGCTGGCAGTATATTCGACAAAAAGCGGCAATACTGACATGCGCCGCTATTCTGCCTTGGCCGTCATTGAGAGATATTGATTTGTGACAATGTGTAAGAGATTGAAATAAGGTTTACTGATAACTAACCACTAGAAAGAAATAAACACTAAAAATAGCCCTAATACATATTTTTTTAATCAATTCGGTATTTTTCACAAAATAAAATGCAAACTACTCATCATCCTCAGATGCTGAAATATCAAAATAAGGACGATATTTCCAAGCAGAATATCCCTCCAACTCTTCAGCCAGAAGTTTTTCCAGCTCAGCCCCCAGCCGCAGCAAGAGTAATTCACCATCATGGTCTGCCATCAGCTGAAGTCCAATAGGCAAACCCTCTTCATCATAACCACACATAATCGTCACTCTTGGGTCTCCTGTCAGGTTCGCTAGAGAAGTATGCGCACTCAGTAAATAAGCCTTTGGCAAATCCAGTTCACCCTGATGGGATTTAATCCGCTCTGGAGCTGTGATCAGCGTGGTAGGCATAGCGATAACATGAACTCTTGAAAAGATATTAGTGTGAAAGTGATTCTTCAGAAATTTTTGATTTCCTTGCGCTCTTTGAATGACACCCTCTGGGAGCATAGCTCCCATCTCTAGTGAGAGACGGATTTCAGCAGGAACTCCCCAATTATTCATAAAAGCCTTTTTCTCAGCAGCCTCATAATGTACAAATAATGCAGCATGGGTATTCCAGAGATCCTGCTCATACCCATCTGGCAAATATTTCATTTTCAGAACCGGCTCTGAGTTTCCCACCTTCGTCATTACCGTAGCCAGTCTATCAAGGCATTCTAGCGTTAGAGAGCAAACAGACTTGGAACAATGTTGAAACCAATGAGGATCAATGCCAATTTTCACTTTTCCTAATACTTGAAGTACTTCGGCTGTTGGATATTTTTTACTCCCTTCTAAATAGGCTCTGGCTAGATCCTGATAATTATTTGCGATAAACCCAATGGATGTCAGACCTTCTGCCGGATTATCATAACCTTCTGTGGTGATTTTTCCTTCTGTTGGCTTGATACCCTGAGCCCCTGATATAGCCGCAGGCATACCAATAGACCCCCCTGCATCGGTTGCAACAGCAAAAACACCACCGATAACAGCAAAAACACCACTGCCACTGGATGAACCGGCAGTATCATGCTTACCACTGTAGGGATTTGATAGCTCCAGAAATAAAGAATTGTGGCCTGTAGCACCTAACCCAAAGGGCTTTTGGTTGGCTTTACCGGCGATAACAACCCCTGCCTCAAGCAAATAAGTAACAATGCGTGATTGACGGCCAGTATTTAGCCCTTTAGTAACCTGATATACCTCATCGGTTAAACCATCTGTTGTCGTATAACCTTTAACACATATTTCATCTTTAACGGCAATAATGATGCCGTCGAACCTCTTCAAGATACCTTTTTTTATGCATCTTTTGTAATCTCCCTCATAACTGCCAATACACTCCTGCCAGCGACTATCTGATTGCCGAGCTTGCTCAAAAGCCAGTTCCTTATTTTTTTTAATGAGCAAATGTTGTAAATGTTGCACCCTTTCATCATTTTCCAGCCAGTCATAGAATCTTTTCAGAGCCTGGCTAGGACTCAGAACGCCTGAGCTATACAACTGATGAATGAAGTCTACGCCTTTAGCCTGAGGGTTTGAAAGTGACTCAAGATACTGTTCTTCAATATCTGCATCATAATCATCCGACTCATATACAGCATCCAGATCTCCAACAGTGATAGGGGGAATAGATTGATTCAGACTGCTCAGGCTTTCTTCCAAAAACAGGTTAGGTGAATCTTCAGCAAGCCCATTAATCTTTAGAGAAGCCTTGATAAGCGGGTCTTTTACTCTAGAAATAGAGTGCAGAAACCAGTCTATAATACCTAGTTTCCCATTTTTTACCGGAGGGGAAAGGTACTTGCTAAACCAGGGTTGAAAGGATGACTTCTGGCTGTGCCTTGACTCATCAAGACTTTGATAAACTGTACTTATTACGGGATCTTGTAAATCATGCCCTCCTCCATAAGCTTGCATAGTAAACAGTAACGCCAAATTAACAATCAGTTTTTTGTACATAACCTGCTACTTCATTTTACTGGCTAAAAGACTTCGTCACATAGCATCAATCCCTGGAGTTCTATATTTTTATTAAAATAAGCAGTGTTCAGTGCATATATCAACAAACCCTGCTTATTTTTTCTCACCATTATTTATGGGAGTATAGTTGAATTATAGATAAGCTGAAATCAGCAGCAGAACCGCCGATAATGCCGTCAGCATACCCAACAGCGGCAGTACAAACTTCAACCATTTATCGAAGGTAACATTCACCATGGCCAACGAGGCCAGTACCAGACCGGTTGGCGTGATAAACGCCATCAGCCCCATACCGTACTGATAGGCACTGACAATATTATCCCTGGGCAGTCCCACCACATCAGCCAGTGGCGCCATAATAGGCATGGACAGCACTGCCAGACCGGAAGAAGAAGGTACAAAGAAAGAGATCCCCGCAAAAAGTACCATCATCACAACAATAAAGATGCCCTTATCCATCCCCCCTACCATGCCAGCACTGGCATAAAGAATAGAATCACTGATCATGCCATTTTCCATCAGCACGGTAACACCGCGGGCAATGGCAATGATCAGCGCTACGCCCAGCAGGTCGCTGGCACCCTGGACAAACTCCCGGACAAAGGACTTTTCATCACAGCGGGACAACACGCCAATAATCAGTGCAGAAATGAAAAACAGCGTGGTCATTTCCTCAAACCACCAGCCGAGCTGGGATACGCCGTAAACCATGACCACAAAGGTGGCTGCAAAAACAGTCAACACCAGCTTGATATTCAGGGACATCTTGCCTGGTGCTTCAGTACCTTTATTTAAAAAGCGGGCTTCAATCTCTGCTTTCTGGTTATAAATCAGCGATTTCTTGGGGTCAGCCTTTACCTTTTCAGCGTAACGAATCAAATACCAGATACAAAGCAGTGTACCCAGCGTCAATACTACCAAACGGGAAGTCAGACCTTCAGTCCAACTGATACCGGCAGCATTAGAAGCAATAATGGTACTAAAAGGGTTAACTGTGGAGCACATGGTTCCTATAGAAGAACCCAGATAAATGGCCGCAAGGGCAACAATGGCATCATAACCCGCGGCAAGGAAAATCGGCACAAGAATAGGATAGAAGGCAATGGTTTCCTCAGCCAAGCCAAAGGTTGTTCCACCCAGGGAGATCAATGCTGTCACACAGATGATCAGCCATTTTTCCCGACCACGGAGCAGCTTGGATAAACTGCCAATTCCCGCATTAAAGGCTCCAATATGGTTAATAACCCCGATGAAGCCGCCAATAACCAGGACAAAGAAAACCACTCCAATGGAGTCATACATGCCAGCAACCGGCGCTTTAAAAAAATCCCCAAGCCCTTGCGGGTGAGGCTCTACCTCAGTGTAAGTGCCGGGAATCCCTACAGGTTTGCCAATATCACCATTGGTAAACTTAGCCAGGTCTGCCTTGATATCAAAGCGATCCAGTGTTTCCTGGGTTCCAGGAAAAGAGTCTGTCCCGCCATTGGCATAATTAACAACAAAGGTACTTGTATCCTGATCATAGGAAAGCTTGTCATAGACGCCCGGGGTAACAATCCAGGTCATCAATGCAACAAGTGCAGCAACAATAAATAAGACCGTATAGGCTGAGGGGAAAGAGAGTTTTTTCTTCTCTTTACCTGCCGAGACAGCAACATTACCACTCATAGGAAATCCCCCGATTTATAGAAGCAGTAAAAATTAAGAAGCCTGATGAACAGGCTAAAAGGAGGAACCGCAGCAATAATTCACTGCGGCAAAAAAACACTGATTATTTCTCAGCTGTTATACGGCAGATATTGACGACGGTTTCCACAGACTTGATAGCAGTATCAACACATAGGTATTCATGACAGCCGTGGAAGTTATGGCCACCTGTGAAAATATTAGGCGTAGGCAAACCCATAAATGAAAGGCGGGCACCATCAGTACCACCACGGATGGGTTTAACCAGTGGTTTAACATCACTGGCCTCCATCGCCTGGTGGGCAATATCGATAATATGAGGTACTTTTTTAACCTGTTCATGCATATTGGCATAAGAATCAGTTAGCACCACTTCTATACGATCTTCACCCAGTTGCTTATTCATGGATTCAGCGATAGAAAGCACCAACTTTTTCCGCTGCTCAAAATTGTCATGATCAAAGTCACGAATGATATAACTCAGGCGCGCTTCGTCTTCATGCCCAGTCATACTGTGCAGATGGAAAAAGCCTTCATAGCCTTCTGTTTTTTCAGGAACCTCATCCGCTGGCAGTTCATTAGCAAAATGACGGGACAAGTGCATGGCGTTGATCATCAGGCCTTTTGCAGAACCCGGATGAACATTACGACCATGACAGATTATTTCCGCACTGGCTGCGTTAAAGTTCTCATACTCCAGTCCACCTTCTTCACTACCATCAATGGTATAGGCCCACTGAGCACCAAATTTTTCAACATCAAAGTGATCTGCCCCCCGGCCAATCTCTTCATCAGGAGTAAAGCCAATGCAAATATCCCCATGAATGATGTCCGGGTGCTGCTGCAAATGCTCAATAGCGGTCAGAATGATCGCAATCCCTGCCTTGTCATCAGCACCCAGCAATGTGGTGCCATCGGATGTCACCAACGTTTTGCCAATATGCTTGTTCAGGGAAGGAAAATCCTCTGGAGAGAGCAGGATATTCTTATCCTCATTCAAGGTAATCACGCCACCATCGTAGCTATCAATAACCTTGGGCAAAACCCCTTCACCGGATGCATCCGGCGCTGTATCCATATGAGCAACAAAACCAATAGCCGGAACAGGTTTATCCGTATTGGCCGGCAGCCTTGCCATTAGATAACCATTGTCATCCAGGCTAATGGCTTCCAGCCCCATGGCTTCCAGCTCATCCTTCAACATTCTGGCCATAGACATTTGTCCAGGCGTGCTTGGCACGGAATCGCTGGTACTGTCTGACCGGGTATTGACCTGCACATAATTCAGGAAACGATTAAGAAACGGCGCTTGCATATTCTTATTCCATAGTCCATCAAAAATCGATGGCTAATGTAACGCTCAAGCCTGTCTAATATATTGATTTAAGTTAGGTTCGATACAGATAGCCGATGTTTTCAGTAAAAAAACCCTCAATTGTGGGGATGAAGTAGCCGTTAACCCGCCCTGATGGGATGGGGTTTAGCCCATTCTTAACAAAACCATGTTCTTATTTGTGAATTATTATGTCCAAGTGATTAATGCTTTAAAACAGGCATAAGTAGCGTTATTGATAGTTCTTTTTTGAAGAGTTGCAGAAATATCACCTAAAAATAAAGCTTAATCAAAAAAAACACTTGAATAAATATGAAAAAACAATATTTTACCCCGATTTCACCCGGATATTCTCGAAACTTTTTGTTGAATTTTAGCTCTAATCAATAGGTGTCGACTCTTTTTTCCTTTTGATCATTTATGCATATTGACACTCAAGTGATGCATATCAACAACAAAGCACAAAATTAAACATAAGATGTCGACCGGATTAATGGCAGAAGAGGTTAGTATGCAGTCTGAAGTCATAACTGCTCAAAAGTCATCTAAAGCCCCGGAGTCTTCCTGGACATTTACCGACACTAACTGGAGCTTAAGCATTTTTGGTGCTGCAGTCGGGGCGGGAATTCTCTTTCTTCCTATCAACGCAGGTATCGGCGGTATCTGGCCGCTTATCCTTCTATCAATATTGTTAACTCCGCTGACACTGATTACCCACCGCAGCGTTCTCCGCTTTTGCCTGGCAGCCAAAAATCCGGCCAGCGATTTCAACGAGGCGGCTAATGAGCACTTTGGAAAAACCCGGGGACTATGGGTTACCTTTGCCTACTTTGCCTTTATTTTCCCTATTGTTATGGCCTATAGCATTGGCCTGACCAATACGGTTGAAAGCCTGATTGGTAACCAGCTTAACCTGCCGGTGCCGGACCGCTGGCTCTTAAGCCTGGTTCTGATGCTGGTCTTGGTAGGGATCGTCACCTGCGGTGAAAAAATGATTCTGAAAGTTACGGCAGCTCTCGTATACCCTCTGGGTGCCATACTGATGGCCATCTCTATCTATCTGGTACCTCAATGGAATCTCAACCAATTTAGCCAGCCAGTCACAGCTGAAGGCTTTACTAAAGGTTTTTTATCGACGCTGCCCATCCTTGTTTTTGCCCTCGCCTATATTCCGGTTTGCTCTGCCATGGCTCAGTCCTACCGCTGTAAAATCAAAAACCCGGAACAGCTCAGAAAGAAAACCGAGCTTATTACTGCCCGGGGAACAGGGCTACTCATGGTTCTAACCCTATTCTTCACCTTCTCCTGTGTATTAACCCTGTCCCCGGAAGTCCTGATGCAAGCCAAGCAGGATAATATTTCAGTAATGACCCTGTTCTCCCTGCAATCCAGCAACCCATGGTTTTCTGCTGTAACCTCCATTGTTGGAATCACAGCCATCTCCAGCTCTTTCCTTGGTTATTACCTGGGAGCAAGGGAAGGTCTTTCCGGCCTGATCCGCCAGGCTTATACCCGTTCAGGAAAAGGAGCTCCACAAAAAAGCCACCTGAATCGAGCCATTAATATTTTCTATATTTTAAGTCTTTGGCTGGTTGGCTACCTGAATCTCGGCGTTATCGATATTATGGGCACCATTGCAGCGCCCCTGATGGCAGTGATTCTTTATCTGATGCCTGTGTATGCGGCTCGCAAAACCGAAGCACTGAAGCCCTATCGTTCTAAAATTGATGTTCTAACCGCTACTGTTGGCGTGGTTTGTATTGGTTCCTATATCATTGCAGCGGCCATGTAGTGCCTAACCGTGGTTTGCTGAAAAACCATAGCAGCAAACCACAACTTATCCTTTACGAATTCCTATCCTCACTTCAAATTCTTACTAAGATCGTCAAGTTTACCTATCTCTCCTGGAGGCCA
This sequence comes from Endozoicomonas sp. Mp262, assembly GCF_025643335.1. Lineage (NCBI taxonomy): Bacteria > Pseudomonadati > Pseudomonadota > Gammaproteobacteria > Oceanospirillales > Endozoicomonadaceae > Endozoicomonas > Endozoicomonas sp. Mp262. The sequence continues at coordinate 2,723,914 of NZ_CP092489.1, read as the reverse complement.
AGGCTTAGATTTACTTCCCTTGGCTCCCGGATGACTTTTACCTTTTGGTGGCGCATTACCAAAAAATTTTAACACCGTTACACCTGAAGCCAACATAGTCTTCTTCCCCATTGCTCCTCCCGTACTGATACCATAACCAGCAAGTGCCCCTCCTGGATCCACACCGAAAGAATCTCCGGCAGACTGGCTATGTTGTGCTTCATTCTCCCCATAATTTTTAACTCCTGCACACCTTCCTTGAGATACCGAGTAATCACGGCAAGCAAAATATTCATTATCCCTGAATTCAAGTCATAAATGCATAACCCATGACTTTTCTTGCATTCACTCCAGTTAACTCTTTGAATGCCTCATATGGTGTTTTGTAACCGAGGCATTTCCTGGGCCTGCTGTTCAGCTTGTCTACCGCAATGATAACGTCTCTTTCTTTGACGTTATGAAGCTCCATTGATTTGGGAAAGTACTGCCTGAGCAGCCCATTGGCATTCTCATTCTGGCCTCTCTCCCAAGAGTGGTAGGGCACAGCAAAGTAGCTGTCGCAGCTCAAGGCTTTGTTGATTGCTTCATGCTGAGCAAATTCCTTACCGTTGTCGTAAGTGATCGTTTTAACAAACCTTTTCAGGGGCTTGAGTGTATCAATCACTGCCTGTTTAACCGCTTTTGCTTTCTTTCCTGGCAGCGGAACAGCAAGGCGCAGTTTAGTCTTTCGCTCATCCAGTGTGGCAATGGCACCCTTATGGTTTTTGCCGATTACGGTATCCGCCTCCCAGTCACCAACACGCCCCCTGTTGTTGACGATCTCCGGGCGCTCTTCAATACCTACCCGGTTAGGTATGCCTGTTCGGTTATGAGCTGAACCATATCGCTTTCGGTACGTTTTTTTCTGATGGCGCAAGTGTTTATACAGGGTACCGTCAGTGCGCTTATCATCCTCTATGAACTGGTAAATCGTCTCATGATGCAACTTGATTATCCCTTCTTTTTCAAGCCTTCCAGCCACTTGCTCAGGACTCCAGTCAGCCCGGATATCTTGAGCAATCCGTCGCTTAATATCTTCCGTCAACTTCACCGCCTTGGGTTTTTCCTTATGACGCTGTTGAGCCTTACGATGAGCCTGCTGGTGCCTGTAACCACGCTGCCCTGTGTTGCGTCCTAACTCCCGTGACAGCGAACTCTGTGAACGCCCGAGTTTTTCTGCAATTTTATTTTGAGAAGTCCCATTTTTCAGTTCGATTTCGATATAATGTCTCTCTTCAGAGCTAAGGTGCTTAAAGGCCATCCTTGGCGTCCTCTGTTTGGTTTGGTTGCTTAACAGAGTACCCCTGAGTTCTGATTCACTTCAAAGGCTCTGTAACAACCCTCTGGTTACAGAGGTTATGCATTTATGATACAAATTCAGGTCGTTTCATATCCAATACGAAGCCGGTGAATACCGGATGAGAAACCCTACCCCAACTGTCTATATCATCAACATGCTCTTCAATATATTCCTTTTCTTCGTGCGTTTTGCCTGCTATAGCACTGGAACTGCCAAAAAAAAATACAATTAATAAAAATAATAATCTTGCTAAACCTCGCTTATCATACTTATTTAACACATCAACAACCTCCAACAACATCAGCCAAAATCAACTCTTTACCTTCTAGTACAAAGGCAAGCGCCTCGTTCGCAACGTCCCGAGACTGTCGCGAAACTGAATGCAGCGTGCACAAAACGGGATTGATTCTCTTTTTTTTAACCACGGAGACACGGAGGCACAGAGTTTTTATAATTTTAAACTATAAATCTCCGTGTCTTTGTGCCTCCGTGGTTAAAAAAAATAACTTTTGCGACATCCTCTCCCCGCTGGGAATAGATACAGGTATTTCAACTGATTCAATAGCTGTATGGATATTCACACTTCCCCGCACTAGGCGCCTGTTCATATAGACAGGTACCGAGGCTTCCTGAAAAAGAACCCTATCTCTAGGGACTCTTATCCGATAGATAAGATTAAAGCAGTTATCGAAGCCTCTGCATAGCTCCATTAAGCTACGAGCTTCTATGGCTGACAAACCACCAGGTGTGGCTTTGGTTGAAAAAAACAGCAAGAAAAAACGGCCCCAAAGGGGCCGTTTCAAGAAAGGAGAATATTAAGGAACTTACAGTTCTTTAATCATATCTTCAGCAGGAACATAAGGCAGATCCAGGGCAACGGATACATCTTCGCAGGTGATACGTCCCTTGCAAACATTCAGGCCGTTCAGCAGGTGCTTGTCTTCTTCCAGTGCCTTTTTAGTACCCTTGTCAGCCAGGGCCAGCGCGTAAGGCAGGGTAGCGTTGTTCAGGGCCATAGTGGAGGTACGGGCCACAGCACCAGGCATGTTGGCTACACAGTAGTGAACAATGCCGTCAACAATGTAAGTAGGCTCAGCGTGAGTGGTTGCCTTGGAAGTTTCTGCACAGCCACCCTGGTCAATGGCCACGTCAACGATAACCGCACCTTTCTTCATGGTGGAGATCAGTTCACGGGTAATCAGCTTGGGAGCAGCAGCACCAGGCAGCAGTACAGCACCAACAACCAGATCAGCAGATGCAACGTGGTCAGCCAGTGCCTTGGAAGTGGAGTAAACAGTCTTCAGGCGGTTGTCAAAACGCTTAGCCAGACGACGCAGTACGTCCAGATTGCGATCCAGAATAACAACTTCTGCACCCATGCCCACAGCCATTTCAGCTGCATTTTCACCCACAACACCACCGCCGATGACAACAACTTTGGCAGGTTCAACACCGGGAACACCACCCATCAGTACAGCGCGACCACCCTTGGCTTTTTCCAGAGAGTGAGCACCAGCCTGAATGGACATACGGCCAGCTACGGCAGACATAGGTGCCAACAGAGGCAGGCCACCCTTGGTATCGGTTACAGTTTCATAAGCGATGCAGGTAGCGCCGGACTTGATCAGGTCATGGGTCTGTTCAGCATCCGGAGCCAGGTGCAGGTAAGTGAACAGAGTATGGTGAGGCTTCAGGCGGGCACGTTCAATTGCCTGAGGCTCTTTAACCTTAACAATCATCTCTGCCTTTTCAAAAACTTCGTCGGCAGTTGCCAGAACTTCTACGCCAGCTGCACGGTAGTCGTCGTCACTGAAGCCAATGCCTTCCCCCGCATGGGTTTCAACGAAAACTTTGTGTCCATGGGCTACCAGCTCGTGTGCAGACGCAGGTGTCAGGCCAACGCGATATTCGTGGTTTTTGATTTCCTTAGGGATACCAATGTACATCTTAGACTCCAGACAAAGTTCGTATATTATCCTGAACGGTACACTCGGATTTGCCTGCTTGATTCAGGCGACTAAAGACTTTACCGAACAAGAGTAGGAGGGGTTATCCACCCACTTCATCAACTAGTGATACTCATCAGTTATAAACATCATCGCACATCATTAATGGTAAAAAATTGACAAAAGTCATCAAAATCAACCATAAAAACAAATCCATGGCAGTTTATTACTCTTTTAAACAAAGGTTATTTCCTGATTTTCTTTCCCACTTTGATCACTATCATTTTTGTTTCTCGGGCAACCGCCTTAATATGCTGCCCTCACCATCAAGGCTTACAACCCATTGGAATTTACCCCATGCATGTTCCGGTCAAATCTCTAAAGTCCTATCCCTGGTGGCTCAAACCCTTTTTCTGGAGTCAAAAACGCCGTTACGGCAAGGTGCTTAAGCCGGGCTTGTTATGGGCGCGGGTTCCACGCCTGTTTGCGGCAGTGGCTGCATTATATGGCGTACTGGACAGAAAAAGTTCTCCTGTTTCCCCACAGCTTCGCTCCCTGGTAACAGTACGGGTATCACAAATTAACTGGTGTGAGTTTTGTGTTGATATCAATGCCATGACTCTGGCAAAAAGGGCTGGTAGTACGGAAAAAGTCAATGCCTTGGAAAACTGGCAAAACAGCCCGTTATTTGATGAAAAAGAGAGAGTCGCACTGAAATATACAGAGGCAGTGACTTATAGCGACCGCCATGTCACGCCTGAACTAATGAGCCGGGTCAAAAGGCACTTTGATGAAGATGCTGTGGTTGAGCTAACAGGGCTGATTGCCTTTCAGAATCTTTCCAGCAAGTTCAATGCAGCATTAGATGTTCCCGCTGAAGGCTTTTGCAAAATACCCGCTAAACCTGCCCGGGCCACCCATGAAGAGAAACAGCAATGACCCGCAAAATAAAGAGATGGGTACTCCGGCTATTGATTGTCAGTATTTTGGGTGCTATAGCTCTGGCTGTAGAGCCTATACGTTCTATGCTAATCGACATGGTTGCTATCATGTCCCACGTGGATATTGATAAAGCCAAAGAGTACATCCTCAGCTTTGGTATATGGGCACCGGTTATATCGGCAGTAATGATGATACTTCAGGCCATAGCCGCACCCTTACCTGCTTTTATTATTACATTTGCCAATGCGGCTATTTTCGGATGGTGGCAGGGAGCCCTATTATCATGGAGCAGCTCCATGGCAGCAGCTGCATTATGTTTTGTATTATCCCGCTGGTTTGGTCGTGGACTTACAGAAAAGCTGGCAAGCCGTTTTGCCCTTGAGCAAATTGATCTGTTTTTTGCCCGCCATGGGCAATATGCCATCCTGATCAGCCGACTGCTTCCTTTTGTTTCCTTTGATGTAGTGAGTTATGCTGCCGGCCTGACCCCAATCAAAACACGCTACTTCCTGTTGGCCACAGGTATAGGACAGTTACCAGCTACGCTTATTTATTCCTATGTGGGTGGCATGTTGACGGGCGGAGCCCAGCTTTTTGTCACCGGCTTGCTGACCTTATTTGCGGTTACCGTTGCTATTTATTTGATTAAACGGGTTTACCACAAAAAAAATATCACTTCAAAAACACCTGCTATTGCCCCAGGGGTACGACTATGAAAAACACTCACCCATTTCACTTTCTTTTTACTTTATCTCTTGTCAGCCTACTTTCCCTGACATTTGCCAATACGGCCCTGGCGGCAAAATCCGACTACTTTGTAAGTGCTGATTTTGTCCAAAACCACCTGGATAAATTAAAAATTATCGATGCCAGGGGGTACAAGGCCTATCTGAAAGGACACCTTCCAGGAGCCATCGTTACTGACTGGCAATCGCTATCCAATATGGATGGAAACAGTGGCGATAAACAATGGGGTACTTTGGCAGAAAACGGCAGGCTGGAAAAACAAATACAAAAGCTGGGGATCACAAACCAGGATGCTATTGTTGTGTACTCTGATACACCTAATGGCTGGGGAGAGGAGGGACGAATAGCCTGGAGCTTGATATCAGCAGGTTTCTCCAATGTAAAGCTGCTTGATGGTGGCTACCCTAACTGGCAGCAAAAGAATTACTCAACCAGCCTGTTGCCTGCCCTTTTTATCAAGGACAGTGACTTTGTCATCAATGTACGTGATAACTCACTTACCATCAACACCTCGACCCTTCAGGAAAATTACACCAGGATAACGCTGATTGACACCCGCACAGAAGAAGAGTTTAAAGGAGCTACGAATTATGGTGAGACAAGGGGCGGTCACCTGCCAGGCGCAATAAATATCCCTTTCAACCACCTGCTAAATGATGACGGCACCTTAAAATCAGGGCAGGAAATAGAAACATTAATGGCAAAAGCGGGCATAAGCAAAGACAGCGATATAGTCACTTATTGCACTGCTGGCATTCGCTCCGCCCATATGCTTATTGCTTTGAAAGCAGCGGGTTACAGAAACGTAAGAAACTATGATCAGTCCTATTATCGCTGGGCGGCACTGCCTTATACTCGAGTTGAATAACTAAAAAAGCCTTTTAATTAAGGCTTTTTTAGTTATCACAGCCACTCCCCATTCAAACCTTTAAAACAGCACCCATTTTTTGACATAAGTTAGGGAAAAGCTTGCGGGCAATTGCTAAAGTGCGCACATATCGCGACTATTGAACTCGCTGTAGAAGGAAACCCCTCGTGTCTTTGGATACCTTTGCCAGAACCCGTATTTCAGGTGGATTACCATTGCCCCAAAATACGTTTCATAATCAGTCTCACCATAATCACTGTGGTTCGCGACTGTTTCAAGTCAGCTGCCACAACTCAATAAAAGTCAGTTACTAACAACTGATTCTTACCATCATTTCAATCACCCGTCTTTCGTTTATGAAAACCAGGGACATTTTATGTATGCCATTGGAATAGATATTGGTTCCACTGCCGCTAAAGTAGCGGTGATGAGCCAACAGGCGCTAACGGATCATTTTGTCATACCCACAGGCTGGAGCAGTGCTGAAACTGCAAAAACCATCCATGACAAACTGGTTAAGAAGGGCATTAATGAAAATAACTCAAAAATTATTGCCACCGGCTATGGCAGGGTAGCCGTTCCCTATGCCCATAAAACTATCACAGAAATCACCTGTCACGGCAAAGGCTCAACCTTCTTTACCCATCAGGACTGTACCGTTGTGGATATCGGTGGCCAGGATACCAAGGTCATTTCCATGGAAAGCGGCCGGGTTGTTAACTTCACCATGAATGATAAATGTTCAGCAGGCACAGGTAAGTTTATAGAAGTAATGGCCAATACCCTGGGGATTACCATTGATGAACTCACCAACCTTGCCACCTCAGGCTCTGATATCAATATTACCTCCATGTGTACTGTTTTTGCCGAGTCCGAAGTCACCAGTCTGATAGGCCGTGGCGAGAAAAAAGAAAATATCGCCTTCGGCATCGTTGAGTCTGTGATTAATAAGGTTAAATCCCTTTGCATAAAACACGGCAGGGATAAGCATTATCTACTCACTGGCGGCTTAAGTGGTAACAGCTACATCATCCACAGCCTGGAAAACAGCTTACAAGCCAAGGTTACCGCCAGCCCTCTGGGTCGATACGCGGGTGCTATTGGTGCCGCCCTCCTGGCCAAAGAACGTATTCATTAAAAAAAGGTTATTTCCATGAGTTCTACAATGATTCCCACCCTGCCTGACCAGTTTGAAGAATTTGCTGAAGCCCGCCGTAATGGTTTTCTTTCAGTAAAAGCTTTCAAGGACAAGGGTGAAAAGGTAGTAGGCACATTCTGCACCTTTACCCCGAAAGAAGTGATTTACGCGGCAGGAGCCCATCCGGTATCCCTGTGTTCAGTGAGCGAGGAAACCATCCCTGATGCTGAAAAACACCTGCCAAGAAACCTTTGCCCATTGATAAAGGCCAGCTATGGCTTTGCCCTCACTGACAAATGCCCCTACATGTACTTCGCCGATATGATCGTGGGCGAAACCACCTGTGACGGGAAAAAGAAAATGTATGAGCTACTGGGTGAAATCAAGGACACCCATGTTATGCAACTTCCCCAAACCCAGGAAAAGGGGCATGCCATGACACTGTGGCAAGATGAGGTTCGCAGACTGATAGGGAAACTGGAGGACAAGTTCGACGTTACCATCACAGAAGAAAAACTGCATCAGGCCATTAAAACCTGTAATGAAGATCGCCGACTGCTAAAAGCCTTCCACCAATTAGGAAAACTTAAACCTTCTATTATTTCAGGTTTTGACCTCTTTACCGTATTAAATGGTGCCAGCTATACCTTTGACCGTGAAGCCATGCGGCAAAATGTTCGGGAAATGATTGACAGCCTTAGTGCAAAATATGAAGCCGGTGAGGCCAAATTCCCGGCGGATACCCCGCGTATATTGATTACCGGTTGCCCCATTGGCGGTGTTGCCAACAAGGTCATTCGAGCGATTGAGGATGCCGGTGCCGTAGTTGTCGCCCTGGAAAGCTGTCTGGGTTATAAGGAACTTCATCAGGAAGTTCAGGAAGGTATTGATCCCGTAGAGGCCATCTCCAGAAAGTACCTGGATATCCCCTGTTCGGTAATGACCCCCAATAAGGGGCGTGAGCAGCTATTACAGGCAATGGTCGACGAATACCAGGCCGACGGTGTTATCGACATCGTACTTCAGGCTTGCCATACCTATAATATTGAAAGCCACAATATCCGCAAAATTATCAGTGGTGATAAAGGCATTCCTTTTATGACCCTGGAAACCAACTATTCAGAATCTGACACCGGGCAGATAAAAACCCGTATGGAAGCGTTTATTGAAATGCTGTGATAGTGTCCTGTTAGAAAACCCTGTTGAAAACAGTCGGTAATGGATCAGAGTATGCACAGCACTTCTATAACTCTTGTTATTGCGAAGATCTGACCCACTACCGCTTTCAGCTCTTTTAAAGAGGTTCGTCAAAAAGAGGGATTTTTTCCAATAGCTCGTCTAGTGACGTATAAGTACTTGTGCTTGAAAAAGAAGAATCTAAACTGTTATCTAAGCATGTGGAAACTGATACTGGGCTATCAATGCTATAACAAGGCTCGGTTAATTGTGGCTTAAAAGTCTCTTTCGGCTTGTTATTTTCCACTGAAGAGGCTGGCATTAGTTCACCGGCATTATCCGAGATATTGGATTGAAAACGACTTGCTATTGTATTGCCTTTCTCGATCGCTTTAGCCCTTATTCTTTTTCGTGGAGATAGATCTCTAATCCTGTTCGAACTACTTGCTATTATTTTACTTTTACTTTTACTAGGTGCTTCAAACTTTTTTATTTTCTTCCGGGGCTGGTATTTATAATTTGGATACATTTTCCGGTGTTGCTCGCTAACTATAGCTGCTCTTTTTATATATTCTTCTTTTAGTTTCTCATCCAGTCCACGCCATTGCTTACCAAGAGTCCTTGATATCTCCGCATGATGCATCCCTTGTTCATGAAAAAATGGTCTAACATCTTTTGAATAAAGCATAAAGGAATTCATAGGTCTCGGTATTTTTTCACCTTTAGATCTAGATCGCTTATTTTCTTTTGTACTAAAGTAGGATTTAACATCTGAATCAACAGTATTACAACCAGAATAAAACCCCATTGATTCTTTACAAACTCCCTCTGGTAGATGGCATGAATAAATATCAGTAACACATTTATTACCTGATGATTTAGATTGAAATACTAAAAGACCTACACCCCCAAAAAGATCATACTCACCATTATAGACAAAATCTTTATTTTCCAAATTACCAATTTGTTCAAGTGAAGAATTGACAGTACTACTTGCAATTTTCGATGCACAGTAATCTACTCTCCAGCTGGAAGGCATAGAAAACTCAATTATTCCATCACTTGCATTTATTTCCAATAGGTGTCCCAATGAATTATTAAAGGTGCCTGAATAAAAAATAACTTCATTATAATCAATATAACTTTCTAAAAAGGCAACAACCAAACTATATGATGATTGAACTAAACCACTGCTATTAAATAATAAACAAAAAAAATGGGTCCGCCCATCGATAATACTTTCTACTATATTATCACCCTTATCAAAGTCAAGCACTTCAAATGAAAAATCAGATTCTGGCAAATCATATTGCAAAGTGATTTTCCTAGGTGGCTGTTTAGGGTGAAAAAAACCCTGAAAAACGGTTGTTTCAACTTCATGATGGAGAGGTTGACTAGCATCCATAATTTTAAAAGATGTTCCAGAGAAAGTCACTGATATTTCTTCAGCTGAACTAGTACTACAGAACACTGTTAAATATGCACCTATAAAAAAGGTATAAATCCATAGATACCTATGCAGATCAATCAATCTGCTCTTTCTATTTGCTTGAAACATATAACTACCAATTGCAAGAGACGAGACTAAGAAAGCAGCTGTTTGAGCCTTCATTAAAATATAAATATGACTTTGGAAAACATATTTCCACATCATGCGACAACCTGAATAAGTAGGCATTTTTATAAATTACCAAACAACAGTACCTTTATTGCTCGCAGTTTAATAAAAGTGATTTTTTTCTGACCATTTATTTATAGCCTATTTTATTCAAAAATTATCGAGAAATATCCACCTACTTCTTTTACTTACCATAAAAATTAATCACGTCCAGGCAAGCACCCACAATCACAATCTAACCTCTCAAAAAAACAAGAAACAGAAAAATCAAAATAGGGGTAAATTTGACGACCAGGATAACTACTACCATCAAGCTTGAGTCCCCAGCCCTTTACACGACAAACAGTCATTTATAGTAAACACAAAAGTAAAAATTGAATGATTTAGTCATCTTAAATCGATTCGACACCTTGCCAGAGAGTCTGAGCAGGGCACAAGATGGACATATTTTGATCAGCTCAACCTTTAACGTAAATCTTTCCCCCTTCTTTTTGATATGTATTACAGCAACAACCTGGCTTATCTGTTAATTTACTAACTATTCGCGACTATTGAACTCGCAGTATAAGGAATATAACAGTGACTTTTTGCCCAGCCGCCAGAAAATCTTCGAAGGCATTCAACTCTTCTATTTTTCAGACAGTCACTCCCCCAGAACCTACCTTTTTTTATGAAACAGTTCATGAAAAAGGCTCTGGCGCAGCTATTCCCGCATGATGAACGTCGATGATCGTTGGTATTGACAATAAGGCAGCAAAAATAATGAAGCCGATCAAAACTGAGCCGCCAATTAACAAAGCGGAGCTTTAAAGAAAAAATGTCACCCCTGAACGTAGCTACGATATGGCCGGTTATGATGTATCGAATGGAATCACCCTTTTCTCTTCAATACCATGAGTTACTGTGTAAAAAAGCCCCTCCCACGTTTTTATCAGCCAATGCAAAAAATAGCCCTGTATCCATTTCCATAATGCTATACGGACTCCTTTTGAGCGGGTTCTTAAAGCTTCCTGAAACTGGGGACAGCACAGTTCCTGTATTTGATCTACGAGAAAAGCAAGCATCGTCAGATAGGCCAGATTTGTGGCTAAGTGCTTCTCACCGTGACCGTAGTTATGTTCGAGATCGTAGCCTTGATTTTTCAGGGTGTTAAACGTCTGGTTCTCAATATGCCATCGGCAGCGCCCTCCTTTCATGACGGGTTCTATGGTTTCTTCGTTAAGCGGAATATCAGTCACCCAGCACCAGATATGCTGTTTACCTTTTTTATCGGTTTCGACAAAATCAAGCACATTAACCTGTTCTGCATATTTTGCCTTGTTCAGCCTGACGTCATTGGCATAGCGAAACCACCACTTAATTCCAGTCTCTTCATTAACTTTTTCAGCACGGTGAACTTTTCCTTCTTTATCCAGCTCATCCATCGCTTCAACCAGCGAGGCATGGTTGCCATCTTTCGCGACAATGATGTAATGCCAGCCATAACTCTTAATCAGTTGGACAGTGGGGTTGTCAGCATAAAGACTGTCCAGAAGAATAACGAACTTTAGACGTGGGTGATGCTCTCGTATGGTGGCAAACAACCGTTTAATGGCATTTTTTTCACAGTCATTTTTGGTCGAACCGTCCTGGCAAACTATGGCTTCCGGTGCCAATGGCAAGACTGTTTTTTGATCCGGGTGAGCAATGCATGCTGCCATTAACTGGTGGTAGTGAGCTTCGTTGGCCTTTCCCTTATTTTTAGTACAGCACTCCTGACAAGGTTTTTTATTATTGCAGGAGTAAAATAGCCCAGTTCCATCGATCGGGAGCAAGTAGTGATTTTTCAAGTTCCCGCAGTGAAATTCGAATGCCTTCAGTAATCCGCCCCTTTGGACGTTAGACAGCAATGTCTTAAAAGGCTTTTTGAACTCTACGGGATCTATTGGATCCAGGATTTCCCGCATACTGGTATCACAGGGAGCACGTTTTTTTATCTGATACAGGTGCTCAAGGTTATGCCTTACTTCTTGCTCTGTTTTATCACGCTCAAACGAGAGGAGCGATGGGTACTTGAGATGCATCATGGCAAAAGCGGACATGGAGGCATCATGTATTGTTATTTTTCTGGAATCCTTGTTTGGTCGGACATCTGGAATTTGCTCATAACTTTCAGAAATCGTAGTAATTAAACTGTTTGCACAAAGATGCTTACGACTTTTTTGGAATGGATAAGCCATGAGAGACAGCCATTGATAAAGTATCCCTATCAAAAGTAGACGTTATTTTGTGCGAAATCACTCCATTTGGAATTTACTGTAAGCCTTGCTGTTGCAGTGATTTAATTGATGTCACGGGAATAGCTGGCTCTGGCGTATTAAACGAAGACCAAGTGCTGATTAAGGACAATACCTATGCAGTATTTGATGGTGCTTCAAGCCTGGTGAATAATAGCTGGCAAGGTAAAAGTGGAGCCTGGTGGGCAGCAAAATGTGCTGCGGAAACCCTATCCCAGAAAACGCATAACAACTCTGACCTTTCCCTCTCACATCTGTTTATCAAAGCAAACCAGAAAATTGCGGGACAGATGGAGCAAGCTGGAGTTGACCGGGAAAATCGCTTGGGTCTCTGGTCCTGCACAGGGGCTGCCATCCGGTTTTATCCGGGCCTTATGGAATATGCACAAATTGGCGATTCATTGATTCTTTGTATAAAAAAGGATGGCAGCCACTTTTTACCTGCCCCCTATCATAACCATGACCATGAAACCTTATCTGCATGGCAGGCACTGGCAAAACAAGGCTGTACCAATATCCGTAAAGCCCTGTCAGCCCTGATTGCTAAAACACGACTACAAATGAACAGGCGCTTTGGGGTGCTCAACGGTGAACAGCATATGACCCACTTTTTAAAGAGTGGCACTGTGCTTTTAAAAAATATCAAGGCCGTGCTTATTTTTACCGATGGCCTTCATTGGCCAAGCGAGCAGCTTTCCGCAAGAGCCGACTTCTCAACGCTGGTAAACGGCTATTTAACATCAGGGCTTCACGGGTTGCATCAAGGCGTTCGAGCGCTTGAACGGCAGGATCCCTTGTGTCAGCGTTACCCTCGCTTTAAACAACATGATGATATTGCAGCCATTGCACTTAATCTAGGCACAATGATTGATGGTTAATGGGAAGTTATATGAGTTGTTATTCCCATTAAATGACACTTCTTTTATATTTTTACTGTACCAGAGTTGCCATGCGCTATTCTGTAGGCGGTAAGTACCCTGTCAAATACTGCATCCCAGGTAAAATTCGCCAGGGTTTTACTGGCTTGTGGGCATTCTTTATCTGAAACAGGCTGTTGGCAGCGGTAAAGCTGCTGTTGTATAGCCTGGGCAAGATCAGCCGCAAAAGCATGGCCTGCGTCTTTTACCGGCTGATCCACTGACTCTAATTCGGGGAGATTAACGAGGGTCGCACAGTTGGATGGTTCAGGCAATATATATTCAACACCAGGCAAACGGGTAGCCACCAACCTGCAACCACAGGCCATGGCTTCCAGAAGCACCAGGGGCACTCCTTCAAAAAAAGAAGGTAATACAAAAATATCTGCACCTGCCATTAACCCAGCCAGGGTTTTCTGATCCACATTGCCATGCACTATAACCCTCGGGTCCAGCATTGCATCAGCAATGATTTTCTCTGCTTCCGCCCCACTCCCTGAACCGCAGAGATGCAGGGTTACCTCTTTTCCGGAGAGAGACCGAAAAGCCTCCAGTAACCAGGGAACACCTTTCGCATTAGCCAGCTTACCTGCATATAGAATAGAAAAGCGATTTTCGGTGATCTTATTTTTTGGCCGAAAAATCGATGCATCATAACCGACTCCTGCCACATGAATTCGGGAGGGGCAAATATCATATAACTCGCTAATCTCTCTCGCCTGGGCAGGGCTAAGAGCAAGAACGCCTTCCAGCTGAGCACAACCTGATATCACCCTTTCCTGCAAATGAGGATTAACCCTGAATTGGCGCAAGTCGGAACCATGACAAGAGGCTACAACCGGAACAGCTGGAAACCATTTTTTAACCAGAGCCGTCATCAGCCAAAGATGATTGCTATGAATGATATCCGGCTGGAAGGATTCAATGGCATACTCCAGTTTTTCTAATAGGGACCTTTCATAAAGAGCAACCAAATCGGCAGACATGTCCCGAAAACGGGTGGATGAATAAGGCATGACATCACTCATCCCCACCACTGGAAAGGGGATATCGCCGCCTTCACCAAAGTACACAGGAAAGAAACGATCGATAGAGTCAGCCCTACTCCATTGATGTTTAGCAGGCATCCCCGCTAACAGTCCGTTTTTAAACCCCTGAGCGGCAGATTTTTTAATCATTTGATTAATATAAATTCCGCTGCCAGTCATCTCAGGACGCTGACTTAATAAATGAAGAATTTTCAAAAAGCACTCCAGCCCTTGCGAGGTCTGGATTCTACCTAAGCTTGATAGACTCCTCAATTGAATGGCTATGAATTATTTCAAACAGCCTCTAAAAGTCATTTGCAGAATCGCAGAAATATCAATAAATTCAAAGCCGATATAATCCTAACCATTCTGGTAGTGGCTATGCCCCTGCCTTACAGATAAAAAAAGGATAGCTCAATGCCCGCACAGATTATCAAGTCCAAAGCCGCTGTCGCCTGGCAAGCTGGCCAACCCCTTTCACTGGAAGAGGTGGATGTAATGCCTCCTGAAAAAGGCGAGGTGCGTATAAAAATCGTTGCCTCAGGTGTCTGCCATACGGATGCCTTTACCCTGTCCGGTGATGATCCTGAAGGCATTTTCCCCTGCATCCTGGGTCACGAAGGAGGAGGAATTGTTGAGTCGGTTGGTGAAGGCGTCACCAGCGTTAATGTAGGCGACCATGTTATTCCCCTTTACACGCCTGAATGCGGTGAGTGCAAATTTTGCCAATCAGGCAAAACCAATTTGTGCCAAAAGATTCGTGAAACCCAGGGCAAGGGTCTAATGCCTGATGGGACTACCCGTTTTTATATAGAAGGTAAGCCTATTTATCACTATATGGGTTGTTCTACTTTTTCTGAATACACGGTATTACCAGAAATATCTCTGGCCAAAATTAATCCAGAAGCCCCTTTGGAGGAAGTGTGTCTACTGGGCTGTGGTGTAACCACTGGCATGGGTGCCGTAATTAACACAGCCAAGGTGGAAGAGGGAGCAACCGTTGCAATCTTTGGCCTGGGTGGCATTGGCCTGTCGGCAGTTATCGGCGCAACCATGGCCAAAGCCAGCCGGATTATTGCTATCGATATTAACGAAAATAAATTTGAACTGGCTCGTAAACTGGGTGCCACCGACTGTATTAACCCAAAGCACTATGATAACCCCATTCAGGATGTAATCGTTGAATTAACCGATGGTGGCGTAGACTACTCTTTTGAATGTATCGGTGATGTCAATGTCATGCGCTCTGCCCTGGAGTGCTGCCATAAGGGTTGGGGTGAGTCTGTTATTATCGGCGTTGCCGGTGCCGGGCAGGAGATTTCCACCCGTCCTTTCCAGCTGGTTACCGGTCGCGTCTGGCGTGGCACAGCCTTTGGTGGTGTAAAAGGCCGTTCAGAATTACCTGATTATGTTGAGCGCTATATGAAAGGTGAATTCCAACTGGATGACTTTATTACCCACACTATGGCGCTTAAGGAGGTGAATACCGCTTTTGAGCTGATGCATGAAGGAAAAAGTATTCGCTCGGTTATTCACTTCGACCAATAATCAGTCTGGTTTATAGCCGGACTCCAATAAGTGTCCATTCATATACAAAACATGCAGTATTCCGATGAACATCGAAAATATTAGTGCCAATAAAAGCTTTAATGGCTGGCATAAGCAGTATAGCCACAGCTCAGAAACCCTGAAATGTACCATGCGCTTTGCCATTTTCCTGCCGCCACAGGCCTCCAATGATAACAAGGTCCCTGTTCTTTACTGGCTGTCAGGGCTCACCTGCTCTGACGAAAACTTTATGCAAAAATCCGGAGCCTTGCGCATCGCAGCAGAGCTGGGTATTGCTATTGTTGCCCCTGATACCAGTCCCAGAGGCAATAACGTCGCCGATGACAAAAGTTATGATCTCGGTCAGGGGGCTGGTTTCTATGTCAATGCCACCCAGGCGCCCTGGAACCATCACTACCAGATGTACGACTATGTTATCAGCGAACTTCCAAAGCTTGTTGAGTCCATGTTCCCGGTTAATCAGAAGCGAGCCATTGCCGGTCACTCTATGGGTGGGCATGGCGCCCTGATCATTGCCCTGCGTAATCCTGAACGGTACAGATCAGTCTCTGCATTTAGCCCAATCAGTAATCCCATAAATTGTCCATGGGGAAAAAAGGCATTTACCGCTTATTTAGGCAGTGATCAAACAACATGGGAAAAGTATGATGCAAGCAAGTTACTGAGCCACACAACCCGGTTTGTACCCACACGGGTTGACCAGGGTGAAGCCGATGAGTTTCTGGCGGAGCAATTACAAACCGGAGCGCTGGAGTCCGCAGCAAAAGGGAGTGGTTTTCCCCTTGAACTGAATTATCATAACGGGTATGACCACAGCTATTATTTTGTTGCCAGCTTTATTGAAGCGCACCTTCACTTCCACGCCAATCATTTGAAATAGAGCATTTAAATTCTAGACTCGTTCCCAGGCTCCTGCCTGGGAATGCATACCTCTCAAGCCGTAAGTCTGATACTAACTGGAAGCACCCGTAGGCATTCCCAGCGGGGAGAGGCTGTCGCGAAACCCAGTCCTGTAGATAAAAAGTAGGAGGTTTTACTCCTTTTTTTCACCACAGAGACACAGAGAACACAGAGCTTTCATTGCTCTTAAAAAATAATTCTCCGTGCTCTCTGTGCCTTTATTACGCCCTTTAGGGTGCTGTGGTGAATAAAGTGTCTTTTGCGACACCCTTGGGACGCTGGGAACGAGAGGGAACAGCGGTGTTCTGACTGGGCACGGTTTAGCTAAAGCTAATCCGGTACTCGAAATCAGCCCCCTTTAACTCCCCAAACGCTTCCAGTGCCATTCCCTGTTCAGCGGCAATAGCCAGGAAAGCCTCTTCAGCTTCAGGTTTGACACACACCAGCAGTCCGCCGCTGGTCTGGGGATCAAGGAGTGTTTTGATATCCCTTTCCGTCATCGGCGCTATTTGCTCACCGTAACTTTCATAGTTACGCTGACTTCCACCCGGTGCACAACCCAGTTCAAGATAGTGATCCACACCCTTCAATAGTGGCACCTTACTACGGTCAATGACTGCAGAAAGGCCACTGCCTTTGCAGACTTCCAGCAGATGCCCCAACAAACCAAAGCCGGTAACATCCGTCATGGCTGTGACACCTTCAAGCCTGGCAAAAGCAGCACCGGACTTATTCAGCTGGCACATGGTTTCCGTCACCAGTTTTTTATGCTCAGGCGTGCAATGACCTTTTTTAATAGCTGTGGTCAAAATACCAATACCTAGCGGCTTGGTCAGATACAGCCTGTCACCGGAACAGGCATCACTATTACGCCTGATATCCGAGTTTTTCACACGGCCATTTACTGACAGGCCAAAGATGGGTTCCGGTGCATCAATACTATGACCACCTGCCAGCGGCATTCCTGCATCACGGCAAGCATCACGGCCACCACGAAGCACCTCACGGGCCACTTCAGGAGCAACCACGTTAACAGGCCAGGCCAATACAGCCAGAGCCATCATCGGGGTTCCGCCCATGGCATAGACATCACTGATGGCATTGGCCGCAGCAATACGGCCAAAGTCGTAAGGATCATCAACAACAGGCATAAAAAAGTCAGTGGTACTGATCACCGATTCGCCATTGCCCATATCATAAACAGCGGCATCATCTGCGGTATCATTGCCTACCAGCAACGCAGGGTGATCCTGATTATCGGATATCCCCTCAAGAATCGTACCCAGGACCCTGGGTGAAATCTTGCATCCTCAGCCACCGCCATGGGAGTAACGGGTCAGCCTCACCTGCTCGGTGGTTTCATCAGGCCGTTCATTTATAGTACAACTATCCATCATTTTTGCAGTGCTCCCGGGTACTGGCTCAAGATAGATTCCAGACCTGTTAATAGCAGGTTATAGTCAATGAGCTGGAAATCCTCCAGTGTTTCAGCAGGGTATTGTCGCTCAATCTTATTGGATGTCATAGTGCGAAAGCGGTCAATGGCAGATTCAATCAATTCCAGTGATCGCATATCCAGTTCCCCCGTTTCGTCAGTTATGGCAACAGAGCGATAGGGGCTTTCACCGGGCTTTACACTGCCCGCCAGCGGATGAGTTAGCAGTCGGGCTCCCTCATGGACCTTGTTGCGCACTTGAAACAGTACCTGCTCATAGCTATCACAGGCATTTTGCTCAAAGGCCTTTAACTTCTTGGCAACTCTGGGATTGTTGCTGATAATGATTACTTTATTCTGCATTGCATTGTTACAGGGAGAAATATTCATAAAGTAAAAGCAGCCCTTAAGCTGCCTTTACATTCAATAATTATCCAGTCTCGTTCCCGGTGTCCAGAGAGTGCCGCAAAAGATGTTTTGATTCACCACAGAGGCACAGAGGACACAGAGTTTTCATACTCTTAAAGCAATAATAAACCTCTGTGCTCTCTGTGCCTCTGTGGTGAAAAGAAAGAGAGACAGCTCCCGTTTTTTCACGCTGAACCAAGTTTCGCAACACCCTCTCCTCGCCGGGAACGAGACTAAAAAAATGGCTATGCCGCTATAGCTTCTGCATCCGGTGTTTTCAGAACAATCCTTTCATTCTCATCCCGGCGAACCCAGCCATCCAACTCCATGCGATTAAGCAGGGGAATCATGTACTTCCGGCTAAGTCCAGTACGCTCTTTTACTTCAGGAATACTGAAACGATCCCCTATTTTACAGCCTTCCAGCACTTCACTGACAAGCTTATTATACAGCTCTGTCGTATAATAGATCTTGCCTTCAAAAGCCGTAATAAATCCTAGTCGGGCCAGATTGCGAAGTGATTTTTGCGCACCAGGAATCTTGGCCTTACCGGCCTCCAGTCCAGCACGGTCAGCTTCACGAATCAGATCCAATAAAGCACGGGCATCAGCCCCCAGATCATCTTCTGAGGCACCACCACCTGCCATCCAGGCATCCTTGCTCATACGTACCTTGCCTTCTGATTTAAGTGCCTGCAATAACTGTTCAAGCACTTCTGCCTCAACACTTAGTCGAGTACTCATTTCTGCAAGGGTCATGGCTGTTCCTTCCCCTTCTTTTTCCAGAAGATCAAGAATGCGGGTCAGGGTAGACTCATGGAAGGCTTTGCTTAATAACCAGCCCTCCATCAATAGATAGTTACTATCCCATTCATCTTTATTAAGGTCATGGGCAGGCGCATAGCCGTATAGATCCAGGCTTAATTTCACTTGATCTATCGGTTTGAGTTCTTCGGGCAAGGCGTCCAGCAAAGGATGCAGGCGCTTTCGCAAATGCATGGCAATATCGCCAGACCAAACCACCTGACCACTGTGAATAAGGTCACTGCCACCATGCCGGATCATAGCCAGGGACTGACTCCAGAAACAGGGTGCCGGAGCAGACAGCTTCAAACGAGCCAACCGGGTTCCGCGGATATGCACCAGTTGGGCAAGACCGTGCCAGGTGCCAATAGCGACCTCCACTTCACGGTTTTTTCTATTTTCATGGATGGCTTCAGGCTCTATATCCAATCGAACGAACAGTTGATCGGCCACTGAGCAGGCTGAATCCCTGGAGGTAATACAGTGCCCCCGCTCCAGCTCTTTCCGGCTGACGCCTTTCAGTCCCACCGCCACCCGGGAAACCGGAAACGCTTCATTAAGATTTTTATGGTAGGACTGTAATGTCCGAACCTGTACATCTTTTCCTGCCGGATAGAGTTTCAGCTTGTCTCCTATCTTCAGGCTGCCATCTGCCAAGCTGCCCGTAACCACTGTGCCAATGCCGTTTACTGTAAAGACCCGGTCAATGTAGAGATGACCACCATGGGTCAGCGGTTTTCTCTCAACCCCTTTTAACTGACGGCTGATCATTTTACGCAGGGCAGCAATATTTTCTCCTGTCAGGGCGGATACACAGATAGAGTCCGGAATTTCTCCAGTAATCTCCATGCAATTTTCCAGCGCCTCTTCCTCAACTAACGACAGGGTATCTGCATCAACGGCATCACATTTATTGATACAGAGAATAATATTGCGGATTCCCATGGCATGGGCCACATTCAGATGGTCTGTGGACATGGGCATCCAGCCTTCGTCTGCTGCAACCACCAGAAGCACCAGGTCAAGGCTCCAGACTCCGGCCACCATATTACGGATAAAACGCTCATGGCCCGGCACATCAATGACCCCGATGGTATTGCCCTCGTCATCATCAAAGTGGGCGAAACCAAGATCCAGGGTCATACCACAGGCTTCTTCATGGGCCCGTGCTGTAGTAATACCGGTCAGTGCTTTAATTAACGCCGTTTTACCATGGTCAACATGGCCTGCTGTACCGATGACAGCCCTCATTGTTTCTGTAGCCGGTTCATTCATGATTCAGGCTCTCGGGTAAAATAGTCCTTCAACTGAAGTTCCAGGCGGTTCATATCATGGGGGAGAATGGCAGCCATATTAAGCTGAACGGTGTTATTGCGAATGATCCCAATAATGGGCAGGGGCATACCCCTCAAATCCGCCAGCACTTTTTCAGCAGGTTTATCCGTTACTATTTCCAGTGCCCATGATGGGAAAAACTCGTCAGGTAATGTGCCACCCCCCACAACCATTTCAGCACCCACCAAACGAACACAATCACCTAATGCTGAAGCCAAACACTCAGCCCGTGAGCGAATAGCCTCGGGATGAGCTGCGGACTGCTCTGCAATACCTTGCCCTTCCGGCTCTTTATTGAGCTTTCTGACCAACAGCTCTTCCAGTAGTGAGTAAACAATCCGGCTTGGCCGGAATGCCCTCATCAGCGGGTTTTTCTCCAGTTTTTTTACCAGCTGTCTTTTTCCACAGACAATGCCCGCCTGGGGTCCACCCAGAATTTTATCCCCCGAGAAGCAGACAATATCTGCACCGGATTTAAGGTAAGAGGCAACCGGTGTTTCTTCTGCGGCAAACCGTTCAGTGGTCAGGCCAGAACCCTGATCCACCGCCAGCACCACATGGTCAGGCAACCTTCTGGCAACGTCCCGGATATCGGGTGATTGGGTAAAGCCACGAATAGCAAAGTTGGAACAGTGAACCATCAATACCATCGCGGTATTTTCTGTCACTGCCTCAATATAGTCGTCTGCTGTTGTAATATTCGTGGTGCCCACTTCAACCAGCTTAGCTCCGGACAACGCCAGGATATCGGGAATACGGAAACCGCCACCAATCTGAATCTGCTCGCCCCGGGATACAATCACCTCTTTACCTTTTGCCAGCTCATTCAGCATCAGGTAAATAGAAGAGGCGTTGTTATTCACCACCATGGCATCTTCAGCCCCTGTCAGGCGGCCTAACAAGCGGTCAACCAGTCCTTTCCTCTGGCCTCGCTTACCATCACTGAGCTTGATTTCAAGGTTACACTGCCCGGTATTCACATCGCTCACCGCTTCCCAGATAGCAGGATCGATGGGAGAGCGTCCAAGGTTTGTGTGAACAACAGTGCCGGTGGCGTTAATGACTTTATTATGGCGTTGCTGGATTAATGCCTGGCAGCGCGTTTGAATGTTTCGATAAATGGTACGATGGATTTCGGCCTTCTGCTCTTCCGGAGGCAGGTTACTTGCCCGGAATGCCTCACTACGTCGAATAGCAGACAGTGCTTCACGGATTACATCAGTAACCAGTGGTCGGCTCAGTTGACGGATGTAGGAGGCAAGGACAGGTTCCTGAAGCAGTTGCTCAACTTGCGGAAGGCGGACGATTCCCTTCGGGTTTGCACTCATGGCAGTTAACCCCGCGAACAGGCGTAAGGAATGAAATGAAAAAAGAAATTGGCGGAAGAGGCAGGAATCGAACCTGCCAAAGCTTTCTCAGCTTACATCGGTTTTGAAGACCGAGGGAGCCACCAGACCCCATCTGCTTCCGAAGAACGAGATGGATTATCACTATCGCACCCATGTATGCCTATAACGGTTTACCGCAATCTGGCTGATAAATACTCAAATATTGAGATGGATCAAAAAATAAATGTACTTATAGCTTAGGGGCTGTTGATGTTTTATCGCGTGCTCAGCCAAAGCCGGCGTTTTCGTTACTATGGAATCCACTTTCATCAAGCATATCAGAGGACAACAGAAAAAAGATATGCTGCCTGAAAAGATCATCGAGAAGGGCTTTAAGTAGTCATGAAAAACCAGGTAAGCAACAACTTTCAAATAACAAGCTCAGTTACAACTAAGATCCGGCCTGTTTTTCTCACACTCATCATGATTCTCTAAATATTTCAGATAATACACAATAACAGAGCCAGCATTTTGTTTTTCTAATAGCTGATTTCCACAAACCGCTACACGCTTATTATCAGGACTAAAGCAAACCTTATTAGGCCTTAATGCCAGTACATTCCGGCACCAGCACCCCTTTAACTTTCCCTTTTTTCTTGTTTTACACAACGAAAACCCTTTATCTACCTCATTAGTAAAAGCTGCAATACTCCCGTCATAGTTAAGGGATGCAGACAAAACCAAGGAGGGTGTGGAAAACTTCAACACCTTTTTCATATAATCTTCAGCCTCAAGCTTCCATAGTGTGAATATCCCAACATTAGGATATAGACCTTCATTAAAATTTTCATCCACACTAGTAACCAGAAGCCTCCTGCCATTTCCACTTATGCTAACAGAGCAAACATCTCCTCCATGCTCAAATGTTCGACTAGGCTGCAAGAACTTAAGTTCAACTAAGTCTTCATTATCACTGACTTTGAAACCGACCTCAAAACCAATAAAGTCTGGTGGTATATTACGCAACGGCCAAACTTTAACAGTTTTACCCGCACAGGAAATTAGCTCAGTGCTGTTAGGACAGAAAGCAAGATTTCTAATCACCTCCTCCCCATGCTTAAACAATAAAGGAGGCTTTTCTCTTTGCCATTCACATACTTCAAGGAGTCCGCTCGAATATCCAATAGCTATTCTTTCTCCTCCACGGCTAAAAGCAGCAGATGAAAAAACGCAGTCTGTGTTTTTAGGTCTCTCCCTTTCGTAGACGGCCTTTGCCTTTCCCATTCGCCAAACTTTTACAAACTGCAAACTATGTGAAAATACATGAATTCCATCAAAATCAAAAGCAACAGTATCAACCGGACTACCATGCTCAAAGGAAAAAATAGGCTCATCCTTCCCCAACCCCCAAACCCTGACCCAACCATCCTGAGAACCCGAAACTATCAGTGTTCCCACGCTACCGATTGCCACACAGCGAACCTCATCAGAATGAGGCAAAATATAAGTCACCGAAAAAACCGCATCACTGTACACCAAAAAATAAAAATAAATAAAGTAAAGCCAACAGCGTGATAGCAGCATACCAAGATACCCCTGATACCTTCTCTATCGTTCAGGATAGCTGACTTAATACACTTGCCATAAGGCGAGTCTTCTCCAATATGAAATGAGCCTAAAGGAGAACACGGTTTCCAATATGGAATGAGCCCGATTTATACGATTTATAGAGCGATTTATAGGACAATGATTTATAGCAATTTATAGAATTTATAGGACACCCACCAATTTGACTAACCAACCAAAGAGTCTACTTTCTATTCAGTGCGTGTGATTTCAAACTGAGGAGAAAACCATGACTCGGGCGCGCAGGCAATTGGTGGATTTGGGTAGTATGCCGTACTACCACTGTATGGCATGGTGTGTCCGGCGGGCATTTCTATGTGGGGAAGATCACCTGACAGGGAAAAGCTTTGAGCACCGTAAAGCCTGGGTGGTGGATCGACTCAAGGTGCTGACAGGTGTCTTTACTATTGAAGTGCGCCTATGCGGTGATGTTCAATCACTACCATGTGGTGCTGTTTGTGAATGAGGCGGCGGGTAAAGCGTTGACAATCCGTGAGGTGGTGCTTGAACGCTGGACGCATTTGTTTGCAGGGCCTGTGCTGGTTCAACGTTACCTGGCAGGGGACAAGCTGAGCAAGGCAGAATATCAGCGGGTGGAGCAGTTTGCTGATGATTATCGCAGCCGCCTGCTGGATATTGGCTGGTTTATGCGTTGCCTGAATGAACATCTAGCTCGGGATTATTTATCGGACACCCACCAATTTTTCACTTTCACCCAACAGGGTCGGCGTTCTCAGTATTGATTTCGAAGCTCAATACTAAGCCTGTACCTTCCCCTGTCAACAACTAACCATTGCCATTATGGCAATCGCCCATAACCCAGGGTTCCGGCGGTTCGCTAAACCTTACCGGATGAAGGGTTTGCACCTTCAATTTCTTACCGATTTATCTCGATGCACTAGATGTCTAATTGATGTTTTTTATTATTGAACTACATTACTGAACAGTCGGGAGCTCTTCCGCCAGATGTAAGAAAAGGCTGATACTCAAAACCAGTTACTGTTTTTGGGTTGAAATTAGATAGAACCTCTGTCAAATCTTCCATTCCTTTCATTTCTTCAATAGTATTTCTTGACAGTGCTGGATCTACAAGGATCACCTCTCTCACCCCATCACAAATACTTCCTTCATCTTTATTTATTCTTAATAAAACAGTAATATTTCTTAGGTAAATCTCCATTGCATTTAATTTTCCATCTTCCTTTATCGCACTAATCAACCTTGAGCTAAAACCAAAATTTGGTAATTTTACACTCTTTGGTACAGAATGCTGTAATACCCTAAGTAGTGTATAGATTGCTTTCGAATAATTTAACCATCCAGTCGGACAGTATTAGAAAATGAGATCATATACTCCTCTCCAAATGAAAAAAGCACCCGTTCAACTTCTTTTTCAAATTCCGCAAAGCTCTTGATTGACAAGAGGTTGAGCCATTCATACTTTATTTTCCTCCACAGGATTTCAATCAGGTTGAGCTCAGGTGAATATGTTGGCAGAAAGCAGACCAGCAATTTCTTTTCAATCATCCAGTCATCAATTCTGGCACAAAACTTTTTGCTGGTGTGAATGCTGGCATTATCCACCATAACTACCGTGTAACGATCATTTGAGCTGTATTTTTCATCTGCCATTTTCTCTGCAAAGTCATCAAAGGCCGCAATCACCGTATCGCTATTCACTGAACCCACAACAGGATAATGAAATAGCTCACAGCTTCGGTTCATAAACCCCAGTACGTTGATGCGTTTACTTTTGACTGATGGTATTCTGAGCTGCTTTCCTTTTTCCTGCCAACCGTATGGCACACAAGGTTCCTGGGTAAAGCCGGACTCATCAAAATAAAATAAATTGATTAACCCTTTGCTCTCGGCTTCCTGGGCATCTTTCAGAGCAGTTTTACAGTCATGGAATTGCTCTTCGTCCCGTTTATGTTTGCATGATTTACGGAGTCTTTTGTAAACCAGCCCTGCTTTTTTACAATGTTTGCCAGAGTAATTTTTGATGAAGATTTACCGGTTTCATCCTCGATCTTGGATTTGACATACGATAAGCGACGAGGCTCTTCAGCCACTAATTCTTTTATGCGTTGCACTTCGGATTCGTCATATATGCACGGCCTACCGCCACCATGCCCCTTGTACAAGGCACGAATACCATATTCTTCCCAATCATCAATCCACTGAGAAGCAGTTTGATATCTAATTTCAAGTATTTCGGCAATTTGCTCAAGGGTAAAGCCACGATTGCTCAATAAAAGGCTATGGGCTCTTTCCCTTATACATCTCAGAGGTCCGTAGTGTTTGGCGAATTTCAAAGTTAATAAAACAGCTTCATCAGTGATTGTAGTGACGTACTTCATAGGGAGAGGGATTTAAAGACCAGTACTCTCTTTATAATAGAGTAAATGTATCATTCAATAGCTATCTGATCGTTAGATCAAGAAGTAGATTTCTCGTACTGGCCGAACATCCAGTTTATTTGAAACCAAACTATGACCTACTTATTCGCAAGCTCCTCATTTTCCTGAATAAACTTTATTGCTGCAAATGGATCACGGCGCATAATATTTAATGCTTCATCTAAAGAGTTTTCGGAGCTGGTATCAACTTTTGTTAATTTTTCAAAGTCCATATCAATATTTTCTTTTGATATTACATCATCTGATCTCCTAATATCTATTACTTGAACTCCAGATTCATGCTGCACATTAACTGACTCCACACCAGAAAAGCTGAAAGCTGAAAAAAATAAAGTTGAATATACTACGATGAGAAGTAAAACTATTTTTTTAAACATATTTTTATTCCTCTAGATCATATTAATTGGAAATGTTTTTCACCGATAAAGCTATAGCATAATTAAGATAGCTTGGAATGGACTTTTTTCAATGCAATTATTAAAAAAATAGGGATCTAGTTTAGAGGAAACTGATAGTTTAGTGACTAATAAGTTAATGTTTCTTCTTTTCACTCAGTTGAAGCAATTTCAAACTAAGGAGAAAACCATAACCCGAGCGGCTTCTTTTCTAAATTCAAGCCATGTCAAAGGGTATATGCTTGAAATATGCCTACCTTTGACTACACCTGTATAGGTCAGGCATATACAAAAACCAAATGTATTTATAGAAAAATGCTACTATTTCAGAAGATGGTTCTGGTGCAACCAAGCGTTAAAGGCACTAGCATACCTAAAGCCATAGGCATGGTACTTCCACCCGCTTCTGATATCGATTTTAATCTGACCATATGCATGCTTTTTACACCCTTTGAGAAGCTGCCTGAGAATTACGATGTTTTTTTCAAAAATGAAAAAGCGGAAAATCCTCAAAATACTTTGTTGGATTTTCCCGGTCACCTATTTACTCTCACCTGACTCACCCGCAATAATCGTCATTTCCAATTCCCAGGAACTGGGATTGAGAACATCTGCAAAATCACTATCCACTCAGTTAGGAACAGGCCTTATTGCTTCTGACAGAGGCTTCCAGAAAGAAATTAATGCTGATTTTGTTTTAATGGGAGAACGGGGTAATACAGGTGAAATATTGATTGCAGTTATTGATGGTGTTGGGAATGAAGGCTTTATACCTGCAAAACTGTTAGCTGATCGTCTACAGAAAGACAATGATTGTTTAGTTACAACTCTAGAACAGGTTCATGATAAAATATCCTCTACGGACTCTGGAGCCTGTTTAAGCTTAGTGCTGGTTCATAAACAACTAAAAAAAGTATCCCCCTGCTATAACAGAAAAGTCTGGGACTGGGCCAGCAATCGGGCGCTGCAAAAAAATGAAGTGTTTGTCAGCATTATTCAGGCTGGTGATACCCAGGCCTTGATCTATGATCCCTTTGACCTATGGGGAGATCGAATTACCTTTGACACCGCATGCCCTCCGGAACAGATGAGCATGGTAGAACAGTCTGTACTGAAACATAGTATCACTGACATCAAAAAAGCAGAAAAACTTAACCAGTTATTGCTTGGCACTGATCAACCGGATAGTCCTTTTAGTCAACCTAAAATAAATATCGGAACTTATCTCTGGGCAATGGGTAAGTTACAACAATCGAAAAAGCAATCAACCCTTTTTAACCAGGCTATAGATCAGTTCTGCAAAATACCCGTAAAATCACATACCACACACACTTTACGCCGGGACATTGTCTGGGACTGTATCGGAAATCCAGAATGCAAATTCCGATATTATCTAAACTACCCCATTAAAGAGGGGAGTTTTATAATGCTACATACCGATGGTATTGGCGATCAATTTACCTCTCTTGAATACGCCCGTATTCTTACTCGGCTCAAAGAACAGGGCCGACTTGCAGTAAATGAGATATTCCATAAGCTCTCCTACCTTTCTGACCTGCAGAGCAATGTATTTAGACAAAATGCCATTCTTGAACATGAACTGCCCTATGTCGTAAACACTTACTTTAATCCGATACGTCCTTATTCTATCCATGTCCGAATCCCAAACTTAAAAACCTCTTTAGAAGCCTGGCGAGCAGCTGAAGGGACAATATATGGCTTAGCACCCCATTATTCAAAAACAGCTCAGGACTTTATTATGCCCAAAAAAAATGATAACAGGGGAATAGCTTTATTCCAGTTAAACTTACTGTAGTCTATCGATACCCCCGCTTCATTTCTTCTTCTGTAGGCATTGGTTTTGGCTGGGGAGCATAATACTTTATGCATTCCACAATTCCCATATTACCACATACTGTGGCAGGAACAGCCGCCACTGCATTTACGGCTATTTCTCCTGCTTCTCCCACTTTCCGGGCAAGCCAGTTTGCATTTTGAAGCCATTGCTGATTGCACCTTTCAAAGCTTACACCTTCACCACAAGCCTGATTCCATACTAGATTATTAATAGACTCCTGGTTTTTATAATAAAGGGCTGCTCCGCCACTACCTATTCCCAAAGCCGCTAATACTTTGGCATAATATTTAAGTGTCCCCTGAACATTCTGACTTTTAAATGAGTCAGGATATCTTTTACTCTCCTCTGCTCTATATTGTTTTAGCTGACGACCAATATTCCTTCTGGCTTTTTCATGCGGATCGTTTCCAAAGGGCGTCCTGGGAATATCTTCATTATCTGAAAACTCATCCAGATTACCTAAATAATCTGCCCCTCCGGTGGGATGACCGCTTCCACCGGCTACAGCTGCCCGGAGCTGGAGAGAATCTCCAATTTCACGATTAAGACGGCTTTCCAGATGGTTTCTACTACTTATGCGCGCACCTTCAAACTCATCGTCTGAAAATTCACCACTATCAACCCTGGAATTAGCTGAAAATTGGTCACGGAGTCCTGTTGAAATGAGTGGCTGCACATGACCAGGGGTTCTGAACAAGTGGATAGGATTCAAATTACCCCTATATTGTTCAATAAAATCATGTAAATCTCTATTTAAATCCACCTGATATGCAGACATCTGCCTGGCTTCAATATGCCATCCCATAAAAATATTATTATCAAACTGGGGATTGATATATAAAATCCTTAATTCAGAATCTTGATTAATATCATATAAAAAAACAGGCAATCTATATCTATATGCAATCAACAAGACCACTGCGAAAAAATGATTACCCCCAGCCTGATCAGTTAGAATACTTTCTCTGTAATTATTAATATCCCTTTCTCTAATCTGGATGTATTCATTAAATTCCTGCTCAATTCTATTCAAATTTCCATCAAATTCATTCCAATACCCTTGACTTATAATTTCGTTTAATGCAGTCACCACTTCTCCTCGCACCCTTGTCGATAGATCTGTACGCCCCCTCACAGTAAAATTTTGTCGACGTGAACTTGAATGACCGTGATTAGCATATAGCTCAGCTACAGTGCCAGGTAACCGATTATTCAGAACATATGCAATAGATGAGTATACACCGTTAGCATGATGATTAACATCAGAGGTAGACTCTCTTACCTCAAGCCCGAGATTTTTAAAAAATTTTGATAATGAATCATTATTACCGTAGCCTGTATTAAACAAAATACCGCCCAGCAAAAAAAATAGTATTTGAATTAATTTATTTCTCATAATTGACACTTCTTTCATTTATTTTTATTAAAGACAGAAAGAAAAGCACATTAGTTCAAACAAAACAAAAATTGACAGTAAAAAAAACAAATTATCAGTCATTCTAACATAATAATTGTCATCAAAGGTCACTCAATCTGAGTATATTAGGAGCTATTGATGCCTTATAGCAGGTATTTTTTCATTTCCCCAAACAATTGAATAATCTAATAAGCAGAAAGAAAATTTAACGAAAAAGGCAGGGATTGAACCTGCCAAAAGTCTTCCAAGTCAATATCAGTATTGCGCTCGGTGCAAATCGCCAACCCGCCCCATTACACCATACGGGCACCTTTGGCTGCAGCAGAAGATTTAGAATTGATATACATGATTATGATCATTCCCAGGCCAAGGAGCTGCCACAGATATTTTCCATCGCTTGCTCCTGCCAGAGTTTGACTGAAAAGCATAATACTGGTTACCAGCAATGATGCGGAAGCAGCTGCTTTCAAAAAGCGGTGATTCGCGCCCTGCATGAACTCACCCTTTAACAGGGAAGCTATTACCAAAATAAAAGGAAGACACTGTAAGACAATCAGTACCGGAAATAAAATATCAAATAGCGGACTTAAAAAAATGTGACCAACCTGGCTTTTATCCCAGGTACCTACAATATAAGATTTCCAGCCTACCCAGGTATCTCCCTGATAGGCAGTTTCCGGAGTTAAAATACCTAAAAAAACCCCACAAAGCTTATCGATAAAACCATTCTTAAACCAAAAAACACCCAAAAAAATATGCAGAGGTATAATTTGCAAGTCAATTTTTTTAATTAGTTCTTTCACGGTGGCAGCCTTACTTTTGTTTTACACAATCTACAGAGCAAACCTGTTGCAACTTTTTTATATAGAGGTGACGCTTGCAGGTAAAGGGAGATAAATAAAGTGCTTGGCGGAAGAGGCAGGAATCGAACCTGCCAAAGCTTTCTCAGCTTACATCGGTTTTGAAGACCGAGGGAGCCACCAGACCCCATCTGCTTCCGAAGAATATCCCAATTATTATGGTTATCCATGGATTCAACCATAGTGGTTTACCGAAACATTGACGTTTATTTAGCTAGATTACTCCGAATGAGTAAATACAAAAACTACCGTTTAGTTATCGTTATTATCAGCAAGGGTTGATACCATGATTTCAGAGGCTGTTATGATCTTTTGCAAACTGTGAAAGCAACAAGAACGATTATGGGCAGCCTCTTAGTATAACCCTCAACCAAGAGGAATAACTGTGCTAAGACAAGCAGGGACATTTATTGCGTCAATATTACTCTCAGGCACCTCAATGGTCTATGCCATCATGGATCCCCAGCCAACCGCTTTTCAACAATGTATAGGTGATATCGAACAGCAAGCATTGGCAGAAGGTGTATCCAAAAGAACCATCAATGAAGCCCTGAGTCCAGTCAAGCTGATTCCACGCACCATTGAGCTGGATCGAAGACAGCCTGAGTTTAATGAAACACTGGGCAACTACCTTGATAAACGAATCAGTGACTTTCGTATTGAGCAAGGACGGAGACTAATCAAGGAATACAAACCTCTACTGGACAAGCTGACCAAAGAGTACGGCATTCCTCAGCATGTCCTTGTTGCCTTTTGGGGACTGGAAACCAACTACGGCGCTTACCTGGGTAAATTTCCGGTGCTGGATACCCTTGCCACCCTTGCCTGTGACCACCGCCGTTCCGGTTATTTCACCAAAGAAATCATTGCAGCTCTAAAGCTGATGGAAAAACATAATATTGATCCCGAGCAGATGCTGGGATCATGGGCAGGAGCCATGGGTCAAACCCAGTTTATGCCTTCAGCCTATCTCCGTTATGGCATAGACGGCGAAAATAATGGCCGGGTCAATCTTTGGAAAAGTATCCCCGATGCCCTGACCTCCGCTGCCAACTTTCTGAATCAGCTGGGTTGGCAACGCAA
The DNA here is from genome assembly GCF_025643335.1 of Endozoicomonas sp. Mp262. Lineage (NCBI taxonomy): Bacteria > Pseudomonadati > Pseudomonadota > Gammaproteobacteria > Oceanospirillales > Endozoicomonadaceae > Endozoicomonas > Endozoicomonas sp. Mp262. The sequence goes on along the minus strand of NZ_CP092489.1, from coordinate 2,692,503 downwards.
CTGGAAGTGGGGACGGGAAGTAAAGTTACCTGAAAACTTCAATTACCTTAGCGCGGGCTTAAGCCATAAAAAGTCATTGGAAGAATGGAATAAACTCGGTGTCACCACCGTTTACGACAGCCCAGTTCCTCCTGCTGACATTGAAGCCGAGCTAATTATACCCGCTGGCTATAAAGGTCCTGCTTTCCTGCTTTATGATAACTTCCATGTGATTATGGACTGGAATCGCTCTGTTTATTATGCACTGGCTGTGGGTCACCTCGCTGACCGAATTAATGGTTCACCCGCCTTTCACCAGCAACCTCCGGCGAACCAACCCCGCCTGAATACAGTGCAAATCAGGGAACTTCAGGAAAAGCTGAATGAGCTGGGTTTTGAAAGTGGTAAACCGGATGGCATCCTGGGGCCTGCCACTCGCAAAGCTATTCGGGACTACCAGGAAGAGCAAGAGATGGTTGCTGATGGCTACCCCAGAAAAACCGTATTTGATGCCCTGGATATTGCTTTGGGAGAGAGTAGCCAATAGTACAACACCCCTTTCATCCCTTCTCATTCTCAGGTTTCTGAGCGGATTACAAAAAGACGTTTTGGAACCACGAAACCCTTCGTGGTTCCAAAAAAAAACAGGCTATTGTGCTAAACCAAAACTCGTTTGAAAACCGGATATTCCTGACTTGTTCATCAAGCGAAGCGATTACTAAAGCGCGCCCATCACAGCTCTATCAAATTGCGGTTATCTAACTGGGCGCGGTTTAGACGCTTTGCGGCAGCCTCTTCTCCCCTTTCTTCATAAAACGTTAGGGTCAATAACCATATGACAATCTAACTGATAATCGTTATTATTTGCACTCTATTTACATATATCACTATACAGGTTAGTTAATGTCCAGGGTTGTACGCTTTCCAAAGACGGGATTACTACCTCTCACTCTCGCCATCACCTCCGTTCTATCTGCTACCGCCTATGCCGCTGAGCAGGTTGAACAACCTTATCAATTAGACAAAGTCGTGGTGACTGCCTCTAATACTGAGCACCTGGAAGCCACAGCACCTGCTTCCATCACTGTGGTTACGGGTGATGAAATCAGGGAAAAGTCTGGCGGGGATATTGTTGAAGCCCTTAGAAAAACCCCTGGCGTACAGTTAACCCAAGGTGGAATCGGCGGTCGTCCAACCATTAGCATGCGAGGCCTACCTGGACAAAACGGCAAATACACCGTCATGATGGTTGACGGACGTCGTATTAATGCCTCTGAAACCCTGTTCCGTGCCAATGACCTGGATATCTCCACCATACCCGTGGACAGTATCGAACGTGTCGAAATTGTTCGTGGTCCTATGTCCTCACTCTATGGTGCCGATGCCCTGGGCGGTGTTATTAACATTATCACCAAGCCGGGGGCTGAAAAGTGGAGTGGGCGCCTGAGCTATGATTATTACACCATCGAAGGCAATGACGGCGGTGATGACCATCTTGGCAGTCTTTATCTAAGCGGTCCTTTAATAAAGGATAAGCTGAAAATGACACTGAATGCAGATATTCGTGATCGTAGTGCCTGGACCCCCCTGGAAGGAAACGAGGCACAATTCACAAAGCTGGAAGATAAAGATGTTAAAAATCTAAGCAGTGTTTTTGACTGGCAAATTAATGAACAACAAAGCCTGGCATTCGACCTGGCCAAGAACAGCGATAAACGAAAGGCTATATACGGTGTTGGTGCGGCAGACCAGAAAATCGATCGTGAGACCTATGCACTGACCCATAAAGGCAAATGGGGCTGGGGCAACAGTCAACTTAGGGCCTATGTCGAAAAATCCGATGTCTGGGATGACATTAAAAGTAACAAACCCGGGCTAAATATGGAAAATGGTGATATTCATCAGACCAACCAAACCCTGGATGGCCATATTAATACCGAGTTTGGCGACCATCTGCTGACCACTGGTGCCGAGTTCACCAAAACAGAACTGGAAAACTCAAGAAACCTGAGTAACGGTGGCAAGGCAGAAGTCACCAAAAAAGCCATCTTTGCCCAGGATGAGTGGTTTATTAATGACAGTTGGACAGCGACCCTTGGCGGTCGTCTGGACAATCACAGTGAGTTTGGCAGCCATTTCAGTCCTCGGGGGTATCTGGTTTACAGCGCAACAGATGCTTTGACTTTGAAAGGCGGTGTAGGCACAGCCTATAAAGCACCCAGAATTTCAGAAATGGATCCAAACTATAACATTGTTAGCTGTGGCGGCGATTGTAAGATCTATGGCAACCCGGACCTGAAACCGGAAACATCTGTCAGTTACGAACTCTCTGCAATTTACGAGCAGCCCTTATGGGATGTCAGTGCCACTGTTTTCCAGACAGACATTAAGGACATGATCACCACCCTGACAACCAATAAGCCATACCCCAAGGATCGAACCTGGACTAACCTGAATGAAGCCCAAATCAAAGGTGTTGAGTTAACAGGTCGTAGACAGTTAACGGATACCGTTAACATTTCTGCCAACTATGCTTACAGCGACTCCAGAGATAAAAGCAATGGCAGCAATAAGCTGCTGACAGACACCCCTCGTCAAACATTCAATGTTAATGTGGATTGGCAGGCTATGGCTAACCTGAACACCTTTGTATCCTATAAATACACTGGCGACCAGGAGGCAGGCTTTAGCCGTAACGATCTACCCGGCTATAGCACCATTGACCTGGGCCTGAACTACAAGTACAGCAAGTCCCTGTCCTTCCGCACCGGCGTCACTAACATTGGTGACACCCGTCTGAACGAAAAGGACAGCAACTTCAGCTATATGGAACGTGGTCGTACTTACTACGTAGGCGCAACGGCCAGCTTCTAAGGAAATAACCACAAAGACACCAAGGCACAGAGCCCCCAGTACGTCATACTCTCGTTCCCAGCGTCCCCGCTGGGAATGCATACGAATATCTCTAACTTTTACGGCTTGGAGAGGTATGCATTCCCAGGCTGGAGCCTGGGAACGAGGATAGACAACAAACTCCGTTCAAAAAATCTCTGTGCCTTTGTGGTAAAACCCATCCCTACAGCACCAAAGGCCCACAATGAACTTTTATAATAAAGTCGCCCTGATCACCGGTGCCGCCCAAGGCATAGGTAAAACCGTTGCAGAATCCCTGGCAAAAAAAGGGGCAACGGTGGCTTTACTAGATATTAATACCGAAGCACTTGAAACCTTAGAATCTGAACTACTTACTGCCGGGTACAAGGCTTCGATTTATACCGTTGATATTGGCAATAGCCATCAGGTAAACGAAGCGATAACCTGTATCGAAAGCCAGCTTGGACCCATTGATATGCTGGTTAATGTTGCCGCTATTCTTCGTATGGGCAACCTCACCGAACTCAGCGATAACGACTGGAATGCAACCCTGACCACCAATACCACCGGGTTTTTCAATACCTGCCGGGTCATTGGTAAATTAATGAAGGAAAGACGTCAGGGTGTCATTGTTAATGTCAGTTCCAATGCTGCCAAAACACCCCGTACCGGTATGGGGGCCTATGCTGCCTCTAAAGCGGCGATATCCCAGCTAACCCGCTGTCTCGGCCTGGAACTGGCTGAGTACGGTATTCGCTGCAACCTGGTATCACCGGGTTCTACCGATACACCCATGCAACGAATTTTATGGACCGATGACACGATGCCAGAGCAAATTCTGAAGGGAAGTCCTGAAAGCTATCGCTTGGGAATACCATTGCAGAAAATTGCCACACCTCAGGATATCGCCAATACCATTCTATTTTTGCTATCAGACGACGCTGGGCATATTACCATGGAAGAAATCACAGTGGATGGTGGAGCAACCTTAGGTGTTTAATGACCATATTCTTACTGCCAAGGAAGGCAGGCTTTTAACCTCAACTTCAGTATTAACTGATAACCTCCCGTATGCATTCCCGGCAAGGAGAGGTTGTCGCGAAAGTCATAGTTTCTCCTTCTCATGCTCTAAATGAGAATTAACCCTCTTGATATACAAGGGCTGTAGAGACGAGTTTTTCATACTGATATATGAAAAGCGGCTTTCGCGACACCCTCAAGACGCCGGGAACGAGGAAGCACATAAAGAGCACAAAGGCTGTTCCTGTAAAGCTTAGTGCCCTTCGTGTGCTTCGTGGTTTAAAAAATCAGGCAACCATGGATCTTGCCATAGGCACCACTACCGGCGCTCCATCAGCCGGTGCTTTTAAAACATCAGCATCCACATCATATAGCTGACGAACCAGCTCAGATGTCACAATATCTGAAGGTTTTCCCTGAGCCACCAGTTTACCGTCTCTCATGGCAATCAGAATATCGGCATAACGGGCCGCCGCAATCAGATCATGTAATACAATCACAAAAGATCGACCGGTTTTTGCCAGCTCCCGAACCAGACTTAATACCTCAGTCTGGTGTCCCATATCCAGCATACTGGTAGGCTCATCCAGCAGCACTAGCGGCGTTTCCTGAGCCAGTACAGTAGCCAGCCAGCACCGTTGCTGCTGACCTCCGGACAGCTGACTCAGCTTTCTGGCAGCCAGATGCTCCATCCCTGTTGCTACCAGAGCTTGCCGTACAGCTTGCTCGTCCGCATCCGTCCATTGCCAAAATAACCCCTGATGAGGATGGCGGCCATACTGCACCAGCCCTCTAACAGTAATACCCTCGGGTGCTATGGGCGACTGCGGCAAAAGGGCAATATGCTTTGCTGCCACTGCCGGTTTCATATTCCATACCCGTTTGCCATCAACCGCAGCCTCACCACTGTCCGGTTTATGCAGGCGAGCAAGGGTTCGCAGCAATGTGGACTTGCCACAACCATTGGGCCCGACAATCACCGCCACCTTTCCGGCAGGAACCTCCAGGCTGATGTCATGAACCGCTACAAAATCCGGATAGCTGACCCTGAGTTTATCAACAGACAATCGCACTACGTCGTTTACCTCTACATTTATTTCATTGATCTGTTAGGGGCTGTTGACGTTTGCTCGTGTGCTCAGCCAAAACCAGCGGTTTCGTGGCTAGACGCAGTAGCGCAGGAAGACTCACGTCTTTCAAGCTACTGCAACGACGGCACGGAAGCGCTGGTTTTGGCCCTTCGGGTGGCTCGTAAAGCGGCTTTCCGACTGCGTTGGACTGGCTTGACGTAGAATAACTATGCCTGCACCAGTCCGCCCAGTGTGCCCCATTGGGTATTGCGGAAAACCGCTTTACGAGCCACTGAGCTCACGATCAAACGTCAACAGCCCCTAACAACAACCAAAGCAGGAAAGGCCCACCCAGGATACTGCTGATAACACCGGCGGGTATTTCCACAGGAGCGGTAAGCGTTCTTCCCAGAGTGTCTGCCAATACCACTAACAGTCCACCCAGTAGCGCGGAATTAAATACAGGCACTGTAGCTGGACCGGAGAATCGGGATGCCAGCACAGGTGCGGCTATAGCAATAAAACTGATTGGCCCTGCAATGCCAACCGCCAGTCCGGCCAACGCCACAGCCATAATCAGTACACCATATTGAACAGGCTTTACAGCTAGCCCAAGGGGCTTAGCCATGGCTTCATCAAAGCGCAGCAACGACAACTGCCGTCCCATACCCAACACCATAGGCAATATCACCGCCATACCAATAGCTACAGGCAAGGCAACGCTATAGCCACGACCAGTCAGGCTACCCACACTCCATGCATAAGTTGCACCCGCATGCTGAGGAGGTATTTGGGACAGCCCCAGCTCGGTAACAGCCCGAATCAAATGCGTCAGGGCAAGTCCCACCATAATAATCCGGTATCCTCTGGCACCCATTCCGCCAGACAGAAGTAGCAGCAGGGAAACAGCAATAACAGAACCCAATGGTGCCAGCCACCAGGGACCCATCATGCCAAGGGTACTGCCCAGCAAACTGATCAAAATCATTGCCGTAGCGCCCTCATTGACGCCTAAGACATCCGGCGTTGCCAGACGATTTCCGGATAATGTCTGCATAAGGCATCCGGAGCATGCCAACGCTGCGCCGGCCAATAATCCGGCCAGAATTCTTGGCAACCGGATTTCCTGAACCAGCAAAATAACCCCCCGGCTACCCTGCCCCGACAACGCCTGCAACACCTCCGAAACACTTAGCCAGGTAGTGCCCATTACCAATGACACAATTACTGCAGCAGCCAATGCCATGAACAGTATCAGGGTAACCAGCAACGGCCGCGTGGGAAACAGCAGTGATACACGTCCACCCACCAGCTTTAACCAAAGTGCCTGCCCACCACGATACTGTAATAACTGAATATTTTTATTATCCGGTTTATGGCAAGTTGAGGTTATATCATTCATCACTTACCGTCCTGAAGAGATCATTAACCGGTTACTGCGGACTATCCAGATCAGCAAAGGCGCACCAATTAACGCCAGCATAACACTGACAGGTGTTTCATAAGGACGGATAACCATTCGGGATAACACATCAGCTCCCAGCAGAATCAACGCTCCCAGTAAGGCTGAAAGCACTAACTGCCAGCCTATAGAAGCGCCCGCTAAGGAACGGGCTATAAAAGGTGCCAGCAAACCAAGAAAACCAATGGGCCCAGCCAGAGCTACGGCAGTGCCTGCAAATAAAGTGACAGTGACAGTCACCGCAAAGCGAATTAACCCCGGGCGGTGACCTAACGCCTTGGCAAAATCATCCCCCAGCATCAGGGCCGAAAGCGGCCTTGCCAAAAAGGCACAGATACCACACCCAATAATCAGTGCTGGCAGTAACTGCACAGCCATTGACGTAGAAATGCCAGAAAGGGAGCCCAGTATCCAGAAACGGTATTGATCGTAGCTAACTTCATTGCTTAACAGAATAAATGACGTTAACCCGTGGCAGGTGGCACCAATAGCAATACCTGCCAGCACCAGCTTAACGGGTGAACCACCCACATCACCTTTATTGGCAATCATTAAAATCAGGCCATTGCCCACTAAAGCACCAAGAAAGGCCCAAATCAGGTAAGCCTGACCAGACTCTGCTCCTGCCCAGGTAATACCAATAACAACGCCCAAAGCCGCCCCGGCATTAACCCCTAATAATCCGGGTTCAGCCAGCGGGTTACGGGTAATGTTCTGCATCAGGGCACCGGCCAACCCCAATGCCCCCCCCACCATTAACCCTGCCAGGGTTCTTGGTAAACGCAGGGAGGTCATAATGGTTTCCAGGTTAGCATCAGCCAGAGCTTCTGGCTGTCTTGCCAACCAGGCAAAGCTGTCAGCCACTGATGTATAACCGGCCCCGGTAACCAGCGATGCCAGGCCAAGCAATGCAAGGACAACCAGTAACAGACTGACCATGGCTGGTAAGCGGCTATCTCCCCCAAGACTTAAAGCCGTCATCAGGAATCAGCCTTACTGTCTTTATTAGCCATGGCTGACTCAATATCATCCAGCACAGCCATGGCTGCCTGAGGCCCACCCAGACTGGTCCAAAGGGAACCATCCACCGCTATCATCCGGTTGTGTTTTACGGCATTTAACTGTCTGAATACCGGTGTTGTTTTTGCTGTCTCAAAAGCATCAACTGCATCACCAGCAGGATTTAGAGTGCCAATAAACAGCCAGTCACCATCAATCTGGTTGAGCGCTTCAAGACTCAGGGAGTGGGAGTGTCCAATACCGTCCTGATGCTGAATCTTCGGACGCTCAAGCTCCAGATCCTTTAAAACCAGACTTGAGAAAGACTGACTTAACATATAGCCAGGCCCTTGAGGAATCCAGCGAACCACACTGACTTCTGAATCTCTCTGCTCACCAAGATGACTTTTGACGTCTATTACCCGCTGCTGATAGCGATTCATAAAGTGCTCAGCCTGATTTTCCTTACCCAACACTTCAGCAACCGTTTTAAAGGCCTCTTTCCAGCTATCACCAGACTGGTAAGTCACCACTGTCGGCGCCACCTTGCGCAGCTGCTCCAGCAACATAGGGTCAGTTACTGCCCCAATCATGATTAGGTCAGGAGATAATGCAATCAGCCGGTCAAGGTTAGGACGTCCCAGTGGACCCACCAGCTCTATGTTATCCCCCTGATCATCCAGGTATCGCGGCACACCTTTCTGGCCTCTGCCTGAGGTTGATCCTACCGGCGTGATGCCCAAGGCCAGAGCAGCATCAAGATCCAGTTCACTAAGGGTCACCACCCGTTCAGGATACTCCGGTACAGCCATCTTAAAACCCGTTACATCGGTTATTTCCCTGGTTGGAACTTCACTCGCACTATCAATGCCATTGGGCTGACAGGCAGTCAGTAGCACCATACTAAAGGCTACCAACATAGTGCCCAGACCTCGCTGATGGCCAGACAGCTTTAAACGACGGCAAGCAGCCATAAGCAATGTATTCATTGATAGACGACCCAAAATCCACTTAACCAAAACCAGGAATGCTATTGTAAATGATAACCGTTATCAATGACATAGCGCAGGACATCTGAAAATATGTGGGCATCATTTTGTGCTCATTATGTGATATACAGCATTCTCCAGAACCCAATTCCCAGGCCTGAAATATTTAAAAGTAACTTGCCAAATGACCAACTCCGACTAGCCTTAAACTGATTGAAAGTTTGTACCGTGACAGGAGAAGCAATTCTTTCAACTCAATTGATCAAGTTCATAACGATTCATTTCTAATGCCTATTATTTTATTTCTCATATAGCAGGAATTTTTTACATCACTTTCAAAGTTCTATTACCACACCATATCTCTTATTTTCAAAAATTTACTCCGTTGGAGGGTCTTCAGCTATGAAATATTTAATAAATGGTATGGTGATGCTTATTTTCTTTTTATCCAAATCACTATTAGCCGTTTGCCCTGACCCAAACTGCGGGGTAATTATTGAGCATACAAAAGATACCGGAAAGCATAAATCTGAATGCCGCCTTTTACTTCAGCACCAACAATTATCAGACAAGTTATGCCATATAAGAGAACCTGAACCTGAAAAGCTCCCCATGTCATTAGAGTCTATTAATAGCATCAGAAAGGAAGGCACATTACATCAAAACAGTGGTAGAATCGAACCTCTTAACTTAATACCTATTTTTCAACCTGAAGAAATAGATTTCCTTCTCAGGTTAGCGGCTCAAGCTCTACCAATAACTGAAACTGACTTTAAACTAACGGTACCTTCTGGGACATTAACTGATAGTGTCTCTATTGTCAGATTATACTTAACTAAACCCATTGCCTCAAAGCAAGATCACCATCAGGAATATGGTAAATTTCTGGCCCTCACGGCAATTTGCTGTTTAATGATTATTAGTGAAGCTGAAGTAGCAGAAGATCTTTCCCCAAAAGCTCAAGAACTATCCACAGCAATTAATATTTTATGGAATATAGCTTGGCCCGAAGACAATGATGCCCCTCCCGATAAACCTGAAACAATAGAATCAGACCGGGCTGGTCATCACGAAACAAGGGAATCCATAGAAAAATATTTCAAGGATAGATTATCTGAAATAAATAAATGCAAAGAGTTCCATATCGATCCAAAGTCCCCTCCCTCTCCTGATGATTTACTACGAACTTATCTGGATCATGATGAAACGGACACTGCCAATGGAGTTCTCAAGTTGACAAAAGAGATTTCACCCACTGATAGTAACGACAGTTCTGGAACACTGCTTCAAAAAGCTGTAGATGAAATATCAACGACGGTATTCATAAAGTGCTTTCATAAGCATAAGCAGTGTTTTCTTGTAAGCCGCGATTTCTACCTTCAAGCACCCTTCCCCTTTCCTGAAAATCAGCTTATGCCCATTGTAGACAGTATCTTGGAAGTACGGAGAAGACAAAGAAATATCCAGTCATTTAATCGGTCTTTGAGCCAACACGACCAAAGACCAGAAAACACCAGGCATTCTCAAAAAAATCAACATCAACCAGTAGAACCCCGAATAGTTTTCCCATGGCATAGGGCATTAATGCCTATCTCTGCTATCCTTTGTTCCGCAGGTCATGCCATATGGCGAAAAGAAGTCAAACCATATCACTTTATAATACCTGTTCTTACAATAGCGGGCGAGCTGGCCAGACTCTCCCTGGAACCTGGGTCGACCCAACCAAAACGTCAAACTCATAGAAAACCTGCAAGCACGACCGCTTCCACAAAGTCTTCATTAGAGGCTAAAGAATAATCCTTAAGTATCAATATTATCCATAATTTCGTGCCTTTCCTGGTGATATGCCTCTTCAGTAAAGCAGGAACGCCAGTAAGGCACCGCATAGAACTGATGTCGCTCCAACTTAAGCTCAGTCCTGAGATATTTACGGATGGATAATACCGAGCTGTTTTCACCGGCAACCCAGGCAAAAGCCGAACCTGAAGGCCAGTCTAATGCTGTTACTGCATTTATAAGCTGATGGCTCTTTATAGGATCTTTTTCTTCCCTGATAAGCCAGCTCACTTCCACACCCGCTGGATGTTGAATAGTCTGAATCTCATCACTATTAGGAACCTCAATAAACACCTGACCAGCAGCTGACTCCGGCATTATTTCCAGCAGGGCACTTATAGCGGGTATTGCGGTCATATCACCTGCCATCAGATACCACTCTGCCTCCCCCAGCATCGGCTTGGGTCCGCCCGGCCCGGCCACACCAACAAAATCGCCGGGCTGCACCCTGGATACCCAGGCGGATGCCGGACCATTGTCGCCATGAAGAACAAAGTCCACATCCAGTTCATTTAGCATCACATCAAAACGTCGGACACTATAGGTTCGGGCAATAGGCCTGACATCTGCTGGCGGCCAGATCGGACCTTTAGGGCCAAGAGTTGGCAGCACAGGCTTGTCCTGTCCTTCACGGGGCAGCAGTATTTTTATATGGGCACCATGGCTGTCTTCAGGAAACCCTTTCAACATATCCCCGGTTAAAGTGATACGCCTCATACCAGGGGTCACTAACTGAGTACGCACTACTTCCAGCATCATGGGAGGTCGACGAACTGACTTTGCAGATGATGTAGCCAAAGTTTCTCCTTAGTTTTTTATACCAAAACCTGAGTCAAAACCTGACCAATAGCTTTGGCATTGACCGGGTTGAGCATCTCAAAATGGGTGCAATCAAGATCATGATTAATAATCTGCCCTCCCAGATAAGGCTGCCAGTCATTCCGTGACAGCCAATTTTCCTGCCTGGGTTTTGCCGCCGTGAAAAAGAGCATATCCCCATCAAAACGACGATGGTTTGCCTGACGTACCAGCTTGCTACAATCCATATAGGCTTCCACCAGATTTTCCATTAATGGCTTTGATACACCGGTTAACAATGACTGACTCGTGGTTGCCAGCTGATGAAGATCATCAACAGACATTTGCTCCACTGGGAAATCAGCAGGGTCAAGTCCCGCCATTCTTAACAGACCTGAAAGTGCCTTGCTGTCATCAAGGGGGATATGCCGCCATTGCCCGGAGGGATAGGAATCCAGAATAACAAGAACAGATACGGTTTCACCCTGAGACTGCAGTTCAACCGCCAAATTATGGGCAACCGGCCCTCCGGATGACCACCCTAATAAGTGATAAGGCCCTTCAAGCTGAATCCTGCGAATCTGCTCCAGATAATCCCGGGTCATATCCACCATAATATCATCGCCATGCTGCGGTGGTATGTAGTCCGAATCTGATAGTCGTCGAGCCTGAATACCATATACCGGAACGTCGTCTGGTATATACCTTGATAGACCAAGATAGTCCCAGCTAACCCCTCTTGCGGGATGAATAAAAAATAGCGGAGAACCACTGCCCGTAGTTTTAATAGGTAAGACAGGATCAAAGAGCTGCTGACTGCCTGCTTTTATTCCCTGAGATTCGTCTTCCAAAGCCCTGGCAATATCAGCCAATACAGGGTAGCTATACAGCAGTTGAACTGAAATGCTTTTATCCAGCAACCGGCTCAGGCGATTGGCCACCTGAATCATCTGGAGGGACTGCCCACCCAGTATAAAGAAATCATCCTGAGGACTGACCGTGATGTCCCCTAGGATTTCCTGCCAGACTGATATCAGCACTTTTTCCATTTCAGTGGCAGGAATATCAACGTCAGAGCACTGGGCAGGGCTTTGCTTTAACTGCTTGCGATCAATCTTGCCGGATGGATTACGGGGCAATCGGTCAACATAGATAAATTCACTGGGCACCAATGCCGCGGGTAAACTCTGAAGTAAATACTTTCGAAAGTCTTTAGGCTTGTTATCTTTGCTATCAGCTACCAACCAGGCTGTCAGACGCTTAATGCCATTGCTGGACAGTACACCAACAACCGCCGCTTCTTTTATTCCAGCTTTATTGATCAGCAGATTCTCAATTTCCAAAGGGTTAACCCTATGGCCGCTGATCTTGAATTCATCATCAACCCGGCCAATAAAGATTAATTGGCCATTGCCATCCATTCTCACTTTATCGCCCGTTTTGTAAGCTCTGACAGAACCATCACCGGTTTTCAGGGTAATAAATCGCTTATCCGTCAAAGCATCACGATTCATATAACCCTGAGCCAGTCCGCCACCAGCCAGGTAAAGCTCACCTTCACGGCCAATTCTTACAGGCTTCTTATGGCTATCAAGCACCCATGCCTGCATACCAGGCAATGGTTCACCAATGGGTAACGCCTGGAGATCAAAATAAATGGCTTGTGGACCGGCAAGGCTGGCACAGGTTGCCACAATGGTGGTTTCTGTTGGGCCATAGGTATTTAACAGATTCACCCTGTTACCCAGACATTGCTGCCATTGCTCAAGCCGTTCCGGGAGAACCGCTTCCCCCCCGATAATTACCGTATGCAGGGTTTCCGGCAATGATATGCCTGCACTCCCAAGCCCATAGGCCAGTTCGTGCCAGTAAGCGGTGGGTAAATCCAATACTGTGATCGCCAGCTTATGACACGCTTTAATAAAACCGGTAACCGAATTAATCATATCCTCGCTGCGCAGCACCAGCGTGGCGCCGTTGCAAAGGGTTAAAAACAGCTCTTCAACACTGGCATCAAAATGCAGGGGAGCAAATTGCAGTACCCTGTCACCTTCTGATATGCCATAACGCTCCGTAGCCCCCGCAACAAAATGCCCTAATGCCCCATGGTGAACCTTAACCCCATTAGGTGTACCTGTAGAGCCTGAGGTATACATGATATAAGCGGGATTATCGGGCAAAACCTCTGGTGACTGATAAGCACTACCTTCTTTCTGTAGACCAAGGTTATCTATCAGGAGTGCAGTAAAGTGAGGCTTTATCTCAGTTGTATCGAGAAGATGGGAAAATGCAGTACTGGAAATAATAATTGCCGGTTTTGCATCATCAATAATGCCTGAATTCAAGTCATAAATGCATAACCCATGACTTTTCTTGCATTCACTCCAGTTAACTCTTTGAATGCCTCATATGGTGTTTTGTAACCGAGGCATTTCCTGGGCCTGCTGTTCAGCTTGTCTACCGCAATGATAACGTCTCTTTCTTTGACGTTATGAAGCTCCATTGATTTGGGAAAGTACTGCCTGAGCAGCCCATTGGCATTCTCATTCTGGCCTCTCTCCCAAGAGTGGTAGGGCACAGCAAAGTAGCTGTCGCAGCTCAAGGCTTTGTTGATTGCTTCATGCTGAGCAAATTCCTTACCGTTGTCGTAAGTGATCGTTTTAACAAACCTTTTCAGGGGCTTGAGTGTATCAATCACTGCCTGTTTAACCGCTTTTGCTTTCTTTCCTGGCAGCGGAACAGCAAGGCGCAGTTTAGTCTTTCGCTCATCCAGTGTGGCAATGGCACCCTTATGGTTTTTGCCGATTACGGTATCCGCCTCCCAGTCACCAACACGCCCCCTGTTGTTGACGATCTCCGGGCGCTCTTCAATACCTACCCGGTTAGGTATGCCTGTTCGGTTATGAGCTGAACCATATCGCTTTCGGTACGTTTTTTTCTGATGGCGCAAGTGTTTATACAGGGTACCGTCAGTGCGCTTATCATCCTCTATGAACTGGTAAATCGTCTCATGATGCAACTTGATTATCCCTTCTTTTTCAAGCCTTCCAGCCACTTGCTCAGGACTCCAGTCAGCCCGGATATCTTGAGCAATCCGTCGCTTAATATCTTCCGTCAACTTCACCGCCTTGGGTTTTTCCTTATGACGCTGTTGAGCCTTACGATGAGCCTGCTGGTGCCTGTAACCACGCTGCCCTGTGTTGCGTCCTAACTCCCGTGACAGCGAACTCTGTGAACGCCCGAGTTTTTCTGCAATTTTATTTTGAGAAGTCCCATTTTTCAGTTCGATTTCGATATAATGTCTCTCTTCAGAGCTAAGGTGCTTAAAGGCCATCCTTGGCGTCCTCTGTTTGGTTTGGTTGCTTAACAGAGTACCCCTGAGTTCTGATTCACTTCAAAGGCTCTGTAACAACCCTCTGGTTACAGAGGTTATGCATTTATGATACAAATTCAGGCCTTTTCAAAAAGGCTGACATCCAGATTACCGTGAATCTCCAGGCACTCGCCGGTATTATAAAGCGGGCTCTGGCCATGCAATTGCTGGCCCAACCAGATTCCTTGCTGAGCCTGGGTTAAAGGTAGCGTTAACAGCCCCTGGGACATGAATCGATTACTCCTTATCCTCTACCCTTTAACTTTGGCGTTTAATACTTCAAGCCATTCAGTCAGTGTCGTTAATTCCACTAGCTCGGAAAAATCAATATCGATACCTTCGAATCGCCACTGCTCAATCAACGTCATGACCCGAATAGAATCCAGCCCCTGATCCATCAGACTGATATCCTGATCCAGGTCATCTGCTGTCATATAGAGGATTTCAGCAATATCAGTCATAAACTTAGAGGAGGCATCCTCGCTGTTCTCAGGACTGAGGCTGTCCAGCACCATTTCACTATCCAGGGTGACACCACAACGCCGGGCAACATACTCCAATGCCATCCTATGCTCATCCTTGCTGAAGTCCGCCAGGGCATCACTGACCATAAATGCCTGAATGTCATACATAAAGGCATCCGCAGCTGTCAGCATGCAACCTATATGGGCATAGACACCGCAAATAATCATCTGATCGCGGCCCATCTCTTTCAGCCGTGCTTTCAGGCCATTACGCTTAAAGGCACTGTACCGCCACTTCGTCAGAAGATGGTCGTCTTCCTCTGGAGCCAAAGGGTCAATAATATCAGTGAGGCTGGGAGCAGCCTTGAGTCCTGTTCCCCAAAAATCAGTGAGCAGGGCACGATCTGAAGGATTCTGGTCTCCAGGCTGGGCCGTATAAATCACAGGGATACCCGCCGCTTTACATTGCGCTTTAATACGCTGGATATTTTTAACCAGGGTCGTCACTGGTTCAGCAGAGGTATCATAAAAGTTCATGAAATACTGCTGCATATCATGAATCAGTAGCACGGTACGGGAAGCATCCGGATGCCATTGGACTTTATTAAGACCATAGTCCATTTCAGGCATGGTATAGGGGGTAATCTTTGGAATACTCATTGCATTAGTCCTTACACCTGAACTCTCAGGCTTTTTTTACTGACCTTACCAATGGATGTTTTAGGAAAAGCATCAACAAAAATAATGCGGTCCGGCACTTTAAACTGGGCCAGCCCACAATTAGCCAGGAAACGCTTTATTTCTATAATTTTTGGGCGCTCCTTCTGTGGAATAATAAAAGCACAGGAACGCTCTCCCAGATAAGGATCAGGCATGGCCACAATAGCGGCATCGTGCACAGCCGGATGGGCCAAAAGGTGATTTTCCACTTCTTCTGCCGCAATTTTTTCACCGCCCCGGTTGATCTGGTCTTTATCACGGCCTTCAACGACGAGATAACCCTGCTCAGTTAGCCGGACAATATCTCCGGTTCGATAAAATCCATCTGTCGTAAATGACCGGGAATTATGCTCTGCCGCCTTGAAATAACCTCGGATAGTATAGGGGCCTCGGGTGAGTAAGTGTCCGGTTTCACCCAGGGTTACTTCAACATCGTCATCATCAACAACTTTCACTTCATCCGCTGGAGAACAGGGCCTTCCCTGGGTATTAACAATAATGTCTTCGGGATCATCAAGGCGGGTATAGTTCACCAGACCTTCAGCCATACCAAAGACTTGCTGAAGCTTGCAGCCCAATACTGGCTCAACCCTTTTCGCCGCTTCAGCACTGAATTTTGCGCCCCCCACTTGCAACACCTGTAGACTGGACAAGTCATAACAACTGCCCCGGTCTGCATTCCCCGCCGCTTCCATCCAGACCAGAGCCAGAGGCGGTACAACACCGGTGACTGTTACTTTTTCCCGGTCAATCAACGGGAAGACCTGATCCGGCGCCGGGTTTGGCGCCATAACCACATGCCCACCGGCATAAAAAGTTCCCAGGGTACCCGGTGAACTTAAGGGGAAGTTATGGGCTGCGGGCAAAGCACATAAATAGACACTGTCTTTATCTAACCCACAGACTTCAGCACTGACTCTCAGGCTATAGATATAATCGTTATGGGTTCGGGGGATCAGTTTGGGCACACCGGTACTGCCCCCTGAAAGCTGAAAGAATGCAACACAAGATGGATTCAGGTCAGGCAATGGCACCACAGAGTCATAAAGGGAACTCAGAGGAATAAATTCATCTGCATCTCCCACTACTATAATGTGATCCAGAGCCGGAGCATCCTTTTTCACCTCACGTGCCAGCCCCCTGTAATCAAAGCCTGCAAACTGATCTGCAATAATATAGGCTTTGGCCTCAGTAAATTGGCAGAAATAGCTGATTTCAGCACGACGGTGTGCAGGCAATGCCATTACCGGTAAGACACCCAGACGAAACAGGGCAAAGCAAACAGCAAAGAATTCAGCAATATTTGGCAGCTGAACCACAACAATATCACCTTCAGTAATACCGATTCTTTGAAAACCTGCCGCCAGCTGATCTGCTTTTACGTCAAGATCATGGTAACTCCACCGCCGATTACCACAGACGATGGCCGTTTTATCCTGAAAACGTTCAGCGCGCTGTCTTAGCAGCTGGCCAAAGGATATATTTTCCCAGTAACCTTGTTCCTGATACTGGCTGACTATATCTTCAGGCCAGCCGGGACTAGCCTGAGCAATACTATCCAGTTTTGACTGTATACTTCCTGTCACTGTACGGCCCCTGCATTCTTATCCAGACCAATGGCATTCAACATGGTTCTGAATTTAGCGCCAGTTTCAGCCAGCTCACTGTCCGGATCAGAGGCTGCAACTACCCCAGCCCCGGCATAAAGCCTGACAAAGGCATCCTTGATTTCCGCACAGCGTATTGTCACTACCCATTCACCATCACCACGGGCATCGCACCAGCCCACCATTCCTGTAAAGAAACCACGGTCGAAGGGTTCATTTTCAGTGATAAACTGTCTTGCCTTGTGGGTGGGATAACCACACACTGCCGGTGTTGGATGTAAGGCGGTTGCCAGTTGTAATGATGAGGTTTCAGGCTCTTTTAATGTACCTTCAACCACTGTGGAAAGGTGCCACATGGTTTCTGTTTTGATCAGTGAAGGCTGCTCCGGTACTTTAAAATCAGTACAGAACGAACTCAATGCTGAAGCTACGGCATCCACAACTACCGCATGTTCATGCAGATCTTTGGCTGATTTAAGTAGTGCTTCCGCACGACGCTGGTCTTCAACAGGGTCTTTACTACGAGCGGCAGAGCCAGCCAGTGGATTGGCAATGACTTTCTGCCCTTTTCTGGAAACCAGTAGCTCAGGGCTGGCTCCAAGTAATGCTACATTGCTGTTTTCTTTCTGGCAGGGTACATCAATACCAAAGGTATAACCGGTTTTATTATGGCTGGCCAGATTCCAGAGCACTTGCCTGATATTCACAGGGCTTTCAGCTTCCACTTCCAGGGTTCTGGACAAAACCACCTTATCCAGCTCCCCTTTAGCAAACCGTGACAATGCCTCCCGAACACAGTTTTTATACACTTCCGGCTCCGGAACCAGCCTCACCTTCGGCGCGGCAAGATTGACTGGAGACTCTACAACAATCCCCCCCGGACGACAGGAGTCAGATCGCAGAACCTTTTCAGGAACCCCAAGATAAACAGGATTGCGACTATCAAAGGGTATAGCGCCAACAACAACTGGGTTGTGCTGACCCGCTTTATGGGCAATATCATGTAACAAACTAATCTGGGCAGGCAGCGAGTTGAACGCGCTCTTACCAGAAAGGCAGGCATACATTTTCTCAGCCATCAGGGTATGCCGGGGAGAAGAAAAAAAGAAAGAAAGTGATTCTGGCTCCTGCCTGTTTGCCAGCTTGTTACTGCATCCGGTTGATGACATGTATTAGACGTCCTGTAGCGGTCAGACACAAACTCCCCCAGCCTATCAATGACACAAACTGAAGCCGGGAAAGGAAATTTGAAACAAATGCTATTGTAAATGATAAGCATTATCAATAAGCTAATTATTCTTTTTAACTTCGATGAAGTAAAAGCCCAGTAAACGTTCACTGACTTTCACATAAGGTAAGGAATGACTAAGTCATTAACCGAGCGTCGTCTTATACCGCTAATAGTGCTAACCCAGTTTATCACCACCCTGGATTTTATTATGGTGATGCCAATGGGACCTGATATCACCACTAGCCTTGGAATTCCCCTCAGCCAGGTTGGACTGTTCAGTACAGCCTATGCCTTATCTGCCGCCATTACCCTGATACTGCTATCAGCAAAGCTGGATCACTTCGATCGTCGTAAAGCCCTGGTTGTTTCCATAATGGGACTTAGCCTGGCTGCTTTTGCTGCCTCTGTTTCATCCGGTCTTTATTCGCTGATAATAACCCGGATCATAGCTGGCCTCTTTGGAGGATTGACCTCCTCCTTTGCTATGGCACTGGTCATTGATACTATTCCCCCTGCCCGTCGTGGCAGAGCTATGGGAAAAATAGCAGGTGCCTTTTCCCTGGCAGCAATCCTGGGTGTGCCAGCAGGCCTGCAAATTTCACTCTGGTATAACTGGCAGTTTGCATTTCAAGTGTTAGGTCTTCTTGGTATTTTCGCTTCCGGGTTGCTCTGGTTATACATTCCCAAGCAAACCGCCAACAACTCTAATAAACAACCTGGGCCATCAAAGAGAATCTCCCTTACCAATGAAATGGTCTTGGGTCTTGGGTGTGTCACAGCAGGCATTGTTTCCGGATTTCTGCTTATTCCCCACCTGGCAGGTTATCTGCAATATAACCTTGACTACGATCGTGAACTGGTCGGCAGCCTTTACATGGCAGGTGGTGTCATTACCTATCTGCTGACCTGGTTTACCGGTCATATGATTGACCGTTTCGGCTCCGTTATAGCCAGTGGAATTGGTATAATTGGTTTTGTGACAGCCATTGTGACTTTGTTTATTGCCCCAGGCATTGTATCCATTCCTGTGGTCTTTACTGTATTTATGGGCTTCAATGCCATCAGAACAGTATCTACTCAGACACTGATGATGCAAATTCCAGCGCCATCACAACGGGCTGGTTTTATGGCGCTTCAGAATGCGACACGGCATATATCCACCGGTGTTGCAGCAGCGATTGCTTCTGTGATCCTCACTCAGCAATCCACAGGGGTACTCGGCAATACCTCTTTCCTGGGCTGGCTTGCCATCACTATAGCAACAGCATTACCCATTCTTGTCTGGCTATTGACCCTGAAACTGAAAGATAGAAACCAAACGACAATTAATGCACAAACAGCTTAACTGAAAAAATTAATGAGACCATTAGTATGAGTAAATGGAGTCCTGATAGCTGGAAAAATAGCGTAGCCTGCCAGCTTCCCCAATATGCTAATACGACCCATCTGGCAGCGGTTGAACAGCAACTACAGGCTCATCCCCCCCTGGTATTTAATGATGAAATCCGCGCTCTCACCAGCGATCTGGCCAGAGTCGCCGACGGCAGGGCTTTCCTGCTTCAGGGTGGTGACTGTGCAGAAACATTTTCTGCCTTTACGGCTTATCATACCCAAAGCCTGTTTACTCTAATGGCTCAAATGTCCGTAGCATTAACATTCGGAACAGGGCTGCCTGTTATTCGAGTAGGGCGGCTGGCAGGCCAATTTGCCAAGCCAAGGTCGGCAGTCATTGAAACAAAGGATGACTGCACTCTCCCTGTTTACAAAGGCGATATTATCAATGGCATTGCCTTTAATAGCGAAGCCCGGCAGCCCGATCCGGAGCGAATGATAAAAGCTTATCAACAGGCAGCGTCTACCCTTAATCAGGTCAGGGCAATGACCCGTAGTGAGTTTGCCTCACTGGAAACTGCCCATAAACAAAATCTGGATTATATTGCCAGTGCACCAGAGTTAAGTATTTATAATGCTGCTGCCATGCAGATGAATGAGTCCTTCAGTTTTATGAAAGCTTGTGGCTATCAGGCGCACTTAGTATCTGGTAACCGTATACCGCTGTATACATCCCATGAAGCCCTCCTGCTTCCTTATGAGCAGGCCCTGACCCGTCAGGAAGAAGCTACAGGTAACTGGTATAACAACTCCGGTCATATGCTCTGGATTGGCGATCGTACACGACAGCTGGATGGCGCCCATATTGAATTCGCCAGGGGTATCAATAACCCTATCGGTATAAAAGCGGGCCCCACCCTGGCCAACGATGAGCTATTAAGACTGATAGAACGGCTGAACCCGGAAAACAAACCCGGAAAAGTCAACATTATTACCCGAATGGGCGCTGATAAGGTTGAGGCACACCTACCAGGTTTAATCAAAGCCGTTAACCAAAGTGGCTATAAGGTTATCTGGAGCTGTGACCCGATGCATGGCAATACTTTTACCAGCTCATCAGGCTATAAAACCCGGGATCTCAATCACGTATTGACTGAATTAAGGCACTTCTTTGCTATCCATCACGCAGAGGGGAGTCATGGCGGTGGTATTCATCTGGAAATGACTGGTGAGCAGGTCACAGAATGTATTGGTGGTTATAAAGGTCTCACCGAGGAACAATTACAGCGTAACTATACCACCCTCTGTGACCCCAGACTAAATGGAGAACAGGCTTTAGAACTGGCTTTTGCCATGATTGATGTTTTCAGGGATTTAAAACAAAAGGCCAGTGGTTATTGTTCTGCCGCCTAGCAGCCTGTCGGACTTAGCTCTGACCTACTGCGAAAAAGCCGGATTTGGCCATTTTTTATGCTGATTCTCGTTAAATAGAACCACTATTCGCCTCGAATCAGCATAAAAAATGGCTCAAACCGGTCTTTTTCTCGCTACGATCGGCTAAGTCCGACAGGCTGCTAGAAGAGGTTGTAATCTAATTTTCAGGCGCTTTTTATTTAGCGCTCCAAAGAGGAGGGCAACAATAAGCGTTGAACGGGAAAGCCGCCATGAACCGGTTTGAAATTATGTTTCCAGACCGGATCAAGGCGTAAAGAAAAAGTGGCGTTTACACAAAATTATTTACAGGCTCTCCTTTCTATAAACCTGAAAGCTTTTCCTTCAACCAAAAACTCTCATCTTCCAAAACCCCTCTTTCTTCTTCCAGTTTTCTTTCTAACTCTCCAAGTTTATTTATAAGCTCTTTAGCTGCCATTAAAATATTCATTTTTGATGCTTTTTCTCCTAGAGGAGATTGACCATCTTGCAATTGCTCGTTAATCGAATTCTTTAATCTCAAAAAACCATCTCGTAGTGCAAGCCTTCGATTCTTTTCACTAGAAACATGCTTTTGCTTCTGGCTATCAGCAGTATCATATCCCGAGTCTTGCCTTGCATACGGCACCATAGATACTATTTTACCTGACCGATCACATTGATATTTACCAGTTTTCTTTTTACATTTTCGATTACTATGTCTGGGTATAATACCACGCTGATCCAATACACCACCTCCCAATTGCGTAGTATTGTAATTGTGGTCAAGCTCAATTACCAACATCTCTTTTTTTACTACTTGACACTCGCTATTTACTGACTGAACAGGGGTGAGTTGACTGTATTTTAATACATCATCATTAATTTTCATCTGCACTTTACTTATCTTCTGGAATGGTAGTTCACCCAATGTGTTATGATTCGTTTTTTCTAAATACTCACCTATATAATACTTTAAATCATCACACACTGTTTGAATTTTTTTATATTTAAAATCGGCACCTTGCTTCTTTTTTTCTCTATGCCACCCATCAATTATAACCTCACACCAAGCCAAAAAAAGCTTATGATGAGGATCATCCTGATAATAACAAATATTTTTAAGCCAGTTCTCTAACAAATAAGCTTTACCAGGGTGAAATTTATCATTATTAAAAATAAACCCTTTAAATTCGCATACCATATCGAAATCTTTTCCATCAACCGGATGGATATCAGGGTGATATTGTTGAATGGCTGCATTTGCAATCTCAAGGGTTTCAGCATGCAAAAGATCATTTTCAAATAGATTTTTTCTAGATAATATCAATTCAATATTTATCATACCATGTTCTCTTGCATATTTCGAAACATAACTCTTCTTTGTCCTTATAACCACTTCCGTGGGTAAACCATTTCTAAAAGTGTCACTCTCCAGGGCTTCACTCCCTCCACCTTCAATAGCAAAACCATCCACTTCTCCATCTTTCCCAAGATAAGCTCCATTCATCTCATCAGTTAATTCGTAATCATTTCCCATCATCCTTACTTTGTTTTTTACAGTATCGGTTAAGAATGGATCTTCTCTCTCAGAGTATTTACCTATTACTCGTAGCCCTACACGGGCATAAATCGTTTCTCTATCCTGACACGGCCAATCCTGATATGACTCCTCATTTTTTCTCATATTAACATAATCAGTATCAGTGCAGTGTAGCACTCCTTCATCTCCGTCATAACAAAGATAGCATCGTTCCACTGCTTTCACTCCTTTAATTGATAAAGTGACAAAATAGCAAAAAATAAAAAACCGAAACATGATAATAACAAACACCCCATAAAATCGATAAAGAAAGCCATAGCCCTTGATTTGTTTATCAAGGATAGAATAACTGGTGTATCACTCAATATTGAACAACCCATTTTATATAGTCGACATTTGCCATTATTACCAAACAGGTCAAAAAAATAGTAGGTGGGCAGCAAAGTATTTTATGGATTTCTGGAGAAAGAATGCTATACCATGGCAAATATTCGCCCTATAAAGATCCAGCATCGTTAGCAATAGCATGTCCAATACTATTAGCAGCACCCGTTATAACAGCTACTTTCTTAAAAAGTAGCTGGATCAGCCGTACTTATGATTGATGTCTTTCCTTTAATTTTTCCACAATACCAGACAAGGTCAATCCCTGGTCTTGCAACAACACCAGCAAATGATAAATCAAATCGGACGACTCATTAATCAACTCTTCCTTATCCCCAGCTACAGCAGCCAATGCCACTTCAACACCCTCCTCTCCAACTTTCTGGGCTATTCTTTTGGAACCTTTTGCATAAAGGCTGGCAGTATAAGAAGACTCCGGACTAGCCTTTTTTCTTTCAGCAAGTACTTTTTCCAGTTGCCCCAGGAACAACAGAGACGTATTTTCAGGGTCGGGTTCTGTTGGATATGGGCCGGAATCAAAACACGTGGTGGTGTTCAAATGGCATGTTGGCCCTTCAGGTGCAGCTTTAACTAACAATGTATCCTGATCACAGTCCAGACCTATGCTCTTTAACCTGAGTTTATTGCCAGAAGTCTCTCCTTTGGTCCAGAGACGCTCTTTGGTTCGGGACCAGAATGTCACCCATTCCGTTTCCAGAGTTGTCAATAACGCTTCTTTGTTCATATAGCCCAGCATCAATACCTGACAGCTACTATTATCCTGAATAATGGCAGGCACAAGCCCATTATTTTTATTCCAGTCAATTGCTTCTATCAGGCTCATATCCGAACCCCTATCTGTTGTTTTTTTAAGTATTCTTTAAGCTCATTAATCCTGATAATTTGCTTATGGAAGACAGAGGCCGCCAGTGCCCCACTCACTCCCGTTTGCTTAAACACTTCTGCAAAGTGCTCCATTTCTCCAGCACCTCCAGAGGCTATCAGGGGCACCTTACAAGCTTCCCGAACCCAAGCTAGCTGTTTCAAGTCATAGCCCTGACGAACACCGTCCTGGTTCATAACATTCAATACAATTTCTCCGGCTCCCCTTTTTTGCACCTCCTGAACCCAGTCCAGCGTCTGCCACTTTGTCAGCCGGGTTCGAGAGACATCACCGGTATACTGATAAACCTGATAGCGACCTGTCTGCTCATCGAGGTACGAGTCAATACCCACCACAATACATTGCACACCAAAGGTATCCGCCAGCTCTGTTATCAACTCAGGATTAGCCAAGGCTGGGGAATTAATGGAAATCTTGTCAGCCCCATCATTTAATACCCGTCGTGCATCTTCCAAACAGCGAATGCCTCCGGCAACACAGAAAGGGATATCAATAACTTCGGCAATCCTGGCAATCCAGCCTTTATCCACCACCCGGCCATCACTGGAAGCGGTAATATCGTAAAACACCAGCTCATCAGCACCTTCTTCAGCATAGCGCTTTGCCAGAGGTACAATATCACCCATCACTTCATGATTACGGAAACGAACACCCTTTACTACCTGCCCATTTCTAACATCCAGACAGGGAATAATACGTTTTGCCAGCATCACCTAACGCCTCCAGCCATCAAAAGCCTCTCTGGCTGTAAATTTTCCATCCAGCAATGCCCTACCAACAATAACACCAGTAACACCTGAATTTTTCAGGGCTGCTATATCGTCCAATGAACCAATGCCTCCGGAAGCCTGAAAAGCAATTTCTGGAAACTGATGTGATAGATCCCTATAAAGCTCGACATTTGCCCCCGTTAAAGTGCCATCACGGGAAATATCGGTGCATAACACATGCTTAAGGCCTACGGTCAAAAAGTTATCCAGCAGGGTTTCCATCTGAATACCTGAGTTTTCCTGCCAGCCTGATAGAGCAACCTGACGCCGACCTTCCCTGTCAATATTTATATCCATCGCCAATACCACCTTCTCAGGCCCATAGCGTTTTATCCATTCCTTCACTCGCTCGGGGTGCTTTACCGCGGTTGAGCCGATTACCACGCGATCAGCCCCTGCTTGTAATAAAGACGACATATCATCCTCTGTGCGAATACCTCCACCAATTTGTACATTCGCTGAAATACTCCCCAGAAGCTCGCTGATTAATGCCAGCTGTCGTGCTGCCGGATCTTTTGCACCGGTTAAATCAACCAGATGCAACCACTCCGCACCCGCTTGCTGGTAGTCATT
The DNA here is from genome assembly GCF_025643335.1 of Endozoicomonas sp. Mp262. NCBI lineage: Bacteria > Pseudomonadati > Pseudomonadota > Gammaproteobacteria > Oceanospirillales > Endozoicomonadaceae > Endozoicomonas > Endozoicomonas sp. Mp262. The sequence continues at coordinate 2,667,165 of NZ_CP092489.1, read as the reverse complement.
AAATTGCTGTGCAGGATTGACCTTGTACTCGGTGACTTGCCCATAATCCCCCTGAAACAAGCGGACCACCTGACCATTAATTAAATCAAGAGCGGGTATTATCATTATTTATAGCTCCAGAAAATTTTTTATTAATTGCGAACCCACCTTACCCGAGCGTTCCGGATGAAACTGGACGCCATGGTAATTGTCTTTTTGAATAGCCGCAGAAAACCATTCACCATACTGGCAGTTAGCAATGGTATAACCATCATGATGGGAAAAGGGGATGGCATAACTATGGACAAAGTAAAAAAAGCTTCCTGGGGAAATACCATTGAATAGTGGGTGATCCTTAATGGCAATCACCCTATTCCAGCCCATATGAGGAAGAGGTAAGGAAGCCACGTCCATTTTTCTCACTGGTGCTTCACAGAAGCCTAAACAGGATATAACGTTCTCTGCCTTTTTATTTTTTTCTTCCGAAAAAGAGCATAGCAACTGCATACCCAGACAGATACCCAGCATAGGTTTATCAATCTGCTTAAGGGTCTCTGTCAGTTGGCGCTTCTCCAGATTTTTCATCGCTTCCTGTGCTGTTCCAACGCCAGGTAGAAACAACTTGTCAGCATTTATTAAAACATCAGGGGCATAGCTGACAACGACCTTGTAATCTAAACGCTCAATAGCATATCTTACTGAAAGAATATTGGCACAGCCCGTATCAATAATAACGACGGTTTGCTTTTTCCCAGCCATTACAGAACCCCCTTACTGCTGGGCAATTCTTTCCCCCCCACTTTAATAGCCTGGCGCAATGTTCTGCCAAACGCCTTAAACAGGCTTTCAATAATATGGTGGGTATTAACGCCAACAGATGAAAGATGCAAAGTACAGGCAAGGGCATCAGTGAGTGAACGGAAAAAATGGGGAACCATTTCAGTGGAAAGGTCCCCCACCTGATCCCGTGCAAACGCTGCATCTAACTTTAAAAAAGGTCTGCCTGACAAATCCAGCGCACACTGTGCCAGACATTCATCCATAGGTAAGGTAAAACCAAAACGGCCAATACCCCGTTTATCACCAAGAGCCTCTTTCAGTGCCCGACCAAGCGCTAGGGCAGTGTCTTCCACCGTATGATGATCATCAATATTAAGGTCTCCCTTAACATGGGCTTTTAACTGAAATCCTCCATGGGTGGCAATCTGATCCAGCATATGATCAAAGAAACCAATGCCGGTTTCAATTTCACTGTTACCCGATTCATCCAGATTAACCCGGATTCGGATAGCTGTTTCCCGGGTAATGCGTTCAATTTCAGCCGTCCTTTGCTTTTGGGTCAGAAGTTTGACAATTCTCGGCCAGCCCATAGTTTCAGGATGATACTGAATGCCCTGAATAGCCATATTACCGGCTAGCTGCAAGTCGGTCTGTCGATCACCAATAACGGCTGATGTCGCAAAATCAACCTGCCCTTCCTTAAGGTATTTTTCTACCAATCCCAACTTCGGCTTACGACAACTGCAGTTATCCCCATCAAAGTGTGGACAAATAAGTACATCAGAAAAGTAAACGCCCTGTGACTCGAAAATTTCCATCATCATTGAGTGTGGTTGATCAAAATCAGCCTGTGGAAAACTATCGGTACCCAATCCATCCTGGTTAGTTACCATCACAAGGATATAACCGGCTTCCTGTAAACTGAGCAAAGCAGGGATAACCAGAGGTTCCAGCTTGAGTTTATCCAGCCGGTCTACCTGAAAATCTTCAGGCGGCTCAAGAATGAGTGTTCCATCACGGTCAATAAACAGTATTTTTTCTTTTTTCATTGCTTACTTCCTGATCACTTCAACTGACTTTCAATAGCTGCAACAAGCTCTTCACACTCTTCACGACTGCCGATACTAATACGCAGACATTGATGGATAGGTGAATGCCTTACTGTAATCCCCTGATTCCATAAGCAGGAAAACACCTGCTCCGAGTCTGGAAACTGAACCAACAGAAAATTGCCAACACTTTCGTAGACAGTAACGCCATTAAATTCAGAAAGTTTTTCAGCAAGGTATACGTGGTTAGCCCTTAGCACTTCTACCTGACTTTTAGTTGTTTTCACTCCATGGTCAGAAAGGGCCTGAGTTGCAATTTCTTCCACAGGGACAGGAACAGGATAGGGCGCAATGACTTTTAACAGCAGCTGGATGATATCTGCATGGGCCAGAACAAAACCACAGCGCAGGCCTGCCAGGGCAAAGGCTTTGGATAATGTCCTTAGTATCACCAGGTTAGGGTACTCATTGAGTAGCTGTACGGATGAAGCTTCAGGGCAAAAATCAATATAGGCTTCATCCACCACAACCAGTGCTTTACTGTAGGTCATATCCAATAAGGCTTTAATAGCCTGCGGCTGAATCAGGTTCCCTGTAGGGTTATTGGGATTGCAGATAAAAACCAGCTTGACTGAATCCAGATTTTTTCTAATTAATGGTATATCTAATTGCCAGTCAGCTGTCTTAGGTAGTGCTTTAACAGCTACGCCTACTGTTTGAGCACTGATTCCATACATACCATAAGTGGGTGGACAGTAGAGAATACTGTCCTGCCCTGGTTCGCAAAAGGTTCGAATAAGCAAGTCAATTCCTTCATCAGCTCCCCTGCATGTCAGGATCTTTTCCTTTTTGACTCCTGCATAATGGGCATAGGCTTCAACCAGTTCGTCAGGCTGACAAGCGCCGTAACGGTTCAGCCGGTCACAACTCACCTGGTATTTATTTGAAAAAGGTGACTCATTGGCATTCAACCAAATATCACCGCTGCTTCCCAGCCGCCGGGCTGACTGATAAGGCATCAACGTCTGTACCGACTTTCGGGCGAGTTTTTCCCCATTCATCGTTCAAAACCTGCCGCTTTTAGCTTTTCCATCCGGAGTGTCACTGCTTGCCCATGAGCCGCCAAACCTTCAGCATCTGCCAAAGCAGTCACTGTCGGTGCCAGGTTAAGAAATCCCTCAGCCGTCAGCTCCTGAACAGTCATCCGTCGTGTAAAGTCGGCCAGCCCGAGACTGGAGCAAGACCGGGTATAGCCATAGGTGGGTAAGACATGGTTGGTTCCGGAAGCATAATCCCCCATAGACTCCGGTGACCACTGTCCAAGGAAAATAGACCCGGCCTGATCCAGCCAGGGCAACAACTCACGGGGGTTTCGAGTCTGTATAACCAGATGCTCAGGGCCATATTGATTGGCAATGGATACACATTCATCAAGGGTTTCAGCAACAATTAACAGGCTGGATTCCAATGCCTGCCCAGCAATTTCTGCACGGGGAAGTTTGGCTAACTGATATCGAACCGATTCTGCGGTTTTCTCAGCAATTTGTTTATCCGGTGTCACTAACACCACCTGAGAGTCCGGGCCGTGTTCAGCCTGGCTTAACAAATCTGCCGCAATAAAATCAGGATCGGCATCACTATCGGCAATCACCAGCACTTCTGAGGGGCCTGCGGGCATATCAATCATTGCACCTTGATAATCAGCACACACCTGTCGTTTTGCTTCGGTAACATAAGCACTGCCAGGGCCAAACAGCTTATCAACCCTGGCAATAGTTTCTGTGCCATAGGCCATGGCTGCTATAGCCTGGGCTCCTCCCAAAGAATAAATTTCAGTAATACCGCATAAAGAAGCTGCATAAAGAATTTCGTTAGCAATAGGCGGAGGGGAACACAATACGACTCTTTGACAACCCGCTATTCTGGCAGGAATACCCAACATTAAAACAGTGGATATGAGCGGTGCACTACCTGCTGGAATATATAGACCCACCGAATTAATAGGTCGCGTTACCTGTTCACAAACAATACCCGGTTGCGTTTCAACTTGAACAGGCATTAGTTTCTGAGCTTGATGGAAAGCCTTGATATTTTCACTGGCTTTATCAATTGCCAACTTTAGTGGGTTATTAATCTGATCAGAGGCCGCCTTAATTTCCTTGAAACTGACTTTAAACGTCTTAGAATGAAACTGATCAAGTTTGCCAGTCAGCTCAATTAACGCATCATCACCCCGTGACCTTACTTCAGCAATGATTGCAGCAACGGCTTGAGAAACCTTTTTGCCCTGAGCAATTGCCGGGCGCATTAGCCAGGCATTTTTTTGTTGTTCATTAACATCCTGCCAATTAATCTGCTTCACTGTCCCTACTCCATCATTTTTTCGATAGGCAACACCAGAATGGAACTTGCTCCCAGCTGTTTTAATTGTTCCATGGTTTCCCAGAATAAATTTTCAGAACTCACTAAATGAATAGCAGCCCTGTCTCTATCATTGGCTAAGGGCATGACCGTAGGATCTTCTGCACCAGGCAATAATGCTTTAATATCATCAAGGCACTCAAGCGGTGCATGGAGCATGATGTATTTAGACTCTTTAGCCTGTATCACGCCCTGAATACGAACCAGAAGACGATTAATTAATGACTGCTGTTCCCCGTTAAAATGACCTGTACGCTGTATTAATACCGCACTGGAAGCCAGAATAACTTCAACTTCCCTGAGGCCATTAGCTTCCAGGGTTGCTCCAGTGGATACCAGGTCACAGATAGCATCAGCAAGGCCTGCCCGGGGAGCCACTTCCACGGATCCATTTAAAATACAGGTATCACAATTAACCCCTTTTTCCTGCATATACTGCTTCAGCAATTGGGGGTAGGTTGTTGCTATTCGTTTTCCCTCAAAGCTTTGTATGCCCTGATAAGGTTGATCTTGATCGAGAGCAATCGCCAACCGACAGTAGCCAAAATCCAAAGTCCGCAGTTTTTGATAATCGCAAGGCTCCCTTCTGGTAGCTCGCTCTAAACCCGTTTCCTGTAGTTCGTTTTCTCCGATAATACCCAGATCAACAAGCCCATCCATTACCAATCCTGGAATATCATCATCCCTGACCAATAACAGGTCTATAGGCAAGTTGTCGGAGTGAACAACCAAGCGTTCCCCCATCACACTGAATTTGATGCCACAGCGCCTTAGTAACTCTTTGGACTCAGTCCCGAGGCGGCCTTGCTTTTGGATAGCAATTCTTATTTTTTCCCGTTGCACTTTGTTATCCTTTTTATTGAGGCATCCAGTCTAATGGGTAACGCCTGTTCCTGAAATAAAAAAAACCGGAAGATTCCTCTCCCGGTTTTTTTTAGATAGTCGATATCAACCTCTGGAAGAGTGCCCTTGGCGTCTTCCAGAGCCGACGATACTGAGGCTCAAGCTATTTACACAGACCTAGTTAGTCTTTTTATCCATCAACATTAGCGTAATCAAATACCCACCCACTGCCATATATTGTCCAAAATACTGGCTACCAGCCGATAAGCCTGCCGCCAAGTCTTCTGTCAGCATCACAGTAAATGTTTGATTAACCGTATCCAGCTCTTTCATTACTGCTGCATCAAAGCCAAAAAAGCGCCCCACCTCAGGATAAAGCAACTTAAACAAGCTTTCTTTTGCCGAAAAAACGAGGGTGAAAAACCAATCGAAAGGTAAACCCATAGATTCCTGAAGCTTCAAATCATCCGGCAGTAGAACCGCTTTTGACAGTCTCTCAGCTCTTTCAGCTGGAACAATCTCCTCGGCATCAATACCAATAGCCCTAAATTGGTGAATTTCCCCAACAATAGCCAGTGCCAAGCCATTACTATGGGTGATCGAACCGATATAACCCACAGGCCAACAAGGACTTCTGTCTTTATTAGTAGGAACAAAACATTTACTGGAACCCAATGCTTTTAGCCCCTCCCTGGCACAATAACGACCTGCTAAATACTCTGCCTGCCGTTTACTTCTTGCCTTCATTAATGAAGAAGGAAGCAGCACACCCTTGTTTTGATAGTACGAAACAGCATCTAAGTCAGCCTGATAACAGGTACTAAATAGCACCAGATCATCGTGTAAATCAGGGAAATATGCCTGATTTACAGCCCCTACCCGACACAGTTTTTCACACAGGTGCCCACCAGCAACACATGCTGTAATCTGATCCATTATCCCCCAACCAACTTTCTTCAGTGTACTTATGTACGGCTCATAATACAGTTCTTGGCCTTACAGTAAAATCAGGGGATCCCGGATAGAAAAGGAGGTGATCATCTACCCCCTCAGGTACCTTTAATAAAACTGCCGCGTTGATAAAACGGCAGTGATTAAAATATGGCTCTCACTGGGAGAAATCAACTGTCTCTTTCATAGTTCTCTTTAACCTTTATCTATCATTGCATTATTTAATACTCTTACTATCTTTAATTTGCTAAAAGCATTCAAATTAAGACGGGGCCTTATAGCGATGTATTCAAAAAAATTAAATAGCACTCTCGCTCTTTTATCAAACCTGAATTCAAGTCATAAATGCATAACCCATGACTTTTCTTGCATTCACTCCAGTTAACTCTTTGAATGCCTCATATGGTGTTTTGTAACCGAGGCATTTCCTGGGCCTGCTGTTCAGCTTGTCTACCGCAATGATAACGTCTCTTTCTTTGACGTTATGAAGCTCCATTGATTTGGGAAAGTACTGCCTGAGCAGCCCATTGGCATTCTCATTCTGGCCTCTCTCCCAAGAGTGGTAGGGCACAGCAAAGTAGCTGTCGCAGCTCAAGGCTTTGTTGATTGCTTCATGCTGAGCAAATTCCTTACCGTTGTCGTAAGTGATCGTTTTAACAAACCTTTTCAGGGGCTTGAGTGTATCAATCACTGCCTGTTTAACCGCTTTTGCTTTCTTTCCTGGCAGCGGAACAGCAAGGCGCAGTTTAGTCTTTCGCTCATCCAGTGTGGCAATGGCACCCTTATGGTTTTTGCCGATTACGGTATCCGCCTCCCAGTCACCAACACGCCCCCTGTTGTTGACGATCTCCGGGCGCTCTTCAATACCTACCCGGTTAGGTATGCCTGTTCGGTTATGAGCTGAACCATATCGCTTTCGGTACGTTTTTTTCTGATGGCGCAAGTGTTTATACAGGGTACCGTCAGTGCGCTTATCATCCTCTATGAACTGGTAAATCGTCTCATGATGCAACTTGATTATCCCTTCTTTTTCAAGCCTTCCAGCCACTTGCTCAGGACTCCAGTCAGCCCGGATATCTTGAGCAATCCGTCGCTTAATATCTTCCGTCAACTTCACCGCCTTGGGTTTTTCCTTATGACGCTGTTGAGCCTTACGATGAGCCTGCTGGTGCCTGTAACCACGCTGCCCTGTGTTGCGTCCTAACTCCCGTGACAGCGAACTCTGTGAACGCCCGAGTTTTTCTGCAATTTTATTTTGAGAAGTCCCATTTTTCAGTTCGATTTCGATATAATGTCTCTCTTCAGAGCTAAGGTGCTTAAAGGCCATCCTTGGCGTCCTCTGTTTGGTTTGGTTGCTTAACAGAGTACCCCTGAGTTCTGATTCACTTCAAAGGCTCTGTAACAACCCTCTGGTTACAGAGGTTATGCATTTATGATACAAATTCAGGAAAGCTATTATCCATTTTAATAACAATTAGTTTAATTATTACATCAAACATGGCTTATTCTGCGAATGGTAAAAGAAAACATGAAGAAAGTTTAAAAAGTCATCACCCAAAAAAAGCAAAGCACAATCATCAATCATTACCCAGTCCTTCATATCAAGGCATAGCATACTTTAAAAATTCCAAGTTTCCACACAGTGAAAGCAGTGTAAAAAGTTATATTTTAGCTGCCAGAGTGGCTGAACAAACCTGTACTCAAAACTGCGAACTTCATGATCTCAAAATAGGCTCAATAAAATTCACAGATGACGATAGAGGGATATTGAGAAAACAAACAACCCGAGGATCAACCCCAGCAATATCTGATTTAACCGTTATCATGGCAACAAAGTGGGACAGTGCTTTCCTGACGGCTTATGTATCCGTCAAATCTGGTGCTAACCGTGGCGTCAGTACCGTCATCGCCGGAGGCAAGCAATTTGGGGGGGGTTGGCGGAATACTACACCAGATCATTTCTGGTACTAAGCCGTCTTGGCTACCCACTGGCCGAGGCAGTCAAGAGGAAGCTCTATGTCAAGTAACTAACTATCCAAAAGCTTCTCTTTTTGCAAGAAGCAGGATAGAAAAAAAAACAGCCTTTCAAACAACAAAGTATAGATGGCAACCCAGATGTAATCATCGTATCCCCATTAAGCACTTATGCATTTGCTAAAAACTCAAGAGGTAAAATAGTTGAATTTTACAGACAGAAAATGTTTGAAGCCTTAACTAAGGGTCTTGTTCTGGAAGCAGAACGTAACAAGCAGCAGCGATCTGTTCTCCCGCCAAAAATGATTTTTACTGTTAGCGATGAAGAAAAAGAAATATTTCTTGAATATTGCGCTACGTATCACATTAAAGTCGACGCTTTCGATTTTGACAAGGTGTTACCAGGTTCTATCCCGGCAGTACCTCGCAAGCGCCAATATGATTCTGGGTTTGGCTCCGGATATACCCCACCTAAGCAGCCAAGAGGCTCTATGCCTCAGCCATCTAGATTAAGGCAAATCCTGGAACAAGCCCGAGAAAAATTCGCTGGTTATTTTTAACCGCCACAAACAATCCTATTAATCACCTTTACCCCTCCAAAGGCCCATACGGACTCATCAAAAAAGCAGCCTACAAAAGAGGCTGCAAAGCTCAGGTTTATACTTTTAACGGTTTATGATGTTCTGATGATTCCTTAACTAAAGGCGTCTCTTCCCGGACGAAGCGTAATAGCGCAGCCATACTCAGATAAAGCACAAAGATAAAGGGAAAGGCTGCCGCCAGAGAAACAGTTTGCAGCAGGGTCAAACCATTGGCACTCCCCAGCATCAGTACCAAGGCCAGGGCAGATTGTAATACAGCCCAGGTTACTTTCATCCGCGCAGGTGGTTCTGCCATACCGTTCGTGGACAAAGTACCCAAGACATAAGTGGCACCATTGGCAGAGGTAATAAAGAAGGTGAACAGTACCAGTATCACCAGTACTGATATTACACTACCCATTGGATAGTGTCCCATTACCACAAACAGGGCCGTGGATGTAGACTGAACCGCTTGCCGGATAACCTCCAGGTCACTGTTAAGACCCATACCACCGAATACAGAGAACCAGAAGAAAGAGGCAATGGAAGGTGCAATCAGTACGCCAAGCACAAACTCCCTGATAGTCCGCCCCCGGGATATACGGGCAACAAAAGGTGCAACAAAAGGAGTCCAGGCAATCCACCAGGCCCAATAAAAGAGGGTCCAGCTGCTATACCAGCTCTCTTGCACAAAGTCGCCAATGGCCAGACTATCTGATAACCAGTCCTGCAAATAATGGCCAAACGTATTGGTAAATGTATTCAGGATATCAATGGTGGGTCCAATAATAAATGCCAGTACCACAATCAGCACAGCAATAACAATGTTGATATTGGAAAGGTATTTAACCCCTTTTTTCATACCGGATAAGGTTGAGGCAATAACAACCACAGTAATACAGGCAACCAGAATTATTTTTACCAGTGCGGTATCAGGTATACCAAAAACATAAGACAGGCCACTATTAATCTGCTGGGCGCCGAGACCAAGAGAGGTGGCAATACCCGCAGTTGTTGCAAAAAGTGCCAGTATATTAATCAGCTTTCCCCAGCCTGACTGGCTACAACGATCCCCCATAAAGGGCAATAGCAGGTTACTGATTAATCCGGCTTTTTTCTTGCTGAATTGAATATAAGCCAGAGTCAGGCCTAATACGCTATAGCCAGCCCAGGGCTGCAATCCCCAATGCAGGAACGATTTACGCATGGCAAACTGGGCCGCTTCAACAGACCCACCTTCAATGGTATTAACAGGGCTAAGGAAGTGATTAAGAGGCTCAGCAACCCCCCAAAACACCAAACCAATTCCCATCCCGGCAGAAAATAGCATGGCAAACCAGGTGCCACGACTATATTCAGGTGCTTCATTGCCCAGCTTGATGCTACCGAAACGGCTAAAGGCAATCCAGATACAGAAGATAACAAAAATGAAGGTGCTGATATTATAGAGCCAGCCAAAATTTCCGGTTACGCCAGCCATTAATGAGTTACCAACAGAACTCAATATATCGGGAACAAAAATCCCCATAAGTACAATAGCCAGCACTATGGCCAGCCCGACTATAAAGACTGTTTTATCATTTGCTTGATTTTTCATAAGCTCCCTCCAAACCAGGAGGCATGTTCAGTGTGGAAAATCATGAAGGAGGGGGAAGAAACAGAGTCCCCCCCCATTTGAGAAAAGCTGATTTAGATTTTCACTTTGAACACGGTTTGCTCATCAATGGGTGTAGCCAGTGCATCCAGTGCCACTTCCACACGATGGTGACGCATTTTGTACTGGGCTTCCTGGGTCAGCTCCGGGTTGCCCAGAGGGTATGGAATGGCATAACCAGGTACAATCCGGTTGGAACCTGTGGTAGTGGCTACAGGTACCAGGTTGGCGATTTGGACGATGGGCATACCAGTTTTTTCAATTTCTTTGACGATCGTTGCACCGCAACGAGTACAGGTTCCTCAGGTGGAGACCAGCAATACCCCGTCAACATTGGCTTCCTGTATAGGCGGTATCATCTCCTGGGCCATACGGGCAGCTTCTTTCTGGGTAGTACCTGTGCCTACAGTGGAATAGAAGAACTCATGGAGTTTGCCAATCTTGCCTGCTTTCTCCATATCGCGCAGTACATCCAGCGGCACACAGACATTAGGGTTGCCATCAGCCATCATGGGGTCATAACCGGCATGGATAGTCTTGAAGACGCCGCTTTCCAGACGCTCCATCTCACTGATATCGTAACGCCCCCAGCGGGTAGCAGACGCTGACTGAATACGGTCAGGGTTATCCACAGGGACAATGCCACCGGTGTTGATCACTGCAATGGTTGCCTTGGACAGGTCTTTAATAGCAGGCGCAATGTCTACCCGGTCTACTGTAGGAATGGGTAGCTCGGTGACAAAAGGCTTACCGGACAGCTTGCTCATCAGCATCTCTACTGCACGATCAGAGGCAGGTTTTAACTCAGGGTCAAAAACCATATGACGCTTGCCACGACCAAAATAACCTTCTTTCTCGGCATGACCAACAGGTTCACCTGCCAGGAAGCGGCTTATATAATCTGCCATCTTGCCAGCGTCTTTACGCATAGCGGCAGCACTCTTGCCCCCTTCAAAGATAATCATTTCCTTGCGGAACATTTCAGCACCCGGGTTTTCATCATTCATGGATGAAAAGACAGGGACATTAAACTCATTCTGTACTGCCCGGCAGATTTCACCACAGGCAACACCATAGCGACCTGCACGAAAAGCTGGACCTGCGATAAAGACGTCAAATTCTTTATCTTTAATAAAATCAGTGATGATGGAGATAGCATCTTCACGGTGGCTACCCATAAAGTTGTCACCACAAACAATAGTATGGGTGATTTCAATATCTTTTAGTGCAGCAGCCAGAGCCATGGTAGAGCCGGCAGCACCGTCGCGGATTTCTGGCTGATGATCGGCCTTGTCTTCACCGCCGATACCGGCGAAGAACTGGTTTATATAACAAATTGCCTTTTTCATAAGAGTATTTCGCCTATGATCGACAAACGTCGATAAAAAGTTGTTGAAAGCCTATTAGAATTCTTTAACGGTTTTACGAGCCCAACCAATCACCTGGTCACCGCAGAACATGGCATTGTTTTCCATGATGATGGAGCCATCTTCGCGAACGGATGGGCCGAGTTTTTCATCACCATCCCAGCCACCGGACATACCGTCACGACCAAGGGCAGCCAGCTCACCAATCACCTCTTTCATTGGTGGCAGCTCAATGAGTTCTGAAACGTTACCGCAGGAAACAATGGCATCGGTTTTTTCATCCATAGATACCAGAGGTTGGGAACGACCATCCCGGCCAGTACATTCATTAGTAATACCGACTGTTTTAACCCCTGCATTTTCCAGGGCGACATAACAGGCGGTGAAGTCAGCATCCGGATTGCCATAGCCCTGTTCAGCCAACAGTGCGCCATCAGCACCCAGTGATTTGGCAATCTGGGCAACATACAGGGCAGAACGTTCTTTCTGTTCCAGGGAAACATTCAGGTTGGAAGTGATCACACCCAGGAAGTTCAGGCTCTTGCCATGTTCTTTATACAGGGAACGAATAGTGGGGCAGTTTTGATAGTCATAGGTTGCCCATTTGGATGAACAGGGCATAAAGGAACCACCAATCAGAGAGCCATCCAGCACTTCATTGGGGTGCATAAAGGTTGGGATAGACTTATTCAGATCCCAGCCATAAGCCAGATCGTTATAGCCCTCTTCCTCCATCTGGGTCATGGTCTGAATAACATAGACAACAGATGGCAGCTTATTGACGGCTTCACCACGACGAATAACCGGTGGCAATTCAAAGGTTTCAACCTCTTCAGGTTCCGCATCCTTAACAGCACGGCCCAGATACTCAGCCAGACGGTGGCCTGCCCAGCGCAGGGCATGGTTTTTCTTCTGTTGCTCATGGCGTTCGAATTCCTCATCGGTATCCGCCACCAGGCAAACATTCACCAGGGATGAGAAGTAACTCCACTGGGCACCTTCGCCGGTCATATCAATCAGGCCATCACCAAAGCTGCCCCAATGTTTACCAACTGCCAGCACACTACAGCCTTTTAAGGCATGAACACGACCTTCGCCGGTTTGATAGAGATCTCCACCTGTTACCCCTGGGAAGTAGTTATCATGTTTGCTGTTTACCCGACAACGAGGTTCAACGGCTTCCTTAACGGGAACAATACGCTTTTCTTCTCCAGGACGGGCAATAACAAGATCGGCTTCGGTAATATGTTCATCTTCATGAACCAGTGCCAAAGCTTCCGCTTTATTAATTGTTAATACACCATTTTCAAAAACAGTATGATCACCAAAAATGATATCTTTGACATGGAAATTACCTATTTCCAGCTTCATAGCCAACCTCTCAAATACACTGAGTTGTTATTGATTCAATGACTTAACCAGATACCAGGCACTTTAAATTTCAGTTAAAAGGCATCTCTGGTTTTTGAACAGTCAAAACCATTAATCAATTGGATTAAACCTATAAACTGAATAGTCTTTTAAATACAATTTATTCTTTATTCAGCTGTATAGGATTATTAAACAGAAGGGGCACCTATCCACCAGGTGAGGATATAAACAATATCCTTGGACAGACAATGGCAGTAAGTTTGTAGACGAGGCTCCGAATGGTGTTGAGTGGCGGTAGAAACAGTATAAAAAACCAGCCATGCCTGTTGCGCAAAGTCAGCAGCATTCGTTCTTGGGATTAATAGCACTGTGCTGTTTTTTTTATTACTGAAGACGACCGCCCAGAAAATAGTTTCTGATCAGGAGAAGCCCATAAAATAAGAAATTTCCAGTACCATTAAAAGTCACCATTGAAAATCCCAACAAGGATGATACAACTATTAATCAAACAGAAAATTATTTTATTGCCTCAAATCAAAATCCAACTTTTATTTCAGATATCAAAGTAAAATACACAATAAACAAAAACTATTAAGCAACACAAATTCGATAAAATGAAATATTGTTTCTAATAAGAAACAAATCAATACTCAGTGAAAAAAAGTACCTTTTATGAAACAGCCCAAAAACCTGATCCATTGACATACTGTCTTATCTAACAGGAATATTGTAAAAGCTTGGTCCATACCCCAGCTTGATAAGCCACTCTCTATAAGCTTATAAATATCGCAATACATGATGGGGCAGAGGGTAATTTCCATATTCAATGGATATCAGGAAATTCTTTGCCTCTGAAAATTGTGAACAAAATTTGAACAAAATAGGGATTACCCTCTCCCCCTTAACCAAAAACAACAAAATAAAAACCAAAATTAATAAATAATAATATTCCCCATACCCAATCTAAAGTAACAACCCCAATTTTGATCATCCCATTCATAATTCATTCAGATTACTCAGGATATAATGTCATACAGCTAGACCCTAAACTTTGTCCACTATGACTTTCTATCCAATTGATTCCTCAAGTGCCAATGATCAGGGACTCGCTGATACAGGTATCAACCACTACTTCTAGCACCCGGGAGAAAACAGCCTAGAGCACCACGCAAATACCCGTACAGACACAAGGGAAGGTAGTGCCATAAAACAGCCTTTAAAGCCGATATAATTTATCCCTACCAGTCAGCTCGAAATAATGGCTTAACTACATGAATATCTTATTGGTTGAAGATGAATCACTTTTATTGCATCACCTTAAGTGTGAGCTTGAGAACGTAGGCTATAGGGTTATCGGCTGCAAAAAAGGAGAGGATGCCCTCTACCTCTTCGACAATTTCAACCTGGATATTGCCATTATTGATCTTGGTCTACCCGGTATAGGAGGCCTTGAACTCATTAAAACAGTTCGTTCAAAAGATATTAAAACACCCATTTTGGTCTTAACAGCTCGAAGTAACTGGCGTGACAAAGTTAAAAGCCTGAATATTGGAGCAGATGACTACCTGGTCAAGCCTTTTGAGTTAGAAGAGTTAAAAGCAAGAATAAATGCCTTGGTACGACGCTCGGCAGGTTTCTCCAAACCCCTGTTAACTGTGGGTTCATTCAACCTGGATACGGTATCAAAAAAGTTCAAGGTTAACAGTGACACAGTTTCACTGACTAAATATGAGTTTATGATCATGGAGTTTTTCATGCTCAACAATCATAAGCTTCTATCCAGGGCAGTACTTGAAGATCTGGTATATGGCACAAACTCAGGGCCGGAAAGCAATGTCATCGAAGTTCTGGTAAACCGGCTTCGCAAAAAACTGCTAAAACACAGCGGCATTAATCCTATCAAAACAATCCGCGGTGAAGGCTATCGCCTTGAGTGGGAAATATCATGATCCGGTCACTCAAAGGACGAGTCACAATTGCCATTGCTTCGATACTGGCCACCATTTTTACTTTGGCTTCCATAGCGGTCATGCATTCCTTTAACACCACACTGGATCATGCCGCCAAAGAAAGACTTGCATCCAACACAAATACCATACCAGTTGGATTAGCAAGAGAAGAAGATGGACAGTTAACGATGCCTGACATTCTTCCCAACAGCCGTTTCAACAAGCAAGGAGACGATAATTTAAGGGGATACATCTACAACCAAAAGGAAGAGATGGTCTGGCGATCCGTGTCTGCCGGTATCGATGACGTCAAGCTAAAGCCACATTTCGATCATGCCGGATATGTCTCACTGGATACCATCAAAATAAATGGCCGTACTTTTCTGGTTCATGAAATCGACATAACATTAAGCCCCTCATCCCAGGGATATAGCTTTGTTACGCTTATTCCTGCTAAAAATTACTTCAACATCCTGAATATCTTTAGAAACGACCTGTTAATATCAATAATACTAACATCACTAATCATCTTTGGTTCTTTTTTGATCATTCTATGGTGGTTTTTTACACCATTTAGAAATGTGTCCAGACAGCTCAATGAAATAGAAAGTGGGGAACGTACTCAGCTTGAGGGAAACTTTCCCATTGAGGTAAAACGCCTCACTGACAGCATTAACACATTGCTCATTTCAGAAAAAAAACAGCGGGAAAAATACCGCACGACCATGGATGACCTGACCCATAGTCTGAAAACACCTCTGATGATTCTTCAAAGTTTCAGTACAGCCTTAAGAAATAATAAGGCGGTCAATAGACAAGATATCAAAGAATTATCTCTAAACCTTGATACTCAAATCAATCGAATGAATCAGATCGTAGGTTATCACCTGCATCGTACCGTAACAGGTCGCCAGGGCCTGACACGACAAGCTATTCAGGTAGAACCCATTATCAGGGACCTGTGCCGCTCTCTTGATAAGGTTTACCATGACAAGCTGATTTCTGTACAAATCAACCTTGATCCAGCCTGCCTGTTCCAGGGTGATGAAGGTGACTTCCTGGAAATTATGGGAAACCTGCTGGAAAACGCCTTTAAATTTTGTCATCAACTAATCATTGTCAGTGGCTACCTTGAGCCTGGAAGTGAAAAGAATCATGGCAGGCTAATACTGATAGTTGAGGATGATGGCCCAGGTATCAGTAGTGAAGCGCAAGACCAAATTCTACAGAGAGGCATACGAGTGGACTGCCAGAAACCCGGGCAAGGCATTGGGTTAGCTATCGTAAGCGACCTTATTGAAGGTTACCATGGCAAAATTATTATTGATCGATCTGAAGTCGGCGGAGCTGCATTTTCAGTTTGTTTACCCTAAAAAACCACTATTACTTTTAGGTTAAGGATTTTGACAAGCCGCCAACAAACCTGTGGAAATACATTTATTAAATCGACTGAAGTTTATTATTAAGGACATAAAAAAATCGTAATCGTTACTTAATATCATACGACAAAATACGTATATAAGATGGAGTGAAATTTTGACAGAAACACTGAATAGCCAAGCACAAGCCGCGAAGTTTATTTACCGAGCTACTTTTGGCCCAAAAGCTAATGATGTAGCCCATCTAATGGACATTGGTGTAGATAACTGGTTCGAGGAACAGTTCAATCGCCCCCCTGAGCTACACCTGGATCTGGCAAGAAAATACAGGGAAATTACTGGTAACAAGGCCACCAATGTATACTGTAGAAGAGGTGCGTGGTGGTGTCGCATCCTTGAGGCTAAGGACCAATTAAGACAAAGAGTTGCCTTTGCCCTGAGTGAAATCTTTGTCATGTCAAAGCGTAATGGAGGCCCCTCCAATGATGAAGGGCTACTGACCTATCAAGACCTCTTGTTAAACCATGCCTTTGGCAATTTCCGAGACCTTCTTGAGCAGGTGACCCTCAACCCTGCAATGGGTACATTTTTATCACTGAATGGCAGCAAGAAAGCAAATCCAAAAAAGAATAGCTTTCCTGATGAAAACTATGCCAGGGAAGTAATGCAACTATTTACTTTGGGTTTATGGAAGCTAGGTGCTAATGGGCTGCCAGTATCAGATAAAGAGGGCAAACCTGTACCGACCTATTCCCAGCAGGATGTTGAAGAGATGGCCAGGGTTTTGACTGGGTGGACAATAAGCGATTATACCAAGCCCATGCACCCTGTCTCCAACGATCATGATATGGGACAAAAGGAAATACTTGGCCATGTATTCCCTGAGGGGCAAAGTCCAGAACAGGATTTATCCCAGGCCATGGATTTATTATTTAACCATGCTAATACTCCCATATACTTCGCAACGCTATTAATTAAAAGGTTAACCATTAGTAATCCCCGGAGAACCTATATAGCCAGGGTTGCAGATGCATTTAGGGACAATGGTTATGGTGTCAGGGGTGATCTTAAAGCCGTTATTAAGGCCGTTCTATTGGATAGTGATGTCTTGGAAGGCAAGGCGATGTCTGATCATCAGGAGAACGGAAGGTCTACCAGCAACTTCGGCAAGGTAAAGGAGCCATTGGTGGCTATGGCTAATCTTGCCCGGGCGCTTGAGGTAACAAGTAACGATCATAGTCGTTGGTGGGACTTTGCTAACATGGACTATAACAACTTTGGGCAGGCTCCACTGGAGGCACCCACTGTTTTTAATTTTTATGAGGCAGACTATGCGCCAAAAGGGGAAATTTCTAATAAAGAGCTGGTTGCCCCTGAATTCAATATTCTGGACATGGATACATTCAGAACAATCAGCAACCGTATGTGGGCTGTCATTGAGGGTACCGGCCACCGTAGGGGCTGGCGTTGGGATCGCCGTGAATTTGAGCAAAAAGTCACCAACCCCGGTCTCTATATGGATCTGTTAAGTGATCGTTTTTTTGGCGGTGATATGCCATCAGATTTAGCAAATTTCTTGAAAAATATGCTGTTAGAGCAAAACCAAAGTGGCCAACCTGTTGCTCAACAGGTCAATAATACTTTGTTTGCTATTCAATGCTCACCAGAATTTCGTTGCCAGGGGTAAAAACAATGAAAGTATCACGTAGAACATTTTTAAAAGGCGGCCTGGCTTCCGGTGCCTCTCTGATGTTACCGGCCGTTTCCGGTATGAGTTCCGCCTATGGCAGCACCGATGACTTTAAGGCCTTAGTCTGTATCTTTTTGCATGGTGGTAACGATGCTTACAATATGGTCATCCCTACCAGTAGCAAAGAATACAATATCTATCAATCAATGAGGCCGAACATAGCCATTCCCCAGAGTCAGCTGGTTGATACGGGGCTAAAGGCTGACAACCATGTACCGCTGGGACTTCATTCCTCAATGACGAAACTTCAGCCTGTTTTCAAAGCAGGTGATGCTACCGTGATTGTCAATTCAGGTCAGTTGATCGAACCTGTTGTTGGCAGGTCAAACCCCCAAATCCCTCCCTTTGTGCTGGCTCATAACTATCAGTCAATCGCATGGCAGTCCGGAACCCTGAGTCACGATGACGAACTGGGCTGGGCTGGGCGAATGGCGGATGACATGTACCTTAATGGTAGTCTGTCTCCCCTGATATCCATGGATGGACAGTGTAAGTGGCTACGATCAAAAAGTCGTGAGCAACTTATTATCAGGCCCGGGCAACCCAGCGGTTATGAAGGACTGAATACACCGGCACGGCTGGAGGCCATGAACAGGCATTTTTCTACTGGCTACAGTAATTTAATGCCACGCAACTATTCCTCGGCAATGGAAAAATCTTACCTGGATCATATGACCCTCAGAGGCTATATAGATGAACTGGGTGATACCAATGATTACCCTGATACAGGATTCAGTAAAACACTTCAAACAACAGCTCAATATATCAGAATACGGGGAAAACTCGGTCACCAACGACAGATTTATTTTGTTGGACTGGGTGGCTTTGATACCCATAAAGACCAGAAAAAATCCCATCAAAATCTGCTGCAACAATTAGCGGATGGCATGGCTGCCTTTCACAATGATATAAAGAGCATTGGCCTGAATGATAACGTTACCACATTCACCATGTCTGACTTCGGCCGCCGCATTCCATCTAATGCAACTGGCACAGACCATGGCTGGGGCGGACACCAGTTAATCATGGGAGGCGCTGTCAATGGTAAAAAGGCTTATGGTGTCTGGCCGGACATGCGTGAGGGTAGCCCATATGACTACAAACACAGCCGGATGATTCCCGAAATATCCGCCGATCAGGTTAGCGCCACCCTTGCCGCCTGGTTTGGATATAGTAAAAATGTGGAAGAGTTATTCCCAAGCCTGAACAATGGCTTTGATAAAAAGACCCTGGAATTCATGAAGGCATGAGTAACGCGTTCATACTAACAGAGTAAAGCTACAAGCTAGGGGCTGTTGATGTTTTATCGCGTGCTCAGCCAAAGCCAGCGTTTTCGTGGCTAGGCGTAGCAGCGCAGGAAGCTCATGCCTTTCAAGCTGCTGCAACGACGGCACGGAAGCGCTGGCTTTGGCCCTCCGGGTGGCTCGTAAAGCGGCCTTCCGACTGCGTTAAACTGGCTTGACGTAGAATAACTACGCGCTGCACCAGTTCGCCTTGCGTAAGGCCGCTTTACAAACCACTGAGCTCGCGATAAAACATCAACAGCCCCTAGCCTCGGTTAAAAAGTATCCTGAGTTTAAAATATAAGACTCAGGACATATGGACTCTCTTTTCTCACAAAATACATCGACTAAATCCACCGACATTTATTGTTAACGACATCATAGTTATTCCTTAACAATAAACGTCATTATACGTATATATAACGGAGTGAAATTTTGGCAGTAATACTAAATAGCCAAGCACAGGCTGCAGAATTTCTTTATCGCGCTACTTTTGGCCCAAAAGGTGATGATATAGCTGATCTGCTTGATATTGGAGTAGAAAAATGGCTAGAGCATCAGTTTAAATTATCCCCTGAACTACACCTGGATCTTGCAAAAAAATACGCAAAAATCACTGGTAATAAAAGCACCAATAAATTCTGCAGAAGGGGAGCGTGGTGGTGTCGCACCCTTGGTGCCAAGGATCAATTAAGACAAAGAGTTGCCTATGCCCTTAGTCAAATCTTTGTAATGTCAATGCACAATGGAGGCACCAACGATTCTGAAGGGGTACTGGCTTATCAAGACCTCCTGCTAAAGCATGCGTTTGGCAATTTCCGCGACCTTCTTAAGCAGGTAACCCTAAATCCGGCAATGGGTAAATTTTTATCGCTGGATGGCAGCAAAAAAGCGAATCCCAAAAAAAACAGTTTCCCTGACGAAAACTATGCCCGGGAAGTGATGCAACTGTTTACTTTGGGTTTATGGAAGCTAGGCAATAACGGACTAGCAATATTGGATAAAGAGGGAAAACCCGTACCCACTTACTCCCAGCAGGATGTTGAAGAGATGGCCAGGGTTTTGACAGGGTGGACAAAAAGCAGCTATACCAAGCCCATGCACTCTGTTTCCCACGACCATGATATGGGGCAAAAGAAAATCTTCGGCCATGTATTCCCTGAAGGGCAGAGTCCAGAACAGGATTTATCCCAGGCCATGGATTTATTATTTAACCACGATAATACACCCATCTATTTCGCAACACTATTAATTAAACGGCTAACTATTAGCAATCCTCGCAGAAGCTATATAGCTAGAGTTGCAGATGCATTTAAGGACAATGGTTATGGGGTCAGGGGTGATCTCAAAGCCGTTATCAAGGCTGTTTTATTGGATAGTGATGTCCTGGAAGGCAAGGCAATGTCCAGTCATCAGGAGAACGGAAGATCTTACAGCAACTTTGGCAAAGTGAAAGAGCCATTGATCGCTATGGCTAACCTTGCCCGGGCGCTAGAAGTAAAAAGCAACGATCACGATCGTTGGTGGGACTTTGCTAACATGGACTATAACAACTTTGGACAGGCTCCATTTGAAGCACCCACTGTTTTTAATTTTTATGAGGCAGACTATGCGCCAAAAGGGGAAATCTCTGATAAAGAGCTGGTTGCCCCTGAATTCAATATTCTGGATATGGATACGTTCAGAACAATCAGCAACCGTATATGGGCTGTCATTGAGGGTACCAGCCACCGCAGGGGCTGGCATTGGGATCGCAGTGAGTTTGAACAAAAAATTGACAAACCTGATCGCTATATCGACTTACTAAGCCGCCTTTTTTTTGGTGGCGATATGCCATCAGATTTATCCAGTTTCTTAAAAAATATGCTGCTAGAGAATAGCCAAAATGGTCAATCCATTGATCAACAGATTAATGACACCCTGTTTGCTATTCAATGCTCACCAGAATTTCGCTGCCAGGGGTAAAACAATGAAAGTATCACGTAGAACATTTTTAAAAGGCAGCCTGGCTTCTGGTGCCTCTCTGATGTTACCGGCCGTTTCCGGCATAAGCTCCGCCTATGGCAGTACTGATGACTTTAAGGCTCTGGTGTGTATTTTTTTAAGTGGCGGTAATGATGCCTACAATATGGTGGTTCCTACCAGTAGCAAAGAATACAATATCTATAAATCAATGAGGCCCAGTATAGCCCATTCCCAGAGTACACTGATTGATACCGGGCTAAAGACTGACAACAATGTATCGCTGGGTCTTGCCCCAGCAATGGCTAACCTCCAGCCGGTTTTCAAGGCAGGAGATGCCACCGTTATTGTGAATTCAGGGCAGTTAATTGAACCTGTTGTCGGCAAATCAAATCCTCAACTCCCACAGTTTATACTGGCTCATAATTATCAGTCAGTAGCATGGCAGTCCGGTACCCTGAGCCACGATGATGAGTTTGGCTGGGCGGGACGAATGGCTGATGATATGTATCTCAACGGTAGCATATCTCCATTAATATCCATGAGTGGACAGTGCAAATTTTTAAGATCAAAAAGCCTGGGACAACTGACTATTAATCCAGGACAACCCAGTGGCTATGAAGGACTGAATACACCGCAGCGACTTGAGGCCATGAATAGGCACTTTTCCACTGACTATAAAAATTTAATGCAACGTAACTATGCAGATGTAATGGAAAAATGTTATCTGGATCATGATACTCTCAGAGGCTATTTAGATGAGCTGGATGGTACCAATGATTTTCCTGATACAGGATTGGGTAACTCACTTAAAGCTGCAGCCCAATATATCAGAATACGTGGCAAACTTGGTCACCAACGACAGGTTTACTTCATTCAGCTGGGTGGATTTGATACCCATAAAGACCAGAAGAAATCCCATGAAAATCTGCTAAAACAACTAGCAGATGCCATGGCAGCATTTCATTCTGACATCAATAGCGTTGGTCTGAATGATAATGTGACTACATTCACCATGTCTGACTTCGGCCGCCGTATTCCTTCCAATGCAAGTGGTACAGATCATGGCTGGGGTGGTCACCAGCTAGTCATGGGAGGTGCTGTAAATGGTAAAAAGGCCTATGGCACCTGGCCAGACCTGCGCCCAGGCAGCCCATATGACTATAAAAACAGTCGTATGATTCCTGAAATAGCTGCGGATCAGGTGAGTGCAACGCTGGCTTCCTGGTTTGGCTATAACAAAAATCTGGAAGAGTTATTCCCCGTCCTGAATAATGGCTTTGATAGAAAAACCCTGGACTTTATAAAAGCCTAAAGAATGCGCATATAGTAATGAGGTACGATTAAAAACTAACCACCAAAAAAGTAACCTGAGCTTATAACATAGGCTCAGGTTACTTATCACAGCAAAGAAGTTTCGCATAACCTATCGACAACTTAAGTCTACCAACGTAGAGTAGCGTAAAAATTATAATAATAGCTGTACATAAAAATGAATAAAAAAATATATAAGCTAGCAACTGTTATCTCACTGGTTTCGTTATTCCTGATTTTTTTAAATAGCTCAAAAGCAACTCCCTCACCTGAACTTAAAGGTACTATAGAATTTGGACAAACCCATATTATCCAGGCCAGCGAATCACGACTTGCTCCCCACCTTGTTGGCGAAAGGGACACTCTACTGCTGTTCTCCCCCAACCAGCCATTACCAGAAGACGCAGTTTTTGAAGTAATCGGCTTCAATGCCCAAGGTGAAAAGCTTGCATCCATTAGAATGCAGCCACCCTCGAGGTTATTGGAAAACCTGGAAAGCCAGGTCAGCGGTGTGCCTTTACCCCCTTATTCTGATCAAGCCTGGAGCACCATGTTGCCGTGGCACTGGATCAGGCCTGGCTTGATACTTAATCTGATTTACACGCCTGATACATCAACAGATGGGTTAGTACAAAGCAGCACCTACCCTGTACCAAATATTGGCGCACCCACTGACTATAGTTTTAACCGCCTTAAGATCCGGGCCTGGGATGGCAAATGGTATGATCACTCAGATGATTTTAATGACACCGTTGAAGCCTCTGAATTAGTCAGGGACTTTTATGGATCAATTCCTGTGAGTCGCATGACCATTGCCGACTATTCTCCGATGCATCTGGACAAAATGCTGGTCCCTACTGTATTTGGTCCTGTATTAGTGACCTCTGATGAAGAGATGAAGTATACCGGACGAACCTATTATAACTATGTCCTAAAACGAATCACCATTGATGGAGCCATGGCCGCTAATGCCGGATCTGGACTGCTTCCCTCGGGTTTATCTTCCATCCCTAGAGGGCTTAAAACCGATATTGGCATGGGCATGGCACTAAAAGCCGACGGTGGCTATCGATCCATGATTGACGAAGGCATCTATGGAGGATGGCATGGCTGGTCTGCTATTGGCTGGAATACTGAATGTGGCAATGCCTTTATCCACGAAACCGGCCATGCCATGAATCTTAGCCATTTCACTTCAGGGACAGCAGGAAGTTGGGGAATAAGTGATGAATACCCGAAAGATGGTGTAAACCTTCCAGACCACCCGGCCGGGTTCCACACCCTATTCAGGAAGTTCCGTACCTGGTACCAGGTCGATAGTAATGGCCCCAAAAAAGATGCTAATGGTGAACTGCTGGGCAAGCGTGACCCCATGAATGGAGGTGATTCTGCTTACAGGGGTCGATACTGCTTTCCACAATATACTGCTTATCATAGTATGAGGATTCAGCAGTTTTTTGAGTCACGGGATGTCCTCAGGAAAACTCAGGAAGGGTTGGCCCTATACCGCTGGGATCAGAATTCAGGGCGTTACATAAAAAGCAGCAAGCAACCGGATATCAAACCATTAGCGGCAGGTACCCACGTAGCCCTGGTTATCGCAACCATCGCAGAGGATGGGAGCCAGGGCGCTATTCTACCCGTCATTACCAGCAGCCACGGCAATCTGTTCCAAAATCCCTCCCCTCTCACACCCGATTTAAACAGCGCCTATAACGGATCACAATTCTTTTTTGAAGTCGATTATGGCGATAGAACAGAGTATGTGCTGATTGGAAAGCCTGTGACTGATAAAACGGGTGTCTATACGGTATCTACAAACCTGCCATTAACCAGTGAAGGCACCACCCCTGTTTCCATTAAGCTCTACCGCGCCAATAAAGGGTATCCGGAAATTAATCCGCAAGACAGCACATTGATGGATCAGCGTGACATTGGTTCAGCCCCTAACATGCCACAGGCTATTACAGTGGGGGGATCATACGATGGCCAGCGCACAGTAAAAATCAAAGGCATATGCCAGACCAACTGCCCCACCAGTGAACATGCATTAAGGGTTGCCTTCACACAGGAACAGGGTTCAACGGTCTTTTTGCCATTGTTTGGGCGCCTGGAAGACAGGCCTGGTCAAATACAATGGGAGGGAAAAGAAGGAGAAACATTACTCTCTATCAAGACCTATGAGGAAGGTAAAACATCCCATTTGTTACAGGCAAAAGCGGTCAGAGAAGTGGTACTGGCTAATGGTAGCCGGTTGAGGCTGCCGATAAATGATGCCACAGTATTTCCCGAGACTCTGGAAGAAGCTCTGGTTCTCTGGGTTCCACAAGAACTCAATAACACGATAAATGCCAATGATGTCAGTAGCCACCTCACTAACTATTGGCGGGAAGTGGCATTTTCAGCCTATAACGTTATCAACGGAGCGCCCGTTGAAAACAGTGCCAGAGAAATCGAGGTTCGGGTAGATCTATGGACAACAACCCAAACAGCCATAGACCTTTCAACTGGCGACTATCTCGGGCTGGGCTATCCCGAACTTTATCCGGACAAATTAAGTGGATCAACCATTTACTATTTGACCAACAATCCACAAATAGGCCCTACCCATCAGGTATGGATGAGTTCCCCTAATTATGCCTTACTGTCAATACCGATGGCCCATAACAGTTCCGGGGAAACCCACAGGGTCTCTATTCGTGCCCAAAGGCGCTCCCATCCCTGGTCGGGCAACTGGGCAGCGATGAATGATAGTGTCTGGGTTGGAGGCTCCGGGGGTAATGCCTATACCACTCATCTGCGCCTGGGCTTTCAAGTTGATGATAATCCAAACCTTCCTGCTGGACGCTATCAAACCCTGCCCGGACAGGAGCTATATATAGAAGGGAGAGCGCACCATGCCGGTCATAAATTGCTTGGTGTTCACTTGTTTGATATTAGCCTAACCAAACCCTAACAAAACAAAGCTGGCCCGGATGTACCATAAACTGCCCCGAGCATTGCGCTGGGTAGTTTATGGTACATCCGGGCTAATGTTGCTCATAAATAAACAATGAGCTATCGATAGTAGTAGGTTCAGCCTGAGTATCCATGCGATTAAGTTGCTTCCGGTGTTGAACAGGAGCAATCTCTGAATACCACTATCACCCAAAATAGTCTCCCCCCCCAGGCACGAAGTTCCATAGAATTATTGTTAGATGGCTCCCCGGCACCCCACTTGCCATGACTAACCATTGGTCTGTTACCGGAGTTTTTTAAAATAGATGTTCATCTAAACAAGGATGAAATAAACTGTCGACATAAAATAAACTATAAAAAATATAAAAATATAAAAATAAACGTGGCTGAATTAAATAATAATCATAAAGTTATCCCCGTTATTCTCAGCAACTTATCCGCAAATGACCGACAGCGGCTTATGGCAGCCATCAATAATACTTGGCAAAGCCATTGGGGCTGGCTACGTTATCCTTGTCCCAAGGACTTTGAGCATGAAATGTCAGAAAAAAAGCATCACTGGCTTATTGTAAAAAATCATGATGGGGCGTTCATCGGCGGTGCTTTTTGCGTTACCCACGATCCCATGTATCCCGATAAAGTCTATTTTGGCACACTGTGGACATCACCTCATGCCAACAAAGCTGGCCTTGGCTCCAGGCTCATCGCCTATATTGAAGAACAGGCTAAAAAACTGGGCAAAAATGGCGTACATATTGTGGTTAACCCAAAACTAAAGCCATTAATTAGCTTCTATGAAAGGCGAGGCTATGTGCTTATGGAAAAATCCCGGCAGTTTCCCGGTTTTATGCGGATGGAAAAGACCTGGGATAGCCCGGAGGAAGGTCACTTGCATCGGCCAGATAAAAAAGCCATATCCTCAGATCAGCTTATTGTCAGCTAGGGGCTGATTAACCCTCAGCCACTGCCTTGCTTTACTATAACGACCTAAACGCAGCCTCCTCCACAACACTCAACCTCAGCATGTCCCATAGACACTTGCTGCCGTGGTGGTTGAATGGAACGCTCCTTAACCACCAGTTCTCCCAACTGATCCCAGCGGTAAGTGGGGCCGTCCACACACACCAGATCATCGGCCACATAACAATGACCACATAGTCCAACCCCACAGTGCATCCGCCGTTCCAGGGATAACCAGATACGGCTGGCAGGATGCCCCTGGCTGGTGAGATATTTACAGACCGCTTCCATCATACCTTCAGGGCCACAGCAAATAACATGATCAAAAGGACCGTCGTCACTAATAATCTGGCTAAGGTTCGCCATGAGCTCCCGACCCGGCATAAATTTCCTACTGGCACCTTCCAGCATATCCACCGCTTCATAGAGCTTGCAGCTGTTCCGCCAGTTTTCCCGCTCATGTTTCATCACCAGCATGGCTTCACTGCGGGCACTAAAGTAAACAACAGGTTCAGATCCCTGCTCAATAAGGGTATCAATCTTTGCTGCCACCGGTGCCAGACCGCAACCACCAGCCACCACCAGCACCCTATTGCCAGCCAACTCAGGCCAGCCTTTGCCAAAAGGACCTCTCGCTCCGAGAATATCACCGGGCTGACACTCAAATAATGCATCGGTCAGCTTGCCAATCTGACGAATCAGGGCATGGAAACGTCCATTCTCATCGGGCATACCGGCATAGGTAAATGCTGCCTCGCCTTTACCGGGAACACTGAGCATAAAGAACTGGCCCGGACTTACGGCTTTTGGGTCAGCCACACTGGGCAACCCATTACCGGAACCAACAGGCTCAAAGGTAAAGTGGTCAATTTCCTCACCATCGGAATAACGTTCAACCAGTCGTACAGTGACAGGGGTTAAATCAAACATGAGCTACTTTCTCCATCACCGCATGAACACCAATTGAACCCGGGCAGGTCATATCACAGCGGCCACAACCCACACAGCCATAACGCCCCATTTTTTTGGCAATATCCCCGGAAAACTTATGATACCAATAGCGGGCTACCCGCCTGCCCGGAGCCCGGGCGGGGTTGGCACCACTGGCTTCTTTCTGGAAACCTTCCATCAGGCAGGAATCGTAAAACCGTTCTCTGGAATAGCCTGTCTCTGTCTTATGGTCACGGGTGGCATAGCAACTACAGGTTGGGCAGGTTTGGCTACAGCCTGAGCAACCGAGGCATTGTTGCGCTAAACGATCCCAAACTTTATCAGGTACTGCCCGGGCATTTATTCGCTGAATACCATTAATAATGTAGGTGTCGTCTGCAAATGCAGCTTTGGCATGCTCCGCATTCATTTTCCGCCAGTAACTCCAGTGGGAATCAGCGGGAGAAAGGTTCATTCCGGACACTGCTGCCTGTCCCGCCGGACTTGAGCAAATGAGCCACCAGCCAGGCTGATCCCCACCAATATTGGGCATAGGCGTTAAAATCAGGTCAGCAAGGTCTTCACCCACATGGGGGCCTGCATCCACGGTTGAACAGAAGCCATTATTACAGGGCGCACTACAGTCAATGCCCACCAGCAATGTCTCTTTTCTTCTGGCCTGATAATAAGGGTCGTCTTTAAAATGAACATCCTGATAGGCAATAGCTGCCAGATCACAGGCTTTGACCCCAAATAAAACACGGGGTTCTGACGCTGGTCGGGTGGTTTTAAACTGTTCACCATCAAATTCAAACAGCATTTCCCGCTCGGCAAAAAACAGGGACTTTGGCGACATAACGGGTCTTAGTTTCTGGTCAAAGGGTGTCACCTCACCGCTTTTCAGGGGTTGCCAGCTGCCATTACCCGTTTCATCATGAACGGGCTGTAATACGTTATACCGCAAAGCCAGCCAATCCCTTAAATGCTCAGCCCGTTCCAGTTCATAAACGTACATGATGCGCTCCTTCTGCAGAATCTGATGATGCAACCTCGCGTAAAACCTGGATAGGTCGTGGACGGTCTGATGGCTGTAAAGGCTCAACCTTTACGGCACAAGCCTTAAGCTCCGGCATCCGGGTGATGGGGTCCTGGGCATCATTGGTTAGCTGGTTAGAAGGGGTATCATCAAAATGGTAAGGCATACTCACCAGTCCGGGGGGTAACTGATCGGTAATCATCACCCGGGTTTCCACATAACCCCGCCTGGAGCGCACACCCACTGGTGCGTGGTTAAACAGCCCCTGTTTTTCAGCATCCTGGGGATTCATAAACAGTACGCCTTTAGGGGTTTCCCTCTCCAGTAAAGGCGATTTGCGGGTCATAGAGCCACAACCATAATGGAAGTGCAGACGAATGGTGGTCAGATAGTAGGGGTATTCGGCATCGGGATTCTCAGCCGGTGGCAAATAATGCAAGGGCATCAACCGGGCCTTGCCATTGGGAAAGCTTTTTAAGTGAAGAATGGGCGTACCATCGGGTGAATGGGTATCACAGGGCCATTGCAGCCCACCACTCTTTTCCAGCCGGGGATAACTCATACGACTATAAATAGGCATTAACTGGCTAAATTCATTAAACACGGCTTCAGCAGAGGGCCAGTCAAATCCTTCGACACCGAAGGCCCTGGCCAGTTTACCTATAATTTGCCAGTCAGGCAGACAATCACCAATAGGCTCTATGGCTTTACGAACCCGCTGTACCCGGCGCTCACAATTGGTAAAGGTACCATTTTTCTCAGCAAAACTGGCGGCGGGTAGAATGACATTGGCAAACCTGGCGGTTTCTGTCATAACCATTTCGGTGACAACCAGAAAGTCCAGCTTGCTCAACACTTTCGCCACCTGATTCTGGTCTGGATCCGTCACCACGGGGTCCTCTCCAAAAATCATCATGGCATGAAACTGACCTGCCAGTGTCGCTTCATTCATACCCAGCGATGTCATTCCCGGATGATCCGCTACGTCACAATCCCAGGCTCTGCTGAACTTATCACGTATGGCAGGATCATCCGCTGACTGATAGCCAGGGTAGACATTGGGCAAAGCCCCCATATCACAGGCACCCTGAACATTATTCTGCCCCCGCAACGGGTTGATCCCTGCCCCGGGCTTGCCCACCTGACCACAGCACAAGGCCAGGTTGGATATGGCCATTACATTATTGGTGCCGCTGACATACTGGGTGACCCCCATGCCATAAGCAAGGAATGCTGCCCGGGCATGACTGTAGACCCTTGCAGCCTGGATTAACTGATCCACTGGCACACCGGTAATTTCACTGACTTTTTCCGGTGGATAATCCTGCACATTGGCTTTTAATAAATCCAGATGGCGACAGTGCTCATCCAGAAACTGTTTATCCTCCCAGCCACGGGTAAAAATAATGTTGAGCAGGCCATTAATCAGGGCAATATTGGAGCCTAACTTTAGCTGCAAGTGGACATCAGCCAGCTTGGCCAGCCTGGTTTTACGGGGGTCAACCACCACCAGCATGGCTCCCCGCTCACGGGCCTGCATAATTTCACTGCCAATAATGCAGTGGCTTTCAGTGGGATCACAACCAAAAACCACAACCACGTCAGCCTTATCAATATCACCAATACTATTGGTCATGGCTCCAGACCCCAGTGTCCTGGCAAGCCCGGCAACCGAAGGGCTATGACAGATACGGGCACAGTGATCAATATTATTGGTTTTCAGTACGGCACGAACAAATTTCTGGATGGCATAGTTATCTTCGTTGGTGGCCCGGGCGCAGCTGATTGCCCCCACTGATTTGGGTCCATGCTGTTCCCGGTGATAACTGAATTGCTGGTAAATCAGGTTAATTGCTTCATCCCATGAGGCTTTACGAAACTCGCCATTTTCCTTGATCAAAGGATGGGTAATACGTGTTTCCCTGCCTACACCAAAGGCGCTACTCCAGCCTTTGGAACAAAGCCGCCCTTTGCTAATGGGGTGATTTCTGATGGGTTCTACCCCGATCACCCGTTCATTTTCAGTACGTAGACCAATTCCGCAGCCTGTCCCGCAATAGGGGCAAACTGTTGCTGTCGTTTTTATACTCATGAACTTCCTGAAATATTTTCATATATAAAGTTAACAGATAAAAATGATTCCTATTTCACCTGTCTTAAATACAGTGCGGCATATGAAAAACTTCAGGCAACATTCACAGGCTGCACTTGTGAGGGATTTTAGCCCTTTCTTTATAATGGAATTAGAGAAACAAATATTGACCTGAGACAACGGATGTTTTTTTCTGTTAAAAATCGTTATCTCACGATAACGCACAAAAAGCCTGTTCGATTAATAATCAACTAAAACGATAGCTTTATTTTTCCCTCTCAAAAATAAAAAAATAAACACTACCCTATGAAATATACATCTATGCTTAAAAGTCAGAAATAATAATAGAAGTTATGAAATGTTTTGCTTACATTATACTAAAGCATCTTTTCCTTTAAAAAGGCTGATCGCTGAGCATAAAATCAACCTGAAGTGCATATCAGGAATAATTTTGCTGGTACTTTCTGTATCAACAAATGCAACTATTGAAAATCATACCTATCAATTAAACGAAGCAGCAATCAGCTTTCAAAAACAACAATGGCCACTAAAGAAACCAGATGATTTATCTATGATTAGCGCAGGATTTTACTTTACTCCTGGAGATAATGGCCATAAAGACCTCGTACAGTGTCCTGTCTGTAAAACAGCTATAAGCCATTGGGATACCGAGGATGACCCTATCAAAAAACATATGAGCAGCAACGAGCTATGCGGTCTGGCCCAGGCAATAGATAACAAAGCATTCGCCCCCTGGGATCAAAATGAGTTTTCATACAAACGTCATCCCAGACTAAAACCACATGTTGTAGTTACAGATCGTCACAGGCCCGATGGCAAGATACATTATAAATTTGGCCATGTGGAGGAACATGTGGACGCATTTACTGTCATGGTTTCCTTTGATGATTCAGTATATCCATATGCTTCTAGCCGCCAGTGGCCACGAGCACAGGTAAAAATGGCAGCCTCATTTCTTCGTGACCTTGGATTTAATGATGAACACCAGTTTTTTCAAATAGGTGAAGAGCTATCCTGTTTATTAGGTGGCAAAAGAATAAAACAATACCTGATCGACTCGGCATTTGACCTCAAACAAAAACAGCGTCCAGGCTATCCACACACGATAAATACTTCCAGCCTTTATATTCAGCTGTTGACAACGCAAGACCTGACTGGACACACTCACACTCAAGCCTATAAAGACCAGGAAAGAGTCAGGCAATGGGGTATCACAGGTGAAGACATCCTGTATCAGGATATCCCCCCTTCAAAGGCAATCGATCATATATTGAGGGGAAAGGTCCATGATGTCATGGGGCAGTATGACCTTAATATCATTTACGAGACACTAGATGAACTATCAGTGTTCTTTACTGGCCTTCAGCCAAGGCATATATTGAGTGCAGCAAACAGAAGGCTAGAAATTATACATCGCCTCCCTCAGTACCCAAAAGAACCCTCGCTTCCAATCACAATAGAGCTGTTTTTTATTCTAGCCTTTGACTCAGAAGTTAATAAAACCGATACATATAAAACCACCAGCGGATCATTTCTGTCTATTAGCCGGGATACGGATTACTGGCTTGACAAGATAATATCAACTAGATTAAGACAGCCCATAATTGAAGAGTTCACTGTAAAAGGTCAGATTGATTTTCTTATCCAAGACCAAGAACACCTCTCTCGAAAAGAATATCCTCACGAATATGAACAAACAAGTGATGCACTTCAATACGATGAAAACAGCGCCTCAGGTTACTCTGTACAGCCACCTGAATATTGCAGTCATCCAGTTAGTCACCTCCTTACCCCGCCCGCTGGACCCCCACCTGAACAATACTGTAATGACCCTCAATCTATACTCGACAAATTTCCAGATGACATCAGAACTAATTATGCAGTTATAAATAAAATGGATGTAAAAAGTAGCGAGGCAGAATTATTTTTAGTGCAATCAAGACGATCAGGACAACTTTATGTCCTAAAAAATATCAAACTGAAAAAACCAGAACACGGCTCTTTACTTTATAAAAACTTAATAACAATCTGCACAGCACAAAAAAATAGAGAAATGGCCGGTTTCGACTTTATAACAAACATCAGATATGCCGTTTATCAGGAACAACAGGATAAAGAACACCTGTATTTATTGGAATGCTAAGTAGGTCATAGTTTGGTTTCAAATAAACTGGATGTTCGGCCAGTACGAGAAATCTACTTCTTGATCTAACGATCAGATAGCTATTGAATGATACATTTACTCTATTATAAAGAGAGTACTGGTCTTTAAATCCCTCTCCCTATGAAGTACGTCACTACAATCACTGATGAAGCTGTTTTATCAACTTTGAAATTCGCCAAACACTACGGACCTCTGAGATGTATAAGGGAAAGAGCCCATAGCCTTTTATTGAGCAATCGTGGCTTTACCCTTGAGCAAATTGCCGAAATACTTGAAATTAGATATCAAACTGCTTCTCAGTGGATTGATGATTGGGAAGAATATGGTATTCGTGCCTTGTACAAGGGGCATGGTGGCGGTAGGCCGTGCATATATGACGAATCCGAAGTGCAACGCATAAAAGAATTAGTGGCTGAAGAGCCTCGTCGCTTATCGTATGTCAAATCCAAGATCGAGGATGAAACCGGTAAATCTTCATCAAAAATTACTCTGGCAAACATTGTAAAAAAGCAGGGCTGGTTTACAAAAGACTCCGTAAATCATGCAAACATAAACGGGACGAAGAGCAATTCCATGACTGTAAAACTGCTCTGAAAGATGCCCAGGAAGCCGAGAGCAAAGGGTTAATCAATTTATTTTATTTTGATGAGTCCGGCTTTACCCAGGAACCTTGTGTGCCATACGGTTGGCAGGAAAAAGGAAAGCAGCTCAGAATACCATCAGTCAAAAGTAAACGCATCAACGTACTGGGGTTTATGAACCGAAGCTGTGAGCTATTTCATTATCCTGTTGTGGGTTCAGTGAATAGCGATACGGTGATTGCGGCCTTTGATGACTTTGCAGAGAAAATGGCAGATGAAAAATACAGCTCAAATGATCGTTACACGGTAGTTATGGTGGATAATGCCAGCATTCACACCAGCAAAAAGTTTTGTGCCAGAATTGATGACTGGATGATTGAAAAGAAATTGCTGGTCTGCTTTCTGCCAACATATTCACCTGAGCTCAACCTGATTGAAATCCTGTGGAGGAAAATAAAGTATGAATGGCTCAACCTCTTGTCAATCAAGAGCTTTGCGGAATTTGAAAAAGAAGTTGAACGGGTGCTTTTTTCATTTGGAGAGGAGTATATGATCTCATTTTCTAATACTGTCCGACTGGATGGTTAAATTATTCGAAAGCAATCTATACACTACTTATTACCCACAAACTTTAGCTGAAAAATTAAAAGATCCTGCATCTTTAACCTGGATACAACGACAGACTATCCTGATCAAGGTAGCTGAAGCTATAGAGGCTCTTCATAGCTATGGTTTTATACACAGGGATATAAAAGCAGACAATATTATGCTTGATCGCACAGACAACCCCCTGCTGACTGACCTGGCCTCATTAGCTAATATTGTCTCTGAACTAGAAAACTCAAAACATGCCCATAACGGGGAGCTTAATGTCTGCGAAGATATCCGGGGAACCATTACAAACGCAGCTCCGGAAGTAATCCCTGATGCAACAGGACGTCAACCTTATGGTGCGGCCGCTGATATATGGAGCTTTGCTGTAGTCTGCTGGTTTACTTTTGGAGGGCAGGAAACACTATTTCAAGCTAAATGGGTTCCCATAGAAATTAGGAATAGGAAGGAAAATATATGTTATTATTATCATGAAGGCCTTGATGAGGTATTCCCCAAGCATTTCAGCCCCTGGCAGCAATACTGCAAGCTATCCGAAATAGGAGAGAATGTGCCTCCTTATATATTAAGAACTTGTGCAGCTTCACTCAACAGGGATCCAAAAAAGCGCCCAACAATTGGAGCAATTATCCAGCAGCTGAAAAACCCCCATCAGGAGGTCATCGCCATACCGAAAAGTTAACCCGGATATTTTATTCCCTGAGTCATTGAAAAATTCAGGGAGGAAGCAACCCCTCCCTAAATACATAACTGTACCTCAAAGAGCTTTCCTTAAAATACTCTCTGAAAGCTCAAGGGTAATATTTTGCTTTTCTCCTAACGCAATCATGTTATGACGTTTTAGCTGGTCAATCAGTTTAACCACCTCGTCTGCACCAATACCATAATCAGCCAAGCGGGTTTTAATGCCCATTTGTTCAAAAAAGTCCCGGGTTTTCTCAATGGCTGCATCAATACGTTCTTGATCACTGCCAGAGCTGATTCCCCAGATTCTTTGTCCATACTGCAAAATTTTATCTGCCTTCTGTTTGCGCATCACGTCCATTACAGAAGGAAGAATAATAGCCAGTGTTTTAGCATGATCCAGTCCGTAAAGTGCGGTTAGCTCATGACCGATCATATGGGTTGACCAATCCTGAGCGACACCCCTGCCAATAAGGCCATTCAACGCCTGGTTGGCAGTCCACATGATAGTAGCGCGGACATCATAATTATCTGGCTGACTAAGAACTTTTGGCCCTTCCTCTATAAGCGTCAGTAACAAACCTTCAGCGTAGCGATCCTGAACCTGGGCACCTTCACGCACCGTAAGGTACTGTTCCATAACATGAACAAAAGCATCCACCACTCCATTTGCAGACTGACTGACAGGCAAGCTGTAGGTGGTCTCCGGATCAAGAATTGCAAATTGAGGGTAGACTTCAGGACTTATAAACGACAGCTTGTCACTGGTCTCCCTGCGGGTCACCACAGCAGCAGCATTACTTTCAGAACCTGTTGCAGGTAAGGTCAAAACATTTCCAGCAGGTATTGCCCTGGTTACAGCCGCCCGTTCACTCAGGATCTGCCAGGGATCACCTTCAAAAGGAATGGCCGCCGCAATAAACTTGGTGCCATCAATAACAGAACCCCCACCCACGGCCAGCAGGAAATCAATCTGTTCCTTTCTGGCCAACTCCACTGCCTTCATTAAGGTTTCATAGGTTGGATTGGGTTCTATGCCACCAAACTGGAGAACCGTGTGTTTTTTCAGTGCTGCCAGTACCTGCTCCAGTGTACCATTCCTCTTGATACTGCCGCCGCCATAAGTAATCAGAACCCGGGCATTCTCCGGAATTTCAGCGGTGACCGCTGCTATCTGCCCTTTACCAAAATGCAGACGGGTTGGATTATGAAAACTAAAATTATCCACTATTACTTGTCCCCTAACTTCACCAGCATCTTGCCAGTATTTTTACCCAGGAATAACCCTATAAAAGCTTCAGGTGCCTGTTCTATACCGTGGTAAACTGTTTCTTTCCAGCTAATCTTTTCTTGCTCAATCCACTGGCTCATTTGCTGAACAAACGCGGGATATCCATCCCAGTGCTCAAACACAATAAAGCCTTCTATCCTGAGCTTTTTAATAATAATTTGCCCAAGATTTGCCGGGCCTGGGCGGGGTTCGGTGGCATTATACTGGTCAATCATGCCACAGACAGCAATACGACCATGGTCATTCATGAGATTGAGTACAGCCTCAAGATGCGCCCCACCTACATTCTCAAAATAAACATCAATACCCGCAGGGCAGGATTTAGCAATATCCGCCTGGAGACTTTCAGTGGTTTTATAATTAACCACAGCATCTACCCCCAGCTGCTCTTGCAAGTATCGGGCTTTATCATCCGAGCCGACACTGCCAGCCACGTAACACCCTTTTAGCTTGGCTATCTGGCAAACAATAGCGCCAACCGCCCCGGATGCGGCAGATACAAATACATTATCACCCTCCTTGAGTCCGGCAATTTTATTTAAGCCCGTGTAAGCGGTCATACCCGGCATTCCCAGAATACCCAGAAAGGCCTGCTCAGGAATGGGTGAATCTGGCAGTGAGTGAAGGTCTTTACCACAGCTAATAAAATACTCCCGCCAGCCATTCATGCTATATACTTTTGTACCTTCCGGAAAGGCAGGATTCCTGGACTCAACCACCACCCCAATAGCACCACCAGAAAGCACTTCATTCAATGCAAAAGGAGCAATATAACTCTTGCGCTCTATCATCCGTCCCCGCATATAGGGGTCCACAGACATCCATCGATTTTTTATAAGTACTTCGCCATCCCGTAACTCAGCTATAGGAGCAGCGACAGTTTTAAAATCCTCTGCAACCGGGATGCCTTGAGGGCGTCGTTGAAGATGAATTTCCCTGTTTTTTTCGATATACATTCTGGCACCTCTGATGCAGAGCCTTATAAGAACAGGCTAAATCTAGCTTCACTGTACTTATATTTCTAATGCATCATAATCATCTTCACCATGATTTTGAGTAATATGAAGTGGGTATTTCAGAGCTTTCTGCAACAGACTTGAATTTATTACCGGTATTACAGGTTCTACTGGAGGAAAGAAATGTCACACGGGCAGCGGGGCGGTTAAACCTCACTCAACCAGCCATTAGCCGTAATCTGGCTCGTTTACGACAACTGTTCAACGATCCGCTATTTACCAGAACTCCAAAGGGGTTAAAACCGACGCCCAGGGCAGAAGGGATCTACCTACAGCTTCAACGATCTTTACAGGATATCAGCCAACTGATTAAACCTGCCCACTTTGTTCCGGAAACAGCTTCAAATAACTTCAGGTTAGCCACTACCGATTACGGGGCTCAGGTTCTCTTACCCTCGGTTATGGGTCGCCTAAATCGGGAGGCTCCCGGTATTAACCTTGAAATCATTCCCTGGCATCAACAGTTACTGAGCGAGCTGGATCAACAGAACATTGATATTGCCACCTGTAGCCTGACCGACGCCCCAGCCTCTATTCATGGACGAGGTATAGGACAGGATAAGTTTGTCTGTGTCATCAGGGAGTCACACCCGCTGATGAAATCAGGACTGGATCTGGAAAGTTATGCTAAATACGCCCATGCCCTGATAACCATGGGCGGAGAACGCAAGGGTGCCATTGATTACCTGTTAGAAAATGCAGGTCTTAAAAGACGTGTGGCACTCCGAATACCTCACTTTGTCGCCGCTTTGGCATTGGTGGCACAAACAGATTTAATTTTAACAATCCCCTTTGGCCTGGCAAAAAGCTGCGCAAAACATCATGGCCTGGTTATTTTACCCTTTCCCATGGAACAAAAAGGATTTACCTATTCCATTATCTGGCATGAACGGCATATGAAAGACCCGGCCCATATCTGGTTTCGCCAGCTGATGTATGAGGAGTTAACGGAAACCATCTGTAGCCTGCAAGAGGAATGCTTGGTTGATAGCTGTAAAAGGAGTGATTCTGAACAAGCTCATCAACAATACATGCGCTGTGATTAAAAGAATAATTTTTAGGGGCTCTACAAGAAAAAGAACTTGCCCAAGTAATGCACCTTGGGCAAAAAAAGACTTGCTACACTGGCAAAAATAAAATACTGAGCAATATGTTGACCAATAGCCCAATAACTGTCGGAACTGCTGTTCTTCTCACCAACTCGAAAGGACTGACTTTTGCCATACCCGCCGTCGCAACAATAACACCCGCCACCGGGGACAAACTCCGACAGGCATTAGAGGCCTGCTGCATAGGCAGTAGCATATAGATACCATTAATACCCATGCTCTCCGCCACCCTGGGAATCAGCTCAACAAAGGCATAAAAAGGTGCATTACCGGAACCTGTCAGCAGAGCCACCATTCCGGTAAGGGCAACAAAAGCAAACATCATGGCGGTGGGACCAAATCCCATACTGCCTGCAGAGGCAATCATGGCATCAATGGCACCAATACTTTTCATACCAGATGCAAAAATACCTGCCGCCACCAGAATAACCACAACCGGCAGTGCCTCCTGCATACCCTGAAGAATAGGTTCAATACCTTCCATGGCTTTTTTACCACTACGATGGCGAATGGCTTCAAACAGCATGGCCATAAACATACAGACCAGGGCAATACCGCCAATACTGATTTCCAGTCCCTTTACCAATCCAAGATCATTGCTGGTCAGTATCAAAACTATAATGGGTAGCAATGGCAAAAAACCATAAAAAGCGGGTGCTTTTCCTTCAACTTCCGCTGTCCTGACACTGATATTGGACATATCAGCATTGAGTCCCTTATCACTGTGCTGATACAGCCCCTGTTTAATATCACAGCGCTTTTGCCAGAACATATGAGCAATAGCAATGGCAATCATTGAGGGGATAGCAATAGGAATCTGGTATTTCAGCGTATAAATTTCTACCGACATGCCAATATTCCGGGCAGCAATCACAGAATCCACCGCCAATGGAGAAAAGCTGATGGTACAGGTGGTAGCCATCGCTGCAGCTACTGAAATAGGCGAGAGTCCAAGGCGGGTTAACACAGGATACAGGGTGGACATTAACAGCACAGCCAGGCTGGTTGCACCAAAGCCTGCCAGAGATATTAAGCTACCAATAATAAAAGTAACAGCCAGCAGCAGGTAAGGCTTATTAAAGCCGGATAACACCCGCAAGGAAGCATTGATCAGAATATCGTTAGCACCGATATAGGACATATATTTTGCGTATGCCAACAGGGCAAACAGCATAAAGCCCATACCGCCCAGACGATTATTAAACATACCGTGCATGGCTTCGAAAATATCCAGCCAGACAGAACCGGTTGTTTGGTCTGCCCCGAGAATAGGGTTTCCTGTCACCAGGATTGTTGCTGAAAAAAGCACCATACCGGCCAGAAAAAGCACGGCAATGGCATTATATCGTCTTAAAATGGCAGTCCCTGCCAGTAACGCCACTACAGACGTAATCACAAGATTCATTCATTCCCCCAGTCTAAAGATACTAACACCCGTTGAAATCCGGCACCTCTCACAGAATTGAAAAAAGATAGAGTATCCCCCTTCAATAGCCCCTAACCCGGATATTTCATAACCGAGCCAGAAATAGTTTTAAAGAGAGGTATTGTCAAAATACAAAAATCATACCCAGTCTCTATCAAAGCAGGAGAGGCTGAAAAAAAGTAATTAAGTAGGTCATAGTTTGGTTTCAAATAAACTGGATGTTCGGCCAGTACGAGAAATCTACTTCTTGATCTAACGATCAGATAGCTATTGAATGATACATTTACTCTATTATAAAGAGAGTACTGGTCTTTAAATCCCTCTCCCTATGAAGTACGTCACTACAATCACTGATGAAGCTGTTTTATTAACTTTGAAATTCGCCAAACACTACGGACCTCTGAGATGTATAAGGGAAAGAGCCCATAGCCTTTTATTGAGCAATCGTGGCTTTACCCTTGAGCAAATTGCCGAAATACTTGAAATTAGATATCAAACTGCTTCTCAGTGGATTGATGATTGGGAAGAATATGGTATTCGTGCCTTGTACAAGGGGCATGGTGGCGGTAGGCCGTGCATATATGACGAATCCGAAGTGCAACGCATAAAAGAATTAGTGGCTGAAGAGCCTCGTCGCTTATCGTATGTCAAATCCAAGATCGAGGATGAAACCGGTAAATCTTCATCAAAAATTACTCTGGCAAACATTGTAAAAAAGCAGGGCTGGTTTACAAAAGACTCCGTAAATCATGCAAACATAAACGGGACGAAGAGCAATTCCATGACTGTAAAACTGCTCTGAAAGATGCCCAGGAAGCCGAGAGCAAAGGGTTAATCAATTTATTTTATTTTGATGAGTCCGGCTTTACCCAGGAACCTTGTGTGCCATACGGTTGGCAGGAAAAAGGAAAGCAGCTCAGAATACCATCAGTCAAAAGTAAACGCATCAACGTACTGGGGTTTATGAACCGAAGCTGTGAGCTATTTCATTATCCTGTTGTGGGTTCAGTGAATAGCGATACGGTGATTGCGGCCTTTGATGACTTTGCAGAGAAAATGGCAGATGAAAAATACAGCTCAAATGATCGTTACACGGTAGTTATGGTGGATAATGCCAGCATTCACACCAGCAAAAAGTTTTGTGCCAGAATTGATGACTGGATGATTGAAAAGAAATTGCTGGTCTGCTTTCTGCCAACATATTCACCTGAGCTCAACCTGATTGAAATCCTGTGGAGGAAAATAAAGTATGAATGGCTCAACCTCTTGTCAATCAAGAGCTTTGCGGAATTTGAAAAAGAAGTTGAACGGGTGCTTTTTTCATTTGGAGAGGAGTATATGATCTCATTTTCTAATACTGTCCGACTGGATGGTTAAATTATTCGAAAGCAATCTATACACTACTTAGTTCTAATTTTATAATTAACAAGCCCTAAAATTAATGATATAGATCAACAGCACTAAAACTAATAAAAGAACCTACAAGTAATAGAAAACACTCTTATTAACTCTTTCAAATTAAAAAAAATCTTACCTATATCAAAATAAACAATCACACTACTTTTATTTTCACCTATGCTAATTGCAAAAACACGAAGCAGGTTCCCATCATGAATATCAGATTTTTTTCACCAACAAAGTCCATTAAAATAAAAAACAAAAACGCGTTATTCTTATTAACAAAATGGTTTTACTGCTATTTATTTTCAATACTCGCATTCCCAGTAAACTCCGCATATTCCCACCAGGATTGTTGCATGGAGGCACACTACTGTTATGATGAAGCCGCTCAAACATTCGATACATATCCATTAGAAGTCGTTAATGGCGGCCCAACCAAAGAATCAATCCTTCAGGCTGGTTTTTACCGAAAGTCAGATGGCACAAATGATGGCGTTAATTGTACATTATGCAAAACATATCTCTATCAATGGGAAGAAGGAGATGACCCATTAGATTGCCATCTAAAGGCCAGCTTCAAACGCAACAAAGAATATTGCCCTTTGGCAAAAGCAATATCTACCAGGCAGTTTTCCCCTCAAAAAAACAGTGCACTCTTTCGGGTATCTGGCTCTTCAGACTCCACAGAACCCGTATTAAAAAAAACAAAGCCTCATACAACAAAAAATTCTACAGGGAAAAATAATACAGCATCCATTGTTTGTAGTGGTCAATGCACTACCGACAAAGTCCATCCTCAGGAGGTTGAAACAGGCACCCGTATTATCATTGAAGTCATTGAGCCTTTTACAGCTACAACACTCTATCTTTCAGGAAGGTGTCTACAGGAAAAAATTCTTTGTAAAAAAACCAACTATTACCATATTGAATTTGATGACTATGTTCAAAAATCCCCCACTAAAGTAAAAAAAAGAAAGATGGAGGAAAAAACCTATCTTTCTCCCTCACACTACTGGCCATCCTGGGCTCTACATCAGCCAGATACATTTTTGCAAAAATATAAACTGGAAAATGAAGACTACCTCAACACTCTCCAGGGTTCATTGACTTCTCTTAGTAATGGAGCCAACTTAAAATCAGCTATTATCCTTGCTGCAAAGAGACTAACCCAAGCTCATATACCATTAGATCAAGCATATTGGTCAGCTCCCCAAATTTATGTGGCCATGCTTTATGATACCAGTGACTGGTGGGCTGACTTACCTGAAGATGCATCAATGAGAAAAGACCAAAATGATGTACTGAAATCAAACATCGCTTTAAAAACAAACATTGAAGCACTATCAAAGCTTGATGCTCAAAAACTATTAGAGCAAGGGTTACTGGTCTCCAGCTTAATCCATCAATAAAGCGAAAAATAAGGGAGCTATCCCTATTCAGGATAGCTCCCTTTCTAACAGAAAAATAATGCCGTTAAGCCGTTACGGCCTGATCTTCCGTCCCCTTATCTTCTTTCTCCTCTGACCCTTCAATCATTCGGGTTAACCGGGGGGCAACCAACAACATAATAACGCCCACAATCCCCACTGCCACTGCCAGGTACATAAAGTACTGCCCATACACAGGCAATGTTTCCAAAGGATTAACCTCCCCTTTTGGAGTGGCTGTAAAACCGGCTAGCTTACTACCAATAATACTTGCGGCTGAAATGGTCATCGCCTGGGCACCAATAGCAAAGCCTGTCAGGCGCTTAGGCAGAAGCTGGGCTAATACAGAAAGTCCCAAAGCACTCACCAACAGCTCTGCAACAGCTTGAAGCAGGTGGGCTAATACCAGCCACCAGGATGAAATCATACCGGTTTCATCAGCAAAGCAACTGCCCAGCGACATAATGGAAAAAGCGGCACAACTAAACAGCATACCGATAGAGAACTTGATAGCAATGGATGGGTCACGCCCCTGTTTGCCTAAACGGTTGTATAAACCTGCCAGCAACGGACTAACAATAATAATCCAGAGGGGGTTTAAAGCAGGGAAGGAAATGGGGTTAATGGGAATTCCGGCAACATTGGGTTGAACATTGTTGATGGAAAAGAACGTCATGGATGTGTACATCTGGTTATATATCACAAAGAACAGCATGGACTCAAAGAGCAGAACCAGAGCCACTGCCATACGGGTTCTTTGCCCACCTTTCTCCTTCATCATTTCCCAGATAAAGTAGATCGCTGCCAGTGTTCCAATAACAGCCATTAGCCACTGGGTAATGACAATATTATTCAATAACCATGCGGCAATAAAGATCAGGGCAATACTGCCAGCCACAATTCCTAAATACAGTGGAGTGCTAATCGGGCGAAAATCTGCCGGAGAACCCACATCTTTAATCCAGCCTTTCAGGAAGAATAAAACAACAATCGCAATACAAAGTGCAAAACCTGCAAAGGCGAAGGCAAAACCCCATGAAACGGCAGCGGCAATAATCGGGAAAAGCATCCGAGCGGAAAATGACCCCAGGTTATTGCCATGGTAAAACAGGGTAAAAGCACCATCCACCCGCTTATCACCAGACTTATAGGAGCGGGCAATCAGAGACCCAGGACTGGTATTTGCCAGCCCCCCACCCACAGAAGTACAAGTCAAGGCAATGTAGGTAAGCCATTCCAACTGCATCCAGGCAGCGACCCCAAGAGAGATAAATCCAAGTGCCCTAAAGAATAATCCCAGATAAAGCCCACGCTTCGAGCCAAACACCTTATCTGCCAGAAAGCCCCCCAGTGTCAGCAGGGTATAGCCTAAAGCAACATAGGCTCCCACCACTCCAAAGGAATCTGCCTCGGCAAAATTCATTCCCTTGACAAGGTAGACCGTTAAAAGGCCAAACATTCCATAGTAGGCAAAGCCGTTACATACCTGAACAATATACATTAACTGGAATGTTCGGGTATGACTTCTGAAGGTCGCTAACATAGTCCGGATTCTTCTGGATTGGAGAGTTAGTGTCTTTTGAAAAACTGCTTTATCAAGAACATCTTAAATAATCAATGATCAAGCAAGTAAACGTCATATGTTTAATTACAAAAACGGTCAGAAGGTTACTATTAATAACTTTTTTTTTATTGATCTGATGCAGGGTTAAGACATGACAGAATAATCACCTAATAAATCACAAAACCCCATCCTAATCATCGCTTTTTTACTAAAAAACAACTATATTCATGGTGACTAATAACTGATGTACGAGAGTTGACCTATATCAGACAACTCCGGTAAAACAAAAAAAGCGCTTGAGATTATAGTTATATATGATATAACCGATATATAGCTATGTTAGTAACAGAAAATAACCTTCAATTTCTGTAACATTGATCTTGTCTGCTCATTTCTGAACATACCCATGTGTTAGGCTTACACCAGCAAAACCCAAAAAAATGAATTCAGATAGCAGTAGGTGACGAGAGTCATATTTCTGTCAACTTAAACGACTACAATGGACTCTCATTGTAATAATAGAGTCATTTCCAACCCTGCAAGTCCATCCATAACCCAAGAGGACGCAAGAGGAAGTACATTTTTTATATCAAGGATATTAACCATGAATAACTATAACTGTACCCACGGCCCCGCCAGCCAGACTGTGCCTGAAGGTATTCTAAGCCATGGACTGATGATGGTGAGTAAACCCCGTGTAAAAGAGTATACGGACACCAGACAGGAAAAATGGCGCCGGCGTTGGCTGTCACAACCGGTTAATAAAGAAAATCAGGAACAGAAATGGCGACGCCAGGGCAAGCTTCAATAAGCTGACCTGCTCCCG
Organism: Endozoicomonas sp. Mp262; assembly: GCF_025643335.1. Classification (NCBI taxonomy): domain Bacteria; kingdom Pseudomonadati; phylum Pseudomonadota; class Gammaproteobacteria; order Oceanospirillales; family Endozoicomonadaceae; genus Endozoicomonas; species Endozoicomonas sp. Mp262. Next base: position 2,622,460 of record NZ_CP092489.1, on the reverse strand, counting down.
CTTTTTCTTCCCCCCTACTTCTTTTCCCATCATGCACAATAAACGATGCCCAGACCATGAAATGGACTGGGCGACAGGAGTATTATTAGTTCAATTAGCTCCAGTCAAGAATGACCTTACCAGATTTACCGCTTGCCATAACCTCAAATGCTTCCTGATAATCAGCCACACCATAGTGATGGGTAATCACCGGCTGCATATTCAGGCCAGATTGCAACATGCTGGTCATCTTATACCAGGTCTCGAACATTTCCCGGCCATAAATACCCTTGATTATCAATCCCTTAAAAATAACCTGATTCCAGTCAATCACCGTATCCTTACCCGGGATTCCCAGCAGCGATACCTTGCCGCCATGATCCATCACTTCCAGCATTTGCTCAAAAGCTGAACCATTACCGGACATTTCCAGCCCGACATCAAAGCCCTCTTTCATATCCAGGTCTTTCATCACCTGATCCAGGGACTCATTCAGCACATTAACGGTACGAACACCGCAGCCCATCTCATGAGCCAGAGACAACCGGTAATCATTGACATCGGTGATCACCACATGGCGCGCACCGGCATGACGGACGATGGCAGAGGCCATGATACCGATGGGACCCGCCCCCGTAATCAACACATCTTCACCAACCAAATCAAACGATAAGGCGGTATGCACGGCATTACCCAAAGGGTCAAAAATAGAGGCCATATCATCACTGATATCTTCTGGCAGAGGATACACATTGACTGCGGGAATACAGAGGTATTCCGCAAAGGCTCCTGGACGATTAACCCCAACACCAAAGGTATTCCGACATAAATGGCGACGACCTGCCCGGCAATTACGACAGTGACCGCATACAATATGGCCTTCGCCGGATACTCGTTCACCAAGGGTCAGTCCTTCTACACCATCTCCCATGGCAACCACTTCACCGGCAAATTCATGACCCACCGTCATACCGGCAGGAATGGTTTTCTGTGACCACTCATCCCAGTTGTAAATATGAATATCAGTACCGCAAATAGCGGTTTTCTTGATCTTTATCAGAACATCATTGTAACCCACCTCGGGAATGGGTTTTTCATCCATCCAGATGCCTTTTTCAGCCTTTAATTTGGCCAGTGTTTTCATTGTTCCTGTCATTACAATCATTCACTTTTCAATTAAGGATGTCTCAACAAAACCTTCTTAAATCGAAGGTTTTGATAAATTTGAAAACATTAATGGGTTATTATTTTTTGCTTATTACCCCTACCGACATTCTGATCCAGCCTCTCAAATTCATCCAACCGCTTGCTAACCACTTTCGCCAACAGTAGCAAGCCAATCAGGTTGGGTAGAACCATCAAGCCATTAAACATATCAGCCAGCTCCCAGACCAAATCCACCTTCAGGGCACAGCCGACAATAATACAGGCCATAACAGCCCACTCATACACCACTACCGCGTGCTCATTACGGAACAAATAGCGAATATTGGCTTCTCCAAAAAAGTACCAGCCAATAATCGTTGAAAAGGCAAAAAACAAGAGGGCTATTGCAATAAAAATATCACCAAAAGGCCCCATACTTGCGTGAAATGCTCCCTGGGTCAGGGCTATTCCGGTGAGTGAACCGTCCACTGGAATGGTTAAAATCACCAGTGCGGTAATGGTTAAAATAATAAAGGTGTCAAAGAAAACACCGAACATGGCAATGGTACCCTGCTCCACAGGGTGCTTAACCTTGGCTACCGCGTGGGCATGGGGTGTAGATCCCATACCGGCTTCATTGGAAAAAAGTCCCCGGGCAACACCGTAGCGAACCGCTTCCTTAATTGTTACACCCAGAACACCGCCCGTTGCCGCCATTGGGTCAAAGGCTCCAACAACAATCATCTTCAATCCGGCACCAATGGCCGACAGATTCGTCAGTAAAATCCATAAGCTACCCGCAATATAAAGCAACGCCATAAAAGGCACTACTTTGCTGGTAAATGAAGCGATACTGCGAACCCCCCCACGAAAAATAAGCCCTGCCAGACAGGAAAGCACAATGCCAATGACCAGGGGATTGACCCCGAATGCGGTATCAAAGGCATGACCGATGGAGTTAGCCTGAACCATATTGCCGATAAAGCCCAGGGCAATAATAATGCTCACTGCAAAAAATACGGCCAACCCTTTACTGCCAACGCCCTTGCTTAAATAAAAAGCAGGTCCTCCACGCACCTGGCCATTAATATTCTCTTTATATTCCTGCGCCAGTACCGCTTCGGCAAATATGGTTCCCATTCCGAAAAAGGCAGTTATCCACATCCAGAAAATGGCACCGGGGCCACCCGCAGCAATGGCGGTTGCTGCCCCCGCCAGATTACCAGTACCCACTTGGGCAGCAATGGCAGTGGTCAGGGACTGAAAGGAGCTCATGCCCTTGCCATCAGCCTTGCCTCCCTTCTTGCCACCGAAAGCTAACCATACCGATTGTTTAAAACGACGCACCTGGACAAATCGCAATCGAACCGTGAAGTAGATACCTGTTCCGGCCAAAAGGAATATCAGAAGGTAGCCCCAGAGCAGGTTATTTACCTCTGTTACCATAGATAGCAAACTATCCATGACGCCCCCTATTTTTGCTTTTAACTGTGGTTTGTCGTTTATTTTCGGTTCTAGCGGCCTGTCGGACTTAGCCGATCGTAGCGAGAAAAAGACCGGTTTGAGCCATTTTTTATGCTGATTCGAGGCGAATAGTGGTTCTATTTAACGAGAGTCAGCATAAAAAATGGCCAAATCCGGCTTTTTCGCAGTAGGTCAGAGCTAAGTCCTACAGACTGCTAGACTACGCCCATAATAAGTCAGTTAAACTGATATCTATCAACAGTCCGGCTGCATGGCCGTAGAAAGGCTTCCTGCTTCTTTTTCGGATTTGATACGCATATGGATACTACTCCCCACGTAGCCAGCCAGGGTTCCACCCATCACAGCCACCACCAGGGCACTGACAACATTCATTGGATCATTGAAGGCAAAGGGCGCTAATAAGCCAGGAATAGGAGCGGCAGTGCCGGGCGCATTATTGATGATATTGAAATACACAGCCCCCATACCCGCCATGGCACCACCGAAGAAATTGCAAGAATAGATTTTCAATGCATTGGCCGTCACAATGGGAGCCTGAGTCAAAGGCTCCAGCATAATGGCTGCCACCTGGCTGTCATTACCGAGCTTGAGGCGCTTGAAGACAATACCATTGGTAAAACTGCCGCCAACACAGGCAATGGCTGCAATGCCCATGGGAAGCCCGGTCAATCCGAGAATAGCCGTCAGCGCCATGGAACTGAGCGGGGAAGTGCAAACGATCTTGATAATGCCACCCAGTAATAATCCCATAATATAAGGTGACTGAGTGGTGGCTTCACTAATGGCACCGCCAATAATCGCCAAGGCACTGTCAACGAAGGGAGCTGACCAGGTTGCCATCAAGTAGGAAACAGGTGCAACTAATAGCGCCCCTGCAATCATATCAACCCCTTCAGGCAGGCGTTTTTCCAATTGCAAGGCAATAAATGAACAGAGATAACCGGCAATAAAGCCTGGCAGAATACTTTGTCCCGCCACGGCAATACCTGACACAACCGCCAGGGTGGGATTAACCCTCAATGCCAGACAAACAAGAATAGCTGCCGCCGGACCACCCATGGAACCTGCCGCCACACCTGTCTCCTTCAGGAAAGCAATACCTATAAAATCCCCGGTGATATAAGAATGTACGGCTTCTACCAGAAAGCTGGCTACTGCGGCATTGGCCAGACCACCCAGCGCAGCCCGCCCTTTTGGGGCATATGCACTGAATAAAGAGAAGAGTGAAAGACAGATAAGTAAAAATGAAACACCTTTAATAAGTTCCATACAAAGACCTTTTTTAGGACTGCAAATCCGGGGGCAAAGCGTTTAAGATCAGATTCTGCTTAATTACTCAAAACTGGACTGATATTCATTCCTGCCGATCACAGTTGCTGACGGCTGGGCTTTGCAATAGGTCACTGGTATTACCAATGACATAATAAATTCTTTAAGGGGTATGAATATTAAGGGTATGTGTTCACCTTAAGATAAATAACCCTCTTAATCAGGTATCCGCCAACTGGGTAAGGTCAGGTTTTGTTCAATTGCAGCCAGCCGTAAAACCAGGACAATAACTGAAGCTGACAAGGCAACCCATTCCATTGGCAAGGCAAACATATTGAGAATCACATAAGCCAGACCACCTGCTATGGCTGCCGTAGGGTATATACCCTGTTTCAAAACCAGCGGAACATCTCCGGCCAGCAAATCCCTGATGACACCCCCTCCGGCACCGGTCAATGCGCCCATAATGATGGCAACCAATGGTGCGGCGCCAAGGCTAAGGGTTTTTTCCACACCAATGATGGTAAAGGTTGCCAGGCCAATGGCATCCATAATTAATAATGTATTATTAAATAGCAGACAGAGTTTTCGGGTTAACAGCCCAGCCGCAACGCTTCCCAGAATAATAAACAGATAGTTGGTATCAGTGACCCAAAAAACAGGATCGCCACCCAGTAACATATCTCGAATGGTTCCGCCCCCCACAGCAGTGACGAAAGCCAGAACCATGACACCAAAAAGATCCATATCCTTACGACAGGCAACCAGTACACCGGTAATGGCAAATACTGCCGTTCCAAGAATATCCAGTGCATATAAGAACATCAGTCAATACTCCTTTGACACAACCTGAACGCATTAAATAGGCCGTTCGGTAAAAATTGGTTTAAAGCGCCTGTATAAGTAACATTCAATCCAGGGAACTCATGCTTTCTTGACCGTATTGACTAAAAACAGATACCTTAAAAGTGTCTACTTATAGCCTTTATAGCTTGTAAATTTGATGATGTTATTTTTAACATTCAATAAGAATTTAATTCCATGACCTATGGCAAGAAAAAATTTCTTATCGAAGCAACATTAAAAAAAGAAAAGATACAAATTTAATAATAAAAGAAAAAATTCAACTAAAAAGAAACCTTGTTTCCTTTATGAAACTTATTGTCTTTAATTCAACCTATTTTTATCGATAATAAACAAAACGGGTGATCAATTAATTACTGATCACCCGTTTATTACAGATATCGTTAATATTTAACCATTTGCTGGAACAGCTGCTTTCTCACTGTCCTTGTCTTTCGTACGCCCTTTAATCAAATCATCAAGCCGCCTGGCTGTCAGCAGCATGATCACCGCCATCACAGCAGCACCAATGCCTACTTTCAGGAAGTAATCTGCATAGACAGGAAGAGTTGCCAAAGAGTCCACCGGGCCATCAGATTTTGGCACAGCAATATAAACAGCAAGGTTGGCGGCAACAATAGACGACACTCCCAGTGTCAAGGTTCTAAATCCCAGGGTAAAGCCCATCATATGGCTGGGTACCAGTTGCGCCAGTACAGAAATACCCAAGGCACTGATCAGCAGTTCTCCCAGTCCCTGGAAAAGATGGGTTAGAATCAGCCAAATAGCGGACACCCGACCGGCATCATCTGCCATGTAGGTTGCCCCAAAGGCCAGGCTCATAAAAGCAAGGGTACAGAAAACCATACCCAGGGCAAACTTACCCGGCATAGATACCGCCTTGCCTTTAGCACTGCTTCTTTCATACCAGATCGCCAGCAAAGGGCTGAGAATGATAATCCAGAAAGGATTAAGTGCTTGAGTGGATACAGGGTCAAATGGGATACCCATAAATACATGACGGGTGTTGTGAATGGCAAAGAAAGTCAAAGAGGTGGGCATTTGCTTATAAAGGACAAAAAAGGCCACAGAGAATCCCAGCAAAACCAGGCTAACCAGCATTTTTCTGCGCTGTTGGGCATCCTCTTTACGCATATAGGAAAGGAACAGGATAATAGCACCAGCAATAGCCACAAACAGCAACACCTGCATTAATTCATAGTGGGAAATCAGCCAGCTTCCCAGAAATGTCAGACCAATCATGCCTGCAATCACCAGACCCAGGCGGACAATGTTTAATTGTTCAAAATCCGGTTCTGCTCCCACTTTCGCAACCCAGCTCCGCTTAAACACGTAGATAAGCACAGTGAGGATATTCCAGGCACCGGCAATGGCAAAACCAGCAGAGTACGAGTACCGATGGGCAATCAATGGTGTGATCACTAGGGAAATGCAAGAACCCACATTAATCATCATATAGTAAAGTGTAAAAGCGCTATCAATCCGGGGATCCTTCTTTTCATACGCTTTTGATATCAGGTTGGATGGGCAGTTATTAGCCAAGGCCCGGCTAACACAGCCGCCTGAGAGTCCAACCATCGCCAGGGTAAAGCTGCCAATGGAAGCGGCATAACTCAAGATAAACAAAGAAACTATAATGGCTACGTTACCAATAATCAGTGAACGTTTTACCCCCAGCACACGGTCTGCCAGATACCCTCCCATGGCATAAATAATGGTAGAAAAGGCCGATGCTGCACCATTAATTAAAAAGGCCTGCCCCTCCGGTAAGCCAAGGTCATTCACCATAAAGACAGTAACAATGGCACTCATACCATACATGGATAGCATGGCAGGTAGTATAATCATGCACATCAGCCTGAAAGCTGCTGGCTGGCGATTAAAGGCTATAGACATTTTACTCCCCCATAAAATCCGGACATAGAAAGTCCTTGATAAAAAACGATGATGCTATTTTTTTATATTTTCAATTCAGGCTACCACCTGAAAAAAGAAAGAATTTATACCAAAACGGTTTGAATAAATTAAAGAGCACACTCCCCGGATAAAACCAGAAAGCAGATGTTTTTCATATAGAGATTAATGTTTTTTAATTTTTATACTTACTTCACCCTTACTCAGGCTATACAAGGTTAGGGCTATTCTCACCTGCTTCCTGCTTTTGAATATTGATATAGGTCATAAATAGCTATCAAGCGCAGATCATTTTTTTCATCGACCAACAATAAAAGCGATCAAAAAACAGCCACAATTAAAGACTTAAGCTGCTCTAGCCTCTCTTACCCCTTTTGCAGGTATTGCAATTATCTGTGCCACCTTATTTTAACACTCGCGGCGCACAAAAAACCTCAACTTTACCTTTATTAATCCAAAGAAACAAAGGAGGAAACTTTATGCTATCCTTTGCATTATAAAATGCATAATAACCTGACTCAGGAATATTTTTCATCGTAATCATTTCCTTTGGCTTAAGGTCATAATAATCTGAATCTCCTGTGGGCTTCCACCACCCTCTTGAGTATCGATGCAAACGATAAGATCCCTGTAAAAACTCATCAGGAATAATAATATCCACATTAGACCGTAGACAACTCTCCGCTTTTTGACAGGCTTGGTCACACAATTTTTTACTATTTTTCAAATAGCAAGGCTGAAATTCAAGATAACGAGCGCCTCCCTCTGAAGAATCGGTAAAATCTATTATTTTATTGACTCTTACATAAAAACAGTGGTCATAACTAATATTTTGTTCCTTTGCTAAAATTTTAATAAAAGCCCCCAATGACGCACCTTCATCCAAGCATGTCAAGTAAAAGCTATTTGCCATACAGCCAAAATCAATTTGGCGATCATTTAAAAAACCACAATAAGATGAAAGTTGCAAAATTTTTTCGCGAAAAACTCGTTGTTGCTCAACATTTGTTAAATCATTAACTTTAACAAAACGGTCAAAATCAAACTCAAAACCAACTAACAAATCTGTCAGCCGATGATCCATCAAACTTTGCAGATCAATACGACCCTTGTTTTTATAAATAAAAGATTTTGACCCGTCACTATAACCCCACTCATAAGAAGAATAACCATCATAGCTGGCAAAATAACGAGGAAAAACAGCTCTCGCTTTATCAGCCATCACTTTATCTCTTTTTTCTTTAATTTGATTAAAAGCAAACAAGCTACCCTGTATAGAAAAAAAAGGAAGTGAAACTAAAAGCACAGCCTTTGCAACTTCCTTTTTTTTGCCTTTTTTCCCAAAATTAACATACATGATAGAAAAAAATGTAGACATCGCTGGCAAAATATATGCTGCTAACTCAGCATTGTCTTTAGCGCAACCCCAGCAAACATATAAAAAATTATTCACCATAGCCGGTAGAGAGTCAGCATATTGAGTTGACAAAAAAATTGATATAGTTCCCAAGAATAAAAGAAACTGTATTTTTCTTTTCTTAAGTACGGCTAACTTATTAGCATTTTTAGAGGAATCCTTTTTATTGGCAGTTCGAAGCTGTGTAACCGTAATAGTTTCTGAACGCCCAAGGGACTTCTTTATCCCCTCCTGCTGCTCATTTCTCAGTCTGTCCCAGTTAGCTTTTTTTGCCTTACACTCTCGTTTTGGAAGATGCTTATGTTTACCTTTCCTGTGCTTCGCCAAAGTTGGAGGAGAAGATGGCAATGAAGCCGAAAAACTTCCACTCCCCTCCTCCGACTCTATAGCCTGTCCCTCATTAGTCACATTGAGTTTTTCAAGGTCAGATGAAAGACCAGAAAGAGAGAGTGGCAATGGAGCCAAAAAATCTCCACTATTTTCACTCTCCTGAGACTCAGTGGCCTGACCCTCATCAGTCACATCAAGTATTTCAAGGTCAGATGAAAGACTATCAAGCGTATCCTGTGCCAACGGTAAAGGACTTTCTTTAAAGCTCTCCTTGTACTCTTTGATACTTGCAGAGCCCTTTAATTCATGGGCTAAATCTATAGGGTTATCTTCCAATTGCCCTAACGCATCTGGAGCTGATCTACCCTTAGTACAGGGTAACTCTTCAAAATTTTCAGCTAAGAGGCTTTCAGGTAGAACGCCACTGCAATCCTGTTGGCCTACTCCAGATAACTCTAAAAGATGCTTTGCTGAGTCTGTATTAACCGCCACAACTTTTGCCTGAACAGTGGCAGGCGTGTTTTTCCACCTTTTTTTCTCTTTCTTAATCTTCCTTGCTTCATTATTTTCTTTGAATACCTTTGTAACCTTTCCTTTATAAGGGATAGCCTCACAAATACTATAAAAGCTCCACGGTGTATCGGGAAGATAACGATCTACACAACCCGCAAGATATATACCCAGAGAGCTTCTTTTATTCTGAAATTCACAGGCAGCCGGCAAAAACCAATCAAAGCCTCCTCCAGAGCATATTTCCCTGACAAATAAATCTGATCGTTGGAGAAGCACTGAATAATCACGAAAAACCCCCAAAAGTTCTAAAACCTTTATTTTTCTATTCACCTCAAGCTTTTGTCCTTCAAAAAAAGCACACATTTGCTCCATTCTATTAATGGTATCATCATACTTTAAATAATCCATATGCATATGCCCATATGGGCTTAAGCATGGAAAATCATTCTCATCAAAAAAAACATAGTGATCAAAATTATTTAAAAGCTTCTCTACAAAATCAACCTGTAAAGAAAACCCTGGAATCACTTTCGCTAAAACCTGTTTTAATTCACGATCTCTACCAATCTTCCTAAATATTTCAAGCACACTGTAACCACACCGAAACTCGACTGAAAACTTGGTTTTATACGGGAAGGAAATAAAAAAACCTTTTCCCTCTAGCTTTTCCTTCAGAGCATCAAAAAAAAGGGCGCCACACTCAAAACTAATCACGAACAACATATCTTCCTTTTTAAATCTGAACCTAGATGAACCTGTCATTCTTTTATTGAGAGATTGATTATTGTAAAAAACATAACGCCTTTTTAAATAAGATGAAACAAGCTGTTTATTTTTCTGATACAACGGCTGAGCATCGGCACTAGCATCACGTATAGCCTTCATAATCTCCATATGGTCTTCATCGATAGTACTATCGGCAGCCGGATAAGCTATATTCTGTATAGAACCTGTACATAATAAGCAATAAAAAACACACAATCGCAGCATTTTTCCCAACCTGCACTTTAGATTACTCCTAGAGTTAAAGTAGACCAGACAATCACATAGCTGTATTTACCTTGCAGTTTATTAGTAAAACGCCAAGACTGAAAAGGATTATACTATACCAGCAAGCTGTGACCCAGATAGATAGCACCCTCTCTTTCTGAATAGTTTAATTGCAATGATAGGTTAGTTATTATGCAAAAAAGACTGAAAAAATTATTTTTTTATGTTTTTTTCTTATCTTATTTCCTCACATCATCCGTGTTAGCGACCCCCATGACAAAAGACACAGCTACCGCGATAATATCTGCTGTATTGGATGAAAATAAACATACTACTAATAATAAAGTAACGCCTATGGAATGCGCCATACTTGCACCAGTGATAAAACCAGACAGCATGAGAGACTTTTCAATTAAAATAGGATTATCCGAGCCTGACATTGATACAATAGTTGCAGATCACCAAAATAGCTCACTTCAGCAAAGGTTTAATTTTTTGTTGACATATAGCCGTCAAAGGTATGAATCAACTCTTCAAGATTTAATCAATGTAGTGCTAACATGCGATGATAGTTGGATATATTGGGAAAATTTCTGCCAGCGAATAAATGATATCATTACATTATGGCAAAATAATGATACCGTCCCTCCTTTCATGGCTGAAAGATTACAGAATCAAAACGTACACAGGCTGTATTCACATCAAGGAAACATAACAGAAGCACAACTTTCACGACTAGCTAGTCGTGGTTTAGTTACCGGGAGTACTTTTTGGCCATATTGCCTTGGCATTATAGATCAACCGGCATGGGAACAGGTAAAAATGGAGAACACGACAGTACCAATGCAAACCTATGCAGTGCTAAACAAGTTTCGATGTCAAAAAATAGACTTCAAGCCAAAAGACTTAGTAAAAGCTCTTCTTATTTACGATAGATTTTCTGGAAAGCATGTGGATTGGGATAAAGTATCAGGCATAATATCACCTCAAACATCAACTCAAACATGGCACTCACCAACTCCCAGTGTCTCATCCAGCCAAACATCACCTGCAAAAGTAAAAAAAATCAAGATGACTGCTGATAAACCACTACTACCAGACTGTAAAGACACAGGTTCAGGCTCTCCCGAGTGCCTTATTTGTTTCGATCACAAGATAAATATTAACATTTCCTGCGGACACGGATTTTGTCGCCACTGTATTGATGCATGGATTTTGCAAGCTGGTGAACAGGCAACATGTCCAACCTGTAGAAAAACCATTAATACAGAGAAAACATTACCCAGATATGAATAGAAACCCCGTCATTCACCACCGGAATCAAGAATAAATTTTGGCTCTTTATGGGTTTCAAGGAGCTATCCCACCAGTAGCTCCAACAAACCATACATAGCGGCTTTTCCTCTCTGCCTAATATTATGCAGACACTCGAAAAAGCCAAGATACAGTGGCAGCTTCTCCTGAGAGATGCCTCTATGAGGGCGCAGCCAAGAGCGTAATAAAGACCAGAACCCCTCGATGGTTGATGGTGACCAGAAAATACAAAGAGCGTCAGATCATCAAAGTCTCACGAACAGCCCCTGCAACCGTAACGCTGCCGCTCAGGGTGAGTATCGTTCTGCCCTCGTTTAGTAATGTGGCAGCTACCGCAGCGTGGGCAATACACGTCTTCAGGCCAACGTAATTGTCTGAGCTGGTCGTAACATTTTTCGTTATCAAGGAGGTCATGGAACTTTAGTATCATAGAGGGATTGTTACCCAGTATGTACTACCAAAAAAGTCGGTAAAACCGAAGTTACTTTACCTCCTTGAAACCCATAAAAGAGCCTTCTAAATTACAGTACAGGAGTCATTGTTTTTCTTTCTTACCTTGCTGGAAGTCGATGTCTTTGGCGGTTGCGCTGGTATTTTTTTGGTCGCCCCTATCTTATCACCTTCTGTTAAACCTTTTTCCACCGTCCTTGATCTCATATTTTCAGTCACTATTAAAGGTGATTTAGCATCACCAACTGTAACAATAATAATTAACTTATCTTCTTTCAAATGAGACCATTCAAAATTTGAATAACATTCAAAGAGCGGGATTCCCGCTGGAAGATTCAGTTTAACCATGCCCGTCATATCATCAACCCTAGGCTTTTGAAAAGTTATATTCCTATGACTTGGCTCAAGTGATTCAAATATATGATCTGACTCACCCCTAGGGTCGTAGATAGTAAAATTAATTTTCTCCGCAAATGGCCACTTCAAGCTTTCATATCGCTGCCCTTCCCCTGGAAGAATCTGGATTGTTACAGAGATATTACTCATAAACTTACCTAGTGAATAGCCACCCAAGTAAAGTCGAGCGCATAATCTATACCCAGAAGGTGTTTCAAAAGCAGGGCTTTCCATAAACATCTCATTTTTACCGGCGCTAGTAATAGCAATATGATTAACTTTTCTTTCATTGTAATTATGGATACACCATACAAAGACCCCAGACCGAGAAGCAATGCCTGAAGTTAAAACAGCTAGATCTTGCTTTAGAATTTCTTTTTCAACATTTCTCTTAAATGTTCTTTCCATAGTTTGCTGTACTCCCCTTCTTCTTTCCAGCCTCTTTTCATACATATTATCCAATTTCAGAATACATTCTTCTTTCACACTTTCAGCTAAACCAGATACAAAAGTTTCTTTTGCCTTAACAAAATCTTCATCACTAGCAAAAAAACCCTATCTAAAGTATCTTTCAGCCACTCTGGCACAGTCGTTTCTTTTTCATTATCTTCACTAATAGATAGCCTTGCCTTAATTTCATCACTTAATAAGTAAACAGAGTCAAATTCACCACCTTCATTTTCATCACTTTTGGGATCTCCACAGCCCCCAATCAATGGAATAAAAAAAACCATTGCAAAAAAAAACAATCTTTTTTTACAAAAAGCAACAACCCCTTCACAAGAAGCAAAATAGTCAATCATACATTTCATTAACCTAACCAGCCTATTTCTCACATAAAGTAAAAAATAGCTTATTATGCAGCCAATACTTTATTAATTTATAATTAAACAATACCGCTAATTCTTTCCAGTTATGACTACTTTACTCTCCAGCTAATATATCATCCTCATTCATCATAAAAAAACGCCCATCCAAAGATGGGCGTTTTTCAGTTTTCAGAAAAATTCTGTCTCTAGCTTAGAAAACAGTCTGGTCTTCAACTTCGGTAGTCAGGGCACTCAGTGCTTTTTCTACCAGGCCTCTTCTCAGCACTTTTTCTTCAGCCTTATCCATCTTGGGGTTACCCAGAGGATGAGGAATCGCTACCGCAGGAACAATCCTGTTAGCACCTACTGTCTTGGAGATAGGTACTACAGTGGCGATGTGCACCACAGGCATAACCTTTTCGATTTCTTTAACGAGCGTTGCACCGCAACGCGTGCAGGTTCCTCAGGTGGAGGTCAGAATGGCGGCGGTAACCCCGGCATTCTTCAGGTGCATAGCGATTTCAGCGCCGTACGCCTTGGAGTTAGCTACGGAAGTACCGTTACCAACCGTGGTGTAGAACTTGCCGTGCAGCTTGCCGATTTTGCCTTCTTTCTCCAGATCACGCAGAACGTCAACGGGCAGAACACGGTTAGGGTCCTGATTACAGGCAACCGGATCGTAACCACCGTGGGCAGTTTCGTGGCTGGCTTCACACAGGCATTCCAGACCTTCGATGCTGTACTCACCGTACTTGGAAGCACTGGAGGACTCGATGTGATCAGGGTTGTGCTTAGGTACAACACCGCCGGAAGTCACCAGGGCGATAGTGGCAGTGCTCAGATCCTTAACGGCAGGCTGAGGCTCTACACGGTCAAAGACTGGCATTGGGTATTCAGTCTTGAACTCTTTACCTTCCAGCTTGGCGATCAGCATGTCTACTGCACGCTTGGCTCCACGCTCTTCAGCAAAGAAGTTTACGCGCAGGCCGCGAGGCATGTAGCCTTCTTCTTCAGGAGTGCCCAGCTTGCCTTCTTTCTCGATGAAAGCAGTGATCAGCTTCACCATGGCTGGAACTGCTTTACGCATACCCGCAGCGCTGTTGGTGGTTTCTACCATGAAGGAGAAGTTGCGATACAGCTCATAGCCCGGGTTTTCTGGGTACATGCCAGTGATGGCAGGAATGCCGATTTCCTTGGCCACTTCGCCAACCCTGCCGCAAGCCATGCCGTAACGGCCAGCGTTGAAAGCAGGACCAGCAACCAGCAGGTCAGGCTTGATCTCTTCGAGAATTTCGCGAATGCCCATGCAGGCTACGCCTTCGTTCTCGTTGAAGTAAGAGTCACCACAAATGATAGTGTTAACGATTTCTGCTTTGCCAGCCAGAGCGCCAGCAATTGCACCGCCAGGTCCCACAGGGCCTTCTACCAGTTCGATAGGATGGTTAGCAGCTTCTTCGCCACCCTTCTGTCCGAAGAACTGGTTAATGTAATGAACAATCCTGATAGTCATGATTTGTTCCCTTGTGAATTCTTTGGAGCCTTAAGCATAAGAGCCTTTAGCTCATAAACCGTCTTCAATGTAATCTGAAGACTTAGCCAGCCATTGCTGTCAGGTTGTGATAACCCAGCTCGTTGGTAGCACCAGTAATCGCCTGGATTTCAGTGGTGATGGAGCCGTCTTTAGCCAGGCTGCCTTCAGTACCACCGGCAATCATGTCAGCGTAAACGTCGTGACCGATTACTCGTTCCATTGCAGGCAGGGTCACTACCTGGTTAGCGTTACCGTTAGTGACAACAGCGTCGCCTTTTGGTGTGGAGTCTGCCAGAGACTGACTTTCACCATTCTGACCCGCATATTCGTCTGTCAGCAGTACGGTACGGATACCGGCACGTTCCAGCTTGTTGCAGTTCATTACCAGGTCAGCGTCAGGGTTACCGAAGCCTTCTTCAGAAACGATGACAGCATCCAGACCCATCTGCACAGCCAGCTTGGCAACGTAGTTAGAGGAACGCTCTTTGTCTGCCAGGGTGACGTTTTCGTTGGTAACGATCACGCCCATGAAGTTGTACTTGGTGCCGTGGTGTTCCAGCAGCTCATGGATAACAGGGCTGTTCTGGTGCACGATGCTTGGGTTCTTGTCACAGGCGGATACACAGTTTCCGCTCATTACCGCACCGTCCATCACTTCTGTAGGGTACATCAGTGTAGGCAGGATGTTCTTCACATCAACACCGTAGACATAGGTGTCGTGCAGCAGGCCCTGGCTTTGCAGCATGTAGATGTAACCCACCTTGGGCAGGTTAGGGTACTGGGCAGCCTGTTCCAGCAGAGGCTTGGTTTCGTAAGTGCGGGAATCATCAGCAGTGGCGTCCTTAGCCAGCTTGCCGATCATGTTTGCAGTCTCGATACCTACACGACGCAGAATGGCTTCGTGGTCATACTGGTTGCAAGTGTCGTCCACTTCGCAGGTAACAACCAGGTTTTTGGTAGCAGAGAAAGGAGTGTACTGTGCACCAGGGCCGCTCATATCGATGATGCCTTCCTGGAAACCAACAACCTTACCAGTGGTGACGATAGCCATGCCCTTCAGGACATGGGTGCGGCCTTCGCCGACCATAGCTTCTTCACCAGGATTGCGGCCTGGGAACATGGAGCCAGCGCCTTCAACCTTAACACGAGGCTCGATCACGTCTTTAACAGGCATGATACGAGTCTTTTCGCCTGGCAGGGCGATGTCCAGCTTCACTTCAGTAATACGGTGATCCAGTTCGCGGATAAATCCGATAACTGCTTCACGGTCGATCTGTACACGACCGCTGGAAAGAGTGGTTTCGTCGCCGAACGCCAGCTCCTTCACATGGATGTTACCAATCTCAAGTTTCATTTAAGTCTCCTGAGCCTTAAAAAATGCCTTTTTTGTATGGCCAGGGTCGAACCCTGGCCTTTTAAATCAGGCGATAAATTCTGCCGCTATAAGTACTTCTCGGGCTTTTTCCAGGTCTTCCTTGGCCACCATCACAATGGGGCCAGTGCAACCCATACCGGTGCGAGCAAAAATCTGCTTGCCCCAGAGAACGTCCCGGGCTGTTTCAATATCGAGGATATCAATACCGCCAATATCGCTATCAGTAATCTTCTCGGGTGGAGCCTTTACGGTTTCAGTGGCTTTTTCCGCCACTGCTTTTGGCTTAAGCTCCTGGAGAATATCATTCAGTCCAGCATCACGAGCCGCTTTCAGCTCACCACTGTAGACTTTCAGCAAATCTCCCGCCGCCGCATCAGCAATCAGACGCATGGCACCTGCAATTACGGGTGCGCCGGAAGCGCGGGAAATAATACCAATCAGTCTCTCTGCTTCTTCGCCGATACCTGGGCCATAGCCATAGCCCTGGGCTTCGTAGCTGCCACCGGTGGTGTAGGCAGAGAAGATCTTCATCATCAGGTTACCGGTGAGGCTATCTGCCACCATCACATCCGGTGTGCCTCGCAGCAGGTCGTTACCCCTCATCAGGGCACCGCCATCGGCACGGGAGGATTCGGTGAAGCTCAGTTCATAACCGTTATCCATTAATTTACGCAGGGCTCTTTCCACCACGGCAGCGCCGTCAATGTTCAGAATGCCTACGGTTGGCTTCTTAATACCTGATGCCTTGGCCAGGGCAACACCGGCCAGGGTGTTCTTAACCATGGCAATATTGCGCTGGGTATCGCTGGTGCCAGTAGTCGTGGCAATAATCATTTCCTTGCCACCGGCGGGTGTAACCACCTTACCTACTGTGCTCACACCCAGAGGGAAGCCATAGTGCAGGGTGACACAGCCATCGATCTTGCCTTCGTCCAGCAGCTTTTCCATCACTTGATGGCATTCGTGCAGACTGGAGGCAGGATGCAGCTCAAAAGGAGCCTCAGCCACGTCACCAATCAGAACCGGTTCGATATCCGCGTTCTGACGAGCGGCCATCTCAGCAGCCCGGATCAACTCCTGCTCACCGTGCTCACTGTCAGTGAGAGTCAGGCCGATGCGCAGCTTGCGTCCGAACTGGCCACTGACCAGTCCTTCAGCCATGTCGGTGAATGCACCGGCTAATGCTTCGTTAAGCTTTGCCATGATGCTTACTCCTGCTCGCCCTTAGCCATCAGACGCTCTGCCACTTCTTTCATGGCTTCAGCGATCAGCTGGCGGGCTTCATCCTGGTCAAAGCCGGACTCCTGCTCCTGAACACCCGGATTCTTTTCAATCAGGGTGCTGATACCGTCAAACAGGTTGGTCATACGACCCAGGAACAGACTGCCCTTACCCACAATCATAAAGTTGTTGATGTCGCCCTTCATGATGCCGTCACAGCCGTGGCCCAGGAATGGAACACCGGAAGGAATATGACCTTGAGTCAGGGCATAACCTGGCATGCCGTGCTCTTTTACAAAGTTCATCAGCTCTTTGCGTTCCAGCTGGCCTTCTTTAACCGCCAGGGCAGCGATCATCTTGTAGTTGGCTTCCGGAACATTACCGGCACCGGCAGGCTTGGTAATTTCAGGGTTCTGCATTTCAGTGGAGAACTTGTCCACTTCAGGAATGGTTCTGCCTACCTTCTTCAGCGGGGTAGAAATCAGGCTGGTCATTACTGCCTGTGGCGAAGAACCGGTGGCGATGGTGTGACGACCCACAATGTCAGTGTTAATAATTGGACTAACACCGTCGTTTTCACTAACCAGTACCGCAAAACCAGCCAAAGCATCTTCCAGAATCGGCAGCTCTTTCTTGACATGGTCACGACCGTTCATGGCCAGCTTGGCAACTGCACCACCTGCAACAACCATAACATTCTTGAAGATGCCACCTTTAACCAATGCTGCGGCATGGATCAGGGCGTGAGCGGGTGCTGCACAGAAACCACGCAGGTCACTGCCGGTAGCCTGTTCACAACCGGCCAGTTCACCAATAGCCTTGGCGAAGTTACCGCCACCACGCTGGTTTACGTCACCACAGGCTTCTTCAGAGCACTCGATGATGTAATCAACCTTACCCAGGTTCATACCCTGCTTTTTCAGGTTCAGTGCAGCCAGGATTGCGGAAGCCTTAACACTCAGGTTTTCCAGGATAATGTGAGCACTGAGGTTTTCGTCTTCATCGTGAGCCTGCTTGATACAACCAACCAGCTCACCATTCATAGTCAGGGGATCAGCAGTATGGGCTTCGATCATGGCGTGCATTTCAGCGGCCGCCATGCCATCTTCAACTTTCAGTTGAATATCACTCAGCAGAGGGTGCTGAGCCAGGCGACCATTTGCGTGTTCGATAAATTCAGGGGTCAGCTTGACCAGATCGAAAGCATCAGAGTGCTTGATGAGTGCGAAGAACTCGTCCTGGGGCATGATTTCGCCATGACGGCCAAAACGCTCTTCACCTGCCTTTTGCTCGAACCAGGGAGTTGCCATTTCTTCCAGGGCTGCCGGTGTGATGTTACCGATATAGCACTGGTTAGGTGGGTAGGAAACCACGTCGGAGAACGGACGAAGATGCTTCTTCAGTTCAGACAGATAGCTTTCGTCGTTATGCTTTCGGGCCTGAACCTGAGTGGACCCGAAAGGAATGAAATCTGGGGTATGGGCAAGAATATAACTTGCACCTTTAATAACGGGGTATTCCACGGCAGAAACTCCATATGGCCAGCCGCTGGGGAATTAAAAATAAATTATCTTTGATTCCCGACAGGATTTTTTATTCCGTTTTAATTGAACGAGTATTCAACAGGAAAACTCCACAATCAAAACCACCAAAACTTTTCTGTCCCGTTATTGCATTGACTGTTTACTGGTAACGCAGTTGGACTATTCAGAGAATAGAACCCGGTTTCGCTACCATTGCACAATCAATGCAACTCCGGGTTAATGATCAGCCGAGAAATTTACAAAACTTCTCGCGGTACTCCTTGACCTCACCGGTGATTTCATCAACCGGCATGACCATTTCCATCATCCCTACTTGCTCTTCGTAAACATCAGCGTCAACTTCTTCCTTGATCTCTGAGTCTACGATGTGGTGTACACGAAGTCCCAACTGGACTCCGGCCAATGGTCCTGCAAAAGTCGGGTCGCCGCTAGTCACGGTTTCAGCAGCCAGGCCAGAGGCCTCAGCTTCTGCACCACCCAGAACAACTACGATGTTCTCGGCTCCGTGCTTGTCGGACAATTCCTTGACCCGCTTCTGATTTTCAAGATCCATTGCGCCTGCGCTAGTTCAGACGAAACACTCGGTTGTGCATAACACGACTTCTGCACCGGCGGTCTTCACACATTCTTCAATGGCTGGACCTGGTACGCCGTCACGGTCACCGAGTATTACGACTTTCTTGCCCTTCAGCATGGTCTAAAACCTTAAAGTCAATACTCTATTAAAGGAACTTACAGAACTGGCTACGGTATTCACCGACTTCAGCGGAAATTTCATCCACTGGCATAACCATTTCCATCATTCCTACTTGCTCTTCGTAAACATCAGAGTCAACTTCTTCCTTGATCTCTGTATCTACAATATGGTGTACACGAAGTCCTAACTGGACTCCGGCCAATGGTCCTGCAAAAGTCGGGTCGCCGCTAGTCACGGTTTCAGCAGCCAGGCCAGAGGCCTCAGCTTCTGCACCACCAAGAACAACTACGATGTTCTCGGCTCCGTGCTTGTCGGACAATTCCTTGACCCGCTTTTGATTTTCAAGATCCATTGCGCCTGCGCTAGTTCAGACGAAACACTCGGTAGTGCTGAAGACGACTTCTGCACCGGCAGTCTTGACACATTCTTCAATGGCAGGACCTGGTACGCCGTCACGATCACCGAGTATTACGACTTTCTTGCCTTTCAGCATGGCTTATGACCTTCGAAATCGTAATAAAGCGATTTAGAAACTTGATTTCCGATTAAATCGAAAATCCCCTTATGCGCTTATGCGCGTTTAATTCAATCGGAAAACCGATGAAATCAGTGCGGGAAAACAACAAACGACTTCTGTCTTCCCTTTTCTGAAAGTACTCATACAAGTACTTTCAAAAATTCTTTTACTCTCAGATGTAGCGCTTGATAGCGTCTTCGATCTGGGCTGCATCCAGCTCTTCACCAGACAGATGCTCAACCTTCTCACCATCCTTGTAGAAAACGATGGAAGGCAGGCCCATTACGCCCTGGCCCATAGCCACACGGCGGTTGCCCTTAATGTTCAGCTTGGCAAACTTGATCTCACTGCTGTAACGCTCGGACAATTCAACCACGTCAGGCATGATTTCCAGGCAGCGACCGCAGGTTTCACCCCAAAAGTCCACCATGGTGATGCCTTTGTGCTCTTTTACTTCCTGATCGAAGTTGTCTTTTCCCAGTTCAATCATGGTTATTACCCCTAACAAAGCTATTTGCTATAAAAGCCGTTAGCTAAAAAAGCCGTTAAAACAAAGATTCCAGTTTACCCGCCGCTGGCGCATCCAGACGCTTTTGTGGCTCACCATCACGGAAGCGGATAACCGTGGGAATTTCTTTTACTTCGTAGCGGTCAGCAATATTACGACTCTTGTAAGTGTCGATGGTGACCAACTTGACATCTTTCTCTTTAGCCAGCGCTTCCAGTGCAGTCATCAATTCCAGACTGGTTTTATCCAGCGGATTCCAGAACATCACCAGGCGATCGCTTTCTGCTTCCAGTACGGACTGACTCCAGTGTTCTTCTTCAGCAATGTAGCGTTCTGCTGCTACAGCTGCGATAGCACCATCACCAGCGGCGGTTACAACCTGACGCAACCACTTGTCATTAACATCACCGGCGCTGAATACGCCAGGCATGCTGGTTGCCATCTTGTCGTCAACTTTGACGTAACCGCGATTCAGTTCAACGGCACCTTCCAGGAAGTCAGTGTTAGGTACTGTGCCTACGAACATGAAGACACCGTCACATTCCTGCTCGGTAATTTCACCGGTCTTCAGGTTCTTGATGCGAACACCATTAACCAGCTCGTCACCACAAATCTCTTCAACGGTAGAATTCCAGATGTAGCTGATCTTGTCGTTTGCGTAGGCCTGTTCCTGAGCGGTACGATCCGCATCCATAGTACCTTCGTCGTGCAGAACCACCATTCTGACGCTGTTAACAAACTTGGTCAGGAATACAGATTCTTCTACGGCAGTATTACCGCTACCTACAACAATGATGTCCAGGTCTTCATAAAATTCGGCATCACAGGTTGCGCAGTAAGAAACACCTTTAGCAGTAAATTCTCTCTCGCCCTTGATACCCAAAATCCGTGGGTTAGCGCCAGTGGCAACGATCACAGACTTGGCCAGGTAAGTTTCACCGTCCTGTGTGGTCACTTCTTTAGTGAAGCCGTCATCAGTCATCTTGAGACCGCTAACCATGCCACGCTTGAACTGAACGCCAAACTTATCGCAATGCTGACGGAACTTATCCATCAGGGCCGGGCCTGTTGACTCAACAATGCCTGGGTAGTTTTCCAGTTCAGAAGTCTTTGCGCACTGACCACCGGTCTTGGCGCTGCCTTCCAGCAACAGGGTATTCATCTTACCGCGGGCACAATAGACCCCCGCGGATAATCCACCGGCTCCACCGCCGATAATCAAGACATCATAAATATCCGACATGGCTTTCCAATCCATTCAGTCCCTGATTTCCTTCCGGAAAACACAGGATCAATCTACAGGTATGAACTTGCCGCGAATACAGTCTCTCTTTATCAGGCAGAGCGGATAAAAGGGTTTTCAGCACTGTTAGTGCTTTTAGCTCTATGGATAGAGAGCAGGCTGTGTCCAACTTGTGGGCAATCATGCGCCTGTTGTTTTTTTGATTTATTGACTTGAAACAATATTTCCAATTGGAAACAAAGATTTCCCAGAAAAACAAGGGAAAACCACAACAAAAAGACGATTACTACTTATTTATGCAAAAAATGACCTGAGTCAAATTCCGCTTAACCGAAATCTGGACGGGATTTATACAATTCAGATTTGTGAAAGTTTGTTATTTGAGCGTCTCATTAAGCTTTCCAATTCAAACAGGATTGGTGTATTCCACGGGCACAATATTAGCGCCAATATCTACCAATATCCGATTTTCATGCTTATCACTTCTCACTGAGAAGTAGCTGGTTGATTATCTGGCACCAGTGGTTGTTGAGACTGCCCCATGAACGATGGAAGCACATTGCCGAACTGAGGAAACACACTATATTGTCCAAACGTATCACCTACAAAATAATTTGGAAGCATAGGAGGATAGCCAGTATTCCAATGATTAAATGGTAGCATCCCTGCTCCAGTACTCATCATTGGCGCCATAGGAGGAAAGGCAGCTGGTGCACCACCTCCAGAGGGGTTTTGGACAAAAAACACAACCGGCCTAGTCTGCTCTATAGCAGGATTTGCTGGTGCAGCAGCCATCATCTGTACGCTGTGTCCCTCAGAGGAACTGGATTGCTCATCATTATCTACCGTTTGGAGCTCTGGCTCCTGCTCTCCACTTTCATCTTTCTCCTTTTTCATGCAGTTAATCTGTTCCTTTAGCTTATTTAGCTCATCTACCCGAACAGCCATTGACTCTATAAAAGAATTATTTTCTTTAGCTAATCTTTCATTTTCTTTAGTTAATCTTTCCTTTTCTTTAGTCAAATTTTCATTTTCTTCTTGTTTATTAGTAAGACTTACATGCAGCTCTGCTTTCTCAGACTCAAAATCCTCACATTCTTTTATTTTTGCAGTAAGCATACTACTAGACTGCTTTATCTCCTCTTGCAAGCGTTTAGTATTTTCCTCTAATTCTTTTTTCTTTTCCCTAACAGATTTCAAATCCTTTTTAATGCAGCCACACTCTTCTTTTAATTTTTCTTTTTCAACTTTGATCGCATCAAACTCCTTAAGCCTTCTTTTTCCAGCATTCAGTTCACTGGTAAGCCTGCTACACTCTTTCTCTTTAGCCGTAACTTCTGTCTGAAGACTCCTATAATCACTTTCCATACTATCAAGTTTCTTTGCTTTTTCCCTACAATTATTATCAAACCGCTGCACTTCATCTCTTTTCCGGGAAAGTTCTCTCTTAAGACTATTTATTTCCTTTTCCATAGCTATATATTTAACACTTAACTCATCATTTTTTTTAACAATCTCAGCCGTAGAGAAAATCGCACTATCTTTTTCAAACACCTGCTGTTTTATATGCTCTTTTAATGCCAATAAAATTTCTTCAGGACTTACCTCTTCTCCTTTTTCTAATTTAGAAGAAAACATTAATATTACCTGCTCATAACATAACACCTTAAGATCATTTAAAAAAACACCAATCTCTTTAATTCTCTCCTCTTTCTCTTGCAACAGTTTTTCAATATACTCCTCAGCAATCATCAACATTTCTTTTTTTTCTAATTTTCTTGTTTCATCCCGATATTTCAAGGAGCATGATTCTTTACATAATATCATAAGCCGCTCTAAACTTTCGTTAATTTCTTTCCTCCTCTTTTTTTCCATTTCAGGCTTATTTAACTTCACCACCTCATTTACTGACCTCTTATCCCCTCTTCCTTCCTTTTGATAAACCCCGGCCTCTTCTTCCCTCCTTGTAACCTCTACTTTTTCCACTTTAAGCATATCGCCATTAGCACTACTTTTTTTTGTAACCTTGTAATGCCGTTTATCAACTGCCTGACCTTTCAAACTGAAAATAACATAACGCTCACTCAATAATGATGCATGACATAAAAAAACATCCACTTCTTCAAATTTATCACTTCCAGCCCTATCAATTTTTTTAAGAAAAAAAATCTCAAAATATCTAATACCTTCATAATTTAGGGATGAAATTTCAATATCCTGTTCTATACCTTTATCATAAGCCAACTTCCACACTACAGATGAAATCATTGTTTCCATTGCCAATTTTGGTTCTACTCGATCATGAGCTTGACCTCGTATATCCAGTGGCAATTTCAGTGAAAATATATATTTATCATTTTCTAATGCTGTAAACCCCCAATCTATATTTTCATACCAAATAATATGATCATCTCTATCTTTTAAATGCCAAACAAGGGATTCCTGACGACAATACTCATCTAGATATACAGAGCAATGGCCATTTTTAAAATTGCCCTCAACCCTGAATGTAATTGATCCAAAAACGCCCTGGCAAAAAAAAAAGAAGAACACCACAAACTTATAAAAAAACATATAAATCGATAACTACAACAATTCATAATCAACTCCTTGACCAACCCCTAGATCAACCATAAATAGCACAGCACTGAAAATTCAAGATTACAATAAACCTGAATCCGTGAGTTCACTGTAGCCCAACTCCTCTGGATCAACCACAAAACGTAAGTTCCAAGTTAAAATGCACCCACTCTAATTTTCACCACCTGGGTGCATTTTTGTGAAACTGAAAATTGAACAATCACAGACGGAATTTTATACACCGGTCGCAGGGCTTTATTTCGTTGGTCATGCACTCAACAAAAAGACAGCGTTAAGCAAATCCCTGCGCAAAATAAAAAAAAGGCACCGTATCACTCATATCGACCTGATCAGAGCTTACTGCGGCCAACTGGCTCAGGGTAAAAGTGATTTTGATAATGTTGATAATAACCGGGATAACGACTGGTTCCGGTTGGCAATGGGCATTAAACAAATGCCTTCAGCCAGCCGCTTAAGACAGCGTTTCAATGAAGATGCCGCCCAACTGATTCCTTTCATCGAGGACAGCCTTACCGATGTCCTGGTTAATCTTCAGGTGCCCGTCACACCCCTTCCGAAAAAACTCGATAAGAAGCAGCACATACCACTGGATATCGACGTATTCCCTATGGATAACAGCAATACCAAAAAGGAGGGGGTCGAGTACACGTATAAAAAATTCTTTGGTTATGCCCCTATTGCCGCTTACTTTGGCTGCGAAGGCTGGTGCCTGGGATGTGAATTACGCCCAGGCTCTCAGCACTCCCAGAATGATTTTATTGGCTTTTTACAAGCAGTGCTGCACCGCAGCCGACGTTTGACCCGAGCGCCTATTCTGGTTCGCCTTGATAGTGGCCACGATGCTGAGGAATCGCGCCGGGAAATCGCCGGGTTCAAAGGTGTGAATCACATTATCAAGCTCAACCCAAGAAAGTATCACACCAAGGAACACTGGCTCCCCATTTTTGAAGAAAAGCAAGTCAAATGGGAGGAGTCGCGTCCAGGAAAGAGTTATGCGACACTCTCAACCGTCTATGAAACCAACTATGGTAACCAGCGTCTGATTATTCGCATTATCAAGCGTACCACTGATACTGTAGGGCAGAGATTTCTGACACCCGATTATGAGCTGGAAGGATGGTGGACAACACTCAGCGAAGCTGACTACAGCGATGATCAGATCATTAATCTTTATGAGGATCATGCGACCAGCGAGCAGTTTCACAGTGAGTTGAAGACTGATATGGATTTAGAGCGCCTGCCTTCAGGCAAGTTTGACACCAACGACCTGGTGATGTGTTTGGGTGCACTGGTCTATAACATTCTGCGCTACATGGGGCAGAGTTGCTTGCTCGGGCCAGATGCGCCGGTACGTCATAAAGCCAAACGACGCCGGTTAAAAACCGTGATACAGGAACTCATCTACCTGGCTGCCCGTCTTCTGAAAAAAGGACATCAATACCGGCTACGCTTTGGTCGTTACTGTCCTGGTTTCAGGTCTTTCCATCAATTAATAAGCCAGCATGCACTTTGTTGATTGAATAGCGAGATAGAAAAAAATGCCATAAATGAGAAAGTACTGTATTGATAACGGTAGGGCTTCTTTCAACCTGTCTTCAAGTTTGATGATATTTTGATCAGCATTTATGCTTAAAAACGACATAAAAACACTTCAATCAATAACCCGAGTTATTTTCAAAGGAAAAAATTAATCAGCACATTTTCAAAACTGCCGGGCAAATCAAGAAATCACGGATTCAGGATAAAGCACTCTATACAAGACTTAACTTTTTAATCAGGACAGATAAATATAATAGATCACCTTACAAAAAGGGACAGATTTTATTTGAAATATCAGATTTATTTTTATAGAAACAAATACTGAGTTACGGCAATACTGTCTCAACTTATTCGGTATCCGCTTACCAAGATTAACGTTCTACAGTTTATGGAAGC
Source organism: Endozoicomonas sp. Mp262 (assembly GCF_025643335.1). Taxonomy (NCBI): domain Bacteria; kingdom Pseudomonadati; phylum Pseudomonadota; class Gammaproteobacteria; order Oceanospirillales; family Endozoicomonadaceae; genus Endozoicomonas; species Endozoicomonas sp. Mp262. Next base: position 2,596,412 of record NZ_CP092489.1, on the reverse strand, counting down.
CAGGAAATATCAATACAAATATGTTACTTGAGACATGACTGGCTATAGTATAAAACCAAGATCATTTATGAAACGCTAGATTGTAATAATCCTAACCTTGACCTGCCTATAACTTCATAGTTTAAAGTATCCCACCACTATGAGCCCTTAAGCTAACCCAAGGATAAAATGTATCGAATATCTCAATTAGCCAAACTGGCGGGTCTTTCACGCTCAACATTGCTGTATTATGAAAAACTGGGTCTTATCAAGGCTAGACGGAGTGCCAATGGCTACCGTCATTTTACCCCTGCAGACTTACAGCAACTGAAGCTACTGAAACAGCTGCAAGCTGGCGGATTGTCTTTGAAAGAAAGTAAGGACTGCATTGAGTCACAGCTTAATTACAATGTACTTGAGAAAAAGCTGGCCGCCCTGGATCAGGAGATAGAAGAAAAGCAGCAGGCACAGAGACTTCTGGCAGCATTGCTTGGCAAAAACCATAAAAGCTTACGGCAATGGCATAGCACCCTGGAAACGTCAGCACCCAATGCCCATTTTGAGTGGTTAAAAAAGCAGGGGCTCAGTGAAAAAGATGCCTTAAGGCTTCGCTGGCTATCAAAAAACATACACCAACACAGAGATTATATGCAGGATTTCGAAAGGTTATTTTCAGGTTTGGAACGATTTAGTCCGGGATCGACTCAGAGCTCTCTCAGCGCACTAAAATCCATTAACAGGCAACCCGATTCGATCCTCGATATAGGTTGTGGGCCGGGAGCATCAACTCTTATTCTGGCTGAAAATACATCGGCCAGGATCACTGCTCTTGATAATGATCACTCCAGCCTTAAACAGTTGGAACAAAAAGCCGCCGATAGAAAAATGGCGGACCAAGTCACCACCTGTTGTCATAGCATGTTAGATATCCCCTTTAAGGATCACTCTTTTGACCTGCTCTGGTCTGAAGGCAGTGCCTATATCATGGGATTTGCAAAGGCTGTCAAAGAGTGGCGACGGCTCATCAAACCTACCGGGCACCTTGTAATTAGCGAGCTGGTCTGGCAAGAAGGTGAACATCCACAAGAGGTTAAAGATTTCTGGCAGGCTGAATACCCTGATATGAGAGATGCCAAAACCCGGATAAAACAAGCAGAGCGCGCGGGATACAAAGTTTCCAGCCACTTTTTACTGGAAAAAACAGCATGGGATAACTACTACCTGCCATTATTAGACAGAATTACCCGGTTAAAACATGAAATGGCAGGGTCACAGGCCATTACTGATTTAACAAAAGAGATTGATATTTACCAACGTTTTGGCAACCACTTCGGCTACCTGATGCTGACTCTTCAGCAGTCCTGAACCCGATAACACATTCAAAACTGAAAATTAATGGCTTGGAACGGCAAGCCATTAATTCAGGATATTAGCTATCAGATGAGTCCGAGATAAAATATACATCCCTGGCTGCCAGATTTATCACTGCCGCTTTCGGCAACCCTTTTAAGTAGGGTGAGGTCAAATGCGTTTGTACATACTGGTAAATTGGAATAACCGGCATATCTCGTGACAGGATCGTTTCGGCCTGGTGATAAAGCCTCTGCCTTTCAACCGGATTCATCATTGAGCGCGCTTTATCCAGCAGTTTATCCAGCTCGGGATTACTGTATCCGGACTCATTTTCAGGATGACCGCTATGAAAACGATCCAGCAGCGCAGAAGGGTCATTATAGCCAGCAATAGCATAGGAGCGACTTATCTGAAATTGCCCCCGCTGTTTTGAATCCCGATAGGCATTCCACTCCATATTCTGAAGGGTGACATTAACACCCAGCTGTTTCCACATACTGGCGATGGCCAGTGCAACCGTTTGGTGACTCTCACTGGTATTATACAGCACAGTAACATTCAGCGGCCTTTCCGGAGAATAGCCAGCCTCTGCCAATAGTTTTTTTGCTCTTTTATTACGTTCTAACTGGGTTTCCCGGGCAGTCGCAGGAATCAACGGCTGATAATTGCTGAGGCTGTCGGGTACAACGGTATATGCCGGTATCTGTCCCTGCCCAACAACGGCTTCAGCAATCAAATGTCGGTCTAAGGCAAGGGATAAAGCCTTGCGAACATTAATATTGTCAAAGGGCTTGATCCGGGTGTTAAAGGAATAGATGTAAGTACCTGGCAACCCCCGGCTATGCAATATTTCCGGTTTTTTCTCAGTGATGGCCTTATAATGGCTTAGGGGAACAAAGTTTGTGTAATTAATTTCCCCTGCCTGAAAACGCTGATATTCAGCACCAGGAGAAGCAATAGGCAAATAAGTCACCTGCCTGATTACCGTATTTTTATGGTTCCAGTAAAAGTTATTCTTCTTCGCTTCAACCCGTTCATTAACCACCCACTGCTTCAATACATAAGGCCCATTGCTGATAAAATGCTCAGGCTGAGTCCAGCTTTTGCCATATTTCTCCAACACTTTTTGTTTTGCAGGCATCAACGGAGTCATTGCCAGTAAACGAAGAAAATAAGGTAAGGGCTTTTCCAGTTTTATTTGTAATGTTTGCTTATCAATGGCTTGAATACCCAGCTTTTCGGGAGAAAGCTTTCCCCTAATCACTTCAGGTGCATTGATCAAGCCAATCCGTTCAAGCAAGTTGGCAGAAGGTGCTGCTGTTGCAGGATCTGCCAGCCGGTGCCAGGCATAAACAAAGTCAGCGGCTGTTACCTGCGTATTATCGGACCAGCGAGCCTCAGGCCTTAAGTTAAACGTCCATGTTTTACCGTCCTCAGAGTGCTGCCAGCCGAATGCCTGACCAGGCTGCACATTGCCATTGCCATCAATAATGACCAACCCCTCAAAGAGGTCCTGGAGAATGGCATCTTCAGGCGTATCGAGACCGGCGATCTGAGGATCAAGGGTTGCCGGCTCGGCACCATTACCCTGAACCAGCACCTGCCGTTTTGCCAACACTGTGCCTTCAGGCACTAATGCTGAAACAGCGGTGTTTGAATAAGATAAAAAAAGACTGAGCACAAGCATAAGGCTCGTACTGGTTCGGCGCGAGAGTCTCAAATCTGGGCTCCAGTTGGTTCAATAGCAACAGGATAAATAATGGCTGAAATAGTAATCTATTCTTGTTGAACTGAAATTGATAAACATCAAGTCTTTTTAATAAAGCCACATATTGAATGCTAAACATACGCCAGCTTCTTACAAAGCTGTACGCATTGAATCCACCGAGAAATTTAACGAATAATGGTTTTGGCATTGGCTGGAGCCTTCCAGTTAGCCGATATGATAAAAAAGCCTGATTTACTCACTCATTCCAACTTCTTGAATAACCAACAATCGCTTTCATTTTACTTAAAAATTGATCAATATGACGACATTTTCTTGAATTCAAAACACCAATACTAGCAATAAGGTCATCTGGCGGATTAAATTCAGAAAAAATATTTATGGCAAAGACCGTTATCATGGCATTGCTGTCAATAAAACTTAAGAGATATGAAGTTATGGCTCCATGTTTTTTCATTATCAATCTTGCCTCATCCTCACCCCTCACTGAGTAAATATAAAAATACTCAAAGGCAATATATAACAACCGGTTATAGGCTTTATAATCTCGTTGAGAACATTCTATGAGTATTTTCCGCCAATCACTCACCCGCCCCGATAGATCATCATCCATATATCGTCTCAAGTACAACATTGAGTTATTTGACAATGACTCCCATTTCGCTTGCTCCGCTTGCATAAGAGCGGCATATAGTGTTTCATAGGTAGGAACCTCACCTGAATTCTCTACTATATAAATACGAGGGACTGATCGATTAACTAAGCGGTGGCATTGTGCCTTTAAGCTAACTCCATTAACCGGGAGGGGTAATAATAACAATATGCTAAGGAAACAGAAATAAATCTTTAAAATAGCAGAAACATGAAACATGGCACATTTGACAGAACTAAACCTGATGATAGTATAGATGATAAAAAATAAAGCTAACAAAGATTCACTTACAAAAATACAAAGCTATTTTAAACCTGCCCGTAACTGATAAATAATTACCACCCCAGCACCTCTTAAACAAAAACAAAGAATGATACAATGCTCAATCCACATCAAATTAGAGCAGGGGATATGAGCAGTTTTTACCTTAAGGCCAGTGAGATTTTTACAGAAGAAAAAATAATCCATGATAGCTATCTCAAGGTTGCCGACGGTTTAATCGCCAGTATTGGTGAACAGCCTGGTGAGAATGATAAGGTGATGGATCTTGGCGACTGTAAAATTATGCCGGGTTTTATTGACCTTCATATCCACGGTAGTGGTGGTTTTGATGTGATGGATGGCAGCTACGAGGCGCTAAACACCATATCCAAAACCATTGCGGCTAATGGCGTAACAGGTTTTCTCGGCACCACAGTGACCTCCACCTGGGAGGCAACCCTGGCGGCCTTTAACACTATTAATGAATGTTGCAAGACAGGGCTGGAAGGTGCAGAACTCCTGGGTGGCTATAGCGAAGGCCTGTTTTTCTCTGAACGGTTTAAGGGCGCCCATGCTGCGGAATACTTCCTGGCTCCAACCCGGGAGCGGTTGGATGCCATGATTGATGCAGCCGGTGGCAACCTTAAGATGTTGGCCATAGCCCCGGAACTGGATGGCGCCCTTGATGCAATCCGTTATCTCACTGACAAAGGCATCAGGGTCACGGTGGGTCATACCGGCGCAACCTATCAGCAAAGCAAGGCAGCTTTTGAGGCAGGTGCCGTCGGTGGTGTACATATCTTTAACCAGATGCTGGGTCTGCATCATCGCCAGCCTGGAACTGTGGGTGCTGTATTACAAAATCGTGATGTAGTGGCAGAACTGATAGCTGACGGTGTTCATGTAGACCCGGTTGTCATGGATTTGGTATACCGGCTGAAAGGGGCTGATAAAACCGCCCTGATCACTGACTGTATGTGTGCAGGGGGGCTTAGTGATGGTGAATATGAGCTAGGGCTATTAACCGTAACCGTTAAAGAGGGTGTAGCACGTACTCATACCGGGGCACTGGCGGGCAGTACGTTAACGCTCAATAAAGCCGTCGCCAATATGATCCAGTTAGTGGGTGTTAATCCGCTGGATGCTGTGCATATGGCTTCGCTTACGCCTGCGACACTGCTCGGAATAGAAAATAAAGCTGGGAGTATTAAAAAGCAAAAGTGTGCAAACCTTGCAGTTATTGACAATAGCTATAATGCTGTTATGACATTGATAGATGGCGAGATTGTATATAGAAAAACTTTCTAAGCCAGACTTCACCACAAAGGCGAAATTTTTTTTCGCCCGACTGGTGAAAATGAGCTAATAAATATTTTCATTCCATCCTTGCAATAACCTCTTGCTTAATAAGCTCTTCCATTATTTCAATAATAAAACGAGGTTCCTGTGAGAAATCATTCCTAGAATCATAAAAGTTATCGGACAAAAGCAGGCAAAAAAAATCCAACTCCCCTGTAAAAGGTTTTATTGCTTTTATACGGAATAGAAAATCAATCAATTTCTTATATTGCTCTTTTCCATCCAGAGTTGTTCCTTGGTTGATTAATGCCAGGTAATATACGAGGTCTTTATCAAACTCTCCCATAAATTCATTACTTAGCTCTTTGCTTATTTCTTCTATACTAGAACCAAGCCTTAACACTAATAGTGATATAGCCTCTCCCCAGAGATCCATATAAAAAGGATTATCTTTTTTCACCGGTGAAAAGCCTGGAGTTCCCATAAATCCGTCATTTACTACTGACCCTTTTGTAAAATATCTCATCCCTCCAAGGTCAATAACTTTAAGAATACCATGCTTATCAAACCTCATATTCATAGGCTTTATATCTCGATGAGCAATCCCACGCTGATGAAAAAATTTAACCGACTGAAATAGTTGATAAGCAACAAATTTATATACTTTAACATCAAGTTTACCGTTAATATAAAAGTCATCTAGAGAAAATGGAAGGTACTCAAAAACTTGATAGTATTTTCCATCAACCCATCCGTGTTCAATAATAGAAACCATACTCTGGCAAAGACCATGACTTTGAAGAAGGTCTATTTGACTCAAAGAGTCACCAATTGACTCCATAACCCTACCCTTTCCATAAACCTTTAAAGCAACCACAGAATCACGAGAGGACTTCCCTCCCCTTAAACTCTCACATAAAAAAACCTGGCCTTCGCCTGAGCCTGCAATATACACTTTTGGCTCATAGTAATGCTTTAAAATAGCTGGAAAGTCATCATAATACCCAGGATTAATCGAACCATTTAATCCTGTGGTTCTCTGTTTTAGTAATTTTTGACATTTTGGTAATAATGGCGATTTTATAACTTTATACTCATCATGGTATTTTACTTTCGCAAGAGATAATTTTCTTAACCCCTCTTCCAAATTCTGAAGATTTGGATCAGAAGGCATATCTTCCTCTTCTGAACTTAAAGTATCAATAGCATTATCTTTTTCACTCTCTCGCTTTCTACTTATTACCACTTGAGGTGATGAATCAAATCTCCCAAACTTACGTTTTAATATTATTTCTATCGTTTCCGGCCCAGGACTTTCCAGAATATTTAATACCGAAAACCAGTGAGAAGGCATTAATCTTTGACAGACTACATCCCTGGATTTAAACCATTCAAATACATATTTAACATCATCTTCTAACAAAGAATACAAGGGACATAGTGCAAGATAAGAAGCCCCAAACTGGGTAAGCTTTATTAGTTCCTTTTGTCTCTTCTCATCTCCATATTTACCTGACCTCCCCATTGCATAATAATATAAGTCTCTATTCAGAAAATCATCAACCCACATTCTCTTTATTTCACTCCAGGAATAACCTGCTTGATAGAGGTGAATAGAACGTATCACACCCTCTATGCCTGTAAAATTATTATTAGAAGAAAATACACGTGGCAGAGAATCCTCCTGATCCAATATTATTAATAGCTTTTCATTAACGGACCTATCTATTTCAATTACTTGCTGGCCATATTTTGTAACTAATAAAACCTTGTTATCAAAACATTCATCTTCACTAAAAAAATCAACATGCAAAATATTTTCTACATCTTCGCAGATAGAAAGATCAGCCTCTAATGCTCTAAGGTCAACCTTAAATAGCTCACAGCTAGGTATAAAATACACAGCGGATTTAAAATGCAACGTAACCATCAAACCAAGATCAACAAAATCATTATATTCAATGCTTTCGTTTTTATTTTGCCAATAGCGATTGGCTTTATCAGGTATATAAACAACTCTTGCCAACTTTTCTCCAGCAGATATAAAAGAAGAATAAAAACCTAATATCACCAATAAGCTAAGAGATATAACAATAAGCCATCTATTTAAAATAAGCATAACTCATACCTCTTCTTACAGTGATTACCACCAACTCCAACCACTTGATTTTTTCTGCTCAGCAGAGGCTTTTTGCTTGGACTTAGACTTAGAACGACTAGAGTCTTTAACTTTATTTTTTTTCATTTCTGCATCTACTGGCTTGCCTTTAGTCACCACCTCTTCACTTTCAATCCCTTTATGTAATTCCGGCTTAACCTCAGGCTGATAACCTAAGCTTAGGTTATCCATTGCATTACAAGCTTGAAACTCATCTTTCTCAACAACAGTAGATTTACTATTATCTGGCCATTGATTTGAAAAAAGGTACTCTGCATCAGTTGCCAAAACCGCCTGAGCTATGTCCATAAAAAATTTATTACAGCTTTCATCATTTGATGGTTCAGCAGGCTCATCCATAAGCTTCATGAGCATTTTTCCATATAATTGATTTGCAACAAAAGCAGGGTTTGATGTTTTTCCCAGCCGAGCCTGAGACTCAATTAATTTAAATAGCCATGAAGGTGCAGAAACTACTGAATCATATGAAGTATCAAGCATTTTTATTTGCAAATGCAGTATACCTATAAAAAAAGTATGCCAGAGCGCTCTATCTCCTCCAAAGAGTTTTATATTAGGATCAACGCAATTTGCCAGCATATTTATTACATATTCTGGAACTTCAGACCTATCCTTTCTTTTTTCCTTCCACTCTTTCTCACAATAAGCAACCATTGCAGGGTATTCTAACAAAGCTACTAGCGACATAAATTTTCTAGACTCTTCCACTTTTACTTCAGGACTTGCTATCTGTAGTAGTATCCACTCTACAATTTGCCTATAGTCTGTTCCTTCACACTGTTTTTCCTTACTATACTGTTTAGAAAATCCAGGGATACTCATTCCATGCAAAGCAAATTGCAATGAACGTTGATATCTAAGAGCATATACAGTTTGATCTATGACTATTCCAAAATCCGCTTCCTCACCCCAATATTTAGGCAATTGAAATTTTAATATTTCATACAAATCTTTTAATCTATCCTTTGAAGAAGATTGTTCATCAATAGATTTAAGCCGAACAGACAACCTCTCTTCATCTTCTTCACGACCAGGATAACGATCATGAATACTGACTAAAGCCTTTCTTGTCACATCCTTTCTTGCCAATGATACTATAACAAAAAAAACCGGAGCTGATTCCAATTTAGACAGTTGCCCGCCTCCTTTAAGGAGTTCCTCCATAATGGCTATAAACACCTCCCCTGCATATGGACGAAATATGAACATCGACATCATTAATACTTGTACACAAAGCCTTCTCCCATTCATATCCCTTGCAACAATATTTTCAGTTTCCATAGGTTCATCCAAACAACTCAACATAGTAATTGCATTGGTATTAGAAACAAGAAAAAGCGCGGCACTCAATAATTGTTTTTCACTTTTAATAGGAGCAAGAAATTGAACCGTATACGTTGAAAAGAGCCTTTTTAAATTTCTTTTTTTATTTTGCCCAACCCGACCCTCTTCTTTACTTATTTGAATAGCGAGATTATTCAACACCCTCAAACACAAATCACTAATAGCAAGCCCATGATCCAAACATGAGACTTCCATTCCTAACAAATCATAAAGCTGGGGGTATTTTTGTTTAACCGTTTTTTTTGTAATAGCTCCTAACTGTTTAGATAATGTTTCCTCTATACCAACCTGAGTTATTCTCTTGTTGCGTGCCGCTATGGTTTGTGTAGGAAGCTCAGTCATTTTTGCAGTAGCAGTTTCCTTACTAAACCCCTGATGCCTTTGAATGAAAAAATTAGAAGATAGTCTCCTATTAAAATTTTGGGCAGTATATTGTCGAGAGAATTCATCCGGATGCAGTTCATAACAGATAGCTCCTGCTACACTAAGGTACGAATACTCTACTTCACTTTCATCTGAACATTGTACTCCAAACTTTATTTCACTATCAGTTTCTTCATCATCACCTTCCATCATAGCCATCACAGTCAGTGGAGCTAGCGCTAAAAATAAAAATACCCTATAGCGATTTATTAAAAATAATAAAAACTTACCAGACCTCATACTTCCAATCTTCCACTTAGAAATATATTGAATAGTAGACCAGCCCACCCCCAGACCATTAATCATTTTCTAACAAAAAAAACACATTAATAACTAACATAACTTCCAAGAAATACTAAAATACCATAGGATATCTCCACCATTAGAAAAAACAATTTTTTTATTATAAAAAAAAATAACAACCAAACTGTTTTTGTCTTTTATTTTATAACATCATATTTAAAAATAGTTTTATAGTCATATACGCCATCACTTCTTCCAGAATTCTGAAGCACTGTACCACTGTAAATATTTGGAAAAAACTGCGTTTCCAGACAAAAGCCATCCTGCTTTTTATACCTACACCCGCCTTTTCCTCGCACATCCTGCAAATAATTCCCCGTATAAAACTGCACACCGGGTTTGGTGGTCAGCACTTCCATCACCCGACCACTATCGGGTTCTATGACTTTGGCAGCCAGGACAGGCTCAACGCTATTATGCTGATAACCATCAATAATCCAGTTATGGTCATAGCCTTTGGCAAGAATCAACTGCTCACAATGATCATTAATATCCTGCCCTATAAGTTTTCCTTTCCGGAAATCCATTGGAGTTTCAGAGACAGTCGCAGCATAGCCTAAAGGAATTGCTGTGCTATCCGTCGGCAGGTAAGTACTGGCATTTAACTGAAGCCAGTGGTCAACACAGCTTCCCCTGCCTTTCAGGTTAAAGTAACTATGCTGGGTCAGATTAACTACCGTGGGTTTGTCCGTTACTGCCTGATAAGTGATACAGAGTTCAGCCTTATTATTCCAGCGGTAGTCCACTTCAACCTCCAGATTACCGGGATAGCCTTCCTCCCCATCTGGAGAAGACAGTGTCAGCTTGATACCACAGGCATCACTACTTTCATAAGGCTCACAGTGCCAAAGGCGATGACTGAATCCTGCATTGCCACCATGAAGGTGGTTAGGGCCATTATTACAGGCTAACTGATATTCAGTGCCTTCAATAGTTAATCGCCCCCTGGCAATACGGTTGGCATAACGGCCGATAATGGCACCCAGATAGGCAGACTGTGCTTCATAATCCTGTACTGTGTCACAACCCAGCACCACATCCGCTAATTGTCCCCAGCGATCAGGCACTTTAATCGACTGAATGATCCCACCCAGACTTAACACCTGAACCGTCATGCCATGGTCATTTTCAAGGGTATATCGATAAACGGCTTCGCCCTTACGAGTGAAGCCAAACAGGTCTTTACTTACATTCATCAGCAAACCGGACCCGCACCTGAGGAAGCCTGGCAAACATAGATATCTGCCACCAGCCCACCGGAAAGAGAAGGGTAGTCTTCCGTTACCGCTGCCCGGATAGCCTCAACCTCTACTTCAGGGACAAAGGCCACCACACAACCACCAAAGCCACCACCGGTCATACGAACACCACCACGATGACCAATCACCTGCTTGATAATTTTTACCAATCCATCAATGGCAGGGACAGTAATTTCAAAATCCTCCTTCATGGACCCATGAGATTCCGCCATAAGCTCACCCATTGTTTCAAGATCACCTCTGGCAAGGGCATCAACGGCTAATAATGTCCGGGCGTTTTCGGTAACCACATGACGGGCCCTCCGCCAGGCAATCGGGTCCAGTCCGCCTTTATCAGATTCCAGCTGCTCAAGGGTTAGGTCACGCAATGCCTGTACACCATAGTGCTGTGCGACCCTTTCACACTGCCGCCGACGGGCATTGTATTCACTACCCACCAGCCCCCGCTTCACATTGGAGTTCAGGATCACAACAGCAGAGCCTTCAGGAATGGAAACACTTCGGGTAACCAGGCTACGACAGTCCAGTAACAGCGCATGTCCTTTTTCACCACAGGCAGAAATCATCTGATCCATAATGCCGCAGTTACAACCCACGTACCGGTTTTCGGCCTGCTGCCCCATTAAGGCTAACTGTGCAGGAGGCACAGTAACCCCGGAAAGGCTTGTTAGTGTGAGTCCTGTCACAACCTCAAGGCTGGCAGATGAGCTTAGTCCCGCACCCTGAGGTACATTACCGGAAATCACCATATTGGCGCCCCGAAGGCGAAACCCTTTTTCCATCAATACCTGGGCCACACCACGGACATAATTGCTCCAGAATGCCGTTTTACTTTTCGGTACAGGCAATGCCAAATCAAATTCTATTTTCTGGTTTTGATAGTCTGCTGCAACCACAACCACCTTATTATCATTTCTTGGTGATGCCGCGATCACTGTCTGGTAATCAATGGCACATGGAAGAACAAAACCATCATTATAATCAGTATGCTCACCAATAAGATTGACCCGTCCCGGAGCCTGGAAGCAGTGTTCAGGCACCTTGCCGAAGGTTTCCTCAAAGGTATTCAGTATCTGTTGTTGCAAGTCCATTAGTTCGCCTCCAAATAGTGAACATCACTTAATTGTCGCAGACGTTCAGCGGCCTGCTCAGCGGTTAAATCCCGCTGACTTTCAGCCAGCATTTCAAAACCCACCATAAACTTTCGGACACTGGCTGATCGTAAAAGGGGAGGATAAAAGTGCGCGTGCAACTGCCAGTGAGCATTATGCTGATTGTTATAGGGCGCACCATGCCAACCCATAGAATAGGGAAATGATGTTTGGAACAGGTTGTCGTATTTTGTGGTTAAGGACTTCAGCAACTCAGCCAATGCCTTACGTTCAACCCCTGTTAAGTCAGGCAGCCGAAGCACATGACGCCTGGGAAGAACCATTGTTTCAAAGGGCCAGCCAGCCCAATAGGGCACCACTGCAATCCAGTGTTCATTCTCCACCACTGTCCTGTCACCAGACTCTGATTCCTGTCGGGCGTACTCCACCAGCAGGTTGGTATCATTTTCTGAAAACCACCTCTGTTGGTTCCGGCTCTCTTTCTGCGCTTCATTGGGAATAAAACTGGTTGCCCATATCTGCCCATGGGGATGGGGATTGGAGCAGCCCATCACAGCCCCCTTATTTTCAAAGAGCTGTACCCAGGGATACTTTCTGCCAAGCTCAGCTGTTTGCTCGGCCCAGGTATCAATTACGCAGCCTATTTCATCTTCCGATAACAAAGGCAGTGTTTTGCTGTGATCAGGGGAAAAACAGATAACCCGTGAAATTCCTCTGGCTGTTTCACAGCGCAATAATTGATTGTTTCCTACAGCATCCGGTGTATCTTCCAACAAAGCCGGAAAATCATTGGTGAAAACATGCGTCTGCTGATAATCCGTATTACTTTCACCCGTAATACGTTGATTACCTGGACAGAGATAGCACTTCGGGTCATGGGAAGCTGGCCGCTCTGTCGATACCTTCTCAACCTGCCCCTGCCACGGTCTTTTTGCCCGGTGAGGTGAGACAAGTATCCACTCCCCCGTTAACGGGTTATATCGACGATGGGGGTGGTCTGCTGGTTGAAAAGAGTCACACATTAGCTGCTCTCGGTAGTTTTATTCTGAATGGGCAGGATCATACGATAGAAAATAGAAATATTCTGTTGACCCACATCAATTTAGAAAACGTTTTCATGGAGATATTTAAAGCCCCTATAACAGCATTGCTCCTGTTTTCTGGCACAATAATGGTCATTAAAGTATCGAAGGTTATTGTTATGGCTAATATAAAAGACGTAGCCAAACTGGCGGGTGTGTCTATTTCCACTGTTTCCCGTGTTATCAACAACACTGCAATTGTCGTTCAGCATAAGCGTGATGCTGTACTCAAGGCTATGAATGAGCTTCAGTATAAGCCCAATAGTTTTGCCAAAGCTCTGGTGAGTAACAAATCAAATACCATTGGCCTGGTGGTAGGAGACCTGGCAGACCCTTTTTTCGGGCTGCTAATGAAAGGGGTTGAAAAGGTTTCCAATCAATATAATAAACAGCTACTGATCAGTTCAGGCCATCATAATGAGGAGCAGGAGCGTCAGGCCATTAACTCTCTGATAGACCGCCGTTGTGATGCTCTGATTATTCATTCCAAGGCTTTAACGGATTATCAACTAATGGAGCTGCTCAGAAACCAGCCAGCATCGGTTTTAATTAATCGCACTATTCCCGGGCTGGAGCACCAAAGTATTTATCTTGATAATCGTCTCGCAGGAAAAGAAGCCGTCAGTCACCTGCTAAACAACGGCCATCAACGAATCGCCATGGTTACCAGAGACGTTGAAATTGAAGATGAGCTGGAACGTCGTCAAGGCTACCAGGAGGCGCTTCTCCATCATGGCATCATTCCAGACCCGAGTCTGATAGCAGCCGCAGGAGCAAATGAGGAGGGCGGTTATCAGGCCACAGAGACATTATTGCAACGAAAAACAGATTTTACCGCCATCTTTGCCTATAACGACGCCATGGCAGCTGGCTGCCTGAGTGCCTTGAGGGAGCATAAAATACAGGTGCCCAATGATGTATCGGTGATCGGCTTTGACGATGTCCTGCTTGCCCGCTTCCTTCACCCCCAGTTAACCACTATCAGATACCCTATCGAGGCCATGGGAACCGCTGCCGCCCAGCTGGCATTACATTTATCTGGTGAAAACACTGAAATGCCAGCAGAACAACTATTTACTACACAGCTAGTTCAGCGTGAGTCGGTAAGAAAAATTTATTAATATTCTGACTTAACTGGGAATAGCATCAGCTATTCCCGCATGATGAACGTCGATGATCGTTGGTATTGACAATAAGGCAGCAAAAATAATGAAGCCGATCAAAACTGAGCCGCCAATTAACAAAGCGGAGCTTTAAAGAAAAAATGTCACCCCTGAACGTAGCTACGATATGGCCGGTTATGATGTATCGAATGGAATCACCCTTTTCTCTTCAATACCATGAGTTACTGTGTAAAAAAGCCCCTCCCACGTTTTTATCAGCCAATGCAAAAAATAGCCCTGTATCCATTTCCATAATGCTATACGGACTCCTTTTGAGCGGGTTCTTAAAGCTTCCTGAAACTGGGGACAGCACAGTTCCTGTATTTGATCTACGAGAAAAGCAAGCATCGTCAGATAGGCCAGATTTGTGGCTAAGTGCTTCTCACCGTGACCGTAGTTATGTTCGAGATCGTAGCCTTGATTTTTCAGGGTGTTAAACGTCTGGTTCTCAATATGCCATCGGCAGCGCCCTCCTTTCATGACGGGTTCTATGGTTTCTTCGTTAAGCGGAATATCAGTCACCCAGCACCAGATATGCTGTTTACCTTTTTTATCGGTTTCGACAAAATCAAGCACATTAACCTGTTCTGCATATTTTGCCTTGTTCAGCCTGACGTCATTGGCATAGCGAAACCACCACTTAATTCCAGTCTCTTCATTAACTTTTTCAGCACGGTGAACTTTTCCTTCTTTATCCAGCTCATCCATCGCTTCAACCAGCGAGGCATGGTTGCCATCTTTCGCGACAATGATGTAATGCCAGCCATAACTCTTAATCAGTTGGACAGTGGGGTTGTCAGCATAAAGACTGTCCAGAAGAATAACGAACTTTAGACGTGGGTGATGCTCTCGTATGGTGGCAAACAACCGTTTAATGGCATTTTTTTCACAGTCATTTTTGGTCGAACCGTCCTGGCAAACTATGGCTTCCGGTGCCAATGGCAAGACTGTTTTTTGATCCGGGTGAGCAATGCATGCTGCCATTAACTGGTGGTAGTGAGCTTCGTTGGCCTTTCCCTTATTTTTAGTACAGCACTCCTGACAAGGTTTTTTATTATTGCAGGAGTAAAATAGCCCAGTTCCATCGATCGGGAGCAAGTAGTGATTTTTCAAGTTCCCGCAGTGAAATTCGAATGCCTTCAGTAATCCGCCCCTTTGGACGTTAGACAGCAATGTCTTAAAAGGCTTTTTGAACTCTACGGGATCTATTGGATCCAGGATTTCCCGCATACTGGTATCACAGGGAGCACGTTTTTTTATCTGATACAGGTGCTCAAGGTTATGCCTTACTTCTTGCTCTGTTTTATCACGCTCAAACGAGAGGAGCGATGGGTACTTGAGATGCATCATGGCAAAAGCGGACATGGAGGCATCATGTATTGTTATTTTTCTGGAATCCTTGTTTGGTCGGACATCTGGAATTTGCTCATAACTTTCAGAAATCGTAGTAATTAAACTGTTTGCACAAAGATGCTTACGACTTTTTTGGAATGGATAAGCCATGAGAGACAGCCATTGATAAAGTATCCCTATCAAAAGTAGACGTTATTTTGTGCGAAATCACTCCATTTGGAATTTACTGTAAGCCTTGCTGTTGCAGTGATTTAATTGATGTCACGGGAATAGCTGGCTCTTTCCCTTATACATCTCAGAGGTCCGTAGTGTTTGGCGAATTTCAAAGTTAATAAAACAGCTTCATCAGTGATTGTAGTGACGTACTTCATAGGGAGAGGGATTTAAAGACCAGTACTCTCTTTATAATAGAGTAAATGTATCATTCAATAGCTATCTGATCGTTAGATCAAGAAGTAGATTTCTCGTACTGGCCGAACATCCAGTTTATTTGAAACCAAACTATGACCTACTTAGAAGTAAATTTTGAAATTTAATGGCATTATGAACCCACCCAGCCCTCTCTAGCACAGCTGCTTCCTGAATGACTTGAGCGATAATATTTTTTATATACCTGTCATTCTGATGAATTTCATTTTTCCGATCCACTAAAAATTCATCCAATGTTATTGGCTGCCAAGGTATAGTATGCAACCAAACCCCATTAGCCTCCTTCCATTCCAGTATATAACGATAGGAGTTCAGCCTTTTTTTATAATACCGATCAAGGGATTTTAATATTTTAATTTCTTCGGGACATGACATATTACATGCTAATTTATCACAGGGATAATGTAATTTAATAAATTCTTTATTACCTCTAACAGTTTGAACTTCAAATACCACCCCAAATTCTTCATAATCATAAAAAGCAAGAGAATTAGATTGGTAACTGGCAGAAATCTCATACAGAATATTTTTAACCTTTTCTTCCAATTCTTTTTGAGTAAATGACAGCTATTCCCGTGACATCAATTAAATCACTGCAACAGCAAGGCTTACAGTAAATTCCAAATGGAGTGATTTCGCACAAAATAACGTCTACTTTTGATCAGCAATTCCCGCAGACTTGATTAAAGCCCTTAATAACAAGGGCTGTAGCTTGGTAGCCTCTTGCTAAAATCGCAGACTATCCGGTAGAATTTCACCACAATAATAATAACGATGCTCATGTTGTGCCGCTAACGAAACCAAGAACCATTGCTGAAAAACTGCTCAAAATAGTCTCTGATGAAGCGGGTCAAATTCCAGACTTTCGCAAGAAAAGCCAACATGACAAAATTGTCCTTCATGATGCGGTCATGAGTGGCCTGGCAGTCATGCACCTGAAATACCCTTCATTACTGGCTTTTGATCAGGATTGTGTCAATAACCCAGATAGGCTCAAGAACTTAAAGTCGATGTACAATGTCAGCTGTGTCCCCAGTGATACCTATCTGAGGGATCTGATTGACCCTATCGAAACACGCTATTTAAGGAAGTTCTTTACCCGCCTGTTTGCCTTTGTGCAACGATCTGGGCGGCTTAAGCAGTTCACTTATTTTGAGGAAGGGTATCTTGCGCCTATCGATGGTACGGGGCACTTTTGCTCAGGGAAGATTAGTTGTCCTGAGTGTTGTGTAAAAAAGCCAGGCAGCAAAAATCCGCAATACTACCATCAGTTACTGGCCTGCTGTCTGGTAAAGCCGGGCAAGAAAGAAGTATTACCTTTAATGCCTGAACCCATCATCAAACAAGTTGATGCGTCAAAGAATGATTGTGAGAAGGTAGCGCTCAAGCGGCTATTGGCGAATTTATCCAGAGAGCATCCGCACCTGCCACTGGTTCTGACTTTTGATGACCTGTACTCAGATGGACCGACCATCAAGTTGGTAAAGTCCTTTGGCTATAGCTTCATTATGGTGGCAAAGGATTCAACCCATGAGTCGTTATACCAGGCCGTCGATGAGCTGGATTGTGCAGACAAAGTGGTGCGCTATGAATATACCGATGATAAAGGGTTTACGCACTGGTTCCGGTTTGTGAATGGTGCCCCCATTAACAAGTCACACCCGGATGTGCTGGTTAACTTTCTCGAATATATAGAAATTGATCCAGAGGGCAACAAGAAGTACGTCAACACCTGGGTCACGGACATTGAGCTTTCAGCCGAGAACGTGAATAAATTCATGCGAGGAGCACGCGCTAAATGGAAAATTGAAAACGAAACGTTCAATACACTGAAAACACAGGGCTACCATCTCGAACACAATTACGGGCACGGAAAGCAGCATCTGGCCAGCAATCTGGCATGCCTGACTTTTACGGCCTTCCTCATCAACCAGATAGAACAACTGTCTTGCAAGCTCTTCCAGGAAGCGCTCAAGATAAAAAAGTCTAAAAAGGCATTCTGGCATGCCATACGAGGGCTGTTTGACTGGTTCTGCATTGATAACTGGACAGACGTATTTACAGCTATCATTGAAGGGCGAAGTGTGAGCTTGAAGTTGCTGACTGTCGATACGACATAGAGCGTTGATGTTAGCCCTGTGACCTGTGTTACCTGTCATTAAAACCGACTGCCGATATAGCAGCAGTCTGGCTCTGTTCATCCGCGATAAAATCATTTTTAATTAACTGAAAATGTGCCAGCCGGAATCTGGTTTGCGGGAATTGCTGACTTTTGATAGGGATACTTTATCAATGGCTGTCTCTCATGGCTTATCCATTCCAAAAAAGTCGTAAGCATCTTTGTGCAAACAGTTTAATTACTACGATTTCTGAAAGTTATGAGCAAATTCCAGATGTCCGACCAAACAAGGATTCCAGAAAAATAACAATACATGATGCCTCCATGTCCGCTTTTGCCATGATGCATCTCAAGTACCCATCGCTCCTCTCGTTTGAGCGTGATAAAACAGAGCAAGAAGTAAGGCATAACCTTGAGCACCTGTATCAGATAAAAAAACGTGCTCCCTGTGATACCAGTATGCGGGAAATCCTGGATCCAATAGATCCCGTAGAGTTCAAAAAGCCTTTTAAGACATTGCTGTCTAACGTCCAAAGGGGCGGATTACTGAAGGCATTCGAATTTCACTGCGGGAACTTGAAAAATCACTACTTGCTCCCGATCGATGGAACTGGGCTATTTTACTCCTGCAATAATAAAAAACCTTGTCAGGAGTGCTGTACTAAAAATAAGGGAAAGGCCAACGAAGCTCACTACCACCAGTTAATGGCAGCATGCATTGCTCACCCGGATCAAAAAACAGTCTTGCCATTGGCACCGGAAGCCATAGTTTGCCAGGACGGTTCGACCAAAAATGACTGTGAAAAAAATGCCATTAAACGGTTGTTTGCCACCATACGAGAGCATCACCCACGTCTAAAGTTCGTTATTCTTCTGGACAGTCTTTATGCTGACAACCCCACTGTCCAACTGATTAAGAGTTATGGCTGGCATTACATCATTGTCGCGAAAGATGGCAACCATGCCTCGCTGGTTGAAGCGATGGATGAGCTGGATAAAGAAGGAAAAGTTCACCGTGCTGAAAAAGTTAATGAAGAGACTGGAATTAAGTGGTGGTTTCGCTATGCCAATGACGTCAGGCTGAACAAGGCAAAATATGCAGAACAGGTTAATGTGCTTGATTTTGTCGAAACCGATAAAAAAGGTAAACAGCATATCTGGTGCTGGGTGACTGATATTCCGCTTAACGAAGAAACCATAGAACCCGTCATGAAAGGAGGGCGCTGCCGATGGCATATTGAGAACCAGACGTTTAACACCCTGAAAAATCAAGGCTACGATCTCGAACATAACTACGGTCACGGTGAGAAGCACTTAGCCACAAATCTGGCCTATCTGACGATGCTTGCTTTTCTCGTAGATCAAATACAGGAACTGTGCTGTCCCCAGTTTCAGGAAGCTTTAAGAACCCGCTCAAAAGGAGTCCGTATAGCATTATGGAAATGGATACAGGGCTATTTTTTGCATTGGCTGATAAAAACGTGGGAGGGGCTTTTTTACACAGTAACTCATGGTATTGAAGAGAAAAGGGTGATTCCATTCGATACATCATAACCGGCCATATCGTAGCTACGTTCAGGGGTGACATTTTTTCTTTAAAGCTCCGCTTTGTTAATTGGCGGCTCAGTTTTGATCGGCTTCATTATTTTTGCTGCCTTATTGTCAATACCAACGATCATCGACGTTCATCATGCGGGAATAGCTGAGTAAATGATTGCCAATTAACATCAATCCGTTTTTTATGAGAATGGCAAATAGCTGATAGTAATAAAAGGACAACGAATATAAAAGTAATTGATCGTTTCATTTGAGAGAAGAGAGCGGAAAGCCAAATAATAAAACATAATAACATTGACCTTTAGAAATAAACACCAATGATCATCAAGATTGCAAACAATGAAGAAAAAATAAGCTAGATGAAGCTTATCGAGCGCTTGGCTGGTGTGTGAGAGGATTCAAAACATTACTGACAGCTACTGATAACAGTGGCTTCACGATGCCTTGAAATACTGATACCCCAACCGATACCCCCAACCAAATTCAACCCTATTTATTGATCTAGATCAGGTCATAGTTCGAGTCCACATGCAGGAATTTACCCATAGCACACAATCAATTAGCTTTTTGAAGCCGCTTTACCGTAGCAACAGAAATACCCAAGTGCTCAGCCGTAGCAGCAATACTCATAGTTTTTCTTGCTTCTCTAACTAGCTCAGGCTCAACCGATTTTTTGGAACCTTTATACTTACCATCAGCCTTTGCTCTGGCTATACCCGCCCTCTGACGTTCAAGCATTTTCTTTCTTTCCATTTCAGCCACCTTACTCATAATTGTGACTAACAGTTCGCCAGCATCACTGGCAAGATCAACACCTAACCGGGTAATAATAATGTTTACACCCAGCCCTTTTAATCTGGCTATTGTTTGCTGTACGTCAATGGCATCCCGCCCAAGCCTATCAATATCAACCGTGACTAATGTATCTCCATCCCGGACATAGTTGAGCATGGCACCAAAACCGTCACGTTCACACGCTTTCACTGTGCCACTAATGCCATTATCAGAAAACTCCTTATCAATGCTGTAGAGCCTTGCTAACTCCTGCCGCTGGTTCTCAATAGATTGTTCTGTAGTACTCACTCGGTAGTAGGCTACAACTGCCATGCTTCACCCTTAAAATGATCGGCCATACTTGGCTCGTTAAAGTTGGCTCAATCATATAGATAGCTCAATAAAAGATCAACAACTTCATTGAGCCATACAATCAATAGGTTCAAGGAAGGTAGCGCATGGCTCATTCAACCTTGGTTCATTGAACCAGTATGGAATACTATGGATTGATATAAACGCTTTTAATGTCTGAGCCAGCCCTTATCGACGTAAAGCACATTAGGTGATAACCTGTCTATTAACTGCTCTGCCTTAAGCCACGGGGACGGCCTGTTGGCGACTTGCGCTCTTAATGGGGCATCATGCCGGGTCTAGCTGCGCTGCGACCCCAGAGCAGCCCCTCTCTTATTGGAAGTATTCTTTTCTGTCGCGCATGTAATGAGTGTATAGTGGCCTTTCGTCGCCACGGCTCCATTGTCTTGGTGTGCATTCTAAATTGAATGGCGGGGCTTCAAGGTACGATGAGGAAGCAGCCTTGCAATGCTTCCAACTGTGGCGACACATTTTATAGTGATTGGATACCCCACTACCCCCCCCTTGCCGCCCACCCAATATAACTCGGGTACGTGCGGAAAATTTTGATTTTTCACAATCCGCTTTCTACCCTTTCACTGATTTATGATGCTGGTACAACTGTCCAATCGTTCGCCCGGTTGGTATCCGGTCAAACCAATTATTCATTGGCTTTATCAAGCTGAAGGCTACCACTGCTATTGCTCTTGTTTGGTCACATGCATCATTAAAGCACTGACATAATTGCTTCCCCCCACCTTATCCGTTGTCTTCTGGCTGTTTGACTCCAGATATACCGACACACATTCAAGCCAGATTTTTAATATATCCATCCCCCTGTTATCCAAGATCAGCTCTGTTACTACTTGAGCGCCGCCCTCCTCGCCATATTCGCTAATTGCTGCATGAATCTTACGACGGGCATCCCTAACACCACCTCTCGGTCTGCCAGAATTGCGCCGGGTTCCTCCCCACTGGTGAGATGAAGTCGTCATGCTGTGTTATGTCCAAAAAGGGAAATAATCAGGTTAGCAGACACGCATTCGGGGATTTTCAAACAATTCCAAGATAAAAAACCCAAAAAAGGTTGGACAACTTGGACAGGTTGGTCAAAACCAGAGCCAGCAAGGTCTACAGGGTGTCCATCCTCTAAAAACAGGTTGGACAGAACGTAATAAAAGGTATGCCATTTGTATTTTCTGTCCAACCTTACTTATTTTTATATATAAAAAATAAAAGGTTGGACAGGCTAGAAGCCTTGATAGTAATGGCTCTGTCCAACCTGTCCAACCTATTTTGGTAATTGTGATGTTTTTCTTTTGGGTAAGCCTCCTTTAAGAGAAGATATCCTCTCGGTTATGGCCTAGCATCTCTGCAAACTTCTGCTCTAAATCATCAACTGCCGGAAATTCGTAGAAATAAGGCCTTTTCCCATCCTCATCAGCAGTGCTAGCACGCGGTTTATGAACCTTCATAGCCCGCATCAGGTTTCCCACTTGAGTTTGAGCAGACCTTAAGGTCATTTCATTATGATGTGTATGGTCAATACACCACCCTCTGAACTCTCTAGCCAAATCTGTAGCATCATCCCTAGCAGGGAAGTGGCAATTCCCATACCTATCGTTTACCAGCTTTTCATAAAACCAGTTCTGGGCATTGGTCATAGACCCTAGCTTTTCATCAATGAGTGCTTTTGTGACAGGTGCCTTGTATGGGTTGAATGTACTAATATCGAGATTCAGCAAGTAGTAAAAAAGATGAGAAGCTCCATCGTCATCAAGCCATCGGTAATAGCGCTTAAAGTAATCATCATCACCTACAAACGTTGAGTCAGGTGCAAGCACAAGAAAACGGCGTTCTCGCTGGCCTGCTAATAACACTTTGTCATGGTTACTGGTGAATATCAGTCTGGATAAATTCGGCACTTGAAAAACATCAATACCTTTTGGCTCCATTGTAATGGTAGGCTCACTGATAATGACTTTAACCTTGTTATAAACTTTTGGGTCACTGATGTGAACTTCATCAACAAACACTAACAACCGGTTAGCCACAGAATAATTAAACCGCTGCACCAACTGATCTTCACCATTTAACTGGATGTAATATGCTCCCAGAATATCTTGAAATGGCCTTATTAATGACCCCTTCCCAGTACCCTCTACAGACTTTATCAGTATTGCCCAAGATGGTTTTTCATCTGGTTTTTGAAGCATATGAGCAAAAAATTGCAGGACACAGCCAGCTAACTTTTCATCTCCGCAACAAATAACATTTTTCAAATGGTCAAGATATGGCTGACAGTCCCCTTCTTTGGGCTTCAGTCTGTAGCCCCTAAACAAATTAAAAACATCATCAGGTGCTTTATCTGTCGCTGGCTGGAATGTTACACCTCCAAATTTTTTATTCTTTCCTTTCCAGCCTAACCACGCATTGCCACGGTTAAGGCCACCTATACCATCCTCATCCAGAAAGTAATTCTTAAACTGTTCCTTCGGTTCAAAGGAAATAGACTCACCCTCTACCGGATTATAAACAGTACGGAGCAATACATGCTTACCCGATACAACCGAATGAGTGTATGTCCCATTCATTTTTTCAAGGATTTTTCTTTCCTCATAAGTGATTTGCTGGCGCTTGCCCCGTGAGTTATTGACATAATTTAATGGGTCATTATCAAACTCGATAGCTTCCTGATTCTCGTCACTAGGCTTTTCATCCGCTTGGCTTCTTTCCGGCTTTTTAAGCTGCTGCACAACTGAAATAACCTTATCCATGACTAACCTCCAGCTGCATCAAATCATTAAAATCTGTACCACTGGCATCCTTGGGAAACTCAGGTATCAGTACTTCAGCTCCCACAATATCAGCTGCCCGCCGGGCATAAGTCACGCCGGGATTACCAACTGTAAACCGGTCATCATCTGCCGCTATTATCAGGTTATAATCTGGGTATTTATTTCTGAGGTTTTTAGCCACATCAACCAAATTAGAGGCGTACAATGCCATAGCTACTGCATGGCCTGTAACTTCATGGATGGTTGCCCCTGTTGCATACCCTTCGGCAATATAGATCGTACTATCAACCGGAGAACCTATCCGATGAAAACACCCCTTGGTTCTGCCCCCGGTTTGGAAAAATTTTTCACCCTCAGCATTTATGAACTGAATGCTGGTTAGCTTTCCATTAATGTCTCTAATAGGTATCAGCAAGGTATTGCGTAACTGACGTATGCCATAAGCCCTTACAGACTTACACAACAGGTATAGATGGGCGACATCGACAACATCCCCGGCTTTCCATACTTTTAACGACTCATTAGCTGCTTGTCGCTGTACTTCCATCAGCTCAGCTTTGTATTTCTTCTGTGCAGCTTCCTGCTGCCGCTGAATAGCTTCTCTCTG
The DNA here is from genome assembly GCF_025643335.1 of Endozoicomonas sp. Mp262. NCBI lineage: Bacteria > Pseudomonadati > Pseudomonadota > Gammaproteobacteria > Oceanospirillales > Endozoicomonadaceae > Endozoicomonas > Endozoicomonas sp. Mp262. Next base: position 2,572,289 of record NZ_CP092489.1, on the reverse strand, counting down.
TTTGGTAGTCAATTTAGACGTATCGTTAGAACGCCATATATATTTCCTCCCTGTTCGCCATGAACCAAAGCTCATGCAAGCGTACATTTTGCCTGAGGTGGCATCAAGGCTATGAATAAACCCAATATAAAAACCATTTTTGGAGCCTCGTTTGTCTCCTTCAATATGGTGTCGGTGTAATGAGCCATCAAAAACAGGTTCCACCGGTTTTTTTTCACCATAGGCTAGCCCCACATCCCGCATGTAGTTCATACATTCCTGACTGTACTCTTTCATCAGTACTCCCCCTCCTGCTGAAACTGCGCCCACTCCAAGGCATTTAAAGCCTTGCTTCTACGAGCCTCATTCAATGCTTGCTTGGCACATCGCTTGTCCTCTGCTGACAGCTGGTTATAACTAAACCTAACGATCAGCTTTAGCTCTCCCAATGCTTCAACAATGGCGGCAATCTGGCGAGCCGTGAGAGTGAGCGTTACAGGTGGGGTTTTGTCGCTGGCATTGCGAATTTTTTTTAACATTCGCTTTACCCTTGGCCTTTGCTGGCTTTCTTGTTGCTTTCCGTTACGGCGTAACGGCGAGTAATATCGGGTCGGGTATCGGATACATAACAGGCAGGTAGGCGGGAACGCTTGCCCGTGGAAACGGCAATAGGATAAGCAGTCATAAGACAGGCTCCTTGTATTTTTGGAACCTGCCACCCAGAGTGATAATTCTGAATTGGTGGCAGGGCTGACAGGGTTATCACCACCGGCATACAAGGAAACCGGCCTACCCGAAGGTAGCCCCATCAGCCCAGCCATAAAACGGGTAGGTGCTGATAAGCCGCAACAATAAAAAAGCCGCTCGGTTGGCGACTGTTGCGCCTTGTATATTGCCGGGGTGATAGTCCGGGCTTCAGATTTTGCTGAAGCGCTGAACAGGTTACTTAGATTGTCTGGTTGGGTCAATAGGGGGGATGTCCGCCTAACCAGTATAAAAGGTTGCTTACTCATTACTCCCTGCCTTGGTCTTGTTCGCCCGAGTCATTGAGTAAGCCGTTATCCTTTTCCCACTGGATAAGGTCTTGAATGCTCCAGCGGGAATTACTACCAAATTTCCTTGGCGCTGGAAATATCTTTTCTTTGATGGACTGGTAAATCCATGATTTACCTACTGAGTAACGGTCACACACACGTTTGATATTCAGGTATTGCTGTTGCATTGCCTGCATTGGATACCTCCGGTCTGTTGTGTCGCAATATGCACAGAACGAAAGTAAACCAGTTTGAATTTTATTTTTTCTTAGGGAGAAATTTATTTTTTCTCTGATACCAAAGAGCAAAATAGCAATGACTAAAACAGATTACGTAAAGAGTTATAACATCCGTCATATCCAGTCTCTGAGAGTAATTCAGCAACAGCGTTTTTTGATAAAGACTCACCGCCCTTGAGTATTTTTTCTTTTAACTTTCGCTCCTTATCTGGTAGTTGTTTTGCCAAATCTTCAACCAACATTAGTAACAACTGGATAGCCTCATCTCTACAGCGCAAACTATCAGCTCTGGGCTTATCATCATTTCTGGCAGAAACACCAGGCGGCCTATAAAACGCTATATTTCTGGCATTGCACCATTCCGTTATGTCAGTCGCTTTTATTTCCACATAATAACGTTCTTGCCCGTTGTACGTCCTGCAAACATTATTACCGGGCAACTCTCCCTTACTACAAGCTTCATAAAATATATCTATCAACTCACGCTGTACCCGTGTATTTCCACGAAATGAGTCGTTCAATAAAGCAATACGCTCGACAGCTTCCTCTATCAAGTAAGCATCCTTGGCAACATTGATAAGGCCACCATCAGGGGCTATGTTATTCATGTCTGGTTGTACTCACTGAGCAAGTTAGCTTATCTAAAACCAATCAGGCAGGCGGGAAGGTAGTCCCGCCAATCTCTAATTTAACCTCGAAACCTTGCTGTTATCACATTGTCACCTGCTGCCAACTGTCCCCTTGCTGCCACCCACTTTAATTCATCCAGATAGTCCGCCCATCTCTGCATCATGGCGGTTCTCTGTGACAGGTGTTTAGTACGGTTGTAAGCCCTGCCGTTAGGGTCTTTTACACCATGCGCCATTTGTTGCTCTATCCAGTCAACCCGGTAATCAAGGACTTCATCCAGCAGGGTTCGAGCCATTGCTCTAAAACCATGTGCCGTCATGGTCTGATCGTCATACCCCATGATTCTTATTGCTGTCCTGACCGCATTATCAGACATTGGCTTACCGTTTTTTCTCTGGGAAGGAAAGATATACTTCCCCTCCCCTGTCAGGCAGTGTATTTGTTTTAATATTTTTTTTGTCTGATCGGCCAATGGCACAATATGCGGCATTGTTTTTATTTTCATTAACCTGCCGGGGAGGTCTATTCTATTTTCCTTCCAGTTGACAAACCCCCACTCCAGTTGGCGCACCTCACCGGGTCTCAAGAATGTTAAGGCTGATAACTTCAGGGCATACTTCACAACGGCTGTACCATTGAAAGCATCAATAGCCAACATTAACTCTCCGGTCTCACGAGGTGTTGTAATAGCTGCATAGTGTTTCTTATTTTTTGGTCTCAAAGCCCCGGCAAGATTAGCAGCAGGGTTATGGGTTGCCTTGCCTGTTTGAATAGCATATTGAAAAACCTGACTGGCTGTTTGTTTGGCTCTATGGGCGGTATCCACTACCCCCCGGTTTTCAATTTTACGGAGAATAGTCAGTAGCTCTGGTGTGGTAATATCCGATACCGGACGCAACCCCAAATACGGAAACAACTCCTTTTTCAGCATTCTAAATGAGCGGGAGCGGTGACTTTCACTTTTTCCCTTGAGCTTGATTTCATACCATTCAAGGCCGACAGTTTTAAAGTTATTCTCGTACTGGCTGACATTTAGCTGCTTTTGTATTTGCTTTTCAAGGCTCGGGTCTTTGCCCTCATCCAGCAACAGGCGAGCATCATCTCTTTTCTGCCTAGCCATTTTCAAACTGACTTCAGGGTAAGTACCAAGGGACAATGACTTTTCCTTTTTATGGAAGCGGTACTTTAAGCGCCATAGCCTGCTGCCACTTGTCTTGACCAGAAGGAAAAGCCCCCTTTCATCGCTGATTTTATACTCCTTTTCCTTGGGTTTTGCGTGCCTTGCCTGTGCATCCGTCATTCCCATTTCACTCTCCTGACCGATACCCCCTTGGAGTATCAAATAGACGCTGAAATTAACCGACACCCCCAGCCACAGCCCTTTAATACCAAGGTATAGAGAAAATTTGGGGGTATTTTTAAAAAGCAATGGGGGTATCACTTTTTTCAAGAGCGAAAATACCCCCAAAGATACCCCCAAAACTCATGGATACATGGGGTTTTTCATGGACTGGTATGGGGGTAAGGATAGGCGAGAGGCCAGTAAAATCAAGGAGTTAAGGATAAATGCGGAAATTTATGAAAGTGCTTCTGGTCGGTGTGAGAGGATTCGAACCTCCGACCCTTGCCTCCCGAAGGAAATGCGCTACCAGGCTGCGCTACACACCGTCCCCATGATTCTCGGGTTGTAATATCAACCTGTCAACCAGGCTTTTGCTCTAAAACAGGGTTTAGTGATATAGGTCAGTCATACCCTGATCAAATAAACCAATATTTCCCCCTTTGGTTACCAGTACCCTGAGGGTATCGCGAAACCCTATTCCAGCTAATAAAAGCTTTTCTCTTTTTTTCACCACAAAGGAGCAGATAGCACAGGGTCGTCATACGATTAAAAAAACCTCTGTGCCTCTGAGGGAATAAAGCATCTTTTGCAACAGCCTTAAAAGCCTGTAAACAAATCTACATGTTAAACCCATTGAAATGATGCGTTTCCCAATGGTTTTAATCAACTGTCACGAAGCTTACGACAGTCTTTTAACGTTTCAGATATCAGGAAGGCCAAGTCAAGAGCCTGATCCGCATTTAACCGGGGATCACAATGCGTATGATAGCGGTTGCCAAGGCTGGCTTCGGTCACTGCCCTTGCCCCACCAATACATTCAGTGACATTCTGCCCGGTCATCTCAAAGTGTACGCCACCGGCATAAGTGCCTTCAGCACGGTGTATGGCAAAAAACTGCTTCATTTCACTGAGAATTCTGGAAACTTCCCGGGTTTTATAACCGGTGCTTGCCTTAAAGGTATTACCATGCATGGGGTCACAGCTCCACAACACTTTACGCCCTTCACGCTCTACTGCACGAATAAGCGGCGGTAAGCCCTCTTCCACTTTATCAGCTCCCATACGAACAATAACGTTTAAACGGCCTGGCTCATTTTCCGGGTTGACAATATCAATGAGTCGAAGCAATTCGTCAGGAGGCAGCGTTGGCCCTGCTTTCAAACCAATAGGGTTCTGAATGCCACGGACAAATTCGATATGGGCACCATTTATCTGGCGGGTACGATCACCCACCCAGAGCATATGACCAGAACAGTCATACCACTCCCCGGTCAGGCTATCTTTGCGGGTCAGGGCCTGCTCGTATGGCAACAACAGTGCCTCATGGGAAGTATAAAACTCTGTTTCACTGATAACCTTGGAGTGTTCTGCAGATATCCCGCAGGCCTTCATAAAGTCCAGTGCTTCATCGATCCGGTCAGCAAGGAGGCCATACCGTTCAGCCTGTGGGCTGTTTGCCACAAAGTTCAGGTTCCAGGCATGAACCTGCTCCAGGGATGCCAGCCCCCCCTGAGCAAAGGCCCTGAGCAAATTCAAGGTCGAGGAGGCCTGATGATAAGCCTTGAGCATTCTCTCCGGATTCGGAGTTCGGGATTCCTCGGTAAACTCGGTGCCATTAATGATATCCCCCCTATAAATAGGAAGCTTAACACCACCAATGGTTTCCATTCCCGAGCTTCTGGGCTTGGCAAACTGTCCAGCCAGACGCCCCACCTTAATAACCGGGGAGCTGGCACCAAAAGTCAACACAACAGCCATCTGCATCAGAACCTTGAAGGTATCCCTGATGTTATCCGCTGTAAATTCCAGAAAGCTTTCAGCACAATCGCCACCCTGCAACAAAAAAGCCTTGCCACGGGTCGCGTCTGATAGACGCCTGCGAAGCTCCCTGACTTCGCCGGCAAACACTAACGGAGGAAGGCTGGACAATTCCTGCTCAACCTCCCCCAGGCGCCTGGGGTCAGGATACTCTGGCAGCTGGAGAACAGGCATGTCTCTCCAGCTATTTAAATGCCACTGCTTCATTCACTCCTCACCGGGTTAATCAAAAAAAGGAATCTAGGGAACCCTAGTGTACTCCATTATCTATGGAGGTGATAAAGAAATAGTCAGCCATCGTTTGATAGCTCCACGGAGCTTTCCTGGTTAGCCATCCACTCCTTCCATGAACCGCATACAACTTGCCCGTACCCATACCTGCATACTCCGTCGCCAAAATATTATGGCAAGCTGTTATTCTTGACAGCCGGCTTTTTCATTTCTTTGATATCTTTCACTTCATCATTAATAATAACTTTCTCTGATAGCATTTCCTGAATGTCGTCACCATTATCGTCCACATTCTCTATGACAATGCGGGTCACGTCCTCTTCCATTGGCAGCTCATCATCCTGGTAGACTTCCGCAGTCTGCCCGCCTGGCGGTTGTACCACAGGAGCGATGATGGTTTGCTCTGGCTCCGGGTGACCACCGGACCAATACTTGATCCCCGTACCTACCGCCAGCACCCCTCCGGTCACCGCGGCTATAGCGATCATGGTTTCTTTTCTCATAACGACCCCTCATAATCTCTGCTATGAATAGACTGTTCCCTGAAGGCCGTAACACTCTGGCTTACCCTGTTCACTGTAAGAAAAATATGGATTCTCACCCAGAGCGAACTGTCTGCAAGAACCGGGAAAAAGAGCCTACCACGTTAGAAAGTGATAGAGCATTGCTTTGTAGCCATTGTAAACGCCTGATCACTTACCAGCAGTTTATGACCGAAATAAATGGTACTTTAGCACATACTCAATGTAACCCCTCAGGCATCTTATTCAGATACCGTTGTTATCTGAATGCTTCAGGGTGCATAATCGGCGGCCCACCGGTTTCCGAATTCAGCTGGCATTCAGGCTACCGATGGCAATATGCGTACTGCTCCGGCTGTGGCCAACACCTTGGCTGGTTTTTTTCGGGCAGGAATCCATCATTTTTTGGTCTTCAGATACACCTGATTGTGCCCGGAGATGTCTCAAGTGGATAATCCAAAGGGCATACCGATAATATACTTAGGGGCTGTTGATGTTTGCTCGTGAGCCCCTAAACTCCGTTAACTCACGGTAGAAACAATGCAGAGAAACAATCCACCCTTTCTAAGTTGTGTGGTTCCAGTTTTTAATGAAGGGGAAGTGGTTTCCTCTTTCCTTACCGCCCTTATTGAACAACTCAAGGCTGTTACCGAACAGTTTGAAATTATCGTGGTGGATGATGGTAGTCGGGATAACACCGTTCAGCTGGTAGAACCATTCTGCTACGATGGTTCAGTTAAACTGATTGCGTTGTCCAGGAACTTTGGTAAAGAAGCAGCCCTTACGGCTGGTATTGATGCCTGTCAGGGCGATGCCGTCATTCTTATTGATGCCGACTTCCAGCACCCCCTGGCTATGATTCCGGTCTTTCTCAATTACTGGGAAAAAGGCTATGACATGGTTTATGGCGTACGTAAGGACCGCAATGAAGAGTCATTCCTGAAAAAGAAAGGTGCACACTTTTTCTACCGTATCATGAGTTTCAGTACCGGCGTTGAAGTACCCGCCCATGCTGGTGACTTCCGCCTGATGAGCCGTAAGGTGGTAGACTCCCTGAAAAAGCTGCCTGAACGCGATCGCTTTATGAAAGGCATCTATGCCTGGGTTGGCTTTAAAAGCATTGGCGTTCCCTTTGAAGTTCAGGAAAGGGCTGCGGGTGAATCCGGGTGGGGCTACCGGAAGCTAACAAATCTTGCCCTTTCCGGCATCACCTCATTCACCACCCTGCCCCTCAGACTGGTAGGCGTGCTGGGGCTGCTTATCTCTGCGGCATCCGTGCTCTATGCCCTGTTTATTGTCTTTACCACCCTGGTTTTGGGGAGTTCCTTGCCTGGCTGGCCAACGGTGGTAACCGCCATCACCTTTATCGGGGGAATACAATTGCTCTCTCTGGGGGTTCTGGGCGAGTATATAGCCGGAATCTTCAACGAAGTTAAGCAGCGACCCACCTATCTGGTGCAGAAGCGACGCGGTTTTGAACCAGAGAAACACGATGCATCAACTGATTAAATTCGTCATTGTTGGCTCCCTGGCTGCGTTTGTTCACCTGGGTGTATTGCGGGTTATGGTCGGTTCCCTGTCACTATCACCACTGATGGGAAACGCTATCGCCTTTGCCATAGCCTTTATTGTTAGCTATACCGGGCAAAGTCTATGGACATTTAACCATAAACAACACCAACACCAAGGTACTATCCTGCGGTTTCTGGTGACCCAGCTACTATGCAGCTTTGCACTGAATCAAGGTCTTTATGCCCTGATACTCAAGTTCACCCTGCTAAATTACATGGTCGCCAGTTTTATTGTGCTTATCACCGTGCCACTGGTGACTTTCACCCTCAGTAAATATTGGGCCTTTAAATGAAACGGATCTCCCTCTGCGCTGATGACTACGCCATAACTCCAGAGGTTTCAAGAGCTATTCTGGCCCTCGCAGAGAAAGGTCGTCTCCAGGCCACTAGCTGCATGGTCACCTCTGATCACTGGTCAAACGACGCAGACAGGCTGGAGGAGCAGTTTGATGCCATTGATATTGGCCTGCACCTGAATTTTACTGAAGGGGCCGGCTTGACTTCTGCCTATAAAGCAGGGTTCCCCGGCCTCTATAAGATGCTTGTTATGAGCCATCTGAGATTACTGAAACAATCAGACCTGCGGGATGAAATCCATGGTCAGCTGGATCGTTTTATACAGGCTACCGGACGCCAGCCTGACTTTATTGATGGTCACCAACATGTTCATCATTTGCCCCAGGTCAGGGCAGCCTTGCTGGAAGTCATACAGGATAAACTGAAACCTTCAACCTGGGTCAGAAGTGTAACACCACTGATTTCATCCAATGACCTAAAAAGCAAAGTCATAGAACACAGTGGCGCATACCCACTACGCAAGCAGTTGGTGAAACACCGTCACCCTACCAACAGGGCATTTGCTGGCGTTTACTCTTTATCCCCGGAAGACAACTATAGGCTGCTGATGCAGAAATGGCTTAATAAGCTTCCCGATAGCAGCCTGATTATGTGTCATCCGGGAGCCTTTAACGACTCACAGAACCACCTTCCTGATCATGCTGAAGCCCGGCAACTGGAATATGACTATCTTTTGAGTCAGGCATTTCAAGCCGACTGCCAGGCAGCCCGGATACAACTTGGCAGACCCAGTGAGTGGTTGATAGCTGATAGCTGATAGCTGATGGGGAACAGCATAGCGCTCTATTCCTCATTAACGATTATAGGATTAATCAACCGCTGAACCTGGTGGCAATGTCTCTTGCTTACTTGCCTGGCTGAACAGCCTCTGTACCAGAAATACCGTAAACAGAACTCCCATCACCGGTTTCCACCAGGCCCACATACCGGGGGTCAGCTTGACGATATATTTTGATGCCACAAAACCCAGTACAAAAAACCAGCAGAATAAATGATATTTAAAATTATGAAAACGATGAATGGAAATGGCAACCCAATAGCCTATTGCTACGGAAAGCAAGGCATAGTCGTTTGTCTCATTGCGAGGATTGAACAACATTAAGTAACAGGTTGCCAGGGCATAAATATAATAACAGGCCACTTCCCTTGGATATTTACGACTGGCATAGTAGGCAGCCGCGAGGGTTAATGGCGCAAAAATCAGGCGGGTAATCAGTTGCACCTCCGGAGGAACCCAGAACCCTGCAACCTGGGGAAAAATGGCAAAAAAGTGAGCAAAGGTTAGCTTTGGCCCGGCTTCACCAAAAGCGATGGCTTGCTGAAGCATAACCACAAAGTTCTCATGTTGCCCCACCACATAATCAACCCCTTTGAACAACATGGGAATTAAAAAGGCAATCAACAGACCTAAAGGCAAGCGCCAATAAAGCGGCCTGTGCAAGACACCTGCCAGCAGGAAAAAAATAATAAACGTCGGCTTTACAATAATACCCAACACCATATAGCCTGCCGCCAGCGCCCACTGTTCCCGTGCCAGAGCCACCACACTCAGCAACAAGAGCCCCAGCATCATAATATTCGCCTGACCATTACGAAAACTTGCTGTACTGATACAGACAATAGCGATGGACAAAAGAGGGACAAAACTTTTCTCACCAGGCTTTTGCATCAATCTGGCAAAAGAGATAACACCCCATAGCATGACAGCCAGCTGGGTAAAGCGCCACAGGATTTCCGAGAGCCACAGGGGGAACGGATGATAGATGCTGTATAAAAACGCAAACTGGGGTAAATACAAAAAGCCATTGGCTCCTGCGTACAGGTCATCTCCGGCAAGCCAACGGCTGGCACCCAGCAAGTACTCATCAGAGACAGTACTGTGGGTGGGGTTAGTAATACACTTCACCACCATAAACAGGGCAACGAATACCCAAAGACCAGCGGTTAATTTCTCAGACCGTGTTAATGAACGCCATCGTTCATACAAAGAAAGCTTCCCGGAAATATTATCCATAGCAGGCTCTAATTTTGCGGATAAAAGCAAACTAGTTTAATGGTAAGCATCTCCCAATAAAAGCCGATCAAGAGATACGGCCTGAGCTGGAATATATGACTTTGTTGTACCAATGCATCCTACAAGACGGTTGTAATATATTACTGTACTTTTACCACACGACTGGTGGAGCCTTGCATCAAGATTTTTACCCGATCACCGGCAGCAAAAGGCGCATTGGGATCAGCTTGCTGCACAACAGAAACAAAAGATCCATCCTCCAGCCTGACAGTCACTTCAACGCCCTGCTTCTCCGTCAGCTTTTTCTCTGCCATATGGCCCAGAACACCACCGGCAACAGCACCAGCGATAGCAGCCACCGCCTTACCACTGCCCTTGCCAATATTAGACCCGGCAGCCAAGCCACCGACAGCGCCCCCTGCCAACGTCCCCACGTCACTATTAGTCCCCTCCAGCTTAACAAAGCGGACTTCAGCAATGGTTCCAAACTTCACCACTTGCATTTGCCGGGCTTCCTCCCGGGAATAGGTAGTCCCTGTCAGGTCTGACATACAGCCGGATAGAACCACCATCACTACAGCAACAACGGCTGCAACGTTTATTTGCTTTATCATGTGCAACATCCTGCTAACGATAATTGATCATTTTTTTACTAAGACACAGAAAGTACAGATTGGTTCCTAGTACTCCGTCCGGCAGCAAATGATAGGTTCAGTGGCTCACAAAGCAACCAGGCGCAAGGCGGACTTGTGCAGGAATACTGGAGTATTTCAAGCAAGTCCAACGCAGACGGGTGGTTGCTTTATGAGCCACCCGTAGGGTGAAAGCCAGTGGCCCCAGCTCCGCGTTGTAGCTCCTTGGCCTGTCACCACTGGCTTTCGCTGAACCTATCATTTGCTGCCGGACGGAGTACTAGTATAGCCTGCCCACAAGGACTGTCAGCAGGCTTGCAGGCCGGTTAACCCACCCACACCCGGGCATTACGGAACATCCGCATCCAGGGCGCATCTTCTTCCCAGTTATCCGGATGCCAGCTATTCTGAACTGTCCTGAACACCCGTTCCGGATGCGGCATCATAATAGTGACACGACCATCCCGGGATGTCAGGCCCGTAATACCCTTTGGTGAACCATTGGGATTATAAGGATACCGGACGGAAGGCTCTCCCCTGTTATCCACATACTTAAGGGCAATCTGCCCGCGAACCTCCAGGCGATCCAGCTGACCTGCCGTGGAAAATTCAGCAAGCCCTTCACCGTGAGCCACAGCAATCGGCATACGTGCCTTTTCCATGCCACTCAGGAACAGGGAGTTGCTCTTTTGCACTTCCACCATAGCCACCCTGGCTTCAAACTGTTCCGATTGATTCCTGACAAAGCGAGGCCAGTCTTCAGTACCCGGAATAATCTCATGCAGTGCTGATAACATCTGGCAACCATTACAAACCCCAAGGGAAAATGAACCCCGACGTTCAAAATGGCCTGCAAACTGATCTCTCAAGCGGCTGTTAAACAGGATAGTCTTGGCCCATCCCTCACCGGCTCCCAGGACATCACCGTAGGAAAAACCACCGCAGGCTACCAGTCCCTTAAATTCATCAAGATGACGCCGGCCTTCCAGCAAGTCACTCATATGGACATCCACTGCCGAAAAACCTGCCCGCTCAAAGGCGGCCGCCATTTCAACCTGACCATTGACGCCTTGCTCCCGGAGGATAGCTACAGACGGACGAATGCCCTTGGCAATATAGGGCGCTGACGGATCATGGTTGATATCAAATGGCAAAGAGAAATGGAGGCCACCATCATGGTCATCAAGCAAGTTATCAAATTCCTGCCGGGCACAGACCGCATTATCCCGCAATGCCTGCATTCGATAACTGGTTTCAGCCCACCAGCGCTGGAATTTCACCCGGCTTTCACTTAACACAGACCGGCCATTAAAGCTGAATTGAACCCGCTGCCCCTGGTTCAGAGTACCAATACTATGGCTACAGGCGCCCAGCCCGTGCTGGGCCAGCACATCCTTCACCCGCCCCCGGTCCTGTTTACGAACCTGGATCACCGCACCCAGCTCTTCATTAAACAGCGCAGGAATAATCATGGACTCGGACCCCACCAGCTTATCCAGTTCAATGGCGATCCCGGTTCTTCCGGCAAAGGCCATTTCAACCAGGGTAGTCAGCAACCCGCCATCAGAGCGATCGTGATAAGCCAGAATACGTCTTTCATCCAATAACAGTTGAATCGCCTGGAAAAAAGCCTTGATGTCATCGGCAGAATCAAGGTCCGGCGCCAGACTTCCCACCTGTTGGTAGACCTGAGCCAAAGCGGATCCACCCAGCCGGTTTCGATCCCGTCCCAGGTCAATCAAGATGAGATCCGTATCCTCTTCCTGGTCAGATCGCAGCTCAGGCGTCACTGATTTACGAATATCAGTGACTGGCGCAAAGGCCGAGATGATAAGCGACAATGGTGAAGTGACGGTTTTGGCTTCCCCGTTTTCCTGCCACTGGGTACGCATGGACATAGAGTCCTTACCCACAGGAATGGTGATACCTAACTGTGGGCAAAGCTCCATACCCACGGCTTTAACCGTATCAAACAGGTTTTCATCTTCTCCGGGATGACCCGCTGCTGCCATCCAGTTAGCAGAGAGCCTGACACTGCCCAGCTTATCTATGGCAGTACAGGCAATATTGGTAATCGCCTCACCAATGGCCATGCGACCAGAGGCGGCAGCATCAATCAGGGCAACCGGTGTTCTTTCACCAATGGCCATAGCTTCACCGGTATAGCCCTGGAAGGATGTTGCCGTCACGGCACAGTCCGCCACAGGCACCTGCCAGGGGCCCACCATTTGATCCCTGCAAACCAGGCCGGTAATAGTTCTGTCACCAATGGTAATCAGGAAGTTTTTGCTGGCAACGGAGGGAAGCTTCAGTACCCGCTCTATTGCTTCCAGTAAATCGATACCTTTAAGGTTTAGCGTCTCTTTTGAAAACTCAACCCTGCTAATATCCCGGTGCATTCTGGGCGGCTTGCCCAGCAAAACATCAAGGGGCATATCCACAGGCCGGTTGTCAAAATGATCATCTTCAACCAGCAGATGTTGCTCCTCCGTGGCCTCACCTACAATGGCAAAAGGACACCGCTCCCGGAAACAGATAGCCTTGAATCGCTCCAGGTTTTCCGGAGCTACGGCCAGAACATAACGCTCCTGGGACTCATTACTCCAGATCGCCAGCGGGGACATACCGGGTTCATCATTATTAACCGCCCTGAGCTGGAAATGCCCGCCCCGACCACCATCATTGACCAGCTCAGGCAAGGCATTGGAAAGACCACCGGCGCCTACATCATGGATAAAGCTGACGGGATTATCCGAACCCAGCTGCCAGCACTGATCGATCACCTCCTGACAACGGCGCTCCATCTCCGGGTTATCCCGCTGCACACTGGCAAAATCCAGTGCTTCCTGTCCTTCACCAGAATGAACCGATGAAGCAGCACCACCACCCAGGCCAATTTGCATGGCGGGTCCACCCAGGACAATCAGGCTGGCACCCACAGGGATATCGCCTTTTTCAACATGCCCGGTACGAATATTCCCCATGCCACCCGCCAGCATAATGGGCTTGTGGTAGCCTCGCACCTCATAACCTGCTGGGCCTTTCACCTCAGCCTCAAAGGTTCGAAAGTAACCGCACAGGTTAGGCCGGCCGAACTCATTATTGAACCCGGCACTGCCCAGGGGGCCATCCAGCATAATATCCAGTGCTGATACAATACGCCCCGGCTTGCCATAATGGGTTTCCCATGGCTGAATAAAACCCGGAATATTAAGGTTCGACACGGAAAACCCGGTTAACCCCGCCTTGGGCTTGGCACCTCGTCCGGTTGCCCCTTCATCCCTTATCTCACCACCGGCACCGGTTGCTGCACCGGGCCATGGAGAAATAGCCGTCGGGTGATTATGGGTTTCCACTTTCATCAGGATATGGACATCTTCATCAGAATAGCCATACTCCCTGGAGTCAGGAACCGGATAAAAGCGCCTGGAAGAGAAGCCCTTAATAACGGATGCATTATCTTTATAAGCGGATAAAATACCTTCGCTGTGCATTTCGTGGGTATTTTTGATCATCTTGAACAGGGATAAGTCCTGTTCCTCTCCATCAATGGTCCACGAGGCATTGAATATTTTATGGCGGCAGTGCTCGGAGTTTGCCTGGGCAAACATCATTAGCTCAACATCGCTAGGGTCACGCTCCAGCTTTTTGTAATTGTCTACCAGATAATCCATCTCATCATCAGCCAGTGCCAACCCTAAATAGCTGTTGGCATGTTCTAACGCAGAACGACCCTCTGCCAAAACCGGTACGGTGGATAAAGGAGCCGGTTCTGATTCACTAAACAGTTGTTCCGCCAAGGCTAAATCAGAGAGCACTGTTTCCGTCATGCGATCATGAAGCAAACCCGCTACCTGTTCTTTCTGACTAATAGAAAGCTCGCTGCTTTCGGCATCTGCCACAGTAAGATAATAGGCAATACCCCGCTCAACCCTTTTTACCGACTCCAGCCCACAGTTATGGGCAATATCCGTCGCCTTGGAGGACCAGGGAGAAATAGTACCCAACCGGGGTACCACCAGAAACAGCTCACCTGATTTCTCTGTGGGTTTTTGCCGGGAACCATAGGTGAGCAACCTCTTTAGTACATTGGCCTGATTACCATCAAGGTCTGAACACGTTTTGATAAAGTGCTGGTATTCAGCGGTGACAGCTGTAATTTCTGGCACCTTGGCTTGCAGGGTCTTTAGAAGTTTCTGGACCCGGAATGGGGAAAGTGCTGGGTTGCCGCGTAATATCAGCATATAAGGGCCTGTCCTCGGGCTTAATGATGCTGTTGCAAGAGCCATATAGCACAACGGGATGATCTGGAGGGAAAACGATTACGCTAAACGCTTTTGCTACAGCCAATTAACTCAGGTGGATTAACTGGGCGCTATGATAATCGAAACAGGCCTTCGGAAACCAGCTATTCCACTGGAGTTATACCCCCTAACTCAACCTCAAACGCTTTTTCTCTTCTTTAATCTGCTTTCTCCTCATCTTAAAGAAATCACTGATCACCTCACTGCACTCAGCCTCCAGTATCCCTCCCAACGATTCAACCCGGTAATTCATCTGGGGTTGCTCGAGCACCTGGGTCACACTGGCCACCGCCCCCGCCTTAGGTTCATAAGCACCAAACACCAGCCGGCGAATCCGGCTATGGATAATCGCCCCGGCGCACATAGTGCAGGGTTCCAGGGTCACATACAGATCACAGTCAACCAGGCGGTAATTGCCAATAACCCTGGCGGCCTTTTCAAGCACCAGAACCTCGGCATGGGCCACGGGGTTACAGCCAGAAATGGGCTGGTTATAGGCCCGGGCTATGATTTCATTATTTCGCACCACAACAGCACCCACTGGCACCTCGCCATGGGCTGAACCTTTTTTTGCCTCAACCAGGGCTTCTTGCATCCAATGGCAGTGATTATCATTTGTCACTTGGAATCCTTATCGGGACACTATATTCAAGTGTCGCCATGATTTTGTCGACTAAACACAAAGAAACAAAATAAAGTATGTTAATGGGCAGGATTTCACAACCTAACTTGAAAGAGCGATATATACTAAAAGTTAGTTTATCTATTACCTGTTACTGATTTGCTACCAGCGGAGGGTATGGTCGATGTCATTCAAGCAGAATGTCGAAGAAAATCTACAACACTTTGCACAAAGCATCGGGCTCGGTGAATTGAGCCTTAATGAGCATGATGCCTGTGGACTTTGCTTCGATGACACCTTAGTGGTCAATATGGAATACCTGGAAGAAGATGAAGCCCTGGTATTTGTTGCTTCAGTCAAACCTATGGATGCCCATGACACAGGAAAGACAGCCCTTTACGAAACCCTGCTTTCTTTCAATTTGCAACACCATAGTATGCAGGGTGCATTCCTGGCATTAAACCACGACAAGACAGAAATCCTGTTGATTCGCTCCATGATGGCATCAGTGGATTACGGCACCTTTGAGTCTACCCTGGAAAAGTTTGTTAACACCCTGGAATGGATTGTGGGTGAGATTGAATCCGCCAAACAGAATGGTGGCACCAGTGGCAACGGCAATGGTCCGGGAGCAAACCAGCCAGCACCCAAACCACCTGCCGGCGGACCTGGCGATATGGGTATGATGGTTTAGCCCTGTACTGGTCTAAACCTGATTTGGTAAGCCGTACCCGTCGTTTTTCCGAGAGAAGCCGTCGGGTTCAAATCCAATAAATCAGTGTATCGCCCTGCAAAAGAACACTACCCTATCCTGCCGCTTAAATGCTCAATAACCAGGACACATTCGAGTTAAATGTCGTAGAGAAATACCTCCTGCAGTATCGAATAGAACAAACGTCCACAAAAAAGGAGACCTGGACGTGAGCGATGCGCTGAACTACCTGACCAATTCTCTGCAAGATGCCGTTGAAGGCAGTCCTCTGGTGGATATCAGGGGACGAGTCACCGAAGTCCAGGGCATGATTATTAAAGCTGCCGTCCCCAATGTAAAAATAGGCGAACTCTGCAAGCTGGTGTCTCCCCAGGGAGGGCAATCCGGTTATGCGGAGGTGGTAGGTTTCCAGGAACATGAAACCGTACTATCCCCACTGGGTGATATCCTGGGCATCTCCTCCAGCACCGAAGTTATTCCAACCGGTAAAGTTCACCATGTGGGTGTAGGGCCTCACCTGCTGGGCCATGTACTTGATGGTATGGGCTACCCTCTTGATAAGGGTGCCTTTGACGGTATAGAACCTGAAGCCTGGTATCCGGTGTATGCGGACAGTCCCGATCCCATGACCCGGAAAATTATTGACCGCCCTCTTCCCCTTGGCCTTAAAGTAATGGACAGCGTACTAACCTGTGGTGAAGGCCAACGTATGGGGATTTTTGCGGCGGCAGGTGGTGGTAAAAGTACCCTGCTTTCCATGCTGGTAAAAGGTGCAGAGGTGGATGTCACTGTACTGGCCCTGATCGGTGAACGGGGCCGGGAACTCAGGGAGTTCATTGAACACGACCTTGGCCCCGAGGGCGTAAAAAAATCAGTAATTATTGTCGCCACTTCCGATAAATCATCCATGGAGCGCTCCAAGGCGGCTTACACGGCTACCGCAGTGGCAGAATATTTCAGGGATAGAGGCAAGCGCGTCTTATTATTGATGGATTCAGTGACCCGTTTTGCCCGGGCCCAGCGTGAGATTGGCCTGGCTGCAGGCGAACCACCCACACGACGAGGCTTTCCGCCCTCGGTATTTGCCACCCTGCCCAAATTAATGGAACGGGCAGGCATGGCCCAGATAGGCTCTATCACCGCTCTCTATACCGTACTGGTGGAAGGGGATGATATGACCGAGCCCGTGGCTGACGAAACCCGTTCGATTCTGGATGGTCATATTATCCTTTCCAGAAAGCTGGCCGCCTCCAATCATTACCCGGCCATTGATGTGCTTTCCAGCGCCAGCCGGGTTATGAATGCTATCGTCCCGGAAGAACACCTGGCTGCTGCCGGCAAGCTCAGGGAGCTATTGGCGAAGTTTGAAGAAATCGAGCTGCTGGTGAAAGTCGGTGAGTACAAGCCCGGTTCAGATGCCGTTGCCGATGAAGCCTTAAGCAGGATTGATGCAATCAGGGCATTTTTGCGCCAGCGCACCACCGAGTTCTTTAGCTATGACGATATCATTGCCCAGCTCAGACAAGTTACAGGTGTCTGATGCTCGACGAGCTACTGAGAGTCAAGAACATACGGGAAAAATCCGCCAGTGAAGAAGTCACCCGCTGTAAAAACCATCTTGAAATGACCCACCAGCAACTCAGGGACAGTGAGCAGGAACTGCAAGACTATATTGCATGGCGCTGTAAAGAAGAGCAGTTGCTATACGATAATATAATGAATAACGAAATTCGGCAGCATGACCTGGATGTATTAAAACAGAAGATCGCCCTGTTGCGAGAGAAAGACGCCGAGCTTGAACAGGCTATCGAAAAAGCAAAGAACAACGTTATTGAGGCCGAAGAGCAACTGGAATTAGCCCGGGAGGCCCACAAAAAAGCCCGGCAAGCTGTGGATAAATTCGAGGAATTTAAAAAAGTGCTCGATGAGGAGGCGGCAAAGGAAGCCCAGCGCATCGAGGATATTGAAATGGAAGAGTTTACTGTTCGTCCTAAGCGCTAGGAGGCCTTACCATGCAAATTGATCAAAACTCCGGTACACAGCAACAGCAGCAGAACAGCCAGGCCCAACAGAATCAGTCCAGCCAAAAAGTATCAGAAGATGAGGCCTCACGCTTTTCAAAGCAACTGGAAAAGAAAGACAGGCACAAAAAAGCCAGTTCAGGCCAGGAAGAAGAGCAGAAACTAGAGAACCTCTTCGCTGAGCGCAGCAAACAAGCCAAAGAACTGATGGAGCAGCGCCTTAAAGAGCAGAAAGACGGCCAGGGCGGTGGTGGCTCCCGCGAGCATATGATGGATATGGCTTTTGCCCAGATTCAGGATGCCCAATTCAAGTCTGATATACAGCTAAAAGAGATCCAGCATACTAAAAGCATCAAAGAAGTGGAGGCTGCCCTGCAAAAAATGGCTGACCAGATTCAGGTTTCGGCCAAAGATGCCATTAATGGCGCGGAAATACGGATATCCATTAAAGATAATATTCTACCAGGTACAGAAGTACGCATTCATCGTCACGGTGGAGAACTGACCGTCACAATGAACACCACCTCAGCAGAAACCCATAATTTACTGGCACAGCACGAAGCCAGCCTGCAAAAGCACCTGAATGACCGCTTCAGTAACGAGAAGGTCAACATCAACTTTAATATGGCGGGCGACAACGATGATCCGGGTGATGGCCGTTCACGCAACCAGTACACCCAGGAAGACGATAATAATAACGACGACAAAAAAACCGTATAGGTAATGCATGAGTGCCGAGCTTCAGGACCTTCCCAGGGTAACCTCAGCCCATGCTGGCTTGAGCAGGCTGTTAGCATCCCGGCAAACCCGTTTCAGGACAGACATTGCTTCCAGAAGCTGCGACCTGGAACTATCTCCCAGCCAGCAGCCCTTTATTTCCAGCTTTCTTCTGCACCTCGATATTAATGGCAATGCAATTACCATAGGATTGGATAACCAGGCCGTTACACTGCTACTGCCGGGTAAACTGGATCATCATGCCGTGACTGCCCTGCCCGATGACTTGCTAATGGCTGCACTCCACTACAGCCTGATCCCCAGCCTGCAGCAACTGTCGCAGTTATTCGGTGTTTCCATTGCCATGACTGGATTAGCACCAGTCCGGGAAGAGCTGGCTTCCGGCTTGACCATTACTGTGGACTATCAGGGAGAGATTTGTACCGCACGGGCCGCCCTTTCCGACACAGTCTGGGAGCTGCTCCATCAACTGCCAAGAAACGAACCGGAAGAAAAACCTGACATCCCGTTATGGATTGGCCTGGAGTTAGGCCGATCCCTTCTATCTAAGCAAGATATACAGGATCTTGAAACCGGCGATATTGTTTTCCTGCAGCAATATGTCAGTGGATCACAGCTTATAATACGGCTTAATGCCCAAACCTCCTTTCTTGGGGAAGCCGAAGACCACCAAATCACCATTTTGCAAAGGATCGCTCCCATGGATGACTCACAGGATATGTCTGAAGAACAGGCAGAAGAAACACAAGATGGTGTGAATCTATCCGATATAGCTGTTGAGCTACTGTTTGAAATCGGCCGCCAGCAATTCAGTATCGAGGATCTGGCGGCCATCAAGCCGGGTTATATTTTTGACCTTGAGCGCCCCATAGAACAGCCGGTGCGAATTCGGGCCAATGGCAAAGTTATTGCTGAATGCCAGCTGGTGCAAGTCGATAACAGGCTGGGTGCAAAGATAGCCCGACTGGTCAAGGAATAGATCATTAATTGCCACTGGATACCGGACCCAAGCTATGGACAGCGTTATTAGCCTGACAAGTCCTTTTTACCTGCTGCTACCACTGGTATTGATGTCGCTTATTCCCTTTTTTGCCGTTATGGGGACATCATTTCTAAAATTGGTAGTGGTCTTTTCTATCCTGCGAAATGCCACCGGTCTCCAGCAGATTCCCCCCAATATTGCCATGAATGCCCTGGCCATCATTCTCACCTTATATATCATGGCTCCGGTGGGCTACGAAGCCAGTGAAATCATTAAAAAGGAAAATCTGAGCTTTACGGTAGAAGATATTTCCTGGGTCAATAGCGTCAAAGCTGCTTCTGAACCCTACAGAGTGTTCCTGAAGAAAAACACCCACAAAAGAGAGCGGGGCTTCTTTTTAAAGACGGCTGGCGTACTCTGGCCAGAGAAATACCGGGAAGAGCTGGAAGAAGATGATTTTATGATCCTGATGCCGGCATTCTGTATCAGCGAACTGGCCAAGGCCTTTCAAATAGGCTTCCTGTTGTATTTACCGTTCATTGTTATTGACCTGATTGTCTCAAATATCCTGCTGGCCATGGGTATGATGATGGTGTCTCCCATGACCATCTCCCTGCCCTTCAAGCTATTGCTATTCGTCATGCTGGATGGTTGGACACGCCTGACCCATGGTCTGGTACTTAGCTATGGGTAGCGCCAGCCATGATTGATCCTGATATTATCTCCCTGACCGCCCAGGCATTATTGCTGACACTGTTGCTGTCCATGCCTCCTATTGTTGCCGCTTCTGCCGTGGGTCTGCTAATCAGTTTAATCCAGGCACTGACCCAAATTCAGGAACAGACCTTACCTTTCGCCTTTAAGCTGATCGCCGTAATCATCAGCATTCTGCTAACAGCCCGATGGATGGGAATTGAAGTCTATAACTACTCCCTGGCCATCATGAATCAGATACAGGGTCTCTGATCCATGGTTTTACCTGTTGCTGAAATAAAGGACTGGCTTTATGTTCTGGCCATGGGTTTACCCCGGCTGCTGGCTCTTTTTACCGTGCTACCCATGCTGCATAAGAAAGTATTAGGGGGCACAATGATTCGCAATGGCATTTGCATGTGCCTGGTATTGTTCCTTCACCCCATGATAGCGGGGGGAAAGCCAGAGCAGATTGCCATCATGCTGACAGCCGGGATTGTTATTAAAGAAGTCTTTATTGGTGCCCTTATTGGTTACTGCGTGGCCATCCCCTTCTGGGCCATGGAGTCGGCAGGCTTCTTTATTGATAACCAGCGGGGTGCCTCAATGGCCAGCACCATGAACCCCTTCTCTGGTTCTGAAACCTCACCTTTGGGCCTGCTTTTTTCCCAGGCACTTATTGCCCTGATGATGACCAGCGGACTGTTCCTGCTATTACTGAAAAGTATTTTCCTCAGCTATCAGGCCTGGCCAGTCTTTAGTTATTTTCCTGAGCTGAATATGAAGGCCACCCTGTTTTTCCTGAGCCAGTTCGACCTGATTGTCGCCCTGGCCATGTGGCTATCCGCTCCAGTGGTCATTTCCATGTTTATTACTGAATTCGGTATTGCCCTGATCAGCCGCTCAGCACCGCAGCTTAATGTCTTTATTTTAGCCATGCCCATAAAAAGTGGTGTTGCAGCTGCCATTCTGGTGTTTTATGTGGCCACCATGATGCACCTGGCCAGAAAATATATGATGGAAATTCCGGAGCTATTCCTCACACTGGGAGTACTCTGGCAATGAGTGGCGAAAAGACAGAAGAACCCACCCCCAAAAAACTCCGTGATGCCCGAAAAAAAGGCCAGGTTGCCAAGAGCAAAGAGGTCTCAGGAACCTTCGGTCTGATTGCTGTCCTGGTCACCATCTGGTTCATGAGTGATCGTTATATGGAAACCATTGAGGAAATGGTTTTACTGCCAGCGGAAGTCTATAACGAGAACTTCATGTTTGCGCTTAAAGTTGTGGTTACCGGAATTCTTGATCAATCTATTATTTTATTGCTGCCACTGGTTCTGGTAGCGATGTTTTCCGCCATTATCGGCAATGTCATGCAATTTGGCCTGCTATTTTCCGGGGAGTCTGTAAAGCCGGATATTAAAAAGATTGACCCGGTTCAGGGAATGAAAAAAATCTTCGCCTTGAAAAACCTGGTGGAGTTCTTTAAATCCATTATAAAAATTATTTTCTTATCCGTTGTCGTTTATTTTGTCATCAAGAACAGTCTCGGGGACATGGTCAACCTGCCTTTCTGCGGCACCAGTTGCATCTTGCCTGTAGCCGGGGAACTTATGAAAAAACTGCTGCTTTACTCGGCAGTGGCATTTATTATTATCGCGGTGCTGGATTATATGTTTGAACGCTATAATTTTATGAAGCAGCAGCGCATGACCAAAGATGAGGTCAAAAGGGAATATAAGGAGATGGAAGGCAGTCCGGAGATAAAAAGTAAACGTAAGGAAATTCATCAGGAAATCCTGAACTCCGCAGACAATACCAAGAAATCTGATGTAGTTATCAAAAACCCTACCCACCTGGCGATTGGATTACATTACAGGCAAGACAGTACACCCCTGCCGGTCATTATGGTTAAGGGGCGTGGAGCCCATGCCCGTTTTATCGTCAAAGTGGCGGAAAAAGAAGGAATACCGGTGCTTGAGAATGTTCCCCTGGCCCATGCCTTATTTGACGTTGATATTGCCGCCTATATTCCCGGAGAGCTGATTGAACCCGTCGCTGAAGTATTTAGATGGGTCCAGGAAATTAAGGAAGAAGAGAAGTATCAGGAGTAAAAAACGGGCAAATAATAACCAGTAAAGACTGTTAACCACTGCCGACTTAGCATCGTTACATTTGGGTTATGTGATAACTTTTGATCATCTAGGTAATAATTCTTATTGCTGATAATTCTACCTAAGAACAGACTAATACGATTGCCAGTCGATCCTATTTTTTTTAAGTCAGAAACTTTCAAGGTCGGCTGTTTAACCTATAAATGGTGGTGATCAAGCATGACACAGGATATCGATTACAGAATCGAACACGACCTTCTGGGTGACGCCAAAGTGCCAAGCAGTGCTTACTATGGTGTTCAAAGCCAGAGGGCTATAGACAACTTCGACATTACCGGTGTCAAACTAAGTCACTACCCCAATGTACCCCGTGCACTGGCAATGGTTAAGAAGGCCTGCGCCCTGGCAAACCGTGATCTGGGTATGCTGGAAACAGCTAAGGCTGAAGCTATTGCCAAGGCCTGTGATGAAATCATCGAAGGTGAACTGCACGATCACTTTGTGGTTGACATGATCCAGGGGGGTGCCGGTACTTCCACCAACATGAACGCTACCGAGGTTATCTGTAACCGTGCCTTGGAAATTCTGGGTTATGAGCGTGGCCAATACGATCACCTGCACCCAAACACACACGTTAACATGGCTCAGTCCACTAACGACGTGTACCCAACATCCATGCGTCTGGCCATGGTACTCAAGCACAAGAGTATGATTGACGCGCTTGAAAGCCTGAAAGCGGCTTTCGAAGCCAAGGCAGAAGAATTCAAGGATATCCTGAAAGTAGGCCGTACTCAGCTGCAAGATGCTGTACCAATGACCCTGGGTCAGGAATTCCAGGCATTTGCCACCACTATCGGTGAAGATATCCAGCGTATCTCCGACATGGCTGCCCTGCTCCGTGAAATCAACCTGGGTGGTACAGCTATCGGTACTGGTATCACTGCCGACAGCCGTTATGCCCCTCTGGCCGTCAAATACCTGTCTGAAATCTCCGGTGAAGAGATGATCCTGGCGGGTGACCTGGTTGAAGCCACTTCTGACATGGGTGCTTTTGTTATCTTCTCCAGCTCCCTGAAGCGTCTGGCGGTTAAACTATCCAAAATCAGCAACGACCTGCGTCTGCTGTCCAGCGGGCCTAACTGCGGCCTGAATGAAATCAACCTGCCAGAAATGCAGCCGGGCTCCTCCATCATGCCTGGTAAGGTTAACCCGGTTATTCCTGAGTGCATGAGCCAAATTGCTTACCACGTTATTGGTAATGACCTGGTTGTTACCATGGCCTCTGAAGCTGCCCAACTGCAGCTGAATGCCATGGAACCGGTACTGGTTTACAAGATTCTGGAATCCATCCAGCAGCTGACCAGCGGTATGCAAATGCTGGAAGACAAGTGCGTGAAAGGCATCACTGCCAACCCTGAAGTCTGTCAAGGCTACCTGGATCGCAGCGTTAGCCTGGTAACTGCCCTGAACCCTTACCTGGGCTACGAAAACTCCAGCCGCATTGCCAAGGCAGCACTGAAGAGTGGCCGTCGTGTTATCGATCTGGTACTGGAAGAAAAACTGCTGAGCGAAGAGCAACTGGCAGAAATCCTGAAGCCTGAAAACATGGTTGCCCCACTTGACCTGAGCGGCACTGTTCACTAAGAACTGGTATTCTGTCAGGATATTTCATAAACCTACCAGCCTTCCAGAATCCTGGCGGGCTGGTTGTGTTAACCCTGCCTTATATCATAACCTCAGCCTCCAAACCTGCATTCAAACACCTTTCAACAGAGGTTTCCTACACCCCCGAAAGAAGAAACAACAACCACAATCCGTCAAAAGCAGACAAATTCACACTCTTCCACCGTACTTTCCCTAGTTACATATTGGTATATATCGTCTAAGATGCGACGTTTCGTCAAGCTACTTTGAGTGGTTAATAATTACCACCTAAAAATGTGCGAAATATAGCCCAGGGCATGCGGACGACTGACTATAATCCACTGATTAAAGCATTATTGCTACTTGGTTGAGTTTTAGTGATTTAAGCGGGAATAGGCTCATAAGCCCAAACGTCTGCTACACTTATGACCCAATTCCATAGCCGTTAAGCATTCCAAATAGACGCACTAAAGCATGGCGATTTTTTGACCTACGACAAAATTAGTCTAAATTGCAGTAAAAAACAGCCTGATCATCAGGTAGAGTGTAGAGTAATGATGAGAAGACTCTTGGTTACTCTTGAAAAAGCCCGCATTCAGTCAGGTTTATACTGTACTTTATGGATTAGTGGCACAGGTCAAATAAACTGATTGGTAAGCCAGGCCTATATTAAGCCTGACGGCACTTGTTTTATTTTAATACACGGCTATTGCACACAGTGGAGTCATTATGCAGCAACAGGACACCAAGAAAGAACCCACCGTATTCATCATCGATGATGACGAGGCTGTACGTGACTCGCTGAAAATGCTGATGAAGTCTGTCGGACAGGCAGTTGAAGCATTTTCATCCCCAGCTGACTTTCTTGAATGTTACGACGAAAACCGTCCAGGATGTATTGTTCTTGACATCCGTATGCCGGGCATGAGCGGCCTGGAATTACAGAGCAAGCTTAATGAAATGCACTGCATCCTGCCCATTATCTTTATCACAGGCCATGGTGATGTTCCTATGGCAGTACAGGCTATCAAAGATGGTGCCATGAACTTCATCCAGAAGCCATTCCGTGATCAAGAACTTCTGGATCTGATTAATGATGCGCTCAAGCTGGATACCCAGCAACGCAGGGAATTACTGGAACACAAGGAAATCCTCCGTCGCCTGTCTACCCTGACTGACCGGGAGCGTGAAGTTCTGCACCATGTTGTAGAAGGCAAAGCTAACAAGGTGATTGCAGCTGATATCAACCTGAGTCAGAGAACAGTCGAAATCCATCGCTCACGGGTTATGGAAAAAATGGGTACCAAATCTCTTGCCCACCTTGTCAGGCAGGTTATGCAAGTCAAAGAGCACCTGGAAGGTGAGTTTAACTTCAAATAATTGATGCCCTGGCTTTTTCCCCTTTGAGTCAGGGTTACTACCCTGCCCCCAAAGGGGCAATAGCTACCCCAAGAGATGAAAAAACAATGCAAAACTGAACAACCGCACCTGTCAATCTACGCTTAGGTACTCCCCGAACAACGTCAAGTACATCCCTCCATTCAGCAAACCCCACACTAATCCTAAACTCGAAAGCCAAGAGGTGCTTGATAACCTTTTAGGAGCAATCCATAGAAACCCAGAGGGTATGACAACATCAGATCTGCATTGATCTCTGCTGTTCAGTTCCGGGCATGTAACCTGAACAATAGTTATTCCACTTGTTTATAGGGATATGGCCTGTACTCTGTACTGGAATTTCAGCTAATTTGGCATGCTATAGATTTTTTATATTTCCATAGCCGCTGAAACAAGCTAATCAGATTAAGGATTAAAAAGCTCAACTTTATACGTGAAAACTATTTCCGTACTAAACCATGCCATCAAACAAAGTGATGGAGACGACCAGCTACACACCTGTGCTCATGGAGCCACTGTAGCTGCTAAACAACCGAACATCGGCATTGATCACCCATTGTATAGCAAGGCTGCTCACATGAATCTGGCGACACCAACAACTGTTTATCTGCTTGAGCAAGATACAGCAATTACAGATACCATTCGCAGTCTTTGTGAGGAAAAGTCTCTAAGCCTGCACTGCTTTCAGTCAGATAACGAGTTGCTGGAAGCTATAGAGTCCACACAACCTTTGTGTATTATTGCTGCTAATGACAAGCCAAGGGGACAAGCCCTGACGCTGCTGACCCTATTGAATAACCGGGAAGTGCCGACTCCAGTTATTATTCTTGGTCATCATAGTGATGTAGCCAGCGCTGTCGCCGCCATCAAGGCCGGTGCTATTGATTATATTGAAAAGCCAACCATTTATGGTCGGCTGTCAGAACATTTTAATCAGGTTATCAAACGATACGCCTCAACTGAGGTGGCATAACCCGGATTGCAGGGCAGCAGCATACTCATCCAGCTTATCCAAAAGCTGCCGTTTACCCGGCTGGGTATGCTGAGACCTGGAAGCTTCCAGTTCTGTCGCAAACTCGGAGAAGCCAAACCGTCGTTCACCCGGTAGCGTCAATCTATCCTGACAAAACTTCAACCACTTCTGTCGTTCTTCCGTATCCAGCACCTCTGGATAGTGCCTGGCCTTGTATCTAAATAACATCTCATCCAGACGACGGTCCTTAAACGAAAGCTCCAAATAGCCCAACTGATCGGGAGGACAGCTGACAATTCGCCTCATACGTTCTTTATCATCGGGCGCGAAAAAACCACCCGAATACAGCATTAAATCAGGGTCACTCGCAGTTTCTACAGGAGATGAAGAAAACACCTGCTGCACCTTCTCAAATACATCCCCTCCTTTCAGTAACTGCTCTCTGTGACGAGCAAATACTTCCATATCCAGGTTTAATCGCTGACAGTCTTCCTTTCTTAAAACACTGACTGGAGCAATCACCGGACACTTGTTCAAGTGCACCACTTTTAAAGGAACCCGTTCAACGCCCTCCTCCAACTCATCTACCGGTGTAAAAAGCCGTTCCCTTATCTGGTCTGCCGTCAATTGCAGCAAGGGGGCAGGGTCAACGGATAAATCATAGACAATGATACCGTTGCGATTGAGCGGATGATCAGCCAATGGCACTACTATCGATAGACACTGGCGATCAGCCCCAAACATGCCTGAAACATGTACCACCGGTTTTTTCTGCACCGGATTCAAAAGCCCGGCCACGTCTCTCTTCCCACGATGCCTAAAGACAAAGTCATAGACTTTTGGCTGACGCTCTTTAATGAGTTTTGCCACCGCAATGGTTGCCCTGACATCAGACAGCGCATCATGGGCATCACCGTGATCAATACCGTTTTCCCTGGTAATTTCCTCGAGTTTGAAACTCTTATAGCCATCCTCCCTTAATGGCCAGTTAATGCCTTCTGGCCTTAAAGCCGCTGTTAACCTCACCAGATCAATCAAATCCCAGCGGCTGTTACCATTTTGCCACTCCCGGGCATAGGGGTCATAAAAATTACGGTACAGGCTATTCCGGGTAACCTCATCATCAAAACGAAGGGTGTTATAGCCTACCGAGCAAGTACCTGGCTGCATCATTTCCTGGTTAATTCGGGCAATAAAGGCCGGCTCAACCAGTCCTTTTTCATTCACCTCCCAGGGGTCAAGCCCTGTCACCATACAAGCCTCCGGATGGGGCAAGTGATCTTTAGGCAGCTTGCAATAAATATTTAAAGGCTCACCGATTTCATTTAAATCAAAGTCGGTGCGAATTCCGGCAAACTGTGCAGGCCAATCCATTGCCGGGTCAGTGCCAAAGGTCTCATAATCAAACCAGTAAAAGCTATTCACGTTATTTATGCCTGTTATTACGCCAAATTGAAAACACAAGTCTAAAGAGGGTAATCTAACAAAGTAGTGCCCAAAAGCGTTAATAGCCATATGATTTAATGACCGACCTAGGGGAATAGCCACAGACTTATTTCCCATCGACATTCCCTGTATACCTGACTGTATTTTACAAGAGGCTCAAGGAGACAATAACAATGCGAAAGCCCATAAGCCCTGGCCAGTACTTTTATGAAACCTACATCGAAGAGCATGGCCTTCTAAAGCCGGATATAGCCCGGCATATTGGTATTACCGAAAAGGCCCTGGCTAATTTTATCGGAGGCACCGTCCCTTTAAATGCCGAGCTGGCCTACCGGCTGGCAAAGGCCACCGGCAAACCAGCCAGGGACTGGCTAAATATGCAAACCAACTATGAGCTTTGGAAAAACAGGCATCTGGAAAATCTTAAGATTGACTCCATTGTCTAGCAGCTATCGGTTTTTCCTCAAAAAAGACTAAGCCCCTCAACCTGATCTATATCATGACTCAAAACCCTTTGTTTGATATATTTCAGCATTACCAAAATATCCCACGACTGTAGATTGATGAGCTCTCACCTGCCAGCAGAGCTCCTCCCCCTCTTCAGTTTTTTTTAACCGTATTTTCCTCACCTCTCATCAAGTCAACCTTATCTCTTTTTTTCGCCTTTCTGTAAAAGGACATTGAAATGAACTATAAACGTTTACTGTTGCCTGTAACCCTGGCGCTTTCCACCACTGTGATGGCTGGCGGACATCGTGAGCCCTATCAAGCCCAGACCCAGTTAATCAATAAGGCCTTCTCAGAGCAGCAGGCATCCACTCTTCGGGTGGCCACCTTTAATATGGCTGCCGGACGAGTATCATCCCTCACTGAAATTGCCAAAGCGATTAAGGCATTAAACGCTGATGTGGTCGCTATTCAGGAAGTTGATACATTAACGGGACGGAGCGGCAAGCTTGATCAAGCTAAAAAGCTTGCTGAACTCACCGGTTTGAATGTTAAATTTGGCCGTGCCATTGACTTTGATGGTGGGCAATATGGCCTGGCTATTGCCTCAAAATATCCCATTCTTAAAACAGCCGTCACCCAACTGCCATCGGGACAGCGGGAACAAAGGATTGCCTTTGAAGCTCATGTGGATGTACCGGGCTTTGAGGCTCCCATCACTGTTTTCAATACACACCTGGACACCAAAGAAGCCCCGGACATGCGGGTGAATCAGGTTCGAACACTTAATGACACAGCCATTGATACCCGTGGCATCAAAATTCTCATGGGGGATATGAATGATGTTCCTGAATCAGTCACCTACCGTGAGCTAACCCGTTACTGGAACCCGATATCTGATAAACAGGCCGACTTTAGAACCTGGCCTGCCGGAAACCCTGAAATCCAGGTGGACTATGTAATGACCGGTAAAGCTCAGAAATGGGCGATAAAAGAAGTTATCATCCCTCAAAATAATCAACAATATGGCAATATCAACTGGCCATCCGTTACCGATCATTTACCTATTATTGTGGAAATGAAAATGATGGAGCAGTAATTGGAGTTAGTACCCTATCTACTCCTGCCACTCTAATTGAACCTGCCCACGGCTGGCCTCTGACAACTGTCGTGTCAGTTCAGAGGTCAGTTCTCTGGAAACGGCAATGGTTATTGATACTTTTTCTCCATAACGACAATCAAGGATCTGCACCTGAAACTGATCAAAGTAATGGCGCACCATTTGTTCCCGGGCATATTCACAGGTCAGGGAACCTTCCTTTAGAGTAATACGCTCCGTCAGGGGCAACTGTTCACAGGCGGCCTGCACTGCAGAACTGTACGCTCTGACCAGCCCACCTGCGCCCAGCTTTACACCCCCGAAATAACGCACCACCACAGCAACAATCTCTCCAATTTTCTTATGCTGCAATACATTAAGCATAGGTCTACCCGCAGTTCCACCAGGCTCACCATCGTCATCAAAGCCCAGGGAATCCGCTGCATCAGGGGGGCCAGCTACAAATGCTGAACAGTGATGGGAGGCATCCGGGTACTTTTTCCGCAGAGAAGCAATAAATGCCAGAGCCTCTTCCCTGGTGCTTGCCTGACCAAGATAGGCTATAAAGCGACTTTTCTTAATTACAGTTTCAACGTCTATCGTCTGGGCGGGAACAGAATAGCTTGGAGACATGGACTACATCTTTAGAAGGGATTTAGCATTCACTGAAAGTAAAATATTTTTTCAGGGCATCAACAAGATCTATAATACCATGACCTGCGTTTAAAATACTGTAGCCGGAATCAAAATACTCAGGCCCTACATCAGGCTTGCACCAATGACATCGAGCATCAAAATCAATAATCACCTGACCATTGTCACCATCAGGTATGATGATTCGCATATTGTAAACAGCCCCTATTAAAACCGGTATACAGCTAATCAGCATTAGTCCATTGCAACTAATGTTGCCAATATTACCCATCTCACGCATCGTATTACGATTATACACAGTGAGATAATCATTAAGCTGATGACGTTTTATCGACCGGCGTTCCTTACCGTGCGGAGTCAAACCCATGGGCTAACAACCTTATCATATCTACAACACCATTAACTCTAGAAAGTCCTACCAAAAATATATTGAAGAGAGCCATATAAATACAACACTCGAAAACATTTTTATATTTGTTAGGGACTATTTTCCAGAACCCTTTTATTTTTTATCACCCCTCTAAGAAGCAATATTTGCTTCTCTGATGCCGACAGAGAAAGAAGCAGCCGTGATATTTGCTGCTCTTTTTCCTCCAGAAGTTCCTGATTAAAGAGCATTTGGCTGGATTTATCCAGATCCATACTTTCAGCCAACTCTATCCCATTCTTTATGGATTGTTCTTGCTCCTGAATCAATCGATTCTTTTCTTCCAGCTCTTTATCTTTTTCCTGTAACTGTTCTTTATATTTCATGGAGACTTCATTTAAATCCTGCTCAATTTTAGAGTTAGAGTTCTTTGCTTCCTGCAAATCACCATTAAGCTGATTAATAATTCCTTGATAATCTTCATGAACATCTTTTAATTCTTTACATTTAGATTTCAGATCACTATTTTTAGTTATGACTACTTTTTCTAGCTCGCCTCTATCTTCTTCATATTTTAAATGGAGTTTATTAATACTTTCTGACTGCTCAGCAAGCCTTTCCTCCATATCCTTTATGTATTCAGCCATTTCATTTATAGCATTTGATTTTTCAAGCAGCCATTTTTTCTGCATACTTCTCTTTTCTTCCATCTCACTTATTACTTTAAGAAGCCCATTTTTTTCCAATTGAAGCCCATTGCATTCTGATTCAGCTTTTCCAAGGGCTTCTTTCATTTCCCATATCAATTTTGACTGCCTTTCTATTTCATTCGCACGTTCACTATTATCATCACCCTGCCTTTCAGGCTCCCTTATTTCTATAGCATTCAGATTCTTACTCGCTTCAACTTCAGACATTGAAGCAACATGAGATATCGCAGCAGCATCTTCTGGCTCTGGAGATTCAGTACTTAAAATATCAGGCTCTGTTTCCAGAAACACCGGCTGTTCACCAGAAGACACTTCGTTATTCGCCAGGGACTCTTGAAGCAGTCCATACATGTGGTCATGTGCCTGGATAATTTCACCCGACTCCAAACCATGGTTAAAGCTCCCTGAAATTCCAGAATTAACCTGCATAGCCCAGCGGGTTACCAAAAGGGCCAGTTTATCAACGCCCTCATCACTTTCGCCCCCGGCATCAAGAAGTTTCTGGTGCAGATCAGTGGTGACAGGTCTGTACCTTAATGCCAACTGTACATCCAATGGCCTTAACACCATGTCAACATCATGCTGGCTATATGCGTCATCCAGCTCACCCTCAGAAATACCTGAGGATATTTCTCCACACTGAAGCATCTTTTGCTTCATCTGACTAACCAGATGGGTTAATGCACAATTAACAGAAGAGTACCTGGCAGGAGTGGCAATACTTATGGGTTCGCAATGGTCAAAATTATGGCGACTGTCCATATCTTCATGCGAATTCTGATTATTCAGTGAGTAGTCCATGATGAGTGCTTACTATTTAATGGTTAAGTATTAAGCTAAACCCCAATGCCCCAAAGCAATTTTCATAAAGCCTTATTATTCAGGCTAGCAAAATGCGCACCGGTATCAGCCCCAGTTGGAATATCAATTTACAATAAGAATTTCGGCAGATATGAAAATACTCAATTATGATCCACTGATTAATGATTAAAAAGATAAATAAACGCCTTAAAAACAGAAAATAATTCTCTATAACCAAACGTTTACTAACCGCGTACATAACCCCTGACGGATTTTTCCTTTAAACAAAACAGCGACAAAACTAGTCAAAAAACCGACTAGTGTCGCCAAACATCATGCTCTCTAATGGGACAAATTCCCTATTCTCTATTTTCGGCTCTCTCTATTTTTCGAACTTAAGTCCCGCTTCAGAAGATTGAGTCAACTCCCTGAAGGACGTCTCAAGCTGTAATAGCTGCCGGTTAACGCGAAGCCTGAAAGCATCCATTGACTTTTCAGCCTCAGCCTGTCGTTTTATCAATTTCTTTTGTTCTGCAGACAACCCTTCAAGCTGTTTTCTGTATTTTTCAAAAGACGCTGCCACCTCAGAACTGGCTGCCAACTGCTCAGAAGTCAGCGCCTTAAGCAGCTGATTCAACTCCTCAGCCCTGGCCTTTATACCACTGGCTTCAGCCACCGCCTTACCGGCTTGACCAGAAACTTTACCCACCTCTTTTTCCAGCTTATTGATGTGTTGCTCATTGGCACTGATACTTTTGCGGTTTCTCTTGTTTGCAAGATCCCACAGCTTTCTTATCTCACTATTCACTGTCTCTAATTCTGAACGAATAGCGGAGTCACTCTTGTTAAGATTTGCACCTGTTGCAGATACCTCTCCTGTCACAACGCCCAGCGCTTTTTTTGCTGCCCTCAGTTCAGCCCTCGCCTGCTCAAGATCACCCTGTACCGCGTTAATCTGCCAGTACTGCATAACCGCAACAGCAATCAAGGCAAGCAGTAAAAGCCATATCAATGGGCTTCCTGCCTTGCCACCTATGGATGTTTTTTTGGGACCTTTACCATCAGATGACTTACGCCGGCCGGGACGCTCATCAGCCGTTATGGATAAATCTGGTATATCGTTTGAAATGGCCGTACCCTCTCAAATTAACATTTTTACTGGCGGTACATTTTAGAAGAAGCCACCCTAAGCTCCAAGCACCGAATCCATTTACATGGCTATAAATCAGTTTTTCAAAAAAACCAAGCAAAAAAGTAGGATTCCATTAGAACACGCCATTGAAATACTGAATAATCACCCAATATACCCGTACATGGATTCGTGGTGATCCCGGTGGTACCATCGGGTTCCTGCAACTGCCGATCACTTAGTACGGCAACGGCTGATGAACAAATAACCGATCCAGCATCAGCCGGTATTGTGTACAGAAAATACAACCCAAGCGGAGACATCAAACATGGCTCATGAACTGCCAGCCCTGCCCTATGCACGTGACGCCCTTGAACCCCACATTTCCAGTGAAACCCTGGACTACCACTATGGCAAGCACCACAACACTTATGTGGTAAAACTCAACGGCCTGATTGAAGGCACAGAGTATGCTAATAAGAGCCTGGAAGACACTGTTAAATCCTCAAGCGGTGGCGTATTCAACAATGCAGCCCAAATCTGGAACCACACTTTTTACTGGAACTGTCTGAGTCCCAATGGCGGTGGCGAGCCTACCGCTGACCTGGCCGATGCCATCAATAAAGCCTTTGGTTCTTTTGAAGCATTCCAGAAAAAGTTCACCGAAAGCGCCGTGAACAACTTCGGCTCAGGCTGGACCTGGCTGGTGAAAAACACCGACGGCTCTGTTGAGATTGTTAACACCAGCAATGCCGCCACCCCACTCACCACAGACCAGAAGCCCCTGATGACCTGTGATGTATGGGAACACGCTTACTACATTGACTACCGCAACGTTCGCCCTGACTACCTGGCCGCCTTCTGGAAGCTGGTGAACTGGGAGTTTGTTGCAGCTAATTTTGCCGGTTAGTTTTTTTACTTATCCAATTAAGTTAGTAAATAGTTCTTTAACAGCGTCTATACCGCCTTATATGTGATCATATCAGGCGGTATCATTCCAAAAATTAATGGAATTATATCTCCATATGTTCAGCAATTCCCGCAAACCAGATTCCGGCTGGCACATTTTCAGTTAATTAAAAATGATTTTATCGCGGATGAACAGAGCCAGACTGCTGCTATATCGGCAGTCGGTTTTAATGACAGGTAACACAGGTCACAGGGCTAACATCAACGCTCTATGTCGTATCGACAGTCAGCAACTTCAAGCTCACACTTCGCCCTTCAATGATAGCTGTAAATACGTCTGTCCAGTTATCAATGCAGAACCAGTCAAACAGCCCTCGTATGGCATGCCAGAATGCCTTTTTAGACTTTTTTATCTTGAGCGCTTCCTGGAAGAGCTTGCAAGACAGTTGTTCTATCTGGTTGATGAGGAAGGCCGTAAAAGTCAGGCATGCCAGATTGCTGGCCAGATGCTGCTTTCCGTGCCCGTAATTGTGTTCGAGATGGTAGCCCTGTGTTTTCAGTGTATTGAACGTTTCGTTTTCAATTTTCCATTTAGCGCGTGCTCCTCGCATGAATTTATTCACGTTCTCGGCTGAAAGCTCAATGTCCGTGACCCAGGTGTTGACGTACTTCTTGTTGCCCTCTGGATCAATTTCTATATATTCGAGAAAGTTAACCAGCACATCCGGGTGTGACTTGTTAATGGGGGCACCATTCACAAACCGGAACCAGTGCGTAAACCCTTTATCATCGGTATATTCATAGCGCACCACTTTGTCTGCACAATCCAGCTCATCGACGGCCTGGTATAACGACTCATGGGTTGAATCCTTTGCCACCATAATGAAGCTATAGCCAAAGGACTTTACCAACTTGATGGTCGGTCCATCTGAGTACAGGTCATCAAAAGTCAGAACCAGTGGCAGGTGCGGATGCTCTCTGGATAAATTCGCCAATAGCCGCTTGAGCGCTACCTTCTCACAATCATTCTTTGACGCATCAACTTGTTTGATGATGGGTTCAGGCATTAAAGGTAATACTTCTTTCTTGCCCGGCTTTACCAGACAGCAGGCCAGTAACTGATGGTAGTATTGCGGATTTTTGCTGCCTGGCTTTTTTACACAACACTCAGGACAACTAATCTTCCCTGAGCAAAAGTGCCCCGTACCATCGATAGGCGCAAGATACCCTTCCTCAAAATAAGTGAACTGCTTAAGCCGCCCAGATCGTTGCACAAAGGCAAACAGGCGGGTAAAGAACTTCCTTAAATAGCGTGTTTCGATAGGGTCAATCAGATCCCTCAGATAGGTATCACTGGGGACACAGCTGACATTGTACATCGACTTTAAGTTCTTGAGCCTATCTGGGTTATTGACACAATCCTGATCAAAAGCCAGTAATGAAGGGTATTTCAGGTGCATGACTGCCAGGCCACTCATGACCGCATCATGAAGGACAATTTTGTCATGTTGGCTTTTCTTGCGAAAGTCTGGAATTTGACCCGCTTCATCAGAGACTATTTTGAGCAGTTTTTCAGCAATGGTTCTTGGTTTCGTTAGCGGCACAACATGAGCATCGTTATTATTATTGTGGTGAAATTCTACCGGATAGTCTGCGATTTTAGCAAGAGGCTACCAAGCTACAGCCCTTGTTATTAAGGGCTTTAATCAAGTCTGCGGGAATTGCTGCCATATGTTAGACCTGAAAAAAGCGCAAAAAACAATCAAGGTCTACCAGGGAGATAGTTTTACCCACTCCACACTCCCCAATCAATATCAGATTTCTTCTGATCTTTTACTGGTAAAGGTAAAGGTGGCGGTGGAGATGGAGGTAGAGGTAGAGGTAGCAGGGCAAAAACATGATCACAAATCAACCAATTTGAGCACTTGCATCATGTAGTCTTCATTCCAGCCACAGGTTTTGCGCTTATTCTTGATACCGGCTTTCACCGTAGTGTCCAACTTAAGAAGATTGAGTGTCACCTGCCGGGCAACAGCTAGATTTTCTGCTGCGAACCCTTCTCTTGCCCTACAGCGGTCTTCATCAAACGCCACATCAAGCACCCAGTGTAATTGGTTTTCTATTAGCCAATGCTTCCTGGTAGCTTGAAGTACCTCGGCAGCTGATAACTGGCGGCTGCATATAAAGTAACGGATGAGTGTTTTCCCTTTACCCTTTTTGCTACTGTCTAACTGGATTGCGGCTATGGTTTTGGCTTTCCATGAGGCAGCATTGGAGTCCTCAGTAACATCATTGATAACCCAGCACCGGCGGTGCTCCATACGACCATGCTCTTTACCTTCCTGTTCCGCAAAGTAATGGTCAGGAGCATCTTCCAGATTATCTTGCCAGTATTGATCGAAGAGTCGAGTCACTTCTCCATAGAGTTTTCTCTGGTTGCCTTTCACCGCCAGCAAGTAGTCTGCCTCTTTTTTCAGGATTGCAGTAGCAATTTTTTTCTGGCAGCCCATTGCATCGATAGTGACAAGGCTGCCACTGAGTTCAAGCAGCTTGAGCAGCTCAGGAATGGCCGTAATTTCGTTGGATTTTTCATCAACTTTATACTGACCCAGCGACAGTCCAGCCTCTGTGCACCAAGCGTTAAGCATGTGTATTGCATCTTTGCCTTTATTCCAGGCCGAACCTTTAACAGTCTTGCCATCAAGAGCAACTATCTTGCTATCAGAGAGCTCCAGTCCGGAAAGAACATCCCTAATCCACTGGATGAAGATTTTGCGAAACTCTTCCGGGTCAAGAGTGGCGAAAATACGATTGAATGTAACCGCTACTGGAATACCGCCAGGCAAGGTTAAGTGCTTACGGAGCCAGCCTTCCTTGTGCTCAGCAAACAAGCGAATGCCATTCCAATCATCTGCGCCACAGAGAATGGCACAAACTGAGATGAACATAACCTCTGCAAGAATATGTGTTGACTTCTTCGGGTCTCGTTTGTCGGTAAGCGATGTAAACTTGGAAAAAAGGGCTTTGGCAGACATCAGGCAACAGAAAAAGCATGGGATTCTACAGCTTTTGAAATCAATTTTCTGTTCAAATTCTGATCATGTTTTTGCCCTGGTAGAGGTAGAGGTAGAGGTAGAGGTAGAGGTAGAGGTAGAGATGGAAGTGGAACTGGAAGTAATGGTAGCTGTGATGAAGGTGGCAGTGGAGGGGGTGGTAGTAGCACTCTATTCCAAGTTTTAAGTAATTTGACATATTTTATTTGAATTTCATCCTTAACTTTTACATTAACTGCCAAATAATTCTGTATATCCTGAAAGGGGGAATCTTCGCCTTTCCACGTGGCAGACTTTAATCTTCCTAAGTAATAATAATCAACATCTTTACTGTTTGCTGGACCAATATTATTGACCCTTACTATTTCATCATTTGGTTTTAATGTCCACCTCTGGTGCTCCAATCTAGACATATTAAACCAGTGATAAGAACCCTCTATTTTTTTAAATAACACCAGATGAAATGAAGTAGGTAAATAAAAAAACCCAGAGCCTCTTCTTTTTTTCTTCAATCTATAATCTTTTGCTAAATAAGCGATGATTACATCTTTTAAGATTTTTTCAGAGCAAACTCCATCATCAAAAATACGAACCAGCAAATCTCCAGAATTATTCATTTCCATATGGATTTCAATCTTGCTGTAGCATGGTATCGAAAAAATCATAATAACAATGAAATTAGTTATCTTCATTTCTTAACTGAAGTTCCAAATATTATAAATCACAGAATTATAGCTCTAAAAAATAATACACTCCGAAATATTCCAGCTATTCCCGCATGATGAACGTCGATGATCGTTGGTATTGACAATAAGGCAGCAAAAATAATGAAGCCGATCAAAACTGAGCCGCCAATTAACAAAGCGGAGCTTTAAAGAAAAAATGTCACCCCTGAACGTAGCTACGATATGGCCGGTTATGATGTATCGAATGGAATCACCCTTTTCTCTTCAATACCATGAGTTACTGTGTAAAAAAGCCCCTCCCACGTTTTTATCAGCCAATGCAAAAAATAGCCCTGTATCCATTTCCATAATGCTATACGGACTCCTTTTGAGCGGGTTCTTAAAGCTTCCTGAAACTGGGGACAGCACAGTTCCTGTATTTGATCTACGAGAAAAGCAAGCATCGTCAGATAGGCCAGATTTGTGGCTAAGTGCTTCTCACCGTGACCGTAGTTATGTTCGAGATCGTAGCCTTGATTTTTCAGGGTGTTAAACGTCTGGTTCTCAATATGCCATCGGCAGCGCCCTCCTTTCATGACGGGTTCTATGGTTTCTTCGTTAAGCGGAATATCAGTCACCCAGCACCAGATATGCTGTTTACCTTTTTTATCGGTTTCGACAAAATCAAGCACATTAACCTGTTCTGCATATTTTGCCTTGTTCAGCCTGACGTCATTGGCATAGCGAAACCACCACTTAATTCCAGTCTCTTCATTAACTTTTTCAGCACGGTGAACTTTTCCTTCTTTATCCAGCTCATCCATCGCTTCAACCAGCGAGGCATGGTTGCCATCTTTCGCGACAATGATGTAATGCCAGCCATAACTCTTAATCAGTTGGACAGTGGGGTTGTCAGCATAAAGACTGTCCAGAAGAATAACGAACTTTAGACGTGGGTGATGCTCTCGTATGGTGGCAAACAACCGTTTAATGGCATTTTTTTCACAGTCATTTTTGGTCGAACCGTCCTGGCAAACTATGGCTTC
Organism: Endozoicomonas sp. Mp262; assembly: GCF_025643335.1. Classification (NCBI taxonomy): domain Bacteria; kingdom Pseudomonadati; phylum Pseudomonadota; class Gammaproteobacteria; order Oceanospirillales; family Endozoicomonadaceae; genus Endozoicomonas; species Endozoicomonas sp. Mp262. The sequence continues at coordinate 2,533,397 of NZ_CP092489.1, read as the reverse complement.
CGGTGCCAATGGCAAGACTGTTTTTTGATCCGGGTGAGCAATGCATGCTGCCATTAACTGGTGGTAGTGAGCTTCGTTGGCCTTTCCCTTATTTTTAGTACAGCACTCCTGACAAGGTTTTTTATTATTGCAGGAGTAAAATAGCCCAGTTCCATCGATCGGGAGCAAGTAGTGATTTTTCAAGTTCCCGCAGTGAAATTCGAATGCCTTCAGTAATCCGCCCCTTTGGACGTTAGACAGCAATGTCTTAAAAGGCTTTTTGAACTCTACGGGATCTATTGGATCCAGGATTTCCCGCATACTGGTATCACAGGGAGCACGTTTTTTTATCTGATACAGGTGCTCAAGGTTATGCCTTACTTCTTGCTCTGTTTTATCACGCTCAAACGAGAGGAGCGATGGGTACTTGAGATGCATCATGGCAAAAGCGGACATGGAGGCATCATGTATTGTTATTTTTCTGGAATCCTTGTTTGGTCGGACATCTGGAATTTGCTCATAACTTTCAGAAATCGTAGTAATTAAACTGTTTGCACAAAGATGCTTACGACTTTTTTGGAATGGATAAGCCATGAGAGACAGCCATTGATAAAGTATCCCTATCAAAAGTAGACGTTATTTTGTGCGAAATCACTCCATTTGGAATTTACTGTAAGCCTTGCTGTTGCAGTGATTTAATTGATGTCACGGGAATAGCTGGAAATATTCAGAATAATAAGTAGGTCATAGTTTGGTTTCAAATAAACTGGATGTTCGGCCAGTACGAGAAATCTACTTCTTGATCTAACGATCAGATAGCTATTGAATGATACATTTACTCTATTATAAAGAGAGTACTGGTCTTTAAATCCCTCTCCCTATGAAGTACGTCACTACAATCACTGATGAAGCTGTTTTATTAACTTTGAAATTCGCCAAACACTACGGACCTCTGAGATGTATAAGGGAAAGAGCCCATAGCCTTTTATTGAGCAATCGTGGCTTTACCCTTGAGCAAATTGCCGAAATACTTGAAATTAGATATCAAACTGCTTCTCAGTGGATTGATGATTGGGAAGAATATGGTATTCGTGCCTTGTACAAGGGGCATGGTGGCGGTAGGCCGTGCATATATGACGAATCCGAAGTGCAACGCATAAAAGAATTAGTGGCTGAAGAGCCTCGTCGCTTATCGTATGTCAAATCCAAGATCGAGGATGAAACCGGTAAATCTTCATCAAAAATTACTCTGGCAAACATTGTAAAAAAGCAGGGCTGGTTTACAAAAGACTCCGTAAATCATGCAAACATAAACGGGACGAAGAGCAATTCCATGACTGTAAAACTGCTCTGAAAGATGCCCAGGAAGCCGAGAGCAAAGGGTTAATCAATTTATTTTATTTTGATGAGTCCGGCTTTACCCAGGAACCTTGTGTGCCATACGGTTGGCAGGAAAAAGGAAAGCAGCTCAGAATACCATCAGTCAAAAGTAAACGCATCAACGTACTGGGGTTTATGAACCGAAGCTGTGAGCTATTTCATTATCCTGTTGTGGGTTCAGTGAATAGCGATACGGTGATTGCGGCCTTTGATGACTTTGCAGAGAAAATGGCAGATGAAAAATACAGCTCAAATGATCGTTACACGGTAGTTATGGTGGATAATGCCAGCATTCACACCAGCAAAAAGTTTTGTGCCAGAATTGATGACTGGATGATTGAAAAGAAATTGCTGGTCTGCTTTCTGCCAACATATTCACCTGAGCTCAACCTGATTGAAATCCTGTGGAGGAAAATAAAGTATGAATGGCTCAACCTCTTGTCAATCAAGAGCTTTGCGGAATTTGAAAAAGAAGTTGAACGGGTGCTTTTTTCATTTGGAGAGGAGTATATGATCTCATTTTCTAATACTGTCCGACTGGATGGTTAAATTATTCGAAAGCAATCTATACACTACTTACTCTTATTAAGCTGGAAGCGGGTATCACTATAGTTCCCGACCTGAGTTCAACATAAGCAACTGATTTTATATAGCATAGCTGCCAAGCTGATTAGGGATGGGGTGGCGCTTTGCTGATAAAGGTATTTTGTAAAGGTGTTTAAAGATGAAGCAGGCTGGGGTAAGTTTTCTACGCACTGGACCTGAGTTCGACATAACGGTTAAGCAACGCTGGATTAATACAATAAGTGCAATCGACTGATATTTCATATGTGAGCCAGCTGCTGGTACATTCTGTAGCTCTCACACTAAGAAATGGATGTCAGGAATGAGTACACAAACCAGACGATACAAGCAGCTGACCCAAGGGCAACGATACCAGATTGAGGCGCTCCTTGAAAAAGGTCATTTTCAGAATGAGATCGCAGAGGTTGCAGGTATCAGTGAGAGCGCCTTATCCCGTGAGTTGAAACGCAATACTGGCGATAATGGGTATTGTGCTGAATCGGCTCATAACTTGGCTATGCAGCGTAGGAAATCTGCCAAAAAGCACAGCAAAACAGATGAACGACAAATGCCGATCATAGAGAAGGGGCTACTCCTTGGCTGGTCTCCTGAAAACATCAGTTGCAGGATGAAAATTGAGGTGCCTGAGATCGCTCTGAGTCATACCTCTGTATACAGCCGAATTGCTGATAACAAAGCTCAGGGAGGTTCCTTGTATAAAAAGCTGCCCCGCTTTGGGAAACGCCGATGCAAAGGAGGTAAACGCAAGGCAGGCCGTTCTCTTATACCTAATCGGGTCGATATTACCGAACGTCCTGAAGTGGTAGAGCTTCGGTCTCGCTTGGGAGATTGGGAAGGTGATACTGTGTATGGGCAAGACGCTCACTTGGTCACGCTGGTCGACCGAAAGAGCCGCTTTACACTCATTGGCAAAGTGGATACCAAACAGGCTGAAACAGTAGCGGATACAATGATCAGCCTACTGAAACGAGTTTCAACAGTTCACACCATCACCCTGGATAACGGAGGCGAGTTTGCAGCCCATGAAAAGGTATCAGAAGCAGTGAATGCTGATGTATTTTTCGCTAAGCCTTATGCCAGCTACCAACGGGGCACCAACGAAAATACCAATGGCATTATCCGTCGAACCTGGCCTAAGAAAATGGCTCTTGGGGATCTGACAGAAGAGGAGGTTTGGGAAGCTGAACTCTTGATTAATACCATGCCGAGAAAAGTTTTAGGGGGGCGAACCCCGCTCGAAGTCTATACCGGGAAGTCGATTGCACTTATTGCTTGAATCCAGCTTTACCCGTCTCTTTCCAGACCATTTTTTCTGGCCCAACAGCGTACTTTTCTGGTCTATCCTGATCATCAGCATTATCAAAATCAGCAATGGCATAGCTAACTTTATCATTTGCAACCGGGTAAACGTATGGACTGCTTTCAGTAACCTGTGGAACATTTGTAATACTACAGGAAAGCCCTTCCTCAGTTTGATCAATGGAGATGCTATGTACACCTTCAAAGGTCACATCACCACAATCAGCGTCCCCAATTTCAACGTGTCGTGTATCCCCTTTTTTCACATCCATTGGACCGGATGTGAACCAGCTTGATCTCAGGTCATAAATACGTTCTTTGCCAGGATTAATCCAGCTATTAACACTGTCCACCGCCAGATCTTTTTCCAAGCTTTCCACAAAAGGCATTACCGGCTTATCGGTATTATTTTTAATAATAAAACTATAAGCCAAAGCGTTAGATGCCATCAAAGGAGCGCTTAAAGCGGCTATAGCAATTGCGATTTTTTTCATAATTACGTACTTTTTACGGGTCAATTTCTGGCGGTCAAATCTAATGCTTAACTTTAGAGTTAGTATGACATGAACGTTTGGTTATATTTTAAAAATTGTGTGCAAAAATACATCCAAACGTTTTTTCAGATTCGGTATTATTCTTGATTATTGCGTTGTTGCCGCTATTTATGCCGCTTTTTTCTTTTCTTTGACTATTCCGTCAGTCAAACTATTAAAATTGAACTCATATTTTTGGCTATATCGGTTCCAGCCCTCACGAATAGGTAATCTGGGGATAATTCCTGCGAGTGCAAATCTTAGCATGCCAGCGGTGGTTGTATCCTGATCCCGCCAAGGAATCCTTGAAATGCCCACGCTTGCTTGATTTTTACAGACGGTCAACAGTTGCAATAATGCGTATCCAGCCATCTTCAGATGCATCCACCGCAACAGAGTTCTCAGCTTTTGCTGCCATAACTGGCGGCAACCAAATGAATGTTTAATTTGCTGAAACATGGGTTCAACCGGCCATCTTTTCGCATAAATACGAAGGATGTCTATACCTTCAAGTCCAGTATTGGTTGCAATGAATATACGGCTTTCTGTCAGTCCTTTATCATTTTCAAACCGACCCCAGACAACCCGAACCTTGCGGCCTTTCAGGAAGCGAGCCCGACATACCCGGGTGCGATAACGTATCTTTCGAAATCTGCCGTATATTCTTACGGTTGTTTGATATTCCGGTAGCTTCTCCACTTCCGGGGGCGTCATTTTGATGCCATACTTTTTGGGTCGCCCACGTTTTTTTGCAGTGGACTCCAACGGTAAGGCATACAATGCCCGGTTTAACGGGATTTGCCCTACTACTTCATAGCCCATTTCCAGAACGGGTTGCATTAGCGTCCAGTTCATATACCAACAGTCTGTCAGCAAGCGCAGTCCTTGCACCTTCACCTCTTGCCTCACTACTTTTAGCATGGCAACAGCGATTTTTAGCTTACTGGCATTGCCTGAAGCAGGAGATGGAAAGGAAAGCACAGGGATGGCAGTAAATACTTCATCTTTAGCCCGCTCAAATACAACAGCCAGGGATACCCAGCATTGTCCCCAGATATACGTTGGCCGGTTCCTTTTTTTACTGTGCTGGTGATGGGTTCGGCAAGCGGGAGCCTTGTCAGAAAAACGCTCCACCACCCAATCATCAAGACCAATGTTGATAAGTTCACCCCGTGGTACTTTTGAGCATACCAGCTGAATGAGCCGGCATGCGAGGCTCCTCCACCGCCACTTGCCTTGAGAGAGCCAATGGTGGTAACTGCTCCATACGCATTGAAAGTTATTAATAGATAACAGCGCCTGAGTGACAAAGCCTTGCCCGGATAGCATGCAGCCAAAAAGAAGTTCGCAGAACGTAGGTACTGCTGTTGGGGATAGCGCTGAAGCAAGAAACGTTGTATATAAGGCAAGCTCCCGGAGGATCTCTTTATGATCTGAAGTGAGCATAGCAACCATCTTTGTATTTTGTTTGGAGATGGTTGCTATTAACCGATTTCAGATGAAAATCGTACTATTGTTCTTTGGTAACTCTAAAGTCGAGATATAAAAAACAACATAACATTTTATAATTTCAAGAATAGGTTAATAATATTTTCAAACAGTGGGTTATGGTTAAAAAATTTCGAGCACATCGTACACTTATGGTTCAGGGGACAACCAGTGATGCCGGTAAGAGCGCCCTGGTTACCGGTTTGTGTCGTTTGTTACATGACCGGACCCAGGCACTACAAGCTATGGCTGCCGGACTAATGCCCCATACTGATTGAATCCAGTTTTGTTAAAGCCCAATAGCGATATAGGTGCTCAGGTTATCGTCAATGGCCGGGCTGTGGGTGAGATGAATGCCGCAGAATACCACGCTTATAAACCCAGGGTGATGGATGCGATTATAGCAGCATGGCAGCGACTTGAGCGGCAGTATGATCTCGTGCTTGTGGAAGGTACTGGCAGCCCCGCTGAAATCAACCTGAGAGAGGGCGATGTGGCCAATATGGGCTTTGCAGAACAGATCGATTGTCCTGTGATCTTCATCGCCGATATTGATAAAGGCGGTGTTTTTGCTCATCTCTAATGGCACCCTGGCATTACTGTCAGAATCGGAGCAGCAACGGGTGGTGGACTTTGTTATCAACCGGTTTCGGGGGGATATTAAATTACGTTAGAGGAAGCAACCGGAAAACCCGTTCTGGGTGTCCTGCCCTATCTTCATGGCCTGCATCTGGAGGCGGAGGATGCCATCCTGTCTCACCAGAAAAAAAACGACAGTCAGCCAATACTAAGAATAGCCGTACCTATTCTTACCCGCACCAGCAACCATACGGATTTTGATCCCTTACGTTTACATCCTGAGATAGATATCCGCTTTATTGGCAAGGGGCAATCCATTCCCCCCTGTGACCTGATTATTATTCCAGGCAGCAAAAACACCCGTACTGATATGGAGTACTTACGCAACAATATCTGGGATCAGGATATTCTCAGGCACCTTCGTTATGGTGGCAAACTGATGGGCATTTGCGGTGGCTACCAAATGCTGGGGAAAACCATTCATGACCCTGAAGGCATCGAGGGAAAAAGCGGTAGCACTGCCGGCCTGGGCTTGTTGGATCTGACTACCACCATGGTACGCCAGAAACGCCTGCAACAGGTATCAGGGACCCTTAAGCTACCGGGCCAACAAGCGGTCACCGTCACCGGTTATGAAATACATGCGGGCATCACCACAGGTTCCCCAACCCAGTCACCACTGATTCAACTTGAAAACCATACAGATGGCGTTATATCCGACGACGGTCAGGTTATGGGTACCTATCTGCACGGTATTTTTGAGTCGCCGGAAGCCTGCCAGGCTATTTTAGAATGGGCAGGACTGAAAACAGCCACTACTACGAATTACCACAAGCTTCGGGAAGAAGGCATTAACCGGATGGCAGATGCCGTTGAAACCCACCTTGATATGGATCACCTGCCAGGAATTATAAACACAGAAGCAGGTATTTATACTTAGCATTTCGCAAATTACCAAGATATCTATAATTCATTTCTCGGTTAATATGCCCCCATCTTGTAAAGGATTGTCAGTTTAACTGTGGCCTGTATCACGGAGTAACTGACAGCTTATCCTCTCACAACACCAGAAGTCTGGATAAGCAGGGAACGGGGTGAGATGCCCTGACTGTACCCGCAACTGTGATGGAAGAGTTTTTAGCCAGAAGCCACTGATGATCATTGGGAAGGCGGCTAAAAGCAGTGACACCAGAGTCAGGAGACCGGCCTTTACAAAGCCAACAAAAGCAATGCTTACCAGGCGGGTTACCTGGCGGTTGGGAGTTTTCCCTGAAGTCTATCTGGTCATATGTGATGGCCAGACAAGCTTTGGGCAGGGTTTCTTATCCTGTCCACCGTGCCGCCTTGAGCAATTTATTTGACTCAGGGGTCTTATGACAAGGCTGATCATTTTCACAAATGCCCATAGCGAATTAAAAAAAATACTTCTTTCGCTGTTCCTGCTTTTAATAACCACCAGTGTCCAAGCCCGGGATTATTGTACAGTAGACGACGGAGGAATAAAGCTATGCCTGAAACAACCTCCCAAAAGAATTATCAGCCTGGCACCAGGCTCCACTGAGTTACTCTATGCTGCGGGAGCAGGGAAACAGTTACTGGCAGTTGACCAGTACAGTGATTATCCCGCCGCCGCCCAAAAACTGCCGAAAGTGGGCGGTTACCCTAACATCAGTATTGAAACACTGATCGGTATGAATCCTGACCTGGTGGTTGTCTGGACCGGTGGTAACTCACCCCAGCTAATTAAACATATAGAAAATACGGGCCTGACAGTCTTCAGGCTCAATGCCAGCGACCTCAATGATATTGAATCCGGTATCAGAAAGCTGGGAGTCATCACCGGTAATACCCGGCATGCCAGCAAAAGCGCTGATGCCTATGCCAGCCATCTGGCTAACCTGAAGACAACCTACCAGCAGCAATCCCCTGTTTCTGTTTTTTTTGAAATCTGGCGTTCCCCCCTCATGGCTATAGGCGGCCAGCAGATTATTGACAGCACTATCACCCTGTGTGGTGGCCGCAATATTTTTGCTGATGCTGCCACCAGAGTTCCTGTGATATCCATTGAGTCACTGCTTGCCAGAAATCCCGATGTGATTATTGCCTCTGATCCCCGGGGCAATAGTAAAGAAAACCAGCAGGCCATGACTCGCTATTGGAATAAATGGCCGATGTTAAGCGCCGTAAAGAAAAACCAGCTTTATACCGTCTCCAGTGATCTGATTGCCCGGCCAACGCCCCGTATTCTCGAAGGTGCAGAACAAATTTGCCAATACCTGCAGACTGTCAGAACTACTCAAAATACAGCCAAAAATACACCCTGAAAACTTTAATAATTCAAGCTGCTTTCATAAGGAACCCAATGTCTTTCAATAATTATCAATCGGCTTTACCCAGACATACTCTGGCTATTGCCATAGCTTTTGCCTCTGCCGGACTAGCCACTACCACTAAAGCCGAAGATGCCTATTTGCTGGATAAGGTGGTGGTTACTGCATCCCGAACAGCACAAACCGTTGATGAAACCCTGGCTCCGGTTACTGTTATCACCCGTAAAGAGATTGAGCGCAGTCAGGCAGCTAGCATTCCTGAGTTGTTAAACAAAACACCAGGACTGCAAGTGGCCTCGAATGGAGGCACAGGTAGTCTTGCCGGTATTTACCTGAGGGGAACTAAAACGGCACAAACACTGGTTATTGTAGATGGGCAGAAAATCAATTCATCCAGCACTGGTTCCTCCCCTTTGCAATACATGAGTCCTGAGCAAATTGAGAGAATAGAAATTGTTCGGGGTCCACGTTCCAGCCTTTATGGTGCGGATGCCATTGGTGGTGTCATCCAGATTTTTACCCGCCAGGGAAAGGGCAAGCCTTCCTTTACAGCGAAACTGGGAGGCGGTAGCAGAAATACTGGCGAGTACGGCCTTAATCTGAATGGTGAATATAACGACACCCGCTACAATATCGGTGCCAATTTATACGAAACCAGTGGTTATGATCATACCCTGACCACAAAGAACGGTGATGATGACAAAGATGCCTATCGTAACCAGTCGATATATGGCAGCCTTTCACACCGATTTAGCAATAATGTGGAAACAGGTGTTAACTTCTCCCATTCCGAGGGTAAGTCTGAGTATGATAATAACTATGATAATTTCACCTATACCACTCAACCCTACAATATTTTCAGAATTTCAAACCTGCATACTTATATAGCAGTTCCTATAAATAGCCTATGGGATACACGGCTGGATATCGGTTATGGAGAAGAGCATACTCAAGCCCGTAAAAAAGATATTGCTTCCGGGATATCTTCCGATGACTATTACACTACCACCAAAAGATACTCAGCCAGCTGGAAGAACGATATCAGCTGGCATGACAGTCAGTTGCTGACAACCGGTATAGACTACTCGGATGAGCAATATGAAGGTTCAACCGCTTACGGTGAAAATTCCCGCCATAATACCGCTTTCTTTATACAGAACCTTTCGTATTTTGATAACAGTGAACTGAAGTTTGGCCTGAGAAACGATAAAAATGAAGCCTATGGTAACAAAACCACGGGAAATGCTTCATTCGGTTATGACCTGCCAGCAGATATGAGATTCATTACCTCCTATGGAACGGCTTTCAGGGCTCCCACACTGGGTGACTTATATTATCCAGGTTTTTCCAATCCAGACCTTAAACCGGAAACCTCTGAAAATATTGAGTTTGAGCTTAGGGGAAAGCTCAGGAATGGTTACTGGGCTATGTCCCTGTTCCAGAATAATATGAAGGATATGATTTCCTCCTCAGAGGAAACAGGCTACAGACCAATGAATGTAGATAAAGCCCGAATCCGGGGCTTTGAGTTAAGTACTGGAACCATGATTTATGACTGGGACATTAACGCCAGTCTCAGCTTGCTGGATCCTGAGAACCGGTCAACAAAGAGCCATGGAAAAGTATTGGTCAGCCGTGCGAAGCAACTATTCACCTTGAATATTGATCGTCAATTTGACCGGTTGGGTGTGGGAGCCTCATTCAGGGCCCAGGGCAAGTCATACGCTGATGCAACAAACACCCAAAAGGTCGCAGGATTTGGAACCGTTGACTTGAGGGCATCAATAAAACTAACTAATGAGCTAAAAGCAAACCTAAAGCTTGTTAATCTGCTTGATAAGGAATATCAGGCCGTTAAAGGTTATAGGGGAGAACCCCGTGGTATCTATGCATCTCTAACCTGGACGCCTGAACTTTAGGCCTGGACTCATTCCCGGGTTCCCGAGGGTGTCGCGAAAGTTTTTTTTATTAACCACGGAGACACAAAGGCACGGAGATTTATAGTTTAAAGATATAAAAACTCTGTGCCTCCGTGTCTCTGTGGTTAAAAAAAATCAATCTCGTTTTGTGCACGCTGCATTTAGTTTCGCGACACCCTCGGGAAGCTGGGAACGAGAGTAACGAAAGTAAATTTTGCCCCCATAAAGTACAGCAACCCAACAGGCCAGACATGTCTCTAAAATACTCCGGCGATATCCGCGAACTCTGTTATCCCTTTATCTATGAAGACTCTGCTCTCTGTGATTATGAAATTATTACCGATGAACTCTGTGCAACACTGGGCGGAGTCATTACCGAGCTGGAAGCTAACCCTATTTTTGCTGATATCTTTACCTTTCTTGATAAGCTGCAACCCAAAATATTTCATTTAAATGGTTCCATACGTGGTCGGCAGGCTATCTTCGAAGAGCAGCTGGAATGGCTGGCAGGTTATTTTGACCATTACCAGAGTGAATTAGCCGGACAACTCAACAGCTTTATTTTACCCAGAGGGGGACGACCGGTGCAGTTATTACACTGCTGTCGATCCCTGGCTAAAAAGACGGTTCGTGCTTTAGTCAAAATTGATGCTGAGGGCATTGCAGTACCCGATGTTCTGCACCGCTTTGCCAATATGCTCTCTAACCTGTTTTTCCGGTTAACCGTTGTTATTAACCGGCGTCTTGGAATTATTGAACCTGAATATAAAAGCCTGAGTTATGGGCGTTAGATCTATTGACCTGAGTTAATTTCCTGACCCACAGAAAAATGACTTCGGTCAATTAGCAATCACACTGCCTGTATTACTGTGTCCGGCATTATATAAACCGCTGTATCCACCGTTTTCTCAGGAGTCTGCAAGTGCTGATTGGCAAGGTTACAGGCAATATCTGGGCAACCCGCAAACTTGATGGCCTCAATGGCTTCAAATTGATGATTGTTCAGCTGATCACACCCTCTGAACAGGAAATATCAACATCACTGGTTGCGGTGGATACGGTGGGTGCAGGTATTGGTGACACCGTACTCATCGCCCGAGGAGGCGCTGCCCGCCGGGCTATCCTGCCATCAGAGAGCCCTGTTGATGAAGCTATTATTGGCATTGTTGACAATATGGAGGTCTTTTCATGAATAACATCAGCCCTGAAGTCCTGGAACAAATCATTCGGAAAGTGGTGAGTGAACAGCTGGGGCTGAATAACAACACACCGGAATTTGAGAAACAGGTTGACCCATCAGGCGTAGCTGTTATTAAAGCCGCCACAGTGAAATGCAAGCCCTTTGATACAGGTAAACCGGGCGACAGGGTTTTTATAACCGATATTCTGGAACTGAAAGAAAGCCCCCGCCTGGGTTGTGGCATGATGGAAATGCATGAAACCACCTTTGACTGGACCCTGGAATATGATGAAGTGGATTACATCGTAGAAGGCACCCTTAAAATCATTATTAATGGCCGCGAAGTGGTGGGCCATGCTGGCGATGTTATGTTTATTCCCAAGGGTTCCACCATCCAGTTCAGTGCTCCTGAATATGCCCGCTTTATGTTCGTGGCCTATCCTGCCAATTGGGAAGAAATCGCCCGCCAGAAACGGACACAGCCATGAGTGACAACAAAGAACGTATTATCCAGGAATATGTACCGGGCAAGCAGGTCACCCTTGCCCACCTGATTGCTCACCCGCAACAGGACCTGGTGGTAAAGCTGGGACTGGATGCCGAAACCATTAGCGCTATCGGCATCATGACCATCACTCCAAGTGAAGCATCCATGATTGCCGGTGATGTAGCCACTAAAGCAGCGGGTGTTGAAATTGGCTTTCTGGATCGCTTTTCAGGCTGTCTCGTCATTACCGGTGACGTGGCCAGTGTTGAGGCAGGCTTGAATGCCGCCATGGACTTGCTCACCAATACCCTGAAGTTCTCACCTGCTCAAATTACCCGTTCCTGATGAAAAAGATGATGTTGGTGGGCTCAACCACCTCTGGTAAGACTACACTCACCCAGGCCCTTTATGGCCAGGCCTTGAAATATAAAAAAACCCAGGCCCTGGAATACAGCCAGTATATTCTGGATACACCCGGTGAATTTGTTGAAAACCGTCGTTTTTTTGCAGCCCTGATGTCAGCCTCTGTGGATTATAAAGTCATAGGCTTGGTTCACGACTGCACCCGTAAGCAAAACCAGATTCCCCCGGGTTTTGCCAGTATGTTTAACAGGGAAATGATTGGCATTATTACTAAAATAGACAGTGACAAAGCAGATCCCGGATTTTCCCATAAGGTGCTTAAGCAGCAATTCCCGCAAACCAGATTCCGGCTGGCACATTTTCAGTTAATTAAAAATGATTTTATCGCGGATGAACAGAGCCAGACTGCTGCTATATCGGCAGTCGGTTTTAATGACAGGTAACACAGGTCACAGGGCTAACATCAACGCTCTATGTCGTATCGACAGTCAGCAACTTCAAGCTCACACTTCGCCCTTCAATGATAGCTGTAAATACGTCTGTCCAGTTATCAATGCAGAACCAGTCAAACAGCCCTCGTATGGCATGCCAGAATGCCTTTTTAGACTTTTTTATCTTGAGCGCTTCCTGGAAGAGCTTGCAAGACAGTTGTTCTATCTGGTTGATGAGGAAGGCCGTAAAAGTCAGGCATGCCAGATTGCTGGCCAGATGCTGCTTTCCGTGCCCGTAATTGTGTTCGAGATGGTAGCCCTGTGTTTTCAGTGTATTGAACGTTTCGTTTTCAATTTTCCATTTAGCGCGTGCTCCTCGCATGAATTTATTCACGTTCTCGGCTGAAAGCTCAATGTCCGTGACCCAGGTGTTGACGTACTTCTTGTTGCCCTCTGGATCAATTTCTATATATTCGAGAAAGTTAACCAGCACATCCGGGTGTGACTTGTTAATGGGGGCACCATTCACAAACCGGAACCAGTGCGTAAACCCTTTATCATCGGTATATTCATAGCGCACCACTTTGTCTGCACAATCCAGCTCATCGACGGCCTGGTATAACGACTCATGGGTTGAATCCTTTGCCACCATAATGAAGCTATAGCCAAAGGACTTTACCAACTTGATGGTCGGTCCATCTGAGTACAGGTCATCAAAAGTCAGAACCAGTGGCAGGTGCGGATGCTCTCTGGATAAATTCGCCAATAGCCGCTTGAGCGCTACCTTCTCACAATCATTCTTTGACGCATCAACTTGTTTGATGATGGGTTCAGGCATTAAAGGTAATACTTCTTTCTTGCCCGGCTTTACCAGACAGCAGGCCAGTAACTGATGGTAGTATTGCGGATTTTTGCTGCCTGGCTTTTTTACACAACACTCAGGACAACTAATCTTCCCTGAGCAAAAGTGCCCCGTACCATCGATAGGCGCAAGATACCCTTCCTCAAAATAAGTGAACTGCTTAAGCCGCCCAGATCGTTGCACAAAGGCAAACAGGCGGGTAAAGAACTTCCTTAAATAGCGTGTTTCGATAGGGTCAATCAGATCCCTCAGATAGGTATCACTGGGGACACAGCTGACATTGTACATCGACTTTAAGTTCTTGAGCCTATCTGGGTTATTGACACAATCCTGATCAAAAGCCAGTAATGAAGGGTATTTCAGGTGCATGACTGCCAGGCCACTCATGACCGCATCATGAAGGACAATTTTGTCATGTTGGCTTTTCTTGCGAAAGTCTGGAATTTGACCCGCTTCATCAGAGACTATTTTGAGCAGTTTTTCAGCAATGGTTCTTGGTTTCGTTAGCGGCACAACATGAGCATCGTTATTATTATTGTGGTGAAATTCTACCGGATAGTCTGCGATTTTAGCAAGAGGCTACCAAGCTACAGCCCTTGTTATTAAGGGCTTTAATCAAGTCTGCGGGAATTGCTGGTGCTTAAGGCGGCAGGCGTAAAAACCATCTTTGAAATCAGTGCTGTTACCGGTGAAGGTCTTGAAAACCTGAAGTCATTCCTTAAACAGCCGCAGGTAACAGCTTGAAGTCACTCGCTCAACCAGATCATAGTTATATGATTACCCCAGATTTCAAGGGCTAAAATTATTGATCACTATCAATACCCTTCTCCCTTTACTTTTGTTGTTATTAGATTTTAACAAAATGGCAAACCATTACGCCTGCCACTGGGGTAAACTTCCCAGGAAAATGCATAATGGCGTAATCCCTCTGTACTTCGAGAGATATGCCATAGCGACTCATTTATTGTCATCGATACGCACTAAACCAGCACAAAGCAAAACAAGAGTATTCGCCGTTTGAATTCAACCACTCCCTATGGGCTGTTGATCTTTGGCTGTGTTAATCCATTTAGCTTCTTAAGCTATTCTCAGCCGATAGTTGGAGTGAGCAGAAATGCCCAAGCCCCCGATAACGCCTCTGGATAATATTTTTATACCAACACCCAAACCCGATGAAACCTATAGCACCCGGATACAGGGAGTGGATTACAGTTTCACAGGGCTCAAGCATCTATTGGGTGCCGCCGGATTCCAAAAAAGCGGTGACCAGCAGGCGGGGCTGGCAGCCAAGTGTGACGTCAGCCGCGAAGCAGCACGAGCGATTCTTTCCAATCTAACCCTGCACCATATCTACCATCGACCTTTTACCGATGACCAGGGCCAGATCGACGACATCATGCGGGTTAATTACGATATAGATAAAGCAGTCTATAACGAAATGGCAATGATGACTGTGGGTCAGCTAAAAGACTGGATGCAAAGCGCCACGGGGCCGGAATTAAAAAGAGCCGGAACCGGCTTAACCGGGGTTATGGTTGCCGCAGTCACCAAACTGATGGGTGTGCATGAAATGATCTACAATGCACGTAAAATAGAATGCCCAACCCATGCCCGAACTCACCTTGGCCTGGCAGGATCACTTTCAACCCGTATTCAGCCCAACCACCCCACCGATGACCTGAATGCTATTACCGCATTAACCTGGCTGGGTTTATCCATGGGCAATGGCGATCAATTAATAGGACTCAATCCTTCAGATGATAATATCGACAATATTGGTGCCTGCCTTATTCACCTGGATAAAATCAGACGACAGACAGGCGCCCCTACCCAGATTTGCGTACTCTCCCATATTCGTACCCAGCTGGCCTGCCTCAACGAAGGTGCTCCCGTAGAAATTCTATTCCAGTCACTGGCTGGTACAGAGGCTACTCTCAGGGAAGCCTTTGACGTTACGGTTCCGTACCTTGATAACGCCTGGCAAATTATGAGGGACAAAGGAAATCTGGCCAGTGAGGACAGTCAGTTCATGTACTTCGAAACAGGACAGGGCAGCGAAGTGAGCTATGGCAAACATTGTGGAATAGATATGGCCACCACTGAAGCCCTGACATACGGCCTTTGTCGTCGTTATGACCCCTGTATGGTGAATAGTGTTACGGGATTTATTGGGCCAGAGACTCATAAGGACAGCCTTCAGATAATCTATTCCAATCTTCAGGATTTATTTATGGGTAAACTTATGGGGTTACCCATGGGGGTATCTCCCTGTTTTACCCTGCATGCCGATGCGTCCAGTGAAGGTCAGGAAATAGCTGTCGAACTCTTAGCTGTAGCAGGTGCCAGTTATTTTATGGATATTTACCTGGGCGTTGACCGGATGCTGGCCTATGCCGATACCAGCGGGCATGACGACCAGACCATTCGGGAAATTCATAACCTGAAGCCTGCTCCCGAGTTTTATCACTGGTGCCTGGAAAAAGGTATTTTCAAGGAAACCAGAGATGGCAGGATTACCCGGGGACCTACCTGGGGTAACCCGGCAATGTTTGCCGGTTCCCGGCAGGCCTTTCAGGATCTGATCAGTCAGGTTCCCATGTGCTATGGCACTAGCAATGCCGGCCCAAGAATGACAAACCGTGTCAGCAGAAAGCTCAAACAAAATCTGGCTATTGCCAGAACGGCAGCTCACAGCCAGTTGCAGCTGGATAAGCTGGATGGTATTGATTTCCGGTTAATCCGCTCAAAGGCAGATAACCTCAAGACTCACCATGCCTGTCCGGAAGAGGGTTCCACCCTGACTGCACCCTCTCGCAATCACCTTCATAAAGAAAATAGAGATATCCAGATTGTGATTACGGACGGCCTTAGCGCCGAGGCAGTTCACCATAATATCCATGAGGTTTTGCCTGTTCTGGAAGAGGGCCTTCGCGGTCATGGTTACTCCCTCGGCCAGACCATGGTGGCTCCCCATGGCCGGGTGAAACTGGCTGAGGATATTGCCAATACGATCAATGCCCAGCTGGTAATTGTCCTGCTGGGCGAGCGCCCCGGCGCTGATGGTCGCTCTTCCCGAAGCCTTTCAGGCTATCTTGTCTACCGGCTGAAAGGCGATAAAAACAAAAGGCAGGCTGAAGCCTTCTACGGTTCCCGGAATATTGCCTTTGAACATACCGTGGTTCCCAATATCCACTATGGAGGTATTCCGCCAATGGAAGCAGGTTCGTTAATTGCCGAGCGAGCCATGCAGATTCTTGATAACAAAGCCGCAGGCAACCGTTTGAATGCCATTCTTGGCAGCCGTATGGGATTGGCTGATATGGTGAGGGAAACCCAGGCCAAACCCAAAAAAACAGCGGACTCTATCCGGGTACATGATTTCCTGGGACAAAAATCCATTGCCGAAGCCGATGTTATGCTTCTGATTCACTGGGGAGTCCAGGAGATTCTATTAAGCAAACGCACCATTATTTCACCATTAGCAGGTGACCTGCTCAAACAGGAAAGGATTAAACTCCGCTATAATGATTCTCATTGTAAATAAATATCATTAATAAAAGGAGCTTACCGGCTCCTTTTCCCATTTAACTGCATCCTGAGCCCGTCTATTTTGAAACCATGTATTAACTTTTTCCACTGGTACTCCTATATGATTAGCTAATGTATTTTTAGCTTCTCCATTAGGATATCTATTTTTACTATAAAACGACTCTAGCTCCTTTTTTTGGTGGATGTTGTAAGAAAACCGCTTTCGTCTTATCTTATTGCTGCTCTGAGACTTCCTTTCAGAGTCTTCAAAAGTAGAAGATACCCTGTTATTCACTGAGCGTACTGGAACATCAGAGGCTTGTTGCAAAGAAAATCCAAACGGTGTATAACCTGCGGATTGATAACTACCCCCCCCATATGTTAGCGCCTGTGAATTCCAGAAGCTACTATGTGGAAAATTAAAGCTACTATACGACGGAAAACTAAAGCCACTATGAAAACCCAAATTATTATAATATTGAGAATAAACCGAAGAAGGTGGTAAAAAACTTCCTAATCCCATTTGTTGGAAACGGCTACTACCCCATGAGTGTCCAGCCATCTGTCCCTCAGTAGCATCTGAAGTCAATGTACTATTCAATTGCCCCCTATTTTGTTTCACAAGAAAAACATCCATTACATACTGAGACTGTTCTGCACTCCAGCTAGTTCGAGAAACAATAATAAACGTCAGTGCTCTATGCCCATTAGTTTTGATGCCTACAATTTCATCTTCTTGATTAAAACAAAGTTTAAGCGTTTGTTTTCCTAGTGGAACATTGAATATACACAACATACCCTCAGAATCATCAACATGATTATAAGATACCGCACTTGTTTCATTATCTAATACTACAGGGTTATTGTGTATACTCGGTGCTCCAATTTTCAAAAAGAAAGTTTCATTTTCCAATTCCCTATCAACTCTATTCCAGTTAACGAAAAGTTGCTGTTCCGAATCTTGTAGGTTTGTCTCCTGAGTAGAAATAGTGTGAGTAATACCAGCCACTGTTATATTAAATGCTGTTATCTTTTCTATGCTTACTAATTTTAAAGATCGCCCTTTACACTTTATTGGCCAGTCTCCATTTTCAACAGTAAACTGACTATCCTCTAACAATTCAACCTCATCTTCCATGATAACTGCATATACTGATTGTGAAAAAATAAAGAAGAAAACAAACTGAATAAACCACGCCCACTTCATAACTATACCCATCGAACCTATTCATAGTATGCATAGTAGGCATTATAGTTTTTCAACATTCTATACTCGAAATAATTTCATACTCCTTTCTCACTAATTAAAACCTGAATCCGTGAGTTCACTGTAGCCCAACTCCTCTGGATCAACCACAAAACGTAAGTTCCAAGTTAAAATGCACCCACTCTAATTTTCACCACCTGGGTGCATTTTTGTGAAACTGAAAATTGAACAATCACAGACGGAATTTTATACACCGGTCGCAGGGCTTTATTTCGTTGGTCATGCACTCAACAAAAAGACAGCGTTAAGCAAATCCCTGCGCAAAATAAAAAAAAGGCACCGTATCACTCATATCGACCTGATCAGAGCTTACTGCGGCCAACTGGCTCAGGGTAAAAGTGATTTTGATAATGTTGATAATAACCGGGATAACGACTGGTTCCGGTTGGCAATGGGCATTAAACAAATGCCTTCAGCCAGCCGCTTAAGACAGCGTTTCAATGAAGATGCCGCCCAACTGATTCCTTTCATCGAGGACAGCCTTACCGATGTCCTGGTTAATCTTCAGGTGCCCGTCACACCCCTTCCGAAAAAACTCGATAAGAAGCAGCACATACCACTGGATATCGACGTATTCCCTATGGATAACAGCAATACCAAAAAGGAGGGGGTCGAGTACACGTATAAAAAATTCTTTGGTTATGCCCCTATTGCCGCTTACTTTGGCTGCGAAGGCTGGTGCCTGGGATGTGAATTACGCCCAGGCTCTCAGCACTCCCAGAATGATTTTATTGGCTTTTTACAAGCAGTGCTGCACCGCAGCCGACGTTTGACCCGAGCGCCTATTCTGGTTCGCCTTGATAGTGGCCACGATGCTGAGGAATCGCGCCGGGAAATCGCCGGGTTCAAAGGTGTGAATCACATTATCAAGCTCAACCCAAGAAAGTATCACACCAAGGAACACTGGCTCCCCATTTTTGAAGAAAAGCAAGTCAAATGGGAGGAGTCGCGTCCAGGAAAGAGTTATGCGACACTCTCAACCGTCTATGAAACCAACTATGGTAACCAGCGTCTGATTATTCGCATTATCAAGCGTACCACTGATACTGTAGGGCAGAGATTTCTGACACCCGATTATGAGCTGGAAGGATGGTGGACAACACTCAGCGAAGCTGACTACAGCGATGATCAGATCATTAATCTTTATGAGGATCATGCGACCAGCGAGCAGTTTCACAGTGAGTTGAAGACTGATATGGATTTAGAGCGCCTGCCTTCAGGCAAGTTTGACACCAACGACCTGGTGATGTGTTTGGGTGCACTGGTCTATAACATTCTGCGCTACATGGGGCAGAGTTGCTTGCTCGGGCCAGATGCGCCGGTACGTCATAAAGCCAAACGACGCCGGTTAAAAACCGTGATACAGGAACTCATCTACCTGGCTGCCCGTCTTCTGAAAAAAGGACATCAATACCGGCTACGCTTTGGTCGTTACTGTCCTGGTTTCAGGTCTTTCCATCAATTAATAAGCCAGCATGCACTTTGTTGATTGAATAGCGAGATAGAAAAAAATGCCATAAATGAGAAAGTACTGTATTGATAACGGTAGGGCTTCTTTCAACCTGTCTTCAAGTTTGATGATATTTTGATCAGCATTTATGCTTAAAAACGACATAAAAACACTTCAATCAATAACCCGAGTTATTTTCAAAGGAAAAAATTAATCAGCACATTTTCAAAACTGCCGGGCAAATCAAGAAATCACGGATTCAGGTAAAACTAAAGGCGCTGTTATTAATTACAAAAAAACAGGTCAAAAATATAGAGATATTTTATTGACTACTGTCAACTAATAGAGAGGGCTGTGACTTGCGTCAGGTCATCACTCTCTCTATCTCCCACTGATAGCCTTCCAGCACTGATTCGCCCGGCATGAAATGACTTCATCCGGGAGCCTGCCCAGTCGAAGTAATTCAGCAACGGAATCGGATAATTCTAGGGGCAGTTGAGGTTTTATCATGCGCTCACGATAAAACCTCAACAGCCCCTATTCACAGCTGCGAGGAAGTCATGAGTATTAACGACATTATCCTGTATATCATGGTGGGGTTTATGGTGCTGGGTGCCGTAGACAAAATACTGGGAAACCGCTGGGGCTACGGAGAAAAGTTTGAAGAAGGCTTTATGGCTATGGGGGCTTTGGCCCTGGCCATGATTGGTGTGGTCTCTCTTGCTCCCGTACTTAACACTGTACTCAGCCCCATTGTCTCCCCCCTTTATGAAGCCCTGGGGGCAGACCCTGCCATGTTTGCAGGCACCCTGCTGGCGAACGATATGGGAGGCTACCCACTGGCTATGGCCATGACTGAAAATGAGGCCGTTGCTAACTTCTCCGGCTTGATTCTGGGTGCCATGATGGGGCCAACCCTTGTTTTTACCATTCCTGTAGCCCTGGGCACTATCAATAAAAATGATACCCAATACCTGGCCCGTGGCGTTTTGATTGGTTTAACCACTGTGCCCGTTGGCTGCTTCGCCGGTGGACTGATTGCCGGTTATGACCTTGGTATGGTTATTATTAACCTGTTGCCTATTGTGATTGTTGCCGGTGCCATTGCCCTGGGATTGAAGCTGGCACCCAACAAGATGATCAGTGGCTTTGAAATCTTTGGTAAGGGCGTTGTGATAGTTATCACTGTTGGTCTGGCAGCCATTGTTATCGAAACCCTCACAGGTTTAGTCATTATTCCCGGCATGGCACCTATCTCTGATGGTATTGAAATTGTTGGCGCCATTTCCATGGTGCTGGCCGGTGCCTTTCCCATGGTTCACTTTATTACCACCCAACTGAATAAGCCACTGATGGCCCTTGGCCGCGCCATGGGTATGGGGGAAACAGCGGCAGCAGGTCTGGTTGCTACCCTGGCTAACAACATTGCCATGTTCAATATCCTGAAAAATATGGATAACCGCGGTAAGGTCATCAACGTGGCTTTTGCTGTCAGCGCCTCATTTGCCCTTGGCGACCATCTTGGCTTCACTGCCGCGGTTAACAGTGACATGATCTCAGCCATGGTGGCAGGTAAGCTTATTGGTGGTATCTCTGCACTGATTATTGCCATTCTGGTTACACGGGATATGTCTGAAGAGCAAAACAATGATGCGTGAAGAAATCCTCAGTGCCGGTATTGATATCGGCACTTCCACCACACAGTTGGTTTTTACCCGGCTTACTCTGGAGAATGTCTCTCCCGGAGCCATGATTCCAAAAGTTGAAATTGTTGGGCGGGAAGTGATTTATCGTAGTGACGTTTACTTCACGCCCCTACTATCCCCCACCCTGATCGATGCCGAGAACGTTCGGAAACTGGTGCAATCAGAATTCCAAAAGTCAGGTATTCAGGCCAGGGATATCGACACCGGTGCAGTTATCATTACGGGTGAAACCGCAAGAAAGGACAATGCCAGACAGGTGGCTGATGCCTTAAGTGAATTAGCCGGAGACTTTGTTGTGGCCACCGCCGGCCCAGACCTGGAAAGCATTATTTCCGGAAAAGGGGCCGGTGCAGCCAGGCAGTCTTTTAACAAAAACAGTATTGTTATTAATCTGGATATTGGTGGTGGCACCACTAATATCGCTGCTTATGACGTGGGCGAGGTGCTGGATACCACCTGTCTGGATATCGGTGGCCGCCTGATTAAATTTGAGAACGGTGGAACAGAAGTCACTTACATTTCTGATAAATGGCAGGAGATAACCCGAAGAATGGGAATCCCTATCAGTGTTGGCGATCAGTTAAGTTTCAGCACCATTAACCGCATTGTTAACCGAATGGTGGAAATTCTGGAGGAGGTGGTGGGACTGAGAACCACCACAGAAGATCTCGCATTTATCATAGGTCGGGGAACCCATGACTTACGCCGCAATTACCCACTGGACCAGATTTGCTTTTCCGGTGGCGTGGCTGTTCATGTATATGATCAGGAACCCCAGGCATCAGACTTTCAATACGGCGATTTGGGGGTATTGTTAGGTCGGGCAATCCGCAGGTCATCCCTTTTTAATAGCCTGCCAGTTTTTAATGCCCTGGAAACCATTCGGGCCACGGTGATTGGTGCCGGTTCCCATGCCACAGATATCAGTGGCAGCACTATCAATTTCTCCCGTGATGTTTTCCCTATTAAAAATGTACCGGTATTAAGGCTCTCCAGAAAAGATGAAGCTTTGGCTGATGACTCTCTGGCAAATATGATCCGGGAAAAGCTATCCTGGTTTAACCTGGAAACAGGTTCCCAGCATGTAGCCCTGGCACTTAAAGGACAAAGGAACCCTGACTTCCAATATGTTCAGGAACTGGCTGAGATCATTATTCAGGGGATGAAGGCCATGATTGACCTGCCACAGCCTTTGATTGTTATTGTGGAAGAGGATTTTGGCAAGGTACTGGGCCAAAGCATCGAAGCAAAACTGAAATACACCAAGGATGTTATCTGCATTGATAGTATCGCCGTCAAAGAGGGTGACTATATCGATATCGGTAAACCGCTGGCTGATGGTAAAGTTTTGCCTGTTATTGTCAAAACCCTTGTTTTTGGTTACTGAGGTTCAATCAATGTCTGAGCAGGAATATAACCGACTTTCAAAAATCTATACTCGCACAGGCGATAAAGGCACTACCGGGCTTGGAGACGGTCGTCGTGTATCGAAAACCCATGCTCGCATCGAGGCCATTGGTGCGGTGGATGAGTTGAATAGCTGGATGGGACTGCTCATCAATGAACTAAAAGATGCCCAAATTATGCGCCACCGGCTTCAGAAACCACTGGAAACTATTCAGCACCGGCTTTTTGATCTGGGTGGAGAGCTTGCAATGCCCGGCTATCAACTGATTCAGGAAGCATTTGTGACTGACTTGGAAAACACCCTGGATGAATTCAATCAACACCTTCCTCCTCTGAAAAACTTTGTGTTACCCGGAGGCTCCCGACTAGCCTGCTACTGTCATATGGCCCGTAGTGTTTCCCGCAGGGCAGAAAGGCAGGTTATTGCCGCTAAAGAGTCTGGTGAAATGATTAACAGCCCACTGATGCAATACCTTAATCGCCTGTCAGACCTTCTGTTTGTTTTGGCCCGGGTAGCCGCAAGAAAATCCGGTGGAGAGGTGCTCTGGCAACAGTCCGGGAAACAGCAGGTTGATAATTAATCCCGATTAAAAAAGGGCTCTGCTGGCAGAACCCTTGTTAAACAATGCTAGTCTGAATCAGGTAGCACGATTAAAGGTAACTACATCAAAATCCTGAGGTGCTACAACAGGTAGCTCATTGGAAATATAGTCAATGACTGCCTGGGCATCGGTATTACAACGAATATTTTCAGCCTTACAGGTAGGAGCTTCTCCCTCGTAGTTTACCTTATACTTGCCATTCACCTTTTCAATATTTTTTACTTTAAAGCCAGTCAGCTCACCGTCTACATAAACCAGGTCGATACGGTCAGTGCTCTCTTTTTGAGCTTCAAACAGTGGTGTCCAGCCATCATTACCGGTGGCGTTATAGTTGCTCATGGCAACATTGTAAACCTTGTTGTCTTCCAGAGGAGTCCACACTGGGCTTTCTTTTGTACCGGTCATTACTTCAACAAAATCCAGCTTACCTGCTTTATGAGGTACTGTTTCAGTGAACTGATAACGGAGATTGCCGCCATAAGGGAACTTACCTGCATGGGCACCTTCAGGCAAAGTGGCAGAAACAGTTTGCTCAAGCAACTTTTTAATCACAGCCCCTTTCACAGGGACTACTGACATATAGTTAGAGAATGGTAACATTTCCAGGGAGACATTACCTTCCCGATACTTTCCAGCCTCAATATTGGTCCTGACACCACCCGCTCCTACCAGAGCGAAATCCACATCCAGGCCAGTTACTTCCTTTACTTCATCACTGTTAGCCCAGAAATACTGACCTTCTGCAATGATAGGCGCTACATCTGAACCATGAACATCAGTTCCCTTGTCACCTGGACGTCGGGCATGGTTGATATCCTGGGGAACCTGGGCAATGACACGACCATAGGCCTCAACCACTGCTGGTTTGTATTTAGTATCAATGGTTTTACGCATTGCGTCGTTTTCTTCAGTGATGGTGATATTATCTTCACCATCAATAAATTTAACGACCTTATTCGTTTCATCCTGATTAAACTTGCTAGCTACTTCCCGTTTTGGTGAGTGGTAATACTCATCATTAGTCAGCATGGTGTTAAGCCCCTCACAGGCTTCAACCTGTCCCTTGGCATCGAAGGTGACATTAACCTGACCAATAGCCTGGGCATATTGCCCTGCCTGAACAACACAGGTTCCAGTATTGTTATTAGGGTTCTTCACCATTTGGGCATAGATGCCATTATCGGTATGTCCAATATTAGTAAAGTCACCCAGCAGAGTATGGGAGTGACCACCAACAATCAGGTCAATTCCATTAACCTTGGATGCAACATCCAGGTCAACTGCATTACCAATGTGGGTCACTGCCACTATGTTATGGATACCTTTAGATTCCAGCAGATCAACCGTTTTCTGGGCAGATTCCACCATATCGAAGAACTGTACCTGGCCAGTATTCGGTGCAATATCAGGCATATCATCCAGGGCAATACCGAACACTGCAACGATGTCTTTGCCCGCTGGCAGATTATCTATATCCTCAACCACCGTCTTTTTATTGCCATCGAAGGCATAGACTATAAATGGCTTGATATTTGTCTGGTCTTTAAGATCTTTATCTTTACTGGTATCAATGTTGGCAGCCAGAACCGGGAAATTAATGCCGCTGATAAACTTGTTTAGTTTGGCATTGTTCAGGTCAAACTCATGGTTACCCAATGCCATGGCATCCAGCCCCATTTTGCTCAGCAAGTCAGCATTCATCGCCCCCTGGTTAAGCTTAAAGTAAGCAGTACCCTGCCAGGCGTCCCCACCATGCAAGAACAGGAAGCTGCGGTTCTGTTCATGGGCTGCCGACTTATACTTATCCGCCATGGTTTGCAGGCGAGGGAAACCTCCAAACTCATTGAAAACCGTTATTCCTTTGGCGTTAAAGCTGGACAGGACAGGATCAAAATTGGAGTGGGTATCGTTGATATGGGCAACGGTAAGGGTAAATGACTGCTCAGGCTGGGTATCTTTTTGAGCACAACCCACAAGTGCTAGCGCGGCAATTATTGCAGCTAGAGGTTTTATGGTCATAGGTGTTTAAACTATTAAATTTTTGAAGCGATGCCTTACGGCACCTGAGGCCAGGGCACTATAGCCAAGATCAGAGAACCAGGCAATTGTGGCAAACTCTGCATTAATATACCACTTGTTATCAACCGTTATCAGATAGAACAATTTAATGGCACTCTTCAGGCCAGACTTGCTCCCAGCATCCCGGGGCTTCTTCCCTAAAGCCCTATGCTGAGTTAAACCACTACAAGAACCCTTTTGCCATTTCCCCCACTTCAGGGTGCGTCAGGTATTTCGAGAATTGTTTCATAGCATATTCAGGCCCATAAGCCATCACCAACACAGGCGTGTTGGTATGAGTGCCGGTGCCCCAAACAACATACTGCTGTTCCGCCAGAACATGCCCCATCAGATTCCAGTGAGTTTCATCACCATAAACATAGAAAGAATCAAACAGGCTCTTGACCGCAGGCCAGGTTTTAGCCCCAAGATAACTATGCCCTTCTACATAAAAGCGGTTTCCTGTACGCTCCATGGCTCGAGCAGCCATCTCTTCTGTAACCTCAAAATCATGATGCTGCTCCATCATATCAGCCAGTCTTTTAGGCGTTTGCTCTGCTTTTGGTAAAGACTGGAAGTCCCCCCAGATATTTTTGTTGCTACGGCTCTGGGCGAAAATACGATCAAGCAATGTTAAGTCAGCAAAATTAAACATGGGTTGATAGGGCTCATCCCCAAAACCTGGCTCTGGTAGGGACACCTTTTCAGGCACATCTTTCATGCTGTAACTGAAACCAAATGACCCCGTTTCATGGTCGGCAGTCACAATAACCAGTGTGTCATCACGTTTCTGAGCCCAGTCAAGCACATAATCAATAGCATCATCGAACTTAACCAGATCATGAAGCATGGCACCCACATCGTTTTCATGCCCCGCCCAGTCGATCTGGCCACCCTCGACCATTAAAAAAAATCCTTCCTCTTTTTTGGATAATACATCCAGAGCTTTTTCGGTCATTTCCCTCAAAGTCGGTTCTGTACGCTCCGGGTTATTTTTGGTGGCATTATAGGCAATCCCATCCATCATTCCGGAATTGGCAAAAAGTCCCAGCAGTTTATCTCCTTTTGCAGCATTCATCTGTTCAAGATTAAATGCCAGCTCAAATCCGGACTGTTTTGCAGTATCAAGAAGATTAAGGTTATCTTTGCGCTTGGAGCTCAGGCTAAAACTATTGCCTGTTTGCTGAACCAGCTGATCATAAACTTTGTCTTTATCATTAACTGCCGCAGGAATAAAGTGACGAAGCCCTCCAGATAACATCACATCCGGTGCAATCCGGATCATATCTTCAGCAATCTCATTTTCCATACTGCGATGGGAGCGATGTGCTGCAAAAGAAGCCGGTGTAGCATGGGTTAACCGGGTATCCGATACCAGGCCCGTTGCCTTACCCAGCACTTTGGCTCGCTCAAGTATGGTTTCCAGATGCTCTCCCTCTGAACCAACACCAATGACCTCACTCAAGGTTGGATAACCTGTTGCCAGCTGGGTTGCCGAACAGGCTGAATCAACAACAATTTTATCTTTCGGGCCGGTATTTGATATCCCCAACACCCCTTGTTCTATAATCCGCTCAATAGCGGTAGGTTTTCCTGCATAAATAGAATTAGGTGCCCGGCGTGCATAAGTTTCCAGCAGCCCCACCTGCTGAGGCCCCATGCCATCACCGATCATCATAATAACGTTTTTGACCTTTTTTGGCGTCTTCTCCACCACCGGTGTTTCAGACTCCTGAGTCAAACCACTACACCCAGACAAAAAAAGGGCAGTACTAGCCATTAAGGCCACCGCCAACTTTCCAGGTTTCATTCCACACCCCTCACTACAGCGTACATGTTATACCAATCAAACCCGATATATTTATTTGCCTTATGTCTTTTATTTTATTATTTAAATATTACAGATAGGTTTAGATAAAAATGACCATAAAAGAAACACTGACTGTTTTCTCTACTACAGAAAAAACAGTCAATAAAAAGATCAGAGCAACTTCTGGAAAAACTCTTTAGAGGGAGAAGGAATCACTGTTTTTGCAATGAGCATTCCAGCTTCACTGGCTGCCATTACCCCTGAATCCACTGCTGCATTTACAGCTGATAATTCACCGGTCATCACAATAAAGGATTTCCCTCCAATCGCCATGGCCAGACGAACCTCAATCATTTTTACATCAGCCGCCTTAGCCGCCGCATCTGCGGCAATAACGGCAGACGCAACACTAAAGAATTCCAGCACCCCAACGGAATTAACCTGACTGATATCATTGGAGCCGCTTAACCCTGCCAATAACTCTTCATGGATATTGGCTATCAGTAACCGATCCACAATCGTCTGGCGCCCAATCTCCTCTCCTGCCTCAACAGAAGCCCTCACCGCAGCCACATCACCAGAGACAATGATCAGGTATTTTCCCGGACAAATGGTTTTGGCTTCTTCCAAACGGATATCCGCTGCCTTGGTCATGGCATCAGCCGCTTCGATACCCTTCGCAATACTGGTAAATTCCAGCAATCCCAATGCTTTACTCATGATCCTTGACTCCGGGCAATGACAACCTGGTTGTCGCTAACTTCTGTGACCCGACCGCTGATGCTTGCGTGAATCATCGCCCCGAGTTTACCTTCGGGTATCTCACCAATCAGTTGACCTTTACTGATCACGTCACCCACTTTCACAACAGGCTGACTGCCAGCTCCAATATGTTGCCACATAGAAATACAGACTCTGTCGCTGCTAACTTCGCGGAATTCTTTGAGTGGCTGGTGATCGTACTTATTTAAATCCAGACGGGAAATCAGCCGTGCCGGCGGTACTTTCCGGAACTCCCTGCCATCACGGGCAATCACCTCACTGTCATCATGCTGATAACGAATCCCTTTTTCCCTTAACTTACCGGCAATATAAAAATTAACCTGGCGGGGAGAAATTCCCATGGGGCAGGAATACATTTCACACACACCGCAACCACAACAGAGCAGGGCCTCATGATGGGACTCATTAAAATCCTCTGCATACTTCACTGCCTTCATCATTTTATGGGGGTGCAAAGGGTGCCCAATCAGATATCTTGGGCATTGCTCGGTACAAAACCCACACTGAATACAGGCCCTGGCCCTGTTTAACATCTGTATCTCGGTTTCTTTGGCGCGGGTCACCAGGTAATGATCTGAAGGGATAACAATTAGCGCACCATCGGTTTTGGTAATGCTCATCCCAGGCTGCTGACTCTGGTCAATCATACCCCCCATCATTGGCCCACCCCGGATAATGCAGAAGTCACTGATAGTTGTGCCACCAGCCGCCTCAAGACAGGTGTCAAATGATGTACCAACGGGCACTTTTATCACCCGGGGTTCCCTGACCTCTCCCAAAATAGAAACGTATTTTTCAATAACCGGAATATTCTGGCTGGCTTCAAAAACATTGATCATGGTCATCACATTGGAAACCACACAGCCAACATTCAAAGGAATGCCTCCGGGAGGCACAGAGCGGCCCGTTACTTCAAAGACCGTCATCTGTTCATCCCCGGCGGGATAGAAATTCTGGAGGTCATGAATGGCTATATCCGCATCCAGCTGGCTGATTGCATCTTCCAGACAACGAACTTCGCGAATATACTTACCTTTAACGGCTATCACCGCCTTTTGTGCCTTCACCTGAGCCTTCGCCAGTAGAATACCTGCAACCAGCTCCATTGCCCGTTCACGCATAAGAAACTGATCTGTCTGCAGTAACGGCTCACACTCTGCAGCATTGATAATCAGGTATTCCGCTTCAGCATTCAGCTTGACATGGGTTGGGAAGCCAGCACCACCAGCCCCCACCACACCTGCCTGGCGGACAAGTTCGACTAAATCCATAGCATTCTCTGGATGCATAAAAAATATGAATGGATAGTAGCGATTCTCAAAAAAGAGGCCGTTGCATCAGGTCAATATCAGGACCATACACCATTTTGACCTAAATCAATTTTTCGTACATAAATGAATTATCCGCTCTTTCATTAAAGGCCTTTATAAATTGTTTTGTTTTTTGTTCCCGCCGGTGCTCTGGTAAAAACATGTCACTGTCATCACAATCAACAGGTTCTGCGTATATAATGGGCAATTTCAAACCTCTTAATGAAAAATGCATTGCCTGTCCCAAGTTATCCAACTCATTGTTCCAGTAAACTAATTCCTGACTAGAACCAGATCATTATTCATACAAATAAAGTCTTTTGCCAAGGGTGTGAGAATAGTTTTCTGACCAAGCTGCAACTGTCGATATCCTTTTTCGTAACAGGCTCGCAGATCCTTTTCGCCAACAACCCGCTGTTCCATAATATGAAGGTTATTGTTGATAGCTTTTCTTGGTGATGGCGCTTTCACTTCATATATAGTTTCACTAACCGGTTTATTAGGTTCACTTTCAGCGCCATTATTTTCTGATAGAACTGATTTAAGGTTTGTCAGTGACACTACCTTCATACCAAACGAACACAGTATTTCTTCTTTCTGCTCAAATAGCCGGTAAAAAGCTGGTTTAGCGGTATCGCAATAACGATGGTAATCAATGCCTTCTTCCAGGATGTGTATCGTCTTACCCAATAATAAAGAGTGCACAATAATGCAACCGTCATTGCCACGCTCAAGCCCAGCAGCCAGCGCTGATAATAAACTATTGGGCAAACATCCCAGGATAATGTAATCATAATCCGCTGGGTCTAATGTATCTTCCCTGTCAACTGAGAAAGTTAAAGAAAAACAGTTTCCCAGTCGCATTGTTAATTGTTCACGCTGAGCACAGTCACCCACAACTAATACAGACTCTTTTGTTGCAGGACTGATACTTTCTTTTTTATAGGTCAGCAACTGCTCCATGACACGACGGGCAATTAACTCCACCAATTCATCGGTATTCATTCTGTGCTTCCTCCATGGTCTTATGTGTCGATCAGGAAATTAATTCACCTTTGGCACCAGCAGGCAGGCTAATGGCATTGGCCTCATCAAAATCGATATGCATTGCCAGGGAGAAACTGTCTTTCACCCGCACCAGTACCTTGTGAAAAGTTACCGGACGATCGGTTTCAACCTTTACATCCACTTCCTGCTTATCGCAGACCCCTAAACGGGCAGCATCACTGCGGGTCATATGAATATGGTTGCGGGCAATAATGACACCCTTTTCCAGTTGCACCATGCCTTTACCAGAGTGCAAGAAAAGCCCCGGACTATCCTCAATATCTCCTGATTCTTTCAGGGGAGCCTTAACACCCAACTGGCGAGCATCAGTCCGGGAAACTTCCACCTGACTTTCAGGACGGACAGGTCCCAGTACCGCCACATGATTAAAGGTGCCTTTTGAGCCAATAACTGTCACTCGCTCTTCACAAAGAAACTGACCCGGCTGGGATAACTCCCTTTTGGGTGTCAGCTGATGACCTTTGCCAAACAAGGCATCAACATCCCGCTGACATAAATGCACATGTCTGGCAGAAGACTCTATGGGAATTTCTTTTTTGCCAGACTGTACTGTGCACTCAATAATGACCTGATCAATAATCTGTTTCAGAACATCTTCACTAATACTGATTCCAGCCATGCTGTTCACAACCACCTCACACTCAAGCAAGACAAGAAAAGCCGGGGTTTGTGTCCGGCTTTTTCATACTGGTAAAGCCGGGATCACTCGGCTTTAGCCTGAGGCAGAATCACTTCCACTTCACTGTGTGGACGTGGAATCACATGCACAGAAACCAGTTCACCCACACGTTCAGCCGCGGCAGCGCCCGCATCAGTGGCTGCCTTTACGGCACCCACATCACCACGTACCATGATGGTGACCAGGCCGCTACCAATTTGTTCTTTGCCAACCAGTGTCACGTTTGCAGCTTTTACCATCGCGTCAGCGGCTTCAATCGCACCAACCAGACCTTTAGTTTCAACCATTCCCAAGGCATTAGAGATAGCCATTGTTTTTTACTCCCAGTGGTCTTCCTTCAATTTGGAAAGAAGCTATTAATTTGAAAATTGAATTAAGCTAAAGTGCTTTTAATCGTTCAATCACGAGTCGAGTGATGGCTTCGATATCCAGATTTGTCACACCCGCAACAGCCGTAGAAGTTTCTACGACAGGAGCCTGGGGTTCACAAATGCCATAAGCCACATAACGCTTATTAAACAGATGCAGTGGTGTCACATTATCAGAGGTTGCAGAACCACCTATACTGCCACAACCCAAAGTAAATGCCGGAGGCAGGGCGGTAGTAGCACCCACTGCACCGTGAGTCGATGGTGTGTTAACCACCAGGCGTGAAACAGGCTTTTTCAGGGCAAATTCACGAACCAGGCTGTCATTTTGGGTATGAATGGCCAGGGAGTGCCCGGCACCTTCATAATTCAACAGTTCCAGGCAGAGTTCACAGGCATCATGGGCGTCGGCTGTTCGATAAAAGCCCAGTAACGGTGATAGCTTTTCCCAGGAGAACGGATACTTTTTACCGATATTATCCCGTCCTTGCTCACCTACCAGCACACGGGTTGTATCAGGAACAGTAACGCCTGCCATTCGTGCTATTTCAATAGCAGGCTTACCCACAATGCTGGCATTCAGGGTTCCCCGAGGGCCAACAATCACCTTCTCAACCCTGGTGATTTCGGATTCATTCAGAAAGTAACTACCCTGGGCAATCATTTCTGCTTTCACCTGATCTGCAATAGCATGCTCTGTCACCACATGCTGCTCGGAAGCACAGACAGTACCGTTATCAAAGGTTTTACTCATTAAGATGTACGACACTGATTTTTTAATATCAGCGGTACGCTCTATAAATGCCGGAACATTTCCTGGCCCTACACCCAGCGCCGGATTACCAGAGCTATAGGCGGCCTTGACCATGGCTGAACCACCGGTGGCCAGAATGATGCCAATACCGGCATTTTTCATTAACTCGCTGGTGCCTTCCAGGGTCGGCGTGCTCATTACAGAAACCAGATCTGCCGGAGCCCCCAGGCTTTGCAGTGCTTCCCGTAACAGTCGTACCGTTTCAGCAATACACTTCAATGCTGATGGGTGGGGGCTTATCACCACGGCATTACCGGCTTTGATAGAGATAATGGCTTTATAGATTGTCGTTGATGTAGGGTTAGTGGATGGCACCAAACCAGCCACTACGCCAAAAGGAACGGCAACTTCCTGGATTTTTTTAACAGGGTCATCCGCAATCACACCAATGGTTTTTAAATCACGAACAGAATCAGCCAGTTTTTTACTGGCAATGATGTTTTTGGTGATCTTATCCTGAACCTTGCCAAAGCCTGTTTCTGCCACGGCCATTTCTGCCAGATGGCTGGCACTGTTTTCACCCGTTTTCGCCATGGCTTCAACCAAGGCATCTACCTGGGCCTGGCTATAGTCCGCCAGAACCCGCTGGGCCTCTTTAGCTTTGTGAATCAGATTCCTTACGTCCTGAATGGAAACAAGGTCTTTATCGAGAAGTTCCAATGGTCTTCACCCTCTCGTAATATGCAATAATTGCCTGAATCAGCTCTTTCTTACGGGCGAATTTGATCTGCTGTTTGCTCATATCAAATCCCTGAAGCTGTCTGGCCATATTTCTTAACTCTACAGCCCTGTAACCCTGTAGCTCTTCCAGCGTAGGTGCGGAAACTGTATCGTCACTACTTTTGGAAATATCAGCGGGTACAGTCTCAGCATGCTTCGGAGCAATATCAGCCAGCATACTATCCAGCTCGTCTACAGGCCGGGCAATCACATGGCTGGAAACCACTGTACCCACCTTGTCCGCGGCCAGTGTTCCCGCTTCAATTGCCGCTTTGGCTGCCCCCACATCACCACGAATAATGATAGTAACCAGCCCGGCACCCACATTTTTAATCCCTACCAGGCTGACGTGCGCAGTTTTCAGACAAACATCCGCTGCTTCTACAGCCGGTAAATAGCCAAAGGTTTCAATAAACCCTGTGGCTTGCTGTCTATTCATTGCCTGAAACTCCACTACTCAGATTCAGAAATGCTTTGGGTTATCAGCCACAAACTTCACTGCATCAGCAAAGGCATCACAGGCGGCTTTACAGGCTGACTGGCTCCCCGTCAGCAAAGCACCGGCAAAATTGGTTTCTGATGGTGGTTCAAACAACTCACAAAGGGAAACATCTGCCGCTTTCATGGCAGCATCCAGGGCATACATGGCTTCCAGCGGTGGTGCAATGACGTAGGCTAGCGCCTCACCCTCCTTAACTCCTGCCATATCAGACAGGAAAGGGCCGGTGCGGGAAATACACTGGGCGTAATAGGCAATACTGTCGTCTTCATTGGCGCTATAGAACGCGTATTCATTTTCAATAATATCAATGGCAGCATTCAGGCCACTGCGAACCTCTGCCGGACTTGGCCCTGCCAGCATACCAATCACTTCCCCTGCCAGCTGGGTGTTGGCGTTAGCTGCACCACCGTAAAAGCTCTTACCCATGCAAACCTGGACTTCAGCATTTTTACAGGCTTCATCCAGGGCACAGTAAGTTACGTCATCACAGTCAGCGGTCAGAATACCCAGGCTTTTATAGCCCTTGGGCATGCCCAGTTTTTCTGCCATCCTGGCATCAACGTTGGGAATCATTTTTACAGCCAGGACACTGGCCCCCAGACGATCACCTTTCATTTTATTCTCCTGTTCAGCTATCCAATCAGAAACGGAAACCCACGCCACTGCACTTTTGCTCAAACATCTTTTTAACGATGTTAGAAATATGGGCACCGGCTTCAGCGGCTGGTGTTCCACGACGGTGGATATTGGAGATTACAGTTCGCCCGGCTTCAGGCATGCCAACCTTGCCTTCATAGGTGATATAGGCTCCCATGGACTCGCCAGTGGCCAGCCCGGGTCGTTCACCCACCAGCATCACCGTGACTTTGCTGCTGGTCAGTTCGGTTAGATGATCCATTGCTGCAACACGGCCATACTTGATAAATACCGTGTCGCCCACACTCAGGCCATAGCCTTCAAGCCCCTGCTTAAGGGCAGGCAAAATATTTTTCAGGTTGGCAGTAATGGCACTGGAAGACAGCCCATCAGCAATAACAATCTGGACATCAGCACCCTTCCGGCATTCTTGCTGGATTTTGGCAACGCCTTCATCACAGATCACACGACCCAGGTCAGGTCGAGTAACATACATATCTTTGTCTTCACATTTGGAAGCCACTGCCACCAGTCCGGCTTCATTGACAAATTCTTCTGCCACTTCATTAAAAACAGAGTCAATGGCAACCGCATGGTCAGCACGGAAACGCAGCATGGTCTCCGTTTTATAACGGGGGCCTGCTTTGCCAATACCCAGACGGGCTGGTGTTTTCGCTTTAAGCTTCAGGTACTCTGCTTCGTTTTCGGCATTATCAACCGCAAAGAAGTCAGACATTTCAACTAAGGTAATATCGTTTAGTTCACTATCTGCTACTGTTGTTTCAGTCGTACTTTCAACCTGGCTGACAACTGACTGGGCAACCTGTTCTTTATCGCCATCAGTGAGGTCAATTTCCTTGAGAACCTTGCCGATCAGGTCTTTTAAATCTTTTTCAGAAATCATGGTGAGCCCTCATTACTTCAGGAAAATAGAGGCATCGCCAGCTTTTGGCGTCAGGCGACCGTTTTCCATTATGCCCATGCGCTCGCACCAGGCTTCAAACTCTGGAATCGGACGCTTGTTAAACAGCTCACGCATGGTGGCCACATCGTGATAACCGCTGCTTTGATACATCAGCATGATGTCATCACCGGCAGGGATACCCATAAAGTAAGTACAGCCAGCTGCTGTAAGCAGCGTCATCAGGGACTCATTATCGTTCTGGTCGGTCTTCATATGGTTGGTATAACAGACGTCTACTCCCATTGGCAGACCATGCAGCTTGCCCATAAAGTGATCTTCCAGACCGGCACGGATAACCTGCTTACCGTCGTATAGATACTCGGGACCAATAAAACCAACCACAGTATTGACCAGGAAAGGCTTGTAGCGACGGGCAAAACCGTAGCAACGGGCTTCCATGGTTACCTGGTCGGCACCATGGTGAGCATCGGAAGAAAGCTCTGAGCCCTGGCCGGTTTCAAAGTACATAACATTCGGGCCGGTACAGGTACCCTGCTTAAGCATCATGTCACTGGCTTCTGCCAGATTTCCGGCATTAAAGCCGAAGGCTTCATTACCTTTCTGGGAGCCGGCAATAGACTGGAAAATCATATCCGCCGGTGCACCTCGCTCCACAGCTTCCATCTGGGATAGCACATGAGCCAGCACACAGTTCTGGGTGGGAATTTCAAAGCGCTGCTTGATTTCTTCAAACTGATGCAGACAGCGATAAATACTATCTGTCGTGTCATCTACAGGGTTAAGGCCAATAACCGCATCACCAATGCCGTATGACAGACCTTCCAGAGTGGAAATACGAATACCATCAACATCATCGGTTGTATGGTTAGGCTGAAGACGTGCAGCCAGAGTCCCCCGGCCACCGATAGTGGTATTGCAGGTGGCCAGTACTTCTATTTTACTGGCTGCATAGATCAGGTCAGCATTGGTCATCAACTTGGCAACGGCCGCAATCATTTCAGAGGTCAGACCCCTGCTAATCCGGCGAATTGCACTACCCTGCACTTCATAGGACAGCAACCACTCACGCAGTTCTCCTACAGACCAGTTTTTGACTTCTTCATAAATACGTTCGTTCACATCATCCTGAATAATCCGTGTGACTTCATCGTCCTCATAGGGTACAACTGGATTATTTCGGAGATCTGACAGCAACATACGGGACAGGATGTCCTTGGCTGCTACCATTTCGGTAATAGATTCAGCGGCTAATCCCGCCAGCACGTCGCCAGAACGTTTTTCGTTGGCCTTGGCGAGTACTTCTTTGATGCTGGAAAAGCTATATACTTTTCCAAACAGCTTGGTTTTAAGAAGCATGAGGAGCCTTTGCCTCGATTAGAATAAGATAACGAGGCAAGGCTACAGAAATGGTGATTCCCTGAACTTGATATGTATCAGAAACCACTGGTCATTAATAATTGACCAAAGTCAATATTAAATAAACAACAAATAACATTTGTGCAGGTATAATCATTCAAATAAATAATGTCACAGAAAATGGTACTACCATGACTGCTGGCCCGATAAAAAAAAGAGTCTTGGTACTGGGTGTTACAGGGTATATTGGCCGCCATTTTGTTCCCTGCTTACTGAGCCAGGGATACTCTGTTATTGCAGCGGCACGCACACCCCAGGCACTTTCAAATGAGAAGTGGTACAACCACCCGAAATTAATACTCCACCGTGTAGACCTGGCTAAACCTGAAACCCTTACATCCATTTTGGATAACACGGAACTGGTATTCTATTTAGTTCATGGCATGATGGCAGGCAAACAGTTCTTTGACTATGAACTACGGCTTGCTAATAATTTTACTCGTGCACTAACAGCCAGCCCGGGAAAGCGGGTGGTTTATCTGGGTGCCCTGCAACCAGCATCCACAGAGTCACAGCATCTGCTGGCACGCAAAGCAACGGGGGATATACTGCGCCAGTCCGGCTGCCAGGTGATTGAACTGCGTTCCGGTGTAATTATTGGGCCAGGCTCGGCAGCTTTTGAGGTGATGCGAGATATGGTCTATCACTTGCCCGTAATGACCACACCCAAATGGGTTCGTTCTCTTTCAGCACCTGTGGCACTGGCAGACCTGCTCTATTATTTAGAGCATTTTATTAATCACCCCGTAGAAGGTAACCCGATTTATGATGTGGGTGGTTCTGAGGCAATTTCCTATGAAGAACAAATGCGCCGTTTTGCCCGCATTATCCGTAAACCTCTCTTGATTTTAAAACTCCCTTTTCTAACCCCTGCAATCTCAAGTTATTGGTTACACCTGGTCACATCAGTCCCTGCGCCTGTGGCCAGTGCTTTGGTCAAAGGACTTGCCCACGATTTGTTACCACGACAGGAGTACGATATTTCTAATGCCATCCCCCGGCAACGAATAAACTTTGATGATGCCGTACGAACAACCCTGGCTGAAGAAAACAAGCTATTGGATAACGAAATCTGGCAGTACGATGCTGATGCCGTCTCCCGCTGGCGACCCGGTTTCTCCTATTACCCAAAGCAGGCAGGCTACACCCTCCGCACCGGGAAAAGCGCCTCTGCCTTATGGTCCACGCTTACAAAAATCGGTGGTAATAATGGCTATTTCTATGCAAACCCGCTTTGGAAAGTCAGAGCCTGGTTAGACCAGATATTTGGCGGCAAAGGGCTGATATCAAAACGGCCTGACCATAATCAACTGCAACCAGGAGACTATATTGATTCCTGGAAAGTGCTATCAGTCAAAAAAAATACACATCTATCTTTACTGTTCGGCATGAAAGCCCCCGGGCTTGGCAGACTGGAATTCTCAATAACAGATAAAGGTGATTACCGATTACTGGATATCCGTGCCTGGTGGCACCCGGCAGGCCTATGGGGATTACTTTACTGGTTTGCCATGCTACCTGCCCATTTGTTCATTTTTAAGGGAATGGCAAAAGCTATAAGTACACGCTCCTGAGTGCTTTTCAATTAAAAAACACCACTCAGTGAGCCATCATCAGGAAGATAACAACGGGCGATAAAACTTCTCTACCAAGGTCTTATCGGTGGCAATTAACAACATACAACTCATTAGCATGCCTGCGCCAGCAATGACTGCCGTGATCATAAAGGTTGATCGTAGCCCATCAGCCAGACTGATAACAACGGGACTCATTAATGCCGCAGCACCATAGGCTTGATAGATCAGACCAATATTGCCCCCTATATTTTGTGTACCATACAGATCCCCCAAAATAGCAGGGAACACAGATGTGAACCCACCGAAACATAAGGCAATGCCTGCCAGCAAGATGAAAAATAACGCCTTATCCATAGGAAATAGACTGAGCCCAACCATCATTACTGCCGTTATAAAAAACATAGCAATAATCATATTAATGTGACCAACACGATCAGAAAGTGTGCCGCATAGCAGTCTACCCACCAGATTAAACAGGGCAATAACAGACACGGCCGAGGTTGCCGTAGTTACATCCAGCCCTGCCAGTTCAACGCCAATATCAGCAGCAAAGCCAATCACCAGCAATCCACCCAGGCAGGCACACAAATACATTGACCAGACCAGATAAAAGGACGGTGTTTTAAGTAAACCTGAATCCGTGATTTCTTGATTTGCCCGGCAGTTTTGAAAATGTGCTGATTAATTTTTTCCTTTGAAAATAACTCGGGTTATTGATTGAAGTGTTTTTATGTCGTTTTTAAGCATAAATGCTGATCAAAATATCATCAAACTTGAAGACAGGTTGAAAGAAGCCCTACCGTTATCAATACAGTACTTTCTCATTTATGGCATTTTTTTCTATCTCGCTATTCAATCAACAAAGTGCATGCTGGCTTATTAATTGATGGAAAGACCTGAAACCAGGACAGTAACGACCAAAGCGTAGCCGGTATTGATGTCCTTTTTTCAGAAGACGGGCAGCCAGGTAGATGAGTTCCTGTATCACGGTTTTTAACCGGCGTCGTTTGGCTTTATGACGTACCGGCGCATCTGGCCCGAGCAAGCAACTCTGCCCCATGTAGCGCAGAATGTTATAGACCAGTGCACCCAAACACATCACCAGGTCGTTGGTGTCAAACTTGCCTGAAGGCAGGCGCTCTAAATCCATATCAGTCTTCAACTCACTGTGAAACTGCTCGCTGGTCGCATGATCCTCATAAAGATTAATGATCTGATCATCGCTGTAGTCAGCTTCGCTGAGTGTTGTCCACCATCCTTCCAGCTCATAATCGGGTGTCAGAAATCTCTGCCCTACAGTATCAGTGGTACGCTTGATAATGCGAATAATCAGACGCTGGTTACCATAGTTGGTTTCATAGACGGTTGAGAGTGTCGCATAACTCTTTCCTGGACGCGACTCCTCCCATTTGACTTGCTTTTCTTCAAAAATGGGGAGCCAGTGTTCCTTGGTGTGATACTTTCTTGGGTTGAGCTTGATAATGTGATTCACACCTTTGAACCCGGCGATTTCCCGGCGCGATTCCTCAGCATCGTGGCCACTATCAAGGCGAACCAGAATAGGCGCTCGGGTCAAACGTCGGCTGCGGTGCAGCACTGCTTGTAAAAAGCCAATAAAATCATTCTGGGAGTGCTGAGAGCCTGGGCGTAATTCACATCCCAGGCACCAGCCTTCGCAGCCAAAGTAAGCGGCAATAGGGGCATAACCAAAGAATTTTTTATACGTGTACTCGACCCCCTCCTTTTTGGTATTGCTGTTATCCATAGGGAATACGTCGATATCCAGTGGTATGTGCTGCTTCTTATCGAGTTTTTTCGGAAGGGGTGTGACGGGCACCTGAAGATTAACCAGGACATCGGTAAGGCTGTCCTCGATGAAAGGAATCAGTTGGGCGGCATCTTCATTGAAACGCTGTCTTAAGCGGCTGGCTGAAGGCATTTGTTTAATGCCCATTGCCAACCGGAACCAGTCGTTATCCCGGTTATTATCAACATTATCAAAATCACTTTTACCCTGAGCCAGTTGGCCGCAGTAAGCTCTGATCAGGTCGATATGAGTGATACGGTGCCTTTTTTTTATTTTGCGCAGGGATTTGCTTAACGCTGTCTTTTTGTTGAGTGCATGACCAACGAAATAAAGCCCTGCGACCGGTGTATAAAATTCCGTCTGTGATTGTTCAATTTTCAGTTTCACAAAAATGCACCCAGGTGGTGAAAATTAGAGTGGGTGCATTTTAACTTGGAACTTACGTTTTGTGGTTGATCCAGAGGAGTTGGGCTACAGTGAACTCACGGATTCAGGGTAAATCCATGCCACCACATTCAAGCGATTCATATTTATTATTGTCTGTTGATAAAGACTTTATGGATGGAGGCGCAACCAATAATTGTGCACTGAAAGTCGTTATAACCAGATAAGTGACTCCTAAATATAGAAGAGTATCTTCTATACCATAACTCATTAAAAGAAAGTCAGTGGCGTATTTAGAAATTAAGCTACCTAATGCAAAACTTCCAACAATAATCCCGGTAATAAGTCCTTTATCATGAGGAAACCATTTAATACAGGCTGATAATGGACAAACGTAGGCAAAGCCAACTCCGATGCACCAATAACACCATAAGATAGATAAAGCATACCGAGCGTATCTGAATATGAAGCCAGAATAAGTCCCATACCATAAAGAGCACCACCAATGGTAGCCACAATTTTAGGGCCAATCTTATCCTGTAAACGCCCGGAAACTATTGTTGTCAAAGCAAGCACGGACACGGCAATAGAATAGGTCATTACCACATCATTACCAGACCAGCCAAACTTACCCATCAAAGGTGCATTAAACAAACTCCATGAATAGAGAGAACCAAGACATATTTGCAGTAATACTCCCCCAAAAATAACTAAATAGCGCATATGGCGATACTGTTCCATAAAAAATTCCAGGGGATTATTGGTTATGAATAGAAATAAAGGATGAAATAATACAGATGTAACTATGGTTTAAGGTTTTAATATTAACCACCATAAAATAATTTAAGTAAGGGACATTGATATAAAAAATATTATGATATGTTGATAGTTAGTTGATTTATTATTATCACTCATTAGCTATTTTTAATTTTCCTGTTTTTTAATACCTTACACATCAGAGATCACCCTATAAATACTAATAAATATAATTATTGATCAGCTCACAATATAAGCAATATCCACCATAAAAAAACCTTTGCCAGAAGTTAGCCACTGACAAAGGATTCATTGTGTTTCAGAATTTAGTGTGAAGCATACACACTCTTATTGCCATCTCTGGTATAGCTAATGGTCTGGTATGGATCTTTGCGGTTACCGTATTCCATACCTGGCGAACCCATGGGCATCCCTGGCACAGCAATACCTCGAATATCCGGTTTTTCTGTTAGCATTTTTTTGATATCTGTAGCCGGAACATGTCCTTCAACAGCATAGCCATCAACAAATGCGGTATGACAAGATCCCAGGTCGTAGGGGAGATTAGCCCTTTTCTTATAGGTTTCCAGATCACTGACATCATGGCTTATCACTTTAAATCCATTCTCTTCCAGATGATAAACCCATTCTTTACAGCACCCACAGGCAGCTGACTTATAGACATTGATAGTGGATGAACTATCAGCTGCGTAGCTACTCACTGTGGAAAATACCATAACTATTCCAAGAAACAGTGTTTTTAAATAACTCATTTTTCACTCCATTATTAAAAGATAAATAGAAAAATCAGGAGTGAATGAACTATTCCAGAAATGACTGCTTGGCTAGATAAATATCTGGAAAGGTTATAGTAATCCACGGCTCTGTGTTTCTCTGCCAAGCAACGGGAGAATAGCTATCAAGATTTAAATTTGAAAAAGCAAGATATTGTAGAGCAAATACAGGGTTAAGGGATAGTTGTGATATTTGTATTGCCTTAAACTCACTATCACAATGATGGCAAAGTGGTTTTAACTGAGTCGTAAAGGTATGTTTCTGCAAAAGACAGTCATGGCTGATAATCTGCTGCTCGACTTTAGAGTGTCCCGGGACATTCTCATCAAGTGTTACACAAGGTCGCTCTATAGCTGCCCTGGTTACAGATATAAAGCAAAATTGCAATAAAGATAGCACCACCAGCATCAATGCTATGACACTGGCTTTCTGAGCAGATCTGGATTTCAGTTCAGTCAGGGGCATCCGTCAACCTGGAAAAAAAGGAACATACTCTTGCAATCTTAACCCTTACCCTTGCTGGAAGGTCAATGACTCACCTGGGCTTCCAACTCTTTTACTAGCAGTGAATCAAGATCAAGCTGGCGAGCCAGCTCCTGCAAATAGGCCTTTTCCATAAAATTCTGCTCATCTGCCACCAAAACAGAGGCTAAATAGACTTGAGATTTTACTTCAGGTGTCGTTGCCACTCTGGCAACTTCTGTAGGGTCAAGAGGTTTATTCAGTTCATTCTGGACAAAGCTCTCTAGCTCATTGCCGGCACCCAATGCTTGAACAGCTTCCTGAATCTTTGTTTTTTCTTCATTATCAACATGACCATCAGCCTTAGCCGCGGCAATCATGGCCTGTAAGATGATGGTATCGTCATCAGCAACAGTATGGCTCAAAAAAGCTGTTTCAGTTTGCGTAGGAGCACCATTACTTTCTTTGTTTTGCTGCCAGCTTTGATAAGCCTTATACCTGAATCCGTGAGTTCACTGTAGCCCAACTCCTCTGGATCAACCACAAAACGTAAGTTCCAAGTTAAAATGCACCCACTCTAATTTTCACCACCTGGGTGCATTTTTGTGAAACTGAAAATTGAACAATCACAGACGGAATTTTATACACCGGTCGCAGGGCTTTATTTCGTTGGTCATGCACTCAACAAAAAGACAGCGTTAAGCAAATCCCTGCGCAAAATAAAAAAAAGGCACCGTATCACTCATATCGACCTGATCAGAGCTTACTGCGGCCAACTGGCTCAGGGTAAAAGTGATTTTGATAATGTTGATAATAACCGGGATAACGACTGGTTCCGGTTGGCAATGGGCATTAAACAAATGCCTTCAGCCAGCCGCTTAAGACAGCGTTTCAATGAAGATGCCGCCCAACTGATTCCTTTCATCGAGGACAGCCTTACCGATGTCCTGGTTAATCTTCAGGTGCCCGTCACACCCCTTCCGAAAAAACTCGATAAGAAGCAGCACATACCACTGGATATCGACGTATTCCCTATGGATAACAGCAATACCAAAAAGGAGGGGGTCGAGTACACGTATAAAAAATTCTTTGGTTATGCCCCTATTGCCGCTTACTTTGGCTGCGAAGGCTGGTGCCTGGGATGTGAATTACGCCCAGGCTCTCAGCACTCCCAGAATGATTTTATTGGCTTTTTACAAGCAGTGCTGCACCGCAGCCGACGTTTGACCCGAGCGCCTATTCTGGTTCGCCTTGATAGTGGCCACGATGCTGAGGAATCGCGCCGGGAAATCGCCGGGTTCAAAGGTGTGAATCACATTATCAAGCTCAACCCAAGAAAGTATCACACCAAGGAACACTGGCTCCCCATTTTTGAAGAAAAGCAAGTCAAATGGGAGGAGTCGCGTCCAGGAAAGAGTTATGCGACACTCTCAACCGTCTATGAAACCAACTATGGTAACCAGCGTCTGATTATTCGCATTATCAAGCGTACCACTGATACTGTAGGGCAGAGATTTCTGACACCCGATTATGAGCTGGAAGGATGGTGGACAACACTCAGCGAAGCTGACTACAGCGATGATCAGATCATTAATCTTTATGAGGATCATGCGACCAGCGAGCAGTTTCACAGTGAGTTGAAGACTGATATGGATTTAGAGCGCCTGCCTTCAGGCAAGTTTGACACCAACGACCTGGTGATGTGTTTGGGTGCACTGGTCTATAACATTCTGCGCTACATGGGGCAGAGTTGCTTGCTCGGGCCAG
The DNA here is from genome assembly GCF_025643335.1 of Endozoicomonas sp. Mp262. Classification (NCBI taxonomy): domain Bacteria; kingdom Pseudomonadati; phylum Pseudomonadota; class Gammaproteobacteria; order Oceanospirillales; family Endozoicomonadaceae; genus Endozoicomonas; species Endozoicomonas sp. Mp262. The sequence continues at coordinate 2,489,385 of NZ_CP092489.1, read as the reverse complement.
ATGCGCCGGTACGTCATAAAGCCAAACGACGCCGGTTAAAAACCGTGATACAGGAACTCATCTACCTGGCTGCCCGTCTTCTGAAAAAAGGACATCAATACCGGCTACGCTTTGGTCGTTACTGTCCTGGTTTCAGGTCTTTCCATCAATTAATAAGCCAGCATGCACTTTGTTGATTGAATAGCGAGATAGAAAAAAATGCCATAAATGAGAAAGTACTGTATTGATAACGGTAGGGCTTCTTTCAACCTGTCTTCAAGTTTGATGATATTTTGATCAGCATTTATGCTTAAAAACGACATAAAAACACTTCAATCAATAACCCGAGTTATTTTCAAAGGAAAAAATTAATCAGCACATTTTCAAAACTGCCGGGCAAATCAAGAAATCACGGATTCAGGTTATAGGCAATCGCACCTAGTCCAATGGTGCCGCCTACCGCTAAGACCTTGCCGCCAATCCTTCGCCCTTTTTTCGACGACAGCAGCATAGTAATAGCACTGCCTCCAATAGCTCCTTTGCCCATATCTGCAAGCTTACTACCACCATTTTTATCTTTAGTAGATGACTGCCCCGCTTTCTCCAGTAGCCGTTTTCCCTATTCAACTAATCCTGAAGCAGAGCCAGAATTCAAAAGTTGGTTCAGCAACCCTTTAACATTCATTATAAACAGACCTCTAATTCTTATTTTTTACTCAGCATACTTTTTTCAAAAGACAAGTGATGCCTCTTTTCTATATCCTTACAGAAGTTTAACCCACTCCTTATAGAGTGGGAGCAAAACTATTCAACCTCGAATACCACTGATGGTCTTACCGAAAGCTTCCAGCTGCACATCATCAAAATCAAGGTGAGTAACAAAACGGATAGCCTGCCCACCAAAGTGCACCGCTTTAATACCATTATTTTTCAGCATCGTTAAAAATTGCTCAGGTTCACAACCATTACGCAAGTGAGCAACAACAATATTGGTTTCTGGTGAGACCACCCCCTCAAAATCAGGATGTTCATATAAGGCCTCGGACAACTTAATTGCCCGACCATGATCTTCTGTCAGTCTCTCAATATTGTGATCCAGAGCATAGATCCCGGCGGCTGCCAGAAAACCTGCCTGACGCATTCCTCCACCTATCCGTTTGCGAATACGGCGTGCTTCTTTAATATGTCGGAACGAGCCCAATAATAAAGAACCCACAGGTGCACCTAAACCTTTTGAAAGGCAAATTGAAATGGTATCAAACAGTTTTCCGTAAGCCTTTGGATTCTTTCCTTTAGTCACTATGGCATTAAATAATCGCGCACCATCAAGATGAAATGGAATGTTGTGATCATCACAAACCTTGCGTATCCGCTCCAGCTCAGCAAAATCGTAACAGGCACCGCCACCTTTATTCATGGTGTTTTCAACAGCCACTAACTGTGTTTTAGGAAAATGAACATCATCGGCTCGAATGCTGTTTAGAACATCCTGTGCAGTGAACCGCCCCCGATCACCCTGTTGCAGATTGACAGAACAGAGTGCATTAACAGCTATGCCTCCTCCTTCATATTGATAGATATGGGCATTCTGATCACAAATGACTTCACCACCCGGACGGGTATGAAGCATTATGGCAATTTGGTTAGTCATAGTGCCAGAAGGACAAAACAGCGCTGCTTCCTTCCCAAACATCTCTGCCGCTTTCTGTTCCAGGGCTTTGACGGTGCTATCTTCGCCAAACACATCATCACCCACTTCAGCATTGATCATGGCTTTGAGCATCGGCTCAGAGGGTCTGGTTACAGTATCACTGCGTAGATCGATCATTATTTACCTCTTTGTTTGGGCTAATGAGTATTGCTTTAGCCCTGGAATGACCACTTCTACTTTATATGATGATAAAAGATTATGAATTCAACTCCTCCCGACCCTGAAAATGTAGAAGTGCTTCGGGATTAGCCAGAGCCTCCTTGTTAACCACAGGTCGGCCATGAACAACCTCTCTGACAGCCAACTCAACAATTTTACCGCTGATTGTTCGAGGAATATCATCCACCTGGACAATTTTGCCAGGTACATGTCTGGGTGAGGCGTGAGTTCGAATCGTTGTTTTTATATTTTCGATAATTGACTCATCGAGTTTTAAGCCCTCCCTTAACTTCACGAATAAAACAACTCGAATATCATCCTGCCAGTCTTGCCCTATTGCGATACTTTCCAGTACTTCATCAACTTTTTCTACCTGGCGATATATTTCAGCAGTACCAATCCTAACCCCACCGGGATTAAGTACTGCATCGGACCGACCATAAATAACAACGCCTTTATTCTCTGTCAGTTCCCCATAATCACCATGATTCCAAATACCCGATACCCCATTAAAATAAGCATTGTGATATTTTGTACCTTCAGGATCATTCCAGAAAGCAACAGGCATGGATGGGAAACTGGACTGGCAGGTTAACTCCCCCTTCTCTTCTAATACTGACTTCCCTGAATGATTAACAAACTGAACATCCATACCCAGCCCCCTGCATTGAATTTCGCCACCATAGACCGGTAGCAGTGGGCAGCCAAGAACGAAACAGGAAATGATGTCAGTCCCTCCGGAAATAGACGAAAGACACAGGTCTTTTTTTATATCCCGATATACATAGTCAAAACTTTCATGGGAAAGAGGAGATCCCGTTGAAAGTAATGTTTTTAGCTGGCTTAGATTATGACTTTTAAAGGGTTTAACTTCAGCTTTTTCCAGAGCACTGATGTATTTAGCGCTGGCACCAAAGACAGAAACACCTTCTTGCTCTGCCAAATCCATCAAGGCCGATGGGGCAGGATAAAAAGGTGAACCATCGAATAAGACAACCGTCGCCCCCAGTGCAAGGGATGATACCAGCCAGTTCCACATCATCCAGCCACAGGTGGTGAAATAAAACACTTTATCACTGGCTTTAATATCAGTATGCAATGCCAGCTCTTTCAGGTGCTGCAATAGAGTGCCGCCGTGACCGTGAACAATACACTTCGGAACACCGGTGGTCCCTGACGAATACATAATAAATAGCGGGTGATCGAAGCTAACGGGTTCAAAATGCACTGGCTGCTGGCTATCACCAAGAAAATCACCATAACTAATGATCTTTTCTTCAGTCATTTCGATGGCATTATTCGTAAAAGGCAGCAATACCGTTTTCTTGATACTGCTGATTTGTGACTGGATATCAGTAATTTTATCGGTGCAACCAATGGCTTTGCCATTATAGAAATAACCATCCACTGCCATCAGCACCTTAGGCTCAATTTGACCAAATCGGTCAATAATCCCTTGATTACCGAAATCTGGCGAACAGGAAGACCAGATGGCGCCTAAAGACGTGGTAGCCAGCATCATAATGATGGCTTCAGGGCAGTTGGGCAGAATCCCTGCAACCCGATCATTTTTCCCGACACCTTGTTTAATCAATCCTGCTTGAGCCGCTGCTACCTGTTCATATAATTGTTTAAATGTTAATACTGAACGATTTCCAGCTTCTCCCCGAAAAGTAATTGCAGTGTAATCATCACGTCGTTGAAGCAAGTGCTCCGCATAGTTCAATGTTGCACCAGGAAACCATTGTGCACCCGGCATGGAATCATTGCCCAATATCTCAGTTGGTTGGTTATAAAAACGGATATTGAAAAAATCAGTAATGGCTTGCCAAAAATCGGGACGCTTATCAATACTCCATTGATACAGGGCGTCATAGTCCGGTAACTTCTCGCCCTGTCTATCCTGAACATACTGCATAAACGCGGTCATAGCCGATTGCTTTATACGCACGCTATCAGGCGACCATAATAAAGATGACATATTTTTATCCTTATTTATCATCTTGTACTAGCTAAGAAATTACTCACTGAGTCATCAGAGCAAGTCCTGCATTAGAGCACGACGTTATACTCAACTGCTTACAAATATACTCTGATGCATCCAGGAGCTTTTGAATATCAACACCTGTTTCGATTCCCATACCATCCAGCATATAGACCACATCTTCTGTTGCCACATTACCCGAAGCCCCAGGCGCATAGGGGCAACCTCCAAGTCCAGCTGCCGCCGAATCAATAACTGTCAGTCCTTCTTCTAACAATGCATAAAGGTTGGCCAAAGCCTGCCCGTAAGTGTTATGAAAGTGTGCTGCCAACTTTTCCATAGAAATTACAGTGGCAACCTCACTAAATACTTTTTTGGCCTGAAGAGGTGTGCCCACACCAATGGTGTCCCCAAGTGATACCTCATAGCAACCAAGCAGCTCTAACTCTTTGCAAACCCTGACAACCTGTTCTGGCTTAACGGTTCCGTCGTAAGGACAACCCATCACACAGGAAACATAACCCCTGACAGGTATCCCCTGCTTTTCCGCCATGTCCATTAAAGGCCTAAAACGCTTAAGGCTTTCAGCAATACTGCAATTGATATTTTTTTGGCAAAACCCTTCCGAAGCAGAGGTAAACACAGCCACTTCCGAAGCACCGGCCTGAACTGCTTGCTCAAAACCCTGTAAATTAGGTGTTACAGCACTGTAGACTACGCCCGCCTTTCGCTTAATCTGCTGGAATACCTGGCCTGAGCCCGCCATTTGTGGCACCCATTCAGGGGAAACAAAACTGCCTACCTCAATATGTTTAAACCCTGCACCTGACAGTTTATTAACAAAAGAAGCACGAACTGACTCTGATAGCCTTTGTGCAACATACTGAAGTCCATCCCTGGGACCCACTTCAACGATTTTTATTTTTTCAGGTAGCGACATGGGCTTCATCCTGATAGGCCATTAATGGTGTACCTAATGTCACCTGATCTCCTGCCTTGAAGAACACATCAGCAATTAATCCGTCTCTGGGTGCTTTGACCATATGTTCCATTTTCATGGCTTCCATGGTTAACAGGGTTTCCCCTGCCACCACCGACTGCCCCTGCTTCACTGCAATCGTCGTCACTGTGCCGTTCATCGGAGCAGAAAGACTATCCGCTTTGCGTTCATTTGCCTGCTGCTGGTAACCGGGTAGTCCCAACTCTAGGCTACAGTCTGGTAAGAAGACTTTAATTTTTTGGCCCGGCATCGGGATCACTCGACATTGGGCTATTTCTCCTTCTATAGATAATCTGCCTGATAGCCCTACTGGCTCTTGCTGCCAGCTAGCTTTAGCCTTACAAGCCCCATCAGCGAAGGTAAGAAAATATAACTGGTCCTTTTTTTCTACAGAAACAGATAGTTCCTGTTCCTGGTGATAAAAAAAGAAAGGAGAGGCTGTAACAAAACTTGAAAAATTTCCTGTAGGGGCTTCATGACTCTTAATTCGATATTGATAAAGTGCAGCAACGACTAACAGTTTTCGTTTTTGCAATAATGTCAATTGATGCACGTTCTGTTCCGCCAGGGATGTATCTATCGCTCCATTGCGAAAATCCCGCAGACTCAGTAAAAAAATCAGGTAATCACGATTATCCGTTACCCCTGCCTGGTAACTGGAAGACAGTGACTGTGTCAGGGTATCAATTGCCTTACTGCGGTTTTCACCCCATACAATCACTTTTGCCAGCATGGGATCATACCAGCTACTAACCAGGTCACCTTGCTGAACCCCTGAATCAATACGAACAAAACCATCCTGTTCAGGCCATTCAAGACAAGCAATTCTTCCTGCCGACGGCAAAAAATTATTGGCTGGATCTTCCGCATAAACTCTGGCTTCCATAGCGTGACCATGACAGCCAAGCTCGCTTTGCTTCAGTGGTAAAGACTCTCCCGCTGCAACCCTGATCTGCCACTCCACCAAGTCGACACCGGTTATTCGTTCCGTCACCGGGTGCTCAACCTGAAGCCGGGTGTTAATTTCCATAAAATAGAAGTCTTCGCCATTCAGTAAAAACTCAACGGTGCCAGCACCTTCATAACCAATGGCTTTCCCTGCCTCCAAAGCCGCCTTACCCATTGCCGTACGCAGTTCATCAGATAACCCGGGGGCAGGCGCTTCTTCAATCACTTTCTGGTAACGCCGTTGCAGGGAGCAGTCCCGATCAAACAGATAAACGCCCTGCCCTTGCTGGTCGAAAAAGATTTGAACTTCCACATGCCGGGGTGTTGGTAAGTAGGCCTCTAACAATAACTGGTCATCACCAAAGGCTTTCAGGGATTCTCTTCTGGCGGAGGCAATGGCACTCTCAAGCTCATCAGCAGAATCAACAATTCTCATACCTTTACCGCCACCGCCGCTCACTGCTTTTATTAGCAATGGAAAACCAATGGTTTCGGCTGCCTTAATCAAGCAGGGATCTGACTGATCGTTGCCATGATATCCGGGGACCAAGGGAACTTCAGCCTCTGCCATAATCAGTTTGGCGCGGCTTTTTGATCCCATTTCGCTAATAGCCTTGGGTGGTGGCCCGATAAATTGGATACCGTTATCTGCACAGGCTTTAGCAAATTCGCTATTTTCAGACAGAAATCCATAGCCAGGGTGAATCATGTCTACACTGCATGCTTTCGCAGCAGACAATATTCCGGAAATATTGAGATAACTCTCTTGTGGCGCAGCAGCCCCAATATAGACAGATCGATCTGCAAGTCGGGTATGAACGGCATTGTTATCCGCATCAGAGTATACGGCTACCGTCTCAAGCCCCATTTTCCTGGCCGTTCGAATTACACGGCAGGCAATTTCTCCCCGGTTAGCCACCAGTATCCGCTTGAATGTTTTTTTATTAGCCCAACTCATAGCTCCCTCCAACCGGGTGGGCGCTTTTCAAGAAAGGCTTCAAGGCCTTCCTGTGCCTCATCAGACACTCGAATATCAGCAATACGTTTTGCCGTTAGCCCCATCAAATCATCATCCACAGGCTTACCTTTAATTTCACGGATGAGCTTCTTTGCCTGCTTCTGAGCTTCTGGCCCATTCATCAGCAGAAACTCAGTGACCTGTTTCACTCGTTCTTCCAGCTGATCCAATGGATAGATCTCATGTGCAAAACCTAACTCCCTGGCTTTTTCAGCACTCATCACCTCCCCGGTAAGAAAGTAGCGCTTAGCCTGCCTGACTCCCATGGTATTGAGAACATAGGGACTAATTACCGCAGGGATCAGACCCAGCCGAACCTCACTAAAGCAAAAGCAGCTGGAGTCAGAGGCAAGGGTGATATCTGAGGCAGCAATCAACCCCAGGGCTCCACCATAGGCTGCCCCCTGTACAACAGTAATCACCGGCGCTGGAAAACGGTCAATACGCTTGAGTAGTTTTGCCAACTTCATGGCATCTTTATAGTTTTCTTTTCGTCCTAGAAAACGTGCCTGCTTCATCCAATTCAAATCCGCACCTGCAGAAAAGTGCTTACCATTACTCCGTATCTGAATAACACGAGTATCGTCGTTTTTTAATGACTTTAATGTATTATTTAATTGGTTTATCAACTCAGAGTCGAGGGCATTATTAACCTCTTGGCGGTTCAAAATTAGTTTAACGACACCATTTCCATCATGCTCAACAATTAATTTATCGTTATTATTATCATTCATTATTTTTATCCTTTTACATTCTAAAAACTCCAAACCGGCTTTCTTCTACAGGTGCATTCAGGGCTGCCGAAAGGCTTAACCCTAAGACATTCCGTGTTTCAGCCGGATCAATAATGCCATCATCCCAAAGCCTGGCACTGGCATAAAGCGCACTACCTTGATGGGTATAAGCGTCCAGCACCGGCTGTTTTAATTCTCTTTCTTCATCAGCGGTCATCTGCCCCCCTTTTTTCTCCAGGGCACTTTTTTTCACCTGAACCAAAACATCGGCCGCCTGCTCTGCCCCCATCACTGAAATACGGCTATTGGGCCAGCTCCAGAGAAAGCGGGGATCATAGGCACGACCACACATCCCATAATTACCCGCACCGAAACTCCCCCCGATGATTACTGTCAGTTTCGGTACTCTGGCACAGGCCACTGCATGAACCATCTTGGCACCATGCCTGGAAATCCCTTCCGCTTCATATTTTGAACCTACCATAAAGCCCGTTATATTCTGCAGGAAAATCAGAGGAATACGGCGCTGACAACACAGTTCAATAAAGTGGGTTGCCTTAATGGCAGACTCTGAAAAAAGCACTCCATTATTACCCAGAATACCCACCGTATGGCCAAATAGCCGGGCAAAGCCACATACCAGGGTTTCACCATAGAGTGATTTAAACTCATCAAACTCTGAGCCATCCACAATACGGGCGATAACCTCCCTGACATCATAGGATTGCTTTAAATCGGCTGGGATAATTCCGTAAAGTTCTTCAGGACTATAAAGAGGGTTAGTAGGCTTTCTGGCTGCCGGTGATTTATTAGTTATATTAAGTCTGGCAACTATCTGACGAATTAACTCAATGGCATGTGCGTCGTTTTCAGCATAATGATCAGCAACCCCGGATTCCCGGCAATGAACATCCGCTCCACCCAAAGCCTCTGCCGTTACTTCCTCTCCTGTAGCAGCCTTCACTAAAGGTGGCCCTGCTAAAAATATCGTACCTTTCTGTTTAACAATAATACTTTCATCTGCCATAGCAGGCACGTAAGCACCACCTGCTGTGCAAGACCCCATAACTGCTGCAATCTGGGAAATCCCTTTAGCTGACATGTTAGCCTGATTAAAAAAGATCCGGCCAAAATGATCCCGATCGGGAAACACTTCACTTTGATTTGGAAGGTTGGCTCCTCCAGAATCCACCATATAAATACAAGGCAAATGATTCTGTTCAGCAATCGCCTGAGCCCGGAGATGTTTTTTAACGGTTAATGGGTAATAGGTTCCCCCTTTTACCGTGGCATCATTAGCCACGATCATGCAGTCTATGCCAGATACTTTGCCAATTCCTGCCACAACACCTGCACAAGGGATAGCTTCATCATAAACACCCTCTGCCGCATAACATCCTATCTCAAGAAAAGGTGAGCCGGGATCCAGTAATGCAGCAATACGGTCTCTGGGTAATAGTTTTCCCTTAGCTATATGCCGTTCCCGCGCCCTTTTACCTCCACCTAGTTTTAATTTGTCAAAACAGCTACCTAAACTGTCTAACAGTTGCTGCATATTCTGACGGTTAGCCTGAAATTCAGGACTATCCATTGCTATTCGCGACTCCAGAATAGCCATAATTAACTCCTGGTTTCCTGAAAAAGTTCCCGTCCTATTAACATCCGTCGAATTTCTGAAGTGCCTGCGCCAATTTCATAGAGCTTGGCATCTCGCAGTAAACGCCCTGTTGGGTATTCATTGATATAGCCATTGCCACCCAGGATCTGGATGGCATCAAGGGCCATCCGGGTGGCCCGCTCCGAGCAATAAAGAATGGCGCCCGCTGCATCCTTCCGTGTTGTTTCCCCTCGGTCACAGGCAGCTGCCACGGCATAGAGATAGGAGCGGCAGGCATTTAAAGTGGTATACATGTCAGCAACCTTGCCCTGAATTAGCTGAAACTCACCAATACTCTTGCCAAACTGTTGTCGGTCATGAATATAGGGAATCACAGCATCCAGGCACGCTTGCATAATACCGCTGGAACCACCCGCCAAAACTACCCGTTCATAGTCCAGGCCGCTCATTAATACACGAACTCCATCGTTTAGTTGGCCCAGAATATTTTCTTCTGGCACTTCGCAGTTTTGAAATACCAACTCACAGGTATTGGAACCACGCATACCCAGCTTGTCGAGTTTTTGTGCCTGGCTGAACCCTGGGAAATCGCGCTCTACAATAAATGCGGTAATACCATGAGCCCCTTTATCCGGATCAGTTTTCGCATAAATAATATAGGTTCCGGCATCAGGGCCATTGGTAATCCACATCTTATTACCATTAAGCACATAGCGATCTCTCTTCTTGACAGCCTTTAGCTTCATACTAACCACATCAGAACCGGCTTCGGACTCACTCATAGCCAAAGCGCCAACGGTTTCACCACTTATCAGGCCAGGAAGATATTTTCGCTTCTGCTCTTCTGTGCCATTGCGACGAATCTGGTTAACGCATAGGTTCGAGTGTGCGCCATAGCTCAAGCCAATGGATGCAGAAGCACGACTGATTTCCTCCATGGCAACCACATGAGCCAGATACCCCATTCCGGAACCGCCGTAGTCTTCTTCAACGGTAACACCAAGCAATCCCATATTGCCGAGTTTTTTCCAGAGCAGGGAAGGAAATTCATTGATTTGATCAGTTTGTTTGGCAAGCGGGGCGATTTCTGAGGCTGCAAATTGAGTCACCTGCTGTCTCAGCAGGTCAATGGTTTCACCTAAATGAAAGTTAAGTGACAGGTAGGAGTATGGGACTGTCATTATGGTTATCTCCCAATAATTTTATTACTAATCTATGCTTTTTCTTATCGATCCGTACACCCTTTTGAGCCTGTTTTTCAGTTCTTTTTTATTTATTGACTATATCATAATCAAAAAAACAGGTGCCGATTCCGCATATACACTTGATCTGCTTATCACAAAAAAGAGAAGATCATTCCCCTGGAGACAGGCGTTACAGAGCTAAGAAATGCTGAAATGCTTGAGTGACACGGGGATCAGTCAGAAGAAAAAACACCGGATCTGTAATGATTAACGGCAGGAATTACTGGTGCTATCACTGGTCCGTATTCAAATTACCATTATTTAGCAGGCTATTAATGATTTCCGCATCCGTGCTACCCAGTGATGACAAATCAACCCCTTGCAGAGTCACTTTCTGGGTAATGTCTCCATCTGCCGTATCCCGAATTTCCAGAATCGGGTTAGACGCATCTGTTTGATCAAATGACAGATACTGGGTCAGGTCATTATTTTCTTCATCCACCAGCAAATCGCGGATATCCAGTACATCGCCTTCGCTGATATTGAAATCTGAAATAGTGTCATTACCAGCACTGGCTGATGTGCCCTTGACATCATTTCTCCAGGTGAACATATCAGCACCGCTGCCACCGGTAAGAATATCGTTTCCTGAAGTCGCCAGCAGAAGGTTGTCCTCTGTATCCCCCAATAATGTTGGGCCACTACCACTATCCGTGATATTCACAGTACCCTCGGGGCTGATCATGATACTGACATCCTGACTGACCACCTGGTTACGGCCATCTTCCGAATCTGTGGAGTAAGCTTCAATGCGCAAGCGCTCCATACCTGCATCATCGCCTGCGGGTGTAAAGACAAAGCCCGATAAATCCGATGAACTGGTAATACGCCAGATAGTCGGATCAGCACTGTCCTGCACCACAGTTGCCCCGGTATCTCCGACAGCTGCACTGATAGAACCTCCAACCGGTACATCACTTATTTCATAGGTTAGCGTTTCCCCCATGGTGTTCATACTGGCAGCCAGGCTCACGGTAATCGGCTCACCCAAGGCGCTATCCATTTCATAAACCCGGATATCATCCAGCATGGAGCCTAGCCCATCATTGATGACCTCCCGTAAAATCAGATCGGTGCTGACAACACCGTCCTTTGCTGGTAACGCAATCCGGTAACGGTTCCAGTCGCCTCCCTGTGGTGTTACGCGGGAAATGACCTCTCCACCCCAAATAATATCAATGGCACTGCTTTCCGGTGTTGAAGTCCCACCAATTCGCTGAGCCAATGAAAACTCAACAATGAATGACTGTTCTGAGCTTGTATCAACAGGAAGGCTGAGCTGATCAGCAGAGCCACCTGTAGGACCATCAAGTTCAACAAAATTACCGTTATTTAGACCATCCAGCCCATAAGTACTCACACTACTTGAAACTTCAAGGGTGTTATTATTGATCCAATCCGATGTCTCACCGTCAAAGCCCAGATGAGAACCACTGATTTCGGTCCAAACTGAGCCCCTGGACACGTTAGCAGCACCGGTATCCACTGTATCCGGGGACGCTACGTCCACGGTCAGGGATGCAGTGGTCTCATGAATTCCATTGTTAACGGTATAGTTGAATATTTCGGTCAGCGTATTGTCATAGTTGCTTAGCACCTTAACTTCCGCATTGGAAAGTGCCCGGTTATAAAGGCTGGCTTCATCAACCTCGCCCTGAAAATAATAGTTGGTAGTTGAAACAGAATCACCGGTATGTATCTTCGTCTCGCCGTTGACGCCACCAAAAGCAATCGCACCGGAATGTGCACTTACCGGCACCGCACTGGATTGTGAACCAAAATCCACACCGTCCAGGTACCCTGTCACCGTTCTTTCACTGGCGGTAGTACCAGACGCATCCAACACCATTGTGACGCTGTGCCAGCCTGCATCCAGATTATCAAGGCTTGTCTCTATGAAGGTACCATCCCAGCTATTTGCCTCACTCCAGGCTCCCACATACAAGCTACCATCACTAATATAAACATTAAAACCATTGGGTGAAAGTCTCAAATTGACCGAGCTTCTTCAGCTTGCCAACCGGGGAAAGTAGTAGGCAGCTATTTTTTCAATGCTTAAACAGAAGGCAGCCAATCACAGGTATGATGTTGATAGCACACAACACCTTGCCAGTGAGAGGCCGCCCCATGGAAGTATGTCAGCTACGGACTGAAGCCGCCACCATTTCTTGTGATGCGATTCAACGGTTAGGCCACCAATTGCAGGCTCTGCGAGAGTCTGGCAATCCTATCAGGCACTTTGAAGAGTTTGAGCAGACCGTTAATGCTCTCTTTAATCAAGCTCAGCAAGATTTTTTAGCAGAGGCGCTGGCTGAGCTTGATATTGATACCCCAGCTATTGAGGTCAGCGGGATCACTTATAAGCAGGTGTTGCGCAGTTATAAAACCTACCAGACAGCGGTTGGTTCAGTCCGGGTTATGCGAACACTTTACCGTAACGGCAAAGAGCCGTGTATCGTGCCCATGGAGTTGAAAGCCGGGATCGTGGAAGGCTTCTGGACGCCTCGGGCTGCAAAGCAAGCTGCCTGGGTTGTTGCTCAAATGTCTCCCGGTGAAGCAAAAAGCCTCCTTGATCTCATGGGAGGTATGTCTCCCTCAGAAAGCAGTCTTGCTCGTTTCCCCAGGCAATTTAATACTCAGTGGGAACAGCACCGTGAGCCTTTTGAAGAGATGCTTATTGAGAAACTTAACGTGCCCACCAATGCGGTCACAGTAGCCGCCTCCCTGGATGGCGTTATGCTGCCCATGAAAGATGGCAAACGAGTAGAAAAGCGAGCCAGGAGCGCTTCTGAAGGCAAACGGACTCAAGGGCCAACAGGTTGCAAGGAGGCCAGTTGCGGAACTTTGTCGTTTTACGATCAACAGGGGGAGCGTTTATCAACAGTCCGCATAGGACGAATGCCAGAAACTAAAAAACTCACACTCAAGCAGTCTTTGTCAGCACTATTGCAAGAAGCGTTGCGACAAAAGCCACAGCTGTCACTGGTCAAAGTCGCTGATGGCGCCAAGGACAACTGGTCATACCTTTCCCAGGAACTACCAGCGGGTGTTGAGGTTATTGATTACTACCACGCAGCCGATCACCTGAAGAAAGCATTTGACCAGGCTTATGGAGAAAACAGCATCAAGTCCAAAGAAAAGTTTGTCACTTACCGACACGTCCTAAAAGAGGAACTCGATGGGGTTGAGCGCATTATTAAAGCCCTGGCTTATCAGCATAAAAAGCATCCGCGCCGCTCAAAATTAAAGACCGAGCTGGAGTATTTCAGAAAAAATCGCCAGCGTATGCGCTATGCTGAACACTTGTCGAATAACCTTCCGATCGGCTCTGGTGTGGTAGAGGCAGCCTGTAAAACCTTGGTTACCCAGCGGATGAAGTGCTCAGGTATGCGCTGGCGAAATCCGGGTGGTCAGGGCGTATTGACGCTTCGGTCATTAGTTCAGAGCCACTGGTTTGAAAATGGCTGGAAGTTATTTGCTGCAACTTATTGCGGGAAAGTCACCAAGGCTGCTACAAGCAATGTCATACCATTCCCAGAGAAAGGTGGCAGTGTTTAGTTGTGGTCAATATGAGACTTTCACCCAAACCATTTATTGCCCCCCCCTCTTCATAGAGAACCTGGGTACTACTGAGGTCATTGGATGGATCGATTTTAAAGGAAAGGTTAATGGTTCTCTCAGTCAGATCACTAGACACGATGTTATCTTCTGCAGAGGTGCCCGAATAAGTATTAATATCAGCAGAACTAACAATGGTAACTTTGTCATCTATTCCATCAAAGGACAGGGCACTGCCGCTAACACCCTCGACAAAGGTGGCACCATCCAAAGTCCCATCATCAGATACGCTGCCACCATTTGAGCTGTCTGCAACCGTAGAACCGGTTCCTTCATCAAAGGTCCAGCGAGCCATCAGGTTACTATCAAGATCAATATTATTGAATGCCGCATCAGGTGTATAAGTCCAGCTCCCGTCTGCAGCCATAATCAGAGAACCATATTCACCGGTTATAGTGGTGTTTCCTGATATTGATACAGCCTGCCCCTCAACAGACGTCACCGTAAGGCTATCTCCACTGGCAGTTGTTTCCTGAGGTAGAACATCATTAGTAATATTACTGTCAGAAGAAAGATCAATGGTATGCTCTGGCCGTGTAATAGGAACCACTGCTGTCGCTGCAGTCAATTCAATACCATCGCTGACATTATAATTCAGCGTCAGATCGCCACTGAGATCATCCCCGGTACGAATAGTCCAGGTACCATCATTGTTGTCATAAACCGCATGTTCATTATCTGGGTAAATATCCCAGTCTGCCCCATTAAGTGTGTATTCAGTGACGGCAGTTCCCGTGTTCATTACACCTAAATCACCATCACTAACATTTTCGCTGAACTGATGCGCAACTTTCTCAACACCATCCACAGTCAAACTGATCCGGTTATTGGTAATATCTATTTCATAGTGGCGACTTGTATCAAGGCTGGAATTATCCGTACTATCATATGAAGCCAATGATGTAGCAGAGCCATTGATATATTGATCAATAACCCACCTTGACGTCTCATCACCATCGAAACTCCCTATAGCCTTATAATTATTGGCATCCACATAGTCAAAGACAATAAAGTTATTGCGAGTACCTTGTTGACTGGTTGGCGTTACAGTGAAATCCAGATGTAAATCACTGCCTTTGGTTCCTCCACCAGTAGTATCAATCAGTACCACATTTTCTACACCTGCCGCCCCCCCTGCTAGCGTCAGCGTATCCCCGTTGATAGTGACTCCTCCGCCACTGCCTGCCGCCAGGCTGCTCTGAAAGTCATGCCGATGAGCCGTAATGCCATTAATACTCACATCCTGAACACTGAGTGTATCGCCATCCACATCACCGGTATTGGAAAGCAGTAATGCCTCTGTCACCACCACCGTGCTCACTGCTTCCGGTGTCGTCACATTAACTGGACCGGAAACATCTGGGGCATCATTAACTGGCGTAACGCTCAGCGTTGCTGCAGCGGTATTCGAAAGACTCCCATCGGTAACAGTGATTTGCAGATCCACATCACCGTTAAAGTGTTCATTTGGTGTAAAACGCCAAGTCCCGTCGCCATTATCTATCAGCATCCCATCGCTGCCACTGTAACTAACTGACTCAATACTTAGCTCATCCACCGGCTCCACTGAGGAAATCGTAAACTGGATCGAATAGTCCCGATACCCGAAACTCCCTCCACCCAGATTCATATCAGAGCTTATAGTGGATCCATTTGTTGAAAACCAGCGTACAAAAGAGGAAGTGGTTCCTGAAGCTATATCCCCTTCAATTACACCGGAATTATTGGACGTTGTACTACCATCTTTCCAACCAATATAAAAATTGCCACTACCCACCTCTGTGGTACCAGATACCAAATCAAAGTCATGGCTTTGAATACCCTCTGCAGTATTGACTCTTGTAGCACCAATTCCCCGGATAAAATATTCCCCACCCACTTCTTCAATCAGCAATGGTGTGACTTGCTTACCAGCCCCACTACTTGAATAGAAACTCCAGGACTCCACTATGCCTTCCATACTGATCGGATCAAGCTGGACAAAGGAGTAACCGCTAGCAGAATCAGTATTTGCACGACTGATCAGGGCACTACCTACCTGCTCTTGCTCCAGGTTATCCACATCATGACTGGTAGCCAGCAGGTCGGCTGCAGTAAGCAATAGAGAACCATCTTCTTCCAGTGTGTAAGCCATGGTACCTATTTCTGGCGCATCATTGGTGCCGGTCACAGTGAGGGTGACCGTGGATTCTGATGTTGCCCCTTCGTTGTCCGACATGACATAACGTACAGTGACGGTTGCCGTTTCACCCGTGCCCAGACTGTCAAAATCACTGCCCGGCACAAACTGCAGCTGGTTGTTGACGATTCTCACCGAGCCTTGACCTGTTGCCGGATTACCATCGCCGTCGACAACCTGCACACTGTCCAGAGTGAAATTAGCCGAACCGTCGTTATGATCTAAATCAGTATCATTGGCTAGTACATCCAGGGTCAGGGTTTCATTCTCGTGGATGGTTTGGGTATCTGCGCTGGCCACCGGTGTATCATTGGTGCCGGTGACCGTGATGGTGGCCGTAGACTCGGAGGTCGCCCCCTCGTTATCGGACATTACATAACGTACGATGACCGTCGCCGATTCACCCGTGTCCAGGCTGTCAAAGTCACTGCCCGGCACAAACTGCAACTGGTTATTGACGACACTGACCGTACCCTGGCCGCTGACAGGATTGCCATCGCCATCAACGATCTGCACACTGTCCAGACTAAAATTGGCAGAGCTATCGTTATGATCCATATCGGTGTCGTTGGCCAGCACATTCACGGTCAGATTCTGATTCTCATGACTAGTAGCCACATCAACGCTGGCCACCGGCACATCATTCGTACCATTAACAGCAATCGTTGTTTCAACAGACGACGATGCACCTTCATTATCACTCATTGTATAGCGGATCTGGACAGTCGCATTATCACCAGCACCAAGGTAATCAAAATCACTGCCAGAATCGAACTGGAGCTGATTGTTAACGATGCTAACCGTACCCTGACCTGTTACGGCGTTGCCATCAGCATCCACAATTTCTGCGCTATCCAGTGAGAAGTTTGCTGGGCCATCATCGATATCAACATCTATATCATTGGCAAGTACATCCAACGCCAGGCTATCGCCCTCATCCGCCGTTGCCACCTGAAACAACTGAAAACCATCAATACCGGTATAGCCATCTCCATTATTAGAGCTGATATCAAGCTTGAAATAACGGAAGGTGGCGGGCTCATCCAGCTCGAAGTCCTTGACCTCTCGCAGTGACCAGTCAGTAACACTGTTGTGGCTATCAATAACTTCAAAGTTCACACCATCATTACTGCCTAGTAACTGCCAATCTCTAGGCTCACGCCCCTGGTCACGACCGATGGCCTTTAGGTCATAGCGCCAAATCGTAATGGGTTCACCGGTATACACCTGTAACCAGCCAGAGTTCCCTGCAACAGCCCAGGAGTTCGTATTATTTGCACTGCTGGCATCAACTCCATCAAATGCTTTATAAGCCTCATAATAATTATTAACTTCTCCACTGGCACTAACTACAAAACCCTGATCAGTATTGGATGTCAGGATCGGGATGGTCGGATTTGTTATGTTGCCATCTGCCAGTGCTATGGGACCGTCATTGACTGAGGACACATCAAATGTCAGCGTCTGTATTGCACTATTGATCGTTCCGTCACTGACTGTAAACTGTATATCGGCATAATCATCACCATGGGCGTTGACCACTGGTGTAAATACCAGAGAGCTAATATCAGCAGCCGCAACCTCCTGCCCATCACTCACCACTAGCCCATTCAGCTTGAGTTCACCAGTAGCAGGAATCTGACTAATAGTGACAGAATGGAGACTATCGCCATCCACATCACTAAACCCAAAATCAGTGACAGAGAAGGTATAACTATTATCTTCCTCTAGAGTAAACGAGTTATTGCTGGCCATCGGTGCATCATTGGTACCAGTCACCGTAATGGTGGCCGTAGACTCTGAGGTGGCTCCCTCGTTATCGGACATTGCATAACGTACGGTGACCATCACCGTTTCACCGGTGGCCAGGCTGTCAAAGTCACTGCCCGGCACAAACTGTAACTGGTTATTGACGATACTCACCGTGCCCTGGCCACTGACCGGATTGCCATCGCCATCAACGATCTGCACACTCTCCAGGCTGAAGTTGGCGGTGTTATCGTTATGATCCTCATCCGTGTCATTCGCCAGTACATCCAGGGTCAGGGTTTCATTCTCGTGGATGGTTTGGGTATCCGCACTGGCCACCGGTGCATCATTGGTGCCGGTGACCGTGATGGTAGCCGTTGATTCTGACGTTGCTCCCTCATTATCGGACATTACATAACGTACGGTAACCGTCGCTGTTTCACCCGTGGCCAGGCTGTCAAAGTCACTGCCCGGCACAAACTGTAACTGATTATTGACGATGCTGACCGTACCCTGACCACTGACCGGATTCCCATCCCCATCAACGATCTGCACACTATCCAGGCTAAAGTTGGCGGTGTTATCGTTATGATCCTCATCCGTATCATTTTCCAGTACATCCAGAGTCAGGGTTTCATTCTCATGGATGGTTTGGGTATCTGCCCTGGCGACCGGTGCATCATTGGTGCCGGTGACTGTGATGGTAGCCGTTGATTCTGACGTTGCTCCCTCATTATCGGACATTACATAACGTACGATGACCGTCGCCGTTTCACCCGTAGCCAGGCTGTCAAAGTCACTGCCCGGTACAAACTGTAATTGGTTATTGACGATGCTGACCGTACCCTGACCACTGACCGGATTCCCATCCCCATCAACGATCTGCACACTATCCAGGCTAAAGTTGGCGGTGTTATCGTTATGATCCGCATCCGTGTCATTAGCCAGCACATCCAGGGTGAGGGTTTCATTCTCATGGATGGTTTGGGTATCCGCACTGGCCACCGGTGCATCATTGGTGCCGGTGACTGTGATGGTAGCGGTTGATTCTGACGTTGCTCCCTCATTATCGGACATTACATAACGTACGGTGACCGTCGCCGTTTCACCCGTGGCCAGACTGTCAAAGTCACTACCCGGCACAAACTGTAACTGGTTATTGACAATGCTGACCGTACCCTGGCCGCTGACTGGATTACCATCGCCATCAACGATCTGCACACTGTCTAGGCTGAAGTTAGCGGTGGTATCGCTGTGATCCTCATCCGTGTCATTCGCCAGTACATCCAGGGTCAGGGTTTCATTCTCGTGGATGGTTTGGGTATCTGCACTGGCTACCGGGGCATCATTGGTGCCGGTCACAGTGATGGTGGCCGTGGACTCGGAGGTGGCTCCCTCGTTATCGGACATTACATAACGTACGATGACCGTCGCCGTTTCACCGGTGGCCAGGCTGTCAAAGTCACTGCCCGGCACAAACTGCAATTGGTTATTGACGACACTGACCGTACCCTGGCCGCTGACTGGATTACCATCGCCATCAACGATCTGCACACTGTCTAGGCTGAAGTTAGCGGTGGTATCGCTGTGATCCTCATCCGTGTCATTCGCCAGTACATCCAGGGTCAGGGTTTCATTCTCGTGGATGGTTTGGGTATCTGCACTGGCTACCGGGGCATCATTGGTGCCGGTCACAGTGATGGTGGCCGTGGACTCGGAGGTGGCTCCCTCGTTATCGGACATTACATAACGTACGATGACCGTCGCCGTTTCACCGGTGGCCAGACTGTCAAAGTCACTGCCCGGCACAAACTGCAATTGGTTATTGACGACACTGACCGTACCCTGGCCGCTGACAGAATTGCCATCACTATCAACGATCTGCACACTGTCCAGGCTGAAGTTGGCAGCGCTATCGTTGTGATCCTTATCTGTGTCATTAGCCAGTACATTCAGGGTCAGGGTTTCATTCTCGTGGATGGTTTGGGTATCTGCACTGGCTACCGGGGCATCATTGGTGCCGGTCACAGTGATGGTGGCCGTGGACTCGGAGGTGGATCCCTCGTTATCGGACATTACATAACGTACGATGACCGTCGCCGTTTCACCGGTGGCCAGACTGTCAAAGTCACTGCCCGGCACAAACTGCAATTGGTTATTAACGATACTCACCGCGCCCTGGCCACTGACCGGATTGCCATCGCCATCAACAATCTGCACACTGTCTAGGCTGAAGTTGGCGGTGGTATCGCTGTGATCCTCATCCGTGTCATTCGCCAGTACATCCAGGGTGAGGGTTTCATTCTCTTGAGTGGCTTCCGTATCCGCACGGGCGATTGGATCATCATTGGTGCCGGTGACGGTGAAGGTGGCTGTGGATTCTGACGTCGCCCCCTCGTCATCAGACATTATATAACGCACCGTAACCGTCGCCGTTTCACCCGTGGCCAGGCTGTCAAAGTCGCTGCCCGGCACAAACTGTAACTGGTTATTGACGATACTCACCGTGCCCTGGCCACTGACCGGATTGCCATCGCCATCAACGATCTGCACACTGTCCAGGCTGAAGTTGGCGGTGTTATCGTTGTGATCTCCATCCGTATCATTAGCCAGTACATCCAGGGTCAGGGTTTCATTCTCATGGATGGTTTGGGTATCCACACTAGCGACCGGTGCATCATTGGTACCGGTAGCGGTGAGGGTGGCTGTGGATTCTGACGTCGCCCCCTCGTCATCAGACATTATATAACGCACCGTGACCGTTTCCGTTTCACCGGTGGCCAGGCTGTCAAAGTCACTGCCCGGCACAAACTGCAATTGGTTATTGATGATACTGACCGTGCCCTGGCCGTTGACTGGATTACCATCCCCATCAACAATCTGCACACTGTCCAGGCTGAAATTGGCTGTACTGTCGTTATGATCCTCATCCATGTCATTGGCCAGTACATCCAGGGTCAAGGTTTCATTCTCGTGGATGGTTTGGATATCTGCGCTGGCCACCGGTGCATCATTGGTGCCGGTGACCGTGATGGTAGCCGTTGATTCTGACGTTGCTCCCTCATTATCGGACATTACATAACGTACGGTAACCGTCGCTGTTTCACCCGTGGCCAGGCTGTCAAAGTCACTGCCCGGCACAAACTGTAATTGGTTATTAACGATACTGACCGTGCCCTGGCCGCTGACTGGATTACCATCGCCATCAACGATCTGCACACTGTCTAGACTGAAGTTAGCGGTGGTATCGCTGTGATCCTCATCCGTGTCATTCGCCAGTACATCCAGGGTCAGGGTTTCATTCTCGTGGATGGTTTGGGTATCTGCACTGGCGATCGGTACATCATTATTATCCCGCACTTGAATGGTAAAATTTTTACTGAAAGAAAAGCCACTACCATTTTCATCTGTAGCTGTAACATTGACAGATATTGTTGGCTCTGTTTCATAATCAAGTGCCTGTCCTGCTTTTAGCCTTAACTCTCCTGCCGCTACTTCAAAACGACTATCAGAAACTGTATAAGTATGCTGGCCAAAGGCCTCAGCGGTATTATCCTGATCTGATACTGTCAGAGCACCAATTGACACTGCCGTTGTGCTGCTTTCATTAATAATGGCATCTGCACCTGCAACACCAGCCATCAAATCTGGAATCTGGCTACCTGTAACAGCTTCATCAAAGACTTGTAGGCCAGCAATAGCACCGTCTAAATAAGTATTACCAGATGTTGAATAGCCAAGCCTTAAGTGGCTCTGACTTGTGAAATTAGAAGATACTTTAGAACCACTGGCCACCTCGCTACCATCCACATACAGCACCTGCCCACCCACAGAACCACCAAAGGTATGGGCCACATGGTGCCACTGACCATCGTTATAGTCTTCTCCTGGTGTACTGGTAACCGTTTCCTCACTCCAGAGCCGCGAAGAGATTGTGCCATTAGCATTCAGGAAAATATTGCGGTCATGAGAAGTATGGGCACTACTCTGGATTTGCAACAACCCACCAGCATTATCTGCTTTAAACCAGAACGAAACGGTATAAGCTGTTTCAGACACATCCAGAGGCACTTTAAAATCACTGGCAGAACCATCAAAAGTGATTGCATTGCTAAAACGACTATTGGGTCCTGCTATGAATGCTGGAGAAGATCCAGAAAAACTGTTTTCACCGCTTTCACTGTTGTAATTATTATCAAACTCCCAGCTCGCCTGAACTTCAGGTGTTGCAGGCTTTACTCCCGCATCCGCTGCCAAAGCAATATCTACCGGTGCTTCGTTCAGGTCATTAACACCAATGGTGATGGTGGCCGTATCGCTTAACGAAGGACTGCCATCATCAGCGACCTGTACGGTCAGGTTATAACTATCCGCAACCTCATGATCGAGTCCACCCACCACTGTGATTTCACCCGTGGTGCTATCAATCGCGAACTTACTATCATCATTACCTGCGGTAATGGTATAGGCTTTGCTCTGACCAGCATCCACATCACTGGCTGCGACTGTACCCACAACGAACGAACCATCCGTATCCACATTTTCATTTACATTAAAGCTTTGGTTCGCGACTAATGGGGCATCGTTGCTACCAGTTACCGTGAGAGTGGCCGTAGACTCTGATGTGGCTCCATCGTTATCGGACATTACATAACGTACAGTAACAGTTGCCGTTTCACCATTGACCAAGCTGTCAAAATCATTACCTGGCACAAACTGTAATTGGTTATTAACGATACTGACCGTGCCCTGGCCGCTGACTGGGTTTCCATCACCATCAACAATCTGCACACTGTCCAGACTAAAGTTGGCAGAACTATCGTTATGATCTACGTCCGTGTCATTAGCCAGCACATCCAGGGTGAGGGTTTCATTTTCTTGAATGGTTTGCGTATCCGCATGGGCTACCGGATCATCATTGGTGCCGGTGAGTGTAATAGAGGCTGTGGACTCGGAGGTCGCTCCCTCATTATCAGACACCACATAACGCACAGTCACCGTCGTACTTTCGCCCGTAGACAGACTGTCAAAATCACTACCCGGCACAAACTGTAATTGGTTATTGACGATACTGACCGTGCCTTGTCCACTGACCGGATTTCCATCGCCATCAACAATCTGCACATTATCCAGGCTTAAATTAGCCGTGTTATCGTTATGATCCTCATCGGTATCGTTAGCCAGAACGTCAAGGGTTAGTATCTGGTTCTCATGGCCTGTTTCGGTATCAGCAGTGGCCACTGGAGCATCATTCAGGTCATTAATCCCAATAGTGATGGTTGCCGTATCGCTTAGCGCCGGATTGCCATTATCGGTGACCTACACAGTCAGGTTATAGCTATCCACTGCCTCATAATCCAACCCACCGACTACCGTAATCTCACCCGTGGTGCTATCAATGGCAAATTTACCATCACCATTGCCACCCACAATGGCATAACTTTTATCCTGGTCTATATCGACGTCTGAAGCCTCTACCTGCCCAACTATGACAGAGCCATCTGTCAATACATTTTCATTAACGCTGAAGCTCTGGTCCGACACTTCTGGTGCATCATTTACTGGTGTAACTGTCAGTGTTGCTGCAGCGGTATCCGAAAGCGCCCCGTCGGTGACAGTGACTTGCAGATCCACATCACCGTTAAAGTGTTCATTTGGTGTGAAACGCCAAGTCCCGTCGCCATTATCTATCAGCACCCCATCACTACCACTGTAACTAACTGACTCAATACTTAGCTCATCCACCGGCTCCACTGCGGAAATCGTAAACTGGATCGAATAGTCCCGATACCCGAAACTCCCTCCACCCAGATTCATATCAGCGCTTATAGTGGAGCTACTTGTTGTTGAAAACCAGCGTACAGAAGAGGAGGTGAGTTCTGAGCCCATATCCGCTTCAACTACGCCGGTATTACCAGACGTTGTACTGCCATCTTTCCAGCCAATATAAAAATTGCCGCTACCCACCTCTTTGGTACCAGATACCAAATCAAAGTCATGGCTTTGAATACCCTCTGCGGTATTGACCCTTGTGGTACCAACTCCCCGGATAAAATACTCCCCACCCACTTCTTCAATCAGCAATGGTGTGACTTGCTTACCCTCCCCCCTGCTTGAATAGAAACTCCAGGACTCCACTGCGCCTTCCAGACTGATCGGATCAAGCTGAACAAAGGAATAACCCCTGGCGGTATCATTATGTGAACGACTGGTCAGGGCACTACCTGCCTGCTCCTGCTTCCGGTTATCCACATCATGACTGGTAGCCAACAGGTCGGCAGCAGTAAGTAATAAAGAGCCATCTTCTTGTAGTGTGTAAGCCAAGCTGCCAATTTCCGGTGCATCATTGACCGCATTAACATCAATATCCAGCCTACCAAGCCCACTCTCAAGGCCACTGCTATCGGTCACCTTGTAAACTAAATTGGCATAATCATTGCCGTGGGCATGTTCAACCGCTGTAAATACCAGATTGCCTAAATCCGCCGCAGCAATCACTTGATTTACAGTGACTAGCTCGCCATTAAACGTCAGACTACCTGCATCAGGCAGACGAATGATTGTTACAGACGCCAGACTGTCGCCAGCATCCACATCGGTGAAACCAAAATCCGCTGCTGCAAAACTGTGCGGACTGTCTTCATCAAGTGTCAGAGTACTGTCCACCACTATGGGGGCGTCATCTACAGCACTGACATCAAAGGTGAGCACCTGTGTAGCACTGCTAGTCAATCCATCATTAACAGTGAATTGAATGTCTGCATAATCATCTCCACTGGCATCAGCAGCCGGTGTAAAGACCAGTGATCCGATATCACTGAAGTCAATAACCTGCCCGTCACTAACAACGACTCCATTCAGTTTAAGTTCACCGGCGGTTGGTGCCTGCGTTATAGTGACAGAGTCGAGGCTGTCACCATCAACATCACTGAAACCGAAATCTGCGATAGAAAAGGCGTAACTGTTATCCTCAACTAAGGTAAGCGTGCTATCAGTAGCAACGGGCGCATCATTGCTGCCGGTTACTGTGA
This sequence comes from Endozoicomonas sp. Mp262, assembly GCF_025643335.1. Classification (NCBI taxonomy): domain Bacteria; kingdom Pseudomonadati; phylum Pseudomonadota; class Gammaproteobacteria; order Oceanospirillales; family Endozoicomonadaceae; genus Endozoicomonas; species Endozoicomonas sp. Mp262. Next base: position 2,464,413 of record NZ_CP092489.1, on the reverse strand, counting down.
TGGTGGCTGTTGACTCTGAGGTCACCCCTTCGTTATCAGACATTACATAACGCACACTCACCGTCGTACTTTCACCATTAGCCAGGTTGTCAAAGTCACTACCCAGAACAAACTGCAACTGGTTATTGACGACACTGACCGTACCCTGGCCGCTGACAGAATTGCCATCACTATCAACGATCTGCACACTGTCCAGGCTGAAGTTGGCAGCGCTATCGTTGTGATCCTTATCTGTGTCATTAGCCAGTACATTCAGGGTCAGGGTTTCATTCTCATGGATGGTTTGTGTATCCGCACTGGCCACCGGTGCATCATTGGTTCCGGTGACTGTGATGGTAGCGGTTGATTCTGACGTTGCTCCCTCGTTATCGGACATTACATAACGTACGGTGACCGTCGCCGTTTCACCCGTAGCCAGGCCGTCAAAGTCACTGCCCGGCACAAACTGTAATTGGTTATTAACGATACTGACCGTGCCCTGGCCGCTGACTGGATTACCATCGCCATCAACGATCTGCACACTGTCTAGGCTGAAATTGGCGGTGGTATCGCTGTGATCCTCATCCGTATCATTCGCCAGTACATCCAGGGTCAGGGTTTCATTCTCGTGGATGGTTTGGGTATCTGCGCTGGCCACCGGTGTATCATTGGTACCGGTGACCGTGATGGTGGCTATAGACTCGGAGGTCGCCCCCTCGTTATCAGACATTACATAACGCACCGTGACCGTCGCCGTTTCACCCTTGGCCAGGCTGTCAAAGTCACTGCCCGGCACAAACTGTAATTGGTTATTAACGATACTGACCGTGCCCTGGCCGCTGACTGGATTACCATCGCCATCAACGATCTGCACACTGTCTAGGCTGAAGTTGGCGGTGGTATCGCTGTGATCCTCATCCGTGTCATTCGCCAGTACATCCAGGGTCAGGGTTTCATTCTCGTGGATGGTTTGGGTATCTGCGCTGGCCACCGGTGCATCATTGGTGCCGGTGACCGTAATAGTGGCCGTAGACTCTGAGGTGGCCCCCTCGTTATCGGACATTATATAACGTACGATGACCGTCGCCGATTCACCCGTGGCCAAGCTGTCAAAATCACTACCCGGTACAAACTGCAATTGGTTATTTACGATGCTGGCCGTGCCCTGGCTACTGACCGGATTGCCATCGCCATCCACAATCTGCACACTGTCCAAGCTGAAGTTGGTTGAGTTATCGTTGTGATCCGCATCCGTGTCATTCGCCAGCACATCCAGGGTCAGGCTGTCATTCTCTTGAGTGGTTTCCGTATCCGCACGGGCGATTGGATCATCATTGGTACCGGTGACGATGAGGGTGGCTGTGGATGCTGACGTCGCCCTCTCGTCATCAGACATTACATAACGCACCGTAACCGTCACCGTTTCACCATTGGCTAGACTGTCAAAGTCACTGCCCGGCACAAACTGCAATTGGTTATTGACGACACTGACCGTACCCTGCCCACTAACCGGGTTGCCATCAACATCAACGATCTGCACACTGTCCAGGCTGAAATTGGCAGCGTTATCGTTATGATCCACATCTGTGTCGTTAGCCAGCACATCCAGAATCAGACTGTCATTCTCTTGAGTGGTTTCCGTATCCACATGAGCGACCGGTTCATCATTGGTGCCGGTCACCGTAATAGTGGCCGTAGACTCGGAGGTTGCCCCCTCGTTATCGGACATTATATAACGTACGGTAACCGTCGCCGTTTCACCGGTGGCCAGACGATCAAAGTCACTGCCCGGTACAAACTGCAATTGGTTATTGACGATACTGACCGAGCCTTGGCCATTAACTGGACTTCCATTCCCGTCAACGATCTGCACACTGTCCAGACTGAAGTTAGCAGTGTTATCGTTGTGATCCTCATCCGTGTCATTAGCCAGTACATCCAGGGTCAGGCTTTCCTTCTCCTGAGTGGTTTGCGTATCCGCACTCGCTACCGGTATATCATTGACATCACCCACCTCAATTGTCACTTGCTGCTGGGATAAAGCCCCATGACTATCTGTGACTGAAGCTATAACGGTATGGCTGTCAATATCTTCATGATCAAGGGATCCAGTAACCGTAATCTCGCCAGTATTGCTATCTATAGCAAAGCGTCCATCTGCATCCTCTATAAGGGCATAGGTCAGGGTATCACTATCACCATCTCGATCATTGGCTCCAACTGTACCAACCACTGTACCCAAAGCAGTATTTTCATCTACAGCCAAGTTGAATAGATCATTAGCAGAGGTAATTAAACCATAAGCATCAAAGGGTTCACCCGGTTCTAAGGCTCTTAGAGAAATCTTATCAAGACCATTAACTTCTACCGTTACCACACGACTTATATCAAAATCAGAAAACTGACCTAATAGGGCATCACGGATATCCGCAACACTTTCTCCTAAAGCAACTGTATGACTGACTTCCAGATCATTAATAAATAGTTTGACAGTTTGACCTACCTGCAACCCAGCGGGAACAATCAAGGTTTCTATCTGTGCTGTTCCTGCTGAACCTATACCGTTATAGTTTTCCCCATATACACCGGATGTGTTTTGCATCATAACCGTGTCAGTTGAAATCACTTGATCGCTGGCATCCTTAATCACCGTGCTCAAGTTAAAGGGTGGCTGATTAGGATCATCAAAACCAATCACATTTCTGTATTGAGAGCTAATAACGTTGCCGCCTTCCGACACAACACTGACATAGTTTCCAATACCGGGGTTATTAAGAATGGAGTTAGTCAGACCTGCTGCGATGCGGTGTGAGGCAGTATCATTGATGGTATAGGCAACGGTATAACTTTCACTACTATCTTCACTATTGATAAAAGTGAGTTCAATTTTTTCGCCAACTGAAAAAGCATGCCCCCCTGTTTTTACAATCTGAATATGCTGGGCTAACCCCTCCTGGTTAGCTGTATCCATGGTTTTATCAATTAAGTTCCCTGCACCTGTAATAACAGGACCGTCATTAACTGCATACACACTCAGAGTGGTACTAGCTGTATTGCTTTCTATAAAACCATCATTAACAATTACAGATAAATCCCTCTCATCAGTGGCAGGGACATCTGACAAATTGGTATAGGTAATACTGCGTAGAGCTGCCTGGTAGTGTGCGACCGTGGCAGTACCACTTAGATTAAGCACACCATTCGCTGCATCATAACTACCGGTAATTCCATTTTGATCCTGAAATGCCAGCTGATCTTCTATCAAATGATTTTGCCCACGACTCCCATTGAGCTGAATAGTTGCACTTTCCAGGGTTCCTTCAGGGTCGCTCAAAATTAACGACCCAAGTACCGTTACTGCACCATCACCCTCTGTATAGGAGGTCGAGCCTGGCACAGTCACTACCGGTGCTTCATTAAGGTCGTTAATATCGATAGTAATAGTGGCGGTATCACTTAGAGGTTGAACACCACTATCTGTTGCCTGAATTATCAGGTTATAGCTATCCTGGGCTTCATAATCTAAAGAGTCTATAACTGAAATTTCACCCGTATTACTATCAATGGCAAACCGGCTACCTTCATTTCCTGAAATAATTGAATACGCCAATAGCTGATCACTGTCCGTATCACTTCCTGTGACTACTCCAGGTATCAGGGAACCATCTGCTAGCACATTTTCATCAATGGCAAAAACCTGTGTACGGGACAAAAATCAGGAAAGCTAGAAAAACCAAGGGGTATGAGCTGACGCCCATGTAGAGTAACCTGTATGGTCTCTAACCTCCGTACAGTTACCGTAGTCGTACATGGAAGACGTCAGCTCATTAGCCCAAGAGCTTAAAGCTCATCTCCCCTGGCATCAAGCCCGGATTATATTTCTTGCCCAGTTCATACTTGCTCTCATAAGGGCACGCTCCTGCAACCTTTGCCGTGTGGCAGAAGAGTTCCAGAGCAAAGCGCTGGAAGACTCCAGCTATCGGCGCATAAAACGATTTTTTTCAGGCTACACATATTGCTATGAGCAGCTCGGACGGTTGATTTTACATTGGCTGAGTCTCACCACCTACACACTCTGCATGGATAGAACTAACTGGAAATTTGGCTCTCATCACGTCAACTATCTGGTGGTTTCAATTGCCTGGCAGGGTGCTGCCATTCCTATCGCCTGGGTATGTCTGGATAAGTCAGGCGGCAACTCTAATACCGCCGAGCGCATAGCCATCATGAAGAGAGTGCTGGCGTTGATCCCGGCAGACAAGATTGATGAACTGCTCGCCGACCGGGAGTTTGTTGGCCGTGATTGGTTTAAGTGGCTGGATGAGCAAGGCATTATCTGTCGGCTTCGAATAAAGGAAGACACTCCTGTTCTTGGTAGCTGTGGTAAAGACATTAATGCCAAACAACTATTCAGGAATGTAAAACTCAATCAGACAGAAACTTGGTTCACCAAGCGTAAAGTATCTGGTGTCTGTTTATATATCGCTGCCAGACGCACGATAAAAGGTCTTTTGATTGTAGTGGCAACGAAGAAACCTGAAACTATGATCGAAGACTATTATAAGCGCTGGTCTATTGAGACTCTGTTTGGCTGCCTTAAAAGCAGGGGATTTGACCTTGAATCGACTCATATGACTGAGCTTGACCGTATGGATAAGCTGATGGGGGTTCTTGCACTGGCATTTGCCTGGTGTCTGATAGCAGGGCATTGGAAATACGGGGAAGCGGAAGGGCTGCCTCTCAATAAGCACTGGCGACCAGCCAAAAGCCTGTTCCGACTGGGGTTGGATATGCTCCGAAGAGTTTTGAAGAATGGATGTTCAAAAAGTGATCAGATTGATTTTCAGATTTTACTTAAAGTTTTGTCCCGTACATAGGGCAAAAACTTTATCTTCTAGAATTGGAGCATCATTGATAGGCAATACATTAAAGGTTAATTGCTGGATAGTACTTTCCTTGGCACCATCACTAACCTGAAATTTAAAACTTGAATAATCTTTTCCGTATTCATCTTGAGCAGGCTGATAGGTCAGATCCGATAAATCCCGAACAAGAATTTGCTGCCCCGGAAGTACATCAATATCATTCAATTTTAAACGACCTAGATCAGGAATAGAAATAATCGTAAGTTCTCAATAACTGCTGGTTAACCCACACGAAAAGTCGCTGGATGCTTGTTCTATCAGGTCGGGCAACCAGGGAAAACTGCCACTGCCCATGATTCGATCTTTCAGATAATGCCAAAACGATAAACCGTACAACCGGCAAGTTTTTTTCAGGCTGGCAAACGTATCCCGGCACTTTCTTCCCGCTTTGCTTTTTGTGCCGCCGCTGATTTTTCGTCGTTTCACGTATTCCCGTATTTGGCTTTCGCTCAGGTTGTTATGGAGCGGAAGGCTTGGAGCATCGAGTACCTGTAGCAATTCCTTCTCTATAACGACCAGCCCTGACAGTGCGTCCTGTAAATCAGGAAAGTCTACCTGGGTATTAGTCAGGGCCTTGAAATCGCGACGTATGTTTTGAGCTTTACTTTTATCGGGGCTGGCCTTGAAGACTTTTAAATCGTTGTAGATAGCCCAGAACCATGTACGACACCAGTACTGTGCACTGGCTTGCTGCTCATTGACCGGGTGGACTTTAGCCAATCCCCGCTCCGCATGAACCCAGCATTGAGCATGGTTGAATACGTTGAACTGCTGAGCACCATCACTGAATGTGGTCAGGTGTCCCATACCATGAGCCATTAAGCTGCTGTAAATAAGCGCTTCTGCTGCTTGCTTGCGCCGGGTCTTTCCCGTTAGCCCATGGTCGTTAAGGGCTGCTTCCCAGGCTTCCCGGTTTAAAAACGTAACGCCCATGTATTGCCTGATGATGCTTAGCCACTTCTCCGGGTAATCAAATTTTTCCAGATAGTCCAAGGCGTCCTGCGTGACGGAATAAGTCTTCCAGGGGCGATGCAAGAGGCTCAGGAAGTTTTCCCTACTCTTACTGCCTGTGCTCTCAAACCAGGCAAATAGCTCATTGTTGATAATGGTACAGTAGCCATTTTGTCCTTTATGCCTAGCTCCGGTGTCATCGGTCTGGATGTAGCGGGAGCATTTGAACCCTGTTGCCAGCAAAGCGTCTTTTTCTTCATGAAAGTCAGTATGACCTTCAGTGAGTAGCCGATGAAGTTCTCCCGCGGACATTGAGATTCCTATATCCCACAACCAGTCCAACAGCTGCGGCTGAGTCACCGAGCAACCGTGATGCTGGTACAACAAATAGGACTGGAGTTGTGGTCCATAGTGATGTCCATGCAGGCTTTCGGGAGGTTTTGCTGTGATGGTTTGTCCGTCGGGCGTCTGCCATTGCTCCAAATGATACTCGACCGTGAACGCCTGAATAGTCAGCTCTTGTACAGAAAAAGAGCTAAATCCGTTTGGTGTCGAACCAGACGGGACATCAGATACTTCTACGGTGATGATTTTTTCTGTTGCTGGCTTATCAGGCTGTTGGCGATTTTTTCGTGTTCGTTCGCCAGGCTTCTCAACCTTACGTTTCCCTGAATTATCAGGCGGTTCGTTGTCATCACCGGGACCATTATCACCCTTTTTACCATCATCTTTTGGTTTTGTATTGGGTCTGATATCAGGCTTTGGCGGCAGTTTTTTAAGACGACGAATCTGCGCTTGCAGTGCCTCAACAAGCGCTTGAAGCTTCGCTATCTGCTCTTGCTGCTGAGTAATCTGCCCTTGCTGCTGAGCAACAAGATTCAGTAATCTCGCAGGTGAGTACACTTGCTCTTGATTGATTGGGGGTTGCATGAGGGAAGGATAGATGTATATCAGAATTTTGCAGCTATCCAGCAGTTATTGAGAACTTACAAATAATCGTTATTGACTGTATTGTTGATGTTGATGAAAACTGCACACCATCAAAACTAAAATTTAAATCTTCAGTGATTGTTAAAAACAAATCTTTGACCTGAGGAGGAAGATGTTCTACTACTCTTTGGTCAACTTCATTGAATGTTTTTTGGTTTGATTTTAGATTCAAAAAATCATTTTCAATTTCAGCGCTCTTATCCGTACTGGAATCCACACGCTCGGCTTGAACCAGGCGATCAATAATAGCCTCTCTAGCAAACGTATCTTCAACGGGTTTTATCTGATCAGCAGTATCGCCATCATCAGTTTCTGGAGCTAATACCTGCTCTGGCTGAATGATTTGCTCTTGGGGTTGATCATAATCACTGGCAGGAACATCCTCTACTTGATCTTCATCTGAACTCCCCAGGGCTGGTGAATTCAAGAGATCTACGTGCATGGTAACTTGCTGGCTGTCAGGCAAATTTAAAAGCTGGTCATTAATCAGCTCAATAATCACACTTGATGTTGAGTCATTAATAACTCTTTCATTAAGATACAGCGGGTCACCGATATCAGCAATTCTAACAATGCCATTCTCATCAACCACCATAACAACGGCATTTGCCTTAGAAATATATCCAATTATCGTTTTATCATATGAAGAATCCATAAACTTCCTTGCCTAAAAAAGGACTTTAATCCTCCAAGCAGACTTTTCGTTATTCTGAATAATTTTTTAACACAACCTTTAAATGCATAGTTTATAAAACAACTAACAAAATGAAGATGCACTTATTATTGAGTCTAGCCGTTAATGAAAAAATCAAAAAAAACTGATAAAAAATACTTATCATAAAATGAATCATAGAATCAAAAAAACAACTATCAGTTGTGCTATAATAGTCTGTGCCTGACGATGGCTGCATTAAAGCAAAAACCATCAGGCACCATCACCCACTATCCTAATCAAGCTGGCTCAACTACCCTGGCGTATTTCAAAATATGCTGATAAAGGTCTTCATACGCCTCCCAGATATGTGCACCAAATAAAGGGTCAGGATGTGCTCTTATTTCTTCTTCTACAGACAACAAGTCCTCACCTGTAAGATAGGTCTGCATGGCTGGAATCATATAATTCTGTTCAGCCCTCATATGGCTTCTCTGCAGCTTGCTATATAGCTGATATTCTGACAATAGCAAATTAATTGGTATAACCTGATCGAAAGAAATACGGTTAAAGCTTTCCAAAAGCTTACCGCTTAAGTCTCGAATCTGTTTATGCTGTTCTTCAATCAGTTCAAAGTTTACTCTATGTTCCACTTCCTTTAGCTTAGGTCTGAGGCGAGCCATTAGCCTTGACTCAAGAGGATGGTGAAATACATCACAATAGTTATAAAGGTAATCCAAGGCATCTTGGATAATTGGCAACTTGGGCGAGTAATCAGCTCCTTCCCGATAACCAGCTACTTCATAATCCAGGCAGTCGAGCAGGCGGGCAATGTGCTCGTGATCCTGAATAATTCGCTCGATCAGTCTTGACATAATGCCCCTCCATTGTCGTTTCTTTATTATAAAAGCAGCTGGCGTAAACCCCTACTTTTTCATTCTGAAGAGCAATGTATAACAAGGTGTTGATTCAGGTCAACTAACGTCTGCCTAAATAACTATAGAGCGTATAGCCAAATCAGTATAGCGATAGGCATCAAGACACCCCAAATAGTCTGCCAATTAATAGTAGTTTTTTTCATCTCATCTATTTTAATTTCACACTTTTTTGAATTTTTCCAATCCAGGCAACAATAATATCAGCTATTCCCGCATGATGAACGTCGATGATCGTTGGTATTGACAATAAGGCAGCAAAAATAATGAAGCCGATCAAAACTGAGCCGCCAATTAACAAAGCGGAGCTTTAAAGAAAAAATGTCACCCCTGAACGTAGCTACGATATGGCCGGTTATGATGTATCGAATGGAATCACCCTTTTCTCTTCAATACCATGAGTTACTGTGTAAAAAAGCCCCTCCCACGTTTTTATCAGCCAATGCAAAAAATAGCCCTGTATCCATTTCCATAATGCTATACGGACTCCTTTTGAGCGGGTTCTTAAAGCTTCCTGAAACTGGGGACAGCACAGTTCCTGTATTTGATCTACGAGAAAAGCAAGCATCGTCAGATAGGCCAGATTTGTGGCTAAGTGCTTCTCACCGTGACCGTAGTTATGTTCGAGATCGTAGCCTTGATTTTTCAGGGTGTTAAACGTCTGGTTCTCAATATGCCATCGGCAGCGCCCTCCTTTCATGACGGGTTCTATGGTTTCTTCGTTAAGCGGAATATCAGTCACCCAGCACCAGATATGCTGTTTACCTTTTTTATCGGTTTCGACAAAATCAAGCACATTAACCTGTTCTGCATATTTTGCCTTGTTCAGCCTGACGTCATTGGCATAGCGAAACCACCACTTAATTCCAGTCTCTTCATTAACTTTTTCAGCACGGTGAACTTTTCCTTCTTTATCCAGCTCATCCATCGCTTCAACCAGCGAGGCATGGTTGCCATCTTTCGCGACAATGATGTAATGCCAGCCATAACTCTTAATCAGTTGGACAGTGGGGTTGTCAGCATAAAGACTGTCCAGAAGAATAACGAACTTTAGACGTGGGTGATGCTCTCGTATGGTGGCAAACAACCGTTTAATGGCATTTTTTTCACAGTCATTTTTGGTCGAACCGTCCTGGCAAACTATGGCTTCCGGTGCCAATGGCAAGACTGTTTTTTGATCCGGGTGAGCAATGCATGCTGCCATTAACTGGTGGTAGTGAGCTTCGTTGGCCTTTCCCTTATTTTTAGTACAGCACTCCTGACAAGGTTTTTTATTATTGCAGGAGTAAAATAGCCCAGTTCCATCGATCGGGAGCAAGTAGTGATTTTTCAAGTTCCCGCAGTGAAATTCGAATGCCTTCAGTAATCCGCCCCTTTGGACGTTAGACAGCAATGTCTTAAAAGGCTTTTTGAACTCTACGGGATCTATTGGATCCAGGATTTCCCGCATACTGGTATCACAGGGAGCACGTTTTTTTATCTGATACAGGTGCTCAAGGTTATGCCTTACTTCTTGCTCTGTTTTATCACGCTCAAACGAGAGGAGCGATGGGTACTTGAGATGCATCATGGCAAAAGCGGACATGGAGGCATCATGTATTGTTATTTTTCTGGAATCCTTGTTTGGTCGGACATCTGGAATTTGCTCATAACTTTCAGAAATCGTAGTAATTAAACTGTTTGCACAAAGATGCTTACGACTTTTTTGGAATGGATAAGCCATGAGAGACAGCCATTGATAAAGTATCCCTATCAAAAGTAGACGTTATTTTGTGCGAAATCACTCCATTTGGAATTTACTGTAAGCCTTGCTGTTGCAGTGATTTAATTGATGTCACGGGAATAGCTGCAATAATATGCGCCAACCGTATTATAGGAAAAGCTATTGACTAACTTTGTTTTTTCAAAATAGCTCTTTTATCCGGTAACAAAGCATCCCGGCAGCCAATAGCATCGACCTGAAATACTTTCCTCCAGGAAAAGTAATATGACCAATTCTGTTAAAAACGTTAAACCGTTCAGCATTACCAGAAATGGCTTCAGCAATAACCCTTCCAGCCATATGTGTTACATTGACACCATGCCCTGAATAGGCTTGTGCATAATAAACATTAGGTTCCACTCTGCCAATTTGAGGCATTCGATTAGCCCCTATACCCAGCATACCTCCCCACTGGTATTCAATACGATAATTTACAAGCTCTGGAAATACTCTAAGCATCTTTGGCTGTAATACCTTGGCAATGTTTTCTGGGTCTCGCCCGGAGTAGTTGCATACTCCCCCAAACAAAAGTCGCTTATCCTCAGACAGACGGAAATAATCCAGGGCAATACTCATATCTGCTACAGCCATATCTTTAGGCAGCAGTTTTTTATAGATAGATTCCGGCAAAGGTTCTGTGGCAATAATATAACTCCCGGCAGGCAGCACTTTTCCTGCTATCCGAGGTTCCAATTCACCAAGATAGGCGTTACCACACAGAACCAACTGATCAGCAACAACTTCACCATCAGAAGTTTCAACCTTGATTGATTCACCGTAATGAATTTTTTGAACCTGGGAGCCTTCGAAGATATAAACCCCCAGTGCCTCTGCAATCTTTGCCTCGCTAATACAAAGATTTAATGGATGAAGATGACCACTCCCCATATCCACCAAGCCACCAATATAGCGCCTTGAACCAACAACACTGGCAACCTGCCCTGATCCAATAAGTTGTAACTTTTCACTGTAACCCTGGTTTTGTAAAGAGCGAGCTTCCTGTTCTAATACCTTCATATGACGAGGTTTAATGGCTGCATCAAAATAGCCCATTTTCAAGTCACACTGAATATCATGCCGGGTAACTCTATCACGAACAATCTGGACAGCTTCAATCCCCATGTTAGCTATAGCATCAATACCCTCCTGACCAATTTCATTGCGAAACTGCTCTATACCATGACCAATACCCCGAATTAACTGACCTCCATTGCGGCCCGATGCTCCCCAGCCTATTCTATGGCCTTCCAGCAATACCACCTTGTAGCCTTTTTCTGCCAGTTCTAATGCTGTCGCAACACCAGAAAAACCTCCACCAACAACACAAACGTCAGCAGTCATATGTTGATTCAGTGTAGGAAAATTCACACTGGAATTAACAGTTGCTGCATAATAAGTGGCCACATGTTCCAAACAGCTTCGAGCTTTCTTCCACATAGCCATTGTTTATTGCCCTATTGTTATTCAAGGGAAATCCAGGTCGCTTTTAGCTCAGAGTATTTATCAAAGGTATGCATGGATTTATCTCGCCCATTGCCGGATTGTTTGTAGCCACCAAAAGGTACTGTCATATCACCCCCAAAATAATTATTTATCCATACTGAACCGGCACGAAGGCGACGGGAAAGACGATGAGCCCTGGATAAATCACGAGTCCATAATGCAGCCGCCAGGCCATAGACAGAATCATTAGCTACAGTTACAGCCTCCTCTTCCGTTTTGAATCGAATCACAGAGAGCACAGGCCCAAAAATTTCTTCCCGGGCAATGGTCATAGTATTGGATACATCATTAAAGATGGTTGGCTCTATATAAAAACCACCCATGTCTTTCATTATTCGCTGCCCGCCAACCGTCAATTTCGCTCCCTCAGACTGACCTTTCTCGATATAGCCAAGAACTCTCTTTAGCTGAATTTCATCAACAATAGCGCCTGCAACTGCATTTGGATCCAAAGGATGGCCTGGCTGCCAATTACTCACTTCTTCAACAACACACTGTAGAAAATCATCATAAATACAGTCTTCCACTAACAGTCTTGAACCTGCTACACAAACTTCTCCTTGATTACAAAAAATGGCCATCGCCGCAATCTTCGCCGCTTTTTTCAGATCAGGAGCATCGGCAAACACAATATTAGGCGTCTTCCCACCGGCCTCTATCCAAACCCGCTTCATATTGGATTCACCGGCATAAACCATTAGCTGTCTTGCTGTAGTGGTAGATCCGGTAAAAACCAGGGTATCAACATCAGGGTGAAGGGCCAGGGCTTTCCCCGCGGTATGTCCATAACCGGGCAACACCTGTAGCACACCATCTGGCAGGCCTGCTTTCTTTGCCAGTTCAGCGATACGAATAGCTGTTAACGGTGATTTTTCTGAGGGCTTTAAAACAACACTATTACCCACCGCAAGGGCTGGCCCTAACTTCCAGGCCGCCATACAAAGGGGATAATTCCAGGGAACAATAGCAGCCACCACCCCCACAGGCTCTCGGGTGATCAGTCCCAAGGTATTATCTGCTGTGGGTGCCACCTCGTCATAAAGCTTATCCACTGCTTCAGCACACCAGCGAATACAGTTAATGGCATCGGGAAGATCATCAGTAAAACTGTCTGTAATAGGCTTGCCCATATCCAGGGTTTCGAGCAGTGCCAGTTCCTCCTGGTGAGCACTGATTTCATCGGCAAAAGCCTGTAGTACTTTTTTCCTGTCAACAGGAGAGAGGCGAGACCACACCCCGGACTCAAATGTCCTGCGAGCCCCCAGAACCGCTTTGTCCACATCGGTCTGTAAGCAGCTGGTAACTGAGGTCAGAACCTTACCATCAATAGGAGAAACACAATCAAATGTGTCCCCACTGGCTGAATCCACATAGTGACCATCAATAAACGCCTTGCCATTAAAATTCAGGTTTCGGGCTTTCTCTTCCCAAAAATCCCTGTTTTTAATATCAGTCATACTGCCTCCACTTATTATTGAACCAATAGGATTCACTATTACTGGCTCTATTGAAATCTACCAACCCGGTTTTATTACCTAATCAGCTTCTGAATCAGTAGAAATAGCCTTAAAGATACAAGGTGCTCAAGGGATGTTACAAAAAAGATGCACGAGTTCACTGGACTGGTGATATTCTGGCAATGTTTCCACCCTTAATTTTAAAAAAAGCATCCATATTGATGGGCTAATAGGTAAACTGGCAAACGTCATAAAAAGCCAAGGATCACAACAATAATAAGTAAGGGATTAAGCAAATGCCATTAAACAAGACTCATTTTATTGCCGGGAAATTCACTGAACCCAGTGACCATGGCCAGCCGATCCATAATCCAGCCACCGGAGAAATCTCTGCCAACGTCTCCCTTGCCAGTAAAAATGAAACTGAAGCAGCCATCACCGCAGCTCAAAAAGCCTTTACAGAATGGAAGCAAGTCACCCCGCTTAACCGGGCACGGATTCTGTTCAAGTTTAAAGAACGGGTTGAACAACACCGAAATGAACTGGCAGAACTGATCACCTGCGAACACGGTAAAGTGCTGGACGATGCCAGGGGCGAAATAACCCGGGGGCTTGAAGTGGTAGAGTTTGCCTGTGGTATCCCTCACCTGCTGAAAGGGGAATATACTGAAAACGTAGGCACTGATGTGGATGCCTGGTCTATAAAACAGCCTTTGGGAGTTGTTGCTGGCATTACCCCCTTTAACTTTCCAGCCATGGTACCCATGTGGATGTTTCCCCTTGCCCTGGCTTGTGGTAACACATTTGTTCTTAAACCTTCTGAAAAAGATCCCTCTGTACCGTTACGCCTGGCAGAGCTAATGCACGAGGCTGGATTACCGGACGGCGCTTTCAATGTTATCAATGGTGATAAAGAAGCCGTTGATACCCTATTGACCCATCAGGATATTCAGGCGGTCAGCTTTGTGGGTTCTACGCCCATTGCAGAGTATATCTACCAAACAGCATCCCATGCAGGGAAGCGGGTTCAGGCACTAGGCGGAGCCAAGAATCATATGGTTATCATGCCCGACGCCGACCTTGACCAAGCGGTAAATGCCTTAGTGGGAGCAGGTTATGGTTCTGCAGGCGAACGCTGTATGGCCATTTCAGTAGCAGTGGCCGTTGGAGATATCGCTGATAAACTGGTGGAAAAGCTTGCGCCCAGAGTTCGGGAACTGAGAATCGGAAATGGCATGGAACCCGGCGTAGAAATGGGTCCTTTAATTAGCAAAGCCCATCGCAGCAAAGTTAAGGATCATATTGATTCCGGCGTTGCCCAGGGAGCTTCACTGATTGTTGATGGTCGAAATCTAAAGATAACAGGGCATGAAGAAGGCTATTTTTTAGGTGGATGCCTATTTGATAATGTCACCACTGATATGGGCATTTACAAAGAAGAAATTTTTGGACCGGTACTCAGTGTTGTCCGCGTTCCTGACTACAAGACGGCAGTCGATATCATCAATGCCCATGAGTATGGCAATGGCACAGCCATATTTACCCGGGATGGAGACAGTGCCCGACAGTTTGCGCACGATATTCAAATAGGCATGGTTGGCATTAATGTTCCCATCCCTGTACCCATGGCATTCCATAGTTTCGGGGGCTGGAAACGCTCACTGTTTGGTCCTCTGCATATGCATGGTGAGGATGGTGTTCGGTTTTATACCCGCAAAAAAGCGATCACCTCACGCTGGCCTACAGGAATTCGCGGAGATACGGAGTTTGTTATTCCCACAATGAAATAACATCAGTAAGAGGCTTCTATCTGTAGAAGCCTTGAGTTAAAACACGACACTATTCCAAAAAAGCGGTAACAGATGATCGAAAAAGCTAAAGTAATAGTTCAAACTGCCAGTTTTGAATCTATTGTTAATACCCATTATGAAATTTTTAGAAACAGAACTGATTGATTCCTTATCCCAAGTAAGCAAACTGGCCACAGAGTCAGGGGCATTAGAAACAGCTCCCACCCTGATCCAGCCTATTAATGAGCAAGGTATTCCATTTCAGGTCCGTGTACTGAATGGATTCCGAAAAAAAAAGAAAGGGTATTCAATTTCCAAAAATCCATTTCTACCCTATGAAAAAAGCCTGTATGTTAAACACCTGAACAGTGGCCATGTCATTCTGTTAAATAAATACAACCTGGTTCCCAACCATTTTCTTATTGTCACACCGGTATTCGAATCCCAGGAGTCATTATTAACTCTGAATGAGTTTACCGCTCTGGCAGATATCCACAGCCAGCTGGACCTACTGTCTTTTTATAATAGCGGCAGACAGGCTGGAGCCAGCCAGCCCCACAGGCATTTACAGGCGCTCCCTCTGGATAAGCTACCCATTGATGGCATTATGGCCTCAATACCCTCTTACCAACCCGAACAGCTGCTACAGTTACCTTTTAAACACTTGGCATGCAAACTTGATTTAAAAAGCGATGATGCCGGTTATCTCTTCTCGCTCTACCAACAAATGTTATCAACGTTGAGCTTGATCACCTCTGGACAGGAAAACCCTGCCCCCTACAATCTGTTGATGACCCGGCAATGGATGCTGGTCGTACCACGAAGTGAGGGTCGTCCCGATGGTGTTGCTATTAATGCGCTGGGTTATGCCGGATTCATGCTGGCCAAAAATCAGCAGCAGTTCAATCATATAAAAACAGCAGGTATACTCAATTTATTGACTAAAGCCAGCCGTTAAGTGCATCTTAAGTGGCAGCGCCTCATTCCCTGATAAAAGAAGGCTAAAACGGGTCAGGGAACGTATCCTATTTTATTATGATTTATTGGGAAGCCCCGATGATCCAGCTTGTTTGGATGATATTCAAAGTCAGAGTACACTAATAACACAATAAATAGACAAAAAATGCAGGTATCATGAAGAAACTGAAGGCCTGGCTGAAAGAGCATCAAATATCTGAAGTTGAGTGCGTCATTCCAGACCTCACAGGCGTGGCTCGAGGCAAGATTATGCCTTCAAGTAAGTTCTGTCATGAAAAGGGCATTCGTCTGCCAGAGACGGTTCTGATTGCTACTGTTACAGGTGATTCACTTCCTGATAAAACCTACGACAGCCTCATAAATCCGGCAGAAATTGATATGATTCTCAAACCGGATGAAAACGCTGTTTATCTTGTCCCATGGGCCACTGAACCCACAGCCCAGATCATACATGACTGTTACGACAAACAAGGCAATGCTGTCAGTGTAGCCCCCAGAACACTGTTGAAAAATATACTTAAGCTATATGATGACAAAGGATGGCGTCCGGTTATTGCTCCCGAACTGGAGTTTTACCTTACCAAGCGATGCACTGACCCAGACCTCCCTCTGGAACCCCCTGTTGGGCGTTCCGGCCGGCAGGAATATGGAAGACAGTCGTATAGTATTGATGCCACCAATGAATATGACCCACTTTTTGAAGATATCTACGATTACTGTGAAGCCCAGGAACTGGATATTGATACCCTGATTCATGAAGAGGGGGTGGCCCAGATGGAAATCAATTTCCGTCATGGTGACCCCCTCTCTCTGGCTGATCAGGTATTCACCTTCAAGCGCTGTGTCCGGGAGGCTGCTCTCAAGCATAAGATATCCGCAACCTTCATGGCTAAGCCGGTAGAAAATGAACCGGGCAGCTCCATGCACATTCACCAGAGCATCATTGATTGTAAAAGCGGCAACAATATCTTCAGCGATGGGGACGGTTCATTTTCCGAACGCTTTCTGCACTATATTGGCGGCTTACAAAAATATATCCCTATGGCGGTTCCTTTGTTTGCCCCGAACGTCAATTCCTATCGACGCTTTCTCCCCGGGGAATCAGCACCTGTCAATGTCTCTTGGGGTGTAGATAATAGAACGGTGGCATTGCGAGTCCCGGAATCTCCCCCAGCGGCCAGGCGAGTAGAAAACCGGCTGGCTGGCGCTGATGCCAACCCCTACCTGGCATTTGCTGCCACCTTGCTTTGTGGGTATATGGGTATTCAGGAAAAGCTGGCTCCCGAAGAACCGGTAACAGGGAGTGCCTATGGACTCAGAAATCAAAGTATTCCCATCAACCTGGAATCCGCGCTGGATATGATGGAAGAGTGTAAAGAGCTAACGGCAATGCTTGGTGAATCTTTTGTCAACACCTATGTTGCCGTTAAACGGGTAGAATATGAAAACTTTAAACGTGTCATAAGTTCGTGGGAAAGGGAGTACCTGTTACTTTCTGTATAAGCACCTATGCATACAATAGTCACACTCAGAATGAATTAAACCAAAACCCGTTTGAAAACCGGAGGTTCCTGACTTGTTCACTAGGGGCTGTTGACTGGCTAAAAAAGCTGTCCTGTGTCAAATAACCCGGTAATAAGTTTTGCTATAAAATCGGCGGCTTAAAATAAGTTTTCCCTGAAAACAAGAGAATAAGGAACCTGTAAAATGACTTTCAGCCTGTTTCAGCGCTTCAGGAAGTTATGCCTCACTACAGCAGTTATCTCATCATTAATGATCACGGCAGCCCACGCACAGAAAAAAGAACTCTATATATATAACTGGTCTGATTTTATTGCTGAAGACACTATTGCCAACTTTGAAAAAAGAACAGGTGTAGAGGTTATCTATGATGTGTTTGATAGCCTTGAAACTCTGGAGGCCAAGCTGCTTTCCGGGAAAACAGGTTATGATCTGGTTTTTCCCACTGCCAGCAATATGGCAAGGCAGATTGTAGCCGGAGCTTATCAACCACTGGACAGAAACAAACTTTCTAACTGGGAAAACCTGGATAGAGAGTTAATGGCTAAAGTGGAAATGTTTGATCCAGGTAACCAATATGCTGTTCCATATATGTGGGGAACAACAGGTATTGGGTATAACCCGGATCTGGTAAAAAAATACTTAGGAACAGATGCTCCCACTGACAGCTGGGATCTTGTCTTTAATGAAGAGAACATCAAAAAACTGAGCCGCTGTGGTGTCGCCTTTCTCGATGCTTACGATGAAGTCATACCAGCGGCACTGGTTCACGAGGGACTGGATCCTAATTCAAGAAACCGTGATGATTATAAAAAAGCTGAACAACTGCTGATGAAAGTCAGGCCTTATATTACCTATTTTCATTCATCAAAATTTATTTCAGACCTGGCCAATGGCGATATCTGTGTTGCTGTGGGATGGTCGGGAGATATCTTTCAGGCTGCCGACCGGGCAAGAGAGGCAAAAAATAGCATTCATATAGAATATTCCATACCTAAGGAAGGCAGTGGTATGTACTTTGACATGGTTGCCATGCCCAGAGATGCTCAAAATATTGGCGAAGCCTATCAATTTCTGAATTACTTACTGGAACCTGAAGTCATGGCCAATATTCAGAATTATGTTTCCTACGCCAGTGCAAATAAAGCGGCAATTCCCTTTCTGGATGATCACATAAAAAACAACCCTGCCATTTACCCTGACCTGAAAACAAAGAAAAACCTATTTACCTTTGACGTATTTGATATCAAGGATGACAAACCCAGAATAAGACTATTTACAAAAATAAAAAGTGGTATTTAGAGAAACAGAAAGGATTAATGAGGACTGTAACTTTATACTTTTCTCATTAACCATTTCACGGGTGAAAGCTGTAAGCTATCAAATCGATTTCAAGGCAACTGAAGCTGGCGTGTATTCCAACCCCTGGGCATCAGCTACCGGTTTGTGAGTGACCTTACCACCACAGATATTCACTCCTTCCCGTAGCTGTGGATTTTCAGTCAGTGATCTCTTGCTACCTTTATTGGCCAGCTCAAGAATATAAGGCAAGGTTGCATTATTCAGGGCTATCGTTGAGGTTCTGGCAACAGCACCTGGCATATTGGCTACACAATAGTGAACAACATCATCAACCACAAATGTGGGATTATCATGGGTCGTGGCTTTAGAGGTAGCAACGCAGCCCCCCTGATCAATGGCCACATCAACAATCACAGCACCCGCTTTCATAGCTCCAACCAACTCATAACTCACTAGTTTGGGAGCTGCGGCCCCCGGTAATAATACCCCACCAATCACCAAATCAGCATTTATGACAAAGTCTTCAATGGCTTGAGAACTAGAATACAAGGTACAAATACGATTGCCATATTGCTGGTCAAGGCGTCGTAATTGATCAACAGAGGTATCAAGAACCGATACCTGAGCCCCCATTCCTACCGCAACAGTAATGGCATTCTGTCCTACAACCCCTCCACCAATAATAACCACCCTGGCAGGTTCAACCCCTGGTACACCACCAAGTAACACCCCCCTACCCTGCATTGATTTTTCCAGGCAACGGGCTCCTGCCTGAATAGACATCCGACCAGCCACTTCAGACATAGGTGCCAACAAAGGTAGCTTACCATGGTGGTCAACAACGGTTTCATAAGCAATACAACAGGCACCAGACTGAATTAAATCCGCTGTTTGGTCTGGATCAGGTGCCAGGTGCAAATAAGTGAATAAGGTCTGATGAGGTTGCAGCAGGATTCGCTCAGACGGCAGAGGTTCTTTAACCTTCACAATCAGTTCGCATTGCAGAAATATCTGTTCCGCAGTGTCCAGAATAACAGCACCCGCCTTCTGATAATCCTGATCACCAAACCCGGCACCATTCCCGGCAGTACTTTCAATAAAAATATCATGGCCATCCTGAACCAGCTCTTTCACCCCGGCAGGGGAAAGCCCAACACGATACTCATGATTTTTGATTTCTTTTGGGACGCCAATCTGCATGTACTCTCCCTTGTACATCATTTCAATAAGCGATATGAGAACTGCGTTCTAATAAATTACAACCTTTTGATGAAAATTTATACTTCACTTTCACAAAGGGTGGTTAAATTATTTACATTTTCTGACACCAAAATTTCACTTTGTATAAAAAATAAATACAATTTTTCCCCATAAAATTGACACAGTATTTACACTTACAGATTGGTGATATTTACGGACAAAAACCTGTCCTATGTCAAAAAAACTTAATATAACAGTGCTATCCTACGCCCGCCTGAACAGGGGACTGGAATCAATGGAGGTTACCGTGCCCAACCCACTTTTCATGCTCGAATACCTCGATAGGATAGGTGTCAACGTCAAACAGTTTGTTGATGAGCAATCAATAAAAAATGAGTACCTTAGAAGGATTTACCGACTGGATGCCCGCGATAAAATGATTGACAAAACGGGAAAGCCTGTGGGAAAGGCGACCAACCCAAGACACTTGCTGCACTAAACTGGCTGATAACACATTGAGCGATTTGATCCCCTCACCGATGGCTCCTTTCCAAATCACCCCAGGAAGTTTTCTATTGTCTGGAAAACCTCTAAAATAGCACGATGGATACCCTCTTCTGGCTTGCAGCAGGCAGTATTGCTGTCTTTTATTGGCTGGACACAGCCAAAGCCCGAGAAATAGCCATTAGCCATGGTCGCCGGGCATGTGCTGATATGCATGTTCAATTTCTTGATGGCTCAGTGGTTCGACACAAAACCTGTGTTTCAAGAAACCCTGAAGGGCAGGTTTCCCTGATGCGCTATTACCATTTTGAATTTACTGCAGATGGTCTAGAAAGGCGGCAAGGTCATATTCAGTTATGCGGCAACCAGCTTATATTACTGGAGATTGACTACCCTTTTCCGGAAGAGCAAGACACCCACTCCCTGATTCTATCAGTACCACATTCAGAGAATTTTGATGCCATACGCCCGAGAGCTGAAAAAAGGTCAGATTGTCTCCATTAACAATCAGTATTACATCGTTCGTCAGCTGGAAACCAAAAGTCCATCTGCACGGGGCGCCCAGACCCTGTACAAAATTCGTTTCAGTGCTGTACCCGGTGGCCAAAAGCTGGACCAGACCTTTACCGGAGATGATCAGCTAACCGGTGTTGATCTTCTGCGCCGTTCAGTCACTCTCCTTTATAGAGAAGGTGATGAGTGCACATTCATGGACTCGGAAGACTATAGCCAGTATCTGATCAATGCCAGCACCATTGAAGAACAGTTACTTTATATTGCTGATGGATTAGAGGGTATCACCGCCCTGCTGGTAGATGGCCAGCTGCTGGCCCTTGAGCTTCCTTCGTCTGTTTCCCTGGAAATCACCGAAACCAGCCCTGGCATCAAAGGAGCATCCGCAGCAGCAAGGACTAAGCCTGCCATGCTGTCTACAGGGCTTGAAGTTCAGGTGCCGGAATACCTGAGCACCGGTGAAATCATCAAAATCAATACTGAAACCGGTAAATTTATGTCCCGGGCTTAACCCAGCCAGCCGGGTTCTGTACCCGGCTGCTTAATTTATTGGAGCAGTGGCCGAATTAATTGATTAGTCCTTTTAAAACAATAGATTCAAGAATTCAGCTTAACCCAATAATAACGAACTGTTTTCAGGAGCCTTCGGGGTTAACTATTTTTTTATATCATTTTCGAATTAAGCAATTAGCCATATATATGCTTTAATTAAATCATAGGGATATTGTCAGCAAAAGGAGTTATGGACTGACACACAATTACTTCAGGGAAGAAAGCTGCAGAAACTATCAGGGATAGATACTATGAGCTTTGAGAAGTCAATTAGTTGTCGAATAATAAAGTTTTTCTCATTAAAGCATGTTTTCCTGCTGGGTTTTGCTTCAGTTTGTTATGCGGAATCCAGGCAACCCTTTCAAAATTTCCCAAAAGGCTTTAGCACCCCATTTTCCAAAGATGTTGCATTAGTTGATCGTTTTACCCAGAAAAAGTCACCCATCAAAGTTAGCAAAAATAAGCCAGAGATGGATCTAAGCTTCGGAAGACCTATTACCGAAGAAAAAGTAGGTGCATTTCTATATAAAGCCTTTGACAATCCAAAAAAGTTCGCACAGCAGGCTACCGCCACAACCATTTTCACCGGTTTAGATGCTATGGGCCTTTCAGAACCTGTGAAGAAAAGCGTGGATTACATCAAAGATAAAACACAGTTCAAATTCGGCTCCTGTGGCAAGGTGCAAATAAGCAGCCAAGTCAAAGCTGAAAGCTGTTTAAGTGAAGAGTCCAGTATTGAGCTTCAGTCAGATTATAATCTCAACTCTGTCACCCTTAACTTCAAATGGTCACTTTAAGTAATCCCCACCTTGAAATCAATAAAAGACTAATACGACAATACCAACTGCTATAAACCAATCGGATAACCCCATTGAATACTCGCAGGCAGTACGCATTATTTATTCAGCAGATCAACACACTTTCTCCCTGGAAACTTTGTGCAATAACCACTGCAATAGCCGAACAAAGCTGGCCTAATTTTGCTTTATTTGCTGAACTATCAGGTTTCGGTGAACCCGGTGAAGTAAGACATTGCCTCAATATGTTGTGGGATCATGTTGCCGGTCAGCAGTCAGCAAAAAACTTTGAGCGACTCATTGAGCGTATCGAAAATAGCACACCCGACCCAAAAAACTTTGACATGTATGGTGTCCAGCCTGCCCTCGATACCATGGTGGGTATAAACTGTGCACTACACTGTGCCATGGTACCTTCTGAAGAAGAAGCGGCCAGTGCCATGACACTCTCGCTGAATACCATTGGCAAGTTCATCAAATATTCTGAAGAGCCTGGCCTGAAAGGTACAGAGCTTAACCAATATATCGAACAGCACCCTCTCTACTTAACCCAGATGGATTTTATTGATGAGCTTATGGAAATACTCAAAACGCAAAAGCAACCAAGCAATAAAGCCATGAAAATGATCAAGCAGTTCGCTAAAAACGATGGCTGTAGCCAATTAGGGATTGGTGTTTAAAGGCAGAGCCCACAAGGTGTGGGCTCTATCGCATCAGAACTACTTAAGGTTACCTAAAATATCCTTCAGCAAGGCATAAATCTTGTTCTGAGAGTTGGACATAGCATCATAGTTCTGATTATAACGGGTCAGGGCACTTTGCAACTGTACCGTTTGTAACTGGTTGCTTCCCGTTAAATTATCCCGGGCGGCAATCAGTTGGCTCTTAAGGGCATTCCAGGTTTCATCAGACAAAGTGCCATCCAGATTAATGTTAGTAATCTTGAGCTTATCCCTGATGAATGTTTTTTGATCCTCAGTGAGGGTACCTGAAGCGATTCCATAGAAGGGAACATTGGTTCCTGCCTGAACCAGGTTATGCAAGCCACTATTCTCAACCAGAATATCCCCATCCGGATGATCACTATCTAAAGTTATTCCATTTAAATTAGGGCCACTGGCAACGGGAGTAGTATTCAAGCCTGTTACAGACAGTCCTTGATTACCACGGGTAAGGACCATTGAAGTCAAAACATTGCTATCACCTGCCTGAAACGTGATTTTAGTCCCATCGTCCAAAACAAGCGTAGTGTTACCAATCACTATGCCATTCCCGGGTCCACTACCTGCCTGGGCTGGGAACAGCGCACCTGCCGAATAGGTCACCGAGTTATTACTGGCGTCTGTAATGACAATATTTCCATTTGGCTTTATGGCAATCCCATAGCCATTATCCAATGTGATGGTCTTGTCTGTTCCTGAGAAATCCGCTTGCCATGTCGTTGATGAAGTAGTGCTGGTACCGAAAATAACGGTATTTGCTTCAGCTATCAATTTGTTGATTTCATCCAAATACTTGTTAGAGAGATCAACCTGCTCCACCAGATCCCTAACCTCTTTATCTAGCATCCGTCCCCTCTGCAGATAGGCATCAGATGCATAATCTGTCAGATTTTTCGCAGGATCCAACGCTGGATCAAATGACGTTGCTGCCGCAGGTACAGCATCGGTTTTTGAACTCATAACGGTAGGCTCCCTATCAGGTTAAACAAATTCTCTCTAAAATATTCGGGTACAGCGCTTTGTCGCTGTTTTCTTATTCCGGGTTCTTTTAGTTTCCAGTAATTTACCGGACAACTTGATTTCCTTACTCATTTGAGACCTGGCAAGGGCTAACTCATTGCGAAACTCGGCTTCCCAAATTTCGAGTGCTTGCCTAACTCCTTCAGAGGAAGGATAGTTATCCAATAATGTATCCAGATCCTCAGGGCTAACCCCTGCCTTTGCAATAAAATCTGCCTGAGCTCTCATGGACTCATAAGCAGCACTGATCATTGCTTCCGCTTCCTTCCTAACCAACTCACTGGATTTTTTTAATTTCTTCAAATCCACCAGCATGACCTTTTGAGCCATATAACACACTCCTGAAATAATAATCTCTCTCCGATTCCATCATGGTCATCGGCAAGCCCCCCCCCTTTTTTATAAAAAATGCGGTATATTTCCGGACAGCGGGGGGGCAATAGCGCCATACAGGTTCTCAATCCCATTAAAAGGAAAAAACATGGATATTGACACGCTGGAGATGCTGCTACTTCAATGCCTGGTTTCAGGCCTGGTGCTATTTATGGGGTTTATCGTCTATGATCTCGCCAAAAAGTCAAAAGCAGGAAAGTGGGGAACTTTAGTACTTTTTGGCGCGTTATTTTTAGGCGTTTTGGGATTTATCATTAAAACGGTTATCTATGAAATGCTGCTATAACCACACTTGGTGTATTTTCACCTTGCCAGGCTCCTGTTTTATTGAAAGAATCCAGCGTTTCCTTGTAGTTTCCAGTTATTGATATGCGACCCTCGTTTCCTCAGCGGCATAAAAAAACGCCTAAGCCGATACTGATAGCTTTTAATAAACCCTATGATGTCCTCACTCAGTTTACTGACGCCGACAACCGCAGGACATTGAAAGACTTTATCTCCATAAGGGATGTTTATCCTGCTGGACGGTTGGACCGGGACAGCGAAGGGCTTGTTCTGCTAACGAATAGCGGAAAACTGCAACATCAAATTACCTCACCAAAACACAAAATGGCGAAAACCTACTGGGTTCAGGTAGAAGGTATTCCTGATGATCAGGCGCTGGATGTACTCCGCAATGGGATTGAGCTAAAAGATGGCAAAACCCTCCCTGCCAAAGTCAAGCGGATCTCCCCCCCAACTCTATGGCCAAGAAACCCTCCGGTTCGGGAGCGAAAAACCGTACCCGATAGCTGGCTTGAACTCACCATAAAAGAAGGCAAAAATCGCCAGGTTCGGCGGATGACAGCTGCTGTGGGCTACCCAACCCTGCGGCTTATTCGGATACAAATTGGCCCCTGGCGTCTGGAAGGCATTCAACAAGGGGAGTGGGTAACTCTCACCTAGAGAAAATCATCAGGAAATTCACCTGAAATTTTATTACGGATTTCTTCGGATTTCGCTTTACCTTTAGCCTCTTGAACAATAATCCGGAGGCTCTCTGTAGCATTTACTTGAGTCGCTTTAATATAGCCATGGGCAGCATCAAAATCTCCCCTGGCAAGGGCGTTAACGATCATATCATGGTATGGGTTCTGTTCCTCATCATCCAGAGCACGAGAACTCACTGGCCGCTGCTCCATGATTTCCAACCTTCCGGAGTCACCATCAAAAAGCAGCTCAAACCGATCCAGGGCTTCCGCAAATCTCAAATCCTGACCATCCGAGTCTGAACTTTCCGGGTTAATCAGCAAGCTCTCCTTTTCTTTTTCCCTGTGTTTTAAAAACGGTTCGAGTAACTGCCTCATTTCCAGGCCTAAAGATCCGGTTACTGGAATTTCATCCAGCTGATTTAACTTTATAAACAATAACTTAAAACTCTCCTGATCATCTCTTTTTAAAAATTCGTTCAACAACTTGAAAGAACACTCGCGCCACTTGTCTTTAGATGCAAATAAAAGCCTGCAACTCCATTTCAAGCGTTCCTTAAAGCCCATTTTCTTAATGGTTCGACTGGCAAGGGGGGCAGGCTCCACGTCCTCCCCTGTACTTAAACCCGGTGTTGAATCAGCCTTAACCACTGCCAGATTTCTATTCTGATGCTGAACATAGAACTGGCTTTGCTCAGTAGGGGGTTTACCCCCTAATAACCAACGTATTGACTCTATCCTGACTCCCATACCAAAATCCTTTTAATTGGCCCCAGTTATGTTTCGGTGAAAGCACTGTGCTATTTATTACTGCACTCTATCCTTTAAGGATAAAACCACCTCTCCTTCTTGCACAACCACTGTCACTAAACGCTCTCCCACTGTCTTCCCAAGACTTTGAAGTTCATCTATATCAAGAATTGAAAATGCACCTATTTCCCGAACCAGTGCTTTCTTTAAATTATCCACAATGAGCGCTTCAAAAATAGCCACATCAAAATCAACATGAGCCTCTGTTAACTCTATATCCTTAAAGTAAAAAGCATGCTCCTCCCGATTGTAGGCAAGATCAGCCAAACCCGTAATGGTTATGGGTAAACGAGCAGTGACCGAGTTTCCTAAAACATCAGCATCCATATATCCTTTAAATTTGAATGCCAAAGGTTCCCTCTCACGTTGAATCGTGACTTCCGGAGTCTCTAAATACAGTTGAACACCAACAGCTGGCATCAGAGTCAGATGACGGATCTGAGGGGATAAAAAACTTTCGTTAATCATCCCCTGCAGCTGCTGCTGTGACAGGGTTTCTGTATTTTTAGGCGTGCACCCCTGAAGCAGCAACCCCAGGGCTGTAATGGCAATTAAACTAACGTTTAGCCGAGAGTAGACTTTTAGCTTTTTCCAAAGCCCTGCCACGGTTTGAGGCCAGTGCATCGGCCCAGCGGGTTGTTTCGGGAAGCCGGTATCGAGTGAGGCAGGCCTGAACATAATATTTAGCCGTCTCCAAAGAAATTTTATGGCCAATACTAACATATAACGGTTTAACACCATCTCTGGAACGAAGCACAGTTCCTATGACTTTTTCTTTGTGTATCAAAGGGGTATGAGCACCTTTCCAGGAAGGGAGTTCACCATGATTTCCACATAACCGTTTCTTGGCTACCCCAATACACGGTAATCCAGTGACTAACCCCAAATGGCAAGCCACACCCAACCCTCTCGGATGGGCCTGGCCATGACCATCACAAAACACCAGATCCGGCGTTAATGTCAGCCGCCTTAATGCCTCTAAAATACCCGGGCACTCTCTGAAAGAAAGTATTCCCGGGATATAAGGCATAACCGTGGACAAACGGGCTATCCGGTATTCCCGGAGCACCAGGTCAGGAAAGCTCAGCACCGCCACTGCCGCCCTGGTAATACTTCCTCCCGCCTCAAAGCCAACGTCCACACCGGCCACATAGTCAACTTTGGCAAAACCATCTTGAGTATCAACCTGCAATGCCAATTGCTTTTGCAAAGCAATGGCTTCGGAAGGTTTCATATTCCAGTTATGATTAACAGGCGCCATAACATCAGCCAAAACGACTTCTCTCAAGAGGCAATCTGATTTCAACTTGAAGCCCAGGCGAGGCATTTTTTGCCCTGATAGTGCCCTTATGAAAAGAGACCGTACCATGCGCAATAGCCATGCCTAGCCCTGTACCATTGTTCTCCCTGCCCCGGGTTTCATCAACCCTGAAGAAGGGGTCAAACAATGAATCTAGTGTATCCTCAGGAACACCCGGGCCGTAATCCCTCACCCGGATAACAGCTTCCCGTTCCACCTGCTCAAGGCTGACTTCAATACTCGACTCTTCCGGGGTAAACCGGATAGCATTTCGAATAATGTTTTCAATAGCACTGGAAACAAAGTCTCGTACTGCCATGATGTTAATTTCAGTGCTTTTGGTCAGGATCACCGCCTTATTTCTAGCCTGGGCTTCAAAATCTCCGTCATCCACCAACTGTTTCACCAGCTGCTGAAGATCCACCCCTTCCCATGCCTGCTCTGAAACCCCATGCTGAATTCTGGAAAAACGTATAATCTGACCTATCAGTTGATCCAGTCTTTCTATTTCACGCTCAATACGGTCATGCTCCGCTGTAGCCTCCGGACTCTTCCTTCTGGCAAGGGCCAAAGAAAGCTGCAGGCGGGTTAAAGGAGAGCGTAATTCATGGGAAACATCCCTCAATAGCTGTTGTTTAGTATTAAGCAAAAACTCCAGTTTTGCAGCCATCACATCAAAGTCATGCCCCAACTCCCCCAGTTCATCTTTTCTTTGAATCACTTTTGTGCCCACACGGGCTGCCATATCACCTTTCGCCAGCTTACGGGAAATTCCCTGCAAATGCCTGATCGGTCCAACCAGATACCGGGCCAATATGACGCATAATAAAAAGCTGACGCCTAAAGCAATAATGACAAGGTGCCACTGCCTGGCCATAACCTGCTTAACCCGCCAATGAACCAGACGGGGCATTTCCTTTGTCAGATACAGTTCATAGGGTTGGCCATTAAGTATGACTTTGCGAGGCCCTACAACTACCACACCTCGCCTGAATATAATGCTTGGCTCTGACGTCACCCTGGTTTTTTTATACGCTGACTGCAGCTCTTCAGACAGATCCGAGCCTCCAAGAATATTACCCTCCATATCGAATAAAAAGTAACTGCTTCCTGGAAACCGGGGCCTGGGAAAACGCACTGACCATTGAGCCAAATGCTCCATCTTGGTGGAGGCTATTTCCAACTCACGAAACAAGGCTCTTCTTTCCGAAAGAAAATCAGAGGGGTCCACCGTTATAGCAAAGGCGATAAACAGCGTTACCATCATGGCTATCATGGTTAGCCAAAACCATAGAAATATCTTCCAGAACAGGCTTCTCCAGGGCCAAACCACTAGCCTGGGAAACTTATACGTCATTGGTTCACCTCAGGGCCGAATATAAAAATAACCGGCACCCCGAACTGTTTTAATTCGCGGCTGACCATCTTGTCGTGTTCCAATCTTTTTTCGTACATTGCTGACATGCATGTCAATGGCACGATCATAGGGAGTTAGCCGACGATTTAAGGCTACTTGCGTCAAGTCATCCCTGGAAATCAGTTCGCCAGCCTTCTCTATCAGGGATTTTAAAACCTGGAATTCTGTGGCAGTCAACTCAAGAGGAGCTCCATCAATAGTCGCTTCCCTATTTGATAAATTCAGGCTGAGATCATCCATCTGCAAAAATTTAGCGGCACCCTCAGCCTGAACGGGACGCCCTCTTCGGAGAATAGCTTTAATTCGGGCGACCAGTTCCCTATGGTTATAGGGCTTTGGCAAATAATCGTCTGCTCCAAATTCCAAGCCAATAACCCGATCCACATCATCTCCCCGGGCTGTCAACATCAACACCGGAATATCAGACTCTTGACGTATTTTCTTCAATACATCAAATCCATTGAGTTTTGGAAGGGTGACATCAAGCAAGACCAGTTTGTACTTTCCTGATAAAGCGGCCTTTACACCTGACTCACCATCATTCACAGCACAGACATCAAACCCTTCTGTACCAAGATACTCTATCAACAGCTCACAAAGCTCAATATCATCATCCACTAATAGCAGCTTGACGCTCTCATTCATCATTGGGTCACCTGATTACTGAAAATACTGCTATACGAGTCTCTTTTACCTCTACTCGCATAGCCAGAAGCTTTTTCTCATTCAAGCTATATTTTTTCAAGATATTATTTCGCTCTTTTTCAGCTTCCGCCAAAATGACAGCACGCCTTTTAACGCTTCACTGCACCAGTTCGGATAGTTCATAACCTGCCCCGAACCTTGCGGAAGCCTATCTATAAAATACCCGACCTAAACAATCTGGGACTTATTTTATGCCTTTACGGTTCAACAAGGTGACCATAGCAGGTAAAAAGACTGTAAAACTGTGTCACTCTGTAACCAGCGCATGATTTCAATGACTTTTCCAGTAAAAGCTTTGTAAAATAGCATCCAAATTCGGTTTCCCCCATAGGAATACCTTGATCAAGCCTCTAAAATCCCATTTAACTCTCGGTATGCGGCTAGGGGCTGTTGACGTTTGCTCGTGTGCTCAGCCAAAACCAGCGGTTTCGTGGCTAGACGCAGTAGCGCAGGAAGACTCACGTCTTTCAAGCTACTGCAACGACGGCACGGAATCGCTGGTTTTAGCCCTTCGGGTGGCTCGTAAAGCGGCTTTCCGACTGCGTTGGACTGGCTTGACGTAGAATAACTATGCCTGCACCAGTCCTCCCGGTGTGCCCCATTGGGTATTGCGGAAAACCGCTTTACGAGCCACTGAGCTCACGATCAAACGTCAACAGCCCCTAACAGTCGAACAAAAACAACACCTGCATGAGCCCAAAGTCACACTACTCATTGCCAGGTTACTTCTACCGAGCTTTTTTACCTTGAATTGTGGGATTCTGCTAACCGGAGATATCGATGAACTCGATAATCACTCGTTCAAAACCAGGCAAGTGGCTGATGGCTGGAGCTTTTGCAGCATCCATCCTGATGCTTACCGGCTGTGGCCAGGAACAACAACAGCGTAAAATGCCTCCCCCAGGCGTATCAGTTATTGAAGTACCCGAGCAAGCAGTGGGTTCTTACCAGGAGTTTGTTGCCCGAACTGAAGCGGTGAATCAGGTTCATCTCCGCGCCCGGGTTGAAGGCTATGTCAACAAAAGAAATTTTGTTGAAGGAGAGCATGTTAAAAAAAATCAGCTACTGTTCGAACTGGATCGTAAACCTTATCTGGCAGCCCTGAAAAAAGCAGAAGCCGACCTGGCAAGCAGCAAGGCAGAGCTGGTTAAAGCCAGTAAAGATCTACAGCGCAGTAAAGATCTGTTCAAGAAAGGGCATATCAGCCAGGCAGACCTGGATACCCAAACCAGTAATAAAGACAAAGCGACAGCCGCCGTTCAGGCAGCTTATGCCACTATTGATACAGCCAAGCTCAACCTTGACTATACCCGTATTACCGCACCTTTCAGCGGTAAAGTAGGTAAGGAGCGCTATAGCGTAGGCAGCCTTGTTGGGCCAACAAGCGAACCCTTGGCCACCCTCACCAGTGTTGATCCAATCTATGTCAACTTTCAGGTTAATGAGAAAGAGTTGCTGAATCATATCCAAAAAGCCAAACAGGGTAATGGTGACAAGTACAATCTTGGCTTACGGCTACCTAATGGTTCTGACTATGATCAGCCAGGTGACTTCAATTTCTCTGACACTGCCATTGATGAAACAACCGGTACCCTGACGCTTAGGGCAGAGTTCCCTAACCCTGATGGTATTATTTATCCTGGCCTGTATGTCACGCTCATTGCCGAAAGCACTGACAAGCAGCAACAGCCGGTCATACCGCAAGCCGCCATTCAGGAAAACCAGACAGGACGCTTTGTTCTGGTGATTAATAACGAGAATAAAGCTGAAACACGTCAGGTTGAAATGGGAAGACGTATCGGTCCTATGTGGGCAGTAAAGAGTGGCCTAAAATCCGGTGAAAAAATTGTTGTTGAAGGGCTCCAGAAAGTGCATGTGGGTGCTCCAGTGAACCCCAGCATAGTCACTGTTGACCCTGAAACAGGTGCCATTCAGCGTTCTCCTCAATCACAGGGAGAGTAAGATGTTCAGCCAGTTTTTCATCAACAGGCCCAAGTTTGCCTTTGTCATTTCCATTGTTATTACCATGGTGGGTCTGATTTCCCTGCAGACCCTGCCAGTGGCAATGTATCCGGAAATCACACCACCACAAATAACTATTTATGCCAACTATCCCGGTGCCGATGCTGAAACGGTGGAAAAGGCGGTAATCCGCCCAATAGAAGAACAGGTTAACGGCGTTGAGGATATGATCTATATCGATTCCAGCGCCGGTAACGATGGCAGTGCCAGCATTACAGTAACATTCAAGTCAGGTATCAATGATGACATGGCTCTGGTAAACGTCCAGAACCGTGTATCAGTGGCAGACCCCATGTTACCTGAAGATGTCAGGCGCTTGGGTGTTACGGTCAACAAGCAGTCATCCAACATGTTGATGGGGGTCAACCTGGTCTCAATGGATCCGGCGATGGATGGCGTTTTCCTTAGCAACTATGCCTCTAACTATCTACAGGAACCTCTTGCCAGGATCAATGGTGTAGCCAAAGCCCAGGTTATGGGTGCACAAACCTACAGTATGCGAATCTGGTTAAACCCCGAGCGCATGACTGCCCTGGATATAACCACCAGTGATATTGCCAATGCACTTCAGGAGCAGAACGTTATCGTTGCTGCGGGTAAACTAGGTCAGGGACCTTCTTTACCCAACCAGCAGTTTGAATACACTATTAAAACCCAGGGACGTCTAAGTGATCCCGATGAGTTTGGCCGGATAATCATTCGTGCGAAACCAGATGGTTCTACCGTACGTATCAGGGATATTGCCCGGGTTGAGATGGGTTCTGAATCCTATAGTGGAATAGCAAAACTCGACAATAGTCCAACGGCATTTCTTGTTGTTTACCAGCAACCTGATGCCAATGCCATGGATGTGGCAGCGGATGTAAAAGCAGAAATGGACAAATTATCTGTTAACTTCCCGGAAGGCATGTCCTACGATGTTCCTTTTGACACCACCAAGTTCATCGATGAATCCATCAAGGAAGTAGTATCCACTCTATTCCAGGCTGTTTTGCTGGTTATTCTGGTGGTATTCCTGTTCCTGCAAAACTGGCGGGCAACACTGATTCCCTCCATCGCCATTCCGGTATCCCTGATTGGTACCTTTGCCGTAATGAATGGGCTGGGTTATTCGATCAATACCATCACCCTGTTTGGCTTGGTGCTTGCTATCGGCGTTGTGGTGGACGATGCCATTGTGGTTATCGAAAACGTCGAGCGTCTTATAAGTAAAGAAAAAATGCTGCCCAAAGAAGCGACAATGCGAGCCATGAAAGAGGTCTCCGGACCGATTGTAGCCACCACTCTGGTGCTGCTGGCAGTATTTGTCCCCGTTGGTTTTATGCCAGGCATCACCGGTGGTTTGTATTCCCAGTTTGCTCTCACCATTTCGGTGGCTGTTTTCATATCGTCCATCAATGCCTTAACCTTAAGTCCGGCACTCTGTGCCACTCTGCTCAAGCCGGGCAAAATGGGCCATATCAAATGGCTGCACCCGGTTGATACCGCCATTAAAAAAATGACGGGGGGCTATACCAACTGGGTAACTCTCCTGCTTCGTCGTTCAGTGATTGCTATCATTCTGTTCGGTGTCATGATCGCAGCGACCGGCTGGATGTTTAGCAGTACCCCTTCCGGCTTCGTCCCCGATGAAGATCAGGGCTTCTTTGTAGTTGATATTCAACTACCTGACGCGGCGTCTTTGAACAGAACCGATGCGGTTCTGGAAAAAGTGGTCAATACCATTAAAAAAGAAGACGGCGTTAAGAATGTGGTATCCATCTCCGGGTTTAGTTTTTTCAGTGGCAACAACTCCAACGGTGGTATGGCTATTGTAGTCCTGGAGGACTGGGCAGACCGGCCTGACAGAAAACAGCATCAAAGGGCTGTCATGAATAAAGTACAGGGCAAGCTCTGGTCTCTTCAGGATGCCCAGGTTATGGCCTTCGCGTTCCCGCCCATTCCCGGGTTAGGTTCATCCGGAGGCTTTGACTTCAAGCTTCAGGACACCATGAGCCGGTCTCCACAGGAGCTGGGGCAAGTACTTGGCGGCCTGGTTTTTGAAGCGAATCAACGCCCTGAGCTATCCCGGGTGTTCAGTTCCTGGCGAGCAAATGTACCTCAATACTTCCTGGAAGTTGACCGTAACAAGGCAAAAACCCTGGGTATTCCACTTTCAGAAATCTTTATGACGCTGCAAACCCAGCTGGGGTCTTTGTATGTCAATGATTTCAACAAGTTTGGCCGCACCTATCAGGTCAAGCTGATGGCTGAAAGCGAATACCGGGCTGCTCCGTCAGATTTAAGCCGCTTCTATGTCCGCAACCTGGATAATGAAATGGTACCTCTGACTACAGTGGCCTCACTTAAGCCTATTCTGGGACCCAACAGCATTGGTCATTACAACCTTTATCGCTCTGCCAATATCAGCGGTCAGGCTGCCGATGGCTATAGTTCAGGGGATGCCCTGAAAGTGATGGAGGAACTGGCCAGTAAACTGCCTGAGGGCTATACCTTCTCCTGGTCTGGACAATCCCTCCAGGAAATTGAAGCCGGCAACCTCGCCCCCCTCTTATTTGGCCTGGCCTTTATCTTTGTCTATCTCTTCCTGGTAGCCCAGTATGAAAGCTGGACCATGCCGCTGGCTATCATTGCTGCGGTTCCTATAGCCTCCTTTGGGGCTCTCACGGGACTGAACTTGATGAGAAACCTTATTCCATCAATAGCCAATGATATCTACGCTCAGATAGGGATGGTGCTGCTCATTGGTATTGCTGCCAAAACAGCAATACTGATCGTGGAATTCGCAATGGTTCAGCGAACCCAGGGCAAAAGCATCTTTCAGGCGGCCCATGATGCAGCCGGGCTTCGTTTCCGGGCAGTACTAATGACCGCCCTGTCTTTTGTACTGGGTGTATTACCTCTGGTATTTGCCAGCGGTGCCGGTTCTGCCAGTCGACGGGTTATTGGTACCACCGTTATGTCCGGCATGATTGCAGCAACCATTTTTGGTACTTTGCTGGTTCCCGTTTTCTACTATCTCCTGCAGAGAATGCGAGAACATTTCGCGCCTGAAAAAGCAAGCAGCTAATGTAACCAAATAGTTACTACTATCAAGCCCCGGAACCCCCGGGGCTTTTTTTTGTCTATTATTTGTTATCCCCCTTAACCGGCAGGCACGCTATGTTGACCCGCTATTTTCTGCACCATCCACGGCTTAGCCAGATTATTGCGCTGGTTATTGTCATCTGTGGCCTGCTGTGCCTGCCATTGCTACCCACCCTTGAATACCCTCAGGTGACTCCCCCGCAGATCG
Source organism: Endozoicomonas sp. Mp262 (assembly GCF_025643335.1). Classification (NCBI taxonomy): domain Bacteria; kingdom Pseudomonadati; phylum Pseudomonadota; class Gammaproteobacteria; order Oceanospirillales; family Endozoicomonadaceae; genus Endozoicomonas; species Endozoicomonas sp. Mp262. The sequence continues at coordinate 2,429,450 of NZ_CP092489.1, read as the reverse complement.
AAGTCAGGGCCACTTACATTGGTGCCACTGCCGATCAGGTGGAAAGAGCCGTAGCAACCCCCATAGAGCAGGAGGTCAATGGCATAGAAAACCTGCTTTACCTGTCATCACAAAGCGCCAGCGATGGTTCCATGACCCTGACGGCAACGTTTAAACCTCATACCAATACAGATATAGCAGCACTGACTGTGCAAAACCGGGTAGAAAGGGCAAAACCCTGGCTACCACAGGAAGTCCTTGACTATGGAGTGACCACTCAAAAAAGTTACAGCACCCAGTTGATGTTTATTAACCTCTATTCATCAAATCCGGAACATAACAGTACCTGGTTAAGCAACTATGCCAGCCTGTATTTAAAAAACGCACTGGCACGACTACCCGGGGTTGGAAATGTTGATATTCTTGGCAAACAGGATTACAGCCTGAGAATCTGGATGGATTCAGCCCGGATGACCAGTCTGGGACTGACACCAGCGGATATTGAAGCGGCGGTAAGGGATCAAAACCGGGAGATTATTGCAGGCAAGGTAGGCCAGTCACCCGGCAAAAATAACCAGCAGCTGGAGTATGCCCTGGAAGTAAATGGTCTGCTGGGCCAGCCCGAAGAATTCGAAAATATCATCCTGAGAAAGTCCAGTAACGATAAAGTACTCAAACTGGGCGACGTTGCCCGTATAGAGCAGGGAGCCGACAACTATAATATTATTAATCGCCTGGATGATCACAGCGCCATTCACCTGGCCATTTACCAGGAGCCTGATGCCAATGGGCTGAACGTTTCAAAGGCTATAAAGGCTGAAATGGAAAGATTATCCGGGCGTTTTCCTGGTGGGGTGCACTACATGATCCCCCATGACATCAGCACTTTTGTGAAGGAAACCATCAAAGAACTTCAAGTGGCCCTGTTTTTAACCATCCTTCTGGTCAGCCTGGTCATTTACCTGTTTCTGACGGATTGGCGAGCCACACTGATTCCCATTGTCACCATCCCCGTGTCGCTCATTGGAAGCTTTGCCATTTTATATAGTCTGGGTTATTCCCTGAATACCGTCACTTTATTTGGGCTGGTTCTGGCAGTGGGTATCGTCGTCGACGATGCGATTATCGTCGTAGAAAATGTACAAAGGCAAATTCATGATAACCACCTGAAACCCTATGATGCGGTGATGGCCACCATGAAAGAAGTCACGGCACCGGTGATTGCCACAACGCTCGTACTTATCGCCGTGTTTCTTCCCATTGGCTTTATCCCGGGAACGTCAGGACAGTTTTACAAAGAGTTTGGTATTGCCACTTCCAGCGCTGTTTTAATTTCATCCCTGTGTGCACTGACACTCAGCCCTGTCATGAGCGCTTCTTTGTTAGGCAAGCCAAACCAGCCCAATCGTCTCCAGCAAGGATTAAATAATATACTCGCCAGTATTTCCTCGGTTTATCTATCCTGGACAGCCTTCCTGTTAAAAAAATTATGGCTTGCCCTATCCCTGCTGGTTATCGCTTCCGCTCTGACTCTATGGCTTTTTAAAACACTCCCTAAAGGCTTCATTCCTAACGATGATCGCGGTTTCTTTTTCGTTGCCATTCAGTTACCTGATAGCCATGCTCTCAATCGCACCGACCAGGTCGCCAAAAAAATCAACCAGCTACTAATGAGTGAGCCTGAGATAGAACACACTATCACGGTAACAGGCTTAAATCTGTTAACGTTTACCGCTTCACCCAGTGCGGCGCTAATGGTCGCCATGCTTAAACCCTGGGAACAAAGAAAAAGCAGGCAATCCTCCGTGGATGCCATCATGGGGCGTATTCAGAAAAAACTGTACGAACTGGAAGAGGCAATGGCCCTGGCAATTATTCCCTCTGCGATTCCCGCCATTAGCTCCCTGGGCGGTTTTGACTATAAACTTCAGGATCAAAATAACCATACCACCACTGAACTGTCAGAATTACTCACCTCTGTTCTGAATGAAGCACAACAGCAGCCAGAAATCCTTTATGCATTCAGTAGCTATAGAGCCAATGAACCCCGAATTCTTCTTGAGGTCGACCGAAAAAAACTGAGAAACCAGGGAATTTCCCTGGCTTCTGTCCATGATGCACTGCACAGCCACCTGGGTTCAAAATATATCGATAAATACCACAAATATGGCCGGATTTATCAGATAAAAATCCAGTCAGACAGCTCTTACCGGGCCAGCCCGGATGATATTGAAGCAATCCATGTAAAAAATGACCAGGGAAAGATGGTGCCATTAACAACGCTGGTAACAACCCGGCCAATCCAGAGTCCCTCTACCATTGAGCACTATAACCTTTTTCGCACCGCCTCCATCTCGGGTCAGCCCACACTAGGATACAGTACCGAAGAAGCCATGAGGGCAATGGAACGTATCTCCAGTAACCTGCCAGACGGGTACGACTTCGACTGGTCAGGACTCTCTCTCCAGCAGCGGGAATCAGGCAAACTAACGGCTGCCGTTTTAGTCCTCGCTATCCTGTTTGCCTACCTGTTTCTGGTGGCCCAACTGGAAAGCTGGATTCTTCCCCTGGCCGTTATCGTATCCATTCCCCTGTCACTGGCAGGTGCCCTGACAGGCCTCTACATGTCAGGCCTGGACAATAATATTTATGCCCAGCTTGGCCTTATTCTCCTGGTTGGGCTGGCCGCAAAAAACGCCATTCTGATTGTTGAGTTTGCCAGGCATCGTGAACTTGAAGGAAGCACCACAGAGCAGGCGGCTCTCACCGCCGCAAAACTAAGATTCCGGGCAGTGATGATGACGGGACTGTCGTTTATTCTGGGAGTTATGCCTTTATTAATCAGCAGTGGCGCTGGTGCAACCGGGCGTGCCTCCCTTGGCACGCCCGTATTTTGGGGGATGATTTCTGTGGCTATTTTATCAACGCTGCTAACCCCGGCCTTCTATCTCTGTGTTAGAAAAATTCGCTATCCATTAACTAGGAAGTGAGTCGCGATACTGGCGGCATAACCTAACGCAATAGCCCAGCTCCAGCGCAGGTGTGTCAGGAAGGTATAACGGCCCTTTGACGATCCCATCAAGGCAACCCCGGCAGCAGAACCCACGGATAACAGACTCCCGCCCACCCCGGCAGTGAGGGTAATCAATAACCACTGAAAGACATCCATATCAGGACTCATACCCAAAATAGCAAACATCACTGGAATATTATCAACCACGGCAGAAATCATACCTGCCAGGATATTGGTCCAGGTATGGCCCAGGTCGGTATACATAACCTGCGAGGCCACCTCCAAAAAGCCGAGATAACGCAATCCTCCCACAGAAAATATAACACCGAAGAAAAATAACAGGGTGTCCCACTCCGCATGGGCAACGCGCTTATAGACATCGATATCCTCGCCATGAAGCGAACTTAAACGACGACTGCTGGTCAGTCCCCCCACCTTCAAATACCAGGTATAGAACATGAGCAAGGATAGCCCGGTCATCATGCCCATAAACGGTGGCAAACCAAAGAAGTTTTCAAAGGAAACCGCCAGGGCAATGGTCATCAGAAACAGAAGGCAAATACCGAGCCCTCCCTTGCGAATGTCCGAATTCTCGTCCTGTGCCGCTGGCAGGCCTTCTTCTATAAAAAAGTTCATAATCAGGGCAGGTACAAGGAAGTTGACAACCGAAGGTAAAAAGAGTGAAAAGAATTTAAAAAACTCTACCTTGCCTGCTTGCCAAACCATCAGGGTAGTAATATCGCCAAAAGGACTGAATGCTCCCCCGGCATTGGCAGCCACAACAACATTGACCATGGCCAGGGTAACAAAAGTTGGCCGGCAAGCACCTACAGACATAATAACAGCCCCCATTAACAGGGCCGTTGTTAGATTGTCTGCTATCGGGGAAATAAAAAAGGCCAGAATTCCAGTGACCCAGAACAGCTTTTTAAAATTGTATCCTCGCCTTATTAGCCAACTCCGTAGAGCTGCAAAAACCTGCCGCTCTTCCATGGCGTTAATATAAGTCATCGCCACCAGCAAGAAGAGAAACATGGCCGCATACTCTTCAAGATCATGCATCACGGCAGCAGAAAGATCTTGATGGGAAACCCCCTGACTGGTAGCAAGCCAGGCAATCAGTCCCCAGATAATACCCGCAGCCAGCATCACCGGCTTGGATTTGCGCAAATGCAGTTGTTCCTCTGCCATAACAGCACAATAGGCCAACACAAATACCACGATACAGACCCATGCAATGGGACTGGTGGTAGCCCTTAGGATATTGTCACCGGCAAATGCCATTGATGGCAAACCTGACGCCGCAGCTGACGCAATAAGCTTATTAGTTGATAACATAAAAGTCCTGTTTTGCCGAAGATAGCTAGGGGCTGTTGACGTTTGATCGTGAGCTCAGAGGCTCGTAAAGCGGTTTTCCGCAATACCCAATGGGGCACACCGGGAGGACTGGTGCAGGCATAGTTGTTCTACGTCAAGCCAGTCCAACGCAGTCGGAAAGCCGCTTTACGAACCACCCGAAGGGGCCAAAACCAGCGATTCAATGCCGTCGTTGCAGTAGCTTGAAAGACGCGAGTACGCGTGACCTTTAGGTTATTCCTGCGCTACTGCGTCTAGCCACGAAACCGCTGGTTTTGGCTGAGCACACGAGCAAACGTCAACAGCCCCTAAACTTCAAGCAACCTTATATAGGCAATGAGCCCCCCCTTGAACAGCTGTAGTATGTCAAAGCCTTTCAGGCGATCCAAGGTTCATCCAATAAGGATCTAAAAATAGATGGCTTATAATTTTTTTTTCTGAAATAGACTCTTTCGCACCCTCGTCATAGCACCATTTACATATAAACTTTCATCATAGTCTTCAAACATTGTTTTATTTCATAGCGATTAAGGCGAGGTTTTGTTATGTCTATTGCCCAGAAACTACAGATGTTTCTGAATGAGAACCATGTGGATTACGAAGTGGTTAGCCACCCTTATTCGGAAAGGGCGCTAAACACAGCCCATTCAGCCTGTATTCCCGTAAAAAACATGACCAAGGCCGTTGTCCTCAATGATGACAATGGCTATGTCATGGCTATAGTGCCATCAATGAATAAACTGATGCTGCGATGGATCAATACCCGTATTGACCGTCAATTAAGGCTGGTCTCAGAACAGGAACTACAACAGCTATTCCCGGACTGTGAGCAGGGTGCAGTGCCTGCCATTGGCACCGCCTATGGTATGTCCACCTGTTGGGATGACGAACTTAATTCAGTTCAGGATCTTTATATTGAAGGAGGCAATCACCGGGAACTGATCCACCTTGCCAGAGAACAGTTCAAAAAACTGCTGCTGGGTCAGCCTCACGCAGCCATCAGTTGTGATCCGGAAGAAACCAAGGCGTATCTAACATAGTCTGGAGAATGGTTAATGGTATAGCTTGTGGTGAAATTGAGACAGCTCACCCCGGTTATCTGGGATCACAAGATACGTTTTTTGTTGGTACACTCAAGGGCCATAGGACGTGTTTATCAGCAAACCTTTGTGGGCACATACAGCAAGGTAGCTCATTGCAAGCTATACACAAAGATGCCAATTACCGCAGCTGATTTGCTGAATGACCGGGTGCTGCCCTTTTTTGCAGCGCAGGAGGTTCCGCTGTTAAGAGTGCTAACTGACAGGGGTACAGAATACTGTGGCAAGTTAGATAGTCACGACTATGAGCTTTACCTGGCAGACTGCGATATAGAACATACGAAAACTAAGGCGAGGCACTTACAGGCTAACGGTATCTGTGAACGCTTCCACAAAACCATTCTTAATGAATTTTATCAGATCACCTTCAGAAAGAAGGTTTACACTGACTTAACGGAACTTCAGAAGGATTTGGATGTCTGGATAGATGAGTACAACAACAGACGAACCCACCTGAGTAAAATGTGTTATGGCCGAACACTTATACAGACTTTGGAAGAAGGTAAAATGATCTGTAAGGAAAAACAGATAGCCTGAATCTAACCTAAGAATACAAACGACTAAAGTCGTGCAAATATTAGGTCGGATTGTGACTACTACAACTTAACTATCAAGAAACGAGGCCTGCACAAGCAGACCTCATTAAAGTTATTGCCCTATAATGGTTTCTGCCAGTTCTCCAATTGTCATTAACAATCTACTTCTTTCATTTTCATCATGCTCCTTATGAGCTTCTTCTACCTTCTCAGCTAATAGCATATGCTCTTCATTCTCTGCATCAAATTCAGGCAAATCAAGGTGTTTAAATATATTACTAACCTGGATGCTTATAGTGTGACTCTCAATGAATTCACATACTAAAGGTGCTGCCAATAGGCCACACAAATAGTGAGCTTGAGCCTTGTCGCTACAATCCACAAAATAAATTTTATGATCTGGAATAAATGGAACTTCCCCTTTTAAAGGAGTATCTTTTTGACCAACAACAGCTGCTGCAAACTTACCACTCTGTTCAGCCCAGATAACTTTGTAAGGCGAAAATGTGTAGTCACCTACATTGTAAATCATATAAAAATCATATTTTTTCAATCTGGCCTTATATGTTGATCTGTCTGCAAGTAAATCTTTATAAGAACGGAAATACCTATATGTTTTTGGTAATTTGTTCTCCACATGATCTGCTGCTGCCAGCAAAAATTTCTTTGTTATACCTTGGTTAGGCACAAGTACATAAAGTTCATTTTTGGGCTTAAAATAGCATTTTGAAAAATCACTAGCTCCTTTAACCAAAGGAAAAAGTAAGTCTGGTTCTATCCAGAATTTCTTTTGAGGCCCAATGTCCTTCTTACCTGCTTCAGGCCGAGTTCTTACAAGAACTAAATTTTTATTTTCATTGCACTCAAGAACCTCAACCATGTAGATCCCATTAAGATCAGCAGTAACTCCCTTCCTACCCTGAACCCACTTTGAACATCCACGGATCAAGCTAGTCTGCTTAAATTTATGCGGCAACATAATAGCCCAAGGTGAACAAAAGTCATCAACAGGGTTTGCTTCCTTCTTTATAATATCAATAGAAGAAAAAACTGTTTCTTTCGAAAGGGATTCTGGTATTACCTTTTTGAAGCCTTTCTTATTTTTCCAAATATTATACAACACAGGATAAACAGCATCTTTATCAATGCTTTTTGAAATAGATCTTTCCTGAATTTGTATCATAAATGCATAACCTCTGTAACCAGAGGGTTGTTACAGAGCCTTTGAAGTGAATCAGAACTCAGGGGTACTCTGTTAAGCAACCAAACCAAACAGAGGACGCCAAGGATGGCCTTTAAGCACCTTAGCTCTGAAGAGAGACATTATATCGAAATCGAACTGAAAAATGGGACTTCTCAAAATAAAATTGCAGAAAAACTCGGGCGTTCACAGAGTTCGCTGTCACGGGAGTTAGGACGCAACACAGGGCAGCGTGGTTACAGGCACCAGCAGGCTCATCGTAAGGCTCAACAGCGTCATAAGGAAAAACCCAAGGCGGTGAAGTTGACGGAAGATATTAAGCGACGGATTGCTCAAGATATCCGGGCTGACTGGAGTCCTGAGCAAGTGGCTGGAAGGCTTGAAAAAGAAGGGATAATCAAGTTGCATCATGAGACGATTTACCAGTTCATAGAGGATGATAAGCGCACTGACGGTACCCTGTATAAACACTTGCGCCATCAGAAAAAAACGTACCGAAAGCGATATGGTTCAGCTCATAACCGAACAGGCATACCTAACCGGGTAGGTATTGAAGAGCGCCCGGAGATCGTCAACAACAGGGGGCGTGTTGGTGACTGGGAGGCGGATACCGTAATCGGCAAAAACCATAAGGGTGCCATTGCCACACTGGATGAGCGAAAGACTAAACTGCGCCTTGCTGTTCCGCTGCCAGGAAAGAAAGCAAAAGCGGTTAAACAGGCAGTGATTGATACACTCAAGCCCCTGAAAAGGTTTGTTAAAACGATCACTTACGACAACGGTAAGGAATTTGCTCAGCATGAAGCAATCAACAAAGCCTTGAGCTGCGACAGCTACTTTGCTGTGCCCTACCACTCTTGGGAGAGAGGCCAGAATGAGAATGCCAATGGGCTGCTCAGGCAGTACTTTCCCAAATCAATGGAGCTTCATAACGTCAAAGAAAGAGACGTTATCATTGCGGTAGACAAGCTGAACAGCAGGCCCAGGAAATGCCTCGGTTACAAAACACCATATGAGGCATTCAAAGAGTTAACTGGAGTGAATGCAAGAAAAGTCATGGGTTATGCATTTATGACTTGAATTCAGGTTTTCTCAAAACAGGCTATTGCTGTTTTATTTGCAGCACCTGCAAATGGCTTCAGCTCTTTTAAGTCATCAACTGAAGTTGGTACAAGCATAGTATCTTTGTTTATTTCAAAACTTCTAAATCCTTGAGATGAAGGGGACTGAAAGTGTGTTTGTGTAATCACAAACACAAGTTTTCCATTATCTTTTAACCATTTATCAGATACCGTATAAGTAATCATGCCTGAAATATCTAACTCATTCCCACCATGAAACTTTGTATTTGAAAAAATAGTATATTTCATACAGGTAGGTTTAACCTTTTGTCGATAGTCCTCTGGCAAATTTGACCACCGCACCCAAGGTGGATTACCTAGCACTAAATCAAAGCTTCCAGCTGTAGCAGACCAAAAAAAGTTTCTTACTATTCTAAACCAAATACCATTCCAGTTTTTTCTATGCAGGCTAAGCACACGCTTATAAGTGTTTTCAAGAACATCATACCAATCCTGGAGCTCTTGCTCAGAAACAACTTTTCTTCTTATTAATTTTTGCTCAACAGAATTGAATTCAATATTTTCATCAACAGAACACCCCATAATTTCAAAAACAGAATCCAGCCTAGTTCTGTCAAAAGCCAATTCTGAAGGTAGTGAAATTAATAGATCAGCTTGCGTACTACCTATTCGATAATTAACTGCACCACAGCTATTTTTTGGGCTTTCTGCTGGAGAGTACACACTATCAGCAAGCAAAACAGGTAACTCTATCTCTTTACCTTTGCATTTAACAAAAAGGTCAGATATTGCTATTAGAAAGTTAACCCTTGCCGCTTGAACCGCCAATGGGTTTAAGTCAAAGCCCCATACATTAGAAATGATATTATCTAATACTTCTTCCTCACTCATTCCTATAGCTTCTGCTTCTTTTCTTTTTCTAGAAATAGCATTAAGCAAAAATGAACCAGAACCACATGTAGGGTCAAGAACCCTAATTGGAAGCCACTTTTGTATACCTGCCTTATCACATGTAGTATCAACAAGCCAGTCTGGAGTATAGAATTCCCCCAGGCTCTTTCTTAAAACATCAGGCACTAATGCTTGGTAAAATGTTTTTAGAACATCTCTTGACCTCGCTGCCGTAAGATCATCCATTCTATAAAGGGAAATTTGAATCAAAGCCTCTTTAATTGAAGCAATAATATTAGCCTTATCATGTTTTTCTTTTGCATCCAAGTACCAAGAAAAAATTGCCTCCTCTACAAACCCTTTAATACCGACAGAATCAAATAATGCACTTTTCTCTATATCATTGTCTAGAACAGTTAAGATGTTTTCGTCAGACGAGCTGGCAAGATTTCCACAAAAATCTTTATACTGAGTCAAATCAATATATGAAACTATTTCTGCACCAAGCAGCTTCATAATCAAGGCATTATACGTATGAACAACAAACAAGAGTCCAGACTCTTCATTAACCCCGATATCAGGAACTTTGAAGTTAATTGCTTTTTTTATTTGAGCTTTTTGCGTACAAGTCAAACTTGCCACTTGGCCAAAAAGTGTCTGCCACTCTTTAAAAAGCATTTTTATTTTATTATTTTCAGTTGCGTGAAAGTGCTTGGTTAATTCATTAGACAAAGCTCCCATTAAAGACCGCCCTACATAGGAGGCATGACCAAAATCTTCAATTAGATTTTGTGGTGTTAATGCCCTTCGAGTGTCAGACTGTAAAGATTTATATACTTTATCAACTGACACTTCACTTAACGGCATTAAATTTTGATGAATAATATTACCATCTACCATAAAGCAGAATGCAATATGATCCCCATCAGTAGCTATGCCTGTATACTCTTCTTCAGGCAAGCCTTGCTCTGAAGACTTTCGCTTAATATACTTGCAGAGTCTATCATAAACAGCTTCTTTAAATTTAGGGCTATTGGTACGACCTCTAAATAAACCTTTATCTTTAAATTCAATTATTACTTGATTAAATGAAGCATCATTCTTTTGACGCTCGGCATTCAGAAATATATTTTTTAATGCTAAACCCCCATACCATGCAAGCCTAACTTCTTCTTCATTTTGAGCATCCTTTAAATGCTCTGCAATGTAGTCAAACACTTCATTGGACATAACTTAAAACCTTTATGAAAATGGTTAATCACTGACAGTTGAATTCTTTTGAGCCTTTTTTAATAACTCTGCTTCAACTTGCTTTAAAAACCATTCTTTCATTGTTAAACCACTTGCTTTTAATGCTGTATGAATTTCACGCTTCAACTCAGTCGGCACTTCGATGACGATTCGTCCACTATTACCTATTGCCATAATAACAGCCCCATATAACACATTATGTGATGTCACATAACATATCTTGCATGAGTTAAACTGTTTTAGCAAGTCCGAGAATAGCTAAAGCTAGCCTCCACAGGGCGTAGCTGTCGAACGACTAGGTGGCATATAACCAATTTCAATATTGATTTTACTGGCTTCGTTGTTGTCATCGTGTCATTTTCTTAACGAATACCACCACAAACAATGCCAGGGAAAAACTGCCGGTAAAGGCTTCCAGTGCAGCGCAGATACGTGATGGGCCTAACGGAGTCAGGTCACCATAACCAAGGGTTGTAAACGTCACAACACTAAAATACAGACAGTCGAGCCAGGCCTTGAAATTTGTAAAATAGGTCTGCTCCCAAGCAAACCTGACTACCTCACCACTGTCATTAATACCGTTCACAAAATAAAAGACCGAGCACACCAGAATAAAAATCGCGGAGAAAAATATCACCCGAATGGGCTTTTCACCATAACCACTCACCAGGTCCACCAGCTTCGACATGATTCTCCGGTAGGAGAACCGTGGCATTTGATACCGCCTGAATATCATCTCCCTATGAAAGAATTCTCCTGCAACATCAAATAACCCCTGGCCTTCACAATTTTTCCGGATATTTCTTGCAACTTCTTCGGCTTCTTCGTATAAGGCAACGGCCTTTTCCTGCCTCCTCAGCCCCCGTATACCTTTTGCCATTAATGCCTGGCAAATCTGTGCTCCCCAGTTAACATGCTCCAACCGGCATGCCTTTAAATTAACACCCAGCAAATTACAGCCGGATAAGTCAGCACAGTGAAGATTGGCTCCCGACAGATTAGCCTTTAATAAACGACTACCGCTCAAATCCACTTTATACAAATGGGCATTATGAAGGTTTGCCCGGCTAAGGTCGGCATTGGTCAGGTGATAGGGTTCACCATGAATATTAACCAGATTAAGGTTTTCCAGATAACTTCCCTTCAGGATAAAACCATCCATTGGCTCCCCGGTTCGCGCTCTTTCTTCAAGCCTTTCCTTGACATCAGCACCGGTCTTATCTGCCTCGGGTGCATGCCAGAAACAATAAAGGCTGCCATTTATTGGCTGGTCCTGGCAGCTTACCAAATCACTTGAGTAGGCACACCTTCCCCCTGGTTTATTCATAGTCCCACCTATTCCTGGCCTCTCACCTTTTAATACATTAATAGCAAGCTTATTACTTATGCAACAACAGGCTCGAAAGCAAGAATCATTTGAGGCATAGTTGTCCATTTGATGGCTGACGGGAATTAGGCATGATTACCTTATACGGGATCAGCAACTGCGATACCATCCGCAAGGCCAGGCGCTGGTTAAAGGATGCCGGGATTGAGTACCACTTTCATGACTACCGCAAAGAGGGCATTGACGAAAGCATGCTCCAGCACTGGATCGAGCAGCTTGACTGGGAACAGCTGGTCAATAAGCGGGGAACTACCTGGCGGCAGTTACCCGAGGACATAAAGTCCTCCGTGGACGCCGGGCAGGCACTCAAGCTGATGCTTGAGCAACCTGCCATGATCAAAAGGCCTTTACTTGACTTGGGCGACAAGCCAGTTCTAGGCTTTAGTCCTTCCCTTTACAGCAGTCTCTTTTCCAAAAGGACATTTTAATGAGTAAGCACCCTTTCAGTGTCGCCATTGGCATTGGTACCCAAAACCGAAAAGGTGAGTGGCTTGAGGCTTTTTATCCTTGCCCTATCCTTCACCCGGACTTCAACTTCCTGGACAGTATTTTCGACCTGGTTAAATACAGTGGCGGAAATACCTTTATAGAACTGGATAGTGCTACCTGCCATGCCCTGGAAGAACTTTTTGAAACCCAGGGAGAGGAGCAGCTGGCCCAGATAATGAAAAGCCTTGAGGTTAGCTCCCAACCCAGGCTGATTACCATCCTTGAAACCGATGATGTCCCCGGATCTACCCCGGAAGCCTACCTAAAGCTCCAGTTACTGTCCCACCGTTTAGTGAAGCCTCACCAGGTGAACCTCCAGGGAATTTTCCCGCTGCTACCCAATGTTGCCTGGACCAGCGAAGGGGCCATTGACCTGGAAGAATTGACTGAACGCCAACTGAAAGCCCGTGCAGAAGGTCGCCTGTTATCCGTCAATAGCGTGGATAAATTCCCGAAAATGACAGATTACGTTGTCCCCGCTGGAGTCCGTATTGCCCATACTGCCCGAGTCAGACTGGGAGCCTATGTGGGTGAAGGCACAACCGTCATGCATGAAGGGTTTATTAACTTCAATGCCGGTACCGAAGGTAAAAGCATGATTGAAGGCCGGATCTCTGCCGGTGTGATGGTGGCTGAGGGCTCAGACCTGGGTGGCGGCTGTAGCACCATGGGCACATTGTCCGGTGGCAATAATTTAGTGATTTCTGTTGGAAAAAACTGCCTGATTGGTGCCAATGCTGGCCTGGGAATCCCCCTGGGAGATCGCTGTACTATTGAAGCAGGCTTGTATCTAACAGCCGGTAGTAAGGTACAGATCCTGGACGATAAGCGCCAGCCAGTAGAAACCATCAAGGCCGGAGAGCTATCAGGCAAGTCAGGCCTGCTATTCCGCCGTAACTCCCTAACGGGTGCCATAGAGTGTCTGACAAATAAGTCTGCTATTGCATTGAACGAAGAGCTTCATGCTCATAATTGAAAATGATTAAAGCCAGGTTCATAGCCTGGCTTTAAAATAAATTAAAAAAACAATTAAATATTTCTTTATTATAAATAAATCAGTCAATTTAAATGAACCTTTCCTATAAAAAAATGTCAAACAGGCAACAAAAAATACTTTACGGAGAAAAACATGAATTTCATAAAAAAAATATTACTAATTATGCTTTTTATCAACCCGGCTTTTGCTGATGAATTACAAACACCAGAATCAATAACAAAGAAAATATACCATCTCATTTCAGAAAGAAAATACGAAGAAGTTGCTAGGTTATTCAGCACAAGTAATATTAGAGATAGCAGAAAAGTCCTATTCGATTATTTCGGCCATGAGCTTAAAAAACTCGAAAAAGATGATAGAACTGTTGCTTTAGAAGCCGTTAGCCTATCATTTCACACCAAAACTATAGAAGAAATATTAACTATGGCCTGAATCCGTGATTTCTTGATTTGCCCGGCAGTTTTGAAAATGTGCTGATTAATTTTTTCCTTTGAAAATAACTCGGGTTATTGATTGAAGTGTTTTTATGTCGTTTTTAAGCATAAATGCTGATCAAAATATCATCAAACTTGAAGACAGGTTGAAAGAAGCCCTACCGTTATCAATACAGTACTTTCTCATTTATGGCATTTTTTTCTATCTCGCTATTCAATCAACAAAGTGCATGCTGGCTTATTAATTGATGGAAAGACCTGAAACCAGGACAGTAACGACCAAAGCGTAGCCGGTATTGATGTCCTTTTTTCAGAAGACGGGCAGCCAGGTAGATGAGTTCCTGTATCACGGTTTTTAACCGGCGTCGTTTGGCTTTATGACGTACCGGCGCATCTGGCCCGAGCAAGCAACTCTGCCCCATGTAGCGCAGAATGTTATAGACCAGTGCACCCAAACACATCACCAGGTCGTTGGTGTCAAACTTGCCTGAAGGCAGGCGCTCTAAATCCATATCAGTCTTCAACTCACTGTGAAACTGCTCGCTGGTCGCATGATCCTCATAAAGATTAATGATCTGATCATCGCTGTAGTCAGCTTCGCTGAGTGTTGTCCACCATCCTTCCAGCTCATAATCGGGTGTCAGAAATCTCTGCCCTACAGTATCAGTGGTACGCTTGATAATGCGAATAATCAGACGCTGGTTACCATAGTTGGTTTCATAGACGGTTGAGAGTGTCGCATAACTCTTTCCTGGACGCGACTCCTCCCATTTGACTTGCTTTTCTTCAAAAATGGGGAGCCAGTGTTCCTTGGTGTGATACTTTCTTGGGTTGAGCTTGATAATGTGATTCACACCTTTGAACCCGGCGATTTCCCGGCGCGATTCCTCAGCATCGTGGCCACTATCAAGGCGAACCAGAATAGGCGCTCGGGTCAAACGTCGGCTGCGGTGCAGCACTGCTTGTAAAAAGCCAATAAAATCATTCTGGGAGTGCTGAGAGCCTGGGCGTAATTCACATCCCAGGCACCAGCCTTCGCAGCCAAAGTAAGCGGCAATAGGGGCATAACCAAAGAATTTTTTATACGTGTACTCGACCCCCTCCTTTTTGGTATTGCTGTTATCCATAGGGAATACGTCGATATCCAGTGGTATGTGCTGCTTCTTATCGAGTTTTTTCGGAAGGGGTGTGACGGGCACCTGAAGATTAACCAGGACATCGGTAAGGCTGTCCTCGATGAAAGGAATCAGTTGGGCGGCATCTTCATTGAAACGCTGTCTTAAGCGGCTGGCTGAAGGCATTTGTTTAATGCCCATTGCCAACCGGAACCAGTCGTTATCCCGGTTATTATCAACATTATCAAAATCACTTTTACCCTGAGCCAGTTGGCCGCAGTAAGCTCTGATCAGGTCGATATGAGTGATACGGTGCCTTTTTTTTATTTTGCGCAGGGATTTGCTTAACGCTGTCTTTTTGTTGAGTGCATGACCAACGAAATAAAGCCCTGCGACCGGTGTATAAAATTCCGTCTGTGATTGTTCAATTTTCAGTTTCACAAAAATGCACCCAGGTGGTGAAAATTAGAGTGGGTGCATTTTAACTTGGAACTTACGTTTTGTGGTTGATCCAGAGGAGTTGGGCTACAGTGAACTCACGGATTCAGGTATGGATGAGCATGAATTTCTAACCATAATTTTTCAACAATTTTATGATGGCAACCCCTTGTTAGGATTACCAACACCAACAATAAGCAATTTTCAAATAATTGAAACACTTATACCAGAAAACAGCAGTGACCGGAAAACTGTCAGGTTATCCTATACAGTGAAAGAGCTCGATACTACTACTGGTGAATATCAACTAACTTATGAAACAGATTTTTTAGACTTCCACAAATCCAGTGGGAAATGGGAACCATTAATTCCTGATCTAAAAAGTTTTTTATATCAATAATTAGTTAACTATCTATTGCGAACACCATAAAAACTGATTATATGGTCAGTTATATTAACAGACATATGTTTTTTATTCATGAAGATAATAGCTAAACCAAAACTCGTTTGAAAACCGGATATTCCTGACTTATTCATTAAGCGAAGCGATTACTAAAGCACGCCCATCACAGCTCTATCAAATTACGGTTCTCTGACAGGGCGTGGTTTAGCCTTACATTTTCACATACAATTTTCTTACAGTTAAAGCCTGAATAATTGCAAACATTACGTAAACACACTAACATTCCCAGCTATTTAGTAAGACTAACAAAATTCTAATGAGTAGCTCACAATCCCTGGGCCAGTCCCTGGCCAGAATCGAACGCCATCTGAACAAGTTATGGCGTGCAGATGAAGAGGCCACGGCCTTCCAGCAAACCTCATTCAATGAATATGACTATGTTCATGCCGTTGAAGAGCTGGGAACTCCCCGCCTGTCAGACTTGGCCGATACCCTGTGCGTTAGCAAGCCCTCCGCCAGTAATATGGTCAGCAAGCTGGAAAAGAAAGGACTACTGGAGCGAATACCCTGTCCGCAAGACCGCCGTTCTGTACTGGTCAAACTGACCCGGGAAGGTAAAAAGCTGATGGCCCTGGATGACAGGCTATTCAACAAACTGACTGAAAAAGTTGAGCATGCCCTATCCCCTGGGGATTTCAAAACCCTGGAACGTCTGCTAACCAGCGTCTGCAACCAGTTATAAATTTTTTCACTATTTATTTAGTTATGCTAACAAATAACTTAATGAGTAATCTATGGATTTGAAAGTACCTTCTGATAGCAACAGCACCCTGGCCAAAGGTCCGGTCAAACGCTTGTTCTGGCAATATACTTTGCCGGCAGTAGCCGGAATGTTGGTGAATGGTCTTTATTCCACAATTGACGGCATTTTTATAGGCCGGTCAGTCGGCGCAGAAGGTTTAGCGGCAATGAACCTGGCCTGGCCAATATTTGGTTTTATTATTGGTATTGGCATGATGATAGGCATGGGTGCTTCAGCCCACTGCTCAATATGCCGTGGGCAGGGGAAGGATGAAAAAGCCCGGTTCGTATTGGGTAATGCCACTGTACTGATGATAGGAGCCAGCCTCTTTCTGACAGTGGCAATACTTCTGGGAGGTGAATACGTCCTTAAACTGATGGGGGCTAACGGCTCTTTACTCCATATGGCCAACCATTACCTCCACCTGATCAGCTTTGGTTCTGCTGCGGCGATAGCCGGGGCTGCTTTGCCCATGATGGTCAGAAACGACGAACGACCCCGGTTAGCCACTGTTATCATTGCCACTGGTGCTATTACAAATATCGTTCTGGATTATATTTTTATTATCCTACTGGATCTTGGCATTGCCGGTGCAGCCATCGCCACTATCATCGCCCAAACCGTCACGGCTATCTGGAGCCTGATCTATCTTTTTAGTACCAAGGCCAGACTACGCATCAAAACCAGGCACTTTGGGGTAAGTCCTGGCCTTTATAAAATAATCCTTGCCACGGGTTTCCCCAGCTTAACCATGTTTATTTACTTAAGCTTTGTGTTAGCTGTTCATAACCGTTTATTTCTTGAGTATGGTTCCGTTCTGTCCCTGGCAGCATTTACCATCGTCGGTTATATCCAGGCGGTTTATTACATGGTTGCCGAAGGTGTTGCCAGTGGTGCACAACCCCTTATCAGCTTTAATCATGGCGCGAACAACAATAAAAACATTCATATCACTATCAAACTGGCTATTACCACTGCGCTGATAAGCGGGGTGCTTACCGTTCTGGTTATCAACATTTTTCCGGAACAGATCGCCTCTATTTTTAACGCCAGTAACAATGAGCTCATCAATGAGACAGCCCGGGGATTCAGGCTCCACCTTTTCTCCATGTATCTCGACGGTTTCATTGTGGTTGCTGCCGCTTACTTTCAGGCGCTGGCACGGGCAAAGATCGCAACCTGGATCACCCTGGGGAATATGCTTATTCAGGTTCCGCTGCTGATCATCCTGCCTGAATGGCTTGGTGTTACAGGCGTATGGGTAGCCCTGCCCCTGTCTAATATATTTCTGGCTTTAGTTGTCGCCGGCCTTATACAACAAGATTTAAAGCAACGGCCAGCATCTGCCAATATTTCATAGAAGTGTGTAAAGAAAACTGAAAAGGAGAGGCTTTCACGTCAAAAAATTGCCAGAAAAAAATTATTAGGCAAAGCAGAAAAATCTCTGTCTATACTCAGGAAAAAGCCGCTTGCAACTTGTGCAGTACTCGTGACTGTAAGTGGAGAAATTCAGCAAACACCTGTATTTCATCGCAAGCCTGTAACAACCTTTCCATGGATGGAGATGTACCATGATAGCAAGGACCCTAAGCCTTCCCCTGTTGGCTTTATCAATTCTTTTTATTTCTGGCTGTTCCACTACCGGTTCCAGCAGCAGTGGCAAGAACTGGGGCAAGTGCTCTGTTCTGGGAGGTGCTGTTTGGGGCATTCCTGGTGCCGCCCATAGCCTGGCCACCGGAGGCATAAGTCTTGCCGCAGGTGCTTTAATATCTGGCCTTGCCTGTGCCAATGAAGACCCTAACTATGTGAGCAACCACAAACAAAACACCAAGTCCGGAGCCCTGCCCCTGGCATCAAGCGACGATGTTCTGCGCGATCCTGACCTTCCTGCCAATGCAGCGCGAGTGCAATTTGAGTTCGACTCTGCAACGTTAAGCGAAGCAGGCAAAGATATGCTTGATGCATACCTTGAAGGCCATAGTGACGCATCCTTCTCTGTTACCGGCCACACCTGCGATATTGGTTCAAGTACATACAACCAGGGTCTCTCTGTACGCAGAGCAAACTCAGTGAAGCACTACCTGATGCAAAAAAACATCAGCGGCAGCAAAATTGAAACAGTGGGCAAGGGTGAATCCGAACCCCTTTACCCAAATAGCTCTGACGAAAATCGTATGAAAAATCGCAGGGTCGAGATCAGGCTGATGCACTGATCAACCTGGGGACTGTTGAAAGCCGCTGAAAAGCGGCTTTTTTATATCACTGAACTTAACGAATGAATACCTTCAGGAGATCCAGGGCTGTAATAATTCCTTGCATCTGTCGGTTTTCCGTGACCAGTACCCGATGAATTCTACCCGTGACCATGGCATCTGCAACCTTGGATAAAGGCGTGTCCCTGGCAACCTCAAACACAATGGGGGTCATAATGTCATTCACCAGTACCGACTGATCTACGCTTTCATGAAATGCCCGCTGTTCCTCTCCAGACAGGCAGGCATCATGTAAAGTCTGGTAAAAATCATCATCTCGCCGGGAGAGGTCAACCATACCACTGCCTGCTTGCCGGACAATATCTGACAGTGTAACCACCCCTACAACCTGCCCGGCCTCATCCACTACCGGCGCACCAGAAATGGATTTATCCGTAAGAAAGCGAGCGAGCCGGTCCACAGACCAGTCATAAGGAACGGTGACAACCTGCCGTGTCATAATCTCTTCAGCAGTAATAGACAACAGAGAATTGCCATTTTTCATCGCTATAGCCTCCACCAGTCTTCCGTGTGGTTATTAATGTTTCATGGTCACAGTATGACCCACTGCGGCAAACACTTATACTGACCCAGATCAAACGTCAACAGCCCCTAGACTAATCAATGCTCTTCAGCAATTCGACTGGCCACAGCACTGCTCTGGTCCCGGTACTTAGCATTTAACCTTTTATTATAGGGGCGAATTGCAGGGCCACTCATGGTTTCAAAGTTAATTGCACCAATACACATGCCAGGACGCAGTGCCACAGGTAACTTACCGCCATTAAAAAACTCAAGCACTATTTGTCCACTCCAGCCGGGATCAATCCGGTGAGCCGTCACATGAACCATTAATCCCAGCCGGGCCAGTGAAGAACGACCATCAAGCCAGCCCACCAGATCATCTGGCAGGGTAATGCTTTCCCGCGTTACCGCCAGGGCCAGCTCGCCAGGATGTAAAAAAAAGGCATCCTCCTTGCCAAGCACAATCTCCTTACTCATGATGGAGTCAAGAACAGTATTGATGCTTTCCCGGGAGCCACTAAGGTCAACATAGGGTGCAGCATGATCATTAAAAACCCGAAAGCTGTTGCCAAGCGTAAGGTCAACACTGATGCCACTGATTCGGTGACTATCCGGCTTCGGATGAATCACAATTTTTCCGGATTCCAGACAGCTTTCAATATCGCGATCACATAGTCTCATCGCCTACCCCATCTTCAGTTATTAATTACGGTTATGGCCTGATCAGTGTAGAATAACACTGATTTCCACAAACCCTGCGCGTGGCTGAAGGCTTCATAAGCCACTAAGCCTCGCCATGAAACGAACCTAATGTTATTAACACAGGTTGGTGCTTTAATGAACGTACTGGTTGTTTACGCTCATCCGGATCCTTCCAGCTTTTCGTCGGGTATCAACCAGCTGGTTTGCTCGGAACTGGCAAAAGGAGGTCACAGAATACAAAACCTGGATCTCTATCACGAGCACTTTGAGGCCTGCATGTCGATACAGGAACGCAAAGCCTATATGACATCAGAGAATATCCGGGGAATTGAGCACTATGTGGAACAGTTAAAGTGGGCAGAAGCACTGGTACTCGTTTACCCCACCTGGTGGATGGGACCGCCCGCCATTCTCAAGGGCTGGTTTGACCGGATTTGGTTACCCGGTGTTGTAGCAGAGTTTGGGCCTGAAGGGGTTAAACCCGGTTTAACCAATATCCGTAAGATTATGGTTATAACAACCCAGGGATCATCCTGGGTAAGGATGTTTCTAATAGGTAATCCCCCAAAGCGCATGCTTAAGCTGGCACTAAAGGCATGCACTAAAGCATCAGATATTCAGTGGCTGGCTCTTTACAGCATGGATAAAATCAGCCCACCAAAATTAACCGGATTCCTGGAAAAGATCAGAAAAAAAATGGCTGCCTTCTGAAAAGTCCGTCGCAAAAGGCACCTTATTCACCACAGAGGGCACAGAGAGTTATTTTTTAAGAGCATGAAAGCTCTGTGTTCTCTGTGCCTTTGTGGTGAAAAAAAGAGTAAAAACCCAATTTTTTATCTACAGAATTGGATTTCGCAACCCCCTCGGGACGCTGGGAACGAGGTACTTGTCTTGTATAGATATTAACGCTTAGCTGCACTAATCATCACTAATGGCAATGGCCGGTGCCGCTGACTGTTGGCTATTTCCAAGAGACAATTCAGCCGCCAGGTGACGGGCCATATCCCGGTAGATCATGGCGATCTGTGATTCAGGCTCGGCAACCACGGTGGGCTTGCCTCCATCAGACTGTTCCCGAATCATCATGGATAGGGGCAGGGAACCCAGCAAATCTGCACCATATTGCTCAGCAATACGACTTCCTCCCCCCTCACCAAACAAGTGCTCCGTGTGACCACAGCTGGAACAAATATGCACTGCCATATTTTCAATAATACCCAGAACTGGAATATCCACCTTACGGAACATTTCAATTCCCTTTTTAGCATCAATCAAGGCCAAATCCTGGGGTGTTGTGACAACAACACTGCCAGTCACCGGCACTTTTTGAGCCAGGGTTAATTGGATATCACCAGTCCCGGGAGGCATGTCAATCACCAGGTAATCCAGTTTATTCCAGATAGTCTGGGTCAACAGTTGCTGCAAGGCGCCACTGACCATCGGCCCCCGCCAGACAACCGGCGTATCCTCCGTTACCAGGAAGGCCATGGACATCAGCTGAATGCCGTGGGCTTCAATGGGTACAAAAAACTGCTCATTTTTTACATCCGGACGCTGACCATCAGCGATACCAAACATTTGTCCCATACTGGGACCATAAATATCAGCATCCAGTATCCCTACACGGGCACCTTCTGCCGCCAGGGCCAGCGCTAAATTGGCGGCGGTTGTGGATTTACCAACGCCCCCTTTGCCAGATGCCACGGCAATAATATTTTTAACGCCCGCCATGGCTTCCAGCTGTCCCTGCACCGGCCCCGCCGCTACCTGCCAACCCACGTTAACATCAACCTGTTCAACCCCGGCAACATCCTCAATTTTGCTTTTTAATAGCTGGGCAACGCCACTACAGAGTCCTTCAGCAGGATAACCCAATGTGACTGATAGCCGAACTTGTCCCCCTTCGATGGACAGGGAGTCCACACATTGGGCAACCAGTAAATCTTTTTGCAGGTAAGGGTCTTGATAAGAACAGATGGCAGCTTCCACATCAGCACGGCTGGGGTTGCTCATACAGACTTTCTCCAGAACAGAAAGGATAGGGAAAAATAGGGAAAGTGTAAGGATAATGAAGTTATTATAGGGTTCAAGTCTTCAATGTGGCTTTCAGCCGTTTGCGCGCTTCTTTTCCACAATCAGGATCAATGCCCTGATCCATCATTAACTTTCGCTGTGCCTGATCGGCAGCCTCTTCTGCCCTCCTGGTGAGCTCTTTTGTCCGGCTGTCTTCCAGACCTTTCATAATGGTTGCTTCCAGGTCTTCTCCATCCAACACCCTGTTGCAAATAATCTCATAGTTTCGCTCAAACAGAGGGAAGGCAACTCGCTGCTCTTCACTATGCAGCATCAACCAGCCCGTCTCTCTGGCCGCCAGATACACGGCCAGATGAGACCAGCCATAATCACGGGTTTGGCTGGGCGCATGACAAGCCTCATAGTAAGCCTGAAGCGGTTCCTTTAGACCCAGCTCATCGTAGCGTAGCTTACAAAGCTCCCGGATTTCACTGAGGTCAGGAAAAAACTTGGAGGTATCCAATGCCTTTTTCCCCGCCATCCATATACGGCGGGGGTTAAATTCCTTAAGCGCACTTCTCCACACCCGCTTGGCTCGGATTTGATCCTCATCCGTGGGGTAGGCACGCTTGAATTTCAGGGGATAGGCATCTTCCAAAAGTGTAAACAGGGAGTTAATGGCCTGCTCAAGCTCACGCCCTGCCGGAGGCTTGGTTCCTCCGGAGGAATGCTGGCGGTCACTCGTCAAGCTGCTCGAACCAGTCGTCATCTGCCCAGCTGGTGTCTGTAAGTTTTTCAGCCGTTGTGCGATTAGATCTTTGCCCTGCTTCACTTTGCTTGCGCTTCCATTGGTAAATTACATGGTTTTTAAACTTGTTTTGCCATGCCTTTCGGGCCTCACCTGTCTCAAGCCAGTAAAGCTTGAATTCAGGCAGTTGCCCCAGGGTGAACTCGCCAGGAATGCCATGATGCTGTTCAAGAAACTCTACATACACTGGGTCCGGAGCAAAGTCTTCAGGCAAAGGTTGCACTCTGGCACCATTACTACTATGACTGACGGTCTGCTCCTCCTGACTAAAAATGGGATGCTCCGCTCCCGGTTGCTCCGTCGGCTCAATCTCCCAGGGCAATGCACCTGCATTACGCCGACGGATATAACGCTTCTGATCCTCGTCTGTCATAAACTCAACAATACCTGCCTTCCCGGTTCCGGTCTACATACTGCATACTAAATTAAGACAGGAAACCAGCTCCTGCCTGCTGAAGCAAACCTGCAATAATTCTGGGCGAGAGAGTTTGCAGCCCAGCCGGGCCTAATACAATGAGTAAAGGACACGCTTACATAGCGGTCCATTGTAATCCTGCACGGCTCCTTTACACCATGCCCAATTATCGGCCCCTTCGTGACATTCACCCGAGTTGTGAAAACCGTATGACACAGACGCTGGCTGGAGCTCTATACCCTGTCCCGACAGACCTTTATAGCTTCCACTGAGCTGACAGCCCGATCGGGACCAGCCCCCCAAAGAACCGGCACCGCATTATAATTAATATCCAAAGAGTCTCAACAATGCCATGCCGGTCCGGGGTAAAATCGAAGGGTTATTCTATCAGCTAATACTGGCAAGCTATAGCACAGTCTATAACATTCTTGAATGAGCTACTTGAAAAGCCAAATGAGCAAACGTAATAAACCGGATATTTTATGGCTGTGTCCGGGGTCGCTCATGAAATTTCCGGACTAAATGATTCGTCAACGCGGTTATTCGCCATACGTCCATACTCCATTTTCAGTATAATAAGGCTTTTTTTCACTCTACCGGTAGACACGACGTCAAATGAGCCAACGCAAGATCCTTGTTACCAGTGCCCTGCCCTATGCCAACGGGCCACTCCATATGGGTCATCTGGTTGAATACATCCAAACAGACATTTGGGTGCGCTTTCAGAAACTGTTCGGCAACAAATGCACCTATGTTTGCGCTGACGATGCCCACGGCACCGCCATTAGCCTGCATGCAGAAAAGCAGGGTATCAGCCCGGAGGAATCCGTAGCCCTTATTAATAAAGAACGCGTTCGCGACTTTGGCGACTTCCACGTTGAGTTTGATAACTATCACTCCACCCACTCGGATGAGAACCGTAAACTGTCCCAGGCTATCTATCTGGCCCTGAAAGAAAAGGGTCATATTGCCAGCCGAACTATTGTCCAGGCTTACGACCCCGAAAAGCAGATGTTCCTGGCTGACCGTTATATAAAAGGCACCTGTCCAAAGTGTGGTGCCGATGACCAATACGGCGATAACTGCGAAAAGTGTGGTGCTACTTACTCTCCTGCTGACCTGAAAAATGCCCGCTCTGCCATTTCCGGTGCCACTCCGGTGGAAAAAGACAGCGAACACTTTTTCTTCAAACTGTCCGACTTTGATAACTTCCTGAAAGAATGGACCCGTTCCGGCACCATTCAAGACGAAATTGCTAACAAACTGGCCGAGTGGCTGGATGCGGGCCTGCAAGACTGGGACATCTCACGGGATGCACCTTACTTCGGCTTTGAAATCCCAGGCGAACCCGGTAAATACTTCTATGTCTGGCTGGATGCCCCCATTGGCTATATGGCCAGTTTTGAAAACCTGTGCCAGCGCCGGGATGACCTGGATTTTGACGAGTACTGGAAAAAAGGCAGTGACTGTGAAGTCCATCACTTTATCGGTAAGGATATCGTTAACTTCCACTGCCTGTTCTGGCCTGCCATGCTATCTGGTGCCAACTACCGCACCCCAACCAAGGTCAGCGTTCATGGCTATCTCACCGTTAATGGCGAAAAGATGTCCAAGTCCCGTGGCACCTTTATTACGGCCCGCACCTACCTGGATCACCTGCACCCTGAATACCTGCGTTACTACTATGCAGCGAAACTCTCCAGCCGCATTGATGACCTGGACCTGAATACAGAAGACTTTATCCAGCGGGTTAATTCTGACCTCGTGGGCAAGGTGGTTAATATTGCCAGCCGTTGTGCCGGCTTTATTAAAAAGCGTTTCAACGGTCAATTATCCTCCCATAACATAGCCGAAGACCTCACTACTGCTTTTCAGAAGGCCGGTGAAAAAATTGCCGATCTCTACGAAGAACGGGAATTCAGCAAGGCCATGCGGGAAATTATGGCGCTGGCCGACCAGGCCAATGCCTGGATTGATGAAGTCAAGCCCTGGGTTGTGGCTAAGGAAGAAGGCAAGGATCAGGAGCTGCATGATATTTGCAGTGCCGGCATCAACCTTTTCCGATTGCTGATGGTTTATCTGAAGCCTGTTCTGCCAGCTATGGCTGAAAAAGCAGAGGCTTTCCTGAATATCGCCCCTCTCAACTGGCAGGATAGCCAAACTCTGCTGCTGGATCATGAAATCAATAAATTCAAGCCATTGATGACCCGTGTTGAAGTCGATAAAGTCAACGCCATGATCGAAGCAAGCAAGGAGGTATTGGCACAAATGAGTACAGCAAAACCAGAAAATCAGACCGAAAACAGCTGGCTGGCACAAGAACCTGTTGCCGATGAAATCGAGTTCGGTGATTTTGCCAAAGTCGATCTGCGGATTGCCAGGATAGCCAATGCCGAACTGGTTGAAGGCGCTGCCAAACTATTACGACTGACTCTGGATCTGGGTGGCGAAACCCGTAATGTTTTTGCCGGCATCAAGTCTGCTTACAGCCCGGAAGCCCTGATTGGCAAGCACACCGTCATGGTCGCCAACCTGAAACCTCGCAAAATGAAATTTGGCATGAGTGAAGGCATGGTTCTGGCTGCCGGTCCCGGTGGTAAAGACCTCTGGATTCTGGAGCCCCATGAAGGGGCAGAGCCAGGGATGCGGGTGATGTAACTCTTCCATATAAGCACTAACTAGTAAAGCCATCCATAATCATAGATGGCCTTACTAGTCTATGGGTTAACTGAATCCGGGAAAAGATTATTTACCCCTGCCAGATTAACTTTGGTTATTAGCCCGCTGATAAATATAACCTGTCACATTAATCTGATTAATATCAGGATGCCCTTCCACTTTCCTAAATTCCAAACCAGCCACACCGAAAATCTCACCAAGTCGGCTCTCAAGTTCTTGCATGGGGATTTCAAGAAGAGGATAGTCTGCCTTCTTATTGATTGCATCAGGAAGCCCGGCAATGGTTACCGAGGATAATTCTTGCTCATTGAAGATTAACCCTAAAGCTTCCTTAACTTGCATTAACTGACCTAGACCCAAATCCTGTCTATCATCCTCCGGCAACATATTTATAAGACTGCTCACCCCATTTACTTTCTCAATAAAGCTCGATAATGAGCTAGTATCCGAAAGTTGCAGCGCACCTCCCAACGTGACAGGACCAATCAACGGTTTATTCAAAAGCTCTAAAAAACCTTGAATACCCATTCTTAACTTTTCTCTTGCCTCATTATCCAATGCCGAAAAGGTAGCATACACTTTATCCCTGGTTGGATATAAAACCATTGTCCTTTGTTCTTTTACATTATCACGACTACTTCCCACCAGTTGAGCAGAAAGTAACGGCTCTGCTCCTTGTTGATCTCTATATTCCGGGGAATCCAACAATTCTCTAGCTGAACGATTAATTAATTCTACTGTTTGAGCAGCCACCCCTGATTGCTGACCTGCTTCGCTACAATCCTTAGTAATAAAAGAGACTGCTTTTAGAGATGAGCGGTCGATAAAACATTGTTCTTGGCCTTTTTCAAGGTATTTCCAACCACTGGCTCTTAAATTCCCCCTTGATTCGTTTATGATTTGACACAAAGGATTATTTTCATTTGCCTCAGCATCAAAATGCATAGGCTGTCTTGCCAATAGATCCTTAACCACCTGACCTTTACTACCTTGATTATCAGCATACATTGTAAACGCAGGTATCGCCTCATACCTCTCACAACCATTTAACTGTTGCGAAAATTCAGTCTCTTTAGGCAAACGCCACATAGGCATCACCTCATCCAACGCCGTCTGAAGGTCCTTTACTGTTACTTGTTTTTTAGCTATTGGCTGATCAGCTGGCTGAGTTTCCCCAGGCCGCTTTTCACCCACACGCACCCGGACATCTGATTCAGTACTAACTGAGCGATTCAGACCTGTCACCACCGATCCTGAACTTGTGCTTACTGTGCTAGTACTGGCAGTATTAGTAGTGGTTACTGGAAATGACATGGGTGGAGGGGGAGTGTTAGATCTACGGTTATTGCCTTCCATTTTTTTACCTCTTATGTCTATTTTTAAATGTAATATCAATTGAAAAATAATTTCGAATCAGTAGACACCCTGTATTGCAAATAGTTCTTTTAAGACAGCTACTCTTACATTAGTGTCAAGTTCTACTAACTTAAAATTGATTTAAAATACAACCGACAAAAAATAATCTCGAAAAAACAATACATACCCTGATCACAAAATACTATCCTATTAAACTATTACCACTAGACCAGCTAAAAGTATCTTGTTTTATGCACACATTAAAACTGTTCACTAAAACCACCCTTCTTATTATGGTGCTAACCCATCAAAATAGTTATGCCACTTTATGCAGCCTTTGCAACAAAAATGAAAGTTATGGTCAGACTTATTGTGCAAAATGTCATGAAAATATTCAATTCCCAAACTTACATCAAATAAGACAACCTTATCGCCCATATCTTCACCCTCCTCAAGTAAATAACCCTCATAGACCCCCAGCCTTTCCTTTTATATATCCCAGCTATCCTGTAAAAGTTGAAATACCCTCTCACTGTCAGGAACCATTAGTATCTACACACCAAAATTCAAACTATTTAATCCAAGAGGATCTAGAAAGCCTTACATCCAGGCTACAAACCCTATTTCAAACTGCCAACAGTAGTAATAGTCAAAGTGACTGGCAGAAACTATTCACATTCTGTCAGAAAAGCATACCTGCTGAATCATTAAAATCACTGCGCTTTACATTTTTCTCAGGATGGTCCCTATTAAAAGTAGCCGAACAATGTAGAGGCACTCCGAAATGCTATTAAGTAGGTCATAGTTTGGTTTCAAATAAACTGGATGTTCGGCCAGTACGAGAAATCTACTTCTTGATCTAACGATCAGATAGCTATTGAATGATACATTTACTCTATTATAAAGAGAGTACTGGTCTTTAAATCCCTCTCCCTATGAAGTACGTCACTACAATCACTGATGAAGCTGTTTTATTAACTTTGAAATTCGCCAAACACTACGGACCTCTGAGATGTATAAGGGAAAGAGCCCATAGCCTTTTATTGAGCAATCGTGGCTTTACCCTTGAGCAAATTGCCGAAATACTTGAAATTAGATATCAAACTGCTTCTCAGTGGATTGATGATTGGGAAGAATATGGTATTCGTGCCTTGTACAAGGGGCATGGTGGCGGTAGGCCGTGCATATATGACGAATCCGAAGTGCAACGCATAAAAGAATTAGTGGCTGAAGAGCCTCGTCGCTTATCGTATGTCAAATCCAAGATCGAGGATGAAACCGGTAAATCTTCATCAAAAATTACTCTGGCAAACATTGTAAAAAAGCAGGGCTGGTTTACAAAAGACTCCGTAAATCATGCAAACATAAACGGGACGAAGAGCAATTCCATGACTGTAAAACTGCTCTGAAAGATGCCCAGGAAGCCGAGAGCAAAGGGTTAATCAATTTATTTTATTTTGAT
This sequence comes from Endozoicomonas sp. Mp262, assembly GCF_025643335.1. Classification (NCBI taxonomy): domain Bacteria; kingdom Pseudomonadati; phylum Pseudomonadota; class Gammaproteobacteria; order Oceanospirillales; family Endozoicomonadaceae; genus Endozoicomonas; species Endozoicomonas sp. Mp262. The sequence goes on along the minus strand of NZ_CP092489.1, from coordinate 2,400,764 downwards.
GAGTCCGGCTTTACCCAGGAACCTTGTGTGCCATACGGTTGGCAGGAAAAAGGAAAGCAGCTCAGAATACCATCAGTCAAAAGTAAACGCATCAACGTACTGGGGTTTATGAACCGAAGCTGTGAGCTATTTCATTATCCTGTTGTGGGTTCAGTGAATAGCGATACGGTGATTGCGGCCTTTGATGACTTTGCAGAGAAAATGGCAGATGAAAAATACAGCTCAAATGATCGTTACACGGTAGTTATGGTGGATAATGCCAGCATTCACACCAGCAAAAAGTTTTGTGCCAGAATTGATGACTGGATGATTGAAAAGAAATTGCTGGTCTGCTTTCTGCCAACATATTCACCTGAGCTCAACCTGATTGAAATCCTGTGGAGGAAAATAAAGTATGAATGGCTCAACCTCTTGTCAATCAAGAGCTTTGCGGAATTTGAAAAAGAAGTTGAACGGGTGCTTTTTTCATTTGGAGAGGAGTATATGATCTCATTTTCTAATACTGTCCGACTGGATGGTTAAATTATTCGAAAGCAATCTATACACTACTTACGAAAATCTAAGAGCAGCAAAGTGTGCCTTCAGATCTGTAATAAACTCATCAGAACAAAATCCACTTCTTGATGAATCCTGTTTACCTGATTGGTCATCAACACTAAAAATGGAAGCCCAGAAAAAATTAGCTGAGATTTACTGGATGGTAGGAATAAATGGACCAGACCTCTTGGATGCGATACATTCATTTACTCAAGTTTTCCCAAATGGATCAGAGATTAACAAGCCCTATAGAGACTTTATTCAATTTATTTTAACCACACTCTCCAAAAACCAGGAGAAATACCATCCACTAATAAATTCACAAACAATAACTGACTTAACAGAATGGGAAAACTCACTAACTGTTGCTGAATAACAAAGAGGCCTTGCTCACCTTAGAGCAAAGCCTTTTAAAAAGCCAGGCAATCCTGCTTTAACCTTCAGTTACCGGTTTCTTTTTCCGCAATGGTTCAAACCCGGTTTCAATACTTTGAACCGGCCCATTCTTTTTAGCCGGAGCGCGTCGTTTACCCAGGTTCTTGCGATCCCGGTGCCGTTGTTTACCCTGAATCTCAGCTACCTTCTTCTTACCAGCCGGTTTCTTTTTACGACTTGCTGCCTTGCCGGATGCCTTGAGTTTCTTGGGTCCTTTATAGCTTCCTTCCAGCCCTTTAACCTTACGCCGCTCAAACCTGATTTTCAGATAACGCTCAATACTGGCCATCAGGTTCCATTCCGGTGCACTGATAAAGGTGATCGCCAGCCCCTGTTCACCGGCTCGGCCCGTTCTGCCAATGCGGTGTACATAATCATCGCCGCTACGAGCCATATCCAGATTCACAACCAACTCGATACCTTTAACATCCAGGCCTCTGGCAGCCACATCGGTGGCAACCAGCACACTAACCCGGCCTGCCCTGAAATAGGACACCACCTGATTGCGTTCTTCCTGGGTCATATCACCATGGAGCACACCGGCCTTCAGCTTGCGATAACGCAACAGCCCCCCCAGCTTATCAGCCTGTACACGGGTATTGGTAAAGACCACTGCCTTATTATAGGTTTCTGTTGTTAACAGCGCGGTCAGCAATTTCTCCTTATGGGCCAGGTCATCAGCCAGAACAATTTGCTGCTTGATATTATCATGGGGTTTTCGGGCAGGATTCAGGGTGATCACTTGCGGATTATTGAGTACTTGATCAATAACCGTTTTCAACCCGCGCTGCCCCATCGTGGCCGAGAATAGCAAGGTCTGCCTTTCCGGACGGCAATAACCTGCAATATTAAGAACATCTTCGCTAAAGCCCATATCCAGCATGCGATCCGCTTCATCCAGAACCAGGACTTCCAGATCCCTTAAATCTGCGGTACCTCGCTCAAGATGTTCCAGTAAACGACCAGGTGTAGCCACAGTAATCTCTGGATTTTTGCGCAAACAGGCCGCCTGGAATTTAAAACTATCACCTCCGGTAATCACGGTAGCCTTGATAAAGGTGTAACGCGCCAGGGCTTCCGTATGCTTAAGTACCTGCTGGGCCAACTCACGGGTAGGCACCAATACCAAAGCCCGGATACCCGATTGCGGCGCTGGCTGCTCATACAGTCGCTGCAAAATCGGTAACATAAAAGCGGCAGTCTTACCACTGCCAGTCTCTGCCTCCACCTGTAAATCCAGTCCCTTCAAGGCAGGAGGAATAGCCTGATCCTGCACCGGTGTCGGTGTCTTAAAACCAAGCTCATCAAGCACCCGGAGCAGGCGATCATTCAGTGATAAAGAGGAAAACATAGGTTGTATCATAGTAAAAACAGGGAAAGCACCTAAATTCAGGACGATGTTTGACGGGGATAGTATAGAATCAGGGCGCAAGAGGGAGCACTGCGCATCGGGAGGACCATGATTTAAAAAAGGCTGGAAACCCAGCCTGGTTAATCAATGCTCGTGGCCACCAGGTCCATGAACATGACCATGATCCAGCTCTTCTTCAGAAGCATCGCGAACTTCGACAATTTCTACATTAAAATTAAGGTCTTCACCCGCCAGGGCATGGTTCGCATCAATGACGACATCATCACCCTCAATTGCGGTAACAGTGACAATGCGTGGACCAATCGCCGTATCCGCATGGAACTGGCTGCCTACCTCCACCGGGTGATCGCCAAACTCTTTACGAGGCACGGGCTGCACCAGGCTTTCATCATATTCACCATAGGCTTCAGCGGCTTCAACATTCACTTCCAGCTTATCACCCGCCTGCTTACCGGTCAGGGCATTCTCCAGCCCCTCCACAATGTTACCCATACCGTGGAGATAAGCCAGTGGCTCATGACCTTCAGAGCTATCCAATAGTTCACCTGACTTATTTTTCAGAGTGTAATGGATAAGAACCACTTTTTTATCAGCAATTTTCATCAGCATAAAGCCTCGGGTTAGTAAACAGCCATAGTAATCTGCCAGCCGCAGCACCGCCAGCTATTTATGCCAGGATTATCCGCAATTGGGAGCAGTAATTGATATTATAAGCAAACAGGCTACTACAAATAATGGAGAACACTTTTAATCATGACTGACACGCGCTGTCCCTGGTGTTTAAGCGATCCCCTTTATATCCGCTATCACGACGAAGAGTGGGGAAAACCCTGTCATGATGATCACAAGCTATTTGAGTTTCTTATACTGGAAAGTGCACAGGCTGGCCTTAACTGGCTTACTGTATTAAAAAAACGGGAAGGCTACCGAAACGCCTTTTGCCAGTTTGATCCCTATAAAGTGGCAGCCTTCCACCAGGCCGATATTGAATCACTGATGGCGAATCCTGGTATTATTCGCAACCGTCTGAAAATTCAGAGCGCCATCAAAAACGCCAGGGCATTTATCAAGGTTCAGGGCAAGTTCGGAAGTTTTCACCAGTTTCTCTGGCAGTTTGTTGACGGGCAACCTATTCAGAACTCATGGCACACTGTTTCGGAAGTCCCGGCAACAACAAAAGAATCAGACCAGTTAAGCAAGGCATTAAAAAAGGAAGGATTTACTTTTGTTGGCAGTACCATCTGCTATGCCTATATGCAGGCCATGGGGCTAGTGAATGACCACCTTATTAGCTGTCCACAATATAGTCGCAGGACTTGATATCGAAAAAATCAGCTTGTGCCTTGTCTGATACACACTCTCCACAATGCCCAGTGGGTACACCGTAGCAAGAAGCTATTATTCGTCATTCCACCCGGGTATGACCGGTTTTACTGACTCATATCTGGAGGGATTCTTTTATCCTTAACTTTAGAGTTAGTATGACATGAACGTTTGGTTATATTTTAAAAATTGTGTGCAAAAATACATCCAAACGTTTTTTCAGATTCGGTATTATTCTTGATTATTGCGTTGTTGCCGCTATTTATGCCGCTTTTTTCTTTTCTTTGACTATTCCGTCAGTCAAACTATTAAAATTGAACTCATATTTTTGGCTATATCGGTTCCAGCCCTCACGAATAGGTAATCTGGGGATAATTCCTGCGAGTGCAAATCTTAGCATGCCAGCGGTGGTTGTATCCTGATCCCGCCAAGGAATCCTTGAAATGCCCACGCTTGCTTGATTTTTACAGACGGTCAACAGTTGCAATAATGCGTATCCAGCCATCTTCAGATGCATCCACCGCAACAGAGTTCTCAGCTTTTGCTGCCATAACTGGCGGCAACCAAATGAATGTTTAATTTGCTGAAACATGGGTTCAACCGGCCATCTTTTCGCATAAATACGAAGGATGTCTATACCTTCAAGTCCAGTATTGGTTGCAATGAATATACGGCTTTCTGTCAGTCCTTTATCATTTTCAAACCGACCCCAGACAACCCGAACCTTGCGGCCTTTCAGGAAGCGAGCCCGACATACCCGGGTGCGATAACGTATCTTTCGAAATCTGCCGTATATTCTTACGGTTGTTTGATATTCCGGTAGCTTCTCCACTTCCGGGGGCGTCATTTTGATGCCATACTTTTTGGGTCGCCCACGTTTTTTTGCAGTGGACTCCAACGGTAAGGCATACAATGCCCGGTTTAACGGGATTTGCCCTACTACTTCATAGCCCATTTCCAGAACGGGTTGCATTAGCGTCCAGTTCATATACCAACAGTCTGTCAGCAAGCGCAGTCCTTGCACCTTCACCTCTTGCCTCACTACTTTTAGCATGGCAACAGCGATTTTTAGCTTACTGGCATTGCCTGAAGCAGGAGATGGAAAGGAAAGCACAGGGATGGCAGTAAATACTTCATCTTTAGCCCGCTCAAATACAACAGCCAGGGATACCCAGCATTGTCCCCAGATATACGTTGGCCGGTTCCTTTTTTTACTGTGCTGGTGATGGGTTCGGCAAGCGGGAGCCTTGTCAGAAAAACGCTCCACCACCCAATCATCAAGACCAATGTTGATAAGTTCACCCCGTGGTACTTTTGAGCATACCAGCTGAATGAGCCGGCATGCGAGGCTCCTCCACCGCCACTTGCCTTGAGAGAGCCAATGGTGGTAACTGCTCCATACGCATTGAAAGTTATTAATAGATAACAGCGCCTGAGTGACAAAGCCTTGCCCGGATAGCATGCAGCCAAAAAGAAGTTCGCAGAACGTAGGTACTGCTGTTGGGGATAGCGCTGAAGCAAGAAACGTTGTATATAAGGCAAGCTCCCGGAGGATCTCTTTATGATCTGAAGTGAGCATAGCAACCATCTTTGTATTTTGTTTGGAGATGGTTGCTATTAACCGATTTCAGATGAAAATCGTACTATTGTTCTTTGGTAACTCTAAAGTCGAGAAGGGGTTAATAGCCAGTAAAAAAGCTGTGGCTGGAGTGAGGGCTGCATAATGAAGGAATAGGTATTGATAAACAACCATAGGTTACCACTATGAAACGATCAGCTTTTTATTGTTATTTTATTATTGTTATACTGGCTTTTTCCATACATGGCAATGCAATGTTTGAAAGTGATGGGTCAGAGATTGAATGTGGAGCTGGAAAAGCAGTCGATACTGGGTTGCTAAAAACCTGAATCCGTGATTTCTTGATTTGCCCGGCAGTTTTGAAAATGTGCTGATTAATTTTTTCCTTTGAAAATAACTCGGGTTATTGATTGAAGTGTTTTTATGTCGTTTTTAAGCATAAATGCTGATCAAAATATCATCAAACTTGAAGACAGGTTGAAAGAAGCCCTACCGTTATCAATACAGTACTTTCTCATTTATGGCATTTTTTTCTATCTCGCTATTCAATCAACAAAGTGCATGCTGGCTTATTAATTGATGGAAAGACCTGAAACCAGGACAGTAACGACCAAAGCGTAGCCGGTATTGATGTCCTTTTTTCAGAAGACGGGCAGCCAGGTAGATGAGTTCCTGTATCACGGTTTTTAACCGGCGTCGTTTGGCTTTATGACGTACCGGCGCATCTGGCCCGAGCAAGCAACTCTGCCCCATGTAGCGCAGAATGTTATAGACCAGTGCACCCAAACACATCACCAGGTCGTTGGTGTCAAACTTGCCTGAAGGCAGGCGCTCTAAATCCATATCAGTCTTCAACTCACTGTGAAACTGCTCGCTGGTCGCATGATCCTCATAAAGATTAATGATCTGATCATCGCTGTAGTCAGCTTCGCTGAGTGTTGTCCACCATCCTTCCAGCTCATAATCGGGTGTCAGAAATCTCTGCCCTACAGTATCAGTGGTACGCTTGATAATGCGAATAATCAGACGCTGGTTACCATAGTTGGTTTCATAGACGGTTGAGAGTGTCGCATAACTCTTTCCTGGACGCGACTCCTCCCATTTGACTTGCTTTTCTTCAAAAATGGGGAGCCAGTGTTCCTTGGTGTGATACTTTCTTGGGTTGAGCTTGATAATGTGATTCACACCTTTGAACCCGGCGATTTCCCGGCGCGATTCCTCAGCATCGTGGCCACTATCAAGGCGAACCAGAATAGGCGCTCGGGTCAAACGTCGGCTGCGGTGCAGCACTGCTTGTAAAAAGCCAATAAAATCATTCTGGGAGTGCTGAGAGCCTGGGCGTAATTCACATCCCAGGCACCAGCCTTCGCAGCCAAAGTAAGCGGCAATAGGGGCATAACCAAAGAATTTTTTATACGTGTACTCGACCCCCTCCTTTTTGGTATTGCTGTTATCCATAGGGAATACGTCGATATCCAGTGGTATGTGCTGCTTCTTATCGAGTTTTTTCGGAAGGGGTGTGACGGGCACCTGAAGATTAACCAGGACATCGGTAAGGCTGTCCTCGATGAAAGGAATCAGTTGGGCGGCATCTTCATTGAAACGCTGTCTTAAGCGGCTGGCTGAAGGCATTTGTTTAATGCCCATTGCCAACCGGAACCAGTCGTTATCCCGGTTATTATCAACATTATCAAAATCACTTTTACCCTGAGCCAGTTGGCCGCAGTAAGCTCTGATCAGGTCGATATGAGTGATACGGTGCCTTTTTTTTATTTTGCGCAGGGATTTGCTTAACGCTGTCTTTTTGTTGAGTGCATGACCAACGAAATAAAGCCCTGCGACCGGTGTATAAAATTCCGTCTGTGATTGTTCAATTTTCAGTTTCACAAAAATGCACCCAGGTGGTGAAAATTAGAGTGGGTGCATTTTAACTTGGAACTTACGTTTTGTGGTTGATCCAGAGGAGTTGGGCTACAGTGAACTCACGGATTCAGGTAAAAAGAAAGCTTGCTTCTGTTAGACGGGTTGAGGAAATTTCCTCTATTGATGAAACTTTAAAGAAAAAAGATATTCCTGGTTATCCTTTAAATGGAAAGTGTTTGGCAAGAATAGGTGGCTGGACAACTCTTGTGGAGGAAGGTGAATTTAATAAGGGTGACCTTGTTGTTTTTTGTGAAATAGACTCTTTTTTACCGAAAGATATAATTTCATATCTGGGTGAATCTTTGAAAAAATCGAACATACATAAGGAAAAAACCCTGGATGATGGGAGGTATGGTTATTGGGTGTCTACTAAAAATATTAATGGAATCCTTACGCAAGGAGCAATATTATCTATTGCTGTGCTTGGTGAAAAGGTTTGTGATTACAAGCATGGAGATGATGTCACTGATATATTAAAGGTGACTAAATACGAGACACCATTGGATGGGGATTGTCAAGGAACAAAAGTTCCTGGTTTTATTCGTGCAGCAAGTGAAGAGCGAGTACAGAATCTGGGAGAATGCTTTGATACTTATAAAGGGTTAATGTTTTTTGTTTCTGAAAAATTGAATGGTACAAGCGTTACCTATTTTATAAAGGATGGAGAGTTTGGTATTTGTTCAAGAACAAAGAAATTAGAAAGACCTGCACAAGATCACCATAACTGGTATTGGAAGATCGCTGAAAAATACTCACTTGAGGATAAACTTAAAGAAAGCGGGAAGAATATTGCTATTCAGGGAGAAATTGTTGGCCCTAATATAGAGGGTAATATTTATAAGTTAATGGAGCATGAATTATACATTTATAATATATTTGATATTGATCTTCAGCGGTATATAAGTAAGAGCGATATGATGGCCAGAGCGATGGAATTAGAGCTTAAGACTTGTCCAGTACTTTATGAAAGTATTACAATTCCGGACACGATTAAGGATCTGCTAAGTATGGCTAATGGCTCCTCTGCTTTAAATCAACGCTTTTTAAGAGAGGGGATGGTATGTGTTTGTGATGGGGATAATGGTAGAGTTTCGTTTAAAGTTGTTTCCAATGTTTATCTTGCCAGTAAAGATAAAAGCTTAACTTTAGAGTTAGTATGACATGAACGTTTGGTTATATTTTAAAAATTGTGTGCAAAAATACATCCAAACGTTTTTTCAGATTCGGTATTATTCTTGATTATTGCGTTGTTGCCGCTATTTATGCCGCTTTTTTCTTTTCTTTGACTATTCCGTCAGTCAAACTATTAAAATTGAACTCATATTTTTGGCTATATCGGTTCCAGCCCTCACGAATAGGTAATCTGGGGATAATTCCTGCGAGTGCAAATCTTAGCATGCCAGCGGTGGTTGTATCCTGATCCCGCCAAGGAATCCTTGAAATGCCCACGCTTGCTTGATTTTTACAGACGGTCAACAGTTGCAATAATGCGTATCCAGCCATCTTCAGATGCATCCACCGCAACAGAGTTCTCAGCTTTTGCTGCCATAACTGGCGGCAACCAAATGAATGTTTAATTTGCTGAAACATGGGTTCAACCGGCCATCTTTTCGCATAAATACGAAGGATGTCTATACCTTCAAGTCCAGTATTGGTTGCAATGAATATACGGCTTTCTGTCAGTCCTTTATCATTTTCAAACCGACCCCAGACAACCCGAACCTTGCGGCCTTTCAGGAAGCGAGCCCGACATACCCGGGTGCGATAACGTATCTTTCGAAATCTGCCGTATATTCTTACGGTTGTTTGATATTCCGGTAGCTTCTCCACTTCCGGGGGCGTCATTTTGATGCCATACTTTTTGGGTCGCCCACGTTTTTTTGCAGTGGACTCCAACGGTAAGGCATACAATGCCCGGTTTAACGGGATTTGCCCTACTACTTCATAGCCCATTTCCAGAACGGGTTGCATTAGCGTCCAGTTCATATACCAACAGTCTGTCAGCAAGCGCAGTCCTTGCACCTTCACCTCTTGCCTCACTACTTTTAGCATGGCAACAGCGATTTTTAGCTTACTGGCATTGCCTGAAGCAGGAGATGGAAAGGAAAGCACAGGGATGGCAGTAAATACTTCATCTTTAGCCCGCTCAAATACAACAGCCAGGGATACCCAGCATTGTCCCCAGATATACGTTGGCCGGTTCCTTTTTTTACTGTGCTGGTGATGGGTTCGGCAAGCGGGAGCCTTGTCAGAAAAACGCTCCACCACCCAATCATCAAGACCAATGTTGATAAGTTCACCCCGTGGTACTTTTGAGCATACCAGCTGAATGAGCCGGCATGCGAGGCTCCTCCACCGCCACTTGCCTTGAGAGAGCCAATGGTGGTAACTGCTCCATACGCATTGAAAGTTATTAATAGATAACAGCGCCTGAGTGACAAAGCCTTGCCCGGATAGCATGCAGCCAAAAAGAAGTTCGCAGAACGTAGGTACTGCTGTTGGGGATAGCGCTGAAGCAAGAAACGTTGTATATAAGGCAAGCTCCCGGAGGATCTCTTTATGATCTGAAGTGAGCATAGCAACCATCTTTGTATTTTGTTTGGAGATGGTTGCTATTAACCGATTTCAGATGAAAATCGTACTATTGTTCTTTGGTAACTCTAAAGTCGAGAACCATATAGATATTCACAAATAATTTTAAATGTCTTTACAGGGGATCTATATATCATGAAAAATTGGGCGCAAAATCACGCCTGCCGCCTGATATAGCTACAGACAACATCAAGCTGTAGGTCAAAATGATATTATGCCAGCGGACTGTCACGCCTCTCTTAAGAATTCCAACAGTCCGGCTGTCAACATAATAGAGAACAATATATGCTCAAATTTGTTGTTAAAAGACTGGCCATAGCCATTCCCACATTGTTGATTCAGGTTACTCTGTCGTTTTTCCTGATGCAGGCCGCGCCAGGCAGTCCCTTTACCGGGGACTTTAATATGCCACCGGAGATCCTGGCCAACCTGGAAGCCAAGTATCACCTGAATGAACCCCTGTGGAAGCAATACGCCTTCTACCTGTGGGATCTGGTTCACGGTGATCTGGGTCCTTCCTTCAAATACAAGGACTACACGGTTAATGAACTGGTGGCACAAAGCTTTCCAGTTTCAATGACCATTGGTATCGCTGCCTTTATTGTCACAGTTATCAGTGGTGTCACCCTCGGAACCATTGCCGCACTGAAACAGAACTCCTGGCTTGATTACATCATCATGATTTTTTCTATGGTTGGCGTGGTACTGCCTTCTTTTGTTATTGCTCCACTGCTGGTTCTGGCATTTTCGGTTTCTTTGCACTGGTTACCGGCCGGAGGCTGGAATGATGGCAGCTGGCAAAATATGGTACTGCCTGTATCAGCCATGGCAATTCTGTATATGGCAGCCATTGCCCGGATTATGCGCTCCAGTATGATCGAAACCCTGAACAGTAACTTTATCCGAACCGCTAAAGCCAAGGGCTTGCCCACTCATTACATTATCCTGAAACATGCCCTGAAGCCCTCCATGCTGCCTATTGTTTCTTATCTCGGGCCTGCCTTTGTGGGTATTATTACCGGCTCGGTGGTGATTGAGACAGTGTTTGGCCCAGCAATTCCCGCAAACCAGATTCCGGCTGGCACATTTTCAGTTAATTAAAAATGATTTTATCGCGGATGAACAGAGCCAGACTGCTGCTATATCGGCAGTCGGTTTTAATGACAGGTAACACAGGTCACAGGGCTAACATCAACGCTCTATGTCGTATCGACAGTCAGCAACTTCAAGCTCACACTTCGCCCTTCAATGATAGCTGTAAATACGTCTGTCCAGTTATCAATGCAGAACCAGTCAAACAGCCCTCGTATGGCATGCCAGAATGCCTTTTTAGACTTTTTTATCTTGAGCGCTTCCTGGAAGAGCTTGCAAGACAGTTGTTCTATCTGGTTGATGAGGAAGGCCGTAAAAGTCAGGCATGCCAGATTGCTGGCCAGATGCTGCTTTCCGTGCCCGTAATTGTGTTCGAGATGGTAGCCCTGTGTTTTCAGTGTATTGAACGTTTCGTTTTCAATTTTCCATTTAGCGCGTGCTCCTCGCATGAATTTATTCACGTTCTCGGCTGAAAGCTCAATGTCCGTGACCCAGGTGTTGACGTACTTCTTGTTGCCCTCTGGATCAATTTCTATATATTCGAGAAAGTTAACCAGCACATCCGGGTGTGACTTGTTAATGGGGGCACCATTCACAAACCGGAACCAGTGCGTAAACCCTTTATCATCGGTATATTCATAGCGCACCACTTTGTCTGCACAATCCAGCTCATCGACGGCCTGGTATAACGACTCATGGGTTGAATCCTTTGCCACCATAATGAAGCTATAGCCAAAGGACTTTACCAACTTGATGGTCGGTCCATCTGAGTACAGGTCATCAAAAGTCAGAACCAGTGGCAGGTGCGGATGCTCTCTGGATAAATTCGCCAATAGCCGCTTGAGCGCTACCTTCTCACAATCATTCTTTGACGCATCAACTTGTTTGATGATGGGTTCAGGCATTAAAGGTAATACTTCTTTCTTGCCCGGCTTTACCAGACAGCAGGCCAGTAACTGATGGTAGTATTGCGGATTTTTGCTGCCTGGCTTTTTTACACAACACTCAGGACAACTAATCTTCCCTGAGCAAAAGTGCCCCGTACCATCGATAGGCGCAAGATACCCTTCCTCAAAATAAGTGAACTGCTTAAGCCGCCCAGATCGTTGCACAAAGGCAAACAGGCGGGTAAAGAACTTCCTTAAATAGCGTGTTTCGATAGGGTCAATCAGATCCCTCAGATAGGTATCACTGGGGACACAGCTGACATTGTACATCGACTTTAAGTTCTTGAGCCTATCTGGGTTATTGACACAATCCTGATCAAAAGCCAGTAATGAAGGGTATTTCAGGTGCATGACTGCCAGGCCACTCATGACCGCATCATGAAGGACAATTTTGTCATGTTGGCTTTTCTTGCGAAAGTCTGGAATTTGACCCGCTTCATCAGAGACTATTTTGAGCAGTTTTTCAGCAATGGTTCTTGGTTTCGTTAGCGGCACAACATGAGCATCGTTATTATTATTGTGGTGAAATTCTACCGGATAGTCTGCGATTTTAGCAAGAGGCTACCAAGCTACAGCCCTTGTTATTAAGGGCTTTAATCAAGTCTGCGGGAATTGCTGTGTTTGGCCTGCCTGGTATTGGCCAGCATTTTGTTAATGGGGCACTGAACCGCGACTATTCCCTGGTACTGGGGCTGACCATCATTATCGGAGCACTAACCATTCTGTTTACGGCCATCGTTGATATTCTCTATGGCCTGATTGATCCAAAAATTCGTCTGGGGGGCTCATGACAGCCATTATGAAACACAGTTCTGCTATCAACCCTTCCATGGTCAGTCAGGAGAAAGCAGATGCACTGGAGGCCTTTTCCAACGAACTGGATGTGGAAGGCCGCAGCCTCTGGGCTGATGCCCGTCGCCGCTTTTTTAGCAATAAGGCAGCCGTCGTCAGCCTGTGGGTTCTGCTTGCAGTCCTGCTGCTGATTGTATTTGGTTCCTGGCTAAGCCAGTTTACCTACGATGAAATTGACTGGGCCAATATGGCAGCACCGCCGTCTTTTGAAACCGGCCATTTCTTCGGTACGGATCACCTGGGGCGGGACCTGTTTGTCCGTACCCTGGAAGGGGGCCGTATCTCCTTTATGGTGGGAGCCATGGGAGCGCTGGTTGCCGTCATTATCGGTACGCTTTATGGAGCCATGGCCGGATTTCTCGGTGGTCGAACTGATAATATCATGATGCGTACCCTGGAAATCCTGCAATCCTTTCCCTTTATGTTTCTGGTGATTCTGATGATCACCTTCTTTGGCCGTTCTATCCTGCTGATCTTTGTGGCCATTGGGGCGGTGTCCTGGTTGGATATGGCAAGGATTGTCCGGGGCCAGACCCTGAGCCTGAAGAGCAAGGAATTTGTGGAAGCTGCTATTATCTGCGGTGCCAGCTCCCGGCAGATTATCCTGCGCCATTTGATCCCTAACCTGCTGGGTATTGTGGTGGTTTACGCTTCCCTGCTGGTACCCGGCATGATTCTGTTTGAGTCCTTCCTGAGCTTTCTGGGTCTGGGAGTACAGGAACCCATGACCAGCTGGGGCGCCCTGGTGAATGAAGGTGCCATGTCCATGGAAGTGGCTCTCTGGCAACTGGTGTTTCCCACCTCCTTTCTCGTAATCACCCTGTTCTGCTTTAACTTTATCGGTGACGGGCTGCGGGATGCCCTGGACCCCAAGGATCGCTAACCTATGAATTTACTGGATATTCAAAATCTGCAGATTAAATTCAGTACCCCTGATGGTGAAGTCACTGCCGTTAATAACCTGAGCTTCTCCCTGGCTGCCGGGGAAACAATGGGGCTTGTGGGCGAATCCGGTTCCGGCAAAAGCCAGACCGCCTTTGCCCTGATAGGGCTACTAGCCAAAAATGGTCGTATAGAAGGCTCCGCAAAGTTTGAAGGGCAGGAGATTCTGAACCTGCCGGAAGCGGAGCTGAACTGCATCCGTGCGGAAAAAATCGCCATGATCTTTCAGGACCCCATGACCTCCCTGAATCCTTATATGAAGGTGGGTTCTCAACTTATGGAAGTACTGCAACTCCATAAGGGTATGGGTAAACAGGCTGCTTTTGAAGAGTCGGTACGCATGCTCGATGCGGTAAAAATGCCGGAAGCCCGCAAACGTATGGCCATGTATCCCCATGAGTTTTCCGGGGGCATGCGCCAGCGTGTGATGATCGCCATGGCATTACTCTGCAATCCCAAACTATTGATTGCCGACGAACCCACCACCGCCCTTGATGTGACCGTTCAAGCCCAGATTATGGAACTGCTGAACGAACTAAAGAGCGAATTTAATAGGGTGAAAGTCTCAAATTGACCGAGCTTCTTCAGCTTGCCAACCGGGGAAAGTAGTAGGCAGCTATTTTTTCAATGCTTAAACAGAAGGCAGCCAATCACAGGTATGATGTTGATAGCACACAACACCTTGCCAGTGAGAGGCCGCCCCATGGAAGTATGTCAGCTACGGACTGAAGCCGCCACCATTTCTTGTGATGCGATTCAACGGTTAGGCCACCAATTGCAGGCTCTGCGAGAGTCTGGCAATCCTATCAGGCACTTTGAAGAGTTTGAGCAGACCGTTAATGCTCTCTTTAATCAAGCTCAGCAAGATTTTTTAGCAGAGGCGCTGGCTGAGCTTGATATTGATACCCCAGCTATTGAGGTCAGCGGGATCACTTATAAGCAGGTGTTGCGCAGTTATAAAACCTACCAGACAGCGGTTGGTTCAGTCCGGGTTATGCGAACACTTTACCGTAACGGCAAAGAGCCGTGTATCGTGCCCATGGAGTTGAAAGCCGGGATCGTGGAAGGCTTCTGGACGCCTCGGGCTGCAAAGCAAGCTGCCTGGGTTGTTGCTCAAATGTCTCCCGGTGAAGCAAAAAGCCTCCTTGATCTCATGGGAGGTATGTCTCCCTCAGAAAGCAGTCTTGCTCGTTTCCCCAGGCAATTTAATACTCAGTGGGAACAGCACCGTGAGCCTTTTGAAGAGATGCTTATTGAGAAACTTAACGTGCCCACCAATGCGGTCACAGTAGCCGCCTCCCTGGATGGCGTTATGCTGCCCATGAAAGATGGCAAACGAGTAGAAAAGCGAGCCAGGAGCGCTTCTGAAGGCAAACGGACTCAAGGGCCAACAGGTTGCAAGGAGGCCAGTTGCGGAACTTTGTCGTTTTACGATCAACAGGGGGAGCGTTTATCAACAGTCCGCATAGGACGAATGCCAGAAACTAAAAAACTCACACTCAAGCAGTCTTTGTCAGCACTATTGCAAGAAGCGTTGCGACAAAAGCCACAGCTGTCACTGGTCAAAGTCGCTGATGGCGCCAAGGACAACTGGTCATACCTTTCCCGGGAACTACCAGCGGGTGTTGAGGTTATTGATTACTACCACGCAGCCGATCACCTGAAGAAAGCATTTGACCAGGCTTATGGAGAAAACAGCATCAAGTCCAAAGAAAAGTTTGTCACTTACCGACACGTCCTCAAAGAGGAACTTGATGGGGTTGAGCGCATTATTAAAGCCCTGGCTTATCAGCATAAAAAGCATCCGCGCCGCTCAAAATTAAAGACCGAGCTGGAGTATTTCAGAAAAAATCGCCAGCGTATGCGCTATGCTGAACACTTGTCGAATAACCTTCCGATCGGCTCTGGTGTGGTAGAGGCAGCCTGTAAAACCTTGGTTACCCAGCGGATGAAGTGCTCAGGTATGCGCTGGAGAAATCCGGGTGGTCAGGGCATATTGACGCTTCGGTCATTAGTTCAGAGCCACTGGTTTGAAAATGGCTGGAAGTTATTTGCTGCAACTTATTGCGAGAAAGTCACCAAGGCTGCTACAAGCAATGTCATACCATTCCCTGAGAAAGGTGGCAGTGTTTAGTTGTGGTCAATATGAGACTTTCACCCATTTAATACTGCCATTATTATGATCACCCATGATCTCGGCGTGGTGGCAGGTATCTGTGACAAGGTGCTGGTGATGTATGCCGGCCGGACCATGGAGTACGGTACCACCAATGACGTCTTTTATGACCCGTGCCACCCTTACTCAGCAGGGCTGCTCAAAGCAATCCCAAGACTGGATACCGAAGGGGAAATATTGGCCACTATTCCCGGCGATCCACCCAACCCACTGAGTCTGCCCACGGGCTGCCCGTTCCAGGATCGCTGTGACTATGTGATGACACACTGCCGTCAGCAAACGCCACCGCTGGAAACCTTCGATAACGGCCGGAAAAAGGCTTGCTTCCTCAACCAGCCACCCATCGGCCATATTATCAGGGAGGGCGCTGCATGAGTAAACAACCCATACTGTCTGTTAAAAGCCTGAAGGTTCACTTTGCCATTCCCAAGGCCCGCAACTGGCCCTGGGAACCCATACCCACCTTAAAAGCGGTGGATGGAGTCAGCTTTGATCTCTATGAAAGGGAAACCCTTGGGGTTGTGGGTGAGTCCGGCTGTGGCAAGTCTACCCTGGCACGGGCCATTATTGGCCTGGCACCCGTCAAAGAAGGTGAAATCCTCTGGCGGGGCCATAATATTGCCGGTGCCACCAGCAATGACCTGCGAGCCATTCGCCAGGATATCCAGATGATCTTTCAGGACCCACTGGCCTCGTTGAACCCCCGGATGACAGTCGGGGATATTATTGCCGAACCATTGCGCAACTACCGGCCAGAACTGTCGAAGAAAGAAGTGCTGAATCAAGTGCGAGCGATGATGGCAAAAGTGGGTCTGCTATCCAATGTGATCAACCGCTATCCTCACGAATTCTCCGGCGGCCAGTGTCAGCGAATCGGGATTGCCCGAGCGCTGATCCTGAAACCCAAACTGGTAATCTGCGATGAACCGGTCAGTGCCCTGGATGTTTCTATCCAGGCTCAGGTGGTGAACCTGCTGAAGACACTGCAAAAAGAAATGGGCCTGTCCCTGGTTTTTATTGCCCATGATCTCAGTGTGGTCAAACATATCAGCGACAGAGTGCTGGTGATGTACCTTGGCAATGAAATGGAAATGGCCAAAGCCGAGCCATTGTACGACAACCCTCGCCATCCGTACACCAAGGCGTTGCTTTCCGCTGTCCCCATCCCTGACCCGGATCTGGAAAAGAACAAGGAGATTCAATTGCTGGAAGGGGATCTGCCCTCTCCTATCAAGCCACCCAGTGGCTGTGTATTCAGAACGCGGTGTCCTTTCGTAGGAGACAGCTGTACTTCCAGCAGACCCAGGCTGCTGGAAGTGAACCCGGAGCACTTTTCATCCTGTTCCGAAAACTAACCCTCTAATCAGAAAAAAAGCACAGGGCTTTCAATCCCCCTGTGCTTTTTGACTATATTTATTACCGGTATCACAACGGTCTCCGGGCTATCATGTTATTCACTCACCCTTCCCCTCATAGACTTGATTTGCCCACGTTGCTTTTTTTGATCCAGTCGTTTCTTTTTAGCAGCACGGCTGGGTTTCGTTGGTCGCCTTTTTTTAGGCACAAAAGATACACTGCGGATTAAAGCCACCAGCCGCTCCAGGGCATCTTCACGGTTTTTATCCTGGGTACGAAAGCGCTGCGCCTTAATCACGATAACGCCATCAGAGGTAATGCGCTGATCACTTAGCTTTAATAGGCGCTCTTTGTAAAAATCAGGCAGTGAGGAGGTGTTGATATCAAAGCGCAAATGAACGGCGCTGGATACTTTGTTTACATTCTGTCCGCCAGCCCCTTGTGCCCTGATAAATGAAATTTCAACTTCGGAGTCAGCAATCTCTACATTGTTGGATATTTTTATCATGTGCGATCCTGCACCAGCACCCATGGTCTTACCACTAAAGCCCAAAGTGCGGTATCCTCCTCAAACCACTTGCGAGCCTCCTGGTCTTGTACCTGCCTGAGACTGCCTTCCATCAGCCACTGTTCAACCTGTTGTTTATTATCAAGCGATATCTGGCAACCCACTTCAACCAGATCGAGCTGCCCATCCACCCTCAAAACCATACCCGAAGCAAAAAAGCGCTGTAACTCCTTCCAGGCAATTACTGAGGTTTCCATATTAAGTTTGGCTTTTAAAACTGCTATGTCTTCCTTCATAAAATCACATAATAAACGCTTTATGACGATCAACAGGCGAGACTAACACAATATTGATTTTAATTGGTGTATTTTGGCTGTGAGGTGCTGATAATGTATCAGGAGAGGGAAGGGGGCAGAAAATCACCCCACCAAGCCACTAAACAACAGCTATAGCGGGGAGGATTCAATCCGGTACACATCATTCCAGTGGGTTTGATCTACCAGAAAGACAGAAATTAAGGCTGCTGCCTGGTAGCTGCTACCACAATCTCCCGAACACAAACATTCTGTGGCTGGTTATAGGCAAATAATACACAACCGGCAATATCCTCTGCCCGGATCACACCGCCCATGCTTTCCTTCCAGTTATCATAGCCCGCCTTGATTTCATCGGAGGTGGTATGACTTAGCAGCTCTGTCTCCACAGCACCGGGAGCGATGGTGATTACCCGAACATCATCCATGGCCACTTCTTCCCTCAGGGTTTCTGTTAAGCCGTGAACAGCAAACTTGGTACCACAATAGGCCATATGATTTGCGAAGCCTTTAATGCCTGCAATAGAGCTGATATTAATGATGGTTCCCTGCTTGCGGCTTTTCATTTTTGCCAGGACACCATAAATGCCATTCAGCATTCCCATGACGTTCACATCCAGCATTTTCTGCCACTCATCCGGCGCCTGTTCATGGGCTTGCCCTAACAACATCACCCCGGCATTATTCACCATACAATCTACAGGACCATATTGACGTTCAGCTTCATCAATGGCATCAATCAGCGCCTGCCGGTCTGTTACATCAACCTTTCGGCATAAGGTATCAGGTAATCCCAGTGCTTCCAGCTTTTCTACCCTGCGGGCCAGCAGCAAAAGTGCATGACCCTGTTCACTAAAATGCCTGGCAATAGATTCACCAATGCCTGAGCTTGCTCCTGTTACAACCACCAATGATTTAGCCATTACAATCATCCTCCAATTCCAATAAAGTGATCAGGCGATGAAATGTACAGCCTCCAGCCTCCCTGGATAAAATACCTTTTAGTTAGAAGATCCATAATCTCAGGTTATGGATAGGAGTTTCCGAGTGGATATCAGACTACTGAAACAGTTTGTAGCAGTGTATGAAGAGCGAAGCATTTCCGGTGCGGCAGTTCGAAGTTTTATTTCCCAGCCCGCATTGTCAAACAGCCTGCGACAGCTTGAAGAAGAACTGGGTTGTCTGCTATTTAACCGAAGTAAGCAGGGCGTTATACCCACAGCCCAGGCAGAGCAACTCTACCCCATGGCCCTGCATATGATTAGTGAGCTGAATAGTATTCCCAACCTGTTTCAGGGCAGGCAAAGTACAGAAGCATTAAGGCTAACCGTTATGCCAGAACTCCCTCAACGTTATCTGGCCCGGGTTTTCAAAAAAATTCATCAAATCCTGCCAGAGATTGAGCTGGATCTGACCACGCAATCTACCGATGCCCATGCCAGAATCCTGCTGGAGAATATGAAAGAACAGGATGAGTTATTTTTACCTTTGTGGCATGAAAACTATGTATTCTGTGTCCATAAAAATCACCCCCTGTCTTCACATGAGCTGATCACTCTATCCCACCTTAACAATCAACCCTTTATTATCTGCCCTCCCTGCGAGGCTCATCAGCGAACCCTTGGTTTACTGGGACAACAGGGAATGGCGGTAAATATTGTTGCCAGAGTGGAAACCAAACATCAGGTGGCCATGCTGATTATGGCGGAAACCGGTGTCTCCTTTCTTCCTGAAGGAATGGTTGCCGAGTGGCCGGAACTGGTAATGCGCCCATTTCAGGGTATGTCTGATTATCGCCAGGTGGGGTTGGCCTGGCCCAGTGCAACTGTCCCCAGTCCAGTACTGAACCGGTTATTAAGTGCCTTTAAAGAAGGTTCACTAGTGCAGGAAAGCGTGAATATCCATACATCTATTGAATAAGTTGAACACCCGTATGCATTCCCAGCGGGGACACTGGGAACGAGATGCTTATCTTGTATGGATATTAACGCTTAGCGGCACTAGCTCAATAGCTACAAGCTGGACTATGGATTTCCACAATGCATTGCCAAACCAGTCAGGCTATAATCTCGCCGTTTTGGATAACCCCTAGGGGCTGTTGAGGTTTTATCATGAGCTCAGTGGTTCGTAAAGCGGCCTTACGCAAGGCGAACTGGTGCAGCGCGTAGTTATTCTACGTCAAGCCAGTTCAACACAGCCGGAAGGCCGCTTTACGAATCACCCGAAGGGCCAAAGCCAGCGCTTCCGTGCCGTCGTTACAGCAGCTTGAAAGACATCAGTACGTGTGACCTTTAGGTTATTCCTGCGCTGCTGCGCCTAGCCACGAAACCGCTGGCTTTGGCTGAGCACATGATAAAACCTCAACAGCCCCTAATAAGCCATGCCTTGAAACCTGTTTTATGGATATTTCATTTATATCTTTAAAAGCGTATTAACTGGCTGCACGGGGATATATACTTGACTGCCCTTATCAAGTATAAGGTACCGTTTCTTCAGGCTACTTGATGCAAATTACGCCAATTACCGAGCCCTTAAGTTAACAATGGAACAGATAAATGAACTGGTGCTGATCATGGTCAGTGCCATATTGGTCAATAACTTTGTCCTGGTTCAATTCCTGGGGTTATGCCCGTTTATGGGTGTCTCCAACAAGCTGGAATCGGCCATGGGCATGTCGCTGGCAACCACCTTCGTGTTAACTCTGGCCTCGATCTGTAGTTACTTAACCTATCAATATATTCTTCTCCCCCTGGGACTGGAGTTTCTGAAAACCCTTTCCTTTATCCTGGTGATTGCAGTTGTGGTTCAGTTCACCGAAATGGTGGTTCGCAAGGTCAGCCCTCTGCTCCATCGGGTGCTGGGTGTCTTCTTGCCACTCATCACCAGTAATTGCGCAGTGCTTGGCGTTGCCTTGCTGAATAGTAACCGGCTCGATAGCTCACTGGTGGACTCTGCCACCTACGGTTTTGGTGCTGCCGCAGGCTTCTCGCTGGTTCTGGTGCTGTTTTCAGCCATGAGGGAACGTATTGCCGTTGCTGATGTTCCAGCACCGTTCAGGGGTGCCGCCATAGGTATGATCAGTGCCGGTTTGATGTCACTGGCATTTATGGGCTTCACTGGCCTGATAAAGCTGTAGGGGTGGTATGGAACTTATTTTTTACGCCATTGCCGCGCTACTTGCCCTATCCCTTATTTTTGGTGCCCTGCTGGGATTCGCCAGCGTTAAATTCCGGGTGCAGGGTAATCCCATTGTCGACCAGATCAATGACCTGCTACCCCAGACCCAATGCGGGCAGTGTGGACACCCCGGTTGCAGGCCCTATGCCGAGGCCATTGCCAGTGGTGAGGCCATCAATAAATGTCCTCCGGGAGGACAGGCAACAATTAACGCCCTTGCCGACCTGCTTGATATGGAGCCAGAGCCTCTGGACGCAGAGCACGGTGCTGAAAAAGTCCCGATGGTTGCCTTTATTCGTGAACAGGAGTGTATTGGCTGCACCAAGTGTATTCAGGCCTGTCCAGTGGATGCCATTCTTGGGGCGGCCAAACAAATGCATACTGTTATTTCTGATGAGTGCACAGGATGTGATCTCTGTGTTGAGCCTTGTCCTGTAGATTGTATAGATATGGTGCCCCTGGAAGTTACTACTAAAAGCTGGAGCTGGAGCCTGCCGGTTGCCCCTGAGCAGGTTATTGCCACAGATCGCCGCCCTCACAATGAATCCGGAGGGCAAGCTGCGTGAATGATATTAGTATAAAAACCTTTCCCGGGGGCGTGCACCCACCGGAAAACAAAACCCAGTCCACAACCACAGCCATAGCATCAGTACCCCTGTTTAACCAGTACATACTGCCCCTTAACCAGCATTCAGGAACCCCGGGTAAACCACGGGTAAAGCCCGGGGATAAAGTGCTGAAAGGACAGATACTGGCAAGAGCCGCCAGTTTTGTCAGCGCTCCGGTTCATGCCCCCACATCCGGGACAATCCTGTCAATCAGTGCCCACACTGTACCTCATCCCTCCGGTCTCAGCGAGGATTGCATCATTCTGCAAAGTGATGGTATGGATCAGTGGTGTGAGCTCTCACCAACCCCGGACTACCAGCAAATAGAAGCGCAACAGCTGGTCGATCAAATATACGACGCAGGTGTTGTAGGACTGGGAGGGGCCGGTTTTCCCGCTGCCGTGAAAATGGCATCCCGTAAGGATGGTAAAATTCATACCCTCATCGTCAATGGCGCTGAGTGTGAACCCTACATTACGGCTGACGACATGCTCATGCGGGAACGGGCGAATCAGATCATAGGCGGTATTGATATCCTCAAGCACTTGCTAAACCTTAAACAGGTGCTGATTGGTATCGAGGATAATAAGCCAGAAGCCATTGCAGCCATGAAAGCCGCCTGTGCTGACCGCTGTTATGATGTAATCACTGTGCCCACCAAATACCCTTCAGGAGATGCCCAGCGACTCATCTATATGTTGACTGGCAAGGAAGTGCCCAACGATGCCCGATCTGTGGATATTGGTATGCTCTGCTATAACGTAGGTACGCTGGCAGCTATCCACGATGCCGTGATAGAAGGCAAACCCCTGATATCCCGAATTACCACGTTAACAGGGCAAGCGCTGTCACAACCTCAAAATGTCGAGGCATTAATTGGCACACCCATTAATAACCTGCTGACTGTTGCCGGTATTAACCGGAAAAAACTCCATAATCTGGTATTAGGTGGCCCCATGATGGGGTTCAGCCTGGATAGCACAGACGCTCCCATTATAAAAACCACCAACTGCCTGATTGCGGCCACATCACAGGAGTTCCCCCCAGCACCACCGGCACAGGCCTGTATACGCTGTGGCATTTGTGCCGAAGCCTGCCCTTGCTCGCTCTTGCCTCAACAACTGCTTTGGCACGCCCAGGCTCAAAATAATGAGCAATTAATCCATCACAATCTGTTTGACTGTATTGAGTGCGGTGCCTGCTCTTATGTTTGCCCCAGCAACATCCCTCTGGTGCAGTACTACCGGGCATCAAAAGACACCATTCGTATTCTTGAGGCGAAACATGCCAAGTCTGAACGGTCAAAACAACGTTTTGAGTTCAGACAGGAACGCCAGGAACAGGAAAAGGCGGAAAAAGAGGCTAAGCGAAAAGCCAATGCCGAGCGGGCAGCCAAGCTAAAAGCCGCCAAAGCAAACGCAGCCCAGACCAATGGTAAGACAGAGGATGATCCGGTCAAGGCGGCCATCGAAAGAGCCAAGGCCCGTAAAGCGGCAGCCGCTGGTAATGCTGGCACCACCAAACCCGCATTGTCTCCTGAGCAAAAAGAATTGAAAATTCAGTTATCCATGGCTCGGGCCCAACTGAAAAAAACCCAAAGGGCTTTGGCGCAGGCAGAGGCTTCCGGTAACGCACATATTGAAAAACTTCATGCTAATCTCGGCATGCTGCAAAATCAGGTGGATAAACTACAGAAAGATTTTGATCATCTGCCCTCAGGTACGGCAAAAACACCACCGCCCCCTGCTGACAACAAAAAATTGAAAATTGAGCACGCCCTGGCCAAGGCAGAATTAAGGAAAGCAGAACGAGCCTATGCTGAAGCTCTGGAAAAAAACAGTGCTGACAGGGATGCTCTAAAGGATAAAGCGGATGAGTGCCGCAACAAACTTGAAAAACTGGAAAAGCAGTTACCTTCAGCTTCCACATCCCCTCGCCCTCAGGCAAGCAAGCCCTCTCTCAGTGACGAGGCCAAGAAATTATGACCCTGGTTAGACAGACATCCCCACATGCGTTAGGTAGCAACAGTACCCAGCGCATCATGACACTGGTATTACTGGCTGCCCTGCCCGGACTGGCCGCCCAAACCTTTTTCTTTGGCTGGGGCACAGCCATCAATATTATCTGGGCCTCATTGGTGGCTTTAGGCTGCGAGGCCTTTGTACTGAAATTAAGACGTCGCCCCATCGACTTTTATCTTAAAGATGGCAGTGCAGTGGTCACCGCCTTGCTGCTGGCAGTAGCTATTCCACCACTGGCGCCCTGGTGGCTGACTCTGGTGGGCACCGCCTTTGCCATTATTATTGGTAAACAGTTGTATGGTGGTCTTGGCCAAAATCCATTTAACCCGGCCATGCTGGGCTATGTGCTGTTACTGATATCCTTCCCCCAGGAAATGACCCGCTGGCTTGCCCCCCTGGGAATAGAGGGAAGCCTTGCCAGTCTATCCCCGGGAGATAGCCTTTTCTCAGCCTTCTCCGCCATTTTCTCTTTGGGTCAGTCAACACCGGTTATTGATGCCGTCAGTATGGCAACCCCCCTGGATGTTGTGCGGGAAAACAGTAGCCTGACCATGCCACAGCTCTGGGAACAAAAGCCGGTTCTTGATGGACTCGGAGGACTAGGCTGGTTCTGGGTTAACCTTGGCTACCTGGCTGGCGGCCTGTTCCTGCTCTATAAAAGAGTATTTATCTGGCACGCCCCTGTGGGCATGCTGGCAGCACTAACCATTATGGCTACCCTATTCTGGGGAGGCAGTGGTCCGGAAAGCCATGGCTCGCCCCTGTTTCATCTGCTAAGTGGCGCTACCATGCTGGGTGCGTTCTTTATTGTCACAGACCCTGTCAGCGGCGCCACAAGCAACCGGGGCCGTCTGTTATTTGGTATCGGTGTTGGTATTCTGGTTTACGTTATCAGAGCCTGGGGCGGATACCCGGACGGTGTCGCCTTTGCAATCGTACTGATGAATATGGCAGCCCCCACCATTGACTACTACACCCAGCCAAGAACCTATGGCCATAAGAGGCCCAACAAAGGGTTACCAAAAAAAGAATGACCAGCCAGGTAAACGATAAACCATGAGCGAGAATACTAGCGAAAATCAACCCGGCACTATGGCTACACTGTTTCAGAGCATGGTTCGAAACAGTCTGGGCCTGGGTCTGTTCTCCATCCTGACAGTGGGCCTTATTTCACTGACCTATGTGCTGACCGGAGACAAGATAGAAGAGCAGGTACGTAACTACGAGGCAAAGGCCTTAATCGAAATACTGCCAGCTGAGACCCACGACAATGTGCTGCTTGATACAGCCATTTTATTGAAGCCTTCTAAGCTACTGGCCACACAACGGGAGAAAAAAGCTTACATTGCCCTGAACCGGGGAGTCCCCACTGCCGTGATTCTGCCAGCTGTAGCTCCCGACGGCTATAATGGACGCATTGAGTTACTGGTTGGCGTCAACAGGGATGGTACTCTGGCAGGTGTCCGGGTGGTGACCCATAAAGAGACACCGGGCCTGGGTGACAAGATTGATACCAAAATAACCCACTGGATTCTTGGCTTTACCGGCAAGTCCCTCACTAGTCCGGGCAGTTCTGGCTGGGCCGTCAAAAAAGATGGAGGCCAGTTTGACCAGTTCACTGGAGCCACCATTACGCCAAGAGCGGTTGTGGCTGCGGTCTATAGAACCCTTAAGTATTTTAAAGCCAACAAAGATTTCTTACTGAGTCCTGATAATTTGGAAGGATCGTCACTATGACTGATACAACCCAACCTACGGTAAAGGCGTCGCAGATCGCCTTACAGGGCCTTTGGAAAAACAACCCGGCTTTAGTGCAACTGCTCGGCCTCTGTCCTCTACTGGGGGTCTCAAACAGTGTGGTAAATGCCCTTGGTCTGGGCATTGCCACCATGCTGGTTGTAATGGGTTCCAATATTGCCGTTTCCCTGATCAGGCACCAGGTGAGTGATGCTATCCGGCTACCGGTTTTCGTGATGATCATTGCCTCCTTCACCACCTGTATAGAGCTACTCATGCAAGCCTATACTTACGAGCTATACCGGATACTGGGTATCTTTATTCCCCTGATTGTCACCAACTGTATCATTCTTGGCCGTGCCGATGCCTTTGCCTCCAAAAACCCTGTTTTTCTTTCTGCCCTTGATGGCTTTATGATGGGAGCGGGTTTTGCCGCGGTACTCGTTGTTCTTGGTGGCATGCGCGAGTTTATCGGGCAGGGAACCCTTTTTGCCAATATGGATCTTCTGTTGGGCCCTGTTGCTCAAGATTGGACTCTCATCATTATCCCTGATTACAAGCAGTTTCTGTTTGCCATACTGCCTCCCGGTGCTTTTGTCTTTATGGGCTTTCTTATTGCCCTGAAAAACATTATTGACCAGAAAGCAGAACAGAAAAAACTGGCCAAGAATCCTGCATCAACCACTGGCAGCAAACGTGTTCGGGTTACAGGAAGTGTTTGATCGGCATAGGTCTACGACTTAAGTCTCTATTACTTATCAGAACAGCTAACAGGCTTGTTATGCATTTCCAGTCCTTATCCCCCTAAAATCGGAAATAAATCAAATGGACATGGATGAGGAGTCAAGGATGATGTACTCGCCCCACACACTAAAACAGGTTACCCACAATGTTGTAGCAACACCGGATGCTGCTTCAACAGTAAGAGGCATCCCGGCAATGTGTCGGAATCAAACCGTAGGCATCATCACAGCATGTAAGCCTATGCTTGTGGACACTGCAATAAAGGCAGGATCAGCTATTCGGGGTCTGTCAGACTATAGCATTCAATCACTGGCTTATCTGAATGCCCATTACAACCCTGTGGGAATGATGATGCGTAGCCACTGTGCCTATATCCGGGAGCCCACTTGCTGGCTGAAAAACGAAGTTGATAGCGCCTTTCTCTATTTTCTAAAAAAACCAAAACGTTTTGCCAAATTAATGGTAGCCTTGGGGATTCCTGTGCCTCCTGAAACCATGACCGCGCTCATGCTGGAAGACTCTGCCGAGAAACTGGAAAACTTCACACCTGAGGGCTTTGAAAAACTGGTGGTTCCTGACAAGTTTCTGGGGAAAAGCGAAGATAAAACCAAGGCAAAAATCTTGCTCACTTTACTCACTGCTCCGGGGAAAGATATTGATAAACTCTGTCAATCTCTAAATGACAGCGTCAAACGATTATTTGGACTCAGCTCCGCAAAGAATCTGTATTTGGCTATTCAGAATAAAGGATTAAGCTATCTACGTACCCTCTGTATGAGCCATATAGCCTCGGAGCACTAATTATTTCTGCTAATGCGCCCGACATGATAATTAGTGCTAAGATTTTGCCATCTTATACTTATTTAGCCAGACTACCGATATAATGAACAAGGACAAACGCACTCAAATCTTCCAGCGTTTACAGAGCCAGAACCCTCATCCCACCACAGAACTGAATTACTCCAGTGCCTTTGAATTATTAGTGGCGGTGATTTTATCTGCCCAGGCAACGGATGTGGGCGTTAACAAGGCAACAGATAAACTCTATCCCATAGCCAATACACCACAGGGCATTCTGGATCTTGGTGCTGAAGGATTAAAGGGTTATATCAAGACCATCGGCCTATTTAACGGCAAGGCCGACAATATTATTAAGACATGCAAACTACTCATCGAAAAACATGCCGGAGAAGTCCCCCAAACCCGAGAAGAGCTGGAAGCCCTTCCCGGCGTCGGTCGAAAAACAGCCAATGTCGTATTGAATACGGCATTCGGCCAACCGACCATGGCTGTGGACACCCATATCTTCAGGGTATCCAACCGCACAGGTATTGCCCCGGGCAAAAACGTACTGGAGGTGGAAAAAAAACTAGTACGGTTAATACCAAAAGAGTTTCTGATGGATGCCCACCACTGGCTGATCCTTCATGGCCGCTATGTCTGCAAAGCCAGAAAACCCCAGTGTGGCAGCTGTATCATTGAAGATCTCTGTGAATATAAGGACAAGCTTTCTTAGGAGCCCTTATTAAAACGCGCTATGCGCGTTTTATATAATATCGATATCTGCCACAGAGTTAAAAATATGGTTTGGCTTAAAAGGCACCCGTTCAATATCTGACTTCTGACTGACGCCGGAAAGCACCAGTACTGTCTCCAGCCCTGCCTGGAAGCCCGCCAGGATATCGGTGCGGAGGTTATCACCCACAATAACAGTGTTATCTGAATGACAGCCCATTCTGTTTAGCGCTGCCCGGATAATCCAGGCACTGGGCTTACCCACATAAAATGGCTGTTTACCCGTGATACGTTCGATAGGGGCACACAAAGCGCCACAGGCTGGTGACATATTCGGGCCATGGGTATCCGGGTTGGTGGCAATAAACCGGGCACCCTCTGACACAAAGCGGGCAGCCGTATGAATCATATTCCAGTTGTAGTGACGGGTTTCTCCCACCACTACAAAATCCGGGTTGATATCGGTAATGGTAAAGCCTGCATTATAGAGTTCGTGCACCAAAGCACCTTCACCAATAACAAACGCCTTCTGGCCTTCCTGCCTCTTTAAAAACTCCGCTGTTGCCATGGCTGAGGTAAAAAAGCACTCTTCTGGAATCTCAATCCCTGCGGACGCAAACCGGTTTTGCAAATCCTTTGGGGTCTGGGATGGGAAATTAGTCAACATAACCAAAGGTGTTCCCTGTTCCAATAAGCCATGGATAAACTTATCAGCTCCGGGAATCAGCGCATTGTCGTGAAGAATTACGCCATCAATATCACAAATCACACTTTTAGACATTACAATCACCAAAACTACCTGGATTGTGGGCCAGGTACTATTGACATAAGCTTACGAAACTCGGTTTTTATGCCAATAAAACCCGGGGGCTGGCATTATAGAGAGGCTTGCGTGCTCACCTCAATGACAAGCGTCATTGGAAGCCATTCTCCATGAACAGATATGCTAGAATTTGTTCCCCCTTAAACCAAGCCCATTCTTATGTCAGATACATATTCCCCAACCCTTGAGCTGGCCATGAAACTAATCCAGCGTCCATCAATAACGCCCAATGATGCGGGTTGTCAGGATATTCTGGTTGAACTGCTTGAACCCCTGGGTTTTCATATCGAAAAACTTAGATTTGGTGACGTGGATAACCTTTGGCTCCGAAAAGGCACCGAATCCCCCGTTCTCGCTTTTGCCGGCCATACTGACGTGGTTCCTCCCGGCAAAGAAAGCCTCTGGAAAACACCACCCTTCGAGCCCGTGATAGAAGAAAACGGCCTGCTTTATGGCCGGGGCGCTGCGGATATGAAAGGCAGCCTGGCGGCCATGGTCATAGCCTGTCAGAATTTTCTTCATAGCCATGCTGACCACAAAGGCTCCATTGCTTTTTTAATTACCAGTGATGAAGAAGGTGCATGCAGGGATGGTACTCGAAAAGTCATTGAGCACCTGGAAGCCCGAAGGGAAAAAATAGACTGGTGTATTGTTGGAGAGCCTTCCAGCACAGAGACCCTGGCTGATACCATTAAAAATGGCCGAAGAGGTTCCCTGCATGGTCATCTGACCATTCATGGTATTCAGGGTCATGTGGCCTATCCCCAACGCGCCGCCAACCCAATTCATCTACTGGCTCCTGCCCTTGCTGAACTCACCTCCCGCCAGTGGTGCAAAGGTAATGACTTTTTTCAGCCCACCAGCCTTCAAATCTGGCAGATTATGGCAGGCAGTGGCGCCAATAATGTAATTCCAGGAGAATGCCAGGTTAATTTCAACTTCCGTTTTTCTCCGGAGGTCACCGTCTCCCAACTAAAACAGTGGGTTCCAGAGATCTTGAACAAATGGGAATTGGATTATCAGCTGGACTGGCAACTTAGCGGACTGCCGTTTTTAACCCGTCCCGGAACTCTGGTGAATGCAGCGATTCAAGGGATCCAACGAATCACTGGTAAAAAACCTAAACTCTCAACATCAGGTGGAACGTCAGATGGCCGGTTTATCGCACCTACCGGGGCAGAGGTGATCGAGCTTGGACCGGTCAATGCCACGATTCACAAAGTCAATGAATGTGTTCGCGCCGCTGACCTGGATACCCTGAGTACCATTTACGAAAACTGTCTGATAACCCTACTTAAATGAACACCCCCATGAACACCATTGAAGATATAGAAATTTATACCAAAAACCTGAATTTTAACGATATGCTCAAGTGGCTCTCAGACCGATTTGAACAAGTCGATATTATTAACCAGGGCAAAGTGGTACATGACCTTGAGGTCTACAGTAATGGATGCAAAATCCCGGTCATGGTGACAGAAAAGGCCTTTGGCAAAGCCTGGGCAAGTATCTGGTTTAAAATCAAGCCTGAATCATGGTCCAGCGATAAGGCCTGCGCCCAAGATATCAATCAATATTGCCAGTGCCGGGTTCGCTTTAATGCCAGCCCCTGGCAGCAGGGAGAAAATATGGATGAATGGTGCCAACTGGACGAACAGGGCAAAGAAAGCCTGATTGAGTGGCCAAACCAGTAAGAAATAACCATTGATAAACAGGAGCCTATAATAGACCCTCTCGTTACTCTCGCTCCCAGCGCCCCGAGAGTATCGCAAAAGCCCCAGCACAACGCCCTGTTTTTTTAGAACCACGCAGGACACTGGGGCTTTTCTTAAAATTCTTCGTACTCTTCGTGTCCTTCGTGGTTCAAAAAAGCCTTTTGCGCTGATTATTGCTATCAGGCTAGAATTAGCCGGTTTACAATCGTCACCATAAGAAAGGATGTAGGCTAGAAGCCAGTTTCATGCAAAAGTCAATCACCATGAACCGCGTCATTTTTCATACCCTTCGAAAGATACTGACCAGTTGGGTACGTACAATAGTACAAAACAACAGCGTAGAAAGCCTGGGGATCGATCCTGACAAACCCGTTTGCTATGTATTTCGCAACCGGTCGCTATCCGATCTTCTGGTACTGGAAAATGAGTGTATAAACGCGGGCTTGCCCCGCCCTTCCCAGTCTATTACCACCAGCGACCCCAATGGCGACTACGCCTTCTTCTACCTGAGCCAGCAGGAAGGGCTTATCTTCCAGCGGGAACGACCCGAAACATCCACCACCCTTGAGCATCTGCTTCAATATGTGGAAGCAGACCCGGAGCGGGACATCCAGATCGTTCCTGTTTCCATATTCTGGGGACGTACGCCGGATAAAGAACAGTCTGCCCTGAAACTTCTGTTTGACTGGAACTTCAATCTTGGGGGGCGATTCAGAAAATTCTTTGCCACCCTGCTTCATGGCAGAAATACCCTGGTGCATTTAAACCCGGCCATGTCCCTGCGGGCAATGACCAATAAAGAGCAAACCCATGCCCACACCCTGCGTAAAATCGGACGAATTCTGCGGGTTCACTTCCGGCAGCAGAGAACTTCTGTCATTGGTCCAGACCTTTCCCACCGCCGGATGCTTGTTCATGGTCTGATCCACAGTCCTCAAATAAAAAAGGCCATTGAGGCAGAAGCCGCCGCTCGAGCCATTAGCCTGGAAGAGGCTGAGCATAAAGCCAGTAAATATGCCAATGAAATCGCTTCGGACTTTTCATTCTCTGCTATCCGGTTCCTGGATATTGTTCTTACCTGGTTTTGGAACAAGCTTTATAACGGCGTCAAAATAAATAACATTGAACCGTTAAAAGACCTGTCCAAAACAAACACCATCGTTTATGTCCCCTGTCACCGGAGCCATATAGACTATCTGCTACTGTCTTATGTTCTCTATTACGAAGGATTAACCCCACCACACATTGCTGCCGGCATTAACCTGAATATGCCTTTTGTGGGAACGATTCTCCGTAAATCCGGTGCATTTTTTATGCGCAGGACATTCAGGGGCAACCCTCTTTATAGCAGTGTCTTCCATGAATACATGTATACCCTTGCCAGCCGTGGGTTTCCCATGGAGTATTTCATTGAAGGTGGTCGCTCAAGAACCGGACGAACCCTGTCGCCCAAAACCGGAATGCTCTCCATCTCACTGCGTAGTTATCTAAGGGATCACAGAAAGCCTGTGAGCTTTGTCCCGGTGTATATCGGCTATGAAAAACTGCTTGAAGTGGGCACCTACCTGGGAGAGCTAAGAGGCAAGAGCAAAAAGAAAGAATCTCCACTGGATATATTCAAAACCGTTGCTGCCCTGAAAAACCACTTTGGTAAAGCCTGGATTAACTTCGGTGAGCCCATCCATCTTGGGGAGTTTCTGAACAATGAAGTGCCTCACTGGAAATCCACTCTCAATGGTCCCGACCTTAAACCTGACTGGCTAAAGGGAGCAACCAATAGCCTGGCTCAAAAAATTGCAGGTCGAATCAACTCGGCAGCAACCATCAATCCAGTGAACCTGGTTGCCATGGCACTCCTGTCAACACCACGCCATGCCCTGGGAGAACAGGAGCTATTATTACAGCTGGACACCTATGCAAAACTACTAGCCAGAATGCCCTATAGCCAAAAGACGGTGATGACCGAGCTTGATGGCCGCAGTATGATCAACTATGTAGAAGACCTTAAGCTGGTAACACGTCAAACAGACTCCCTCGGCGATATTTTCAGGCTGGAAGACAGCACTGCGGTTCAAATGACCTATTACCGTAATAATATCCTGCATATTTTTGCTATCCCTTCATTGATCAGCTGTCTGTTTGTTAACAACAGTGCCATCTCACGTAAAGAGGTCATGCGCATCTGCTC
This sequence comes from Endozoicomonas sp. Mp262, assembly GCF_025643335.1. NCBI lineage: Bacteria > Pseudomonadati > Pseudomonadota > Gammaproteobacteria > Oceanospirillales > Endozoicomonadaceae > Endozoicomonas > Endozoicomonas sp. Mp262. The sequence continues at coordinate 2,368,288 of NZ_CP092489.1, read as the reverse complement.
AATACTCTACCCTTATCTGAAGGCAGAGCTCTTTATTGAATGGAGTCCCAGGGAGTTCTTGAAGGTTGTCAGCCAGTGGCTACAAGCAATGGTGGATGAGGGCCTCATTGAAAAGGATCAGGAGGCCACTTACTATCGTCCGGATACAGCATCAACCCACTTTATTATGCTGACAGTGCTGTCCAGAGCCATTGTCCAAACCCTGGAAAGATTCTATATGACCATTAGCCTGCTGATCAGTAATGGTAGTGATGCCATTGAACAGCAAGCCCTGGAAAACCAGGCCAAAGACCTGGCCCAGCGACTCAGCATTATCCATGGACTGAATGCGCCGGAGTTTTTTGACAAATCCCTGTTCCGGGGATTTATCGAGCAGCTTCGGAAAAACAACGTCATTACCATAGCCCAGACCAACAAACTCACCTTTGGGGATGAAATTGCACAGGTTGCAGAACAGGCATTTAAAGTTCTGAGTACAGAAATCCGCCATAGTATCCATCAGACAACCTATAGTACGGCAGCTATTACTCCTTAGGGAATAGGGAATAGGGAATAGGAAAGGGCTTCGTTATACCATTCCCCATTCACTATTTCCCATTCCCTGTTGTTATATACGTTTTTCCATATATACTACCCGCATCGATAAACTGACTGTTCAGTATCAGTGTATGAACCCAGTAACCTTTTATAAGTGCCTTGCCGATGAGACTCGCCTGAAGTGCCTGATGCTTATCGAGCAGGAAAAAGAGCTCTGTGTTTGTGAGCTCACAGCAGCCCTTGAAGAGATCCAGCCCAAGATATCAAGGCACCTTGCTCAGCTAAGAAAATGCGATCTGCTGATTGATAGACGGCAAGGACAGTGGGTTTTTTACCGCATTAACCCATCGCTGCCTGAATGGAGCAGGCAAGTCTTAGGCGCTACAACCCAAAACAACCCGGTTTTTATTCGAGACAATCTGAAAAACTTGAATCAAATGGGTGACAGACCTACCCGAATGCTGGTGTGTTGCTAAAAATTTTACCCCAATATATATGTTTTTCCATATATTAATGTGAACCAAAACAGAGACTATTCCATGAAGCTGCTATTTCTCTGCACCCACAATGCTTGCCGGAGTATTCTTGCAGAAGCTATCACTTACAGACTTGCTGAGGGACAACTGACTGTTGCTAGCGCTGGCAGCGCACCGACAGGCAAGGTTCATCCTTTAACCCTGGAACAGCTCGAAACACGAGGCTACAACACCCAGTCCTTAACCAGCAAGAGCTGGGATGATCTCAAAGATTATCACCCTGATATTGTCATTACTGTCTGTGATCAGGCAGCTGGAGAAAGCTGTCCAATCTGGCTTGGTCCTCTTTTGAAATTGCACTGGGGCTTGCCTGACCCAACCCATCTTGATAACCCGGAACTGACTGTGGATGCAGCATTTGATCTTGTTATTTCAACCATTGAAGCACGAGTCAAAGCCTTGCTGTCTCTTGATACGACAAAATCGATAGATGCCTTAAAAGCAGAGCTTCAAGCTTTACAAAACATCTAATACTCAAATCACAATTCTTTCTGGAGTTATCATGATGGGGATTTTTGAACGCTACTTAAGTATATGGGTTGCTCTCTGCATAATTGCAGGCGTCATTGCAGGAAATATTTTCCCGGGCCTCTTCTACTTTATTGCCAGCCTGGAGTGGGCCCATGTTAATCTGGTGGTGGCTCTGCTGATCTGGATTATGATCTATCCAATGATGGTACAGATTGATTTCTCAGCCATTAAAGATATTGGCAAGAAGCCAAAAGGCCTGGTTCTTACACTGGTTATCAATTGGCTGATCAAGCCTTTTTCCATGGCTTTTCTGGGATGGCTGTTCTTCCGTGTTTTCTTCGCCCACTGGGTATCAGCCGAGTCTGCCGCTGAATATATTGCCGGTATGATCTTGCTGGGTGTTGCGCCCTGTACAGCCATGGTATTTGTCTGGAGCCAGTTAACCAAGGGGGATGCCAATTACACGCTGGTTCAGGTATCTGTTAATGACATCATCATGATTTTTGCCTTTGCACCTATCACAGCCTTTCTGCTGGGAGTGAGTGACATTCAGGTTCCCTGGGAAACACTACTGACATCTGTCGTGCTTTATGTGTTACTCCCTCTTATTGCCGGAGCCCTGACCCGAAGGCATATGGAAAAAAGTGGCAATAAAGAGAAGCTTCAGCAACTTCTCCACCGTCTAAAACCCTGGTCAATCCTGGGCCTGCTGGCAACGGTGGTTATCCTGTTTGGATTACAGGCTGAAGTAATCCTGGAGCAACCCCAAACCATCGCCCTGATAGCAATACCATTACTGATTCAAACCTATGGTATATTTGCCCTGACCTACAGTGCTGCAAAGTTTATGAAACTTCCCCATAATGTGGCCGCACCTGCTTCAATGATTGGCACGTCAAACTTCTTTGAGCTAGCCGTAGCCGTGGCAATTTCTTTATTTGGATTACACTCAGGAGCAGCTCTGGCAACAGTGGTTGGCGTACTGGTGGAAGTTCCTGTAATGCTCTCCCTGGTGGCTTTTGCCAATAGAACACGACATTGGTTTAATTAGTGATTGGGAATGGGGAATGGTTCAGTTAGCAGAAATGAGATGGGCTTTTAGCGAATAACCATTCCCTGGTCCCCATTCACCATTCCCTACATCCTGAATTTCAGGCAAAACCCTTCAGCGCATGAATGTCATACCGGCAGGATTTACCTTCCAGACGATAGGTGGGTTCTTGATCACCAAGGTCAGGAGCCTTGCGCGGACGCTTGACCACAACCCTATACTCAGCAAGATCCAGGGCCGGCTGGAGCAGACCATCCGAGTCCATATCAGCTCCCACCAAATCCTGAAACAGCCTCATCTCTTTTTTCACCAGGGCTGACTTATCCCGATGGGGGAACATCGGATCAAGATAGACTACATCCACCGTTTGCCGCCGGTTTTTCATAGATTCCATGGTTTCAACAGAATCTGCATGCTGCAAATGGATTCGATCAGCAATTTCTCCCACCTCAGCATTCAGCGCAGCTCTCTGTAGGCCATCATCCAACAGGGCAGCAATCACCGGAGAGCGCTCTATCAACGTAACCTGACAACCAAGACTGGCCAGAACAAATGCATCACGGCCAAGACCTCCGGTTGCATCCAGAACAGAAGGTTTTACGCCTTTATTAAGCCCCACCGCCTTGGCAATGTCCTGGCCTTTGCCACCACCAAACCGACGGCGATGACCTGCCTTGCCACCCACAAAATCCACTATGACTGGTGATTCCCTGGTACCTGACCGCCATAATCCCAGCCCTACTGATGTATAGCCCAGAATCATCGCCCCTTCAGGAAAGGCTGGTTTACCTGATGGTACTGGCTCCGCTCCTGTGGCCTCAACCAATGAGTGCAACCGATCTTTGCCCAAAGGCCAGTCTCTGGCATCAATAAATAACGGCGCCTTCATTGTCCCTGGCGCTCGCGTTTTGTCAAAGCCACTTTATCCCTGAGATAGACTGGCATCGCCTCCTCTGCCGGCAACATCCTTCCTTCCCGGAAATCAGCCGCAGCCAGCAGTGCCATATCAAGAGCATGAGGCAGTGCCTCTTTATGGCTGTCAGTCACTGTTACCGCTAACCGGTCCTGATAAAGCCAGCCTGTTCCCATACCCAACCACTGATCATTCAATCCATTTGGCAAGGTAACCGCCTCCGGAGCCAGCACTTGTTCATCATCCAGAAGCGCCATCAATCCCGCTTTTTCCGAGAAAGCCCCCCAGTAGACCTCATCCATTCTGGCATCAATGGCAGAAAGTACCTGACTGGCACCGTATAACCGATAACCTTGCTGAGCCAAGGCAGCCAGGGTAGACACCGGAATAACCGGGATATCCGCAGCAAAAGCCAGCCCCTGAGCCATGGCTGTGGCCACCCTTAAACCAGTAAATGCACCAGGCCCCCGACCAAATACCAGGGCATCAATCTGGCCGATTGCCAGCCCCGCATCACCAAGTATCTGCTCTATCATTGGCAGTAGTTCCCGGCTATGGCGACGGGGCAACAACTCAAAATGCTCTGTTACTTCACCATTAATATTCAAGGCTACAGAGCAGGCTTCAGTGGCTGTATCAATAGCAAGAAGCTTCATAAAAAAATCCTGAAAAAAAGAAGGGACGCAAAGCGTCCCATAGGCATGGCTATAAAGGATTATTTTAAGGCTTCAAGCACTTTGCCACGAATTTCGTCGACACTGCCGATACCTTCAATTCTTGAGTAGCAGGCTTTCACATCATCAGCGCGGTAAAAATCAACCAGGGGCGCAGTCTGCTCATGGTATACAGCCAGGCGCTTACGTACAGTTTCTTCCTGATCATCATCACGCTGAACCAGGGGTTCACCGGTTACGTCATCCTTACCTTCTTCTTTAGGCGGGTTGTAAACCACGTGATAGGTGCGACCACTGTCCATATGGACACGACGACCACCCATACGCTTAACAATTTCTTCGTCTTCTACCGCGATTTCCACAACATGATCAATCTCAACACCGGCATCACGCAGGGCTTCAGCCTGAGGGATAGTTCTCGGAAAACCATCAAACAGGAACCCCTTGGCGCAGTCATCCTGCTGAATCCGTTCTTTTACCAGAGCGATGATAATCTCATCAGAAACCAGGGAGCCAGACTCCATCACAGCTTTGACCTTCTGCCCCAACTCAGTGCCGGCCTTGATAGCCGCACGCAACATGTCTCCGGTAGAAATCTGGGGAATACCAAACTCTTCCATAATAAACTGGGCCTGAGTACCTTTACCGGCGCCTGGCGCTCCCAACAGAATCACTCGCATGAATCTATGCTCCTGTCACTGGCAGTACGCTGTAACCACACTGCCTTTAAAATCGAATACTTCGATACTGCTTCCTGAATAACAGGGCAGTAAAAAACACCAAAGCATATACAGCCCGCCCCTTTGTGACAAGCGGGATAACAACCTCCAAGAAACCACCGGAACTGCCGATAGCATTGTTTATGGTTATTAACAATGAATTATCTCTATGAAAAAACCATTCACACTGTTGGGAATTGTCCTGCTGGGATTCACCGCTTTTACCGCAGGGGCTAATTCTGAAAAAATCACCCACCATGATCAGCTGCAGGAAGCCCTGAAAGAAAACCAGCCCCCCTCTGGCTATATCGACCTCAACCGTTGCTCAACGGCAGCCTCCATTGGCAGTCTTCCCGAGGACAAACAAACTTACCGGCTTTCTTTTAAAGATCATTTTTCCTTCAACCTGCAATCCAAAATAATCACATCCGTCGTCGATATGGTGATGAATAGCAGCGAAGTAATAGATGGAACTCCTATATTGATTAAAGTACCCGCCACTATTTTCGTCACCAGTTCACCCAAGAACAATTTTCTGCGCTACCAAATCAGCATTGAAAACGAGCGGGAAACCTGGGTACGGGTTTACCATTGCCCCTGGGATAAAGCGGTTTATCTTTGGCGATAGCTTCATTAAATGGCTATCCACGCTCCATCCAGTTCAACGCCACTCGAACTGGAATCTTCCACCATTAGAGCCTTCATTTAGCTGCACCAAAAATGAATAGATATACCCAGGCAAAATATCAATTGACAGTGGAACCTTATCATGTAATTTATGATCTATCGAAACACTCCATTGATGACAAAGTTCCTGTTCCGGCTGATTTAGCCAATATGATTTCTGTAATAAGCAGGATGGACAAGGTCTTTGATAAGGGTCTGGATGCAGCATGCTACACAACATCATAAACCCTTCTGAAGACAAATACCCCGGTGGGAAATTCTGTTGAATTAAAAATTTATAATCATCATCATATATATATTTATATAAACCAGAAAAGACTTCTTCAGCTAATCGACCAAAAAGACTCTGCCAATATAGCTTGTAGCTACAACGCCAATCGTCAGCCTGGCTAAGTAGCTGATCAATAAAGATCAGCAAGTTCCTTCTTTCGTCAAGTGTTTTATCATAACGATACTTCCAGCTATTATAAAAATAGTTTTGACCAACGTATAACTCCTGAAAAATAACCCCTAGAGACCATATATCCGTTGCATAGGAATAAAACTGACGTTTTGGATCTAAACACGCTTCCCGTGCGCGATAAGTTGACGTGACCATATCTGGCGTTTCTGGACGAGTTACATTGTTCTCTTTATCACAACATCCAACTTCTGCATTAAAATAGCTATTTACAGTCCTTGATGCCATAGCACAACAACCGCTTTTTCCTGCAACACACCCTTTTGCTAACCCGAAGTCAATAACAATGACCTTGAAAGGATTCTTCATATTTTTAAGAATATTTTCAGCAGACTCAGAAAGCATAATATTTTCTGGTTTTAAATCCCTGTGTATAAATTCTGACTTATGCATATAATCTAAAGCAACAAGAATCTGCCTAACAATATATTTAATAAATCCTTCATTAAATAAAATCTTTCTTTCTCTAGCAAGATTTATAAGTTCCCTTAGGGAAGAGGGATATTCCGGCATAATATGAACCCAAACATCATCAATACGCCCCCATCTAAACCAAGCAGGTAAATTCTCACATATCAAACCTCTTCTTTTTATTTTTTTTATTGCAAGAATTTCATATGGCTCTACAAAATAAAAATCCCCCCCCCCATATTTTTTACAATAGTAGCTACGCCTTTCAGTGTAATGTACTTTAATTATATGGAAAACAGACTGGTCAATTTCCCAAACTCTTAAAACAACTCCATAAGCACTCATTGAAACGATTTGCACAGTGTTAATAGCATAGTTTTCGTCAATTTTTGAAATAAGCTTCTTAGCCTCTATCTCAATAGCTTTTTCAGAAAAATCCTCCCAAATAAAAGAGTATGATTTCATAATAAATGAAGTAAAAAACAAAAAAAGTACAGCTTTCACACGAACACACCAACAACTTTTCATATGGAAAAATTAACTTGATAGAAAACGCCTTACAAGAATAAGTATTCCCCATCCTTCCAATAGACAAGTATACACCCTCACCACTTTCACGCAGTTTTACCTGAATCCGTGAGTTCACTGTAGCCCAACTCCTCTGGATCAACCACAAAACGTAAGTTCCAAGTTAAAATGCACCCACTCTAATTTTCACCACCTGGGTGCATTTTTGTGAAACTGAAAATTGAACAATCACAGACGGAATTTTATACACCGGTCGCAGGGCTTTATTTCGTTGGTCATGCACTCAACAAAAAGACAGCGTTAAGCAAATCCCTGCGCAAAATAAAAAAAAGGCACCGTATCACTCATATCGACCTGATCAGAGCTTACTGCGGCCAACTGGCTCAGGGTAAAAGTGATTTTGATAATGTTGATAATAACCGGGATAACGACTGGTTCCGGTTGGCAATGGGCATTAAACAAATGCCTTCAGCCAGCCGCTTAAGACAGCGTTTCAATGAAGATGCCGCCCAACTGATTCCTTTCATCGAGGACAGCCTTACCGATGTCCTGGTTAATCTTCAGGTGCCCGTCACACCCCTTCCGAAAAAACTCGATAAGAAGCAGCACATACCACTGGATATCGACGTATTCCCTATGGATAACAGCAATACCAAAAAGGAGGGGGTCGAGTACACGTATAAAAAATTCTTTGGTTATGCCCCTATTGCCGCTTACTTTGGCTGCGAAGGCTGGTGCCTGGGATGTGAATTACGCCCAGGCTCTCAGCACTCCCAGAATGATTTTATTGGCTTTTTACAAGCAGTGCTGCACCGCAGCCGACGTTTGACCCGAGCGCCTATTCTGGTTCGCCTTGATAGTGGCCACGATGCTGAGGAATCGCGCCGGGAAATCGCCGGGTTCAAAGGTGTGAATCACATTATCAAGCTCAACCCAAGAAAGTATCACACCAAGGAACACTGGCTCCCCATTTTTGAAGAAAAGCAAGTCAAATGGGAGGAGTCGCGTCCAGGAAAGAGTTATGCGACACTCTCAACCGTCTATGAAACCAACTATGGTAACCAGCGTCTGATTATTCGCATTATCAAGCGTACCACTGATACTGTAGGGCAGAGATTTCTGACACCCGATTATGAGCTGGAAGGATGGTGGACAACACTCAGCGAAGCTGACTACAGCGATGATCAGATCATTAATCTTTATGAGGATCATGCGACCAGCGAGCAGTTTCACAGTGAGTTGAAGACTGATATGGATTTAGAGCGCCTGCCTTCAGGCAAGTTTGACACCAACGACCTGGTGATGTGTTTGGGTGCACTGGTCTATAACATTCTGCGCTACATGGGGCAGAGTTGCTTGCTCGGGCCAGATGCGCCGGTACGTCATAAAGCCAAACGACGCCGGTTAAAAACCGTGATACAGGAACTCATCTACCTGGCTGCCCGTCTTCTGAAAAAAGGACATCAATACCGGCTACGCTTTGGTCGTTACTGTCCTGGTTTCAGGTCTTTCCATCAATTAATAAGCCAGCATGCACTTTGTTGATTGAATAGCGAGATAGAAAAAAATGCCATAAATGAGAAAGTACTGTATTGATAACGGTAGGGCTTCTTTCAACCTGTCTTCAAGTTTGATGATATTTTGATCAGCATTTATGCTTAAAAACGACATAAAAACACTTCAATCAATAACCCGAGTTATTTTCAAAGGAAAAAATTAATCAGCACATTTTCAAAACTGCCGGGCAAATCAAGAAATCACGGATTCAGGTTTTAGTCATAAGCACCTGCCCATATGTACTCCTATTTGAGCAGGTACTATTCCCTCCCTACAGCATTTTAAATTAGAGGTCTACTGATGTCTAAAAGCACTAAAATAGCACCATAGCTACTTGCAAAAATACTGAGCTATGCAATGGAACATCAGTGACCTCCAGTTGATTAAGTTTTTTCCACCACTACACTTCCCACCGAATAACCGGCTCCAAAAGAGCAAATCACACCTTTATCACCGGTATTAAAATCCATTGAGTGCTTATGAAACGCAATAATAGAGCCTGCCGAACTGGTATTGGCATATTCATCAAGAATAACCGGAGCCTCTGCCAAAGAAGGCTCATGCCCAAGTACCTTTCGGGCAACCAGCAGGTTCATATTCAGATTTGCCTGATGCAGCCATAAACGTTTAAGGTCTGATGTGGATAAGTCCAGAGAAGACAGATGTTCAGTAATATGTTCTGCCACCTTCGGGCATACATCTTTAAACACTTTGCGGCCATTCTGTACAAATAATTTATCCGGCTTACCTTCTCCATCAGGCTCAGTACGGTTCATAAAGCCAAAGTTATTCCGTATATTATTGGAAAATCCCGTCCAGAGCTTACTCCCCAGAACTCTGAAACTATTTTTATTATTTACCCGGGCTGCCGCCAGCTTTCCGGCTTCGATAATCACGGCAGTACAGGCATCACCAAAAATAAAATGGCTGTCCCTGTCCCTGAAATTCAGGTGTCCGGAGCAAATTTCAGGGTTAACCATTAGTATTCGACGGGCACTGCCACTGCGAATGGCATCACAGGCAGCCTGAATACCAAAAGTGGCTGATGAGCAGGCCACATTCATATCATAGGCAAAACCGCCAGCCCCAAGATAATGCTGTACTTCTACCGCAATGGCAGGATAGGGCCGCTGAAAGTTGGAGCAGGCAACAATGACCCCATCAAGCTGTTCGGGTTCAAGCTTTGCCTGTGATAATGCCCCCTTTGCCGCTTGCAGCGCCATTTCACACTGGATAGAAGGTTTGTCATCAGGTCGTTCAGAGAGTCGAGGACACATATTCAAAGGGTCAAGAATACCGTCTGTATCCACCACGTAACGGCTTCTAATACCCGATGCTTTTTCAATAAATGCACTACTGCTTTCCTGTAACAGTACTGGCTCAGAATTACTTTCAGCAGCCTCAATCACACGTCGCTGGTTTTCTAACTGAACCCAGGTGTTAAATGAGTCAACCAACTGATCATTGCTGATTGCATTTGGAGGGGTATAGAGTCCGGTACCACTGATGACCACTTCTTTCACGGCATTATCCTGCTAATTATTATTTTTTCCCCATTGATCATATAGCAGGAATCCTTCATTTAGAATAGTATCCGTTTACTGATTTAGAATTTCCGCCACCATTTATACATATCTCACTTGGCTTGTATTATTGCTGAGAAATAAATAATGGCAGCTTTAAAAGCTGCCATTTGAATAAAAAGTAGTCTTAAGCCTTTGCCAGCTCACCACCTATTTCTATTTCATCTTTTGCCTCAATCATTCGATTCAACCAGGGTGCCGTGATGAGCATCACCAAGGCGATACCCACTGCAATCAGACCAATAGTTTCAAAGAAATGACCATAAATAGGCAATGTTTGCAGGGCACTGGAAGCCTGGTCACCAGCAGGAGGCGCTGTAAACCCGGCCAGGAAACCCGCCAATACAGAAGCGGCAGAAGTGGTCAGAAACCAGGCTCCCATAATAAAGCCGTGGAGACGCTCCGGAACCAGCTGGGCAACCATAGACAGCCCCAGACCACTAATCATCAGCTCACCAATGGACTGGAACAAATAACTCAGCACAATCCAGTTGGAAGACACCATGCCCTGTTCATTGGCAAACTGGATCGCCAGAGGCAATACCATAAAGCTACCAGCACTGCATAGCATGCCCAGCGCAAACTTGGTTGGCATGGAAAGATCTTTGCCATTACTGCCACTGCGATTGTAGAGGTAGGCCAATACAGGGCTTGCCACCATAATCCAGAAGGGGTTCAGGGACTGGAAAGTCAGTGGGTTCACAGTAATGCCCAACAAAGTCGGTTCCACATTATTAATGGCAAAAAAGTTCAGGGATGTGGGCATTTGCATATAAAGCACAAAGAAAGCAATGGCCTGTATCATCAGAATCAGTGCCACAACCATCTTGCGACGTTCGGCACCTGCCGAAGCAAGAATTTCTTTCAGGAATATTAACAGGACAACAGCTCCCACTACTGCAAGCAAAAGATGAGCCACTGTCAGGTGATCAAGGATCCAGGCACAAACAAAGCAGGCAGCCACAACACCTGCAACCACCAGGGCAAAAGTAGAGAAGGGCACAGGACGGAAATCCGGCTCCGATCCCATATCCGCCACCCAGTGACGGGTTAATACATAGTTAACAAGAGCCACTGCCAAACCAATGACACTGGTCAGAAAGCCCATGCTCCAACCATAGGCATCGGCAATATAAGGGACGGCAACCATGGAAACCATAGAGCCAATATTCACAGACATATAGTACATGGTGAATGCACCATCAAGACGCTGATCCCCCTCACCGTAGCATTTTGCCAGCAGGCTGGAGGGGTTGGCCTTAAACAAGCCATTACCCACAGCAATAGAACCCAGCGCCAGGTATACCAGACTGCGATTTTCACCGGCCATGGTCATCAGTACATAACCGATGGTGAGCACGATAGCACCTAATAACATGGTGCGCTTCGTGCCCAGCACCTTGTCACCCAGAAACCCGCCGATGGCCACCAGTCCGTAAACCAGGGCACTGAACGCACCGAATGTGACAAAGGACTCTGTTTCCGGCATGCCCAGCATCCGGACAAAATAGACAGCCAGCAAAGCCTGGAGACCATAGTAGCCAAAGCGCTCCCACAGCTCGATAAAAAAGATCATGTAGAACGGCTTGGGCTGCTTCAGCACATTAAACGACTGCGACATAATATCTCCGGCTGGTTTTTTTGTATCCCTCTATAGCACCTGATAATCATCATGCTATAACAGCTGGCTTGTTCACTTCTTGATCATAGCCGTGAGCCTGTACCATGGATACGATCGGGTCTGCCAGGGGCTGTTGACTCACGAAAAATTATTACCTGTTTTTGTATGGAAGCGTTATATGAATAATTTTTCATTTATTTATAACTAAATACGATTAAATCATAATCTGTAATTTACGAAGTGGTGATAAGAAAGCGCGAAACATGACCGAAAAAAACACAGTAAAAAAACAGAAAAAAGATATAAGCCGCAATCAAGTCACGCTAACCGATATCAAGCAACGTGATTGCGAACTAAAAAAAAGCGCATATTAAATCAATATAATGAATAACTATTAAATGTGGCAAGATGCAGTAAAAACAACCAAGAAAGAATAGTTAAGAGAAAATAACATCTATTTTTAGCCCATAAGGCAAATAAAAATAATATATGAAAATAGCCGTTAGAATACCGATTAGACCAATCCATCATTTCAATGCGTTTGACGTGTTCAGTCAGAGCGGGAGATATTCCTCGCGTTCCCGGCATCCAGAGTGTGTCGCAATGCCCTCTGGAGCCTGGGAACGAGTCTAAAAATCAGTTGCTTATGTCGAACTCAGGTTATTTAGCTATATTTAGCCCGTATTACGCATTCCGGCAGCAATACCCGCCATTGTAATCATTAGGGCCTGCTCCAGGTTTTCGCAGGGCTGATCCTCAGGCTGAGTCCTGACCCGTTGCAGCAATTCTGCCTGAAGAAAATTCAACGGATCGGTATAAGGATTTCTCAAGGCAATGGCATCCCTGGACTGAGGCTGACCAGACATCAGTTCCTTTCCCCCTTTAAGATTAATCAACACCTCAATGGCATTCGTAAGCATGGTTCGCAATCGCTTTCCCAACGGCTTCAAATTATCAGGCACCAGCCGTTCCTCATAAAAACTAACCAATTGAGGGTCTGCTTTCATAAACACCATTTCCAGCATATCCAGCCTGGCCTTGAAAAATGGCCATTGCTCAATCATTTCTTCCAGAATGTCTTTACGGCCACTTTTTAAGGCATTATCCAGTGCCACACCAAAGCCTAGCCAGGTAGGCAGCATTAACCGGTTCTGGGTCCAGGCAAAAATCCAGGGAATGGCCCTGAGGCTCTCCACTCCACCCTCCTGACGACGTTTGGCAGGGCGGGACCCCAGGGGTAATTTAGCCAGCTCACGCTCGGGTGTTACCGCACGAAAATAAGGAACAAAGTCAGGTTCATCACGCACCACACCCCGATAAACGTCAAGGGAGTCGGCTGAGAGCTGCCCCATCACCTCCCTCCAGTGCTCTTTTGGCACGGGTGGCGGTAACAAGGTCGCCTCCAGGGTCGCACTGGTATAGATAAACAGGCTTTGGATGGCAACTCTGGGGAACCCAAACTTGAATCGAATCATTTCCCCCTGCTCGGTCACTCTCAAATGGCCATCCACTGATCCCGGTGGCTGTGAAAGTATTGCCGCATGGGCAGGACCACCACCACGGCCAATGGTGCCACCACGGCCATGAAACAATGTCAGTTTGATGCTCTTTTGACGACATACCTCTGTCAATGACTCCATGGCCCGATACTGTGCCCAGGCTGCGGACATCCAGCCAGCGTCCTTGGCGGAATCAGAATAACCAATCATCACCATTTGCCGACCATGACAATAGCCCCGATACCAGGGCAGGGAAAGCAAGTGGTCAATACAGTCAGCGGCAGAGTCCAGGTCATCCAGGGTTTCAAAAAGCGGCACAATGGGCATATCAAAGCTGACACCGCTTTCTTTGAGCAACAGGGCAACCGCCAACACATCCGAAGGCGCAGTAGCCATCGATATCACATAGGGACCCAGTGCTCCCGGTCCTTCCTCTGCAATGGCCTTACAGGTATCAATCACTTCCCTGACGTTGGGGGAAGGTTGCCAATCCTTTGGAAGAAGAGGGCGAGGGCTTTGCAGCTCATTTAACAGAAAGGTCTGGCGCTGGGACTCATCCCAGTGCCCGTAATCCCCCATTCCCAGGGCACGGGTGAGTTCACTCAGTGCTTCAGTATGGCGTTCAGACTCCTGGCGAATATCCAGCTTGATCAGGGTCAGACCGAAACAGTGGGCTCGCCTGAGCATATCCAGCAGGGGGCCGTCCGCAATGATTCCTAAACCACATTCATGCAAAGAGTCATAACAAAGCCTTAGGGGTTTCAATAACGCCTCGGTATTCTGCAAAATACCCAGAACGGAATCACCCTCCAGTTTCTGTTCACACCAACTTTGCGTCTGACGCAATCGTGCCCGCAGCTTCTTAAGGATAACCCGGTAAGGCTCACGACAGTCGCCCACTTCCGCACGCAGCGCATCACTGCACTGGTTCATGGATAACTCGCCAATTAATGGTTTCAGGTCGCGCAGGTACATATCTGCCGCCATCCAGCGACTCAGCAGTAACACTTCCCTGGTCACTTTTGCCGTTACAAAGGGGTTGCCGTCCCGATCCCCTCCCATCCATGACGAGAAACGGATAGGTACAGCATCAATGGGCAATGGCTGCCCGGTATGCTCCCTGAGACGTTCATCAATACCGCGCACATAACGCGGCACCGCTTCCCATAATGAGTGCTCAATGGTGGCAAACCCACCCTTGGCCTCATCCACGGGTGTGGGTCGTTCAGAGCGAAATTCAAAGGTATGCCAGGCCTGGCTAATGAGCTGCTGCATACGATTTTGCAGGCGGCTTCGCTCCCGTTCACTCAGGTCATCACTTTCCAGAGACTTCAGGCACTTGAAGATCTGTTCGTATTTTTGAATCACCGTACGACGGGTTACTTCTGTAGGATGGGCTGTTAGCACCACCTCGATATCAAGATTGGCAATACTTTCAACAATCTGGTCATTAGAGAAACCCTGATGTTTGAGACGCGCCAGTAATTCATCAAGATGATCAGGGACACAGAAATTTTCTTCACGCTGCCTGGAGACAGAGTGAAACTGCTCGGCAATATTGGATAGATTCAGGAAATGGCTGAATGCCCTGGCCACAGGAACCAGTTCATCATCAGAAAGATTTTTTAGCAGTTTTAATAGTGCATTATGATCGTCATTACTTCCGGCACGGGCGGCTTTAGCCAGCTGCCGGATCGTTTCGATCTTGTTAAAGAAAGGCTCATCTTTGTCCGCCTTTATGGTATTACCCAGCAAGGTGCCCAATAAATTGACATTGCGTCTCAGGGACACATGGCTCTCTGATGCAATTGGCTTTTCAGACATCGTCGACTTCCTTCAAATAACCTGTCAATGCACACTGGACTTACCACAATATGCATTAAGAGGTATTCGAAATCACGAAACAGTCTTTCGATTTTCCAAGACTACACCATATCCAATAAAAGCCACAAATTCATATTTTTTCTCAATAATATCCAGTGTTATTAATTGATAAAGAAAGAAAATACACGATTATTTTTTAGCCTCGTTCCCAGCATCCTGAGGCTGTAGCGAAAACCAGTCCTGTAGATAAAAAGTAGGTTTTTTTACTCTTTTTTTCACCACAGAGGCACAGGGAACACAGGGCTTTCATTGCTCTTAAAAAACAATTCTCCGCGCTCTCTGGGCCTCTGTGGTGAATAAAGTATCTTTTGCGACAGCCTCTCCTCGCTGGGAACGAGAGAAAATAACAAATAACAATTTGTTACTAAAACTAATTTTATTATTAAGTTTCTGTTTATCCCCCTCCCGCTAGCATCCCGGAAAAGATTGATAGACCAATCAACACTAATAGACACAAGAAGTAACATGTCTCACACATCCAAGCTTAAACTTTCTGCCCTGGCACTTTCCATTGGTATGGCCTGTTCTGTTCAGGCGGCCTATAACCCGCAGTTTTCCAACGTTTACTCGTTTGGGGATAGTCTTTCTGATATGGGGGTTATGAAAGGTATCAGCAGTATGCCAATGGTGCCCACAGGTGTATCAATAAAGAACTTCACAACCCCTGGAGGTAGCACCGCTGCCGGACACCTTGCAAATAATTATGGAAAGGAGTCAACAGCAGCTCTGGAAGCTACTGTCAATATAGATACAGCTCAGCCATTAACCATGCTGAAACTACTTCCTGTACTGATGGCTGCCAACCCCTCTTCAGCAATCAATATGGCTAAAGAATCTATTAAGGAGCTGCCAAATGACCTGGCAGGGCAAGTTAGCAGCCTTCTTGGGCAGATCCCCGAATCCTTTGACTCTGTTGACTCACTCACAAACTCTCAGGCTTTGGCCTTTGCAGAACTGCAGCGGGTTATTCTTGACTCTTATTTAAGCGATCCCAACAATACTATCATTGATTACAAACAAACGGATGGTAACAATTTTGCTACTGGTGGTGCATCTGCTACGTCCAGTACCAATGATTCAACCTTTCCATTAGAGCTAACAAAAGAGCAACTCATCTCCATGCTTGATGGCTCTGGTTTCACTATCGAAGCGCTTGAGGGCATGTTAGGAGGAAAACTTGCTGATAAATTGGCTGTCAATTTCCCACTACAGCAGAAAACTTTGGCAGACCAGGTCTCCATGTACCTTGACCGGGATGGCAAGGCCAGTTCAAATGCGCTTTATACCATAACCGCCGGTGCTAACGACCTTTTCAGGGCTGGCACAGCCACCAACTTAATCCCTATTTATGCAAAAGCAGCAGCCGAAAAAGCCGCATCAGAAAAAACACAGGAATTAATTGAGCAGGCCACAAACAATGGCACTATAACCGACCCTAAAGTACAAGCCAGTATAAAAAAACAAGCCGAAATAGTAGGCCAACAAGCCGCCCTACAGTCCATTGAAGAAAATAAGGCTAATGTAGAAAATATTATCATTGATTCTGCTATGGAAGTTGCCAATCAAACTAAAAGACTTTTAGGCGCTGGCGCAAAATATGTTGTTGTCACCAATATGCCTGATGTCACAGGTACTCCGGACTACATCAACCAGTCCGAAGAAGAAAAAGCTACCGCCAGCGAGGGTGTTAACGGCTTCAACCAAATGCTCCAGGCCAGCCTGGGCAAAAGCAGCGTTATTTACGTTGATATCAACGGTTTCCTGAAAACCATTCAAGCTAATCCGCAAAAATTTGGTTTTGATGTTGCAAAGGCTAATCAAACCTTCTGTGACGGCAGCAGCTTACTGTGCTCTCCAAAGGATGAAGAACTGAATGCACAACTGGCAGCCATTGACAGCAACAAAGCCACCAGCGCAGAGCAAAAAGCCACAGCAAAACAAAAGCTGATTCAGGAAGCCGCTAAAAACTATATCTTCGCCGATGGCGTACACCCATCCAGTGCCGTCCATAAATATCTGGCAGATGTGGTTTCCAATGGTTACCTGAAAGCAGCTGGCTATAATGCCAGCATGCAGTCCCTGGCCCGCTCCGGGCAAAACGAACTGGCTGAACTGTTTGAAAGCCGTCGTACTGAACTGGTTGCAAACCCTCTTGCTAAAGGTGAGCTGCGTCCTTATGTCAATATCAGTGGCTCTAGGCATGATGGCGCCGAACACCATAACCTGGCCAAGGGCAAGGTAGACAGTGTTCGTCTGTATGCTGCCATGGATTACGGTATCAGCGAACAGACCAGCGGCGGTTTTATGCTGAACGTCCAGCGTGACAAGCAGGACTTTAAACAGGATATGGCCGGAAAACAGGAACGTGAAGCTTATATCGCCGGTATCTACCTGAACCAGCATATTACTGACCACTGGTCCTGGGGCTTTAACAGCTACCTTGGTAAAGGTGACTATGAACAGGTTGGTAGCTACACCCTGGGTGATAACTCCAATACCAATAAGGTGGTTGCTGTCAGGAATACCAGTGAAACCGACAGTATCATGGTGGGTGGCAGCCTGGGTGCCAATGGCCGTTATGATATATCCGGCATTGACCTGATGCCCCGTATCAACCTGAACTACCAATATGAACATATTGACAGCTACGCAGAAAAAACAGATACGGCAGGTGCCGTCAGGTTCGATGATACTAACTTGAAACGTGGAGAGCTGGCCCTGGGCCTGAATGTTTCCAAAACCTTCCAGGTTAGTGGTATGGCGGTAAGGCCTTACGCCGACCTTGACTGGCGTCAGCAGCTGGCAGGTGATAAGGATCAGGAGGTGAACTGGAAAACCGAAGCCTCCACCAACGGTTATATCAATGAGGTTATCTCTGAGACTGACCGCAGCTTTGGTACTGTTAAAGTGGGCGGCCAGGTTGAAATTGTTGAAGGCCTGACCACTCAGTTAAGCTACAGCAAGAAGTTCGGCAGCAGCCTGAGCAATGATGACCGTATTATGCTGGATATGGGCTATACATTCTAATTGCTGAACAGGCTTTTTCTCTTATAATGAAAGCCTGAAACGGTACAAAAAAACGGGGTTTTTATCGCCCCGTTTTTTATTTTGGAGAGACTCCGATGAAAGACAGTGATGAATTTGAAAGCATGGCCTGTAACTGTGTTGATGTGGGCACACTGATCAATGAAGACGATACCCGTCTGGTGCTGGACTTTACCGGTGATAATGCCTGTGAGGAGTTTAGCCGCCTGGAAACCAAAGCCAAGTCCATCGGTTCCGGCAACTGCAAAGTGTCTTCTGAAACCCTGGATGACAAGGGTATGACTCACATCCGGGCTATGTTCGACTTTGATTGCACCGCTGAGAAACTGATTTTTCAGATGAATCAGCGTTAATAAAATAAAAGTAGCAGGCTTCCTCAGTCTTGTACTTTGGAGGCCGGCCATCTGGAAAAGCGCTAATATTCTATTTACCCTTCAACGCGCTGCATCCTGATTATTCTATCCATTGTCATCAAGAGTTCTAAACGGCTTTTATGACCCGGTCGATCCGCGTCCTCATCATCACTCTCATCGACTATAAGTAGGTCATAGTTTGGTTTCAAATAAACTGGATGTTCGGCCAGTACGAGAAATCTACTTCTTGATCTAACGATCAGATAGCTATTGAATGATACATTTACTCTATTATAAAGAGAGTACTGGTCTTTAAATCCCTCTCCCTATGAAGTACGTCACTACAATCACTGATGAAGCTGTTTTATTAACTTTGAAATTCGCCAAACACTACGGACCTCTGAGATGTATAAGGGAAAGAGCCCATAGCCTTTTATTGAGCAATCGTGGCTTTACCCTTGAGCAAATTGCCGAAATACTTGAAATTAGATATCAAACTGCTTCTCAGTGGATTGATGATTGGGAAGAATATGGTATTCGTGCCTTGTACAAGGGGCATGGTGGCGGTAGGCCGTGCATATATGACGAATCCGAAGTGCAACGCATAAAAGAATTAGTGGCTGAAGAGCCTCGTCGCTTATCGTATGTCAAATCCAAGATCGAGGATGAAACCGGTAAATCTTCATCAAAAATTACTCTGGCAAACATTGTAAAAAAGCAGGGCTGGTTTACAAAAGACTCCGTAAATCATGCAAACATAAACGGGACGAAGAGCAATTCCATGACTGTAAAACTGCTCTGAAAGATGCCCAGGAAGCCGAGAGCAAAGGGTTAATCAATTTATTTTATTTTGATGAGTCCGGCTTTACCCAGGAACCTTGTGTGCCATACGGTTGGCAGGAAAAAGGAAAGCAGCTCAGAATACCATCAGTCAAAAGTAAACGCATCAACGTCAGCTATTCCCGCATGATGAACGTCGATGATCGTTGGTATTGACAATAAGGCAGCAAAAATAATGAAGCCGATCAAAACTGAGCCGCCAATTAACAAAGCGGAGCTTTAAAGAAAAAATGTCACCCCTGAACGTAGCTACGATATGGCCGGTTATGATGTATCGAATGGAATCACCCTTTTCTCTTCAATACCATGAGTTACTGTGTAAAAAAGCCCCTCCCACGTTTTTATCAGCCAATGCAAAAAATAGCCCTGTATCCATTTCCATAATGCTATACGGACTCCTTTTGAGCGGGTTCTTAAAGCTTCCTGAAACTGGGGACAGCACAGTTCCTGTATTTGATCTACGAGAAAAGCAAGCATCGTCAGATAGGCCAGATTTGTGGCTAAGTGCTTCTCACCGTGACCGTAGTTATGTTCGAGATCGTAGCCTTGATTTTTCAGGGTGTTAAACGTCTGGTTCTCAATATGCCATCGGCAGCGCCCTCCTTTCATGACGGGTTCTATGGTTTCTTCGTTAAGCGGAATATCAGTCACCCAGCACCAGATATGCTGTTTACCTTTTTTATCGGTTTCGACAAAATCAAGCACATTAACCTGTTCTGCATATTTTGCCTTGTTCAGCCTGACGTCATTGGCATAGCGAAACCACCACTTAATTCCAGTCTCTTCATTAACTTTTTCAGCACGGTGAACTTTTCCTTCTTTATCCAGCTCATCCATCGCTTCAACCAGCGAGGCATGGTTGCCATCTTTCGCGACAATGATGTAATGCCAGCCATAACTCTTAATCAGTTGGACAGTGGGGTTGTCAGCATAAAGACTGTCCAGAAGAATAACGAACTTTAGACGTGGGTGATGCTCTCGTATGGTGGCAAACAACCGTTTAATGGCATTTTTTTCACAGTCATTTTTGGTCGAACCGTCCTGGCAAACTATGGCTTCCGGTGCCAATGGCAAGACTGTTTTTTGATCCGGGTGAGCAATGCATGCTGCCATTAACTGGTGGTAGTGAGCTTCGTTGGCCTTTCCCTTATTTTTAGTACAGCACTCCTGACAAGGTTTTTTATTATTGCAGGAGTAAAATAGCCCAGTTCCATCGATCGGGAGCAAGTAGTGATTTTTCAAGTTCCCGCAGTGAAATTCGAATGCCTTCAGTAATCCGCCCCTTTGGACGTTAGACAGCAATGTCTTAAAAGGCTTTTTGAACTCTACGGGATCTATTGGATCCAGGATTTCCCGCATACTGGTATCACAGGGAGCACGTTTTTTTATCTGATACAGGTGCTCAAGGTTATGCCTTACTTCTTGCTCTGTTTTATCACGCTCAAACGAGAGGAGCGATGGGTACTTGAGATGCATCATGGCAAAAGCGGACATGGAGGCATCATGTATTGTTATTTTTCTGGAATCCTTGTTTGGTCGGACATCTGGAATTTGCTCATAACTTTCAGAAATCGTAGTAATTAAACTGTTTGCACAAAGATGCTTACGACTTTTTTGGAATGGATAAGCCATGAGAGACAGCCATTGATAAAGTATCCCTATCAAAAGTAGACGTTATTTTGTGCGAAATCACTCCATTTGGAATTTACTGTAAGCCTTGCTGTTGCAGTGATTTAATTGATGTCACGGGAATAGCTGCATCAACGTACTGGGGTTTATGAACCGAAGCTGTGAGCTATTTCATTATCCTGTTGTGGGTTCAGTGAATAGCGATACGGTGATTGCGGCCTTTGATGACTTTGCAGAGAAAATGGCAGATGAAAAATACAGCTCAAATGATCGTTACACGGTAGTTATGGTGGATAATGCCAGCATTCACACCAGCAAAAAGTTTTGTGCCAGAATTGATGACTGGATGATTGAAAAGAAATTGCTGGTCTGCTTTCTGCCAACATATTCACCTGAGCTCAACCTGATTGAAATCCTGTGGAGGAAAATAAAGTATGAATGGCTCAACCTCTTGTCAATCAAGAGCTTTGCGGAATTTGAAAAAGAAGTTGAACGGGTGCTTTTTTCATTTGGAGAGGAGTATATGATCTCATTTTCTAATACTGTCCGACTGGATGGTTAAATTATTCGAAAGCAATCTATACACTACTTATGTGCATTGATTTGACCCTGCTCACTTAAAGGCCATAAAACAATTATCTTTTTGTCTCCTGTCATTGTTCCTGTGTATTCAATATCATTTCCTGAAGGCTGTTCTGGAAGATTTATAAAAACGGCATTGATGATATTTTCCCTAACGCTTATTGTTTTTAGCTCTACTGGTGCTCTTCCATTCACAACCACTTTAGTCAGTGGATTTTCCAATACAAGCTTACCTGATTGTTTATCTCTAGCAATTAACAGCACATCCTCATCAAGAGTTAATCTCATATCCCCCCAACATTTATCAGAGTAAATCATTTTCCACCTTCCAATGATATCTTTATCAGTAATGATGATTTTCTCTGAATACAAGTTAAAAGAAACTAAAATGAAAAAAATTACTGTATAAAAAGTCAGTTGAGACAGTTTCATAATTAACCCTCTTTTTCTTAAAGCAGTCTTAAAAATCCAGCTAAGTTAATGACTCCAACCTTTTCATTACAATTAGCCAATCAATTAGATCCTTTAATATTTCCCAGCTATTCTCACGTTTTAAAATAGCTAATTCATTTATCTTGTGCTGTTCAATGACAGGCCACAAATAAACACACGCTACCTTTTTTTTCATTACCCCAGTGTATGCAACAATACCCTCATGATCTTTTCCAAGTATTGGAATGTTTCTAAGTTTTGCGTTAATCAAGTTTTCCCGCACACCTATAGAAACCATCTCTATAAATCCACCTCCTTCAAGAAAAAACAATTTATTTTGAGATTGCACAGTTAACATCTCTTCCCCCCCAACCTTGCTAATGAATAGGGGGGCATTTTCACAAGCAAATATCTTCTCTGACTTGTCTTTACAAACAATGAAAGCACCCCATGTACCAACAAGATCGTCGTCTTTCACCTTATCAGCATACGAATTAAAAGATGCAAAATGGCATAAAATATATGTTATTAATACATATAACTTCATAGATTGCTCCTTCTCTGAAAGACACTAACCCAATATAGATACTTATAAAAAAATCACTCTTGTCTGATATAAAAAGCAATTATTTTAAAGTATCAACTCTATCTAACCACCGAATCAGAAAAGCGCCTTCAATAACATCCCTATCCACCGTAGAAGCCATTGTGACATTTCTCAGACAAACCGGGGGAAACGATCAATTACACCAATCTTTACTGGATATCTTTGATCAACTGGTCGATAAACAAATCAGTGCTATGGGCAAGACCATCTATCAGAAGAATTATCTGAATAAATTTTGCACATAAATAAACCTCTTGTTCCCGACCTCCTCGCCGGGAATGCATACGGATATCTCTAACGGTCACGGCCTGGAGAGGTATGCACTGCCAGGCTGGAGCCTGGGAACGAGTCTACAATACAGGAGTGTCCATAGCAGGGCAGGCATCTGGCGAACAAACCACCTTTCCCTCAGGTAAAGCCATGCAACGATTTGCCATACTCCCGAATTCTCCATGGCTGGCCGCTGTTACCCTATGCGCCCTGGCTTTTTTGATACGACTGGTTTCCATCGGCCTCTATCCGCTGCAGGATACCTCTGAGGCCCGCTATGGTGAAATGGCCCGACTGATGGTGGAAACCGGGGACTGGATCACCGTATGGTTTGACTACAACGTCCCTTTCTGGGGCAAGCCGCCATTGTTTATCTGGCTTTCCGCCCTATCCTTTAAATTATTTGGCATCAATGAGTTTGCCGCCCGCCTCCCTTCCCTACTGGTCAGTATTGCCATTCTTGCCCTGACCCTGAAGCTTGCCCTGTACCAAATGGGACGATCAGCAGGTGGGCTGGTGCTGCTGATCCTTCCTTCTACAGCCATTTTTCTGGCACTGTCCGGTGCTATTCTGGCAGATCCGGTTAGCCTGCTGGCCATCACCATGATGATGACCGGCTTCTGGATTGGCTGGCATGAACCCTGTCCCCTAAAAGCCCGGCGGTGGCAGTATTTTTTCTTTATTGGCTGTGCCACAGGCCTGTTAGCAAAAGGTCTGGCTGTGCTGGTGCTGGCCGGACTACCGATTTTTTTCTGGTGCCTTCCCCAACGCAGACTATTAACCTTTTGGCAAACATTTCCCTGCATCAAAGGAAGCCTGCTGACACTGCTTATTGCTGTACCCTGGTATCTTGCCGCTGAAATAAAGACACCAGGATTTCTGTATTACTTTTTTATTGGCGAGCATTTTCAACGGTATCTGGATAGCGGTTGGGATGGTGACCAGTACGGTGCAGCCCATATCCGTCCCATGGGCACTATCTGGCTTCGCTGGCTGCAAAGCTGCTTACCCTGGTCTCTTGTCATTGTATGGCTCGGCTTTAAATGTCTGAAGGGCAGCAACAGGAAGCCGATGACATGCTGGCAGGCATTCCTGTTACTGTGGCTGATCTGTCCCCTGGTATTTTTTACCTTTGCCCGCAATATTATCTGGACCTATGCCTTGCCTGTTGTTCCCGCCATGGCTTTACTGCTGGCTGATACCTGGCAGAACAAGTGGGAAGGCTGGCCGAAACGTATTATCGCCACGGCCGCTATCACTCCGGTCTTGATGATTGGATTAACCCTGTTTCTGATGAACGGTGGAGGGCAAAAATCCCAGAAACAATTAATGCAAGTCATTAGTCGGCAGGCTGTCAGTAACCCCGGTATTCTCTATCTTCATGGCACGCCGTTTTCAGCCCGTTTCTATTCCAGTGGCAAGGCAAAGGAAGTGAGTGGTGCCGAAAGCCTTAGGGAAAAACTACAGCAAGCAGAAAAGCGCTATTTCCTGGCCGCTGAAGATAATGAATTTGATACCCTGCCGCCGGATATTCGCAGTAGATTTTCAGAAATAGCTCGCTATCGAGACTGGATTCTCTATCTGGAAAATCTGTGCCCCCACCCAACTGATGACTCTGATGATATCAGCTGTCAGCGGATGGTGGACACGATTTCCCCCACACAGAAAAGGTGATGATCAGGCGCCTGCCGATTGCATACTGTACTGCCTGGAAATTTTATGACACTATCGCGCCGTATAAACATGCTCATAATAAACTTTCAGGAGAGGTACACCGTGGAACCCTGCCAACGTTATTCACTGTTCAGCAGCCTTATGCACTGGCTTATGGCTATTTTGATCATTGCATTGCTGATTATGGGCTGGCAGATGGGCCAGATGCCTAAAGGGCCAGAAAAATTTGAATGGATGGGGCTGCATAAATCATTGGGCGTGCTTGCCCTGCTACTGATCTTACTGAGAATCCCCGGAAGGCTTTTCTCCCGGGTAGTCACTGCCGGACATACCCTTCAGGATCATATTGCCCGTCTTATCCACCTGCTGCTTTACCTTATGATGCTGGCAATGCCTATCTCCGGCGTTGTGATGTCATGGGCCGGAGGTCGTGATACGCACTTCTTCTCCTTATTGACTCTTTCCGGTGCCAGGGAAAAACTTCCGGCAGTGGCAGGCTTTGCCCACGAAATTCATGTTACGCTGATTTATGGTTTTGCCGCTCTAATCGTTATCCATATTGCGGGTTTTATCTATCACCAGTTTATTCAAAAACACGATATTTTACATCGAATCAGCCTGAGACCCTGAAGCGCTGGTTAATAAGGGAATAATTCGGGGATGCTGTCCCTACTCTTTATTCCCTATTCCCACTATTTCATTCAATTTTTTTCTCACCATTTAAAAAACCATCTACGCTATTTGTTATTCCTTTCACTTGACTGTTAAGTTTATATAAAAGCACTCTTGTTTATTATGGGACGACCAATAGCATTTGACCGACATACAGTACTCAATAATGCCCTGGCCCTGTTCTGGTCGAGGGGGTTTGCGGCCTCATCTCTCAGGCAGCTTGAAGAAGTCACTGAATTAAACCCGGGAAGCCTGTACTACCACTTTACCAATAAAGAACTGTTATTTCAGGCCACACTCCGGCATTACGTTGATCATCCCTTAAGTGCCCGTATTTCGAAGAATCTGAGTACAGGAAATCCGTTGGAAGGTATCCGCCGTTTTTTGACCTCCGGTTACCGACACCGGGAAGAGGAGCAGTTTAAAAACTGTTGCTTTCTAGCCTGTGCCTGCACAGAGTTGCCTCTTCTACCAGACACAACCATTGAGTTAATTAACTCGGGCATAGGTATTATCCGCTCCGGTTTTCAACAGCAACTGGAACGTGCCTGCAAAGGAGGCCTGGTTGCCTCTCCCCGTTCGTCTGAATCCCTCTCTCTGGAATTATCCAATCTATACCTTGCCTTACAGCTATTAGCCCGGGCCAGACCTAACCAGAAACAACTGGATGATACGGTCAGGCAAAGCCTGAATCATTTACTTAACCAACAGGTCAGCTGATGAACGATTTCCAGCTGATTGCAGAGCTGCAAGGTTTTTTTTCGTTATTTGATTCAATGTTGCGATGGCTATCACTGCATGCATACTCCAAACACTACCTTTTACTCACCGCTATCCTCTACTGGACTGGCCATCAGGTTTTAGCCATAAGGCTGGCCTGTGCCACCCTGGTAAGCACCTTGGTGTTTGGCAGCCTGCGGCATTTTTTTGCTTCGCCCCGCCCCTACTGGCTTGAGCCCAGTATGTTCAATGGCGTTAAAGAAGGGGGGTATGGAATGCCCTCAGGCCATACGCAAAATGCCATAACTTTCTGGGGGCTAACAGCCTGGAGTCTGAAAAAGACACTTATCACAGTCATGGCTGTTCTGATAATCGCTATTATTGCCCTTTCCCGTCTCTATCTTGGCGTCCATTTTCCATTACAGGTACTGATCGGCTGCTCAATAGGCCTGGGCATAGTGGTTATATGGAGCCAGTGTGAAACAAAAACAGTACGGTGGTTAAAAAACCGTTCTGTCCCAACCAGGCTTACGGTGGTTTCATTAGCCTCCCTGCTTCCCCTGCTTATAACAGTAAGCCTAAGGGAGATTGGGAACTTAGGGGATGGCAGTAACTCAGCCACACCCTATGCATTTATTTCACTACTAACAGGCTTGCTGCTGGGAATCTCAGCCAGCCTGACTATTAAACAGAATAATACAGTACCTCGACTATCCCCCTGGCTCCTGTTTTTTACCCGAGCCATCCCCGGAGCCATAATAACCCTTATTCTTTGGCAGCAAACCTCATCAACACCTACAACCATAAGCCAGCCAATGTTTATTTACAGTTACTGCCTGATAAGGGGCTTTCTCTTTTCAGTCTGGGCTATTTTATTATGGCCGTGGCTTTACCGGTTGTTAGTAACCAAAATCCTTTCAAAAACCAGGACTTCTACCGTATAAACCAATGACCCGGGATCGTTATAAAATCCCTGTATACTGTACAAGGCTCATAAGATCAGTACCATAATCACCTAAGTCCATTTCCTTATTTGATACGTCCCATGACCATTAAAAATATCATTGTTCACCAGCTGGAACACAATGCTGAAGCCAGTACCCTGACTACTACGCCCGCTGAGCATAGCCTGCTCCCCACTCCAGCACTGGAAGCCATGCTGGATGAATTGCAGCAGACCTACAATAAAAAACAGGATAAACGCTATGGTCAGTTTACCGAAGCTGAAGGTGAGCACTTTCCTCACTGGCTGGAGCAATACCTGTCCGGCTCCCTGGAGTTCACCCACTTTACCTGCAAAGCCCTGGACGCCCTGAAGGCAAGCCTGGATCAGGCAGGCGCATTAGGGGGAGGCTATGTACTGTTTGCTGACTACCAGCAGGGAATGAGCAGGCACCTGCTACTGTGCATGCTGTCCAACCATATCAGCGTAACCGTAACCAAAGACCTGAATATCACCGATTGCTCCTATCTTGATACGGGCAGAATGTCCCTGGCCTGCCGTATCAACATCACTGAGTGGCAAGGCAACCCTTCCGGCACCCGCTACCTGTCATTTGTCCGCCCCCGTGGTGGCCGCCGTTTAAGCGATGTCTTTCAGCAGGCCATTGGCTGTAGCGAAACCAGTGGTAGCAAGGAAGAAACCGATACATTAATCACGGCAGTCCAGGAATACTGCAAAGAAGCACCATCAGAAGAACGAAAAGTCGTTAAAAGACAGGTCTATGATTACTGCCAGAATAAACTGGATGAGGGCCAGGATGTATCACTATCAGAATTAACCGGTCATCTAAGTGAGGCAGGCCCCGATGACTTTGCCCGGTTTGTGAATACCCGGGATTACGACATGACACTACCAATGACACCGGAACGACGAACCCTTACGCGACTGGTTCGTTATACCGGACGCAGCAAGGGCCTGAACCTCTCTTTTGATGCTGAGTTACTGGGTAGCCAGATCCGCTATGATCAGGAAAATGACCAACTGGTGATTACAGATATTCCTGAAAAACTGCGGGAGCAATTAAAACAGTCCTGATTTCTACCGTATTGAGGTTGTCGCAAAAGTTATTTTTATTAACCACGGAAACACAAAGACACAGAGAAAAGCGTTTTTTTTATCATTTTTGCTCCTGATAAGGGACAAAACAAGAAAACTTTGTGCCTCTGTGTCTTTGTGGTTAAAACAAAGCATACTTTTGCGACACTCTCGGAAACGCGGGGAACGGGAAATGAGAACAGCGCCTGGGGGGAAGCATGCCCCCTAAAGCACGCGCACTCACTATCCGATAATCTATCGTGATAGGCTGTAAAAAGAGCTGACAATGGAGCGTAACAAGGATGCCTCGCCCCCTGCTGATATTCTTCCTTCTGTGGACTACCCTGGCTACTGCCGAAAGCAATGTATCCCTGTCACCAGAGCAGATCATTAAACAAGAGTTATTACTGAACAGCCTGATTCAGGACATCCATTTATTGCAACTGAACTTTCAGAATCAAGAGACCAAAGAGCGACTACAGGATACGGTGACCCAACTGGATAAACACCTTACCGGTCTCCCGAAAACCCACCATAATCATGAAACCCGGCAATTACTATTAATCACCCATTCCCTATGGCCCGTGATCAGCCAGCATTCGAGATGGCTGGCAAAACTCCCTGCCAAACAAGAAGCTCCCAAACTCAATACCCTGATCAAGGCACTGGCCAAGCTCGACCGCCAGCTACAGATACTGCGTCAAACAATCCTGGCGGCGAACCCCAAAGCCAGCCAGCAACTCAGGTTCCTTGAACAAGCCCTGCTCATGCAAAAAATGTCCCGGGAATACCTGTTCCTCACCAGCTCCAGCCAACAGGCCTTATCAAAAGCCAGACAGCAACAACTCCAGGCCATGGCAAAACAGTTTGACCAGCGTATGGGCAAAATCTACCAGGAGTTTAAAGCCCACCCCCATGCCAAAGCACCTCTCAGGCAAGCCAGTATGACCTGGAATTTTATCTCCAAAAGCATTGGTCAGTATCCAAGGCGACCCGTTCCTTCAACAGTTGCTCGATATAGTAGCCAAATCGTTGATCAGCTGGCTTCCATTCATAATATGTTTTAGGGAAAAGAGAGCACACCCATACATTTTTACCGAGGGTGCTTATATTCTTTTCCTGAGAGTTCATATGACTGTTACAGGCAAGGAGCATTGTGGCTTTGAGTACAATCGTAGGAACATCTTGATCCTACTCAGATGAAAAACGGGCAGGGTGATGTGTTTAATTACGTACCTGTTAACAACACCATAGTTAGCAACAATAAACAATAAGGCGTAGTGTTCTCATCCTGAGTTCACAAAAAATAAATTTTTTCACAAATGACAGGAGCATTCAATTATTTTGACCATAGAATCTCATTTCTTATATTCGTGAGAGGGAATTTCCCCGACAGTATGGAAAACTATTGGCAGTAAAAAAAGCTTGGGAATACTTCTTACTGCCGGGGACAATAAAATTCAAGCTGTTACTACTTTAAAAGCTGACTTAATTGCATCAGCGCCATTTTTGCCTGCTTCCTTGAAATTACCTTTTTTAATATTTTCTACAAAATCTTCTCGCGCCTCTTTGCCATTTAACTTGTCTATATACTTCCTTTCATCTTTAATACACTTCTTTAATTCATCTATTTCCTTCTCATCCTCAGACAACTTTAATAAGATATTATAAAAACCTATTTTCAAATAGCTTCCAGCTATTTTTAAGCGGCTTCCAGCAACCTCTACCCATTTTACTTTCCTGCCTAAGATACTTTTTTCATCTTGTGATTTTTTAGATTGATCTAATCTAGGTTCAACCGTTTTTTTAGTTGTTTTTCTACCGAAAACAGTCGCACGTTCTTGCCCTTTTCTCCCTTTTCCATGTTGTACAGGCCTGCGAGTCATTGTGTGGGGTAAAATACCTTTCAACATAATTCAACTCCTTTTAAATCATTAAGAATGTCACAATAATACAGGGTATCCTTCAGCTAAAAAATAATACTTTAGTTTAATCACATAAAATAATACCTTAGTCTAATGCCTGCCTTTATAGCCAGTATCAACGGAGTCACCTGCTTTCAAACAGCCTCTTACATCAGACTACTGTCTGAATAAAAACCTCAGCCTCCCCCCAATCAAAGTCAACACCTATTTTTTTAACCTGTTTAAAAGAACCCCATTCGGAAAAATCTGATAACGGATAACTGATGCTAATAATTTTGGTACCTGAAGGCAGTCCTGCCAGTTTTTCTGCCAATACAGCAATCACACGGTCATCCAGGCCCGGATCATAAAGATAAACAACCGTAGCCCCCTGGAAATCAGTTTTAGTATAATCTTCACAATGAACATTGATACCTGATAGATTAAAACGCCTTATCACCCTCATTAGACGCCAGCAGAACACAGGTATAATATCTATGGCCGTAACCCGGCAACCCAGTATAGTATTTAACCATAAACTACTAAAACCGGCTCCGGAACCCAGTTCAAATATATGATCCCCAGTCCCCACCTCGGCTGAAGCCATTATCTGTTCCAGGGTTGTCAGGGGCGTTTCTCCATAGACTACGCTCTTATACTGATCCCGGGTCCTCACAAACCGACGACTACAGCGATAGGGATTTTCCAGCAAATAACTAAGCTTTAACCAGCTCCATGCTCCGGCGAATTTTTTTACCCTGAAATAACGCCAGATCACACACCCTGTCTCCCACAGCCCTTTAACCCTGACAACAACAGCCAGAATCAAAAAACGAATCATGCTAATGATAGTTTCCATCCCTCACCTTTTTATGCCATAAATACCCAGTACAATCATTGGTTAGACTGCCAGTTTCCATAAACCATGTTTCAACAAGCAAACAGGGAGAGCAACTTTTGAGCAATAATAACAACCGCCTCTACCCGGAAGACCAGGAACGTGTCGACCAGTACCTTAATAAAGGCATCAACACGGTTCATCGTCAACCATTCCGACCCATTCGATTAATGGCCTGGTTACTGGTGATTATTCTAACCCTGGGCCTGTTAAGCCGGCTCATTGGGCAATTAATTCCAGTATGAATACTAGAAAAACAACAGCAGGCATTGGGTGATGCCTTTCGGAAAAACAACCGGATTATTGAGGCTACACACGGCATGCTATTCATGACACTGAGTGACTAGCAAGCCGTGGAGCAAGCATTCTTTATTATGTCAGTGAAACAGAAATCACCCCTCAAAATACACTGTTAGCAAAATATTACGCAATACCATAGTCTTGCAAGAATTTATAAATTGCAATGACTGCCTTAGTCAGATGATCTTCACCTCCGCTATGATCCGAGTGATGCTTTCGCATCATTTCCATAATTTTCTTTTTAAGTGGCCCCTTAATATTTTTCTTTAACTCATCGGAAGTATATTGCGAGTTATGACTGCTACTATCTGCATTGGCTATCTCTTCTACTATTTTTTTTAAATCACCTACAAATGCATCCAGTTCTGGCTTAATATCTTCAGATGCCGTTTTTACCAATAGCTGTATTCTGAAATCATCAAGAGGACTGGTATACAATCCAGAAGAAAACATACCACCACTGATTTCCTCTGCTTTAACTTTCAAAGAAGTTTTATCAGGGCGCTCTTTTCCGCCATATCGTTGCCATACCCTCTCGGGCAGAGTCACCTTGGCTTCTATAAAGCCGAAATCAACGCTCTCCGATGGGGTTGGAGATAATAAGCCGGAGATTGGCGTATTACCTAACATTATTTCACCTTCATTTGGCCCACTTAAGCTATACCACATATCATCAATTAGCTTAGGATAACTACCTGAAGTTGCCTCTGAAACCCAGGGAGCCCACTCACCAGGAACAAAGTTTCTTTGGATACTGCCCCCTTGCTTTGGTTTAAATTTAGTTTGTCCCTTCTGATCAGTCGTAAAATCATCCTTCACAGAAGTAATAAATGTCACATTATTTCCAACACACTCAACCTGAAGCTGATTCATCGATGGTATTTCAAAAGGCTCTTGACCAGCATGGGGTGCACCTTTACCCGCTACAAGCTGACCTTTTTCTTCCGTATCTTCAGTCATCAATTGATACTCTAGCATTTCAGCCACCGAGTCTATCGATGCAATCATAGGAATATCTTTGAATACCAAGACAAACTCCCTGGGTTTTTTCCCCGATACGTACCCTCGATGATAATTATATAATGGCAAATGTTCCCGACAGTTTATGATTAGACATTGAACATATCCCTTTAGGCATATCTCCCACGAAGGGCTAGCAGTACAGACATCACCTTGCATCATTGCAATCCCTGGCACCGCAATATTGATACTCACGATTAAGGCAAGCACTTTCAACCACATACCAACAGCCCTTTTTACTGACCTTCAGTTTAGATATGTAATAGTAGTATCTTTCAAGGACAAGAACTGATTATCCGATCAGCTATAACCCCTTAACCTTTCACACAAATTTCAACCGCGCGCCCGGGAAGGGCGCGACATATTTCAATGCGTTGCGGAGGGATCAGAAAGCAGTTTCAATTCACGCGCCCGGGAAGGGCGCGACTAGCCAGATTCGGCATATGGGCATCATAGAAATAGTTTCAATTCACGCGCCCGGGAAGGGCGCGACGCTATGCCACTTAATTTCATACCACTGATAAGATGTTTCAATTCACGCGCCCGGGAAGGGCGCGACAGAAGAGAGGGATAGGTACTCAGTCTCAGGGTTGTTTCAATTCACGCGCCCGGGAAGGGCGCGACTGCACCTGGGCAAAGTAATGGGGGTGAGAGAACTGTTTCAATTCACGCGCCCGGGAAGGGCGCGACGCCAGCCATGTAAAGCATGAAGATTGCGAGCTTTGTTTCAATTCACGCGCCCGGGAAGGGCGCGACGAAATGCCTGCCGGTTTTTGTGGGCGATTTTCTGTTTCAATTCACGCGCCCGGGAAGGGCGCGACTTATAGGTGCCCGGTAACTGGCCAGTGTTCACACCGTTTCAATTCACGCGCCCGGGAAGGGCGCGACGCTGGTATGCGGTGGCCACTAATCCCGAAAAACTGTTTCAATTCACGCGCCCGGGAAGGGCGCGACAATAGCACGGGTCATCTATGGGCATGGTGATATTGTTTCAATTCACGCGCCCGGGAAGGGCGCGACCAGGCAAGGCCGGGAAATGGAACAGGTTCTCAGGGTTTCAATTCACGCGCCCGGGAAGGGCGCGACGACAATCAAGGGCTGATTCTTTCCAATGTTTCAGGTTTCAATTCACGCGCCCGGGAAGGGCGCGACGTTGTGACCATGGCAAAAAGAAAGACCAGTGCTAGGTTTCAATTCACGCGCCCGGGAAGGGCGCGACGGTAGTGACCGTGAGCTATTCAAGTCCCAGTTGAAGTTTCAATTCACGCGCCCGGGAAGGGCGCGACGCTCTACAGCGGCCTACAACCCGCCCTAGAGCTTGTTTCAATTCACGCGCCCGGGAAGGGCGCGACAGTGAGGCATAGTTAATCATGGATATTTTCAGGAAGTTTCAATTCACGCGCCCGGGAAGGGCGCGACCTTGTTTAAATCACTGAGGCAATCACTAACAGATTGTTTCAATTCACGCGCCCGGGAAGGGCGCGACATTAGTGGATTAACCCCGGTTTGAGGATGAATGATGTTTCAATTCACGCGCCCGGGAAGGGCGCGACATGCACAAACCCGCATAATTTAACTATGCTTGCAGTTTCAATTCACGCGCCCGGGAAGGGCGCGACAAGCGTCAACTGTCCATTGTTCCACTTAAAGGCAGTTTCAATTCACGCGCCCGGGAAGGGCGCGACAGCGTGCTCTATCAGCCAGACCAGGCAAAGGGTTAATGGGGCATTTGCGCTAACCCCTGATATAAGCACCAAGCCAAGCATACAAAATTCGGTGATTTAGCTCAAATCCCTGATATGACAAGGCTTGCAGCGATGCGCTAATACTCCCCATTTTTAAAGAGCACCAGGGGTTAGCGAAACGGCTACTCCCCTTTTTATTGACAACGATCAAATGATCAGGGTATCTCCAAAGATATCAATAGAGGGCTTGGCACCGTGGTGTTCTACCCGACGGCGCCAGTTAGCTCCCAACTTATAGAACCGGAGGCTATCCACATCCTCATCATAGGTGCCAAGCAACTGATCCTTCAGGTTAACCCACTGTGCAGGTGTCACCTCACACTCAAATACCGAGTATTGCACCCGCACTCCATAGTCGAGGCAGATTTTTGCCAACCGCCGTAACCGTTTATGGCCTTCAGGGTCTTCCATGCTGACATCGTAGGTAATTAATATCATCATATCTGTAATCCCCCTGTCTATCGACTGACAAAAGGTGGGTAGGATGCCAGGTCGCCCCTGAGGTGACGTGCCAACAACAATGACTGGACATGAGGCAGCAAGCCAATGGCAACCTTTTCCTTTAAATAGGGATGGGTAACCTCCTCCTGCTTCCGGGCCTGCCAGGCTGTCAGAAACAGTTTTCGACTGTCGTCTTTCATAACCACCGCTCCACTGGCCTGGTGCTCAAAACCTTTTGCGGTAATTTGTTTACGGTTAACCAGACTCAACACCAGCCGGTCTACCCACCAGGCCCGGAATTCTTCCAGTATATCCTGAGCCAGACTATCCCGACCCGGACGGTCAGCATGGAGAAAGCCCGCCTGTGGATCAAGCCCAACTCCCTGAAGGGCGGAGGCAATCTCCTGGCCCAGCAGGCTGTACCCAAACGACAGCATGGCATTGATGGCATCCTTAGGTGGGCGTCGGTTGCGGCCAGCAAAGGGAAAGTCAGCCTTTACCGAAGGTAATAGCAACTCCCCAAAAGCCCCAAAGTAAATAGCCGCAGCCTCCCCCTCAAAACCTCTTAAGCTATCAAGGTTCTGACACTCCCTTATCATTTCAAGGCGTTGTCCCAGACTGGTGATAGCTTTAGCCAAAACAGCATTATCACCATGGTTACGTAGCTGTCGCTGGAATACCCCACGACTGCTGACTATTTTGGCAGCAATAATGCCCCGTGCAACCGACAGTGGTTGTTGCTGACTGAGCTGGTACTGTTTTTTGCGCAATAAAATATTGCCGCTTTGACGACCGTGAAAACGTCCAAGAAAACGTCCATATTCAGTGAACATGGAAAGGCCGATACCCTGTTCACCACAGAAACCCATTAAAAAAGGGGATATCAGCACATTACCAAAGCAATACAGGCTTTGTACTGAGTGTGCAGGAATCTGAAGCAGTTTTTTCCGCTCCTGTTCAATGACAATGGTTTCCCGCTCTTTATGAACATACGTCCCCTGGCGGGTAATATAGAGGCTGTTTTGTAGTTTTTTCATTCACGAAACAATGCCTTGATATACTGGTCGCTTTGATCCACTCTTAGTAACTCCGGCTGGCAGAGATCAATCAGGGAACAGGCTCGGCACCGCTGTTTTTTGGCCGCCTCTGCCGGTGTTAATTTGCTGTCAAACTGTTTGCGTACTGCCCCAATAATATTCCGGGTTTTCTGCCTGAGCGACGTATCCAGTGCAACTACTTCCCGGTGACGGGTTTGCCAATACCATAAGGCACCTGCCTCAATAGAAGTACCCAGCATTTCTTCCAGGCATAAACCCTGGGCGCAGAGTTGTATTCGATCCCAGTCTTCTATTTTAGGTTTGCCTCGTTTGTATTCCACCGGCGTATATCGACCTGTCGCCTTTTCAAGCTCCAACAAATCCAGCTTTCCGGTAAGCCCCAGTTCTGGTGCATTAACCAGAACGCCCCGCTCAAAACGTATCCCCCTGCGAGTTTCCGGCTCACCACTGTCCACCCGCTGATGCAACAACTGCCCCTGGGCCGTAAACCAGTTTTCAGACCAGGCCTGCTCCAGGTGGATCAGGGCGCACTGCCGGGGGCAGTATGCATAGTGTTGCAAGGCGGAGAGGGGGATCAGGTGTTGGTCTTCTGCCACTACCAGATGACCCGTTTTATTAGCTCAACGCCCTGAGGCATTTCGCTATCCTTGATGGTTAACGCATAGTCGTTAATGCTACGGGCAGGAAGCCCTGAAGCTGTTTCTTTTTTCTCAACACGGACACAATCAAACAACTTGTGAGCCGGTGCATTACCAAGAGCATTGTCATGTTTGAATACCAGCAGTGCCCGGGTTGCCATTTCACCCCGGCTGGCAGAGTGGTCATGGTCAAACATTTGCTCCAGAGCAGTCAAGAATAGCTCCAGATCTTCTTCCCCAAACCTCGTCTGTTGTGCAAGATGGGCTGAAATATAGCCATGGCAGCGATACAGGCCGTAGGGAACTGTATACTTACGTCCTTGAATCCCTATCTGAGACTCTATAGGTTTGTCGCCTTTTCTTGCTGCAACCACCGTCAAGCTATGCTCTGCCGTAACTATAGGATCAATAGATCGGGAAAAGTTCATTTGAACAGCGCCTCTGACTTGACCCGCTTTTTTCTTCAAATTACTGGTATCTTTAGAGCTATCACTGGTGGACATGACGGCACCAAACGTTCTGACGTCATAAAAATTATGACACACCCAGTCTTTCGCAATATCCTCTGCTCGGGCAATAAATTCCTGTGCACTTTGATATTGCCGCTTTTCTGCATCAGTTGCTTTTTTGCCAGGTTTTTTTAATGATTGCGCTTCTTCCCACCTCTTTTGCAGGTCTGTATCTTCATAAGCCCGGGCATGCTGATGATTAAGCACAGCCTTTTCCTTAACATAAATCTCATAAGGCGGCTCTTCTCCCTTTACCAGCCCCACGAAATTTCTGATCTTGCGTTTCAGGCAAACATCCGTAACCAGCCCCTGTCCGGTTTCCGGATCAACCCTGGGTAGGTTGCCTGCATCAGGGTCACCGTTGGGATTACCGTCTTTAACATCAAATAACAACACAAACTCATAGCGGTTCTGCAGGCTCATGCTTCTACTTCCTCTGGCTGTTCGCCTTGTTTGGATGGTGCTTTAGTAAAGTCAGCTCGTTGGTATTTTTGATGGTAATAACCAATGGCAAACAGCCCCTGATCCTTTAAATTCAGGTAGCTGGGGAAGTTTATCTCTGGCGAAAGTTCATGAATAATTGCACCAAAATCCCAGTCGAAGCTGACTGCTGTTTTAATGGCAGGTTTTTCCTGTTTTCTTACCTTGTTAAGGTGAAATGAGGAACGGCGAATGAGCGTTGGGAAAACCACGCCGGGTGTACTACTGGCACTGCTGTAGTAACGATCACGAATAGTACTATTTATCTTTTTCTCATGGGCTGCCTGCTCCAGCAGCTCAAGAACGGCAAATAACCGTCCCAATCGATAACCAATATTGGTTTCAGTTTTATCAAGTGACACAGATACCTCCTTCTCAATCGGGTCAACCTTTCGCCGGTTTAAACAGGCCTTAATCAAACAAGCTCGCTCATAGCTGACATAGCCTTTTTCTGCCCGTAACCTGCGTATAACTGCAGCCAGCAGGGTTTCGGGCATGGGCTGTCCCTGGAAGATAGCCCGGTATACCTCACCAACTAACACCGGGGAAATGTTTTTATCTTCATCTTTTTTATCTTTCTTTCTTAATGCAGTACTGAGCAATAAGCGCCGGATACCCGGATAGCCAAACTTTGCCCGTCCAGTAATATCAATGTCCTGGAACCACTGGCCTATTTTCTGGCTGAACTCGGCTACTGTACCTGTCATCCAGAATCGGATAGCTATGCGTGCCGGTGGGTTAGGTGCCAGCCCCAGGATATAAAACCGCTGCTGATCATCCGGAGCTATTGCAGCTCCGGTAAAAGGTGATTTATAACGATCAACCAGTTTGTCAGTACCCCGATCAGGATCATCTTCGGTGGCTGGCGCAAACAGCCTTTTGACATCTTTCTCAAGGGTATGGCCTTTTTGTGACCAGCAAACCAGCGTGGTATCTCCCAGCTGCAGTCGCTGGTCACTATTTTTTAAAAGATAAGTAAGTGCTTTGGCATATTCATCCATAGCCTGTTCACTGACAGGAAAGTTCATTCCCTGTTCTTTTCCATAAGACTTATAAGCTTCAGCATTGATGGATGCCAATGGTACGGGATTACCAAGTATGCCGCTAACCCCGCTATGCAATCGTGCAACTTTTGCTTTTTCCCCAGTTACCAGACAAACCCCATCCTCGATTTCAGTCTGCTCTATCTGCTTACTTATCCACTCAACCAATTTGCTGGATTGGCAACACAGCCTACCTTCACCGTACAGCTCAAACGCCATATTGCAGCCATTGATTTTCAGGCAGTCCTGATAGAGTCTGTCAGACTTTACGGCATCAATTTGTTCAGACTGACAAAGAAAGCGATACACCGCCTGAACCCCCGCATCATCTTCAAGATCCTTTGCGATTTGTTCTGTTTGGCGAATAAAGCTTTGGTGCTGTTTTTCCACCATCGCCTTATCTTTTTCTGTGGGGGCAGCACCGGGTTTAGTCACTTTGGGCTGGTTCAGTACATAGCCAAAATGATCCCATAGGCAATACGCTGTTTCATAAGACTTAGAACCTGACCGGCCTTTGCCCTTGGGTATCCTCTCCAATTTCCCTACCAGCTTTTTACCCACGCTTTCCCTGTTATCCTTCAGCTGAATAAACCGCCCATCCTGGTCAATCACAATAACAAAGGGGATCGCTTTATAATCAAAGCCCCTTGGTGCCAAATCCGCATTCGGATCTTTTATTTTACGCTGGTAATACTCACACAGTGCCTGCAGGATCATTTTCTTACCTCGTCACTGTCCGCTGCTGGCACATGCACTACCCCCTGCTGCATTTGGGCATGGAAAAACATGGGTTGAGGGCTGGCCGGATCGGTAAAATCCAGATCGTAAAGCATCCAGCCCAGGTCACGGTCTTCTGCCAGGGCTGCAGACTCAATATCACTGTCTTCTATTAGGCGAAAATCACAGCTAAATTCCCTGGTTCCCAAATATGGCTGGGTAAAACACTGCCCTTTTTTTGCCCGGCGGCGGAACATCTCGGCAAACTTGCCGGGATTATCAGCAGCCCCTGCTTTATCGGTCATTGTAAAATCTGCATGCAGGCGGTAAGCCACATCCCTTAACAGCAGCGAAGCCCGCTGCTGACGGTCTGGCTCAATGTAGCTTCCCAGCAGCCCGATCCCTTTTTTCATCGCAGTTTTCACACTGCCAGAAGGCACCACAGACTTGAGTTCATTTCGCCTGAGATTGAGCCAGCGAATAGGCTTCAGTATTTCTATTCTCTGGATACGCCACTCAATGGCCGGCTTCCATAAAATGGCCTGATAGATATTTCTGGCAGCAGAAGGGGTAATGACATCATAACTGACCCGCTCCACCTTCATTTCTGGCCGGGTAAAACAGGCAAAATCCCCCCGGACTTCAAGACAAAATCCCATGGTTTCCTCTCTAGATCACTAAATCTTCTGCATTGAATAAGTGGTCAGGTGGTATCAGTCCCAGCTGTTTATCATACATATTGGCCAAATACTGGCCTGCTTTAACTTCAAGCAGTTCTGCTGCCTGGAGTTGCTGGGCAAAGCGCTCTGGCACAGTGACCGTATATCGCTGTAACTTCTTATATAACCCCTTTTGAGAAGGATCAGCTTCAAGCCTGGTTAGCCAATCCATCACAGGGCTTTTATCTAAACTCTCTTTTAGGCTTACTTCCCCTGCCCCAGTATTATTTTTCGGCTGTTCATGCTCAGGTAAATAAGGGACTACTATGCTGAAACCATTATCGTCAATCATACGGAATCGGCTAGATGCTTCACGAAACTGAAGGGTAACTTCACCACTGGTTGCCTGATCAGGAGCTAGCAACGCATTGATGTCATACCTGTCTCTGTTTCGCTGTTGGTTTAACAACGAAAAAAATCGGCTAAAGGCTGCGGGTGACAAAGGCTTATCAAGTTCCTCCGTTTTCAGCATCATTTCCGTTGCTTGATAAGCCTCCCGCAGAAAACCTGGTGGAGGACAATCAACAGGGTTAAATATAATAACCCGCCCTTTATCCAGCCTGCCTTCACGGTTACAGCGACCGGCACTTTGGGCAATAGAGTCCAGCCCTGCCATAGCCCGGTATACTACAGGGAAATCCACATCAACACCGGCCTCCACCAATTGTGTACTGATTACCCTTAATGGTTTGTTATCTTTACCCTGACGCTTATTTTTCAATCGTGCTTTTATAACATTCAATACCGCTGAACGGTGCTCAGCACACATACAGGCAGACAGGTGAAAAGTGGTGGGGGATTCTTCATTTTCTTTGTAACCCTGAGTATTATCCCTGGGCATTAAACGGTAAAGCTCCCGAGCCTGCCGCCGGGTATTGACAATAGCCAATACACAGTCTTCCTGTTGCAACTGGTGCGCCACTTCTTGCCACGATACTTCTTCTATCTGATTATTAATGACTGCAGGAAACTCAATATTGACTCGCCTCAACTCTTCTGAAAGCGGCTCAAAATCAGGATAAATTTCTTTCACATTATCCAGCCCTGACAATAAAGACCGGTTATCATGGCTTGTCTGGCTGCTCAGATCCGGCTGGGTTGCCGTGCAAAGCAACCAGGTAACGCCAAAGTGCCGGGTAAGCGCTTTCATGCAACGCACAATAGGCCCATGGAAATCCCTGGGCAGTTGCTGGGCTTCATCCAGTATGATCACCGCATCCTGAAGGTTATGGAGTTTTCTGCAGCGACTGGGTCTGCTGGCATGGAGTGACTCAAACAACTGAACATTGGTCGTCACGATAAGAGGCGCATCCCAGTTTTCAGCGGCCAAACGACTCCGGCTATTTTCTTCATCTGGTGATAAATCGAAATTGCTATGGTGCTCCAGAACAGCATCATCACCAATAAAGTCCCTGAATACTTTGGCATTCTGCTCAATGATGCTGGTAAAGGGAATGGCATAAATAATACGGCGCTTCTTATATTTTCTTGCGTGCTCAAGGGCAAAACCCAGACTGGACAGAGTTTTTCCTCCACCCGTCGGCACAGTCAGACTGAAAATACCGGGTTCTTCTTGCCTACCTGCTGTTAGGCAACAGTTGTAAATTTCATTACGCTTTTTGTTAAGAAATCGCTGCTTTTCTGAGGCCGGCTGAGGTTTTGCCTGCAGTGCTGCTACTGCTTTCCTGAAGCGCCGGTCAACCTCCTCCAGTGCGGGAAACTGCTCCCGGTTTTGCGCTTTTTCTGGAGACATATAACGTTCTGTATCCAAAAAGTCTGCATCAACCAGTGCAGAAAAAACCATACGTATCCATAAGGCTGTCGCTTCGGGATCAAGGGCTGCATCAGGTACGTCAGGCAGCTCACCTGATAAAATATCTGCCGGAATATCTGCTTCAAGACTCTTTCTGTACTCCTCCTTCCCCTCATCAAGACGGCACTTCAAAGTGGATTTTTTTGCCCCACTCCAGTCCGGCAACCCCGCATGATGACCAGCGATCAAGTAGGCCAGTAAACTGCCTTCGACAGTTCCAAGCGTGTTGATGGCATGGATAGCACCGGCTGTTGAGTGAGTAATACGCTGGCTTTTTTCTTTTTCTGTTTGCTCAATATGAGCATTTTCTGCGTTAGATTGTGTACTGGTTTCAATATATTTC
The DNA here is from genome assembly GCF_025643335.1 of Endozoicomonas sp. Mp262. NCBI lineage: Bacteria > Pseudomonadati > Pseudomonadota > Gammaproteobacteria > Oceanospirillales > Endozoicomonadaceae > Endozoicomonas > Endozoicomonas sp. Mp262. The sequence continues at coordinate 2,326,667 of NZ_CP092489.1, read as the reverse complement.
TGAAATGCTGCCTGGTATTTGCCCAGGTCATGCCAACAGCCAGCCAGCCTTCCCCACTCGCTACCAAACTGTTCAGAAAATTCTTCCGCCAGCTTTGAAACATCCATCAGGTGGTCAGGCAACTCATGATCTGGTTTTCTTGTACCATCACTATTGAACGCTGTGTGTGCAATGTATTTTCTTTTCTTTTTCTGATTCATCAAGCAGTCCACTTTATAGAGGGAAAAGCTGCATAAGGGTCAGGAGGACCGCAGAGATAATCGCAAGCTCCCTTATCAGAAGCCGTAGCTCTCGTATCAACAATGGCAGCCAGTCCACAGCCCGTTACCTGAAGCTAATTCTGAGAAAGGGAAAGAATAGACTACTTCCATGGTTTTGTAGAAAAATAATTTTTAGTCTGATATTTCAACTATATTTAACGCTCGTTTTGACTGTATTTCTGTCAAAATGTGAATTTAAACCATGGTTTTGTTTTATTAAATCAAGTCGCAAAGGGGGGGCTGTTAGCAGCTCCCTGTCTTTGTTACAGCAAACTTTCTTTTTCGCACCCCATATCATTAAAATCAGCTTTTTTCGGAAGCCTCATATTTCTACAACTTATTAATAATGAGAACTGGCAACCTGACCAGATATCCTCTACGTTTACCCTAGAAAAAATAATCAGGAAGCAGTTATGCTAAACAAAGACCTGTACGACTGCCTGATCAAACTGGGCATTAATGATCAAAAGGCTCAAAAAGCCTCTGAGGAAAATGCCAAGATTGATATTATGCGGCAGGATATTGCCGCTATACGTCAAGGCATTTTTGAGTTAACCCGGCAGGCTGCCAGTACCAATGACAGGGTTATAGTTCTGGAGTCAGATGTGCGCATATTGAAAGAGGATGTGAACAGTCTGAAAGTACATGTCAGTGACCTGAAAGAAGATGTCGGCGGTTTGAAAGGTGATGTAAAAGAAATTAAAGGCAGTGTCCATAACATGGAAGAAATGTTGAAAATCCTGATTAACAGACAGCAGTAAATCTGAATTATTGCAAAATACCTTTATTCACCACAGAGGCGCAGAGGGCACAGGGTTTTCATATGCTCAAACAATAAATCTCTGCGCCCTCTGCGCCTCTGTGGTAAAAAGAAAGATAAATAAATCCGGCTTTTCATCCATATCAAAAATAATAAAAAGGTGGCTTCCGTGGCAAATCAATCATTCTCCATGCCTCTGGCCTTATCCCTTGGTAACCTCTGCAAACAGGCTTATTCACAATATGAAACCCAAAAGAAAGGCGAAGCCTGGTCTGTTGCCGATGGCTACCAGTTTCTTACCACTCTTCATGGTGTCTATGAGGACAACGCTATTCCTATAGGGTTTATGGCGAAAAAAGGGAATGACCTGTACGTTGCATGGCGAGGAACGGATAACGTTGAAGAATGGATCATTGATATTAAGTTTGAGCAGGTAAACTGCCCTTTTTTTGATGAATCTATTAAGCTGGAGCTGGGTTTCAGCGAGCTGTACGGTACAGGGCATGGTTCCACTCACCCATCCCCCAGAGATGCCTGCCTTGAACAGATCAAAAAGGAAAAAGGCATTGAAACCATTTATGTAACCGGCCACAGCCTCGGTGGTGCTTTAGCGGCCATCAACGCCCTGGATATCGTCACGCAATTTAACACAGCTCCCGTTGTTTATACCTTTGCCAGCCCCAGGACGGGCAATCATCATTTTGCCCATTGCTATAATGAGCGTATTAACCATTCCTGGCGCATCGTCAACTCCCATGACGAGGTTCCTAAACTGCCTCCCAAATCCTGCCCACCTGTTTTTCATGAATATCACTATAAGCATGTTAACAATGAACACATAATCACTTTTGGCGATACCTGGAACCTGCCCTTTGATCATTCACTGACAAACTATCTGGATAAGCTGGAAAAGTTATCTGCGTAACAAAAAAAAACCACCCGTTACCGGGTGGTTTTTTATATGTGGTGGGTCGTGTAGGATTCGAACCTACGACCAATTGGTTAAAAGCCAACTGCTCTACCGACTGAGCTAACGACCCAAATCTGTATGAAAGCCTTATATGCTCTCAATTGTAAAAGTGGCTCCCCGAGCTGGACTCGAACCAGCGACCCAATGATTAACAGTCATTTGCTCTACCAACTGAGCTATCGGGGATCTGCCTTTTATTCTGCACTTTACAATCGGTAAAGTCACAGAAAATATGGTGGGTCGTGTAGGATTCGAACCTACGACCAATTGGTTAAAAGCCAACTGCTCTACCGACTGAGCTAACGACCCAAATCTGTATGAAAGCCTTTTATGCTCTCAATTGTAAAAATGGCTCCCCGAGCTGGACTCGAACCAGCGACCCAATGATTAACAGTCATTTGCTCTACCAACTGAGCTATCGGGGATCTGCCTTTTATTCTGCACTTTACAATCGGTAAAGTCACAGAAAATATGGTGGGTCGTGTAGGATTCGAACCTACGACCAATTGGTTAAAAGCCAACTGCTCTACCGACTGAGCTAACGACCCAAATTATGTGTTCTGAATAATGATAGCCAGTCAACCCACCAACATTCAAAACGAACCGCCTGATATTCAGACAGTATAAATATGGTGGGTCGTGTAGGATTCGAACCTACGACCAATTGGTTAAAAGCCAACTGCTCTACCGACTGAGCTAACGACCCAAGCTTTTGAATAGTACTTCAAAAGAAAATGGCTCCCCGAGCTGGACTCGAACCAGCGACCCAATGATTAACAGTCATTTGCTCTACCAACTGAGCTATCGGGGAACTTTGCGTCTCGGTGAGTGCGTCTCCGTCATCACCTGACGGCAGCGAATATTAATGAGTTTTCTGCCTGAGTCAAGTCCTTCTCAGAACATTTTTAGCAGTTGCTCCAAGCTAACGATACTTTTACACACAAGCTTATGGCTAACACGTACAATTTTTTCAAAAAAGCCACATAAAAAAAGCTGCCCGTCGGCAGCTTTTTTCAGCAGCAAAAGATCGTTACAGACCTTCTGCATTCTCAGACAGGTAGCTGGCCACACCATCAGGGGATGCTTTCATGCCTTTCTTACCTTTTTCCCAGTTAGCTGGGCACACTTCACCATGCTCTTCATGGAATTGCAGGGCATCAACCAGACGAACCAGCTCTTCCATATTACGTCCCAGTGGCAGATCGTTAATGATCTGGGAACGTACAACACCGTTCTTGTCGATCAGGAAAGCACCACGGAATGCCACGCCACCTTCAGACTCAACATCGTAGGCCTTGGCAATTTCATGGGTCATGTCCGCCGCCAGGGTATACTTCACCTGACCAATACCACCTTTCTCAACAGGGGTGTTACGCCATGCATTGTGAGTAAAGTGGGAATCAATGGATACACCGATCACTTCAACATTACGCTCTTTGAAGGCATCCATGCGGTGATCCAGAGCGATCAGCTCGGAAGGACATACAAAGGTGAAGTCCAGAGGGTAGAAGAACAGTATGCCGCACTTGCCTTTAATAGCTTCAGACAGAGTGAAAGCATCAACAATTTCACCATTTCCCAATACGGCAGGCACAGTAAAATCAGGAGCCTTTTTACCAACCAATACGCCCATGCGTTCAATCTCCGGTGATTAATCAAAATAGCGTTGTCTTAGGGGCTGTTGACGTTTGGCCGTGTGCTCAGCCCCTGGCAGTATAACTGCAAAAAAAACACGCACTTCAACTTACTAAGCAGAGGCCATCATACACACCACAACGGTATACGCCTACCCGACAGGCGTGTTTTTGCCATGAATTTTATCTTTCAGCTTATAGAGTATTTCTATTAGAAAGACAGAATGCTATAAACTCCCTCTTTCACTCATACTTTTAGCCATCAAGCTTGCTGTGCAGAATCTTCCTCTTTATTACCCGCCGCTTCAGCAATAAGCTTCTGTAAGTCACCGCTGTTATACATCTCAATAATAATATCACTGCCCCCCACCAATTCACCCTTCACCCATAGTTGAGGGAACGTAGGCCAGTTGGCGTACTTAGGCAGGTTGGCCCGTATTTCAGGGTTTGCCAGAATGTCCACATAGGCAAACTTTTCACCACAGGCCATCAGAACCTGAACCGCACGGGAAGAAAAACCACAGTTCGGAAGCTGTGGGGTACCTTTCATATAGAGCAGGATATCGTGGGTTTCAATCTGCTCTTTTATTTGCTCCATGATATCCATGAAACCACCTCATCTTTATCAGGCTATTGTTGTAATCAAAGCAACGGTGCAAACCCGTTTGGCTTCCACCGTTACAGAACAGGGAGCATTCTAATGAAAATACCTGAGTGTCTCCATAGGTTAAATCTACGGATATCTGGTCTTTATCTACCTTTAGACCGCTTATATAAATGGTCAACCTTATGCACAGAGGCCTCCAGCCCGGATATCCGGGTATCATAAGACGGGTGGGTACTCATAAACTCGGGCACCTGCTGCCCTCCCGCCTTCGCCATTTTCTTCCAAAGGCTGACCGCTGCACCGGGGTCATAACCGGCCCGGGCCATCAACTCAAGTCCCATTAAGTCAGCTTCCACTTCCTTGGTGCGACTATGGGGCAGGGTTAATGCATAATTCACCACCATATCCGCTAGCTGTAAGGACTGACTTTCAACCCCAAACACTGCTTGCAGGGCATTTCGACCAAGTTTCACCGCATAGGCCTCTGACATGGCTTCCCGGCCATGTTCACGTAATGCATGGGCCATTTCATGCCCCATGATGGCTGCAATCTCATCATCGGTCAGCTTAAGCTGATCAATAATTCCGGAGAAAAACATAATTTTCCCCCCAGGCATGCAGTAGGCATTGAGCTGTTTGTCAGCGATCAGGTTAATTTCCCACTGCCAATTCCTGGCATCAGGACGGAAATTGCCCACCTGGGCTATCAGCCGGTCAGCAATCCTGTGCAGGCGTTGAACGGTCATAGAATCCTGGTTCAATTTTTTTGCTTTTTGTGCCTGCTTCACTGTCTCCTGGTAAGCTTCCCGGGCCATACTGTTAACCTGCTTCTCGGACAGCAGGGTAAACATATTTTGTTGCCGCTCAATACCAACAGCACCACTGGAGGTTGTGGAAACACTCTGACAGCCGGAAACCAGCAATCCCAGAGCCAAGCCGATAACCTTGCACCATTTTTTCATCGTCGGACCAGACAGTTTCTCTTAGGAGGAATTGTTGTAAACGCTGATAGGGAAGCAGGGGCTATTGACGTTTGATCGTGAACAGCCCCTAGTACGCCCTTCCCTATTAACCATCAACTATCAACCATTAGCCATCAACCATCAACACCACCAGGTCAAGCCTTTTGCTTGCGTGGCCAGATCAGGCTAAAGCGTGCCCCTCCCATAGGGCTATGCCTTACTACAGCCCTGCCGTTATGCCAGTACATAATGCGCCGGACAATGGAGAGTCCCAGGCCATAGCCACCCGACTTGCGGGTACGGCTGTCATCCAGCCGGGAAAAGGCAGTAAACACCCGCTCCCGTTGATCTTCAGGGATACCCGGACCGTCATCATCCACATCAATACGACAACTATCCTGTGTCACCGAGAAGCTCACCTGGATTTTACTCCGGGCATGACGGCAGGCATTACCCACCAGATTCTGCACAGCACGGTGCATATAACGTTGGTCCAGGTCGGACAGGCGTTTTCGATCCGACAATTTGGAAGGAAGATGCTCTATCTCAACCCGGCTTTGTAACCGCAGATGCTCACTGACCACCTGCGCCACAATTTGGTCCGCATCATGACGCTGGAAACGGATGGTGGGAGCGCCCTGCTCCAGGTTGGCATAGGTAAGAAATTCATCCACCAGGTTGTCCAGTTCCTGAATATCCTTGTCCATTCCGGAAAGCTGTGATTCTCGCTCTTGTGCGGTTTCCGCATCTGCGATCATCTCCAGTCCGAATCGCAGCCGGGCCACAGGGGTTCTAAGTTCATGGGACACACCCCGGATCATCTCTTTCTGGATACTCAGCAAACGCTGGATATGGCCTGCCATGGCATTGAAAGCCATTGCCAAACGGCCAATGGAGTCTGCCCCTGCCACATCAACCCTGACATCAAAATCACCACCGCTGAATCGTGTGGCAGCACGCTCAAGCTTCCTTAACCGCTTTTCCATTCCCCGTACCAGGACATAGATAGCCACGCTGAGAGAAATCAGCACAAACAGGCTGATGGTTAAAATCAATTTGAACGGGTATGGCGTCAGCAACCCCAGCGGCCCCAGCTGAATCAACTGACCACTGTCATCTAACATGGCATAGAGGGAAACCGTATCGGCCTCGTTATCCAGCAATGTCACAACCCCGCCCTTACGTAGTTGTTCCTGCTGAACCGGACTCAAAGGTGCCCCGGATGTTTCCACCAAATCCACCGGATAGCTAAAGGCCTCATGATTCAGCCTTTCTATTTCAAGAGCGCGCTGGTTAACGGGAAGCTGCCTCAGGCGCTCCCGAAGCAGGCTGATGGTGCCATTGGTCATTTGTTCAGAGATAACGGCTACATTACCCTGCAAGACAAGATCCTGCTCCACCCAGGAAAACACGTACGCCTGGCTGGCATCCAGCATTTCAACAACCACATGCCCGTTACGCAGTCTTTCCTGATCTCTCTCACCCAGGTTTGACTGTTCAGCCGTACCCAGGGTAAAGGGAATGGCCAGACGATAGCCCCAGTCATCCAGCCAGGGCTGACGCTGATCCCCGGGTAACTCTGCTATTTTTTTTGAAACCAGCCTGAATGTTCCCCTGGCCATATCTTCCCGGTAATCCGCCAGGCGGGAACTGTTCACAATAGTCACCGCAATCCCGGACAGCAGGGACACTAAAACCAGGGAGAACAGCAGGCCACCATAGATGCGAAGAAAAATACTGCTCACTTTCAGCCACTTTTTACAAACAGGTAGCCCTTGCTACGAACGGTCTTGATCAGTCTTGGATGCATAGGGTCATCACCAATTTTTGGGCGAATCCGGGAAACCCGTACATCAATGGAGCGATCCTGTCCGTCATACTCAATACCCCGGAGTCGCGCAAAAATCTCCTCCCGGCTAAGCACTCTCCCGGCATTGGAGCACAGCAACCAGAGCAAGTCGAACTCGGCACTGGTCAACTCGATGCTATTTTCATCCAGCCAGGCTTCACGCATGGCATTATCAACCACCAGCGGACCAAATCGTAAGCGGGACACGCCTTCTTCCTGCTCACCCTCCACAGTAGAGCCACTGCGCCTGAGCAGCGCCCTGATCCTGGCCAGCAGAACCCGCGGCCTGACGGGTTTAGCCACATAATCATCGGCTCCCATTTCCAGACCCAGTACTTCGTCCAGGTCATCGGTACGGGCGGTCAGCATCAATATGGGGTTATGAAACTGGCTTCTTGCCCGCCGACAGATGGACACACCATCTTCTCCCGGCAGCATCAGATCCAGCACCACCAGATCAGGCCGTTCTTCCAGGATGCGGTCAACCGCCCTGGCCCCATCTCCCTCAATGGATACCTGGAGGCCATTATTCTCCAGATATTCCCGGGTCAGATTGGCCAGCCGCTCATCATCTTCAACGATCAGGATACGACCTGTTTCTGTATTTTCTACAGCCATGCTTTCACACTTAAAAAAGATCTTGTCAATAGGTGGCAGATCTTACACTACCTGCTGTTTGTCGTCCTGATTTGACAACAAGCGGTAACAATAAATTCCTGGTTCCCTGCCTTTACGGGAAAAACCCTGCGGGATTTAAGTTGTAATTGCCAAAGACATGGGATATACACTGAAAGTCAGGTGAAAAACAATAATAAGTATTTTCTCTATGTATATTTGTTATAAAAACAATTTTGTAAAACTTGCAAAATGCCGAGTTCGATGGTGTAAATTAACAGCCAGTTTGCGAACACTAACATCGGAATTTACCCACACCTTATACACACTTTTTCCACGATTTTACCTGCTTGAAATTCCGGCCATACCGCATTATCTTGTGTATATATAAGGCTGTCATACTATATATAGTGCCAAAGGATCATAATGACACCTCTATCACGGATGAGCTTTCTCCAGACTGACAAGCAGGCATCAACGCTGGCAACCCCTCCCCAGTATGTCCGCCATTTCAAGAGTCACATGACTGACTCCCCTGCAGGTTACGACAAGTTCTATGCCTCCGGGGTTAAGCCTGTTGTTATCGCTGTTTTTAAATACCACACTATTTTGAGTCCACAGGTAAGGGTTTGATGAACAAAAACATCCTGGTCAGCAAGCGTGACGGAGGAAAAGAGCAACTTGATCTTGAAAAGATTCACCGCGTTATTACCTGGGCAGCCGAAGGGCTGAATAATGTCTCTGTTTCTGAAGTTGAACTAAAGTCACACATTCAGTTCTATGATGGCATCCAAACCACAGATATCCACGAAACACTGATCAAATCCGCTGCGGACCTGATCTCCGAACAAGCACCTGACTATCAGTACCTGGCTGCCCGTCTGGCTATTTTCCATTTGCGCAAGAAAGCCTACGGACAGTTTGAGCCACCACGCCTCCACCAGCTGGTGACCAAGCTGGTAGAAATGAAGAAATATGACACCCACCTGCTCAAGGACTACTCGGAAGCAGATTTCGATGAGATGGACGGCTTTATTGACCATAACCGGGATATGAATTTCAGCTATGCGGCCGTCAAACAGCTGGAAGGCAAGTACCTGGTACAGAACCGGGTCACCAGTGAGTTCTATGAAAGTCCCCAGGTGCTCTATATCCTGATTGGTGCCTGCCTATTCGCCAGCTATCCGAAAGACCGGCGAATGGACTACATCCGACGTTTTTATAACGCGGCTTCAACCTTTAAAATATCCCTGCCTACACCGATTATGGCCGGGGTCAGGACTCCAACCCGGCAATTCAGTTCCTGCGTACTGATTGAGTGCGACGACTCCCTGGATTCCATCAATGCCACCTCCAGCGCCATTGTGAAGTACGTCAGCCAAAGGGCGGGTATTGGTATCAATGCGGGTCGGATTCGCGCCATTGGCAGCGCCATCCGTAACGGGGAAGCCTTCCACACCGGCTGTATTCCTTTCTATAAGCATTTCCAGACTGCCGTAAAGTCCTGCTCCCAGGGGGGCGTCCGTGGGGGTGCAGCCACCCTGTTTTATCCGATCTGGCATTATGAAGTAGAAAATCTGCTGGTGCTGAAAAATAACCGGGGTGTTGAAGAGAACCGGGTTCGCCATATTGACTACGGCGTACAGTTCAACAAACTGATGTACCAGCGACTGATTGAAGGCGGCCATATCAGCCTGTTTTCTCCCAGTGATGTTCCCGGTCTCTACGATGCCTTCTTTGAAGACCAGAACCGTTTTGAAACCCTGTATCAACAATACGAGCAGGACAAGAGCATTCGCCGGAAAACACTGAAAGCCGTCGAGCTGTTCTCCCTGTTTGCCACCGAACGGGCCAGCACCGGTCGTATCTATCTACAGAATGTTGACCACTGCAACACCCATAGCCCCTTCAACCCCAGCCTGGCTCCCATACGCCAGAGCAACCTGTGCCTTGAAATCGCCTTACCCACCAAACCACTCCGGCATGTCAATGATGAAGAGGGGGAAATCGCCCTCTGTACATTGGCCGCCTTTAACCTGGGCGCACTGAACAATTTGGATGAACTGGAGGAGTTGTCTGATCTTCTGGTCAGAGCCCTTGATAGCCTGCTGGATTACCAGAATTACCCGTTACCCGCTGCCCGCAACGCCACCATGGGTCGCAGGCCTCTGGGCATTGGCGTGATTAACTTTGCCAATTACCTGGCCAAAAACCAGGTCCGTTACTCTGATAGTTCCGCCAATGGCCTGACCCATAAAACCTTTGAAGCCATTCAATACTACCTGCTCAAGGCTTCGAACCGGCTGGCCCGGGAACAGGGCACCTGTGGCAAGTATAACGAGACCACTTACGCACAGGGCATTCTGCCCATTGATACCTATAAAAAGGATCTGGACGAGGTCTGCCAGGAACCCCTTCACCTTGACTGGGAAGGGCTTCGCAATGACATCCGCCAACATGGCGTAAGAAACTCAACGTTGACGGCCCTGATGCCCTCGGAAACCTCTTCACAAATCAGCAATGCCACCAATGGTATTGAACCACCCAGAGGATTCGTCACCGTTAAGGCCAGTAAAGATGGCATTCTCAAGCAGGTGGTTCCGGACTTTGAAGAACTCCGTGATCACTATGAGCTGCTCTGGAATATCCCCGGCAATGATGGCTATCTGCAACTGGTGGCCATTATGCAGAAGTTCATTGACCAGACCATCTCTGCCAACACCAACTATGACCCCAGCCGGTTTGAAGGAGGCAAGGTTCCCGTCAAACTGCTACTTAAAGATCTTTTGACCGCCTATAAGCTGGGAGTCAAGACGCTTTATTACCATAACACCAGGGATGGTGCGGCTGACTCCCAAAGTGACATCGACGATGGCTGTGCAGGAGGTGCCTGTAAAATCTGATCATGGTGATCAGCCGTAGTAAAATAACGATGTAAACCCAACAGCCCCGGAACAGGCCGCGAACCGCCGCCTCTCCGGGCTCACTACCGAAACAGGAAAAGAGCCGGCTCGCTGGCTCCCATAAACCAGAACCCATGAGCTATACAACCTTTAATCAGGAACAGTTTAATGCCACCCGGGAACCCATGTTCTTCGGGCGAAGTGTCAACGTATCCCGCTACGACGTTCAGAAATACCCGGTGTTCGAGAAGCTCATAGAGAAACAGCTGTCGTTCTTCTGGCGTCCGGAAGAAGTGGATTTGTCCACAGACCGCAGGGACTTTACCGGACTTCCTGAACATGAAAAGCATATCTTTCTCAGCAACCTGAAATACCAGACACTGCTGGACTCTGTTCAGGGGCGCTCCCCCAATGTTGCCCTGCTACCCATTGTCTCACTACCGGAACTGGAAACCTGGATTGAGACCTGGGCATTCAGTGAAACCATTCACTCACGCTCCTACACACATATTATTCGTAATATTGTCACGGAACCCAGCCAGGTGTTCGACGACATCGTCACCAACGATGCCATTATTAAACGGGCCAATGATATCACCTGCTATTATGATGACCTCATCGATGGTATCAATCTGTATAACCAGTTAGGTGAAGGAACACACACCATTAATGGCCGGGAAATTTCCATTTCCCAACGGGAACTGAAGCGCAGGCTTTACCTGACCCTGGTTTCCGTCAATGTTCTGGAAGCCATTCGCTTTTACGTTAGCTTCGCTTGCAGCTTTGCCTTTGCCGAACGCTCCACCATGGAGGGCAATGCCAAGATTATCAAACTGATTGCCCGCGATGAGGCACTTCACCTGACCGGCACCCAGCATATGCTCCAGCTGATGGCAGAGGGTAAGGATGATCCGGAAATGGCAGAGATAGCCAAAGAACTCAGGCAGGAAGCCCACAATATCTTTATTGCGGCCGCTGAACAGGAGAAGGAGTGGGCAGAATACCTGTTCCGTGATGGTTCCATGATTGGCTTGAACAAAGAGATTCTCGGTCAATATGTCGAATACATCACCAATCAGCGCATGACCGCCATTGGTTTTGATGCCCCCTTTGCCATGAAACAGAATCCGCTGCCCTGGATGAACAGCTGGCTAAACAGCGATCATGTGCAGGTGGCTCCCCAAGAGGTAGAGGTCAGCTCCTACCTGGTAGGCCAGATTGACAGCGAAGTTCAGTCAGAGGACTTCAGTAACTTCTCTCTATAACCATAAAGAAATCCGGTTGAAAGCCTTTTTTCCAGCGGCCTGCCATAAAACAACAACGGTTAAAGCGCTTTCACCAAACAGCTCTGGCATGCCCGGGCACATCACAGCTTACTTTGAGGCCGGAGCATGGGACACCCACTTCGGCCTCCTTCCCCTCGGAGTGTTATCATGGCCCATATTGTCAAAATCATGGAAGGTTTCAGTTTTATCCCCCGAAGTGAGCTAACCTTGCTTGAAGCCCTTGAGTCGCAAAAAGTTGATATGGAATACCAGTGCCGGGAGGGGTTCTGTGGCAGCTGTCAGGTTCAACTGGTGGAAGGCGAGGTGGAATACTTTGCTGAACCTATTGCCTTTGTGGCTGACGGAAAAATACTGTCTTGCTGCTGCTATCCAAAGAGTGACTTAACCATTGAGATCCCGGGGGGATGCCGGATTAAAAAAGAATAATCAACCCTCATGGGGCCGGGACTTTGAGCCATCGATCTTTGGTAGCTTTGGCTTCGGCCCCAGAGGTTTTGGTTTAACCACCCCCTCCCTCTCTTCAGCTGGACGCTTTCCTTTCTTCAAAACGGGCATTTCAGCTTGCTCCCTGGCTTGAGCTACCGGAGAAAGGTGCCGGGGCTTTGGTTTTATTTCCGGCTTCAGTGCGGGCTTGGATTTACGCTGGGGGTCTGGCGATAAAACGGCAGGTTCAAAACCGGCTCGCTTGGCAAAATAACGAAATAAGCAATCCTGGCATGCCAGGGCTTTCACTCTGCCTTTACTCTCTTCGGAGCTGGCTACCTTAAGCTGATGTCTAAAATTAATATGATCCGGTGATTTCCGCCATCCCATTTCATTTAACAGGCTTCTGACCTCCTGCAAATTTCCCTGAGCTGCATTCAATCGCTTTAGCCAATCAGGTGTTATTTTAAATGCTTCCAAAGAGAGTACAACAGTGTCTACCAAATCATCCTTTCCATGTGCATTATTATAATCTGGCATTACTCTAAAACGGAGTTTATCCCATTCCTGAACAAAATCCCTATAGCCATCATTATGACTTCCAGGCTCCCCTGCCAGCATAATTGCCGATTGTTTTATTTTTAAAAAAGTACCTGCATACTTTGGGTTTTTAAGTAAAAGATTGGGATCTTTCCTGCATTCTTCCAGAAAGGAAAAAAAATCTTTCCCGATTTCCAACGACTGCATTCCCTGATCCTTAAAATCCTGTTCTAACTGAATTAATGCCTCCGGTGCTGATTCCGGATCACCATAAACAAATCCAAAGGGAATGGCGGCAGACTCACTGACCTGGTCCAGCATACTCATAGTCAGGTTGCCGTCTTGATAAGATTGATAGAGTGCTGCAGCAACCACATCCGTAGAGGTTCCTTCTCCATCAAAAAAACTTCGGGCAATATCCATTAAAACCCGGTTTCGTTCGAGGGAAGAATTATCCGATACACTGTATGTCGCATTTTCATCCTGGGTAGACTGCAAGTAAAGCTCATACTGCCGTTTTATTTCTGCACTGGAGAGTCGGGATAAGGCATTACTAGCGCCCGACATAAATGCACTAGCCACTCTACAATCATTTTGCTTTATTCGTTGACAGGCATTGGAAAACGTTAATAACTCCACTAAAGACATAGTACTGAGTAATTTCCTAAAAACCCTGGGCTGGGAAAAAAGCGACTTAAGAAGCCTTTTTCCCGTCAAGTCGGCAGCTCCCTGGCCAAGGCTATCACACAAAACCTGACTTGCTTTTTTATTTGCCAAAACACTTTCATCTATCACAAACAATAACGATTCAACGGCCCTGATCCGCTCGTTATGTTTATCACTTTTGCGCCTGCCACCGTATTTTTCAACAAAAGCTTGGGCCTTCTCTCGCAAATCAAGCACTTTAGCAAAGACCTCAGCCAATGGTAACGCCGCTTTCCCGACGTCAGAAAATACACCCTGACATCCTTGCAATAATTTTCCCAACTGTTTGTATTCTACATCTCCAATAGCATTAGGTTTTCCGGCAATCCCATAAAACTCCTCAGGAGTGATCAACCGTCCTTCATTAACGGCACTGATACAGGCTTTGATATTTTTCCCGGGTGCATCACTTCCAGTCGTCTTTCTTTTTAACACAGAATCGGGGCTATACTTCCTGACCGGGGTAGGGCCATTATTTTCGTCTGTATAAAATCTTGATGGCCCTTTAACATCATCACTCTTTAACTCATCATCCACTCCATAAAAACGAGCGGTCGGCTTTTGTTCATTATCCTTCCGGAAAAGCTTTCTTCCCCTGAACAGGCCCTTTTTAGCTGTTCCACTATCACCTGAGTCAGAACCACTTGCACCCTCATTCTCCAGCACACTTTTTCTATCTACTTCCGGTGTTTTTGGTACAGAAGGCTTATCAGTGGGTCCCATGGCTGGCTACCTTTCTTAATAATTTACTGATCTTTTTTCATCAAGGATGATACACAGGCACAGCTTTTTATTTTCAAACAATAAATTTTCGAACCTTTGTACCTCAGTGGTCAATCAAAATACCCGGGTTAGTACATCTATCTCTTATCGGCAAAAAAGTTAAAAACCTACCTGCGATTAGTGCACAATGAAGGTTCAATTCATCTATAACTTTAAAATACCAAGATGGATGATAACCAACAGTCAACATGGCCAACATCAAGACACTGTTATTTGCAAGCGCAATCCTGGCATTGTTCTCCTTTGCCTCTGCGGCACGACCTGCTGAACAAGCCACTAAAGTGCATATCCGATACAGCTTGTCACTTATCGGTGACGCCGCCTATTCAGATAATTTTCAACACTTTGACTACGTCAATCCTGATGCCCCCAAAGGCGGAACACTGAAACTGGCAGCCATTGGCACCTTTGACACACTCAACTCCTATAACACCAAAGGCCGTGCGGCAAGTGGTCTATATACTATCCACGACCGCCTGATGACCCGGTCCGCCGATGAACCCTATACACTCTATCCCCTGATAGCCAAAAGCTTTGAACATCCCGATGATTATGGCTGGGTTGCCTTTAACATGAACCCTCTGGCTCGCTTTGATGACCGCAGGCCAATCACCTCTGAAGATGTTGTTTTTACCTTTAAAATGCTTCAGGAATCCGGCTCTCCCTTTATTAAAAACATCTTAAGGGATGTAATCAGCGTCAGTAACCCATCACCTGACAAAGTTATCTTCCACCTGGGTCCGGGGCGCGGTATAAAGGTTATGGCTTACCTGGCCTTTATTCCCGTAATGCCTAAACACTACTGGCAAGGCCGTTCATTTAGTACAGGTTTAACCACCCCTCCAGTCAGCAGTGGCCCCATGAGAGTCAAGGAGCTTCAATTAGGCCGGTCAATCACCTATGAAAAAGTAAAAAACTATTGGGCAGAGAACCTTCCGGTGAGAAAAGGACTCTTTAATTTTGACCAGATTAAAATTGATTACTACCGGGATAGCCATGCCGCCATGGAGGCTTTTCGGGCAGGCCTTTATAATTTCCGTTATGAGTTTGATACCAAGACCTGGTATGAAAGCTATGACTTTCGGGCGGTTCAAAAGGGAGAGGTGATTAAGGAAAATGTCCCGAACCTGCACCCTCCCGGTATGAGTTCCCTGGTTTTCAATACCCGTATCCCCCTTTTTAAAAACAGGCCGGTTAGAAAAGCACTGCTTCAGGTTTTTGATTTTGAGTGGATCAATAACTATCTACTGCATTCCAATGAAACAAGAACCACCAGCTTTTTTAGCAATACGCCATTGATGGCAACCGGGTTACCCTCTCCCGGTGAGTTAAAGTTATTGGTGCCCTATAAAAGCCAGCTTCCTCCAGAGCTTTTTACCTTGCCGCCATCGCTACCAGTATCGGATGGCAATGGAAATAGCCGGAACCATAAAAAAACAGCCATACAACTGTTAAAGCAGGCGGGCTGGCATCTTGACAAAGGTAAAATGCGTCACAGGGAAACCAACCAGCTGTTTTCTTTCACCCTGCTTCTTGACTCCCCAGGAGCAGAGCGAGTTACCCAGCCTTTTAAAAAGAGTTTGGCTGATATTGGCATCACCATGAATATTCAAACGCTGGATGTCAGTCAATACCGAAAAAGGATCAAGGAATTCAATTTCGAAATGGCCAGCTGGCACTTCATCCATTCACCCTTTCCCGGCTCAGAGCAAACCAATAACTGGAGCAGTAGTGCGGCTAAGGAACCTGGCAGCAATAATTTAGCGGGAGTCAACCAGCCAATCGTCGACAAACTGGTGAAGCAGTTAAGGGAAGCCTCAACATACGATGAAATCATTGATGTTACTAAAGCACTGGACAGGGTACTGCTATGGAATTATTACGTAATCCCCCGCTGGCATGACAACCAGAACCACATTGCCTATTGGCATGACCTTGACCGTCCTCGAACGGGTAACCCCCACTACCATGTGCTGGAAGCCATGTGGCACAAATAGGATAAAGGGGTATCCATATAATTAAATAACGAGAAACATTCCATGCCTTAGATCAATCTTATATCAACGGCTTTCTGTCACTATTGCCCCTCCTGCAAGATGGCTTTAACAGCTTGAATCAAGGGGGGGTTCCCAGTTTCATGAAGTCAGATATTGAAATTTCCCGCAGCGCACGCTTATCACCTATCACCGATATTGCTACCCGACTTGGCCTCGATCTCCATGATATTGAACCGCATGGACACTATAAAGCTAAAGTCCGCATCGAGACCCTGGATAAACTCAAAGATAAAAAAGAAGGCAAACTGATCCTGGTCAGTGCTATTACCCCAACTCCGTTTGGAGAAGGAAAAACTGTCAACACCATTGGCCTGACCATGGGACTGTCCATGCTGGGTCGCAAGGCGATCAGCTGTATTCGCCAACCCAGCATGGGTCCGGTATTTGGCATAAAAGGGGGAGCTGCCGGCGGAGGTTATGCCCAGGTGGTTCCCATGGAGGACTTTAACCTGCACTTGACGGGTGATATCCATGCCATCAGCAGCGCTCATAACCTGGCTTCAGCGGCACTGGACAGTCGCCTTTACCATGAGGAACGGGAAGGTTATGACGCCTTTGAACAACGCAGCGGCCTGAAAGCCCTGAAAATTGATAAAGACCGCATCCTCTGGAAACGGGTGGTTGACCATAATGACCGGGCCTTACGCGCAATTACTACCGGACTTCCCGGCAATTCACCCAAAAACCTCAATGGCGTCCCCAGGGAAGAGGGCTTTGATATCACCGTAGCCTCAGAACTGATGGCGATTCTGGCTCTCACAGACAGCCTTCAGGATATGCGGCGACGTATTGGTAATATCATTCTGGCCTATGACCTGGATGGCAACCCGGTCACCGCAGAAATGCTTAGAGTGGCCGGAGCCATGACTGCCATTATGAAAGATGCCATCAACCCGACCCTGATGCAGAACCTGGAAGGCGGCGCCTGTCTGATTCACGCGGGTCCCTTTGCCAATATTGCCCATGGCAATTCTTCCATTCTGGCCGATAAAATCGCCCTGAAACTGGCGGACTACGTTGTGACAGAGGCAGGCTTTGGTTCCGATATGGGCCTGGAAAAATTCTGTAACATCAAAGCCCGTTATTCCGGCAAGACACCGGATGCCGTGGTACTGGTATGCTCCCTGCGCGGGTTGAAATCCCATTCCGGACTTTTTGACCTTAAACCGGGTCGCCCCTTTGATAAGGGAATGGTTGAACCTAATATGGCAGCCCTGGATAAAGGGTTATCCAACCTGAGCTGGCATATTAATAACGTTAAACGTTACGGCCTCCCTGTGGTGGTTGCTGTAAACCGCTTCCCGGAAGACACCCAGCAGGAACTGGACTGGCTGCTTAAGCAAACCCGAATTCTCGGGGCTGACGAGGTGGCCATCAGCGACACCTTCCGCTTTGGCGGTGAAGGTGCCATGGCCGTTGCCAGTGCCGTTGAACAAGCCAGCAATAAGCCTGCCCACTTCCAGCGCCTGTATCCCCTGGAATCCGGACTCAGAGATAAAATAAAGGCCATCGCCATCAAGGGGTATGGTGCAGCCAAGGTTAATTTCTCTGAACAGGCTGAACAGCAAATTGTCCGGTTGGAAGCTGAAGGCTATGGCAAACTGCCGGTTTGTATGGCTAAAACTCCACTTTCTATTTCCCATGACCCAAGCCAGAAAGGTGCTCCCAAGGGCTTTGATTTTCCTGTTCGGGAAGTCCGGGTATCTGCCGGTGCCGGCTTTGTCTACATCCTCTGTGGCAAGGTGATGACCATGCCCGGACTGGGTTCCAAACCGGGTTATATGAATATTGATATTGACAGTGAAGGGCATATTACCGGGTTGAGTTAAGCATTCAGGCAGGGAAGCTTGAATACTATGGAACCATTGTACAAAAAACCTTGACCCCCATAGAAATATACGTAAAATACCCGGCAATTTGTCGGCAGCTCAGGCAAAATGATCATCCACCATTGCCTGTAATTGCCGCTGAAGTTAATCTGGTTTTAATAGTAACGGGGAAAAACAGAGATGGTTGCATATATTCCAGCCGCCCTGTCAGCAGGCAAGCATGCCTGCCCCATTATTTTTTTCCGTTACCAAGGTCATTTCCAAAGCCCCTGTTTCAGGGGCTTTTTTTTGAGCTAAAACCAGCCTAATGAGCAAAAGCAACAGGTGAAACCTATGGGCAACAGGCTTTTCAAACGGGATATCATTTCCATATCGGATCTTGACCGTGAGGATTTGGAACTGATTCTGGATAAGGCTGCTTCACTAAAGAATGCACCTCGTCCCGAACTACTCCAGGGTAGAGTAATTGCCAGCTGTTTTTTTGAGGCATCAACCCGAACCCGCCTTTCCTTTGAAACCGCCATCCAAAGGCTGGGTGGCTCAATTATTGGTTTCGCAGATGGGGGCAATACATCCCTGGCCAAAAAAGGGGAAAGCCTGGCAGACTCCATTGAGGTGATTAGCTCTTACACCGATGCGGTTGTGATGCGCCACCCTCAGGAAGGTGCCGCCCGGCTTGCTTCCGAGTTCGCATCAGTACCCGTTATTAATGGTGGTGACGGTTCTAACCAGCACCCCACCCAAACCCTGCTGGATCTGTTCAGTATCAAAGAATGCCAAGGCAAACTGGACAACCTGAAGGTTGCCTTTGTCGGCGACCTCAAATATGGCCGCACTGTTCACTCCCTGACCCAGGCACTCACTCACTTCAACGCCGAATTCAGTTTCCTGGCTCCCGAAGCCCTGGCTATGCCTGACTATATTCTTGACGACCTGGATGCCAAGGGCTGTCGTTACAGAAATGCCAGCTCCATCGAAGATATTGCACCGGAAGCAGATATCATTTACATGACCCGGGTTCAGAAAGAGCGCTTTGACGAAACGGAATATAAGCATATGGCCTCCCGCTACATTCTGACAGCAGATAGCCTGAAAGGAGCGCCGGCACACCTGAAAGTCCTTCACCCGCTGCCAAGGGTGGATGAAATCACCGTTGATGTTGATCACACCCCTCACGCCTACTACTTCCAGCAGGCACAGAATGGTGTTTACGCACGCCAGGCACTGCTGGCACTTATTCTGAATGAAACCATTTAAGGAGCAGGTCATGAACAATAAACTTCAGGTAGAAGCGATCCTAAAGGGCACTGTCATCGACCATATTCCTGCCGGCCAGGGCGTGAAAATTCTCGACCGCCTGCATCTTCTTGATAGCGACGCCCGGATCACCGTTGGCTTTAATTTGCCCAGCAAGCTGCACGGGAGAAAAGACATTATCAAGGTGGCCGACAGAAAGTTCACCGAGCAGGAAGCCAATGAACTGGCTCTTTTTGCCCCAACCGCCACAATCAATGTGATTGATGATTATCAGGTTACAGGCAAGTTCAAAATGGCGATTCCTGAAAAACTGGTAGGCGTTTTTGAGTGCCCCAATTCAAACTGTATCTCCCATAACGAACCGGTTCAAAGCCATTTCCAGCTCAGCCAGAATAAAGGTGATACTCAGTTAAAGTGCCATTACTGTGAAAAAATATTTAGCAAAGATATTGTGGCCGGATTATAAAATTCAATAAATCAAAGCCCATAGACTCGTTCCCGGACTCCCGAGGCCGGGAACGAGAAGAATATCCCCCTTCAACCTCCTCTATATCACCCGGTTCACCACCATGGAACTTACCTCTGCCACCAAAGTCTAATAGTCTAAATGGCAAGCACCCTTTACAGTGCAAGGGCGATTAAATAATTGATATAAGGATTTGGAATATGCAGTTCAATCCCTTAAATAAAATTATGACGCTTTACAGCAGTGAACCGGAAACCAGGCCACAAGCTGAATCTGATACCACAAAGGCCGGTAAATTCACGGAAGAGGCTAGCTTTTTCATCGCTTTTTTCAAGAAACAGGTTCGGCCTGAAGATATAGCGCCCTTCCTCTGGCGGCGTCTTTATAAAGAGGACGAAAAAAAGCGCAGGCAGGAACTTCGTCGGGTCAACAAGAAGAAAGGCGTCCCCGGACTATTATTACGCAAACGGGATCACGAGCCTGATAGCCATGAAAAGCAGGCAAAAGAATACGTATAAACAACAGTGACAATGCAAACTGGCAGTCAAGGGTTTGTCTGGAGCATAAAATTAACACCTCGCATACCTTCGTATTCCATGACAGACACCAAAGCTTTATCATTGAAAAACCGGAGCTATTCCTATGATACAGGTTTAACATCCCGGCTCACCATCAATTCAATTGTCAGTAATATGCCTTTTCATTCAGGCTTTGTTGATCACCTTATGTCAACAGAAGCGACGACAGAAACCACTCGCTTCAAGTCCACTTACTGACAATAATGGAACGAGACTAAAGCATTGAGCGGTTTTCTAGGCATTTTTGGAAAAAAGAAAGATTCTCCCCCAGTCAAAAAAAGTGGGAGATCAGACTCCAGGCAGCACTTCGAAGCGCCCCCCACCTCTGGTAGCCATTCACCAAAAGCCAGATCTCCCCGTAGCCATAAGACAGGAAAAGCCAGGCACTCCTCTCATCACAAACATCAACAACCCGCCTGGGATATCAGCCAGTTCAAAGTGGAACCCGAAGCCGACAAAACCCGTTTCCACGACTTTGAGCTACCTGATGGCCTGATGCATGCCATTCAGGATTTAGGTTTTAAATACTGCACACCTATCCAGGCAGAGGTACTGGGTAGCACCCTGGCCGGACGGGATGCCATTGGCAAGGCTCAAACGGGAACCGGCAAAACAGCCGCTTTTCTGCTGAGTACCATCAAACAGTTAGTAGACATTCCGGCTCCCTCCCCCCGATACCTCGGAGAGCCAAGAGCTGTCATTATTGCCCCCACCCGTGAGCTGGCACTTCAAATTGGCAATGATGCGGAAAATTTAACCAAGCACTTACCCCTTCACGTCGTCACAGTTGTGGGAGGCATGGATTACGATAGACAACGCAAGCGACTCAATGAAAACTATGTTGACATCCTGGTTGCAACCCCGGGACGACTGCTGGATTACTGTGAGCGCAGGGACCTGCACCTGGACCTGGTGGAAACCCTGATTATTGATGAAGCCGATCGAATGCTGGATATGGGCTTTATTCCACAGGTTCGACGTATTGTCCGGATGACACCCCGGCCAGGTGACCGCCAGACACTCCTGTTTTCAGCCACCTTTACCGATGAAGTACTGAGGCTTGGAGAACAGTGGACCTGGCAACCCGTCAAGGTGGAGATTGAACCCGATAGCCTCGCCACCGACACCGTTGACCAAAAAATATACATCGTTACCAGCCAGCAAAAGTACCCCCTGCTTGTTAACCTGATAAACCAAAAACAACTTAAACGGGTAATTGTGTTTACTAACCGACGCGACCAGACCCGGAAGTTGACTGAAAGACTACAGAGAAGTGGTATCAGAGCTGACCAGATTTCCGGGGAAGTTCCCCAGAACAAGCGACTCAGAACACTGGAAAACTTCCGCCAGGGCAACATAGCCGTTCTTGTTGCCACCGATGTTGCTGGCAGGGGTATACATATTGACGGCATCAGCCATGTTATCAATTACCACTTGCCTGAAGACCTTGAAGATTACGTTCACCGCATTGGCAGAACCGGACGGGCGGGTGCCAGTGGCACCAGTATCAGCTTTGCCTGTGAAGATGACTCCTTCCTGATTCCTGACCTGGAAGAGTTACTAGGTGGAAAGATAAACACCAGTTACCCCCCTCAGGAACTGCTGACAAAACCTACTCACGCATAACCTGTAACTGAGTACTAGTGCAGGGAAGCGTGAATATCCATACAACCACTGAATAAGTTGAAGCACTCATATGCATTCCCAGCGGGGACGCTGGGAACGAGGCGCTTATCTTGTATGGATATTAATGCTTGGCTGCACCAGGGAGGAGTGTGGAGTTATTTTCCTTCCACCTCCCTATTCATATGATCTGCATAGAAAAACAGGAAGCTTTACCTTAAGAACGTGGTTAACTTTGTAATATTAAAAAGAACTTATTCATTTTCAAATAGATAACTATCCAATTATTATTTTTTTATTACCTGTATGAATTTAGGCTTGCCCACTCCCCACTTTTAGATAAGAATCAAAGTTGAGTGATCATAAAAAAACGGACATGGAGCCGCCTATGGGAAACGCCTTGGAGACCAGGCCGATCAACTCAAGTAAAACAACCACTTACATACTAGACAGTAATGTCTTAATCCACGACCCTAACTCAATACTCAACTTCGAAGAACATCAGGTAGTTATCCCCATCACCGTTCTGGAGGAACTGGACAAACTTAAAAACGGCAAGCAAACCATTGCAGCGGATTGCCGACAGGCTATTCGGCTTATTGACCATATTCTCGGATCAGCCTCCCCGGCAGAAATCGAAGAGGGAGTGCCCATTGCCCGGGGAGATAAAAGCCCCCCTAATGGTCGGCTGTCCATCCTGATGAATCATGCGCTGGATAATGTCACCACACTACCCACCAGCAATAACGATAACCGGATTATCAACGATATTCTTCAGTACCAACGGGATAATCCAAACCAGCCAGTCACTCTGGTGACCAAAGACATTAATATGCGTCTTAAGGCCAGGGGCTGTGGCATATCAACCGAAGACTACCACAATGACCAGCTGGTTTCGGATATTGGCCTTCTGACCAAAGGCTATATCCACTATCCCGGTAATTTCTGGGACAGGGTGACTCAGGTAAAAACCTGTCAACAGGAAGGAGTTACCACCCATAACCTGTCCAAGGATGAGATAAAGGAAGACCTTTACCTCAATAAGTTCCTGATTGATGACCAGGGATTTATCGCTAAAGTGATCGGGCTGACAGAAACAGAAGTTCAACTGCAACACCTGAGCACTGACAGCCTGATGAACCAGGAGGCCTGGGGATTACACCCCCTTGATATTTATCAGGCCATGGCCCTTAACCTGCTATTGGACCCTGACGTACATCTGGTCAACCTCAACGGTGCCGCCGGATCAGGAAAAACCATCCTGGCCCTGGCCGCCGCCATTGAAATGACCCTGGCCAGTAAACAATACAGGCGAATCATCGCCACCCGTTCCACCCGGGGACTGGATGAGGATATTGGTTACCTGCCGGGAACCGAAGCGGAAAAAATGGAACCCTGGCTTGGTGCCATCACCGACAACCTGGAGGCCCTGCATAGCGATGACGAGTCCACCAATGGCAGTGTGGATTACATCCTGAAGCAAGTACCCCTTCATTTTAAGTCGCTGAATTACATCAGGGGACGAAGCTTTCAGCACAGCCTGATCATTATTGATGAGTGCCAGAACCTGACACCCCATCAAATCAAGACCATCATTACCCGCGCAGGGGTTGGCAGCAAGGTGATCTGCCTGGGCAACCTGGCCCAGATTGATACTCCTTACCTGGCACCCACCAGCTCGGGACTCACCTATATGACAGAGCGTCTGAAGAACTTCCCCAACGGAGGGTCCATACAACTCAAGGGCGTTCCCCGCTCACCACTGGCTGCTTACGCAGAAGCCCATCTCTAGGATTCTGCTGACCTACGATAACAACCTACTGGCCTGTATCTGTTTTGACGGATACAGGCCTCTTTAATTCAAGTCGGTCACGAGTCCTCGTATAGCAACTTCCTTCCATACGCCCTACTGTATCCAATACGGTGACATCCACATAATTACCATCATAAACGGTATCATCCAGATGAATATGACAGATACTTCCCAGAATCAGACTGCCTGCCAGTGGATCATCCCCAAACGGGACAATGTCATGAAGAGTGCACTCAAAATGAACCAACGCTTCCTTAACCGAGGGTGGAGACACTCTGCAGGATGCCATTTCAGTTAATCCCACTTCCGCCATTTCGTTAATATCACTGGCATATGAGGCCGATGTCTGATTCATCTGCTGCAAGGTATCCGGCCCCACAATATTCACCACAAACTCTCCGGTAGACTCAATATTATTAAGGGTATCCTTTCTTTGCCCGTTACCATCAAGTAGTGGTGAAAATCCCAGAACGGGTGGGGCAACACTAACAATATTAAAGAAAGAAAAAGGCGCCAGATTAACCCCTCCCTTTTGATTGATTGTTGAAACCCAGGCAATAGGCCTGGGTGTCACTGTGCTGGTTAATAGCTTATAGATATCTTTGGCTGATACCGTATCCGGATTTATATGCATATGCCCCCCCTTGCCGGTTAAACTCCTCGCTAGGCTTATCATGCCTAAAAAAAGTTACCCGCTGCAAGGTACTCAACCTATGTTCTCAAATCAGCTCGATCTCGATGATTTTATGCATGGCCTGGTGAAACGAAATCCCAATGAACCGGATTTTCACCAGGCAGTCCAAGAAGTTGCCGAAAGTGTCATTCCTTTTATCAACAGGCATCCGAAATATGTCAAAGAACGTATTCTCGAGAGAATGACGGAACCCGACCGCATTATTTTATTCCGAGTGTGCTGGGAAGATGATGAGGGACATATCCGGGTGAATCGCGGCTGTCGTGTCCAGTTTAATAATGCCATCGGCCCCTATAAGGGAGGGCTAAGATTTAGCCCGACCCTTACCCTTGATACCCTGAAGTTCCTCGGCTTTGAACAAACCTTTAAAAACAGCCTGACAACGTTGCCACTGGGAGCCGCTAAAGGGGGGGCTGATTTCAACCCTAAAGGCAAAAGTGACCGGGAGGTTATGCGCTTCTGCCAGTCATTTATGACCGAGTTACATAAACATATTGGTGCCCACACCGATATTCCTGCCGGCGATATAGGCGTCGGAAGCCGTGAAATAAGCTATATGTTCGGGCAGTACAAACGGCTTGAAAATCAATTCCAGGGGGTTCTTACCGGAAAAGGCCTTGAATTTGGTGGCAGCCTGATTCGAAAAGAAGCCACGGGCTATGGCACTGTATTCTTCACTGAAGAACTATTAAAAAAGCACAATCAGGAACTGGCTGGTAAACGCTGTGTTGTTTCAGGCTCTGGCAATGTTGCCCTGTATGCAGCCCAAAAAATTATGCAGCAGGGAGGCTATGTTGTTGCCCTGTCAGACTCATCCGGAAGCATTCATGTACCGGAAGGACTGTCCCGGGAACAAATGGACTGGTTAATCGACCTGAAAGAAAACCGTCGGGGAAGAATCAATGAGTTTGCCGAGCATTTCCATTGCCAGTTCAATCCCGAAACCTCAGTATGGCAATACCCCTGCCAGGCGGCCTTTGCCTGTGCCACCCAGAATGAGTTGCAACTGGAAGATGCAAAAACCTTGATTAAAAATGGCTGTATGGTTGTTGCCGAGGGAGCCAATATGCCCGCCACTCTGGAAGCCAGTCACTGCCTTCGGGAAGCGGGTGTACTGTTTGCCCCGGCCAAGGCTGCCAATGCCGGTGGCGTCGCGGTATCCGGGCTGGAAATGAGCCAAAACAGCATGCGTCTTTCCTGGTCAATTGAAGAGCTGGAAGACCGTCTGCACACTATTATGCGAAAAATCCATGAACAATGTGTAGAGCATGGTCGGGAGGGTGATTACATCGATTATGTAAAAGGTGCCAATATTGCGGGCTTCAAGAAAGTGGCCAATGCCATGTTGGCTTATGGGGTTGTTTAGAGAAAAACCACAAACTCACACCTATACCATACTTTTGACATCCTCCTCCAGCTAGTGCAGCGAAGCGTTGATAGGTATACACCCCGTTCATCCTGAGCTTGTCGAAGGATAGAGTCCCCGCACTTCGACAGGCTCAGTGCGAACGGTGTGTGGTCTTTAACGCTTGGCTGCACTAGATCGCTGGAGGATTCCTGTTACAGGGTGCTACTTTCTCGCGATTTTACACAGGTTTCTGCTTCATGGTTATGGCTTCAAAGAGACTTACATTAACTCCACAGACTTTACTTTCCCTCTGTCCGAGGGTAGGTCACAAGGACAAATACATAGTAGCACTATGGAAAACGAAATTCACCTCCCTGCCAGGTCGCAGGGAGTACTCTTTCGGAAGCAGGATAGGGGCTGCTGAAGAAAACAAATAGCCCCCCCTATCCAAGACCCAGACTCTCATCTACTATGGAAGCTCTTTTACGACTGTTTATAAGGAACCTTTATGCTGCTTGTTGTATCCCCTGCCAAATCTCTGGACTACGAAACACCGGCAGCAACAGGGAACTACACCACCCCTGACTTTATGGATCAGTCCGAGCTGCTTATCAATAAGCTTCGCCAGCTGAGTCCAGCGCAACTGGGCAGCCTGATGAGTATCAGTGACAAGCTGGCACAGCTCAATACAGCCCGATATCAGGCATGGTCGCCCCAATGTTCCCTGACCAATGCCAAACAGGCTGCCCTGGCCTTCACCGGAGATGTTTACGTGGGACTGGATGCCGCCAGCCTGTCTGAAAAGCAACTACAGTTTGCCCAAAAACACCTGCGAATATTATCCGGCCTTTATGGCATCCTCCGTCCCCTGGATCTTATGCAGGCCTACCGTCTTGAAATGGGCATAAAATTCAGCAACCCCAGAGGGAAGGATCTTTATAGTTTTTGGGGGAACCTGATTACAGAAAAGCTGAATGAGACACTGGCTGAACAAAAAAGTCATACCCTGGTCAATCTCGCCTCCAATGAATACTTTAAGGCGATCAAACCAAAGCAGCTTCAGGCCAGAGTGATTACCCCGGTGTTTAAAGACTGGAAAAACGGTCAATATAAAATCATCAGCTTTTACGCCAAAAAAGCCCGGGGTCTTATGTGTCGCTATGCCATTGATAACAGCATTACCCAGGCTGATAAACTCAAGCAATTCGACTATGCCGGCTACCTGTTTAATAAAGACATGTCCACAGACGATAAATGGATTTTTATCAGAGACCAGGTTGATGGTTGATAACTTTTTCTACTGACTGCCCGCCTAAACCGCGCCCGGTTAGAACACCATTATTCGATAGACCTGTGCAAGGCACGCTTTAGGAGCCACTTCGCAGAATAAGCAAGCTATAAATATCCGGTTTTCAAGCTGGGAACGAGATTAATTACGACCTTCACCACCGTTCAGCCAGGCTAGCGCGATGAAGGAATGTTAAGTTTGGGTGAGTCTATCAGCAGATACACCGTCCAGTCGCTGGAGAACAGACCCCCAGTTCGCACTCTTTGCAGGGACCCTCGAGCTTGTCCGTTTAGCAGGTAGTCTGTTTTTTCTCCTTTTTTATCTGGCAAACTACCTGCCTGTACAGACCATGCATGTTCAGCACCTGTCAGGCACTGGCTAATATGCTCCCTGGCACGGTTATACACTTGCTGCGCCGTCAGTTCATCGGGCAATACACGACTGCAAACATAGCTGTACCGGTTAGACCATTGCCAAATCTCACAGCTCCCCTCAATCACCTGATAGCTGCTCTTCCATAAAGTGATCTTGTTGTGAAAGCGGGGTTTCAGGCGAATGGCCTTAAAACCATCCTCACTATTTAAAAATACTTTTTCCAGGGCAGCACAGGCTTTAGCAGTATCAACCGACTCATTAGCTCCAGTGACACTTTTCTCCACCGTGCTACAGCCTGCCAACAGGAACCCGGCCAGTCCCAGTGCCACTATTTTATTTATTACACTTAACATGACGCCTACATCCTTAATCCATTGACTCATCTACAATACCATAGCCCGCTAAATAGGCGTGCCCCCTATGCAAGCCATCCTGTAGACCGGGTTAAAAATAGCCCATAAAAAAACGGCATATAAAAATGCCGTTTTTTTTCACACTGTTACTCGAAAAAATCGATTAGAAGCGGTAGGTCATCTGAGCGGACAGTACCCAGGAAGCCTGGTCTTTGTATTCACCGGTCAGCGTACCATAGCCATCATCAACGGAGCCATCGGTCTCATGAGCATTCTCAGTAATCTTGCCATCTTTCAACATGACGTAAGCAGCGGAGAAATCAAAGGTCATATCCTTTGTTGCGTTCCACTTAGCTCCAGCAGTTAGCCAGTGACGATCATTATCAGGCGCACGAACGGTTCGGTTATCATCTGTAGTTGGAGACTGATCAAACATATAACCGGTTTTTAATGTCCACTGGTCATTCACCTTATAGGCAGTACCAACAGACAGCGCCCAAACATTACGCCAATTCATTGGTACATGTGTTGTGCCATTTTGTAAAGACGTAGCTTCCTTATCAACAATAGTAATGCTATCAAGTTGGCTCCAGCGAGTCCATGCTGCATCAGCCATTACAGTCCACTGCTCATTAAGCTGATGCGTACCACTAAAGATCACACGCTCCGGCATGGTTACTTCGAGTTCTCCTTTGTGCTTGAAATCAAGATTACCGATAAGAGGCACATTGATATTAGTAGCAGTAATATCACCTGTCAGCTTAAATTTGGTAGCTGCATGATAAGAAGCACCTAAGGTTGTAACATCACTTGGCTTCCAGATAACACCAACATTCCATGTGAAGGCAAGGTCATCACCTTTAACAACGGCATCAATATCTTTGAGTTTAACTCCACTAATATTCTTATATTTTTTCTGTGTTAATTCACCACTAAGATAAGACGCTGTCAGACCAATACCAATTGACAAATTTTCCTGAATTTTATAGGCAAAGGTGCTTTGCAGATTAACATTCTCGATAAGAGTTTTATCACCAAAGTAACGACCCGCAAACTCATCGTCATAATCAAGGTTCAAACCAAATGGTGCATAGGCATTCAGGCCAAATGTAAACTTATCATTAACAGGTAAAACATAGTGACCAAAAGGCACTGCCGTTGTTTTTAGAAAGTTTTCACTTTTGGAAGAACTAGCAGGAACATGTGTGTTATCAAAATTCCCATTTTCAAAATTCCCTCCCTCCAGGACAACCGCAGAACCCACAGTAACCTGATGGCTATCCAGCAGGGCAATACCCGCCGGGTTAGCTGCACCAATAGAGGCATCTTCAGCATTGGAAGCACGACCGGCATAGGCTGTCCCCATGGAACTGGCGGAATGCTCATTAACGCTGAATCCGGCAGCCTGGATGAAACTGGCCTGGGTGGCGAGTGCAACAGCGGAAGCAAGGAGAACCTTGCGATTGAATGGGAACTGCATAATAACCCCTAGTGTAAACCCCGAAACCTGTGCGTCCTTTTGTAGAAATGGAAGAGAAGTTGCACAGGGAATATTGTGATCTTCGTCACTTGATTTATAACCGGACTGAATTTTATAGAGGTTTTTCAGATCAGTCTGTTACTTTTTGTTTCAGAGCGTAGCGTTTTAACGACAAAGGTTACATATAACCACCTACCCAAAGCCGCAATAAGCTCAGAATCCATATTATAAATACAGAAAAACCATTATTTATTCAGAAGATATTCTCAGCCAGTTACAATAAAAGGCCAACATTTACACAGCTTTTACATACAAACAGCGGGTTGATAGTTGATGGAAAAGTGTATTTCACCATCAACTATCAACCATCTGCAATAACGCCTATTTCTGGCGTCCATGGAAGTTGGGCAACATAAAGGGAGGCAGGGATATTCCCTTGTACAGGGACAATACCCTGATGGCCAGCACCACAAAAATAGTGAGGGCCGTCAAATCAGCCCCCTGCCCCATAACAGGCTCTAACACGATATAGAGCGCCCCTCCGGCAATGGCTGCAAAGGCATAAATCTCTTTCCTGAGCACCATGGGGACGTCACCC
Source organism: Endozoicomonas sp. Mp262 (assembly GCF_025643335.1). Taxonomy (NCBI): domain Bacteria; kingdom Pseudomonadati; phylum Pseudomonadota; class Gammaproteobacteria; order Oceanospirillales; family Endozoicomonadaceae; genus Endozoicomonas; species Endozoicomonas sp. Mp262. Next base: position 2,296,611 of record NZ_CP092489.1, on the reverse strand, counting down.
GCTAACACATCCCGCAGCGCTCCTCCACCGCAACCGGTGAGTCCACCCATCATAACAGCGACAATGGGTGATGCACCGAAAGCCAAGGCCTTGCTGGTACCAATAACAGTAAAGACGGCCAGTCCCAGGGCATCCAGCAACTGCAATGGCCAATAAAACTGCTTGTGCCAATGACGCAATGGCAAGGTTACAACTGTGGTTGCAATAACCACCAGTATGTAATTGGTGTCGCCTATCCAGAAAACCGGATTAGCCCCAAGCAATATATCACGAATCGAACCACCACCCACTGCCGTCACAAATGCCAGGACAAAGGCACCAAATAAATCCATATTTTTTCTACAGGCTACTAATATACCAGTGATAGCAAATACGGCCGTTCCCAGCAGATCCGTATAGTAGAAAAGCATTTCGCCCACCATCATCATAATTATTTCTGCGAAAAACGAATTATATGACTTTTCTTCATTTCAAAACACCTGAAACAGCGCTAGTTGTACGTATTAGGAAGCTCAAGACAGTTTGTTACTATCCCGCGCCTTTCAATCTTCTTTGCTTAACCCCACCTGGGAGTCTTTAATGTTGCTGACAGTTTTATACGTTATCGCGATCACTGCTGAAGCCATGACCGGTGCGCTATCTGCTGGCCGCAAAAATATGGATCCGGTAGGTGTCATATTCATTGCCTGTATTACAGCTATTGGCGGCGGCTCAGTAAGGGATATGCTGCTAGGAAGCTATCCGCTCACCTGGATTAAGCATCCTGAATATATCGTTATCACGGCAATAGCGGCAGTGATTACCATACTCCTGAGCCACTACATGAAGAAAATGCTCAAGCTGTTTTTAATTCTTGATGCCATCGGTTTGATCACGTTCAGCATAATCGGCGCCCAGAAGACACTGGACCTCGGGCATGGCTATATCATTGCCGCGATTATGGCGGTCATCACCGGTGTTTTTGGCGGAGTGTTGCGGGATATTCTTTGTAATGACGTCCCCCTGGTCTTCCGAAAAGAACTCTATGCCAGCATATCCCTTGCGGCCATTGGGCTTTATTTTGGTTTAATGATGTTCGACCTTAATCAACCCATTGTCGTAATTATCACTCTGGTTACAGGGTTTACCTTAAGAATGCTGGCAGTGCGATTAAAGCTGGAACTTCCCAAGTTTGACTACCAGGGGCCCTCCCACTGATTACTGCCTGCTTCTCGTTCCCCTGGTAAACCATCAAAGCGCGCCTTGCCCGGATCTATCAAACTGCGATTGTCCGGCTATGCGCGATTTAGCTTTTTTGCCTTTTGGTTATATAGTCAAGATACCCCATACCAAAGGCAGATATAACAAAGGTCAGGTGAATCAGCACATACCACTTGAGCTTTTCATTATCGATATTGCCGGCATCCATAAAAATCTTTAGCAAGTGAATAGATGAAATGGCAACAATGGAGGCAGCCACTTTAGCCTTCAGGGAACCGGAGTCCATTTTCCCAAGCCAGCTGAGCTTTTCCCTGCCCTCTTTAATATCCAGTTTGGAAACAAAATTTTCATACCCTGAATACATCACCATCACCACCAGTCCGCCCACCAGGGTGACATCAATCAGTGATAATGCCTTCAGGGTTACCTCACTTTCACCCATCTCCACCACGTGAGTAATGAGATAAAAGATACTCTGGTAAAACTCCACCAGCAATGCCACCAGCACAAGGCCTAATCCGAGATATATGGGAGCAAGCAACCATCGTATTGAATACATAAGGTTTTCAAATATTTTTTCCATACTTCTTATTTCCAGTTACTGAACCAGTACATCACCAGTGCAGGGAAGCGTAATATCCATACAGTTATTGAGTAAGCTGAAACACCCGTATGCATTCCCAGCGGGGACGCCGGGAACGAGGTGCTTAGCTTGTATAGATATTATATCCGGGCTAGAGTATCTGCCCAAGAAATGCCCGGGTTCGTCCTGAAGCTGGCGCACTGAAAAACACCTCGGGTTCTGCCTCCTCAATAATCTGCCCTTCATCCATAAAGATCACCCGATCTGCCACTGTGCGGGCAAACCCCATCTCATGGGTGACACACAGCATGGTCATACCGTCCTGAGCCAGCTCAATCATAACATCCAGGACTTCTTTAATCATTTCCGGGTCAAGGGCAGAGGTTGGCTCATCAAACAGCATAACCTCCGGATTCATACACAGGCTTCGGGCAATGGCTACCCGTTGCTGCTGCCCACCCGACAGTTGCCCCGGATATTTATCCGCCTGATCCGGTATTTTGACCCGTTTCAGGTATTCCATGGCAAGGGCCTCAGCGTCTTTCACCGGTTGTTTACGAACCCAGATAGGAGCCAGGGTACAGTTTTCCAGCACCGTCAGATGGGGAAATAAATTAAATTGCTGAAATACCATGCCCACTTCGCTGCGAACTTTTTCAATGTTTTTCAGATCCCGGGACAGTAAAGTGCCATCCACAACAATCTCGCCTTCCTGATGGGTTTCCAGACGATTAATACAGCGAATCAAAGTGGATTTGCCTGACCCTGAAGGACCACAGATAACAATTTTTTCGCCTTTTGTTACTTTAAGATTAATATCCCGTAGTACATGAAATTCGCCATACCATTTGTTCAGTCCGCTAATTTCAATGATATGGGATGACTGTTCACTACCCGCATTCATATTTTTATCCTTGCTCTTGCTTCAGCAGCCGCTCAAGACGCTGGCTATAACGGGACATAGCAAAGCAAAATGCCCAAAATACCAGACCGGCAAATAAATAGCCCTCTATCGCATTGCCAAGCCAGTTCGGATCATTCAACCCGGCCTGGACAATCGCCAGTAAATCAAACAGACCAATAATCAACACCAGGCTGGTATCCTTAAACAGGGCAATAAATGTATTAACAATACCCGGAATAACCAGCCGTAATGCCTGGGGCAGGATAATAAATCCCATTCCCTGCCAGTAACTGAGCCCCAGGCTTTCAAATGCCTCAAATTGCCCCTTTGGTATAGCCTGCAATCCTCCCCGAACCACTTCTGCCATATAGGCAGACTGAAACATAATGATACCGATAAGCGCCCTGAGCAGTTTATCAAACACCACTTCTTCCGGAACAAACAGTGGAAGCATCACCGATGCCATAAACAGCACCGTAATCAAAGGGACTCCCCGCCAAAGCTCAATATAAGCGGTAGATACCGCCCGCACCACGGGCATTGAAGAACGCCGACCCAGAGCCAGCAGAACACCAAAGGGAAGAGAGGCAATCATCCCTCCCAGAGCCAACAGCAGTGTCAGCATTAACCCGCCCCAAAGGTGGGTTTCCACCCGTTCCAGCCCCAGAAAACCGCCATAAAGCAGACACCAGGAAACAACGGGCATGGCCAGTAATCCATAGGCCAGGACCTGGGTTTTGAATGGGCTTTTAGGTATAACCAGCCAACTGATGACAACAGCCAGCTGAATAAAAAACACATTGCCACGCCATTGTTCTGTTTCTGGATAGAAGCCATAAATAAATTGATTGAGCCGGGTGGTTACAAAGGCCCAGCAGGCACCCTTTCCTTCACAGTCGTTACTGCTACTGCCAAACCACTGGGCATCTGTCACCCCCCATTGCCATAACGGGGGGATAACCAAATAGGCGCCATAGCAAATCAGCAGTGTCAGAATGGAACTGGCTGGTGAGCTGAATAAGTTTTCAATGAACCAGCCAGAGACACTGCTTCTTTTTAGGGGTGGTTTTCTCGCAGGAATAATTGGCATAGTTAATCTTTTAGCGCTCTACCAACGACATTTTTTTGTTATAAATATTCATAAACAGTGAGACTAACAGGCTGATCAACAAATACACGGCCATTGTCATTGAAATGACTTCCACTGCCTGCCCCGTCTGATTCAGAGTCGTACCCGCAAATACATTAACCAGATCAGGATAACCAATGGCTGTTGCCAGTGATGAATTCTTCACCAGGTTGAGATACTGACTGGTCAGGGGAGGAATAACAACACGCATGGCCTGTGGAATAATAACCAGCCTTAATACCACACCGGGTTTCAGCCCTAAGGCAGTTGCCGCCTCTTTTTGTCCCTTGCTGACAGATTCAATCCCTGCCCTGACAATTTCAGCAATAAACGCTGCGGTATAAATACTTAAGGCCATTAATAAGGCACATAGCTCAGGAATAATGGCAATACCACCGGTAAAGTTAAATCCTTTCAGAACCGGTTTTTCCCAGCTGATTCCCCCATCAATAAAGCTGCCCAGTAGCAAGGGTAGAACCAGAAGTAATCCAACCCATCCCACAAGCCCTGCGATATTCCTTCCTTTAGGATTCAAAATTTTCCGATTCAAATACCAAAGAGAAAAACAAATACCAATAACAGCCACATAACTGATAATAAGCCAGGAGGTATTCCCTTCCATAACCGGGCCAGGAATATAAATACCCCGAACACTCATAAAAATGGCATCACCAAGCGCCAGGCTTTGCCTTGGATGGGGTAATGCCGCCAGCACAGCAAAATACCAGAAGAAAATTTGTAATAGCAGGGGAATATTACGAAATATCTCGATATATGCTCCTGCAAGGCGAGCCAATAACCAGTTTGAAGATAGTCGGGCGATACCTATTAGAAAGCCTAGAATCGTGGCAACAACAATACCCAGCACTGAAACCAGCAGGGTATTAAGAACACCCACCACAAAGGTTTTACCAAAACTATGGGATTCATTGTAATCCACAAGGGACTGGATAATGCCAAACCCGGCCTGTTGCGATAAAAAATCAAACCCGGTGCTGATACCCCTCGATTCAAGATTCATCAGGGTATTATGGATAATCCAGCCACCCGTGGCCAACAAACCCAGAATCAGGAAACCCTGGATCAGAAATGATCTGATCCGGGTATCCCGCCACAGCCTGGCCACGGGATGGGGGCGTTGTACAATCGGTTTCGTCATAGCGCTTATCGAACAGGTGGTGCGTACTGAATGCCTCCCTCATTCCATAAGGCATTCAACCCTCTCTCTATCTTAAGGGGAGAGCCTTTACCCAGATTGAGATCAAACACCTCACCGTAATTACCCACCTGCTTAATAACCTGGTATGCCCAGTCATCATCCAGCCCCAGCCCTTTACCTTGAGGGCCCTCCAAACCTAATAAACGACGAATAGAAGGGTTTTTAGACTTTTTCAGGCTATCCACATTGGCTGAACTGACCCCCAACTCTTCCGCATTTATCATGGCGAACAGGGACCACTTTACAATATTGAACCACTGGTCATCGCCCTGACGAACCAAAGGCCCAAGGGGTTCCTTGGATATGACTTCCGGAAGGACTTGTACCTTATCAGGATGAGTAAGACGAAGTCTCAAGGCATAAAGCTGGGACTGATCCGAAGTCAGGACATCACAGCGCCCTGAATCAAAACCTTTGGCTGTACCATCAGAGGTATCAAATACCACCGGCTGATATTTCATGCCATGTAAACGGAAATAATCGGCCAGATTAAGTTCGGTGGTGGTGCCTGCCTGAATACAAACCGATGCGCCATCCAGTTCTTTGGCACTGCCCACCCCCAGGCTTTTTTTAACCATAAATCCCTGGCCATCATAATAACTGACTCCGGCAAAGTTCAGCCCCAAAGAGGCATCCCGGGTCAGTGTCCAGGTAGTATTGCGGGAAAGCAGATCAATTTCACCGGACTGAAGAGCCGTAAAACGCTCTTTGGCGGTAAGGGGGATATATTTAACTTTTGACGCATCTCCCAGCGTTGCTGCAGCCACTGCCCGACAAATATCCACATCCAGGCCTGACCACTTGCCAGAAGCATCAGGGCTTGAAAAACCGGATAACCCTGTATTAACGCCACAGGTCAGAAATTTCTGCTCCTTTACATCAGCCAGCGTTCCCGCCAGGGCGCTGTTTGCCATTACAGCTAACAGTCCCGCAAAAACAACGGATATTCCTGTTTTTTTCTTCATAATACGATCTGACCCCATTTTTATTCTTCTCTGATCGTGTATTTCAGGTTCAACCATACCCTCAAACAAAGTGAAGAAGCAATATGACAGTGCTCCATTCGGCAGCAAATGATAACTGCATAATGCCACCAGGCGGAGTACTAGTGCCGCAGCAGTTTGTGTTAGACTGCCTCCTTTTGCTATTCCTACCGCAAACCTATCCAGACAGTCTGGTCTGCCTTGATCATTGCGGACGCATGCATGATGGACTCTAGATGACTCCTATACTGACAGAACACTACAAAGCTATAATCGAAAGCATTGGTGAAGATATTCACCGGGATGGCCTGAAAGATACACCTCAACGTACCGCAAAGGCCATGCAGTTCCTGACCCGTGGCTATAGCCAAAATCTTGATGATATTGTCAATGGTGCTGTATTTGACTCAGACATCAGTGAAATGGTGGTTATCAAGGACATTGAGCTGTATTCTCTATGTGAGCACCATATGCTGCCCTTTATTGGCAAATGCCATATTGGCTACTTACCCAATGGCAAAGTACTGGGACTCTCCAAGTTTGCCCGTATTGTCGATATGTTCGCCCGCCGTTTGCAGATTCAGGAAAATATGACCACCCAGATTGCTGATGCCATTATGTCGGCAGTCAACGCCAAGGGTGTGGCAGTGGTGATTGAAGCACAGCATATGTGCATGATGATGCGGGGCGTAGAAAAACAAAACTCATCTATGACCACCTCCGTGATGCGGGGCATGATGCGTGACCGTCAGGCTACACGGGAAGAATTTTTGCAGTTTATCAGACACTAAACCACGCCCCGTTAGAGAGCCGTAATTTGATGGAACTGTGATGGGCGCGCTTTAGTAATCGCTTCGCTTAATGAACAAGCCAGAAATATCCGGTTTTCAAACAGGTTTTAATTTAGAAGCACTTTAGTACTGATCTGCCATCTACTGTATGGCAGATCAGCAAAAACCCGCAATGCCCTCTACGGCTTCTTTGTTAGAAGTACAACAAACTTATCTCCATTGTATTCCACTACACCTAAATGCAAAACTACCTGAGTTTCCGTATCTGGAGCCTTAATCTCTTTATACTGATAATTGCCATACTCAAAATAATGAATCCCAATACTGGTATTGATAAAGCGGCTGCACTCTTCCAGTTCATCAAAATTCATCACCAGATGATTTTGACAAAGGACATGATGATCATGAACTGAATCATCCTTGGCTAACAGAGAAGATTTTTTTACTTTCATTTCAGACAAAAGCCCGGCATTCCCATAATATTCACAGCATTCTCTATTTAGCACTGTAGCTATTTCTACACCTTCTATCATACAGTTTCTGAGCCCGGCATTTCTGTATACCATCAATTTCTGATGCTCAAGCATAGCATCCAGTGAATCAAATAATTTTTTTTCTTCATCAGAGAATCCATCGGAATGGACTTTTTGCAAACAAAAGCCAACCTGTTTATCCGCTCCCCGATCACCACCACTGGTTTTAGAATAGCGATGCAATTTTCTTTTTTCTTCCCTGGACATACTCGCTTTAAACCTGTCATTTCTTTCCTGATAATATGTAACGTTTTGAACAACATCAGGAAAAACAATATCATGCCACATTTTAAATTTTCTGATCCAGGAATATTGTTTATAAACCAGGTCGAAATACCCCTCTACATCTAACAGTTTACAAATACGATTCAATTCATCCGCTGGATAACTCACTAAATACTTATGATACAAGTAGAGGCTAACTCCCACTAGCCCCACTTGTTTTTCTCCATACTCAATTCTCAGAAAAGCTTCAATAAGAGAGGAGCGCAGCCTGTAAAAAAACCTCATATCATCACAAGTCACTTCCTTTAACTTCTCCATATTCATTGCAAATGCTGCACATAAATTATCAGTCTTCAGTATGTCTTCAAGAAAGGTAACATGATAGAAGACTCTGGAATGTTTATAAAGCACATCAGCGGTAAGTAATCCTAATATAGCCTCTGCCTGTTCGTGTGTAATACCCAACTTTATCGAGTAAGGCAAGGAGGTCAATAGCTTTTTATTTTTATCGACTATTTTTATCGCTTCATGGTTATTCATGGCATCAATAGATGTAAGGTGATCAACTTCAGCGATCACCCTATATAAAAAACCATCTAATGACGATTGTTTTCCAGTTTTTTTCTCAATCCCCTTCTTGCTTCTTTCTTTTATTTTTTCTTCATAACCAATAACTTCAGATCTATATTTTTCTAACTTCGCCACCCCCTCCTTTTTTTTTCGTTCGTTTTTTACCCTATCCTTAATCTTTTCAATTTTACGCCTTGAATAATCAAGTTTCTCTTTTGTCTCCAGCCATTCACTTGCCAAAACGGCAGTTTTCCACCGCTCAGCTTTAGCCTTTTCCTCCTTAGGCTCCAGCTTGATTTTAACCATTAATAATTCCAATTGTTTCTTTAAAAAAGATGTGTTCTTTAAAATATCTAAAAAACAGCGATTCAATTCATCCTGCCTCTTTTTCTTACAACATTTACTGCATTTATGAAAATGATCTGAATACTTAAAAAAAACCTTTATTCTATCTCCCTCATCAAAGCAACTACGAATAACATCCATATCATCCGTATTTAGTTTACCCAAATTAACCAGGTCAGATAAATAGCCCTTTAATAAAAACAGTAATGGAAGCCCTTGATAATCAAGGCACTCTTCACCCACATGCGCCTGCAACAAACAATACAGCTGACGCCACCCCTTACTCCTGAAAACACGATCAAAACCAAATACATGAAGAATGTTTTCAAAAAATGCCTGCAGAACAGGGGGTCGTTCTCTACGCTCACCTACTTTATTCAATAAACCTCTTAATAATAACAGGACACAGCTCAAGTCTTCATCTGTACCAACTTCAGTGGCTTCCAAAAAAACATTCGCCAGCCTCATATATTCTAGCCATTGTTCTTCATTGCACTTATCTCCCAGAAGCAAACAGGCACTATAGCATTCTCTTGGAGTCCAACACTTTTCAGTCTGCTCTTCTGCTAATACCTGTTTATCGGGTATAACAAGACCTGTGCTTTTTTCTGGCTCTGAACTTTCTACTAATAGTGAAGAGTCAGACTTTTGCCTCACCTGATCACAGCAAAGATCCAACACACCGATTTTACTAACCAAGGTTGCAAGGTCTTTTAATTCATGCTGACTTAGTTTTTTATGACCATGTTTATGATCCAGATACAACCAGGGTTTATATTTTCCCGGTAATTTATCCACTGCAAGATAGTTTCCTGCTACCATTTTATGAGCAGAACAAATGCTGTGATTTATGCTGACCACGGGAAATATACCAACCATCGCAAAATTCACTGGCTTTGCATCTGGCAAGCTATCAACAAAAACAAAATCCACCATTAAAGGTGGTATTCCCTGTTTAAAACATTTTATATACCGAAGAGACTTTGGCGGTGAAGATTTATTTGCTCCCCTGTATTCAAACCCCATATTCTCAGACTCAATAGTAATACGTCTATTTTCATTTTCTATATTAAGCCCTAACAATATTTGAATTGCAATTTCATCCTCCACTCCCAACTCAACTAAAACATCATTAAAATCTTCTCTTTTTACAAGGAAATCCCAATCCCTTGGCTCTATCCAGCAATTTTCAGGTTGATCTTTAGAGTACATCAATATCAGATTAGCCCTTAAAGCCTGACTGCCTTCCAAAACCATTTTAACACTGCCATTTTTTTGAAAGCTCGCCCTTTGCAAATCACAAAGGGCGGTCATTTTTTCCTGGTAATTATCTCTTTCACAAATAGTTACCCCCCCCTCCCTGTTATTATCATATAGATCTTGATCCGCAATCATAACCACCTTTTTTTTTACAAAAGAGTCTACCTGGCTGTAAAATTCAGGCGATAAATAATCAAGCGTCCTGAATGTAACAGGCCATTTTACCGTTCGCCGATTAAAACTTCGTCTCACATCCTTTCCATGCAAAAGCACAGTTTCACCTAAAACGATAGTTTCCCACTTACGGTGCCAGTAATTTAACTTATTTCCAAATCTGATCAACTCTTCTGGAGAAAACACTTCTTTTAAAATTTCTTTTAGTAAAAAACTCTCATTCAACAAACACCCCTTTTCAAACATTTTACTTTTCATTTCAGGCGAGCATATTAAAAACAATAGACTCAAAAGACCAATAGCTTCAGCCCTGTATGTCTCCGGACAAATATCCAAAACCCACCTATGACTACCAAGAATATCTTTTGCTATTTTTTTCCTATACCCCTGCCCATCGCCCTTTGTTTCAAGAGAGATTGCTTCGTTTATTCCTTCAACTAAAAGAAGCAAAAACCCATCATTCTTCAATAATTCCAATACTATAACACTTTCCCAACTTTTATCTTGGTCACAAAACTCCAAAACCCTGACCAGCTTTTGAAGCTCCATTTGAAAATCATCACTATTCTTATCAAACATACCCATTGGTAACAGTGAACATTTTTCCTTCTCCAAGGCTTTACAAAAACACTCTCTGTCAGAAAAGTTATAATTACTCAACAACCATTCATTTAAACTGCCGACAATTTGCTCAGCATAATCAACACCTTTTAATCTTTCCAGGGTATTATATACATCAACAATCGGTGGAACAAAATCCCTGTTAAATTGATACCCTTCAAACAAGCACTGATATCTACTCACATATTCATCCACAGTCATCAGCGCCATTACTCTTTTATCCACATAAAAAAACAATACAATTAAAAATATAAAGTAAGGTCGTTTATTGTTAGCATGCATATTCAAGGCAATAATTCTCACAACCAATCAGACAATCATATTAATATTATTATCCTTTGATGGTTTCGCCACCTAAAATATACAGGCATAAAAAACCCGGTATTCACCGGGTTTTTAACTTATGAACCGGCTCTAGGTCCAGTCAAGTATCACTTTACCTGACTGACCGGAACCCATGATTTCAAATCCTTTATGAAACTCATCAATGGGGAAACTATGAGTAATTACAGGACTGATATCAAGACCGGACTGCAGCATGCTAGTCATCTTGTACCAGGTTTCGTACATTTCCCGGCCATAAATACCCTTGATCACCAGGCCTTTGAAGATCACCTGATTCCAGTCAATGGTAGTGTCACTGGCGGGAATACCCAGTAGGGAAACCTTGCCGCCATGATTCATGTTTTCCAGCATCTGCTGGAATGCACGACCATTGCCAGACATTTCCAGACCCACATCAAAGCCTTCTACCATGCCCAGGTCATTCATCACTTCCTTAAGGGAGGTGCTGGCTACATTGACCGTAGCAGTAGCGCCCATCTTGCGCGCCAGCTCCAAGCGGTAGTCGTTAACATCGGTAATCACAACATGGCGGGCACCTACATGCTTGCAGATGGCCACAGCCATAATACCGATAGGACCAGCACCGGTGATCAGGACATCTTCTCCCACCAGGTCAAAAGACAGGGCTGTGTGAACGGCATTACCAAAGGGATCAAAGATAGAGGCCAGATCATCGCTGATGTCATCAGGAATCGGGAAGGCGTTAACCGCAGGAATACACAGATACTCTGCAAAGGCGCCTTCACGATTAACGCCTACGCCTACGGTAAAATTACACAGGTGGCGGCGACCAGCGCGGCAGTTACGGCAATGGCCACAGGTGATATGACCCTCGCCAGAAACCCGCTGACCCAGTTCGAAGCCTCGAACCCCCTCACCCATCTCAACAATTTCGCCAATGAATTCATGACCTACATGCATCCCCACAGGAATGGTCTTCTGGGACCATTCATCCCAGTTGAAAATGTGCATGTCCGTACCACAAATTGCTGTTTTACGGATTTTAATCAGCACATCGTTATAGCCCACTTCAGGTTTGGGCCGGTCTGCCATCCAGATGCCCTGTTCGGGCTTTAACTTGGCAAGTGTTTTCATTTCACAAAGACCTGTCTTACTCTAAATCCGTTTATTAGTCAATAATGCCCAGCTCGCGGCCAATCTTGGCAAACGCGGCAATAGCCTTATCAATATGGGCTCTGCTATGGGCGGCAGACATCTGGGTTCTGATGCGGGCCTGCCCTTTAGGCACTACCGGGAAGGAGAAACCAACCACATAAATGCCTTCTTCCAGCATCCGGTCAGCAAACTTACCCGCCAGGGAAGCATCGCCCAGCATCACGGGGATAATGGGGTGATCAGCACCTGCCAGCTCGAAGCCCAGCTTGGTCATTTCAGCACGGAAGTATTCCGCATTGCCCTTCAGGCGCTTGCGCAGGTCATCACCGGCTTCCAGCATATCCAGCACTTTAATGGAAGCTGCGGCAATCGTTGGAGACAGGGTATTGGAGAACAGGTAAGGACGGGAACGGTTTCTCAGCCAGTCCACCAGCTCTTTACGACCAGAGGTGTAGCCACCGGAAGCACCACCCAGGGCTTTACCCAGAGTACCGGTAATAATGTCTACACGTTCCATCACCTTGCAGTACTCATGGGTACCGCGGCCTTCATCACCGATAAAGCCAACAGCGTGGGAATCATCCACCATCACCAGGGCATTGTATTTATCTGCCAGGTCACAGACACCCTGCAGGTTGGCAATCACGCCATCCATGGAGAACACACCATCAGTGGCAATCAGCTTGTAACGGGCACCGGCAGCATCGGCTTCTTTCAGCTTGGCTTCCAGGTCAGCCATATCATTATTGGCATAGCGGAAGCGCTTGGCCTTGCACAGACGGACACCATCAATGATGCTGGCATGGTTCAGGGCATCACTGATAATGGCATCCTCTGGCCCCAGCAGGGTTTCAAACAGGCCACCATTGGCATCAAAGCAGGAGGAGTACAGAATGGTATCTTCCATGCCCAGGAACTCGGACATCCGCTTTTCCAGCTGTTTGTGAACAGCCTGGGTACCACAGATAAAACGTACGGAGGCCATGCCGTAGCCGTATTCATCCAGGGCTTTCTTTCCTTCTTCTACCAGCTCGGGCGCATTAGCCAGACCCAGGTAGTTATTGGCGCAGAAGTTCAGCACTTCTTCACCCGTGTTTACCTTAATGTCAGCCTGCTGCTGGGAGGTGATCACCCGCTCACTCTTATAGAGTCCTTCTGTTTTGAGTTCATCCAGTTGCTTCTGAAGCCCTGCGTAAAAATCCGCCTTCATACCAACTCCGGCTTAATATTTGAGAATGGGTTTTTTTGTTACCCAGTGTAGATGTATTTGCCACTATAGGCTCACGAAGGGACACCAAATAACCAGCATTTATACCTATTATTCAGATTCTTCTGATCCTGATCAGGAAATTACGGTTATGCAACTCTGTGCAACCCTGATAGATAGCGTAACTTTTCGTTAAAAGCCTGATAAACAGGAAAAATAACTGGGCTTTATTTCAGACAGCCATAATCGGTGATTGCCACACCCATTGACTGTAACGCTTTTTTTAACAGGGGATCAGTTAACACCTTAAGCTCTTCAGCCCTGGCCTGAGTGTAGCTACTGGCACTTCCCAGTCCTTTATCCACTATTGCAGGGTGTGACATTATCTCCAGCACCTGCGTTTGATCTTTATGCCTTCCAACAATTTCGAGCAAGTGATCCATAGAAAGCTGATCACCATAAAACGCATCAGAAAAGCTCAGGCGTGTGCCATTATACAGAACAGGCTCATGGCAGGGACGGATGGGCACGCCGTACTCTTCCGCCAGCTTGTTTGCAATAGGTGCCACCTGAGGATGGCGGTGGCAATGATGATGTCCATCCAGGTGGCTAAGAGGAATATCATAGGCAAGAAAGTTTTCAATCTGGGCACGCAGTTCCCGCTCAATTTCTTCAGAATTCATGGACTGGTTATCCCAGAACAAACCCTGATGCTGAAACTGCCCGTCGCTTCCTAGTAAGCCAGGCACAGAGGACGCCTCGGGAAACCCTGCCGTTAAACGAAGGTGAACGCCTACTTTCAGTGCAGGGTTTTGCCTGCTTAGCTCCACTGCATGTGGTACAGCGGGCATACCCACCATCAAAGTGGTGGAACGGACAATACCCCGTTGAAAGGCTTCAATAATACCCCGGTTAACCCCTTCACTCAGGCCAAAGTCATCTGCATTAACAATCAGTTGCATAATTAATCCAAAGGGACAGTGCAGGCAGAATTAGCGCCCACTGCACCAGCCTCCACTCCTTATGAAAATTGAGGTAAGTAGTCGCGATTTTCAGCCAGAATGTCCTCCAGGATTTTCTGGCCAGTGACCATATCCGGAACCAGGGGGTTTAATGACAGAGCCATTAACGCCTTATCGTAATCACCATAAACGGCAGCCTCAATGGCCAGGGTTTCATAGGCTTTCACCTGTTGAATCAGTCCATTCAGGTGAACTGGCAGGGTTCCAAAAGAAACGGCATGGGCACCGTCCGCATCCACCACCGCATTGATTTCTACCACCGCATCATTTGGAAGGCCACTGATGGCACCGTTGTTACGGGTATTTACCACATTAATGGTTTTACGATTGTTCCAGATGGCATCAACCAGATTAAGGGATACTTCCGAATAAAAAGCGCCGCCTCGTTTCTCCAGCTGGCTTGGCTTATCATTCAAATTCGGATCGGCATAGAGAGCGAAAAGTTCCTGTTCTGTTTTCATCACCTGCTCAGCACGGGTAGCACCTGACTTTGCTGCCTCCAGCTCTTCTGCCAGCATGGCTTCTTTCATGTAAAAATAGCGGTGATAAGGGCAGGGAATGGCATTCAGTGCTTTCAGAAATGTCCGGTCCCAGGGTTCTTCGGCAATATTATTCATATTCAGGTTAGCGCCATCACCCACCAGCTGAAGCACCTTCCGGGTCTTATCTTCTCCTCCAATGGAGACCCTATGAACCCAAACCATATGATTAAGGCCCGCAAAATCCAGAGAAACCTCTTCCGGCTTTACGTCCAGCATTCGGGCAATGGAGTAGTGCATGTTAATAGGCACATTACATAACCCCATGACCTTGACACGGGTATGTTTGATCACCGCCTCAGTCACCATACCTGCGGGATTGGTGAAATTAATCAGCCAGGCATCAGGTGCCAGCTCTTCAATATCACGACAAATGTCTAATATAACGGGAATGGTACGCAGAGCCTTGGCAAAACCACCCGGGCCTGTGGTTTCCTGGCCAATAACGTTATACCTGAGGGGAATACGCTCATCACGCGCTCTGGCAGCCAGTCCCCCCACACGGAACTGGGACATAATAAATTGCGCGCCCCGGATTCCTTCCCGGCGATCCAGTGTTGAGCTGACACTGATATCGAGACCTGCCTTATTTATCATTCTCTGGCTGAGTTCAGTGATAATGTCCAATTTGCACTGGCCTTCCTCAATATCTACCAGACAAATATGGGTCACGGGTAAATCATGAATACGACGGATAATACCGTCAATTAATTCAGGCGTGTAGCTGCTGCCTCCGCCGATAATGGTCAGTTTCAGGTTGTTCATATTTTGTCCCTGAGAGTCTGTATTTGTATATTCAAAACGGCCCTCAGTACTCTGTTTCAATGGGTTTGACATGCAGGCCAAACTCGTTCCCAGGCAGCAACCGTTAGAGATACCCCTATGCATTCCCAGCGAGGACGCTGGGAACGAGAAGAACTGAAAGAATCCTGCAAACTCATTGAAATGATGTACTAAGTGCTTAAAGTCCGAACAGAATCCCGTTGTCGTAATTCAGGCTTGAAGACTTTAGGAGGTGACAAATGGCTGTCATTCATTAAGGATAAAAGCACTTTGGAGGCCTGTGCCGCCATCTCTTTTATGGGAAAATGCACCGTAGTGACCTTGGGCGTTAACGTGGTGCAAACGCTCACACTGTCGAAGCTCACCATAGAAATTTGTTCCGGTAACCGGATACCACGTTCCCTGAACAGGTCAAAGGCACCTACCGTCATTTCCTCACTACAGGAATAAACTGCGGTGATATCCGGGTGTCGCTCCAGCAGAATTTTCATGGCTGCATAGCCGCCATCCCGATCATAATCCGCTTCAGCCACCAGCGACTCATCCAGGGCAATACCCTGTTTACGCAAGGCTCGCTCATAGCCCTGGAAACGAAGCTGCGCTGTACCCCTTTTCCTTAACCCTGCCAGGCACGCTATTTTTCGATGCCCGTGGGCAATTAAGTGCTCAACGGCCAGCTCACCCGCCTCAGTGTGCTCAAATGTGATACAGCGATCTTCAAGGCCCTTGACATCACGATCCAATAAAACAAAAGGGGGATTAGCCTGGGCCAGCTCCATCAAGTCTTCGTCGTGCAGGTTACGGGCATGCAGAATCAGACCATCGCAACGGGCATCAAGAAAACGACAGATGGCCTGTTGCTCATTTTCCCTTGAACGCTTTCCCCGCCCCACCAGTAAGAATTTGCCTTCCTCATCCATGCGCTCCTGCACTTCCGCCAAAAGTTCTGCAAAAAAAGAACCCCGGTAGGAAGTCACCACCAGCCCCACCGTGTTAGAGGATGAAGTGGCCAGTGAGCGAGCCAGGGGGTTGGGGCGATAGTTGAGCGCCTTCATGGCCTCATGAACCCGATTTCGGGTAACATCCCTGATTTGTCCAGTATTGTTCATAACCCGGGATACCGTGGCTCGGGAAACCCTTGCCAACGCCGCCACATCCTTAATGCTCGCCATCACGCTCACCTTAACAAAAATCCTAACCGACCCTGATCACCCTTGATGTTCACAGCCCCTAGGGGCTGTTGACGTTTGCTCGTGTGCTCAGCCAAAACCAGCGGTTTCGTGGCTAGACGCAGTAGCGCAGGAAGACTCACGTCTTTCAAGCTACTGCAACGACGGCACGGAATCGCTGATTTTGGCCCTTCGGGTGGCTCGTAAAGCGGCTTTCCGACTGCGTTGGACTGGCTTGACGTAGAACAACTATGCCTGCACCAGTCCTCCCGGTGTGCCCCATTGGGTATTGCGGAAAACCGCTTTACGAGCCACTGAGCTCACGATCAAACGTCAACAGCCCCTAAACTACTTCTCCAGTCGTTGATAGAGATATACCATCTCTTCAACCAAATCCTGAGCTAGCATGGCATTCATTAGATGATCCTGGGCGTGTACCAGCACAAGGGAAACCGGCACTTTACCCTGGCCTTCATCAGCTGCAATCAATGCAGTTTGTATTTTGTGGGCTTGTTTAGCGGCTTCCCTGGAGGCTGCCATAGACTGCTCAGACTGGGCAAAATCGCCTTCACGGGCCTGCTTCAGAGCTTCCATTGCCAGGCTTTTGGTTTCACCCGCCTTAACAATCAGCTCAATCACTACATTTTCAAGATCCATGACCTATTCCTGTCTACATGTTATTGGTGTGCTTGTCATTGGCAGTCTGCAGTTGGCACCACAGACTGTTGCCCTTGATGGATATCAGGCCAGAGAGGGATCACCCGTGCTGGCATCGGCAGTGCTGGTTGCGCTGGGCTTTTCTTCCCGTAAAACCTGCTTCTCATACGCCTTGAAGAAGGGGTAGTAAATAATCAGGTCGATAACCATCAGCACTGCGGTCAAAATAGACGCCTTGAACACCCAACCGGCTCCCCAGGCTGAACCTATCAGGGCTGGCGTTGTCCACGGAGTCACGGCAATCGCTTTATCCACAACCCCCGTATTCACCGCAATATAAGCGATTACGGCATTAACGACGGGTGCCAGCACAAAGGGAATAAACAGGGTCGCATTCACCACAACCGGAGCACCAAACAGGACAGGCTCATTGATTTGGAAGACCCCGGGCAAGAAGCTCATACGCCCTACACTTTTCAGGTGTGTAGCCCGACTAAAGCTCATCAGCATAACCAAAGCCAAAGTGGCACCTGCGCCGCCGATGAAAATATAGAAGTCCCAAAAAGGCTGGGTAAACAGGTTGGGCACCGGCTCACCGGCGGCATAAGCTGCCGCGTTGGCCCCAATATTTGCCAAAAAGATAGGCGACAAAATACCAACAACAATATTAGCCCCGTGAATGCCGGCAAACCATAATAGCTGACAGAGCAAGAGGGCACCAATAATGGCAGGCAGGCTATTGGAAGCAGATATCAGTGGTTTGAACAGGGTCATCACCGCATCAGGGATCTGCATATCGAAGCCGGTCTGGATTAACAGGCTTAACGGGTATAGCGTGAGAAATATTGCCAGCACCGGCACCAGCAGGGCGAAGGAAGCGGCAATGGCTGGCGGCACCTGTTCTGGCATACGAATGGTTATATTGTATTTTTGCAGAATACGCGTCAGCTCAACCGAGAAGTACGCCACCAGTATGGCGGTAAAAATACCGGTTCCCCCAAAATGATTCAGGGGCAGGGCCCAGTTTTTTTCCGGGGCTGCGATTAGCAAAAATGACATGGCGGACAAGGCGGCAGCACCAATGGCATCCATCTTATAAGTACGTGCCAGACTGTAAGCTACCCCCATGGTGATAAACAGCGACATTATCCCCATACTCATGGTCCATGGCATGACAATCACCGCGCGATGCTTCGCCACAAAATTAAGCCAGGCCTGGCCGAAGGCACTGGTGGTATCTGCTGCAAAGGGTGGGTTGGCAAAAATCAGGATGAAACTGCCAACAATAATAAACGGCATGGCCACCAGAAAACCATCCCGCAGCGCCGATATATGCCTTTGTGTACCCAGCTTACCTGCAATAGGCCCTAGTTTTTGCTCTACAAATTGTATGAGCCGGTTATACAGTTTCATTGACTTCCCCCCGGAGCTTGATTTTCAACCACCCTTTGTTGTTCTTTTTAATTACACCGCTTCAAGTAAGCTTAAGGCCTGATCCAGTACCTTTTCCCCATTCATCATCCCGTATGCCATAGGCTCAATGGCTGCTACCTTTTTATTCAGCTCGGCAGCCTGGGCTTGATAGTCTGCCAACTTAAACTTCACCTGGGGACCAAGAAGACATACGTCGTATTCCTCGATAGCCTCATCAAACCCGGCCATGGGGACGGCTGCAATGGTAACTTCCAGGTTTCTTCCAGCGGCTGCCTGTTCCATTTTTTTTACCAGCATACTGGTGGACATACCGGCGCTACAGCAAAGAAATATTTTTTTCATTTTAGACTCCATTAACCCTTTCTGGTTGATTCATGCCGTGTGTTATAGCAGACAGAACCAGTTGAACAATGCCAATCAAATCACAGGCAGTAAAGAAAAAGCAACCGGTTACTGAAACCGGTTACACCATTTTATTGATCTAACGCAATCCTTACTTAAAATTGACGTAACCGGTTACAGCAACCGGTTACATTTATAAAAAGCCGACATAAAATAAAGGAAATTGGAAAAAAACAAGCAAACACTATCAGGAAAAGAGTTACGATGTTCAGACAGACACTGATAGCTAGCGCCATTGCTGCAGCTACTTTACTTTCCTCCGGTTCTGTTATGGCTGAGTCCGATGCGGGGTTTATTGATGGGGCTTCCATGGATTTGGGCATCATGTATTACGGCCGCGAGCGGGATCATAAAGATACCTCCATTGATCCTAATGAAATCCGCGTCCATGCACTGGGACTCAATGCTAACCTGAGGTCTGGCTGGTATCAGGGGTGGCTGGGGGTCGATGTGTCTGTGTTTAGCAACATAGATTTAATGGGGGGCAGTGGTCACGGCCAATCCGAGGTGCTCTATTATAATGAGAAAACCGGGGAAGAACGCAGCTCTTCACGTATTGGTAAAGCCCGGGCAAAAATGAAATTTGGTGATGAAACCGTTGGTGCTAATATCCTGGCAGGTTACACCGATATTAATGCGGGTACTATTGGCACATCGGCAGGTATTAACTCACACACCTACCGGGGCATCGACGCTAAATTTGACTGGCACAATCTTGAGTTAAGTTATGGCTGGGCCGACCGCTTCCAGAATGACTGGGATGACCAGTATCGTAAACTCACTAACTCCTGGCACCTAAACAAACATCTCGAAGGGGGAGAAAATATTGATTTTATTCACTCCCTTGGTGCTCGCTACACTCTGAATGAAGCAGGCTGGGTAGATGTAGCCTATGGTGAAGGCAAGGGTTTCCGGAAGAATTACCATGTGGCAGGCGCTTACGACTTTGAACTCGGTAATGACAGCAAGCTGACACTGACATCTTATTACCAAAGTGCTAAATATCAGGATGGGGCTGCCGGCTCTACCTATATTAAAGGAGATAGCGCGGAGCGTGAGTCTACCTGGAGTTCAAGCGCAATTCTGGCTAAAGGTGGCTGGAAAATGCTTATGGGATATGGCCAGACTGAAGCGAGAGACAGCGGGGAATACCAGCTCCGCTTAACGGCCTATGGCAACAGTGACCACCGTAACTTCCTGCAAACCTGGGCACAGCTGGATGACTTCCTCTGGGATGGACAGAAAGTTGTCAAACTTGCCGCCAGTTATGACTTTGACGGCCGCTGGAAAGGCCTCAGCACCGGTGTTAACTATAACTACGGCTGGGATAACTATAACAACCGTGGTGAAGCCAACGAAAACCGCGATGGCAAAATGCAGGCCCTGGATTTTCAGGTTAGTTACAGTGTCCAGTCTGGAGCACTTGAGGGACTGTGGCTTGGGGTATTCCCCGGATTCCTTCGTGTAGACGACACCAAGGTAAAGTCTGATCGCAACGACATCAAAGTCATGGCAACCTATAATGTGAAAGTTTTTTAATGAACTGAAATAGCCGTCTGTATTCCCAGCGGGAAGAGAGTGTAACGACACTACCTCCCAGCTGGGAAGGCGGTAGAAGAGGATAAGCACTTTATGGGGTTACAGGCTAATGGAAACTTTGATAAACACACCGTCCCTTTTCATCTGTCTCTGAGCAATAAACGCAAACTCCTCCATCAGCATCCATTGAACTAATAGCAGGTACGGCAGTTATTGCAACATCACTTCCAATTTCAGAAGTTGAAACCAATTCTCTACATGTTTCTTTTTCATTGGTAGTTTCTTTAACAGAATAACCTTCAACTAAAGGCAGGCTTGATCTTTCAGAAATAGTTATGCCAAAAGCTTCATGATAACCTCTCGATTTTAAAAGATTAAAAATCTTTACAATCAAATCTAAAGTCTGATCGTCAATATCCAGAACAGCAGGATCTCGTGAGAATTCCAAAGGTAAAACCTTACCGTCTCTACAAGCCCAATAATACGGTCCAACGCGATCATCATATCTCAATAGCTGAGGATATGTTCTCAATTTTCCTGTTTCATTAGTTTGCTCTTCAACTATTTTATAATTTTCACCAACCATAAGGTGTCTATGATTCTTAAATAAAAAAATACCTCTTTTTTTTACTAAAGATTTTTCATCATCACTCAAACTTGTCTCCAGGAAACCTTGGACTTCATCAAAACTGAAATGATAATTCTCACCCCAGTATCCAAGAGAACATAATTCATTGTATATTTCACTATAATCAGGAGAAGGCTTCAAAAGACTTTCTCTTTCCTCCTCGGTTACAGCATAAGAATTTATTCCAACTGACATCAGTGAAAAATAAAAAAACAGACTTTTAATATTCATTACAACGATCTCACAAAGTAAGTTCTCAGTAACCGCTACCTACTCAATTAGACATAGTATGAAAAGAAACATCAATTATGATGGTAGGGATCATCTTGAGCTGTAAAACTAAAAATAGCACTAAAGTATAGTTGTTAGTTCAATCATAAAACGGCTTCGCTTTATTTTTCCACCTTGAGGAGCGACCCCACCAAAACTAATAATACCAATCGCTCCAGATTAGGGCAGGCTTAGGCTGTGTTGACGTTTGATCGTGAGTTCAGTGGCTCGTAAAGCGGTTTTCCGCAATACCCAATGGGGCACACCGGGCGGACTGGTGCAGGCATAGTTACTCTACGTCAAGCCAGTCCAACGCAGTCGGAAAGCCGCTTTACGAGCCACCCGAAGAGCCAAAACCAGCGATTCCGTGCCGTCGTTGCAGTAGCTTGAAAGACATGAGTACGTGTGACCTTTAGGTTATTCCTGCGCTACTGCGTCTAGCCACGAAACCGCTGGTTTTGGTTGAGCACACGAACAAATGCCAACAGCCCCTAGCACTCAATCCAAGTACAACTACATATAAGCTCTCTCCATACTCTACACGAAGCATTAAACCGGTGAGTCAATATCAACAAACTGATGTTCAATAGCCTGCTTTTTTTCAAGCCAGCCACCTAAGGCCTGTACCCCATAGCGCTCAGTGGCGTGATGCCCGGCACTGAAATAATGAATGCCATTCTCCCGGGCAAAATGCACCGTTGACTCAGATATCTCACCGCTGACAAAAGCATCCACGCCAAGGTCAAGAGCCTTATCAATCATGCTTTGTGCCGCCCCTGTACACCAGGCAATACGCTCAATTGCATGGTCACCCCCTGATATGGCCAAAGGCTTACGCCCCAGAACCTTTTCCAGATGTTTCTCCATATCCGTGACGGTCATTGGCTGGCTAACCGTACCCCAACTGCCAATTGACCTTGCTTTACCAGGTTCCATACCACCTTCCGTATTCCAATCCATCAACCTGGCCAGTTCGGCATTATTTCCCAACTCAGGATGGGCATCCAGGGGCAGATGATAAACAATCAGACTGATACCGTTATTTAATAAGGTCTCCACCCGACGCTTTTTCATTCCGGTAATAACGGCATCTTCCCCTCGCCAGAAATAACCATGATGAACCAGCAGCGCATCAGCTTTCATCTCCACCGCTTTATCAATCAATGCCTGGCACGCAGTAACGCCAGTTACGAGTTTACGGACAACCGACTTTCCTTCAACTTGCAAGCCATTAGGGCAGTAATCCTTAAAAAGCCCGGGTTGAAGCTCTTCATCCAAACAGGCCAGCAATTCTTTTAACGCAATGCCCATAATTATCTCCAAAGGGTATATAAAACGGATTACTGAGATTAACATTATAAAACCCAATGAATATAAACGGCATATGATGAAAAAACTGCTGAGATATCTGGGCTGGCCTGTACTGTTCGGGCTGGTAGCCAGCATAATGATATTATTTATAAAGCCTGACCTGGCTGGCCTGACAAGCCTGGATGTTGACAACGCCATCAGCAGATTCAGCCCCAGGCTTTCTGGAACAAGTCCAGTGTCTTACAGTTCTGCGGTGAAAAAAGCCACCCCGGCGGTAGTGAATATATCCACCAAAACAGCCATTGAGCGGGAAGGTTCACCCAGGGAAATCCCACCTCACCTGCAAAGTCGCAAGAATAAAGTGGAAAGCAGCCTGGGTTCAGGCGTAATAGTGAGTCCAGACGGATTTATTCTCACTAACAACCACGTTATTCAAGGTGCCGACCGAATTATCGTTGCCTTAAGGGACAGCCGTGAAGTCAGTGCTGTTATAGTAGGCCGTGACCCTGAAACCGATTTAGCCGTCCTTAAAATCAACCTGCAAAACCTTCCTTACATTCATCTGGCAGACTCCAGCAAAGCTGAAATTGGCGATGTGGTGCTGGCCATTGGTAATCCTTTTGGACTGGGGCAAACCGTCACCATGGGTATTATTAGCGCCACTGGACGCAACGACTTGCAGCTGAACACCTATGAAGATTTTATTCAGACCGATGCGGCTATTAATATTGGCAATTCAGGGGGAGCACTGGTTAATGCCTATGGCGACTTGATCGGTATCAGCACCCTGCTTTTTTCCAGGGGTGGGGGTAACGAAGGCATTGGCTTTGCTATTCCTTCCAATATGGCCCGTTTTGTTATGAGTTCCATCAAACAGCATGGCAGGGTGGTTCGAGGTTGGCTGGGCATTGAATCACAGCCTATCAGCAGCTCCCTGGCAGAAGCCTATGGTATAAACGCTAACATGGGTATTTTAATTTCAGGAATATACGAAGGCAGCCCCGCAGACCAGGCAGGATTACGCCGGGGGGATATTCTGGTGGGAATCAATAGTGATAAAACCAGCGATGGCAGACGAGTGATGAATAAGGTTGCCCAGGAACCTCCTGGCAGCGAGGTCATCCTGGAGATTATTCGTAATGACCAGGCCATGAGTATCAAAACCCAGGTGGGGATAAGGCCAAATATTGTGAATCATTAAAACAGCGCAAGAAGTGGCAGCATTTTTTCCTTTGGGGTCTCGTGGCCCCCACTTAATGCCTTGTGTGTTCAAACTCTTAGTTTCTATGCCTGGAAGCCACCAGAACCGACCCTATTCATCGCATACACTCTCTGCTGATCGAAGATAAGGGCAGTGGCCAAAGTTTCATCCAAGAGCTGCGCCAGCTTTGACCATGCCGCCAGTGGCAGGAAGCAGGTGGGGGATGGAAGTAGCCCTTGGTAACGGACAAAGTATCCAGTCAGAAAAGGGCTACGGTAGTGTAAGAGGAAGTAATGACTTCACAGGGTACTGAGCCTTAACACAGCTCATCCCTGAGCTGGTTCATTATTTTACCTGTATTTCCAGAAGCCTCGGTTTTGCCTCCTCCTGTTTGGGAAGTACTAACTCAAGAATGCCATTATTATAGACTGCTTCGACTTTCTCTCCATCCACTGAATTAGGCAATGTAAAACTCCTGACAAAAGAGCCATAAGAGCATTCTACCCGGTGATGCTTTTTATCTTCGTATTTATGCCTCTTTTCTCCTTTGATTGATAAAACATTATTTTCAACAGTGATTTTGACATCCTCTTTTTCGACCCCGGGTATCTCCAGCTTCACATTGAACGCATCGGGGTTTTCAACAATATCCGTAGAGGGCATCCAGTCCCCCACCTCCATGGTTTGCTCAGAAGATGATGCAGGAAGGGACTTCCTGGATGAGCGACCGTATTTATTGAGCAGGTTTTCCATTTCAGTGAATGGATCCCAGAGTGTAAGACTCATAATATCTCTCCTGTTGTTTGTTACCTTATTGATGACCCTTCGATAAGCGCTTACCCGATAATCTATATGGAAACAACAATAGAAAATTCAATCCCTTTTTAAATAATGAAATTTTATAAAAAATTTTTTTATGGGATTTTTGTGCATTACTCACCCCTGCTACCCAAGGAATGATTTAAAAAAACGATGGAATGATCGACAATGCCCAACAAACCCACCCTCGGCAAAAATAGCCCAGGCCGACCACGGCATACTGATGAGCAAAGCCTATATACCCATATACTCATGGAAAACCCCGACAGTGTCCTCCAACAGCGAGGTCGGGACATGCGGCTCTACGATGAGCTGCTTCGGGATGACCAGGTAAAGCCCTGCTTCCAGCAACGCAGGCTGGCCGTGACCCAATCCGAATGGGATGTAGAACCGGCCAGTGCGTACAACGAAGACAAAGATGAAACATCTTTCAACCACTGATATTCAGGGTTCTTTTTCAGTTCTGTAAGCTGCTTTGAGGCATCGTTATAATTAACGCTGTTGCCGTTTTTATAGTACTCATCAGTACGCCAGCGAAGGATATGATTGTAAACAAAACGCACACAGCCGAAGGTCTGGGCAAGTAGCTTTTCTTGCTCAACGGTCGGGTAAAATCTGTATTTGTAAGCACGTTTCTTTTTCATGCTTACGAGAATAGACAAGAGAATGTGAGAATTTCAAGTATCGTATATAGCCAGCCCTCATTGGGCTGGTCGCTTGTATCTCCCACTTAGGTCAGTGGGGGTATTACGCGGATTTTGGATAAATAAATACCTATCCCCCATTAACCATTGCCTATTTCCTATATCAGGAAGGGACCCTCCTGATATCAGCACCTAACTGCTGAAGCTTCTCTTCAATACACTCATAGCCCCGGTCAATATGGTAGATCCGGTCTATCACGGTATCCCCATCGGCAATCAAGCCAGCAATCACCAGGCTGGCAGAAGCCCTCAGGTCAGTGGCCATCACAGGTGCAGCTTTCAGCCCGCCAACACCTTTGACGATAACGGTATTCCCTTCCACGTCCACGTCTGCTCCCATCCGCTTCATTTCCTGAACATGCATAAAGCGATTTTCAAAGATGGTCTCAGTGATACGACCTGTGCCTTCTGCTATCGCGTTCAGCGCGGTGAACTGGGCCTGAATATCCGTTGGCATGGCCGGGAAAGGCGCGGTTTTAAGGTCAACGGCTACGGGCCTTCTCCCCTCCATGTCCAGCTCAATCCAGTCCTCTCCCCACTCCACTTTGGCACCGGCCTCACGAAGCTTTAACAGAATGGCATCCATAATATCCGGCTGGGTATCTTTTAGCCGCACCTTGCCACCAGTAGCCGCTGCTGCGATCAGGTAGGTTCCTGTTTCGATACGGTCTGGCAGAACAGAGTAGGTGCAACCTTTCAGGCTCTCTACTCCCTGAACCCGGATGGTGTCTGTGCCATGGCCCTCAATCTTCGCTCCCATGGTGATCAGGCACTCAGCCAGATCAACCACTTCAGGTTCCCTGGCTGCGTTCTCAATAATGGTTTCACCCTCTGCCAGGGTTGCCGCCATCAGGATATTTTCAGTACCAGTCACTGTTACCATATCCATGAAAATCTTGGCGCCCTTGAGGCGTTTCTCCACACGGGCCTTGATATAGCCGTCCTCAACAACAATATCAGCCCCCATTTTCCGCAGTCCCTGAATATGAAGGTCTACCGGGCGGCTACCGATTGCACAGCCTCCTGGCAGAGAGACTTCAGCCTGGCCATACCGGGCCAACAGAGGGCCCAGTACCAGAATAGAGGCCCGCATGGTTTTCACCAATTCATAGGGTGCTTTCAGTTTTTTGATAGTTCTGGCATGAACTTCAACATTCATGCGCTCATCCACCAGCAAATCAATCCCCATGCAGCCAAACAGCTCAAACATGGTGGTAATGTCATGGAGATGGGGCAGGTTACAAACAGTTACTGGATCATCAGCCAGCAAGGTCGCAGCAAGAATAGGCAGTGCAGAGTTTTTGGCACCTGAGATCCTGATCTCGCCATCCAGGCGTACTCCGCCTGTGATAATTAATTTATCCATCGTTGCTCCAGTGCGCGCCTTAGTCCTGACTCTTTCGTTTTTCCCACTCATCGCGGGTCAAGGTGGTCATGGTGACGGCATGAATAGTGCCATTGGCAATAAAATCATTGAGGTGATGGTAGACCATCTGTTGGCGCTTGACAGGCAGAGCCCCATGAAACTGGTCGCTGATCACCGTGAGACGGAAATCACAGCCTTCACCTTCAACAAGGACTTCCGAATCGGGTAGTTGTTCTTCAAGCAGCGCCTTGACTTCGGTGGCTTGCATGAATTCACCTCTCAGGAAATAACGAGCAAAAACAACTAATGATATAGGAGAGTATCAGGGCTTACTAGGGGCTGTTGACGTTTGATCGTGAGCTCAGTGGCTCGTAAAGCGGTTTTCCGCAAGGAGGACTGGTGCAGGCATAGTTGTTCTACGTCAAGTCAGTCCAACGCAGTCGGAAAGCCGCTTTACGAACCACCCGAAGGGCCAAAACCAGCGATTCCGTGCCATCGTTGCAGTAGCTTGAAAGACGCGAGTACGCGTGACCTTTAGGTTATTCCTGCGCTACTGCGCCTAGCCACGAAACCGCTGGTTTTGGCTGAGCACACGAGCAAACGTCAACAGCCCCTAGGGGGTATGGTTAATGGGAAGTTGCAGGTCTTTTATTTCCAGTCAACCATACCCCTAATCCCTTTAAGTGAAAAAAGCACGCTTATGAGTGTTGGGTCAGCTCACAACTGGCACCTTGCATCAATTCCTGCACATCGCAGACTTGAGCCAGGGCTGCCAGCTGACAGGGGATATTAGAAAAGCAAATGGTAACGTTGTTTTTATGGGCAAGTCGCATCCAGGATAAAAAAACCGATAGAGCCGAGCTGTCAGTCAGCTCCAGCTTACCCAAATCAATATCCCAGTGGCCTTCGGCACTTTCCTCAAAAAAACGGGATAAAACAGACTCGCCTTCTGCTGCCACTGAGGCGGCATTATCAAACGTTATAGGGCCATCAAGGACGAAGTGCCCTTTATCAGCCATTTCAAGAGACATCCTTAACCCCCGCTTCTTTTTTTACCCTTCGCGTTATTGGATGCCATGATATCCAGCCAGTGATCAATAACATATTGAACCTTACGGTGACTTTCAACAGCCTCGGCAAACTGTTTTCGGAATTGGATGCCTATATTGATACCATCAATAATGATATTGCGCAGCTTCCAGCGATTTTCATCAAAAATCATGGAATAGGAGATGACCAGTGTTCTGTCACTGGTTTTAACCGCCATATTGACGGGCACCTGACGAATTTTTCCCTCCTGATACTCTTGCATGACTTTAGCTGGCACATCATCAACCTTCAGGATATCAACGGGAGCATCATCCAGTTTCAACAGCGCCTTGCCATAAAAGGTGATCAAACTGTCTTTAAACACTTTCTCAAACTGTTGAATCTGTGCCGGCTCCGATCTGTGGGCGTATTTGCCCATAACACCGCGGGCAATCGAATCAAAAGCAACCACCGGGGACAGCAGTCGGTCCACCTCATTAACAAATGCATCCTGGTCTTTCTGATAGCGAGTCTTGTTGGTTTGAAATCTCTGCAACAGATCCCGGGTTATCGCCTCAACCTCTTTACTGGGTGAGTAAATATCCGCCTGGGCACTGGCTTCACCTGATATCCCTTCAGAAGTTGCAGCAACTCCCCCTTTTCCTTCAACCGCCTGCCAGGCCATAACCGGAGACGTATATCCCAGGCACATTGCCAAAATAACAGGCAGTATTCCGGAACCTATGGTTTGCCAGAACAGACCTTTGCCTTCACTCTTGTATGCCATTGCAATCCTTCTGCCTAACACTGTTTGCCTCACTATAGCTAACCTTAACCTATTTATCTTCAACATCCTTTTTATTCACAAGAGCCAAAAGGACCTTACCGATCAGGTCTTCCAGAATCAGTGCTGACTGGGTATCCTCAATTCGATCGCCATCTTTCAGAAAACGCTCATCACCACCCACACTGATACCAATATATTTTTCGCCTAGCAGCCCAGCAGTAATAATTGATGCCGTACTGTCTATGGGAATATTATCAATGCCGGAGTCAATCTCCA
Organism: Endozoicomonas sp. Mp262; assembly: GCF_025643335.1. Lineage (NCBI taxonomy): Bacteria > Pseudomonadati > Pseudomonadota > Gammaproteobacteria > Oceanospirillales > Endozoicomonadaceae > Endozoicomonas > Endozoicomonas sp. Mp262. The sequence continues at coordinate 2,267,470 of NZ_CP092489.1, read as the reverse complement.
TTTCTACTCTGGCCATATAGGTGTGCTTATCCAGTTCCACATGAGTGACCTTGCCGATGATCACGCCCGCCATGGCCACCTTTGCCCGCTTTTTCAAGGCACCGGTATTATCAAACATGGCATGCAAGTGATAGGAATCCCTCGAAGTGTCCAGGGACAGGCCACTGACTTTCAGGGCTAACACCACCATCGCCAGAATACCCGCCAGCATAAAGGCGCCTACACTGATTTCTATTGTACGCATCCGCATCTTTATAGTTCTCCAAACATAACGGCGGTAAGAATGAAATCAAGGCCAAGAATTGCCAATGAAGAATAGACAACAGTCCTTGTGGTTGCCCTGCTGACACCTTCTGATGTGGGTACAGTGTCGTATCCCTGAAACACGGCAATCCATGTGACAACAAACCCGAAAACCAGACTTTTAATCAGACCATTGCCGATATCATTAAACAGGTCAACAGACTGCTGGATACCAGACCAGAAGGAGCCATAGTGAACACCTAGCCAGTCAACACCTACCATAGCCCCCCCCAGTATACCCACCACATTAAATATAGCTGCAAGGATGGGCATGGATATAACCCCTGCCCAGAAGCGGGGGGCAACCACCCGCTTCAAAGGGTCAACGCCTATCATTTCCATACTGGAAAGTTGTTCTGTGGTTTTCATCAAGCCAATTTCAGCCGTTAATGCCGACCCGGCCCTACCGGCAAAAAGTAACGCTGTAACCACCGGCCCAAGTTCGCGAACCAGGCTCAGGGCAACCATCTGACCCACCGCATCTTCAGACCCATAGCGCACCAGGATATTATACCCCTGTAAACCCAGCACCATCCCGATAAACAGACCCGACACGGTAATAATTATCAGTGATAAAAAGCCAACACTATACAATTGCTTGACTAAAAGAGAAAACCGACTCCCCAGACCAGAACGGGAGCATATAGCCAGAACCAGAAAAATACCGGTACGCCCCATAGCCTGCAGATGGCTCAAGCCAAACTGTCCTAACAACCTCACCCTTTCCAGAAGTTCAAGCTTCATTGAAACCTCTCAGAAGATCTTCCCGATAATCTCTCGCTGGATAATGAAAGGGAACCGGACCATCAGGCAGGCCCCTCATAAACTGTTTGACCCTGGGATCATTCGAATGCTGCATTTCATCGGGCAACCCATGACCAATAACCTCTCCATCAGCAATAAGATATAAATAATCTGAAATACTGGCGGTTTCATTCAAATCATGGGAGACAATAATACTGGTGACACCCAGCACTTTATTCAAACGACGGATCAACTGTACCAAAACCCCCATTGCAATGGGATCCTGACCCACAAAGGGTTCATCATACATCACCATTTCAGGATCAAGGGCTATGGCCCTTGCCAGGGCAACCCGCCGGTTCATTCCCCCGGACAGCTCACTGGGCATCAGCGAAGCAGCGCCCCGTAGGCCAACGGCCTGAAGCTTGATCAGGACAATATCGCGGATCATCGCTTCAGGGAGACGGGTATGCGTTCTGAGAGGAAAGGCAATATTTTCGAATACGCTGATATCGGTAAACAGGGCTCCACTTTGGAAAAGCATCCCCATTTTGCGGCGCAACCTGAATAACTGCTCCCTGGACAGGGAAAAAAGATCCTGACCATCCACCACAATACTGCCAGCATCAGGCTTCAACTGCCTGCCTATAAGGCGTAACAGTGTTGTTTTTCCTGTTCCGGAAGGCCCCATAACGCCCACAACCTTGCCTCGGGGGATATCAAGATCAATGCCATTAAAGATGACTCGTTCACCACGGCGAAATTTAAGGCCACGGATTTCTATAAAGTTCCTGTTAACTTCTGTCATCAAACCAGGGTTCCTTGAAGTGGCAATAGCGGGCCAGCATATCTCGAGGTCCCACCTGATACAGGGTCAAGCCCTATCCCGGGTATTTCATAAACCTGCCGTCGGCCTTGGTTCAGCTATTTATACGGAAACTAATCCAAATTTTACGAATACCCGCTTAATAATGGCTAAGTTACACACTTTTTCACCATCCAGCCCCCTGAGAGTACCGTATCCAGGGGGCGTTCTCAATTAGCTATATGTCCTGCCGGGAAACCGTCCTTATAACAAGTTTGGGAAAAAGGCTCTGTGACAAGATACAGGCACGCAGCAATAACATAGTCCAAAGGGATTTTTTTCTCTGTCCGCCAGTGGTAAGTCTGGCAAACTCACGGGTAGAATAGAGAAAGACCAGCAAGATAAAACCAACGATGATTACGGCCATACTCGCGATTATTTCAGGCTTTATAGCCTTGACCTGGAGCGCAGATAAGTTTGTGGCAGGCTCAGCTGCAACAGCCAGGAACTGGAATATCTCTCCGATGCTTATTGGTCTTACCGTGGTATCTATAGGAACCTCGGCCCCTGAAATTCTTGTTTCAGTTATCGCCGCTTCCCAAAACCACGGAGATATTGCTGTAGGTAACGCCATAGGCTCCAATATTGCCAACCTGGGCCTGGTATTGGGGATAACGGCCATCATCGCCCCCCTGCCTGTCAAACAGGCAATAGCCAAAAGGGAATTACCCTGGCTGGCAGCTATAACCCTGATTGCCGGTGGCTGTTTGATTAATGGTTATTTAGGCGTCATAGATAGCCTGATTCTACTCTGCGGTCTTGTTGCAACCCTTTACCTGATGATTCGGTGGCAAAAACACCACCCGGATGAGCCCCTGGCTGAAACGGATGCATTACCTGAACTCACGTCAAAAGCAGCCTATATCCAACTATTGGGTGGACTGGCTATATTGCTGGTTAGCTCACAGATACTGGTATGGGGGGCAAGCAGGATTGCCGAGTTACTGGGTGTCAGTGAACTGGTTATTGGCCTGACCATTGTAGCTATTGGCACCAGCTTACCGGAGCTGGCCGCATCGATCATGAGTGCCCTGCGCCAGCATCATGATATTGCCCTGGGCAATGTGGTGGGTTCCAATATTTTCAACCTTCTGGCAGTGCTTCCCATGCCGGGTTTGATATCTCCGGGACCGCTTAATGAGTCTGTCATAATGCGCGATTATCCCGTAATGCTGGGGCTGACATTATTAGTACTGGTTGTAGCCATTGCCGGTGGAAAATCAAGGCAGGTTGGCAGGTTCACCGGTACAATTCTGCTTTTGAGTTATTGTTTTTATGGTGGCTGGCTATACATTCAGAACACATAACATAAAATAACAGGCCGAACTCCCACAGGTTTCTACAGCTATGACCGAAAACGACTCGTTTATTCGCTCAGGCAAGCAAGCCATTGCCATGGAACTGGAAGCGATCCAGTCTCTAAGCCCAAGGATTGACAGCCATTTTTCAACCGCTTGTCGAACCCTGCTGGAATGCCAGGGGCGCGTGATTGTTGCCGGGATGGGCAAATCCGGGCACATTGCCCGCAAAATCGCAGCCACCCTGTCCAGCACAGGAACACCGGCCTACTTTGTTCATCCCGGAGAAGCCAGTCATGGTGATATGGGAACAGTCACCCATGATGACAGTATCCTTGCCCTGTCCAACTCCGGTGAAACCCCTGAAATCGTTACCCTGCTGCCCTTATTTAAAAGGCTGGGAACCCCTCTTGTGAGTATGACGGGAAACCCCGGTTCCACCCTCGCCAGGGCAGCGGATGTGAATCTGGATATCAGCGTCGGCCGGGAAGCTTGCCCTTTGGATCTGGCGCCCACCTCCAGTACCACAGCCCAGCTGGTGATGGGAGACGCCCTGGCCATCAGCCTGCTTGAAGCCAGAGGGTTTACTGCGGAAGACTTCGCATTCTCTCACCCGGGCGGCACCCTTGGTCGCAAACTCCTGCTTAAAGTCAGGGATATCATGCACCAGGGCAGTCGAATGCCCACGGTTCCAGAGGGAACCCTATTGGGCGATGCCTTGCTGGAAGTTACCCAAAAAGGGCTTGGGATGACAGCCATATGTGACCGCCAAAGGAAAGTTATTGGTATTTTTACTGATGGTGATTTAAGGCGGGCACTGGATCATGGGGCTAATCCCAAAACCACCAATATTGATGATGTCATGACCGCCAAGTGCACAACAGTTTCACCGGATATACTGGCTGCCGAGGCGCTCAAAATCATGGATGATCGCAAAATCAATGCACTGATCTGTGTTGACAATGAGAATCATGCCGTTGGTGCCATTAATATGCACGACCTGCTAAAAGCAGGCATTGTGTAATCTATTAGCCACTCTGAATCAGGTCCCATTCATGTTCAACCGGAACCTTCCCATTTTTTTAAGCCTGCTTTTTATGCTTTTGGCTATGGGCTATTGGGCTTATGACACAGACCTTCACCCGGGAACACAGAAAAAATCCACTGATGCCCGGAAAAATGCGGACTACTTTCTGGAACAGGCCAATATTCTTCAATACGGTAAAGGTGGCAAGCTTGAGTACCAGCTGACATCCCAAAGTATTTCCCACTACCCGCATAATGATACGACGCTATTGAGCTTGCCTCACATGACCAGCTACCGTAAAACAGGACAGATAACCACAGCCCATGCGGCGAACGGTAAATTATTATCAGGAAATGATACGCTGGTTCTATGGAATAATGTCATTATGAACCAGGATAAAATCAGCACCGGCAGGCACACCCGGATGAATACCGATTATCTTACGCTCTATTCCGACCAGGGAATGGCAGAAACAGACTTGCCTGTACTGATCACCAGCAACAACAGCAAAGTCAGGGCCATAGGAATGAAAACCTATTATGAAAAAGGCCAGATCCACCTTAAATCAAGGGTAAGAGGAGTCCATGAATCGAATTAAGTCTTTTTTTCTTGTGATACTGATGCTTCCAGGTATCGCAGCAGCGCTGCAATCAGACCGGCAAAAGCCCATTGAAATTGAGTCAAACTCCGCTGACCTTGATAATAAGAAAGGCATTTCCGTGTACCGTGGCAATGTTATTATGACTCAGGGAAGTACCCGGATAGAAGGTGACCTGATCACCATATACAATGACGCCCATCGAAAAGTGACCCGTGTTGTGGCAAAAGGCCAACGTGCCTACTACGAACAACAGCAGGAAAATGGTAAGGGAAAGCTGAAAGCCTGGGGGAACACCATCAACTATGATGCAGCCGGGGATCGCATTGAGCTACTCCAACAGGGAGAGCTCACCCAGGAGGGCGATGTATTCAAAGGTGAAAAAATCGAATACAACCTGAAGCTGCAAACCGTTAATGCCTCTGGCCAACCTGCCGGAAATGGCGAAAAAGGCCGGGTCATCATGGTCATCCAACCCAGACCGGAGCCAAAGGCTGCAACCCCCCCTGCCAACTAGAGCAAAGGTTTTAAAATACATCTGAATGGCAACATTAACCGCAACACAGCTTAGTAAAAGCTATAAAAAACGACAGGTGGTCCGGGATGTCTCCCTGCAAGTCAATAGTGGTGAAATTGTTGGCCTGCTAGGCCCCAATGGCGCCGGTAAAACCACCTGTTTTTATATGATAGTGGGTCTCGTTAAAGCGGATGGGGGAGCTGTCAGAATAGATCAAAGGGATCTTACCTTCGAGCCGATGCATGGCAGGGCAAGGGCGGGTATAGGTTACCTGCCACAAGAGGCCTCTATCTTCCGCCGACTTTCTGTAAAGGATAACATTCTGGCCATATTGGAAACCCGTAAGGACTTATCAAAACGGCAGCGTCTTGAAAAAACAGAGTCCCTGTTGGAAGAATTCCATATCACCCATATCCGGGACAGTACAGGAATGAGCCTTTCCGGTGGTGAACGGCGACGCGCCGAAATTGCCAGGGCCCTGGCTACAGATCCCGCTTTCATTTTGCTGGACGAGCCTTTTGCCGGTGTAGACCCCATATCCGTAGGTGACATTAAAGCGATTATACGACACCTTCAACAACGCGGAATTGGCGTCCTGATTACTGACCACAACGTCAGGGAAACCCTGGATATTTGTGAGAATGCCTACATTGTCAGTGAGGGACATATCATTGCTGAAGGCGACAGTCAGAAGGTATTAGCGAACCAGAAAGTCCGTGATGTCTATCTTGGGCATCAATTCAGTCTTTAACTTTTATCCCGGCGGGTTGAAATACCCTACCACTTCGACCCGCCACCCACCGGACGCATCTTTCGCCATCTCGGGTTTCAAGATACAGAAAACCTGAATTCCTATAAAAATCAGTTGCTTTTGCCTGTGGCAACGATAGGATTATAGTCGCCACTATACGGAGATGACGTACAAATATAACAGGTCAAAATTTTTATAAAGAAGTACAGGTAAACGGTTGCCCTATGAAGCCATCCTTACAGCTCACAATGGGCCAGCAGCTGACCATGACTCCTCAGCTACAGCAGGCCATTCGCCTACTGCAGTTATCTACTCTGGATCTGCAGCAGGAGATTCAGGAAATACTGGAGTCAAACCCTATGCTGGAGGCCGAGGAAGACAACTCTGCAAACACCGCCAGCGAAGAGCAATATCAGGGAGAGCAGCCACCTGACTTCAGTGACAGCCCCCGGCAGGAAACAACAAAAGAAGAAACCGAGTGGAATAATGAAATTCCATCAGAGCTTCCTTTGGATTCCAAGTGGGATGATATCTATCCCAGTGCGCCTGCTACGCCCGTTTCTGATGAAGACCTGGACCCCTTCGCCAAAAATCGCACCGTGGACACCCTGCAGGACTACCTGGAGTGGCAGCTGAATATGGCCCCCATGAGCGACCTGGATCGTTTAATTGGCCTGACTATCATTGAATCTGTTAACGCTAATGGCTACCTGACAACCCCTATCGAAGATATTTTTAAGACGCTTCACCAACAGTTTGAGGAGCTTGAACTGGATGAGGTGATGGTTCTACAGCATCGTATCCAGCAGTTTGACCCCGTTGGCTGTGCCAGCCATGACCTCAGGGAATGCTTGACCGTTCAGCTTAATCAGCTGGCAGATTCCACAGACTATATGGATATTGCCGCCCAATTGATTGACAAACACCTTCCTGCCCTGGGTAATCATGATTACGCCGGTATCATGAAAAAAATGAAGCTAAAGGAAGAGCCTCTGCGTGAAGCACTAAGCCTGATTCAAAGTCTTAACCCCCACCCCGGTTCAGAGATTGAGCAACCTGCCTCTGAATACATCATCCCTGACATTATGGTCAGAAAGTTCAAGAACAGTTGGCAGGTTGAGCTGAATGCCGAAGCGCTTCCACGCCTGCGAATTAACAACAACTATGCCTCTATGGTTCAGAGAGCCAATAGTTCACGGGATAATGTTTTCATGAAAAACCACTTGCAGGAGGCAAAATGGTTTTTAAAAAACCTGCAAAGCCGCAACGACACCCTGCTTAAGGTTGCCCGAAAAATAGTTGAGTACCAATACGACTTCTTCAACCAGGGTGAAGAAGCCATGAAGCCATTGGTACTGGCAGATATTGCTGATGCCGTCGGCATGCACGAATCCACCATCTCCCGGGTTACCACTCAAAAGTATATGCATACCCCCCGGGGGGTTTATGAGCTAAAGTTCTTTTTTTCCAGTCATGTCAGTACGGCCGGGGGTGGCGAATGCTCCTCAACAGCGATACGGGCATTGATTAAGAAGATAGTGGCCGAGGAAAATTCACGGAAGCCCCTGAGTGACAACAAAATTGCCCTATTACTGGGAGAACAGGGAATCAAGGTGGCCAGGCGTACCATCGCCAAATACCGGGAATCATTGCATATTCCGCCATCCAATGAACGGAAGCGACTCGTTTAATATTATTATTTTTTTGTCCTGAAGCATCGCAAGGTGCGTCTTGGATGATAGAATCAACCTATACCAACCCGAAAGATCCCGGGGGTTGGTAGAAGTCAAGACACGGGATCAGGAGAGCGCTACATGCAAGTCAACATCAGTGGACATCATGTCGAGGTAACAGAAGCTCTGCACGACTACGTAACCAAAAAGCTTGAGCGCCTGGATGCACACTTCGATAGTATCACCAATGTGCAAGTGACACTGAGTGTAGAAAAACTCACCCACAAGGCTGAAGCCAGTCTTCACACAAGAGGTGCAGATATCAATGCTGCCGCTGACTCAGAGGACATGTACGCCGCCATTGATTTGCTGTCGGATAAGCTCGACCGCCAGCTGGTCAAACACAAAGAGAAAAACCTGAATCGCACACAAGGCGTCTCTGGTAAGTTCTGAGCCAATATTTATTATTGTATGATCATTGAAAACATACTGACTCCCGAGCGCACCCTCTGTGGTGTGCACGGGGTTAGCAAAAAGAAAGTTCTTGAAGCCGTTGCTACCCTGATCAGTGACGAAGTTCCTGCCATCAATGCCAAAGATCTTTTTGGCTGCCTTGTGTCCCGTGAGCGCCTCGGCACCACGGGTCTTGGCAATGGCATAGCTATTCCGCACTGCCGTCACAAGTCATGCACCCAGCCCACTGGCTTGCTTTTTCAGCTGGCGGAACCCGTTGACTTCGAAGCAGTGGACCAGAAACCCGTGGATCTGGTCTTTGCCCTGATTGTACCTGTGGAAGACACCCAGGAACACCTGGAAATCCTTAAGGCCCTGGCCAGCCGGTTTCAATCCAGCACACTGCTCAATAAATTACGTGAAGCCCACTCATCGGACGAGCTCTATGACTACTTTACCACTCCCGTAGAGATTTCCTGACATCTCTTGATGGCCCCAGTGATTTAAAACCATAACCTGACCGCCTCCAAAGACAGGTTTGCCCAACTTCCCGGGACAATAGGGAATAGTTAACGGGAAGCAGCATCCCACTCCATTTCCCGCTAATTATTCCCTATTGTCCATTGAGTGATGGGTATAATTCATAAAGTCATAAATTTTGTTTAAAATCTGTATGAATAACCCTCCATACTTTTCTATGCTGAAAGCTTAGAGTGCTTTTGTAGTAGGAGGCCGACAGGAAATCACGTGTTATGAAGCTATTTATTATCAGTGGACGATCCGGATCAGGAAAAAGTTCAGCCCTGCATGCACTTGAAGACGGGGGATTCTACTGTGTAGACAATATTCCCGTCAGCATTCTGGACCGGCTTCACACCACCCTGAAAGAGACCCATAGCACACCTCCGGCCATGGCTGTGAGCATTGATGTCCGAAATGTACCCGGTGCCATGGATAACTTTCCGGATGTTCTTGCCAAACTTAAAGCACAGGGCATTGATTGCAAGGTTATCTTTCTTGACGCTGATAACAACACATTAATGCAACGCTACAGTGCTACACGGCGCAAACACCCCCTGACCAACGAACAATGCTCCCTCTCTGAAGCCATTGAGCAGGAAAAGAAACTGCTTGGTCCCGTTCAATCCCTTGCCACTATCAAAATAGACACCTCGCCACTTTCTGTTCATCAAATCAGGGAGCGGGTCAGGAAAGCGTGCATCGAAGAATCAGCAGATGCTTCCCGTATCACCCTGCTATTTGAATCATTCGGCTTTAAACATGGCATCCCCATGGATGCTGACTTTGTTTTTGATGTGCGCTGTCTACCCAATCCCTACTGGGTGGAATCCTTAAGAGGCCTCACAGGCCTGGAACAACCCGTTCAGGACTTCTTATCAACTGAGCCCGATGTACAAAGCATGCTGGATGATATATCAGCCTTTATCGAAAAATGGCTACCCAAATTTGAATCGGGACAGAGAACTTATATGACTGTTGCCATTGGCTGCACTGGAGGGCAACATCGCTCCGTCTTCCTGACCGAGAGGCTAGGCAGGCTCTTCAATCATTCACATAGTATACAAGTCCGTCACAGGGAGCTGCCTGAAGAGTGATAAAAAAGCAGGTCACAATCATCAATAAACTTGGCTTGCATGCACGTGCAGCATCCCGGTTTGTATCCATCGCTTCAGGCTTTTCCTGTAAGGTAAGAGTTTCTTTCAATGGTCAGGATATTGATGGCAAAAGCATTATGGCTGTTATGATGCTGGCGGCTGGACAAGGCTCATCTATTGAACTGATGCTTGACGGCCATGATGAAAAAGAAGCCTGTGACGCTCTCTGCACCCTCATCAATAATTATTTTAATGAGGGAGAGTGATTAAAACTTCTCCATACCGATAAAATAACACCGTTATTTTTATCTGTGACCTCTAGGCGGAAAATATGGTCCAGCAACTGCAATTAAGCATTGGTGACAAGGAACTCAAGGAGCTGAACGATGCGCTTGAGAATGGTGTTTCTCAAGAACTGCGAGTCATGCTTAATAGCCTGCCCCCGGCAGATTCGGCACACCTGCTGGAATCATCGCCACCAAAGCTGCGAAGCTTACTTTGGCGGCTTATTGATCGTGAACAGGAAGGGGATGTACTCCAGGAACTCAGTGATGAAGTCCGTCAGTTTTTCCTGGACCGAATGAATGTTGCGGAGCTTAAAGCCATCACTGAGGGTCAGGACGTTGATGACATAGCAGATTTACTGCAGCAACTTCCTGATACCATCACCCGCAAGGTTCTGGACTCCATGGATAGCCAGGATCGCCAGCGGGTAGAAGCCATTCTATCCTACCCTGAGGATTCTGCTGGCGGTTTGATGAATACTGACACCATCACTATTCGCCCCAGCAATACTGTGGATGTTGTGCTCCGGTACTTGCGCAGACACGAAGAAATTCCGGATATGACCGACAGCCTTCTGGTGGTCAACCGCCGGGATGAGTACATAGGCAGGCTTCCCCTGACCTTGTTGCTAACCACTGACCCTTCAGCCACCGTCAGAGAAGTAATGTTAACAGACCTTGATCCTATTGAGGCGGATACCCAGGCAACCCAGGTTGCCCAGATTTTTGAAAGACAGGATCTGATCTCTGCACCAGTGGTCAACCACAAGGGCAAACTACTGGGACGGATCACCATTGATGATGTCATCGATGTTATTCGTGAAGAGGCCGAGCACTCAATGATGAGTATGGCGGGCCTTGATGATGATGAAGACACCTTTGCCCCGCCGCTCAGAACAGCCAGAAGACGTGCGGTCTGGCTCGGCATTAATTTGATTACCGCTTTTATCGCGGCTTCCGTTATTGGAGTATTCCAGGAAACCATTGATAAGGTAGTTGCCCTGGCCGTCCTGATGCCCATCGTTGCAGGAATGGGGGGAAATGCCGGAGGACAGGCCCTCACCCTGGTCATTCGGGGGATGGCACTGGGACAAATCAGTACCACAAACCTGAGGTGGTTGCTTAGCCGGGAACTCGCTGCCGGCTTTCTGAATGGCTTGCTCTGGGCTGCACTGGTTTCAGCTATCGCCTGGTTCTGGTTTCAGGACCCGATCATATCCCTTGTTATCGCCTGCGCTATGGTTATCAACCTTACCGTTGCGGTCATGACCGGAGCCAGCCTCCCTATCCTGCTGAAATCCATCAATGTTGACCCGGCTTTGGCAGGAACCATCATTCTAACAACCGTATCGGATGTGATCGGCTTTCTGTCGTTTCTCGGGCTGGCCACACTTTTTTACGGTTAAATGCGCTGTTTGATTTTTGGCAGGAAAACCCCGGTAGACATTGAAGTAATGGATGAACTCTTGCCAGACCAGTCCCACTAAAAACAGGTCGTTAGTAATAACCTAACTTGTTCATTTTTTCCTGACTCCGTTGAACATAGTCAGATTCTTCGATTATAGCGCCTTGGTCTTCCATGACTAAATAAATTCTCACCGAGTGAGGCTTAGACAAAGAGTATGAACTACTTTCTTTTTTCACAAATCGAACAGGTTTCCATGCCTCACCTGAGGTCATCAAATTTGCGAACTTTAGTGTAACGTCAGAATTATCATGGTTAGCAACATTCATGCTAGCAAAGCCATGAGAAGAGTAGGTTTCTGTTTGTAACTTTTCTCGCTTTTTTTCTCCTTTCATTGTAATAAAAGCATGAAAAAAACAATTCCTGCGGGCCAGGAAGTTTTCTTGGCCAGCGAACTCTTCAACCCCTTTTTCTACGCAATCAAAAGAAAGACACTTCCCTGGATGTTTGAATTTATGGTTACCGCTGCACTGTCTACAATCTTTTTTGCAAGGCATGCTCACTGTCATAAATCGCCCCCTTCCACCTATATTTTTATTTTTAACTATCGACTGATCTATTCTTGTCAATTCATGAATTCTTGTGCAAATTTTTAGCACAATCTCTCCAGTAAAGTTATCACATGGATGAGATGTTCTATCCAGCCAAGAATCAGCGACTTTTACTTTAACATAAAAGTTTTCACAACTTTTTGGAGCCACTACAAGAATTGGGGTCATTGTGCAATCTTGAATATTACCATCTGTCAAATTCATATCTGATCTTAACAATTTCTCTTCATTTGGATTATCAAGATCAGAACCCAAAGGATAACTTAGTCGTTTTGTTCCAACCAACAAAACAGGCAACTCTACATTTTCTTTATAATCAAATACCTTTCCCTCAAATTTAAACTGACCATTAGACATGACTCCAAATAAAAAAGCTTTCCCAAAACAATTATTACTAGCAAAATCGTTCACACCTTTTCGCCATTCCTCAAATGACAATCTTTTTTCATCAACAGCTTCTGAAACAGGTGAATCTAGTGATTCATATTGCGGTGGTAACGACAAAGGAGGGGCAATAGTTTCAGAGGGGTAATCATTAACTCTCACATCACCCCATCTTTTTAGTGGTTCATATGGTGGTGGTAACGACGGAGGAGGGGCAGTAGGTTCAGAGTAAACATAAGCTGTCATAGCAACAGGTTTTTCTGTTCCACGGTAATCTTCACCTTCGGTACTTCTTTCATTACCAACTAATTGGTTAATCCCTGCCTTAATATTAGAAATAGCAGGTTCTTCGAGAGCTTGTGAAAATCCTGAAGCAATACGACGAGCAGCCTTTTCATTGTCTGCATCAACTTGTTGTTTAATTTTCATCATAATTTTAGTAATAATTCCAACTTTTTTACCAAGTTTTTGTATATTCTGATCAACGACTATTAATCCATAACATGATTTATCTATATTCCCTTTCCCCAACGCCTGCTTTAAAATTTTTTTTGTCCCACCCTTATCTTGCCTTATTGTTTTATGCAATAACTCTGCACTATTAAAACACCACTGTTTAGCAATACTTATTATGTCTTCAGCATCTATGGGGTCAGCATTTGATATAGAAGATATCGTTGCAAGTATAAATACATATAAAGTAATAACAATGAAACTCAACCTCCTATACATTGCTCCGCTATTTTCTTTCAACATAATAAAACCTCAACATCTAAACTAAGACTACTTAAAATTCATTACCATAATCGACGCTCACTGATTAAGCAAGTCAGGAAGTATTTTTTAGACAAATAGCACTGACTTACGCTTCTAGCCAGCCAATACAAAGGATTACCTCAGAAGAAAAACAACTCTGAATAATTGGTATATAAACCTCCCCCGGAGCAAGCCATAAACAAGTTTAACCCAGAACACCTAAAACTTGCTGATAATTTGCTCATGACAAGTTCCCACTTGCTCTCTCCGAAACATTTTGCCTGTCGACTCAATCATATCAACAGATTGGGCAGAACTTACCTTTATCTATGAAATATCCTAGTTTAGCTGTCTATTCCCTAAACACTACAATATCTTTTCGGTTAAAATACCTGCCATACTCACGGGATAGACCATGGCTTCCAAACCTAGTAGATAGCTATCCGGCTACGGGCACCGGATAGCAAAATCACAAAAAAACTAACTACCAGCAAGTGCCATTTCATCCACCAGAATAGAGCCTGTCTCTATATTCCCTCGCTTATCAACATCATTCCCCACAGCAACAATCCCCATAAAGATATCCTTTAGATTGCCTGCAATGGTAACTTCAGATACCGGATACTGAATCTCTCCATTCTCAACCCAAAAACCACCAGCTCCCCTTGAGTAATCCCCTGTGACAAGATTTACCCCCTGCCCCATCAGTTCTGTAACCAAAAGCCCGGTTCCCATTTTTTTCAACAACGCCTGCTGCCCACCAGCATTACTTTCAACGAACAGGTTATTGACACCACCGGCATTAGCCGTACTCTGCATACCCAGCTTACGGGCAGAGTAGGTGCTCAAAATATAATTCCGGAGAATTCCCTCATTAATGAAATCTTTAGCCCGGGTTCCAAGACCATCATTATCAAAACTGGCAGAACCCAGCCCTCCTTTTAGCAAGGGTTGCTCATGGATACGCAGCCATTCCGGGAACACCTGCTTACCAAGATGATCCAGTAAAAAGGAAGACTGACGGTAAAGGCTGCCACCACTGATAGCCCCCAGAAAATGCGAAATCAGTCCGGAAGCCATTTCCGGGGCAAACAGGACAGGTGCCTTACCGGTCTCAACCTTACGGCCACCCAGACGGCTAAGCGTTCTTTCTGCAGCCTTTTGCCCCACCTGCTCGGCAGACTCCAGCGCAGAGGCCGCCCTGCCCAGGGTATACCAGTAATCCCTCTGCATCTCTTCACCCTGTCGGGCAATCAAGACCGAACTGATGCTATGGCGACTGGATACATAGCTTCCAATAAAACCGTGACTGTTACCATAAACACGACAACCTTTGTGTGAGGAAGTGTGAGTTCCATCAGAGTTGACAATTTGATCACTATAACCCCTTCCGGCATCCTCACAGGTTTTTGCCAACTCGATAGCCTCCTCTGCGCTGATATCCCACGGGTGATAAAGATCCAGGTCTGGCAGATTTTTTGCCATCAATTCAGCGTCTGCCAAGCCTGCACAAGGATCCTCTGAGGCATACCGCGCAATATTGCAGGCAGCCTTCACCGCATCCTTAATAGCTCCAGCCGTGCTATCGGAAGTACTGGCAGACCCTTTTTTTTGCCCCAGATAAACCGTAATACCAAATCCCTGGTCACGATTAAACTCTACCGTCTCCACTTCCCCCATGCGAACACTGGCAGATAATCCGGCATCCAGGCTAACCCCCACCTCACAGCCATCAGCACCCTGCTTGCGAGCCTCATCAAGAATATCACTGACTAAACCTTTCAGACGGCCTTCTTCCATTCTGGGATCCAGCACTTCATTGGAATTTACACCCATAGCTCCACCCGTTCCTTATCATTTAATTTTTTAACTAGCCCGAGAATTATTATAATAATGAGTTCAAACATAGCAATCTGAGCGGTAAAGCACTGTATGTCTTCCCATAAACTTCCTCAGGACACCCTTGACGAGGAAGAAATCGAATATGTCAGCAAGTCCGAAATCAAGCGCGAAATGCACGCCTTAAAAGATATGGGCGCCCGCCTGATGGATATGAAGCCATCAATGCTAGACAAGCTCCCCCTGAACGAGCGGCTGCGGGATGCGCTGGATGAAAGCAAGCGCATTAAAAGCCATAATGCCCGTAAGCGTCATCTGGGGTTTATTGGCAAACTGATGCAGGATCAGGATATTGCCCCTATCCAGGAATTTCTGGACAGGCTGGATAGCTCCAGCGAAGAGTACAATCGTCGTTTCCATCAACTGGAACGCTGGCGGGAACGACTGATCAATGAGGGACAACCTGCATTAACAGAATATCTGGATAAATACCCTGAAGCTGATCACCAGCATATCCGGCAACTGGTTCGAAATGCCAAAAAAGAGGCTGAGCAACAAAAGCCTCCTGCGGCCTCTCGAAAATTATTTAAGTACCTTCGGGAAATTGATGAGCCATAAACACCTATAACAGGCAGGAGCCATGCTTGATGCACTGAGCATGGACTCCTAAACCTTTGATGCAGCATGCCTGTTAATCTGCTTTTGCAAGTTATGGGCAATGCTTTTGCATATAGGAGATACGGTCATGACTAAATTACCCAGCTCAGTCACCCCCTATAAAAAAACAACTATTTTTACTTCAGATAATATTCCTAAAGCTTTTCTTAAAGAACACAGCACAGCCCCCGGAACCTGGGGGATACTCCATATTATTGAAGGAACTCTGATATTCTGTGATGATGAAACGGGTCAGGAATACCCACTAGCTAAAGACAAAAAAATGGTTATTGCTCCTACCAAAAGGCATCATCTTAAATTAAGTGGATATGCTGAGATCTACGTTGAATTCTATCACTAGTTCTCGACAGGAACACAACCAGGTCAGAGCCTCTTAAAAATACCAGTCAATTGCTGGGGATAGTCAGAAAATACGCCATCAACACCCCAGTCTTTAAGAACTAAGGCCTTATCTGGATCATTTACGGTGTAGCAGTATATTTCATACCCGGCATCCTTAATCTGCACCACCTTCTTTTCAGTTATTTTATTGGCATTCAGGTGGATACTAACAGCACCCACATTCTCAGCCAGCACTTTCCAGTTTCTTGGCAACCTTTCAAAAAGACAGCCTAACTGATGATCAGACTGAGCCTGATATAATTCAAGAATATCGTAATTAAAGCTGGATACTAACAATTTTTCCCTTGGAAAGGATGTCTGCGAGATGATATCAATAACTTTTTCTGACAGTTGTTGTATATCACAACCATTAGGTTTCAACTCAAGGTTAAGGCCAAGATTACTTTGCTTTATTAATTCCAGCGTTTCAAAAAGGCCTGGAATTTTCTCCCCCGCATACTCATCAGAAAACCAACCACCCGCATCCAGTAAACCGGCTTCACGGCCGCTCACTTTATTGATATAGCCCTTGCCATTGGTTGTTCTATGCAACCGGGAGTCATGGAACATCACAGGAAGTCCATCGCCAAGCAAGGTAACATCCAGCTCAACCCAGCCAATACCAAGCTCTACGGCCTTGTCTATACCCGCAAGGGTATTCTCTGGAGCCAGACCCGCAGCACCACGATGACCAATGATAGAACTCATTAACCTGCCCAATGCACTATTCCTCATTCCTGAGTAGAGATGATTCTGACTATATTCTGATTGAATCACATAGCAATGACATTGGAAAATAATAGCTTTCGTACGCTACAAAAAAGAAACGATGTTGATGATTCAGATAACTGGAGAGGAGAGTAAAAAATCAAGAAATGATCTAAAAGAAGAGATTGGGGTGGGCGAAGGGGCTCGAACCCTCGACCGCCGGAATCACAATCCGGAGCTCTACCAACTGAGCTACGCCCACCACTACGTCGTTGGTAAGGCTTGCTGCCCTCACCAGACGGATGCGAATTATAAGGAAGCGCCCCGGCTATTCAAGCCCTTTTTGAAAATAATTGGGTTGTATTCGGAAATTACATATCACCTCTTCGGATACTTTCAATCAGCCACAGCCCTGAGCATTGTAACCGTTTGACATACCACTGCTTAACCCAGAGTAAGATCCACTGTTATCTGCCGGTTATCGGGTATTTCACTATAGGACAGCACCGCCAGCTCAGGAGAGCATATACGGGCAAAGCGTGCCAGTAGCGGCCTGATCTGGGGGGCGGCCAGCAGGATAGGCGTTTTGCCGGTATTCTGCATTTGACCGGTAATATCCGGTAATTGCTTCTGAAGCTGTTCTGTAATATTGGGTTCCAGGGGAGGCCAGAATATGCACCAGTGAGGAAACAACCCACAGACGGTCAGCCACAGCTATTGGGTCTTGATTAATCTCCTGGCAAAATTGATTGACAGCACCGGCAAGTTCATCTTTTGATCCCTAACAGTAATGGTAGGTTAAATCTTCCCTGAGCCATCGCCACAAAGCCTCTACAGGCATAAAATCGGGGCTGTAAGCGGGTAGCGGTATCAACTCGAGATTGAGCCGTTTTGCTGCTTCTTGTACAACAATGGCTTTATGGTAAGACTGTAATGCAATGCTTCAGGGCCAAACTTATTATATTTTTTCAACCATGCCCGAACGCTGCGGGGATCGCGACCAATACTGTGGGCAACGGCTTCAGCTGACTCGTTTTTACAGATGCGATAAAGGGCCATCAATCGGTAAGCGCCAATTTAAACCCACCTTAAAACTCCAAATCAAAAAAGTTAGGTTTTCTATTTTTTAGGAAACCCTACTATGAAAACAGATGAAGCCGCCAAACTCAGACAGCTTTGGCAGCAGCACCTTAAGGACTGGCAACAATCTGGCATAAGGCAAACTCCCTGGTGTCGCCAGAGGGGACTGTCTCCCCATCAGTTCAGTTATTGGAAGAAAAAGTTGATGACCAGGCCTGCACAGCCAAAACTGATTCCTGTTGCTGGGATGTCAAAGCCTGACCTTGTTTCTCAGTCTCCGGTTGTCATGCACCTGCCCTCTGGTATCAAGCTGGAGGTATCCGTCGAGCAAGTGCCTGGGCTGGTTCAGGCGTTGCAGTGCCTATGATTCGTCCAGCGGCTGATACTGACGTATTCCTTTATAGTGAGCCCGTGGATATGCGTAAGTCTATCAATGGCCTGGCCACTCTGGTGGAACAGGAGATGGCTCTGTCCCCCTTTGACCGCAAGCTGTTTGTGTTTTGCAACCGGGGAAGAGACAAGGTGAAGCTGCTTTACTGGGAGCGCAATGGCTTTGTCCTCTGGTATAAGCGACTGGAGAAATTCCGGTTCCAATGGCACTGGGATAGCATGCCCTCCCATATTGATGGTGATCTTCTCAACCGACTGCTGGATGGCTATGACATTCGTCCTCCTCAACCTCATCCTGCGCTGACCTACACGTCAATGATCTGATGCAGGGAATTGTCTTCCTGCCTTAGGGTATCCTTCAGGGATGAACGACACCCTTGCACATCTTCCTGATGACCCCACTATCCTCAAAGCCTACATTGCCCAGCTGCAAGGCAGGCTTTCCACTCTTGAGGAACATATCCGGCAACTGATCCGGCAGCGCTTTGGCGCGTCTAGCGAAAAAGCACCAGCCAATCAGTTCGGCCTGTTCAATGAGGCCGAGCAGGACCAGCCTGACAATCCTGATGCAGTGGCAAAAGCAGAGGCAGAAATCACAGTCCCTGCCCATCAGCGCAAGAAGCCGGGGCGCAAGCCATTACCTGAAGCCCTGCCCAGGGTTCGTCGGGAACATGACCTCCCTGAACAGGAAAAGGTCTGCTCCTGTTGCGGTAGCCATGACCTGCACAGGATCGGCGAGGAAGTCAGCGAGCAACTGGATATCATTCCCGCCAAGGTTCAGGTTATTCAGAACGTGCGCCCAAAGTATGCCTGTCGCCATTGTGAAGGCTCCATCCAGACCGCACCCATGCCTCCCCAGCCCATACCGGGTAGTATCGCTACACCGGGCTTGCTGGCCTACATTGCCACCGGAAAATATGTGGACGGCTTGCCCCTGTACCGCCAAGAACAGTTTGTGCTGAACCGGCTCGGGGTTGAAGTGGCCAGGGCAACCACAGCCCAGTGGATGGTGCGTTGCGGTGAACTGGTACAGCCCCTGGTCAACCTGATGCGAGATCATTTACTTGAATCTCCGCTGATCCATTGTGACGAAACCCATGTCAAGGTGCTGAGGGAGTCAGGGAAGAAAGCACAGAGCCTGTCGTACATGTGGGTACAGGTGGCAGAGCCTGTTCCAGATCACAGAGTCATTCTATTTGATTATGATCCCAGTCGGAGTGGGTCCGTTCCTGTCAGGTTGCTGGAAGGCTTTAAGGGGTATCTGCAAACGGATGGCTATGAGGGCTATGCTGCCATAGGCCGACAGGAAGGCATTATCAGCCAGGGCTGCTGGGCCCATGCCCGGAGAAAATTCAATGAAGCGGTAAAAGGCCTGAAAAAAGGGGTAAAAACTGGAAAGGCTTATATGGGAATGGCCTATATCCAGAAGCTTTACCGTATTGAACGGGAAATAAAAGACTGTTCCTGTGAAGAAAAGAAAATGATCCGGCAACAGAAAAGCCGGGACATTCTCAGTCAGCTACGACAATGGTTAGATAAATCGCTACCACAAACGCCCCCTAAAACACTGTTGGGTAAGGCGCTTAATTACCTCAATAACCAGTGGGATAAACTGATTCGCTACTGCGATGAGGGTTATCTGCGCATGGACAATAATCTGGCAGAAAACGCCATTCGCCCCTTTGTCATCGGGCGTAAAGCATGGTTGTTTAGCACCAGTCAGGCAGGCGCTAATGCCAGCGCTAATCTGTACAGTCTGGTAGAGACAGCGAAAGCCTGTGGCTTGGAGCCATATGCCTATTTAAAGGAGGTGTTTACCCAGCTACCCGCAGCAAAAACACTGGCGGATATTGAGCAACTGCTGCCATGGAATCAAAACTCTTCTTAAATCAAGGTGGGGTTAATTAATCGCTTACATCAATCGTTGGCAGGTTCGAGGGTGAGATGCTGATAGTCCAGCCTGGTAAAGAGATTCTGGTGTTTGATTCCATTGGCTATATAGAACTTTGAGCATAAACAAGAAGCATCTGAAAAAGCCAGAGGTTATGAAAAAATGCTGACGTTTTTAAGCAGGTATAAACCGCACCAGGTAAGATCTATCAAAACATACATTTTCTAGCATGGTGCGGTTTAAAAAGTAGAAACCCTAACTTTTTTGATTTGGAGTTTTAAGGTGGGTTGAAATTAGCGCTTACCGCCATACTCGGCGCACATAGCAAAAAACCCTGACAGCGTATACTATCAGGGTTTTCTAATAAGTGCTTGACAGTGACCTACTCTCACATGGGGAAGCCCCACACTACCATCGGCGATACATCGTTTCACTGCTGAGTTCGGGATGGGATCAGGTGGTTCCAATGTTCTATGGCTGTCAAGCTAAACTATTTTGTTCGAGATATTTCTCTGGAACTGTATCCTGATAAACTATCAGAACACTTAAATTTAGTGCCTGGCGATGACCTACTCTCACATGGGGAAGCCCCACACTACCATCGGCGATATGTCGTTTCACTGCTGAGTTCGGGATGGGATCAGGTGGTTCCAACATTCTATGGTCGCCAGGCGAATCACGTTTGAGTGGGCAGTTATCAGCGGGCAGCGGCCAGTTGATCTCCACTCACTCTGGAATCCGGTTTTAAGCTTTAATTCTTGCACAACACTCTTCGTGTACAGCTTTTCTAGTCTCTAGTTTCAAGCACCTAGTCTCTAGAAGGTAAATCGCTTTGGCGTTATATGGTCAAGCCGCACGAGTCATTAGTACTGGTTAGCTCAACGCCTCACAACGCTTACACACCCAGCCTATCAACGTCATAGTCTTTAACGGCTCTTCAGGACTCTCTAGGAGTCAGGGAAGTCTCATCTTGAAGGGGGCTTCCCGCTTAGATGCTTTCAGCGGTTATCCCGTCCGAACATAGCTACCGGGCAATGCGTCTGGCGACACAACCCGAACACCAGTGGTTCGTCCACTCCGGTCCTCTCGTACTAGGAGCAGCTCTCCTCAAACTTCCAACGTCCACGGCAGATAGGGACCGAACTGTCTCACGACGTTCTAAACCCAGCTCGCGTACCACTTTAAATGGCGAACAGCCATACCCTTGGGACCGGCTTCAGCCCCAGGATGTGATGAGCCGACATCGAGGTGCCAAACACCGCCGTCGATGTGAACTCTTGGGCGGTATCAGCCTGTTATCCCCGGAGTACCTTTTATCCGTTGAGCGATGGCCCTTCCATTCAGAACCACCGGATCACTAAGACCTACTTTCGTACCTGCTCGAGATGTACCTCTCGCAGTCAAGCGCGCTTGTGCCTTTACACTAACCGTACGATGTCCGACCGTACTTAGCGCACCTTCGTGCTCCTCCGTTACTCTTTGGGAGGAGACCGCCCCAGTCAAACTACCCACCACACAATGTCCCCGATCCCGATTAGGGACCTGGGTTAGAACCTCAATATTGCCAGGGTGGTATTTCAAGGTTGGCTCCACGCAGACTGGCGTCCACGCTTCAAAGCCTCCCACCTATCCTACACAAGCAACATCAAGATCCACTGTGAAGCTATAGTAAAGGTTCACGGGGTCTTTCCGTCTAGCCGCGGATACACTGCATCTTAACAGCGATTTCAATTTCACTGAGTCTCGGGTGGAGACAGCTTGGCCATCGTTACGCCATTCGTGCAGGTCGGAACTTACCCGACAAGGAATTTCGCTACCTTAGGACCGTTATAGTTACGGCCGCCGTTTACCGGGGCTTCGATCAAGAGCTTCCCTCACCACCAAATTGCTCTCGCACACGTTGCATTAACATCTGACGCATTTTTTTGTTGCGCTTTAGTTTAGCTTCGCGAGCTCTCGCAAACTCTTTGACTTGATATGCTTCATAGTAAGCAATGCGCCATATTCTACCCTTGGTAGAAGCATTCATACCCGAATTATGTTGATCTAATCTTTTTCGAAGATCAGAGCTATAACCCAGATAAAAATCTGTCTCATCGTTTACGTTTTGAATCACATATATGTAGTACATAAGAGCAATTTGGTGGTGAGGTAACCCCATCAATTAACCTTCCGGCACCGGGCAGGCGTCACACCGTATACGTCCACTTTCGTGTTTGCACAGTGCTGTGTTTTTAATAAACAGTCGCAGCCAACTGGTCTCTGCGACCCCCACTAGCTTACGGAGCAAGTCCGATCACCGGCGGGGGCGTACCTTCTCCCGAAGTTACGGTACCATTTTGCCTAGTTCCTTCACCCGAGTTCTCTCAAGCGCCTTGGTATTCTCTACCTGACCACCTGTGTCGGTTTGGGGTACGGTCCCTGTTGACCTGAAGCTTAGAAGTTTTTCCTGGAAGCCTGGCATCGACCACTTCCCGATCTTAAAGATCGGTCGTCATCGGTTCTCGGCCTTGAGGGTCCGGATTTGCCTGAACCCTCGGCCTACGACCTTAAACATGGACAACCATCGCCATGCTGGCCTAGCCTTCTCCGTCACTCCATCGCAGTCAACAGCGGTACGGGAATATTAACCCGTTTCCCATCGATTACGTCTTTCGACCTCACCTTAGGGGCCGACTCACCCTGCGCCGATTAGCGTTGCGCAGGAACCCTTGGTCTTCCGGCGAGGGGGCCTCTCACCCCCTTTATCGTTACTCATGTCAGCATTCGCACTCCTGATACCTCCAGCCTGCCTCCCGGCTTGACCTTCAACGGCTTACAGGACGCTCCTCTACCGCTCAACACAAAAGTGCTGAACCCGTAGCTTCGGTGAATAGTTTGAGCCCCGTTACATCTTCCGCGCGAGCCGACTCGACCAGTGAGCTATTACGCTTTCTTTAAAGGGTGGCTGCTTCTAAGCCAACCTCCTGGCTGTCTGGGCCTTCTCACATCGTTTCCCACTTAACTATTACTTGGGGACCTTAGCTGACGGTCTGGGTTGTTTCCCTTTCCACGACGGACGTTAGCACCCGCCGTGTGTCTCCCGTGATTGCACTCATCGGTATTCGGAGTTTGCATGGGGTTGGTAAGTCGGGATGACCCCCTAGCCCAAACAGTGCTCTACCCCCGATGGTGAGACACGAGGCGCTACCTAAATAGCTTTCGAGGAGAACCAGCTATCTCCGGGCTTGATTAGCCTTTCACTCCTAGCCACAAGTCATCCCCCGGCTTTTCAACGACGGTGGGTTCGGTCCTCCAATCAGTGTTACCTGATCTTCAACCTGCTCATGGCTAGATCGCCCGGTTTCGGGTCTACACCCTGCGACTATGGCGCCCTATTAAGACTCGGTTTCCCTACGGCTACCCTATGCGGTTAACCTTGCCACAGAATGTAAGTCGCTGACCCATTATACAAAAGGTACGCAGTCACCCAGCTACTTAATCACTCTAGAACTGTGCCTTAACACGTTCGAGTAAAAGTTGTTTTGATCGACCGTGAGCTTTTAATTTTTTCTCACGTTCTCTCGCTACGATCTCTGATCTGTAAGCTTCGTAATAAACAAGATCCCATGAATGAGACTTCGTAGAAGTGTTTTTTCCTGAGTTATGCTCCTTTAATCTCCTTTTGAGATCAGAGGTATAATCTATATAAAAATCACCTTGTTTATTTTGCAGTACATAAATGTAATACATAAAGTTTCCAGAATGATTAAGTAGCTGGGCTCCCACTGCTTGTACGTACACGGTTTCAGGGTCTATTTCACTCCCCTCAACGGGGTTCTTTTCGCCTTTCCCTCACGGTACTGGTTCACTATCGGTCAGTCAGGAGTATTTAGCCTTGGAGGATGGTCCCCCCTTGTCCGAAGACGGTTCAGTCAAGATTTCTCGTGTCCCGACCTACTCGATTTCACTTAAATTGGCCTTTCGCGTACGGGGCTATCACCCTTTGTTGCCGCACTTTCCAGAGCGTTCCGCTAAACCAAAATAAACTTAAGGGCTAATCCCCGTTCGCTCGCCGCTACTGGGGGAATCTCAATTGATTTCTTTTCCTCCGGGTACTTAGATGTTTCAGTTCCCCGGGTTCGCCTCCCAGCGCCTATGTATTCAGCACTGGAATACTCACTTATGTGAGTGGGTTTCCCCATTCGGAAATCGCTGGGTCACGGCCTGTTTATCGGCTTACCAACGCTTATCGCAGATTACCACGTCCTTCATCGCCTCTGACTGCCAAGGCATCCACCGTGCACGCTTAGTCACTTGACCATATAACCCAAAGCGATCTTTTTGGCTTCGTCTTTTTCCTCTACTCGTCGTTGCAATCTTCGTTCATTCGGTCACATACGGTATGTATGCTCCCTCAATCACTCAGCTTGCGCCTCGATTAAAGCAAAAATACTTTGTCAAAATAAAATACTCAGGATTGTCATATGAATCATATAACTACCTTAACGATTGTCCGATTGAATCGGACCGCCATACACTTGGCTGAAAATTGCTCCTGCATTATCAGCATACACGCCATCCTGGCGTTAAGAGTGTCTCAGCAAGAATTTATTAAACGACCAATTAATTATAAATAATCAATCAGTTGAATAATTCAATTCAGCTTAAATTTGGATTCCACATTGTTAAAGAGCAAAGAAAATCCCGAGCAACTTAGTGTTGTTCAGGATAATCAG